>CAWDAT010000008.1:0-913737 GCA_963800375.1 uncultured Gammaproteobacteria bacterium | reverse complement strand
CGGGACGGCGGGCTCAGTTGGCGCAAAGACTGGCGCGAGTTCAGTGAAATCACGGATGTAACCTGGATCCCGGCCGTTCCGGCCATCACGGAGACCGGCAGCCATGGCCATTCCTAAGGTCAAGCGAATTGCACACATCGTCTTATACGTTCGCGATCCGCAGACATCGGCGCAGTGGTACGCACAAGTGCTCGGGATGCAACGAGTGGCGCAGGTGGCGGACGGGCCCTATAAGGGCGGCGTCTTCCTGTCGTTCGGCGAATCCGATCATGATGTTGCATTGTTCCAGGCATCGCCAGATGCAACGCACGGAAGGGAGTTCGAGCATATCGGTTTGGAAGTGGACTGCGGCGGCGATCTTGATGCGCTGCGGCGTTTGTACGGCAAGATGCTCAAGCACAACGTGCGGATTCATGAAATTCTGGATCATGGCGTCTCGATCGGGATTTATTTCTTCGATCCCGACGGACATTTGTTGGAAGTGTTCTGCCAGCTGATCGGCAGCGCGAGCGGCGCGTCGATTGCGGAGCTGACGCGGAATCAGGGCCAGGCGAACCCGATCCAATTGGAGCCTCTCGGCGAATAGACGCTCTGCGAGTTCAGCGAGGGGTCAGATATCGATCGTTTGATGCGCCAGTTCAAACAGCGTGGCGCCGTTTTCGGCGTACGGAACCGGTTGTTCGTGGTGTGTCCTCGCGCCGCCATTGGGCACACAGCGAGCGCGTGCTTGTCAGCCCCGGGCGGTGCGACCGGTTTCTGCACGCACCGGTTTGTCGTTGATGGTGGCCGTTAGAAAATCCACGAACGCTTTGACCTTGGCCAACATGTAGTGTCCCTTGGGGAACATCACATACAAGGGCAGGCGCGCTGAGACGTGGTCCGACAGCACGACAGCCAGTCGCTTTGCCGCGATGTCATCGCTGACGAGAAATCGTGGAAGGAACGCAATGCCCATCCCGGCTAGGATGGCCTCGCGCGTCATTCTGACACTGTTGGAGGTCAGGGGTCCGGAGCCAATCGCAATCGTTTGGTCTTTGGATAAGCGCCACTCCCCGGGGCGCGACAGATGGGTCTCCATGATGCAATCGTGTTCCTTGAGGTCCGACGGGCTCGATGGCTTGCCGCGGCGGCGGAAATATTCCGGGGCGCCGGCCACCACCATATCGTATTCGCGCAGCCTTACCGATTCGAGCGCGGAATCGTAAGGTTCGCCGACCCAGAACGCTGCATCGAATGAGCCGTGCAGCAGATCCACCTTGTTGTCGGACAAATTCAGATGAACCCGAACATCCGGGTAGCGCTTGATAAAGCGGGGAATGACCTCGGTGATGCGGAATACGGTCGAAACCACCGGCGCATTGACCTTGAGGTTGCCGCGCGGCGTGGTCAGCATGCCGCTCATGATCTGATTGGTCTCGTTGACCTCGTCCACGATGCGTGCGCATCGTCCGTACAGTTCGCGCCCCGCCGGCGTCAGCGACACGCTGCGCGTCGTGCGAGTCAGAAGTTTCAAGCCGACGCTGCTTTCAAGCCTCGCAATCTGGCGGCTCACGGCCGCTTTGGAGCAGTTCAGCTGCTGCGCGGCGGCCGAGAAGCTTCCGGTGCTGACGACGGCTGCGAAGGACATCATCGCGACGACGTTGCCAACTTGGACCTTGTCTCCCACTTTGTCTCCCATAGGTAACAATTCTGCCCTGTTCATGCACTGCGTCAACAGCGGTTTGAGCAAATCAGGCAGCTTTCCTTCCGATCGGCAATTCCATCGGGCTTCATCTATTGTTGACATGACGAAACGATAATCACTAAAATCTTACATTAAGATACAAAGGACAACATAACCGGAGACCTAATGCCATCGCGACCCGCCAACTTTCACGGCCTCCACATTCGAAAGTGGTACGAGTTTCAGGAAGAGACGCTGGCGCTGGAGACGGGGCCGCTCGCGGATGGTCAACCATTGATAAAGCTGGTCGTTGCGGCCGCCGTCGAGAATCCATACGCGGGCCGCTTCGTCGAATCCCTCGACGAGGTCATCGCGCTTTCGCGCGAACTTGGACAGGAGTTCGGCCGGCGTTTCCTCGCGCGGCTCGGTGGTGTTGCGGTGCAGAGCTACGGCAAAGCCGCGTTGGTGGGCGTTAACGGCGAGTATGAGAACGGCAACGCATTCCTGACGAACACGTTCGCCGATCCGATCCGCGCGGCCATTGGCGGTGGAAAATCCTGGTTTCCCTCGACGGGAAAGCGGGCAGCTCCGGGCACTGCAATCGACATTCCGCTCGCGCATAAGGACGCCCTGTACGTACGTTCGCATTACGACACGATTTCGGTGACCTTCACCGACTCGCCCGGGCCCGATGAAGTTGTAATAGCCGTGGCAGTGGCGACCCGCGGCCGGCTGCATTCGCGGCTTGGCGGTTTGAAAGCGGCCGAGATCGTCGGGAAGGACGGATTGTGTTGAGCGCAGCGATGCAGTTCAACGGCGCGCCGGAGCCGCCCAGGCAGCTGCCGGACGAGTCCATTGAATTTCACAAAGTCAACGGATTGCGATTGCTGTGCCGGTCCTGGGGAAGGGCCGACGCACCCGCGATCGTCCTGCTGCACGGCCTGCGGGGTTTTTCCGGAACCTGGCGGACGCTGGCCGATACGTTCCGCACCGACTATCGCCTGATCGCCATCGATCAGCGCGGTCGCGGCGATAGCGACTGGGACCCGGCCTGCAACTACTACACCGATGCCTACCTGAGTGATCTGGAAGCGATCGTTGATCGTCTGCAACTACGCCGCTTCGTGTTGCTCGGCCATTCGATGGGAGGCACGACCGCTTACGTTTATGCGGACCAACATCCGGAACGCCTGACGGCGCTTGTCATTGAAGACATTGTGCCCGGTTCATCGGTACAAGGGGCGGGTGCACAGCGCATCGTTGCTGAAATGCGCAATCTCCCCGAGAGCTTCCCGTCCTGGAACGCGGCGCGCGACTATTGGACCCGACAACGGCCAATGGCCAGCGCCGCTGCGATTGAGCAACGGGTCGCGGAAAGTCTGAAGGAAAAATCGGACGGCCGGATCCATTGGCGCTATGACGCCGCCGGCATCAGCAAGACGCGTCTGAATCCGGACCCCGCACGGATCGTGGATCTATGGCCGGTCGTTTTGCGACTGCGTGTGCCGACATTGGTGGTGCGCGGCGAACGCTCGGATTTTTGCCCGTCCGCGACCGTGGAAAAGATGACGGCCCAGAACCCGTTGATCCATTCGGTCGAGGTCCCCGGCGCAAGCCATTATGTGCACGATGATGCGCCGGCGCCGTTCGCGGCGCACGTGCGCCGCTTTCTGACGCGCTTGCTCGCGCCCGCGGACTCCCAACAAAGGTAAAACCACATGAACGGCGATGGCGCGCGATGCGCCATCTTGGGGAGAAAGCCGCGTGTTTAGTTGTTGCGTTTGCGGATCAATCAAGCCTGTTACGCCGCTATTGTAAACCCGCATTAAACGCGCTAATGTTGACCGTCCCGCCTGTCGACTCAGGCAAAAATTCGCCATCAGCGGCTGGAGATCATCGATGACACTCGATATGCAACGTGCCGGCCAGATTGATCGCGGCACGCTTTTTCACCCGTTCACCTCGGTCGCCGATCATTTGCGTGATGGCCCGTTGATCATGGCGCAAGGCCGTGGAGTCCGGCTCAAGGACATTCAAGGGCGGGAATATCTCGACGGCATGGCGGGATTATGGTGTGTGAACTTGGGCTATGGCCGCGCGGAAATCACCGACGCAATTGCAGCGCAAAGCTCGAAGCTGTCCTTTTTTCATGCCTTCAACAGCATGTCCACCGATGTCGCCATCGAATGTGCGGAGGCCATCCTCGCCCATGCGCCGGTGCCGATGGCGCGGGTCTTCTTCGGCGCCTCGGGAAGCGACGGCAACGAGACGCAGATCAAACTGATCTGGTATTACAACAATCTGCTGGGACGCCCTAAGAAGAAGAAAATCATCTGCCGCTGGAACGGCTATCACGGCTCGGGAGTCGCCACCGCGAGTCTGACCGGATTGCCGGGCATGCACACGCTGTTCGATCTGCCGATCGAGCGGATTCTGCACACGACCTGCCCGCATCACTACCGATACGCGCCGGAGGGCATGACGGAGCGCGAGTTCTCGCGGCATCTGGCCAAGCAGCTTGAGGAACTGATCCAGAAGGAGGGCGCAGATACGATCGCCGCTTTCTTCGCCGAGCCTGTCATGGGCGCTGGCGGGCTGATCCCGCCGCCGGAAGGCTACTTCGAAGAGATTGTACCGGTGTTGCGACGTCACGATGTGCTGCTCGTTCTTGATGAGGTGATCTCCGGCTTCGGCAGACTCGGCACTTATTGGGGCAGCCAGACTTTCCAGCTGGAACCCGATCTGATCACCGCCGCCAAAGGACTGACGAGCGGCTACTTTCCAATGTCGGCCTGTCTGGTATCCCCGAAAGTCTGGCAAGTCATCGAGTCCGGTTCCGCCAAGGCGGGATTGTTTGGGCATGGGTATACCTATTCGGCTCATCCCGTTGGCGCCGCCGCCGCGCTCGCAACACTGAAGATCATCGACGATGAGAGGGTCGTCGCGCGCGTCGCGGACAATGCGCCGTATCTGCAACGGTCGCTGCGCGCCGCTGTCGCGGACCATCCGCTGGTGGGCGAAGTGCGCGGTCACGGTTTTCTGATCGGCGTGGAGCTGGTCAAGAATCGGGCGACGAAGGAAGCGTTTGCGCGGGACGCCTTTGTCGGACGCCGGCTGCTGAAGAAGCTGTTTGCCAGCGGCCTGATTTCCCGAGCGCTCGGTGACACGCTGGTGTTTGCGCCGCCACTGGTGATCGAGCGCCGCGACATCGACGAGATCGTCGACAAATTCAAGGCTGGACTTCATTCAATTGCCACGGAGATTTTGTGACCGCAGCCCGCTCCGGGGCCCTGGTTTTGCTGAGCACGGCGCGGGCGCTGGGCGTGCGGGTGTGTTTCGCAAATCCCGGCACGACGGAACTCGCGCTGGTCCAGGCACTCGACGCTGTTCCCGAGGTGCGGCCGATTTTGGGTCTGTTCGAGGGTGTTTGCACCGGTGCGGCGGACGGATACGCGCGGATTTCGGGCCATCCCGCGCTGACTCTGCTGCACTTGGGGCCGGGATTGGCGAACGGACTTGCCAATTTGCACAATGCGCGGCGCGCGCATTCGCCGGTAGTCAATATCGTCGGCGATCACGCGACATGGCACCTTCCCCATGATGCACCGCTGACCTCCGACATCGAGTCCCTCGCCCGGCCGATGTCCGGCAGCGTGATTCGGCTACGGTCGGCGCAGCAGATTACGACCGATATGCAGGCCGCCGTGCGGCAGGCGGACGGGCCGCCCGGCCAGGTCGTCACCGTGATTGCGCCGAGCGATCTGATGGAGGCCTCCGTGCCCCTTGCCGCCCACAAGGGCGTGTCGGTAATGGCCGCAACCCGTGCGCGCGCGGTGCCCGACGAACGCATCGCCGAGGTTGCGGCGCGATTGGCGAGTACCGGATCGTCGATCTTGCTGCTGGGTGCCGATGCGCTGAGTGAGCGGGGGCAGCGAGCCGCGGCCCGGGTCGCCGCGGCGACGGGAGCGCGCTTGATGATGGAATCCTATCCTGCCGTCGTCGTATTGGGAGGTGACCTGCCAAAGCTCGAACGGCTGGCATATTTTCCGGACGACGTCCGACGACAGCTCGGCGATGCGACGGTATTGCTCGCCGGTGCGCCGACGCCCGTCAGCTATTTCGGTTACGAGAATCAGCCCAGTGTGTTGGTGCCACCGGACCGAATCGTCGCGCTCTCTAGCGTCGGGGAGGACGCCGCTCAAGCTCTGGAGCAACTGCTCGAGCGGCCACCGTACGGCAGCCGGTCTACGCCGGAGCGCCCAGAGACGGCGGCGCCGTCGCGCACGGATGAACTCTCGGCCACGGAAGTGGCTGAAGAACTCGTCTCGCAAATCGAGGAGGGCACGATCATCTCACTCGAAGGTGCGACGCTGGGCGGGCCATATCTGCAGCGCGCCCATCGAGCACCCCGACATCGGGTTATGACCAACACGGGTGGAGCGATCGGTCAGGGACTGCCGTGTGCTGTGGGCGCGGCCGTAGCGAATCCCGCTGCGCGCGTCGTTTGCCTGCAATCCGACGGCGGCGCCCAATACACGCTGCAGTCCTTGTGGACGATGGCGCGAGAGGGACTGAATATCAGCGTGATCATCGGCGCCAATCATCGCTACGGGATATTGCAGACGGAACTGCGCCGCGCTGGTGCCGAGCTGTCGCAACCCGCATTGGAGAGAATGACACGCTTGGATTCTCCGCGGGTTGACTGGGTGTCGCTGGCGCGCGGCTACGGCGTCCCTGGAGTGCGCGTCGGCACGACTGAGGAGTTCCGCACGGCCTTGCGTCAGTCGCTGGCCGCCGCGGGGCCACATCTGATTCAAGTGGAGATCTGAGGGTGGATCTGAATCTGGCGGAACGAGTCGCCATCGTCACAGGTGGCAGCATGGGCATTGGGTATGCGATTGCCACGACGCTGGCGCTTGAGGGCGCCACCGTGATCATTGCGGCGCGTCGTGTCGATCTGCTGTCGGAGGCCGCCAAGTCGCTCCGCGCAGCGACAGGCCGCGATGTGTATTCGGTTCCCACGGATACGACCGATCAGTCTCAGGTGGATCTATTGGTGCAGACGGTGCTGGCGCAGCACGCTCGTGTCGATATTCTGGTCAATTGCGCGGCGAATCCGACCGGGCTGGTCCGCAATCAGATCGAGGACATGGATTCGGCGGCGCTGTTGCAGGATCTGAACACAAAAGTCGTTGGTTATGCGCGCTGTGCCAGGGCGGTGGTGCCGGCGATGAAGCGGCAGCAGTGGGGGCGGATCATCAACATCGGGGGTCTGACCGGACGCGGCTCGAACACGTTGAGTGGCATGCGCAACGTCGCCATTGTGCATCTGACGAAAGTGCTGTCCGATCAGCTCGGGCCGAGCGGCATCACGGTGAACACGATTCACCCGGGCGTCATCCGCACGCCGCATCTGGATGAATTGTTTGAAATCGAAGCCAAAAAGCGCGGCGTCAGCGCAGCCGATGTCGAGGCGTCATATGTTGCCGAAACGCCGGTCCGGCGCATCATCGATGCGCAGGAGATCGCTGAGTCCGTGGCATTTCTTGTCTCGATGCGCGCCGCATCGATCACCGGTGAATCGCTGGGCGTGGATGGCGGAATCACCCGCGGCGTGTACCTATGACGATCGAAGTATCGCTGCAGCGGGCAGTCGAGATTTGAGAGCAGGGAGGGGCGGGCCGCGTCGGTGGCAGCGCCGGCGGGCCGGGGTTGGTGTTGTGTGAATAGTTGAAATTTAACAACAAAAGATACCGTGGGAACGGTGTTGTTTCCTTGGGGTGGTTAAGCAGTAGGAGAGCTTACGATGCGTCAGCGAATCAAATTGGGGCTGTGGAGCGGGACTCTATCCTTGGCATGCGCGGCGGCGGGAAGTCTGGCGACAACTATCGTGCATGCCCAGGCTTTAGAGGAAATCGTCGTCACCGCCCAAAAGCGTGCGCAGAATCTCCAGGACGTTGGTATCTCGATGGCCGCATTCAGCCAGGATGAGTTGAAGAACATCGGCGTCACTTCTCTAGATCAACTCGGATCGCTGGTGCCCGGCGTGCAAATCTTCCAGTTTGGTCAGGAAGCAACGACAACCATCACCGTGCGCGGCGTCAGCCAGAACGACTTCGCCGATCACAATGAAGCCCCGATAGCGGTCTACCAGGATGGCGCTTACAACAGCTTTATCGGCGGCGCCGGCTTCGCCCTGTTCGATGTGGATCGGGTTGAAATCCTGCGGGGGCCGCAGGGAACCCTGTTCGGCCGAAACGCGACCGGCGGTCTCGTACAAATCATCTCGAAGAAGCCTACGGATAAGTTTGAGGCCTACGCAACGCTGGACGGGGGCCAGTTTGGACTAGCGAGGCTCGAAGGCGCATTGAGCGGACCGCTGACCGATACGATCTCATCGCGTCTGGCCGTATCGGCGACGCGTCAGGATGGGTTCGTCAAGAACACGATCGGTCCCGACAAGGAGGGCATCCGCGATTTGAGCACGCGGCTGCAGTTCGATTTCCACCCGTCCGACAGTGTCGACCTGCTGTGGAATCTGCGCTCGGTCCAGGACAATGTCACCGGCACGGTCGCTTACAAGACCAGGCGCACGCTGTTCACGCCGGGAGTCGACCACGGATTGGTCAATTATGCGCAGAGCGAGGCCCAATACGCTGCGTTCTGCCAAGGCTTTTTCGGCAGCACGCCACCCCCTGGCACGAACGATTGCTTCGGTTTTGTCGACCCCAAGCCGTCGGATCCGTGGACGACGGCGAATGATACCGCCGGTGTCATGGACCGCACCGAATTCGGAACCACTGCCACGCTGGTCTGGAAGATCAACCCAGCGGTTCAGTTCACGTCGATCTCGGACTATTTGAAGCTCAACCGCAACTACACCGAGGATACGGACGGTACCTCCGTAAAGCTGTTCAACTTCTATTCGGACATGCACAGCTGGCAGTTCTCACAGGAACTGCGCCTCAGCGGCACGGAGGGCCCTTGGAACTGGCAGACCGGTGTTTATTATCTCGACATCCATCACAATATCCTGACGGGCGCCGACGCAAACACAGGGTTCAGCCCGGAGTTTGATTTTTTCACTCAGAATCACAATGTGCAGACAACGAAGTCCTACTCCGCGTTTGGTCAAATCGACTGGACTTTCACCGAGAAATGGAACCTGACCGCCGGCGTTCGCCATGTCTCGGACAAGAAGCGGATGCACATCGATGCGCTTTGTCTGTATGGTGGGTGCGCGACGCTGGGTCTGACAGCACCCGGCAATGTTCAGCTCACGGGTTTCAACGATACGGTGGCACCGGGCTTGACCGAGCGGTCGGACTCCGGTGTCGCGGCCAAGTTGGAACTTGACTGGCGTCCGGTCACTGGATTGCTCACGTATGCGAGCGTCAATCGAGGAATCAAGGGCGGCGGCTTCAATGCCGCGGCGATTGCCGCCATCCCCATCAGCTATGTGTCTTACAAACCCGAAGTACTGACTGCCTACGAACTGGGGATCAAGAGCACCTTCTTCGACAAGCGCGCCCAGTTCAACGCCAGTGTTTTCTACTACAACTACCAGAACTACCAGGCATTCACGTTGACCGGCCTGTCGCCGTTTGTTTTCAATACGGACGATCACACGCGTGGCGCCGAGGCTGAGCTCCGGCTTCTGCCGGTCAAGGACGTGGATATCACCTTCGGCGCGGCATACCTGAATGCCATTGCAAAGGACATCCCGCTGCAATTTCAGGTAGGCCCGTTCGTCGACCAGCGTCCGCCGCAATCGCCGAATATCACGCTGGACGCGTCGATTCGCAAGAGCTGGACCTTGCCCACCAATGGGTTGGTCGCACTGCAAGGCACCGTCAGCCACGTCGGACAGCGCTATTTCAACACGATCAACCACCCGGTCTTGTCCGATAATCGTTATACGACGGAGAATCTGCGCCTGTCCTATACTGACGCCGACGACCGCTGGGAAGCCGCACTATGGGTCAACAATCTGACGAATACGCAATACATACTCACGGCCTTCGATCTGAGCACGACCAACGGCGTCGTCACCCAGGCTTACGCCCCGCCGCGGCAGGTGGGAGTCACAGTGACATACCGGGTCAAATGACGGGGAAAATGACCAGATGAAATATCCGGTATCGATGCGAATTCTGCATTGGCTGATGGCGGCGATCATTCTCGGCATGATTGTCGCTGGTTTGACCATGGTGTCTCTGGATGACAAAGTGCCGGCGAAGTTCGCCGTTTTCTATCCGTGGCACAAATCCTTCGGGATGCTGGTGCTGATCCTGGTATTTGTCCGGTTGGTCACGCGCGCACGGTCGATCGTGCCGGCGCTCCCCACCGGACTCACCGGATGGGAGATTACCGCTGCCAAAGCGGCTCATGTTGCGCTGTATGTCCTGATGATTGCCGTTCCATGTATGGGATATTCGATGTCAAGTTCGTACACGCAGAGCGACGGCGTGTTCTTCTTCGGCGTAAATCTGCCCGAGCTGCTGCCGAAAAACGATGCGCGCTTCGAGGTGTTCCAGTGGTTGCATCGCGTGTTGGCCTTCACGCTGCTCGGAATCATCACCATTCACGCGCTCGGCGCATTAAAGCACCGTTTTTTCGACAAGGACCGGCGCAACGACGTCCTATCAAGAATGCTGTAGCCACGAGCCCTTGGCCCGTCCCTCGCAATGCCGACGCAGCGGCTATTTCCAGATGTTGGGCACGCCCGGATCGGTGCGCAGAGCGACCAATGACCATAAGACCATTGGGGGCGTCAATGACGCGGAATTAAAAGAACTGACCGTGGCTCCCACGTGCTCGCCGGAAGCTCCGCGGGCGGTGACGATCAACCCTTATATCCGAAGCGCAACGCTGGATGTAGCGCGGCAGTGATCGAGTAACCGATCCTACATTGCAGGGTCGTGCAGGGCGGAACCCACCGTCTGGGGCCGCTTGTGGTGGAAGTATTGGCCGGTCACCAGCGCTCGCGGAGCGTTGCAAGACGTGCGGCCAATGCTGCGCAACACCGAACGCCAGCAGCACGTCGTGGAGCTTCGTGTCGCTGCCTAACACACACTGCACAACACACGATCGAGCGACTCCAGCAGAATGTCGGCCTCGGCGCGCGCAACCGTCAGCGGTGGCCGGATCTTCAACACATCGCCGTTGCGACCAGCGGACCCAATCAGTACACCTTCGCGCCGAAGAGCATTGACCACGCGCGCGGTGACGTCGCGAGACTGCATTTGAGCGCCAATGAATAACCCCGCACCACGAATTTCACCCATGATCGGGTGGCTTGTGGCGAGCGAACGCAGCCCTGCATTGAGATAAGCCCCCATCTCGCGGGCATTCTCCATAAGCTCTTCTTTCTGAATTACGTCCAATACGGCGAGCGCGACCGCGCAAGACACCGTGTTCCCGCCGAAGGTATTGAAGTAGCGCCGGTGCCGGGCAAACTCCGCCATCACTTCCGGTCGCGCGACCAACGCCGCCACCGGATGCCCGTTGCCCATTGGCTTGCCCATCGTTACCAGGTCTGGCGTGACACCATGACGTTGGAATCCCCACATTGCATCTCCGGTCCGACCGAATCCCGGTTGCACTTCATCGGCGATGAATACACCGCCAGCTGCATGAATTTCATCGACCGCCGCTTCGAGGAAGCCGGCCGGGTGCGCCATCACGCCGTCGCTGCCGAAGATGGTGTCAAGCAGTAGCGCTGCGGGCTTCACTCCGGCGTTGCGCATGGCGTCGAGGCAGGCGCGAACTCGTGCGCCGAACTGGGCGGCATTCTGCACGCCGATCGGCGCTGGAACGGTGAAAACACCGGCTCCGGTTTCCGCACCCGTCACCGGCGACATTCCGGACAACGTCTCGGTAGTCCCGTGATATGCAGAATCGGTAACAATGATGCCGGTGCCGCCGGTGGCGGCTTTGCTGATTCGAATGGCCAAATCGTTGGACTCGCTGCCGCTGCAGGTAAAGGTGACGGACGTGAGTTCCGCGGGTAGCGTTGCGAGCAGCCTTTCGGCGAGTTCGGTTGGGCCCTCCGTCAGATACCGCGTATGCGTGTTGAGTACCCCGGCTTGCAGCGCGAGTCTTGCCACAATCTCGGGATGACAATGCCCGACCACCGGCACGTTGTTATAGGCATCGAGATACCGGCGACCGTCAGCGTCAAACATCCAAACGCCCTGCGCGCGGACGATGTGAACCGGCTCGTCGTAGAACAGGCGATAGGTTGGCGCCAGAACGCGTTGGCGACGGGCCAGGGCTTCGTTGGTTGGGGTAAGTTTGTTGGGCATCTGTAGCCTCAAGTTAAGCGTATGAAATGACATGACGACGGGAAACCATGCGCTTCGCCAACGCGAGGCGCCACTTGAAGAACCGGGTATCGAAGCCGTCAAAGTGCGTGGCGGCGCGATTGTGAGCGCGATGCCACGCCATGATGACCACGCTCTGCACGATCCGACCGGCAATCAAAAAGGGCAGCAGCGCAAGTTCTTCCGGCAGCAGCGGCTCGACGTCGCAATAAGCGCGGACGAAGTCCCGAATGGTCTCCTCAGCGGTCTCTGGCGATGCAAGCTGCCCGACAATGCCGACTGCCACGTCCGCGATGAGAGCAGTGTGTACCGAATCGCCGAAATCGATGATTCCGGTGATCAGCGAGGCATCCGACGGATCAACGACGATATTGCGGGCGTTGAAGTCGTTATGAACGAATTGCTGGCGCACGGCGGCAAGCCGCGGGGAGATTTCCGACGAGAATCGTGTAAGGAAATCAATGATGAATGCAGCATCTGGCAGCCCGCCAGCGGCTGGCAGCAGTCTTTGCAGACGTGGCAGCTGCTTCAGGTCCCATACGATGGTCCGGTGGATCGCGGGGTGCTCGAAACTTCGCAGCGCATGCGCAACGCGCGCAAGTAAACGTCCACAATTCCGGCGTTGCTCCGAGGACCGCACTGTCGACAATAGCGGATTTCCAGGCAGGTAGGTGAGCAACAGCGCGGTCCGGGTACGACCGCTCGCGTCAATGAATTCAATCTGGTTGTCCTGACGACTGTTTCGGATCACTCGCGGACACGGCAGACTTGGGTCGGTCTTCTCCAAATGAATCATGGCGTTCAGGGACAAGCCGACCGTCGCCGCCGGTTCGGCCGGATTGACGATCTTGAATATATAGCCAGCGCCATTCGGGATATGGATCCGGAAGTTTTGATCGCGTTCTCCGGTCAGGCGCTCGGCACGTGCTGCGATTCCGTAGTGCGTGTGCAGGAGCCACTCCACAGCTTCCAAATCGACGCACGGGCCCCGGGTCACCATGCTCGCCATGAAGCGTTCCAGGTCATCCATGATGAACATCCGGTGATCTGGCGATGGGCGGGAGGGGTCGGGGATCAGATGGATCCGGGGGAGGATGCCGCCACAGTGGTGTTGGGAGCCTCATAAATAGTTGCAAGAACGGAACAATAATAGAAAAATAGGCATAATTGTATCTTATGACGCATCATATTGAGGGTGCGACAGAAGAGCAACCCACCCGTGGCTGCGCAGGCGTTGTTGGGTGCTGGTCTGCCGTTACTGCGGGATCGCTCGATCGGGTCTGAGTTCCGCATACAAGCTCACAAGCTCTGCGATCCTTGCGTGAGTTTTGCGTGACTCCGTGCAGCGTTGTTGTTGCCAATTGCAACGGGCGCCACGCGGTAAGTTGTTGAAACTACTAAGTCTATCTTCCAAATTACGCACTCATAATGCCGAGATCGAGGGTTCGAGTCCCTCTCTCACCACCAATATTTCGTGCGCCTCGTTTTCCGGACGCTTTGTCCAGCAGCACGAGTCCCTCCGCGATTCGCCCGCGCCCGCGCGCGGCGCGCAATTCGAAGCGAGTTTCGGCATCGAAGTCCACCAACAAAATGGTGGCCATTTCTTCAATGAGTTTGGTAACGCTCACCTTGCGTGACTTCGCAACCAACTTAAGGCGCGTCCGTTTCTCCTCCGGAAGCCGAATGATCAAAGCGCTCCATCCTAATATTGAGCGTCGCCCCACTCATGGCGTGGTCGTGCGTGGCGGCAGCGCAAGAGCAGGCCGGTAAGAAGCTTGCAGTCGGGAGTTGCGCCGCTTGTCACGGCCAGAATGGTATCGGCATCGTCCCGCTTTATCCCAATTTGGCAGGTCAGAAGCGCGAGTACTTGGTCACGCAGCTGCGCGCCTTTCGCGATGGATCGCGCAAGAATCCCATCATGGGTCCGATGGCAGTGCATTTATCAGACTCTGACATAGAGAATCTGGCGGCGTATTTCGCCGACCTGAAATGATTTGCTGGCCGGCGCGCTCAATGCGCCTCGCGATCCTGTGAAACCGGCTTCTGGATCGAGCGCAGATATTCGGTGAGAAGTTCAACTAGATCATTGGTGCGCTTTTGCGCCTGCTCATCGTTGTTGCCGGCGGATCGAAAGACATCACCCCACACCGGCATGGCACGTGAACCATGAGGTGGTCGTGTGGTACTTCCGTCGATGATTTTTCGGATCTGCTCCGTTGGGAAATGCCCGCCGTGGCGGGCAGCAATGCGCGTCAAATCGGGTACCTCGACCTTCAGACTGGATGCGACGGGTCCATCACCGCGGCCGTAAACGCCGTGGCAGCTCCCACAGTGATTCCTATAGAGGGTCGGACCCTCAGTTCCGGACAATTCCTCCGCCGAGGCGCGAGATTCGATCGCGACGATCGAGAAGGCCACGACGACAAGCGTCTGATGCAGAACTTTAACCGAGTTTCTCTTCATCATGAGTGCTCATCCTACGCGGCCATGAGCATATTGCCAGCGTTGGTAAGACTCATAGTGTGACTTGCGTAGCCCGGTTCAGCTGCCTAATGCTCGGATGTGACAAATGCAACATACGTCCCGCGTTAAGTTGTTGAATTAACTCAAGTGCCGAGCTCGAGGCCAGATCATCCGAGAATGGCGAGGAGGCGTGCCAAGCTCAGAAATGTCGATAAATGCCGTGCGGCCCATAACTCGCCAACTCGATTGTGTGCTCATAGACCGCACCCAGTCGCGTCGCCAGATGAATTGACGCTGCATTGGCGGGGTCGATATAGCTCACCAGTGAAGAAGCACCTAAAGTCTCCCGCGCATACTCTATACACCGCAGGCACGCTTCAAGTGCGTACCCCTTTCCTTGGTGCTCTTTCACCAGCCAGTAGCCTAGTTCGAGCTCAGGCCATCCCGGGGATTGCCATAGACCCACACAGCCAACAAAGTCGTCAGTGCCCTTCTCGTCTACAGCCCAGTATCCAAAGCCTTTGAGGGTCCAATGGCCAATCTGTAACGCCATGTGGCGCCAGGCCTGGTCAGCGTCCTTTTGACCGCCAACGTATCTGGCATTGTCTTCATCCGCGTAGTAACGCGAGAAGTTGACAAAATCGCTCCCCCTCCATTGGCGCAATTGCAGTCGCTTGGTCTCTATCGCTTCCATACCTACCTTCAGGTGTGCAATTCGGTCACGGTTCCGTGGCTTCATCTAGGGGGCCGAGTGAGCCTTGGTCGACGGCCAAGATAGTACGCCTGCAGGCGCGATCGGGTGTGCTCGATCCCATGGCTCTGGCAGTATGATTTGTAGCGACAGAGTCATAGGCCTTGCGCTCATCACGGTGTCGCCCGGCGGTGACCTCCTCGATCGCCGACGCATAGATCTCACCAGGGGTCTGCCCACACGGGTGTTCCGGAAGGCGAGCTCGTGAAAAATATTTGTCTTGCCGTGGCCGCTTTGGCCAAGCAATTCCGTATCCCTGCGCAGGAAGCAAAATAGGGAGACGACAAATGCTCAATCCAACCGCGTGGACCGGTCTCGCTCGTATTTGCGGCGCACTCGCCGTCGGCCTTATTTCACCGTTGCTTGCGATCGGTGCTGAACCTGCATCTCTCTCTTCCCAACACGCGGCGATTGACCCAGGGCCCCGGACGAATCCCGCCTCTCTCATTCCCAATCCCGTACCCGGCCTCAACCAAAACGAAAAGGCGCTGTTTTTCGAGAGTTTGCTGCGAGTGTCCGAACTCGAGGGGAGCTGCGACACGTGCTCCCAACAGCCGCAAAACCAACTGCCCATCGATCCGGATCCCAACAATCCATTTTCGCCGCGCAGTCTGGTCAACTCGGCAGGAATGGGGCCCGTATTCAACGCCGATCAATGCTTCAGTTGCCACGTCCAACCGCAAATCGGGGGCAGCTCGCCCAAGGCCAATCCAGCGCATATCATTGCGCACCGCCTGGGTGGCACAAACACGGTGCCCTCCTTTGAAGATCCGAGCGGCGCCTTCCGGGAAACTCGGTTCAAATACAAGCCTGACGGCGATCGCGACGGTGGCGTCCACAGCTTGTTCACCCTGCAAAGCCGCTCGGACGCGCCGAATTGCCGCCTCAGCCAGCCCGACTATCCATTGGAAGTGAGTCAGCGCAACGTGGCGTTTCGAATTCCCCTGCAGCTATTCGGCCTCGGCTTGATTGAGTCGATCCAGGACAAAGCCATCGTCGCGAATATGAGAGCGAATCAGGAGCTGAAGCGCGATCTGGGAATCGAGGGACATCCAAATCATGTCGGCAACAATGGCACGATCAGTCGTTTTGGTTGGAAGGCGCAAAATGCATCCATCACCATGTTCGCCGGCGAGGCCTACAACGTCGAGATGGGAATATCGAACGACTTGTTTCCCATCTCACGCAGCGAGAACGAGGATTGCAACGTCGCCTACGAACCCTTCGATGTGCCGCGCACCGATGCCGTGCTCTATGAAAATCCTCTCAAGATCATGCCCGCATGGCTGATGTTCACCGTATTTATGCGATTCGTCGACGCACCGCAGCCCGCGCCGCTCACGTCGAGCGCTGCTCACGGCCAAGAACTCTTCAACGAGATCGGTTGCGCGATGTGCCACACGCCATCGTTCAAGACACGCGGTGTGCAAAGCCCGCAGACTCCTTCTCAGGAAATCGGCCCGCACATCGTGGCGCTGCGCGGCAAGTCGGTCAATTTGTACTCTGATTTGCTGGTGCACCACATGGGCGCGACTCTGGCCGACAACATCGTTCAGGGGGAGGCCGGACCGGACGAATTTCGTACCACGCCGCTTTGGGGTCTGGGACAGCGGCTGTTCTTTCTGCACGACGGCCGTACCAATGACCTAAAGGTCGCAATACAAGACCACTTCTCTCAGGCGCATTCCGACGGCGGCGATAACCCGGAAAGGGATTCCGACTCCCGTAGATACGAGGCCTCGGAGGCCAATCGCGTCATTTCACTCTTCAACGACATGACCGAGAAGGATAAGCAGGCCGTTCTCGACTTCCTGAGGTCATTGTGAGGATTCCAGTAGGCAGGTGGTCCGCTTTGATCGGCTGCTTCGTGGCATGCGCAGCTCCGGCCGCCGATCTTTTCACCGGGACCTGGGTTTTGAACGCGGCCGCCTCCTCTTATGCCACCGGCGACATGCCGCAGTCGATGACCATTAGGTTGGATGCCACCGAGCAAGGTGAACACTATATTTCACAGGCGCTTCGCAAGAATCGGCAGCAGTCAACCGTCGAATACAGCGCCGACTACGATGGCACACTGGCTATGGTAGTCGGTGATTCGGGGCTTCTGTCTCCCGTATCGGTCAGGAGGATCGACCCGAACACTGTGGAGGCCGTCTACAAGCGTGCCTTTCAAACCATCGCCCACACAGTGCGAGTCGTGTCGCCGGACGCGCGCACGATGACCATCACCACGACCATCAATGGGAACCCCCAGAGTCCGGTGAACATCAGTGTTTTTAGCAAATGCGTTGACCCGCTGGAATGCAATATCCAATGAGTTAGAATAACCGGCGAAAGCGCCGCTGCTCGCTGCGCACGGAACCGTGGAGTTCATGAGCGAGTTGACTGAACTATTCCACGCCATAGGCCACGGCGATCAAGCAGCAATGAGTAGGCTATTGGAGCTCATGTATGCCGATCTTCATCGGCTTGCGCAGATCAGATTGAGAAAGACACCACGCACGCATGAACTTGACACAACAGAGTTAGTTCACGAATCTTACGTGCGATTTCTCAATGCCGGGCGCTTGAACGTGAGCGACCGCGGGCACTTTCTGGCCTACTCTGCGCGTGTCATGCGCTCGATTATCGTGGACTTGGTGCGCCAGCACTACTCGGAGCGTCACGGCGGCGGAGCTCTGCAGGTAACCCTGAACACCAATATTCGTGACGGGCGTCAGGTTTCGGATACTGAGATCATTCGTGTCAATGATGCCTTGGAAGTGCTCGCACGGACCGACCCAAGATTGGTGAAAGTGGTCGAGCTACTGTACTTTTCGGGAATGACCCACGATGAGGCGGCCGCCGCGTTGGGCGTGGCCACTCGCACGGTAAGACGCGACTGGCGTAAGGCGCGACTCTTGCTCAGCGCGATCCTGCAATAATATGCCCCTTTCCGATGATGAGTTGCTGCAGCTCTCGACATTGTTGGATGAGGTGTTTGAGCTCGATGATGCGGAGCGTGCCGAGTGGTTCGACGCCCTTGACCGCCGACTTCCGCACATCGCATTCCGCGTTCGACAGCTGCTGAGCCGCGAAGCTGACGCGCAGCACACGCCTTTCCTTGCAACGCTGCCTAAGTTAACCGCCCTTCATAGCGAGTCGGATTCGGGGCAATCGCCTCCGACGCTCACCGCAGGGGATGTGATCGGGCCCTACCGCTTGCTTCAGGAAATCGGACGCGGTGGCATGAGTTCAGTCTGGTCCGCGGTGCGAGTTGATGCGCAGATCAAGCGCCTGGTGGCACTCAAATTGCCCCATGCTCAGATGAGCCACTCGCGTTTTACGGAGCGATTCATCCGCGAGCGCGATATTCTGGCAACTCTCACGCATCCGCATATTGCGAGGCTTTACGACGCCGGCGTCAGCGCCGAGGGTCAACCTTACCTGGCGATGGAGTTTGTCGACGGCCTGCCCCTCACTGACTACTGCGATAAGAATCGATCGCCCATACCGGCCAGAATCGATCTTTTCATTCAAGTGCTTGGCGCCGTTCAATTCGCGCATGCCAATCTGGTCATTCATCGCGACCTTAAACCTTCCAATATTCTCGTGACGGCCGGCGGCAGTGTGCAGCTGTTGGATTTCGGCATTGCGAAACTGCTAACCGAAGGCGAAACCAAGGACACGCTATTGACACAGTTTGGCGGTCGAGCGCTCACCCCTGAATACGCATCTCCAGAGCAGATCGCAGGGCGACCGCTAACAACCGCCTCGGATGTCTATTCACTCGGCGTGCTGTTGTATGAATTGATGACGGCAAGCCGTCCGTATCGCCCGGCGCGCAACACACCTGCGGGACTGGAGGAGGCCATCCTCAATTCGGATCCGCAGCTCCCCAGTCAATGCCGGTTTGATGCCGCCGCGGCCGATTCACGCGCGACGACTCCGGCAAAGCTGCGCCGCGCCCTGAGTGGTGACCTTGATACCATCATTCTTAAATCACTGAGGAAGAGCCCGGAGGAGCGCTACGCGACGCCGGATGCGTTTCGCCAGGACATCGAGCGCTACCTCGCTGGCCATGCGATCGAAGCGAAACAGGACACATTGTGGTACCGATCCAGAAAATTTCTGGTGCGAAATCGCGTTGCCGTCGCCGGCGCGGCAATCATCATGTCGTCTCTCATCACGGGACTCGCCATCGCCCTGTGGCAAGCGGGCGTAGCGCGTCAACAGGCGCGCATCGCCAAAGAGCAAGCGCATACCGCGCAGGCCACGCAGACATTCATCGAGAACATCTTTCGTGCAAATTCGCGAAATCAACCGGATCCGGTCACAGCCAGAAAAACGACTGCGCGAGAGCTGCTGGATGTGGGGGCGGCGCAAATCGATAGCGCGCTGAATGATACTCCCGACGCCAAGCTCGACATCCTGCGCACACTGTCAAACATGTATGACGACCTAGGGCTCACCGACAAGATGATGGAAATCGAGCAGAAGCATCTCGACATAGCGCGTAGGACTTACGGCAAAGATGATCCGAGACTTGCGCTTTCCCTCACCATGTTCGGCAATGTGGCCGAGCGCGTCGACTTGCATGCTGCGTCCGAGCCTGCCTACCTAGAGGCCGAGGGGATTCTTGACCGAATTCACGACTTCAAGTCTTTCCCTCGCGCCGTATTGGAGACCAACCTGGGTTTCTTCTACTACAGCACAGACCTCGCCAAAGCCCTGTATCACGCGGACAAGGGCGTGATTGCCTACCGCTCCTCTCCTCCAAGCAGTCATTTGGCGAACGCACTGGTCGGCGAGTCATATATCTACAACGCGTTGGGTGATTACGCCAATGCCAAGAAGACCGCAGAGGAAGCGTTGACGGTTGTGAATTCCATTGGCGCAGCGGGCAACGATCAATTGGGCGAAATTTACGAAGGGTTGGGATTTGCCAATTCAGGGCTGGAAGAGATTCAGACCGCGGAGGCCAATTTCAAGCGTTCCCGGGACATTGCGATGGCAGGGCTGGGGGACGTGGTATTCGAGCAATTGGAGGCCGCGGGTCCCTTGGGCGACTTTTTGGTGACGACATCGCGAGTGAGCGAGGGGCTCAAGGTATTGCAGGAGGCGCACGACCTCGCTCTCACACTGACCGGAGCTCGCGCTGCATCATCGCGTCCCGCCCGCACCTTGATGCGCCATGGCGCCGCGCTGATTACCGTGGGGCGATTGGAAGAGGGGATGAAATCCCTGGATCTAGCCGAAACAATAACCATGCGACAAGGACAGGACCCCATGATCGAGCTTGACGCTCAAGTCTTGGACGCTCGTGCCATGGGGTTTCTCGATTTGGGCGATTTGGCTTCAGCGGAGCAACTGTTGACCAGAGCCGACGCGTATCACCGCCAATCGGGCGAACTAAAGACGCCCAACAACAATCGCAACGCCGCCGCCCACGTCCGCCTGCTGATGTTGTCTGGACGAGAAACGGAGGCCGCGAAAGCTCTCGAGGAGTACTGGGTCGGGACATCATTGCCCGTGGCAGCTCGCCCGAGACTGGAGCTCTTGGTACTGCAGGCAGAGCTGGCGTTGGCGCAAGGCAATCTTGACGCCTCTTCAAGCGGAGCTGCCAAGGCTCTGGCACTCATCTTAGGCAGTCCAAATCGTCCGTACCTCAAGATCTGGGAGTTGAGGGCCAGCCTGGTCAAGGGAAAATCAAAGCTCCTTGCCGGCGAGCCGCACGAGGCGCAGCCTCTTTTGTACGTGGCCGTCGATATCGCGGAACAAATATTGGATCGCGACAGAAGCCCGATACTAGCGGACGCTCGGATTGCGCTTGCCGAAAGCTGTCTTGACTTGGGTCAGCGAGGTCGCGCAGTTCAATTGCGCGCTTCAGCGCAAGAGATTCAAGCCACTCATCGAATGCTCGGCGACCAGTACATCAAGCCGTTGCGACATCTGAAAGCCCGCTTGGATGCTCATCGGCACTAGGCCTGGGACGAGCGGCGGGCGGAAGGTGCCGGCCCTCTAACACTGCCCGCGCGCCGAAGCGGAGTGCCTTTATGACATCAAATAGGGAAGTGGCCCGGCTGAGTCTCGATGGTGATCCAGCGTAGTTCGGTGAATTGATCGATGCCAGCCTTTCCGCCAAAGCGACCATATCCAGATGCTCCGACGCCTCCGAACGGCATCTGCGGTTCGTCATGGACGGTGGGGCCATTGACATGGCAGATGCCGGAACGGATTCGGCGGGCAACCCGCAGTCCCCGCGCCGTGTCCCTGGTGAATACGGCGGCGGATAATCCGTACTCGCTGTCGTTGGCCAGTCGGATCGCATCTGCTTCATCCTTGGCATGGATGATGGCCACTATGGGACCGAAGCTTTCGTCCCGGTAGATGCTCATGCCGGGCGTGACACCGTCCACAACGGTGGCCGGCATGAGCAAGCTATCCGACTTGCCGCCGGCCACGATCGAGGCACCCTTGGCGCACGCGTCGTCGATTAAATTATTCACGTGCCGCACGGTTTTGACGTCGACGACCGCGCCCAGGGCAGCCTTGCCTTCGCGGGGATCGCCGGTGGCGAGTGATTTCGCCTTGGCGGAGAATCGCTTGACGAACTCGGGTCCCACGGTGCCCTGGACGATAATGCGCTCGGTGGACATGCAAATCTGTCCTTGGTTCATGAAGGCGCCGAATGCGGCAGCCTTCACCGCCTCATCGAGGTCGGCATCGTCCAGTACGATGAGCGGCGCCTTGCCGCCCAGCTCGAGCAGACAGGGCTTGAGATGTTCCGCTGCGCGCTTGGCCACCACTCTTCCGACTGCGGTGGATCCCGTGAAATTGATGCGCCGAACGGCCGGATGGTCGATCAAAGCCCCCACGACATCAGCGGCGTCCTTCGGGGCGTTGGTGACGATGTTCACCGTCCCCTCGGGAAAGTCTGCCTCGGCGAAGGCCTCGATAATCAAGCTGTGAGTGCGCGGACAATTCTCCGATGCCTTGAGGATGACTGAATTGCCGCACGCGAGAGGCACTGCGATGGCGCGCACGCCCAAGATGATCGGCGCATTCCAGGGTGCGATGCCGAGTATGACGCCGATCGGTTCACGCAACGCCATCGCGATACAGCCTGGTTTGTCGGAAGGTATTACTTCTCCGGCAATCTGCGTGGTGAGCGCGGCCGCCTCGCGCACCATTCCCGCTGCCAGCATGACATTGAACATGGCCCAACCTGCGGTAGCTCCCACTTCCGACATCATCGCCGCGATGAATTCATCCTTGCGAGACTCGAGCGCGGACGCCGCTTTGGTGAGCGTCGCGCGCCGCGCTGAAGGGCCGAGGACTGACCAAGCATTGAAGCCGACAGTGGCGCGATCCACCACCGCGACTGCTTCTTTTACCGTCATCGCCCGTACCTTGCTGGCCGGCTTGCCCGTCATCGGATTAATACGCTCAAAATCCATGTTGGTGCCCCTCCCCACAGTTTGCATCTGCGCCTACCGCTACAACGTATAGCAATCCATCCACAGGTCAAGGGCCATCGTCCCTTGCGTTCGCGTTACGCCCATCCCACATAGTTTTCAGCAAAGGCTTTCGCGGCCGCTTCGGACTCTGCGATGTTGTCGAGTTCTGCGAGTTGTAACCGGTGCGCGAAGGTCTCCTCGGAGAATTTGTGCGTGAGCGTCGTGAACCACCACGAGAATCGTGTGGCCCGCCAAACGCGCGCCAGCGCTCTGTTGGAGTATTCGTCAAGGAGCGTTTCGCTGCCGCCGCGATAATACTCGCGGATCCCCTCGCTCAGCACGCGAACGTCGGCGGCCGCAAGGTTCAGTCCTTTTGCTCCGGTCGGAGGCACGATGTGCGCCGCGTCACCGACGAGGAAGAGCCGACCGCAACGCATTGGTTCGGCGACGAAGCTGCGCAGAGGTGCGATGCTCTTCTCAATCGACGACCCGGTAATCAAACCAT
Source organism: uncultured Gammaproteobacteria bacterium (assembly GCA_963800375.1). Classification (GTDB taxonomy): domain Bacteria; phylum Pseudomonadota; class Gammaproteobacteria; order Steroidobacterales; family Steroidobacteraceae; genus Bog-1198. The sequence goes on along the minus strand of CAWDAT010000008.1, from coordinate 890,591 downwards.
TGACATGTTCACAGGGCAGACGAGCACGTAGCTCGTCCCAGAACCGGTCATCCGGCCAGTCGGATATATCGTCGTCGAGCGAACACTGCAGGTAATAGCGGCTGCGAGACTTCGACCGCATGCTGCAAAGAGCGAAACCGCGCTCGTGGTTGACATAAATCAGTTCGCTGGCGACAGGGGGTACATTCGCCAATATGCCGATCCAGCCGAAGGGATAGATGCGTTGGTGAACGGTAAGGAACTCCTTCGGTATGCTCTCACGCGAGACACCATGGAACCCATCGCAGCCCGCAATGAAGTCGCAGTTGATTTCATGATTGCTTGTCCCCCGCGTGTAGGTCACGCGCGGTCTGCGGCCATGGATGTCGTGGATGGCGACGTTCTCGGCCTCCCAAACGACCTGATCGCCCGAGGCGGCATGCGCATCCGCCAAATCCTTCTGTAGCTCGGTCTGCCCATAGACCATCATGCTGTGGCCGGTGAGACTCTTTAGATCGATTCGGTGCGTGCCGCCATCAAAGGCAAGCTCGAGGCCGTCATGCGCGAGCCCTTCGCGCATCATCCGGGCGCCCACGCGCGCCTCGTTCAACAGATTGACCGTTGACCATTCGAGCAGACCTGCGCGAATCCGTCCCTCGACGTACTCCCGGGTATGGCGCTCAAGAACAATGGCCTCGATGCCCTGCAGCCGCAGCAATTGAGACAGTAGAAGGCCCGAGGGACCGCCACCAATGATGGCGACTTGAATCTTGGACATTGCTCTCCCTGGGCGAGGCGCGTGGTGCGTGGCCCATGGCACTAGACTCAGAGATTTAGGCGACCCCGGCAATGGACTAAATACAATGAAAATTGTACTTTTCACTCAATGCCCATACCGCATGCAAGGAGATCCAAAGCCAACCGCAGCGCCGGCGCCGCGCCTGTGCCGGCTTTCTTCCTGTATGGAGAGCCGCTGCAGCCGCCGGACGAACGATTGGTTCACGTCGAGACGATCGCTTTGCGCAGTCAGCAGCACAACTGGGACATCCGTCCCCATCGCCACCGTGACTTGCACCAAATACTGCTCACTCAGCGCGGCCAGGTCGAGGCGCGCGTCGACGAAATTGCCGAGTCGCTGCGCGCCCCGGCAGTCGTCGTCACTCCACCGGGCATCGTGCATTCGTTTCGCTTCCAGCCGGGGACCCTCGGCCTGGTTTGCTCATTCGCGCCCGGTCTCGTGCCGGAACTCGAGACTTCGGGCGGTAATATCGCCCATTTTTTGGACCGGCCGGCGGTGCTTGCGCTCGACCGCGCGTCCGTGAACGCGACCGATCTTGAAATGCTCGGCGAAATGCTGCTGCGGGAGTTTGGCCGCTCGGCGCCGGGACGGCACGTGGCACTGCGTGGGCTCGTTGCGGCAATGCTTGCCAACGTGATGCGGCTTACGCGTTTGGTCGAGATGGCCGTTCCCGGCGAGCCAGGCTTGGCGGCGCCCGAGTTCGAACTCGTTGCCCGCTTTCGGCGACTCGTTGAACATCTATTCCGAAAGCACCTCGGGCTGGCCGCATACGCCGCCGAACTCGGCGTCTCACAAGCTCGATTGCGGCGGGCATGCGTCGGCGTCGCCGGCCAGTCACCCTCTGAACTTGTGCACCTGCGGCTGCTCGTCGAAGCAGAGCGACAGCTTCGCTACACCTCCCTGTCGATCGCCCAGATCGGATACGATCTGGGCTTCCAAGACCCTGCTTACTTCAGCCGTTTTTTTACCTCCCGGATGCGCCAGTCGCCGCGGGACTTCAGGAGCGGGCGCATACCGTCGTGATGTACGGGCGCCACGGGTGCGCCGATGTGCAAAAAGTCCAAGTTTCTGCCAGTTGCATCCATGTACCCCGTGCTGCGCGAGACTTAACTTAGCCTCACAGAAAAAGCGGGGAAGCGGAGTCTGGCTATCGGGTGGGCCACGCCGGCGTCTTCCGGCGCCGTCTCTCGCGCCCAAGCGTGGTACCGCGCGCAAAACGAATCGGATAAATAGGGGGAGACCTATGAACCTTGATCTGAGGATTACTTGGGCGTTCTGCATCTTCGGCTTTCTACCCTCCATCGCTGCTTACTCGCAGACGGTGAAGAGTGGCGGCGCGGCACTCGAAGAAATCGTCGTGACGGCCGAGAAGAGAACCGAAAACCTCCAGGACGTGCCGATTGCCATCACGGCGTTCTCCGAGAGCACGCTGCGCGACAAGGGCATTACTGACGTTCACAGCCTCTCGATGCTGGTGCCCAACGTCAATCTGGACGAGGGCTCGCCGTTTTCGGGATCCAACTCCGTCCTGTCGGCTTCCATCCGAGGCATTGGCCAAGACGATTTCGCATTCAACTTGGATCCTGGCGTCGGTGTGTACGTCGATGGCGTTTATTACGCACGCACGGTCGGCGCCAATCAGAATCTCCTTGACGTCGAGCGCATAGAGATACTCAAAGGACCGCAAGGAACATTATTTGGACGCAATACGATCGGCGGGGCGATCAGCATCGTGACACGCGATCCCGGCGACAAATTCCAAGTGCAGGCTCAGGCGACGGGCGGCAGCTTCAACCGGCGCGACGTTTCGGTGATGGCCGATATTCCGATTGCCGACAACCTGCTGTCGACGGTTACCGTCTCGACGCAATTCCGCGACGGTTACGAGAAGCGAATTCATTATCCGTCTCCGACGCCCTACGTTTCAGACCCGGTCGGCGCCATGCACAGCTCGGGGACCGCAGCCTTCGATACGCAAGGCGGACAGAATGAGCAGGTGGTCCGGGCGAAGTTGGTGTGGAAGGCGTCCGACTCCGTCAAGGCGACCCTTACCGCGGACTGGACCCACACCGATCAACCGTCCACCGCCAGCACCGTCTTGGCGACTAACGTCTCGGGACCCACCGCGATCTTCGGTGCGTTCTACAATCTTTGTCTGGAGGGCGTGCCATTCGTTCCGACGGCCGCGCTGGTATGTGGACCGCGCAACACGGTGGGGACGCCGTTGTGGCAGGCGAATTTGAACCCTCAGACGACGCGTCTTCTTTATGGATCGCAGGTGACCAACACCGGCAATATCGATACCACTTATGCCACGGGCCAGAATTTCGACAAGCTCGACTCGTATGGCACGGCGCTGACCGTGGACTGGGACATCAACTCGCAATGGAAGGCCCGCTCGATCACTGCTTCTCGGCGGCTGAAGTGGGACAGCGGTCTTGATGCGGATGGGTCCCCGATCGACTTCTTCGAACTCAGCTTTGCCGAGGGACAGCACCAGTTTTCCGAGGAAGCGCAGCTGATCGGCGACCTGTTCGATTCGCGGCTAAAGCTCGTGGGCGGTCTTTACTACTTCGAAGAGGGCGGCTACATCCACGACTTCGTCACTTTTGGTGGCGGCCTATTACAGGTGGACGGCCCGAATGAACTGGATACGAAGTCCTATGCGACTTATCTCCACGCGGATTACAAGGTTTCCGACAAGATCGGATTGACGTTGGGAGGACGCTTTTCCGCGGACCGCAAATTATTCACCGGTGGTCAACAAGACCTCAACGAATTCTTCTACAAGATCTCAGGATGTTATCCCTATAACGCTCCGGCCAACGCCCATCTGAGTCCCGCAATCCCGAACGGCGTGACCTGCCAGCAGGCACTCGGCTTTCCAAACCCGGATAATCACTACCAGGTGTATCCGACCGGCCAGAATCACCAAGACTTCAACGAATTCACGCCGACCGCAGGACTGCAATACCATTTCCGGGACGACCTGATGGGCTATGTTTCTTACGCCCGCGGCTTCAAAACGGGCGGCTGGACGACGCGCCTTACGGCGCCGCTGCCGCCGGGCAGCCCTGCACAGGCCTTTGGGCCGGAGACCGACAATACCTACGAGATGGGCTTGAAGTCCGAATGGTTGGACCGGCAGCTGATCGTAAACGCCGCAGCCTTCTACAGCCGATATGACGGGATTCAGCTCACTTACCAGATAAGCACCTCGCCCGTCACACAGAACGCGGGCAATGCCGAGATCAAGGGACTCGAGCTTGAGGTGCAGTCGCGGCTCGGAGAGCACTTCTCACTCAACGGAAGCGCCGGGTACCTTGATGCCAAGTACACGGAAATCAGCGTTGGCGCTGCGTCAACCACGGGATCGGAATTGCCAAAAACGCCCCGTGTCAAGGTATCGATCAGTCCCGATTTGCACACGACCCTCGCCAACAACTCAACATTGCGCTTCGGTATTGATTTCACGCACACCGGCGAGATGTTCAACGATGTGCAGAACACTCCACTCCTTGCGCGTCCGAAGGTCGACATGTTCAACGCGTCGGCCGGACTGGTGTCGGCGGACGGCCGGCTGACGTTCACAGTGGGCGGCACGAACCTTAGCGACAAGCGCTACATCACAACCGGCCAACCACAGATTGCGGGTGGCGTAATCTTCGGGACCTACAATCCGCCGCGTGAGTGGTACGCCACGCTCGGAATGAAGTACTGAAGACGATAGTGTGTCCGCTTTGCGCCACCGGGAAATTCCCGGAGAGACGAATGCGCCGCGGATCGTCTCGGAGTCTTTCTCCGAGGCGCCGCTCGCGCGGTCGCGTTCGGTGTTGAATTTAGCAATCCAGAGGCCGTTAGACGAAGCATTCGGAAGCTGAGGTCCTAGAAATCACTGCTCAAACCCTTGCTCTTGCGGACGCGGATCTTCTGCTTGGCAGAGGCCAGCGTCAGGACTTGTTCATCCGTGGCTGGGTTCGCGAGATCGCTTAGAGGCCCCAGCAGGTCATAGGCCCAGAGCAGGGCGGCATAGGCGCCGATGGTCGTTGAAGGCTTTCCCTTCTCCGCGTCCATGACAGCGCGCGGTCCAGTCCCTATCTTTTGGGCGGCCTCCTTGATGGTGAGCTTGCGCCGGGTACGGGCCGTGCGTAGGTTCTCGCCCAGACGCTTGAGCGCCTGTTCGACCTGATGGGGCGGGGCTTCGAGGAGCAGGTTTTTGGCGACCATGGTTCCTCAAGGGCTGTTTGAGTGACATAAAGTGCTCTTAAGAGCATATACTATGATGAAGATGATTCAATATATGTGCCCTTGCGCGCATATTAAGCGGGCGTCTGCACCAAAGGCCGGCGCTCTTGCTCGGTGCGCTCAAACCGCAAACTTACCTGCCGTCAATGGCCAAAGACTTCTATATGACCATCCTGCCTCGTTTATTCGCTGTCACGCTGACTCTATGGTTAGGTTCTGGCGTCGCGTACGCCAACGAATATGACGAGACAATCGACCTATTCAAGCATGCCGGAGAGAGTGCCGTCTTTTTCACCGATTGTTATGCGTACGCCGTATTCCCAACCATTGGCGCTGGGGGCCTCATCGTCGGCGGAGCTCGGGGCAAGGGGCGGGTATATGTGCATGATCGGGCGGTGGGCGACGCGGTCATGACGCAGTTGAGCGTCGGGCTTCAGGCGGGCGGCAAGACGTATAGTGAAATCATATTCTTCCAAGACAAGCAATACTTGGACGAATTCGAATCCGGTAAGTTTGAATTTGCGGCCGGTGCCAGCGCCGTCGCAATTAGGACGGGAGCCTCCGTGAGCGTCGGCACCGATCGGGCCTCGTCGGGAGCGAGCGGTGGAAAGGACAATGCCACGACCAATGGCGACTACCAGACCGGCATGGCGGTGTTTACCATCGCCAAGGGCGGCCTGATGTTTGCTGCCGATATTTCCGGCGAGAAGTTTGCCTACACCGAACGGCCTGGAAAATAGCGAGCACGGGAAAGCCTGTCGGCTACCGCCGACAATCGACGACTATGGACGGTCAATGCCATGCTTGGGACATGGCGGCGCTCCTCTCAAGCAACGGCGAGTGCCCGCTGCCGATATTGGTCATGACGCAATGCTCAGCACAGGAGGTGCACGTGTACTCATATGCCCTACGTCCAACCGGTGCCCCACGGATCTGCTTTGCGAGCAGCTAATCTTCTGGGCGGTCCAGTGCGCCACAACAACGAGGGCAACGGTGAGTGGAAAGAGCCCGGGGTTCGCTTTCCCGTCAGCTGTCCGGTATGCGGCCATATATTGCTTGCAGAATTGCCGGTTAGCATGATCGCAGAAGGGCTCATCACGGGGTCTTCGATCCAGCTATATACCGAGTGCCACGACGTTCATTGGGACGCCACCGACATAGAGGTTGAGCAGATACGCGAGTATCTTGCTGCCGGAGTGCGTGACTCTTTGTGACGACCGCACGGACCTCAGGGTTGCGCCGGTTGCCCGCGAGCACGGCTGTCACCGGGAATTTCTCGGTGAATTGAACGCGCCGGTGTCGAGCAAACGATGTTCCTCGATTCCCTTGACGATGACGCAATTGCGGCCGGCGTTCTTGGCCTCATACAAGGCTTCATCGGCTAGCTGCACCACCCCCGCCGGGGTGCGGTCCATCGTGGGGGCGGCGAGGCCGACACCAATGCTGACGGTGACCTCGGTCGCGGCGGTTCCATCGGCGGTGGACCGGCGAATCTCGAGATTGTGGATGCCCTGACGAAGCCGTTCGGCCGTGTCGTGCACGTGAGGCAGCGCCAAGTCGTACAAGATCACGGCAAATTCTTCTCCGCCATAGCGCGCGGCGAGATCCAGGGGCCGCCGTGCGAATTCCTTGATGACCTGGGCGACGCTGTGCAGCGCCAAATCCCCAGCTTGATGGCCGCAGATATCGTTGTATTGCTTAAAGTGATCGATGTCGATCATTAGAACAGCCAGGGAACAATGATTGCGCAGGGCATGCTGCCAGACGCGCAGCAGATGTTCATCGAAGGCGCGACGATTCATCAATCCCGACAGTCCGTCCCGTGCGGCCAGTTCTCCCAATAGCGCAGTCTCAAGGAAGTTTCTGCGATAGGACTGTTCGACGTCGCGGAAGACAACGGCGCCGATGATGGCGGTCAGAGCCAATACCGCAACGGTCTTCAGGAGCATGGCGGCGCCCACGCCGGCGACCATGGCGGCGATGGTGTAAGCCGCCAAAATGGCGATCGCGGTAGGAAGTGCCTGCCGGTACGGCAGGCCGACAAAAAAGAAGACAGCGATGAGAATAACGGCGAGGGCCGCGAGCGACTCCTCGCGCCCGTCAGCAATGGCGAGGGCAATGAAGACAGCAATGAGGATGCCGACAACCGGCATCAGTATCCGTACCGCGGACATGTAATGACGCTGATAGAAGCGCGTCCAGGGCAGGACCGCCAACACGGCGGCGCTCGGCAAATGCACGGCCCAGTGAAGCATTGAATAGGGGTCCCAAATGCCGGCACGATGAATCTGATCGATAGTAAAGAAGACAGCCAGGACGGCGATCACTGAAAACCAGACGCGCACCCGCAGTCGCACGCGCTTCAGATGCGCCGCCGTGTACTCCGCCTCCAGGGAATCCGTAAATCGTGTGTGCGGTCCCCGCCGCAACTCCTCCGCATAGCGGGAGTCAGGGAAATTGTCGAGATTCAGAGGGGGGGCCGGCATTGGGTCGTGACTATGAGGAATCCCAGTCGATCTTACCTCACCGGCGCCGCTTCAGCGCACGCAGATCCGTCGGTCACTCGCTAGAGGCGCCAGCGCGCCTCGAGCATGACACTGCGGCTGATGGCGTCGCTCGGCGGCACCGTGAATTCCTCGTGACGAGAGTGAAGCAAATTGCGGCCTGACAACGCCGCGTCCCACCGCTGTGAAATCTGCCACCCCACACGGGCATTGAGTTCCTCGTAGGCATGTACCTCGGGATTTGGCAAGGTGCTCACGTAGCGTAGATCGGCATCGAGCGAAAGATTGGCAGTCAGATTAATCGACGTTCTCAAATGCGCCTGGTGACTGGGGTCGTCGCCGGCCTGCGCGATACCGAGAAGCCCGCTGCTCCCGGCCTTCAAGTGCAGCGACTCGTACAACTGAGTGAATGACACAGTGACCACCCAGCCGTCGCGCACTTGATAGTTGGCCCACGCCTCGGCCCCATAGGTGTGACCGTCCATGAGGTTGCCCCAGTGCAGGGGAAGCAAGGTGAGGGGATCAAATTCGAGGCTGCGCAGATCATCGTAGCTGTTGTAGAAGGTGGATACCGAGATCGAGAGGCGCGATGAGGGTTGTCCACGATACCCGATCTGATACGCCGTGAGCTTTTCAGGTTTGAAATTGCCGCCGCCGGTCAAGAAGAGCGTGGTGCCCAGGTATTCGACGACGTCTCGATCGAAGGGCGTCGGCGAGCGAATGGCACGTGAAACGGCCGACCAAAGGAAGCTCGTGTCGCTCATATTCCACGCCAGGCGTGCATCGGGCAATGGCGTCACCCTCGAGTAGGGATCGTCCTCGAGCTTGATGCCGAGGGTCAGATTCAGTTTCGGGTCGAGCGCGATGGTGTCCTGGAGGAAGCCGTTGGCAAGGCTCAAGGTCCGTTGATCCGGTTCGAACAGCAGACTGGGGGTGTTCGTGATTCCATAGCGACTGACCCGCTCGCCGGCACCCCATACGACATGGTTCGCGCCGCCAAGAGCAAAACTGTGCTGAATCTCCAAGTCGTAAGTGTTGAGCACGAAGGCGCCGCCGCCGCTGCCGTTGAAGCGCTGGGTCTGATCATAGAACCCCTGAATCTGCAGTGCCGAATCACCGCTCAATTGCCGTTGCCAGCGGGCCAGGAGATTGGCGCCGGAGATGGAGAGATCCGTCGTGCCGGACTGATTTTCATTCGCGCGATAGATATCGCCCTGCACCGTGACGGTGTCATTCCGCGGCGTCCAATCGGCGCGAAAGCCCGCCTGGGTTTTCGACCAGCCATCGCCCGCACTCATGCCGTTTGGGGTGTCGAGGGACGCGCGGTCGAAGCCTTTGGCATAAAGGCGAAAGGTCGCATCGTTGCCCAAACTGCCGCTGAACCGGGCAGTGAGGTTCTTTTCGAGGTTGCCGCCTGCCACGGCGACATCGCCTCCTTGAGTGTCGGTCGAGCGGCGGGTGATGATGTTGATGACGCCGTTGACGGCATTCGCACCCCACAAGGTCGCTCCCGGGCCGCTGATCACTTCGATGCGCTCGATGTCCTCGAGTGCCACATCCTGGGCGTCCCAGTACACGCCGGAATAGAGAGGCGAGTACACGCTGCGTCCATCGATCAGCACCAGAAGCTTGTCGGAGAAGTTCTGATCGCCCGAGTTGCCGCTGAATCCGCGGGCCGTGATGGTGTAATTGCTGGCGCTGATCTGCACCACCTGAAGGTTTGGCGCCAAGCGCAATACCTCGGGAATGCTGGTGGCTCCGGAGCGAATGACGTCCTCGTGGGTGATGACGTAGATCGCGGCCGGCGCCGCGCTCAAGGGTGCGGCCGTCTTCGAGACTGAGGTCACTTCCAAATTCATGAGTTCTTCGACACTCATGGACTTGAGTGCGCTGGTGGAGCTGTCTTCGGCAACGGCGGGTGCCGCTAGAGCCAATGACAGCATGGCGGTGACAATCGGGGTGGTGATCGCGGCGACAGGCCCTACGACCATGCCACGCGGTGGCCTGCGGCGGCAGTGGGCTGTCGATGTTGGCTCAATCATCGGGCTCTCCTTAGCTCAATTGGGTCATCGGCGCCGGCAACGAAAATTCAAAGCAGGCGCCCTGATCCGGAGCACTCGTTGCCCAGATACGGCCGCCGTGCCGCACGATGATGCGTTGCACGATGGCGAGACCGACTCCGGTTCCCGCGAAGTCTTCGGCCGAATGGAGTCGCTGGAAAACGCCAAACAGCTTGTCCGCGTAGCGCATGTCGAAGCCGGCGCCGTTGTCCTTGACTTGATAGATGGCATGCTGTTCTGCAATCCGGCCGCTGATACGGATGTGGGGTTGAGACCGCTTGGCGCTGTACTTGAGCGCGTTGCCGATGAGATTGGTCCACACCTGGCGCATGACGGTGGCGTCGCCAAGGGCGGCGGGCAGATCGTCGATCTCGATGAGCGGTTCGGGGCCTGTATGGAGCGACCGCGCGTCGCTCGCCGCCGCCTTGGCCAGGAGGGTCATATCGATCGATTCACGTTGGAGTGTGGTGCGACCGGCACGCGAAAACTCCAGCAGCGCCACGATGAGCTGATCCATTTTCCGACTGCCGGCGCGAATGATCCGCACGATACGACCGCCGTCCTCGCCCAGCCGCTCGGCAAAGTCATCCTCGAGAATCTGCGAGAACCCGTCGATGGAGCGCAATGGCGCCCGCAGATCGTGGGAGACAGAATACGAAAAGGACTCCAAGTCATGATACGCGGCGGCAAGTTCTTCGGACTGCCGCCGTTCGAGCGCCCGCAGTTCAGCGTTTTCGCGGCGCAGCCGCTGCACGTCGAGCGCGCGGACGATCACAGGTAGAATCACATTGAGCTTGAAGGGTTTGAGAATATAGTCGAGGGCACCTCCCTGCATGGCCTGCACGGCCGTATCGATGGTGCCATGGCCTGTCATCACAATGGCGCCGAGGGTTGGGTCGATTCGCCGTGCGGCGTCGATGAGGCGGATACCGTCCATCTCCGGCATCATGAGATCGGTGAGCAGCAGGTCGACTTTGCCTGGCCGCAACTCTGCCAAGGCTTGTGTTGCCGAACTGAAGCCCTCGGTGACATAGCCCTCGCGTTGCAGCGTATCGCAGAGGGCGCGAAGCTGCGCCGCTTCGTCATCCACAATCAACAAACGAGCGGGCGCCGGGGCAGCACTCATGGGACGAGTTCCGCGAGCGCTGTCCGCAACTCGTGCAGCCGCGGGGGCTTCGCCAGGACTCTATCGATGTGAGGGTGGGGTTCGTTCGCCGCGATCAATCGCTGACCCCAGCCGGTGAGCAAGATGACCGGCGTCGCCGACGACACCGCCTTAACCGAGGAGGCGACCGTGCGGCCGTCGACATACGGCATGCCAAGGTCGGTGATGACGGCGTCAAACACCTCGCCGCGCTGTGCGGCGGCCGTAAAAGCATCGATGCCCGCCTGGCCGCCGGAAGTGGCCGTGATGACATGCCCGTCCTCCTGCAAGGTGTCCTGCAGAGACTTGATGAGAAGAGGATCGTCATCGACCAACAAAATGCGCAGCGGCCGGGCGAGTGCCGGGACCCGCGCCGTCGTGTCAGGGGTTACGATGGAGGATGCCTGGGTGGGAAAAATCAATCGCACGGTGGTGCCTCGGCCAATCGCGCTCTCGATCTCGAGCTCGGCGCTGTGGCGCTGGACCATGCCGTAGACCATGGCCAGTCCCAGGCCCGTACCGCGCTCGCCCTTGGTCGTATAGAAGGGCTCGAGGCAGCGGCGTCGGGTATCGTCATCCATGCCGACGCCGGTGTCGCTCACCTCGATGGCCACGCGCTCCGCGCCATCGAGGGCGCGGGTCCGCACGAACAGCGTCCCGCCGGCGGGCATGGCGTCGACGGCGTTGAAAATGAGGTTGGTGAGCGCGTCGCGAATTTCGTGTTCGGCGCCCATGATGTCCGGCAATGGCTCCGCCAAGTCGGTTTTCAGATCCACCATCAACCCGCGCTGCTGCGGTTGGTCGCTCCAGCGCGGACGTGTCAGGTCCACCACCTGTCGTATCGCGCGATTGATCTCGACGCGCTCGAGCGTCAGCTGAATCTCGCGTTCGCGATAGAACTCGCGCATGCGCGCCACGGTTCGGGCGACATCATCGATGGCGCGCTGAATCGTCGTCAGGTAATTGCGCGCTCGCTCACTGAGATTCGGCTCGCGTTCGAGAAGGGATTCGGTATACAGAGCGACGGGGGAAATCGCATTGTTGATGTCGTGGGCTATGCCGCTTGCCATTTGCCCCAGCGCCCGCAGGCGCTCCTGCTGCATGATGGTGTGTTGGCTTTGGCGCAGATCGTCATAGGCCTGTTGCAGCGACCCGTAAAGCCGCGCCTGATGGCTGGCCAAGGCCACGTGCTCGCTGAGTTGCCGGAGGAACTCGCAATCCCCGCTGCTGAACGCCTGAGCGTTGCGGCGCGCGCAGACGAGGACGCCGAAAACCCGGTTCTCGACGACCAGGGGCGCGAAAACCACGGAACGCAGATCAACCGCCGCCAGCCTCCGGGGAAAGGGGAAGGGAACCGCGACCACGTCCGGCTCGTATACCAGCTGCCCGGCGATGCAGCGGGACAGCCCATTGGGGTCGATGGATAATGGCGATCCTTCCGTAAGGCCGAGTTTGTCGGCAAGACTCCGGCCCGCGCTGCCGAGTGCACTGACGGCGAGCGACTTGGCGACTTCGTCGTGCAATAGAAAGCAGCCGAAATCGATTGGTAGATTCTCCTCGAGGCTCACCAGCACGACTTGAAAGATGCTGGCCAGATCCTGGCGCTCCCCCGTTGCGCGAGTGATGTGCTGCAGTAAGCTCAAGCGGCCGAGCTGGGCATGGAGCTTGCCGTCGGACCGCTGGATCTGGGTGAGCATCTGATTGAAGGTGTCGGTGAACAAATCGAATTCATAGGCTCCCGTGCGGTTGGCGCGGACGGTGTAGTCGTTGCGCTCGGAGACCGCGCGGGTGGTGTCCGCAAGAGCCAGGATCGGCTGCAAGAGCCGATGCTGCAGCCGTCGGGAGATGAGATACGCGAGCGGCAATGAAACGCCGGCAACCAGAACAATGATCAAGCCGTATAGCCGCATGCGAGCGTACATGGCCTGCAGGTTGGATTCGACGAATAGCACGCCGAGCCGCCGCGAACCCTCCGCCACCGGCTGATAGCCGATCAGAGCGGAGCGCCCGAAGCTGTACCCCTCGGCGGGCCGGGACGGAAACCGCGAGGCCGGCAGCCCTTGCGGATAGGTCGCAAAGATCCTGCCCTTCTCGTCGTACAGCGCCGCGGCGGTAATGTGGGGGTCGGCCTTGAATGCAGTCAGGACGCCGGCAGCGTCCTCGGCATTGTCGAATGCCAGAGACGCCGTGCTGTTGCTCGCGATAGCCCGGCTCAAAATCTGCAGCTGCTCAATACTGGATTGGCGGAAGGTCAGAAATTCGTAACCGCAGAAGGCCGATGTCGTCACCACGAGCACCGCGCCGCCGGCGAGCAAGATCATGCGCGTCAAGGTGCGGCGTATGGGCATGGACGAAGCGGTTTTCGCGGGACTATTGGTCATGCATCATCCTTGCGCGGGCGCGCCGACGATCGCGGCGGGTCTCAGCAACTTCGAGCTGATGGTCAAGCCCGCGGCGCGCGCCGACTCCACATTGATTCGCAGTCGAACTCGATTGTTCTCGGTTGCGAACTGAATCATCACGCCGTGTTCCGCGGCTTCGCCGGCTTGTGACACCGTGAGCGTGCTGCGGCCGTTCAGCGCGGCGAGAATTGGGCCGAGCCGTCCGCTTTCGGATTGATCGATGAACAGGATTTGGCACCGCTTGATTTCCGCGACGCTGCGGAAGCGCAGCACTCGCAGCGGATGGCCGTCGATTTGTTCGCCGCGGATGACTTCATCCAAATGACTGCCGAAGGGATCATCGCCCAAGATGCCGATGATGAATGGATCGCCGGGCGCGCTGAAGGCGTCTGGCGGCCACTCCACGAAATGGGCGAAATTGAAGACGAACACCGCCTCGACTTGATCTTCCGTGGGCGCTGCCGCGGCATGGACGCTGCGCGGGAATAAACTGGTAGCGAGCGTCGCGAGTAGCAGCAGCGGAAGCGTGGTTCTTCGCGCTGCCGCAAGAACTCTCGTCACTGTCGCGCCCCAGGGGTTCAGCATCCTTTGAATCACCATAGTGCAGGCCAGCGTGCACGCGGTATCGCAGCACGGACGACAGACTCTACCATCCGAGCCATGGACCTAGGTCACATTTTTTGCAATGCGATTACATCAGGAAGATCTGCGCGGTCGGCAGTTCAGTCTGCGGGTGTAAGAATGCACCTACGCTCAATTAAGGCATTTGCTGAAGCAGCACGGACGGCGACCTCCGCGAGGAATCGTTCGACATCTGCCGGCGCGCACGCGGCGCACAGGAGCGTGCCTTGAGCGAAATCGCAATTGCCGAAGGTGGCGTGGTCGAGGTGTAGTTCGGTTTCGACCCCCTCTGCAGTGACCACCATGAACAACTCGTGAGCGAGGCGGACAATGGCGCGCATGACGATGCCGGCATTCTCGTTGCGCGCGGCATCCGCGATGAGCGCTCCATCGATCTTTACCTCGGTGAATGGCATTCGGTACAGCTCCGTCAGCGAGGAGAGTCCGGTTCCGTAGTCATCGAGTGCGAGTCCGACGCCCGCGGCCCGCAGCCGGGTGAAGGCCTCCAGGCAGAGAGCTCGGTCAGAGAGCCGATCCATTTCCCTCACATCCAGGGTTAGGCGCGTTGGCGCCACGCCGAATTGACGCAAGCTGCTCATGAGTCGGTCGGGAAAGCCCTCGTCCTTGACGAGCGTGGGCGCCAGATTCACCGCGAAAGGAAGGTCGATCCCGCGCTTGCGCCACAGGGCGTGCTGTTGAATCGCTTCAGTGATGGTGAAGTCCGTGATCTCCGTCATGAGGCCGGCCGCTTCGGCGAGCGGCAGGAACTGAGCTGGACTCAGCAGGCCAAGCCGCGGATGATCCCAGCGAACCAGCGCCTCGACCCCCGCCACCATCGGCGAGCCGCCCACGTTGACCTTGGGCTGGTAGTGAAGCGTGAGTTCCTGCTCATCGAGCGCACGGCGCAGCTCCGCGGCATCGAGTGACGCCGTACCGGACGATTGTAGTGGGGCGCTTGAGCGCAGTGTCGCGTGCCTCGCATTTTGAACGAAGTTCGCGCGCATCGCGTGCTGTGTACTTACGTCAACCTGGTGATTCAACTGGGCGGTCATGTCAGCGCTCCTTGAGTTCGGTTGGGAGAGGTGAGGCAATCAATGGGATCAAGGCATCGAGACGGTGCAGATGGTGGGCCCGTCGCCACGCGTGCAGGGAACATTCTGCGCGATGGACTTTCGGGCCGAAGCGGTCAGCACGATGCTGTTGGTGGCGGCATCCAACGATGCAGGAACGCGCGCGGCCGGTGCACGGACGGTTGCGTTCAGCGTGACATCCCGCCCCGTGCTCATGATCGCGACCGTCGGTGCCCCGGCGCTGCCATGGTCCTCGCTCGCGACACTCAAATAGAGCACCTTGGGGATGACGATCTTGAAATTTAGATGCGCCGTCACGCGCAGCGAGTCAGTGGCCGCTCCTGAGACTATGTGTGATTCGGCCCTGGTCATCGTGGGTAGCAGCAGCACGAGGCCCGCGATCAGGCCGCGCAGTGGCGCGCCGACCGACACAACAGCGGGGGTCGAATCGCGTGAATCATGTCTCGATGACTTGTTCATGGGTTGTCCTCCATTCACTGTGAGGTAATCTGCCACATCGAATACATCGTTTCCATCGAATTAGATGGTTCCGTCGACTTAATCACATTCTGTTTTGGCTCTTATGTCATGTAGGTCGTTTCAGGCCCTATTTGGCAGTTTTTGGCGTTGTGACGCAGCCCACATACGACCAAATCTATTGATTCGATGAAAACGATGTGAGATGGTATTCCTCCTTGTAGGAATTCGAACGTGACCGCAACACCCAAAAAGTACATGACGTCGCTCGAAGCCGCCGGTTTGCTGATGGTGTCGCCGGTCACCATTCGCGAGTGGGCGCGCAAGGGACTGCTGCAATCGGTGTCGACGGCGGGCGGCCACCGGCGATTCATGCTCGACGAACTGCGGCAGTTCGCGCGCGCGCATGGGATTCCGCTTGAAATTTCCGACGATGCGCCTGCACCGGCACCGCTGCGCGTGCTGCTGGTCGATGACGATTTGGTATTTACCGAGTACCTGCGCGAGATCGTTCTTGCGTCGAACCCGCGCATTCAGGTCAAGAGTGCGATGGACGGATTTCGCGCCGGACAGCTCACGGAGGGCTTCCGGCCGAATCTGGTAGCGCTCGATATCAATATGCCGGGTATCGATGGCATCGAATTGTGCCGACGGCTGCGAGCAAGCCCGGTAACGGCGAATAGTCGATTGGTCATTCTGTCAGGTTCGCTGTCGCCGAAGAACATCGCGGGGGCGCGTGCCGCGGGCGCCGATGCTTGGATCGAGAAGGGGGCCTCTCGGGCTGAAATTCTCGCGGTACTTGGCCTGGCGGATGCCCAGAGGAGTCCACGAACTCTTGAAATGGACACTGGTCGAAGGATTTGACCCGGCGCGGCGGCTTAAACTTTGCGGGCAGAATATTGGTGAGGGTTGTGTTCAGTTGAGGCCCAGGGTGGGGCCGGAGATCTCTCGGATGGAGAGGGCGATTCAGGAACCTCGGAAGAAGGAACTTCGCGTACTGCTGATCGAAGACTCTGAGTCTGATGCGGAGTTGACGATAAGGCGTCTAATGTCCGCCGGTTTCAGCTGCAGCTACCGACGCGTGGAGAACGAGCGGGACATGCGCCGTGAACTCAAGTCCTGGCGCCCCGATCTCATACTGTCGGATTTCAGCATACCCGGATTCAGCGGCATGACCGCTCTCGAGATTGCGCGTGGCGAGGCGAGCGGCGTTCCCTTCATTTTTCTCTCCGGAACGATTGGTGAAGAACGTGCCATCGAAGCCTTGAAGTGTGGTGCGATCGATTATGTCCTGAAGAGCAACCCGATGCGGTTGGTACCGGCCGTGGAGCGTGCGCTGGCGGACGCCGAACTGCGGCGTACCAGTCAGATCGCCCAGCAGCAGGTGGTGCGTCTGACCGGCGTTCTGCAGATGCTGTCGGGAATCAACGCAGCTCTCGTTCGCATTCAGGATCGCGACGAGTTGTTGAATGAGACCTGCCGGCTGGCGCACCGCGTCGGCGGCTATGCCATCGTCATGGTCGCGCTCATCGATCCCACGACTCGGATGGCGCGCCCGGTCGGCTGGGCGGGATTCGATTTTCTGGCGCGGCCGGGGGAAGAATTTCCCGTTGCCGATCATGAGGCGGGAGATCTGAGCCTCATGGGTCGGGTCATTCGCACGGGGCAGGCCGCGCTGTGCGAGGACGTCAATCAAACCGGGTTCGTGATCGACGGCCGCGAGGCATTGACCGCCGCCGGGGTGCGTTCGCTCGCGTGCCTGCCGCTGCGAATCGACGGCACCCCGGTCGGCGCGTTTCTTTGCGGCACGGTGACCAGCGGCGTGATCGGTCCGGAAGAAATGTTGCTGCTGGAAGAAGTGGCCGCCAATCTGTCGTTCGCGCTTCAGTACCTCGGCAAGCAGGATGCGGTGCGCTTCCTGTCGTATTTCGAACCGTTGACCGGGCTTGCCAAGCGGGCTCTCTTTTGCGAGCGACTGAGCCGCCTGCTCAAGCAGGGATCCGACACATTGCCGCGCCTGGCCGTGGCGGTGCTCGATGTCGAACACCTGAGCGTCATCAACGACGCTTACGGGCGACATACCGGCGATCGGTTCCTGCAATGCGTGGCCGACCGCCTCAAGGGGCACTTTCCCGACACCGAACAACTGGCACATCTTGGCGGCGGTACGTTCGTCTGCATGAGCGCTCTGCCTGAGCGCGCGCAGGACGAGATTGGGGGGTTGCACCGGGAGTTCACGCGAGTATTCGATCGTCCGTTCGATGTCGATGGACATGAGATCGTGGCGACGATCAAGAGCGGTCATGCCTGTTATCCGGAGGACGGCAAGGAGCCCACTGAACTGGTGCAGAACGCCGAAGCGGCGCTCAAGGCGGCGAAGACCTCGGGTGAACAATATCTGCATCACCGCTTCGAGATGAATTCGGATCTTGCGCGGCGGGTCGCCATGGAGCACCGGTTGCGTACGGCACTCGATGAGGATCAGTTTCTGCTCTATTACCAGCCGAAGGTCACCTTGCGAACCGGCACCATAGCCGGCGTCGAGGCGCTGCTGCGCTGGCAGGATCCGGAAAACGGTGTGACCGCACCGGGAGTTTTCCTGCCCTTGCTCGAATCGGCCGGACTGATGCCGGCGATCGGCACCTGGGCACTCAGACGGGCCGCATCCGACGCCCGCCGTTGGCGCCAGATGGGCCTGCCCCCCATTCGGATCGCCGTCAACATTTCGCCTCCCGAGCTGCGCCGTCGCAATGCGGCGCGCGAGATCCTAGAGTGCATCGGCGACCTTGTGGGTGATCCCCTGTGGTGCATCGACATCGAAATTACGGAAGGTGCATTGATCGACGATTCATCGGCGTGCGTGCATGCGCTGCGGATGCTACAGGCCGCCGGCGTGCGCATAGCGATCGACGATTTCGGCACCGGCTTTTCCTCTCTCGCAAGACTGTCCCAGCTGCCGATCGACACTCTGAAGATAGATCGCAGCTTCACGTCCAAGCTTCCGACGGACAGCCAGGGTTGCACGCTGGTGTCCACCATCATCGATCTGGCCCATGCCTTTGAGATGAAGACCATCGCCGAGGGAGTCGAGACCCGAGCGCAGCTGGAGTATCTGATCGATAAGGGCTGCGATGAATCGCAAGGCTATTTGCACAGCCGCCCCATCCCCAAGGCGCAATTCGAGCGCTTCATGAACATCGGTTCGACCTAGAAAGAGCGCGACGCACCTCACGTCCGCATGGATTGAAATAGGCGCTCCGCATCGGGTGCGCAGGCAGATGCATCGGGGCCCGACCTGAATTCCCTTGTTCAATTGGTTCGGACGTAATCCGTGGAAGGCATGCGAAGTGAAAACGCCATAGAATCCGTCACTCCACTTTCGCCCGGGAGACTCTCCTTGAAGCACAAGACACCCGCCTGCATCCTCGGATTAGGATCCTTCATCGCCGCAACGCTCTACGCCACAGCGGCCGGCGCCGGCGAGACGGCGTATCGCGCGACCATCGACAACGTCAAGTACGTCTACGCCACCGTGCCGCCCGTCGCGCATTTGCGGCCCGGCGACGTGCTCGACACCAATACCTTGGACGCTGCAGGCAATGCGCTGCAAAAGCCCGGCGATACCTACGCCCTCGTCAAGGGCGACAACCCGCTCACCGGCCCGTTCTATATCGAGGGCGCCGCCGCGGGCGATACCCTCGCAGTGAAGATCCTGCAGCTCGAGGTCGACGGCAAACAGGGCTGGGGCGGCATCAGTCCGGGCTTCGGCGGACTGAACGCGACCAATTACACGCCGATGCTGCAGGATCCGCTGCCCGAACGCATCTGGTTCTATCCCATCGATCGAGCAAGCAACACGGCGACCTTCACGGCCAAGGATTCAGCCTTCAGCGTGAAGATTCCGCTCAATCCCTTCTTCGGCTGCATCGGCGTCGCACCGTCCGGCGGCGAGGCGCGCAGCTCGCTGGTGCCCGCCGAGTTCGGCGGCAACATGGACATACCCGAGGCGACGGTGGGCAATACGCTATACTTTCCCGTAAACGTGCCAGGCGCCCTTCTATATTTGGGCGATGGTCACGCGGCGATGGGCGACGGCGAGATTGCCGGAACGGCGATCGAGGTCCCCCTGCATGCGCGCCTGCAGGTAACGCTGATCAAGGGGCAGCAAACCGGCTGGCCACGCATCGAAAACGATACGGCGATCATGGCGGTCGGTGTCTACCGTCCGGTGGATGATGCTTTGCGCATTGCTTTCACGGAGCTGGTCGCCTGGATCAAGCGCGATTACGGCCTATCCGCCCTCGACACGTACGAGCTGCTCTCCAAGGTGGCGAAGGTACGCATGGCCGAAATGGTCGACCCGAACTACGCCGTCGTCGTCTCGATCGACAAGCGCTTCCTACCGCCCCGGCACAAGCCCAAGTGAGACATCGCGCCGTCGTGCAAGCACGGGATATGAGGACAGCTGCTGAAATGCCACCGCGTCGTCCGCTTCACCATGTACGATTGGAAGCGGATTTCATTCCGCATATGGGTAATTTGGGTCAATGATCGAGTCGAATTTGGATCCCTGGCCGGTTCAGGCGTTAGAAGCATCCTTGGGGTTGCCGACGGGCGTTGCTGGGGCATCCACCCAGCTACCGCCGTTGTGGCACTGGTTGTATTTCCTGCCCACGGCACCGCGTTCCGCAATCGGGCCGGACGGCCATGTCATCAATCAAGAATGGGCCGACCCCGCCTTGCGGCGGCGGCGCTTATTCGCCGCGGCGCGCACCGAATTCCTGCGTCCGCTGCAAACCGGGCAACGAGCACAGATGTCGGAGCGGGTGCTGGGGCGGCACGACAAGAACGGCAAGAGCGGTCATTTCCAGGTGGTCACGGCCGAATACCGGTATTTCCAGCACGGTGAATTGTGCGTGCGCGAGGAGCGCGACATCGTCTACCTACAAGGGCCGGTTCCGGCTCAACCGGCACCGATGGATACGACCAAAAGTCCTGCCACGGACTCATGGACCCTCACCCTGACACCCGATGCGGTCATGCTCATGCGCTACTCCGCCCTGACGTTCAATTCCCATCTCATTCATTTTGATCAACTCTATACCCAGCGCGAGGAAGGCTACCCCGAACGGGTCGTACACGGTCCCTTGGTTGCCGTCATATTGGCGCGATTGTTGGCGCTCAATCAAGTTCATGGGCTGGCTCGCTTCGATTTTCGTGCCCGCAGTCCGTTATACGTCAATCAACCGATCCGGTTCATGGGTAAACCTTGCGGTGATCGAATCGACCTACGCGCCATTGGGGTGTCGGGAATGCTGGCGATGGAGGCGACCGCTTGGCTGAGCGGCAAGCCTGCGGAGGCGGTCTGAGACCGCCGGGTCCTCGGTCTTTGCCAACGGATGGCGCCGCCTCAGCGTCGAATGAGGAATCGCAGGCTGCGCCGCAGCTTCGCACCGTACGGCGGCCGCAGTCCGAGAATTCCCGCCACGTCGAATCGGCTCTGACGGAAAACGGCGCGTGCGTGGCTGAAGCGCAGAAATCCGTGCTCGCCGTGGTAGGCACCCATGCCGCTCGCACCAATGCCGCCGAAGGGCAGCTCCTCGGCGAGAAAATGCATGGCCACATCATTGATGGTCACGCCGCCGGAACGGGTGCGCGCGAGAAGTTCGCTCTCCTCCGCGCGGTCGTTGCCGAAATAATAGAGCGCAAGAGGCGGCTCTCCACGGTTGATCTGAGCAATGACCTCGTCAAGGCGGTCGTATTCCAGTAGCGGAAGCAAGGGCGCGAATATCTCCTCCTGCAGGATTCGCATATCCTCCGTTGCACCAAGGATGAGTGCCGGCGCCATCAACCGCGAGGGCGCCGCCGAGGCGGGGGAGTCCTCCGCCAGGGAGACCACCCGTGCGCCTTTGGCGCGTGCGTCACCGAGCAGTTCGTTCATGTGCCGTGTCCGGGCGTCGTTGATCAGACTGGTGTAATCGGCATTATCCGGCAGTCCCGGATACGCGCGCTTCGACCAGAGCCGTGCTTCGCTGACGAATTCGTCCGATGATTCGCGTGGCACGCATACATAGTCCGGCGCCAGACACATCTGTCCCGCATTGACGAGCTTACCCAGCATGATCCGGTCGACCGCGCGCTTAAAATCGGCGGAGCGCCCGATCACGGCCGGGCATTTGCCGCCGAGTTCCAGCGTGACCGGGACCAGATTCTGTGCCGCCGCCGCCATGACGCGCCGACCGACGGCGGTGGAGCCCGTGTAAACCAAATGATCGAAAGGGAGCGACGAAAAGGCTTGTGCTACGTCCGGGCCGCCGGTCACCGCGGACACCTCGAGAACATCGAAATAGCGGGCGATCAAACGCTGCAACAGTTCGGCAGTTTTCGGCGTGGACTCGGACAGCTTGATCAGACATCGATTGCCGGCGGCGAGAATGCCGGCCAGCGGACCGAAGGTCAACGCAACGGGAAAGTTCCAAGGGCTGATCACGCCGACGACGCCGAGCGGTTGGTGGATGATTTGCGCCCGCGTGCCGGGGACGCCGATGGGCAGCGACAATCGCTGCCGCCGCAGCCGCATCCAGCGTCGCAGGTGGCGCTTGGCGAATTTTAGCGTGTGCACGGCGGGAAAAATGTCCATCACCTGCGTCAGCGCGACGGCGCGTTGACCAAAGTCATCGCACACCGCGCTGCAAATATCGTCTTGATGTGCAACAAGAAGTGCCAGGGCACGGTCGAGCCGGTCCAATCGAACGGCGGCACTGGGAGGCCCGTCGCCCAGCTGCGCTCGACGCTGCGCCTCGAGCCGGTCCGCGACGCCCCGCGCATCGCCGCCGCCGGACACCTCCGACCCACCAGCCGCGGAGACGGGGCTCGCCACGGAGTCGAGCATTGTGCGGTTGCCGCAAGTCATTCTCGGATCCTGCATGCCTTGATCAGGGACCATGATCCTACCCGAGCCAGCGGCAAATCTGTTGGTACACAGCGGCACGATTCAGCAGATCCAGATGGCTTGCCCCGTACACGATCCGCTGATGCGATGCGGGGAAAGCAAGCGCGAACCGTCCATCGCGGTGTTGTCCCAAGGCGCTGGGCACGGGAACCAGGCCGTCGCCGATCAGCCGCTCGCGCAGCGGCGCGTGCGCGCTCGCCAAGGTGGCGGCCAGCGCGAAGCATTGTACGTCCGCGGGCAATGGCAGCGGCCCGCCCGAAGAGCCGTCTTCCTCGAAACGATCGAGTCCCTGCCAGTCTTCGTCGCGCAGACACCCGTGGCGCAGGTCGGAGATGCCCGAGCTGCGCAATTTTCCCAGCCGCGCGAACGGCGCGGTGTAGGGTGTCTTGTCCCACAAGCGTTCGAGCCACTCGCCCACGCGTGCGAGCGGGACGCCGTAATGTGGAGTGCCGAGAAAAACCATGGCGCGCAGCTTGCCGGATTGCCGGTAGCCTGCCGCCGAGGCGTAGTAGTGGGCACTGCGCGCCACGAGGCCTCCCATACTGTGCGCGATGATGTACAGTTCTACCAGCGGCACCGGCCACGCCGCGACCAATGCGTCGAGCATGTGGGCGAACTCCCGGCCGTTCGTCGAAACATGCAGGCCGCTGTTGTAGTGTAGATAAACGGCAGTGAAGCCGAGATCTCGCTCGAGAGCGGCGCCATGATCGTGGCCCTTTCGGGCCCAACGCAGGTCATTCATGCAGAGGCCATGCAGGAGCACGACCACCTTGGCGGTCGGCTTAGCGATCGCCCCGGCAAGCCCGCTGGGGTTCAAATCGAGCGGCTGCCCATGACGGCGCAAATGCATCGGGATTGCGAGAGAATTGCCGCTCGCGGCAAGGTAATCGCCGAGCACTCCGTTTAACGCCGCGACCAGGGCCTCCCGGGTGGGCGAGGAGTCGAGACGGCCCAGCACCGGGCCGATGCCCCCCAGCGCCCGGTCGAGGCCGGCACCGATGCCCCGCGTGACGCCGCGAATGCTCTTGTAGACCACGCCGGTGACGCCGTCGATCGCGCCGCCGACGAGGGGGCCCGCGAAGCCGGTGTATTTCTTGGCAATGGCGCCATGCAACGCCTCCACCAGATCGGTGATGCCGGTGACCGCATGGACGGCCATGCGGGAGGCGCCGCGAAGATTACTCACCGAGCAGGCAATCCGCCGCCTTCTCGGCGATCATGATGGTCGGCGCATTGGTGTTGCCGCCGATCAGGCGCGGCATGACAGAGGCATCGACGACGCGCAGCCCCGACACCGCGCGGACACGCAGCTGCGGGTCGACGACGGAGTTGAGGTCGCTGCCCATGCGGCATGTTCCCGCCGGGTGATAGATGGTCTCGGCTTTGCGCCGCACCATCGCTTCGAGGCCGCTGCGGCTCGTCACCGTCTCTCCGGGAAATATCTCCAAACCGCGAAAATCTGCAAATGGACTCGAATGAATAATCTCGCGCGACACGCGAATTCCCTCCAGCAGAACATCCATGTCGCGGGCGTCGCTGAGGTAGCCGGCATAAAGGCGCGGTGGATCTTGCGGCTGCGTCGAGCGCAGCGCCACGCGGCCCCGGCTGCGCGGCCGCAGCGCGCACGCATGGACGGTGAAACCGTGACCATCGAGCCGGTTGCGGCCGTGATCGTCGAGTTGTGCGGGCACGAAATGCAGTTGCACGTCGGGGCGCGCGTCGGGCGCCAGAGCTGTACGGACGAATGCACCCGCCTCGGCGACATTGCTGACGCCGGGACCCGAGCGCGTCATGAGATAACGCAATGCGACGACGATCTCCTGCCACCGGCTGAAATCATAGGTGACCGGTCGAGTGCATTTGTTGAGCGTGCAGAAATCGAGGTGATCCTGCAGGTTGCCCCCGACCTCGGGGAGGTCGGCCAGAACCGGGATATTCATGGCCCGCAGATCATCTGCCGGCCCGATGCCGGAGAGCATGAGCAGTTGCGGCGAGCCGACCGCGCCTGCTGCGAGCAAAACCTCGCGATCCGCCCGGGCGATTTGCAGGACTCCGTCCTGTAAGAATTCAACCGCGCAGGCACGCGATCCCGAAAACAAAACGCGGGTCGCGAGACAGTGTGTTCGTATATGGAGGTTGGCTCGAGCGCTCACCGGTCGAAGGTACGCCACGGCAGCGCTGCAGCGCCGTCCGTTGCGTTGCGTCACTTGATAAAATCCCACGCCCGTCTGTTCAGCGCCGTTGAAATCGGCATTGCGCGCCAGGCCGCAGGCAACCCCTGCCTCGACGAACACAGCACTCAATGGGTTGCGGTATTTCAAATCGCTGACGGACAGCGGTCCCCCGGCGCCGTGATACTCGCCGGCGCCATGGGCTTGGTCCTCCGATCGCAAAAAGTACGGCAGCACGCCGCTGTAACTCCATTCCGCGCCCGCCGAGGCGGCCCATTCGTCATAGTCGATGGGATGCCCGCGCGTGTAGCACATCGCATTGATCGAGCTGCTGCCGCCGAGAACGCGCCCACGCGGCCAATACAGCCGGCGGCCGTCGAGTGCGGGTTCGGGCTCAGTGTAGTAGCGCCAGTCCACGCGCGGATCATCGACCAGGCGCGCGATGCCGGCCGGCATGTGAATGAACGGGCTCGAATCGGCGCCCCCGGCTTCGAGCAGGAGCACGCGAACATCGGTGCGCGCAGAGAGGCGATTGGCCAGCACGCAGCCGGCCGACCCGGCTCCGACGATCACGTAGTCGTAGGCCGGTGCGTTCATTCGGCGCCTGCCGGTTCGCTGCCGAACAGGGTGTGCATCAGTCGCGTCTCGCGCTCGCGGATCGCCTCAAGCAGGCCTTGCGCTCCGCGCATCTGCCGGAATGCGGAGAAGCCTCGTTCCAGAAAGCCCTGCAGTGCGTTGAAGCCGGCGACTCTCGCCGGCAGGCGCGCGGCACGCAGGGCGAGGTCGATCCAGCGCTGGCGGATGATGCGCTGCAAGTGCTCGCCTATGTCGATCAGGAGGTCGATCTGGCGCCGACGGTCGCCGGCCCTGCCTACCCGGCGGTACGCGGCCGCATAAGCGGCGGCCGTCACGCCGCCGCGGCCGAGTTCTTGCGCCACTGCATGATCGAGCTCGGCGCTCAGCACATCGAGAGCGAGCGCGAGTTCGAGGATCTTGAGCGCAGCGCCGGGCAGTGCCCGCGCAAAATGCCGGCAAGCCCGGAGGAGGTCCTTGTCGCGACGCGACAGATCCTGCGGACCGTACAAATCGTTCAAGAAGAACTCCACCGCGGCTGAATATCGCGGGTCGCGGCGCAGGTCATCGTAGGTTTGCGCGAGCCGGAGCGCCTGCCAGGTGCGCAGATCGCGCAATCGCTTCGTATACCCCGGCGCCGCCGCATCGCCGGCCTCGAGCGCGCGCTTGCGCGCACACAGCTCCTCCAAGGTGTCGACCGCTCCCAGCGAATTGCCATGCATAGCCGGGGCATTCACTGAGTCGACAACGCTCGCTCGAGACGACCGAGGGCGCGTCCGAGACGTTGGACCACCTGCCGAGAGCGCGTGGCGCGTTCCTTCGCCGCCGTGGAGAATGTGCGATGCCTTTCGCGCAGCCGCTTCGTATCCAGAGCAAGCCCGTGCCTCTCCAATACGGCACCGAGCGCATCGGCCTGTGCCAGCAAATCGCGCCGGGTACGCTGGTACGCGTGGTCCACGAGACTTTGCCGCCCCGAATAACGAAATACGTTGGCAAAGAACAGTCTCTCGTCGCCGCGGTCGGGTTCGAGCAGAAGCGTATCGGCATTCGGAAATCGCGCTCCGTAGCTTGCCATGCCGACTTGCATGCGCGAATGTATAAGCGCGCGAAAGGTCTGTCCCAGAATGTCCGGCAGCCCCGCATCGGCGAGATTTGTGCGCCGCCGCGCAGGTGCATGTGAGGCGTCGAACGGAACCAACGGGTTGATGCAAATCACCAATTCGCAACCCGCTTCGAGCGCGAGCGAGGCGTGCATGGTGCGGATGAGGGCGCCATCGACATAGTGCTGTGCATCAATTTGGACGGATGCATACAGCCCCGGCAATGCCGCGCTCGCGGCAACGGCTCGAGAAATCGGCACTCGATCGTGATGCGCGGCGCCAAAGGCGACAGAAGCCCCGGTGTTGAGGTTCGTCGCCACCAACCGCAGACGAGCCCGCAGCTTGCGGAAGTCATCGGTGCGGCCGTTGCCCGCAAACAAGGCGTGCAGATAGCGTTCCAACGGGCCGTTGTCGAAGAGCGCCGTGGGAACCACCCTGCCCAGGGAACGGATCGCCGTCGGCCACACGCCGTGCAGCGGGTCGCGGACGAACAAGCGGCCAATCTCCAGGAGGGCCTCCGGCAGCCGTGCGATTCGACCGGCGTACTCGCCAACGGCGGGGTGCATGAGCATTTCCGGCGTGAGCGGCAGCATCGTGGAGCTGTCATGGATGAAGATGGAACCCATCGCAGTGGTGTCGATGCCGTTGGCGAGGCCTGCCGCCACGACGGAACCTGAACTTACGCCGACATACATGTCAAAGTCGGTCAGCTCGCGGCCGATGATAGCCTCTTCGAGCGCATGCAGCGCACCCAACTCGTAAAACGCTCCGAGCGGGCCACCGCCTGCGAGCGCTATGGCCACTTTCCCACAACCAGCACGACCCCGCCGCGCCGGCTCGATGGTCAGCACGTTTTATGCCGCGGTTGCGTGCGAGCCATTGGCCCGTCGCGTTGCGGGCGAACGGCGCACTGACTTGGGCTTGCGCGTGAGCTTGTTGATGCTGGCATTGAGCTGATCGACGCGCTTGCTCAAGCTCGCGACGTCGTCCGAACTCGGCACACCGAGCTGTGTCAGCGCCCGGCGCACGCGCGTCTGGAAGATTGTCTCCAGATTGTCCAGGGCGTCCCCCGCCTGTCCCCGCACCCGGCTCACTCCGGAATCGAGGGTCGCCTTCACATCGTTCAGCAATCCGCCGAGCGCCTTCTCTGCGGAGCCTCGAGTGTTGGCTTGGATGCGTGCGCCTTCGGCGGCCAAGTCCTGCAGCATCTGCGGCGCACCCTGGTGGGCTTTCGCCATTGCACCGAGTCCGGCCAACCAGATCTGATTCATCGTATCCAGCACGCGCTCCGGCGCAGTGGTCTTGGGCTTGCGGGCGCGCTTGCCCGATTTTCGCTTCATTGCCATGAGATTGTCCCCTGTGAGGTGTGTATAAGCCCTTATCGGCTCGGCCGGGAAATCGGCCTACGATGCAATCCTATCGAGTTGGTTGGGGCATTGGGATGGGTACTTGCCGCAGAGGAGTAGGGAAATGCGCAAGGGAAGCAAGTCGGTTCGCGCCGCGGACAGCGGCACATTCGAGTATCCGGACGACAGGCTCCACAAGCTCTGGGATACACTGCACCATGGCGATCGGGAACCGTGGCCCGAGGCCAAGTCAATCACGCGCCTCGGCACGAAGTCCGCGCCGTTCGCCGAGTGGCTCGAGGCGCACCGCGGCGGAGCGACGGCCGTTGCGCAGGGCCTGCGGGATGCCTGGCGAGCATTTCATGCGGGAGATTTCACCAAAGCCATCAAGCTCGGCAGCGCGCTGGGTCCATTGGGGTCGGTCGCTGCGAACAAAGCCGCCGCGATATATGCCTACTATGGTCAGCGCAGCGCGGCGCAGCGGCTCGAAATGCTCGAAAGCGCCGCCACGCGCGGCGACGCGGCGGTCAAAATGCTGCCCGATTATTCGAATGCACACTACATGCTCGCACTCTCATTGGGTCGCTATAGTCAGTACATCTCCATCATCAAGGCGGCGGCGACGGGTGTGGCCGGCCGGGTTCGCACCCACCTCGAGCGCTCGCTCGAGCTCGAGCCCTCGCATGCCGAAGGGCACGTCGCACTCGGTCTCTACCATGCCGAGCTCATCGGAAAATTGGGCAAAATCGCGGCGAGCCTGACCTACGGCGCCTCGTCGGACAGGGCGCTCGAACAATTTCGCCGAGCCCTCAAGCTCGCCCCTGCCTCGCCCATCGTGCACATCGAATACGCCAACGGCTTGCTGCTGCTGGATGCGGGGCGTCACCGCGCGCAGGCGGAGGAATTGTACAGGCAGGCGGCAGAGCACGAGCCTATCGATGCGATGGAGCGGTTCGACGTCGAGAGGGCGCAGCGCGGTCTCGTTTGATGGCCGGTGCCGGTGCCACTGCGCCGCCGCCGAGGAGGACCAGCAATACCAGGCGTTCGAACTCGACCCCGATCTCTGCGACGAGGTCGGCAGGCTTGGGGATCAGGTACCGGTCGGCGATCACGCCGAAATGCACCCGGCCATTGTAGCTCAGCATGCTGAGGCCAATACCGATGTCGCCGGCCTGCGGTACCCAGAATAACAATTGCGAAACGGCCACCCCGTCGATGTGCAGCGGCGTCGGCGGTCCCGGCAAATTTGACGCCACCACGCTCGCCTTGGAGCTGAACAAGGCGATCATTGGTTCCGCAGCCGTCGCGGGGAGGCTGCCGATCAGCGACAGCAATCCCAGAGTGATCAAAGCCTGCGGCGAGTCCTTCAATCTCTGAATCGCGGCACGCACGGTGTATAGCCGCTCGAGCGGATGGCGAATGCCGATGGGCAGATCGACGAACACCAATCCGAAGCGATTTCCCAGGCTTGGCTGCGGATCGCCGGCGCCGCGCAGGTTTACCGGCACCGCCGCCCGAATCGTCACCCCCCTGACCGAGTATCCGCGCGATTCGAGATGACGACCAAGCGCGCCGGCAAGCGTTGACATCAATACGTCGTTGATGGTGCACGCCAGCACGTGGCTCATCGTGCGAACCTCCTGCAGCGGCAGCGCATCGGTCCACGCTGCCTGGCGAATCCCCGACATCGGCCGCTTGAGCAGTGTCGCGGGGTCGTCGGCGAGCAGCCCCAAATGCGCAAGCTCACCCGCCATTCCGAGCGCTTGGCGGGCGAGGGTCGAGGCCTCCCCCGGATGCAGTGCATAGTGGATGGCCGTTTCGGTGAGGTTGGCGCCACCTTGCAGGGTTTCCAAGACGCGCTCGGGCAGCCAGCCGCTCAAGGAGCCCGCGCGGCTCGCAGCCGCAGAGTACATGGTCGATGAACCCGGGTGGCTGTCCTTGCGCTCGCCGTCCGCCAGCGACAGCAGCACTTGCATGAGCGCTACTCCGTCCGCATAGGCGTGGTGAATCCGCACGACGACGGCGCTGCGGTGGCCGAAGTTCTCGACGAGATGGAACGTCCACGGTGGCCGGCCCGGACTGAAGGGGGTGCTTGCCAGTTCCCCGACGAGCGCCTGCAGCTCCTGCTGGCCGGCGGGTCGGGGCAGCGCCCGGCTCAGCACATGATCGTCAAGATCGAATTGTGCCGACTCCTCCCAGGCAGCGGCGATGCCGCCATTGACCGGGACACAGCGAAACCGCGGGTAGGCGAGAAACCGCTGCTCGATCAACTCCCGCAGTGCTGCGAGCTCAATGGAACCGTCGAGCACCAGCAGGCCGACAATCATCATCGGGTGCGACGGCCGATCCATCAGCAGCCACGCTCGATCCACAGTCGACATACTCTCAGCGCCGCGCATGGACACAGTGTGATCCATTCGAGCGGCTTTTGATCCCTCGGTTTGTACTGATACCCATGCGGCACTTTAGGTGCGTATGGTGCATGAGTCTGGCGTGCGGGATACAAGCAATGGCGTACTTTGTTACGGGCGGTACTGGTTTCATCGGCCGGCACTTCATCGGCGAAATCGCAGTGCGCGGTGAGCCGATCTACGTGCTGGTGAGACCCGGCTCGCGCGCGCGATTCGATCGCCTCGTCAAGGACAACGGTGTGCGCGGCAGCTCCATCATTGCCGTGGAGGGCGATTTGAGCGATGAGCTGCTCGGCGTGCCGGCCTCGATGCGCGAGCAGCTGCGTGGCCACATCGATCATTTCGTTCACTTGGGCGCGCTCTACGACCTGGCCGCCGAAGCCGCACCGCTCGAGCTCAACAACGTGACCGGAACCGGAAATGCGCTGCGGCTGGCGCACGATCTCAAGGCCGGCTGCTTTCACCAGGTGAGTTCGATCGCCGCCGCCGGTCGCTATGCGGGGATCTTCACCGAGACGATGTTCGACCAGGCCCAGGATCTGGACCATCCCTACTTTCGCACCAAGCACGACTCCGAGGCGCTGGTGCGAAGCTCCTGCCGAATTCCGTGGCGTATCTACAGGCCCGGCATGGTCGTCGGACACTCCGTCAGCGGGGCGATGGACAAGATCGACGGCCCTTACTACCTGTTCAAACTGATCCAGAAGATACGCGACACCCTTCCGTCCTGGCTGCCGCTCGTCGGGTTCCAGGGGGGGCAAATCAATCTGGTGCCCGTCGACTTCGTCGCCGCGGCCCTCGCCCACTTGGTGCACGCGCCGGGACAGGACGGCCAATGCTTTCATCTGACGGATCCGCAGAATCGACGCATCGGCGACGTGCTGAATCTGTTTGCCAAGGCCGCGCACGCGCCGATGATGACACTGCGGCTCGACTCGGACCTGCTACACGGACTCGCC
Source organism: uncultured Gammaproteobacteria bacterium (assembly GCA_963800375.1). GTDB lineage: Bacteria > Pseudomonadota > Gammaproteobacteria > Steroidobacterales > Steroidobacteraceae > Bog-1198. Next base: position 859,778 of record CAWDAT010000008.1, on the reverse strand, counting down.
TCGGGCTTCGGAGCGGGCGCCGAGCTGCGTCATCCGCTGGACCGCCTCAAGGTTCGGGTGCTGCGTGAGTTCGACATTCCCGCCTCGGTGGTCTCGCTGCTCGACTACCCGACCCGCTTCGACGGTTCGCATGCTCAGGAATTGCTGGGCGCAGCCGGCATACAAGTGCCGCGCCTGGAGGATTACGCCTGGCGCCTGTGGGACTACTGGGAGCGTCAACTTGATTCGGATCTCGACAGGGTGGGCAATTTGCGGGCCGCGGCCGGGGGCAAGACCATATTGATTACGGGCGGCTCATCGGGTATCGGCCGCGCCACCGCCTTGAAGCTCGCGGACGCCGGAGCTCACGTCCTCATCGTCGGGCGCAATGTCGACAAATTGACTGCCGTGAGCGGCGAGATCGAACGGCGCGGCGGCCGTGTCAGCCAATACGCCTGCGATTTGACGGACGCGGCGGCGAGCGCAAGTTTGCAGGCCACGCTGCTTGCCGAACACGGCCACATCGATATTCTCATCAACAACGCCGGCCGCTCGATTCGACGGGCCATTGAGCATAGCTACGATCGAATGCACGACTACGAACGGCTGATGAGCATCAACTATTTCGCGGCAGTGCGCATCACTCTCGGCCTGCTGCCGGCGATGGTCAAGCACGGATCGGGCCACGTCATCTGCATTTCATCCATTGGGGTGATCACCAATGCGGCACGCTTCGCCGGCTACAATGCGTCCAAGGCGGCGCTCGAGGCATTCACGCGCTGCGCCGCGGCCGAGTACAGCGACCGCAATGTTTGCTTCACCGTCATCAACATGCCCCTGGTGCGTACGCCGATGATCGCGCCGACCAAGTTGTATGAGCGATTCCACGTACTGCAGCCGGAGCAGGCGGCCGATCAGGTGTGCGCCGCGATCATGCATCGGCCGGCCCGTCTCGCCACCCCGCTGGGGACGCTTGCGCAGGTCGTGGAAGCGTTCGCACCGCGGATCAACACGGCCGTCATGAGCGAGGGATTCAGCATGTTTCCCGAATCCGAAGCCGCCGGCGGCTCATCGCCGGCCAACCGGCAGGCAAGCGCTTCAGCCGTTGCATTCGCCGCGCTCATGCGCGGCGCTCATTGGTGAGTGGTCTCGCCCGAATGCGGGTCGCGCACGCCGATGCATGTCGATCTCCACGGTAGACGTACGGACAATACGTATAGAAGTGAGTGGTCGTCGGCGTAGACTCGAGACCACGAAGTGCTGTTTTCGGTGAGGGGAAACAACCATGTTAAAGTTCCTGACGCTTTGCGGTATCTCCCTGGGTGCTGCGCTGCTTTGCGCCTGTGGATCGAGCAGTCAGACATCTATGTCCGCCGCGTCGACTGCGCCCGGGACCTTGGCGGAGAATCCACCGTTTCGCATTGCCTCGCTCGACGCCGCCACCTTCAAGGCAGAACTCGCGGGGAGCAGCAGCGGCGCGCAGCTGTTGCAAATCAGCGGCACCCCGAGCTGCGGCGTGGATTTCTACTACGTGAAGTTCTGGACGGTGGGCGGTGCGGCAGAGGCCACAGAGTCGTCGGGTGCACTGATGGTGCCCACGGGTGCGGCACCCGCCTGCTCAGGCCCGCGTCCCATCGTGCTCTATGGGCACGGCACGAGTACCGACAAGACGCTGAACATCGCCGATGTCACCAACCCTGCCAATACCGAAGGGGTGTTGATTGCGGCCATGTTCGCCGCCCAGGGATACATCGTGGTGGCACCGAATTATGCCGGCTACGACATCTCGACTTTGGGCTATCACCCCTACCTCAACGCCGAGCAGCAATCGGGAGAAATGCTCGACATTTTGACGGCGGCGCGCGCGGCGCTGCCCAACACCTTGAGCGCGGCGACCAGTGACAACGGTAAGCTGTTCGTCACCGGCTACGACGAAGGCGGTCACGTGGCCATGGCGACCCAGCGCAAGCTCCAGGCGAGCGGTGCGGTGCTCACCGGGGTTGCACCGATGTCCGGGCCGTACGCATTGGAGGCCTTCGGTGACGCAATTCTATTCGGCAACGTCGACTTGGGGTCGACCGTATTCTCGCCCTTGCTCAGCACCAGCTACCAAAAGGCCTACGGCAACATCTACAGCGCGCCGAGCGATCTGTACTCCGCGACCTATGCGAGCGGTATCGAAACGCTGCTGCCGAGCGACACCTCCCTTGCCACCTTGTTCGCGAGCGGCCTGCTTCCTCAGACCGCGCTATTCGACAGCACCACGCCGACGGTTACGGTGCCCGGCAATGCGGTTCTGTCCGCGGAACTCACGGCGCTGCTGCTGGTGCCCGGCAGTCCCGGCTATCCGTTGCCGTCGACCCCGCAAACCCCGCTGTTCGCCGCCGGTTTCGGCTCGCCCTTTCTGATCAACAATTCATATCGCGTCGCGTACGCGCTCGACGCCGCGGGCGATCAGGACGGTGCCACGCCTCCGGGCGCGGCGGGCGCGCCGCTCGCGGCAAAGGCACCCGTGCAGCCGCTGCGGTTGGCGTTTTACAAGAATGATCTGCGCAATGGTGACTGGGCGCCGACGTCCCCCACCTTGCTTTGCGGCGGCGGTGCGGATCCCACGGTGTTCTTCCCTGTGAATACGGGAGTCATGGCGACCTTCTGGGGTCCGCAAGTACAAGCCGGGCTCATTACGGTGCTGGACGTGAACGGCACACCCTCGGGGTTGTTCGCGGCTTTACAGACTGGGTTTCAGGAGAGCCAAGCCGCGCAGTTGGCCTTCTACGAATCGGCAGCCGGGGGCAGCCTGCCGCCGGCGGCGGCACAGCAACTCATCGTGCAGGGATATCACGCTTCCGTGGCGCCCTTCTGTTCCGCGGCAGCGCGCGCCTTCTTCGGCCAACTGTAAGGGGATCGGCAATGACAACGTTCTCTGTCCGCACACTGTCCGCCGCTCTCGCATTTGTTTCGAGCCTGTGTTTCGCGACGCCGGCGCTCTGCGACGACTATCCGAGCAACTCGATCAGGGCGGGTCTATACGCGGTGTTCTACCATTCATCCGCGGACGATCTGTCCGGGCCCTACGTGCCGCCGGGCGTCAACATCGACGCCAAAGACGTGAATACTCTGTATTTAGCTTACGTGAGACGCCTGTCCGCGCACTTCGACGCGGAGTTGACCGTCGGTTACCCACCCCTCACGAAAACCGTGGGCAAGGGGCCCGCCACTCTGGGCTCGGTACCTTATGATGGCCAAGTCATCTCGACGGCACGCTGGATTGCACCGACGCTGCTGCTCGAATACAAGTTCCTCAGTGAAAACTCGAAGCTGCGTCCCTACATCGGCATTGGCGTCAACTACACGACTTTTTATGATCGCGATTCGACCGCGCAAGGCAATGCGGCGAGCGGCGGTCCCACCAAGCTGTCGCTGAGCGCGTCGGTGGGCCCGGCGGCCACCGTGGGCTTGGCATATAATATTTCAAATAGTTGGCATTTTTATGGGTCTTATTCGGCCTCGCAGGTGAAAACCAACCTTGTTGCCGACACCGCCGGCGTCATTCGGACTACACACATCAACTTCGGGCCGCAGGCATTGGTTCTCGCCGTGGGTTATTCATTCTGATATGGCAGATATCGAGTTCACAAAGCCCCACACGCTGACGATCGCGAAGGCAAAAGCTCTGGTGCAGAAGGCGGCTGACGGACTGGCTGCCGAATACGGCCTCGACAGCGAATGGCATGGCGATGCGCTGCACTTTCATCGCCCCGGCGTGGATGGCCAGATGCACGTGACCGATTCGGAGATTCGGTTGCAGGTGACTCTGGGTTTTTTGCTGAGGGCATTCAAGGGAAAGTTCATCGATCATATCGAGGGCAACTTCGAGCGATTATTGGCTGAACAACAAGCGCAGCCTCAGCCGAAAGAGGGGCGCCCAGGAGGATAACGCCTGATATGTTTAAGGTGCGTAATGGGTGAAGACATACGATAGGCCACGATCGCCTTATCGTTGCCCAAAATGGCCCGAATATCGTTGAGATTCCCAGCCTCGTGCGCCACGGAAATCAGCTTCCAATCGCGATATCCGGCGAACATCTTGATTCCAAAGATCGGTGCAGCCGATCCCCCGGGGGGTTCCGATGCGGGAGCCATGTGGGCGAGGACGCCGGCCAGCGCGATGACTGCGACCGGCACAAGAGCAATCCGTTTCATATGATGTCTCCTTTATAGCGCCGTGCTGCTTCGATGGCAGTGATGTCGATCTTTTTCATCTTCATCATCGCCTCGAACGCGCGTTTGGCGGCCGCGCGATCGGAATCGGTCGTTGCGTCCAGCAGCGCCCGCGGGGTGATCTGCCAGGATAAGCCCCACCTGTCTTTGCACCATCCGCACGCGCTCTCCGTGCCGCCGTTGTCGACGATCGCGCTCCAGTAGCGGTCCGTCTCGGCCTGGTTGTCGGTGATGATCTGAAATGAAAAAGCTTCAGAGTGCTTGAACGCCGGCCCGCCATTGAGACCGAGGCACGGCACTCCCAGCACCGTAAATTCGACCGTGAGCACCTGGTCCTGTTTGCCGGCCGGGTAGTCTCCCGGGGCGCGGTGGACGGCTGTCACGGCGCTGTCCGGAAAAGTCCGAGCGTAGAATTGGGCGGCATCCTCTGCCGTGCCGTCGTACCACAGACAAACCACGTTTTTGGCCATCGTCTGCATCTCCTTCTCGTTCGTTTTCAGGACCACCTCTCTAAGCTACTACGAAACATGAACCCCGGATTCGACAAGAGGCATGCCTTTCAGACCGAGCGGGCGGCTACCTTGGCATTGGTCGCGAAAGCCGACGAGCGGACGACGCCTCGCTCATTACCGGCGCGGCGCTGCCGGTCGATGGCAGATTTCGGCCGGGTAAGCGCACAATACCCTCATGACCAGCTACCAGCACACCCCGGCGTTTGGCAGTCTGTGCGATGCGGTTGCTTCCCGGCGGCTGATAGCGGTCACCGGCAGCGGCGTGTCGGTCGGCCTGTCCAATGCGGATTCGGCGTTGCCGGCGCTGCCGACGTGGTACTCGGTGTTGATCAGTCTGCGCCAGAGATTTGCGGAAAAGCTATCCGCCGTCATGCCGGAACTCGACGTCTTGCTCGATGCGCATTTGCGGGATTCGGCATACTTGATCGAGGCAGCCACCCTGATCAGCCAGAGCGTCGGCGTCACAGCGTTTCGTCGTGCCGTGGTCGAACTCACGACACCGCCCCGCGGCGCGTACTCGGCGCTCCATGGACTCATCGAAGAACTCGAGCCGCTGGGCATCGTGACCTTCAACTACGATATGGGTCATGAAAATGCCTATGACGCCATACGACGAGGGTCGAGCGCGGCGCTCAATCGCGCCATTTATTCGGACGAGGGCAAATTGCGCGACTGGCTGGCGGGAGATTTCGAGTCACGGTTCCTCCTCAAAGCGCATGGCTCGATCGCGCGCCCTCATACGGTGGTGCTCGACCGCGCCTCCTACCGGGAAATCATGGCGCGCCAACTCGGTTATCGCGCGTTCGTGCATCATGTGCTCACGCGCTTCAATGCCTTGATCGTCGGATTCGGGCTCGCCGATCCCGATTTCGACGACATGTTGCAGGCCTTCGCCGAGAATTTCGGCGGCGGTGTGCGCGATCATGTGTACATCTGGAAACGGGGTCAACGCGACGATGAGGAGGCGCGCGCCATCGTGCTGCGGCGGCGCTACGGGCTGGCCTGCATCTTCGTCGACACCTTCGAGGAGACGCAGGCCCTCATTGCCGACGCGCGCCACCAGATCGGACCGCGGCTCAAGCACACCCTCGATGACGCTCTGCGACGTACCGTGGATCTTCGAGAGTTTCGCGCGCAGCGTCGTTCGGCGCACGTGGCATTGGGCGAATTGAGCAGTACGGGCGCCAGGATCGCCACGACGGCGCTGCGCGGCAAGGCGAAGGATGCCGGCGCGGATCCCAGCATGCGCGCCGAGGCGGTCTATTCGCTGGGAAAAGTGCGGCCCATGATTGAGGACACGGCGGAATTTCTTTTGCAGGAGGTCAGGGCGGATGCCGATCCCGAGATTGCAACCTATGCGTTGGCAGCGCTGCTGCAGCTCGAACCGCCGGTCGACCGCCGCATTCTCGCCTGGACCAAATCCGCTGAGATGCTGACCGATGTCTGCGACCGCATCGATGAGCGCATGCCGTCCTGCGGGCCGCGCGGCGGGCGTCCGCGCGCGCGAAAATATCTGGAGGCGCTGCTGGCTCGGTGGAACGCCATGGATGCCGCCGGGGAACGGCCGTGAAGCCTTCACAGCCGTTCGGCGCGCAAGCGCCGGCGTTCAAACGCGCTGCCGGGAACTCGACCCCGGAGAACCGAGTCGGGAGATCGATCCCGCGCTCGCCGAAAGCTGGTACACGAACGGCTGCCGGAGTTCGCGGTTCGTGCCGCGTAGCTCCTGATACGATGGCGCGGACGTAAGATCTCACATCCTGGATCGGAAAGGAGTCGGCCGGCGCATGCGCATCACTGCGGTGCTCGAAGAAGAATGCAAGTCACTGCTTGTGCCGAGCTCGTGTCCCGGCAGACGCGAGCTTGGGTTCTACATCCGTCGACATGTACGAGCAAACCTGTATGACGAGTCGGGAACGGGCGTCAGCGGCGTCGCGGTTTATGGGCTTTCCGATCCGCGGAATCTGCGCGACGTTCGCTACATCGGCCAGACTCGGGCACCGGCAAATCGCTTCTTGCAGCACGTCAATGCCGCTCGGCTGTGGTTGCCGGACGACCTGCCTTGGTGGATCAAGTCGCCGCGATTGCGGCCATTGTATGCCTGGATTCGGGCGCTCTATTCGGAAGATCGCCGCTTGCCGGTCATGTTGATCCGCGCCTGGGTGCCTACGTCAAAGGAGGCGCGACTCGCCGAGCGCATCCAAATTCTGGAATGCTTGAAGGACGACCGTGAACTCTACAACGTCGAAAAGGAATTGCTCGGGCGACAAATGCCGCTGGTCTGACATGCCATGATTTTATTGGTTCGTCTGCGCAAGCCCTAGTTGAGACGGTTCGGAAACGGCTGCCTGTCCGTATTTTGACCATGCTGGCGTAGTCTCCGGCCCACGCCACCTGCCGCAGCGGCGGATGATTGGTCTACATTGGCATTGGAGCCCGCGACGAGGGACAATGCGGGCATGGGTAAATTCGTCATACAACCTCACTTCAGGCTGCAGGAATGGGTGGCCGACGAGAAGGGCTACTTCGCAGCCGAAGGCCTCGACTATGTGTTCAACGAAGAGGTGCAGGCGACGGACGGCAAGGTGCATGACAAAGGGCAGAGAGTCGGCGCCTATCAGTCGTTCGAGTCCGGCCGCGCCTCGGATGTGAGCTGCGCGTGCCACTGGACCGTGAACGTCGCCGCGTCCAGCGGGCTGGGCAAACTCTATTCCGAAGCCTATTCCGTGGCCCCGGCCGGAATATTCGTTCCCGGCGACTCCGCCATCCGCCATCCTGCGGATCTGGCGGGTGTGCCGATTTCCGTGGGTTATCAATCGGGCAGCCACTACTCCAGCATCCAGTCACTGGAACAGTACCTACCGGCGCAGCAAATCAACTTGTCTTTCAACGACGGCATGCTCTTCAAACGCATGCAGCTTCTGATCGAGGGTTCGGTTCCTGCGGCGGCGCTATTCAACGGTCCGTACTACTTTGCGGAGCAGCTTGGATTCCGCAAGATCATCGACACCACGTTCATGATCGCGACCATGATCACGGGCGACACGGAGCCGGGAGAGCTGCGCAAATACTTCCGTGCGCTGCAACGGGCGCAACGCGATATCGATCTGCGGCCCGAAGCCTTCACGCACTTCTACATGAACGAATTCCCGGTGCGCTATCACGCGACGATGGACACGAGGCGATGGGGACCGGGCGAGCGCATCGTGTTCGAGCCTTACACCGAAGAGGCCTTCAACCGCTCGCGTGAATGGATTGCGCAGCACGAGATCTTCGGGCCGGCTGGGCTCGGCACCGGTACGTACGAGCAGGTGACCGTTTGCGCGGCGCTCCCGACGCCGTAGTTTTACGATGGGCCGATGCACCGCGTCACAGGAAGATAAGGGCATGGCGGCCTGCTTGACGCCCGTCAGCCCGCCGGGTAAATCAAACCAACGTCGTCGGGCGCGGTAGAGTTGATGCGGGGACTGACTGCATGCGCTTGCATGGCTCTTTGACTGTAGGGGCGCAGGACCGCCTTCGCCTCGACGGGAGTTCCTCGCAACCAGGTCTGATAGTCCCGGCGCCGCAAGATGGCCGGCATCCGGCCGTCGGTGTTGGCAACTCCGATCATCAGCTCATTCGGCGGCACGCAAATGATCGAGCAACTTTCGACGACGTCGTCTTCTTCGCTCACCGTTCGATCCCATAGCGCGGCCAGGCCGAATACCGACCGATCGAGCAGAGTAATAAAGTACGGCTGCCGGTACCTCGCGTTGGTCAGCTGCCACGCATAGAAGCCGGCGATCGGCAGGATACAACGCTGACTGTTCAACCAGGATGCCCGACACATCGGCGAGTCTTGGATCTCACTGACGTCGATGTGGACGGGTGGAGGGCCGACCAGCCGACCTTCCGCCCACGACGGAATGAGGCCCCAGCGCATCATCACTGCTTCGGATTGACCGTCGTGCCAGCGTATTGCCGGCACGTACTGTTGCGGTGCGACGTTGAATTTGGAGGTGAATTTCCACCAGGCCCGCGCCGGCAGAAACTCCCGCTCCGCAGCGGCCTGGTCGGGAAGCACGTAGCGCTCGCACATGGCGGGAGAGATTACGCCAGCCCCCTCGACAAAAAATGTGACGGACCTTCCGACTTGGGGGTTTTGGTGGGCCACGAATACAATGGCTGCATGTCGTTCCCAGATACGCAGACAGCCGTGCTTGCTGCCCATGCTTCGACCCCGAACGATGCCGTGCGCCGACTCGGAGTGCAGCTGCAAGCGGAGGAACCCGGCATTCTGGTGCTGCAGTTTTCATTGGCGGCGGACATGTCCCGCGTGCGCGTTCCCCGTTGCGGCGTGGGCGGACGGTCGGACGCCCTGTGGAAGCACACGTGCTTCGAGGCTTTCCTCGCGACTGCGGATGGGTCCGGCTACCATGAATTCAATTTCTCTCCCTCGCTCGACTGGGCGATCTACCGGTTCAGCGCCTATCGGGAGGGAATGTCGCCGGCCGAGGTGGAGCGAGTTCCGGAAATCTCCGTGCGCCGGCATGACGATGGGCTCGAGCTCCAGTCGACCGTGTGTTGGGGACAGTTGGCTGATTTGGGTGACAGCCGTCAATTGCGGATCGCCCTCGCCGCGGTTATCGAAGACGAGAATGGTAGACTTTCGTACTGGGGCCTGCGGCACCCGCCTGGCAAGCCCGATTTTCACCACCCCCATGGATTCACGCTGGAAGTTGCCTGCTCATGAGGTTTGGAATCGACCGATTGCTCGAAGAACCCGAGCTGCGCAAGCCGCTGGCCGGGCGGCGCGTGGCGGTGTTGGCGCATCCTGCTTCCGTAACCCGCAACCTGGTCCATTCCCTCGACGCGCTGGTGTCGCTTGGTGACATGCGCCTGAGCGCGGCGTTCGGCCCTCAACACGGGCTGCGCGGGGACAAGCAGGACAACATGATCGAGTCGCCGGACTACACCGATCCGGTGCACGGCATCCCGGTCTTCAGCCTCTACGGCGAGGTACGACGGCCGACGCCGGCCATGATGGATACCTTTGACGTGCTGCTCGTTGATCTGCAGGACGTCGGTTGCCGAATTTACACGTTCGTCACCACGCTGCGTTACGTGCTGGAAGCGGCTGCGAAGGCGCACAAGGCGGTGTGGATTCTGGATCGCCCGAACCCCGTGGGTCGGCCGGTGGAAGGGCTGATGCTCAGGGCAGGCTGCGAAAGCTTTGTCGGCGCCGGTGCAATGCCCATGCGTCACGGCCTCACCCTCGGGGAGCTTGCACGGTGGTTCGTGGACACTCTGCGTCTCGACGTCGATTATCGCGTCGTGCCGATGCAGGGTTGGGAACCGAACGCGGCTCCGGGATACGGATGGCCGCTGGGGGGGCGCACCTGGGTCAACCCGAGTCCCAACGCCCCCAATCTGTGGATGGCGCGATGCTATCCGGGCTCGGTGATGCTCGAAGCCACGACGTTGTCGGAGGGTCGAGGGACCACCCGGCCGTTGGAGCTGCTCGGTGCGCCGGATTTGGATGTGCGCGCATTGTTGGCCGAAATGCGTTCGCTCGCAGCGCCCTGGATGAGCGGCTGCCAGCTGCGCCCTTGTTGGTTCGAGCCCACGTTCCACAAGCATGCGGGGAAGCTCTGCGCCGGTGTCCAGGTGCACGTCGAAGACCCGGCGTACTATGACCACGAGAGTTTCAAGCCTTGGCGATTGTTTGCCCTCGCGTTCAAAGCGCTGCGGCGGCTGCGGCCGAATGAGGAGATCTGGCGCGACTTCGACTACGAGTACGAGAAGGGGCGGTCCGCGATCGACGTGATCAACGGCAGCGATCTGCTGCGCCGTTGGGTGGACGATCCGGCGACGACGCCGGAGGATTTGGAGACTCTGACGACTCAGGACGAGATTCGCTGGCGCGCAGAGCGTGAGACGGTGCTGCTTTACTGACAGCCGATGATCATGACTAACCTGGTCCTGGTGACGTCGGCCTGTTTGCTGAGCCAACCTACCTCACGCATGTCGCGCGACCCCACGTCGCAGATCACCGTAGCGGCCACCTAAAGTGAGAGCCACGAAGACCATTGGCCCCTCGGTTGGCGTGCATTTCTTCGCGGTAGTGCTGATCGCTTGCGGCAGCCGCGCCGCGAAGGCGCAAACACCATCGCCGCTCCAGGAGTGGCAGTACTCGGGTGGGGTGGTCTTGGCCAAGTTGTTCGAACCCGACCTCCCGCGGTTTAGAACCGTTCTCGGATTCGCAACAGAACTACAGCCGGTTTACGACGGAGCGCGCGCCTATCGGGTGGAGGGGGGGCCGGTTATCAACATTCAATATCGCGACAAGGCCTTCATCGCCGCCGGGGACGGCATCGGCTACAACCTCTTGCACGGCGATCATTTCCAGGCCGGCATTGCCTTGACGTACGATTTGGGACGCAAGATGCGGGATGACTATTCTAATCTGCGGGGCATGGGCGATATCGCGGCCGCGCCGGGCGGCAAGGTGTTCGCCTCCTGGGTGCTCTCCAAGAAATTTCCGTTGATCGTGCGGGTCGATGCCCGGGAATTCTTCGGCGGCGTTGACGCGGGCATAGCCGACGCCGGAGTTTATTTGCCGCTTCCTGGGAGTTCGAAGCGGTTTGTCATGTTTGCCGGACCGTCAATTACACTGGCGACCCGGCACTACTTACAGAACCTCTATGGGGTCACTCCGCAGCAGTCGCTGGCATCAGGACATGCGACTTATGAAATATCCCATGCAGGCACCAGCGCTGCGGGCGTGGGCTTCAGCGCCACCAAGTTCGTCACCGATCATTGGCTGATCAATTTAGATGCCGCGATCAATCAAATCAGAGGGACCCCCTCGCGGAGCCCCTTGGTTGAAAGAAGGACGGGTCGTGTCCTTGCGCTTTCTTTCGACTATCAGTGGTAAGAATGCGCAACTGCTCATCGATGGCCGCGCACCGGAGTCGCGGTTGATTTCACGTTAAGTCGTTGAATAACAAGAGCCATCCCTTGTCCGTCGGCAGGTCGGGACGCGGGATTCGACTCAAAGCGACGGCCAAGCGAGTACAGTATGGCGAGGCGGGTGAAATCACGCGAGCGCAGGCATCAGGTCAACTTGAGGAAGCAATGATGGAACCGAACCCACATATCTTGAAACACCACCACATCACGCTGAGTGTCGGTACTGCGCAGGAAGATTATGATTTTCACACCCAGGTGCTCGGTCTGAAGAGCGTCAAAAAGACCGCGCTCTACGATGGGGATGAGCCCATCTATCATCTTTACTACGGAAATGATTTGGGCGACGAGAGCACGCTGATCACGTGCTTTCCAATGCGGCAATCCGGCCGCAAAGCCCGCCCCGGAACGGGGCAGATCAAGACACTGGCGCTTTCCGTTCCCCGGTCCTCCATGCAGTTCTGGGAGGCGCGCCTGAAAAAGCACGGCATAGAGACGCGGCACGCGGAGCGATTTGGCGAGCGAATGCTGTGTTTCAGTCATCCCTGCGGAATCGGCTACGCGATGGTGGCCGTCGATGACGACAGTCGCCGCCCCTATTCCAGCGGGCAGGTTCCGGCTGAATTCGGCATTCGCGGCACGCACGGAATAACCGTGTCAGTGAGGGATGCCGAGAACTCTGAGGAGTTCATGCAATACGGATGGAGTGGCAAGCAGCGCCGCGTTGACGGGAGTTGCATCCGTTACGAGGTTGGTTCCGGCGGCAGCGGCTGTATCGTCGATTTTCTCCTGGAGCCGAACATCCCCCAAGGTTCCTGGGCCTATGGCGAGGGTGTTGTGCATCATTGCGCCTTCAAGGTGGAGAATCTCGACGTTCAAAGCAACGTCAAGTTTCGGCTCGAGGGACTGGGTTTCACCGACACGTCAGACCGCAAGGACCGAGGGTACTTCGATTCGATCTACGTGCGCACCCCCGCCGGAGCGCTATTCGAAGCAACGGTATCCAAACCCGAGGGATTCTTGATCGACGAGCGCTACGAAGACCTCGGCAGCCGGCTGCAAATTCCTCCCGTATTCAAAGACCGGGAACAACAAATCGCCTCTTATCTCGAGAACTTGAAGTACTGAGTGCGGAGGTGTCAGGCGGTGGGATCCCCCGCCTTGACCTTCGCTATCCAATCTTCTTCGCTGATCAGGCCTTGCTGCTGCGCCCGTTCGGCGTCCTGCGGACGCAGTACGTCCTGGACCCGATCGACGCGCTTCCATTCAGCGAGCGGCGTAGTGCGGCCCCCCTGGGGTACATAGCGGGAGGTGTGCTGCTTCTCGTAGCGGTGGATGTAACGCGGGCAATTCACCCACAGCTCGGACAGCTGCACGCGCACGATGAATTCGGCCTCAGGGTATTCCGCCATCAGCGCATCGTCCCGCGACACGCTGGCCGTGCCCTGCATGCGCAGCCGGTGCGGTCGGTCGAAGGCGATGAACAACAGCCCCACCTGCGGATTGACACTGAGATTGCCCAAGGACAGGTACATGCCGTTGCCGTCGTAACTGGGGAAGGCCAGTGCGACCGGATCGACGACGCGCACGAAGCCCGGCGCACCGCCTTTGTAGGACACGGTCGGCCGACCCCTCGTGTCGATGGTCGTCAGGAAAAACAGATCGCGGCTCTCGATGAAGCCCTTTTCCTCGCCGCCGAACTCGGTCTTACAGGCGCGCGATTCGATTCGATCCGCCAGCGCCCTGGTACCTTGGATGTCCTGCAAGGCGCGATGAGGTGCATCGTATAGTCGACTCATGACCGGCCTCCGTTGGACGCGTATTCAAAGCGATGCCGCCGCTATCATAGAGCGGCGACTGCTTTCGCGCTCGATATATCTCGGTCACCCGATCCTTGCTTCAGCAGATCTGAACCAAGGCACAGTAGTTTGAAATCAGCGCCCCGAGGCGGCCGGCATGCTGTTTCCGTCCACAACGGGTGGATGGAAACATCAAGGAGCTGCCATGCCTATGTCACATCGATGCATTGCTCGTACCGTCGCCGTGATCGCGCTGGCCGGGGCACCGTCGCTGCTGCCGGTAGATCTTGTCTCTGCGGCCGTCGTCGAGGAGGGCGCGCCCTACGTGACGGTGCGCTACCACGATCTCAACCTGAACAGCCCGGCCGGTATTGCCAGCCTATATGGACGTATCCGCGGCGCCGCCGGCGAAGTTTGCCGCGCGTTGGAGAGCCGGGAACTGGAGCGCAAGTCGTACTGGGATGAGTGCTACAACCATGCCATCGCGGATGCGGTGAAGCGCGTGCACAATAGGACCCTGAGCGCCTATCATTGGCAGCGGGTTCGCGGTTGGAAAACTCCGCGAGATCAAGACGCGATGGCTTTGGCATCGCAGTAGGAACTCGCAACAGATCTTTGGAGGGTGCTCACTGGGTAACAAAGCAAAGCCGCCCGCACGGCCCCCGCGGCGCCGTCCGAGCCCGCCCGGAGATGCCTTTCGAAGGCTGCCCCTGGGCAGTCTTCGCGTATTCGTAGCCGTCGCCGAGCACCTGCAGTTCACGCGTGCGGCGGAAGCGCTGGGTGTTACCGTGAGCGCCGCAAGCATGCAAGTTCAGGCGCTCGAACAATATCTCGGCTTGTCTCTGTTTCGGCGGCAAGGCCGGCTGATCGAGCTGACGGCGCAGGGCGCGCAATTGTTGCCGAAGGTGAGGCAGGGATTGAATTCACTGCAGGATGCGATTGACGACGCGCGCGCGGTTCGCGGCCAAGGTCCGCTGCGCATCAGTGTGCTCGGCTCTTTCCTCACGCAATGGTTGATAGGACGGCTGCCGCTGTTCGAAACCTTGCATCCCGGCATTGATCTCAGCATCGATACTTCCGCGACTCTGGTCGATTTTCGCAAGTCTGACGTGCAAGTGGCGATCCGTTTGGGTGCCGGCGACTGGCCGGGACTGTATTGCGAAAAGATCATGGAGGAATGGTTGGTCCCGGTCTGCCAGCCGGCATTGCTCGCCAAGCACGGTCCCGTGAGCGATCACAGCGACCTCAAGCGTTATCGTCTGCTGCACAGTTTCACCGAGCCGTGGAGCGACTGGCTGCTCGACCTGCCGCCGTCGGGTATCGGCATCGACGACTCGGCCGCCGTGGTACGTGCTGCCGAAACGGGCGGCGGACTGGCGCTGGCAAGATGGAGTCTGGTCGCGGACGAGATCCGCCGCGGCAGACTGGCCGTGGCCAGCAGGAAGATCATACCGTACGGGCGCGCCTATTATTTTGTCTGCCCGCCCAAACATCGCAGCCTGCCCAAAGTCGCCGCGTTTCAAAACTGGTTGCGCACCGCAGCCGCAGCACATGTTCCGCCCAAAGGTGTCGGCGCGAGCTGGACGGCGTGAATTTTCGCGCTATGCTCCCCGTCTCTCATTCCGGAGCCATCACCATGACACTCATTGCCAGGAGAGCCATCCGTGGGTTGGCCCTCGCATTCATTATCCTGTCACAGGCAGGAAATGCGGGGGCCGAGCACAAACCAGCCTCGTCCATCCCTCAAGCCGATCTGGTGCAGCCGGCCGATCTCGCGGCGAGCCTGAACAATGCATCCGCGCCGAAACCGTTGATCCTGCAGGTGGGGTTTCATACGCTCTACCTGCAGGCGCATATTCCGCAGTCCGAATACGTCGGCGCGGCGAGCGAGGAGGCGGGCCTCACTCAATTGCGTACCCGCGTTGCGAAATTGAGCAAAGACAGCGCGATTATTCTCTATTGCGGTTGCTGCCCCTGGAGCCATTGCCCGAATATTGCCGCCGCCTACGACGCGCTTCGCGGACTGGGCTTTACGCGGGTCAAGGTCCTCTATATCGCGGACAACTTCGGCGACAACTGGGTCAAGCAAGGCTACCCGGCGGCCAAGGGTTCCGAGTAGTGACCGGCATGCGTGCAGTTCTCGCGGCACTTTGCCTGGCGGCGCCGGCATTGTCGATGCCGGCGCGGGCGGGCGACGGTGAACTGCGATTGGCGCCCGACTTCACCCGCACGGACCTGACGGGACAGACGGTGACCTTACGCAGCTACCGGGGCAAGCTCGTGCTGCTGAATTTCTGGGCGACGTGGTGCGGTCCCTGCCTGACGGAAATACCCCGATTCGCGGCATGGCAGAAGACCTACGGGCCGGCCGGTCTGCAGATCGTGGGCGTATCCATGGACGACAGTGCCGCGCCGGTCAAGCGAGCGTATCGGAAGTACCACCTCAATTACCCCGTCGTCATGGGCGATGCAAAACTTGGCGAACGATACGGCGGTGTCATGGGGTTGCCCTTGAGCTACCTGATCGATGCGGACGGCCGCATCGTCGACCGGTATCAGGGTGACCTCAACCTCGAGCAACTGGAATCGAAGATCAAGTCGCTGCTGCCCAGGTCCTCGTGAGACGCCACTCGCCGCGTTGATCGGCTGCGGCTCAGAGATTGACGCAGAGCTGCGTTCCCGGCGGCTGGATGTGCACGAAGGTCTTGTCCATGACGCGCTTCGAGGTGCTGCCGGCCGACAGACCCAGTGCCTGGGCGGATGCGCCCACGTAGACGCTGAGATCAACCGTGGACTTCGAGCAGGGTGTGATCTGCGAGGCGCCGCCGTCGGTCATGGTCGAGGAAGTGATCACCCGCAAGGACAGCGTCGCATTGGTGTGTTCAAAGGCGGTTGAGGCGCCGGACATGGAAAAGCCCGAATCTTTGTACGCCTGATAGCTCGCGGGGGTGAGGAGGCGTTTGCCGGCCGCCTCGATGAGGGTGTCGGCCCATTGCGCGCCTTTCTTGATGTCATCCGAGGAAATCATGCCGGCGCCCCCAAATACGAGATCGATGCGCGGAGCGGCAAAGCCGATGACCACACCGAAGGGTGCCACGGCCGAAATATTGCGCGGCACGTCCGCCGTCGGCTCCCCGCTCATGGGGCCATCCGCATCCAGGCTGCCGTTGTTGAATTTGAAATTTTGGTAGCCGTCGTAGGTCACATGAAAGGCGCCCTTGCTGTATTGATTGCCTGAGGTGAGCATCGGATGCGGCGCAACGGCGGCGCTCACCTCCAATGTCAGGGGCAGGCCCTCCAGGTACGGCGCCAGGGAGACAGAAAGCGCTCCTGGTAATTTGATCATCTGCGCCTCGCCGCCGGGACCCGGGGTGTTCTTGCCGATCTCCCAGGTGAAGTCCATGGCGCCATTGACGTTCTTGAACTGGCCTGCGGCCTGCTTCAAGGCACTGACCGCCGAAGAGGGAGATGAGCCGATGCTCATGTCATTGACGAATTCGAAATCAGCCAGATATCCAATGCCGGTGATTTTCGCGACGATGCCGTTGACGTTCTTGGTCATGGTGAGATTGAGATTGAGCTTGCCGTCGGCGGGAGTTGCTTCCCATTCGATGTCCCAATCCTGCAAGGTGCCCTTGAAGGGCTTGAGGTAGGGATTGTTCAATGCGTTGTTGATCTGCGTGCCCAGGCTGGGACCCGTCTGCCCATTGTTGCCGACGCCCGGCGTCGGGGTGGGCAGGGAGGGATTGCGGGTGTTGTTACTCCACCCTGAATCCTGCGCCATCGCGACAGTTCCCGGCATGAGCGCGCGCCAGAATTGCAGCAGGGGATGCGCGGTGTCCGCCGTCTTGGCGCCTGCTTTGAAATGCATGGCCGCATTCACTGCGATGTGCCCGTCCTTGACGACGTCCACGAGCGACGCGGCCTGCGTGAGCACCACGATGCCCTCGGGCGTCGCATCGCTCGCCAGCACCTTGCGCGCCAGCAGATTCTTGATGAGCAACACATCGCCTGGTTTGAGCGCTGCCGCCGTGGAGTACTTGGAGTCGAAGATAAAGCCATTGCCGTCGCTGCTCTGACCCTTGAGGGCCTGCAGCGCTTCGTTCATTTCCATGATATGGACCTGCGGCCGCAGCGTCACCTGGGCCGAGCCTTGCAGGACATTCGCGGTGGGAGCGGCCGCGCCGGCGCTCGGGGTGGGTGAGGTGGATTTCGGTCCGGGCGGATGGCTCGACCGGCCGCAGCCGCCGGCGGCGATGAGCAGGCACCCCAGCACCCCGATCTTGATCTTGAATGGATTGTGCACCGCGCCTCCTTTCCCTTAAGAACCGGAAAGTGCGGTGAATCCCGCCGGATCGGACGGGTATTTCGAGTGCCGGGCGCCGATGGCGGGATCGCGGCCGATCCTCGGTTATTGATGATCAGGAACCGCCGCGAAATGAGGATACCGATGACAAGCCCTACGAGAACTCCTGGATCCCGCATCGCCACGGTCGCCGGTCTGGCGTTTGCCGCCGTCAGCTTCGCGGCAGACCACAACAGCACCGGCCTGCCGACGTATCCGCATGATGGCGGCGGTACGATGGACGCGACTTACCGCAGCATCCCCAACGGCCAACATTGCACGCACTACCAAAGCAACACACCCGACCCGCTGGCGGACGTCGAGGCCTGGTATAAGAAACAAATGCCGAGTGCGAAGACCGACGATGTCAACAAGGACTCGTTGTACGGCTCATATTTCAAGCTCGAGGGGATCAAACTGCTGCTGGGCAACGATATCGTGAACATCTATCGAATGGCGGACCAAAAGACCACTTCCATCGAGATGTTCAAGTGCCGGGATGCCGCGCAAGCTTGAGGCGCGCGGCGTTGCCACTAGCCCGGCAGCATGAGTACAAAGCCGTCGTTCTCGTAGGCGTAAAATCGCCAATCACGAGCGATTTTGGGTGTTCCTAGGATCACCAGTTGCTGCCGCAGGGTTGCGATGTCATTGAATACGTCTGAGGCTTTGATGAGAGCCTCGTACTTGCGCAGTAGCGTGTCGGAGGCGCGCCCCTCGGTGGCGTAGGTGATCAATACCTTGAGCGCCGCGTTGAAGGACTGCAGCTTGTTCATTTTCTCGAAGGCGCGGGAACCGTCGATCTCGTGCTCAATGGCCACCGAAATCCAATTGGCATAGGTGGCGTACTTTCCCGTCTCGTCGAGCCCGCGTTCCTCATATAGCATCCCGTCCAGCGTGTAGTACTCCTTGTTCCATGACGACAAGCCCAATTGCCGGGCGACCCTGGGATAAATGGTGGTTCGCATGAAGAAGTAGTACGACTTGGGTTCATACCCTACGGCGGCACGAAAACCTTCCTGCTCCGCTTGCATGACGGAGACGAAGGCATTTCGAAAGGCTCTGGGCGTAATTTTATTCATCGCGCGCTTTCATGTCGTTGGCATTGCGCATTGTGACACTTTCATAGGCATGGGCCACTTCCGTCGTCATGCCGTCCCGTGCGAGGAGTCGAGCAAGGGAAGCCCGGCGGTAGCGCCAATTTCGCCAGATATCGTCCGGCCAATCCTCCCGTCGGGCATGCTCCGCCGCCGCGGCGTAGCGCTTGAATGCCTCGAGCAAGTGCGAATTTCTTTGCACGAGGTCCGGTGCCGCAATTGCCGCACCTTCCTCGAACTCCGCCATTCGTACGAGCCCATTGGGATCACCGGCCGCGGCCGCCTTCTCGTACCAGGCCCTGGCGCGGTCTGCATCCGTAGGCATGACCAGGGCAGAATCGGCGCCGCCCCGGCTCACTCCGTGCTCGTAGAGATTCGCCAATTCGAATGCGGCAATTGTCAGGCCGTCATGCCATGCCGACTCCCACAACGAGATCGCTGTCGGAACATCGAGCAGGGCGGCGGAAGGCTGCGACAGCAGCAACCCCAAGTCCACGCGGGCCGCGCCGTAGCCGCGAGCCAAAGATCCCTCGAAGTCCTGTTTCGCTTCGGAGAAATGCCCGCTCGCCGCCAGGGCTCGGCCACGCTGATACTGCCACCGGGCATTGAGGTCGACTCCGTTCTTCTTGGCGCACGCCTCCATCGCGACATTGGCGACGATTCGATCGAGTATAACGCCCGGCGCATGCCGATCAGGATCATAGTGCGCACCGGCTGATTGGTCGCAGAGCGATGAGTCAGCTTTCCATTGGTGCACGTCAGAAGGCGCGCGTAACCCCAGCTGGAATCTCTGGTCGCTCGACAGCGGGTCGAACTGCGCCGCGTCGGCCCACGCAATTTGTACGTCGAGCGGCGCAGCCTGGGCATCCCAAATACGTGCGGTGCGATCGTCGGACGCGGTCACAACGCGGTTCCCGTCGGGCGAGAAGGCCGCGTACCACAGGCGATCTCTGTGTCCGCTCAGCACCAATAGCTCGTGGCCGGGCTCAACCTCCCAGATGCGTGCGGTTTTGTCATCAGACGCCGTGACGACACGCCGTCCGTCGGATGAAAATGCCGCAATCTCCACCAGATCCGCGTGGCCGGTCAGTACAGCAAGCGGCCGCCCGGTCGCCGCATCCCAGACGCGCGCGCTCTTGTCGGCCGATGCCGTGACCACGCGCTTTCCGTCCGGTGAGAATGCCGCGGACTCCACCCGTTCCGTGTGCCCGCTCAACACCAGGAGGGTCCGCCCCGATGCCGCATCCCAGATGCGCGCGGTCCTGTCGTGCGATGCCGTGACGATGCGCCGGCCGTCGCGGGAGAATTCGGCGGTCTCTACCATGTCCGTATGCCCTATGAACTGCCTGATCTCCCGGCCGGTCGCCGCATCCCAAATGCGGGCTGTCTTGTCGAGCGATGCCGTCACCACGCGCCGCCCATCGGGCGAAAAAGAAGCGCTCACCACCTGATCGGTGTGCCCACTGAGCACTCGAAGGGTACTGCCGGATACGGCGTCCCAGATGCGGGCAGTTCCGTCGGGCGAGGCGGTGACGATCCGTTGGCCGTCGGGCGAGAAGGCCGCGTTGACGACTTGATCAGTGTGCCCGCTGAATCGCATGAGCTCCCGGCCGCTGACGGCGTCCCAGACCCGGGCGGTCCGGTCGTATGACGCAGTCACTACTCTCAGACCGTCCGGCGAGAACGAGGCAGAGGCCACCGGCTCCGTGTGGCCGCCCAGCAGCATGATTTCTCGGCCCGAGCCGATGTCCCAGAAGCGGGCGGTCTTGTCGTATGACGCCGTGATCAGTCGCTGCCCGTCCGGTGAAATGGCGGCCCCCGCGACTTCCGCGGTATGCCCCAACAGCCGCAGGATCTCCCTGCCGGTCTCCGCATCCCACAGGCGCGCCGTCTTGTCGGTCGACGCGGTAGCGATGCGGCGCCCATCGGGCGAAAACGCCGCGAATAATAGCCGGTCCGAGTGGCCGCTCAACAGCCGCAGCTGGTGCCCCGTCACGGCGTCCCATATTCCTGCGGTCTTGTCGAAGGAGGCCGTGACGACTTGCCTCCCATCGGGCGAAAACGCGGCGGAGTTCAACCAGTCCGTATGCCCGCTCAGCAGCAGGAGCTGGCGTCCGGTCGCGACGTCCCAGATGCGGGCCGTCTTATCATGCGACGCGCTGATGAGCCGGCTGCCGTCGCCGGAAAAGACGGCCGACATCACCAAATCCGTATGTCCGGTCAACACTCGGATCTGCTCGCCGGTCTCGGCATCCCAGATGCGCACCGTCTTGTCGTACGATGCCGTTGCCACGCGCCGCCCGTCGGGGGAGAACGAGGCACAAGTGACCCGGTCGGCGTGCCCGGCCAGCGACACCCTTTGCTGTCCTGTTGCGGCATCCCAGATGCGGGCCGTTTTGTCGTGCGAGGCGGTGACCACGCGCCGGCCGTCGGGGGAAAATGCAGCCGACCACACTCGGTCCGTGTGCCCGATCAGCGAGGTGAGAGCCACACCGGTGGCCGCGTCCCAGATTCGCGCAGTTTTGTCCCATGATGCAGTGACCACGCGCCGGCCGTCGGTAGAGAACACCGCCGACCGCACCCGGTCCGAATGTCCGGTGAGCGTCATCAGTTGCGTGTCCGTCGCGCGCGCTTGCTGAAAAACACTCAGAGCTTCCGGCGTGTAGGAGCGCTGCGCATCGCGCTGCGGCAGTACCTCGAGAATCACGTTCATCGCGCTCGGGATGTCGGCGTTCCCCAACCGAGCGGCCGCTGCTTGAGTCAGCGATCGGAGCTGTGCCTGAAGTGCCGCATCGCGTTGCACCGACGCGACGCGGGCTTCATAGGTCGTCGCGGCCAACCCGCAGGCCAGTGTCAAAATGAGAATGCCGGCTGCGGCAATTGCCACCCGGTAACGCCGCGAAAACTTAAGTGCCCGATAGCCTAGGCTGTCGCGTTGAGCCAGGACCACATCGCCGCGCAAATATCGTCCGATGTCTTCGTCGAAGGCGTTCGCAGAGGCGTAACGCTCGGCCGGCCGCTTCTTCAGGGACTTGACGACGATGGTGTCGAGGTCGCCTTTGAGCAGACGCGCGAGCTTTTTCGGGGTCGTGCCGCGAGCCTGTGCCGCGGCGTCGGAGAGCGTCAAGCGGCTGGGCGGCACCGGCTCCGTCGTCAGGATGGCCTCCTCGAGCGCGCCGCGTGATTCGCGCGCAAGCCGGTACGGCCGTTGGCCCGCAAGCAACTCGTACAGCATCACACCCAGCGAATAGACATCCGCCGCGGTGGTGATCGCGGCGCCGGAAATCTGTTCGGGCGCCGCGTAGTCGGGCGTCAAGGCGAGGCCGCCGATCTGAGTGAGCTCCAGTGCGCCGGCATCACTCTCGGTCAGCAATTTCGCGATTCCAAAATCGAGCAGGTGAACTTGGCCTTCATCGGTCACGAGAATATTGGAAGGCTTGAGATCGCGATGAATGACCAGGTGCGCGTGCGCATACTGCACGGCGCTCAGGATCTGCCGAAAAATCTGCAACCGCTCACGAACCGGCAATTCGCGGTTGTCGCAATAGGTCGTGAGAGGCGTGCCGGCGATGTATTCGAGGGCGAGAAAGGGTTGCCCATCCTCCGAGAAACCCGCATCGGACAGCCGCGCTATATTTGGATGATTGAGACTCGCGAGAATCTCCCGCTCCCGGGTGAAGCGCTCAGTCATCACCCGGCCGATCAGGGCGGGATGAATGAGCTTGAGGGCGACTTGGCGCTCGAACAATCCATCGACGCGCTGCGCGAGCCATACGCTTCCCATGCCGCCGCGCCCGAGCAATGACAGCACCCGATACGGGCCGTACTGCTTGCCGATGAGTCGCGTGTCGGCAACCCCGAGCGAGGCCAGATCGCCCGCGAATGGCGCCGGCCGCACCAGAAAACCTTCCACCTCGCAGGCTTGCTGGGCCGCGATCAAATCATGGAGCACCGCGGCCACTACCGGGTCGCAGCGCTCCAATTCCTGGAACCACGAGACGCGGCCCGAATCAGGGATCTCACGGTAGTCATCCAGCAGTTCGGACAGCCGTGAATACTGCAGGGGACTCAAATCCTTGAGTAAGGTTCGCGACGCCGGCGGGCCAGTTCGGGACATGGATCTTTAAGGAGGGGCGGCGGGCCCGTAGTGGGCGGCGAGGTAGTCGACGACCGGGTCAAAATCATCATCGGAGATCCATGCACCCTTCGCCACCATGGCTTCGACCTGCGCCTGCCATTGTGGACGCGTGCGACGCGTGCGCGTCACGGCCTCGAAGGCGTGGCACTGGCCGCACAGGCGTTCCACATCGAGTTTGACCGGGGTATTTTGCGCGGCGGGCGCGGCGGGCGCGGCGGGCGCGGCGGGCGGCGTGAGCCGCCCGCGCGGCAGCGCAAAGGCCAGCAATGCCGCCCCGGGTCCAGGTCCCCCGACGGCAATCACCACGAATTGGTGACCTTGCGCGCGGTAAGTCATGGGCGACCCGTTGGTTCGCAGCTCACCGGTGGAATACGACCAGAGATCCTGTCCGGTTTTCTTGTCGATGGCATGAAATGCGTGATCGCCGCTGCCGGCGAACAACAGGCCGCCCGCCGAGACCAGCAGCCCCCCATTGCCGACCGCGCCGAGCTTTGCCGGCAGCGTCGCATGAGCCAGTGCCGGATGATTGCGCACCTTGAGATTGTCGCCGTAGGGCTCCTGCCAGAGCATGGTGCCGTGAACTAGGTCCAGCGCATCGAGATAGGCGTACGGCGGCTTCAGCACCGGTATGCGATGCTTGAGGAACAGGGATTCGTCGGTCGCATCGTTGGGCCCCACCGACGGTACATTACCGTCTGCGTCGGTGAGGTCCGGATATACCAGCGCCGGATCGTCGTTCACTTTGACGTACAACACGCCGCTCTCAGGATCGAAGGCGCCGCCGCCCCAGTCGGCGCCGCCGTCGAGACCCGGGCGCACGACCGTGCCTTGCAGACTCGGCGGCGTGTAGAGCGGCCCGGTGCGCACGTGTTTGAGCACCTCCACGGCTTCGGCGTGCAGTTCGGGCGTAAGGTCCGTGGCATCGTCCATTGACACACCCTGCGGCAGCAGCGGCGGCAGACCGACTGGCACCGGCTGGGTGGGCCACGCCTGCTCGCCGGGCACATCGCTCGCCGGCACCGTGCGCTCTTCGATGGGCCACACCGGCACCCCTGTCACGCGGTCGAACACGAACGCAAACCCTTGCTTGGTCAGCTGCACGACTGCATCGATACGATGGCCGTTGCGCGAAATGGTGACCAGCGTCGGCGGTCCCGGCGGGTCATAGTCCCACAGACCGTGATGCACCAGTTGATAGTGCCAGCGAGGCACACCGGTTCTGGCATCGAGACACACCAGGGTATCGCCGTAGAGATCGGCGCCCAGGCGATTGCCCCCGTAGAAATCATTGCTGGGCGTGCTGACCGGCACATAGAGGAGCCCGCGATGCTGATCCAGGGTCATCGGTGCCCACACGTTGGTATGTCCGGTGTAGCGATTCGAATTCCCGGCCCAGGTCTCGCTGCCTGGCTCGCCATCCCATGGCACGGTGTGAAAACTCCACACCTGCCGACCGGTACGCGCATCGTAGGCACGCACGTCGCCGGGAGGGTCGTGACGGTAGATCAGCCGGTCGGCGACGCCGTTGCCGACGATGACCAGATCCCCGGCAACGAGGGGCGGCGAGGTGTTCGTGTAGTGCTGGGGATTGACCGGCCATTGCAGTCCCTCCAGTAAATTGACGCTGCCGTGATCGCCGAATGCGGTGACCGGCCTGCCGCTCTTGGCATCGAGTTCAATCAGCCGGTTGCGCGAATTAATGAAAATGCGCAGCGCATGGCTGCGCGAGTCGCGCCATGCGGCAACTCCGCGGTGCACGAAGCCGGTGCCGTTCGGCACTTGACCGGCTTCATACGCCTTCGGATCATATGACCAGATTTCATGGCCGGAAATCGCCTCCAGCGCGATCACGCGGTTGTAGGGCGTGCTCAAATACAGCACCCCGCCGATCATGAGTGGCGTTGCTTCGAACATGCCGGGTGAAGTCGAGTACCGGGGCAGGGGTGTTTCGCCGGTCTGCCACACCCAAGCGAGCGTGAGCGCAGCGACATTGCCGCGATTGATGTCGGTCAGCGTCGAATATTTTTGGCCGCCCGCATCACCGCCGTAGTACCGCCATTCCTGATCGCCGGCGCGCAGGGCGCCGAGCACAGGCACACTCACGGCCAACAGCGGAAGGGACGAGGCCAGCAGGACGGCCCGGGCCAGGCGAGAAATTCCGAGCATCGATGGATTCCCTGCGCACGAGGCGATATGACATCAAGTGTACGACGTGCGTCGTCCCGATGTCTGCAATCGAACCTTATGCTCGAGCCAGCGCGGCTTTGGCGCGCAGGGTCTGGGGATGATCCGCCCCGAGCTGCGTCTCGAGGTCGTGCGCGGCCTTTTTCAATAGATCGGCGGCCGCCGGGTCTCCGGCTTTGAGCAAGGTTTCGCCCAGCCGTTCGCGCGCGAGGGCCAACTCCCAAAGGTCCTCGGGAGATTTCTCGCGGATGGCCACCGCTTCCCGGAGCGTGACACTGGCCTCGGCGATCTGGCCGCTTTGTGACTCTCCCTCGCCGAGGGCCTCGAGTGCCTGCGCCAGGTTGGGCTCGCCTTGCGCGCCGAGCTTCCTCAGTCCTTCGACCGTCGCCCGCAATTCAGCCTGGGCCTTTTCTCTGTGGCCGGCGGCCGCCGCCATTTGCGATAGCGCCAGCTGGGATCGCAGAGTCAAGGGATGCGCCGCGCCGTATTGCGCGAGCGCGGCATCATGGGCCGCGGTGAGAGTCACGCCGGCCTTTTGCTGATCCCCGACCGCGAGCTGAGCCTCGCCGAGGAACAGCCGATTCTGGATGGCCAAGGGACTGCCGGCTCCCGCGTAGCGCTCACCCAAGGCCGTGGCTTCGCGCAACACTGAAATGGCCGGTTCATTGCGATTGGTGATGGACAGTACCTTGCCGTAGTAGCCCATGGCGGCGGCCACCGCCGCCGAGTCACCGGCAACCGAACGCTCGCGCTCGACGGAACTCTTCAACAAGACCTCGGCCGCCTTGAGGTGGCCGCTGCGCAATTCCAGAGTGCCGGTGTTGGCCATGATGATTTGCGCATCGATGGCATCGCCCAAGCCGATCGCGCGGTAGATGGCGATGGTTTCGTGATACGCGGCGAGCGCCTGTTCCAGGCGATTGGCGGTGCCGAGCGAAATCGCCAAGGAATTAAAGAGAACGGCGGTTTCACGATGGTCGTGACCGGACAGGGCAATTCGCTGCTGGATGGCCGCTCGAGTCGCGGCGATGGCGCCATCCAGATCGCCGCGCGCGCGCAGCAGGCGGGCGCGCACCGTCAATCCTTCCAGCCGCTCCTCCAGGTAGGGGTGCGAGGAGCTCGCCCAGAACGCATCGGCCTGATCCAACAATTGTCCGGCGCGATCCGCATGGCCGCGCAGCAGTTCGATGTTGGCCAACTTCTGGCGTGCATCGGCCAACGCCGCCGGATCAGTATTCGCGTTGGCGCCGGCGACGAAACCCTCCAGCAAAGCGTCCGCGCCGGCGACATCCTCGAGCGCGCCATAGAGATCGGCGAGGGTGAGCACGAGTTGTCCGGCGAGTTGCGGCTGATCGCGGTAGTCGCGCAGCACGCGCTGCGCGCTGCTGTCGATCATATTCTTGGCGGTGGCCGGTTGCGTGGCCTGGTCCGCGATTGCCGCGCGGAACAGACGCGTCAGACTGTAGCGCACCGCTTCTTCGCGCAACGCATCGCGGCGCGCATTGTCGCGTTCGATCGCGACCCGATGCGCCTGCCAGGCGGCAAGACCCAGCCCGCCGGCGAGCGAGATGAAGATGGCGGCGGCGGCCGCGACGGCCCAGCGGTAACGCCGCAGCATATGACCCACGAGATACAGTCGCGCCCCTTCGCGTGCTTCGACCGGTTCGCCGCGCAGCACGCGCTCGACCTCCAACTTCAGCGACTCCACCGTGGCGTAGCGGTGGACGGGCTCGGTGCGCAACGCCTTGGCGATGATGGCGTCCAGGTCGCCGTACAGCAGCCGCGCCGGGATTGGCGAGTCGGGATTCGCCTCCGCGGCACGGCTGGCGAGGGGCGCCGAACGCTGCAGGACGGTCCTCAACGCCTGCAGCATCGGAGTGCCGAAGGTCATCCAGGGGTGACTGCCGGCCAACAGTTCGAACAGCAAGAGACCGAGCGCGTAGACATCGGTGGCGGTGGTGATGGGACCGCCGGTCAATTGCTCCGGCGCCGCGCAGATGGGGGTCATGGGCGCGACCGCGACCTGAGTCACCCGTGCGAGCTGCGGGTCGAGCAGTTTGGCAATGCCGAAATCCAAAAGCTTCACCGTGCCGTCCGCCGTCACCAAGATATTCGAGGACTTGAGATCCCGATGCACGATGAGGTTGCGATGCGCATAGGCGACGGCATCGCAGACTTGAACGAACAGCCGCAGGCGCTCATGGAGGCTCGCGCGGTGCTCGGCGCAATACTCGGTGATGGGCCGCCCTTCGACATACTCCATGACCATGAAGGGCCGCCGGTCGGGCGTGATTCCGCCGTCATAGAGCCGCGCTATACCCGAGTGCTCCAATCTCGCCAGAATCTGGCGCTCCGCCTGGAATCGTTCCAGCTGGGCCGCGGCTTCCCGCTGCAGCAGCTTGATGGCGACCCGCTGTTCGAATTCCCCATCCGCACGGGCTGCTTCGTACACATCGCCCATGCCGCCCCGTCCGATGAGCCGAGTGATGTTCCACGCACCCAAGCGCATGCCGACGGCGGCGTCGGGCATCAGGTCCACAGGAGGAGGGCGGTCCTTGCCGTCGAGAAATTCTCCGGACGCCTGTGCCGCCAGCAACAGACTCTCGACCTCGGCGAGCACGGCGGGTTCCTCCTCATGCCGGCTGCGAAGTTGCGCGATACGCGCCTCTTCGGGCAAGTCGAGCAGTTCATCCAGCAAGGCGTCGACTCGCAGTCGCTGCTGAGAAGTGAGTCCGGCGGGCGGAGCGCTTGAATACATGAGTTTATGGAGCTCGTGAGAGTTGCCAAGCGAGCATCAGTGTACTCCGCGGCCTAGTAGGCCCCGAATATCTTGTTGCACAGCGCACCCAGCGTGCCCGGCAGGGTCTTGGAATCCAATGCAAGATCGCTGCCGCCGCCCCGTACCTGGATATCGCATAGCAGGGCGTTCTCTTGTGCCACCACCTCATGCAGGGTCTCGAGCCACACGGCGCCGTCGCCGACGCCCGCCAAGGGAGCGCTGTCCAACGGCATTTTGCCCGTCACCCACGCATCGACCGTGGTACGGCCGAGACCGGGTCTTACGCTGACGATGATGGCGGGAAAGCCGGCCGTGACGAATTCGCATGATTGCGCATCCCCGGGCAGAGGCCGGGTTCCGGTGATGGACGGGCTCAAGATGCCCCCGAGGTCCTCGACCTTGAGAATGTGGCGATCGCAAACCGACGCCGCTACGGTCAGTGGCTCGCCCGCCCCACGGGCGGCCTCTTCGGCCTTGGCCGGCACCGCGCTCTTTGAACATCCCGCCAACAAGATGAGTACGCAGAGAACCGCTCTGCCTGCGGCAGTGAGGACCCTGGTCGTGGGGGACATCGTCATTGCGGTTTTGCGCCTTGATCCTTCATGGACTCGAGCCGCGCCAGATCGACCTGGCTCAATGATTGTTCGAGAGTGTTCATGTCCACACCCTCGCCGCCCACATCGACCTCGAAGCGCTTCGCGACGATGACGCTCAGATCGCCCTTCTTCCCCTTCGCATCGTACTTCTCATGCACGCTCCGGCCGCCGATGGGCTGCTCCCGCTCAAAACCAGACGCACTCTCCGAAGTCGTGTTCTGCACCAGCGAACCCGCCATGTCCAGAAGGCCCGACACCCCCGATATGTCGGAGATTTCGATGTGCACGTTGGCGCCGTTGTCGCCCAGGTAGTCCGCCTTGGCAGATGAGGTCTTGACCCCGACCGCTCCCCGATTCTCGCCTTGGGCGTTGGTGCGCTTCATCCCCGGCAATGAGGCCGGCAGCAGGGCCGTGAGCGTCTTGAAGTCCACCACCTCCACTCGGTGGCTGCCGCCCAAGGCGCCGCCCAGCGCCGTCACGAATCCACCGACGGCTGATGCGGGACTGGGTGCGGCATCGGCCGCGCCGGCGGCGGGCGGCGTGTCGCCCGATTGTCCCGATTGTCCCGACTTCGCCAGATTGGACAATGCGGCGCTCAATCCCGCCTTGCCCTTGTCGTCGGTGCCTAGTGCGTTGCCGATGATGTTGCCGACCGTAGCCGCGCCGCGATCCTGCGCCGCGGCTTGCGCGGCGGGAGATGCGCTCATCCGGCCGGGTCCGATCCCCAATCGTCCCGCAACCATGCTGAGCCCGACAAAGACGATGCCGAGCAGCAGAGTGCAAATCACCACCGTGGCGGTATAGCCGAGCGCGCGATCCTGCGGCGATCGCATCAGCACCGGCAATCCGAGATAGAGCACATAGATGCCATAGAAGAACGCGATCCATTGCAGCAGCGTCGGCAACACGGGCGACAGAGCGAGTAGCGAGGCTAGCCATGCCGGCGTGAACGAATAGGCCGCCACTTTCAACGCCTGGCGCCGATCGCTGATGCCTGCGAATGTCGGCGCCAGGGCATTGATGATGAGTCCGACCAGAAACAAGCCGAAGAGAGCGAAGGCGAACGAGTAGACCGCCATCAGCAGACCACCGCCGAGGGGGGTGCGAATGACGCCGCCGAATGGGATGCGGATGCCGATGACTGACATGTGCACGAAGGTCATCACCGCCGCGAATGCTGCCAGCGGCATGACGTACCCTAAATACAGCTGAGAGGCCGACGTCGGCTCGGGGGCAATTATCGGCCATTCGAGCTTGGGCTTGATGACGATATTCTTGACGCGCTCGATCAATCGCGGCAGCGACGGCACGGCAGATACTGACTCCGCCGCTGGGGTGCCCGCCATGGCGGCCGTAGCCGCCCCGCCGGCAAACGCCGGTTGCGCCACGGCGGTGGGTTGCGCACCGCCCGTGTCGATCATCTGACCGCAACGACCACAGAAGCGGCTGTCGGCTTCAAGGGGTGCTTTGCACTTTGGACATTGCATAGAGCCTCCGCGGAAATGAGTTATTGCTTCACACCATTGGGCGCGCGAGCGTTGACCGTCACTCCTTACGGAGTTACGTGGGTTTTCATCAGGATTTCTACCGGCTTGTCGCCCTTCTGCACGATCAGCACGCCGAGATCACCTTTGGTTCCGGCGGGCGGAGAAAACATCGACAGCCGCATTCGATCGGCGGCGGCGGTGGCCGGCATGTCGCTCACGGATCTTGCCGGCGAGGCAGCGCTTGGAGCAGCGAGCATCTGCATCATCTTGTCGGGCGAGAAGGCCTGCGCGACGGCGCCGAGCCGGTTCAAATCGCCCACGGTGGAATCGGACCAGCCGGGCGGAAGATTCTTGCGATACCAACCAACCACATCATCAAAGGCGCCGGCCGTCACGATGCCGCTGCTGCTGCCGTAGGTGTCGGTTCTGCCCGGTACGTCGTAGGACAGGGCGCTGGCGACCGCCTGGTTCGCCTCCGGGTAACGCGGCAGACCAGTCTTGTCATAAGTGAAGTCGGGCGCGCTCAAGACTTTGACCGAAACGTCCTTGCCCTGGGATTGCGGAGCGTTCAGGCCATCGGGGCTTAAGGGCCCGCCGGCGGCCAGCCGGAACACTCCCGCCGCGATCTGTTTGGCTTCGGGATCGGTGCCGGGTGAATTGGGACTGTCGCCGAGATTCGATTTACCGCCTTGGCCGCCTCCGCCGTCATCTCCGCCACTGGCGCCTTGCGCCGAGCCGTCGTGCCCGTGGCCGGCGGTGGTTCCGTCGCCGCCGCCGCGGCCGCCGCCTTGCATGTCCCCGGTGCCCTGGCCGCTGCCCGCGGCCCCACCGCCGCCGCTGCTGTTCACGCGCCCGCCATCGCCCAGCACTCGCCCCGTGCCGCCGTCGCCGCCTCCTCCACCTTTATCGGGATTGCCCTTGCCGCCGCCACCGCCGGCACCGGAATGACCCCCACCGCCACCACCACCGCCGCCGGCTCCGTTCCCGGCGGCAGGTGTAGGACAGGGGGGGCACTTCGGGGCCATCCGATGTCCCAACCAGAAGCCGAGCAGGAAGACGAGAATCAGGGCCAAAATCCACGGCCACTTGCGACTCTTGCGCACAGGTTCAGGGGCGGGGCGGGCCGGCGCTCCGCAGCCGGTGCAAAAGGCGGTGTCCGGATTGAGTGCGACACCGCAGCTCGTGCAGAAGGCTTTCACTGGAATGCTCGGGATCGGATGCTGTACATGGTCTGTTAAAACCGGAAGCCGTTACCGATCCCGCCATAGCGCGGCTGCGTCCAAGATTTCTGCACCGCTCACCAGCGATTTGCCTAGAATCGCTGAGTGACCGAAGAAGAACACCCCCTGCCGCAGGATGCGCTGAGTCGATTGGAAGCAAGTCCGGCGCCCGCGGATGTGCGCCGCATCGCCTCCGAGTTGCTGCCGGCCTTCTATCAGCAATTGAGGCGGGTCGCGCACCGCACCCGGGCGCGATTCGGCGGGGGGCATACCTTGCAGACGACGGCACTCGTTCACGAGGCCTACCTGCGCCTCGGCCAATCACGCAGCTTTAGCGATGAGACCCACTTTCTACGCGCCTCGGCGCTGGCCATGCGCCACGCCGTCATCAATCATGCGCAATCGCGCTTGGCGGAAAAGCGCGGCGGCGGTGGACAGCACCTCACCTTGTCGCATGTCGCTGATCTGTCCATCGATTCCGACGAGGGGATGCTGGCCTTGAATGAGGCGATGGAACGCCTGGCCAAGGAAATGCCGCGCCTCGCCGAGGTGGTCGAGTGCCGGTTCTTCGGCGGATACGGCGAAGAAGACACGGCACGCGCCTTGGGGATGTCGCTGCGCACGGTGCAGCGCGATTGGCTGAAAGCGCGGGCGTGGCTGTTTCGCGAATTGGGCGGAACGATCGACCAAGGCGGGCGAGGCGACGAATCTTAGTTGTATGTTTTGTGCGGAATCGTGCTGCCCGAGGATGACCCGCCTGCAAACCCGCCACCCGTGCGCCGGAGGCCGGCGAGCCGCAGTGGCGGGAACCCGGTCGAGTTACGGTTTTAGAGAGAGGTATTCGCGCCTACTTCCGACCACGTTCCACAGTCAACGCTTCAGGAGAGTGCATCGTGAGCTTATTCGGCCACTCTACGGATCTCAATCGTCAGTTCATCGCGCGACCGGACACCGCCAAGGAGGACATTCTCTACAAATGGCCGGACATGACCATTCGCAAGCTGACCCAGGTCACGGTGCAGCCGGACGAAACCGCACTGTTCTTCAAGGAAGGGAAGCTGGCCGGCACTCTGCCGCAGGGCAGGTCGACCATGGACGGCGCCTTGATTCCCTTTCTCGGAGACATCGTCGATTGGGCCAGCGGCGGCAACATGTACCGCGCCGAGCTCTACTTCGTAGGCACACGCGAGTTCGTGAGCCTGCCGTTTGGCGGTCCCATCGACAATATCGAAGATCCGGAGACGGGACTTGCAGTGGGACTTCGAGTCTTCGGTGAATACGCGATGACGGTCAGCGACCCGACCGCAATGATCTTGAAATTGGTCGGCACGCGCCAGGCCTCCAACGACTTGATCACGGACTGGGCCCGGGAGCAAATCCTCAAAGCGCTGCGCACCAGCGTGGTGAAGAAGCTCACGGCGGAGAAATGGCCGGTGTTGGGTCTTGCCGGCCGCACGTCGGACATCGAGTCGGCATTGATGGCCGACGTTCAAGAACCGCTGACGCCCTATGGAATCAAGATCACGCGGCTCGGCAACGTCACCATCAGCTTGAGTCCCGAGGACGAACAGACCTTGAAGGGCTTGCGCAAGGACACGGCCTATTCGCGGCTGGCGGGCGGCTTTCGTGAGTATGGAGTCGGGGCCGCGTTGAAGGGAATCGGGGAAGGCGCGGCGGCGGGAGGCGGCGGCGGCGCCGCCGCACTCGGCGTCGGCATGGGCCTCGGGGGAATGGTGGCCGGTATCGGCGTGGGACCTTCACCCGGGGCGCCAAATTCAGGCGTCGGACCCGCGCCGGGTGCGGCACCGGGGCCCGGGGGAGCCGGCGCCGGCGGCAACCCTTGCGCGAGCTGCCATGCGCCCAACGCGCCGGGAGCCAAGTTCTGTTCGAGCTGTGGCACCGCGATGGCTCCGAAGGGCGTGCACTGCACTCAGTGCGGTACTGCGGCCGCACCCGGCGCAAAATTCTGCGCCAATTGCGGCGGTGCCCTGACGTGAGCGGCGCGATCCGGTCGCGCTGGACGACAGGCGCGGTGCTGACGCTGGGCGCGGCGGCGCTGCTCCTCTCCGCCGGTGCGCCGGCGCGAACCGGCGCCGGGAGTCACGCGGCGGCATCGCATGATACCGGGAGCGGGGGGCTGTCGTTCGGCAGCGGCGGCTCACTCGGCGGCGTTATCGTGCTCGTGATCATCGTGTTCGGCGTGCGCTACTATCTGCGCCGAAACGCGGCCTCACCGTCGGCGCAGACCGCCCTGTCGGCCTTGGGCTCGGCGCTCGGTGCCTCCGGCCTCGCGCGGGCCGCCGTCGGCGAACTCGGCTTGGGTGCCGCAAGCGGCTTGGGCGCGCGCCGGCCATTGCCGCCCGCGGTCGATGCCATCCGTGCGCTCGATCAGGGATTTGAGATGGAAAGTTTCCTGCAGCGGGCCGAGATGACGTTCTTTCTGGTGAAGCGCGGCATGCAGAACAACGATGCCGCCGCGCTCCGGCCTTATCTCAACGATGCGCTGTTCAACGCGGTCTCGAAGGACGTCGCGCAGTCCAAATCACAACACCGTCATGCACTGCTGGAAAGCCTCAACATCCGCGGAGTGGCGCTCGAGGATGCAGCTTGCAATGAGCAGGCACAGACCCTGCAAGTTCACTTCGACCTGGTGTATCGCGCCAAGACTCTCGACGATTCGAACGCGGTGCTGAACGATGAGGGCGAAGATCGACGCCACGCCGAACGCTGGACCTTCACACGCAAAGCCGCGGCGCGCACCCCATCGAGCGGCGGCGTGACCGCCGCGAAATGCCCCGCGTGCGGCGCGGAGCTGCGTCTTGGTTTGGACGGGGTGTGCGCGCACTGCAAGGCCAGCGTCACCAACGGAACCGTGGATTGGGTGGTGAGCGACGTGCAGCCGGCGGCGTTCGCGGGCTATTCTGCCGATTCTTCGCTGGGTAGCGCCGCGCCCACGGTGGCGGAGGGAATTGCCTCACTCAGGTCCACCGACAAGGATTTTGCGATCACCGCGTTTCAAGCGCGGGTGAAGACCGCCTTCTTGGCGCTGCAGGATGCGTGGTGCAAGCAGCAACTGGACACCGGCCGCGCCTTCATGAGCCCGGGAGCGTACTTCTCCTGGAGCGCGCAATTGGCCACCATGGCGAGCGAAGGGCGCCGCAATGTGATGGAGCACCTTGAGATTCGCAGCATCGACCCGGTGCGCGTGATTCATGGCCGGGTGTTCGATGACTTGACCGTGCGCATCACCGCCGCCGCCGCCGACTACGAAGTGGACCAAGGCGGCAAG
Source organism: uncultured Gammaproteobacteria bacterium (assembly GCA_963800375.1). Taxonomy (GTDB): domain Bacteria; phylum Pseudomonadota; class Gammaproteobacteria; order Steroidobacterales; family Steroidobacteraceae; genus Bog-1198. The sequence goes on along the minus strand of CAWDAT010000008.1, from coordinate 825,187 downwards.
GTTGTGTTCGGTGACCGCAGCGTGCGGCCATTCAGCGAAGACTGGACGTTTCAGCGCTCGGTCGGGGTCGCGACCTCGGGCAAGCCCGGCACTCTCGAGAACACCTGTCCGAGCTGCGGGGCGCCCCTGTCGCTGACTCAGATCGGCGAGTGCCGCTTCTGCAAGGCGGCAGTCACCAGCGGCAAATTCGACTGGGTGGTGTCACGCATCGATCAAGAGGACGGTGCCGACGGCAGCGGCGGTTCACTGGACAACCTCGGCGAACAGCTTGCGGTCCAGGTCGGCGGCGCCGTGGTCGGCGGATTGCTCAGCAGCTTGATTTCGAACCGGCGCTGATCGCTAGATTGTCGAACAGATGACCGCCAGCAGCGCCTTTGCCCTGCCATAGTCTGCACTTTGTAAATCCATGCCGATCATGACGTCGTTCTTGACGGCAAAGAGCTGCGTGCCATGCATGAGCATGGCGCTGTCCCACGGTCCCCGCAAATTCGTGTCGGTCTTGAATCCGACCTGGGTCGCCGCGCCGGGCGCTCCGCCGCCGCCGCTGACCATGTTCATGAGGCCGCCCATCATCTTCGACATGTTGGGGTCCATTTTCATCGAGTCCATGCCGGCGGTTGGAATGTTTCCGCCCATTGCGGCACCCAAGGTCGACATCCCGTTCTTGATCATGTTGAAATTCTTGGTTCCGCCCTGCCAGGTGAATTCGACCACGTAGCTGCGCGGTCCCTCGGTGCTTGCAACGTGATACGAGCACTTCGAGCCGTCGGAATCCGCGACGGGCGGACCCTCCAATTGCCCGATGGCACCCTCGACGGCCGAGGGTGGCACCACGTCGCAGGCGCTCGCCGGATGCGGCTTGGGCTTGGGTAAAGCCGCGGCCGCCTTGGCGCCGTCATACTCGAGCGGATGATCGAAGCGAGGGACGATGAGGCGCGCGATGGCGATCGCATCCTCCTGCTTGCCGCCGCTGCCGCTCACGTCGATATTCGCGCCCGCATCGCCCTTGGTAACGAACAAGGTCCCGCCGGGAATCCAGTTCGCCTTGTCCCACGGGCCGTTGGAAACATCGGCTATGACGCGGTGGGTCGCGGCCGCAAGATTGCCGGCGCCCGCCTTCTCCAAGGCACCCCCGACGATGTTAGGCACCTCGCTCACGATCTTTCCCGCTGCGGCCGAGCCTTCGCCGGATCGGACGATGATCAATTGACGCGCGCCGCTGCCGTGGTAAGTGCAGGCATCGCCGGCTGCATCCGTGACGCCATCATCGGTGGAGCGGAACGGCGGTGTGGTGAGCGTCCCGACATACACCTGTGCTTCGGTCGTGGACAGCAAGGTACAAGGATCCGGGGTGGCCGCCGCCTTTTGCTGTGCAGCGACGCTTGGTGCCGAGCCTGCGGCGCCTGAGCCTGACGCGTGATCGGTATTGCCGCAGGCCGACGTCAACGCGGCTGCCGCACCGAGCGTGGCGAATGTGGTGAGGGAACGCATGTCGAGGGGGGGCATCAGTCGCTCCTTGGATTAAGTTGGGCCAATCACTTTGGAGCCGAGGCATCGGCGCTCAGATCCACGCGCTTGATCAGGGCAAGCACCGAGGTTTCGATGCATGCGCGCAAGGCCTTGTCGACGCTCTCTCGGTGGGCGCTTTGATAATTGACATCCGGCGTCAGGGGGCTGGTCGAGCGGCCGCTCATGGAGGCAAGAGTGCTGGCGAATGCGGCGGTTCCACCGACGCCGATCGCCGAGTCATTCAATACCTTGCTGACGCTGACCGAATCCAAGACATCGCCGGTGTTGGCATCGAGAATGCGCACGTCAACCGCGATGGTGTCCTTGTTCTTGCCGCCGCCCAGGCTCAAGCCGCCGATATTGACGCCACCCTGTTTCTGATCCGCGCCGGGGTTGGCTTCGCTCACCGTGCCTTCAAAGATGTAGCGCGCGCCACGCAACTGGTGTTGTGCGGCATCGCCCGTGGCCTGACCCGCACCGTTCAGTTGCTTTTCATAGATCACGCCCTGGCTCAGCCGGTTGCGCTCGACCACCCGAAACTGACGAGACTCGACCAAGGCCGTGGTGAAGATGTCCGTGGCCGCGGCGACGCTCACGCTTTGCACACCACTGTGGAATTCATAGATGGTGACCGGGATGCGCTGCTCCAGCGGCTTCGGCGGCAGCGACGACAGCGCTTGGCTCTGTCTCGAATTCTGCACCACGGGATCGTCGCCCTCGGCACGGACGGCACCCGCGCAGAGCGCGCAGGCCAGCGCCAGGGATGTCAACGCGGCTGTCGGTCGGATTGAAGTAGTCACTGCGGTCTCCGGTGGCTGATTGCTTACGGGTTCGCCGTCATCGATGACGGCGCAGGTTGAACGGATGCGGGCTGCGGTACCGCCCTTTGTACGGGCTGAATGGTCTTGCGTGCGCTCGCCGGGTTGACTGCGGTCACGACGTGCGGCGCAGTGGGCGCCGGCGGTGGTCGCGGCGGGAGCGCCGACGGCAGTCGCCGAAGTGCTCGCTGCGGCCGGTGGCGACCATGCGGGCGTCGTGCCCCAGGACGCCACTTTCTGCTGGCCCGGCGCCACATTGGACGGCGCCATTGCCGATGTGGCAGCCGGTGCCGTGACGGGAATCGCGGACGGCGATTTGACAGAAAACGCGGACGGTGCAGCGGCCGGCGCGAGGCCCGCTGGCGCTCTGGCGCCGGTCATGGCCGCCTGCGAGGCTGCGGCGGGAACCGCGGCGGTCCCAGCGGCGCCCTGCTTTTGTGCCTCGGAATTGATGAGACCAATGACGCCGTTTTGGGTCTTCGGATCGTTGACAAACCGAGTGCGGGCCTGCGCAATGAGTTGATCACGCTCGCTGGCCATGGCGAGCGGGGACTTGCCGGCAAAGTATCCGTCCAACTGGCGCGTGGTGTTGGTGCGGTACATCGCCAGCATCGAGGGGGCCCGGGCGGACTTCGCTTGCGCGCGCTGGGCCTTGAACTGCGCGACGGCGGAGTGAATCGGCGAGACGTTCAGCGGCCTGACGGCGAGGAGGATGTTTTGTCTCGCAGTGGCGAGATTGGCTTTGAGTTTGGCCGAGGAAATGCGTTGACCGAAGCCTGCGGCCAAGTGGCTGTCCACGGTTGCCTTGGTGCTGAGACCCACGTACTGCTGCTGGGGCAGGAGCGCGTACAGGGCGTTGGCCGCCCCTGGGGTGCGCTCCTTGTAGAGCCGGTCCATGGCGGCGGCAACGGTCTGGGCAATCTGCGCATTGGAGAGAAGATCATCGAAGCTGGGCCCCGCCGCATTGAAGGCCTGATTGGGACCAGTGGAAATGTCATCGATCATCTTTGAAATGTTGCCGCTCATATTGGCGGTGATGGAATCCTCGACGGAATCGACCGCCGAAGACGGATCGAACGCCGACAAAGGATTGGCGAGCATGGAGCTCAACTGCGATTCAATATTGGTTAGCGGTGACCTCATGGCCCCCGCGATGGTGTCGGCGGCGGCAACGCCGGGACCTTCGCTCGCCAGTGCCGTCGCAAGGTATTGATTGACCTGGCCCAGGTCGGAGGCGCCAGTCGCGTTCAATGTGGTGATGAACTTCAGACCACGCGAAAAGGCGTCCGCGTACTGGCCGTGCGGCGCCTTCCGAGATTCGATGGAAACGGCGTCCTGGGTGACGGCGGAGACGGTGCTTTTCTGCAGAGCATTTCCCGGCGTACCGCTGGTTTCAGGAGCCACGGAGCCCGCGGTGATCCGATGCTGGGCCAATTCGCGCGCCACGGGTGCGGAGGGGGCGGTCGCCGACTTCGCCGGTAGGTTGCCGGCTTGATTGACCGTCGCCATTTCTAGATCACGGGGCGCCTTCTCGTCGTGATAGATCAAACCGGCTTGGGTCTTGGCCTGGGAGAGATCCGTCGAGGCTTGCTGCGACTGAGATTGCATGGCGTTGTAGGCGTCCGTCACCGCCTGGCGCGCACTCTGCTCCGCCGCTTGGGTTTGCCCGTCGATGTCATGGAGGATGTTGTTGGTGAGATTGACCAAATTCTTGATGGTCGAAATGATGGTCTCGACCTCGCAGCTCAAACCGTCGGTGACCACCGCGGCGGCGCAGTCAAACACGCTGCTGCAGCAATCAGCAAGGGCGGAGGAGATACCGCCGCCGCACAGCATGACGATCAACGGTGGGAGGGTCTTGCGAATGTTCATGCGACTTGGCTCCGGTCTTCACGGGCGTTGAGGTGCCTAGTCATGAGAACCGGATTGCGCCCCGAATCCCGCCTCCCGCACCTTGGACTAACCGCGCTCAAGGCAACACGAACAACTTGTTGCAGATCTCACCGAACTTTTGTCCAAGCTCCGCATTGTGGATTTTCATTTGTCCGGATATGCCGAGCGGACGCAGCCTGCGGCGAGGCCGCCCAGATAAGAGCAGAGTTTCATGACAGCTCTTCCTTGGCGTTGACCAACGATCGCTGATAGAGAGAACCGGAAAGGCAGGCGTACCCCGCCATGCGGTGGGATTGGGCCGCTACACCGGCCGCCCTAGAGCAATCCACCCAGCTTCGACAGCGAAGTACGCCGCCAGCGCAACAACATACGGCCGCGAAGCAAGATGCCGGCGGCGGTCGAATAGGATCAGGAAGATCAAGCTCAGATCGATCACTGCCAGACAAACGGATTGAGAAGCAACTTGATTGACGGAGAACCAATACCCCAGGGTTCGCGCCAGGCCGGCGGGCAGCAGCACGAGGGCAATGCAAATCATGTAACGCATGTGCTCCGCCACATCGCGCTGATGAATGCGGGCGACTGCCAAGGCGTAGAATGCGGCAAACAGAGCCAGCTGGACGCTGGATAGATACTCAGCAGAACGGGCCGCCCCACTGTTCATCCCGGCGGCTAAATGCTCCTGATATTCCTTACGAAGCATGGCGATCGCGAACAGCAAGATCAACGGCAGCAGAACATACGAGGCCTTTCCAAGAATTCTATGAATGGAAATGGCTCGATGTCGGACGGCGAGCGGCTGCATTACCAGCAGTCCAACCCACGCAAACAGGAGCAGCGCGTGCGCGTGTACCGCCGTTGTGATGGACGGTGCAAACTGCGGAATCTGGGAAAAATACGGGATCCAGAATCCCGCTATGAGCAACAGCGGGAGTACCAGAAGGATATAGCCAAGATGGCGATAAGCGCTTTGCACGATGGATTCCTGGACCGATGCCGGATTCTAAGCTGGACCCGGCGCAGTGCGATAGGCAAGACTTGGCGAGAGGAGACTTATGAGCACCCGACATCTGGTCGATCCGGAACTGACACCCTTGCTGGAATTGTTTCCGACGGAACGGTTCTCGACTGATCTGTTGCCAACGATCCGATCCCGGGAGCTTCCCATTGAAAACAATCCGGCCATGGCCGCGCGAGTGGCCATGGAAACCCGGACCGTGCCCGGACCCCGCGGGGCGCCTGATGTATCGGTGAGAATCTATACGCCGCGGGAAGGGAGCGGCGTGCGGCCCTGCATTTTTCACATGCATGGCGGCGGCTTTGTCGTCGGCACCGCGGCCATGTTGGATCCGATGCACCGCGCCATGGCGCTGGAGTTGAACTGCGTCATTGTGTCGGTGGACTATCGTTTGGCGCCCGAAACGCCATTTCCGGGCGGGATCGAGGATTGTTACGCGGCATTGGCCTGGCTATTCAAAGAGGCGCCGAGACTGGGCGTGGACTCCGGACGGATCGGTGTGATGGGGGAGAGCGCGGGAGGCGGGCTCGCCGCTGCCTTGGCGCTCCTGGCCAGGGACCGGGGAGAATACCCGTTGCTATTCCAGCACTTGATCTATCCCATGCTCGATGATCGCACCTGCGTTTCACGCGACCCCCATCCGCACACCGGCGAATACATCTGGACGCCGCACAATAACTCGTTCGGCTGGTCGGCCCTGTTGAACGCGCCGCCGGGCTCGGACGGTGTTTCGATGTACGCGGCGCCGGCGCGTGCCGAGGATCTGAACGGCTTGCCCAAGACATTCGTTTCGACCGGCGCACTCGATCTCTTTCTCGAGGAGGACATGGAATACGCCCGGCGTCTGATGCGCCAGGGCGTGCCGGTGGAATTGCATGTGTATCCCGGTGCCTACCATGCCTTTGATTTGCAGTTCGATGCCCGCGTGGCAGCCGATGCCAAGCGCGACAGCAGCAACGCTTTGCGCCGCGCGCTGCATCCTTGAGGGTTGGGGCAGCGCGCGCCCCTGTGGCGTTTCACTCAAACCAGTAGGCGATGCCGCGCATTTCAATGCTGGCGCGCGTGGGTACTCCCTTGGGACAGGATGGATCGTCGAACGCGGAGTGGGGCACACAGTGCGGCTGGGCCGGGTCCGAATCATTGGTTTTGAAAATCAGCGCCTCATCGCGAGTCATATCGGAGAAATAGGACCAGCGATGCGCCGCGTTGTGGCGCACCACCCAGCCTTCGAACGACCATTCGGGTTTGTCTTTCTCATCGAAGATCGCGTCGGCGCACATCAGATCCGCAAATTGGACGCTGCGGGCATCACACACCGTCAAGGGAATGTCCTGCGGTGGGGCGGAAAAGGCACGCCACACGTTGTAATGGGCAAAACGCCGCAGGGTCCGCCCGCTGTCCTTGGGCATGGAACGATGCGCGAACTGCTCGGCGGTGGCATCGGAAATATCCACATGGATAAACCGCGCCGGCATCGAATTGGAGTATTTGCCGGCATCCTTCGACCCTTCCCCGAATCGCAGCACGCCGGGACCGGATATCACGACGGAGTCCGCCCCGGTTACATCCAACAGCAGTCGCTCGATCTCCTTCGGGTGGAGCCGGGCAACCTCCGCAGCATCCTTGAAATTCTCGACTGCACTCTCATGGGCAAATAGCTCGAAGCCTTCGCCACCGAGCGAGGGAGCTTTGATGCGCTTGCGTGCATCTTCAATGACGATCCTGCGGGGATCGAGATTTAGCAGATCGCGGCAATGATCGTTGGCGTAGTAGCGCGGCCGCCGCGCCATTTCCCCGATATAGTTGACCCGGCCCTCGACCGAGCGTGCGTAGGGCGCCTCGGTTCCTTTCGATGAAATCATAGGTAGTAGGCAATGGTTCGAAATTCGATGCTCTCCCGTGGCGCCGCGTGTTGCACGCGTGGATCACGAAACGAGGTATGCGGTGCACGCCACGCCTTGGAATGATCGGAATCGTAGAACTTGACCAGGAGAACTTCATCCCGGGTCATCTCGGGGAAGTACCACCAGCGGTGCCCAGGGTTGAAGAAGAAGATTGACGCGGCCGGCAAGGTGTCCTCACCCTCATGATGGGCCGGAATATTGTCCGGGTCCGGCAGCTGCGCCAGCCGCACCATGACATTGGGCACCCCCTCGTCATTGCCCACGCTCGTCCCATCGCAGACGGCCAGCGGCCAGTCCTGTGGGGGCTGCGAAAAGGGGCGCCACAGACTGCTGGCGATGAATCGCGTGAAGCGGGGGCGGCCGGCAAAGGACTTCTCATAGGTGGCTGCGGCCAAGCGAACCGCGCGATCCGGCGTCATATCGACATGCACTTCGCCGGCGGGAGGTTGAGATTCGGAACTGGTCGCGCCGGAGGTCCGGAGGACATAGCCGAGCGGCGCCACCAGATCGGCGCCCGTCAGCGCCTTGACTATTCGATCGACCTCGGCGGAATAGACCGCGTCGACCTCCGTCTTGTCTGTGAAATCCTTCACGAGGCTTGGTTGTCTGGCGAGCACGAACCCGTGAGTGTCCAAGCCCAGAGCAGCCGGCAACAGCCTGCCGTTTCGGATATGCACCGTATGCGGCGCGTACCGTCCCGTGTTGAGTTCTGCGCCCGGAGCGACATAGCGCCGATTGACTCGTGAACCCGGGACGAGGTAGTCAATCGTTGCCTCGACTCCTCCGGCCGTAGTGCCGTCCGCCCGAAAATCTGGCGGCGGATTGGGATGAGCTGCCGAGGACGCCATAGTCTGTATTCCAAGCCTTGCCGAGGGGCCGGTAGAAGCGAACCTGACGGTACTGCATGCGCCTCCGGACCGTCAATGATCCAACGCCTTCGCGGGCTCGTGCTCTAAACCTTCGGACTCACGGATATTGTGCGGCCCGGCGGTCTCAAGGCGGCGGGAGTTTTGCGGTACCCGGCGCTGCTTGTTATGCTTCGTGGTGCCACGAGCAGGTCGTCCGACAAGAATGAAACAAAGACTGTAGTCGAGGGAGAAAGCATGGACAGCTACCCGTTCGCCCGGCTGCCATCATCGGCGGCTCTACTCATCTGCGTTGCGGCTCTGGCAGTTGGCCTCTCCAACCGTGCCGCTGCGCAGGAGACGCCAGCCGCTGCGGCCGCGACGACTGCCGAGCCGGCGCATTCGAACGGACCGCATCTCGTGCTATTGCTCCCGGCGAGCTTCACCGAATACCAAAATGCCGTGGCCGGTCTCGAGGTCATTCCGGACTGGACCAACGCAGCACGCAAAAACCTGGACGATGCGGCGTTCGAGACTCTGCAGACGACGGGGTCGCTGCAGCTCGAGCCGCTCCCGGCTCTGACGCCGGAAGAATCCGTGATCCTGCACGATCACATTGCCATCGCAGAACTCATCGTCGCCGCCGGGGTGCAGTATAAGAGCAGCGAATGGCACAAGCACCGGGATGCCTTCGACCGCAGCTTCGGCGATGGTCTGCGCTTCCTGCATGAGCGCACCGGCGCGGACTACGCCTTGCTCATCGACGGCACTCAGGTTCGGCAATCGGGGGGACGCATCGCGATGAGATTGCTGGGTTCCCTGGCTGCAGCCGCCGGAGGAATCATCCTGGTTCCCACCGGCGGCGGCGGTGAGGTCGTGAATGTCTGCTTGCTTGACCTGAACCTTGGCACCGTGGCCTGGTTCAATTCCAGCCGCGCCATTGAAGTATTCGGCTCATCCGGCGCCGATCTGCGCAATGCAGAGGCGGCGAAGGCGGCGATGAGGAAGCTGTTCGCCTCCTATCCGGCTATTCCGGCGCTCACCGACTGACCGTGTCCACCGAACCGCTTCACAGGCAGCGAGCGGCGAAGCGAGGCCGTGCAGTCGGTGCGCTGCTGGGCGCGATGCTGCTCGCCGGCACTCCGCCGGGTCATGCCATCACCGAGCAGGAGCAGCGCGCCCGCATCTTGTTCGAGACGCGCGAACAGGAAGCCCGTCTCGAAGGGCGGGGTCTGCTGTATGGCGATGCCGCTCTGGATGCATACCTACAATCGGTGATGGATCGTCTGTATCCGGAAAGGCGCGGCGAATTCCACCTACGTGCTTTTCGCGACACTGAGTTCAATGCCTTTGCGGTCGCGACGGGGAATGTCTACGTCAATATTGGTGCGCTGCTGCGCCTGCGCAATGAAGCGGAGCTTGCCGCCGTGATCGGCCATGAGGGCGGCCACCTGCTGGCCGACCATATGTACCGGGGCATTGTCGAGTCCAAGTCGATTGCCCGGATGGGCTCGGCACTCACGCTCGGGCTCGCAACCACACTCCCGGGACTTGGAATGCTGGTCAATTATTCCAGCATGGCCGGCTTTTCCCGAGAATACGAACGCGAAGCCGACCATACCGGTTTCAAGCGGCTCACCGCCGCCGGGTACGATCCCAAAGCCGCGGCGCCGGTATTCGAGCGCATGGCGCGCGAAGTGGCCGACCGCAAAGTCAAGCAGCCGCCTTATGTGTTCGCCGATCACCCCAAGCTCCTGGAACGTGCACAGAATTTCGCAGGCTTCGCGGCCGGCGCACCCGCCGGTGAATTGCGCCGCGATGAATTTGTCGCGGCAACGCAAGCCGCGCGCGTCGCGGCACTCGAGCAGATCCATGAGCGCAAGGACGGAACAGAGTTGATTGCGGTGCTCGGCGATGAAGGCAGGACCGCGGAATTCCCGCCGTCCGGCGAGTTCCTGCTCGGCGAGGGCTACCGGTTTCGCGCGGCCGAGGGCGATGAGGCCCTCGCTCTGCGCCATTACACGCAATCCATCGAACAATATCCTGACTACGCCCCTGCCTACGGCGCGCGGGGTCGCCTGCATGCCCGGCGTGGCGAACGCGACCTCGCCATTGCCGACCTCGAGCGCTTCGTGGCGCTTGCGCCCGCCGCGCGCGAGACCCCGTTTGCGCGCCAGACCATCGACAGCCTCAAGAAGGATTCATCCCCATGATCCGCCTAGCCGCGATTCTCACCCTGCTCCTGCCCGGTCTCGCGTTCGCGGGCTGGAAAACCGTCGAAGCATCGAAGCCCGTGGCTCCCGGCAAGGCGGAGTTCTCGGCTCAGCTTCCCGAAGACTGGCTGTACGACACGTCATCGAACGCCTTGACTGCATCGCACGACGGTCCGGGATTGAATCACATCTTGATCACCATCCTGCCCCATAAGAAAGCATTCAAGGATGCCAAGAAGGAGTCGAATGCTAAATCCGCCCCCGAGGATCTCGCGGAAGACTACATTGCCGAGCTTCAAGCCGGACCCCAGGCACTGCGTGAACTGGCGGTCGTCTCCAACGAACCCGCCGAGCTCGCAGGCAAACCGGCTTTTCGCGTCCATCTCAAGTACCGAGCTGCCGAATCGGCCGGCGGTGCGCCGATGGAAGCCGTCTCGTTCGGCACCGCCCTGGAAAGCGGCGTCATGCTGGCGAGCTTCCAGGCGCCGTCGATTCACTACTTCGAGACGTGGATTGCCGAGTTCGAAGCCACGGCCAAGACCATTACGCTGTCACGGCCGCCGAAGTAGGTGCAGGGATGCCTCGATCCTGCGTCACTCCTGGCCGCCCGCGCCGACCGCTACCCACGCAAGATCCGCGTTCGACACCGACTCGAGATTGAATTTCTTGGCGGCAGCCGCCATGCGTGTGAGTGCTTGGGCGAGAGGCATGGGTGGCTTGTTATCACCCTTCTTTAGTTTATGAAAACGCACCGGGTTGATGCGCGCCACGACATAGTTGCGTAGGTAGGGCGATTTGAAGCCCCGCTTTTGCAGGGTCTGAATGATGCGCTTGGTCTGCGCCTCGATCTCCAGCAATCTTGATGCGAAGCCCTCGCGCTCGCGTAGACTCGCAGCCAGCGAGCGCTCGCTGAACCGATCCACCTTCTTTAGTAAGGAACTGTAGGCGCCGCCTGCGAAACGGGATGACTGCTCATACACGATGCCGAGTGTCAGCAATTCGGCGGATTCGAATTCCCTGGCGTACTCCACTTCTTTGGCCGCAGGATGGCGTTTCACGAGACTTCGGGCCATGCGAATGACCTCGAGGCTGCGGTCGCGCAGGTTGTGAGCCTTCTCCGTGTTGAGGGCCAGAATGCGATAGGCCAGCGTCTCATCGGGAGAGATCAGCACGGTGATCTGTTTTAACCCCAGAATCTTGGCGGCTGCCAGACGATGACGGCCATTGGGCGTCCACAACCGGTCATCCTCGCCGCGTACCACGATCAATGGATCCAAGAATGCCGCGGTCTCGTCGATTTTTACCGCGAGGCGCTTCGCGTGAGTCGGCGAGAGATCTCTCTGAAAGGGCGTCGGCTGAACCGCGCTTAAGGGCAAGGAGGCGAGGATGAGCGCCCGCCCGCCCAAGGGATCCCGATAGCCTCCGATCGGTGCGCCGCCGGCGCTACGTATCAGCCTGACGACATCGGCGATTTCTGCGCTGTCCAAGGCGATGCTAACGTCGGCCGCGTCCAATCCTCGGGCACTTGCGCCTGGCGCGAGCTTGCCGCGAGCGCGTTTGGTAGTCGCAGACTTGCGGCCACGGGTGGTCTTGGGGATGGCCTTTCTACTTGCCATGGGACCTGACAATAGCACCCCCCGGCGATCGACGGGGAGGCCGCGATTGACCCGGTCAATGAGCAGTCGTTGATGGCGGGGGCATCTTGGCGTCATCAACGCCGTGGCGCGCGAGGGCCGCGAGGACTGAGCGACGCGCTTATGGGCCCTGAGGAAGGGGAGTGCGCAGGGACGCGCAGCCCGCCCGCGTCGAACGATTGGCGGGACTTGACGGGGTTTGCGGTTCTATCAGATGGATTCACTCGGCGACCACCCCCACCCCAACGGAGATGAACATGTTCAATCATTCACGGCATCCTCAATCTCTTGTCGCCGCGGCGCTCTTGGCCTCGCTGGCGCTCGCTCTGACTCCCGCATTGGCAGCCGATTTTCCAATCGGATCCTTCGCTGCCAATGGCGGTGCGGTCACCATGACATTCGACGGAAAGGGCCAGTTTCGCGTTGTCAAGAAAGATGCGATGGTCGTGGCAGGCCAGTACAGCATCAAAGGTGAACAGCTGGAGATAACGGATATGCAGGGGCCTTGGGCCTGTACGAAGGCTGACGAAAAGACCGGCACCTATCGCTGGACGCTCGACAAATCGGAACTCACCTTCAGCAAAGTCGCGGACCGCTGTGAGGATCGCGTGCAGAGCCTGACGTCCGCAAAATGGCAGCGACATGGCTAGTATGGTGACGGACTACCGGCGGTAGCAAGGGCGGGTGAACGGGATGCCCCTATTCATCGGCCCTTGCGCCGCAGGCCGTCCATCAGGAGATCGACCAATCGTCGCGCGCTCGCCTGCCACCCGGCGTCGGGATTACCATAACTCACTCCAACCATGGCGCGTAGCAGGTCCGGCGGGTCGATATCCTTGCGCACGTCGCCGCTCGCGACGGCGCGCTTCACGAGCGTCGTGATCGCGCCGGTGATCAGTTCGGCAGAAGTCGCATAAAGGGCGGAACTGCGCCCCCCTGCGGCGGCCAGCGATGGTGCAATCAATCGCTTAGTGGCGATGTAGTCGATGAACAAATGCATCCATCGATGCAACGCCTCACCCGCCGGCGAGGTCTCGAGCAGCTGCGGCACGGCATCGGCCAGCTGCTCGACTTCACGACGGTAGACCGCTTCCACCACCGCCTCTCTGCTGGGGAAATGGCGATACAGCGTGCCAATGCCGACGCCGGCGCGGCGCGCGATGTCTTCCAGGCTCACATTGAGTCCACTTTCCGCGAAGCCCGCTTTGGCGGCATCGATCAGCAATTGTCGATTCCGGGTGCCATCGGCGCGGGGTTTGCGTTTCGGCATCGAAGGCTTTCGTTTCACGATGATCGCTGTGCTCCTCAAACACTGCTTGCAAAACGGAGGATGCCTCCGTATATTAAGCGGAGGTGACCTCCGCTTACCATTAGACCATTTTTGGATGATGCAGCGGTAGGCCCGGTGTGAAACAGCAGGGACCTGGTCCTGCCAAACTCCTTTGGAGCCACATCGACCCCTGGTCCGGTGCTGCGCGGCAGCAGTCTCAACGCAGGCGGATGCTCGCAACGCTTCAACTGAACTTACCCATCGTTCAACGCGAAGGAATAACCATGATCACAGCGACACGAAAGCCGGACTTTGCAAGGGTAGGAGCGGCCGACGTGCTCATTCCCCTCATCCGAGCGGCGGCGACCATCGGCCACACGCGGTCCTCAATCGGGATCTAACGCCGCGACGCCAGCGGCACCACATGCGCACCACCGTCACTTGGAGCTCCGCCATGAACTTGAAAATCCCTCATCGCAAACTCGGCCGGCAAGGCTTGGAAGTCTCAGCCATTGGCCTCGGCTGCATGGGCATGTCGGACTTCTACGGCCCGTCCGATGAAGGCACCAATCTCGCCGTACTCAACACGGCCCTCGATATAGGCATCAACTTCTTCGACACCGCCGACGCATACGGCGTTGGCGCCAACGAACGCCTGCTGGGGAAGGTCTTGAAGTCACGCCGCCACGAAGTCGTATTGGCCACCAAATTTGGTCAGGTACGCGGTTCCGACGGCGCGTTTCTCGGCGTCAATGGAACTCCCGAGTACGTGCGTGCAGCCTGCGACGCAAGTCTCCAGCGGCTTGGCGTTGATCATATCGATTTGTACTACCAGCATCGCGTCGATCGCCAGGTAGCCATCGAAGAGACGGTGGGCGCCATGGCAGAGCTGGTGCAGGCGGGTAAGGTGCGTTATCTGGGTCTCTCTGAGGCGTCGGCGAACACCATTCGCCGCGCCGCCCAGGTGCACCCCATCGCTGCGCTGCAGAGCGAATACTCGCTGTGGACGCGCGATTTGGACGAGGCCATTCTGCCCACTTGCGAGGAATTCGATATCGGTATCGTCGCTTATAGTCCGCTGGGCCGCGGCTTTCTCACGGGCGCGTTCGAGAAGCCGGCTGATTTCGATGCCGGTGACTACAGGCGCACCAACCCGCGCTTCTCGAACGAAAACATCGCCAGCAATCTGCAGCTCGTGGAAATCGTCGCGGAAATTGGGCGCGAGGAAGGCTATACGCCGGCACAGATCGCTCTCGCATGGCTTCTCGACTGCGCACCCTACATCGTGCCGATACCGGGTACCCGCAGCCTCCAGCGCCTGCAGGAAAATGCGCTCTCGGTATTGATACGGCTCGGCGACGCGCAATTTGAACGGTTGCACGGCATTCTGCGTGAACGTCCCGTGGCCGGCGCACGCTACCCCGAGGCGTCCATGGCGGCAATCGACGCGTGAGAAATCGGTCAGGGTTGTATGTATACCTGCCGCATTGCGCTTACGGACTCGAGAACTGCAGCATGTCCGTTATCTGCAAAGCGAGATCGGGAAAGGTATAGGGCTTGGGTATGTAGCGGCGGGCGTTACCTCGATAGAACCCCGGCAAGGTCTCCGTCAAGCCCGATGTCAGCAGGACGGGTACGGCCGGACGATGTGCATCGAGCCATTTGGCGAGCATTATGCCGTTCGGTCCTCCGGGGAGTTTGATATCGATGAACGCTAGGTCGATGTGCGTGCCCGACGTGATGAGCGTTATGGCTCCCGTCGCATCCGATGCTTCGATGATCGAGTATCCGGACCCGCGCAGAAATTCCGCCGCGGCCCATCGAACGGAGAATTCGTCCTCGACAATGAGCAGAACAGGCGCGCGTGACATATTGGCTTCAGAATCTGCCGACGGCTGTTGCACAGTCTCCTCTCAAGCTCATCGTTGATCGAGAATACCCTGCCGTAAGCTAACATCGAGCGCGGACTGTTGTCTGTCAGATCACGTGTCAGAAGAAGCAAATGGCGCGTGTAAATTTTTCACACTCCGACAGAGGCGAGGGCGAATCAGCGTCGAGCAACCTTCGCCCGCCGGTGCATTGTGTGCCGTGAGCACTGAAAAGTGCTTGAGGGCAACCCTGAGCGCGAAAGTCCGGCCTGCTGCAGCAAAGCGGATTTCTGCTACATCGCAAGAGCGCAACTGCAATGTCAGACCTGCGTAGCTGTGGCATGAGTGACTCAGGAAAGTGGGTGTGGAAAGAATTGACAACGTTGACTTACGATCGCATCGTGTCAGCAATGCAGATTGAATTGGGTTTGTTGGTCGGCAATGAACTCTCACCGGACTCCTCGGCGCAGCGCGACCGAGGCACCCCACACGGAGGAATTCCGCGTTGACTGGGCATCAATCGATTGTTGGCCTCCGGGTGCTGGTCGCCGAGGATGAAGGCATGATCGTCGAGGCCATTTGCGATCGCCTGACCGAGGCGGGATGCGAAGTTGTCGGCACAGCGGACACCGGAGCCCGCGCGGTCGAGGCCGCTCTCGCATCACGCCCCGACCTGATTCTCATGGACGTACGGCTCAAGGGCGATATGGACGGTATCCGCGCTGCGGAACTGATCAACGAGAAATTGCACGTACCCGTGGTTTATCTCACCGGGGATTCGGACCAGAAGACGCTGCATCGCGCCAAGGCGGCTTCGGCATACGGGTTTGTTCTCAAGCCATTCCACATCAGGAATCTTGTTGCGGCGATGGAGGTGGCGGTCGATCGGTTCAAGACGGAACGGCAGCTCGAGGACAGTCGGCTTACCTACGCGACCATCCTCGGCAGCATCGCGGACGGCGTGATCGCCGTGGACACGGCGGGTCGCGTCCGCTTCATGAACGAGGTTGCCGAGCGCCTGACGGGGTGGTCGAACCGAGACGCCCGGCAAGAGCCATGGCGGAAGGTCCTGAACATTATCGACTCGGACGAAAATCCGGTTGCGGGGGACTTGATCGCAGGGGTTCTGAGCTCTCGTTCGCCGATTTCGTTCGGCCGTGACAACTACGTGATCAGTCACGCCGGAATACGCGTACCCATCGAGGGGGGCATGTCATGCGTGGTCGACAGCTTGGGCCGCGTTGTTGGTGCGTCAATTACACTGCGCGATGTCACGACCACCCGGAAGGCCGAAGTGGACCTCCGGACAATGGCACAGCAATTGCGCGCGGTGGTGGATACCGCCGTCGACGGCGTTCTGGTGCTTGATGCCGCGGGCACCATACTCATGCTCAATCCGGCGTGTGAGCGATTGTTCGGGTACCCGTTGGGCGATATGACCGGGCGCAATATCGAGATGGTCATGCCTTCTCCGCTGTCCGCCGCAAATGGCGCTCCCATGGCTGTCAGCGCGCGTGCGACCATCTGCCGTCGCCGTGATTGCTCCACCTTTCCCGCAGAAGTATCCGTCGGCGTGGTGCGCGCGCCGGGGCCGCCGGTGTTCGTCGGCGTCATCCACGACGTGTCGGAACGCCGAGATCTGGAGGCGGCTTTGCTCGATGTCGTGGGTCGCGAACAGCGTCGCTTCGGGGCGGACCTGCATGATGGGCTCGGGCAGGAACTCACCGGTCTTTCGCTGCTAATCGCGGCGCTCGCAAACACAGCACGCGCGGCGCGGACTCCCCACGCGGCAGATCTCGAGCGCGCTCACGAGGTCGTCCAACTTGCAATTCAGTCATGCCATACCATTGCACGGGGACTATCGCCCATCGGGCCGACTGAAGGTGGTTTGGTCGGGGCACTACGCGACCTCGTCCGCGGGCTGAGAGGCCCGTCGAAACCCACAGTCGACATCTCGGTGAGCGAAATTGCGCGGTTGGGGTTGAGTCCGGCGGCGACCGATCATCTCTATCGGATCGCGCAGGAGGCTCTCACCAACGCAATCAAACACGCAAATGCCCGTTCGATCAAAGTCACGCTCGACGTTGAGCCGGAGCACGTCCGATTGGAAGTTTCCGATGATGGTCAGGGGTTGAAAGCCGCCGGCCACCCTGCACGGGGACTCGGACTGCGCACGATGCAATATCGTGCCTCGGTGATGGGAGCACGGTTCGAGATCGCGTCTTTTGGAGCCAGCGGCACGCGCGTAGTCTGTGATTGTCCTCATGCAGGCTAAGGGCAGCATCGTCTGAAAATGGGGAATTGAAATTTTTACCAGACCCCAGAACCCTTGATTGCGACCGGGAGTGCCTCATCGTGGGCGGGAGAGCGACCGGCAACGGGCGATCGACGCGGGCTTCAACCACCATCTCACCAAACCGGTCGATCCCAATGAACTGGAAGCGCTGTTATGGAAAGATACAGCGGCACGGGATAGTCGGATCGCGCGCTAACTGCTCGAGCATCGAATTCGACGCAGCACACTTGGCGCGGCGGCGAAGTCGGCACCACGGCGTTGGGCAGGAGTCAATTTTCCGGCGGGTTTTGCCAGAAGATAGCGATTACCCAGCCACGCCACCGCGTTGGCAACCGCCGCACTGTAGTCCATGACGCAGTTCTTGTCGGACCTTGGGCTCAAGAATCGCATGAGGCCTCCTTTTCAATCGTTCGCCGCTGCATAGCGGCAGGACCTTGCCGCTGTTCCGCGGCGGGAGCGCGGCTCTTGCTTGCCGCCAGGTTGATAAACAGCCCCTAAGCCAACAAGGGGCGACACATGGAATATGAAGCAGGATTCGTGCCAGGCGGTCCATGGCATCTATTCACGACCAACATTGACCCCGCGGTCGGGACCCGGCGCACGCTTTGACCGGGAGTGGCCGCTCGACCGCTCATGAGCGGCCCCTCCTTCGCTCATTGCGAGAAGTTCCGTCAACACGCTGAGGACACCGGCGATCGTACCAAGGATGATTCCGGTGGCGATTATCATGGAAACCAACAGATGCATCACGCGTCCATTAGCCGTACGGCCTGTCTTCCCGGCTAACGGCTCTCGAACGACGCTGCGATAAATTCATTGGCGTCGTCAACCGGACACGGGATGCGCTGACCCACGCCGATGTTGCTGGAACTTGCGGAGCGATCCGCGCGTCCCGAGGAGACCCAGAGCCGCCCGGCTTGCGCGCACGAGTAGCCGTACCGAAACAGTGGGCGCATTCTCTCGGCGCGAAAGTCAAACGTGGCGGCGGTCGGATAGCTTACGGGGATGGCGGAGTACTGCAGCTCTTCGCCGTGCAGTTCAGCAGTGGTCGCCGTCAGCTGCAGGGTCGTCCTCATCATATGGCTAAGTCCCGCCGAGACACTTCGCGATAGAATGGCCTTGGTTTTCAGGGGTACCGATGCGGGTTCCTCGCTCAGACGCCCATCGACGATCACGTACACCGCGGCTCCCGGCGTGCGATCATCAGCATCTTCCGCGGCTTTTTCCGCGAACCAAGCGGGTACGTAAAACGGCATCGAAATCGTGCCATCAACGTGTGCCTCTTCAGTAATCGTGCGTTCGTCTTGCACGCGAATGATCACGGGCGGAAGCATGCCGGGCACGCTGGCGGATGCCACCAGGACGTCACGAAACAAGGTCCTTGCGTTGGCGCCGCCGTTCATGGCAATCGACCCGAGATCCCACACAACGGGTTCCGCCGTTTCGACATCGGTGGTGACGATGAGCAGAAGCCGGCCCGTGGCCGCTTCTCGGGCCACTGCTCGTATCAAGGCGTCCGTGGTGTAGTGGTCGACCAGATCCACCAGAGGCGTGCCGCGATAGATACTCGATCCAAAGAGCGCTCCCAAACCCCGTGGTTGCAGCAAGTGTTCTGCCTGTCCGCTCGTGTAAATCTCGACGAGTTCTGCATCCCACGCGGAGCCGAGAAAGGCATAGGGGGCGATCAAGGCGCCGGCGCTGACTCCAGTGACAACGGTAAATTGCGGCCGTGACCCGGAACGGGTGAGGCCGACCAGCGCGCCTGCGCCAAATGCACCGTTGGCACCTCCACCCGACATCGCAAGGATGTTGGGCGTTTCTCCCGCGCGCAGAGTGCGAACTCTTTGCGCGACACTGTGGGTGGACAGATTGGAGAATGTCTGGTCAGCCCCCAGCGTCCGTATCATCGTCGGAGCGCCGCTCTGCAGGGGCGAGGTTGCGTCCGGCTTGATGACTCGAGCGCAGCCTTGGAGGGAGAACAGGCTCACTGCAAGCAGGATGAGGAACGCGTGCCGCCGAAACTCTGACTCACGCCACCGCCTCAGCACGCGACGCGCGACCTTGCCGAGGAGTTTGAGCAGCGGCGGCAGTGCACCCGCTACACCGAACATGGTAAACCCGAATATCACATCCATGAGGCGCGCCGCGAGACCCGCATAGGCACCCAACGCAGCACCGAATCGAGACGTTCCGTCGACGGTCGCGGCAGGAAATAGCTCATTGAAAGGCAATGAACGAAGGGTCACGGTGCGCTCCCTAGCGTCGCTACCGATCGTTTCCAAGAGATGAATTGCCTGAGCGACACCCGTGACTCCAACCCAAAAACGCTGACTACCGAAGGACCCCTTGACTTACGGCGGTGACACCCCGATGCTACGCGACGTGTGTTACCGGTCAGTAACTCCTGAAGGTACGTTACTTACCAGTAACTAACATGTCAAGTGGAGATTTTATGGACCCCTCAGAAGCGGTGCAAGTGGCTGAAGATCCAGAGATTATTTCTTGCGAGCCGAAGTCGCGCGTGCGTGATCGCATCATGCAAACTGCGAGCGATCTCTTTTATCGCCATGGTATTCGTGCCGTAGGCGTGGAGACGATTGCCAGTGAAGCCGGCACCAATAAGATGAGCTTCTACCGCAATTTCTCGTCCAAGGACGAGCTGGTGGCGGAGTATTTGCGGGGGGAGGAGCGCGAATGTTTGCTCTGGTGGGATGAAACGCTGGCCGCTTACGCGGGGAATCCGCGCGTGCAGGTCGAGTCCTTATTCGATGTCTTGGTCAGGAACACCTGCGACGTTGATTCAAGGGGCTGCGCGCTCGCCAATGCCGCGGTGGAAATCACAGAGCCCGGCCACCCGGCGCGTCCCGTGATCGAGAAGTACAAGGCTGAAATGCGCCGGCGTTTTTGCGAACTCGCGCGCGCCATGAATGCTCGAGAACCGGAAGCGCTCGGCGACTCGCTGATGCTGCTGTGGGAAGGCGCCTATCTGACTCGCGTGACCATGGGTCAGAACGGCCCGGTGCAGCGGGCCGCCAAAGCGGCGCGGGCATTGATCGCTGCATACACCGACTGAGCCGTAGTCGCCGGCGATGGGCGCCGATCCAAGGTTACTTCACGGTGTCCCGGCCGGCGGGCTCCCACAGCTCGATGGGGTTTCCCTCCGGATCGTGCAACCTAGCGAAGCGTCCGTTTGGATAAACCTCGGCATCAACTTTGACCGCAATGTTCGATGCCTGTAACTGCGTAACCATGGCGTCGAGGTTGCGAACGCGGAAGTTCACCATCCAAGCTTGTTGTGGCGACCCAAAGTACTTGGTGTCAGCCGGGAACGGTGCAAAAACGGTTGGACCCGCCGCCTGCCGCCACACCTGACCTCCGTAGTCAGCCGGAGTCGGATCAATGCCGAGATGATGTTGATACCAGTCGGCCAATGCCTTCGGATCGCGGCTGCGAAAGAAAAACCCGCCGATGCCCAGCACACGCTCTCTGGCATCCTTCACGTTGGCGCCCAACGGTTCGGATTCGGTGACTCCTGCGATGCCAAGGGCGGCAGTGATTGACGATCCAATGATCAGCGTTCGGCGACCTACGGTCATTGTATTGTCCTGCTCGTTCGGAAGTTAAAGACTGGTGTCTTCGGCGCTCGTCCTGCTGCCGTCATCCTAATCGAATCCGTGTGCCTGATATATGGCGCCGTGCAACAGTGTGCATGGACACCTATTCCCGATGATTCTGGCGGCATCCTCTGCCTGAGCCGTTTAATATTGTCTCCGCGCAGATTGTCGGTGCCTTCACACATTTCCCATCAACCCAAGGGCGGGAACAAACCATGCCGCAGCTGGATGAAAACAAATTGCACGCGTTCATCGGCAAGATACTGGGCGATCTGGGGGGTGCCTTCAGCGTGCCGACCACACGCATCGGCCTTCGCCTGGGTTTGTTCGATGCGCTACAGGCCGGGGGACCTCTCAGCGCGACCGAACTCGCTGCGCGCGCGGGGGGCTTGGCCCCGCGCTACGTTCGAGAATGGGCCTTGGCGCAATCCGCCAACGGGTATATCAATTATGATCCAGCAAGCGACAAATTCAGCATCACGCCTGAACAGGCAATGATATTCGTCTCGAAAGACAGTCCCGTCTATCTTGCCGGGGCGTTTGATCTCGCTGCGGCCATGATCGAAGGCGAGCCCAAGGTTGAGGAGGGATTTCGTCTGGGGACCGGCGTGCGCTGGGGCGATTCTGCGGGTTGTCTTTTCTGCGCTACGGGAGCTTTCTTCCGGCCCGGTTACGTCAACAATATTGTGCAAACCTGGATTCCAGCGCTGGACGGCGTGAAACAGAAACTCTCAGGCAATGCAAAAGTGGCCGACGTAGGCTGCGGCGTTGGCTTCTCCACCATTCTCATGGCGCAGGCATATCCAAGCAGCCGGTTCGTCGGCTTCGATTTTCACGAACCTTCCATCGACGATGCGCGCAAGCATGCGAAAGCTCATGGGGTGAGTGATCGAGTCCGGTTTGAAGTAGCCACTGCCAAGGACATTGCGGAGAACGATTTCGACTTGGTCACGATGTACGACTGCCTGCACGACATGGGCGATCCGCGTGGTTGCGCGGCCCACGTGCGCGAGATTCTGAAGAAGGACGGCACTTGGATGATCGTGGAGCCGATCGCGGGCGACAAACCCGAGCAAAACATGAACCCGGTCGGGCGCCTCTACTACAACGCATCGACCATGCTTTGTGTCCCCACCTCTCTCGATCAAGAGCTGGGTGAAGCCCTCGGTGCCCAGGCGGGCCAGGCAAAATTGTCGGAGATGATCATCGGGGGAGGGTTCTCCCGAGTACGGCGGGCGACGGAGGGCCCGTTCAACATGATTCTCGAAGCACGCATCTAAACTCATCCGGCACCTCGTCCCCGGTAATAGTTGGCATCGGGTCAACGGATTTCCGCTCAGGGCTCCTTGCAGCTAAGTTACAATGCCGGGACAGCCAAGGGATGGGTGATTCGTGACTGCCGATTCCAGTGTAGACGTACGAAGTACGGCGATCATCGCTCAGTCTGTGCCGTTTCGCTTTTACGATAACAGGCAGAAATATCTCGCATTCGTCAATACCTGTAACGAAAAGTCGGCGGTGGCGCGCCGCGCTGCTCTGGAATTGACGCATATTCACCCTACGCCGCCGGCGATTCAGGTATTCGACGCCGGCATGGGAGATGGCACCGTGCTCGTGCGCCTCATGCGCAGCGTGCACCATCAGTTTCCAACGGTCCCTCTGTTGGTGGTGGCCAAGGAGATCAGCCTTGAGGACGTTCGGCTGGGTCTGGAGAAGCTTCCTGATCGACTATGCGAACATCCGGGCACGGTTTTCGTGGTAACCAATCTGACCTACGCGGACGCCCCGCGCCTGATGCTCCCGGATGTGCAGGCGGCCGCTTCCCTCAATTGGCAGGAAGTGCGATTGTCGGGAACATCCGCGTCCGAATATGCGGAGCAGATCGAAGAGCTTGGGCCGACCCTGACTCACGGATGGCAGACCAAGCCAAGCCCGAAAACCGGCAACCCAACCTACGTGAGGCCATCTGTCCTCGTCATCTACCGTGAGGACCACAAGTTCTTGCTGGATGCCGTCATTCCGAAGCCGGGCCGCGTTTTTGAAAGCTACGACCTGATCTTGGCGTCGCAGCCCTGGAGAGCGCGTATGTCGGCGCAATTCAAGGCAGAAAAGGTCCTTGCACCGCTCGCGCGCAATCTTGCACCCGGGGGTCGCTTGCTGGCCATTCAATCGTACGGTCATGATCCCGGCCTTGAAATCATCCAAAGACTCTGGCCCAACGAGAATCCGTTTCAAGTCGATCGCCACCAGTTGATTGCCGCGCTGAAAACTGAATTGGGGAGAGATGCGCGTGAATACCAGATCACCGCGCTCCCCGACGACAAAAGTATCTTCCGGTACGAGATGCACACGTTGCCGTCGGAAATCGGTGATCGCATCGGCACATCGACGTTATTCGCCGCCTGGAATGCCGCCATCTATGTCAATCAAATCGAAGACGAACGCTTGGATACGGTAGTCACAACGGGTGAATATCTCGATGCGACGCAAGCCGTCTTAAAAATCCACGGCGGATTGTGGTTCAATGATGAAACCTTCTTGGTTGCCCGCCGACGCCCGTAGCGGAGCCATCCTTTTACGGCGGCCTGCCAAAGACCCTGCGTAATTCGATCTTGGCTTGATTGAGCACCCGGACCCGCTCCTGGCTCAAGTTCTTGCCGGCACGATTGATTTCGAAATTGAGCATGGACATCGCGGAGCGAAAGGGAGCGGCCTTCCGACGATGACTTGCTTCGGCGGACTTCTTCAGAGAACGTGCAATGGCCCGCGGGCTCTTCAGCTTGAATACCCCGGGTTGAAGGTCCATGGCATCGCTTCGCTCCATCACCTGCTTGGACCACCGGGCGGAGCCGCCGGGACGGGGCCGTACTTCGATCCTTCGGGGAACTCGCGTCTTGGGCTTTGCGCTTGGGGTGGTCATAGGCTGCCTGTTGAGCGCCACACTATATTTCATCCCCAAGCGAAAAACCGTCAGCGCTTCGAGTTTGATGCCGTCGGTTTTGTGGCAGGCGCGGGGAGGCGGGCGTCCTACTTTACCCGGCCGCGAGGCGCGGCAGCGGCGCGAAACGGCAGCGGCACTTCGGCACCCAGCCGCAGTTGAGCGCGCAACATCGGTGTGATCGCCTGCGATTGAAAATGAACGCGATACATCTGCACATCGCGGAAGTAGCGCTGCAGCGGATCCCCGCGCCTCGCCCCCGATGCGCCGGCACTGTGAAACAGCATTTCCACACAGTCGCAGGCGGCGCGGCAACCTTCACGCGCCGTTCCCCAGACCTGCAGGGTGTCTGCGGCTGTGATGGGCTGATGCAGTTTCATCCATCGCTCGCCTTGCTGCATGTGAAGGCGGGTTGCGCTCAAGGTGAGCGCCTCGGCGGCATCGGCACGGCACAGTGCCTCGCCGAAAATTCGCTGCAGATCCGGATCGTGCATTCGCGTCCGCCGAGGGTCGAACAACAATGGTTTGGTCCGCAGCAAGCGCTCGAATTCCTCCAGCGCTGCGCGCGCTGCACCGGTGAGGATGGCGCCAAATTCACAGCTGAACCACCCGTAGATGATGCCGAGGAACAACCCTTCGCCGTGCAGGCGCGTACCGGGCGTCCCTTCAGGCAGATTGTCGGTGGTCAACAAGCCCACCGGCGAAGGAATGATGTGACGGTCGGGAATGAACACCTCGTTCAGCCGCACACTGTTGGAGCCGCTCGCCTGCATGCCCATGGCCGCATCGCCGCCCCAGTCCGGCACTATTTCGATGCTGGAGCGCGGCACGACAAAGGCCACCGGCGACGGTGCACCGCCGACACCGGGAATGAAGGCTCCGCCCAGAAAATGCGTGCACACCGGAATTCCCGACGCGAACGCCCACAGGCCGCTGACGCGGTAGCCCCCGTCACGACGTTCGAAGGTCGGCATCCCCGTCGGCCCGGCGGCAAAGGCAGCCCGGAAGTCCCCCTCTGCGCCAAACAGTTCCCGCTGCACCTCTTCCTCGAAATGTGACGCTATGACCAGGGCATGAGAGGAGGCGAGGGTGTAGCACCAGCCGCCGCCGGGGTGACCCCGGGACAGCTCGAGAATCACTCGAATATAGGTTTCGCAGTCGGACCCCGCCGCCGTTGAACAGTCGAGGCTGCAGGATTCGATAGAAACCACCCTCCAGGAGCTCCCGGTGGATCTCATCGGAGTAGTAGCCGCGCGCATCGCTCTGATCCTGCTGCGCGCGCAGCTTCGCACCGATCTGCGACGCCCGCGCCACGAGTTCGGCCGCCAAGGGATGGGGGGAAGAATTCGAAGCGGAGCCCATGGCGCATTGTACGCAAAGTCGCGATGCCGGATGATGGATCCCCGGGGCGCGCACGTGACCAGGCGAGGGGTGGAAATGAGTTCGTCGAGAAATTCATGGAATCGATGGGCTGTGGCGGCCGTCATTACCGTCGTGGGCGGGAGCGTCACGGCAGGCGATCGGGCGGCCGTATCGGCATCGATTGACGGCAAGAGTCTGTCGGCACAGGTCTACGCCGACGGAACCTATTCGATTTCGGCGCCCGATAGTTCAGGGCCGGTGCTTCGCT
The DNA here is from genome assembly GCA_963800375.1 of uncultured Gammaproteobacteria bacterium. GTDB lineage: Bacteria > Pseudomonadota > Gammaproteobacteria > Steroidobacterales > Steroidobacteraceae > Bog-1198. The sequence goes on along the minus strand of CAWDAT010000008.1, from coordinate 799,737 downwards.
CCGACGTCGAGGCCGTCGTCGATTCTGTCGTCTTGAAGTCAACGGGCTATCCCCAGCACCGGATTGAGCGCTCCACATCGCCCGGCGCAGAATCGATCTTGACCGTCACCCACACCGGTGTTGCCGGTCGCCCCGACCTAGTATGCGTACTCCGTTTCGGGCCAGATCAATCCTGGGGGGAGATCACCGTCAAAGTGCGGAACACCACCGATCGGCCCATCATGGTGCAGTCGATCCGCAGCGTTGACTCGACGAGTATTGATCTCGGCGGCCCGGACGCTGCCGACCGGATATTGTCGGATAGTTTCAGCGAGGATCGACCTCAGCTCGCGATTCGTGATCTAGGGGCCGCACCGAACGGCCTGCATCGGGCCGTGGGAAGCCAGCTCATCTATAACCGCCGCAGCGGCCAGAGCCTGTTCTTGGGTGCGCTCACCTCCGAGCGGTTGTTGACGATCTTCCACCTCAAAGAAAAAGGGGCGGGCGCCAAGGCAAGCATCGCGTCGTACCAGGCGGATGCAACGGGCACCACGGAGATTCTCAAAGGCGAGTCGCTCAAGCATTCGCCGCCCGCCGAGCAGGTTGAGTTGAGCCTGCCGGTGAATTCCGGCGAAAGTCTCTCCTCGGAGCGCTTGATGTTTGCCGTAGGGCACGACTACCACGCGCAACTGGAGCAGTACGGGCGAACAGTGCGCCGGCTGCACCAGGCGCGGGTCGAAGCCGCGACGCCGATCGGCTGGTGGAGTTGGACCGCCTATTATTTTGGCGTGAGCCAGGGAAGCATGGGCACGAATGCCGATTGGCTTGCCGAGAACCTCAAGCAGCTGGGCTACACCTATTTTCAAATCGATGAGGGCTACCAGTACGCTCGTGGTGAGTACATGACCGCGGATGGCTCGCGCTTTCCTCAGGGGATTGCGCACATGGCGGATTGGGTGCGCCACGATGGCCTGACATTCGGCCTGTGGACCGCGCCGTTTGAGGTATCAGAGCGGGCCTGGGTTTACCAGAACCACCCGGAGTGGCTGGTGCACAACGCCGCCGGTTCGCTCATTCACATCGGGCATGTAACCGAGAAAAAAGACCCGCTCTTCGTGCTGGATACGACCCACCCGGGTGCGCAGGAATACCTGAGACAGACCTACACCACATTGCGCGACTGGGGAGTGCGCTTCATCAAGATGGATTTCATGGACGACACGGCCATTGAGGGGTCTTACTTCCGGCCCCACACGACCGCCCTGGAAGCCCAGCGGATCGGCCTTTCGATTATACGCAAGGCGGCCGGCGAGGGCGTCGTTCTCGATAAGGACGGGAGCGCCATGCTGAACCCTGTCGGGCTCGTGGATGCCGGCCGCATCTCCCAGGACACAGGCCATACCTTCGAAGCCACCAGGGACGCAGCGTCCGGCGTGGCCGCACGCTACTACATGAATAGAAATTTCTTCATTGCGGATCCCGACGCCTTCACGGTGTCCACGCAAACCGTCGACGATCAATCTTGGCACGGCGGACAACGGCCGTTGACGCTGGATGAGGCGCAAGTCTCAATTGCGTTGTCAGCCGTTTCAGGCGGCATGTTCGAGATCGGCGACGACCTGCCGACGTTGGGATCATCCCCGGAGCGACTGTCGTTGGTCAAGAATGCGGACCTACTCGATATGGCGCAGCTCGGGCGCGCCGCAACCCCGGTGGATCTAATGACCTATGCGCCCGGCGACCAACAGCCCAGTGTGTTTCTGCTCAAAGAAAGCGGACGCCAGGCGATACTCACGGTATTCAATTGGACCGAGAAACCTGTTACGCGAGCAATCAATCTCGCGCAGCTTGGCCTGAAGGCGCCTTCGCGCTACAAGATGGTCGAGGTATTCGGCAATCAGGGTTGCTGCGACGTGTCGCCGGACGCGATCCATCTCATCCAGAATCCTCATTCGGTGCGCATGATCAAGCTGATCGACAATTCCGTGGCGGCGACTCCGCCGTCTTTTGAGGTGCAAGCGCCCCGCAGCGGCGCAGCGGGGAAGGGGGTGACTTTCAAGGCGCAGGCCGCATCCCCGGAAACACCGGTACTCGCTTTCCAATGGGATTTCGGCGACGGAACGATCGGCACGGGTCCCGAGGTGGATCACACGTACACTCGCGCCGGAGAATACCCGGTCGCAGTGAGCGCGACGGGGCTGGATTCGGTCACGAATCGCAAGTCCTTCGCGGTCACCATGACGGGCGAAATTGCCACTCGATTCGCGCCCTCGGAGAACCGACGCGCCGAGTGAGGAGGAGAAACGCATGCGGATGCTCGTCGTCGGCGCCGGATCGACCGGTGGCTATTTCGGCGGCCGTCTGGCGCAGGCCGGCCGGGATGTCACGTTTCTGGTGCGTCCGGCCCGAGCGGCGCAACTCGAAGAACGGGGGCTCGAAGTTCTGAGTCCTCACGGCAACTTCACGCTGCGGCCGCAGCTCATCACGGCCGCCCGACTATCCGGGCGCTACGATGCGGTACTGCTCACGGTGAAGGCTTTTTCCCTCGACACCGCTCTCGCGGACATTGCACCTACCGTAGGACCCGAGACGATGATTCTGCCGGTGTTGAACGGAATAAAGCATCTGGACATCCTCGCCGGCCGATTCGGCGAGAAATCCGTTGTCGGATGCGCATGCAAGATTACCGCGTCGGTCGATGAGCAAGGGCGCATCGTGCAGCACAATACCCTGCACGATATCGCCTATGGGGAGAGGGACGGTGCCGCGTCGCCGCGCATTCGAGGACTCGATCACTTCATGCGCGATGCAGGATTCGATGCGCGATTGTCCCGTGCCATCGAGCGCGAAATGTGGGAGAAGTGGATCCTGCTCGCCGGCCTCGGCGGTATCAACTGCCTGATGCGGGGCACGATCGGCGAAGTGGCGCAAACATCGCGCGGTCCCGAATTCATAGCGCGGCTGCTGCAGGAGATCGTCGCCGTGGTGGGGGCGGTGGGAGTGGCTCCGAGCCCTGAATTCGTGGTCGCAGCCAAGGCGATGTTGACGGCAAAGGGCTCGGCTCAAACCTCATCCATGTATCGAGATCTGCAAAAAGGCGTGCCCATCGAGGCTGATCAAATCATCGGCGATCTTGAAGAGCGCGGCCGCTCACGAGGCATCGAGACGCCGCTTCTAAGCGCAATCTACACTCATCTTTGTGTGTATCAGCAGCGCGTGACGCCGCGGTAAGATCATTCTTTAATGACGGTTTCCGCGCTCGACTTGCAGCAGGGCCTTCACGCGCCGGTGTGCCAGTACAGACACAAAAGTCTTGATGCGCGCCGTACGTTCGAGCTTGTCGCGCTCAATTCGGTAGATTTCCTGAACCACGTCAACCGGGGTATCCGTGTCGCGGGCCAGCAATTCTATCTCCGATTCTCGTGCAATCCCGGATCGGTGTACTGATACCTGATCGTTCATATCGCGCGGGGTTCCTGGCTCTGATTTGCCTGTCAATCTTAACTGAATTGGACTCCTCGACCAGCAAGAGTTCCCAATTCTGCGGAGGCCAAAGGCCCGCGTAATTTGCGAATTAAAACTGCTCAATCAATCGATTATGCGCTGTGCCTAGATTTGGCTGTAGGACAGCCGATTAGGGCCTACGCCTGAATTTTTTACGCTTGACATTGAGCGTCTGACACTAATCTGCCTGTACCGTGGCTGGGAGCGCGGGCACTATCCCCATGTCACTGCGATGTCATCGCGGTGCCTTGGTCACGTAAAGAGCACCGCGATGGTGATTAGCGCCGCAGCGCCAGCCCAGCCGACTGGCAATTCGGAGAGCGGCGGAGGGCGCCCGTGAGTCTGGTCGGACTCAAGGATGATTACGGGCACGATGGCCGTGTCCGGCGGCGCTCAATGGCGATGATGCGACTTACGCGAGTCTCGAGGCCAAGCTTGCGCAGCTCACCGATATGCGCAATGAGATCGCGCGAAAGATGATTGCCATGTTGGAAGGCGCGGAGTTCGACAACAAACCGATTGACCGGCCAAAAGCTGAACGTCTCATCGGCGAGGCTGAAGCGTTGCTCGTTTCGATTCGCTGACACAGTAAGGAAGGGCCCGCCCGCGGCGCGCCGCGGGCGGGCAGCGCGATGAGAAGTCGCCCTATGACTCTTGCGGAATCCGGCCCATGACATCAGGGGAAGCGTACTCCGCCGCCTGCATCAAATTGTTCTGGCGTCTCTGGGTGGAACTCGAGCGGGTTTCACAGGGAGCGGGACGTTCAGGGTGCGCGGACTTGGCAACTCGGACCCGAACGGAGATTCTCCGGCTCGAGTTGGTCTTGCTTCTAGATGCCTGCCGATCAGAGCGCTGGCACCTGCAGCTCGATGCGCCTCAGCGGCTGTCCCTGCAGTCAACCGTTGAAGAAGTGCTCGACGCCCTCAATTCGGCGTCGGAGACGCCACCCGCGCATGCAATCGACTGGGCGCAGAATCGCCTTCTCGATGCCGTGCTCGAGCATTGTGCCCTAATCCCAGCGATTCGCATTCTTCGGAAAACCCGGACGTTGTACCCGTACCACGCAGAAGCGCTGCCCGCTGGGCGCCTGCATCACGATCCAGCGCTCGAGGCGATCCACCACTCTCGCACCTAGTTGCTCGAGCCGTGACACCTCCGCAGGGATGTCATCGGTCTCTATGTCCAAATGGACCCGGCTTTCGTGATTGACGCGCTGGATCTGCACGATGAGTTCGTCGGGCGGGGTGTCGAGCATGCGGTAGTTGCCGCGGGTCCCCGGATGATGAGGGTCGACCGCGCGGCCGAGCGCCTGACTCCAGAAGTGAGCGGAGGCGTCAACATCGGAGGTATTGCAATCGATCAGTACGGCACAGAGTCGGGAGTGATGCATGTCAACCCCTTGGAAAAGCAACGGACATATCAGCGTCATTGTCTCCGTCAATTGACATGAGGCGAGGGCGGGACGCATGCCGCCACGCGTTCGAGCAAGAGGTTGCGCTCGCGTACGTTGCCCGCGAGGGACGCCGCATGCGAGAACTCCGCTCGCGCTTCATCGAATCGGCCCAGCCGCTCGAGCAAATCGCCGCGAACGCTGGGCAGTAGATGGTACTCGCGCAGGCGGGATTCGCTGCGCAAGCCATCGACGATCTCGAGGGCAGCGGCGGGTCCATAGGCCATCGATACAGCGACGGCACGGTTCAAAGCCACGACGGGGGAGGGCTGTATTTCGTTGAGGGCATCGTACAGCGCGACGATTCGCGCCCAATCGGTCTCTTCCGCCGTGTTCGCTTGGGCGTGGCAGGCTGCAATGGCGCCCTGTAGGCAATACGGGCCAAGCGCGCCTTCCAAGCTCTGCGCGCGTCCCAACGCTGCGAGTCCGCGGCGGATGAGCAGCCGGTCCCACAGAGCGCGATTTTGCTTGAGTAGAAGAATCGGTTCCCCGGTTGCACCGACGCGCGCCGCGGTTCGCGAGGCCTGGAGTTCCATGAGGGCGACCAGACCGTGAACTTCAGGGTCGGTCGGTGCCAGTTCCGCGAGTATTCTCCCGAGGCGCAGCGCTTCCTCGCACAGAGCAGGGCGCATCCACTCGTCGCCCGCCGTCGCCGCATAGCCTTCATTGAAGATCAGATAGATGACTTCGAGGACGGAGGCGAGGCGCTGCACCCGTTCCGCGGGCCCGGGAATTTCAAAGGGTACTTGGGCTTCACCCAGCGTGCGCTTGGCGCGCACAATGCGCTGCTGAATGGCGGATTCCGAGGTGAGGAAAGCGCGCGCAATCTCCGCAGGCGTCAAGCCGCCCAACAATCGCAGCGTCAGGGCGACGCGCCCCTCCACGGAGAGAACCGGGTGGCAGGCAACGAAGATCAGGCGCAGTAGATCGTCCGACACGTCTTCGGTGTCCGCGACCGGATCGCCCTGCGCTCCCAGAAAATCAGGATCGTGATTCATGACGACGCTTTTTCGTTCCAGCAGTTGCTTGCGCCGCAGCTGATCAATGGCCCGATTCTTCGCGGTGGTCATGAGCCACGCGCCGGGATTGTCCGGAATGCCGGTTTCGGTCCATTGTTCCAATGCCGCAAGCCATGCGTCCTGGGCGACCTCTTCGGCGAGCCCGACATTGCGCAGCATCCTTGCCAGTTTCGCGATGATCTTTGCCGACTCCATGTGCCACACAGCTTCGATCGTTCGTTCGACGTCGCTTCGATTCACGCTGCTTCCTCCGCCGCAAGCGCCGGTCACTGAAAACAGGGGCCAAGCTCGCGCACCTCGATCGTCGCCCACTCGGCCGCGGGGCATTCTCGCGCAATCGCAATCGCCTGCTCACGCGTGTCGCAGGTGAGAAGAAAAAAGCCGCCGATCATTTCCTTCGCTTCCGCGAACGGTCCGTCGCGGACAATCGACTTCTCGCCCTGAACATGCACGCGCACCCCGTCCGCATCCGTCTTCAGGGACTGGCTCATGGTAAGAAGTCCGCGTTGAGTAAGATCCCTGCTGAAACGCAGCATGCGATCGTAAAGCGCACCTCCTTCGCTCTGCGACCGCGCCGCGCGGTCACCCACTTTCTCCACCACGAGCAGCACGTATGCCATCGACTCTCTCCTGGGATTTCGCTATTTCGCGTATACCGCCTGCAATTCACCGTTGACGATCCACGGCGCGCCGAACTTATCCGTGAGCATGCCCCAAATCTTGGCCCAAAACATCGGCTGCAAGGGCATCGATATCGAACCACCCTCGGCGAGGGCGTTGAAGGCCGCGGTGGCCTGTGTCACCGTATCAAAATTCAAGGTCAGCCCGACGCCATGAATTCCACTGTAATTCATCTGCGGGGGACAGTCGCCCGCATACAGCATGCCGCCGCCCGGGAGTGCCAGCCGGGCATGCATGATGCGGGCCGCGTGTTCCTTCGGCGTCTGCGCGGCGTAGGGTGAATCCGAGTTTTTCAGCAGCACTTCCAGCTTGCCGCCAAGTGCGCGCTCGTAGAAGCGCATGGCGTCGGCACAATTGCCGTTGAAGGAGAGATAAGGAATCGGGTGAGCCATGAAGGGTCTCCTGGTGTAGATTGGACTCAGTATTATTTGTGCGAATCGAGCCGGCGGCGCAGATCGGCATCGCGAGCCTTGAGGTCGGGGGTCAACGCTTCGCCGAAATCCTCGGGCCCGAAGATCGGGCGGATCTCGATGTCTGAATCCGACAGCATGGGGTTCGGACAGCGCTTGACCCATTCGACCGCCTCCTCGATCGAACGGACCTGCCAGATCCAAAAGCCGGCGACCAGTTCTTTGGTTTCCGCAAACGGGCCGTCCGTCACTGCGCGTGTCTTGCCGGAGAAGTGCACGCGCTTGCCAACCCGGCTCGGCTTCAGGCCTTCCCCCGCCAACATGATTCCTGCTTTGACGAGCGATTCATTGAATTCACCCATCGCGGCCAGGAGTTCCTGCGTGGGGAGCTGACCCGCCTCACTTTCTGGGGTGGCTTTGACGAGAACTGTGACCTTCATATCGTGACCTCCGTTAAATCAAGAACTTGGCTACTTCGGGTGAACTGCGAGCGGCAGATTTCACGCGCTTACGACAGGACGACGAACCACGGAAGCCGAGATCGACAGACATTGGCGCTTTTTCCGGGGGGAAGTCTCTCGACGCTGCGATCGATCCGTCACCGGGCCATGGATTGCTCGCGGATATTCGTCGCCGCTCGCTGGTCGGCGAAGTTTTGCTTGGGACACTGTCGCAGACGTTCAATCAGCCAGCGACCGGCAGGGCCCGGTGGTTTGGCGGTGAGGTAAGCGGCCGACATCGGCAATATCAAGCCCTCATCCGGCATGTCTTCGATCGACAGCTTGACCAGTCGGCCTGCGGCCAGGTCCTGTCTCACCGCGTGCATCGGCATGCCGCCCCAGCCCAGCCCTTTGAGAAGGAAGGCATGTTTCGCATATAGATCGCCGAGTCGCCAGGTGAGCGGCGACATCACACCGAACTCGCGCCCTGCCGTGAGCTCAGATCGGTCCGTCAGCACCAGCTGCACGTGTTTGACGAGCTCCACCTTTGGCACCACGCCTGTGAGCATGGCGAGAGGATGCTCGCGTGCAGCAACCATCGCCATGGGGACCCCCTGCAGGCGTTCCAAAGTCATGGAATCCGGTGCGATCGGCAAAGATCCCACGACGCCCAAACTGCAGCGTCCGTCGAGCACAGGCTGGTAGGCGCCCCCGAGCGCTTCCACGTACAGTCGCAAGGGTGTACGCGGAAAGCGGTCCCTGAATTCCCTGGCCGACTCGACAATCGCTTCAATGGGAAACAGCACGTCCACGACAGCCGAAAGCTCCGACTCGAGACCGCCGGAAATTCCTTTGGCGCGAGCCTTCAGCAGGTCCACGTTGGCCACCACGCTGCGCGCGTCGGCCACCAATAAAACGCCGGCCGGGGTGAGCTTTGGATAGCGCTCCGAACGATCAAAAAGAACGACGCCGATCTGCGCTTCGAGGTTGCTGACCAGTTCGCTCACCGCCGATTGCGCTCGATGCAACTTGCGGGCGCCGGCCGAAAAGCTTCCTTCATCGACGGCCGCGATGAAGGCCCTTAATTGGTCCAAAGAGACGCCGTCTAACATGATTTGACCCAATCTATCGTAAATAGAGATAGATAATATCGAAATATAACGGCTGTTCACATGGTATCTGCAGGTGCACCATGCACGTCAGTCCCTACATTCGACCTGCGAGGCCCTGACCATCATGCAACTCCTTCACCTTGATTCCAGTGTTCTCGGGAACGAGTCGGCCAGCCGTGCGCTATCTGCGGAGATCGTCGCAAGACAGGTCGCCCTGCACCCCGACATCACGGTGGTGCACCGGGATTTGGCGAACGATGCAGCCCGGCATTTATCGCCGGCCCACTTGGCCGCGTGGCAAGGCGGGACGGTGGAGGATGCCGCCCTCGGTGCCGATCTTGCGAAGGGCGGCGCCTACTTGGATGAACTCTTCGCGGCCGACATCATCGTGATCGGCGCGCCCATGTACAACTTTTCGATTCCGAGCCAGCTGAAGGCGTGGATCGACCGCGTGGTCGTTGCCGGAAAAACCTTCCGTTACGGCGCAAATGGCGCTGAAGGTCTGTTGAAGGACAAGAAGGTCTTCATCGCCTCCTCGCGCGGCAGTGTTTACGCGGCAGGTTCTCCTGCAGCGGCTCTCGAGCATCATGAGAGCTACCTCACCGGTGTGCTGTCCTTCATTGGGATGACGGACGTCACCATCGTGCGTGCGGAAGGGCTTGCGCTCGGAGCGCAGGCCAGAGAGGCGGCCATGTTGAAGGCGCGCGAGAATATCGCGGCCATGGCGGCATGATCGCGGTACTGAAGGCCTTCATCGGCCGACGCGATATTGTGCTTCGGACTCGAGGGATGCGCAGCTAACCGACATGTGACTGAAGGCCCTTGACCAATGCGTCGAAGGTGACCTTGCAGCGCGGACTGCGGCGCAAGTCTTCGTGCATGGTGATCCAGGTTTCCAAGGGCAGCGAGAACTGTTTTGCGAGCACGCGCACGATCGCCTCGTCGCGGCGCGCAACGGCCGTCTGACAGACTCCAATCCCGGCACCGGCTCTGATCAGGGCGAGGTGCGCCAGGTCGCTGTCCGTCCGTAGGGCAAAGGCCTCGCGCCGCCAGCCGCTCAATGCTTTGGCGGCGCTGCGGATGAATGCCGTCGGCTGATCATAGCCAATGAGCGCATGCCGCGTGAGATCGGCGATGGTCTGGGGCGTGCCGTGTCGGGCCAGATACGTCCGATGCGCGTGCAGCCCCAGCTTGATCTGCCCGATGCGCCGCGCCACCAACAGTTCCTGTCGCGGCCGTACCATCCGCACTGCAATGTCGGCTTCCCTGCTCAGCAGATCCTGCACGCGGTTGGTCAGCACGAGCTCGACCGTCAATTCCGGGTAATGATTCCGAAGCGCGACGACAATCGACGGCAGCACTTCCACGCCGACGATTTCGCTGGCGGTCACGCGAACTGTGCCGCCCACGCCGGCACCTTGGCTGGCTGCGGCGCGCTCGAGGGACGCCGCGGTGCTGTGCATCGATTCGGCAAAGCCGCGCAGCGAAAGCGCCGCCTCGGTCGGCAGCAGACCCGTTTGCGAGCGGGTAAACAGTGCAATGCCCAACGACTTCTCCAGCGCCGCAATGTGCCGTCCGACCGTCGGCTGGGCAATGGCGAGCGAGCGAGCCGCGCCGGAGAGAGAGCCCTCCTCGAGGACCGCGAGGAACGAGCGGTAGAACTCCCAGCTGATGTCGGAGGCCATACATAAATGTATAGCCGAACCTATCCTTTATGCAATTCCTTGAGTGCGAAATCGAGTCCAGAATTTCGCCATGGTTGACAAAGGAGCGCGAAATGGCGGGCAAGAGTTCGGTTCTGGTCTTGGGTGCAACCGGCGGCATTGGCGGTGAAGTGGCGCGTCAGCTGCGGGATGCGGGGTGGGATGTGCGGGCATTGCAGCGAGGCGCGTCACACCCGCTCGTGCGGCGGGACGGGATGACCTGGATTCGGGGCGACGCTCTCAACGAGCGTGACGTCCTGGCGGCCGCGAGCGGCTGCACCGTGATCGTGCATGCGGTCAATCCCCCGGGATACAGACGCTGGGCGCAGCTGGTGCTGCCCATGCTGGACAATACGATCGCAGCGGCATCGGCCGTGGGCGCCACCATTGTGCTGCCCGGCACCGTTTACAATTTCGGACCGGATGCTCATCTGACCCCTACCGAAGAGTCGCCTCAGCATCCCGTGACCCGCAAAGGGGCGATCCGGGTTGAAATGGAGCGGCGATTGCTGGCGGCCAGCAAGACCGGCGTCCGTGTGCTTATCGTGCGAGCCGGTGATTTTTTCGGGCCCAAGGCGGGGAACAACTGGTTCGCACAGGGACTGGTCAAGACGGAGCAGCCGATCACCGCAGTGAGCGATCCCGGCAGCCGGGGGGTCGGGCATCAATGGGCTTATCTTCCCGATGTGGCGCGCACGATGGTCGAACTGCTCGCGCGCCGTGAATCATTCCCCGCGTTTGCAACGTTCCACATGGCCGGCCACTGGGATGCAGATGGCACGCAGATGGTCGAGGCGATTCAGCGCGTGGTCCTCCGCCGGACCGGCCGCAAGCCGCGGCTCGGCGCCTTCCCATGGTGGCTGCTGACATTGGCTTCGCCGTTCGTCACGACGTTCCGTGAAATGCGCGAGATGCGGTATTTGTGGCGCCAACCATTGCGAATGGACAATGCACGATTGGTCACGGCTTTAGGCCGGGAGCCCCACACGGCGCTGGAGGAAGCGGTGGAGGCCACCCTCGTCGGGCTCGGCTGCCTGCCGAGGCTCATGGACTCGCAATCAGGAGTGCTCGCTTAGGGGACGACTGCGAGCTTGGCTGTGTTCATCGTTGCGTGTGGTTTGCTAGACTGCCGCCGTGAAGTCCCTGGGAACACGCGCTTACGATGCGCGGCTCGAGCGCATGAAAGCATCGCCCCTATGGGCGGGTGATCGCTTTCAAAACCTGCACCCGGTGCTGCCGAACCTGCGCGATGCGGCGGTGCCCATGCCGTCGATCAAGGATTTCATCTACGGCGGCGAACGGCGCGTACCACGGGGGCCGCTCCCGTCGATGAGTCCGCTCGACGCGTGGGCCAAGAATCCGCAAAGCGGTTTGCGAATCACCTGGCTCGGACACTCCACGATGTTGATCGAGATCGACGGCGTGCGCATTCTGACAGATCCGGTGTGGGGACCGCGCGCCTCTCCCTCGGCGCTCGTCGGACCGAAACGCTTCCAACCGGTGCCCCTGTCGCTGCGCGAGATGCCGCCCGTCGATGTGGTCGTGGTTTCGCACGATCACTACGATCATCTCGATTACCCAACCATTCGCGCCCTCGCCAAGACCCGCGTGCCGTTCGTCACATCGCTCGGTGTCGGCGCGCACCTGGAATATTGGGGTGTGCAGGCGGAGCGGATCACCGAACTCGATTGGTGGGAGTCGCATACGCTGCCGAATACCGGTGTCGTGCTGACGGCGGCGCCATCGCAGCATTTTTCCGGCCGCGGCTTGAAGGACCGCAACGCAACGCTGTGGTCATCGATTGCAATCCGCTCGCTGCGTCACTCCGTGTTCTTCAGCGGAGATACCGGTCTGACCACGGAGTATGGGTCGATTCGCGAACGCCTGGGGCCCTTTGATGTCGTGATGCTGGAAATCGGCGCCTACTATCCTGCTTGGGGCGACATACATCTGGGACCCGACAATGCCTTAAAAGCGCACGCCATGCTGGGCGGCGTGTTTCTGCCCGTGCACTGGGGCACGTTTTCACTGGCCATGCATGCGTGGGATCAACCGGCGGAGAGGTTGCTGGAACTCGCGCCCCGCACCGATGCGCAATTGCTCATGCCGCGGCTTGGCCAGGCGGTGGAGCCGGCGCATGCGGAGATCGCCAAGCCTTGGTGGCGTGAGGTTGAACGCACCACCGTCGCACCCGCACCGGACACAGCGGGTGAAATCACCATGCCCGCGGCGGCGCCCTGGCCGTTGGATTAGCCGGCAGGGTAAACTGCTTGCTTGCCGTGACTGATGCAGTTCGGCAGGAACCCCGGCTTCGAGAACCATCCATTGCGGAAACTAAAATCTACCCGTGCGCTCGTCATTGCCTCGGTGATGTCGACGATGGCCATGATTGCCATCGAAGCGACCATCGTGTCCACTGCAATGCCGCAGATCGTTGCCGACCTGGGTGGATTGCGTCTCTACAGCTGGGTGTTTTCTGCGTTCCTGCTGGCGCAAACCGCCACGACGGTCGTGTTTGGAAATCTCGCGGACGTGTACGGCCGCAAACCCATCATGCTGGCGGGAATCGGAACTTTTCTGCTGGGATCGCTGTTGGCCGGTTTTGCCTGGTCCATGCCCATCATGATCTGCTGTCGGCTGATCCAAGGTATTGGCGCGGGGGCCATGCAGCCGGTCGCCATGACCATTGTGGCGGATCTGTATCCGGCTCGGGAACGGGGCAAGGTACAAGGATACCTTGCAAGTGTCTGGGCCGTCGCCGCCGTGGCCGGACCCGTATTGGGCGGACTCATCATCCGCTCGCTGTCCTGGGGTTGGATCTTCTGGATCAATATTCCCGTCGGCATCGTGGCTGCATCCGGATACATCCTGTTCTTGAAGGATCATGAGATGCATGCGCGCCGCTCCACCGATGTGGGCGGTGCGATTTCCTTCACGGTAGCCGTCACCGCTCTGTTGATTGCGCTCACCGAAGTCGGCAATCACCACCCGATGCAGGTGGCGGCGGCGGCCGCGCTGGCCTGTATCGTCGCCGTCATCTTCGTGATGATAGAGCGTCGCGCCCACAACCCGATGGTTTCGTTTGCGCAGTGGAGCCATCGGCCCATTGCCGCAACCAATGGCGTCGGCGTGGTCGCCAGCATGACGCTCATCGGGCTCACGACCTTTCTGCCCATCTACGTTCAAGTGGTCATGCAGCGCTCGCCGACCGTCGCGGGACTGACGCTGACGACCATGCTGATCGGTTGGCCGGCCGGGGCTACGCTGGCGGCCCGGCTGTTTCACCGCTTCGCGCTGCGCCGCCTGCTCTTGAGCGGAGCGCTGCTTCAACCGTTGGGCGCGCTGTTCTTTGTCGCGCTGACACCCCATGTGTCGCCGCTGATGCCCGCCATGGGATCGTTGGTCATGGGCTTCGGCATGGGATTGGTCAGTGTGCCCTCGCTGGTGCTGATCCAGGAAATCGTCGAACCCGCGCAGCGAGGCAGCGTCACCGCCTCCAATATCTTTTCACGCAATTTCGGCAGTACTTTGGGCGCCACGGTGCTGGGATCGGTGCTCAACCTGGGCCTGAGCCGCTCGGGCGCACTGGCGCCGGTCACCTCGGACCAGCTGCGTCAATTGTTGAACGCACCTGCTGTGACGAGCGGTGCTGGGCCGGTTCGTCTCGCCATGCAACAAGCGTTGAACTTGACGTTTTGGGCCATGCTGGTGTTGTCATTGGGCACGGTGATCCTCGCGCTGTTGGTCCCTGCGACCGACTTTGCCGACGCCACGGTCAAACCGGTCGCCGAGGTGCAGCCCGATTAGGTCACGAGTCTCTGTGCATAGTAGACTGAGGCAGATTTCCTCAACAACGCGCTGGCCGGGAACCGGGGCGCCCAACCGTGCAGAGTCGGCGTCAGCTTGGCTTCAGATCGAGAATTCGTGACCTTTGTGTGCGAACAGCTGCGCGGTGCCGGCGAGATCTCCTCGCGACGCATGTTCGGCGAAGCGGCAGTCTACTTCGAGGACAAAGTCGTGGGCCTTGTTTGTGACAATCAGTTGTTTCTCAAGGCAACTGACCAGGGCCGAGCCAAGATTGGCGTGCCTACCGAGGCGCCGCCGTTCCCGGGTGCCAGCAATTGGTTCTTGATGGCGGATCTTGATGATCCGGAGTTTCTGGCGGACCTGGTCCGCACCACCGCGGCTGCCTTGCCGCAACCGAAGCCCAAGGCAAAGACGACGCGCCGAGCGAAGGCAAAACCCCGTGCCAAAAGAGCGACCGCCAAGGGCAAGTGACGTCGGCTAGCGGCAGCGAGGTTCATTAATGATCGATGTTCTGGTGGTCGGCGGAGGGCCGGTCGGGATGGTGACCGCCCTGGGTCTCGCCCGAGCCGGTGTCACGGTCAGGCTCATTGAGGCGCAGGTGTTCCCCAGCGACTCGCCTCGCGCCGCCGTCTATCATTGGTCCGTACTGGAGGGATTGGCGCGCATCGGCCTGATTGAGGACATAGAACGCATTGCATTGAAGTGCGCGCACTACACCTACATCGTCAAGCGCTCGGGCGAACGAATTTCCTTTTCGATGCGCGCCCTGCGTGACCACACGGCGCGGCCTTACAATCTTCATCTCGGGCAGCATCGTCTCGTGGAGGTCGTAGCGAGACAGCTCCAAGCGCAAACAAACGCCACCGTGACCCTGGATCGGGTGCTCGTGAGTCTGGCGCAAGACTCGGAGGGGGTTACGGTAAGAGCCCGGGGAGCTCGTGAGTCCGAAGAAATACGCGCCAAGTGGGTGGTCGGAGCCGATGGGGCAGGCAGCACGGTTCGAAAATTGCTGAATTTATCCTTCGACGGGATGACCTGGCCGGAGCGCTTCATCGCCACCAATCTTAAGTTCGACTTTGCGAAATACGGATTTGCGAATGCGACCTTCCTTGTCGATGCGCAATTCGGCAGCGTCATCGTTCCCTTGGATGACAGCGGCCTGTGGCGCTGCACCTACATGGAAGGCGCCCAATTGCCCGAAGAGGGTTATTTAAGGCGGATTCCGGCAGCTTATCGCGAGTTATTGCCCGGCGACGATCCCTACGACCTCGAGCAGGCGTCGCCCTATCGGATGCATCAACGCTCGGCTCCCAGCTACCGAGTGGGCCGAGTGCTGTTGGCAGGCGATGCCGCGCACTCAACCAATCCCACCGGCGGCTTGGGGCTGACCTGCGGACTCTTCGACAGCTACCTCCTGCAGGACAGCCTTGCGGCAGTCCTCGATGGGGCGGATGACAGTCTCCTCACCCGATATAGCGACGTGCGGCGCGACGTGTTCATCAATCGCGCCTCGCCGCAGGCCGTCGCCAACAAAGCACTCATATTTCATGCCAATGGCGAGGAGGCCAAATTGGGTGAAGCGCTGTCGGAGCTGCGGAAACTGAAGGATGACGACGCACGCGCGCTGCGCCGGCTCATGTTTACCAAATCGCTGGAGACCCCCATGAGGTCTCCAGTTCCAGCAGTTCTTCGGTGAGGTGAGACCGCCACGCCTCGCTCCCACCAACGGTGATTCGCCGCACGCCGCGCCATGTCAGCTCGCCGCGATGCCTCGCCAAACCGCAATCGCCCGCGAATTATCCTCCCCGGCTCCGAGCGCGTTGCGCGCCTGCGCCCATCGTTGATTGGCGAGTTGAATATGAGGAGCGTCGAACCCCAACTCCCGGCATAGCTCGGCCGCAATGGCGGTGTCCTTCGCGAGCAAGCCCACGCTGAACCCGGTATTGAACTTCTTGGTCAGCACGAAATTCTTCATGACGATGCTCGACATGAACGATTGTCCGGTAGAGGCGCTGACGATATCGACGAACATGTCCGGCTCGATTCCATAGCGTTCAGCGGTGAGCAGCGCCTCGGACAACACCGCGTAGTTCGCGGCCGCGACGACATTGTTGAGCGCCTTGGCGGCGTGTCCCGCCCCCAAACCCCCGACCTCGAACAATGTCGTGCCCAAGCAGCCAAGCAGGGACTTGGCCTTGGCCAGGGCGGAGGCATCGTCGCCGCCCATCATGATCGTCAACGTGCCGGTGATCGCTTTGGCGACGCCGCCCGACACCGGTGCATCGATCAAGGTAATGCCCCGCAGCGCCAGTGCAGCGCCGGTGGCGCGAGTGAGCATGGGCTGGCTCGAACTCATATCGATCACGATGGTGCCGGGTCTGGCAACGGACTCAATGCAGCCATCTCCCAGCGCAACGGCCTGCACGGCGTGGCCATCCGGCAGCATGGCGACGACGATTTCGGCGGCGGCGACCGCCGGCAGATGGAGCAGGGCTGTCGCGCCGATCTCTGCAGCCGCCGCGGCGGCCCGTGAGGCATCCACATCGAATAGCAATACCTCGTGTCCGCCTTTGACCAGATTGGCCGCCATGGGTCTTCCCATATTGCCGACGCCGATGAGGGCTACTTTCACGATGAGTATCCTTTGGGTGGCCTGAACGTCGATCTTGCCGACGCAAACATGGTGAATATTTGGACTATAGTTGCACGACGACAATTCAGTTGTCGACGTTCTCGAGCGCGAGGAAACATCATGACTCACGCTATCATCAGCCCGACAGGTGCCCTATGTCCGACGAACGCCAACCGGCCAAGCCGGGTTTCGACCTTGAACCGCCCGGAACCTATCAATTCGACGGAGCCCGCTCGATGCAGGGCTTCGCGCTCAACCGGTTTGCGCTGAGTCTCAAGCATCCCGCCAACCGCGAGCGCTTTCTGCGGGACGAGCAAGCCTATCTGTCTTCTTACCCCTTGACCCCCGAGTGCTGCGACCTCATCCGCCACCGCGACTGGACCGGCCTATTGCAGGCGGGCGGGCACCTTCAGGCACTGCTCAAGCTGGCCGCGACCGTGGGCCAGAACATCTACCACATCGGAGCGCACAATTGCGGCATCGGGGTCGAGGAAATGCGCGCCGCTTGTCCACGGCATGTTTCGGGCATCGGTTCGCTCGATACCGGAGACGGGTAATCCCCGGTCTAGCCTCCCGCGTTCCTCGACGGTGTTTTCAGCAAGCGCCACATGCTCACGGATTCTCCGGTTCCTCGAACACGGCGACGCCGCAGCCGGTGATTTTCGGAAATGTATGGAACGAATAAATCTGCTTGGTTTGATCGGAGAGGGCACCGCGCATGGCAAACCACAGGGACAGCTCGGCCGCTTCGGTGCCGCCCAGGCGCATGAGCTCTTCTTGCGGAATCCGCAGCAAACGCTCGGGATCGCGATGCAGATGCTCGAGGAAAAACCGGTCGAGGTCCGAGTTGGCAATCCCAAAGCGCGCGCCGCTGATCTGATGCGACATTCCTCCGGTCGAAATCACGACCACGCGCTGACCGCCGGGATGAGCGCTGATCGCGGCGCGCAGCGCTTGGCCGAGCTTCCACAAGCGCCGAGAGCTCGGAAAGGGCTGCCGGATCATATTGGCCGCAATCGGCAATATCGGGGCGGGCCAGGGATGATCCGCGAGATAAGGCAGCCAAGAATAGATGCCATGGTCGACGGCCATTTCTTGACAAACGGTCAGGTCGAATTCTTGCCGAATCAGCGATTCAGTGACATGCCACCCGAATTTCGCGTCGCCCGTAAGATCGGGATAGGGCCGTTTCCCCCAGCCTTCGTCAGCCTGAGCAAATCTATCGGCCACGCCGATCGCAAGCGTGGGATAAGCCTCGAATTCAAAAAAATTCAGATGATCGTTGTAGATGACGACGATTTGATCAGGGTGCATGGCGTCGAGCCACGCTTTTGCGGGCCGTGTCCCGTCAAACCAGAGCTGCCACGCAGGATCAAAGCCGGCACGCATGCCGCGGTCGAATTCCGCTCCCATCGACGGCGTGTGAGAAATGCCGATCCCGCCGACAATCCTGCTGCTCATACGGCGTGTGAGGATTTGGAACGAGCGGCTATTACGGATCCGGGCGTTGGCCGGCGTCGGGCCTCAAGCGGAAGTCGTAGTTCACCGTGTAGAACGGTGTGTCCATGCGCTCGCCGTTGGGGCCGGTCCCCGGCGGATGCCGGTCGAACTGCGCGAGCAGCGACTCCTTCATCCCGAACACGGCATCGGAATCCAGGTATTCGCTGCCGGCAACGAACAAATGCGTGGTCACCGGCAGGTGCCCGGGCGCCGAGACGATCATGTGGATGTGGCCGGGACGGTAGGGATGGCGGCCCATTTTCAAGAGCATGCGTCCCACCGGCCCGTCGGTCGGTACCGGATAGAACGTCGGTCTGATCGAGCGGAACCAGTAGCGCCCCTCCGCATCGGTGCGGATCTTGCCGCGTGCCTTCATGCCGGTCACCGCGGGCAGCTGCATGTCGTAGTTGCCCTCACCGTCGCCCGACCAAATATCGAGCAGCGCATTCTGGAGCGGGTGTCCGTCGGCGCTGAGCACGCGCCCCGAATAAAAGGCCGGCTCGCCCTTTACTCCTTCTGCAATATTGCTGCCTCGCGGCAGATCAGGTGCGCCCTCCCAGTAGAAAGGCCCCAGCACGGTCGATTCGGCGCTGCCCCTGTCGGCGGGATGATTGAGTGTGATGACCAGCACCGACACGCCCAGGGTGTCCGACAGCAGAATGTACTCCTGGCGCTTGTCCGTGCAGGTCTTGCCGACATCGGTGAGGAATTGAATGGCCGCGAACCATTCAGTCTCGGTCAGCTTCACGTCCCGGACGAAGTCGTGAAGGTGAGTGATGAGCGAAGTCATGACCCGCTTGAAGCGCGGGTCGCCGCAGTCGGACAAGCGACCGATCACCGCCTCGGTAATGCTCTTCTCATCGAACTCACGCATGCGGCTGCAGCTCCGATCAGCGGTAGGTGTTGTTCGATTGATGGTTCCCCGCCAGCCAGCGCTTGAGTTCTTGATGCGCATCCTTGCGCCGGTCGCGCGCAATCTTGTCCGCCTCGGGATGATCGAGCGTGAATTCCAGCACCAACCCGTTGGGGTCCGTGACGTAGACGGAGCGGCAATAGCCGTGCTCCAAGACGTAGGTGTCCGGGGGCTTGATGCCGGCGGCGGCGATGCGCTTCTCGAGTGCCGCCTGCGCCTCCGCGGTCGCCGCGAGGGCGATGTGATGAAACGGCGACGCCGGCATTTTCGGCCCGAATTCCGCCTGATCCTCGGGGTCTTGGAACTGGAAGAAGGCGAGGGCGCCGCCGTCGGCCATGGCGTAGAAGGTATGGCAATAGGTGCGCATCTTGCCGAACAGCTCATCCGACTCGCACCAGGTGGCGACCAGCGGCATCCCGATGACGTCCTCGTAGAACTGGCGCGTCTTCTCCTGATCGCGCGTGACATAGGCGTTGTGATGTAGCCGAAGCGGAAGGTCTTGTGCGTTAGCCATGGCGCGTTTCCCCAGCATCAGAATTTAAAGGTGAAATCGACCCCGTAGAGTCGCGGCGGGGCTCTCCACAGGAAGCCGCCCGCCGAGAATTCAGCATTATAGATCTTGTTGGTGAGATTCTTCGACCAGGCGGTTACCGACCAGCGGTCGGCGTCGAGGCCGGCACGCAAATTGATCAGGTTGACGGGATCCCGCGAGGTGACGTTGTACGGGTCCCACCAGGTGCGGCCGATTTCCTGATAGTCCAGTCGCAGGATGCCGTCAAGCTTGTCGGCGATCGGCTGGTGATACTGAACGCCGGCGTTGATGGTGTTCTTCGTGAGCAACGGCGGCTTGTTGCCCACCACAGTGGGATCTTCCATACGGGTGATCCTGCCATCGGTGTAGCCGAAGTTGGCGTACAAGTCGAGCCTGTCGGTCGCTTTCGCGCTCAGCTCGAACTCGGCACCCTTGTAAGTGGCGTCGAGATTGCCCAGATTCTGGGTCGAGGTGGTGGCACTGTAGAAGAAGAAATAGCCGTTGTGGGAATCGGTGTGGTACAGCGCCAGATTCGCGCTTAAGCGGCGGTCGAGGAACTGGCTCTTGGCGCCCACTTCCCAGGTGTTGGCCACCTCGGCCTGAAACAGATCATGAACCCCCTGTTGCCCCGCGGCGGCGGCGGCTGCGCCGACCCCGGTCTGGTTGAAGCCGCCGCTGCGAAACCCGCGGCTCCAGCCGCCGTAGAAGGTCAGATTGTCGGTCGGCTTGAAGCGTAGCGTGCCTTTGGGCTGCGTCGCGCTGAACGTGGCATCGCGCACCTCTCCGGTGTGGGAATCCGCAGGATCAATCAGGAATTGGCTCGGCGTATCGGTGGTGTTCTGGCGCTTGTCCTGGTCGTAGCGGATTGCCGCGTCGAATTCCCACTGCTCGTTGAATTCGTAGGTGGCATCGCCGAACACCGCCCAGGCGTTGTTGTGCTGCGAATCCGACAGAAACGTGACATTGGTGTTGGTGGCGAACGGGTTGGTCGGGTCGACGATCGGGGTCTCGTAGACGCGCGGGATGCCTTGACCGCGGTCCACCAGATTGCCGGTGGAGATGAAGCGGTCCGTGTGCACGTAGTACGCACCGGCGATCCACGAGAAGCCGCCGGTTTTCGCCGAGGTGAAGCGCAGCTCCTGGCTGTAGGTCGTCACGTCGATGAACTGGCTCTGGCTCTCGTCGAAAGGTCCGCCCAGAGCAGGCGGGACAAAGGTGAAGAAATAGTTGTTCCCGATCGACGTGGCGATCGGCCGGAAGTCGTAGGCGTCTCCGGTGTCGATCTCCTTGGTGTGGTTGTAGTCCGAAACCGCCGTGAACGTCCCAAACCCCGGGTTGTAGTCAAGCTTGAGGGCGGCATCGGTGATGTCGCGCGTGTCCGAGCCCAAGTTGTTGGTCTGTATTGGGCTGGTGACGTCGTTCGCGTTCGGCGGCGTGCTGAAGCTACTGAAGACATTCGCTTCGTCGTTGCGCGGAATGATGTAGTAGTAGGCAGTGGTGTCGACATGATCGCGATACAAACGCAGGTCCGCACTCCATTGATCGGAGGGCTGCCACAGCATCCGCAATCGGCCGGAATAATCCTTGTACGGGTTGGCCTTGCGGTCGAGGTAGGTATTCTCCAGATAGCCGTCGGTGTTGTAGAAATTGAGCGAGGCGCGGTATTTCAAGGTTCCGGCCGAATCGATCGGGCCGCTCAGAGCCAATTGCGCCTTCTCGGACACTCCGTTCCCCACCCCGACCTTGCCTTCACCCTCAAAATGATCGGAAGGATCCGCGGTATGGATGATGATGGCGCCGCCGATGGCGTTGCGCCCATAGAGGGCGCCCTGCGGCCCTTTGAGCACTTCAATCTGCTTGATGTCGAACAGCTCCTGGTCGAATTCATACGGATTGGGCTCGAGCACACCGTCGACCAGCACGGCGACCGAAGGCTCGCTGTTGCGCGCCTGCGAGATGCCGCGGACCGTGATGAAGGAGTTGCCGACGTTCTGCACCTCGACGATGGTCATGTTCGGGACCATGGCGACGAAGTCGCGGGGCGATTCGATCCCTGCCGCCTTGATCGTTTGCGCGGTGAAGGCGTCCATGGTGACCGGCACGTTCTGCAAAGATTCATCGCGCTTGCGGGCCGTGACCACGATCTCGGTGAGCTCGCCGGTCTGGGCCGGTGCAGGTGACGCGATGATCGCCGCGACCATTGCCGCCACCGCAGCTGTCCATCTACCTCTTGAAGTACTCATATGCATCACTCCCGTTTCAATCCTTATTGGTCTAAGCGTCTACTGGTCGTTCTCGCTGCGTGCAGCGGGCCATTGCCCGCCCTGTGCGATCGCCGCGCGTATCGAATCTCCGTGTTCGTTCAACAGCGGCGCGGCGCGCACCGAGTTTTCGCGAACGCCTCCGAACTGCACCGGCGGCCGTACCGACCGGCTTGCGCCATGTGCGGGCGAGACCGGAACGATGAGCCCCAAATGCTCCACCTGCGGATCGTGGACGACCTCGTCAATGGTATTGATGGGTGCGTACGGAACGTCGTGCCGGCCCAGCCGTTCGATCCAATGCGCCAGATCGCGGCGCGAGAACCGCTGATCGAGTTCGGCATTCAGCGCGTCATAGTGTTCGATGCGTGCCAGACGCAGGCGAAATCTCTCATCCGATGCCAGCTCCGGCGCTTCCAACGCGGCCACCAGTCCATTCCAGAATTTGTCGAGGGACGACAGGTGAATGGCGATGAGGCGTTTGTCTGCCGTGTGCAGGATATAGGCCTGGGCGAGCCGCGGGCGATCGTTCGATGTCGGCACGGTATCCAGCGCAAAATACGCGGCAAAAGGTTCGACGGCGAAATGCGCCATCGCCTCGAGCATCGACACTTCGACCAGCGCGCCTTGGCCGCTGCGGCCGCGCTGCACCAGCGCTCCCAGGACGCCGTAGGCGGCGTAGATTCCGGTGATCGCGTCCGCGAGCGCCGGGCCCAGGAAGCGGGGGCGGCTGGAGTCGACCACCACGCTCAAGAAACCGCTCAACGCCTGGGCGACAGAATCGTAGCTGGGACGTTCTGTGTAAGGACCGCTCGAGCCGAAGCCGCTGATGGAAGCGTAAATCAGCCGCGGATTGATCGTCATCAGCCGATCGCTGCCGGCACCGAGACGCGCCGCGGTTCCCGGCCTGAAATTCTGGATGAACACGTCCGCTTCGCGCACCAGCGTATCGAATACGACGCGCTCCGCGGGCTCCTTCAAGTCCAGGGCGATGCTGCGTTTGTTGCGGTTGTAGGCTTGAAAATGCGGTGAGTAATGATCGCCGCGGTAGTTGCGGTACGGGTCGCCCTCGGGACTTTCGACCTTGATGACGTCGGCCCCGAGGTCGGCGAGCATCATGCCGGCACAGGGTCCCGTGATGAATGTGCCCTGCTCGACGACGCGGATGCCGTTCAGCACGCCGCCCATGTGCAACGAACTTTGGAGTGCTACTCACGGGCCGGCTCGAAGTTCGGCGGGGTTTCGCCGTCGTAGTCGATGGCGGCTGCGCCGGCGTGCGAAAGAACGAATCCAATCGGGCGCACTTGCTCCTCCAGAAGGTGCGCGATGAGCCCCGCGGTTCGCGCAAGGATTGGCACCCCCTTGAGCGCGCCCAGCGGATAGCCCGCATCGAGAAGAACCGCCGGAATCGCGCCCGAGACGTTCAACTTGAGCGGCTTGCCGACGAGATCCGGCAACAGGTGCTCGACTTGCCGAGCGATGTCGATATGCGTCCCCGCCGAACCGACTTCCGCCGCCACCGCAAACAAGCTGCCGACGCGCGGATCGAGATCCTTATGCTGCGGATGTCCGTATCCCGGGATGGGCCGCCGGGCGCCGCGATATTCAAGAATGATTGATTGCGCAGCTTGTGACAGTGCGCTGCCCGCGGCGATTTTCGCCGCAATGGCGGCATAGAATTGGCCGGCGGCCTCGGATGAGCCCAGCACGACCGAACCGCACCCGAGAATCCCGGCGGCGACGGCGCCCTGCAGCGCTTCGGGCGCGGCCGCGAGCGTCATCCGGCTCGCCTGTACGCTTGGAACGAGTCCGTGCTCCGCAATGGCCACCAGGGTCGCGTCCAGGATGCGGCGCTGCGCCGCTGTTGGCATAGTACCGGTGAGCAGCAACCAGAAATGATCGGTGAAACTGATCCTGCCGATCAATTCTTGAGCGAGGTTGCGTCCGCGAACCACGATCGTGGCTTCGTTCGAGGCCGAAATCGCCGAACTGTGGTGCGCCTGTGAGCCGATCTTCACTTATTTCCCTACCCCATCTATAATATTTCGTATATCGAAAGGCGCTTCGTATAACGAATTATGCTGAACTGGAACTTGCTGCCCGTCAAGTTCGGCAAGAAGTCGTTCCCAGTTTTCGCATATCGAAATACACTGATGCCATGACCCGAACAAAAACAGTGCAGCGACGGCGCGAGGCAATGGGCGGACTTGCCAAGGGGCTCAATGTCATCCGCGCCTTTGCCCGGGACCGGCCTTCCTTGAGTTTGAGCAATATTGCAGCCGCCACTCAAATGCCGGCCGCCACCACCCGGCGTTGCTTGCTGACCCTGGAAGAACTCGGCTATGTCACCCGCAGCGGCCGGCAATTCGTGCTGCGCCCCAAAGTGCTCGAGCTCGGGGCGGCGTATCTGGAGTCCATGAACATTGAACTGCTCACCAAGACGCATTTGGAGGAGCTGGCACGGGTCACCGGCGATTCGGCCGCGCTCTGCGTGCTCGACGGCACGGAGATCGTCTATGTCGCACGCGCCTCGATACGCACCCTGGTGCGCTTGGAAGCGCATGTGGGCAGCCGTTTTCCCACTCATGCCACCTCCACCGGCCGGGTATTGCTGGCGGGTTCGAGTGCGGATCATCTGCGCCAGTACTTCGACACGGTGAACCTGGAAGCGTTGACCGACCGGACCGTGACCGATCCGGCCAAGTTGCGGCGGCTCATCGAGGAGTGCCGCGTCTCGGGATATTCGGCGGTCGAGGATGAGCTGGCCTACGGCGTGGTCGCTCTCGCCGTTCCGGTATTCGATCAATCCGCCCGCGTGGTCGCCGCGCTCAATTCGTCGAGCCATTCACGCCGGATCAACAAGGCCAAACTGGTGCGTGAACGCCTTGCGATGCTGCAACAAGTGAGCCGCAAAATATCGGCGGATCTTGCCAGCGTTCCCGGATTGTCGTTGAGCGCCGATCCCTAGAAATTGAGGAGTTGCCACGCATGAGTCCGATTGCCGGACAGCCGGCGGCACCGTTCGCGCTCGCCTTGCTGGCGGCGTTCAGCCTCACCGCCTGCGGCGCGGATCATTCGACGAAGCCCGCGGCGCAAGTCCCCGCGGCATCGGCCAACTTGGCGCCGGATGCCGCCAAGGCGGACCCCTTGGGCCTCGCATCGACATGGGTGACTGAGAAGAACTGGCCGCAAGCGCTCGCGGCACTTCGATCCATCATCGATGACAAGGCGTTCGGCAAACTTCCCCGCGATGTTCAGTACCGGGCGCTGTCCACCGCCGGCAAAGTGGCCAGCTATCACGGGCCGCCGGAGCTCGGCTACGAATATCTCGGCCGTGCGATTGCAATGCCACAGGCAAATTACGACGATTGGTACGAACGGCTGGTGGCCGCGGGCAAATTGGGCCACAAGACCGACACGGTCAGCGCCTTGACGGTACTGATGCAACGATGGCCCGACCGTGCCGGGGAGATAGACCCCGACTATATTCTTCAAGTCGCCGATGACATGCACCCTTTGCCGAAGGGCGCGGCATTGGCGCTGTTGCAGGCCCTTTACGACGCGCACTGGAAGCTCGAATGGAATATTGAGCCGAGCTCGACCTGGCGGGATTTGACGCAGCTTCTTCTGGAGAAGGATCGCGTCAGCGAGGCGAACGAAGTCGCCATGCACATTACGGAGCCCTATGTTCTTGTGGCGATGCGTGCCGACCGGCGTTTCGATGCCGTGGTCGCGGGCAATCCCGCGCAATTCGACATTGAGCGGGCAGCGCAGCGCGAATTTCATTCGTTGCAGGCGGCATCGGATGCCGCGCCGCAATCATTGGCGCTCAAATCAGCAGTGATCCTGTCACTGTTGCATCAGCAACACTATGAGGCCGCGCTGGCCGCGTCGGATTCCGTCCTGTCGGACATTCGTACCACCAACTACCCCGGAAGATTGTTCGAAGACTTTGCGGGCGAACGCGCCCGGTTCTTGAGTCTTCGATCATTCGCATTACAGCGCGTCGGCCGTTGGGACGAAGCCGTCGCGCAACTGGCTGCGGCGAGCGTCTTGCCGGAGAAGTATGCCGGCAACGTCAGTCAGCTCATTGACCTTGGGGACCTGTATTGTTCATTGGGCCGTCCCCGCGCTGCCCTGTCAGCCATCGCCAGCCTAACGGCGGATACGAGCCCGTTCGGAGCAATGCAGCTCGAAAATGTGAGGCTGAACGCGGCTTCTCAATTGGGAGACGTCACGCAGGTGGAGCGCTCGCTGCGATATTTGCGGGTACATCGCGCAGACGCGCCCGAAGCTTATGAGGATGCCCTGATCATCGTCAATCAACCCGATCGGGCCGCGCATGAGCTGATTGCAGAATTGAGCAATCCCGTCGAGCGGCAAGACGCGCTGCTCAGCGTCCAGAATTTCGCGGCGACGCCGATGACGCCGCGGGACCTGGACAAGAATACGCGGCGCCGCTCGGTCATTGTCAGATCCGACGTGCAGGCGGAGATTTGGAAGGTAGGACGGATTGAGAGTTACCCCCTCGAGGAGGAATAAGCGCGGGAATTCGGTCTTTTGCCACTTTTTCTCGATTGCGGTGTTATTGGGATACAAGGCCGTCAAGGAGTGCCCATGGCGCTGGCTGATGAACTGAGCAAACTGGCGGAATTGCGTGCCAACGGCGGCTTGACGGAAGAGGAGTTCAAGCGCGCCAAGGAGCGCCTGCTGAACTTGGAACAACCGCCTTCCAGCGATCCGCTCGCGTCCGCGGTGAATAGATTTCGGCGCAGCCGCACCGACCGATGGTTCGGCGGCGTGTGCGGCGGTATGGCGCGATCGACCGGCATGGACGCCTGGGCATGGCGGCTGCTGTTTGCCGCCCTGTTCATCTGCGGCGGGGTTGGCCTACTTGTTTATGTGCTTTTGTGGATTTTCGTGCCAAGCGAGTAGTTGAATCGTTTCGCTCGTTTGTTCGCCGGGACCTTGACAGGGCGGCAACAATCTCTATCCTTCTCGACGGGCCATCCGCCCCCAACGGCGGACGCTCATCTGTAAGGATGGGAGTAGAACTTGACGACATGCACACCGCCGCCGGCGATCCGCCCGGCAGATGCCCGATTCTCATCGGGACCGACCAAGAAACGCCCCGGATGGAGTCTCAAAGCCCTCGATGGCGCTTTGCTCGGGCGTTCGCACCGCTCGAAGCCCGGAAAGGCCAAGCTCAAGGAGGCGATCGACCGCACCCGCGCGATATTGGGCGTGCCGGCGGAGTTCAAGATTGCGATCGTGCCTGCATCCGATACCGGCGCCGTGGAAATGGCTCTGTGGTCCATGCTGGGCGCCCGCCCGGTCGATATATTCGCCTGGGAAAGCTTCGGCGAAGAATGGGTCACCGATGTCGTCGAGCAGTTGAAGCTGCCCGATTGCCGCATTCATGTCGGCCGCCCCTACGGCGTGCTGCCGGATCTGTCGCTGGCGCGCGCAACGGCGGACATCGTGTTCACGCAAAATGGAACGACGTCGGGCGCAAGGATCCCCAATTTCGACTGGATTCCCGTGAATCGTCAGGGCATCACTTTCAATGATGCGACCAGCGGCGCCTTTGCACAGCCCATCGAATGGGCCAAGTGCGACGTGGTGACTTTTTCCTGGCAGAAGGTGCTCGGCGGAGAAGCCGCTCACGGCATGTTGATCCTCTCGCCCCGCGCCGTCGCGCGGCTGGAGAGTCATACGGCGGCGTGGCCTTTGCCCAAGATTTTCCGCATGACCAAACAGGGCAAACTCGATCAGGAACTGTTTGAGGGCGCAACCATCAACACGCCGTCATTGCTGGCGACCGAGGATTACATCGATGCGCTCAAATGGGCTGACGCCATCGGCGGGCTTGCCGCCTTGCACGCCCGCGCCAATGCCAACGCCGAGGTGCTGGCGCAATGGGTGACCCGCACTTCCTGGGTGGATTTCCTCGCAGCGGATGCGGCCATTCGCAGCAACACCAGCGTTTGTCTCAAGGTGGTGGATGAGCGCATCACGTCGCGGCCGGCCGGAGAACAGGCGGAGTTTGCGAAAAATCTGGCCGCGATCCTGGAGACGGAAGGCGTGGCGCTCGACGCGGCCTCCTACCGATCGGCACCGCCGGGCTTGCGCATCTGGTGCGGTGCCACGATCGAGCGAGGGGATGTGCAGTCACTTACCCCATGGCTCGACTGGGCGTTCGAACGCTGTCTCGCATCACTCAAGATTGCCGGATAAGGAAGCACGTGCCTAAAGTTCTCATTGCCGATGAGTTGAGCCCCAAAGCCCTGGAAATATTTCGCAGCCGCGGGGTGGAAGTCGATGTGCGCGTGGGACTGAAAAAGCCCGAGCTGATCAGCATCATCGGCGGTTACGAGGGTCTGGCCGTGCGCTCCGCGACCAAGGCCGACAAGGAGGTCATTGCTGCGGCCAAGAATCTCAAAGTAATCGGCCGGGCGGGTATCGGGGTCGACAACATCGACATCCCTGCGGCCACCGCACGCGGCATCGTGGTGATGAACACGCCCTTCGGCAACTCGATCACGACCGCGGAACATGCCATTGCCCTGATGTTTGCCGCGGCTCGCCAGATCGCCGCGGCGGATGTGTCCACCCAGGCTGGAAAATGGGAAAAGAACCGCTTCATGGGCGTCGAACTCTATGCCAAGCACCTGGGGTTGATAGGTTGCGGCAACATCGGCGCGTTGGTCGCAGACCGGGCGCTCGCGCTGCGAATGAAAGTGATCGCCTACGATCCCTTCCTGTCGCCGGAGCGCGCGGTCAAACTTGGGGTGGAGAAGGTGGAATTGGAGGATTTGCTGCTGCGGGCCGACGTGATTTCGCTGCACACGCCCTTGACGGACAAGACTCGGAACATCCTGTCGGTGGGGGCACTCGCCAAGACCAAGAAGGGCGTCATCATCGTGAACGCCGCCCGCGGCGGACTCGTCGATGAACGAGCGTTGCGTGCGGCGCTCGACAGCGGCCATGTGGCGGCGGCCGGATTCGATGTTTTCGTCACGGAGCCTGCCAACGAGAGCGTGCTGTTCGGAGCGCCTAATTTCGTCGCGACACCCCATCTCGGTGCCAGCACCAATGAGGCCCAGGAAAACGTCGCTCTGCAGGTGGCCGAGCAGATATCGGACTACCTGCTGGCGGGGGCGGTGACCAACGCACTCAATATGGCATCGATCAGCGCAGAGGAGGCGTCGCGCCTGAAGCCCTTCATCGACCTCATTGACAAGCTCGGCGCATTTGCGGGGCAGATCGCCGACGACGGTCTCGAGGCCATCGAGATCGAATACGAAGGCGAGGTCGCGCATTTGAATACCCAGCCCCTGACCGCCCTGGCATTGGCGTCGATCATGAGGCCGTTGATGCCCGACGTGAACATGGTGTCGGCACCGGCCGTGCTGAAGCAGAAGGGAACACCGCTGACCGAATCCAGGCGCGAGACTTCACCGATTTACGGGTCCCTGATCCGGATCAAGGTTCTCACCGGAGGCCGGTGGCGCACGCTCGCCGGCGTGGTCAACGCGGGTACGGCGAAAATCGTCGAAGTCAAAGGCATGGCGCTCGAAGCCGATTTCCACCCGGTGATGCTGCTCATCAACAATATCGACAAACCCGGCTTCATCGGCGCTCTCGGCACCATGTTGGGGGAGGCGAACATCAATATCGCCACTTTCCATCTGGGCAGGCAGGCCGCGGAGCAAGATGCCATCGCCATCGTGGGCGTGGATCAGAGGGTGCCCGAAGCCATTCAGCAGAAGCTGCGGGCCCTGCCTCATGTGAGGTATGTGAAGGTCCTGACATTCTAGGCGCGGCCATATCAAAATTTGAACACACCCTGCAGGGCAAGGCCGGTCTGGCTGTCGGCGAGCGGGCTGCTGCTCGGGTTCTCTGCGATGGTTCTCACGAAGGTGGCTTTGTCCGATTTGTCGTAGCGCGCCTCGATGCGCAGCTCGAAGCTCTTGACCGGCGCATAGCCGAAGGTGAGCGTGCCCTCCTTGAGCTTCTGCGGCGTCCCGGTGAGGCCCGACACGAAGCCATCCTTGTCGTCCAGATACTCGAGCCGCAGCGACAATCGCCATTGATCGCTCAGCGCGTAATTGGTGTAGAAGGCGAGGCCATTCCAGTCCAGATCAGGATCGCCGGCCGCATGCTGCTGCTGCTTTCCCCAGTCGTAGCTCAGGATGAAGGTCAGCGCGTCGGTCGCGTTGTAGGTGGCGACCGCGTCGATCAAGGTTCTTGGTGCATCGTAGGCGGGGTCTTTGCCCACATAGGCTTGAGCCGTCAGCGAGAACACCTTGTTCGGAGTCCACGCCAGCCCGAGTTCGGCGGTCTTCGAGCCGGAGGTCGACAGGGATGAATAATTCCATCCGTTGTTGACCCCGGCCACGAGGTTGAGGGTGTCGCCGGCGGCATAGGTGGCGCGAATGCCCGTGTGAGTGAGGGGTTCGGCGTAAAACAGCAATGAGCGGGAGAAATTGGTATTGCCGGTGGGGGCGATGACTTCGGCGCCCGCGAGCGTCACGTACTTGCCGGCGATGACCGTCACCGGGCCGCCGGCATATTGGACGAATCCCTGCACGATATCGAAGGTATTGGGATTGCTGCCCTCCGCGGCGTTGAGGATTTTCATATCCTCGCCGGCCGCGACGTCCACCAACGCACCGAAGCCCTGCTTGGGCTGAAAGGCAATCGTGAGCGAGGCTTGATCGAGCTGAAAACTATCGTGCTTGTTGTCGAATTGGTGGTACGTGCTGTCGCCGTTCGAGTGGTAATAGGATGCGGCAACATAGCCGCTTTCGGCAATGCCCGACGCCGTCAGGACATCGGACACCGAGGGACCGGCGGTGGCGGCAGGCTTTGCCGGTTCGTCCTCGGCCGATGCGACGTTGCAAGCCGCAAAACCCAACATCGCCGCCGAGGCGATCAATTGCTTTGCATTTTGTTTCATTATCTTCATCCCTCATTTTTTGGAATCGGTCGCCCAAATCGCAGACAGCAGGGCCTTGAGTCCGGTGGCGCGATCGCCACCGGACTTAGAGGACTCAACGCCGGGTTTACTCCACGCGCTCGCCGTGGAGCGAGATATCCAAGCCTTCGCGTTCCTGTTCCTCGGTCACCCGCAGGCCGATGGTCATGTCGATCACCTTCAAGATGATGAAGCTCATCACGAAGCCGTAAATGAGCGTGGTACCCACGCCCCACAGCTGAGTGATGACGGAACCGTCCGCGCCGCTGATCTCCTTGCTGGCGAACACGCCGGTCAGCAGCGCACCGATGATGCCGCCGATGCAGTGCACGCCGAACGCATCGAGCGAGTCGTCATAGCCCAGTGCGCTCTTCAGCGAGGTCGCAGCGAAGAAGCAAACCACCCCGGCTGCAATGCCGATGACCACGGCGGGAGAGGGGCCCACAAAGCCCGAGGCCGGCGTAATCGCCACGAGTCCCGCGACCGCGCCCGATGCAATGCCGAGGACGCTGGGTTTCCCCTTGACGATCCATTCGGCGAACATCCAGGCCAATGCCGCGGCAGCCGTGGCAATCTGCGTCGCGGCCATCGCCATGCCGGCACGGCCATCCGCGGCGCCGGCGGATCCTGCATTGAAGCCGAACCAGCCGACCCACAGGAGCGAAGCGCCGATGAGCGTCAACGTCAAGTTATGCGGCGGCATGGCTTCCCTGCCGTAGCCCACGCGTTTGCCGAGTACCAGGCAGCTCGCGAGTCCGGCGATGCCCGCGTTGATGTGCACCACGGTGCCGCCCGCATAGTCGAGAACGCCCTTGACGGCGAGCCAGCCGGACGGCTCCCAAACCCAATGAGCAATCGGGCAGTACACCACCAGCGACCACACCGTCATGAACACCAGCATCGCGGAAAACTTCATGCGGTCGGCGAATGCGCCCGCAATCAACGCCGGAGTAATGATCGCGAAAGTCAGTTGGAACATGGCGTATACGGTTTCCGGAATCGTGAGCGCCAGGTGCGACACGGTGATCTTGTTCGCATCCTTCATGACGGTCATGCCATTGAAAAACGCGCGCGACGCGCCTCCCAGATAGGCGCTCCCCGGGGTAAAGGCCCACGAATATCCAATCACCCACCACAGGAGCGTCACCACGCATGTGATCGCAAAACTCTGCATCAGCGTTGCCAGCACGTTTTTCTTGCGGACCATTCCGCCGTAGAACAGCGCCAGGCCCGGGATGGTCATCATCAACACCAACGCGGTCGAGGTCAGCATCCAGGCGGTGTCGCCGGAACTGATCTTGTCGGTGCCGATCAGGATAGGTTCGGTGGGTCCAGCCGGCGCAGCGGCAGCCGCGTCGGCCGCGGCGGGTGCCGCCGCTGAATCGCTTGCCGCAGATGCGGCCGAGGCGGCCGGGGGTGCGGCCGAAGCCGGGGTGTCGTCGGCCCAGGCAGGGTTGACCGAGAACAACAATAGTCCGAGAACGGTCAAGCGGAAGAATTTAGTCATCAATGCGAACCCCCTTACTTTGTTAGATTGCATCTGCGCCCCTCTCATTCGTGCGAATGCGCACGACTTGGCCGAGATCGAACACAAAAATCTTGCCATCGCCGACTTTGCCGGTTCTGGCCGATGCAACGATTGCCTCGATGACCTGGTCGGTCAGTGAGTCATCGACGGCAATTTCGATTTTTGTCTTGGGAACGAACTCGACGGCGTATTCGGCGCCCCGATAGATTTCGGTGTGGCCGCGTTGACGGCCGAAGCCGCGAACTTCAGTAACGGTGATCCCTTTGACCCCGATGTCGCTGATTGCTTTTCGTACGTCGTCGAGCTTGAACGGCTTTATGATTGCAGTGATTAATTTCATCGAACGAAACCCCTCCCGCTGTTTTCCAGTTGTCGACGCTCGTCCCGCGGCGAACGCGGCGATGCGACCGATACAGAAGAGAGCACGTGTCGTGCCAGATCCACCTACATGAGCAAGATCAGGGATTTACAGGGGGAAGCAGTTGTCACATCTGACGCGACTTGCGCGCCCTCGCACCATGACGGCGCACTCAGTCGTCTTGGGTGCACTAAGGTGCATGCATCGGCTGATACAAATGTAATATATCTTTTGGTTCGCAAGAGTCCCTTCAATCAGATGAATAGCCCCGGCACGATTGATATTGGCGAGCTGTCTGCTCACGTCGGCGATGCATGGCAGCGCTCAATCGTGCCGACCTTGTGCGACTTCGTCCGGATCCCGAATAAATCGCCCCTATTCGATGCGGAGTGGGAGCGCCATGGATACATGGACCAGGCGGTGGGACTATTGGCCGAGTGGTGCCGGCGGCAGCCGATCAAGGGCTTGACGGCGCAGATTGCGCGGTTGCCGGGGCGCACGCCGCTGTTGTTCATCGAGGTCGCCGGCAGCGCGCCGGACACGGTGCTGATGTACGGGCACTTTGACAAGCAGCCGGAGTTTACCGGTTGGCAGGAGGGGTTGGGCCCGTGGGAGCCGGTGATTCGCGACGGGAGACTGTATGGGCGGGGTGGGGCGGATGATGGCTACGCGGTGTTTGCTTCGCTGACGGCCATTGCGGCCCTGCAGGCGCAAGGCGTCGCTCACGCGCGCTGCGTCGTGCTCATCGAAGGCTGTGAAGAAAGCGGCAGCTTCGATCTGCCGTTTCACGTGGACGCGTTGGCGCTGCGCATCGGTCAACCCAGCCTGGTGGTATGTCTGGACGCGGAATGCGCGGACTACGAACGGCTTTGGGTGACGACATCGCTGCGCGGGAATCTGGTGGGCACGCTGAGCGTTCAGATGCTGAACGAAGGGGTGCACTCGGGCAGCGGCAGCGGTATTGCGGCATCCTGTGTCGATGTGCTGCGGCAATTGTTGGACCGGGTGTCGAATGCGCACAGCGGCGAGTTGCTGAAGGACTTGTATGTGAAGATCCCCGAGGAGCGGCTGGCACAGGCCGCGGCGACCGCCACGGTGCTCGGCGATTCGGTCCGCGCACGCCTGCCGTTTGCGCCCGGAGTCGAACCGGTGTCCGGCGCGGCTGCGGACTTGATCTTGAACTCGACCTGGCGGCCGACGCTGGTGATCACAGGTATCGACGGTCTGCCCTGCGTTCGCAATGCCGGAAACGTGCTGGTGCCGAGCATTCGCGCGAAGCTGTCGTTCCGGCTGCCGCCGAGCGGCGATCCTGACAAAGCCCAGGAAGCGGTGCGACGGGCACTGACGGAGGATCCGCCCTTCAATGCGCGGGTCGAGTGGTCGCTCGATTCCGCCAATGCTGGATGGAATGCGCCGGCGACCGCGCCGTGGCTCGAGCGCGCCACGCGCGAGGCATCGCAAAACTACTTCGAGCGTGACGCAATGTCGATGGGCACGGGCGGGACCATTCCGTTCATGGCGATGTTGGGTGCCAGATTCCCGAGCACGCAGTTCATGGTGACGGGGGTTTTGGGGCCGCAGTCAAATGCCCATGGTCCCAATGAGTTCCTGCACATCGAGTATGCAAAACGCTTGACGGGGGCGGTCGCCCATGTGTTGGCGGCGCACGCCGCCGAGCCTTAAGACGGTACGCGGCGGATGTACGAGTCGCAGATTCTTCAAGTGCGGGAACAGGGTTTCGCCGTGGTCCCGAGATGGGTGCCGGACCCGGCACTGGCCGAGCTGCGCCGCGTCGCGCAAGCGCAGCTCGCCACGCGGGAGGCTCCTCTCGAACTCGAAGCGGACATCCAGTATCCCGGAGCCCCGCCATCCCGTGCAGCGGCCGGCGGAGATACGGTACGGCGGCTGCTCAACGCCTACGATCGAGACCCGATCTTCGCCCGCTGCGGGACTGCGCCGATGGTACGGGAGTGGATGGAAGGTTATTTCAGCGAACCGGCGCTGATGTCGCGATCGCATCACAATTGCGTGATGACCAAGCATCCGCTATACGGCAGCCTGACCGGCTGGCATCGCGATATCCGCTACTGGTCCTTCCAACGCGAGGATCTCGTGTCCGTCTGGATTGCTCTTGGCGAAGAGACCCCCGAGAACGGAGGGCTATGGCTGGTTCCGGGATCTCACCGCGCCGCCTTCCAAGCCGCTCAGTTCGACGACGCCAAATTCTTTCGCCCCGATCTGGCGGACAATGCACAGGTGATCCGGTCGGCGGAATCGCCGCGGCTGAATCCGGGAGATGCGCTGTTCTTTCATTGCAATACGCTGCATTCCGCCGGCCAGAATCTCACCGCCGCCGTCAAGTTCTCGCTGGTTTTCACCTATCACGGGATCAGCAACGCGCCGGTCGCCGGCACGCGATCCGCCATGAAGGCTGAAATCCCGCTGGCCTGATGTGTCAGTAACGGCGCAGCATCTGCCCCAGCTTCTGCACGGCCCGATCCAAGGCGTCGGTCCAAGGGTGCCCGGTATTCAGCCGCAGATAGTTCTTGAATTGCTGTCGAGCAGAGAATATCGGGCCCGGCGCGACGGTGATGCCGAACTCCAGCGCCCGGCGATGCACGTCGAGAGAATCCACCTGCGAGGCACATTCGATCCAGAGAAAATAGCCGCCGCGGGGTGCGGCAATCCGATAGCCGGCCGGGAAGTGCCGTTGCAGTGATGCCATCGCGGCGAGCTGCGAATCAGCCAAGTCGCGGCGCAATCTCGTCAGGTGAGCATCGTAGCCGCCGTGACGCAGCATCTGGGCTATTCCCAGCTGCACGGGGAGGCTCGTGGCGATCGATGTCTCGATCTTTAGCCGCGACAAATCGGCGCTGTAGCGGCCGGCGGCCACCCAGCCCAGGCGGTATCCGGGGGCAAGACACTTGCTGAATGATCCGCAGTGCAGAACGCGTCCGGCCTTGTCGTACGCCTTCGCCGGCGGCTCCGGCTTCGCCGCGAACTGCAGCTCAGCGTACGCATCGTCTTCGATGAGCGGAATGTCGTGATTCGCCAGCAAACGCACCAGCTCGCGCTTGCGTGTTTGCGGCAGCGTGGCGCCGGTCGGATGCTGGAGCGTGGTCATGAACCAGCAGGCGCGGATTGGAAACTTGGCGATTGCGGCTGCGAGTGCCTCGATGTCGAGACCGTCGACGGGGTGCATCGGAATTTCGACCACGTGCAGGCCCATGCGTTGTGCGGCCTGCAGGCAGCCGTAAAATGTCGGCGATTCGATTGCGATCGTGTCGCCGGGGCGGGTCACGCATTGCAATGCCAGGCCCAACGCTTCGAGAGCCCCCGCGGTCACCACGATCTGCTCGATACCGACCGACATTCCCAAACGCAGGTAGCGCTTGGCGATCTGCTGCCGAAGCTCGACACTTCCCGGAGGGAGGCTTTCCACGGTGCTCCAAGGATCGAGGTGCCGCGCGCTGCTTCCCAAGAATTGCGCCAGCTTCGGCCAGGGGAATTGCGCGGGACTTGGAAATGCGGAACCCAGCGGTACCACCTCGCGATCACGCGACGCATCGAGTGTTTGGAACACCAAGTCACTCACTTCGAGGCGGGTGGAATTGCTCCTGGGCCGCGAGGTACGCGGCAGCGGCGGATGTTGGCGTTCACGAACGTAGTAGCCGGAACGCGGCCGCGATTCGATGAGACCTTTGGCCTCGAGCGCCTCATAGGCTTTCAATACGGTGGCCGGACTGATCTTGCGCGATCCGCACAGCGAGCGAACCGACGGCAGCCGGTCGCCAACGGCCAGGGATCCGCCGCGTATCATCTCGCTGAGTTCTTGCGTCACGGCGCGATAAAGCTTCACGCCCGGTACGATACGGCGGCGGCTCACTTGCCGCCAGTGCCTCCCTCAACGCACGGTGTTGGGCGCAATCCAGCCGAAGTGATAGCTTACGAGCAAGGACACGAATAAGGCGACCGACAGTCCAATCCGCCAACTCAGCGCCTCCACGACGCGCGCCGAGTGTTCGGGACCGGACGACATGGAGAAGAGCGCCTTGCCCAGGCTGGCGATGATGGCGAGCAGAGTCATAACGATGAGTGGTTTCACGTGCGCCCCGCTTTGGATTCGCGTTCCTCGCGCCGAATCGTGGCGACGACCGTGCCCAGTGCAGCAACCATGACGCCGACCATGGCGAGCATCAAGAACAGCAGACCACCGGCGAGTTTGTAGCATTCATAGAACCCGTCCAGAAGCCCCAGCGGCGTCGTGACCAAGAGCAGCGGTTTAGCAATTCGCATGGGGTCTATCTTGCCCGGATCGGCACGGGAAAACAGATACAGCAAATGGCGAAAAATCCGGTACAGAGCGCCGGTTCGCAGTAACCGGGTGGTTTTCTCCGCAAATCAGCTACGGCGAGCTTCGTTCGAGCGAAAGCCTACGGCGGCCGAGGACGTAAAAGATGAGTCCGATGAGGATCAGCAGGGCGCAGCCACCGATGACCTTGATCCCAAAGAGTGCAGGGCCGGTGCTGTCGGCCGGCGGCACCATGGCCAAGATCAGGGCCAGAAGCGTCACCACGAAGCCTGTCCCGCCTACCAGCCAACAGGCGAATGGACCGCCGGGAATGAGAGTGGCCTGAGCATTCTCGGCCGCTGCGCGGCAGCGAAGCAGCGGCAGCGCGGCAAACATGTACAACAAGGGCACGAAGCTCAGGATCGCGGTCATGTCGATCAACATCAGATAGGCTTCGTGGACAGCGGACCCAGAGATCGCGGCCAGCAGTACGATGCTCGCGAGAATGCCCTGCGTCAACAACGCCATATACGGGGAGCCGGACACCGGGTGAACGGCACCCAGCGCTCTGGGTAAATAGCGGTCCAAACCGAAGAGAAACGGCAAGCGTGCGGTACCGGTGATCCACGCGCCGAGGCTGCCAATCTGGGACAGCATCGCCAGTGCGGCAGCGACGACTCCGAAAATCGGCATCCCTGCGCGCACGGCCACCGCCGTGAGCGCCTGGGGGATGCCGCTGATCGCATTGATCTGCTGCGCCGGGAGCGCCATGAACAGAGCCGCGGTACCGGCGATATACAGGACCGCAATCGCAACGCAGGCAACGAGCAGCGCACGCGCAATGGTGCGCCGCGGATTCTTGATCTCGCCGCCTAGAATCGGTCCGAGCTCCAGACCGGTGTAGGCAAGAGCGATGGTCGTGAAGCTGCCCAGGGTGGGCCACGAGTGGAAGTTGGGTAGTAGGGCCGAGAGGCCGATCGGGGTCGCCGCACCGAATCGGCGCCAGGCAAGAATCCCACCGCAGAGCACGAGCGCCCCGACCATCCACGTCGCCACCGCGCCGACGTTCTGCAGCCATTTCGCGCGTTCGAGTCCGAGGATATTGAGCACTATCGCCAGCCATAGAATCCCGAGACAGAAGGTGCCGTTGTACCAAGGATTGTCCGCGAGGTTGAGCCAGGTGCCTCCATGGATGTACAGGAACACTCCGGCACCGAAGATGAGCAGCGAAGGGAAGAAGACCAGGTTCGCGATCCAGTAGCTCCAGCCGGCGATGAAGGCGTGCAGATCGCCAAATGCCACCTTCGACCAAAGATAGACGCCACCCTCGCCCGGCAAACGCGAGCTGAGCTCCAATACGGTCAGCGCCGCGGGGATTAGAAAGGTGATCAGTCCCAGCAACCACAACGCAAGGCTGGCCGGGCCGATCTGTGCCGCCATCGAGAGATAGCGCAGCCCGACGATCGCGGAGACGTTCAACAGCACCAGGTCGAATGTGCCGAGCGCGCGATGCAGCTGAAGGGTGCCTTGGTCGCCGGCACCCAAGCTCCTGGATTGCTCGCTAGAGCGAGACGCCGGCACGGGCAGCGAGGCGTAAGAGGGGGCTGCGTAGCAGCAGCGCCACAACGCATGCGGCGCCCATGATGGCGGCGACGGTGCTGAACGCGCCGGCAAATCCAACCGATTCAAGCAGGCCGCCGGTGAATCCCGAGAGGTAGCCGCCGAGCCCCAAAGTCAGCAGATACCAAGCGCCCATCGCCACGGACGCGAATCCCGCCGGCGCCGCTCTCGACACCATTCCATAGGTTGCGGTCCACGCGACGATCTCGCCGACCCCCAACAAAGACAATGAAGCCAGCGGGATCCACACCGCGGCCGGTGCGGTCGGCGTCGCATTCCGGGCGGCCATGAACATCAACAGATGGCCGATCGTGACCGTTGCGAGGGCAAAAGTATATTTTTGTACGATGTCGACGCGCTGATGTCGAGTGCCCAGGCGCACCCAGAACGCGGCCACCAGCGGCGCCAACACGATGACGACCGCCGCGTTGATCGAGGTGAACCAGGGCACGGGAATGACGAACGAGCCAATGGCGCGATTGACATCCTTCTCGATGAACAGCAGCCAGCTGCCGAAGAGCTGGAACCATCCCACGCTGAACGCGCACAGCAGTGCTGCCAATACGAATAAAAGGCCGATGCGCAAGCGTGCCTCGCTGCCGGCGGCCGCGCTGACGGACGCGTCGGCCGGCGCGCGTCGGTCCGGATGCAACCCGATGGCACCGAGCCAACGCGGAGACAATAGGACATAGGAGCCGAGCGCCACACTCATCCCGGCCGCCGTGACCGCGAATCCAATGTGCCATCCGAACGCCTGCGCCGCGCTGCCCACCACGAACCCCGACAGCATGGCGCCGACGGAGATGCCGAGGTAGTAGTACGCATAGGCGCCCTCGCGCCGCGGATCGTCCGTGGACATGGTCTCGCCGCACAACACCACCAGCGTGGATTTCATGAGCGCATTGCCGAGGACGAGGCAGAAAATGGCGACGAAGAATCCGGTGCTGGCCAGGGTGTACGCCTGCTTCAGCCAGGCCGCTCCGGCTTCGGGCTCGAGCGCGGCACCGTGGCTTGCGATCGCGGCGTTGACGGCGTCCGACGGCAGCACTCGCCCCAAGGGTACTCCTAGCGCGTGCAGGGCCTGCAGCAGCGGCGCCGCATGCCACCAGCCGAGAAGCGCAGGCAGGAATACCGGCGATGCCAGCATGATCTGTCCAACCAGCATGCAGCTCGCGCCGAGCCTCACCGCACGGCGCCGGCCCAGTACCCGGTCCGCGAGGTAGCCGCCGAAGGCGGGAAAGGCATACATCGCACCCGAGTATGCGCCGAGCAGCCCGAGCGCTTCGCCCGCCGGCCAGCCGAACCCGCCGTGAATCGGGCTGCCGGTCAAGAACAGCACGAGGATCGAGAGCATGCCGTAAAAGCTGAACCGCTCCCAAAACTCGACCCCAATGATCAACACGGCGCCCTTGGGATACCCGAGCCAATCACCGGGCCGCGGGTTGGCAGGAATCACAGTGAAACGGCTCCCCGCGGCGTGAGCAGCTGCAGTCGAAACCGCACACCGTCGGCCGTATAGGTATCCACCGTGGCGCCGATCTCTTTCAGGCTCCGGCGCAGCTCGGCCGCCTCCGGGTGCCCGACAGCGAAGCTCTGCAGGAAAATTCCGGACTGCGGTTGGGCAAGGGCAAGAGTCTCGGCGGGGTGCGGTGAATCGAGCCAGTCGATGAAGAACGGGAACGCAAAACCGTACTGCACGGCGGCCGGTGCCAGCCACTGCCAGCGCAATCGAACCCCCTCGGGGGTGGTGCGGCCATTGCTCGCGACCACGGCATTCTTCCAGCCATGGGCCTGAAAGATCGGCGCAAGTTCCGACAATGGACGCGCGCTGCGCAGGCAGTAGGTCAACACCTGCGGCTCATGCATGTCGTGGGCAAGCCGGCTCCAGGCATCATCGCCCGGACCTGCGGGTCCGACCGGGGCCAGAATCTCGAGATAGCACCGGTCTCCCAGGCCCACCAGCGCGTTGTGCGTCAGTCCGCTGGCGTGAACGCCGCCGTAGCGCGGGCGTACCCCCGTCATTGCCTCGAATCGGCGCGAGCCGCGCTCGAGATCGGCGCAGGCCCAGATGATGTGGTCGAGATAGGGATTCATTGGCTCCGACCGGCCGCGCGGGCAATGCGCGCCGCCTCCGCGGTGAGTGTGGTTCGGTCGATCTTCTGCGTGCCGGAGACCGGCAGGCTCTCCAGGAATTCGATGAAGCGCGGATGGGCATACGCCGGGCCGTGTTCCAGGGCGTATTCTTTGATCTGCGCCGCCGTGGGTGCGGCCCCGCGGCGGGGAACGATGAAGGCGATGGGAATCTGTCCCTTGATGTCGTCAGGCGCCGGTACGACGATCGCCTGCGCGACGGCCGCGTGCCGCTCCAACATTTTCTCGACCTCGCCCGGGTAAACATTTTCGCCGCCGCAGGTGAACATGTCGTCGGCTCGGCCGACGAAGAAATAAAAGCCGTTCGCATCGCGGCGCATGATATCGCCCGTGAGGTACCAACCGTCCCGCATGCGGGACGCCGTCGCCTGCGGCAAATTCAAATAACCATGGGTCAGCGCCGGCGTGCGCAACGCAAGGATGCCGTCGTCGGGGGAAGTGCCGTCGACCAGCTTGCAGCCAATGTCCGCGAGCGGGTAGCCGAGCGACAG
This sequence comes from uncultured Gammaproteobacteria bacterium, assembly GCA_963800375.1. GTDB lineage: Bacteria > Pseudomonadota > Gammaproteobacteria > Steroidobacterales > Steroidobacteraceae > Bog-1198. The sequence goes on along the minus strand of CAWDAT010000008.1, from coordinate 758,375 downwards.
GGGCGGCCGCGGCAAGCCGTCCGGATGTGGACCGAAGACGGCCGGCCCGGCCTCAGTGGTACCGAAGCCGTTGTCGATGTGCGCGTTCGGGAACATCTCATGGACCTGGGCGAGCAGCGCGTCGGTCAGCGGCGCCGATCCGATCGACACATCGCGGACGCTGCCCAGATCGAGCCGCTCCACCAGGTCGCGCTCCCGCACCATCAGTGCATACATCGTCGGGATGCCGGACAGAAAAGTGCAGCGGTAGCGAGCCACCGTTTCGAGAAAGCGGCGCGCGTCGAAGCGCGGCAGCAAGATCACCTGCATGCGATTCGCGAGTGCGACGGTAATATTGAACAATCCGTTCATGTGATACAGCGGCGCCACGACAATGGTCGAAGCGTCGGGCAGCACCGGGGGCACCGGCTCGACGTAGTGCGCGATCGCCCAGACTTGACCGGTGTGCGTGAGCGGCACGCCCTTAGGAACGCCGGTGGAGCCGGAGGTGTACAGAATCTCGGCCAGCGCCTCCTCATCGGGCACGACAGTATCCAGGGAGCCCGGGTCGAGGAAGGTTTCGAATCCGTTCGCGCCGCCGCCGTCGAGGTCGATCGTCGGCACCGTCTCCGGCACGAAGGGCCGGCGGGCCGCGTCACTGAGCGCCAGTTCGATGGCGCTGTCTCGGAATATATGTGCGATGGTCGCCCGCGGCAGCTTGTGATTGACGGGCACGGCAACCGCCCCCATGCGCATGATGCCGAAGTAGCCGGCGGCAAACTCGACCCGGTTCTCCGCGAGGATCCCGATGCGGGCGCCCGGCCGGACACCGCGGCGCAGGAGGCCGCGGCCGACCCCGTCGCACAAGGCATCGAACTGAAGCGCGGAATATTGCCGCACTCGAGACTCGTCACGCAGGTCGACGATGGCGCTGCGATCGCCATGCGCCGGAAGCTGCAGAATATCCCCGAGGTTGTACAGGCTCGAAAGCTGCTGCGTCATCGCTGGATCACGGCTTGAGCAGCACTTTGCCCACCACTTCGCGCTCTTCCAGCAGGCGTTCGCCCTCGGCGGTCTCCTCGAGCGGCAGCACCTTGTCGATCACCGGCGCGAGGCGCCCGTCGGCCACCAGGTCGAGCAGGGTCTTGAGGTCGTCCTTGTCCCAACCGTTGGAACCGATCAACGTGTGCTCGTAGGTCCACCAGTAGCGTGCATCGAGCGTGAGATCGTACCCGGCCGTGGCCCCGCAGCAGAGAATCTTGCCGCGCAGCTTCACGCATCTTTGTGTTTCCGGCAGGGTGTCGCCGCCGGTGAAATTCACGGCGACGTCGACGCCGCCGCTGCCGGTGATTCGCGGCTTGCCGTAGATCGCTTTGACCGTATCGAAAAAAGACTTCTCGACATAGTTGCCGACGTGGTTCGCGCCGATCTCGCTGAGCCGGCGCATTTTCGCGTGACTGCTCGCAAAAGCGAGCACTTCGGCGCCGGCCATCCGCGCGAGCTGTACGCAGGCGACGCCGACGCCGCCGCTGGCGCCGAGCACCATGACCCGGTCCCCGGCCTTGAGCTTGCCGCGCGTGATCATCATCCGATAGGCCGTGCCGTATGCCAGCGGCAACGCCGCCGCCTGCTCGAAGCCGACTGCCGGCGGAATTTCCAGCAGCATCGATGGCTGCACCACCACGAATTCCGCACGGCCGCCGTCCACCGTTTCGCCCAACATGCCGAAGCGGCCGCCGTCGCGCATCACCGGGTCGATCAAGACACGTTTGCCGAGCCAGCCGCGGTCCACGCCTTCTCCCAGCGAGTCCACCGTTCCGGCGATATCGGAGCCGACGATCACCGGTAGGTTGATCTTCACCCCCGGCATGCCGCGGCGCGTGAAGATGTCGTGGAAGTTCACCGCGGTTGCCGCGACCCGCACCAACAACTCGCCCGGTTCAGGCGTCGGCGTTGGAAAATCACGCCGCAGTTGCAGGACCTCGGGTCCCCCATGGGCGGTTGTCAAGACAGCTTTCATCGCCTCTCCCCTCAATGAATCAGCCGGGCTGGGTGCCGTAGCAACCCCGGCCGAGGGCGATCAGCCGACTGCTGGTGTCCGTCACGTCGATGTCAACGACGCCAATCGTTCGCCCGGCGCGCCGCACCCGTGCCTGGGCGAGCAGGTCGGTGTTGGTCGCCGGCCGCAGATAGTCCACGCGGAAATTGATGGTCGGCACGCCGTAGCCGAGTACCGCGATGAGCGCGAAGTCTCCTGCGATGTCGATCAAGCTTGCGATGACGCCGCCGTGATATTGCCCGCTCCCCGCGGAACGTTCGACGTTGGGTCCGTAGACCGAGCGGATCGTGATGGTCTGGGCGGCCGCGTCGAATGCATCCAGGCGTAAGCCGAGCAATTGCTGAAATGGACTGTCCGCCAGCATGGCCTCCAAGGCTTTTTGCGATACCGGATCGTCATTCATGAGCGTGGTTCTGGACGGGCAGTTTCCAAGGGAGGGTAGCAGGCCGGACAGCCCAGCAAACATGTGGGACGACGTCTCACTACTGCGATCCGACGGCACTGGCCGATTTTTTTACGTGTACTCAAACGCGCCTCCGTGCTGGAATACGAGCCGGCGACCCCGTTCCGTCCCCATTCCCATCAGGCGCACCGCCATGGCTGCACGCAAATCCAAAATCCCCCCTGAAGCTCGCCTACAAAAACCACGTGGCGCGGCGGTTCAGCAAGGGCGCGCACGGTCCGCCGAACCGCTCGATGACATGCTCGTCGCCCGTCAGCCGCTGGTCGGGATGCTGCAACAGGATATCGAACAACTCCTCGGAGATATGCTGACGACGGAATCCGGAGGGATGCCGCCGCTGACATTGGAAGGGACTCAGCGCCCGCAACATTGGGCGACGCGTGGAATGCGGCATTTCCTCAACGAGCAGGAGGATAACGGGTATTGGGACTTTTTCAAAATCTCCGACGGTTTCTTGCTCTCCATCACCGACGCGCAATATCGCAAGGACACGTGGGTCCGTGTCGAGGGGACCGGGTTCTTCAAGCTGCGTCTGCTCCTGACCGGGACGCTGCGCGCGGCGTCGGGCGAAATCATCGCACAGGCTCCGGAGGCTCTGCTCTACATATCACCGGGCGCGAGCCGCGGGGGCTATTACATCCTCGCCGCGCAGCCGATTCGAATGGTCGTGCTGCATTGTCGGCCGGCGATCTTGACGCGCGATTTCGGGTTGAATTCCAGCGAAGTGCCGCCGCCGCTGAACAAGCTGTTTGCGCGCAACCCGGAGGTCGAGAATCAGAGACTGTCGTTGGACACGAGTCTCATGCATGCGGTCCAGCTGATGGTCGAGTCGCGCCACAAGATGATGCCGGTCTTGCGCGGACGGTATTTGGAGGCATTGAGCACCGAGATCCTGCTGCAGGTGATCGGCGAATTCAGCAATCGCGCGATGATGAACCGCGCGCCGACCGGCATACGTCCCCGGGATGTCAACGGCATCTACGAGGCGCGCGACTATCTGACCCAGCACTACCGAAATCCGCCGAAGATTCCGGAACTCGCGCGAATGGTCGGGCTCAATCAGACCAAGCTCAAGGCGGGTTTCCGCGAGGTCGCGAAGCTCACCATCTATGGCTACATTACCAAGTGCCGGATGGAGCGCGCGGCCGACCTGCTGCTGAACGGCAATTACGGGATCGCGGAAGTGGCTTATGAGGTGGGCTATGACTACCCGGCCAATTTCACCTCCGCATTCAAGAAATTCTACGGCAAGCTGCCGCGCAGCATGGCCTCCCGGGACCGGGCGCGCTACTAATGCAATTGGACATATGAGTAATGAGATCCGACAAGAACAGATACAAGCACGCTGATGGCGGCCGCGGTCCGTAGCTATCATCCGCAGACGATCGGGCCGGCATTGAAGGAAGGAATCATGCAAAGCAAGCGGTGGTCGATTCTGGATGTCACTGCCACTGAGGTTTGCCGCCGTACCTGCGCGACCCTGCTCGGATTGGCGGCGACGTGGGCGAACGCGAATCCGATTGCAATCACGAACGTCAGAATCATCGACGGCAACGGCGGCGCCCCCATCGAGCATGGAACCATCGTCGCCGACGGTCAGCGGATCGTCGCCATCGGCAGTTCTTCGGATGTGCGCACGCCGGCAGGCAGCCGGCGCATCGACGGCAAGGGCGGCACGGTGATCCCGGGGCTCGCGGACATGCACGTGCATCTGCTCGGCGGCATCGACGGCGTCGGCCTCGATATTCTCGGATACCAGAAATACCTGAACGCCTTGCTGTACGCCGGCGTGACCACCGTCATGGACACCGGCAATGTGGAACCTTTCGTGCTGCAGCTCCGGTCGGCGGTACGTTCGGGCTTGGTGCTCGGGCCGCGCATCTATTGCGTCGGCCCGATTCTCGATGGAGCCGATCCGGTGTGGCCGGCGCTTTCGATGGCCATTGCATCGAAGGATCAGGTTCCGCGCATCGTCGAATCGCTGGCGGGCGAGAAAGTCGATTTCATCAAGCTTTACGTCGGACTCTCGGATCAATTGATTCATTCAATTTCCGCAGAGGCCAAGCAGCGCAATGTGCGCACCATCATCGATCAGTGGCGGCGCAACGGCTCCGCTGATATCGCCCAGGAAGGCATCGCGGGGTTCGCGCATTTCCCATCCAAGCGGATCAGCGACGAGACGATTGCGACCATCAAAGCGCACAATGTCTTTTTCATTTCCACGCTGGTGGTGCAGGAATCCAGCCTTGGGCGCCGCTTTGCCGACCTGTCGTTTCTCGATAGTCCGCTGATCGCCGACACGACGCCGAAGCGCGCGCTGGATGCGCTGCGCAAGCAGTATGCGGGCTTGAACGCTGAACAACTGGCCGCCAAGAGCGACTACACCATGCACGTCGATCTGAAGGGGGCGGAAAGCAACGTACCACGCCTGCGCGATGCGGGGATCTTGTTCGCGGCCGGTACCGACGCCGTTTACCCGGGTGATTTTCAAGGCGAAGGCTTGCATCGCGAACTGGAGCTATTGGTCGAGTCGGGGTTGACGCCGCTGCAGGCGATCACGGCTGCCACCAAGAATGCGGCCGCGATCGTCAACGCCGCGGACGAGTGGGGGACATTGGAGGCGGGAAAACTTGCCAATCTCGTGATCGTCGACGGCAACCCCGACAAACGCATCAGCGACACCCGCCGCATCGTTTTCGTCATCAAGGAAGGCGCAGTCATCGATCGCACGGCGCTGCGGCTGGATCACAGCCGCATACCGGACTATCAAGAGACCGGCTCTTCGATGGCGCCGATTTGGTAGCTGTACGCACGGCGAATGTCCTGGGGAGGGCGGCACTGTCCATCGCCGCGTGCGGCCTCGTGGTCGCAGTGGGCGCGGCAGAAGGTCCCCAGCTCAGCGTGACGCCGGAGTTCGGCTTGATGGATGCGCCGTTTCACGTCGTGATGCAGCACATTCTGCCGGGCTCGCGGGTGCGGGTGAGCGCACAACGGCCGGATGTTCACGGGCGCAGTTGGACGGCCGTGGGCGTCTATCTTGCGGATGCGAATGGACGTGTGGACGTCGATGTCGCCCCCTCGCTGGGCGGGAGCTATCAAGGGGTCAGTCCGCACGGCCTGTGGTGCTCGGCTTTGCCGGTGGGACCCGAACAGCTGGAAGCCTATGTTGCGCAGCTGCCGAAGCACCCAGAACTTGGAACTGCGCCCAGCCTCGACGCCGCTGCGCTCTACACCGTGACTCTCACCGCCAGCATCGACGGCAGCACCATCGCCAGCGCCACGGCAACGCGCAGCTATGCGGCCAACATCGTACCGGAGGAGGTCACTGCAGCCGGAGGGGTGCGCGGCTTGTTCTATCCGCCGCCCGCGCACGTCCCACAGAAAGTGCCCGTCGTCGTTCTGGCAGGGTCCGGCGGTGGCTTGCCGCAAACCCAGGCCGCGCTGCTGGCAAGTCACGGCCATCCCGCGCTGGCCCAGGGGATCTTCGCCTACAAGGATTTGCCATCGACTCTTCGTGGGATTCCGCTCGAATCGTTTCGCGCGGCGGCGCAATGGCTCGAGCAACGGACGGGCGCGCACCGGGTCGCAGTGATGGGCACGTCGCGGGGATCTGAAGCGGCGGGATTGGCGGCCAGCTACTTTCCGCAGGATTTCTCGGCCGCCGTGGTCTTGGTTCCCTCCCATCTGACCAATGGTGCGTTCGGCCCCGGCATTCGGGAGGTGGAGGCCGCCTGGACCTATGCCGGCAAGCCTCTCCCGGCCGATCGGGGTGAGACCGATTCGAACAACGCCGGCGATGCCGCGCACTCGAACGAGCCTCCGGGCTTCGTCGGGACTCCGTACTACCTTAGAACCTGGAGCGACCCGTCGATATCCTCGACGTTCGGCATTCCCTTCGAGAGGATGGAGGGACCGGTGTTGGCCATTGGCGGTGGCGCCGACGAGATGTGGCCCTCCTTCATCGGTGCGGAGCAGATACGCCGGCGCCTTGCCGACCATGGCAAGGCCGACCAGGTGGAGATGCACATTTATCCCGGCGCCGGGCACTTCGTCTCGCGTATCGGCAGCGGCGGGCCGCTGTCATCTTTCGTCTTTCATCCGGTTGCCAAGGACTTTGAGGCCACGGGTGGATTGCCGAATGCAAATTGCGAAGGCTCCTACGACGCGTGGCAGAACGTAATTCTGTTTCTTGCCAAGGTTAAACCCCGTTAGCGTCGGATGTCAGTAGCCGCTGCCGCGTGTTGGATGCACTAATATCGCGCATTCCATGCGCATTTCGGTGCGCGGCGAGGATTGCGGGGTCGCGGCCCGAAACGTCCGAACACATGCTTTTTCCGTCGATTTGCATGCTTTGCGCACAGCCAAATTCCCTAGTATCAGGGCGCCTTGCAAACAAATGACTGCACGCACGACGTGCTGCGCATAACCGGGAGAATCGGGGTGGGGATATTTCGATCTGCCGTGCCAAGCACGATGACATTGACTCTCGTGGTCGCCACGCTCAGCGCCGTGCCGGTCCGAGCGGAGATGGCCGCCGCCGATGCCGCAACCGGCGCAGGCGGTGACGCGCTGCAAGAGATTGTCGTCACCGCGACCAAGCGTTCCGAGGACCTACAGAACGTAGGCCTCAGCATCACCGCGTTGACGACGAAGCAGCTGGAGTCAAAAGGCGTCGAGCAGTTCTTCGACTATGGAAATTCCATTCCGAATCTGTCTTTCGCGATCGACTCCGCGGATGGCTCACTCGCGGCCCGCGGCGTTGCGCTGCGCGGGATCCAGGGTTCGAATACCACCGGCTTTTACATCGACGATATCCCGGTGCTCGAGACTCTCGACCCCCACATTGTCGACGTGGCACGCATCGAGGTGCTGCGCGGCCCGCAAGGCACCCTCTACGGCGCGGAGTCGATGGGCGGCACGGTCCGCATCATTACCGCGCAGCCGAATGCCGGCGCGTTCAGCGGACAAGTGCATGCCGGCACGTCCGCCACCGAACACGGCTCCGTGAATGGGTTGGTCGAGGGCGACGTCAACCTGCCGCTCATCGACAATACCCTCGCCGTGCGAGCAAGCGGCTACTACCAGTTCGACAGCGGCTATTTCGACAAGGGTTTGGGTCCCGAAGACGCGCCGCCGACCTCGGTGCTGCATGACGTCGGCAGCCTGGAGTACTACGGCGGCCAGATCGCCCTGCGTTGGGAACCCATGGAGGGACTCGCGATCACCCCGCGAGTCATGTATCAGGAGACCGTCGAAGATGGCGTCCCCTATGCGCTCGGCAATGCCGACAATCTCCTGCAGCGGCAAGTTTTTAACGTCAAAGAGGGGGGCACCGACAAGTGGTGGCTCGACAGCCTCACCATCAACTATACGGTGCCGTTCGGCACCTTCGTCTCCTCGACCGCTTACTTCGATCGCAAGACCTTCGAAACCGAGGACGACACCGACTTTACGGCCTATGCCTTCGGCTTTACGACTCCGCTAGCCTCACCCATTACGCGCGAGATCGATCTGCGGCGGTTCGTGCAGGAACTGCGCTTTGCGTCCACCTTCTCGGGACCCTTCCAGACCATTGTCGGGGCCTTCTACTCGGAAAGCACGCGCCCGCGGGACTACGAGTGGAACACACCGGGATTCGCCGCGGCCACGGACTCCCAAAGTGATCTCATCCTGTCCTTCATCGACTCGCGAAAAGCCACGGAGGAGGCCGTTTACGGCGATGCGTCCTACGACATACTGCCCAATCTCAAGGTAACGGCGGGGCTTCGTTGGTATCGCGACATCGCCACGTTCCACCAGTTCACGAACGGGGCGTTCTATGGCTTCATCCCGACCACCTATATCGCGCCGTCAACCACCGAGACCGGCGTCACTCCCCGGTATCTGTTGGAATACAAGGTGATGCCCGATTTCCTGGTGTACGCCAGCGGAGCCAAGGGCTTTCGCGAGGGCGGCAACAACATCGCGCTGCCTTCCGGGCCGCCCCCGACAGGATGCGACGAGGATCTCGCGAACGCCGGGTTGACCGCCTCCCAGGCGTCCACCTTCAAGTCCGACACCCTTTGGAGCTATGAGATCGGCTTCAAATCGAGTTTCGCGGAGCATCGGTACACGCTGAACGGCGCAGGTTTCTGGATCGACTGGAGCAACATTCAGCAGCAGATTTCACTCCCGCTGTGCGGTTATGGCATCACCGGCAATTCAGGCGCCGCGCGCAGCACCGGGTTTGAGCTCGAATTCAGCGGGCGGCCGATTCCGGAACTCACGCTCGGCCTCGGATTGGGTTACACGGACGCCCGTATTACTCAGCAGGGAGCCGGCAGTCCGCAAACGGTGGGCAGCCCCGTGTACAACGTCCCGGAGATCACCCTGGCGAGCAACGTCGAGTACGAGCGGCACCTGACGGGGAGCTGGACCGGATTTACACGCATCGACTACAGCCATGTCAGCGGCAGCTATTCCGTCAATACCCAGGTAACCCCGCTTTATCGGCCGGCTTACAACATCGGGGATATCCGGCTCGGCGGGCGCAACGAGAGCTACGAGGTCGCCATGTTCGTCAAGAATCTCACCAACGAACACGCCAACCTGGCAGACGCCGTCATGATCGGGGCGGAAATTCCCGGCCAGCCGCATTTCGTGATCAATCGGCCGCTGACAGCCGGAGTCGAAGCGCGCGTGAAGTTCAAATGACGGTGGTGGGGATTCCTGGCGAATCCCCACGCTCGGCTCATTCGGTGCCGTAAGTCTTGACCAGGTAATCCACGATCGCCGGGATATCGTCGTCGGGGAACGGGGCGCCAAAGGGCTTTTTCATCTTCTTGACGGTGGCATCCCAGTAGGCGCGCGGCGATGAGGATGGCTGGTATTGCACGTACTGCGCGGAATGACAGACGAGGCAGTCCCGCTGCACCAGTGCATACCCCGGCAGGTCGCTCGGTTGGAAGCGTGCGGTTTCCGCCGGCAGCGTGACCTCCAGCGCGGAAGCGGCCGGCAGCGCCATGATGAGGCCGAGGAGCACGTGCCAAATTCGCGGGCGCGCAAGAGGGGAGCGTTTCATGATGATGGGTCTCACACGGCGGCGACATTGACGGTTTCGACCACGTTGCGCATATAACCGGCGGGGTTCCACGTCGCATCCAGCGGTTGTGTCTCGCCCTTTCGATTGACCGCGCGCACCTTGAGCGAATAAAGGCCTCGCGTTGCCGGCTTGAACGGCGCCGTCCAGGTCCGAAACGAATATTTGCCGAGGTCACGACCCAGGCGTGCGTCGCTCCAGGAGCGGCCGCCGTCGGTTGAAAATGCCACCGCAGAGATGCCGTCGCCGCCGTCGAACGCAATGCCGCGCACTGTGGTACGAAGGCCGACGGGCACTTTTCCCCCATCGCTCAAGCTGGTCACGAAGGAGCGCACATTGAAGCGATTGATGGGAATCGTCGCGGACGGTGTGGTGCCCGGCGCCACGCAGGCACAGGGGTTGTCAGGGATGCGATACGCGCGGCTCATCCAGAAGCCGTCGTATGCCTGATCCAGCACGTTGATTTCGGACACGTGCTTGACCCAATAGGTGCCGTAGTGGCCGGGGACCACCAGGCGCAGCGGATAGCCGTTCAACATCGGTAAGTCTTCGCCGTTCATCGCCCAGGCGAGCATGACTTCGCCATCGAGCGCATGCTCGAGCGCGAGCGCCTTGACAAAGCGGGGGCTGGCTTCGAGCGGCGGACGATCGAGTCCGCTGAAGGTCACTTGAACGGCCCCCGCCTGAACTCCCGCCTTCTCCAGTACCTTCTTCAGCGGCACTCCCGTCCAGCGCGCATTGCCCATGGCGCCGTTCGAGAGCTGGCCGCCGTTGACGCGCGGGGAAAAGTAGCCGCGGCTGTTGCCCGAACATTGGTTGACGGCGACGACATCCAGCGGCTCCGCAAGCTGCTTCAGTTCGCCGAGGGACAGATCGAGCGGAACGTTGACCTTGCCCGACACGCGCAGCCGGTAGGATTGCGCATCGACGGCCGTTGGAATGCCGCTCCAGTGGTAGCGCACGAAAAAGGCATCGTTGGGCGTCAACGGCCCATCGTTGAACACCGCAAAGGGTGTTTCGAGCTGGGGCGGCCTGCTGGTGAGAACGATCAGGGGCCGCTTTTGCGGGAAGGCCACCAGGTCACGTTCGCCGTTCTGAAACGGCAGCACGATTCGTTCCGGGGCCGAGGCGCGCGCCTCGACTGCCGGGGCCGTGAGGACTGTGGCCGCCATCGCCCCCAGCGCCCTCAGCAATTCGCGGCGAGTCGCCTGCGACGGTTTGGAATTCACGGCACGACTCCTTTCGACAGGATCCGGGTCGGTAGTTTATGCGGATTCGAGCAGCAAGCGAATGGACAAGAGGCTCACCGCGCCGACGGCTGCTGCGGTGATCATCGCCAGCAACAGCGGCCGGAATCCGATCTGACGAAAAGCGCCGATGCGCGTTTGCAGCCCGACGGCGGCCATCGCCACCGTGAGACACAGCTCGCTCAGCTTCTGAGCGCCGCCGACGGTCGAATGCCATAGATCCATTGCCGTCGATCCGAACGCCGGCTCAAAAAAGTCTACGGCGCTGCGCACCGCACACATGGCGATGAAGCAGAGCACGAATCCCGGCACCACCGGGGGCCGGCAATACGCGGCGGCGCCCCTCTCGTGGGGCGCCTGCCGTTGATAGAGCAGCGCCACCAGCGGAATCACCGCCGCCATCAGCAGATTGCGCACGAGCTTGGTGACGGTCGCCGCCTCAAGGGCGCCGGCCGCCGAGTACTGTTCCTGGTACATGAGCCCGGCACCGACCACTTGGGAGGTGTCGTGTACGGCGGTTCCAAGGAATACGCCGGCGAGCTGCGGTTGAGCTGCAAACACGGCGTGCGCGATCATGGGGTGCACCAGCATGGCGATGAGCCCAAAGAGCGCGATGCACGCGACCGCGTAGCTGACCTCCGCCTCCCGGGCACGTATCACCGGCGCCATGGCCACGATGGCGGTGACGCCGCAGATACTGGTGCCGACCGCAATCAGGGCGGCGAGCTGTGGGCTCATGGCCATTGCCCGGCTGGCAAACGTCACGAGAACCAGCGCCGAGGCGATGCAAATCAGCACGATCGGCAATGCGTGAAAGCCCAAGCCGATTGCCGCCGCCAGACTCAACCGCAGACCGAGCAACACGATACCCAGGCGCAGTATCAGCACCGTGCACGACTTGAGCACTGCGCCGTCGTTCGCGAGCTTCGGCCAGAGATTGCCGATCACCATGCCCACGAGAATCGCTCCCATGACTCCGCTGAACGGTGACCGGGAGTTTCCCAGCCACACCGTCCCCGCGTATTGTGCCAACCAAGGTCCGAATAAGGCGCAGGCGACGATCGCCAGCGAGGTGGCGGTGGCCGCCCTCGATAGCGGAGGGACCATCACAATATGATCGGGCTGCGGATGCCTTTGCGGCGCTTCACCACCATCCGTTCATGCAGCGCGCAGACCGTGTCGCTGCCCCGAGTGACGAATACGGCAGGCAGCAATCCGTGGACCATGCAGGCGATGCCGGCGATGACCATCTTCGCTCCGAAACTCAGCGCGCTGATGCAGTGCTGTGAATAGGTTTCGTCGACCGACGCAGGATGTTCGATGAATAAGCTGCGGAACAAGGACATGACACCGCCTCGTCGGGAACCGGCCAATCTCGAGAATAAATCTAGCCGGTTAGAAAAGGCTCCCACATTTTTCTTGCAATATTCAATAAATTAGAATTTTATGCTACTTTGAACCGGTGGATTCGATAGACCGTCAATTGTTGTCCTTGCTCCAGGACGATGCTTCCCTGCCGCTCCAAGACATTGCGGCCCGTGTCGGGTTGTCGGTCAACCCCTGCTGGCGGCGCATCAAGCGGATGGAATCCGAGGGCATCATTCGCGCACGCGTCGCCGTGCTCGATCCCGAAAAGGTCGGGCTGAACGTGACCGTTTTCGTGCGAATCAAGATCCGCGAGCATACGGCGGAATGGGTGAAACGTTTTGCGGCCGCGATCCGCACGATTCCCGAGATCGCGGAATGCCACCGCATGGGCGGTGATGTCGATTACATGCTCAAGGTGATCGCGGCCGACATTGCAGGCTACGACCGCGTGTACAAGCAGCTGATCACAAAGGTGCCCGGCCTCGCCGACGTGAGCGCTCTGTTTTCAATGGAACGAATCAAGTACACGACCAAAATCGAGCCGCCTGCGTGAGCTTCATCGACGCGGTAAAAATCTGCTTCTCGAAGTATGCCGACTTCAACGGCTGCGCTTCGCGGCCTGAGTTCTGGTGGTGGGTACTCTTCACCTCAATGGCGGCGCTGGCTCTGCGATCCGTGAGCTACGATCTGTCCGGGGCCTTTTCGATCGCGACATTGCTGCCCAGCATTGCCGTGACGGCGCGGCGGCTTCACGATACCGATCGCAGCGGGTGGTGGCAGCTGTTGTACTTCCTCCCGGCAATCGGCTGGCTGATCCTCATCCTCTTTTGCGTCGAGCCCGGGCAGCCGAACCGGTATGCAGGGAGCACCGGCTAGTGATGAACCGTGATTGCAGGATCAAGGAGGCGCAGCGCGTCGCCGGTCGTCGTGGCCCCGGTTCGAGTGATGTCGTCGCTCGAATAGGAACGGTCAAATCCCGGGCAATTCGTCGGATTGCCGGCTATTCGACTCGAGCCTTGATGCGAGCAAGCGGGATTTTGCGACAGCGCGGCGGTTGCTGCAGGACTTGATTTCACGCCCGTGGTCTGGGCGGCACAGGCGCCAAGCGCGAGGACGGTGGCGATTGCGATTGCGGTGCGCAGGTGAACGATCATAATACACCTCCAGAGCGTGCTCGATTATACACCAGGCTGGCAGGAGCCTCCATAATGAGTATGATCTTGCGAAGCAATAACTATAAGGACAGCGAATGAGCGCCACCACCGCCGATGCCACGGGAATTCGCAGCGAAGACCGATATTTTTACGTCTGGATGGCCGTCGCCTTTCTGGTGGTCGCGTTCGGCGGCTTTGCGCCCACCTATTGGGCGAAGATCGCCGCAGGCAACTTTCACGGGCCAGCCATCATCCACGTTCATGGCTTCTTGCTGTTCAGCTGGGTGTGCTTCTATTTGATTCAGACGACGCTCGTCGCCACGGGGCGCACCTTGGATCATCGCAATTGGGGATTGGCCGGGATCGCGCTATTCAGCTTTGTGCTGTGCTCGATATTGGTCGGACAGATGGCCATTCTCAAGGCTGCGGACGCGCGGGGAATGGGCGATGCGGCGCGCCGTTTTTCGGCAGTCGCGCTCTGCGCATGGCCGCTCATGGCGGGCATCTTTGCCATGGCCATCGCCAATACGCGCCGGCCGCAGATCCACAAGCGCTGGATGACGCTGCTGATGATCGGGATGATGACCCCGGCGGTGGCGCGGGTTTTCCTCACGCTTTTTGCCCCGCCGGGGGTCGGCAACGGGCCGCCGCCGCCGTTCGTCTCCATCCCGCCGGCGTTGATGGCAGATCTATTCCTCGTCGTCGTCATGTTGCGGGACTGGCGCACGCTGGGAAGACCGCATCCGGTCTATATTTACGGCGGACTCATTCTGATTGCGCAGCAGCTGCTGACCGTCCCGTTCGCCGCAACGGACACCTGGATGCAGATGGCGGCGGCATTCGAGCGGTTGGCGGGGTAAGGTCCCCAATACGCGACCGGGGTCGAGCGAGCCATACACGCGAATCGAGGCCCTTCTGCAGAAATGCAATCCGGCGGAGTGACCCGTTCCTTCGCCAGGGCTGTGCCGCGGCCTGTTTCCTTAAGTTTTCCTTAACACAGCATCAGGTATTGCGTTTGTTGCGCGCCGGCCCATGGCGCAACCTGTCTTCGTTGATTCGATTCACTCAACGGAGACACCACATGACACTCGAAATACTTGCGGTTCGTCTGGCGGAAGGGCTGCTGGCCGTCACCGCCACGGCCACTTCGGTTCTCGTCCTTCAGTTGGCCATGCTGGCGGGTTGACGGCAGGCCGGGAATTCGATCGCCGCTGTTCAAGAATTTGCCCGGCGATGTCGATTCCCGACCTGCGCATTCGTCTTAAGTATGACTTGGATAAATTAGCGAGATGAACATGAAGAGGAAACTAAACGCCTATGCGGCCGCCCTGGCTGCAAGGCTACGGGATCTGGCTCCCTATGCGGCCATTGAACTGGTTCTGCCAGGGGGTTCGGTGGTGGCGCTCCTGTTGTGGCTCTATCGCCGGCAGAAGAAGGTTGCCGAATTTCCGCTCTCGCTGAACGCTCTCTTGTAGCCGGGCGGCGACTATTGGTGCAATCCCGACAGCACGCGGACGATGCGGTGCTCGCCCGGTCCCACATAGGTATCCTCGCGATACACGACTTTGTCGCCCGTGTGAATTTCGATTTTGTGGGGCCCGGGCGCCACCTTCAGAACCTGTGGATGGTCGCTGACCGTGGTGGCCTGCGCGGCCTGCGCACCATCGACGAATACGATCGAACCCAACGGGGCGCCGGTCACGACGATCTCAGTGGGATCCGGCACGGGCATCTTCTTCGAGAACCAACCGCAGGCCGATAGGCAGGCCAATGCCACCAGTACGAAGACTCTCAATCGCTGCTCCTCGGCTTCGCCGCGAAGGCCTGAGACTAGCACACCATCCCGACTGGGAAGGCTATTTGAGCTCAACAATGACGGCGTGCGCGTGGCCGTTGAGCAGCATTTCACTGTGCGTTCGATCCCGGCGACTGAATCGCACATCGGCAAATTTGAGGTTCGTGGCGGCGGTCTTACCGTCGGGAGTGGCGGATTGCAAGGCACCATCCGACTCGAATACCACCAGCGCATCCTTGTCGTGATAGTGCATGGGGGTGGGCTCGCCGGGGCGCCAAACATAGTCCCAGACGACGACCCGCGCATCTTCCAGCAGCTTCTTGGCATGTGGCCGAGGAAACGCCGGCGGATAGCCGCTGTTGTTTGCGATCGGGGCCGGCGAGTCATCTTTCAGTTCGATGACCACGGTTCGGGCGCCGGCCGCGGAGGGAAGGTCGCCGCGATGGCCGAATACGGCAGTGCCTGTCTTTGCTAGCGAAACCGCGACGAAATCATGTTGTGCGGGTGGCAAGGCGTCCGTCGTGTCCCAGGCCGTCACGCGTTCGTTGTCGATGACGGGCTCGGCGCCGTGGCTCGACGCAGCGAAACTCAAGGCGAGACCACAAAGCCAGATTCTGAGCATGCCGTTGATTGTACCTCCCCGGCAGGGCTTTGACGCCGTCAAGGCTGCAGTCGCTTGCCGTCTTCCGCCAGGGCCACGGGGCCGGTGAAATTTTGTCGGATCGACTTCAGGACGAGGTCGTGCATTTCCTCGGTGGCCGGCGACAAGTGGCTCAACAACAACTGCTTGACGCCGGCGTCCTTGGCAAGCTCGCCGATGGCATGCGGTGGTGTGTGCAGAGTGTAGAGCACAGCGGGAGAATCGGGCGGGTCGAGCACGGCATTATTGAAGACCAGAAGATCGGTGCCCTGCGCAATGTTGCGCAAGTTTGCCAGTCCTTGCGCATCGATGTCGCCCGAGAAGGTGACGCTCTTGCCGCGGAAATCGATCCGGTAGATGACCGCGGGTGCATCGCCATGATGTCCGCCAATTGCCGCAATGCGGAGCGGCCCTTGCTTAAGAATCACCTGCTGACCTGCATTCGAGGCAGAACGTGCCGGTACATCATGTGCCTGCAAGGTCATCGGGGCCGAAAAGTCGCTCAAGTAAGCAAATGCGCCGGTCGGCCCAAACATCAACTGCAGAAATTGACGGGTGGACGGAAAGTAGGCGCCTTGGTGCCCGGCGGGAGAACCTGCAGGACCCCAGATATTGAACACGACGGCAGAGGAACTAGAAACCGCGCGTGCCTTGAAAAGGCCCGGCAATTCGCCGGCGTGATCGATGTGAAGATGCGTCAGCAAAACGATGTCGGTGTCCGCCAGGGATACTTTGGCTTCGCCGAGTCGAGCAAACGATCCCGGGCCGGCGTCAACGAGAATTCGGGCCCTGCCGTCGGTGAAAATGAGATAACTCGACGCGGCGCGCCCGGTGGCTCCCGGTCCGCCCGAGCCAAGAACCAAGACTTCCAGCGGCGGCGTGGAAGGCATTTCCGCCGCAGATGAGTTCAGGCCCGGCAGCAGCAATGCAAGCATCCCCGCACAGTGAACCAGTCTGCTTTGCCGGCTCATGAATGTGGCCTCATGACAAGAGATGATGAACGACTTGGCGGTTGCATATGAATCAGCCTATCTCGGACTCTCTCGGATGGAAATATTGACGTGGAACTCTTCTGCACAATCGACCATCCAATGGAACTGCCGGCTCGTCGGATGGAAACTAAAGGCAGAGGAAATCGCCATGTCACCTGAGGATAAAGTGGAAGGATCTTCGGGATTTGCTGCCGCCGATGAAAAACAACTGAAGCATTGGGATCGTCGCCGCTTCCTCCTGGGAAGCGCCGCCGTTGGAATAGGCGGTGTGGCGGCGGCGGTGCGCGACGGTGAATTGGGCGGCCCTTCACAAACCATTCGCGGCTCGATCCCCTGGCAGGAAGGGACGGCCGACGCGCCTCCCGGTGTATCGGGCACGGGATTTGTATTTTTTACACCGGTTGAAGTTGCTTTCATCGAAGCCGCGGTGGGCAGACTCATTCCGAATGATCCTGTCGGGCCCGGCGCGTTGGAAGCGAATGTGCCGTTCTTCCTCGATCGGCAGCTTGCCGGGAAGTTCGGGCAGGGCGACCACTATTTTCTCGGTGGGCCTTGGCCTAAAGGCACGCCCGAACAAGGCTATCAATCTCGGTTCAGCCCCGCGCAATTGTACCGCGCCGCCATTGCGGCGATCGACAAGTACAGCGCTGCGAATTTCAACGGCGCTTCCTTCAGCAAGCTCGCGGCGGCGGATCAAGACAAGGTGCTGAAGGGACTCGAGAGCGGGGAGATCAAACTCGACGACGGCGTCGACAGCAAATCCTACTTCGCCATGCTGCTGCAGAACACCAAGGAAGGTTACTTCTCCGATCCCATCTACGGCGGCAATAAAGACATGGGTGCTTGGAGAATGATTGGTTTTCCGGGTGCGCACTATGACTACAAGGAATGGGTGCCGCGTCACGGCGAGCGCGTACCTTACCCCACCGTGGGTCTCAAAGGGCGTCCCGGCTGGCGGGAGACTTGATCCATGGCAACTACGCTCAAACCCGTCGACGCGGTGCTGGTGGGATTCGGATGGACCGGCGCCATCATGGGGCAGGAACTGTGCGAGGCCGGCCTCAACGTATTAGCGCTCGAACGCGGCCCGTGGCGCGACACCCCAACGGATTTTGCCACCGGATTCGCGCAGGACGAGCTGCGCTATAGGTGGCGGCATCATCTGTTCCAGAACGTTTCGGACGATACCCTGACCATTCGCAACAACGTCAACCAGGAGGCGCTGCCCATGCGCCGCTTGGGGGCCTTTCTGCTCGGCACCGGCGTCGGCAGCGGGGGTGTTCACTGGAACGGCCAGATTTGGCGGTTCTTACCTTCTGATTTCCTCACCAAGAGCCACAACCAACAGCGCTACGGCAAAAAGTCCGTCTCCGACCATGAGCTCAGTGTTCAAGACTGGAGCACCACCTACGACGAACTTGAACCCTACTACGATCAGTTCGACAAGCTCTGCGGCACCAGCGGCAAAGCGGGCAATCTAAAAGGGGTGATTCAGCCCGGCGGCAATCCTTTCGAGGGCCCCCGGTCGGACGAATACCCGACCCCACCCATGATCCAAACTTACGCACCGACGCTGTTCGGCAAAGCGGCGGCCGAGCTTGGCCGTCATCCCTTTCCGCATCCGACCGGCAATCTTTCGCAAGCTTATACCAACCCGCTCGGCGCGCAGCTCGGCGCCTGCACCTATTGCGGTTTCTGCGAGAAATTCGGGTGCGGCAACTACTCCAAGGCGAGCCCGCAGACGACGATACTGCCGTCCTTGATGACCAAGGGGAATTTCACGCTGAAAACCGAATGTGAAGTCCTGCGTGTGGAACTGACGCCTGACCGCAAGCGGGCAACCGGAGTCACCTACGTCAACAGCGCGGGCGAGGAGTTCTTCCAGCCCGCGGAAATGGTGATCCTCTCCGCCTATGTCTTGCAAAACGTCCGCCTGCTGCTCCTGTCGGGCATCGGCAAACCGTACAATCCCAAGACCGGTGAAGGCGTCGTCGGCAAGAACTACGCCTATCAGACCATGTCGTCGGTGAATGTCTTCTTCGATGACAAGATCTTGAACCCGTTCATCGGTGCAGGCTCTATGGCGACCGTGATCGATGACTTCAACGGCGACAACTTTGATCACTCGGGGCTCGGATTCATCGGCGGCGCCTACATTGCGGGCATGGTCACGGGCGGCCGTCCGATTGAAATGATCTATACGCCTGAAGGCACCCCGGCATGGGGTCTCGAGTGGAAGCACGCGGCGGCCAAAAACTATCTTCGATCATTCTCGTTGAGCATTCACGGCTCGTGCATGAGCCACCGCGGCAACTATCTGGATCTGGATCCCACATATCGCGACATTCACGGTCGCCCCATGCTGCGCATGACGTTCGATTTCACGGCGAACGAGCACAAGATGTCGGATTATCTGACCGACCGCGCGGCCGAGGTCGCCAGAGCAATGAACCCGCGTGAAATCAAGCTCAACCGGCGTACCGGCTCCTTCAGCATCACGCCGTACCAAACCACGCACAACACGGGCGGCGCCATCATGGGCGACAATCCGCAGAACAGCGTCATCAACAAGTATCTGCAGTCTTGGGACGTACCGAATGTGTTTTCCATGGGCGCCGGCGCGTTCCCGCAGAATGCCGGTTACAACCCCACGGGCACGGTGGCGGCGCTCGCCTATCACGCCGCCCATGAAATCAGGGCGCGCTATCTGAAAGACCCCGGCCCTCTGGTGCAGGCGTAAGCCATGCAGCGTTTCAATCACCTGCGAACAGGGTCATTCGGGGGCGCGGCGGCCATTGCAATCCTGGGATTGGCGCGACCGGCGATGAGCCAGGGCTCACCGAGCCTGCCCGCACATCCCGTCGCCGTCGGGGTGATACCCACGCAACTGCTGACGCAGCCGATTGCCGATTCGACCCCCAACGCCGCGCAGCTGCGCCGCGGACAATACCTGGTGGCGGCGGGAGACTGCATGTCATGCCACCTGCGCGAAGGAGGCGAGCCGTTGGCCGGCGGTCTCGGGCTCAAGACGCCGTTCGGGGTGATCTACTCGCCCAACATCACCTCCGATAAAGAGACCGGCATCGGCAATTGGACCGGCGATCAGTTCTATCGTGCGATGCACGACGGAATCGATGATGAGGGCAAGAATCTGTACCCGGCGTTCCCCTATCCGTGGTTCCGGCGCGTGAGCCGTGAAGATGACGATGCCATCCTCGCCTTTCTCAAGACCACGCCGGCGGTCAAATACACTCCGCCGGACAACGATCTGCACTTTCCGCTGAACTTTCGCACAATGGTCAAGGGCTGGAATTTTCTCTACTTCAACTCTCACGATTTCAAAGCCGATACGGCCCAGTCGCCTGAATGGAATCGCGGTGCATATCTGGTGAATGGCTTCGGTCACTGCGGCGGCTGCCACACGCCCAAGAACGCCTTCGGCGCGGACAAGTCCGACCGGCAGCTCCAAGGAGGCACCCTCGAAAACTGGGTGGCGCCGGACCTCACCGCCAACACTCGCACGGGTCTCGGCAACTGGAGCATCGATGACGTCACTGAATATCTTCGCACCGGGCGCAATGCGCATGCGGGCGCCGGCGGCGCCATGGCCGATGTCATCACCTATTCCACATCCCTGATGAGCGACGCCGATCGCCACGCGATGGCCGTGTACCTGAAGAGCCAAGCCGCGAGTCCGAGCAACGCTCCGGATCAACCGGACCCGGTCGCGATGCGCCGCGGCGCTGAAATTTATTCGGATGCCTGCGCATCGTGTCACCTAGAGAACGGCGTCGGACAGCCGCGGTACTTTCCACCGCTGGGGCGAAACGCCGCGCTACAGCAGGCGGATCCGATCGGGCTCGAGCACTTGATTCTCGGCGGTGGCCGCATCGGGATCAGCCCCAGCCGACCTTCGCCGCTTGCCATGCCCGGCTTCGCGTGGAAACTGACGGATCAAGAAATCGCCGACGTCTCGACTTACATCCGCAACAGCTGGGGTAATCAAGCGGCGGCTGTTTCGGCTTCCGACGTACGCAGTGCCCGACAGAAGCTGAACTTGGACTCGGTGCATCTGACGGCCAATTCGGGCGATCAAGACTGACCGGTACAATGGGCGCTCGCCCATGGCGGAGCCGGCCGATGACACTGCTTGAGTCCCTGAGAATAGACCTGCCTATGACGCGGGCAAGGCGCTCAATGCCGCCGCCAAGTCCGATCATGAACCGGGATACGGCGCGCAGTGGGCCGGGCAGGGGGCGCCCCTCGCGCGCGCGCTGCCGGCCAGCGGAGCTGGTCGCCGCCCTGATGGAGGAGCTCGGACGCGCACAATGATCAAAGATCTGAGGAACGGAACATCACCGCGCTTCAAGTAGACTAACGCCATGCATCAACTTTCAAGCCGCCGCCCGGCGGGGCGAAGGTAGGGGAACCCAAATGAAGGAATATCACAAGAATCCAGAAGCTATCGCCGGGCTCTCGCCCGAGCAGTATCGCGTCACGCAGCAAAGCGGCACAGAGCGGCCCGGAACCGGCGAGTATCTGGATAACAAGGAGCCGGGCATCTACGTCGACATTGTGTCGGGCGAGCCACTATTCGCCTCTTCCGACAAATATGAATCGGGGTGCGGCTGGCCTAGCTTCACCAAGCCCATCGAACCCGCCAATATGAAAGAACTGCACGACACGACCCACGGCATGATTCGTACCGAAGTGCGTTCCACCCACGGCGACAGCCATCTTGGCCACGTCTTTCCCGATGGCCCTGCGGATCGCGGCGGGCTGCGGTACTGCATCAATTCGGCATCGCTGCGCTTCATACACCGCGACGACATGGTGGCCGAGGGCTACGGGGACTATCTCGATCAGGTGGAGGATATCCGATGACCGAAGAACGTGCGATTCTGGCCGGCGGCTGTTTCTGGGGCATGCAGGACTTGCTTCGCCGGTACGACGGCGTCGTGTCGACTCGCGTCGGCTATACGGGCGGCGAGGTGCGCAATGCTACCTACCGCAATCATGGCAACCACGCCGAAGCGATCGAGATCATCTTCGATCCCGCCAAAGTCAGCTACCGTCAGATTCTAGAATTCTTCTTTCAAATTCACGATCCGAGCACGCGCAATCGCCAGGGCAACGATGCCGGACCCAGCTACCGGTCGGCGATCTTTTACACCAATGATGAACAGAAGCGGATCGCCGAGAAGGCGATCTCCGATGTCGACGCCTCGGGTCTATGGCCAGGCAAAGTGGTGACCGAGGTCGTCAAAGCCGGAGAATTTTGGGAGGCCGAGCCTGAGCATCAGGACTACCTGGAACGCTACCCCACCGGCTATACCTGCCATTTCGTCCGGCCCGCCTGGAAACTGCGTTAGCCGCAGCGCGGGCGCGGCCGCTTGATGGTCGGGCGACGATACCGGCTTCCCCGGGCAGTGGCCGCGGCACTCGAACAGGTGTTCGAGGAATCGGTGGACGCGGTCATTGTGATTGAGCGCTCGCGCTACGCGAAACTGCATGTCGGTATGTCTGCGACAACCCGGCCCAACCGCATTCTCCTCGCGATCGGCGGAGCGGAATTCGCGTCGAACCCGCAGTTGCTGCTGCATGAGTACTATCACGTCCTGTGCCAGTGGCGAACGGGATACTTGACGCGTTGGCAGTATCTGGCGGAGTCCGTGCGCTGCGGCTACCGGCGGAATCGCTACGAGCTCGAAGCGCACGAATTTGCGGCTGCGAACCTTGATCAATACCGTGAGTACCTGGCCGCGGCCGAGTTACCGCGTGCTTCGTTGAGGTTTTCTTAACACGTCATCAGTTATTGTGGTGGTCGCGCGACCGCCGACGGTGCAACCTCCGCGCATGACTCTCCAAATACTCGCCGTCCGGCCTGCGGAGACGGCACCGTCAGGTGTTGCCGGCACGCCCGCTTCGATTCTGAGGTAGGTGGGAGTTTCCCAAAAAATGGGTGGGTTCGCCGATGTCCGGGAGCGCCGGATCCCGTAGCGTGGCCAGCGTCCGGAATATTGCCGACAACAACAAGGTCCCCGCAGCATGCATTGTCAGGCGAACGTATTACAACCTCAAGAGTGCCTGCCGTCTTGTATTGCGGCCGGGGCGCGGTGGAGGTGCTTTCTCTTGGCACGCGCCGCGGCGGCCGAGTTCGACACGCCCGACCCGCTTTTACGCAAATGGAGAGAAGATCAATGGCTGAGCACCCCGCTGCACGCTTCCTCGACGGTTGCTGGCAGTCCTTCCAAATGATGGCCCCCGCGTTCCTGCCGCCGGTGGCGGCGCAAAGCGCTGAGACCCAGGCCGAGCCATCCAAGAGCTCCGCGCACGACGACGCCGGTGACCGTGATCTCTTGCGCCGCATCAGCTGCGCCGATCGGGACGCGTTCCAGCAGCTTTATCTCGACTACCACAAGCGACTCGCTCGATTCCTGGTCCGCGTCACGAGCTGTTATGACGACCTCGAGGAAGTAATCAACGATGCGTTGCTCATCGTATGGCAGCGCGCCGGCGAGTTTCGCGGTGCATCGCGCGTATCGACATGGATTTTCGGCATCGCCTACCACCGCGCGCTCAAGTCCATCCGCCGGTCGAAAACACGCTCGCGCACGATCGAGCTTGAAATCCGCGATGGCGAGGCGGTCGTCGATGACGCAACCCGCGCAGCGGAAAACCGGCAGCTGCTGGAACTTGCGCTCGCAAGCCTGCCGGACGAGCAGCGTCTGGTGCTGGTGCTCGCCTACTACCGGGACTTTTCGTGTGAACAAATTGCGGCGATTCTCGACTGCCCGGTCAATACCGTGAAGTCACGCATGTTTCACGCCCGACGCAAGCTGCGGACCATTATTTCCACGATTGCCGCGCCGCACGCCATTGTGCGTGAAGTCGGTGCCGGGGTTTCCCGATCCCGATGACTTTTTATCCGGCCGCTGCGCGGCGCTTGCAAGAGTAGGGCATTGCCACGTTGCGAGTCTGCGTCGATGACAAAGGACGGCTCACTGCCGAGCCCACCACGGTGCTCAAGAGCTAGCCACCGGCTGCAGTCGAAGCCGCAAGTAGTAGTACGCGCTGCCGAGCGCCAAGGTGCCTGCGAGCGCGCCAAATTCCAATCGGGTGGTGAAGCTCAGAATCCACATGACGAATGCGGCGCCCATTAGACCGACAGTCGGGCCGCCGGGAGCGCGAAATGCCCCCGCGGCTTGCTTGCGCGTATAGCGCAGGCGCAGAGCACTCAAGCAAACCGCCAGGTATACCGACAAACTCGAGGCGCTCGACAGAATCGCCAAGTGTCTGAAGGCACCGGTTGCCGCAATCAGGAACGTCAGTGCGGCGACGGTCACTATGGCGACATGCGGCGTGTGGAACCGGCGATGCACGCGCGCCAGAGCGCCGGGCAACATCCCGTTCTGTGCCATCAGGAAAAACGAACGCGGGTTTTGAATCATCCCGGCGGCAAGGCACCCAAAGATGGAGAGCGTGACGCCGACGAGCATCAGCACCCGGCCTTGCGGCCCGGCGATTCTTGCGGCAACTTCAGCCAACGGCGCCGATGTTTGGCGCCCCAGCTCGCTGCCCAGCACGCCTTGACTGACGACCTGTAAGGCCACGTAGACGAAAATCAGCGCCCCGACCGACCCGAATATGGCACGCGGCACGGTGCGGGTCGGATCTTTGATCTCGCCGCTCGGGCACAGCGCCTCCTCCAGCCCTTGAAAGGCGAAGAAAATCAACAGCGTCCCCTCGCCGAGCGAGGCGGTGGTCGGCCATCCGGTCCAACGCAGCTCGCGCCAATGCATGACGAATGCACCGGCGATGATCACGAACATCAGCGGAACGAGCTTGGCCACGGTCGTGGTGACGGATAGACGCATTCCCTGCCGGACTCCGACAATGTTGATGGCGGCAAGCAGGCCGAACAGCAGGAATAAGGCCAGCACCCGGGCGACGCCGTGGGTCAGCGACGGGATGACGATGGCGAGCGCGTCGACCAGTACGTTGGCGATTGCCGCGGAGGCAACCGTCACGAAACCCACCGAATAGATGATCCACGCAAGGAATCCCGCCAAGGGGCCGAAAGCCTCTTCCACGTAGGCGACGGGGCCGCCGGAGCGGCGCACCAGGGTGCCGATCTCGGCAAAGCACGTGAGCACGAGGATCACGGCGACGGCGCACAGCAGGTAGGCGATGATGGCGGCGGGTCCGAGCAGGGCCGCGACGAGACCCGGCATCGCGAAAATACCGCCGCCGATCGCGGTGTTGACGGCGTTTGCCCCCAATCCCCAAGGTCCGATGACCCGTTCGAGCTGCTCATCCGCTGCGGACGGGGCGCGCGCCTCGAGCGATTCTTTGACCAATGGAAGCGCGCCTTGTCTTGGTGGTTGCGGCTCGGAGGAAGTCGATCGATGGTACGCGGGCTGCCCCGGCTCGGCAAACTCTTGGTAGGATGCAGGTTCATCATTTTCAAGGAGCATGCAGCCATGGCCAAGGCATACTGGATCACCTGTTATCGGGAAATTTCGGACCCGGCCAAACTTGCCGCTTATGCGAAGCTTGCGGGTCCGTCCATCGAGTCGGGCGGCGGGCGCTTTTTGGCGCGCGGCACACCTGCAAAATATTACGAAGCCGGCCAATTGGAACGCACGGTCGTGATCGAATTCGATTCGGTTGCCCATGCGATCGCCGCACACGACAGTCAGAGTTATCAACGGGCCCTCGCGGCATTGGAGGGGGGCGCCGTGCGCGATGTGCGGATCGTGGCCGGCGTTTGATGCCCGGGTAATGCGCATAGAGCACATTGCACTGTGGACCTCCGACCTCGAGCGCTGCAAGCGCTTCTACACAGCCTATTTCGGCGCAGTCGCAGGTGCCGACTATGTGAATCCGGCGAAGGGGTTCACCTCCAGCTTCCTTAGCTTCGCAGACGGCGCTCGAATTGAAATCATGAATAGCACCACGCTGTCGCCGGTGAAGATCGAAGCCGGTGCGCAACGGATGGGATTTACGCACATTGCGATTGCCGTGGGTTCCGTGCAGCAGGTCGAGCAGCTCACGAGACGGCTCGGTGACGACGGGTTTGCGGTCGTCGACGGTCCGCGCCGCACCGGCGACGGTTATTATGAAAGCGTCGTGCTGGATCCGGACGGAAATCGCGTCGAAATCACGGCGTAGACTGAAGAACCGAATCGACCCACTTGGCAAAGACCTCGAGCATTTGATCGCGGACCTGGCTGTCTGTGCGGCCCGACCGTGCGGGTACATGAAAGGAATGGTCCGCATCCTTGATCAACGCCAATGTGGCGCGTTCGCCCAGCCGATGGGCGAGCGGCTCGATGAGCGGTAGTTCGGCCAACGCATCGCGGGTTCCCTGCAGAAACAACATGGGTATCTTCACCTGCGACAGGTGCGCACCTCGCTCTACCGACGGTTGCTTGGGCGGGTGCAGTGGAAAACCAAAGAACACCAAGCCGCACACGTGGGCAAGCGCGGTTTGCGCCTGCGCCTGAGAAGTCATGCGCCCGCCAAAAGACTTGCCGCCGGCAAACAAGGGAAGCGAGGGTTCAAGCGAGTGCGCGGCGGCGACCGCCGCACGTATGGTGGCATGGCACAGCGCGGGCGGGTCCGGCCGCTTGCCGTGTTTTTCCGTGTAGGGGAATTGAAATCGCAGGGTGGCGATTCCGAAGCGCATGAGCTCGCCGGCCACCGCAGCCATGAATGAATGATGCATGTCGGCACCGGCTCCATGCGCCAGCACCAGGCAGGCCTTGGCCGAGGCAGGCCTTTGCATCAAGGCGGAGACGTGGGTCTGCTCGCTGACCGAAATTGTCACGGGTTTGGGATCGGAAGGCGCCACGTCCCTAGTATGCACCGGCTTAACCGAAGCCCGTGTTGCCGTCGGCCTGCAACCGCCATGCAATGATCTTCGGATAGGGTGGTATGCGTACGGCGGATTCACCGGCACCGGTGAAATTCCATTGCAGAATGAACTGCAAGACCGTTATATAGTCGATTGGGGGGGATGGCGACGCAACCGTGTGCTGACAGGAGGCAAGTGATGCTTACGAAACCTGGATCCCCTGGTAAGAAACCCACCCGACGCAAGGCTGTGGCGAGCGCAGCGCCGGAATTGACCGACGGCGCGGCGATTGTCGTCCTGGAATCTGCGCCGACCGTCACGGCCGCCCAATCGGACATTGACCCGGATATTCGGCGTCAGTTGGTGGCGACGGAGGCATATTTCCTCGCGGAGCGGCGCGGATTTGCGGCGGGTAATGAGCTCGAAGATTGGGTCGCCGCCGAAAAGGCGGTGGACTCACGGCTACATAAAGTTCGCGTGGCCTAGCCCGGCGCGAGGGAACCGGTTCCGATCATACGGCCCTCCCGCGGCACGGCGGAACCGCATGCTTTCGGCCGCCTGTGCGGCTTCGAAATGGCGCGCTGCGGCCTGCGCACGTCGAACTACGCACTAGGAACGGCGGCAATCAATTCAGAATCATTGTTCTTCGGTGCATTGACGCGTTTGCTGACGGGAGTGGCGACCATGTGCGTGTCGGGGTATTGCCTGATCACCGCGAAGGCATCGTTGGGCGCGCCGGCGAGCCAGATATCACGATCTTCCTTGGCGAGAATGGCCGGCATGCGGTGTTTCACGTTGTGTATTTCGCTCATGAGCCGGTTCGCCGGGATGGTCACGATGGTGCAGGATTGCACCGTGACGCCGTCGGCGCCGGTGGACGAATCCCAAAGTCCCGCAAAACCAAAAATATCTTGGTCGTTGAGCGTGACGTAGTAGGGCTGCTTGTTCTTGCCGTCGGGCAACAATTGCCATTCGTAAAAGCCGAGCGCCGGCATGATGCAGCGTTGGCCGCGCTTCCAGGGATCGCGCCAGGTGGGCGCCTCAGTGAGT
The DNA here is from genome assembly GCA_963800375.1 of uncultured Gammaproteobacteria bacterium. Classification (GTDB taxonomy): domain Bacteria; phylum Pseudomonadota; class Gammaproteobacteria; order Steroidobacterales; family Steroidobacteraceae; genus Bog-1198. The sequence goes on along the minus strand of CAWDAT010000008.1, from coordinate 730,691 downwards.
TTCTCCATGGTGGCGTTGATGGTGGAATATTTCGGCGGCACACCCTTCGCCCAATAGGGAATGAGCCCCCAGTGCATGAGTGCACCGATGCGCTGACCCGCCTTGTTCATGCGCACCACCGGAACGTTCTGGGTTGGGGCCACATTGTAGCTGGGAGGGAACTGCCACTCGGCACGCACCAGAGTGAATTCGCGCTCGATGGAGGCTTCGTCCGGGGATACGTAACGGCCGCACATTGCCTCTCCAACTCCTCCATCCAGCGCAGTGCCACAATCGTGCCATAATGCCGCAGTTGCGCTCACGATAGTTTCAAACGGGAGACCTGCATGCGGCAATTGATCGACTGGCTGATCGGCTGGCCCGAGCGGGTCGCCCATCATCTCACCTGGCTGGCGCCCCTCTTTGCGCGGATTACCGTGGGCTGGGTGTTCATGTGGAGCGGCTGGGGCAAGCTCAACAATCTGCCGCAAGTCACCGAAAACTTCATCGGCTGGGGTATTCCATTCCCGCACTTCTTTACGCCGCTCACCTCCGGAATCGAGTTCTTCGGGGGACTGTTCCTGCTGCTGGGATTGCTCACCCGACTATCGGCCGGAGCGTTGGGCGTCACCATGATAGTCGCCATACGCGCTGCCAAATGGGCCGACGTCGATTCACTCGAGACTCTGCTGGGATTCGATGAGTTCGAGTATTTGGCGCTGTTCCTCTGGCTTGCGATCGCAGGGGCCGGCCAAGTCTCGCTCGATTACCTCATCATGCGCCGGTTTCGAGCCGCCGCCGCCTGATCGGTGGGCACCTGCAAGCTTGTGACTAGCGCCTGGGTGCCGCTGTAGGCCTCGCGTACGCATACGAAATCCATTACCTATCCAGAGAATTGCGTCTCTTGATATAGAACAAGTGCGACGGCAATATGGCGCCCTCCCCGTTGCAACGGCCCGAGTGGGGCATGGGTGCAGTTGAACAAACCGTCTCCGACATGTGCGTGACAAGATGACCTATGATTTCATCGTGGTAGGAGCCGGCATAGCGGGGGCTTCGATCGCGTACGAGCTGGCATGCACCAGCCGCGTTTGCCTGATCGAGGGCGAAGACCGTCCCGGGATGCACGCCACCGGCCGCTCCGCCGCCCTGTTCGCGCCCAGCTATGGCGGCCGCGAATTTCGCGCACTGACGCGAGCCAGCCGGGCATTTTTTGATCACCCACCCACAGGATTCACTGAGCACGCACTGCTCAAGCAACGAGGATGCCTGTATCCGGCTCGCTCCGATCAGTGCCGCCGATTGGAGCTGATGGTCGAGGGCATTCGCGCCTCGGGTGGACATGTTGCCTCGATCAGTCGGCAGGAGGCGCTTGCCCGTGTGCCATTGTTGCGCGGCGACTATGTCGCGGCGGCGGCCTTCGATTCCGATGCCACGGACATCGACGTCGACGCCCTCGAGCAAGGCTTTTTGCGTGGTGCGCGCGCCGCAGGTGCCGCGCTCTTCACCAAGAACTGGGTCGCCAAGGTGCAACGCCGCAGCGGCCTTTGGTGCATCGATCTGAACGACAGGACAGTGAGTGCTCCTGTCTTGATCAACGCGGCCGGCGCATGGGCGGATGATCTCGCGGTGATTTGCGGCGCACGTCCGATCGGGCTGCAGCCGCTGCGCAGAACGGCCCTGTTGGTCGACGCGCCTGCCGGCGTGGATATCCGAGACTGGCCGGCGGTGATCGATGCCGATGAGCAATTTTACTTCAAGCCCGACGCCGGCAGGCTGTTGCTGTCGCCGGCCGACGAAACGCCGGATAAACCGGGCGACGCGCACCCCGAGGAATTGGACATCGCCGTCTGCGTGGATCGCGTGCAGGCGGCGCTCGATATCGAGGTCCGGCGGATCGCGCACAGCTGGGCCGGGCTTCGGACGTTTGCCCCGGACCGAGTTCCTGTGGTCGGTTTTGATCCGCAAGTGGCGGGTCTTTTCTGGTGCGCGGGCCAGGGCGGTTACGGTATTCAGACGTCGCCGGCGCTGGGACGCACCGGTGCCGCGCTCGCGAAACAAGAGAGTATTCCCGAAGATGTTGCGGCCGAAGGGCTCAATGCGGCGGATCTCTCACCCACCAGGTTCGCGGCGACGTCCGCCGTCAACCGATGCAGCAGCGGCTAGGAAGGCGGATCGATCGCTTGCGGTTCCGGTGCGGGTCAGTAGCATGAGGGATACGTTGGATCCCAAGGGCGTGTGCACAATGGCGAACGAGAACAACACACTGGGCGGGCTGATCCGGCTGCTGCGACAGCGCAATGGCTGGACTTTGCGACAGTTGAGCGAAAGAGTTGGGATACCGCTGTCGACCCTGGGGAAGGTCGAGGGCGACAAGGGATCGCTTACCTACGACAAACTGCAGCAGTTCACCTCCCGGCTCGGGCTCACCATGACCGAATTCCTGGCTCATGCCGAGACGCGAGAGAGCGAATCACCGCCGGTCTTCACGGCGCGCAGAAGCCTGACCGGCAGCGCCAATTCGATTCAGATTTCCACGCCGAACTATGACTATGAATATCTGTGCACCGATCTTCGGGAAAAGCGCATGGTGCCGATCATCACGCGCATCAGGGCCCAAAGCATCGCCGAGTTCGGCGAGCCGGTGCGCCACCAAGGCGAGGAATTCATCTTCGTGCTCGAGGGAACCATCGAAGTGCATCTGCAGTTTTATACATCCGTGATTCTCAGCGTAGGGCAGGGGGTTTACCTGGACAGCACCATGGGACACGCCTATGTGGCGAAGGACTGCGAGAGTGCCTTGGTTCTCGCGGTTTGTTCCGGCGAGGATCCGAACCTCGCCGGCGAGCTCATCAGCCTGGCGGAAAACGACGCCATTCCGACCATCTAATTCTGACGCTGCAGGAAACCCGGCCTGGGCGCAGCGGTGAATATGATGGGTAGAATGAAGATTACGATCAGCACCCATGATATGAATCGATAGCCTTTCGCGATCAGATCGACCAGGCCGATACCCTGCGCGGCGAAAACCGAGACTGTGAGAACCAGCAACGTGATCGCGGCGCGCGTGGGCAGATTGGCGTCTTTACCGGTTCCTGTGCGAAGCGCGTGCCGGACCCTTTCCATGATGGCGTGCACGACCCCGCAGCCGCTTTCGAGCAGCGCGAAGAAAATCATGCACTGAAACAGCAGGCGGGCAATCGGAATGTCGATTTTCACCAGGAGAAAATCGGAGGGCAGCAGGCTGCCCCCGACCTGAGGATACCAGGCGATCATCGACAGGAAGAAGAACAGTCCGGGCAGCATGGCGAGCGGGCCGGCGATGATTCCGGCAATGACGGCGTCCCGGCGGCTGGTCAAGTGCCGCAGGACGGGAAGAATCACGACGGCCGCCACGGAGTTGTACCCGGCATAAGTGATGCCGCCGGCGAGCCAGTGCGCGCCGATGGTTGAGCGATTCAAGGTCGATAGAATCTGGGGCCCGAATTTTGCCAGGCTGAGCGCAAGGAAGACCGCGTAGGTCGCATACAGCAGGACCGAAACATACTTGAACAGCGGCTCCACGGCGCTCGGGCCGATGGCTACGAAGCCTGCAATCGACACCAACAACAGCAGGGTGCCGGCGAGCGGCGGCCAGTCGAACAACGCGTGCCCGATCGCACCGGTGGTGGCGCCGAAAACCGACAGAATGATGAGCACGAGCAGCAGATAGGTGATCTCAAACAAGATCCACCCGCGGCCCAACAATTGTCCGAAGAACGCACGGTAGTCCAGCAGCCGGTACGAAAACGAATAGGAAAAGGTCAGGGCGCAAACCAGGCTCCAAACCAGGGTCGCGACCAGAATTGCCAGCAATCCCCCGAGGGGGCCGCTGGGCAGGAAGAATTCCGCAAGTTCTCGCCCGGTCGCGTAGCCGCCGCCGATGACGACGGCTTTGAAGGCCAAACCAGGCAGTAGGTATCGCTGTATCCAGCTTGGCGGTTTAATGGTGAAGCCCGAGGTTAAGAGAATCTCCAGTTTGACATAAATTCTCTAACCGGGGACTGCACCCGCGGTGGCTCTTGACGCAGAACCACAGTACTAGTACTGTCATACAGTCGAATTTTTGAGGCGACCGGCGCCATCAAGCCCATCCATAGATCAATCAATGTTACTTCGGCCAAATCCCGCGTCCGGTGTTCCGATCTACCTGCAGCTCGTGGAGCAGGTGAAGCACGCCGTCGAGACCGGTGCGCTGCGGCCGGGGGAGCAATTGCCGGGAATCCGGCCCTTGTCAGAGGAACTCGTGATCAATCCAAATACCGTCGCGAAAGCCTATCGCGAGCTCGAGCATCAGGGAGTCATCGAGTTGCGCCAGGGCGCCGGCGCCTTTGTCGCGGCCAACACCGGCGCGCGCCGCCAAGCCGAGAAATTCCGTGGCGCCCAGACCATTGTCGCCGCGGCGGTGACGCAATTGCGCGCGCGCGGCGTGACCGACGAGGAGATTCGGCGCCTGTACGAAGCCGTACTCGCCGGCTTGTCCGGCAAGGGAGAGTCCCGTGACTGAAACCGCCACCATTGAAACAGCCGGACTCACCAAGCACTACAAGGAGGTGACTGCGCTCGATGGACTCGATCTCAAAGTGCCCGCCGGTTCGATCTACGGGCTGCTGGGACGCAACGGCGCAGGCAAGACGACCGCCATCAAGATTCTCATGGGCATGGTCCATCCCACGGCCGGACGGGTGAACGTATTTGGTTTGGCGGCGGACCAATCGCCGACCAGCGTCGCCATCCGCGGGCGCACCGGATTCGTCAGCGACGCACGCGATCTGTACGACTTCATGACCGTCGCAGAGCTGATTGCCTTCACGGCAAGCTTCTACCCGCGTTGGCGCGCGGACATGGCCGAGCGCTATGTGCGCAGCTTTGACCTGCCGAAATCGCGCGCGGTGAAAGCCCTGTCGCGCGGCACGCGCACCAAACTCGCCATGTTGCTGGCATTTTGCCGGGGCGCGGACCTGCTCATCCTGGATGAGGCGACCTCGGGACTCGATCCTGTGTCGGCCGAAGAAGTGCTGCAGGCCTTGGTTGGACACGTGGCGGGCGAGGGCACGACCGTGTTCTTCTCGTCGCAGCAAATCGGCGAGATCGAGCAGATCGCCGATCACGTCGCCATCATCGACCGCGGCCGCACGCTGCTCGAGGGTTCGCTGGATGATGTGCGCGAACGCCATCGCCGCATCGAGCTGGTTTTCGACGGTGATGCGCCGGCAGTGCAGTTTCGCGCGCCCGGGATTGTGCGCCTCGAGCGCAAGGGTCGCATGCTCACCATTCTCGCCGGCGCCGGCGTCGAACAGATCATCGAGGAGGCGCAAACCCTGGGGGCCGTCTCGGTGGAGGCGCGTCCGGTCGCCCTCAAGGAGATATTCCTGGAAACCGTTTCGAGGGAGCGCTGACATGCTGTGGTACAAGGCGTGGCGCGACACGCGCTGGAGATTCTTGATCGGGTTGACGATCCTGAGCGGCACGACATTGACTTGCGTGTTCGCTTATCCGTCGGTAAAGGGATTGCTGGGGATCGTTCTGTACCCCGGCGCGAACGATGCTCTCACCCGTGAAATCAACTGGGTCGCGCAGCTCTCGGCCAATTTTCGCGGCTACGTTTGGGTTCAGCTCATCCGACAGAACATGTACATTCTTTGGACGCTGTTCGCCGTATTGCTCGGCGCGGAGGGGCCGTTCTCGCAACGCACCGGCGCGCTCTTCACCCTGGCGCTGCCGGTATCGCGCCGCCGCGTATGCGCGGTGCGCGCGGCCACCGATCTGGCGGAGTTGTTTCTGCTGGCACTGGTGCCGCTGCTGTTGCTGCCGCTGACGGCGCCGGTTATCGGCAACAGCTATGCGATGGCTGATGCCGGGGTGCACGGACTCAGCATCTTCTTCGGCGGCGCGGTGTTCTACTGCCTGGCGTTGCTGCTCACCACGGTATTCGAGGATCGATGGCGGCCCATCATCATTCCCTTCGCCGTGGCCATTCTCGTTGAAGTCTGCAAGACCCTGATCCCGGCTGCAACGCCGTTCACGCCGGAGGGCGTCATGGAGGCCGAAGGCTATTTTCGGACCGGCGCCGTGGCGTGGGCGGGACTCTTTACCTGGACGGCGGTGTCGGCGGCAACCCTCTACGCCGCCGTGCGTTCCATCGAGGCGCGAGACTACTAATGAGCACGATCATTTCTCTCAAGGGTGTCTTGAAGCGCTACGTCCGCGGCAAGCAGCAGATCGAAGTGCTGCACAAGCTCGCCTTGGACGTGGACAACGGCGAATTCCTCTCGTTGATGGGGCCCTCGGGCTCCGGCAAGACCACGCTTCTCAATCTGATCGCCGGTCTCGATCAACCGACCGAAGGGGAAATCGTCGTCGCCGGCGAGCGTATCGACCGGCTGTCGGGCGGCGACCTCGCCAGGTGGCGCGCGCGGCACGTCGGGTTCGTCTTTCAATTCTACAATCTGCTGCCGGTACTGACGGCGCAAGACAATGTACAAGTACCGCTGCTGCTCACCAACCTCTCCTCTGCGCAGCGCAAGCGCAACGCGCGCATGGCCTTGGAACTCGTCGGCCTGGGCGATCGCGCGACTCACAAGCCCAATGAGCTCTCGGGCGGGCAGCTGCAGCGCGTGTCGATCGCGCGTGCCATCGTCTCCGATCCGACCCTCCTGGTCTGTGATGAACCCACGGGGGATCTCGACCGCGAGAATGCCGAAGAGATCCTCGATCTCCTGCAGATGCTCAACCGCGACCGGGGCAAGACCATCATCATGGTGACGCACGATTCGCTCGCAGCCGACCATGCATCGCGCAGACTGCACCTGGACAAGGGGCACCTCGTCGAGGTGCCGGTGCGGCAGGTCGCGTGAAATATCTCATGCTCATCCGGGCGGGATTGTTGCGCAAGAAGGCGCGCACCGTTCTGACGGCGCTGTCGATCATCGTGGCGTTCCTGCTGTTCGGGCTCTTGCAGGGCATCAATCAGACCATCAAGTCGGGCTTCGGCGGCGGCGAGAACAACCGGCTCTGGACGGCGAACAGCGTTGGTACTTTGAGTTCCCTGCCGATCAGCCTGATGGATCGAATGGCGGCGGTGAAAGGCGTGCGCTCGGTGGCGCACGTCAGTTTCTTCGGCGGCTATTTTCAGGATGCCCGCAATGCCCTCCCGGCGTTGGCCACCAACGTCGACAAACTGGCCATGGTCTATCCGGAGCTCAATATCACGCAGGCGCAGATCGGCGCCATGCAGGCGACGCGCGCGGGCGCGCTTGTCGGGCACGCATTGGCCGACAAGTACGGCTGGAAGGTGGGCGACAAGATTCCCGTCGGCACGACACTCTGGACCGACAATGAAGGTCGCAACAGCTGGACTTTCGACATCGTCGGCATCTTCGATCCCGACCCGAAATATGGGCGGACCTCGCTCGGCAGCGGCTTTTGGATCAACTATGACTACTGGGATGAGGCGCGCCGCATGGATCGCCATCATGTGCATCAGTTCATCGTTCAAATCGACAATCCCGCTCGGGCAACGGCAATCGCCGCGGACATCGACCGGCTATTTGCGAATTCCTCGGACGAGACGCGCACGCAGACCGAAAACGCGGCAATTCAATCGCAATTCAAGCAGCTCGCCGACATCGATTTCATTGCCAATGCGATTGTCGGCGCCGTGATGTTCGCGCTCCTGTTCCTGACCGCCAATACGATGATGCAATCGGTGCGCGAGCGGATTCCGGAGCTGGCCGTGCTCAAGACCCTCGGGTTCTCCGGCGCTGCGGTCTGCGTCCTGGTGGTCGTGGAGTCCCTGTTGCTGTGCCTCTTCGCCGCCATCGTGGGTCTGCTGTTGTCCTCTGTGGCGATCAAAAGCGTGGGTGCCGCGCTGGGAGCAGGGGTATTGCCGCTCGGCGTCATTGGCGGCGGCCTCACCATTGCGGTGATCCTGGCGGTAGTCAGCGGGCTGCCGCCGGCGGTGCGGGCCCTGCGACTGAACATCGTCGATGCCCTCGCGGGCCGCTGAAGGAACGAAACATGAGTGCGTTGACGCAAATCGGCGCCGTTTCCGCAATGAACCTGCGAAGCCTGCCGCAGCGCCTGGGAACCTCGTCGGTCATCGTCATCGGCATTGCCGGCGTGGTGTCGGTGCTGATCTCGGTGCTTGCAATGTCGACCGGCCTGGTAAAGACATTGCAGGCCACCGGCGCAGTCGACCGCGCGATCGTCGTACGCACCGGAGCGAGCGCGGAACTGATCAGTGCGCTGACGCAGGAGGAGACGCTGGCGATCGCTGCCGCGCCGGGTGTCAAACGCGATCCCGGAGGCCGGGCGCTCGCCTCTCCCGAGAGTCTCATGATCGTGAATCTACCAAAAGCAGCGGGCGGCGAAGCCGGTGCCCCATTTCGCGGCATCACGCAGCAAGGGTTCGCGGTACGTCCGGAGATCAAGATGGTCAGGGGGCGCGCCTTTCGCCCGGGCGTCGCGGAAATGATCGTCGGGAAATCCGCGCAGCGTTTGTACAAGGGGCTGGACGTTGGCTCACGCGTCAAGTTGCGCGGCACGCTCTGGACGGTGGTCGGAGAGTTCGACAGCGGCGGCGGCCAGCACGACTCCGAAATCATCGCGGACGCGGCGACGCTGAATTCTGCTTATCGGCGCGGTAACGTGTCGCAGAGCGTGCTCGTCGTGGTTGATCCCGGTACGGGCTTCCGCGCGTTCAAGGATTCGGTCACGACCAATCCGCAACTGCAGGTGGATGTGGCGACAGAAAAGGAATTTGGGGCGCGAGAGTCGGACGAGATCAGTTTCATTCTGTCGATCGTCGCCTATGTCGTCGGCGGAATCATGGCCGTCGGCGCCATATTCGGCGCACTCAACACCATGTACTCGGCCGTCAGCACACGCTCGCGGGAGATTGCTACCTTGCGTGCCATCGGCTTCGGACCGGTGTCGGTGGTCGTTTCGGTGTTTGTCGAGGCGTTGATTCTGGCATTGGCCGGCGGTGCCTGCGGGGCGGTCATCGCGTGGCTGCTTTTCAACGGTCATTCCGTCAATACACTCGGCGGAGGAGTGGGCGGGCAACTCATATTCGATCTCGCGGTCACCCCCGGCCTCATGGCGCTCGGCATCGTCTGGGCTTGTTTCATCGGTGCAATTGGCGCGTTGTTTCCGGCGATTCGGGCGGCGCGACTGCCGGTGGCAACCGCATTGCGGGCGGTATAGCGGTGATGGATTCCGCCCTCAACGGCGCGTTTGTGCTTGCGCTGCTGCTGAGCGGTTGTGCCGTCGGACCGAACTACAAATCGTTGCCGCCCCCTGCAGCCGATGCCTACGCGGCGGAAATTCCCGTGGTCCAGGACGAGGCCGCCGGCGCCGCGCGTGGTGAGACCCAGCGTTTTCAGCCCGGGCAGGATCTGCCCGGACAATGGTGGAGGCTGTTCGGATCGGCCGTGCTCGATGCGCTGATCGAGCAGGCGATGTCGAACTATCCGGACATCGCCGCGCAGCAAGCGGCGCTGCGCGCAGCCCGGGAGAATGTGCGCGCGGCAGGCGCCGCTCTGTTGCCGCAGGGTCAAGGATCGGCCAGCGCAGCACGGGAATTGGTGAGCGGCGCATCGATCGCGCCCGGGGCGCCCGGATTCATCACCAACATATTTCAAGGTAATGTGAGCGTGTCTTACGCTTTTGATCTGTTCGGCGGCGAGCGTCGGGCCAATCGCCGCGCTGGAAGCCAAGCAGCTCGCGGTCATTGAGCGCCAATTCGAGTTGGGCAGCCGCACCCGTGCGGATGTGCTGCAGCAGCGCTCGAGCCTTGCGTCGGTGCGCGCGACGCTGCCGCCTTTGCAACAGCAACTGGCCGCCGCCAAGCACCAGCTGGCACTGTTGACCGGCGGCCTGCCGCGCACAGGACCTGCCGGTCAGCCTGCCCGCATCGCTGGTCGCGCAGCGGTTCCCCCCGAAGTGGTTCAGACCGAGGGCGACGCCGGCTTCGTGTACGTGATCAGGGGCAATGCAGTCGAACGGCGCGCGGTTCGGCTCGGAGCGCGCACCGCCGACGGCCAGACGATTGTCGCAGGATTGCAGCCCGGCACCCTGCTGGCGCTGGGCGACTTCAGCAAATTGGGCGATCATTCAAGGGTCAGCATCATTCAATAGGCAACGCCTTCGCGTTTTCCGCCATGCCTGGATTCCTCATCACGTTCACTCCGCGGTATCCAGGCGAAATCCTGCGTTCCAGCCCAATTCACGGCGCGCCTTGGCGGCCGTCACCAAACCCTTCTCCTCGGCAATGTTGAAGATACCGGTACTCTTGGCCTCAATGGCCAGTACCGCCGCATGTGCTGCGGCATCCACGTGAACCGGCACCCGCCCGTTCTGCGCGGTGTTCCAGGTGCCTGGGCCATAGAGCTGGCCATAACGCAGCACGATGCCCGCGAGCGGCGGCGATCCGAGGGTCATGCGCTCCAGGGCAATGATGCCGGCCACGGTGATCGCTGCAGACCCCGTGGCCTCGAGGTCCAACGGGTCCTGTTCCGCATGAGGTTGTGGCCCGGGCGAGTACACCCAGGCGATGCTCTGAGCAATGAATTGCCGCGCTCCGGCGGCGATGGCGGCGTCGACGAGTCCGCGGGTGCCTTCGTTGCGCAGCCGCGCGTTGGCTTTCAGAGTCTCCTCGCTCGGCGGCCCGGTGAGGGTCTTGGGCAGATTCGTGAGCTGATGCATCACGACGTCCGGATGCGCGTCGCGCAGCGCCTTCGCGAGAGCCGCGGCATCGAAAACGTCAACCACCACCGGTATTGCGCCGAGCGCCCGCAGTTCGGCGGATTTGTCTGCGGATCGAGTCGTGCCGAAGACTGTGTACCCCGCGCCGCTGAGCTGCGGCAGCAACCGCCTGCCGATGGCGCCGCCCGCGCCTGCGACAAAAACGCTTCGCATCACGCGCCCGTCAGCATGCTAAGTCTCGTGGCCCCTAAAGATTCATGCTTATTGCAACTTTTGAGTTCCTGCTGGGTTGTGTCTCCAACTCTGACCCAAAGCGAGGTTACAACATGCGTACTGTGCTCGCCATTCTCATCATCGCCTCGCCGCTGACCCTGCTTCCGGCCATCGGCAGTGCCAAGGGTTGTTTGAAGGGCGCGGCCGTCGGCGGGGTCGTCGGTCACGTCGCCGGCCATCACGCGGTGCTTGGGGCAGCGGCGGGTTGCGTTATCGAGCATCACCGGGAGAAGGCCAGGAGCAAGGCCGCCGCACCGCAGGACAAAGCGGCACCGCAAGGTAGGCCGGCGCTGCCGCAGAGTTAAACGCCGGCGCCGGCGCTGTCGCACACGTCGCGGATTCGCTCGCCCAGTTCCGCCAGGAGTACGTCCTGTGGTGCGCATAGCCTCGTCCTCAGCGGCTGGCGACATTCAATTGCTCGATGGCGGCCGAATCCAAATTCAAGCACGTGGCGGCGACCAATTCGGCGAGTTGCTGCACCGTGGTCGCGCTGGCGATGGGAGCCGTGATGCTGGGCCGCGCGATTTGCCATGCGAGCGCGACGCTGGCGGCCGACGCGCCGTACCGGCGTCCCACATCATCCAGCGCCGCCAAAATCCTAAAGCCGCGTTCATTGAGGAACTCCTTGATGATGTCCTCGCCGCGCGGGCTCTTGGCCGCGTCCGCGGGTGTGCGGTACTTGCCGCTGAGAAAACCCGAGGCGAGTGCGAAATAGCTGACCACGCCGATCTGCTGCTCGAGGCACAGTGGCTCGAGGGCGGATTCATAGTCGGAGCGTGCATAGAGATTGTAGTGCGGCTGCAATACCTCGTAGCGCGGCAGGCCGTACTTGCGGCTCACCTGCAGCGCCTCGCTCACGCGCGCCGCGGTGAAATTCGAGGCGCCGATCGCCCGCACCTTACCCGCGGCCAGCAGCTTTTCGTAAGCTCCGAGAGTCTCTTCCAGCGGGACGCTCGCGTCATCGCAATGCGAGAAATACAGATCGATGTAGTCGGTCTGCAACCGTCGCAGCGATCCTTCGACCGACTGCGCGATATGGACGGCGGACAGGCCTTTGCGGTCGGGTGCCATCGCCATGCCGACTTTGGTCGCAATCACCACATCCTTACGCTTCACGCCGCGCTTCAGCCAGTTGCCGATGACGGATTCCGATTCTCCGCCGTGGTGTCCCGGTACCCATACAGAGTACACATCGGCGGTGTCGATGAAGTTCAGTCCGGCTCCGACCAGGGCATCCAACACCGCAAAGGATGCGGCTTCGGTTGCGGTCCAGCCGAAGACATTTCCGCCGAGACACAGTGGCGATACCTGCAGTCGGGAACGGCCCAAGGTGCGAAGTTGCATCGACGCCTCCGGAGTGTGACCGAGATGATACTGAACCTGGGCGCGTTGGCCTACACTTCGTCCATGGCGGCGAAAACAAATCCCCCGGCCAAGCCTTTTCGCCTGCTGGCCGAGCAGGCGCTCAGCCGGGCCGCCGGCGCGCCGCTGCTGGGCGGCAACACCCTCGAGCTGCTGATCGACGGCGCGGCGCACTTCGACGCCTGGCTGAAGTTGATCCGCGGCGCACAGCGGCGCGTGCTGCTGGAGAACTACATCATCCGCGATGACGACGTCGGCCGCGCCTTTCGCGATGCGCTGGTGGAACGCGCCCGGGCCGGGGTCTTGGTCGCCGTGGTTGCCGATTGGCTTGGCTGCCTGGGACAATCGCGCCGCACCTTTTGGGCACCGTTGCTCGCCGCGGGCGGCGAGGTCCGAGTCTTCAATCCGCCTCGATTGGGAGAGCCCTTGGCCTGGATCAGCCGCGATCACCGTAAGTTGCTGATCGTCGACGGTACTTCGGGTTCCGTATCCGGAGTCTGCCTCAGCTCCAAATGGCTGGGTAATCCGGCACGCAATGTGCCGCCGTGGCGCGATACGGGCGTGCTGGTGCGCGGCCCCGCCGTTGCCGAGCTCGAAGCTGCATTTGCGCAGAGCTGGAGTTCCACGGGCGCGGCGCTGGCCCCTTTCCCGCCGCTCAGCGAATATCCCGTCGGTTCGGTGGCTTTGCGGGTCATTGCTACCCAGCCGGCCAGCGGCAGCGTGTACCGCCTGGACCAAATGATCGCCTCGATGGCGCGCAGGACGCTGTGGCTCTCCGACGCCTACTTCGTCGGCATCGCACCCTACGTACAGGCCCTGGTGGCGGCCGCGCGCGATGGCGTCGACGTGCGCATGCTGGTTCCGGGCAGCAGCGACATTCCGGCGGTAGCCGGGTTGTCCCGGACGGGGTATCGACCGCTGTTGAAGGCGGGCATCCGCGTTTTTGAGTGGAACGGCTCCATGCTGCACGCCAAGACGGCCGTTGCGGACGGCCAATGGGCGAGGGTGGGTTCCTCAAATCTCAACATTTCGAGTTGGCTGGGGAATTGCGAAGTCGACGTGGCGGTAGAAGACGCAGCCTTTGCCGGGCTGCTGGCCGTTCAATATGAACGTGATCTGCAGAATGCCACTGAAATCGTGCTGGCACCGCGCCGCCATCGGCGCGAGCAGATTCGCGGCAGCGGTGCACGACCGCGGCGGCGAGTCGCCCGCGCCGGCGGCAGTTCCAGCCGCGCGGCGGCAGGCGCCTTACGTCTCGCCAACAGCGTGGGTGCCGTTCTGTCGCCTCATCGAGTGCTCGATGACGTGGGTGCCGGGCCCTTGCTCGCCGGCATGCTGGCGTGCGGCGCCGTCGTGGTGGTGGCGGCCTTCCGGCCGGTCTGGATCGCGTGGCCGCTGGGCGTATTCGCGGGATGGATGGCGCTGAATTTGGCAGTCCGCGGCTGGCGACAACGCCGGCGGGGCCGGCGCGGCAACGAAGGCGATCAATAACGAACGCCGACCGACTTTGCGCATCATGCGGCATTCTCGGGCATATCGATCAGCAGTTCGACGCGCTTCTGCTGCCGCATGATATGAAGTTTGAACTTCTCGCCTGCGCGGTAGGAGTTCAGGATTTGCGCCGCATGCGATGCCCCGTTTGGAACCCGTCCGTCGATGTCCATTATGACGTCGCCATCCTGCAGCTGCAGCCGCTCGTCACGCGGTGCACGCACCACCAGCAGCCCCTTGTCGGTGCCGAAATACCTGCCCAAAGCCGGAGACAGACTGCATAGTTCCGCCGATCCAAAGCCATCCGACTCGCGTCTCATCGCGATGTTGAATTCGCGCATTCCCCTGCCCATATCACGCATCTCATGGTCAACCGTCATGAACGCCGATAAGTTTTGCGGCACGATCTGCGCTTTTTGCACCTTGCCGTCGCGCCGGTATTCCAACGGAACCGCCGCTCCCGGCTTCACGCCGTGCATCAGCGTCAACAGGCGCTGCCGCGGCGAAGAGCCCGCTTGCGTATTCAACGGCGTACCGTTGAATGACACGATTACATCGTTCGCCTTGAGCCCCGCCAAATCCGCGGGGCCGCCTGGGCTCACGCTCACGATGGCGGCGCCGTCCGCACCGTCTGATTTGGCGCCGCCGATATTGATGCCCAGCACCACCTGCGGCAAACCAAGTGTCATAGGCGGCTCCATATCGAACCACGGTTGCGCGCTCAGTTTCATGCTGAGATCGGCGACTTCGTGCGCGGACCGGTCGAGTTGTTCCTGTGCTTGCCGCAGTTGCCTCTCGATGCGTTCGCGCGGTATTGCACCGGGTGCGGCGGGGGCCGCAGGCGCAGCCGGTACGGCGGGTGCGGCGGGCGCATCCGCGGCGCTTACCTGCACAGTCAGCGCGGTGAGCGCAACGGCGGCCAGTAGCGGTAAAGCATTCATTAGATGACTCCGGTGAAGGGAAGATTCGTGCGGGCATTGCCGTCGCGTACGGCTTCCGCGTAGCGAACGCGGACGAGGGAATCCAAGAGCTGCACTCGCGTGCTCCATAGACGGTCCACCTGCGCGCGCTTGGATTCATCCTTGGGCGCCCCGGCCAGCTGCAAATCCAAGACTTGAATGCGGGTCTGCAGCTCATCGATGGCGGCCGAGGTCGCAACGTGCTGCACCGTCGGACGCCGGGGCAAATTCTGCAGGATCTCTTCGAGTTCCTGGGAGCGCGTCACCAACGTGCCCAGCGCGTCATTCGGGTCGACGCTGCTGTCTGCGACGACCGCGTCGGTGGCCATATGTCCGCCCAGATGGATCGACCAGAGAAAGGCCAGCGCGATCACGGCGCCGAACACAGCTGCTGCGTAAACGGTGAGCCAGCTCCAGTTTTGCCTTTCGAGCGGCAACCGGGCGAGCTCTTCACGAATGGCCGGCCAGGCGAGCGGCGGCGCTGAGAACTGCGGCAACTGGCGCAGTTCATTCCCGATTCTATTCAGGCGTGCGAGCTCGACGCGGCAGTGCGCACAGTCGGCGACATGCCGCTCGGTATCGGCAGGAACCGCGGCACCGTCGCGCAGGCTCAACAGTTCTTGGAAATCGGCATGCATGCGAGTTCTCCTTCCCGCGGTTCGAGGCGTTCGCGCAGCTGCAAGTGCGCGCGCGCGAGCTGCGACTTCGAGAAACTGGGGGTTCGGCGAAACAACCGGGCGATCTCCGTGTGGGTAAAGCCCTCGACGTCGTGCAGCCAGACGATGGCCCGGCTCACGGCGGGGAGAGCTTCGAGCGCACGCTCCAGGTCGGCATCCATTGCTTCGGCCGCGACCGCCGCGGCTTCTTGGTGCAGCGGCACGATGCCCTCCGGGCCGAGCCAAATCAAGCTGCGATGCCACGGCGATCGCAGATACATCAAGGACTTGCTGACGGCGATGCTTCTCACCCATCCAACGAAGGAACCGGCGCCGCTGTAAGCAGACACGCTGCGCAGGACCTCGACGAACACATCCTGCAACAAGTCCTGGGCGACCGCCGGTCGAACAACCAGGCGCCGGATCAGTGTGTAGACGGGCTTTGACAACAGCCGGTAGATCGATTCATGCGCATAGCGATCGCCGGCCCGCGCCCGATCGATGAGGTCGGCCGAAATCTCAAGAGTCTGCAGTGACGGCATACGTACATAGATGCCCCAGCACGGAAAATGGTTGCAAGCGATTGCGCTACTATGTATGCCATGAGCCACGGCCTGGGATTTTGACATGAAGTCAGTTGTCGTCACCGGCGCGTCGACCGGCATCGGTTGGGCCTGCGTTAAAATCTTGGTCGCGAACGGCTTCCGCGTATTTGGCAGCGTGCGCCGGCCGGCCGACGCCGCGCGGCTGTCGAAGGAGTTCGGCGCTAACTTCACGCCGCTGATCTTCGACGTGACCGATGAGGCGGCGGTGGCCGCAGGCGCCGCGCAGGTGCGGTCGGTGCTCGACGGCGAGACCTTGTTCGGACTGGTCAACAATGCCGGCATCGCCGTGCCGGGCCCGCTGCTCATGATCAAAATCGGCGACTTCAAGCAGCAAATCGCCGTCAATCTCACCGGTCAATTGATCGTGACGCAGGCCTTCGCGCCGCTGCTGGGAGTCGAGCGCGAACGCCGCGGCGGTCCTGGACGCATCGTGATGATCTCGTCGGTGAGCGGGAAGAACGCCTGGCCGTTTCTCGGACCCTACAGCGCCTCGAAATTTGGACTCGAAGGGATGTCGGAATCGCTGCGGCGCGAGCTGATGCTGTTCGGCATCGATGTGGTCATCGTGGCACCGGGTACGGTCGCGACCCCCATCTGGGACAGGGCGGACGCGCTCGATGCAGCGCTGCTCGCCGGCACGCCCTATGCCGGCGCGCTCGCGGTGCTGAAGCATTTCATGATCTCCAACGGCAAGAAGGGATTGCCGCCGGAACAGCTCGGCGAAGTGGTGAAGACTGCGCTGACCGCCGCGAAACCGAAAACCCGCTACACGGTAACGCCGATTCCGGTCCGGAACCTGCTGGTCAACATCCTGCCGAAGCGCATGGTGGACAGAATCATCGCGCGCAGACTGGGATTGGTCGCCGGCGGCGAAGCCGCGCAGCCCCGCAGCTAGGTGATCGAGGCGCGAAGTGCCTTGGTGACTTCGCTGGCTATATCGTCCTGGACCATCAATTTATCGTCCAGTGGCCGGTCATAGGTTTCAGACCAGACGATGTAGCCATCATCGGCACGAACCAGCCGCGCCGCAACCCGCAGCATGGCGCCGGACTTGCGGACGCTGCCGTCGAGCACATAAGCCACTCCGAGTGACTTGGCGATATCGGCCACGGTCATCTTCTTGCCTTTGAAATAGAACGAGGACGTGGGGGCCGGCACCCGCAGGCCGCGCACCTTGCTCAAGCGATCGATCAATTCCTCGGTCATTCCATCGGCAAAGGCCTCTTCGTTCATCCGGTCGGTCAGATCGAGAAACGGCAACACCGCGATCGTCCTCGGATTGTTTGCTGTGCTGGTGACGCTCGCTGCGGCGGGCGGCGCCGGGCCGCGGACGACGAAGAAATAGAACATCACGCCGCCGGCGAGGAGCAGGAGGCCTGCGGCCACGAGAGCCGGCCGCCTCGATGGCGGGCCGGGGACCGGGCCCGGCGCCGCGGGGCGCTCAACCTTGAAATCGACGGCGGCGATCATCCGGTACCCGAGTCGCGGCACGGTCGCGATATAGGTGGGTTGTTTGGGGTCATCTCCCAGAAGCCGGCGCAACGTGGCTACGGCCTGGTAGACCGAGTCCGGTGTCACCACCACTCCCGGCCAGACCTGGCTCAGTAGTTCATCGATGCTGACCACCTCGCCGGCGTGTTCCGCAAGGCACAGCAGCAGCCGCATCATTCGGGCGTCGACCCGCACGGATTCCCCGTCTTTCGAAATCTGTCCAGACGCCGGAGTGACCGACCAGCCGCCGATGCGCAGCGTCTTTTGGAGCGGGGGTTCCATGGCGGCCCCAATATATCCCATTCGTCACTTTTCAGGAGTTTTCAGACTGTTTCAGCTTCGTTTCAGGACTTTCCGGGCTTTGCCCGAGCACAGTTGCCGCCGCTCGCCAAAACACGCACAGGAGTCTCTTTATGTTTCGTTGCATTGCCACGCTCGTCTCGCTCGCCTTGACCTCGCTGCCGCTGCAGGCCGCGACCTACACCCTTGAACCGGACTACACCCAGGGAGTGTTTCGATGGAATCATCTGGGCTTCTCGAGCCCCGCCGCGCAGTTCGCTCAGGGAGAAGGCACGCTGGAATTTGACCCCGACCAACCCACGATGGCATCAGTCGTGGTCACGATCCCGCTGGCCAGCCTGAACACGGGAGTGCCCGCCCTCGATGATCATTTTCGGTCGAAGGATTTCTTTGAAACGGCCCAATTCCCGGTGGCCACCTTTAAGAGCACGAAGGTCGCCAAGGGGGCCGCGGCGGATCGGCTGAGGGTCACCGGCGACCTCAGTCTGCATGGCGTAACCAAGCCCGTGACGCTCGATGTAACCATCGTCAAGATCGGCACAAATCCCAGGACCAATCTGGCGACGGTCGGCTTCGATGCAACGACGGCGCTCAAGCGTTCCGATTTCGGTCTCGGCAGATTCGTGCCGCAGGTCAGCGATGAGATCGAGATCCACATCACCAGCCAAGCCGTGGAAGCGAAAGCCTATGCGGAGTACTTGAAGGCACAGGCCGTGCAGAAGAAATAGCTGCGCCATCCAGTCCCCGGGCGCGTTTATGCGTCGGCTATACTTGGATGCAAAGCCGCGTTCACAGGCGCGCTGCAGGGGATGGCTTCATGAAGATCTGCTGGCTGACCGGCATGCTGCTGTGCGCAGCACCGCTGGTCTGCGTACAATCGGAACCGGAAAGCTCAATGCCGGCGCCGGCTCCCCCGAGCTCCGTGGTCATCCTCACCGCCGAGGCGCTCGACGGCGCCGGCGCGGTGCTGCGCGATGTGCGCATAGAAGTGGCCGACGGCAAGATCCGTTCGCTGGCCGCGGCTCCGGCAGGGCCCGTGATCGACCTTCGCGGCTATACCGTGATGCCGGGCTGGATCGACACTCACGTGCATCTGGAGCTGCATTTCGACCGCACCGGACGCATCGCCACGGACAAGGAGTCGCAGGCGGAAGGGGCGATAGCGCAGGCGCAGGCGGCATGGCAAACCCTGATGGCCGGCTTCACCACCATCCAGAGCGTGGGTGACCCGAGCAATGCGCCGCTGCGCGACGCCATCCGTGATCACGGCTTTCCCGGCCCGCTTCTATTGACCTCCCTGGCGCCGATCGAGGGCCCGCTGTCGGGGACACCCGACGAACTGCGCGCCATGGTTCGCGAACGCAAAGCTCAAGGCGCGGATTTGATCAAGATTTTTGCGTCGTCCAGCCAGCGCGTCGGCGCCAAGCCGACCTTGACCGAGGAACAGTTGCGAATTCTGTGCGGCGAGGCCAAGGCAGTGGGCCTGCGATCGATGGTTCATGTCTACCGTTCGCAGGTGTCCGCGGCGGCACGCGCGGGATGCAGAGAAATCGAGCATCTGACCTACGCCACGCAGCAAGACATCGACGAAGCGGTGCGCGCCGGCGCATTCCTCAGTCCGCAGGTAGGATTGGTGGTGCAGAATTACCTCGAGAACAAGGCGCGCTATCTCGGCGTCGGCAACTACACCGAGGAGGGCATGGCGATCATGAAGCAGGATCTATCCGAAGATTTCGCGGTGTGCACGCTCGCGGTTCATACCCCGGGCGCAAAGGTCGTGTTTTCGACCGACGCCACGGCGGGGGCTCATGGCCGAAATGCCGAGGAATTCATCGGCCGGGTCGAGCACTGCGGGCAATCGCCCATGGCCGCTCTCGTGTCCGCGAATTCGCTGGCGGCCGATTCGATCGGCATGGGGAACAGGCTCGGGAGGCTGGCGCCGGGATACGAGGCGGACATCATCGCGCTCGACGGCGATCCTCTGGCGGACCTGGGCGCCGTCCGGCGCGTGGTGTTCGTCATGCGCGGCGGGGTCGTCTACAAATGGCTGGGCCGCAAGGTCAAGTAGGCGCGGTCTCCAAGACTAGAATGGCTGCGGCGAGATCTTCGAGCGCGGCGCCGACCGATTTGAACACGGTGATTTCATCCTCGCGCCGCCGGCCCGGCTGCACCCCGCGGCACAGGTCGTGCAAGTCGTGCACCGCATCCGCCTGCAGCGCGCCGCTTGCAATCGGCGCCACGATGTCGCCCGCCTCGTGCATCGCCCCCGCGCACGTATCGACGAATACCCGTGCCTTCACGATCAGCGCGTCGTCGGCTTCGCGCATGCCGGGGGTATAGCCGCCAACGAGGTCAACGTGGGTGCCGGGCCGCACCCAGCCGCCGTGGATCAGGGGTTCGGCGGCAAGCGTCGCGGCCGAGATGATGTCTGCTTCGCCGACCGCCGCCGGCAGGCTCGCGGCGACGCCCGCCTCGATGCCGCCGCCGCGCAGCTCTTCGGCGAGCGACGCAGCGTTGGCCGCCGAGCGGCCCCAGACACGCACGCTGGTGAGGCCCGGACGCAGCGCGACGTGGAATTGCGCCAACTGCCGCGCGATTCTGCCGGTGCCGACGATCAGCAGCGATTGCGCATCCGAGCGCGCCAGATAGCGCGCCGCCAGCGCGGAAGTTGCCGCGGTCCGCCGGGCCGTGAGTTCGCCGCCGTCGATCATCGCCTGCACGACGCCGGTATCGGCATTTGCAACCACATACGCCGCCGATACCGCCGGCAGGTTTCTGCGTGAGTTCCCGGGAAAGATGGTGACCAGCTTGATGCCGATATAGGCGCCGGCGCGCCAGGCGGGCATCAACAACAGGGTCCCGTCGGGTTCGCCGGGCACCGGCACCGTGTGGTGGTGGCGCAGCGGCGTCGTGCAGCCCTCGCGAAACATCCGCTCGAGCGCCGACACGAGAGGCGCGGGGGCAAGGCGTGTCACGACGGTCGCGGCATCGATGATCTGCACCGATCAATTGTAGCATCGGCTAACATCGATCCCATGAGCGATGCGATTCAGCCGACCCGCGGACTGTGGGAGGACACCGCACCCCGCGAAGCAACGACCGCCATGCTGCGCGAGACGGTGAATGCCGACGCGGTGGTAATCGGCGCGGGCTACACCGGCCTGTCGACGGCGCTGCACCTGGCCTTGGCCGGAGCGTCGGTCGTGGTGCTTGAATCGTTCGACGTAGGGTACGGCGGCTCCGGGCGCAATGTGGGCCTCGTGAATGCCGGCATGTGGGTGAGTCCAGAGGAGGTCGCAGCGACGCTCGGAGTCCAGTACGGTGAGCGGCTGCTGCGCCTTCTTGGCGACGCACCCAAATACGTGTTTGAGCTCGTCGACCGGTACGGCATTCAATGCGAACCGGTGCGCACCGGAACTTTGCATTGTGCGGTCGGGGCGGGCGGTCTTGCCGACCTCGAGCGCCGCGCCGCACAGTGGCAGGCGCGGGGCGCGCCGGTGCAACTGCTGAGCGCCGTAGAGACCGCCGCGAAACTGGGAACCGGGATCTACACCGGCTCGCTGTGGGATCGCCGCGCCGGCACCATCCAACCGCTGGGATATGCGCGTGGACTGGCGCGCGCAGCGCTGCAGGCGGGTGCACGGCTGTACACCAATAGCGCGGTTCGCAGCGCCGCCCATGATCAAGGCGGCTGGACGGTGCGGACGGATCGAGGGGCGGTCAAGCCGTCATGGATCGTCGTCGCCACCGACGCGTACGGCACGGGGCCATGGCCCGAAATCAACGACGAGCAGGTGCACCTGCCTTATTTCAACGTGTCGACGGAGCCTCTCGACGGGCGAGCCTTGGAAACCATTCTCCCCGGGCGTCAGGGTGCCTGGGACACCCAGAAGGTCCTCAGTTCCTTTCGGCTGGACCGCGCCGGGCGCTTGATATTCGGCAGCGTCGGCGCACTGACGGGCACCGGCAAGTATGTGCACATGGCGTGGGCCGAAAGGACGGTGCGCAGAATGTTTCCGCAGCTCGGCGCCGTCAAATGGGAGCGTGCTTGGTACGGGTCGATCGGCATGACCGCCGACAGGCTGCCTCGTTTTCACAAGTTGGCGCCGAACGTCATTTCCTTCAGCGGCTACAACGGGCGCGGAATCGCGCCCGGCACCGCCTTCGGCCGCCTGCTTGCGCAGTACGTCACCGGCAAGATTTCGGATAGCGACCTGCCGCTTCCCGTCACGGGAGTTCGCGCCCCGGCGCTGCGCAGCCTCAAGCAATCCTTGTACAACCTAGGTTCGCAGATCGTCCACGCGGCGCAACGCTGAGCCGCCGCTCGGTTGCGCGGCCGAGCGGCGCGCGCGGCCGGGGGATATTTTGTTAAAACCCGCGGACTGTGACCGATGTCCTCCCGATGGTGTGCCGCTGCCGATGACTTTGCCTTCAATTGGGATCCACGCCTTGGTGCTACGCACCTCGATTTGGCAAGGTGGCTGCATTCGTTGGTCGCGCGGCTATCGAGCAGAATATGTCTACTCACCGTTGTTCCCGCTTGCTAGGGCTTGGCGCCGTAGTGCTGGCCGGATTGTGTGCCCAGAACATCGCCCGATCGAGCGTCCCGGTCACGCGCGCCGACAGCATTCTAATCGTCAAACACGAGCGTAAGCTCTACTTGCTGCGCGACAATCAAGCTCTGCGCACGTATCGAATCGCACTTGGCTTGAGTCCATCCGGCGCCAAGGAACATGAATGGGATTTTCGCACCCCCGAAGGCAGCTACGTCATCGATTTTCGCCGGGAACACAGCCACTACTTCAAGGCGCTGCACATTTCCTACCCCAGCCCCGCGGATTTGAAGCGATCCTCCACCCTGCACCGGTCCGCGGGCGGGGACATATTCATTCACGGCGAACCCAATCGACCCACCAAGCCGATTTCCTACTACCGGACGCGAGATTGGACCAACGGCTGCATTGCACTGTCCGATGAGGACTTGCAGGAATTGTGGGATCTGACCGCAGACCGGACTTCCGTGGAGATCGTGCCGTAACCAGTCTGGTTGGTACGCCCTAGCGGGCCACGCCGACGATCGGTCCCATGTTGAACCAATGGTCGACCCGACCCAGTTGCGGCGCATACACGCTCGATATCGATCCGTCCAGGTACAGCGCCTCGCCGCAATGCAGGCGCTGGAGAAAATACTGCGCGAACTCATAAAAGGTCACGCCGGTCTCGGTAATGACGAACACGACTTCCCCGGGCGAGGGTGCGCACACGCCGTTTCGAACGCGTCGCGATTGCGACTGCGGCTGCATCACCGCCGAGGTGGTGATGGCGCCTTGATGCACCAGCATCGGCCCTGACTGCGTCGCCAGCAACGGCTGCGGCTTCTGTTCCCAGTAGTCATCGGTCGTGAGCAGGCGCGCCCCCTGACCATCCACCAGAAACACGCCATTGGGTTGCTGCGAGAAATTACCGACACCGCGGTGGCGATTGAGCGGCACCAGCTCGCGCCCATCGCTCACGAACAGGCCCACCGGCGAGAAATCCGGCTTGTACATTCCGCCGTTCATGGCGAATTCCAGGGTCTTGCCCTTCTTGGCCAACGCAGCGCGCAGCCCGGCGAAATCTTGATAGGGCTGCCCGGCGTCGTCGCGCCAGAACAATTGCAATTTCTCGCGATCGAGACGCACGCGGCATACCACGACCGAGCCGCCGTTCGAGGCATCCTTCGCGCACTCCACCGCCTGGACACCGGTCGCGGCGAAGACCAGCACCGCCATCACCATCAAGGCAAAGTGCACTGCACGCATCTGGATGAGAATACCTGCAATGCACTGCAGCTGCACGCTCGCAAACAAAGGCGCAGAGATACGAACCCGGCTCAAACCGTAGGCGAAGTCAGGAATTCCGACTCTTCGAGCAGCTCAATCACCAGGGGAGCACCGCTGCCGGCGGCCGATTGCAGCAATTGGCGCAGGTGTTCGAAACCGGACGCCCGCTCGGCGCGGCAGCCGAAACCTCGCGCAATGGCGAGAAAATCCGGCGTATAGATGTCGACCCCGATGGTGGGAATTTTGCGGTTCTGCATGTAGCGCTTGATCTCTCCATAGCCGTGGTTGTTCCACAGCAGAACGATGATGGCGGCATCGGCCTCGACCGCCGAGGCGAGCTCGGGCAGGGTAAATTGAAATCCGCCGTCGCCGACCAGGGCGACGACCGGTCGCTGCGGCGCGGCCAGTTTGGCGCCGATGGCGGCAGGCAACCCGTACCCCAGGGTCCCATAGCCGGTGGCGGAGTTGAACCAGGAACGCGGGTGGTTCGCGTCGTACAGATGATTGCCGGAGTACACCGGCTGAGTCGAATCGCCCGCGACGATCACCTCCGGCAGAGTCTCCTGCAGAATCTCGAGCGTGCGCCGCTGGCCGCGCCAGGCGGCGGGCCATTGCGCCTCGAGGCGTGCCCGGGCGGCGGCCGCGCGTTGCGTTCCTGGACTCGCGGGAGAGAAGATGCCGGGATTGCCCATCCTGTCCCGCAATTCACGAATCGCGATGTGCGAATCGCTGAGGATGGCTACATCGGCCGGAAGATTGCGGTTGAGCTGCTCGGGATCGATGTCGATACGGATCAGCGTGCCGTTGATGCGGAGATTCCCGTCGAGCATCACGTCGTAATCGGTCTCGCCCAGCTCCGTGCCGATGGCCAGCACCACATCGGAACTCAGCAGCAACTCCCGCACCGGGGGCAGCGACTGATTGGAACCCAATGACAATGGATGTCCCTTCGGCAGCACACCTTTGGCATTGATGGTACAGGCGGTCGGCGCATCCAGCGCCTCCGCCAGCGCTCGCGCATCTGCGCCGGCATCGACGGCCCCGCCTCCCAACAAAAGCAGCGGACGCTGCGCCGCCTTCAACAGATCGACGGCGCGCCGGATGGACTTTGGGCAGGGCGCCGGACGGCTCGGGACCGCCCCTAGCTTGCGGTCGACATGATCGGCTGCAGCGATGATGACATCGATCGGAATCTCGATGTGTACCGGACGCGGTCGCGCGCTGCCGAAAATTGCAAAGGCGCGCGACAACTGCGCGGGCAGTTCATCGGGCCGCAGCAGCGTGTGGCTGAATGCAGCCACCCCCGCCACGAGGTTGCGCTGCGATTTGAGCTCATGCAGGCGGCCTCCGCCCAGTGCCAAATGCTCGGTCTTGTTGACGCTGGAGATGACCAACATCGGGATGGAATCGGCGTACGCCTGGCCCATCGCCGTCACGATGTTGGTCATCCCCGGCCCGGTGATGATGAAGCACACGCCCGGCTTGCCGCTTGTCCGCGCGTACCCATCCGCCATGAAACCGGCGCCCTGTTCGTGGCGCGGAGTGATGTGCCTGATGGCCGTCGCCGGTAATCCGCGATACAGCTCCACGGTGTGCACGCCCGGGATGCCGAACACGATTTCCACCCCAAGCTCTTCCAGCAGCTGAACCAGCAGCTCTCCGCAGGTCAACATAGACTATCTCCGCTACGAGTCAGCCAGGATTCGCTGCTCATCAGGGGAGATTGTATAGGAGCCTGCCTGAGTCTTCAGCTCAGACAGGGCTCCCAGTATCGTCTAGATTACCCGCGATTTACCGGCAATAGTGGTCGTGCTCGCCGCACTCATGCCATTCATGTTCGTGATAGTACCGATGGTGATCATGATCGTAGTAGCCTTCGCGCGGCGTAACGACGCAGGCCGAAGCGAGCATGAGCAGACCCAGTAAGAAGCTGCCTTTGGCGATGGCTAATTTCTTCATATTTGCTCCGCGGTAGATGACGCAAGTAGGGGCAGCATAGGCCAGCCGGCTGCAGCGGGATGTCGCCGTTCTCCGCTTGCTCGTGTGGGCCACGCGCCTACAATCGATGGGCCGGGTGTCTTACAGATAACCTGCACTTGCTGCGTAAAGGCTCGCGAGCGACTAGAATCCCGGGAAAGAGCCCGAACAGCCTTGAATTGGGGGGAACGTGGGGACACCTCGACGATTTCGGCGCAATGTACCGCAGGCTTTCGCAGCAAGTCTGCTTCTGTCGCTTGGCCTCTCGAGTTCCGCGCGCGCCGACACGCCGCCCGGCGCGCAGGGCAATACGCCCCCGGAAGGCTCTTCGAACGACGCACCGCCGCCCTCGCTGCCGCAGCAGAATTTCTTTTCGTCGCTCAAGCAGTCGCTGCGACTGGGCTACGATCACGAAGTGGTGCGCGGACATTTCGACCTGGGAACTGCGCCCAATTCTCACCGCTACTACTGTCTGCTCGACACCAAAACGCGCAGACGAGAACCCAACGGAGTGTTGGGCGAGCCGGTGCCGTTGCCGGACGGGACGACGGCCCTCAAGGTAGATTCCGTTTCTCTGTTCGGCTGCGATGATGCAGAAAAACACGGGATGTTGGTCACCGCCGGCTATGTGCTGAAAGCCCCGAACGGCGCCCCCCTTGCCTCGGCGCCTGCGGCGGCGGCGGCCGCAGCACCCGCGCCGCCCCCACAGGTGCCACCGGCGCCATCTGCACCGCCGCCCATACCGCCGCCACTGTCGGCACAGACACCGCCGCCGGCACCGGCGCCGGCCCCAGCAGCGATCGGGGCGACACCGGATGCGATCGATGTCGCGGGAATCAAACTCGGGATGCCGCTCGCTGAAGTTCGCACGGCGCTCAAGGCCAAGAAACTGCGTGAATACACGGAGGCGATGGAAACCTTGAGTTATTTGGATTCCACCAAGGGTGCGGTGCAGCCGATGGCCGGCGGGCGTTTCGTGAATGTCATCGCGGCTTGGACCCCACCGCCCGCCGGCGATAGTCTTGAAGCCGAGGGTGAATCCTACAGCGTGATGTTCACGCCGGTTCCAGGCAAGGAGCGGGTAGTGGCAATCGTCCACTCGGTCGGATACTCACCCGCGAACGCGGTCCGCGAAACGGTGCTCGAGAGCGGACTAACGCACAAGTATGGGGGCTTCGTGGATTCGAATAGCTTGCCGGACGCGCCGACCTGGCGCTATCAGCATGGCGGCAATGTGCTGGTCGGCGACTCCTGCAACCGGCGCGGCTTATTCGGCGGTCTCGCCGGACTGAATGCGGCGAACCCGGCCCGTGGAAATCTCGTTCTGAAGAAAACGCCCGACGAGCTCCGCTTTCAGGTCGATCACTGTGGAGTCGCCATGGTGACGGAAGATCACTACATCGCCAATGGCGGTGCCCTGCGCGAAGATCGACTGGTGACGCGATTCACGGTGACCGCCTATAGTCCATCGATCGCACTCGACGCCGCGGCGGCGGCGGCGGGTCTCATTCAAGCAGCCAAAGGAGCAGCCAACAAGGACGGCGCTGCGCGGGTCAAGGAACAGGCCGCGCCGAATCTTTGAGCAGCATATCGATCGCCATCTGCAGCTGGGCCTGCTGAAAGGGTTTCGCGAGCCGCGGCCAGCGCGCCAACTTGTTCGCCGGCAGATCCGCATAGCCCGACACCAGGAGTATGGGCAAATCGGGGCATTTCTCGTGGACGGCCGCGGCCAGCTCGACCCCCGTCATGCCGGGCATCGCTTGGTCCGTCACCAGCACGTCAACCGGTTGACCGGATTCCAACACCTCGAGCGCCCGCCGGCCGGAATGCGTTTCGGTGACCATGTGCCCGAGATCTTCGAGCATTTGCACGGTGCTGCGGGCCACCAGCGGATCGTCATCGACCAGCAATATTTTTGCGGCTCGGTTCGACAATTGCTGCGGCTCTGCGTGTTTGAGGTCTGCCGCCGAGACCGCGGCAGCCGGCAGCCACAAGGTGGCGATGGTACCGCGGCCGATCTCGCTCGTGAGACCGAATGCGCCGCCCAATTGCATGGCCAATCCGTGGGTCATCGACAGACCGAGTCCCGTTCCCTTGCCCGCAGGCTTGGTCGAAAAAAACGGCTCGATTGCCTTGGCCAGGGTGGCCTCGTCCATTCCGGTGCCGGTGTCCGCAACCCGAACACGCAGATATTGGCCCGGCGCCAGACGCTGTCCGGGGCTGCCTTCGCCGATCACCTCTTGTTCGACGTCGATCGTGATGGAGCCGCCATCGGGCATGGCATCGCGCGCATTGATGGCGAGATTGAGTATCGCCAATTCCACCTGATGTGCATCCACCTCCGCCGCCGGCAGGTCCGGCTTCACCTGGACCCGCAGGTCGATCTGAGGCCCGATCGAGCGATGCAGCAGCTCTTGCATGCCGATCACCAGGGACCCTAGATCCATCGAGGTCGTCTTGAGATCCTGCTGACGCGCAAACGCCAGCATTCGCTGGGTCAGCGAAGCGCCGCGCGTTGCCCCCTGCATCGCCCCGTCCACCAGTCGCTGCAGGCTGGGCTCGGGCGGCACGCGTTTTCGCAGAATCTCCAAGCTGCCCATGATCGCCATGAGCAGGTTGTTGAAGTCATGGGCGATGCCGCCGGTCAGCTGCCCGACGCTCTCCATCTTTTGCGACTGCAGCAGCTGCAGCTGCGCCTTCTCGCGCATCGCCGTTTCCGCACCGAGCTGCGCGGTGCGCTGCGCCACGCGCTCCTCGAGAGTGCATGTCAGATTCGAGAGCGCGGTCCGTTGGGCCGCCAGTTCCTCGACCAGACGTTCGCGTTCGAGCTCCGCATTCTTGCGGGCGGTGATGTCCGACGAGACGCCGACCAGCCTTTTCACACGGCCGTCGTCATCAGTCAGCGCGCGTGCGCGCACATCCATCCAATGCACCGACCCATCCGGCCATATATTGCGGAATTCGCTGATGAAGTCATCGCCCGTCGCAATAGCCCGGCTGAGCGCCAGCTCGCGCGCATCGCGGTCCTCCGGATGAATCGCGGCGAGCAGATCATCGTAGGTAAACGGCGTGCCCAACAGCCTGCCGAAGTGGCGGCGGGATGTATCGGATGTCTGTAGCTGAAGCGTCTCCACATCCAAGGCCCACGACCCCAGGCGTCCGGCTTTGAGCGCGGTCTGCAATTGATGCTCACGCTCCAGGATCTCTTCGTTCTGGGCGCGAGCCTGATATTGACGATGCCGATTGCGCGCCGCCGCCCGCACCATGCTGGCCAAGGTCGTGGGGTGGAATGGACGTTCGAGGAAATTCACATTCCCCAGAAGCTCGGCAAAGTGCCGCAACTCAGGGTCGGGCGCGGAGATCCCGCCGCGATGCGTCAGTAGAATGATGGGCAAGTCCGACCACGAATCCTGGCCTTCGAGGTAGCTGCGCAAGGGACTCAAGTCCGGCACTCTGAGCGCCTCATCGGCGACGATGGCCAAACCCGCACCCCGGCGCATTTGCTGCGCCAGATCCATGATCCCTTCACAGATGTCGGCGACGACCCCGAGTTCGCCGAGCAGCGATACGATGAGCGCGGCATCGCGTCCCGTGGGCGCCAGTACCAGCGCTCGGACCGTGCATTCCACGCTCACTACGAACCCTCACCATCGACGGGAGGCCGGTAATCCTTCGAGATTGTCGGCACACCGCGCAGTACGCCCTGAAAGTGAGTGAGCGGTTCGCCGACGGAGAGGCCGTCATCCCCGATGAAATACTCGCGAATGGTGGCTTCATGACGCCCGGTGCGCTTCTTGATGCAGGACACCGCCCGGCGCACCGTGCCGTGCGCCTCAAAGTACCGCAGCAGAATGACGGTGTCGGCAAGGTAGGTGACGTCGATGGGCGCCCGCATGTCGCCGACCAGTCCGTGCTGCGCCATGGTGAGGAAGGTCGCCGTGCCTTGGCGATTCATATACTGCAGCAATTCGTGCATGTGCAAGATCAGCGAATTCTCGGCGGGCATCGCGGCTTGATAGCCGTTGAGACTGTCGATCACCACCGTTCTGATCTTCTCCCTGTCGACCCACCTTCGGACCCGGTGCGAGAATTCCCCGGGTGACATCTCCGCGGCGTCGATCTGCTCGATCCGCAGATCCCCGCGGTCACGGGCTGCCTCCAGATCGATGTCGAGGCCCTTCATGCGATCGAACAACAGACCGAGTTCCTCATCGAACACGAACAAGGCGGCTTTTTCGCCACGGCGAATCGCGGCAAGCGCAAATGTGATGGCGATGAGCGACTTGCCGGTGCCGGCCGGCCCAAGAATCAAAGTGCCGGAGCCTATGTCGACGCCGCCGCCCAGCAACTCGTCGAAGGGTTTGATGCCGGTCGCAAGCACCGATCTTGTGAATTTCTTGTGGTGTTCGGCCGCGACCAGCCGCGGAAAGACGTTCACGCCTCCCGTGGTGATGGTCATGTCGTGATATCCGCCCCGGTATTGTTGTCCGCGGAATTTGAGAATGCGCAGCCGCCGCCGCTCCGAACCGTATTCGGGTGATATTTGCTGCACCTGGATCACACCGTGAGCAATGCTGTGCACGGTTTTGTCGGTGGCCTCGGACGTCAGATCATCCAGCAGCAGGACCGTGACGTTCAAACGCGCGAAAAAATGCTTGATGCTGAGAATCTGGCGGCGGTAGCGCAGCGAACTTTGCGCGAGCAGCCGGATCTCCGAGAGGCTGTCGATGACCAGGCGCCGCGGATTCACCCGCTGCACCACCTCGAATAATTCTTGCGTCGTCTCTCCCAGCTCCAGATCGGACGCATACAGCAAGGTTTGGTGCTTGCCGCCTTCCAAGATGCTGTCCGGAGGCAGCAATTCGCACACGGAGATGGCGTCGCCCAACGCCCAGTGATGCGAGGCGGCCCCGGCGCGCATCTCGATCTCGGTTTCGGACAGGGTGACGTACAGAGAATTCTCTCCGGCCGCCGCTCCCGCCAGCAGAAACTGCAATGCAATGGTGGTCTTGCCGGAGCCGGGCTCGCCCTCCAAGAGAAAGACACTGCCGCGTGACAGTCCGCCGCCGAGCACATCGTCCAGGCCGGCTATGCCGGTTTTTGCTTTTTCCTTGTTGTCCATGGTGCGGCACCAATCTCCCGTGGTGGTGGACTTGTCCCCTGGCCGGCGCCAAGGTCGAACACAAAAGAATGATGGGCGAACATCCGACAATTAATCAGACGGTGGCTCGACCCCGTGTAGTCCAAACACCGGCAAACCCCGCGCGCGGTCGGCTAGGGCGATGCGGCCAAGTTGCTTGTGCGCCGGATGAATTCGGCCACATTATCGTGCAGGGCCTTCAGCGACGCCTCGTGAGCATAGACCATGTGCCCGGACTCGTAGAATTTGAAGTCTATGTTCTTTTGCAGCGCAGCTGGAATCGGCAGGTGGCGCATTTCGTAGACCCCCTCGAAGAATGGCGTCACCAGGTCGAAATAACCGCCGTTGACCAGGATCTTGAGATTCGGATTCAGTTTCATTGCCGACCCCAGGTCGGGCATGACATTGACCTGCTGATTCAGCTCTTGACGGCTGCCGGGCGGCCGATGCGCGAAGTTCCAATCCGGCAGTGGCAATGATTCGCGATAATTGCGGCCCTCGCCGAATTTCAATTCCTTGCGCACATAGTCGTTGAAGCTGCTCATATAGGCCGATCCGATTGCGGCCGATTGAGGGTCGTAACCCGCCTCCTTGCTCATGGGGTCCAGGGTCGGACCCGAGAACCGGGTATCGAGGGCGCCGGTCGTGAGCTCTGCATCGTCCAGTAGAGTCTTCTGGAACTCGCCCTGCGAAATGCGAAGATTCGCCTTTTCGATGTAGGCGGCCGGAAGGCCGGTATAGTCGTGCAGTTTCTTCACGACGGCATCGCGCTGCGCCGGCTCCAGGGTCGCGCCCGCTTGCAGCGCGGCCGCATATTCGCCGGATGCGAAGCGCTCGACTTCACCGATCAGCGAGGGCAGATCCTTCGGTGCCGTGGCAAGCCGATGGTGATACCACGCGGTTGCGGCATAAGACGGCAGCCACAGTTCGTACGGCTGATCGATCGCCGGATTCAGTTCCGGGTAATCCGGCAACACATCATAGTTGAGACACTGCGACAGCAGGATGACGCCGTTGACGTCGACGCTGCCGTCGGTTTGCAGCAGATGAACCACGGCAGCAGCACGTGTGGTCCCGTAGCTCTCGCCGAAAATGTACTTCGGTGAATTCCAGCGGCCCCATCGCGACAGGAACTCCGTGATGAATTCGGCAAAGGCGTGGGCATCCGGATCGACGCCGAAGAACGCTTTCTCATGGTCCTTGCCGGCAACGCGGCTGAATCCGGTGCCGGGCGCATCGATGAAGACCAGGTCGGTCGCATCGAGCAAGCTGTATTCGTTGTTCACCAATGAATAAGGTGCCGCCGGCGTGTGTGCGTTGTCGAGAGTCACCACGCGTCGCGGTCCAAACGCACCCATGTGCAGCCAAACCGTCGATGATCCCGGTCCGCCATTGAATAGAAAGGTGATCGGCCGCTGCGCGCTCGGCACGCCGCTCTTGAAGTACGCGGCATAGAACATCGAGGCTTCCGCCGGCCCGATCTTGTCGCCTTTTGCGGCATTTTGCGGCACGTCATCATAGCCCTTGAGGTGAACGATGAGGG
This sequence comes from uncultured Gammaproteobacteria bacterium, assembly GCA_963800375.1. GTDB lineage: Bacteria > Pseudomonadota > Gammaproteobacteria > Steroidobacterales > Steroidobacteraceae > Bog-1198. The sequence goes on along the minus strand of CAWDAT010000008.1, from coordinate 698,347 downwards.
TGCCTGCGTACGCGTCGTAGTCCAGGCGTCTTCCCGACACGGTGACCGCGCCCTTGCTCGCCTGTAGTTCCGGTTTGAAGCTGACAATCTTCGAATCTTCGGAATTGACGGCAGCGGCCGCGTTGGCCTCCGCTGATTCGGCGGCAAGGGGGTGCAACGCCGCCGAGGCCAGGACGGCGGTGACAAACAAGAAACTCGAATTTCGCAAAGCAGTTCTCCGAGGACAGCCCAATCGCAGCCCGACATGATCGTGCTTCGGGTCGGCGCTGTCCATGGTGGCCGAATCTAGATCGCTTCGCCTTGATGGGCCACGGGGCGAACGAAGCGCGCGCGCGGCGCGGGCTCGCTGCGGCTACAGGGATAAAAGGCAGCCGCGGCGGCCCGGTCCTCCTCGTCGGGCGACGCGGATTTCATGCGCGGACGAACCTCGAGTCCGCCAGGCCTCTGACGTCGAGCTTGTAGACGAACAGGTCGCCGGCGTGATTGTCACCCGCCAGCGCGGCGGGACTCAGATTTTGCCGTGCCGAGCTCACGAACAGCAGGTCGAGATTCTCTCCGCCGAAGGCGACGCAGGTGGGCTGCGTGGCGGGCACATCGATCGTGCCGCTGATGGAACCATCGGGAGCGTAGCGGACGACGCGGCCCGCCCCCCAATGGGCGTTCCACAGATGACCTTGCGAATCGATATTGGAGCCATCCGGAAAGGCGCCGGGTGGCGTCTGCGCGAAGACTTGACGATTGCTGATCGCGCCGGTCGCGCCCTCCAAGTCGTAGCGCAGGATGGTGCGATGGGGAGTGTCAGCAAAATACAGATGTTTGCCGTCGGGGCTGAAGCAAATGCTGTTGGAGATTGCAATATCGGTCAGGCAAACCTGGGGGATTCCGCCCCGCAGACAGTACAGCTTGCCGGTGGGTTTGCCCGCTCCCTCGACCATGGAGCCGGCCCAGAAGCGGCCCTGCCGGTCGACGCGGCCGTCGTTGAATCGAATGTTCCCCGCCCCATGATCGGGGCGCGCGACCCAGTCGAGCCGCGCCGACTCGGGGTGATAATAGGCAAATCCGGACTCGAATGCCGCGACGATGTCGTCGCAGCCCTCGACGAAGCCGAATGATCCCAGCCGCTCCGGCAACTCGAATCTTTCCAGCGCGCGCCGCTTGGGATCAAAGCGGAACAGGCGCCGCTCCTGAATGTCGGTCCACCAAACGCGTTGATGCAGCGGATCCCATAGGACGCCCTCGCCCAGGGTATTTGCCAGGGGAACGATGTCGATGAGTTCGGCGCTGCCCGCAGTGGTCATGCTGTTGCGATGGTCCGGTTGGGGATGTGTTCAAGTATCAACAGGTTCCTGCGTGAGCGCTACCAGAACGTCAGGTAGAACACCGCGACGGCGGCCAAGATCCCCAGGCTGAGTGCCACGTCCAGTCCGCTCCAGCTGGCGCGGGTCGCGGCCGTCTCTTCCGGCGTGGCGCCGTACCACGTGAATTTCAGCGCAGCTGCCGCGGGCGGCCGGGTCCGCAGACTGATGGTGATCATCAGCGCCGCCGTCACCAACAACAGCATCTGTGTGTAGTAGAGCCAGTGAATGTTCCAGAAGTCGAATATCCAGCCGTGTTCCCGCCGTATCGGGGCGATCGCGGCGTCATATTGCCGGGCAGTGATTGCATGATGGTAGAGCTGCTGTTTCAGAGCCGTGACCGCTGCGCCGTCGTTGCGCATGATCAGATCGGCGCCCAATCGCGCGAACCCGCCGGCCACGCCGACCACAAAAGCCCACAGAGCCGCCGGTGCCGTGGCGCGCTTCCAGAATACGCCGAGTAGAAACAGCACCGCGATGGCGGGCGACAGATAGCCCTGCACGCTTTGCAGATAGACGTACAGGTCGGAGTGCAGGCTCTTGATCACCAGCACCCAGCAGATGCCCATCACCACGATGGCGGCCGTTGCGATGCGGCCGACCACGACCTCCGTTCGGCCCGAGGCGTCGGGGTACCATTCCCGGAAGAAGTCCATCGTGAAAAGCGTTGCCGAGGCATTGAATTTGGAGGCGAGCGAGGCCATCAGCGCCACGATCATCGAACAGGCCACCATGCCGCGCAATCCATGCGGCAGGATCTGCGCCACGAGGGAGGTATAGGCGGCGTCGCCGCCGGTCTTGAATCCCAGCTGCGGCGCCTGGGTCAGGGCGTAGGCGATCATGCCGGGCACGAGAAAGATGAACACCGGGGTCAGCTTGAGAAACGCGGCCAGGATGGCGCCGCGGCGCGACTGTTGCTGGTTCTTTCCCGCCAGCACGCGCTGCACGATGTACTGATCCGTGCACCAGTACCAGAATCCGATGATGGCCGAGCCCGGCAGCACGGCCGCCCAGGACCAATCCGGATCGTCGAGGGGACGGATGAGATGGATATTCGCACCCGCCGCGGCGACCGTCGCATGCCAGCCGTCGATGAGACTGCCATGACCCAGGACGCTGAGGCCCGAATACAATATGCACACGGAACCCAGGATCAGAACCGGCGCCTGCAGCACCGCCGTGTACATGATGACCCGCAGTCCCCCGAGCACGGTGTACAGCCCGGTCGTGAGCGCCAGTCCGAGCGCGATCACCCAAAACACATCTACGCGCGCGCCGGCAATATTGACCGTGTCGATGCCCAGCAGCGTGCGCACCACGACATCTCCGGCATAAATGGTGACGGCAATCTTGGTGAGCACCAGGCTTGCAATGGTGAGCAGGCTGAGTACGTTGCGCGAACCGCGGCTGAAGCGCAGTTCGAGAAACTCCGGCATGGTGAAGACCTTCATGCGGTCGTATAGCGGCACGAACACCCAGCCGAGCACGAGAATGAGCCAGGACTGAATTTCCCAATGCGCCATCGCCATGCCTGTCGCGAACCCGGCGCCTGCCAGCCCCACCAGATGCTCCGAGCCGATGTTGGAAGAAAAGATCGACGTGCCGATCTGCAGCCAGTTGCTGTCGCGGCCGCTCAGAAAGTAGTCTTTGGCGGATTTGGGCGAGGTTCGCATCGAATACACGATGATGGCGAGCATGACGGCAATGAACCCGGCCACCACCAGCCAGTCTGCGTTGTTGAACACGGCGCCCGGCAAGGGTGCGGACGCTTTCATGGCAGAAACGGGTCGACGGCGATTTGCTTGGCCACGAGAAATACATCCGCCACCAGCTGCAGCGGCCGCGCGTCCACCTCCGAGTGCTTGTGCGCGATCAGCTCGGCGAAGCGGCGGTAGATCGCCGCGTACTCGCTTCCCAGGACGCCGGGGGCCCGGGGCACGGGTTCATTGCCCACCGACAGCAGGCTGCCGCCCGCCGACAGAGTGATCGGACCGGCGCCGGTCGACAGCTCGATGTCCCAGGTCTGGACGCCGGTTTGGCGGAAATCGAGCGCCGCAGAGATCGGCGCGCCGCTGTCGGTTACGAACTCGAGGTCGGCGGCAATGGGCGTGGCGCAGTTCGACGGCACGTACAGGCAGGCCGATTTCGCGAAGATGGGTTCGGGGATGATCTTGGTCAAAATCGATAGAGCGTTGATGCCCGGATCGAGCACGCCGAAGCCGCCCGGCTGCCATATCCATGATTGGCCCGGGTGCCATTGACGCACATCTTCCTTCCAGGTCACTCGCGCCTGGTTCAATTTGCGCAGCTTGAGCAGACGCTCGGCGGGCTCCACGGCATGGGCGTGTTGCGAGTGCCATGTTTGGTACAGGGAGCGGCCGGCCGCCTTTGCCAGGCGAACAAGGTGTTCCAGCTGCGCCGTCGAGGTGCAGGGCGGCTTCTCGAGCAACACGTGCTTGCCCTTCGCAAGCGCCAGCTTCGCGGCTTCGTAGTGCGCCTGCGGCGGGGTGCAGATCGCGACCGCATCCAGATCCGGCACGCCCTCCAGCATCGCCTCGATGGATGGAAAGTTCGCCACCTCCGATGCGGTTGCATGGCGGCTGGCCGCGGCGGCCAACTTGAGCGCGGGATTGTCGGCAATCGCGGGGATGTGCTGATCGCGCGCGATCTTGCCCACGCCGACAATGCCGATGCGGATCGGTTTCATCGTCGATCAGAGACTGCGAACGCCGGTGGACGGCGCTCGTACGGTTTGCAGCGGATTTCGCAGCGGAAGCGAAAAAGGCGGCGCCTCGATTTCGAAGACGTCCCCGTCCCGGGCCTTGACGCCGTCCGTAAAGGATAGCGTGGCGGTTCCGAAGAAATGCACGTGCAGATCATCGGGCCGGCGGAACAGCCCGTACTTGAAGTGGTGATGCTCCAAATTGCGCAGGTGATGCGACATGTTGGCTTCCCCCGTCAGGAAGGGCTTGCTCCATATCGCCGTGCCGTTGCGGGTGATTCGCGCCGTGCCGCGAATGTCCGGCGGCAACTCGCCCACCCACAGTTCCGGTCCGAGCGCGGCCGGGCGCAGTTTCGAATGCGCCAGATACAGATAGTTCGACCGTTCCAGCACGTGATCGGAAAATTCGTTGGCGAGGGTGAAGCCGAGCCGGAATGGCGTGCCGTCGGCTGCAATGATATAGATGCCGGCGAGCTCGGGTTCCTCGCCGCCGTCGAGGGCGAAGTCGGGGGAGGGCAGCGGCTGTTCCGGTGCGACGACGCTGCGTCCGTCGCCCTTATAAAACCACTCCGGCTGCACGCCGGTTTGGCCGCCCGTAGGTTTGCCGCCCTCGAGGCCCATGCGGAACATTTTCATGGAGTCGCTCGCGTCCGCCGATTGTGCCTTGGCATGCATCTTGTCCCGGGCATCTGCGGATCCCAGATGAGTAAGCCCGGTTCCGGTCAGAAACACGCGCGCGGGGTCTGGATGATCCACCGGAGCTAGAACGCGTCTGCCGCGCAATGCATCACGGAGGTCGATTTCTTCGCCGCACCCGGCGACATCCACCATGGCGGCGAGCGTCGACTTCGCGGCGATCGCGGCCTTCGCCATCGCCAGCACGCTGGTTGCTCCGATCACGCGGCGCGCCGCGCCGCCGTCGGTGGCGGCAACCATCCTTTCACCCTTCGGGCCAAGAATCTGCAGCAATCGCAAAGACATGGGCGTCCCGCGTAACCTTGAGCGCCTCGCAGTCTAAGATAACTCAGACAATATGTCAGCCCCAGGCAGCCGGCCTCAACCGGCGTCTGCGCTCGGGCCGCCGGGACACCGGCGTGTCCATACGCGCCAGCACGATGAGTTCGCTCATCGCCTGTTGGGCCTTGTGCGGATCCTTGGCCGCGATGGCCTCGAATACACGTACATGGTCGGGCATCGGGTCACGGCGCAGCGGCCCCTTGCGTTGCTTGAATACCGTAGTGGCGTTGATTGCCGCGCTGACGCCGCTGGTGAGCGAGATGATGAAAGGATTATCGGTGGCATTGAGCAGCGTGGTATGGAAGTCGAGATCCGCCTGGCGGCCCGCCTCGGTCGCCAGGGTGTGCGCGGCCATGTCCTTGAGAGCGCCGCGCATGGCCTTCAGGTGCGCCGCCGAACGGCGCGTCGCCGCGAATCCCGCTGCCGCCGACTCCACTACGTTGCGCAGTTCGAACAGGCTGTTCAGCAGCTCCGGATCGGGCTCCGACTCGAAGGTCCACGCCAGCACGTCGGGGTCGAGCAGGTTCCATACGGCTTTCGGGTTGATCCGGGTGCCCACCTTCGGCCGCGCGTCGACCAGTCCCTTGGCCGCGAGGATGCGTACCGCCTCGCGATAGGCCGTGCGTGAAACCGCGAAACGCTCGCTCGCTGAAATCTCGCCGTCGAGCAGATCGCCGGGCTTGTATTTCCCCGACACGATGGAAATGCCCAGCTGCCGGGCAATGGATCCGTGCAGACGCAGAGCTCTGGCCGGAGCTTCGGTCGCGGGCGGCAATCCGGTGATCTTTGCCAAGTAGGCCTGTCTTTCCTGTGAAAACCCAAAGGCAATAGTACTATTCGCCACCTGCAGTTGCACTGGCAACAGGGCGCCAGACGCGGCGCGCGGCGGCTCCCCGGGCCCTCCGCAAAAAAAGCCAAGACAAACGACGCCGGCAATCTTGCTCGGCGACCCGGACCGGCTTATTGTCTGAGTTATAGACAGCCATGATCATGCGTCCGAAAAGACGGGGATTGGGAAATCATGAAAACGCACAATAATCCGGCGATGCCATTGAAATTGCGCGGCGCCGTCATGCTCCTGCTGGCGGTCGCCGCCATCGTGCGGCCCACCGGGACGCCCGCGCAGGCGGTGCGGGCGCGCAGCGCCAGCGCGGTGCTGCACGCGGACCAGCCGGGCGCGACAATCGACCGGCATATCTTCGGTCAATTTGCCGAACATCTCGGCCGCGGCATCGAAGAAGGCGTGTGGGTCGGCGAGAACTCTCCCATCCCGAACCTGCGCGGATTTCGCAACGATGTGATCGCGGCCTTGCGCGAACTGCACGTACCGGTGGTGCGCTGGCCCGGCGGCTGCTTCGCGGACGAATATCACTGGCGCGACGGCATCGGCCCGAGGGCCGCGCGGCCCGTGACGCTCAACACGAATTGGGGCGGCGTGCCCGAAACAAACGCCTTCGGCACCCACGAATTTCTGGATTTTGTCGGATTGATCGGCGCCGATGCCTACATCAACGGCAATCTAGGCACGGGCTCGGCGCAAGAGATGGCGGAGTGGCTGCAGTACATGACTTCCGACAAGCCGACGTCCCTGACCGCGGAACGGGCCCGCAACGGCCATCCGCAGCCGTGGAAGATCGCCTACTTCGCGGTGGGCAACGAAGCATGGGGCTGCGGCGGCAACATGACCCCGCAACACTATGTGGATCTCTATCGGCAGGACGCGAACTTCCTCAAGGCGCCCGAGGGAGCGCGTCCCATCATCGTGGCAAGCGGCGGCAACGACAACGACACGTCATGGACCACGGGACTCATGGAAAACGTCAGCAGCAACATGGGCGCCATCAGTTTTCACTATTACACGATTCCCGGCGAGCAGTGGCGCTCCAAGGGACACGCCACGGGCTTCGGTGAAGAGCAGTGGATTTCGACGCTCGCGCATACGCTGAAGATGGAGGACTACATCGCGCAAAACAGCGCGGTGATGGACAAGTACGATCCCGCCAAGAAGATTGCCTTTGCCGTGGACGAATGGGGCACCTGGTACGACCCGGAACCGGGGCGCGAGCCCGGATTTCTATATCAGCAGAATACGCTGCGCGATGCGGTTGTCGCCGCGCTCAATCTCAATATTTTCGCCCGGCATGCCGACCGCGTGCGCCTCGCGAACATTGCGCAGATGGTCAATGTATTGCAGGCCATGATATTGACCAAGGGATCGCAGATGATCCTGACGCCGACCTATCACGTCTTCAAGATGTTCGAACCCTTCCAGGATGCTGCCTTGCTGCCGCTCGAGTTCACGGCGCCGCGCTATACCCTGGGCGATGCGTCGGTTCCCGCGGTCAGCCTGTCCGCCGCGCGCACGGCGGCCGGCGCGATCGCCGTCGCGCTGGTGAACCTCGATCCGAATGCGCCAACGCAGATCTCCATTGCCCTATCCGGCGCCAGCCCGGCTCACGTGAGCGGAACCCTGCTCACCGCCGCCGCGATGGATGCCCGCAACACGTTTGCGGCTCCGGACGCCGTGCATCCGGTCGCCTTTACCGGCGCGTCGATCAAACGCGGGACCTTGTCGCTGACGCTGCCGGCGAGGTCCATCGTCGTGGTGAACTTGCGCTGAGGCAGCTGGGCTGATGACAGCCTCATGGCGCGCGGCCAAAGGTCAGGAGGGTCTTTTGCGAATAGACCTGCCCGGGGCGCAGGATGGTCGGCGGAAAGTCCGGCCGGTTCGGCGAATCGGGGAAATGCTGCGTCTCCAGGCAAAGCCCGGTGCGGTACCCAAATACGGATCCCGAGCCGGACGGCTTGCCGTCGAGGAAATTACCCGAATAGAACTGCAGACCTGGCTGGGTGGTTCGGATCTCGACGGAGCGCCCGCTGGCCGGGTCGGCGAGGATTGCAGCCAGTGTCAGGCCTTTCGCACGCGATCCGTTGAGCACCCAATTGTGGTCGTAGCCGCCGCCGAGACGCAGCTGCTCGTCCTGATCGCCGATATGGCTGCCGATGACCCGCGGTTGTCGAAAGTCGAAGGGCGTGTCCGCCACCGCGCGCATCTCGCCGGTGGGAATGAGCGTCGCGTCGACCGGCGTGAAGCGGTCTGCATTGATGGTCAGCACATGATCCAAAATCGTTCGCTTGGGGTCACCCGTGAGATTGAAGTAGGCGTGATTGGCCAGGTTGACCGGCGTCGGCGCGGTGGCCGTGGCCTGGTACTCGATGGCGAGAGAATCGTCGTGGTTCAGCCGGTAAATGACGTGCGCAGTGAGCTCGCCGGGGTAGCCTTCCTCGCCGGCGGCGCTCACGTAGGTGAGCTTCAGCACCGGACCTTGCGGCGACTCGATCGGCTGGGCCTGCCAGATGCGTTTGTCGAACCCGCGGCTTCCGCCGTGCAGGCTGTTGCGCCCGTTGTTCCGCGGCAACTGGTAGCTCGTGCCGTCCACGGTGAAGCGGCCGTTGGCGATGCGATTGGCGTAGCGGCCGACCGTGGCGCCGAAATAAGGCACGCCGGCCAGGTAAGGATCGAGCGTGTCGAAGCCCAGTATGATGTTCTTGACATGGCCCGCGCGGTCCGGCGTGCGCAGCGACACCAGCGTCGCGCCGTAGGTCATGATTCGAGCTTCGATGCCGTGGGCATTGGTCAGCGTGTAAATCTGCACGTCTGCATTCCCGGCGCGTCCGAATGAAGCGCTTTGGATCGGCTGTGGGATGCCTTCGGACGCTGCCGCCACGTGGGGGCCGGCAAGCAACAAAGAAAGAAGGATGTATTTGCCCATGATCAATAACCCGCTGGTCGGCATTCGGCTCGCACGCTATCTTGCCAAGGCGGAGCCACTGTGGCAATTTGTCTGAGTAAATGTGGTAACGCGACCGTTGCTCATTCACCGGGCTCTTCGCATTACCTAATGTTCGACTTTGTGGGTGGCGGCACACCAGCATGAACTCGGCTTCCACACCTCGCCGGTTGCGCTCCAGGGCATGGTTCGACGATCCGGACAACGCCGACATGACGGCACTGTATCTGGAGCGCTACATGAACTTCGGCCTCACGCTCGACGAGCTGCAATCGGGCAGGCCCATCGTCGGCATCGCCCAGACCGGGTCCGATCTATCGCCCTGCAATCGGCATCATGTGGTGCTGGCCGAGCGCGTTCGGGAAGGCATCCGCGACGCCGGCGGCGTGCCGATCGAATTTCCGGTGCACCCCATCCAGGAAACCGGCAAGCGCCCCACCGCGGGCCTCGATCGCAATCTCGCCTACATGGGTCTGGTCGAGGTTCTGTACGGTTATCCCATCGACGGCGTGGTGCTCACCATCGGCTGCGACAAGACCACTCCCGCCTGTTTGATGGCCGCCGCGACGGTCGACATCCCCGCGATTTCGCTGTCGGTGGGCCCCATGATCAGCGCCTGGGCGGACGGCAAGCGTATCGGCTCCGGAACCGTCGTCTGGCGCGCGCGCGAGCGCTTCGCAGCCGGCGAAATCGACCGCGCCGCCTTCATCAAGCTGGTCGCCTCGGCGGCGCCGTCCACCGGCTACTGCAACACCATGGGCACCGCCACCACCATGAACAGCCTCGCGGAAGTGCTCGGCATGTCGCTGCCGGGCTCCGCCGCCATTCCGGCGCCGCACCGCGACCGGCAGGAGTGCGCCTACCGTACCGGCCGGCAAATCGTCGAGATGGTCCACGCCGACCGCAAGCCGTCCGACATCCTCACCCGCGAGGCCTTCATCAACGCGATTCGCGTGAATTCCGCGCTCGGCGGCTCGACCAACTCGCCCTTGCATCTCATTGCGCTGGCGCGGCATATCGGCGTCGAGCTATCCATCGACGATTGGCAGACCTTCGGCTATGACGTGCCGCTGCTGGTGAACCTGCAGCCGGCGGGAGAGTACTTGGGCGAAGATTTCTACCGCGCCGGCGGCGTCCCGGCGGTGGTCGCTCAGCTGCTGCGGCAGGATCTTCTGTTTGCAGGGGCGCTGACCGCCAATGGCCGCAGCCTCGGCGACAATTGCGCGGGTGCCGTCATCTTGGATGAGGCGGTGATCCGGCCGTTCGAGCGGCCGCTGGCCGAGAGGGCCGGTTTCCTGGTGCTGCGCGGCAATCTGTTCGACTCCGCCATCATGAAGACCAGCGTCATCTCGCAGGAATTCCGCGAGCGCTATCTGGCGAATCCGGGCGATCCGGACGCGTTCGAAGGGCGTGCCATTGTGTTCGATGGACCCGAGGACTATCACGCCCGCATCGATGATCCCGCCCTGCACATCGATGAACACTGCGTGCTGTTCATGCGCGGCGCAGGCGCGATCGGCTACCCCGGGGGCGCCGAGGTCGTGAACATGCGCGCTCCGGTACAGCTCATCGCACAGGGCGTTCACGTGCTGCCGTGCATCGGCGATGGCCGCCAATCCGGGACATCGGGCTCGCCGTCGATCTTGAACGCTTCGCCCGAGGCGGCCGTCGGCGGGGGATTGGCCGTGCTCAAGACGGGCGATCGCATCCGGGTCGATTTGCGAAAAGGCGAAGTGAACGTCCTGCTGTCCGACAGTGAGATGCAGCAGCGCCGCGCCGCTGTCGAGTCCGCCGGCGGCTACGCCTACCCCGCAAGCCAGACGCCCTGGCAGGAAATGCAGCGCGGCGTCGTCGGCCAAATGGACACGGGCTCGGTGCTCGAGCCCGCCGTGAAGTACCAGCGTATCGCGCGCACCAAAGGCATTCCCCGGCACAATCATTGATCCTCTCGCGGAATGTCTTCGGCACCGAACCCGGCTGATTCACGCCGCAGGTTCGCGCTCATAGCGGCTCAGAATCCACAGCGCGCCCGGCAGCGCGGTGAAATCCGCCAACAGCGCCAGCACGAAGGCCGACGAGGCGACGATGCCGAACTCGCGCATCGGCGGCAGGTCCGACATCACCAGCGCCAGAAAGCCGCTGGCGTTGATGAGCGTCGCAAACAGTATCGGCCGGCCGGCAACCAGCAGGGCGTGTCGCAGGGCACCGGCCGTGCTGCCGGCCGAGCGGCCCTCCTGGAAATGATAGAAGAAGTGAATCTGATCGTTCTCGGTGGCGCCCAGCACCGTTGAGCCGATCAGGATGGTGGCAATGTTGAGCGGGATCGCCGTCAGGCGCATCACCAGGAACACGGACAGGATGGCGAACAAGGAAGGGATCATGGTCATCAATCGCGCCGACGGACTGCGAAAAACCAGGAGGAATGCCAGGAAAATGACGCTGGCCGTGAGCGCGAAGCTCTCGGTGAGCGTGGGCAGCAGGCGTTGTGTGATCTCCGCGCCGAGCACACCTTTGCCGACCACGCTGCCGTGCACCGCGCGCAGCGCCGGATCGGCTGCTTGTGCCGCGGCCCATTCGTGTTCGACGAAGTTGCGCATGGCGCCCACGCGGCCGAAGAGTTTGGCGCGGCCGCGAACGGAGAGCCGGGCATTGGCGAGATCAGCGACATCGACGTAAGCGCGTGCGCCGGGCTCGGTCAGCATGACCTGCTCGAGATCCGCGGCAAGCTTGGGCCACGCGGATGGCGCAGCCGGCAGTTGATCCGATCCGGTTTCGACGTAACGCGCCCACCGCAGCACCGAGGTCGGACCGTCGACCGCGGTAATGCGCGGATCGCTCTCGAGACGGCGGGTCAGCTGCTCCAATGCGCGCAGGAAATCCGGGTCCAAAGCGTGGCCGGCCGGTGTCTGCAGCCATAGTTCGACGACGTCGAGCGCGTTCGACTCCTCGAAGTGCCGCGTATCCTGCGCCACGCGTTCGCCGGGATTGACATAGGTCAACACGTCCATCTCGAGGGCGAGAGGCGACACCACTCCGGGGACGCCGAACAAGGCGCCCGCTCCGCATGCCATCAATAGGAGAGCGCCGCCGACCAAAGGCCAGCGATGGCGGCGGCTTGCCGGAACCAGCGCATCGACGAAGCCCGGAAACCACTTCCCCGCCGGAGCCTGTTCCGAGCGCATCGGTGTGCGCAGCAGCGACTGCAGCGCCGGAAACAGCGTGAAACAGCCGATCCACGCCACGACCAGGCCGCAGGCCGTCCATACTCCCATCTCGCGCACGGGGCGGATATCGGAAATCGCCAGCGCGCCGAAGCCGACCGCGGTCGCGAACATCGAGGCCGTGCACGGCAGGAATTTATTCGCCAGCGCGTGCGCATGATGCTCGAGCAGAGTCGGCGAATCGTCCGGTTCGATATAGCGTGAGTGAACGTAGACCAGCGTCGCGGTGGTCGTCACCATGACGGTCAGGGGCACGAGCGTGGAGATGACCGTATGCGCCCAACCAAAGAGATGGGCCAGTCCCATGGCAATGGCCACCAGGGACCCGAGCGTGAGCACGATGGCTCCCAGAGCGCGCCACGAGCGGTAGATGATCAGCACCAATGTCATCAGGAAAACGCCGAACAGAGGCATGAAGCGCACCGTGGCTGCGCCGGTTTGCCGTTCGAGCCAGGCATCGAGCCACGGAGATCCGACGCGGCGGACGTGGGTGAAGGGGCCGCCGGACGCCTCGAGGGGGAGGACGAGCGCATCAATGGCACCCAGGGCCTGGTTGCGCTCGGCCGATGAATTCACGCGTAATTCGACTGCGATGCCGACATAGTGATCGCCCAACAACCCGGCGCGGCGCAGCAGCGTGGTTCCCGTCGCAAAGGTGCGCAGCCGCGCGGCTTCTTCGGGACCGATCTGCGGCGTCTGCCCCGCGCGGCGATAGACATCGAGCAGGCTGTGGACCTGGACGCGCGGAATTTTTGCCAGCTCGCGTTCGAGGCTGTCGGCGGCGCGCAGCGCCCCCAATGCCAAGGGGTCGGGCGCCTCGAGCATGATGAGCGCCTGCTCGCCTTCGGGAAACAGACGATCGAAATCGGCCGTGGCGCGCGCCACGGGATCGCCGGCCACGATCAGCCGCTCGATCGCCGGATCGTCGGGCACCTGCAAGGCACCGTAGACGCCCGCCGCCGTCAGTGCGAGGAATACACCGGCAATCCAGCCCCGCAGCCGCAGCAGCTGCAGAAAGAAATCAACGACTCTGGGCGACGCAGGCACACTCATGGATGAAGGCGCGCTCCTACATTCCTAAGGGGAGACCGGCCGCGCCGGAGCATGATAGCCTAAACACATGAGTACGCTGTTGGCGGCTTCGCTGGCCACTCTGGTGTTCTGCGCACCGGGTTATCCCGGCGGCGCCGGCGACGCGCAGCCGCTCGTTGATCAATTCGCCACCGCCGCCGCTGCTGCGGCCGGCTGGCCGGCGGGCAGTCTCGCGGCGGTCTACGATCCCACCGAAGCGGGGGGCCTCGCGAAACTGGGACAAGCCGACGCGGTGCTGACATTTGTGCCCTATCCGTTCTATGTGGAACATGCCACGCGACTGCATCTGTCGCCGCTGGTCCAGGCCGATGTTGCCGATACCGGCCCGACGCAGCGGTGGACTCTGGTGGCAAAATCCGGACGGATCACCGGTGCTGCATCCCTGTCGGGGTTCACCATCCTCAGCAGCGCCGGCTACGCCCCGGATTTCGTCCGGCACGGCGCTCTGCAAGGATGGACACTGCCGGCGGACGTCAAGATCGAGCAAACCGGACAAGTGCTGAGCGCCTTGCGCCGGGCTGCCGCGGGTGAACCGGTCGCGGTTCTGCTCGATCAGACCCAGGCCGCGGCGCTGCCGAGCTTGCCGTTCGCCACCGAGCTCAAGACCGTGCTGCAATCCGCGGAATTGCCCGTTGCTCTGGTCGCGATCGTGGAGTCGCGCGTGACGGCGGCCCGCGCTCGCGCCATGCAGGCCGGCTTGCTCAAGCTCAGCCATGATCCGGGGGGCAGCGACTCGCTGGGACCGCTGCGGCTGCGCGGCTTCGTGCCTCTCAAGCTGCCTTCTCCCACGGCGCCGTGACCAAGCGGTTCTGGTGCGCGCTGCTGCTGCTGGCCGCGGCCGCATGCACGGGGCACTTGCGGCCGGCGCCTTCCCCGCCGGGCGCCGCACCCTCCTCGACGGCGGAGCCGCGCTCGACCGCGGACCTTGCCGCGGCCATCGGGGCGGCGGCAAAGCGCAGCGACCGTGAGCCCGACCCGAAAATCCGTGCTGAACTTGCAGCGCAAGCCGGCAGCGATGCGCAGGCCTGTGTCGCACGCGACCCGCAGGCGGCAGCCTGTCTCTATGGACGCGCGGTCGCGCTCGGGCTCACTGCGCGTGTCCATCCCACGCATGCCGGCGAATTCTTGAGCAACATGCTTGACGACCTGACACGTGCCGAGTCCGCGGACTCCCAATACGATGAGGCAGGACCGGCGCGCGTGCGGGCACTGGTGCTGATCCGGGCTCCGGGTTGGCCGCTGGGACCGGGCGATATCGAGGCGGGGCTGGTTGCCGCGCGCCGCGCCGTGGCGCTGCGGCCGCAGTATCCGCCCAACCTGCTGGCACTGGCCGAGGCGCTGGAAAAGAGCGGCGATGCCGCCGGCGCTCGCGAGAGCTTTACGCGCGCACGCGACGCGGCGGCGGCGCTGACCGCCGCGGCAGATCGGGAGCAATGGCTGCACGAGGCCGATCAGGGCCTGCAGCGCAAATAAGCCCTCAACTCGTCATCGGCGCAGCGCCCGGGTGATGGTCCTGGCAATGAGCTGATGTCCCGACTGGCTCGGATGAACATCGCACAAGAGCTCATTCTGCACGCTGGCATTGAGCAGGCCGGTGTTGCAGGTCTTGCCGCCGAAGGCGGCGTTCACGGCCACCGACTGGAAGGCCGTGAACAGGTCGGCCACCGTGGCGCCGTACGCCGCCGCCGGAGCCTCGATCGCTTGGTTGAGAAGCGCAGTGAGACCGGTTCCTGCCGCATTGGAGTAGTCGAGCGAGTAGTAATTCGTGATGACGATGGCGCCGTAATAGCCGGCGCCACGCAGATCACCGAGGATGGTCTGCATGTTGCCTTCCACCGTCGCGAGCAATGACGGCACGCCGGCCTCGACGCACGCGGCCGGATCCGCCTGCGACGCGCAGGATGCCTCGAGCAAGAACCCATCGTTTGCGCCGAGCGTAATGGTCACGAGACGCACGTGACGATGCTCTCGCAGGTACCGCTTGGCGAAATCCAGCTGAGTGGAGGCATAGGCGACGTGCAGGGGGAATCGCGAGCGAAAGGCGCGGCAGCCATTGTCGGGCGCCGTCGCCGACAAGAAGCTGCCGGTGGTCTCACCCGGGCAGCCGGCGTCCACGGCGTCAAATACCCGGTTGTCGAGGCGGTCGGCGAAGCCGACGAAGTTGTCAGGGTTGATGTAGGCGAATCCAGCCGAGGCGATATATGCGAAGGCAACGCTGTCGCCGAGCACCAGAGCCTGCTCACGCTCGTCCGCCGCGGCTGTCCCGCCGAAGCATAGAGCCGCCGCCAGCCATGCCATGGGAAAAACACGTATTGCGTTCATGTTTGCTCCTTCTCCCGGTTTAATAGGCAAAACTTCGTGCGGACCTTACCCCTCATCGCCGGCAAGACGCCATACCAGACGCTGGCCCGACCACCCCGTGGCTAGGCCCTGGGCTGCACGCCGACGAAGGGTTCTTTCTGGGAAGGAGGCACCGGCCGGCGCCGCGCCTTGCGCCACAAATCGAATATCGCGAGCACCCCGCATAGCGCGCCCAGCGTCGCGAAATAGGCCGGCGGCCCGAAGACGGACATCAGGCTGCCCGCGAGCACGGGTCCGATGGCCGCTGCGGTGCCGTTCAACAGCAGCAGCGCACTGCTTGCGGCCACCATTTGTCCGGGTTCGAGCTTGTCGTTCACGTGCGAAACCGACAGTGAATAGAGGGTCAGGACGAATCCGCTGAACAAAGCCGAGAGAATCAGGAACAGAGCGCGCGGCATCGAGGGGAACGCCACGATGCTGCCGGCGACGAGCATGGCAAATGTACATATGCCGGCGATTACCGTGCGGCGGTCCACCCGATCCGACAATCGGCCGACGGGATATTGAGTGACGACGGCGGCGAGGATGCTCACCGCCATGAACGTGGCGATACTCTTGGTCTCGAGGCCGCTCAGGCGCGCGTACACGGGACCCATGGAGAAAATAATGGAAGAGATCAGGCCCGACACCGTGATTGCCACGATGCCGAGCGGTGAGTTGCCGTACAAATCGCGCAGCCGCAGTTTGTCCGGCGTGGCGCGCGCGGGCATTTGCCGGGCCGATACCACGATGGGCACCATCGCCAACGAAATCAGCACCGAGACCAGCATGAAGGGTGTGGTGGTGTGCGGATTCGACACGATCAGCAGAAACTGCGCGGCGCCGAGACCGACGTACAGCACCAGCATGTACACGGCCAACATCCTGCCGCGGTTGGCGCGGCTGGCCCGGTCGTTGAGCCAGCTCTCGGCAACCACGTAGATGCCGGCAAAGCAAACTCCGGAAAGCAGGCGCATGGCGCTCCAGGCGAAGGGATTGACGAAGCAGCCCTGAACCAGAATCGCGATCGAGGCGAACGCCGCGAGGGCGGCGAATACCCGGATGTGCCCGATCTGCCGCAACATCGGCGGCGCGACCACGGTTCCGAGCACATATCCCACGTAGTAGCAGGACATGACGATGCCCGTGACCAGCGTTGGGAACCCTTCGAGCGTGGCGCGGACCCCGAGAAGCGTGCTCTGCAGGCCGGCGCCCAACATGAGGACGCCCATGCCAAGAAGCAGGGGCCAGGTTGAACTGATTGCGCTCAGCGGCACGGTACGTCCGGTTGACTTGAAGGGCGTATCTTACCGCCCGCGCGATAGCTGTAGATCTTTTTGGCACCCAGGTCGATGATTCGCGCCGGCGCGCCGAGCACGGGGGAGCGGGCCGGGGCAAACGCCACCCCCCAATCCAAAAAAAGACAGTGCATGATATATAGTCGGGCCATGAGCACGAAAATTCTATTTTCGGCCGCTCGGCTCGACGATGCCGAGGCCATGGGCAAATTCTTGCTTGATATTCCGAACCGCGACGATCTCGCCAAGCTGCTGCAAACTGGAAAACCCGTCGAGTCGCGTGCCTATGATGACGAGACCTGGACCGCGCGCTATGTGGCGAGCGACGGCGTGATGGTCAAGTGTTTTGCGGTCACCGATATCACGATCGATCAGGCCGAGATGATTGCTGCCGCTTGCCTGGAAATCTCCGCCTGGGATGAATCCGAATTCCGGGACGCCGTGCTGCAATCGCTCGGGCCCACCATCGATTCGACGTGATTTGTCCGTCCGGTCTGTCCGCGGACAGTGTCCGCGGGCAGCGGTATGTTTAGCCGTCCAAAAATATTGTCTTTTAAAATAGCCGCTTAGCGATTATGTCGACCTGGCATGGCGCTTGCTTTGCTCTAGCTGTGAACCTTGAACAGCATCCGATCAAACAGCACTTGCAGGAGACACTCATGAACACTCAGATTTCCTCGAAACTCGCCGCCCTTGCCGTTGCCGTGATGATGAACAGCTTGCTCATCGGCGGCGTGGCCTATCTGTTCAACGCGCAGGTCGACCGGCAGCCGGCGATCAGCCAACAGCATGCGGCAGCCCCCGTCCATGAAGTCGTGTGAGCACATCGGCCATTGATTGTAGGAAGGTGCCGACACAATTTCGCGTGCCATTGATCTAGCGTCCCGCAGGCCATGAAGCCAGAATGGGCCGCTGAAGATTGGCTGACGCGCAGCAAGAGCAGCGCAGCAAGGAGCGACCGTGAAAACAATTGTCAGCTTGATTATTGCCGCTTGCCTCATCTCCGGGTGCGCCACAGGCGGCAACATTTCTCACGAAGACAGCCCGGCCGCCACGAAGCGCAGCGAAGGTCCTGCCCTCTGTCGAGACGGTTCGACCCCGCCCTGTAACGACCGCAACTGAAGCAAACGGGCGCCGGCGAGTCCGGCCCGGTCGGTGTTCGGTATTCGTCGCCCGCCATGGGCGCCGGTAATCACCCCCGCACCGGCGATCGCGAATTGTGCTCATAATATCTGCCTGCGCGGGATAACCCGCGGAGGGAGCACACGATGATTCGCATCACACCTCTGCAACTCTCGGATCGCGGCCGCTGGAGCGAGCTGTGGTCCGAATACCAGGCCTTTTACGGCGTGGCGCTTCCCGCTGCGGTGACCGACGCCACCTGGCAGCGCCTGCACGATGGGCGGGTGTACGGTCTGTGCGCCCGCGATTCGGCAGACCGCATGATGGGAATCGTCCACTTTCTATTTCACGAAGACACCTGGTCGACGGCCTCCGCCTGCTATCTGCAGGATCTGTACGTGGATTCAGCCGTACGCGGCTCCGGCTGCGGTCGCAAATTAATCGAAGCAGTCGCCGAGGCGTCGCGCAATCGAGGCGCCAACAGCCCGTATTGGTTGACGCATCAGAGCAATGCCGTGGCCCGGCGCCTGTACGACCGGCTGGGACAAAACCAGGGCTTCATCCAATATATCTATGCGACGCCGATCAGCCCAGGGCAAACGTGAATGCACGTCGTTAAGCCGATAGCCGGTGCCTCCAAGGCGGATGCCTACCGCGAGCTGCAGTCGCAATTGTCCGCTCTGTTTGCCGGAGAGCGCGATGGCCTGGCCAACTGCGCCAATATGTCCGCGCTGCTTTTCGAGGCGCTGCCCGAATTGAACTGGGCCGGATTTTATTTTCTCCGGGGGCGGGAGCTGGTGCTGGGTCCGTTCCAGGGCAAGGTCGCGTGCGTGAGGATTGCAGCGGGTCGCGGAGTTTGTGGTACCGCCGCTGCGCGCCGCGAGACCGTCATCGTCGCGGATGTCAACGCATTTCCGGATCATATTGCCTGCGATGCCGCATCACGTTCCGAGATCGTCATCCCATTGATCCATGAGGGCCGGCTCCTGGGCGTGCTCGATCTCGATAGTCCGAGGCCGGGGCGCTTCGATCAAGAGGACGGCAAAGGCCTCAATGCGCTGGTGGAGGTGCTGCTGCGCAGCTCCGATCTGGGCGGAATCACCGGCTAACGGTCGCGTCAACCTGGATCAGAGTTTGGCCACGCGCTCGGCCTGCAGGATGCGGGCGAGGGCGGAGTCCGCATCCGGCTGTTGGTTCAGCAGGTCAAGTGCCAGCGTGGCAAGCAACAGCGGCGTCTTGGCCTCGCCCACGCGGGCGATGCATTCGGCGAGCGCGGTGTAGGTGCGTTCAATATCGCTGTCGTTCATGGTGCGTGACCCTTTAGGGCGCGATCGAGCGCCCGATCGATTTGCGCAGGCGAAGATTCGGCGCCGCGCCAGCGCCCCATGACGTAGCCGTCCGGCCGGATCAGATAGAGCGTGTCTTCTACTGCATCGTACCGCTCCCACGCTTGACCGAGTTCGTCGGCCACACTGTCCGTTTCCGCGGTGTCCCGGCCGGCGATGCCGATGCGGATGAGGCGGAGCGCCGCCGCGCCTGAGCGCGGCCCGGCAGCAACGGTCCGCCAATAATCCGGAGACTGTGCTCGGTTGGCGAAGTACAGGGCGGTAAAGCCGCCGCCGAAAAAGGCGGTCAAGTGCTGTGTTCCCTGCGCGGTGCGCAAACTCGCCTCGGGAGCCGGCGTCCCCGGGCGGGCGCCGCCGGCGAAACGGCCGGGCCGGTCCGGCACATTCAGCGGCGAATCCACGTATTCGACCGGCGTGGTCTGTCGCGGGTTGATGAGCGACCGTACCCCCGGCTCGATCAGCGCCAGACGCAGTGCCGCTTCACGCATCAATGCGAAGCCGCGATGCGGCGGGGCCATGAATTCGGTGCTCTTGGCACCAAAGGCTATGTTTTCGCGGGCGGCGAGCACCCGTTCGCAGGAATAGCTGTCGAGCAGCGCGTCGCCTGCGAGCCCCTTTTGTACCAGCGCCAGCTTCCAAGCGAGATTGCCCGCATCGTCCAGGCCCGAGTTGAGGCCCCTCACCCCGAAGATCGGCACCAGGTGCGCCGCATCGCCCGCGAACAGTACCCGGCCGCTTCGATAGTTCGGCAGCGTCAGACACTTGGCGTTGTATATCGAGATCCACAAAGGTTTCCACGGAGCCGTCTCGCCGATCATCGCGAGATGAGCTTGAACGCGCGGCAGGACGTTCTTGGGTTTGACGGCTTCGGCCGGATCCTCGCGGTCAGAGATCTGGTAATCGATGCGCCATATATTGTCGGGCTGGCGGTGCATCAGAATGGTGGAGCCCGGATTGGATGGCGGATCAAACCAGGCCAGACGCTCGACGGCTCGCCGGGTGTCCTGCTCGATGTCCACGATCACATAGCGCCCCTCATACTGCGAGCCCTCGAGCTGCAGCCCCAGCTGCTCGCGCACCGTGCTGCGGCCGCCGTCGCACGCCACCAACCAATCGGCGCGCACGCGCTGGCTGCGGCCGTCGCCGGTGTCAACCTCGACCAGCACGCCGGCAGACTGCGGCTGCACGGCACTCACTCGGGCCGACCAGCGAACGTCGGCTGCGCCGCCGCGCAGCGCCGCTGCGTGAGCGAATTGCTCGACATAGTACTGCTGAATATTGATCATGGGCGCGAAGCGCTCGGCGGCCTCGCTCGGCATTTCAAAATGCAGCACTTCGGCATCGCGGAAGTAGCTGCGCCCGCCGACCCAGGGCAGACCCTTGGCGGTCAAGGGCCGGTCTGCGCCGACCCAACCGAGAATTTCTTGGGAGCGCCGCGACAGGCAGATTGCCCGGCTGCCCTCGCACCAGGATGCGTCGGCCTCCAGCACCAGACAGGGGACACCGTGGCTGCCCAACAGCGCCGCGAGCGACAGACCGACCGGACCGCCGCCGGCGATCAACACCGGGACCTCACCCGGCAGATCATCGCCGCCAGAATGCAGGCCCGCAGTCAAGGCAGACGGGGCGCCGGCGCGGCGGCTCGCAACAAGCGCGCCCGCAACGCGCTCACCCGCACCAGCGGCCGATGGCGCAGACTCTGCACCTCGGCCGCGGAATAGTCCTCGACGCCGGGGGGCACTTTCAAGTCGCTCAAGTTTCTCACCATCCAATTGAGCAGTGCCGCGGTCTCCTCGCTGGAGAGCGGCGACTGCGCCACGCCGGGCACCCTGACGATAAAATTCCGTCCTTCAGGCGATGCTGACAACAGGACCAGGGAGCGGCGCATCGAAGGGACTCTGCCCGGCTGACCGGAGCCGTCGGCGAGGTGACACCCCATGCAATGCAACTGATAGTTGACGGCCGGTTCGTAGCTCCAGGCGGAGCCGGCCAGCGCACCGGTGAGCGCAATGGCTGCGAACCGCGCGACGGTCCGCATGAAGGCTACTTGGCCGCGCCCACGATGCGGGCGGTCGAACAATGGTAGGGGATGTTGGCCTTGGAGTTGCCTGAGCACCAATTGTAGTCGTTGGATTGGCCGGGTTGAAACAGCGCCGAATCGCCTTCGTTGCGGTTGCAAAAGCATCGGCCGCAGGAACTCTTGCCGCAGCAGTCGTTATAGGAGATCACGTACTCCTTGCCGTCGCCCGGATTGTGGCAAGTTCCGATCCAAGTGACCGGCGACATGTCGGTGCCGGGCGGACAGGCCGATTGTGATCCACCACAACAGCCGCACAGAAATCCGTCGATGGCGCAATGGCGCCAGTATTCACAGGTGGAGGGGTCGCCCGGATCCCCATTCGGTTTGACTTCGGCGCCGCGGGCGACCGGAAGCAAGGGCAGGGCGGCCGCGCCGAGTAGAAAAGACCCGAGACCTGCGAGCAGGCTGCGCCGCGACGTGCGTCGCGCCAGGGTTCGGGCCGAGTGTTCCGACAATGCATCCAACCAATTCATGGGAGTCTCCGGGATGGACCGCACGGGTGCCTAGGGCGTGACCATGAGCGTCGGGGTGGTGCCGACATGCCCGACGGAACGCAACCAGTTCCCACCGGCGGCGTCGTAGATGTCGAGATTCGGGTTATCGATGAAAATGCTGAACAGCAAGGGTTGTGGGTCGTTCGACACTTGGATCGAACTTGCCAGGTTCTTGAGGGCGAATTGCTGCACGCGCTGCCGGGTAGATACATCGTATACCCACACGTCCTTCCCCGGATCCTTGTGAGTTTCGATGCCGCCGCGATGCATGATTGAATACAGCCGGGACTTTTGCGCATTCACCGCGAGCTGCTGCACGCCGCCCGGGCGCCAGCCCGCCTTACGTTCCGCGTCGGTCGTCAGCCACCAGGCCGGCCCCGCCACCGCCTGCGTCGGCCCGACCTCGAGGGGATGGATGCGTCCGGCAAATGAAACGAAGTACCACGTCTTGCCGATCCGAACGGCCTTCTCCGTGACCGGATCCTTGGCCAGATCAAAGACCGGCTGCGTGCGCGTCTGATGCGCAGCGCCGGCATCATCGAGCGCGGCCAGCGACAACGAGCCGTCGCCGCAGACTGAGAAGAATGAACGCGGTCCGGTCGGGTAGATCAATGCGCATCCCGGCGTTTCGATTTCTCGGACGAACTTGCGCAGCTTGGTGTCGACCACCGTAACGCTCTGCGCCGGATTGAAGTTGTAGATCAACAGGAAGCGGCCGTCGTCCGTCAGCACGGAGTTGGCCATCATCGGCAGGTTGGATGCGCGCTTGGGCGGGATGATGATTTCACCGGCCGCGAGCAAGGTGCCGGCATCGTACAAGGTGACCACGTCGGTGCGCTTGCCGCGCGTTCCGCGCGCAAAGTAAGTCTCCGGCGAATAGATCAGCTTGCCGTCGCCGGACAGCACCACCCGAGCGAAGCCGTAGCCGGTGCTGAGAGTTCCCAAGTAGCGCCCGGTGTCGCCGTCGATCAGGTATGCCATGCCGTCCGCCATGTGCGGAAACACGAAGTCGTTCACCCACACCCAGTGCTTCGACGCAGGTACCTTCAGCTCCGCCACCTGCGGTCCGCGCCCGATGTCGGACGGGAGTTCGGCGCGGGCAAATGCCGCGAGCACCATCGACAACGCGAGAGCGCCGCCGAGATTTGACGTCTTCATGGGTACAAGCCTCGATACTGTTGCCGCGATAGTATCATCCGGCGTGACTCATTCGCGCCGCATGACGATGGGGTGCGATGTGGACAGACCGCCGTCCACGGCGATCGCCTGCCCATTCACATAGGATGCCGCATCGGACGCCAGGAACAGCGCCACTTGTGCAATCTCGTCGGGGACTCCCGCCCTGCGCAAAGGGTTCAATTGTCCGATCTTGCGTTCGCTGCCGCGCGCACGCGCCTGCTCGAAGATCGGACGAGTCATGCCGGTTTCGATCAGGCCGGGGCAAATGGCGTTGATGCGTATGCCGGTGCCGTTCAACTGGTTGGCGGCGGTCTGCACCAGGCTGATGACCCCGGCCTTGCTGGCGCTGTAAGGCATGCCGCCCGCGCCGGAGCGCAGGCCCGCGACCGACGCGGTGCAGATGATCGAACCGCGCTGCCGCGGGACCATCGCCAAGGCCGCATGCTTCGCGGCCAGAAAGGTACCGATCAAATTGACGGAAAGAACCTGCGTCCAGCGTTCGGCGGTCTCCTCGAAGAACGGCACCAGTCCGCCGCTGATGCCGGCGTTGGCATAGCACACATCGAGAGCCCCGTACTCTTTGACCGCCAGTGCGACAGCGCCGGCGATGTCGCGTTCCGCGGAGGAATCGCCGAACACTGCAGTGGCGCGTCCTTTGGCCGAACGGATTGCCGCCACGGTGGTCTGGACCTCCGCTGCCTGGTCCAAGGCCACGACTGCGGCGCCCTCGGCGGCGAACAACAGCGCGCTCGCGCGCCCAATGCCGCTGGCCGCACCGGTGACGAGCGCGACTTTCCCTTGTAGCGTGTTCATGGGAGAACGATCCGGGCCCTCGATAGGTCGGTTAGTATTACCCTGACATCCGGCCATGGCAACTGAAGAGCCTACGTGACGAGCGACTCCACGACGATGCGATCCGTGTACCGACACGCCGAACTCGAGCGCGTCCTCAACCCGAAGTCCATTGCCATCGTGGGCGCCTCGCCGAAGGCCGGCTCGTTCGGGGATCGTGTACTGGGCAATCTGTCTGCCTTCGACGGCGACATTTATCTCGTGAACTCGAAATACGAGCAGCTCGGCGAGCGCCCGTGCTTCCCGTCCTTGAGGTCTCTGCCCGCCGTTCCCGACTGCGTGGCGGCGACAGTGCCGCGCGAGGCGGCCGAGGATGTCGTGCGCGAGGCCGCCCAAGTCGGCGCAGGCGGGGTCATTCTTTATGCTTCGGGCTACGCTGAAACGCAATTGCCGGAGCGGATCGAGCAGCAGCGGCGGCTCGGCGACATCGCCCGCGATACCGGCTTGAAGATTCTGGGGCCGAATTGTCTGGGGATTGCCAACTACCTGCGTCGGGCGCGCATTTCGTTTTCGGAATATCCGGCGCCACGGGAGATTCGCGGCATGTCGGTGGGCATCGCCAGCCAATCGGGAGCCCTGTCGCAATCCCTGGCTCAAGCCATCGAATGCGGCGCGTCGGTGAGCCACGCCTTCTCCGCCGGTAATCAAGCCGACGTGGATGTCGCCGATCTCGTTGCCTACCTGGCCGAGGACGCGGCTTGCCGGGCCATTGCTTGCTCGTTCGAGGGCATGGCTCATCCGCAACGCCTGCTGCAGGCCGCCGAGCTTGCCTGGTCTCGGGGCAAGCCGCTGTTGATCAGCAAGATTGCGACCGGCGCGCTCGGCGCTGAGGCGGCGATTTCGCACACGGGGAGTCTGGCGGGCTCGGACCGCGCCTATCGCGCGGCATTCGAACGCGTCGGCGCGATCGTGATCGAGGAATTCGAGGGACTCATGGAGGCCGCGGCATTCTTCGCCAAGGCGCCGCCGCCGAAGGCGCGCGGGGTCGCCGTGCTGGCGACATCCGGCGGCGCCGCCATCATGGCGGCAGACAAGGCCGAATTACGCGGCGTTTCACTGCCGCAACCGAGCCGGGTGGTCAGACAGGTGCTCGAGGCGAACATCCCGGATTTTGGCTCCGCGCGCAATCCCTGCGACGTCACCGGTCAGGTGGTCAACAATCCTCAATCCATGCGCGCCTGTGGTGAGGCCCTCTTGTCCGATCCCGCGTATGGCGCGCTCATCGTGCCCCAGACGCTGGCTTACGAGTCGGCCAAACCGCGGCTGTCTGCCTTCAGTGAATTATCCGCGTGCTTCGGCAAGATCACCTGCAGTGTGCTGATGTCCGGCTGGTTGCAGGGCCCGGGAGCCTTGGAAGCCGAGATCGACCCGCACGTCGCGCTGTTCCGTTCGATGGATCGATGCTTCGGTGTCCTGAAGGCGTGGCACCATCGCGCGGACCGTCTCGCCCGCGGCGAGCGCATCTGCGTGCGCGTTTCGGACCCTGCGGCGGCGCCGTCGGCCGCGCGCATGATCGCCGCCGCAACCCGCGACCGGCTCACGGAACGAGAGTCCAAGTCGATACTCGGCCTGTATGGCATACCCACGGTCCGCGAAATCAGCGTCGGTTCGGCGGACGCGGCCGTTGCCGCCGCCGCCGAACTGGGTTTTCCCGTGGCAGTCAAGCTCGAGTCGCCCGACATCGTGCACAAGACCGAAGCCAAGGTGGTGGCCTTGGGGGTGGGCTCGGCCGGCGAGTTGCGCGCGGCCTATGAGCGAATCACGGTCAACGCCGCGGCCCACTCGCCGCAGGCGCAGATTCGCGGGGTGTTGCTGCAGCCCATGGTGTCCGCGGGTCTCGAGGTCGTTGCCGGCGTGCGGATCGATCCG
Organism: uncultured Gammaproteobacteria bacterium; assembly: GCA_963800375.1. GTDB lineage: Bacteria > Pseudomonadota > Gammaproteobacteria > Steroidobacterales > Steroidobacteraceae > Bog-1198. Next base: position 672,569 of record CAWDAT010000008.1, on the reverse strand, counting down.
GGTTTTGGGCCGTTGATCGTGGTGGGCTTCGGCGGAGTACTAGTGGAGTTGCTGCGTGATTCGGCGGTTGATCTGGCCCCCATCAACAAGCTCGAGGCGGTCCGCATGCTGCGAGGTCTGCGCGGCTCTGCATTGTTCGACGGATTTCGCGGCGCCGCCGCCGTGGACCTTGCCGGGCTTGCCGATATTGTCGTCCGCCTGTCGGAGTTCGCAGCCGACCAAAGCAGTAATATTGTGGAAGCCGACATCAATCCCATCATCTGTGCGCAACAGGGGTTGATTGCCGTGGATGCCTTGATCGTGCGCCGGCCACGGTGAATACTCAGGCGGCCTGCCGCGGCCTATAATGTCCCTGTCACGCACCGAAGGGGAGTCTTGCGATGTCCGACGAACCGACGATTTCACGCCGAGAGTTCACCGTGCTGTCGATCGCCGCCGGCGTTGCCGCCGCGACCGGTGCTTCCGGCGCCAGCGCGACTGAGATGGTCGACACGGACGTGCAGGTGACGACTTCCGCCGGTGTGTGCGACGCCGCGCTTATTCATCCGCACAAGGGTTCCTGGCCGGGCGTCATTTTGTTCACCGACGTGTTCGGCCTGCGTCCCACCATGCGCGACATGGCAAAGCGGCTGGCGGCGGACGGATTCACCGTGCTCGTGCCGAATCCGTTCTATCGCACGGCCAAACCGCCCGGCCTCTCGCTCGACATCGATTTTACCAATGCCGCGGATCGCGCCAAGATCGACGTATTGCGCGCGCCTTTGACCAGCGACGCCGTGATGCAGGACTCCGTAGCCTACGTGAAATTCCTGGATTCGCAGCTCTCGGTCAACAAGAAGGCAAGAATGGGCGCATTCGGCTACTGCATGGGCGGCCCGATGACCATGCAGGCGGCCGCCGCCAATCCCGAACGAATCGGCGCGGGCGCGTCGTTCCATGGCGGAGGATTGGTGACGGACCAGCCCGATAGTCCCCACTTGCTGGTGCCGAAGATGAAGGCGCAGTTCTACTTTGGGATTGCGGCAAACGATGACGAGCGCCAGCCCGACGCGAAGACGAAACTGGATGAAGCATTCAAGGCGGCACATTTGCAGGCGAAGATCGAAGTCTATGCCGGTTGCTTGCATGGCTGGTGCGTGAAGGACATGCCCAAGGCTCCCGCCGGCAAGCCGCAGATTTACAATGAAGCGCAAGCCGAGCGCGCCTGGGGTGAACTGGTGGGCCTGTTCAAGCGGGCGCACGTCTAAGCCAATCGGACGAAATATCCGGTTCCGGCGCCCACCAAGGCGCTCTCTCCCTTATATGAGTTTCACCGTCATCCTTCAGGCTGGTCCGGAAGATGGTCTATGTTAGCGGGCCGTAAGCCCGATGACACCGGACTGTCACAGTCACGCCCTAACCTTCGCCAGGCATGAGGAACGTCTGCTGCAGACGATTCCGGCGCGAATTGCGGGGGAGTAGGTGCGACCAAGGGGCGCGGCTTGTCTCCCGAGTAACCTACAGATCGGGAGACTTTCCATGAAGAAACTTGTATTCGCCTCGTGTATGGCGGCATTGCTCGCCGCAGGCGCTGCTTACGCCGAACAAGGTCCCGTGCCGCAAGGGATTCCTCGCCTGGATCACGTTTTCGTGATCATGATGGAGAATCATGCGTATGCGCAGATTGCCGGTAATCCGCAAGCGCCGTTCATCAACGCATTGATGAAAAAGGCGAACTGGGCAGAAAATTATTTCGCGATCGCGCATCCGAGTTCGACCAATTATTTGGAAGTGGTGGGCGGCTCCAACTTCAATAATCTCTCGGATCAATATCCAGACTGGCACAACAAGAACTGCGCGCCCAACATCACTCCGGGCCATGTGACGAATACGGACAATCCGAGCACGGGCGTTGTCTGCCCGATCCAGGGCAAGGGCACGGATGCCGCCGCGCCCGTTCTCGATAACAGCATGAACGAGACATCGACGCCGCCGCTTACGACCATCAACGGCTCATTGGCGATACCGGCAAGCACAAACATCAGCGGCATCTCGATCGCAGACCAATTGGTGCGAGAGGGCAAGTCTTGGAAGTCATACCAGGAAGGCCTCCCGATTGGCGGCGCGGACGGCGTCAATGTGAGCGATGGGTTCTATAGCATTGGCGGCCCCAACGCTGCAGGGGTCAATGTCACGTCGAATTTTGCGGCCTTGTCCACCGCTGGAAATCCGGTCAGCGCCTCCAACGTCGTGTTCCTCTACGCGGTGAAGCACAATCCGTTTGCATACTTTGCATCCGTGCAGGAAGGCCATGATCGTGCGCTCAGTCTTGACCGCGTGGTCTCGTTTGAAGGACAACACGGACTCTATGCGGATCTGAAGGCGGGTCATGTGCCCGATCTTGCGTTCATTGCGCCGAACCAGTGCAATGACCAGCACGGCCGCGGCAACGGCACGGCATTTTGCAACTTCGATGCGGATGACAACGGCACTCAAACCGGCCTCAATCCCTCGCTGATTCTGCAGGGCGATTTGGCCGTTCAGCGCATCGTGACCGCCATCAAGGCCTCGCCGGTCTGGCAGGAGAGCCGAAGCGCCATCGTGATTGTATGGGATGAGAACGACTATAGCCGTATCACGTCGAACCAAGTCGTCGCAATTGTCGATACGAACTACGGCGACCACGGCAGGCAGAGCGCGCATTTTTACAATCATTATTCGCTCACCAAGACTTTGGATGCAGCATTTCGCCTGCCGTGCTTGAACCACGCTTGCGATGCAGGTGTGGAGGTCATGTCGGATCTGTTCCAGGAATAAATCGAACGCAAATCATGAGGGGCGGCTATTCTGCTTCTCATGATTCTGCCGCCCATCATGAAGCGACCTTCCAGGCTTTGGGGGGTCTTTTTTTTGGCAGTCACCGGCGCGGCGCCCGCGCTTGCCGACTCGCCACCGTTCGATGCAAGAAGCACCGCCGCGAACCCCTGCGGTCAGGGCGTTCCTTCGCCGGGGCATGTAGCCCCTGAGTTGTGGGCGCCGGCCGAGGGCCTGATGCTCGATGTGCGGCAGGACCGAGATCGGCTTTGCTATGTCGCAAACGACATTGCCGATGCGCCAACGATTCGTGTACGCGCGGGGTCAGATCTGACAATCACCCTTCGCAACGAAATTACCGACCCCGCAGCCATCGAGTCGGTGACCGGCCCGGGCAAGCTGACCGTCCCCACCGCTCGGGTTCACTCATCGGCTGACTTTATCCCGGTTGTTTCCGGCATGAAACATCACGCGACCGGCGCAACCAACCTGCACTTGCATGGGTTTGCGGTTCCCCCCGTCAGGCCGCAGGACGACGTCCTGACGATCTGTACGGACCCCGCGACCGGAACGCAGCACTGCGGCCGGCGCAGCTTTACTTATCACTTCCACGTGCCGAGCGACATGCCTGCGGGTCTTTACTGGTACCACCCGCACGTCCACGGCGAAGTGCAGGCGCAGATGCTCATGGGGCTTACCGGTGCGATCGTCGTGGAGGGGCCGCAAGATGATGATCGCCGCGCCGCCGGCATCGACGAGCGGGTATTGATCGTGCGCCAAACGCAGGATCTGGATGCCGGAAGAACGCAGGCCGCCGCAATGACGTCCGCTGTTCCCACCTCGAGCACTCGCAACGCACGACGGCGCAGTCCACCCGCTTCGGCGATCGACACGGCGCATGAACTGCTATGCGGGGCAAATTCCGGCATCGATGCGCTGAGCTTGAACGGCACGCCGGTGCCCGTTGGCGAGGCGGATGACGCGGCGCTCTTGGCGGTGCAGATGCACCCTGGCCGAAAGCAGTTGTGGCGCATCCTAAATGCAGCAACCGATGCGTTCCTCGATTTGGCGATTATCGATGAGAAGGGGAAGGCACTGCCCGTTGAGGTAATCGCCCGCGACGGTGCTGCTCTGACGGATGATGCTGGAAACGCGCTTCCCGTTGTCTCGACGCTCGAATCGCAATTCGTGCCGCCGTCAGGCCGAATCGAAATACTGGTCACGCCACCGCCCCCGGGCGTCAAAGCCTATCTGGTCACCCATGCCGTCGATACCGGCTGCGCCGGGGATCGATTACCGGAACGGCGCCTGGCAGTAATTGCGGCCGGCAGCGAGGTCGCAGCGCCGGCGCCCGCGGCAGCAAAGGCTCAAAATTCGACAACCTCAATGTTCGACGGATTGATGGCGCGGCCCACCGATCGGGAACGAGTGATTGCCATGGCGGAGTACCCACGCCCCGGTATCACCGATCAAGTGGACTTCTATATCGTGGAGCGAAAGCCAGGAGCGGTGTTGAAACCCTACAGCATGGGCTCGCCGCCGGCCATCACCGTGAGTTCGGGAAGCACTGAAGAATGGACTATCGAGAACTGGACCAACGAGTTGCACGCCTTCCACATCCATCAGGTGCATTTTCGCGTGTTGTCAATCGATGACAATCCGGTCGCCAACCCGCCACTGCTCGATGTTGTGAACGTGCCCTACGCCGAAGCCACGGGTTATCACAGCAAAGAAGGCCCGGTGCGGCCAGGCCGAGTACGTATCAAACTCTACTTCCCGGAGTCACTCGCGGGAGACATTCCGTTTCACTGCCACCTTGTCGATCATGAGGACAACGGCATGATGGCCGTGCTCAGGGTTGTGCCGGAGCGTCACAAGGCCGGTACTCAGTCGCGATAGCATTCAAGAGCATGCCGCCCAGACGCCTCGACCAACCCCTTTCAACGACGAGCCTGCAACTGGTCCCGCGGTGTTGGCAGCCAGATCTGAACGCGTGTGACATTGTGGGAAGTATGACCGCGCCCGGGCTGCGCTATTGCCACGTAGAAATAGCCACGCTGCGATCGCTCCGAGTCCGGCAGGAGCTTGACGTAGAAGCGGGTCGATCGCCGATCGGACGGGAACGTCAGAATTGCCTTCGCTTGATGCACATAGTCGACATCCGGTCTTGCTGTCGCCGGCTCGGTCCACCATGCAAAGGAATCATTCTGTAACTGATTGCGATGCACCCGGATCTCAACAAAGTGATTTCCCGAGTTGACGTGATACCCGTCGACAGAAATCGTCGACGGCGATCGTTGCACTGACGGGTTGCGTTGAGTTATGCCGTCCAGCGCGTCCTTCGCGATCGCAGGCCGCGCGCCCATGACGAAAACATCAGTCTGCGGCGTCGCTTCGGTGGCCGGCATAGCGTCGGGAGCCTGTGCACCCAGGGAGTTCGGCGCCGCCTGTGTGGCCACCCCATCACTGGGTCTCCGCGCGGTAGTCGCTGGTAGTTGCGCGATGCCCATCCCGGTAATCACCAGCAACGCTATGGAAGCCGCAACGGCACGTGAATGCAGCGTAGGCCTCGGGGTGCGGGCGGCCTTGAGCTCCAGCAGAGGCGTCTTCCAAGGATTCTCGGCGATGCCATTCGTCAGCCTTTGAATCCAGGCAGGTACACTCATTGACCTTCCTGCGCGATGCCATGAGAGTCCTCTCTGCAGCGTCCTCCATTGGCCGCCGGTGAGCCCCGCCGGCCGGGGCGCCTTAACGCCAAAGTCGCGGGCCAGGGTCGCGGGCCTGGAAGCGAACGGGTGCGTGCCGCTGAGCAACTCGTAACAAATGCAGGCCAGAGCATACATATCGTCCCGGGAATCGGTGGCGCGGCCCTCCAACTTCTCGCAACTTGCATAGGCGGGAGAGGCTTGCGCAGCGGCGCCGAAACCAAGAATGCGCAGCTCGCCATCCCGCGTGACAAAGATGTTCCGTGGTCTTAGGTCGCCGTGGACGACACCCCGCTCGTGTGCATGCCCCAATCCTGCACCCAGCTGCCGAATGAGCTGCCATGCCTGCATTCGTTGCATGGCTGCGGGGCGCAGGCGTTCTATCAGGTCACCCAGCAACTCCCCATCGAGGAACTCCATTGTAAAAAATACGACATCTGCGTCTCGGTCGAGTTCGAATACGTTGACGATGTTTCGATGTGACAGCATTTGCCCACAATGCAGTTCGCGACGAAGCTCCTCGATAGTCTGTTCAGTCCAATCGCGGCCGCGGTGCACTGCTTTGAGGGCGACATACTGCTGCGCGTCCGGAAGCGAAGAGCGATACTGGTCAAGCGCCTTGAACACGGTCGTCCTGCCGCCGGATCCAAGTCTTTCCTGGATGACGTATCGATCCCTCAAAATGCGACCGACCGACAGGGAGACCGGAGTACCGGGGTCCGGGGAATGGTCTGTTGGTTGCTGCATCGTTCGGCCCGTCTTTCTCTCTCTGCGGCTCACACTGCCCTGGTTTCGATCGAATGTATGTAAGATAAAGCCGCGAAGAAGTGAATTGGCGCGAAATAGCGACATTTGCTTTCGAACCAAGACAATCGGGGTGGCAAGCGTCAGCGTTCACGCGACAACCCGCCTTCTCGCCAATGCCTCCGCGTTGTTGTAGAGAAGCCATCCTTAGCCGGTGGCCCGGGACACCGTCCGTGAAGACAAAGTCGATTCGATCGGCCAATGGGTCGCGATCAAGCGCGGACGTAGTCAACGTACTGCCGATCACCCGTTCGGATGGGTGTGGCAATGTGTCTTGCATGTCGTGGTCCTCCGCCTCTGAATGTTTTGTGCGCCGCGCAATCGCAAGTTGCAACTCGTCACACAGCCGGGACCGTTGCGACCAGCACGCGGTCGGTTTGTCGATCCTGCCCTACGAAGAAATCGTGGCTGCCGCGGTCGACAAAGCCGACTTTTTGATAGAAAGCGATGGCGCGCGGGTTGCGTTCCCAGACACCGAGCCAGAGGGTCTGCCCACCGAATTCGCGCGCGGCGGTATGCACGGCGCACATGAGTTGTTGCGCAACGCCCTTGCCGTGAGCGCTGCGATCGACGTAGAAGCGATGTAGTTCGACGGGGGCGTCGATGTGTATGCCGTGGGGCGGGCCTTGACGCTTAACCTGGGCGAAGGCGACGAGTATTGCCTCATGAAACCCCAGCAGCGTGACCATGTCGGGATTCAACAGCTCCTGCGTCTGCTGAGCGATGCCAAAGGCCTTGCTCAAGTGAGCGCGCAGATCTTCGGGTCGATTATGGGGCCCGAAAGTCTCTTCGAAGGTGCGGGCGGCGAAGGCGGCGAGGGCCGGGGCGTCGGACTCGACGGCGATGCGGATGCGAAGGGAGTCGGATTGGAGCATCGTGCCGATCGATGCTCAGTATCCGACCAGCGGAGGGCGCTTTTTGAGAATCCACTGCTCAACCGACGGGCGCCGCCATTGGTGCGTGGCGTAGTCGACGAGCCGCTGTGGCACGGGGTCTCCATGCACGATCAGGCGCTGCAGCATCATCGCGAGGTCGACATCAGCGATCGACCAGGCGCCGAAAAGGTTGTTGGTGCGACCCTCGAGCAAGGTCAGTGCCGCCGAGAATAGTTGCTCGGCGGCGTCACGGGCAGCCTCTGAGAGCGCCGGTCGCCTGGCACCATGGAATACGACGAAAGTCGGTCGCTCGTCGCGGATGGGCATGAGGTCGCTGCGCACCCACGCTTGGATTTGGCGTGCTCGCGCGCGGTCGCGCGGGTCGGTGGGGTAGAGGCGCGTGCCGTCAAAGACCTCGTCGACGTATTCGCAGATTGCCGAGGACTCCGACAGGGCGAAACCGTCGTGGATGAGCGTCGGGACTCGCCGGGTGATCGACGTTCGGGCGAAATTCGGATCGTGATTGGCGTGAGCCACCAGATCCAGAGACTCGATGTCGAAATCCAAGCCCTTCTCAATGAGGCTTACAAATGCAACCAGGGCGTAGGGGCTTGCAAAATTCGCATCGACGTAAAGGAGCATGGACTTACCTTGAACCAAATTCGCAGCTTGGCAGTGTACTACCGAGCCGACGGTCCGGCATGACCGCTACGCCGGCGCATCAGGAGTACCCGCATGATGCCGGCGACGCCGATGCGGGCGGCGCCGACAAACTTCATAGATCGTTCGAAGGTTTCAGGCCGCGCGCCGGTTGATTCTGTTTGTTGCCTGGTCAGATGAGATTATCTTATGGATCAGGAGAAATGATCCGTTGTTGAAAATAGACCCGGTCATTTGTGTCATGGGAACAGGCTCGGCGACGGTCAGCGCGAGCGAGCCTGCGGCCTGATCGATGGCGCGCTCAGGGCCGGGATATTAAAGGCTCACATCGGTGAGAGATTCTCGCTGAATGACACGGCGCGTGCCCACCTCGCGGTTGAGGCCGGATCCGTGATCGGTAATGTCGTCGTCACCATTGATTAACCGGATAACAACTCCATGAATGAATCCCATCGCCGAATCATCTTCTCGATGCTGCTTGGTGTCTTTGGCCAACGGGCGCTACCTGCGGATACGGCCGAGTCGACACCGCCGCTGACTTACGTGCATGTCTACGCTGATGCCCAGGGTGGATCGCATTTTCGCGAAGAGCATTTCTACTTCACGCGGGGACGCGACAGCGAGAGCTCCATCCATGTTCTGGAGGCGAAAGGCGGAGCAACACTGTTGCGCCTCAAAGCCGGCGCCGTCGAGGATTGGCATAACGCCCCGCGCGCCTGGTTCTTGATCGTGTTGCAGGGTGCATCGGAAGTCACCACCTCAGACGGGCAAGTGCGCCATTTTGGTCCGGGTTCCGTGGTGCTGCTGGACGATACCACCGGGAAGGGACATCAAACGAGGGCGGTCGGAAAGATTGATCACATTGCAGCCGTCATTCCCATCGCTGACGCACCCGTCACGGGAGCCAAGTAGTCTGTCCGCCGCGGCGCTCATCGCCGGTGCGTTGGGGGATTGCGCTTGCCTCGCCGCACCTTACTGCGACGGATATACTCACGTGCCGCGAATTGGCGACCGGGAGAGTCCATGCGTTCTGCGATTTACTTGACGATCGGCCTGCTTGTTGCCTGCTTGCCCGGCGTTTTGCCACTCGCGCCGCCCGCAACTGCGGCGGACCTCGCGCCGGCGCCCAAGGTCAGCAGTCCGCGTCTATATGTATTCGATTGTGGAACTCTGGTCTACAACAAACCCGAGGACTACAACCTGAAACGCGATGAGGTCAAGGACAGCAATATGGGAGTCACCTGTTATCTGGTGGTTCACCCGAAAGGCATGCTGATCTACGACACGGGCCTCAATGACCGGTTGGTCGGCAGGCCGCTGTACGAAAACGTGCTCGATGGCTACGCCCAGATCAAGTTCAACACGTTGAGCGGGCAGCTGGCCGACATCGGCGTCGCGCCCGCCAACATCGATTATCTCGTCCTGTCGCATTACCACTGGGACCATATCGGCAATGCCGGTGACTTCGCCGGCTCGACATGGCTTGTCTACAAGGGCGATCGTGACCAGATGTTCAGCCGTACGGCGCGCGGCTATGCGTGGTTCAGCCAGTATGCGGCGCTGGAGAACAGCAAGATGATGCTCCTCAACGGTGACCATGACGTCTTCGGCGACGGTACGGTCGTCGTGCTCGCAACGCCGGGACATACGGAGGGACACTGCTCGCTGCTGGTGCGCCTGAAGAATACCGGAGCCGTCATCCTCTCGGGCGACCTGTATCACTATGCGGAAGAGCGTGACCTGAAGCGCATGCCCGACAGTGAAAAAACCACAGGGACGGTCGCCTCACGTCAAAAGATCGAGGAGCTGTTGCGGCGGACCGGAGCGCAGTTATGGGTCGGCCACAGCATGCAGTTCTTTCGCACGGTGCATAAGTCGCCCGCTTGGTACGATTGAGATCACGCCGGCGCCCGGCGCGACCGAGGCGGTGGGCCGCGGCCGGTTTCCGGCTTACTTCGGTGTGCTGGAATCGCGAGGCTGTCCACTGTGGGGCATTTTTTTGCGCTGCGCGGCTCTCACTGCGCCCTGCAGCTGGGCGATTAATTCCTCGCTCAGTGGCGGCGGAGTGGGTCCGCCGAAATCAAGGCGAGATTTCATTGGCTTCCCATCTTTGGCTCGCTTAGGAATTGCCGTCTCCAAAGGTTTTCGTACCCGAAAACATGCCAGTGAACGGCGACCCTATCAAGGTCCTACTGCTCAGACTTGAGAATGTTGAGATGGACTCCAGGAAACGGAAGTGATTATGTTGTGTGGAGGCGCCTACTCGGCGAGTCGCGTTGCGGCCACGGGTGACGGGATTCTCAATCTCGAGGTGGAGGCGCTCCCAGCAGACCTCGGGTATTCGTCGGCCTGCTACAATCCACAAAAAGTCAGCGGCTAGGGAGCGGCACATACCGAACACCGCAATTTTGCCTGGGCACATTCGAGACGTGTTCCGGTTTCGCGCCATGGCGATCGCACGCTGTTCGCTGGGCATCATCCTCGCAGGAGGCGTGATGTGCAGCGCGCACGGCGCCACACCGGTATCCACGCTCGCCGATGACAGGCTCGAGGCGAGCTACAACGCAGGCGATCAGTTCGTGCATGATGCCGAGCTGGATCAACTGCTTGCTCGGGTCGGCAAGAAGGTTCAGTCGGCGAATTCCGATGCACTGTGCGTACCGCTGCGCATACACGCGCTCGACCAGCCGCTTCCCTACGCCTTCGGGCTCAAAAATGGCGCGTTCTACGTGTCCACCGGCCTGGTCGCGAGGCTCCAATCCGAACCCGAACTCGCTGCGCTCATTACCCTGCCGCTGGCCGCCTTGTGCCGCGGCGATGCGCAGAAGCTGCAAAGCGACCAGCGCCAGCGGACGCTCGCCAACTTGGTACCCAACCTGCTCCTGATCACGCTCACCGCGGGCTTCGGTGCTCCGTCGATCGTCAAATCCGATGCGCACCACTCGGCGGAGGAGCGCGACCGCCTGCGCGACGCCTCCGATGCCGTCGCCCTGCACTGGTTGACCTCGGCAGGATACGCGCCCGCGGCTGCCCCTCTCGCCATGACGCACCTGTTGGATGGCCTGGCCGCGGAGGATCGACGCGGCGAGCCGGAGTTCGGCAATCCGGGGGAACTCACCTCGCGCCGCGCCGCGCTCGAGCGGCTATTGGCACAACCCGAATTCGCTCAAGCAGACACTCCTACGGCACCGGCCGCAGCGCCGCCGCCCGCGAAGGATCCCTTTCGCCTCATCTCCAAGCGCTACGCGCTGATGCTCGCGCGCAACGACTTCAGCTCCCATCCATCCGGCCTTGGGACATGGCTTGACCACATCGACGCCCTCGAGGGGCCCGGCGGCTATACGGCCTATCTGCGCGCCGAGTTCGCCCGCCGCAACAGCGGCTCCGACGACGGCATTCCGGCGGCCATCGCCGCCTACGAGAAGTGCCTGTCGTTCACCGATGCGCCCGCTGCCGCGTACCGTGAGCTCGGATTTCTCTACCGGCAAGCCGGTGACCCGTCCCGCGCACGCGCAGCGCTGAGCAAATACTTGCAGCGAGCTCCGGGTGCAGTGGACGCACCCATCATTCGCACCTACCTGGAGGCTCCGTGAATCGACTGTTGACGCCGGCGAGGCGCTTCTTGTCTTCCCTCGTGATATTCGTAGGCGCGGCCACCAGCGCAGCCGCGGAGGCGCCCAAAACCCCTCCGCCGCAGACCGATATGCAGTTGGGCTTCATCGGCGGCAGCCGCACCGAGGTGCTGCAGCACTGCAAGCGGCTCGGAATCGTTCCGGTCTCAAATCCGCCGCTTGCGGGTGCCAATCCCGACGCGGCCGCGCGGATTGAAGCAGCCGCGATGGGGTTCTTGCGCGAAGCGGGCTTCGAGGTGGTGGAATCGTCCGACTATACGAAGGCCTACGACAACTTCAACCGCTCCGTCGGGGGTATCTACAACCCCGTGACCGGCGCACTACGGCAGGACGCATTCTCGAGTGTCACCACGAATGCGCTGCGCGAATACTTCGACCAGCAGCACCTGGACTGCGTGGCCTGGCTAAGAGTCGTCGATCCGAAAGTCAATGTCGTGGGCCGGACCGTCATGTGGGACGGGGTCGCCGAGCGTGTCAACGGCCAACCGCCGCCCGGCGGGTTTTCCGACTTCATGTTTGCGAACGGACAGATGAATGGCACGCTGCCGGCCATTTCCTTGCAGTTGCAGATCTTGGACCGCGCGAACAAGGTTCTGTTTGGTCGCCGTGGCGGCGTACAGCTGGCCGCCTACCACGATCCGGGCCGCGGCAGCGGCGCCGTGACTTTCCTCATCGTGCCGCGCGCACAATTGTTGCAGGACGACAAGCGCATCGAGCGGGCTTTGCGCTATGCCGTGGAGCCGCTGCGCTACAGCGCGGAGGAAATCGCTGCCGGCAACAACGATCCGATGATCAATACCACGCTGATCAAGCTGCAGGACCTGCCGCCGGTTCCCGCCGGAATCGTCTCGACTCAGCAGGGCGGGCTGCAGGTGCCCCGCGAACAGATACTGTCAGCCGTTCACCGCGTCGCCCTGGGCCCGCTCTTCCCGGGCGACTACAAGGTGTCACCGGAAGTGGCCGCGCGGTACCGCGCGCTGGTCCACCAGGAACTCAAGCGTGTGGGATGGGAGGTCGTGGATGCCGACAATCTCAATGCCATTGCGACCGCAGCCGTTGCCAAGTCGAGCGGATTTTACAATCCACTCACGGGTGCTCAGGACCCGGTCAAGGTGGCGGACATGATGAGGACGATATTTGCCGGCCTCGCGATGGCGCCTCCGCCCGACGCGCTGATGACCATTGTCTTGCTGAAGGTCAGAGCGCCGCAGAAATGGGCGATTGCCGAGTGGGAGGGCGCAGAGCAGGATGCGCTCACGCTCGGTCCGGTGGTCAAAGGGCCCAAGCTCTTTGGCGGTTCCAGCAATCCAAATGCCGGAGAAGGATCGGTCGGTGCTTCTGCCCTGCGGGTCATCCTCAGGGATCCTGCCAACGTGACGCTTTACGACGCCACGGGCGGTATTGAGCTGCTCCAGCAACTCAGCCTGACCTCCTCGATGTCGTATCGACAGATCACCTACGCGCAGAAGCTTACCGATAGGGCGCCGCAGGAGCTATTCCAGGACGAGTCGCGCGAACGGCATGCCGTGCATGCGGCGCTCCGTGAACTCGTCATGACGCCCGCCGAGATCACTGCCGAGAGTCAGCCGGAGAAACCCAAGCCGCATTGAGCGGGTCCACATCGGCGTGGCGCTCGTGGCTGTGCGGGCGATGCGATCGCATTCGACGGTCGAACCATTTGATTCTGCTCGCGGTCGAGTCGATACTCACTGACCGCGCAAGAGCGATGACTTTTCGGGGGAAGCCAATTTCATGAGTGATGCCTTTATCTGCGATTTTGCGCGCACGCCCATCGGCCGCTATGAGGGCGGCCTGGCTCGGGTGCGTCCCGATGACTTGGCGGCCGTTGTGATCGGACAAGTCATTGCCCGAAATCGCGGCATCGGCGAGGCGGTAGATGAAGTGATCCTGGGCTGCGCCAACCAGGCAGGCGAAGACAATCGAAATGTCGCCCGCATGGCGGCGTTGCTCGGCGGACTGCCGGCGCACGTCCCCGGCATGACCATCAATCGATTGTGCGCTTCCGGACTTGATGCGGTGGCGGCCGCCGCCCGTGCCATCCGCGCCGGTGAAATCGAACTTGCCATCGCCGGCGGCGTCGAATCGATGACGCGCGCGCCCTTCGTGATGGGCAAGGCGGAGCGCGCCTTTCAGCGCACCGCGGAGGTTTATGACACGACCATCGGCTGGCGTTTCGTGAACGCGCAGATGAAGGCGTTGTACGGCGTCGATTCGATGCCCGAGACCGGCGAGAATGTTGCCGCGGACTACCACGTGTCGCGCGCTGATCAGGATGCATTCGCACTTCGCTCGCAACAGCGCGCCGCGCGCGCCCAGGCGGCCGGCGTGTTCGCGGAACAAATCGTGCCGGTGAGCGTGCCGCAACCGAAAGGCGCGGCTGCTCAGCTGGTGGAACGCGACGAGCAACCTCGGCCGGATACCACGCTGGAGGGGCTCGCAAGACTCAAGCCGGTGGTGCGCGCCGGCGGCAGCGTCACGGCCGGGAACGCCTCGACGATCAACGACGGCGCCGCGGCCCTGCTGCTGGCCTCCGGCGCAGCGGTCGAGAAGTACGGACTCAAGGCACGCGCCCGGGTGATGGGCTTTGCCTCCGCCGGGGTCGCCCCGCGCATCATGGGCGTGGGTCCGATACCTGCGGTCGAGAAGCTCATGAGCCGGCTGCGCCTGAGAATCGCCGATTTCGACGTCATCGAATTGAACGAGGCGTTCGCCTCGCAAGCGTTGGCCTGTACGCGCGCTTTGGGGCTGGCGGACGATGCCGAACACGTCAACAGCAACGGCGGTGCCATCGCCCTGGGGCATCCGCTCGGAATGTCCGGCGCGCGCATCGCGGGTGCGGCGGTGCAGGAGCTGCTGCGCCGCTCGGGCCGGTATGGGTTGGCCACGATGTGCGTCGGAGTCGGACAGGGTGCGGCGCTGGCCTTCGAACGCGCATGAAAGTGCCGCGAGAATTCCGCGCCCGCGACGCTTGCGGGCGTCCTTTCAAACCCGGTCGAGCGCTGCTACATTAACTGAATTAGGCGGAACTCGATTCTGCACAGTGGAATAAAGTGGGAATGAACAATCTGCATTTCGAGGTCACGAACGGCATCGCGGTCCTGACCCTCGACAATCCGCCGGTCAATAGTCTTGGCCACGGGTTGCGCCAGGCCTTGGTCGCCGCGGTCCAGCGCGCGAACGACGACGCCGCCATCGAGGTGCTGGTATTGATGGGCGCGGGATCCGGCTTTTCCGGGGGCGCCGACATCCGCGAATTCGGCACCCCGAAGGCCGTGGCGCATCCCAACCTGCGCAGCGTGATCAGCGAAATCGAAGACAGCACCAAGCCGGTGATTGCGGCCATCGGCGGAGTATGCATGGGCGGCGGTCTCGAATTGGCCTTGGGCTGCCATTTCCGGGTCGGCGTGCCCGGAGCAAAGATTGCGCTGCCGGAAGTCAAACTGGGCCTGTTGCCGGGCGCCGGCGGTACGCAGCGTCTGCCACGTTTGCTCGGCGTCGAGCCGGCACTCAATATGATTGTCTCGGGCGCCACCGTGCCTTCTGAGAAATTTCGCGGCACGCCGTTGTTCGACGCCTTCGGCGACGGCGACTTGCGGGAGACCGCCGTGAGCTTCGCGCGCCGGGTGATGGCGGATAAATTGCCGCGCAGGCGCGTGCGCGACCTGCCGCTGGCGCTGCCGAATGCGGAGAGCTTCTTTCAGTTCGCGCGCAATACCGTCAGGGCGGCGGCGGGCCCATACCCTGCACCCCTGGCCTGCGTGGAGGCGGTCGCGGCGGCGGTCGACAGGCCCTTCGAGGCGGGGCTGAAGCGCGAGCGGGAATTGTTCACGACGCTGATGCTTTCGCCCGAATCGGCGGCGCTGCGTCACGTGTTCCAAGCCGAGCGCGCGGCCTCGCACATTCAGGGCGTGCCCGACGACACGCCCATCAGACCGATTTGCAAAGTCGGCGTGATCGGCGCGGGAACCATGGGCGGGGGCATCACCATGAGTCTCATCAACGCCGGGCTGCCGGTGGTGCTGCTGGAAACCCAGCAGGACGCGCTCGACCGCGGACTCGCCAATATCCGCCGCAACTATCAGGGCGCGCTGCGCAAGGGCACGCTCAACGAGGCCACGTTGGCGCAGCGCCTGGCGCTGATCACGCCGACGCTGGACTACGCTTTGCTGGGCGATGTTGATTTGAGCATCGAGGCAGTGTTCGAGAACATGGATGTGAAGCGCAAAGTTTTCGAGACTCTGGACGGAGTGGTCCGGCAGGGCGCGATTCTCGCCTCCAACACCTCGGCATTGAATCTCGACCAGATTGCGGACTTCACGCGCCGCCCGCAGGATGTGATCGGACTGCATTTCTTCAGTCCGGCCAACGTGATGCGTCTGCTCGAAGTGGTGCGGGGCGCGAAGACGGCGCAGGACGTGCTGGCCAGCGCCATGCGCCTGGCCAAGACCATCGGCAAGGTCGCGGTGGTTTCGGGGGTGTGCGACGGCTTCATCGGCAACCGCATGTTGGCCCGCTATGGCCAGGCCGCTCATGATCTGATCATGGCCGGGGCCCTGCCGCAGCAAATCGATGCAGCCCTGCAGGAATTCGGCATGGCGATGGGTCCGTTTCGCGTCGGCGATCTGGCCGGACTCGACATCGGCTGGGCGCTGCGCAAGCGCCGCGCCGCGGAATTCCCGGACCGCGATTTCTCCAATGTGTCGGATGCGCTGTGCGAGGCGGGCCGCTTCGGCCAGAAAACCGGGGCGGGCTGGTATCGCTACGAAACGGGCTCGCGCAATCCAATCCCGGACCTGAAGGTCACGGCCATCATCGAGCAGTACCGCCGGCAGAGAGGCATCACGCCGCGCAGCGTGGGCTCGCAGGAGATCGTGGAGCGCTGCATTTACGCGCTGATCAACGAAGGCGCCCGCATCATCGAGGACGGCATCGCACAGCGATCTTCGGACATCGACCTGGTGTATCTCAACGGGTACGGCTTTCCCGCCTATCGGGGCGGGCCAATGTTCTACGCGGAGACCGTGGGCCTGCACGAAATCGTGCGTGCGCTCAAGCGCATTGCGGGTGAGTCCGGCGGCGATACGGCGTTTTGGACGCCGGCGCCGCTGCTGTCCCGTTTGGCGCGGGAAGGCCAGACATTCAGCGGATTCAAAGGACAACCTACGTGACAGAAGCGGTCATCGTATCCACGGCGCGCACCGGTTTGGGCAAGAGCTGGAAAGGCGCCTTCAACATGACATACGGCGCGACGCTCGGCGCGCATTCGGTGCGGCACGCCGTGGAGCGCGCCGGGATCGATCCTGCCGAAGTGGAAGATGTGATCATGGGTTCGACCTTTGGTGAAGGCACCACCGGCGGCAACATCGCGCGTGCAATTGCGCTGCGCGCCGGCCTGCCCGTGACCACGGCGGGCCTGAGCATCAATCGCTTCTGCAGCTCGGGATTGCAGTCGATCGCGCTCGCGGCGCAGCGCGTCATGATCGAAGGCGCGACGGTCATCGTCGCCGGCGGGGTCGAAAGTATTTCCTGCGTGCAGAACGAAGCGAATACCCATATGCGGCGCGATCCATGGTTGATCGAGCACAAGCCGACGCTGTACTGGAGCATGCTGCAGACGGCCGAGCAGGTGTCACAGCGCTACCACATTGCCAAAGAGGCGCAGGATGAGTATGGCGTGCGCAGCCAGCTGCGCGCCGCAGCCGCGCAGGCCGCGGGCAAGTTCAAGGAGGAGATCGCGCCGATGACCACGCTCATGGGCGTGGTCGACAAGGCGAGCGGATCGATCGGCACGCGCGAGGTCACCATTGCCGCCGACGAGGGTATTCGTCCCGACACCACGCTCGAGGCCGTGGCGCAGATTCGCCCGGCATTGCCGGGCGGTGTGGTCACGGCCGGCAATGCCAGCCAGTTCTCCGACGGCAGCAGCGCCGTCGTGGTCATGGACAGCAAGCTCGCCGAGCAACGGGGTCTCAAACCTCTGGGCATCTTCCGCGGTTTCGCGGTTGCCGGCTGCGAACCCGACGAAATGGGGATCGGTCCGGTGTATGCGGTGCCGCGCCTGTTGCAGCGTACCGGCTACAAGATCAGCGACATCGACCTGTGGGAACTCAATGAGGCCTTCGCTTGCCAGGTCCTCTACTGCCGCGACAAACTCGGCATCCCCGATGAGCTCCTGAATGTCAACGGCGGCGCCATTGCCGTGGGCCATCCGTACGGGGTGAGCGGCGCGCGGCTCACCGGCCACGCGCTCATCGAAGGCAAGCGCCGCGGCGCAAAACTCGTGGTCGTTACCATGTGCATCGGCGGTGGCCAGGGCGCCGCCGGCCTATTCGAGGTGGTCTGATGGGGGTGCGCGACTTATTTGAATTGCAGGGCAGGGTGGCTCTGGTCACCGGCGGATCACGCGGTCTCGGCCTGCAGATTGCGCAGGCCTTGGGTGAGATGGGAGCCAAGATTGCGATCAGCGCCCGCAAGCCCGCCGAACTCGAAGCAGCGCAGGCACAGCTCAAGAAACAAGGCATTGACGCCTTGACGGTGGTCAATGACCTCACCAAGCCCGAACAGATACCGGCCCTGGTCGAAGCCGTCGTTGCGCATTACGGCACGATCGACATTCTGGTCAACAACGCCGGCACGAGTTGGGGCGCCCCGGCCGAGCAATATCCCGCCGATGCGTGGAACAAAGTCATGAACTTGAACGCCACCGGCGTGTTCCTGCTCAGTCAGGCGGTCGCGAACCGTTGTTTCATTCCGCGGCGCTCGGGCAATATCATCGTCATCGCCTCGGTTGCGGCACTGCGTGTCGGCGCGCAGATGAAGGCGGTTGCCTACTACACCTCAAAGGCGGCGGCGCTGCACCTGACCCGGGCTCTGGCCGCGGAATGGGGGGCGCACGGCATCCGGGTCAACGCCATTTGCCCCGGCTTCTTCCCGTCCAAGATGTCGAGCGGCCTGCTCGAATCGATTTCAGCCTCGGTCATCGAACGAACTCCGCTGGGGCGGCTCGGCGGCGATACCGACCTCATGGGTGCCGCGGTGTACCTGGCATCGGACGCATCCCGTCACGTGACGGGCCAGTACATTGCCGTGGACGGCGGCGCCTCGACCGTATGAACAGCCCGGCCGCGGGTCTGCGGCCGCCTCCGGCGCAACACGCCTTCGACACCGCAAGGCTCGCCGCGTGGATGCAGGCGCACGTCGACGGATTCGCAGGTCCCATCGACGTACAGCAATTCGCCGGCGGGCAGTCCAATCCCACTTACCTGGTGCAGTCTGCCAATCACCGCTACGTGCTCAGGCGCAAACCGCCGGGCAAGCTGCTGCCCTCGGCACACGCCGTCGACCGTGAGTACCGCGTGATCATGGCGCTCACTGACACCGACGTGCCCGTGGCCAGGGCGCGCGCCTTATGCAGAGATGCTTCGGTGATCGGCACTGACTTCTATTTGATGGACTACGTCGAGGGCCGCCTGTTCTGGGATGCCGCGCTGCCGGAGCTCGCGGGGAAAGATCGTCGCGCAATCTACGAGGAGATGACGCGAGTGATCGCCGCACTGCACGCGGTGGACTACACGGCCGTGGGCTTGGGCGACTTCGGCAAACCCGGACACTATATCGAGCGGCAGGTGACACGCTGGACTCAGCAGTATCGTGCGGCGGAAACCGAAACGATCGATGCCATGGACCGGCTCATCGACTGGCTGCCGCTGCATATTCCCGCGGATGAAGAAACCAGCATCGTGCACGGCGATTTCCGGCTCGACAACGCAATCTATCATCCGCATGAACCGCAAATACTGGCAGTGCTGGATTGGGAGTTGTCGACGCTGGGACATCCGTTGGTTGATCTGGCCTACCTGTGCATGCGATATCATTTGTCCGCCGAACTGTTCAAGGGACTCGGGGGTCTCGACACGGCGGCATTGCAGATTCCGAGCGAGGCCGAGTGCGTGGCCGATTATTGCCGGCGCCGTGGCCGCTCGCCGGTCGCGCCGCGGGATTGGACCTACTACCTGGCGTTCAACATGTTTCGGCTGACGGGAATTCTGCAGGGCGTGCTGGCGCGCGCCATACAGGGCAATGCCTCGAGTGCGACCGCGCTCGAAGCGGGCCGGCGGGCGCGGCCGCTCGCCGAACAGGCATGGGCGTTGGTGAGGCGATCGTTCGACGCTTAGTCGACAAAGGAACAAGCATGGATTTTTCGCACAGCGAGAAGGTTCGCGACCTGCAGGAGCAGGTGCAGCGTTTCATGGACGCTCATGTCTACCCGGCCGAAGCGCGCTTCGACGAAGAGATGGAGAGGAACCGGCGCGCCGGCAATCCCTGGCAAGCCACGGCGATCATGGAGGAACTGAAGAACAAGGCGCGGGCGGAGAATTTGTGGAACCTGTTCCTACCGCATTCCGAGCATGGGGCCGGGCTCTCCAACCTCGAGTACGCCCCCTTGTGCGAAATCATGGGACGTTCGCATCTGGCGCCGGAAGCCTTCAATTGTTCGGCCCCGGATACCGGCAACATGGAGGTGCTGGCGCGCTATGCGACGCCGGCGCAGCAGGCGCGATGGCTCAAGCCGTTGCTCGAGGGGCGCATCCGCTCCGCCTTCGCGATGACTGAGCCCGATGTCGCCTCGAGCGATGCCACGAATATTCAGTCCTCCATCGTGCGCGACGGCGATCATTACGTGATCAACGGCCGCAAATGGTGGACCTCCGGCGCCGGCGATCCGCGCTGCGAGATCCTGATCTTCATGGGCAAGACCAATCCGGGTGCCGCGCGTCACAGCCAGCAGTCGATGATTCTGGTGCCCCTGAACACCCCGGGAGTGAAGCGGCTGCGGCAACTGACCGTGTTCGGCTACGATCACGCGCCCCACGGCCACGCGCAGATCGATTTCATCGACGTGCACGTGCCCGTGGAGAATGTTCTGCTGGGCGAGGGACGCGGCTTC
The DNA here is from genome assembly GCA_963800375.1 of uncultured Gammaproteobacteria bacterium. GTDB lineage: Bacteria > Pseudomonadota > Gammaproteobacteria > Steroidobacterales > Steroidobacteraceae > Bog-1198. Next base: position 652,132 of record CAWDAT010000008.1, on the reverse strand, counting down.
GAGATCGCGCAAGGACGACTCGGACCGGGGCGCATTCATCATTGCATGCGATTGATCGGCCTCGCCGAACGGGCGCTGGAGATGCTGTGCAAGCGCGCTCAGCAGCGCGTCGCCTTCGGCCGGCGGATATCCGAACAGGGCGTGACGCTGGAACGCATCGCCGAATCACGGATTCTGATCGACCAGGCCCGCTGGCTGGTGCTGAACGCCGCCTATATGATGGACACCGTGGGCAACCGCGCCGCCAAGAAGGAGATCGCGATGATCAAGATCGCCGCCCCCAACATGGCCTGTCAGGTCATCGATTGGGCGATGCAGGTGCACGGCGGCGGCGGCGTCAGCCAGGATTTTCCGCTGGCGGCCGCCTATGCCGCGGCGCGCACCCTGCGATTCGCCGACGGTCCGGACGAAGTGCATCGCGAACAAATCGGCAAGCTGGAACTGGCCCGATACCGCGCCTGACCGCTGCCGCATGTCCGATCGACATTTCAAGTTCTGGCCCGCGAATGCGGCGCGCAATCTGGCCGCACCCGCGACCAATCTTTTCTATAACGCCGAGGTGTCGGCGCGCCGTTATCCCGACAAGCCCTTCCTGGTGTTCTACGACACCACGGTGACCTTCGCCGAATTGGTCGATGAGGCGCAGCGCATCGCCGGCTTCCTCGAACGCCGGTGCGGCGTGCGCAAGGGAGATCGCGTGCTGCTGCTGATGCAGAACAGCCCGCAGTTCGTCATCGCCTATTACGGAATACTGCGCGCCAACGCCGTCGTGGTGCCGCTCAATCCCATGAATTTGACGCAGGAGATCCGGCGCTTCGCCGAGGATGCGGGGGCGGCTGCCGTCATCGTCTCGCAGGAGCTGTATGCGCGGGTCGAGCCGTTGATCGGCAAATCGATCCTGAAATCCGCCATTGTCGCCGCCTACGCGGACTACCTGAAGCAGCCGACGGCGCTCGCCGTGCCGGATTTCATCGTCCAGCCGCGAATGGACATTGCGGCGCCCGGCGTGACCTTGTGGCGCGAGGTGCTGGCGGCCGGCTTGCAACCCGGGCCGCTGACCACGGGGCCCGATGATCTGTGCGTCATGCCGTACACCTCCGGAACCACCGGGGTGCCGAAGGGTTGTATGCACACTCACCGCAGCGCCATGCACACGACCGTGGCCGGCATGCGCTGGTTCTCGCTGCAACCGGAGACCACGCTGATGGCGGTGGCGCCGCTGTTCCACGTCACCGGCATGCAGGGCGGAATGAACGGTCCGCTGTATGTCGGCAATACCGTGGTGATGCTGCCGCGCTGGGACCGCAATGTCGCGGCGGAATGTGTGCAGCGCTACCGGGTATCGAGCTGGACGGCGGTACCGACCATGATTCAGGATTTCTTCGCGAACCCGGATATCGCCAAGTACGATTTGAGCTCCATCCGGCGCTTGAGCGGCGGCGGCGCGGCCATGCCGGCGGCGGTCGCGCAGCGGCTGCTCGACATGGGAGTCACCTATTTCGAGGGATATGGACTGTCGGAAACCATGGCGGCGACGCATATCAATCCTCCGGAACGCGCCAAGAAGCAATGTCTGGGCATACCGATCTTCGATGTCGATTCACGCGTGGTCGACCCGGCCAGCTTGCGCGAATTGCCGGCCGGCGAAGTCGGCGAAATCATCACTCATGGCCCGCAAGTGTTCTTGGGCTACTGGAACAAGCCCGAGGACAGCGCGCAGGCCTTGGTCGACATCGACGGCAAGCGCTTTCTGCGCACCGGAGATCTCGGCAAAATCGATGAGGATGGCTACTTCTTCATGGTCGACCGGCTGAAGCGCATGATCAATGCTTCCGGCTACAAGGTGTGGCCCACCGAGGTCGAATCCCTGATGTATCAGCATCCAGCGATCCTCGAAGCGTGCATCATCGGTACTCCGGATATGCATCGCGGCGAAACCGTCAAGGCCGTGGTGGTGCTCAGGCCCGAATGGCGCGGCCGGCTCGCCGAGCAGGCCGTCATCGACTGGAGCAGGGATCATATGGCCGCATACAAATGCCCGCGCATCGTTGAATTCGTGGACTCCCTGCCGAAATCCGGCGCCGGCAAGATAATGTGGCGCGAACTGCAGGATCGCGAAGCCGACGCGGTGAAACAACGAGCGCTGGCCCAATGAAGGCACTTCTCAGCAAACAACCCGGCGGCCCTGATACCTTGGTGCTCGAAGACGTTCCGGAACCCGCGGCGGGTCCGGGTCAGGTGCGCGTCGCCGTGCGTGCCTGCGCCGTCAACTTTCCCGATCTGCTGATCATTCAGGATCTGTATCAGTACAAGCCACCGCGGCCGTTCGCCCCGGGCGCCGAAGTGGCCGGAACGGTGGATGCGGTAGGCGAAGGAGTCACGCACGTGCGCAGCGGCGATCGCGTGCTGCTGTCGCCCGCGCGCAGCGGCATGGCCGAAAAGGCGGTGGGAGCGGCCGGCAATTGCTGGAAGATTCCGGATGCCATGCCCTTCGACGAGGCAGCGGCGCTGCTCATGACCTACGGCACTTCGCAGCATGCGCTCAAGGATCGCGCGCAACTATTGCCCAACGAGACTTTGCTGGTGCTCGGTGCCGCGGGCGGCGTCGGTCTCGCGGCGGTCGAACTCGGCAAAGCCATGGGTGCGCGCGTCATCGCGGCGGCATCGAGCGAGGAGAAACTCGCGCTGGCGCGCGCGCACGGCGCGGATGAGGGCGTGCAATATCCGTCCGGGCCTCTCGACAAGACCCAGGCGCGCGCGCTTACGGATCGCTTCAAGGCCGTGTGCGGTGCCGACGGTGCCCAGGTCATCTATGACCCCGTGGGCGGCGACTACACCGAGGCCGCGCTGCGCGCGATCGGCTGGCAGGGACGCCACCTCGTGGTGGGGTTTCCGGCCGGGATCCCTAAGCTGCCGCTCAACCTGCCGCTGCTCAAGAGCTGCCAGATCGTCGGTGTCTTCTGGGGTGAGTTCACCGCCCGCTATCCCAAGCTGCACGCCGCCAACGTCGCCGCGTTGCTGGCGCTGTATCAAGACGGGCGCATCAAGCCGGCCGTCACCGAGCGCTTTGCGCTGGCGCGCGGCGCCGAGGCGATCGCGAGGCTGGGCGCACGCCAGGCACGCGGTAAGATAGTGGTGATGATCGACCACTAAGTTGTCGCCGGCGGTCAATAGATTGTCGCCTAAAGCCCGGCATCCGGGGCCCCCGGATGCCATAAGGGTGAGATGGAGAACTTCGCGTGGACCTGAAATACACTCCCGAGGAGCACGCATTCCGAGCGCAGGTGCGTGCCTTCTTCGAGGCTGAACTGCCCGCCGACATCCGCGCCAAGGACAGCCTGGGCAAGCGGCTGTGCAAGGAGGATCTGACGCGTTGGCAGCAGATTCTTCACGCTCATGGCTGGGGCGCGGTGATGTGGCCGACGCGCTTTGGCGGCGCCGGTTGGAACGTCGTGCGGCAGCATATTTTCGAGGAGGAGCGCGCGGACATCGGCGCGCCGCCGCAGAACGCCTTTTCACTGAGAATGCTCGCGCCGGTGCTGATGACCTTCGCCAATTCCGCACAGCAGGAATACTTCCTGCCGCGGATCATCACCGGCGAGGACTGGTGGTGCCAGGGATATTCCGAGCCGGGATCCGGCTCCGATCTCGCCTCGTTGCGCACCAGCGCCGTGCGCCACGGCGATCACTATGTCGTCAACGGTCAGAAGACCTGGAACACCCTGGGGCAGTACGCCGATTGGATCTTTTGTCTGGTGCGCACCAGTTCCGAGGGCCGCCCGCAGCAGGGCATTTCGTTTCTCCTGATCGACATGAAATCGCCCGGCATTCGGTTGCGGCCGATCACCATGTTGGACGGCGAGCATGAGATCAACGAAATCTGGTTCGAGGACGTGCGAGTGCCGGCGCAGAACCTGGTCGGCGACGAAAACAAGGGCTGGACCTACGCCAAGTTTTTGCTCACCCACGAGCGCACCAACAATGCCGGCATCGGCGCCTGCAAGCGGGCGCTGAAAAAGCTCAAAGAGATCGCCGGGCAGCAATCATCAGGCGGCCGGCCATTGATCGAGGACCCGCGCTTCCGCGACCGCATTGCGCAAGTGGAGCTCGAACTCACGGCACTTGAAATCACCAATTTGCGGGTGCTGTCGGCGACGGCGGACGAGACCCGGACGCTGGGCCCCGAAGTGTCGGTGCTCAAGATCAAGGGCTCGGAAATTCAGCAAACCATCGCCGAGCTGCAAATGCAGGCGTTGGGCCCGGACGCGCTGCCCTACCTGCGCGAAGCGCTGGAAATGGACTGGATTGCCGACCCGTTGTTCGCCGGGCATTACCGTCCATACGCACCGCCGCTCACCGGCCACTACTTCAACATGCGCAAGACCACCATCTATGCCGGTTCCACGGAGATACAGAAGAACATCATTTCGCAGCTGATTCTGGGTCTTTGAAGGGCGCACCGTGGATTTCAACTACAGCAACGAACAAATCGCACTGCGCGAGACTCTGCAGCGATTCATCGGCCGGGACTATGATTTCGAGCGCCGGCGCGAATTGTCGCGCTCGGCGCTGGGCTACTCCGCGGAGGCCTGGTCGCAGTTCGCGGAGTTGGGGTTTCTGTCGCTGCCGTTCCCGGAAGAGTTCGGCGGCTTGGGCGGCAATTCCGTGGACATCATGGTGGTGATGGAAACGGCCGGCCGCGGTTTGCTGCTGGAACCCTACGTGAGCAGCGTCGTGATGGGCGGCGGCTTGATCCGCGATGCCGGATCGCAATCGCTCAAGCAGCACCTGCTGCCGCGAATCGGCGCCGGCGAGATCAAGCTGGCGCTTGCCTGCCATGAGGCGGCCGCCCGTTACGATTTGTCCCGGGTGGAATGCGCCGCTGCGCGCCATGACCGCGGCTGGCGGCTGGCGGGCCAGAAGACCGTGGTGCTCGATGCCCCTTCGGCCGATTATTTCCTGGTGACGGCGCGCACGAGCGGCAATTCGGGCGACGAGCAAGGCATTGGGGTGTTCCTGGTTCCCCGTGACACCCCCGGTGTGAGCTTGCTGGCCTATCCGACTCAGTCGGGCGGCCGCGCGGGCGACGTGCGGCTGCTGAACGTGGACCTTGGGGCCGACTCCCTGATTGGCGACACAGCGTCGGGATTCGCCATCGTTGAGAGCGCGGCCGACAAGGGCGCGGCCGCGCTCTGCGCCGAGGCTGTCGGCATCATCACCGCGCTGAACGAAGCGACCCTCAACTATCTAAAGACCCGCAAACAATTCGGCGTGCCCATCGGCAAGTTTCAGGCGTTGCAGCACCGCATGGCTGATATGTTCATCGCCGCCGAGCAGGCGCGTTCGATGGCCATTTTCGCCGCGATCTACGCCGATTCTGATGACGCGCGAGAACGTCGGCGCGCCGTGTCCGGAGCCAAAGCCTATATCGGTCAGGCCGCACGCCTGGTCGGGCAGCAAGCCGTGCAGATGCACGGCGCCATGGGAGTGGTCGACGACCTCATCGTGAGCCATTACTTCAAGCGGCTGACCATGATCGACTTGACGCTGGGCAACGTCGATTTTCACCTTGCGCGGTTCAGCGGCTTGTTGAGCTGAACTCGTTCGGTGATCGGTGAAATCGTTGCGATGTACCGAAATTGCTCAAGGCGTCATCTCGATATCCCATTTAAACAACATGCGCTCAACCCAACAATTTAGCATCACGCTAACTCACGAAATGGCAGACGCGGTGAAATCCAAAGTCGCCAATGGTGAATACGCGACGGAAAGTGAGGTCATTCGTGACGGGTTGCGTGCGCTTCTTGCCCGCGATCGGGCGGTTGAAAATTGGATCCACGAACAGGTGGGGCCTGCCTACGACGCACTGAAAGCAGATCGCTCACGGGCCGTGTCGATTGCCGATGTGAAGGCGATGCTCGCGGCCGAACACGAAGCGGCTACAGCTAAAAAGTAATGGCATATTCCGTCACTTTTGCGCCCGAAGCGCGGGAGCAGTTGCGCGCGCTTTATCGTTACGTCGAAACCGCAGCATCGCCCGCCATCGCTTACCGTCTTGTCAATGACATTGTTGGTCATTGCGAAACGTTCCGAGAATTTCCAAAGCGCGCCATCCGGCGGGATGACATACGGCCAAGCCTACACATCACCCACTACGGTGGTCGTGTGGTAATTGCACTTGCCATCGATGATGTCAACGTGTCGATTATCGGGTCTATTACGGCGGCCGAGACTACGAGGCGCATCTGAGATTTGTTCTTGAAGACCATGGTATGGACAAACATCTTGAACTTGTTATGCCGCCCGTTCCTGCTTGCGTATGTCCGCCTCCACGGTACGTGACGCCGCGAACAGCACCAGCGACGCCAGTACGGCAATGACAGGCACGGCATACAGCGCGCTGTGCAGCCCGATCGCCTTGAAGGCCTCGGTCATGGAGGTGGCGCCCGCGTAGTTCATGGCGCGATGCGCGAAGTGATCGCTGAGCATACCCATCCCCACCGGGCCCAGGCTTGCGCCGAGCAAGTACATGGCGCAGAAGTAGATGGCGACCGCCGTGCCGCGCAAGCGCGGCTCGATCACATCCTGGATGGCCGCGTACACCGTGGCGTAATAGACGAACATGGTCATGGTGCCGGTCGCCATCAGCAGCATGAACGCCGCAATCGATCCCTTGGGCTGGCTCAGCGCGAAGAAAATGCTGGGCGCTGCGATGGCCATCGAGCACGCGGACAGCAACAGCCGGCCGTCGCGGCGTTTGATGCTCATGCGATCGCCCAACCAGCCCCCCGCCAGCAGGCCGATGGCGCCCACCGCACCCACCGAGATGGCCGACACATTGCTTGCTTCGCGCAGGCTCAGTTCATGGAAGCGCTGCAAAAACGCCGTTTGAAACGCATTGATCGCATACATGTTGAAGTTGTGAAAAATGCCGGACAGGATGATCCACCACATGGTGGGGAGCCGGAGCACGGCGGCGTAGGGCGAGATGACCGGTGCACCGGCCGCTGCGGACGGTCTCGCGGCTTCCAAGGCGCCCCGCACCGGTTCGGGAATCGTCAGTGCCAGCGCCGCGAACAACAACCCGGGGAGGCAGGCGAAGAGAAACGTCTTGCGCCAGCCGAAGGCCGCGCCGATGGTTCCCGCGCTGTAATACGCCAGAAACAGACCCGCCGGCAGACCGAGCATGAACACGCCCATGGCGCGGGCGCGCTGTTGCGGCGGAAACAGGTCGCCGATGAGCGACTGGCCCGCGGGTGCACAACTCGCCTCGCCGAGTCCCACCCCGACCCGCGACAGGAACAATTGGGTGTAATTCTGCGCGAGGCCGGATGCGGCCGTGAGCAGGCTCCAGGCAGCGGTGCCGATCGCGAGGAGCCGGGTGCGGTACCACTTGTCGGTCAGGCGGCCCAGGGGCAACCCGACCAATGCGTACATGAAAATAAACACCGTTCCCAGGAAACCGAGAGCGGTATCGCTCAAGTGGAATTCCTTGCGCACCGGTTCGGCCAGCGCCCCCGCCAGTTGGCGGTCGTAGAAATTCAGCAAATTGATTGCAAAGAGGATGAACAGGGCGAACCAAGTGCGCGATGCGGTTTTTGTCATGTTCGACACCCGGCCAGTTCGGTCCGATGATCAAAATTAGCGCGGCGCGCGCAGCCTAAGCCGGCGGCCCCGCGGCCGCGGCGTCCCCTTCAGGGATATGCCGCAATTCCGCCAGGCCGCCGCCGATACGGCGCGAACCGGCCGGACCGCTAGAACTTCACCCGCGCCGTGACTCCGAAAGTCCGCGGATCGCCCAAGAAGGCATCGATCTGCTCGAATTGGAACGGCGCGTCGAAGGCGACTTGATAGATGTATTTGTTCGTGAGGTTGGCGCCCCACACTTCGACTGTCCACTTGCCGTCCGGAGCGCCGAGTCCGAGCCGCGCGTTCAGCAGGCCATAGGGGCGCTGCAGCTTGCGCGAATCGAGATCCGAGCCGGTATTGTAAGAAGAGTTGTACTTCTCGGTGGCGCTCGCCCTGAATTCCAGTTCCGAGGAGATGGGCACCGTATATGTCGCCGACGCCACGCCCGACCACAGCGGCGCAAACGACAGACGATCGTTCAATCGGTTGGCCGCGAACAGGGGCGCTGAATCGCCGAATTCGTTGATGTTGGTGAATGCATAGGTCACACCGCTGCCCAGGCTCAAGCCCGACAGCGGAGTCGCCCAAGTCATGTCGAATTCCGCGCCCTTGGAGTCGAGCTTGCGAATCGAGCTGACCACGAATTGAATGCCGGTAAAGGTATTCAGCTGGAAATTCGTGTACTTCTGGTCGAACACGGAGGCGTTGAAGCGCAAGGTTCTGTTGGCCAGCATGCTCTTGAAGCCGAGTTCGTAGGATTGCACTGTCTCCCGGGGAAATTCGGTATTCAAATCCGGGGTCAGAGCTCCCTCCGGGCCGGTGGGGGCCGTGACACGAGCCAGGTTGAAGCCGCCGGCCTTGTAGCCGTTCGCCCAGGATATATAGGTCATCACGTCCTCGTTCACGCGGTAGGACAGCTTGACCGTACCGGACACATTGCCCTCGCTCAACGACTGCGATGTCGTTTGCCCGCCGAAAAATGGATTGAACAGGGTCGAGCAGCCGTAGCCGAGCAGGAATTGATACTCGGGACTCGCCGGGTTCAGCGAATTGACGCCGGGCGAGGTGAGCAACCGTCCGCAACCTGAACCGCCGTCGGGATTCACATAGTTCGACGTGGCGGTCTTCTTTTCCGACGTGTAGCGCAGACCCGCGGTCAGATCCAATCCCTGGGCGAGGTTGTAAGTCTCGTTGGTGAAGAACGCATAGCTCTTGGAGGTGTGGTGGTAGAAATCCTGTTCACCCGATACACCCGGAATGAAGGTGCCACCCGGGGGTTGGCCCGTAAACCCCGGTATCTCGAGAAAGTTCGGCGGGTTGGTGCCGACGGATGCAGACGCCACGCCGCCCACGTACAAGTCGAAGTTGTTGCCGGCGTAGATGGCGGTGTTGCTGGTCAGAATCTCGCTCGAGAAGAATGCACCCACCAACCAATCCAGAGGGCCGCTCTTGCCGGCCAAGCGCAACTCTTCGCTGGCCTGCTTGAAGTCGGTCTGATTGCCTTCGTTGGCCGGCGCCCAGATGATATCGATGCCGGAATAATCGACGTCATTGCCGGCGACGCTGGTGTTGTCGCGCCACGCAGTAATCGAAGTGAATTTCGCGGGACCGAAGTCCCAGTTCAGTTCGGCGGAAATTCCCGTGTCGCGAATATGCTGGGTGATGGGTTGGTTGGCCCAGGACAGACGGCTGGACAGCGACAGCGGCGGACTGGCAAGGCCGACCACGCCGGCCGTGCCGCCGAGCTGCGGAACGCCCGCGAGCGCATTGACGATTCCGACGAATGGCCCGTCGACCACCGGCACGGCGCCGCAGCAGGATTCGTTGCGCTTCGAGTAGTCGCCGATCACCAGGAAGTTCACGGCATCGCTCGGGGTGATCAGGAATTGGCCCCGCATGGTGTACATGTTGCGATCGTCGGTTCTGTTATCCGTGTTCGGGCCGGCGCTGGCATCGACGCCCATGAAGCCGTCGCGCTTCTGATATCCCGCATAGAAGCGAGCCGCGGCAATGCTGCCGATCGGGCCCGTGATGGAAGCGTTGGCCTCTCGGTCGTTGAAATTGCCGCCGGTGATCTCGGCGGTGGCTCCGAAGGTCGTCGACGGCCGCTTGGTGACGATGTTGATGACGCCGGCATCGTTGTTCTTGCCGAACAGTTCTCCCTGCGGGCCTTCCAAAATTTCGATTTGCTGGATCTCTCCCAAATCGCCGAAGCCGACGCCGTTGCGGGGACGATAGACGCCGTCGATCACGACGCCGACGGAGGATTCCAATCCCGGGTTGTCGCCGACGGTGCCGATGCCGCGGATACGCGCGGTAGTCACATTTTCTGAGGTCGTCGAGGTGACGGTGAGGCCCGGGGTTAGCGCTTGCAGATTTTTGATGTCGGTGACGCCGCCGTCCTTGAGCTGCTGCGCGGAGAGGGCGATGACGGAGATCGGCACGTCCTGGATGTTTTGCTCGCGCTTCTGCGCGGTAACGATGATCTCCGTGAGCGTTGGCGCCGCCTCTTGCGCCCAGCTGGAACTCATGGCGATGACGCCGACGATGGCTGATAACAGAGCAAACGCTTGTCGCGCAAGCACGCGAAGATTGGTCATACTTCTCCCCTTGTCGAATTTCTTGAAGCAGGGGCGCGGAGTACACTGCGCCGCGCGGCCCATCCCCTGTGGGCTGACCGCCACAATATATCTGTATTGAGCCTACGGGAAGGGTCCCGTTATGACCTCGCTTGGGGCGTCAACCTGTTGACCGTGGACGCCATTCCAGAGGAATAGAGCGGTTGCCGCGTCCAGCAAGCGGTGAATGTGGCATTTTAGCGACGCGCGGGTAGGCGGCGGAAGCGTCGAATGCAGCACAGCGAGCCGGCGCCGCAAGGGCCGCGCTCTCGGGATAGAGTTGCATGAGCTTGCGCATGACCCCGTTGGTCCAGCCGAAGCCATCCTGCGAGGGATACTCGCCGCCGCCGCCGCTGCGCCCGGTGGTCACGACATCGTACTTTTCGACCAGTTTTCCGCTTTGACCGTAAACGTCATTGACGTTCGCCATCCAGCGGCAGGCGATGGCCGCGGCGAGCGGCGTCTGCCCGTAGTCGCGCAGTCCCGATACCGCGATCCACTGCAGCGGCGCCCAGCCATTCGGCGCATCCCATTGCTGGCCGGTCGCGAACGGGGTGGTGACGATGCCGCCCGCCTTGAGCAAATCACGTGCGGTGGTTTTCGCCACCGCCGCCGCTTGGGCTCGGGATGCCATGGACACGAACAGCGGATACAGCGTCGCCGCCGACAGCCGCGGCACCTGCAGCTTTTTCGTCCAGCGATAATCCAGATAGACGCCGCGGCCCGGGTTCCACAGATAGCGGTCGACGGCGCTGCGCCGCCTCCGAGCCCGGCCTGCGAATTCGCGCGCGCAGTCCGCCTCGGCGTGCCGCTCGCAGCCCGCGGCGATGGCCTTCTCCAGGGCGAACAGCAGACTGTTGAGATCGACGGGCGTGATCTCGGTGGTGTCCATGGTGGCTCGCGAGCGCCCATCGGCAAACCAGCGCGAGCCGAAGTCCCAGCCGCTTTCCGCCGCGGCGCGAATATCGCGGAACAGCTGCGGCGCCGGACGCTTGCTCGCGCGCGCGAGTTCCGTGTCTTCGCGGTAGGACTCATCGCGCGGCGTGTCGCGGTCGTCCCAGAAGCGATTGAGCACAGACCCATCCGGCATGGCGACGACGCGGCGGTGGGACGCTCCGGGGTTCAGCCCGCGTTCCCCCTGCATCCAAAAAGCATATTCGCGGCGCAACTGCGGAAGGTAAGCCGCATACGCGCCGGGCCGGTCATCAGGCGCGGTCAGGCCGACCATGGCAAAGAAAAACGGCGGCTGGGAACGGCTGAGATAGTAGGTGCGCGCCCCATTCGGCACGTGGCCGAAGGTATCGATGAGATAGGCAAAATCGGCAACCATGCCCGACAATAAATCCTGCCGGCCGCTGGTCGCGAGCCCCAGCATCGTGAAGTACGAGTCCCAGTAGTACACCTCGCGGAAACGGCCGCCCGGCACCACATAGGGCTGCGGCAGGGTCAACAACGACGAGTAGGGCGGCGCGGTGACCGAGCTGCGCGTCAGCACATCCCACAATCCATCGATGTGCGCCACGATGGACACCTGGCCGGGCGGGGAAGGCGCCGAGCCCGCGGGCGCCGGTAAAGCGAAATGCATCTGCACGAAATGCTCGAGAGCGGCGCGCGTATCAGGCTTTTCGGCGTGGTATTGCTGCAAGATTTCTGCCGGCGCGGCGTTGGGGACGGCATCGGGAAATGCCTTGCCGTCGGGGTAGAGCCGCGCGGTTTGAACGGCGATGAACAAATCCTTGAACAGCACTTGTGGCGGATCTAGGGGCGGTGTGTCTGAGGGTCTTGATTGGGCGGCGGCGATCGGCAGCAGCGCCAGCCATAGCGCGCAAGCCGTTCCGCACCCACGAGTGCGGAGAATCATTTTTTTTGTCCCATGGGGCAGTCTAGCCCGCGGATGGCGTCCGTTCGAACGGCGCACTTGTTTCGTCCCGGCAACAGCGGCGAAAACCGCCAGAAAAATTAAATGCGGCGCTGCGCCTCACTAACGACGCAATCACAACTGCTCCACTGTCACGCGTATGACACAGTTCTGCCTCGGAGCACTGTCCAAAGATGGATGTGGCAAATTGTAAATAGCTGATTTGGAACGGTTTCCAGATTCCCGCTTTTTTCTTTTCTCATTTATGACGGATGGCATAGGCATTGCTATTCCAACATGGCGGCCCAAGGCGGTGGTGCCTATCGCTGACTTACCATCTCGTTGGGATCAGACTAGTCGCGGCAAGAGCGCGGCCGGACCAATAATCAATAGGTAAGCATCGCGAAGGAGGGAGTTTTGGCAGCAACGACTAACAAGTATCCGCATTTTCGCACGGCACCCAGGCTCAACGACTGTGTGCAGAAAAGACCCTACGCAGCAGGAGAATTGAGATGAAATGGCTTACGTCTAAACGTCAGGTCAAAATGCTTTATGCCTTCGCAGCGCTTGTGACGACCTGTGGTGCCGCGATGGCCGCATCGGATTCCGAACAGTTCCAACGCTTCAACGACCCCAATCAATGGGGTGCCCCGGCGGGCAATTTGAATCAAACCCGCTACAGCTCGCTGAAGGACATCAACACCGGCAACGTGAAAGGCTTGAACATGGTGTGGGCGCAGTCGAGCGGCACCTTGCGCGGCCATGAAGGTCAGCCTCTGGTGATCGAGAATGTCGGCGGCAAGCCCATGATGTTCATCGAAAGCGGCTGGCCGAACATACTGCAGGGACTGGATCTCAGTGACCCGGATCATCCCATGCAGGTGTGGAACTACACCAAGACCAGCGGACGCGATGAGTCCGCCGTGCCTCGCGCCTGCTGCGACACCGTCAACCGCGGAATGTCGTATGCGGACGGCAAGCTGGTGTTCGGCACCCTGGATGGCTATGTCATCGCGCTGGATGCGGCGACCGGCAAGGAAATCTGGGTGGTCAAGCACGCTCACCCGGACAAGGGCGAGACCATCACCCCGGCGCCGATCATTGCGAATGACAAGGTCATCATCGGTTTCGGCGGCGATGAATTCGCGGCGCGCGGCCGTGTCACGGCCTACAACCTCGCGGACGGCAAGAAAGTGTGGGAATGTCACTCCACCGGCAGCGACAAGGACGTGTGCCTGACCTCCAACACCAACAAGAAACACCCTGAATACGGTACCGCAGGCAAGGATTTGGGCCTGTCGACCTATGTGGGCGATGAGTGGAAGCGGGGCGGCGGAGCAGCCTGGGGCTGGTATGCCTACGATCCGGCGCTGCACTTGGTGTACTACGGCACGGGCAATCCCGGTCTGTGGTCGCCGCAGTTCCGCTGCGCCGAGCCTCTGACGCAGGCCAATTGCAACAGCGGCAAGTTCGACAACAAGTGGTCCATGAGCATTTTCGCCCGCAACGTCGATACCGGCGAGGCTGAATGGGTTTATCAAATGACCCCGTTCGACCAGTGGGACTATGACGGCATCAACGAGGTCGTGCTGGTCGACATCAATGTCGACGGCAAGATGCGCAAGTGTCTGGTGCACTTTGACCGCAATGGGTTCGCCTACGTGCTCGACCGCACCGACGGCACCCTGTTGCGCGCCAACAAGTACGTCACTGTGAACTGGGCTGAGAAGATCGACATGAAGACCGGCCGCCCGGTCAAAGTGCCGGAGCATTCACCTCTGAAGGTGGGTGAGAACACTCAGGCCTGCCCCTCGGCGATGGGCGGCAAGGACCAGCAACCGGTCGCGGTGGATCCGAACGATTCGGCGAATTTTTATGTACCGACCAATAATTGGTGCATGGAACTCGAGCCGCAGCCGCGCTCGCACACCACGCAGGGAACGGTGTACGTGTTCGCCAATGTGTACATGTACCCCGAGAAGCCGGGCATCACCGGCAAGTTCAAGAAGTTCAATGTGGTGACCGGCAAGACCGAGTGGGAAATTCCCGATTCGTATCCGAATTGGGGCGGTGCGCTGGTGACAGCTGGCGGCTTGGCCTTCTACGGCAGCTTGGGCGGCGATTTCCGCGCCGTCGATCGGGCGACCGGCAAGGTGCTGTGGCAGAAGAAACTCGGCTCCGGCATCATCGGCAACCCCATCACCTACTCCGTGAAGGGCAAGCAGTATGTGTCGGTATGGTCGGGCATCGGCGGGTGGATCGGACTGCCGGTGACGGCGGGCCTTGACCTCAACGACAAATTCGGCGCCATTGGCGCAACCGCCATGACCAAGGCGGCCAACCTCAGCCACATTCCGCAGGGCGGCACCCTGTATACGTTCAGGCTGGGTGATTAGCTCCTACATTGATTCGGGATCTTCTTAAGAGCATGCCCGGTGACGCGAGTCACCGGGCTTTTCTTATGGGGCGGACGGGTTCAAATTGGGGGGGGCGGTGCAACCTTCGTTGTCCGCGCAAGTCCTATAGTGTGAACGGGGCCATCGAGCGGGCGCCCAAAAGGAGAGCTGCATTGAACAACAAGATCACAGGGCTATACCCGCGAGTGGCCCTCATCGCAGGATTGCTGGCGGCGAGCGCCGCCGCCCTGGGCGATGACCTCAAATCCCTGACCGTATGCGCCGATCCCGGCAATATGCCGCTGTCCAATCAAAAGGGGGAGGGATTCGAGAACAAGATTGCGCAGGTCATCGGCGCCGCGCTCGGCACCGGTGTGCAGTATTACTGGCGGCCCTCGATCGAACGCGGATTGATGCGCACCACCTTGAGCGAGGGCAATTGCGATCTGTGGATGGACATGGCCACGGATACCGAAGGCGCGGTGGTGCTCACTCCTCTGTACCGCTCCACTTTCGTGCTGGCCTACCGCAGCGACAAGAACATCAACATCAAGAACCTGGACGATCCCGCGCTCAAGAAGCTGCGGGTCGGCGTATTCCAGGTGTCGGCGATTCGTCAAGCGCTGGCCGATCATCAGGTCGTATCCAACACGGTCATTCACTATCTGAGCCACAACGCCGATATCGTGGCCGACAATCAACCTTCCTACCAGGTCCAGCAGGTCATCGACGGCAGCCTGGATGTTGCCGCGGCGTGGGGCCCGATGGCCGGGTACTACAAGTCCATGCTGCATGCGCCTTTGATCATCCAGCCGGTCAACATGATGGAGGATAAGGTGCCCATGCAATTCGACATGGCGCTCGCGGTGCCGCGAGGCCGTCCGGATGTCAAGGCGGCGATCGAACAGGCACTCGCCCAACACAAAGGCGAGATCCAGAAAATTCTCAGCGATTACGGCGTACCGCTGGTGAAATGCGAGGAGTGTTTCATTTCAGGGGATCTGCCTGCCCATGGACCGTATCTGCCCCCGAAACCGGATCTGCAAGCCACGGCGCTCGACCGGAAGGCGCGGCAGGCCCGCATGGCGGACCTCAAGCGCTGGCTTGCGCAAGGGGCAAATCCCGACGATGAGTTGAACAATGCCATCGTGGCCGACGACTTGGATCGAGTGCGCTACCTGGTGGGCCACGGCGCGCACCTCGACGCCGTCGACGGCGAGGGCTATCCGCCGCTGGTCAACGCCTCGCGCTTCGGATTCATGGAGGTGGCCAGCTATCTGACCGAACACAAGGCCAACCCCAATCAAGCTGATCGCAGCGGCTGGACGCCGCTCATGTATGCGGCATGGGGCGATCGCCCGGACCTGGCCAACATGCTGCTGGGCCACGGCGCGAAGCTGGATTCGGCGGATAAAGATGGGCTGACCGCGCTCGCCATCACTGCGCAGAACGCCAAGGTCAAGGCGGCCCGGGTGCTGCTGGGTGCCGGTGCGGACGTCAATGCGCCGGTGGCCGAAGGCGGATACACTCCCTTGATGCTGGCGTCGGTCGCAGGCTCGCAGGAGCTGGCCGGCCTGTTGATCGAGCACGGCGCCAAGGTAAACGCGGCCAATTCAGGCGGCGTCACGGCGCTGATGATCGCGGCCGCCGGCAACCGCTCGAACGTCGTCGCACTGCTGCTCAAGTCCGGCGCCGATGTCAATGCGCGCAGCGAAGATGGCCGCACGGCGCTCAGCATTGCCCAGGGCAACAACAGCGAGGCCGTCATCAAGATCTTGGAGGAGGCCGCGCACACCGGCGCAGCCAAATCAGGCTGAACATTGCGAGTCACGTAGAGGAGATGAGGAAGTGAGAAGACGAGTTCTGATCGTTGGAATGGCGGCAATACTGGCCGCCGGCGTGGCGGTGCTGTTCGGTCTAGGCCGAGTATGGGCGGAGGATGCTCAGGCGCCGGTCGACTACACCAAGATCTTGCCGACGGATCTCGTCAAGAACACGCCGAAGGGCAAACTGGTGAATCCCTACAAGGACACTCAAGCCGATGTTGTCGCCGAGGGCGGCAAGTTTCTGCTGAGCTACTCCTGCAGCGGGTGCCACGGCGGCGGCGGCGGCGGCGGAATGTGTCCCGCGCTCACCAACGACACCTGGGTCTACGGCGGCGATGACGACACCTTGTTTCGACTGGTCACGTTGGGCAGCGATGAACTGCAGAAGCAGGGCTACATGCGCAAGGGACGCGAAAACGTCGTCGGGCCCATGCCGCCTTTCGGCACCATCATCAAGAACTCGGATGATTTGTGGAAAATCCTGGCCTTCGTGCGCTCCAAGTACAGCGGCGACCCCGCCTACAAGTTTGGAACCCCGCCTGACCAGGAATAAAATGTTGCAGTGCAGATTGCGCGGGCAGCGCAAAGGGGCCACGCTTTATCGGAGGTGGCTGGGCCCTTCGCGAGGGTGCGGTCGACTGTGGGTTTTTCGCAACGGGTGAAGAACTCGATTGAGCAGGGAAGCGAAAAAGCGGGGGATGTCATGACGAACCTGAATCTCGCCACGAGCCATGCCTCGCGCATCATTCATGTGGTCCAAAACGGACTCCAGCCCGCGGGAATCGAACCGCATGTCACCCGATCCTGGTATCGGTGTCTGCGGGAATACCGTATCGAACCGGCTGCGCCGCGGCAAAACACCGTGCTCAGTTCCCAGTCGCTCAGGGAATTGCAGCAGCGCATGGGAGAATTGCTGCCGGTTGCACGCGCGGAAATGGAAAGCCTCTACGAGCAGATCGCCGGTTCCGGATTCGCCGTCATCCTTTCGGACACACAGGGGGTCGTGCTGACGACCATTACCGATCCGACGCTGCAGCCCGAATTCCGCAAGGCCGGTTTGTCGCTGGGCGCGCTCTGGGACGAACGTCACGAAGGCACCAACGGCATCGGCACCTGCCTCGCCGAGGGCTGCCCGGTGACCGTGCATCGTGAGGAGCATTTCCGCGGCTACAACCTATCCTTGTCCTGCTCGGGGGCGCCGATTCTCGATCCGCACGGCTCCATCATCGCGGTGCTGGATGCGTCAACGGCAAATTCCAGCGACAGCCGCCTGATCCAGCGCCACACCATGGCGTTGGTCAACATGTCGGCGCATCTCATCTCGCGCTGGAATTTCCTGAACGAGTTCAGCCAATCATGGATCCTGCGCTTTCACAGCAGGCCGGAGTTCGTCGGTCTATTGCATGAGGCGCTGGTGGCGATGGACGGCGCCGGCAATATCCTGGCGGTCAACGAAAGCGCTCTGCTGCAGCTGGGTTGCTCCACCCGCAACTCGCTGGTGGGCGAGTCCATCGAAAGATTCTTCCAGTTCGATTTCGCGACACTCGAGCGGCGGGCGCAATTCGAACCCAGCACCATATGGCCGGTACGGGATCTCGCCCACGGACGGCGCTTCTTCGCGATCGCGCGGGCGCCGCTGCGCCCGGCGACACGCACCCTGGAGTTGACGGCGCCGACCCAGGTTGCCGACAAATCCGAGCCGGGGCATGAACGCGGACAACACCACGTGGGTGAAGATCCGCAAATGCGCAAGAACCTGAGCTTCGGCCGGCAGCTGTTCGCGAAGCAGGTGCCGATCCTGCTGCAAGGCGCGACCGGCACGGGCAAGGAAGCATTCGCCAAGGCGTTGCATCACAGCGGCCTATGGTTCGACAAGGCATTCGTGACCGTCAATTGCGCCGCCATCCCGGAGAGCCTGATCGAGAGCGAGCTGTTCGGCTACACGCGCGGCGCATTCACGGGTGCGGTGAAAGAAGGACGGGTCGGGAAGATTCTGCAATCCAACGGCGGCACCTTGTTCCTCGACGAAATCGGCGACATGCCGCTGATGCTGCAGACCCGCCTGCTGCGGGTGATCGAGGAGCGTGAAGTCGTGCCGCTCGGCAGCGATCAGGCCATCCCGGTCACGCTGCACGTGATCAGCGCCACGCACCGCGACATCCGCCAGATGATCCAGGACGGAGAATTCCGCGAGGATCTGTACTACCGCTTGAATGGAATCACTCTGCATTTGCCGCTGCTGCGCGAGCGCGCGGACAAGGCGGACTTGATCCGCACGCTGTTGCGGGAGGAAAACGGCGACCAAGAATCGATCGAAATCGCGGAAGACGCCTTTCAGAAACTGCTGGAATACTCCTGGCCCGGCAACATCCGCCAGCTGCGCAATGCCCTGCGTACCGCGTCCGCGCTGTGCCGCGAGGGCATCATCCGGCTGTCGAACCTGCCGCAGGAGATCCTGCACACCGAGACGCGCAGCATCGCGTCGCCGAGCGTGGGGAGAGCCGTGGAGGCGGTTGCCGCGGCGAATCTGCCGTCCGCCGCGCTACGCGACGCCGAATGCGCGGCTCTGCTGCGCGAGCTGGAGCGGATGCACTGGAATATCAGCCGCACTGCGCAGGCGCTCGGCATCAGCCGCAACACCCTGTACCGCAAGATTCACAAGCACAACATCGTGCTCGAACAATGAGTCGGCGTGGACGCGGCGCGGCCCAGGGCCGCGCCGCGTCGATGCCTTCGAAGGTGATCAGGCTTTCAAGACCCCGGAGAGTTTGGCCGCGTGCGTCGCCAGCGCATCCATCAGCGGCGGACTCAGACAATCATACGGCTCCAGACCCAGCTCCTTGAGGCGGCTGCGTACGGCACCCATGTTCGCCGGATTCGCGCCCGACTCGATGATCGAGGACACGAAGGCGGCGAAGCCCGGCGCGGCCCAACCCGTCTCGGTCGACAATTCGGGGTGGATGAAATCAAGACCGTAGAACGCATGCTTGGGGTTTTCGATGCGGCCGAACATGTGAACGCCGCACACCTTGCAGGCGTGACGTTGAATGGTCGCCGACGGATCGACGACTGCGAGCTTGTCGCCGTTCTGCGTGACCTTGACCTTGTCCTTGGCGACCACCGCCACCACCGAGAACAGCGCACCCTTGGGCTTCCAGCACTTGGTGCAGCCGCAGGCATGATTGTGCGCGATCTGGGCGCCGATCGACACCTTGACGGGCCTATCCGTGCATTTGCAGGACAGCGTCCCTCCCGCGAAATCCTTCGATCCTTGCTTGACGCCGTTGTCGACCGACGGATGAATTGAAACTGCCATGATTCCTCCTCCCACTAGTTTTCGTATACAGCCGTTGCCACGGCATCTCTCGATTAATATCTGATCACGGAACGAATTACCTTGCCTGCATGCATCAACTCGAAGGCATCGTTGATCTTATCCAATGGCAGCACTTCGCTGATCATTTCGTCGATCTTGATCTCGCCGTCGAGGTAGCGATCCACGTAGCCCGGCAGTTGCGAGCGCCCCTTGACGCCGCCGAAAGCCGAGCCGCGCCAGACGCGACCGGTCACCAACTGGAACGGACGGGTGGAAATTTCCTGACCCGCACCGGCAACACCGATGATAACCGATTCGCCCCATCCCTTGTGACAACACTCCAGAGCCGAGCGCATCACGTGGACATTGCCGATGCATTCGAACGAATAGTCGACGCCGCCGTTGGTCATGTCGATGATGACCTGTTGGATCGGCTTGTCGTGTTCCTTCGGGTTGACATAGTCCGTCGCGCCCAGCGACTTGGCCATGGTCCACTTGCTCGGATTCAGATCGACCGCGATGATGCGCGCGGCCTTGGCCATGACCGCACCTTGCACGACCGACAGGCCGATGCCGCCGAGGCCGAACACCGCCACCGTCGAGCCCGGCCTTACTTTTGCAGTGTTCAACACCGCGCCGATGCCGGTCGTAATGCCGCAGCCGAGCAGGCACACCTTGTCCAGGGGCGCCTTGGGGTTGATCTTGGCCAGCGAAATCTCCGGCAGCACGGTGTACTCCGAAAATGTGCTGGTGCCCATGTAGTGCAGGATGGGTTTGCCCTTGAAGGAGAATCTCGAGGTGCCGTCCGGCATCACGCCCTTGCCCTGGGTGACGCGGATTCTTTGACATAGATTGGTCCTGCCGGACAGGCAGAACTCGCACGTTCCGCATTCGGGCGTGTACAAGGGGATCACGTGATCGCCGGCCTTGACGCTGGTGACGCCGGAGCCGACTTCCTGCACGATGCCGCCGCCTTCGTGCCCCAGAATCACCGGAAACAAGCCTTCCGGATCGGCGCCGGACAGGGTGAACGCATCGGTGTGGCACACGCCCGTTGCGACGATGCGCACCAATACCTCGCCGGCCTTGGGTCCGGCAAGATCGACTTCTTCGATGCGCAGCGGTTTATCGGCTTCCCAGGCAACAGCCGCTCTCGTCTTCATTGATTTGAGCTCCTCGGCGCAACAGTTCCGTGCGCAATTCTTGGTATTGATAAGCAGCAAGCGTGCCAGTCCTTGTCGGAGCGCATATAAAGCTGATTGATCAATTACTTGCGACGCGCAAGATCAGGCCAAACCACCGCTGCCGGGCTCGGTGTTTCTGATCCGCCACAGTTTGTGCTTCAAAAATGTAGCAGCGGGCGGTGATGGGTCACGCAGCGACTGCCGCCCGAATGCGATCGTCGTGTCGGCCCGCCTGTATCTAATCCAACACAGAGTGCGACAAATTTGATCCTATGGCGTGACAGTGGTGTGCCCAAAATTGCGGCTTTCCGCCGCGGCATTTGCTTTAAAGCCACAACCGGGCGTCTGCGCTGCAAGTCTGCGCCCCGACTCACGGGATTGAGGTGGCGCCCATCGGGATGCGGCCGGGGTTCTCGCGCCGTTGCGTCATTGGTACGCCTCTTGCAGACAGTCATTCAGGCTTCGCTCGACGCCCTGTGGCGTTTGGCGGCTGCGGGAAACGCTGCGGCCGGCTTGCGGCTATGGACTGCAGCCATCGATGTCACGACAAAGAACTCGAAATGGAGGGGTTTTCATGAATACGCGTATCAAGCTAGTGATCGCAGCCAGTGCCGCGATTGGGATGATTCCGATGACCCGGGCGGTCGCCGGAATCGACGTTACCGCCGGCGACTGGAAGATTGATTTTTCCGGCAACGTGAATGCCTTCTATGTGGGGAGCAGTTGTGACAACGCCTCAAGCCCGGGTATCAACGGTGGTTTGGCCTGTGCCGGCGATAACTCCGCATCGGTGCGCAACGGCTTGCTGCCGGCGGCGCTGGTCTTCAGCGCGACCACGCGGCAATCCGATTTTGATATCGACGTGACCATCGGGTTCTATCCCGGCATCAACAGCTCTCTCGGCGGTGCGGTCAACGGAACCGGCAATCCGTCGGCATTGCAGTCGCCCGGCATCGACGCTCGCCAGGCGTATTTCACCTTCGGCGACGCGAGCTGGGGCACGGTAAAAATGGGCCGCGATATCGGGTTGTTCGGCAAGGATGCCATCCTCGACGACATGACGCTGCTCGGAGTGGGTACGGCGTCGGCCAACGCCGCACCGAGCAATACCAGCCTCGGCCGCATCGGCATCGGCTACATCTATACCGATTGGGAACCGCAGATCACGTACACCACCGCGAATTTCAGCGGATTCACCGGATCGATCGGCGTCTTTCAACCACTCGATCCTTTGGATGGCTCAGGCTACGCATCGCACAACTCGCCGCAGATACAGGCCGGACTCGCTTACGCCTGGGGAGATCCCAAGAGCGACGGCCTCACCGGCAAGGTGTGGGTGGATGTCGTGACCCAGCACTTGAAGCTCAATTCCGCGGACGTTGCCACGGCTAATTTGATCGGCAAGGCCACGGACTACTCCGGCACCGCCGTCGACGGCGGCGTCAAGCTGGATATCGCGGGATTCGAAGGGGTGCTGTACGGATACACCGGCAAGGGCGTGGGTACCACGGGCCTCTACTATCTCGCGACCTCCGCGTTGGGCGAGACGCGCAAGTCCGACGGCGGCTATGTGCAGGCCACCTATAAGATGGACAAGCTGAAAGTCGGCCTGAGCTACGGCATCTCCGACCTCAAGCTCGCCGGGGATGAAATACCCACCGCTAACGACCTGGTCAAGCGCAACGAGTCCGGAGTCGTGGGCGTGTATTACAGCCTCACCAAGAGCGTGACCCTGGTCGGCGAGTTCGTCGAAACCAAGGCCAAAGCTCAGGACGGCAACTCCGTCAAGCAACACGATATCGCACTGGGTGGAATCCTCTTCTTCTGACCGGCAGCACGCGGCATTTTTTGCCAATGGTGGTCAGGATCGGCGGCGCAGCTGCGCCGCCGATCCTATTTTTTGCCGGCCGTCATTTTCCGCCAACTGCTCCGGGCGCGGGCGAGATTGACTTGCGGTTCATCGAGGAAGAACTCCAGCGAGGTTCCGCTCGAAAAGCAGTAGCGCCTGCCGTCGTCGGGATTGATCCAATTGAGCGAGCAATCAGCCTTGATCTTCGCTCCGGCGGCGACTCCCAGAGGATCGAAATTGTCGAATTCGCCCTGCATCGCCTTGGGCGGCACGGCAGCCTTCCAGATTCCGCTGCGGCGTTCGTCGCCGGCGGGCTGCGCCTGCGGCATCGAGTACACGCCGCACAGGAAAATTCCCGCGATCAACCAGATTGATTTCACTGCACCACGTCCGTGACACGGGTTCTCTCTGCGCGCCGGTGCGGGTATTATCGCAAAAAAAGGAAAGGTTACTTGGCGTCATGGAGAAAAACTCCCGCTGTGAAGCGCATATCTCGCTGCGGCGCATTGCTTTCTTTCGCAGGGATCCTCACCGGCGGATGCGTTCAATATCATGCCGCGCCGCTCGCACCGAAACGCAGTGCCGATGATTTTGCGGCGCGCCGGCTCGACCAGCCGCAATTGCGGGACAGTATTTCGCGGCTGATGCCGCAGGGGGCTGCGGTGTGGCCACCCCGTGAATGGGACCGTGCGCAATTGCTGGCGGTCGCATTGACGCAGAACCAGCAGCTGGCGGTGGCGAGATCGCAAGTCGCGGCGGCACTGGCGCGCGAAATCACCGCCGCGCAAATGCCCAATCCCGACCTGACCCTGCAGTCCGAGTATGCGCGTCATGATGCCCATCCCTGGCTTTACGGCGTGAGCTTGAATTGGCTGCTGCGCACGCCCGAGCGCCGGCGTCTCGAGAGCGAGATCGCGAGAGTGGACACGGGCAATGCTCGTTTGCAGCTGATGAGCGAGGCCTGGGCGGTGCGCAGCGCCCTGGCGGCGGCGCTGTCGGAGTGGGAGGGGGCTCGCCGGCGCTCGAGATTGCTCGCGCAGCTGGCGGCGGCGCAGGACCGCCTGCTGATACTCGAAAAGCAGAAGGTGGCGGCGGGCGAGGATCCGCCCACCGAGCTCGTCTCCGCTCAACAGGCGCGGATCCAGATCGAGCAGCAAGAGGCGGAATTGCGCGAATCGGTGAACGCTGCTCAGGCGGCGGCCGCAAAGGCGCTGGGTCTGCCGCCGCAGGCCCTGGACGGCATGACTCTCACGTGGCAGGACTGGGGCGAGCCGCCGCCGGTGGAGGAAGCGGCGCGGCGCGGGGCGCGCGAGGAGGCGCTCCTGTCGCGAACCGATCTCGGCGTTGCGATCGGTGAGTACTCGGCCGCGGAAGCCAGGCTGCGGCAGTCCATCGCCCGTCAATATCCGCAGTTCGTGCTCTCGCCGGGCTACTACTGGGACCACGGCATCGCCAAGTTTCCCTTCGACGTCGGCTTTACACTGCCCCTCAACGGCAATCGCGGCGAGATCGCCGAAGCCCGCGCCGGCCGCGACCTGGCCGGGCAGCGCATGCTGGCGCTGCAGGCCGGCATCTATGGCGAGATCGTCGCGGCGGAGCGCGCCGAAGACATCGCCCGCGCGAGCGCCGATGCGGCCGAACGGCAGCTGCAGGCGGCGCGGCGTCAACAGCAATCGGCCGATCTCGGCCTCAAGCTGGGCGCGTCGGACCTCCAGGAGCAACTGAGCACGGAAATATTCACCACGCGGGCCGAGCTCGAGCTCGTGCAGATGCGGGCCGAATTGCAGGGCTCGCGCAACACTCTCGAGGATGTGCTGCATGCGCCCTTGTCGGGCCCCGAACTGGCGCTGGCGAAATCCCTGCCGTCGCTTGCATCCGGAGGCGCTCCGTGATCGAAACGGCATGGGCGCGGGGCGTGCTGCTGCTGCTCGGCTGCGGCGCGGCGTGCCCTGCCGGCGCGCAATCCACCTTGAACGCGGAGCAGCAACGCGCGGTCGGGATCGTGCTGGCGCATGCCGTTGCGGTGAAGGCGCCGGAGCGCATCGAGGCGCTCGGTCTGGTGCTGGACGTGACGGCGCTGATCTCCGACATGGGCGATTCCGCCGCGGCGGGGGCGGCAGAACATTCGGCTTCGGCGGAGCTCACCCGTCTGCGCGCGCTGCACGAGGGCGGCGCCGGAGCCTCGGTCAAGATGATCGAGGCGGCGCAAGCGGATCAAGCGAAAGCGCAGGCGCAGGCGCAGCTGGCCGCGGCGCGCTTCGCATTGCACTGGGGGCCTCTGGCGGCACTCCCGGCCGATGCGCGGCAGAAGCTGATCGAGGCGTCGGCGAGCGGGCGCAGCCTGCTGCTGCGCGCCGACCTGCCGGGTCGGCACACACTCGGGGCGCTGCCGGGCAAGGCGGTACTGGACGTGGACGGCATTCAGGTTCCCGGGCGCGTGCTCGGAATGCTGCGGGAGGCCACGGAGTTGCAGAGCGTCGGTTTGTTGATCGAAGTGCCGAACGCACCTGCCGGCCTCGGCCCCGGTGCACGCATACCGCTCGCGCTGCTGACCGCCGAGCGCAAAGGGATGCTGCTGCCGCGCGACGCACTGCTCTACGATGAGAGCGGAGCCTACGTCTACAGGCGCTCGTCAAAGCAGGCGGACGCGGGGAAGACGCAGTATGCGCCGGTCAAGGTGAAGTTATTGCTGCCTTACGGGGACGGTTGGCTGGTCGAAGGCATCGATGACGATGACGACATCGTGGTTCAGGGGGCGGGGGTCCTGTGGTCGTTGCAGGCAGTGGGCGCGCAGCCGCATGACGATGACGACGACGACTAGGAAGAAGATACGCCATGCTTGCCGCCATCGTCCGCGCGTCGCTGCGCAATCCGCGCATTGTCACGGCGCTCGCCTGCCTGATCGCCGCACTCGGCCTCGCCGCGGCGCTGTCGGCGCGCTTCGATGTCTTTCCGGACTTCGCCCCGCCGCACGTCCTGGTGCAGACCGAGGCCCCCGGTCTCGACGCGACCCAGGTCGAAGCGCTGGTCACACGCCCGTTGGAGGGATTGCTGGCCGGTACCGAGAACGTCAAGACGTTGCGGTCCACGTCGAGCCAGGGCCTGTCGGCAATCCAAGTGGTGTTCGATCGTGGCGGCGATCCGTACCGCCAGCGTCAAGTCGTGACCGAACGATTGGCCGAATTCGCCGGCTTGCTGCCGCCGGGAGTGGGCGCTCCGCTGCTCTCCCCCTTGAGTTCCTCGATGGAATACCTGGTGCATTTCGGCTTTACCAGCGACCGGCTTTCGCCGGTGGAGCTGCGCGACGTGGTGCAGTGGACAGTCAAGCCGCAGATCCTCGCCGTTCCCGGCGTGGCGCAGGCGCAGATTTTCGGCGGCGAAGTGCGCGAGCGGCAGATCGAGATCGATCCGGCAAAATTGGCGGCGGCCGACTTGAGTCTCGACGATGTCCTGGCGACCGCCAAGCGCGCCACGTCCTTGATCGGCGGGGGCTATCTGGAAACGCCCACGCAACGCATCGTGATCCAGGCTCAAGCACCCGGCGCCACGCTCGACGCATTGGGACGGGCGGTGGTGGGAACGCGCAAGGGTATGCCGGTGCGCCTCCAGGATGTCGCGACTTTGCGCGAAGGCGCCGAACCGCGCTTCGGCGATGCTTTGATCGCGGGCAAGCCGGGCATTCTCATCGAGACGTCGACGCAGTTCGGCGCCAATACGCTCGAGGTGACCCGTGCACTTGAAGCGCGGCTCGACGCGATGGCGCCGGCGCTCGCCAAGCAGGGAGTGCACTACCATCCCGCACTGCTGCGGCCGGCGAGCTTCATCGAAAGCGCGATCGAGAAATTGCGAAATTCGCTGCTCATCGGCGCCGTGCTGGTAGTCGCGCTGCTGCTCATCACCCTGCGCGACTGGCGCGGCGCGCTGGTTTCGTTCAGCGCCATTCCGCTCGCTCTGCTCACCACGGTGTGGATTCTCGAAGCGGCGGGATTGAGCCTCAACACCATGACTCTCGGCGGCCTGGTGGTTGCGCTCGGCGTGGTGGTGGACGATGCCGTCATCGATGTCGAGAACATTCTGCGGCGCCGCCGCAGCGCGGCCCGGGATGCCGACATCGGCGAGCTGTTCATCGGCGCTTCGCTGGAGGTGCGCCGCCCGGTGTTCTACGCGACCGCGGCGGTGGCGGTGGCTTTCCTGCCGATACTGACCATGTCCGGCTTGCAGGGAGCCTTCTTTCGCCCCTTGTCCATTTCGTTCCTGCTCGCCGTCGGCCTGTCCCTGGCTGTAGCCATGAGCGCCACCCCGGCGCTGTGCGCTCTGGTGATGGCGAGTCATCACCCGAAGTCCGAAGCGGGTTTCCTGCAGCATCTGAAGCGCGGGCAGCTGGCCACGATCGGGTGGCTGAACCAAAGGCCGCGTGCGCTGCTGGCAATCGTCCTCACCAGCGGCGTCGCCGGAATCATTCTACTGCCGCTGCTGGGTGCGCGGCTGCTGCCCGATTTTCGGGAAAACTACCTGATCGCGCACGCCTCGCTGCGGCCTGGAATCTCTCTTGCCGAGACCACGCGCGTCGGGCAGCGCATCTCCGAGGGACTCATCAGTATTCCCGGCGTCAAGAGCGTCGCCGAACAGATCGGCCGTGCCGAGAACGGGCAGGATCCGGATGCGCCCAACAAGAGCGAATTCGAAGTGCAGATCGACCCCAGTCAAGGACACAGCGCGAGCGAGATCGATGGCGCCATCCGCGACGTATTCGATGACTTTCCGAACCAGCTGGTGGAAATCTATTCGGTGCTGGCCGAGCGCATCGGCGAGACGCTGTCGGGCGAATCAGCGCCGTTTTCCATCAGCGTGATCGGTTCCGATCTGGACGCGGACGACCGGGTGGGGCTACAAATCGTCGAGCTGCTGCGGCAATTGCCGGACAGCGGCAGCGTACGCCTGACGGTACCGCCGCGCGAAGCAGAGCTGCACGTTGAACTGCTGCCTGCGCAACTCGCTCTGTACGGATTACAGGCAGCCGATGTGCTGCAGACGATGAATGCGGCCTATCATGGCAGCGTGGCGGCCGAACTCAACCAGGCGGATCGCAGCGTGCCGGTCGTGGTGCGCGTCGCACATGCGGGCGCCGATCCCCGCTCGCTCGGCGCGCTGCTGCTGCGCGGCCGGGACGGTGCATTGGCGCCGCTGTCGGCGGTGGCGACAGTCACCGTGGTGTCCGCGCGCAGCCTGGTCGATCATCAGGACGGGCTGCGGCGCCAAATCGTCGTCGCATCACCGAAGGGCGCCGATCAAGCCGGATTTGCCGACGCCGCGCGCAGGGCGATTGCCGCCAAAGTTCAGCTGCCCCCCGGAGTATTCCTGCGCTATGGCGGAGCGGCCGAGGCGCAGACCGCCGCCAGGAATGAATTGCTGCTGCATTCGGCCGCCGCCTTCGTGCTCATCGTGCTGCTGCTGGCTCTCGCATTCGGACAATCCCGTCATGTGCTGCTGGTCCTGCTATCCCTCCCCAGCACCTTGATCGGCGGGGTGGCGGCGGTCGCGGTGACCGGGGGCACTCTGACCCTGGGGGCCATGGTGGGCTTTGTCGCGCTGTTCGGCATGGCCGCGCGCAACACCATTTTGCTGGTATCCCACTTCGATCACCTGGTGCTGCGGGAAGGACGCGCCTGGAATCTGGACACCGCCTCTCTCGGCGCCGAGGAGCGCCTCACCCCCGTTCTGCTGACCGCCTTGCTTACCGGCCTCGCGCTGCTGCCGGTGGCATTGCAATTGCATCAGCCAGGGCATGAAATCGAAGGCCCCATGGCCGTCGTGATTCTGGGCGGTCTGGTGTCGTCCACGCTCGTCAGCCTGTTGTTGATACCGCCGCTGGCGGCGCACTGGCTGCGGCCGCCTATTTTTGCGGGTAGTGATCAGGAAAATTAACCAACGAGGACTCCGATGAAAATCAAATCTACGATTGCAATCATGTTATCCGTGCTGGCGTGCGGCTACGCCGCCGCCGAGGCGGCGAAACTCAGCGTCACCAAAACCGCGAGCATCGACGCACCCGCGGCCAAGGTTTGGGATGCCGTCAAGGATTTCAACGCTCTCAATAGCTGGCATCCCGCCGTTGCCACGGATGAAATTGTCGAAGGCAAGAACAACGTGCCGGGTGCCGTGCGTCTGCTGACCCTGAAAGGCGGCGGCACGATCAAGGAGAAGCTGCTCAGCTTCAATTCGGCGGGCCGCTCGTTCAAATACGCCATTGTCGAGGGGGTGCTGCCGGTCAGCGACTATTCGTCGACGGTCACGGTCAAATCCGCCGGCCACAACAAGTCCACGGTCACCTGGAGAGGTCACTTCAAGCGCAAGAACCTCGGCGACAATCCCGGCGACAAGGAAAACGACAAGACAGCAACGGACACCATCAGCGGGGTCTATCAGGGCGGCTTGGACAATTTGAAGAAAATGTTCGAAGCCAAATAGGGATTACCTCAGAAAAGCAACTGAGCTATTTCTATGGATATGGGACTCGGAGCGGCCACCGCTCCGAGTTCACCTCTCGATCAGAACGCATGATCGAAGGCCACCTCGCCCTGCACGGCCACCTGGTACGCCGAAACCTTGCGTTCGAAGAAATTGGTGAGTTCCTGCACGTCCTGCAGCTCCATGAAGGCGAACGGGTTGCGGTCGCCGTAGATCTGCGGCAGGCCCAGCAGGGCCAGCCGCTGATCGGCCACGTATTGCAGGTATTGGCGCATTTCGATTCGCGTCAATCCGGCCACACCTTCGGATAGCACGTCCTCCGCAAAGGCAGCCTCGCACGCCACCGCTTCCTCTATCATCGACGCGCTTCATGAACGGATCAGGCACCCAATTGGCGAGATTGAGGTGGTGGGTACGGCGCGCCTCGTCGCCGGTATTGTCGCGCAGTTCGAGAAACGCCTCGATGTCGGCGTGCCAGGTCTCCAAATACACGCAGGCCGCGCCCTTGCGTTTGCCGCCTTGATTCACGGCCGCCACCGACGAATCCAAGGTCTTGAGCCAGGGCACGATGCCGTTCGACAGGCCGTTGGTGGAGCGGATCAGCGATCCTTCCGCGCGGACCCGGTGCCAGGCCACGCCGATGCCGCCGGAGAATTTCGACAGCAGCGCAATATCCTTGTATTTGTCGTAGACGCCTTCGAGCGAGTCGCCGGGAGAATCGAGCAGGAAACAACTCGAAAGCTGTTCATGCTGCGTGCCGGCATTGAACAGCGTCGGAGAACTCGGCAGGTAGTCGAGCGAGGAGAACAGATCATAGAGCTCGATCGCATCGTGCGGTCCGGTGCTGAGGGCCGCAGCCACGCGCATCCAGAAGTACTGCGGCGTCTCGATGATTTGGCGCAGCGTGGGATGCTTGAGTGCATACCGGTCGTACAAAGTCCGCAACCCCAGGTATTCGAACTTGCGGGTGCGGTCGACATCAATTGCGTCATTGAGCTTGCGTGCGTGGCATTCGACGAAGTGCAGAACCCGCTCGTTGATCAGGCCGACATCAAAGCCGACGCGGATCGACTGCGAGAACGAATAGATGCCCTGGCCCTGCACCTCCTTGTCGATGTAGGCGGCCAGCAGGCGCGCCGCAAGCTTCGAGTACGCCGGGTCATCGACCATGTACGACGACGCCGTGCGGATGGACAGTTCATCCAGTGCGCGCGTGGTTGCGCCGTCGAAGAGACCCGCGATGGTCTTGAGCGCCACGCGCATCGGATCGACGTCGGGTATTCCTTCGCTGCAGCGGCTGACCGCGCGCACGATTTTGTTGACGTCGATGGGTTCATGGGCGCCGGAGCGCTTGGTCACGCGCATGGGAGTGCGCGGCGCCGGCGGCTGATGCAGATTGAAGGAGGGTTGCGTGATTTGAGTATTCATGGCGATGGTTCCGTTGAGCGCGGAACTCCATGGACGGTCGAACGGATGTGTCGGCAACGCTGCGCACGCGATCACTCCGGCCGCTCCTCCCACGAGAGCTCCAAAGATGGCCGGCACCCCACATGAGGTGCCGATCGCGGCAGGTCTTCGGACTCCCGGGCCCGGCGACGATAAGTCGCCTCCTACTGCATGCCGCTTCCCAAACTCTCAAGGACTTGATCCTCGAAGGTTCAGTGCCAAAGCATGGCTCGTTCCCAGTCACCGCTGCGGGGCAGCTCCGGATTCGCACCGGATTCCCTCTTAACCCACCATATATATGGCGGGTACCGCGAAGAGACACAAGATATTGTGTTTGCCAAGCTCCGTCAACCGCGATTATTCTGAGGGTGCCTGCCGGCGCCACTCCATGAACCCTCTACATTCCTTTCACCCCGCGGTTGCCGCCTGGTTCTCGCGGACTTTCGATGCGCCCACTGCCGCGCAGGAACGGGCGTGGCCGGCGTTGCAGGCGGGGCAGCACGTCTTGGTGGCGGCCCCGACGGGGTCGGGCAAGACTTTCGCCGCCTTTCTCGCCGCCATCGATCAATTGGTCAAGGAGGGATTGGAGTCAGGCCTGCCCGACGAAACTCGCATCGTCTATGTGTCGCCGCTGAAGGCGCTGTCGAACGACATTCAGCGCAACCTCGATGCGCCGCTCGCCGGCATCCGCGAAGAACTGGCCGCTTTGCAGCTGCCCGATGTGGCCATCCGCGCGGTGGTGCGCAGCGGCGACACCTCACAGTCGGAGCGCGCGGGCATGCGGCGCAAGCCGCCGCACATCATCGTGACCACGCCGGAATCGCTCTACATCTTGTTGGGTTCGCAGTCGGGCCGGTCCATGCTGGCCACCTGCCGCACCGTGATCATCGATGAGATTCACGCGATCGCGGGCAACAAGCGCGGCGCCCATCTGGCGCTGTCGCTGGAGCGATTGCAGGCTCTGACCGGGCACGCGCTGACGCGGATCGGACTATCCGCGACCCAGAAGCCGATCGAGGAGACGGCGCGGTTCCTCTTGGGTGCCGGCGCGGCGGACACCGGCACATGCACCATCATCGACAGCGGCCACGCGCGCAGCCGCGATCTGGCGCTGGAGCTGCCGCCGGCACCGCTCGAAGCCGTAATGTCGGGCGAGGTGTGGACGCAGGTCTATGATCGGCTGGCCGAGCTGGTGCGCGAGCACCGCACCACGCTCTGCTTCGTGAATACCCGCCGGCTGGCTGAACGCGTGGCGCGCCACTTGTCCGAACGCCTCGGCGCAGAGAATGTGGCCGCCCATCACGGCAGCCTCGCCAAGGACAGGCGCTTGCGCGCCGAGCAGCGCTTGAAGCGCGGCGAGTTGAAGGTGCTGGTGGCGACGGCATCGCTGGAACTCGGCATCGACATCGGGGATGTGGACCTCGTCTGTCAAATCGGCTCGACGCGCTCCATCAACGCCTTCCTGCAGCGCGTGGGCCGCGCGGGGCATTCGGTGGGAGGCACCTCCAAGGGCCGCCTGTTTCCCCTGTCCCGGGACGAACTGGTGGAGTGCGCGGCGCTGCTCGACGCGGTGCGCCGCGGCGAGCTGGACCGCCTGATCATTCCGCAAAACGCTCTCGACGTGCTTGCCCAGCAGATGACCGCCGAGGTCGCGGCGCGCGAGTGGAGCGAGGAGGGTCTGTTCGACCTGATGCGCAGAGCCTATCCGTACCGGACCCTGCAGCGCGAGGATTTCGATCAATGCGTGTCCATGCTGGCTCAAGGATTCAGCACGCGCCGCGGCCGTCGCGCGGCCCTGTTGCATCACGACTCCATCAACAAAATGCTGCGTCCGCGCAAGGGCGCCCGCCTGACCGCGCTCACGTCGGGCGGGGCGATCCCGGACAACGCCGACTACCGAGTCATGCTGGAACCTGAAGGTCATCTGGTCGGCACGGTCAACGAGGACTTCGCCGTCGAGAGCCTGCAGGGCGACGTGTTTCAGCTCGGCAATACCTCCTATCGGATATTGCGAGTGGAGCGGGGCACGGTGCGCGTCGAGGATGCACATGGCCAACCGCCTTCGATTCCGTTCTGGCTCGGTGAAGCGCCCGGCCGCACCGAGGAGCTGTCGGCGGCCGTGTCGAGGATGCGGCAGGAGATCGAACGGCGGCTCGAGAACGCGCAGACCCGGGAGGCCGCGGGCGGTGCAGCCATGCAGTGGCTCATGGAAGTCGTGGGACTCGACGCCGCCGCCGCGGCGCAACTAATTCAATATCTCAGCGCCGGGCGCGCTGCACTCGGCTGTCTGCCGACGCTGGACACCGTTATTTTCGAGCGCTTCTTCGATGAGTCCGGCGGCATGCAGCTGGTCATTCATTCCACTTTCGGCAGCCGCGTGAACCGGGCGTGGGGCTTGTCGCTGCGCAAGCGATTCTGCCGCACGTTCAACTTCGAACTGCAGGCGGCCGCCACTGAAAACCACATCGTGCTGTCGCTGACTCACGCCCACAGCTTCGAGCTCGCGGAAGCGGCGCGGTATCTGCACTCGAACACGGTACGCCAGGTCCTGGTGCAGGCCCTGTGCGCGGCGCCCATGTTCGAGGTGCGGTGGCGCTGGGACGCCGGCATTGCGCTGGCGCTGCCGCGCTTTCGCGGCGGCAAGAAGATCCCGCCGCAGATCGCGCGCATGAATGCCGAGGACTTGCTGGCGTCCGTGTTTCCGGATCAGGTGGCCTGCGCCGAGAATTTGCCGGGCGAGATCGAGATCCCCGATCACCCGCTGGTGCAGCAGACGATTCGCGACTGCCTCGAGGATGCCATGGATATTCACGGTTTCGAGGCCGTGCTGCGCGGTCTCGAAAGCGGAGCAATCCGCGTCATCGCGCGCGATCTCACCGAACCTTCGCCGCTGGCGCTCGAGGCCTTGAATGCGCGTCCCTACGCCTTCCTCGATGATGCGCCGCTCGAGGAGCGCCGCACCCAGGCCGTGATGAGCCGCCGCTGGCTCGACCCGGCGTCGGCCGGCGATATCGGCAAGCTCGATGCGGAGGCCATTGCGCGCGTGCGCGCCGAGGCGTGGCCGGACGCGGCGACGTTCGATGAGCTGCACGATGCCCTGCTGTGGCTGACGTTCGTCACCGAGGCGGAACTCGAGGACAATGCGGCGTGGCCGCCCTTGATGAGTGAACTCGCGGCCCAGGGGCGGGTTGCCCGGATTGCATGGGACGGCGCAGCGGTGTGGGTCGCGACTGAAAGGCGTGCCCTGTTCGAGCCGTTACCGGTATCTGACGAATCCCTGGTTGAGATCGTGCGCGGCCGGCTCGAAGGTTTGGGGCCTGTCACTGCGGCGGCCCTTGCCGAGCCGTTGCGGCTGCCGGCCTCGAGAATCAATATTGCCTTGGGCAGGCTCGAGGCCGAAGGATTTGCGATGCGTGGCCGGTTCGGGGCAAACGCGCGGTCGGGCGGTGCCGGTGAGGAGGAATGGTGCGAGCGCCGGCTGCTCGCGCGCATACACCGCTACACGGTCAAACGGCTGCGCGCCGAGATCGAGCCGGTACAGGCGCGTGATTTTCTCCGGTTTCTCGGCGAGTGGCAGCGGGCATTGCCGGAGGCGCGCATGCAGGGGTCGGATGCGCTGGCATCGGTGCTCACGCAGCTGGAAGGCTTCGAGGCGCCTGCCGGCGCGTGGGAGACCGAAATCATCCCGGCGCGCATGGTCGAATATGAGCCGCAATGGCTGGATGAGCATTGCCGCGCGGGGCGAGTGGTGTGGGCGCGGCTGGCCGCGCGCGGGTCGGCCCACGCCGGCGGCTCCGAGCGCAGCCATGGCCCCTCGCCGATTCGGGCCACACCCATCACCCTAATGGCGAGACGCAGCGTGCCGCAGTGGACGGCGCTGACGGACAGATCGGATCCCGTCCCATTGACCTCGAGGGCCCGGGCGGTGGCGGATTTCATCCGCCAGCATGGCGCCTCGTTCTTCGACGAGATCGCCGAGCAGGTGGGCATGCTGCCCGTCGAAGCGGAGGACGCGCTGGCCGAACTGGTCGCGCTCGGCATGGTGAACTCCGACAGTTTCGCCGGCTTGCGCGTACTGCTCATGCCCAGCGGCCGCCGCGGCAGGGCAACTTCCTACACGGCGCGCCACAAGCGCCGTCAGGCGCTGTTCGGCATGGCGGATGCCGGGCGATGGGCGCTGGTGCGCCGGTCGGCGGCGGCCGCACCCGAGCGCGATGATGAGGCGGTGGAACACATCGTGCGTACCCTGCTGCGCCGTTGGGGCGTCATTTTCTGGAAGCTGCTGGGGCGCGAGGCCGATTGGCTGCCGCCCTGGCGCGATCTACTCATGTGCTGCCGCCGATTGGAAGCGCGAGGCGAGATTCGCGGCGGGCGCTTCGTCGCCGGCTTCTCCGGCGAGCAGTACGCGACCCCCGAGGCCATCGGGCTGCTGCGCGACATGCGCCGCAAACCGCCGGGCCGCCAATACCTGTCGGTGTCCGCCGCGGATCCATTGAATCTCCTCGGCATCATCACGCCGGGCGCGAGGCTGGCGTCGCTCGCCGGCAACCGGCTGCTGTATCGGGACGGCTTGCCCATTGCCACCTATGCAGCGGACGAAGTTCATCTTCTGGAAGAGCTTCCTGAGAAGGAACAATGGGAGGCGCAAACGGCGCTGTTGCGCCGTCACATGGGGGCCCCCCCGCTGGTCGGCTTGGCCCAAACGGGCTCCTAGCATGCAAGCGAGCTCCTAGCATGGAAGCGAGCCGGCGACGTCAAGGCGGCCGCGGCAGGCGAATCGAAGCCAGCCGCGTTCCGCAATTGCCCTGGGCCGATGTCGCCAATCCGTACCCGCCCATGGAAGTGCTGTCGGCGGACCAGCTCGAAGCCATTCACCTGACGTCGCTGCGCATCCTCGAGGAGCTGGGGATGGAGGTGATGTCGTCCCGCGCGCTCGCCATCCTCGAGCGGGGAGGCGCCGCCGTCGATGCGGCGACGCGCACGGTTCGCCTGGATCGCGGCCTGGTCGCGAGTGCGCTGAAGAGCGCGCCCGCTTCATTCGCGCTCACTTCGCGCAATCCGTTGAAGCGCGTGATTCTGGGCGGGAACCACATCAACTTCGGACTGGTGGCGGGTCCACCCAATGTTCACGACAGCGAGCGGGGCCGGCGCCCGGGAAATCTCAAGGACTATTGCGATTTCATCCGCCTCGCGCAGTACTTCAATGCCATCCATCTCATCGGCAACCAAGTGTGCGCGCCCATCGAATTGCCGGCGAATTCAAGACACCTGGATACTTATCGAGCGAACTTGGAGTATTCGGACAAGGTGTTCCACTGCACCGCGATCGGCGCAGGACGCGCGCTCGACGGCATCCGGATGATGGCGATCTCGCGCGGCCTCGATCTGCAGCAGTTCGCCGCGAGCCCCGGGGTCATCACCATCATCTCGGTGAACAGTCCGCGCCGTTTCGACGAGGCCATGAGCGAGGGACTGATCGCCATGGCGGAGCATGGGCAGGCGGTGGTCATCACGCCCTTTACTCTGATGGGAGCCATGGCGCCGGTGTCGCTGGCCGCCGCCCTTGCGCAGCAAAACGCCGAGGCTTTGTTCGGGGTGGTGCTCGCCCAACTGGTGCGGCCCGGCTCGCCCGTGATGTACGGCGCCTTCACCTCGAACGTCGACATGCGATCCGGAGCGCCGGCATTCGGCACGCCGGAGAATGCCAAGGCCAATATTGCGAGCGGTCAGTTGGCCCGCCGCTACGGTCTGCCGTACCGCACCTCCAATGCCAGCGCCTCCAATATGGCGGACGCCCAAGGCGCCTATGAGACCGAGATGTCGCTGTGGGGCGCCGTTCTCGGACACGGCAATCTCGTGTATCACGCCGCCGGCTGGCAGGAAGGCGGATTGACCGCGTCATTCGAGAAGCTGGTGCTCGATATCGAGATGCTGCAGATGATGATCGAGTTCCTCAAGCCGATTGCCGTCAACGAGCAGGAACTGGGTTTCGACGCCATCAAGGGTGTGGCCACCGGCGGCCACTTCTTCGGCGAGCCGCACACCATGGAGCGCTACGAACATGCGTTCTACCGCCCGTTGGTGTCGAACTGGCAGAATTACGAAAATTGGCAGCTGGCCGGCGGCAAAGACGCGACCCAGCGCGCGACAGTCATTTGGAAAGATGCGCTCAACGAATACGAAGCGCCGCCGATGGATCCGGCAATTCGCGAGGCGCTGGACGCCTACGTCATCGAGCGACGCGCGGCCATCGGCACCGGCGAGCCGTAGACGTCGGCCACGATGTCTCTATTGCGGCTTCGGCTTGGGGGGCACAGGTTTTGTGGTCCCGGTCGCAGGCGGCCCTGCAATCTGGGTCGACGTGCGCCGGGCAATGTCGACAAGATACCGCCCGCCGGACTCGTTCTCGATCTCAATTGCCGCACCGCCGGGCGCGAGGCGCATGGACCGGAAGTAGATGCTGCCTTCCGAGACGCCCGCCGCGGAGTAGTTGGGTATGTCGTACACCTTAAGACGCCACAGTCGCGCCCCGCTCTTTACGTCGATGGCGACCAGATAGCCGCCAGGTTGATCTCCTTGTCGTTCGTCGGTGCGGTCCTGCTCGTAACGCACGCCGTCATGTTCGATCGGTGCCACGTCCGGCGCGGGCGGCCGGCTTACTGTCGGGGGTGTACTCATGGAACGTTTCTCCAAAGTTTGCGCGCCGGAGGGCGCCGGGGTACCGCACGCAGCGACAAAGACCACGGGCGCGGACACCAAAATGCCGATCACTGCGCGACTGCGCCCCTTCATATGATTTTCAGCGCTTTCGCACGCTCGGAATCAGTCAACATGCCGGCACAGTCGGCCGCGAAAAAAGCCCAACTGTCGGCATTGCGGATCGCGGCACTCCCCGGGAACCCCGCGTGCGGTCCGATTCCATACCACGCGTAGCGTGCCTTCCCGATATTCACGTCCTCCGTGCCGGCTGAAAGGTGCGTGAGTTCGTGCACCAGAATCCGGGTCCAGTTTCTCGCGCCGTGGATTACGTTGCCCGGATGATTGGTGAAGAACGAGCGCTCGACGTAGACCACGTCCATCCCTTCGCCGTGGGCTCTGAATGTGAAAGCCTCGGCGTTGAGGAAGCTCAATTCGTCTTGAGCGCTTGCGGTGCGCAGCGGGACCCAGTCCGTCAGCAGAAAATGTCCCTTGTTGATTGTTGCCGTGATTTTCTTGAATCCCGCTGCCAACGCTGCGACATATGCCTGTAGGTCAGGCAGCGATGTTGCCGGGTCAGCAAACCATCGCTTGACCATATTCAGCGCGTTGACCCCCGATCCACCCGCCTTGCCGCCGGCCGCTTTGGTGGCATGCGCGAGAACCGCGGAAGTCTTGTGACACCACGCCAGCGAGTGCTGGGCCGCGGAAGCGAGATGTTTCTTTTGTTCGACCGAGAATATTTCCGAACTGCTGCGCAGCAACACGCGTGCCGCAATCTGCGTTCCGGCCCGTGCGTTGAGATCATCCGACGGCCAATCGTGCAGCTCGATGGGCAAAGACACGATCCAGACCTTGCGGTTGCCCGAGCGGTTCAGCAGGTAGGTGTGGCGAAGGAGTTTCAGTGCGGCGGCCCGCATCTTCTTGGCGTCTTCGACGGAGCCGCCGCCGTCGTCGGTCCAAGCACCGACCGCTTCGAGAATTGCGCGGTCCTCGCTCGCCTTCTTGCTCTTCAACAATCCGCCTTGGCCGTGGGTAACCATCTTGCGCAGGTCCCCCAGTGCCGGCGCCCGAGCCGCATCCAAGCCCGTCTCGCTCATGAGCTTGTAAAGGCTCCTGATCAGCGGACGCCAAGGCTCGGCAAAGTTCTGCTCGCTCGCGAGCCACCCGCGCGCGTAGTTGTATTCGGCTTTGAACTTCTTGTCCCAGTCGACCATCGCTCCCCCCGGCCACACTCATCAGAGCACAAGACCGTCGGATACAAGGATATCATGCCGCGGGTCGGGCGCTGGATGAATGCCGGTCCGCGCGCAATGTAACTTTATGTTCTGACTGGTGTTGTTGAGCTCATCATGAACGCCGTGGCAAAGAGAATCAGCCTGATCGCGATTGGACTGATCTTGTCGGCCGTTATTGCCGTCGGCGGGCTTCTTGCAGGAATGCTGCATCACTTTCACCCATCGGCGCCGCCGGCCGCCCGGGCTGAAGCCGGCCGACGGCTGGATGCGCTCGAGGCGCTCGGCGCCCTGCTCGATCGGCCGCATTTTCGCGCATCGCTGATGCGGATCGATGCATTGGCCGACAATGGCCACTCGAGAGTGGGAAATGAACGCAATGCCGCGCCCCTGGAGCTGCCAGTGCGCGTGGAGGCATTTTCGGACGGGCTCTATGTCGTGCGCGCGACCGACGTGAATGCGGATCTTCTGGCATCGATGTCGCACCGGACATGCAGCGCTCGAATTGGACGGTGGAGAGCCCCGCCGGACGCATGATCACGAGAACGCTCAACGCCTACGCGCCGCCTGCGGGCGAGCCGGATGTATTCGTCAAGCGGTGGCTGTCGAGCGAGCCCTTGACGGGTATGCCGGGGCAATGGCGCGCAGTCGAACCCGATCATATGGCTTCGCGCGCAAGCTGCCGACATTGATTCCTCCGGCCGGGAGAGTGTTCCTGCTCACCGGCCCCGCGACCTTCTCGGCGGGAATATCCACGGCTGCCTTCGTCAAACACGCGGGTCAGGGACGCGTCGTGATCCTGGGCGAAGCCGTGGGCGATCGGCCCCATTACCCGCTGTGTGTGGCATACGAGACGGGCAAGCATGACTACCAGCATGCGTGTACCGATTGGGATGTGTGCTTCTGGCTGAACTACTTGTTCGAGTTCCGGGTCAGGACGCTCGAACCGGACGAAGTCATCCCTTTGAGTTTCAAGGACTGGCGGGCAGGGGTCGACCCGGTGTTCGAGCGGGCAAAAGCCCTGGCGACGGCCGGCACCTGACCCTGGCCCAATCCAGCCTGCTAAGGCAGCGGCAATTGTGCCGCATCCCAGCCGCCGCCCACGGCCTCGATCAGCGCGACGCTGGCTTGCAGGCGGCTCGACAGCACAGCAAGCGCCGTCTCCTCGGCGCCCAAACGGGTGGTCTGAGCCGTGATGACGCTGCTGTAGGGCACGGTCCCGGCCTTGTACTGATTGAGCGTCAGTTTCTCGGCTTCCCGGGCCGCAGCGACCGCGGCGTCCTCGATGACGGCCTGCTGCTCGAGCACCCGCAGGGTGACGATGTCGTCCTCGACCTGCTCGAAGCCGGCAAGCACCGTTTGCCGATAGCTATCGACGCTGAGGTCGTAGGTTGCCCGGGCCTGCGCCACCTGGGCGCGGCGCAACCCACCGTCGAACAACCTTTCCGCAAGCTGCGGACCCACTGACCAGATCCGGTTCGGCACCAGGAATAGGTGCGACCAATTCGGGCCCGTGTAATCCTCCGATCCCGACAACGTGAGGCTCGGAAAGAACGCCGACTTGGCCACGCCGATTTGCGCATTGGCCGCCGCCACCGTGCGCTCGGCCTGGGCGACATCGGGCCGGCGTTCGAGCAGGGTGGAGGGAATTCCGGCGGGTACCGTGGGCACGTCCGTGCGCATGGACGAGGGACTCAGTGAGAACAGGGCGGGCTGCTGACCGGTCAGCACGGCGATCGCATGCTCGAGAATGCCCCGCTGAATCTTTGCGTTCACTTGCTGAGACTGGCTCGACAGCAGCTGCGCCTGCGCGCTCACCACATCGGCGCGGGCAGCCACCCCGAATCGGTAGCGGCTTTCGGCAATTTTCAAGGATAGTTCCTCCGCCACCACGGTGTCATCCAAGAGCCTCTGCAATTGGTCTTGTGCGCGCAGTTCGAAATAATCGGTTGCAAGTGCCGACTGGGCCGACAAGCGCGCCGCGGCGAGCGCCGCCGCGCTGGCTTGAGCCGACGCCCGGCTGCTCTCGGTGCTGCGGCGGATCTGGCCCCAAATGTCCAGATCCCAATTGGCCGATATGCCTGCGCTGTCGGTGGTGAGCGTGCGGCCCCCGTCCGTCGAGCCGCGTTGCTTTCCGGCACTCACGCCAACCGTCGGCCAGAATCCCGCTCTGGCCTGCGCTACCAGCGCGCGCGCTTGATCGAAGGCGGCGGCGGCGGCCTTGACGTTTTCATTGGAGATGTCGATGCGCACTTCGAGCTGGTTCAATGCGTCGTCTTTGAATATCTCCCACCAGGGACCCCGGTTGAACACATCACTGGGTTCGGTCGGCTTCCAATCACCCGCTTCTTTGTAATTGGGCGAGGTGTCGAACTTCGGCCGATGGTAGTCCGGACCCACCGCGCACGAGGCAACCATGGTGAACGTCGTGGCAGCACCCAACCAGTGCAACGATCGCATCATGTGCCGGCTCCCACGGGTCCGAATCCCGGGCCGCGGAAGCCGGATTCGACCGGCTGCGCGGGCGGCGAGTACCGGCCCTGTTTCAGATGCTTCCAGTATCGGTGGACATATAGATAGATCACCGGCGTGGTGTAGATCGTCAGCAGCTGGCTGACCACGAGACCGCCGACAATCGCGATTCCCAAGGGCCGCCGCATTTCGGTGCCGTCGCCGGAGGCGATGGCCAGCGGAAGGGCGCCCGCGATGGCGGCGCAGGTGGTCATCATGATGGGCCGGAACCGCAGGCTGCAGGCATGGGCAATGGCCGCGCGCGGATCCATTCCCAGAGTGCGTTCGGCCTCGAGGGCAAAGTCCACCATCATGATCGCGTTTTTCTTGACGATGCCGATCAGCAGCAGGATACCCAGAAAGGCGATGAGACTGAATTCGGTGCCGGTGGCCAACAGCGCGAGCAGGGCGCCGACCCCGGCGGAGGGCAGGGTGGAGAGAATGGTCAGCGGCTGGCTGTAGCTTTCGTAGAGCACGCCCAGCACCACGTAGATCGCGATCAGTGCGGCCGCCAGCATCAGCGGCGTGTTGCTGTTGCTTTGTTGAAACAGGCGGGCAGTCCCGTAGGTGCCGCCGACGATGCTGATGGGCATGTGGATTTCGCTCATCTTGCGCCCGATCGCGGACAATGCGACATCCAGTGTTCCTTTTTCGGGAAGATTGAAGGCGATGGACGTCGACACCGAGGTGCCGGTGTGATTGACGCTGACCGGAGTCGTGCTCGTGGTGAAGTGGCTGAACGCGGAGAACGGCACCATCGTCTCGGCGGCGACACTGATGGCCGAGCCGGTGGAGGTATTCCCTCGCCCCGCATTGGCCAGCGAATTCGCCGCCAGATTGCGCGCAGCGTCCTCGGCGACGGCGGTGCTGGAAGAGGCGCGCCCGGCGGCGGTCCTAAGCGCGGTCGTGCCGGCCACCGCCTGGGTGGCTTGCGTGCCGCTCACGGCACCCCCTGAAGTGCTGACATACAGTTCCTTGAGCACTTCCGGGTTTTGCCAGAATTCGGGCGCCACTTCCATGACCACGTGATATTGCTGCGGGCTGAATGGATTGTAGATATTGGACACCTGCGCCTGCGCAAATGCGTCGCCCAGCGCATTGTCGATCTGGATTTCCGTCAATCCCAGCCGCGATGCGCTGTCGCGGTCCACGATCAAGTCGGCTTCCAGGCCGCCCGGCTGCAAATCAGTGTCCACATCGGTGATTTCCGGCACATCCTGCAGCGCGGTGCGAAGCTTTTGCGACCAGGTCTGCAATTCGGTCAAGTCGTCCCCGAGCAAGGTCCACTGATATTGAGCGTTGGCCGAGCGGCCGCCGCCGCGAATATCCTGCACGGCCTGCAGATAGGTGGCGACTCCCTGGACCTTGTCAAGCTTCGGCCGCAATCTCGCAATGATCCGATCCGCCGAAATGCGGCGCTCGCGCAGCGGCTTGAGCGCGATGGTGACATTCGCGCTGGCACTGCTGCCGGAAGGTCCGAAGCCGCTGCCGCCCACCGAGCCGGTGACGGTCTCGACCGCCGGGTCGGCCTGAATGATGGCCGCGACTTCCTGCAGCTTGCGCTTCATCAATTGAAACGACGTGGACGCATCGCCGCGAATCCCGCCCTGCAATTGGCCGGTATCCTGCTGCGGAAAGAATCCCTTGGGTATCACGACATAGAGATAAATGTTCAATCCAACGGTTGCAAACAACAATAGCACGATGGTTCGCGGGTGATGCAGGGCCCAGCCGAGCGTGCGTTCATAGCCGCGGCGCAGCCGTCCGAAACTGCGCTCGAATGCCGGCCCGAACCAGGTGGCCGTGCGCCGGCTTTCGCGCACCAGCAGCAGCGAGCACATCATCGGCGTCGTGGTCAGTGAAATCACCAGTGAAATCAGGATGGATACCGACAAGGTTATGGTGAACTCGCGGAAAATAAGCCCCACGATTCCGCTCGCGAACATGAAGGGAATGAACACCGCGACCAGCGATAGACTCATGGAAACCACGGTGAATCCCACTTCGCGCGCGCCCAGCAGCGCCGCCCGCATGCGCGGCATCCCCGCCTCGATGTGCCGCGTGGTATTTTCCATGACGACGATGGCGTCATCGACCACGAACCCGGTGGCGATGGTCAGCGCCATCAGGGAAAAATTATCAAGCGTGTAGCCCAGCAGATACATGGCGCCGAATGTGCCAATCAGCGACACCGGCACCACCAGCGCGGGGATCAGCGCCGCGCGGTAGCTGTTCAGGAAAATATAGACCACCAGGATGACGAACGCGACGGCGAGCACCAGCGTCTGTTCCACCTGGCGCAGCGACGCGCGAATCGTGATCGACCGGTCGAAGGTGACCGCCAGATCGATCTTCGGATCGATGGAATTCTTGAGCAGCGGCAGTTCCGCCTTGACCGCGTCGATCATTTCGATGATGTTGGCGCCCGGCTGCTGATAGACCCGGACGAACACGGCCGGCTTGCCGTTGTAGATTCCGTAGGTGCGGATGTTTTCCGTCGCACCGTCCTGCGTGTCGAGGACCGTGGCCACGTCGCCCAGCCGCACCGTCAAGCCATTGCGGTTGGCGATGATCAGGTCGCGATACGGGCCGGCATCGCGGGCATTGTCATTGGTGTAAACCTGATAGTGCAGGGCGTCGGACTCGATCGCGCCTTTCGGCGCATTGGCATTGGCGTTGGAGATGGCGGCGCGCACGTCCTGCAGGCCGATCCCGTACTTGGACAGCGACAACGGATTGATTTCCACCCGCACGGCGGGAAGGGCGCTGCCGTTGACGTTGACTCCGCCGACTCCCTGAATTTGGGACAGGCGTTGCGAGATGACCGCGTCCGCCGCATCGTAGATCTGCCCCTGCGTGAGAACGTCGGAGGTCATGGCGATGGCCATGACCGGAAACAGGGAGGTGTTCAGTTTGCGGTAGGAAGGGTTGCGGGTCAGCGATGAAGGCAAGTCGGCGTGCGCCGCTACGATGGCCGCCTGCACGTCGCGCGCTGCGCCGTCGATGTCGCGATCGACACCGAAGGTCAATTGAATATTGGACGTGCCGACTCCGCTCGAGGAGGTCATGTCGTCGACATCGGAGATGGCGCCGAGATGCCGCTCCAGGGGAGTGGCCACGGTGCTCGCCATCACCTCGGGGCTTGCTCCGGGCAGCTGCGCCGAAACGAAGATCGCCGGCACGTCGATGCGGGGCAGGGGGGCGACGGGCAGGAGCAGGAAGGCCGCGGCGCCGCACAGGGCGACCCCTGCGGTCAGCAGGGTGGTGGCCACCGGCCGCCGGATGAAGGGTGCGGAGATGTTCACGTGGAGCCCTCGGCCGCCAGATCGTCTTCGACCTGCGGCTGAGGTCCGCGCATGCGGGCCGCGATGCGGTCGAATGCCAGATAGATGACGGGCGTCGTGAACAAGGTCAGTACCTGGCTGACCAAGAGTCCTCCAACGATGCTCACCCCCAGCGGGTGGCGCAGCTCGGAGCCGGTGCCCGTGCCGAACATCAGCGGCAAAGCCCCGAACATGGCCGCCACGGTCGTCATGAGAATCGGGCGAAAGCGCAGCAGGCAGGCCTTGTAAATCGCATCGCGCGGCGACAGCTTCTCGTCCCGCTGCGCGACCACCGCGAAGTCGATCATCAGGATGGCGTTCTTCTTAACGATGCCGATGAGCAGGATGA
The DNA here is from genome assembly GCA_963800375.1 of uncultured Gammaproteobacteria bacterium. GTDB lineage: Bacteria > Pseudomonadota > Gammaproteobacteria > Steroidobacterales > Steroidobacteraceae > Bog-1198. The sequence continues at coordinate 607,428 of CAWDAT010000008.1, read as the reverse complement.
TGCCGATCAGCGCAATGATGGTCAGATCGTCTCCCGCCAGCATGAGCGCCAGCAGCGCGCCGATACCCGCCGAGGGAAGGGTCGAGAGAATCGTAATGGGGTGGATGAAGCTTTCGTACAGTACGCCGAGCACTATGTACATGACCAGCACGGCGGCCACCAACAACAGAAGTTCGTTGGTCAGATTGCTGCGAAAAGCGAGTGCTGCCCCCTGAAAGGTGGTGCGGATGCTGTGCGGCAGTCCCTCGCCACGCTCGTCACGAACATTGCTCTCGGCATTTTCGATGGCCTTGACGCCGGAGCCGAGCGAGGCGCCGGGGGACAGGTTGAAGGATACCGTGGTGGCGGGAAACTGCGCCAGGTGGTTGATGAGCAGCGGGCGGGTCTCGACATCGACCTTTGCGATCGCCGACAGCGGCACCTGGCCGCCGCCCGCCGACGGCACGTAAATGGAGGCGAGAGAATCCACCGACCGGTAGAAAGCCGGGTCCGCCTCCAAAATCACGCGGTATTGATTCGACTGAGTGAATATCGTGGAGACGATTCGCTGCCCAAAGGCATCGTACAGGGCGTTGTCGACGGTGCCGACGCTGATGCCGAGGCGCGCCGCGCTGTCGCGGTCGATGGTGAGGTAGGCCGCAAGGCCGTTGTCCTCCTGATTGCTGACGACGTCCGCAAGCTCGGGTTGCCGGCGCAGGGCCTCCAGCAGTTTGGGTGTCCAGGTGGACAGTGCCGCCCCGTCGGCGCTCTCCAAGGTAAATTGGTATTGCGTGCGGCTGATCGTGGTGTCGAGGGTCAGATCCTGGACCGGCTGCATGTACAGGGTCACGCCGGCGATATCGGCGGTTTCCGACTGCAAACGCCGGATGGCGTCGGTGACGCCGGTACTGCGGCCGCTGCGCGGCTTCAAATTGATCAGAAACCGCCCGCTGTTCAGAGTGACATTGTTGCCGTCGATGCCGATGTAGGACGACAAGCTGAGAACATCGGGATCCTTGAGAATGGCGGCGGCGAGTGCCTGCTGCCGGCCGGCCATGGCGGCATAGGACACCGACTCCGTCGCCTCCGAAATGCCTTGAATCAATCCAGTGTCCTGTTCGGGAAAAAAGCCCTTGGGGATCAAGATATAGAGGATGGCCGTCAGCGCCACGGTCCCCGTCGCCACATACAGGGTCAAGCGTTGGTGATCGAGCACCCACGTCAGTTTTCGGCCGTACCATTCGACCACCGCCGAAAACCAGCGCCCGGACTCCAGCGCCGGGTGTTCGCCGGCCGGCCGGGCTTTGAGCAGCTTGGCGCACATCATTGGCACCAGCGTCAGCGAAACCACGGCGGATATGAGTATGGTCACCGCCAGCGTCACCGCAAATTCACGGAACAGCCGTCCCACCACGTCCTGCATGAACAGCAGGGGAATGAGCACGGCGATGAGCGAGACGGTCAAGGAAATGATGGTGAACCCGATCTGCCCCGCGCCTTTGAGCGCGGCCTCGAGCGGCCTTTCGCCGAGTTCGATGTAGCGCGAAATGTTCTCGATCATGACGATGGCGTCGTCGACGACGAAACCGGTGGCGATGGTCAGGGCCATCAACGAAAGATTGTTGAGGCTGAAGTTGGCCAGGTACATCACCGCGAACGTGCCGATGAGCGACAGCGGCACGGACAGGCTCGGTATGATGGTGGCCGGCACGTTGCGCAGGAAGACGTAGATCACCAGCACCACCAGAACGACGGCGAGCACCAATTCGAACTCGACGTCGGCCACCGAGGCGCGGATGGTGGTGGTGCGGTCGGTGAGAATGGCGAGATCCACTCCCGCGGGCAGCGCGGCCTGCAGCGACGGCAGCAGCTCGTGAATTCTGTTGACGACGTCGACCACGTTGGCGCCGGGCTGGCGTTGTACGTTCAATATCAGCGCCGGGACGCGGTTCATCCAGCCGCCGAGCTTGGCGTTCTCCGCGCCCGAGATCAGGGTGGCGACGTCTTTGAGGCGCACCGGCGCGCCGTTCTTGTACGCCACCACCACATTGCCGTAGTCCTCCGCGTTCCTGATCTGATCGTTGGTGTTGACCGTATACGCCGTGCTGGGCCCGTCCAGAGTGCCCTTGGGGCCGTTTTGGTTGGCGTTGCTGATGGTGGTGCGTAGATCGTCGAGATTCAATCCGTACGCCGCCATGGCCCGCGGGTTCGCCACCACGCGCACCGCCGGCCGCTGGCCGCCGCTGATGCTGACGACACCCACCCCCTTGATCTGTGAAATCTTCTGCGCGATGCGTGTGTCCGCCAAGTCTTCGACGTCGGTGAGCGGCATCACCTTCGACGTGAGACCGAGGATCAGCACGGGCGCGTCGGCGGGATTGACCTTCGCGTAGATCGGCGGGGCGGGCAGATCCTGCGGCAACAGGTTTTGCGCGCCGCTGATGGACGCCTGCACCTGCTGTTCCGCGACATCGATGGCGAGCGCTAAATTGAATTGCAGAGTGATGACCGACGCGCCGGCTGAGCTGGTCGAGGACATCTGGCTCAAGCCCGGCATTTGACCGAATTGCTTCTCCAGCGGCGCCGTGATGGCCGACGTGATGACCTCGGGGCTTGCGCCGGGATAAAAAGTCTGCACCTGGATCGTCGGGTAGGCCACTTCGGGAAGTGCCGACAAGGGCAATTGCAGATAGGCGATCGCGCCGACGATCAATATGGCGACCATCAGCAAAGTGGTCGCCACCGGGCGCAGAATGAATATGCGCGAAGGATTCATGCGGGCGCGACCGCGATCGACCTCATGTCGCCGGATTGGGGCGGGTTCGCGGGCGATGCGAGCCGCGCGCGCCCGGTGCGTCCGGCGAGGCCTTGCCCGGCGTCGCACCGGGGGGATGGGCGGCGGTTGCGGGCGATGCGCTCGGCAGCAGCACTTCGGCACCATCGCGCAAACGATCGCCACCCTCGGTGACCACCATTTGGCCCGCGTCGAGACCCTTGGTCACCGCGACGCGCTCGCCGTCGACCACGCCGAGCGTCACCGGCCGCACCGCGACCTTGTGATTCGCGTTCACGACATAGACAAAGGTGCTCACCACGCCGTTGGGGGCGCCCCGCCGTACCGCGGAGTTGGGCATGATGATTTGATTTCGCAGCAACTCCTGCAGCAGCTGGATGTTGACGAACTGGTTGGGGAACAGCGCACCGTCGGCGTTGTCGAACAGCGCGCGCAGCTTGACCGTGCCGGTGGTCACGTCGATTTGGTTGTCGACCGTAAGCAGCTTCCCGTCCGCCAGTTTGGCGCTATTGGTGCGATCGTAGGCTTCCACGCTCAAGGGGCCGCCATCGTGCAGGCGTGACATGAGCGCCGGCACGTTATCCTCGGGGATCGGGAAGATGACGGTGATAGGCTGCAGCTGATTGATCACCACGATGCCGTTCGTGTCGCCCGGCGTGACGTAGTTGCCCTGATCGACCTGTCGCAAGCCGACGCGACCGGTGACGGGCGAGAGGATGTGGGTGTACAGCAGATTCACCTGCGCGGTTTTGACCTGGCCTTCATCCGATTCGATCGTGCCCTTGTACTGATCGACCAGCGCGCGCTGCGTATCGAGTTGTTGCTGAGCGATGGAGTCTTCTTTGACCAGACCCTCGTAGCGCTTCAAGTTCAGCTGGGCGTCCGCCAGCAAGGCCTGATCGCGCCGCAAATTTCCCTGCATCTGTTGCAGAGCTGCCTCGTAAGGCCGCGGATCGATCTGCGCCAGAGAGTCGCCGGTGTGTACGGTTTGTCCCTCCGTGAACAAGATCTTTTGCACGACGCCGCTGATCTGCGTTCTGACCGTGACGGTCGCCAGCGGCGTGACGGTGCCCAGGGCCGGGATGCGCAGCTGAATGTCGCCGATGGCCGCCGTCGCCACCGAGACGGCCACGGGACCGTTCTGACCACCCCGTCCGCCCCCCGGTCCCCCCATCGACAGCGGTTGCTTGTGCTGGATGTATCTGACCAGCACAATCAACAATATCAAGACCGCGAGGACCACGAGCAAGGCAACCCAATGACGTCGCATGAACGCCAGCGGTCGGTGCGCCGGGGTGGATTGGCCGGGATTCGTCGGATCGTTTAACACAACTTCACACTTCACCACAGTCGAGCCCACGTCCCGGTTCGCCATCCGGGAGTTTTGGGCGAGTCTTGAGACTATAACCAGATTCTCCGGCGGACGACCACTCAGTATCGCATGCGTCAACAATCAACGGTCCCAAATACATTGACCCGCAAAGTCGTACTCGCCACCGTCGGGTCGCTGGGCGACCTGCATCCTTTCATCGCCGTTGCGGCGGCTTTGCGCGACCGCGGATTAAACGTACACCTCGCCTGCGCCACGGAGTATCGAGGCAAGGTGGAAACGGCGGGTATTGCATTCCATCCGTTGCGCCCCGGATTCGACGAGGTTCTGCGCGATCTCGGGATGGATCGCGCCGAGCTCACGCGCCGCGTCGTGGCGGACAGCGGGTTCCTGTTTCGCCGGCTGGTCCTGCCCTACGTGAGAGCGGCTTACGAGGACATGATGCGGATTACTGCCGATGCCGACCTGATCTTGTCGAGCAGCCTGGCGTTCGGCGCGCGGTTGGCCGCGGAGAAACGGGGTATTCCCTGCATCGCGGTGGTGTTGCAGCCCATGATGTTTCTCTCCTCCTACGATCCGCCGGTGATTCTCGAGGCCGAGCGTTTGAGCGCGCTGCTGCGAATGCTCGGTCCGACTCCCGTCCGCTGTGTGCTGTGGATTCTCAAAAAGGCCGTCAATAGCGCATTGCGGCCGCTGCACGCTTTGCGCCGCGACTTGGGATTGCAGCCTATGCCGCAGAATCCCTTGTTCGACGGGCAATTCTCGGACGCCGGCGCGATCGGACTGTATTCGCGACTGCTTGGAGAGGTGCAGCCGGACTACCCGCAGCCGACGTCGATCGTGGGGTTCACCGCGTTCGACAGCGAGGACGGCCGCAGCGGCGCCCGGGATCCGGCGCTGGAAGAATTCTTGAACGGCGGACCGGCGCCGCTGGTATTCACCCTCGGCAGCCTGCTCATCAATAATCCCGGGATCTTCTATCGGCAGGGCGTCCTCGCGGCGCGAATGCTGGGGCAGCGCAGCGTGCTGTTGGTGGGCGAACAGGCTCTCGGCGAGGCCGCGTCCCTGGCCGCGGCGGACGTTTTCGTTTGCGCCTACGCGCCGCATTCGACGCTGTTTCCGGATGCCGCCGCAATCATTCATCACGGCGGCATCGGCACACTGGCGCAGGCGCTGCGGTCGGGCCGGCCGCAGCTGATCGTGCCGCATTTCGCCGATCAGCTCGACAATGCGGCCCGCGCGCAGCGTCTCGGCGTCGCGCGGGTGCTGCCGCCGCGACGCTACACCGGCGCTGCGGCGGCCCGCGAACTGCGCCGGCTGCTCGGCGATGATGACCTGCTCGGCCGGGCGTGCCGGGCCGGTGACTTGGTGTCGGCCGAGGACGGCGCGGCGCAGGCCGCGCGCATTGTTCTCGACACACTGGAAGGCTTGAGGCGAGAATGAGCGGGCTATGCGCAACACGGGTGCCGACCGGTGCGCGGTTACGAGTTCAAGGAGCTTCTATGAAATTGCTGAAATGCGCCGCAGTGGCGGCCGTGCTTGTGTTGAACATCATCGCCGCGGCGCGCGCGGCGGCGCCGGGCGGCGCCGCCGCCTGGACCGAGGGTGTCAATTATTTCCTGATCGTCCCGGCGCGTCCGACTTCCCTGCCGGCCGGCAAAGTGGAAGTCACCGAAGTCTTCTCCTATGCCTGTCCGGCCTGCAATATGTTCGTGCCCACCATGCACAAATTGAAGGCGAGCCTGCCGCCGAATGCGGTCGTCGACTATTTGCCCGCCTCGTTCAATCCGAGCGAAGACTGGCCCATGTTTCAACTCGCCTATTTCACCGCTCAGACCCTCGGGATCGCCGAGCAGAACCACGACGCGATGTTCAATGCCATATGGCAGAGCGGCGAGCTGGCCGTCATCGATCCCGTGACCCACAACATCAAGAGCCGCGTGCCCACCATTGAGGACGCCGCCAAGTTCTACAAGTCCAGGTCCGGCGTGCCGGTGGAGAAATTCCTCGAGACTGCCAAAGGGTTCACCGTGGACAACAAAGTGCGGGCTGCCGAAGACATGATGCAGCGGTATCGCGTCGATAGCACGCCAACCATGGTCGTCAATGGCAAGTATCGCCTGACGGTGAGTTCGGCCGGCGGTCCCGATCAGGTAGTCGAGCTGGTGAAGTGGTTGGTGGCAAAGGAAAGCAAGTAGGATTGGGGCCGCTGCGTGAACAAGCTCGTGCGCTATCACCCGCGGTTGTGGATTTCGGCCGCCGTGGGCTGCGCAATCTACTTCCTGCTTCCGGCGCACTGGTCCGGTTTGAGCCGGGTGCTGGTGTGCTGGAACGGCGCAGTGGCGCTGTTTCTCTGCTTGATCTTCTTTTGGATGAGCCGCCTGACCGCCCAGCAGATCTGTTCGCGGTATGTCGAGGAGGATGAGTCCGCGACCATCATCCTGGTGGTGGTGACGGTGGCCGCGTTGCTGAGTCTGGTGGCCATCGTCGAGCCGCTGGCCAACATCAGGCAGACGGCCGGAGCGGAGCGCATCGCGCATTTCACGCTGGCCGCCCTGACCTTGGTCAATTCATGGATCCTGGTGCCGACCATGTTCACGATCCACTATGCAGACTGCTTTTACAGCGTCGCCGAAGCGGATCGACCGCTGCGCTTTCCCGAAACGCCCATGCCGGTATTCTGGGACTTCGCCTATTTCTCCTTCACCATCGCCGCCGCCTGTCAGACATCCGATGTCTCAACGCTGAATGCCGGCGTGCGCCGGACCGTGATTGCGCACACCGTGATCTCGTTTCTGTTCAACGCCTCGATTCTCGGCTTTGCGATCAACGTGACCGCGGGCCTCATCGGCGGAAATTGACCCTTGGTCAGGGGACGGCCGATTTGACGACCTCGCCGCCCTTCATGACGAAGGCCACCGATTGCAGCCGAGTAACGTCGGCGAGCGGATCGCCGGCGACGGCGATGAGATCGCCGTAGCGTCCGACGGCGATGGCGCCGACGTCCCCCGGGCGGCCCAAAGCCTCGGCCGCATTGGCCGTGGCGGCTTGAATCGCCTGCATCGGCGTCATCCCCCATTGCACCATGGTGGCGAATTGGCGTGCGTTACAGCCGTTGGGATAGATGCCCGCGTCGGTCCCAAACACCATCTTGACGCCGGCTTTGACCGCGGCCTGAAATGTCTGGCGCTGCTTCAAGCCGATCATCCGCTCTTTTTCCAACGATTCCTTGAAGACTCCGTTCTTGGCCCCTTCGGCTTGGATGTAGTCATCGTTGTAGATGTCCATCGAAAACCAGGTGCCGTGCTCCTTGGCCAGTCTGAAGGCTTCATCGTCCGCGAGACTGGCGTGTTCGATGGTATCCACACCGGCGCGAATGGCGTCCTTGATGCCGGCGGTTCCGTGCGCGTGCACCGCGACCTTCAATCCCAGCATGTGCGCCTCGTCGACCAACGCCTTCATTTCCGTGAGGTCGTACTGCTGGCCGCCGACGCTGTCGGTTTTGGAGAATACCCCGCCGGTGCCGCAAAACTTGATGACCTCGGCACCGTACTTACGCAGTTTGCGCACCGTGGCGCGGATTTCCGCGGGACCGTTCGCGATCTGCGGGCTCGGCGTGGAAATCGACGGCGGAAATTCGGTGCTGTCGCAATGACCCCCGGTGGCGCCCATGGCGTAGGTGGCGGGAACGATGCGCGGCCCCGGCACGAAACCCTGCTCAATGCCCTGTTTGATGGCGACATCGTCGTAATTATCGGAGCCCACATTGCGGATGGTGGTGAAGCCCGCCTCGAGAGTCTTTTTGGCATTGGCGACCCCGACCACGGTCCAGAAATTGTCCGTGAACTCGAGTCCGCGGTAGCCGCTGTAGCGCGGATCCGCGGTGATATGCGTATGCATGTCGATCAACCCCGGCAGCAGCGTCATGCCTGCAAGATCGATGCGCCGCGCTCCCGCCGGCACGGAGGCGCCCCGGGCGCCGACCGCGGCGATACGGCCGTCGACGATCGTGACCTGCGGATGATCGATGACGCGAGCGGCGAGCACGTCGATCATCTTGTCCGCGGTCACCACCACGGTATCGGCCTGCGCGCCCGCCGCGATGGCGCAGCTCAGCAACGCGAACATTCGCAGAAGAGGGTTCCGCTGGGTAGCCATTCCAATTCCTTCTTATTATGCGACCGTCAAATTATCACATCTGCGGTGCCGCCGGCGCGACTGCCGGCATGAGCGCCGCGAGATGCGGCGGATCGGAGTCGGCAACGTAGGCGAAGGCGACGATGTGCTCCAGGATGTGCTGGACGTAGGCGCGCGTTTCGGTGTATGGGATGTTCTCAATCCACACATCGGCATCCATCGATTGGCGGGGCTGCCAGCGCGCGACGGCCGTCGTCCCCGCATTGTAGGCAGCGAGACCCAGGGCGAGCTGTCCGGAGTGGCGATCGAGGAGCTCGCGCAAATACGCGGCGCCGAGCGGCACGGCCAAGGACGGTTCGAACAGCCCGTCCTGGCGCGGCTGCGGCAGATGCCAGCGGCGCGCGACGGCAGCGGCAGTGGCCGGCCGCATCTGCATGAGCCCGCGCGCATCGGCGCGCGACACCGCGTTCTTGCGGTACAAACTTTCCTGGCGCATGACCGCCCATATCCAGTCCGCGGGCACGCCCGCCAGCTTGCCGGCCTCGGCGACCGCCTCCGGATAGGGGCGGGGATAACGCAGCGGTACGTCGTCCCATTCGCCGGTCTGCGCGAGCGTGGCGATGGACTGGGCGTACCATCCCCAGCGTGAAGCAAGTTGCGCGGCCTGCACCTTGACGGCGGGCTCCGCTGCGCCGACCACGGCCGACCATTCGGCGGCGGCCTCATCCGGCATGTCGCAGTCGAATAATTCATGCGCGCGAACCAGGCCGATGTTGGCCTCGAGCGCGGCTTGCACCTGCCCATCGTCGGACAACAGCCGCACATTCAGACTATACGAGCGGTGCAGGCGGTCCGCCGCGAGATAACCGTAGTAGTCACGCAAACCGGCAATTTCCTCGAACAATGGCGTGGCCGCGTCGGGGCCCGCGGTCGCCGCCACGGCGCGCGCGCGCCAATAGCGCCAGCGGGGCTGCATTGCAAGCGCCGGGGGCAGGTGCTCGATCCAGCCCAAGGCCCTGCCATAGTCGCCGCCCCACAGCGCCGCGCGCACCCGCCATTCTTCGACCGGGCTGTCGACCGCATCGGCCGGCACGGCATCGAACGCCGACACGGCTTGCGGATTGTGGTCGTAGGCCGCGCCGAGCGCGGCAGCGCGCTGCAGCCGGGATTGCAAGACGGGAGTCATATCCGCGCGCGCCAACAGCAAGGGTAGAAGCTCCAGCGCGCTGGTGGAATCTGTGTTTGCGAGCTTCTCGAAGCCCGCCGTCAGCGCTTCCGGTTCGACGGTCAACGCCGGGTGGGTGGCCAACACGGACAGCGCCGGCTTGGGCGCCTCCAGCAGATCCGACCATTGCAGCAACGCCGCGCTGCGGGCCGGCGGCACGTCGGCCGCAAAGGCGCGCGCCAAACGTGGATTGTCGGCTGCGAGCGCCGCCCGGGTTCGAGCTTCCGCCCGCGCGGGAGTGACCAGGTTCTGCTGCCTCAGCCAGGCGAATGCAGCATCGCATTCAGGGGGCTGCTTCTGCGGCTGGCTCCAGCGCTCGAGCACGGCGGCGCCCAGGAACTCGGTATCGCCGGCCGCCAATCGGCCGGCGAGGCGATCGCAGATCAGCAGTGGATCGGTGACATCCGCCGAGCGGGCCAGAAACATATCCCAGCGCCGCCTTGCAGCCAGGTTCACCAGCCAGTCGTGGCGCAGAGCGTGGCTCACCAGCTGGCCCGAACGAGCTTGCAGGAACGCATCGATGGCCGCGTCCTGCGCATCGCCGGTCTTGCCGCTCAAGTCGCGCCGAAAACGCGCCGCCACGAGATAGTCGTAGATGGCATAGCGCTTCAGCGCCGGCGAATCCGGCAAATCCGGCAGGTAGGTGCGGACGCGCTGCATCGCCGCGACAAAGGCCTGGCGGCCGGCGTCGGAATCCGTGGCCGCCGGCCTCACGTTCGCAGCGGCCACCCACCTCAAGCACAGCAGGGGCAAGGACAGGGCCAGTACTAATTTTCTCACCGTCGACATCGCAGCATTGTGGTTGAATAGACCCGTGAAATCCAAAATCGTCGCGATTCTCGAGACCCGCAGCGGCGCGCACTTGGGGGAATTGGTGGCGCGTCGCGGCGGAATACCCATGCTGGCGCCGGCGTTGGAAGAGGTGCCCGATGTCGACAGCCAGGCCCTGGCCTCGCTGCTGACACAATGGCGCAGCAAGCCGTTCGACGTGGTGATTTTCCAAACCGGGGTGGGTACGCGCGCGTTGTTTCAGGCAACCGACGCCGCGGGCCTGACCGGCGAACTGCTGCGCCACCTGGACTCCTCGACGGTGGTGGTTCGGGGACCGAAGCCCGTTGGCGAGCTGAACTCACGCGGCGTGCGCATCGACATTCGGGCGGCGACTCCGTTCACCACTGACATGGTATTGGCGGCCTTGTCGGACTTGCCGATGCAGGACGCGCGCGTGTTGGTGCAACGCTACGGCGCCGCCAATCAACTGCTGCGGGAGAGCTTGCAGGAGCGCGGCGCCACGGTCGAGGAGATTGCGACCTATCGCTGGGCATTGCCGGCGGACACGCAACCGCTCACCGACCTGTTGGGAGCTCTGGCGCGGTCGAACGTCGACGCCGTGGTGTTCACCAGCGCCGTGCAGATTCACAATTTGTACTCCGTGGCCGAAAAGTCGGGCCGCGCCGCGGAACTTGCGGGTCAGCTGAATCGCCTGATCGTGGCATCGATCGGGCCGGTGTGTTCGCGCGCGCTTCGCGACCATGGGGTGACTCCGTCCTTCGAAGCCAATCCGCCGAAACTGGGGCCGCTCATCGCCGGTCTCGACGCGGCACTGTCGGTGTAGCACCGACAGCGAATCGAGCATTCCGCTGACACTCCGCCCCGGGGCCTTCATTGCTGGACCGCGCAACGACCGTGTATAAATACTGATCAGCAGCACGGTTCAGGAGACGATGGTGGACACACAAAGCACGGACAAGAAGAGCAAGGGCGGCCAGCCCTTTCTCACCGACGTCAAGACGCTGCGCGAACGCGCCCGCAGCAATATTTCCGACGGTGCCGTGACCTTCACCTATCAGGGCGACGTCAAGAGGACCATCGACATTCTGCAATCAGTGCTGGCGACCGAAATCGTCTGTGTGTTGCGCTATACCATGCATGCCGTGGCGGCGACCGGAATATCCAGCGAAGGGGTCAAGGCCGAGTTTGCGCAGCATGCCAAGGAAGAGGCGGAACACATGAATCAGGTCGCCGAGCGCATCAATCAACTCGGCGGCCGGCCTGATTTCAATCCCACCGGACTGGCGACGCGCGCCGCCTCGGAATACGGCGCCGCGGGAAATCTGATCGAGATGATCAAAGAGAATTTGATCGCCGAACGCATTGCCGTGGATCACTATCGCGAACTCATCCGTTACTTCGGCGACAATGATCCTGGAACGCGCACCATGCTCGAGGGAATTTTGATGGTCGAAGAGGAGCATGCGAACGACATGCACGATCTGTTGGTGGCGCACGAAGGGCGCCCGATGCTTCCCGGCTGACTCTAGCTCGAGCCGCCGACCGACGGTGAGTCGCTGGCGGGAAACGACTCATCGAGCGCTTCGTCCAATAATTCATCCATGTGCTGCTTGTCGCGCCCGCGCGCAAGCTTGTCCATATACGCCTTGGCATAGGAGCAGGCCGGATTCACCGACCATCCTGCATCACGCGCAGCGCTCAAGGCCGCGGCCATCAACTTTGCGGCGATTCCCCGGCCGCCGATGGCCGGCGGCACCCGAGTGTGGGTAATCGTCATTACCCCATCAGTCAATGTGTAGTCGAGGTGGGCGCGGCTGCCCTCCACTTCCGTGGTGAACTGCTGCGCTTGTGGGTCGTGCCTAATGAGGCTGGTGCTCATGGGGGTTCTTGCGCTCCTGAGGATGTTCCTGCGGCTCCGCCTTCGGCTTGGGGGCGGGGGGGTGGGGTTGGGCGGCGCTTGGATGCGGCGGCTGGGCATGCGGCTCCGCTTCGGGGTGCGGGGGTGCAGCATGCGGCGCGGGATGTGATTCCATGGCCGGGTGGGGCTCACCCGTGGGCTGCGCCGGACGCGGTGCTTCACGAGCCTGCGGTACTTCGCGCGTCCGCGGTGCTTCGCGAGCCTGCGGTGCTTCGCGAGCCTGCGGTGTTTCGTGCGGTGAGTTCGGGGCATGCGTCTCCGAATTCGTGCGTGCCGCGACGGCGCCGCCCTGTTTCGCAGCCACCACGCCGGCGCCGGAGAACGCACCCGGCCGCGGCGTCGCGGCAATCGGCGGCTTGCCCTTGTTCTGGGCGACGCGCAGTTCCGGGTTGCTGCGCGCGGCTTGCTCCTGCTGGCGTTGCGCCGGCGTAACTTCAATGTGCCGGTCGCGCGCCGCGGCCTGATCGGCCGCGCTTGGCCGGGCTTGGACGCCGCCGTTGCCGCCGTTGTAGCTCACCCGATTCACCGTGACATTGTTGATCACGGTTTTGTTGTAGACGTTGGTGATATTCGTGCTGCTGATATTGTTGACGGAGCGGTTGTAATACATGTGGCCGCCCTCCCAATAGCCGCCCTCATAGCCCTGGCCGCCATAACCGTGTCCGTAGTCCACTCCGCCATAAAAACCGACGTGGGGACCCCAGTATCCTGCGCGCCAGATGAAGACCGCGCCTTCAGTGGCCCAGTATCCGGGGGTCCACAAGTATCCGGGCTGCGGTGCTTGAATCCAGGTACCCGGCACCCAGTAGTAATCTTGTACATCATCGCTCCAAGCCCAATAGCCCGGAGTCCATACATAGCCGTCGCCGGGAACCGGTGGTTGGTCGTAGACGGGCAGCTCCGGCGGCGGGAGGTTGACCGAGACGCTTAGCGACACCTGCGCCATCGCCAGCGCAGGCAACGCCAGCCCGAAGATGGCTGCCATGATGAATCGAGTCCAGATTCTCGGTAACATGACTCAGCTCCAAGTAGGGCGTAAATCCACTATACCGGGGGGACCCTGCATTCCTAATGGGCATCCGTCCGCCATCCCTGTAGGACAACGCCGACCTCGGCGGGCCTAGCGGGCGGCTGCTAGCGGGCGGCTGATTGCGGGGCGGGCGCCGGCGGCGCGGCAGCCTGCTGGGCGATCAAGCGTCGCAGCGCCTCGCGCGGCAGGTCATCGAGGTCCGCATCTCCTTCCTGCCGAATATGCGCGGCGATTTTCTCGCGCATGCGTTTCGTCCAGTACCGGACGATGTGAGTGGCGATGCCTGCAATGGCATCCTCGCGTACGGGCTCGGCGCGGAAGTAGTGGCCGATGTCGTTCGCCATTTTCACCAGATGCGCCGCGCCGCCGCTGTGACCTTCGCCGCCGTGCACCTCGGCTCCGCTTGTGCCGCTCGTCATGCGTCGCTCCTACTTGGCCACGAACATGACGTCGGCGGCCGCATCCTTCAACAGGGTCTCCTGCGTCTCGGTGAATTCTCGGAAACGCTTTTGCCACTCGGAGGGCTGGTTCACGCGGGTGGCCTGCACGGCGGTCACCTTGTATTCCGGACAATTCGTGGCCCAGTCGGAATTATCGGTGGTGATGACATTGGCACCGGAATCGGGGAAGTGGAACGTGGTGTACACCACGCCTGGCTGCACCCTCTCCGTGACGCGGGCGCGCATCACGGTATCGCCGGCGCGGCTCTCGATGCCCACCCAGTCGCCCTCGACGATGCCGCGCTCCTCGGCATCATGGGGGTGGATTTCCAGCCGATCCTCATCGTGCCAGCGGCTGTTTTCGGTGCGCCGGGTCTGCGCCCCGACGTTGTACTGGCTCAGGATTCGTCCGGTGGTCAGTATGAGTGGAAAGCGCGCATTGACCTTCTCGGCGGTGGGGACGTATTCAGTCACCAAGAACTTGCCCTTGCCGCGTACGAACTCGCCGACGTGCATGGTGGGAGTGCCTTCAGGATGCTGCGCATTGCATGGCCATTGGATGCTTTCGAGTTCGTCGATGCGCGCATAGCTCACGCCGGAGAACGTCGGGGTCAGACGGGCGATCTCGTCCATGATTTCGGACGGATGCGAGTAGTTCATCGGATACCCGACCGCATTGGACAACAGCTGGGTGATCTCCCAATCGGCGTAGCCTGATTTGGACTTCATCACCTTGCGCACGCGCGAGATGCGCCGCTCGGCATTGGTGAAGGTGCCGTCCTTTTCCAAGAACGAAGAACCCGGCAGGAACACATGGGCGAACTTCGCCGACTCGTTCAGGAACAGATCCTGCACGATGATGCATTCCATGGACGTCAGCGCGGCGGTGACGTGCTGGGTGTTGGGATCCGACTGCGCGATGTCCTCGCCTTCGATGTACAGCGCCTTGAACTCGCCGTCGAGCGCGGCCTCGAACATGTTGGGAATGCGCAGGCCCGGGTCGTTGCGCAAACTCACGCCCCACGCGCTCTCGAAGGTGCTGCGCACCGCATCGTCCGAAACATGCCGATAGGCGGTGAACTCGTGCGGGAAGGAGCCCATGTCGCAGGAGCCCTGCACGTTGTTCTGCCCGCGCAGAGGATTCACGCCCACGCCCTCGCGGCCGATGTTGCCGGTGGCCATGGCAAGGTTTGCAATGCCCATCACCGCGGTGGAACCCTGGCTGTGCTCGGTAACCCCGAGCCCGTAGTAAATGGCGCCGTTGCCTGCTTCGGCATACAGGCGCGCGGCGGCGCGCACGTCGGCGGCGGGCACGCCGGTGACCGCCTGCATGGACTCAGGGGAGTTGATTTCCTGAGCGACGAAATTACGCCACTTCTCGAACGCCGGTGCCTCGCAACGGGTGCTCACGAAATCTTCGTCGACCAAGCCTTCGGTGACGATGACGTGGGCGAGCGAGTTGAGCAGCGCGACATTGGTGCCGGGCATGAGCTTCAAGTGGTGCTCGGCCGCAATGTGCGGACTGCGCACCAGATCGATGCGCCGCGGATCCGCGACAATGAGCTTGGCGCCCTGGCGCAGACGGCGCTTCATTTGCGAGGCGAATACCGGATGGCCGTCGGTGGGATTCGCGCCGATCACGAAAATGACATCCGACTTCATGACCGAGTCGAAATTCTGAGTGCCGGCCGATTCGCCGATGGTGTTCTTCAACCCGTAGCCCGTGGGGGAGTGGCAGACCCGGGCGCAGGTGTCGACGTTGTTGTTGCCGAAACCTGCGCGCACCAGCTTCTGGACCAGGTAGGTTTCCTCGTTGGAGCAGCGCGAGGAGGTGATGGCGCCGATCGAGTCGCGCCCGTGCTTGGCCTGGATGCGCTTGAGTTCGGAGGCGGCGTGGCCGATCGCCTCTTCCCAGGAAACTTCCTTCCACGGATCGGAGATCTTGGCGCGGATCATGGGCTTGACGATGCGATCCTTGTGCGTGGCGTAGCCGATGGCGAAGCGCCCCTTCACGCAGGAGTGGCCATGATTGGCATGGCCGTTCATGTTCGGAACCATGCGCACCACTTCCTCGCCCTGCATCTCGGCGCGGAAGGAGCAGCCCACGCCGCAGTAGGCGCAGGTGGTGGTGATGCTGTGCTCGGCCTGGCCCTTTTCGATCAGGGTGTTTTCCGACAGGGTGGCGGTCGGGCAGGCCTGCACGCAGGCACCGCAGGATACGCACTCGGAATCCATGAAGGAAACGTTCTGGCTTGCCGACACGGTCGAGTCGAAGCCGCGGTTCTGAATGGTCAGCGCCAATGTGCCTTGCTGTTCATCGCAGGCGCGCACGCAGCGGGAGCAGACGATGCACTTGCTGGCATCGAAAGTGAAATACGGATTGCTGGTGTCCTTTTCGACGGTCAGGTGATTGGCGCCCTCGTAGCCGTAGCGCACTTCGCGCAGGCCGACGACACCGGCCATGTCCTGCAGTTCGCAATGACCGTTTGCAGGACAGGTCAGACAATCCAAAGGGTGATCAGAGATGTACAGTTCCATGACGCCGCGGCGGATATCGGCGAGTTGCTTGTTCTGCGTGATGACTTTCATGCCGGGCGCGACCGGCGTGGTGCAGGAAGCGGGCAATCCCTTCATGCCCTCGATCTGCACCAGACACAGGCGGCAGGATCCGAAGGCTTCCAATTGTTCGGTGGCGCAGAGTTTGGGGATTTTCACATCCGAGAGCGCCGCGGCACGCATGACCGAGGTGCCGGCCGGCACGGTCACTTCCTGGCCATCGATGGTAAGGGTCACGAGTTGCGCGCTGTCGCGCCCGGGTGTGCCTAAGTCTTGTTCAACAATGGAAAGCATGGGTGGTCCTCGTGTGCCTCAACCGCCGCGCCTAGCCGGCCGCGCTGGATGCCCGTAACGGTTTGACGAAATCTTCAGGGAAATGGTTCAACGCGGAGATGACGGGGTAGGGGGTCAGCCCCCCGAGCGCGCACAGCGACCCGTACGTCAGGGTCTCGCACAAATCACGCAAAATAGTTTCTTGCTTGGCAGCATTCTCGCCGGCGACGAGCCGATCGATGACTTCCACGCCGCGGGTGGAACCGATGCGGCAGGGGGTGCATTTGCCGCAGGACTCGATGGCGCAGAATTCCATGGCGTAGCGCGCCTGGGCAGCCATGTCGACCGTGTCGTCGAAGGCAACGATGCCGCCGTGTCCCAGCATGCCTTTGATGGCGGCAAAGGCCTCATAGTCCAAGGGGGTATCGAACTGCGACTCCGGCAGATAAGCTCCCAGGGGGCCGCCTACTTGAACCGCGCGAATCGGGCGGCCGCTCAAGCTGCCGCCGCCGAAGTCATACATGATTTCGCGCAATGTCATGCCGAAGGCGATTTCCACCAGTCCCCCGTGCTTGAGGTTGCCGGCGAGTTGCATCGGCAACGTGCCGCGGGAGCGGCCCATGCCGAAGTTCTGATAGAACTCGGCGCCGCGGTCGAGAATGATGGGCACCGATGCGAACGTGATCACATTGTTGATCACGGTGGGCTTGCCGAATAGACCTTCGATCGCCGGAAGAGGCGGTTTGAAGCGCACCTGGCCCCGCTTGCCTTCCAAGGATTCCAGCAGTGAGGTTTCCTCGCCGCAGATATAGGCGCCGGCGCCCATGCGCACTTCGAGTTTGAAGTCCTTGCCGCTGCCTTGAATGTTGTGCCCGAGATAGCCGGCGGCGCCGGCGGCGGCAATCGCCGCCTCGAGCGCGATCTTGGCCTGCGGGTACTCCCAGCGCAGATAAATATAGCCTTGGGTCGCGCCGACGGCCAAGCCGGCGATGGTCATGCCTTCGATCAGCACGAAGGGATCGCCTTCCATCAACATGCGGTCGGAAAACGTTCCCGAGTCGCCTTCATCGGCATTGCAGACCACGAACTTATTCCCGTTCCCGGCGCCCAGCACGGTCTTCCACTTGATTCCCGCCGGAAAGGCGGCTCCGCCGCGGCCACGCAGCCCCGACGCGGTGACGGCCGCGACGATGTCGGCGGGTGTCAGCGCAAGTGCGGCCTTGAGGCCGCGATAGCCGTCGTGCTTCAGATAATCAGCGAGGCTGCGCGGATCGGCGAGCCCGACGCGCGCAAAGGTCAGGCGTTCCTGTTTCTTGAAATACGGGATCTCTTCAGTGGCGCCGTGTCCCAAGGCATGGGGTTTTCCGGCGGTGAAGCCGGCGTCGAACAGACCCGCCACGTCACGGGCTTGCACGGGCCCGTAAGCCACACGGGTACCGGCGACCTCTACCTCGACCATGGGCTCGAGCCACAGCAGGCCGCGCGAGCCATTGCGGATGAGTTCGACCGCGATTCCACGGTGTTTCGCTTCGGTGAGAATCGCCCAAGCGGTTTGATCGGCGCCCACACCCAGCGCGGCCGCATCGCGCGGCACGAAGATCTTCACCGCCGCGGCCGGGGCGCTCACGTGGGCTCCCGGGTTGCAGCCATCAGCTCATCGAAGCGATCCGCGGTGACGCGGCCATGCAATTGCTGATCGATCATCAGCGACGGTCCCAGCGCGCAGTTACCCAAACAGTACACCGGCTCGAGCGTGATCGCGCCGTCGCTGGTCGTGCCGTGATAGTCGACGCCCAATCTGGCCTTCACATGAGATTCGAGGGCAACGCTGCCGAGCGCCTGACAAGCTTCGGCTCGGCACAGGTGCAGCACCGAGCGGCCGGGGCGCTCCTGCAAGAAGTAATGATAGAAACTGACAACGCCGTGCACTTCGGCGATCGACAAATTCAGTTCCTGCGCAATCACCGGCACCGCATCCTTGGGTACGAAAGTGAGTGCCTCCTGCACCGCGTGCAGCACCGGCAACAGCGCTCCGGGCAACTCCTTCAGCCGCGCGCAGGCATCGAGCACGGCCGCGCGCTCATCCGGACTCAAATTGGACGGACGTTCAACCTTGATGGGGATGACTCGCCGCGCAGATTTACTCATATTGGAACGAATTCATAGATATATCAGATATTACACCGAATCGGGCCGAATTCCATGGAATGATGCGCTGAGTATAGCCACGCGCACACCATCACCAAGATTCAATATTGTCCGCCATGACACAAGTCACGTCCACCGTCGCGGCACTGCACAATAACGGGCTGACCCATGTCCCTTGAAACTGAAACCAGGGTCGAGGAGGCCTATTCGCACCTGGCCGCGCAGGCCGATCCCGCCGCCCGTGTCGCCGCCGCCGCCCGGCTGATATTGGTGATCTATGACGATTTCTACCGCCAACTATGCGAATACCCGCACCGCGCGCAGCACGCATTCGAGTCCATGGACCCGCACCTCTCGATCCGTATCAGCAGGGAACGTCTGGGGCTCTACAGCCGCTACATCGCGGAGCACGGGCCGAAGATTCTCGCTGCTTATCCGGGACTTGCCGCCGATTCCGGCGCCTGGGTGGCGCTCGATCGTCTGTACATGGCGATGATCGTGGATCGCTACGACGCCGACATCGCCTTCAGCTTCGCGCATTCGATCCGGCGCAACATCAGCCAGGGTCTATGGCGGCCGGTCGCCTATTCCTTTCCGCCCCCCAGCAAGTTGCGCGCGGATTCCATGGCCTCGGTGCACCGCCGGCTCAAGGTGCAGGGACGCATTGATATCGATCTGGTGTGCGACGCCCTGCAGGTGCCCAATTTCTCAGTGCCGTTCAGGGACCTCGCGGGCGACGCTCGAAAGATCCGGGATCGAGTCGAACGGTTGCTCGACGATCCCCCCGGCGCCGCTCCCGCGCAGGCGCTCGACGTCATCGAGGCCGGGTTCTTCCGGGATCGCAGCGCCTTCATCGTCGGCCGTTGGCTGCTGGCCGACGACAGCATGGTGCCCTGCGTGATTGCGCTGCTGAACAGCCCCCAGGGCATCTACGCCGATGCCGTCCTGCATCGCGTCTCGGATATACATGACTTATTCAGCTCGGCACTCGCCAATTTTCACGTGACCACGCGGCTCTACTATCAAACGTGTGTGTTCCTTTTCAGCCTGATGCCGCGCCGCCCGTTCGGACATCAGTATTCGACCATCGGGTTCAATCACGTCGGCAAGGTCGTCATATTGAACGAGATCACCGAACAGGTGCGCCGCGGCCACCGCCTGCAGCGCTCGCCGGGGGTCCCGGGCACCGTTGCGCTGGGCTTCACCTTCGACGAATGCGCCTATCACCTCAAGGTCATCCGCGATCAACCCACCAGTTCTTACAAGTGGGGGGCGTTCCCGGGCGTCGCCAAGGTGGTCGACAAGTACCGCGTCGTGCACGAAATCAACCGCGCCGGCAGCATGTTGGACAATGTCATGTACTTCAACCTGCGGCTGGACCGCGACATGTTCGACCCCGCGCTGTTGGACGAACTGTGCCGGCAGGCCGCAGGCAGCGTGCAAATCGACCGGGACGGCGTTTATCTGCGCACGCTGATCGTGCAGTTGAAGATCGTGCCTGTGCCGGTGTTCCTGGAAACCGCCGATGACACGGCGGCCCGCGCGGTGATGATCAGCCTTGGCCATTGCATTCGCAACAATGCGGCCACCAACATCTTCAACAAGGACCTGGACTCGAGAAACTACGGCGTCGGACGCTATGGCCGGGTGTTTCTCTTCGACTACGACGCCGTCGAGAAGCTGACCGACGTGAAGATCCGTACCAACACCGATCGCGAGCCCGGCGAGGAGGCCGTGCCGGCCTGGTTTTTCGAGGATGGAGTGATCTTCCTGCCCGAAGAACTCGAGCATGGCATGCAGATCAAGAGCACTTATGCGCGCCGCTGTTTCCGGGAGGAGAACGCCGATTTGCTGGGCATCGAATATTGGCAGGAAGTGCAGCAGAAGCTGCTGCGCGGCGAGGTTCCGCCGCTGCGAGTGTATCCGGACAACGCAAAGCTCTGACGGATGAGGCGCGTTCGAGCGGCGGATTACTTGCGAACGAAGGCCGACAGTTTGCTGTGCGTGCGCGCCGCGTCGTCGTCGGTGAAGACATCGCCGGAATGAGATTCACGGATGAGGCGCTCGAAATCCGCGGCGGGCAGCGGACGGCTGAAATGGTAGCCCTGGTATTCATCGCAGCCCGTCAATTTCAGGAAATCGAGCTGCGCAGGGGTTTCCACGCCTTCGGCGACGACCTTGAGGCGCAGGCTATGTGCCAGCGAAACGATGGCACGCACGATCGATGCATCCTCCGGGCGGCTCACGATGTCATCGATGAACACACGGTCGATCTTCAGTTTGTCGATGGGAAAGCGCCGCAGGTAGCTCATACTGGAATAGCCGGTGCCGAAATCGTCCACTGACACCAGCACTCCCATGGAGCTCAGCGATTCGAGAATGGCAATCGACTCCTCGGGGTCGTTCATGACCGCGCTTTCCGTGAGTTCGACTTCGAGATAACAGGCCTCGAGTCCGGCGTCGCCGAGCGCGCGGCGAATGCTCTCGAGCAGACCGCTGTCGCGGAATTGCGATGCCGACAGGTTCACCGACACCCGCAGCGGCGGCACGCCCTCGTCCTGCCAGGCGCGCGCCTGCCGGCAGGCCTCGCGAATCACCCATCCTCCGATGGCGCCGATCAGGCCGCACTCCTCCGCCAAGGGAATGAAGTCCGCGGGTGAGACCACGCCCCGGGTGGGATGCAGCCAGCGGATCAACGCCTCCGCGCTGCGCACCTCGCCCGTTTGCGTGTCCACCTTCGGCTGGTAGTAGAGCGCGAACTGGTTCGAACTCATCGCATTGTGCAGGTCGCTTTCGAGCTGGACCCGGTCCTCGGTGCCGGCGTGCATTCCAGGCGAATAGCGCCGGAAGTTGCCTCGGCCATTTTGTTTGGCCGAATACATGGCGGCATCGGCACGCGCCAGCAGCGCCTGGGTGGTGGTGCCGTCGTCGGGATACATGGCGATGCCGATGCTGGGCGAGGTGTGAATGTCGATGGCGGCGATCCGCACCGGTGATTGCAGTACATCCATGACCCGGGAGGCGAGGCCGGCGGCATCGTCGGCATCGGCGATTGAGGTGCCGATCAGGACGAATTCATCGCCGCCGAAACGCGCCACGGTGTCGGCGGTGCGCACCACGGTGGCGAGCCGGCGCGCCACTTCCTGCAGCAGTTCATCGCCCGCACGGTGTCCCAAAGAATCATTGATGAGTTTGAAGCGGTCGAGATCGCAGACCAGAACCGCGAAGGCGCGCATGTCGCGGTCCGCATGGGCAATGGCCTGCTGCAGCCGGTCATCGAGCAAGACCCGATTCGGCAGGCCCGTCAAGGCGTCGTGAGTGGCCAGATGGCGCAGCTGCTGATTGGCCGCCTCCAGGCCCCGCGTGCGCGTCGTGATCACCTCTTCGAGGCGCAACATCTGGTCCCTGACCAGCCGGTCATTCTCCCACTTGCGGGACAGCGCCGTGGCGCATTGCAGGACCTCGATGGGTTCGGCGGGTTTGCGCAGCACCAGCAGCTTGTCGGAGTGGCCCAGCCGGTCGACGACTTCAGTCCAATCGTAGTCAGTGTGCGCCGAACAGATCACGACCTGCACGTCGGGATCCGTGGCCCAGAGGTGCTCAATCGTCTTGAGGCCGTCCCAGCCCGGCGGCATGCGCATATCGACGAAAGCCATGGTGTAGGGACGTCCCTCGGCGAGCGCCTGGCGGACCATTGCCACACCTTCCTGCCCCTGATGCGCGGAATCGATTTCGAAGTTCGGCCGCGCTGCCGCAATCACCGTTTCGCCGAACAGGTTCGCCTCCAGTACATCGAGAGCGGCCTGCGCGGAATGCTCGGCCTGGGCGCCGAGCACCTTGCGAAAATCGAGGTGAATGGATGCGTTGTCGTCGACGATCAGAATGCGACGGTGGGCGGGCGGAGCGGAACTAGGCACGGGCCGCCTCCGTGGTATCGCAAGGCAACTCGAGGATGAACGTTGCGCCGCAGCCCGGTCCGTCGCTGGTGACGCGCAGCGAGCCGCCGAGTTCCTGGGCGGCAAGGGCGCCGCTGTGCAAGCCGAAACCGTGTCCGGAGGCGCGGGTCGTGAAACCGTGAGTGAACAGGCGGGACATGTTTTCCGCGGGAATGCCGACACCGTTGTCGATGACGCAAATGCGCACCCCGGCCGGCGCCTTTTCGATGCGCAGCGTGAGAAGTTTGTCGGACCTGCCCGATTCATCGCAGGCGTACTTGGCGTTGCGCACCAGATTCACCAAGATCTGCAGCACCTTGTGCTTGTCCACGGTGATCGGCGGCACGTCGCTGAACTCGCGGCGCAGGGTCACGCCGTGGCGCACAAAGGCGCCGGCATTCAAGCGCAGGCTGTCCTCCACCAAGTCGGCCACCGCGACGGTTTCGGTGACCCCGCACAATTTGGCGTAGTTCTGCTGCATCGCCACCGTGTCCTTGATGTGCTCCAGATTGTCGCGCAGCGACGCCAATTCCTCGAGCGCCATCTTTTGATCGCCGAGGAGCTGCTCGCCGAGGGATGACAGATATTCCGGTATGCGCCTGCCGCGCTCGTCATTGGCGATGAACTCGCCCACCGAAGCGCCCTTTCCCTGCAGCAGAGCGGCCACGCGGCTCAGACCGGGCGCCTTGGATTGCTTGACGCGCTCGATCACCAGACTCGCGGAGATGTTGACGCTGTTGAGGATGTTGCCGACGTTGTGCAGCACGTTGGTCGCGACTTCAGCCATGCCCGCTTGCCGCGAGGCGGTCATGAGCTGCTTGTGCACCCGTTCGAGCTCCGCGTCCGACTCCTTGCGGGCGCTGATGTCCCGCAAGAATTCCACCGAATACTCAGCCTTGGTGCCGCCGTCGAACACCAGCGCCGTGCTCGTGCGCACCCACAGGACGCCGCCGTCCTTGCGCCTGAATCGCTTTTCGATATCCGCGAATTGAATGCTGCCGTCCCACAGGCGCTCGAGTTCGACGGATACTCGCGCGGCGTCGTCGGCGTTCGTGAACTCCGCCATCGACTTGTCCGTGAGCTCGCCGGGATCGACGCCCAGCATGGTGCAGAACGCCTGGTTGAACCGCAGAAACTTGCCGGAGCGGTCTGCATAGACGATGCCGAGCGGCGCCTGATCAAAGGTGTTGCGGAACAAGATCTCGGCGCGGCGCAGATTGTCGCGCGCGGCGACCAGGTCGGTGAAGTCCGCAATGGTACCGAGCCAGCCGGGAACTCCGCGGGCTGCGACGACCTGTTCCGAGTAATGGCGCACCGTGCCGTCGTCGGACAGGGTGCGGTAGCCGTCGAATCGGCTGGGCGAGGGTTGGCGGCAGAATTGCGCCCATTCCCGTTCCATGCGCGCGCGATCGTCGGGATGCACGCGCTGCGCCCAGGCATCGGGGCCATGCCCCAACTGCAACCCAAAGATGCGGCGGTACTCGGGATTGCTGTAGGTCATGTTGCCGGCCACATCCGTGTGATAAATGGCAACCGGTGCGCTCTCGATCAGGGCCGCCGCCATCGCAGCGTCCGCCGCCGGCGCAGGGAACGGCGCATCGCACAGCAAAGTCAATTCGGTCACTCGCGAGCGCAGTCCGGCTTGGGCTGCCGCTTGTTGTCCAAGCAGGCGCAACGCCGTGCGCTGCTGCGGATCCAGGCAGTGAGCTGCCGTGAAGTACACCGCCAGGCTGCCCAGCACATCGCCCGCGGCGCTGCGCAGTGCGCAGCCGGCGTAGGCACGGATGCCGGGTTTCCCGGTCACGCATTCGGCTTCCCGGAAGCGCGCGTCCGACAAGGTGTCCGGTACCTCGAACAGATCCATGCTGCGTGCCGTGCAATCGGCAAACGGATCCGGCCATGGGGTGGCTGCCGGTATTCCTGCCGCCGTCGCGCACCAGGGTTCACCGCACTCGCTGACCGCGATCGAAGCCAAGGGTGCGCCGCAGCAGATCGCAGCGAGTTGGGCAAGGCCGCGAAATACCGGATCGACGGCCGCGTCCTCCCCATCGGCGGCCGCGGCCGTCGCCTTCCCCATGGCCGTTTGACCGATAGGTTGCGAAATCATGGGTCTGGCCTTCCCCGCAGCGCATTTTTCATGTTGGGCGCATCCGACTCGTATATCACCGCTTTAACACCACATTCTGTCGCATTTGAACATCTGTCCGGGTGGCGAGTGCATCACAAGGTATGAGCCCAGATGGAGAATTGCGTCTCACCTAGGAGTTTTCGGCGGAGGCTTGCGGGTTGAGTATGATCGGACGCATGGCGGTACGTGGTATGCGGGCGGTGAGGTTCCAGGCGTGAGCTGCGGCGACGCTCCGGTCTGTGGGCCGTGGAATCCCGGCATCCAGTCCCAGGTGCCCAAGGAGCTGCGGCACCTGTCGACGATATTCCACGCCGACAATGTCTTCACCAGCATTGCCGCGGCCACTGAGCTGCAGGGACTCACCGGAATCCCGCCGAGCGAACTGGTCGCATTCCGGCCGCAGCGGCTGGCTCTTCACGAGCTGCTGATCCGGGTCACCGCTGACTTTGCCGTTCCCGACGGCTCCCAAATCGGCGACCTGGGCATTAATTTCCGCGAGATGGCCGGGGTCTTGCTCGACCGGTACTTGGCGCCGCAGATGGATGCCATTACTGCGGCCTACACTCGCGCGCGCGATGAATTGCGCGATGCCATCGGTGCCGCGCTGACGCAGGTCGCACCTGAAGCCGCGCCGGCGGGTTCGTTCGTGACGCGCTCACGGATCTCGCGGTTGTTCGGGCGCCCGGGGGCGAACGGCGGCGCGGCCGCCGCCCCGGGACCGGCCGATCCGGGCTGGGGAACGCGCCACATTGACGACTGCGAGCGCCGCGCGAGACTGGCGCGCGATCCGGCGCAACGTATCGCCCATCGCAAGCTGGCGCGGGTGATGTCGGCGTTGTTTGCCACCCAGGGCCACGCTTGGGGCACGCGCGAGCTCATCATATCGATGGCGACCGACATGGCATGCAACGAATTCGGCAGCGATTGCATCGGCCGCGCCATCGAGCCCTGGTTGCGGCGCGCGGCGCATGCGGAGGGTTACACTCTGCTGCCGCGCCAGCAGCGGCCCGTGGTCATCAACACCAAGGGGCCTTCGGCCTCGGGCAAGAGCAGTTTGCGGCCCCTGCAAAAGAAATTGGCGGGCGACATCGGCGTGCGTTGGAGCGATTTCGCGCTCATCAGTCCGGACATCTGGCGCAAGCAACTGCTCGACTACGGCGCGCTCGGTCCGGCGTACAAGTACGCGGGGGCGTTCACCGCCGAGGAATTGCAAATCGTCGACCAGAAGCTCGACCGGTATATGGCGGGCAAGTACGGACGCGGCGACATGACGCACCTGTTGATCGACCGGTTTCGTTTCGACAGCTTCGCCCCCGATTCGGACGAGGCGGGCAGCAATCTGCTGACCCGCTTCGGTCAGACGGTCTATTTGTTCTTCATGATCACTCCGCCCGAGATGTTGGTCGAGCGGGCGTGGAAGCGCGGACTCGAATTCGGCCGCTACAAGGCCGTGGACGATACGCTGGCCCACGCCGTGGAGGCATACACGGGCATTCCCGATGTTTTCTTCACCTGGGTCCGCCATGCCGACAAGCTCATCCGGTTCGAATTTCTGGACAACACGGTGCCCCTCGGCGAGCGTCCGCGGACGGTGGCCTTCGGTGACAACGACACCTTCAACATTCTCAGGGTCACGGGAACGCTGGATATCGAGCGGTACGGCCGCGTCAACGTTGACGCCAGGGCTGCGGAATTTCTCTATTCGGATCCAAAGCTGCTCGCTCCGCAGTTCAACACGGGCTTCCTGCGCCGCTGCATCGGCGGATTTCGCCGGGTCAACTTCGCCGAGCAGGCCACCGGGCAGATCTATCTTCGCATCGAATCCGGAACGCCGGTGTGGATGGATGCAGCCTTGCTGCAGACGGCTATTGCGGATCCCGACACCCTGAGCGGACTCGAGGCGGTGGCGCCGGGCGCGCTGCGCGGCGAGATTGCGAGGGCCGCCGGTCCGCAATTTCTGTACGACGATGAGGACGCCGGCACGGTCCCGACCTTAGGAGCATGGGGAGCGGCGAACAGGCGCCGGATGTAGCGCTCGGCTAGTCCAGGAAATTGCAATAGCGGTCGACGTGCGCCGCCAAATCCAAAGTATGCTGGCGGGTCAGCCGTTCGGCCAGCTCGGTATCGCGGTTTTCCAGCGCTTCGATGATCTTCAGGTGATCGATGATGGAGCGCGCCGCACGATCGCTCTGCGTGATCGTTGCGCGGCGGATCGCTCGCACGTGCATCAGCAGGTTGCGGGTCGCGTCCACGATGGTCTGCGAGCCGCCGAGCGCGATGACCGCGGTATGAAACGCGATGTTGACGTCGGAGTATTCACCCAGATGCTCCGACGGCGGCGAATTCTGGAACTCATCGAACAAATGCCGCAATTTGGCGATATCGGCATCCGAGGCGTTCAGGGTGGCCAGACGTGCAGCCATGGATTCGAGCGCAGCCCACATCTGGATCATCTCAATCATTTCGCGCTTCGACTTGCGAATGATGTAGATGCCGCGGCGCGGGATGGTGCGGATGAACCCTTCCTGCTCGAGGAGCGACAGCGCTTCGCGTATCGGTGTGCGACTCACGCCCAGCGCGGCGGTGAGCTGCCGCTCGTCCAGCCGCAGTTCCTGTTGAGCGTCGTATATGTCGGTATCCGCGATCGCGTTCTTGAGCAGCGCATAGGCTTGATCTCGTAAACTCGTGGCGTTCAAGGGGCCCAGCGTGAGCGGCGTCGCCGGCGCGGCACGTTGAATCAGTTTTTCGATCGAGCTCATTTACCCACATCCCCTCGCAGTGATGGTTGCACCGCATACCGCGCAGCGTCTCACGCGCCCGAGACGTTGCCTCACAGAATTGCCTCGTAGATATGAGGTATATGACCCTCAGTCTTTAGTGCAGTAAACATACTATATGCGCGGCAAGCTGCTTGAATAAATGACGCTGATGGCCTCAAGGTCGGCTCCACTTCGGCGCCGGAGCGGCGGCTTGCTTGACAAATCAACTTGTTGATATATCGTATACCAACAAAAAAAGTAGGGTTGGAAAATTGGTTCGGGCTTCTTGCGCCCGAATTACTGGGGGGGCTCAAGAGTGCGTCCGGCTGGAACTTCCGCGTCTTCGGTTCAACTCGAGCGCCGTGGGATCTATCCCCTGCCGCTCCTCAATTCTCGACGCGTTCATGACTTTGGATGCAGGCCTCAACTTCAGATGGGCTCTTGCGCTTCAATCATCTCGATTGCTCTCATAAAACGCTCTCGTAAAACGCGATAAAGGAGAACTACATGAACGCGATTTCGACTCCGGCGACCGCCGACCCAATGCAGAATACCGGGCTGAAGAACCGCTGGGCGCAGCTCGTCATGGGAATCATCTGCATGGCGATGGTGGCCAACCTGCAATACGGCTGGACGCTGTTCGTCAATCCGATGTCAGAGAAATTCGGCTGGTCGAAAGCTGCGATCCAGGTCGCGTTTTCGATCTTCGTGCTTTGCGAAACGTGGCTGGTGCCGGTCGAAGGCTGGTTGATGGACAAGTTCGGACCGCGTCCGGTGGTGCTGGTGGGCGGCATCTTGGCGGGAATCTCCTGGATCATGAATTCCTATGCGACTTCTCTCGGCTTTTTGTATTTTTCTGCGGTGATCGGCGGCATCGGTGCCGGCGCCGTGTACGGCACCTGCGTGGGTAACGCGCTCAAGTGGTTTCCCGACAAGCGGGGCCTCGCCGCGGGGTTGACGGCTGCAGGATTCGGTGCCGGTGCTGCGCTGACGGTCATTCCGATCGCCAACATGGTGAAATCGGGAGGCTACGACAAGGCCTTCTTCGACTTTGGGATGATCCAGGGCATCGTGGTGTTGGTGATTTCGTTGTTCATGATCCGGCCGCCGACCACCTCCATTGTCGCGGCGCTGAAGGGGGCGGTAAATCCCCTGACAAAACGCAACTTCACGCCGGGCGAAATGCTCAAGACGCCGGTGTTCTGGATGCTCTATCTGTGCATGGTGCTGGTGGCATCGGGCGGACTGATGGCTGCTGCGGAAATTGCCCCGATCGCCAAGGATTACGGCGTTGCAGCGACCCCGGTCAACTTCTTTTGGGCCACGATGCCGCTGCTCACGCTCGCGCTGTCGATCGATAGCCTGGTCAACGGTTTTACGCGGCCGCTGACGGGTTGGTTATCGGACCATCTGGGCCGCGAGAACACGATGGTGCTGGTCTTCGCGGTCGAGGGGCTCGCCATCTGGGGCCTGATGTCATTCGGTCACTCGGCCACGGGCTTCCTGGTCTTCGCGCCGCTGATTTTCTTGGGCTACGGCGAGATCTTCTCGCTGTTCCCCGCGGTGAGCGGCGACACCTTTGGTCCCAAGTTTGCGGCGGCCAACAACGGCTTTCTGTATACGGCCAAAGGCACCTCCTCGCTGCTCATTCCGCTGGCGAACGTGCTCAAGGCTTCTGCCGGTAGCTGGGTGCCGGTGCTTTGGATCGCGGGCGCGCTGCCGATCGCCGCCGCCGTGCTGGCGATATTCGTGCTGTCGCCGATGCGCCGGCGAATGCTCGACCGGGTGGTTGCCGATCCGACGGAGCCGGTCGGGCTCGCGAGCACGCGCGGCACCTGATGATTTGAGATTGAGTTGACTTTGATGATTTGAATCGATGGCCGGCCCACCGCGGCCGGCCATCGAATGACTGCTCTTGCGCTGACCCGAGGCCAACCGGGAAGTGTTCAGTTTTCCGTGGAGGTAAATATGGCAACCGTAAACCCCGCACCCACTCAGCCGAAGACCACGACCGCCGAAGATACTCTGCAGCGCAAGAGTCGCGACGCGAGCGTGATTTCGGGCGGCCATCTGGTCGCCAAGGCCCTGAAGAACGAAGGCGTCGACACGATCTTCACGCTGTGCGGCGGGCACATCATCGATATCTATGACGGCTGCGTCGATGAGGGCATCCGCATCATCGACGTGCGCCACGAGCAGGTGGCTGCCCACGCGGCCGACGGTTATGCGCGCCAGACAGGCAGGCTGGGCTGCGTAGTCACGACGGCCGGACCGGGATGCACGAATGCGATGACCGGCGTCGCCACTGCATTCCGCTCCGAAAGCCCGATTCTGCATATCGGCGGCCAGGGTGCGCTGACCCAGCACAAGATGGGTTCGCTGCAGGATTTGCCGCACGTCGAACTGATGTCCCCCATCACCAAATTCGCAGCGACGGTTTCCAGCACGGAACGTGTGGCGGACATGATTTCCATGGCGGCGCGCGAGGCATTCAACGGGGCGACCGGTCCCGTGTACCTGGAAATTCCACGCGACATACTCGACCGCGAGGTCGACATCACCAAGGCGGTAGTACCCCAGCCCGGCAAATACCGCGCATCCACACGCTCCATCGGAGATCCTCGCGACATCGAAAAGCTGGCCGATATTCTCGTCAATGCCGAGCGCCCGGCCATTCTTTACGGACAGCAAGTCTGGACCGCGCGCGGGCACAAAGAGGCGATCGCACTGCTGCGAGGTCTCGACATCCCTGGTTACTTCAACGGCGCGAGCCGCGGTCTGCTCCCGCCCGGCGATCCGCATCATTTCGACCGCACGAGAACCCAGGCGTTTGCGAATGCCGATGTACTCTTGATCGTAGGTACGCCGTTCGACTTCCGCATGGGGTACGGCAAGCGCATCAGCAAGGATTTGACGCTGGTGCAGATCGACATGGACTACCGAACCGTCGGCAAGAATCGCGACATCAGCCTCGGTCTGGTGGGCGACCCGGGTGCGATTTTGGGCGCCGTGCTGCAGGCGGCTTCCGGCCGCCTCAAGAACGACAAGCGCCAGGCGCGCCAACAATGGCTCAAGCAGTTGAGCGACGCCGAGACCGTTGCGGGCGAGAAGCTCATGCCGCTCTTCAAGTCGAACAGCGTGCCGATTCATCCCTACCGCGTCGCCTGGGAACTCAATGAATTCTTGCGGGACGACACGATTTATATCGGCGATGGCGGCGATGTGGTGACCATTTCGGCGCAAGCGGTCCGCCCGCGCGGTCCGGGCCAGTGGATGGACCCGGGTGCGCTCGGCTCGCTCGGCGTGGGCACAGGATTCGCGATTGCGGCGGGGCTTGCCAACCCTTCCAAGGAAGTCCTGTGCTATTACGGCGATGGCTCCTTCGGGATGACTGCGTTCGACATGGAGACGGCCAACCGGTTCGGCGTGCCGTATCTTGCGGTCATCGGCAACAATTCGGCGATGAATCAAATTCGCTACGGCCAGCTGGCGAAGTACGGAGAGCAGCGCGGCAACGTAGGCAATTTGCTCGGCGATGTACCCTTCGGAAAGTTCGCCGAAATGCTCGGCGGCTACGGCGAAGAGGTGCGCGACCCGGCGCAGATCGCACCGGCGCTGCAGCGTGCGCGGGAGTCGATTCAAAAGCTTCGCCGCTCCGCGGTCGTCAATATCTGGGTCGACCCGCGGGAGTATGCGCCGGGCACCAAGAACCAAACGATGTACAAATGATCGGCGCTGGGGAATCGCATGAGTAAGGCATTGGACGGAGTCCGCATTCTCGACTTCACGCACGTGCAGTCGGGGCCAACCTGCACGCAGTTGCTCGCTTGGTTCGGTGCGGACGTGATCAAGATCGAAAGGGCCGGCGCCGGCGACATCACGCGCGAACAGCTGCGCGACATACCGGACGTGGACAGCCTGTATTTCACGATGCTGAACCACAACAAGCGCTCGGTGACGCTCGACACGAAAAGCGAAGGCGGCAAACAGGTGCTCGAGAAGCTGGTGAAGCACTGCGATGTGTTGGTGGAAAATTTCGCGCCGGGCGCTCTCGACCGCATGGGGTTCACCTGGGAGCGGGTGCAGGAACTCAATCCACGCATGATTCTCGCGTCGGTAAAGGGCTTCGGTCCCGGTCCGTACGAGGAATGCAAGGTGTATGAGAACGTCGCCCAGTGCGCGGGCGGCTCAGCCTCGACCACCGGCTTCGATGACGGGCCGCCGCTGGTGACCGGGGCGCAAATCGGCGACAGCGGCACCGGACTGCACTTGGCGCTCGGCATCGTGGCAGCGCTGTATCAGCGCAACGCGACCGGTCGCGGTCAGCGAGTGCTGGCTGCGATGCAGGACGGCGTGCTCAACCTGTGCCGGGTCAAGCTGCGTGACCAGCAGCGCCTCGATCGAACCCATGTCATGAAAGAGTACCCGCAGTATCCGAACGGCAAGTTCGGGGCCGCGGTGCCGCGCGCGGCCAATGCATCGGGCGGCGGACAGCCGGGGACGATCGTCAAGTGCAAGGGTTGGGAGACCGATCCGAATGCCTATCTGTACTTCATCGCACAGGCGCCGGTATGGAAGGCCATCTGCAAAGTCATCGGCAAGGAGACGTGGCTCACCGATCCCGACTATGCGACGCCGGAGGCGCGTCTGCCCAGACTCAAGGAAGTATTCGCGGCGGTCGAGTCGTGGACGGCGACCAAGACCAAGTTCGAGGCGATGGAGTTGCTCAATGAACACGACATTCCCTGCGGACCGATTCTTTCCATGCAGGAGCTTGCCAATGAGCCAAGCTTGCGCAAGACGGGCACCATCGTCGAGGTGGATCATCCGAAGCGGGGCAAGTACCTGACCGTGGGCAATCCCATCAAGATGAGCGACAGCCCCACCGAGGTCAAACGATCGCCGTTGTTGGGCGAGCACACGGACGAGGTTCTGGCGGAGCTCGGCTACGCTGCGGCGGACGTCGCTGCGCTGAGATCGAGAAAGGTGATTTGACAGCGCGGCGGGCGGCCCACCCGTGCGCACGCAGCTTTTAGAGGAACCGATGATGACGAATGACACGAGCGCTGTTCGCAAGATTCTGGATCAAGCCAGGGCCGCCAAACGCGCGGCGCTGACCGCACCGGAGGCGCGCGGCGTCTGCGAGGCATACGGTATCAGCATTCCCAAGGAGGGCGTCGCGAAGAGCGCGGAAGACGCGGCAAGGCTCGCCGCCGACATCGGCTTTCCCGTCGTCATGAAGATCGTGTCGCCGCAGATCTTGCACAAGACCGAAGCGGGCGGCGTCGTCGTTGGGGTCAAGTCCGCGGAGGCGGCGAAAGACAGTTACGCCACCATCGTCGCCAACGCCAAGAAATACGATGCCAAGGCTGAGATCCTCGGCGTGCAGGTTCAGCAGATGCTCGCCGGGGGCCAAGAAGTGATCATCGGCGCCGTGACCGACCCCGCGTTCGGCAAGCTGGTTGCCTTCGGCCTCGGCGGCATCCTGGTCGAAGTGCTGAAGGATATTACGTTCCGCTTGGCGCCCGCCAGCAACGAAGAGGCGCTCTCGATGCTGGACGGGATAGCCGCCGCGGAAATATTGCGCGGCGTTCGCGGCGCCAAGCCGGCGAACCGCGCCGCGCTTGCCTCCATGATCGTGAAGGTATCGACGCTGATCGCGGACTTTCCCGAAATAGCGGAAATGGACTTGAATCCGGTGTTCGCCACCGATCGCGGTGCGACCGCGGCGGACGTTCGCATCGTACTTGATTTCAATCCGGCGCCGGCGCGCGACCGCCCGAATCAAGCTGCCATCGTTGAAAAGATGACCCGGATCATGAAGCCCAAAGCCGTGGCGGTGATCGGCGCTTCGGCCGAGAGCGGCAAGATCGGCAATTCCGTGATGAAGAATTTGATCAACGGCGGCTACCAGGGCGAGATTTACCCCATTCACCCAAATGCCGAAAACATCATGGGGAAGAAGGCATACAAGAGCGTCAAGGACGTGCCCGCCGAAATCGACGTCGCCGTGTTTGCCATTCCAGCCAAATTCGTCGCGCAGGCACTGACCGAGGTCGGCGAGAAGAAAATTGCCGGCGCCATCTTGATTCCCTCCGGGTTCGCCGAAACCGGCAATGTGGCCGGCCAGAATGAATTGGTCGAGATCGGCCGCCGCTACGGCGTTCGCCTCATGGGCCCGAATATCTATGGTTTCTATTACACGCCCAGCAATCTTTGCGCGACATTCTGCACCGCCTACGACGTCAAGGGCCACGCGGCGCTGTCCTCGCAGTCGGGCGGCATCGGCATGGCGATCATCGGATTTTCGCGATCGGCAAAAATGGGCGTGTCGGCCATCGTCGGGCTTGGCAACAAGGCCGACATCGATGAGGACGATCTGCTCACGTACTTCGAGCAGGACGAGAACACGACCATCATTGCGCAGCATTTGGAGGATTTGAAGGACGGTCGCGCCTTCGCCGACGTCGCGAAGCGGGTTTCCAAGAAAAAGCCCATCGTGGTATTGAAAGCCGGCCGCACCAGCATGGGTGCGCGGGCCGCGAGCTCGCACACCGGCGCGCTCGCCGGCAATGACAAGATTTATGAAGATGTTTTCAGGCAGTCCGGGGTCATTCGTGCGCGCAGCCTGCGCGATCTGCTGGATTTTGCGCGCGGCATTCCCGTGCTGCCGACGCCGAAGGGCAACAACGTGGTCATCATCACCGGTGCGGGCGGCTCGGGCGTGCTGTTGTCCGATGCCTGCGTGGACAACGGCTTGTCCTTGATGGCCATGCCTGCCGACCTTGACGCCGCCTTCCGCAAATTCATCCCGCCGTTCGGCGCGGCCGGCAACCCGGTGGACATCACCGGCGGCGAACCGCCCAGCACTTATCAGAACACGGTGCGGCTGGGCCTGCAGGATCCGCGCATCCACGCGCTGATCCTGGGCTACTGGCACACCATCATCACTCCGCCCATGGTGTTTGCGAAGTTGATGGTCGAAGTCGTGTCCGAAATGCGCGCCAGGGGCATTGAAAAGCCGGTGGTGGCTTCGCTTGCCGGCGACGTGGAAGTGGAGGAAGCGGCCGAGTACCTGTATCAGCACGGCATTCCCGCTTACGCGTACTCGACCGAGATCCCGGTCGCGGTGCTCGGCGCGAAGTATCAATGGGCGCGCGGCGCCGGGCTCATACCGAAGGCGTAGCGGTGCACTGAAGATTCAGGGAGACAGGGAGTATGCACATGGAGGGTTGGGCAATCGAAGGATGTGAGGATGGCTGGCAACGACGAGAATGATTCGAACAAACGCGTTTCATGAGGAATCACACAATGCTTAAATTCAGATTGGCAAAGCCTATGCTGGTGGCGCTTGCGGCATGCGCCGCCAGTGTCGCCTTCAACGGCGTCGTCTTCGCGGACGATGCCCAAACCAAAGCACTGCAGGACCAGATGCGCGTCATGCAGCAGCAGATGCAGGACTTGCAGAAGAAACTCGACGCGCTCTCCAAGCAGCCGGCGGCCCCGCCGGCAGCGGCGCCCGCAGGACCACCGCCCAAGGGCGCGGGACCGAGCACCGCAAAGGCCAAGGAAGCCTCCGCGGAGCCCTTGTTCGACAAGTTCATCAAGGCCTTCTACGGATCTCTGGACGTCTCCATCGACGACTCGACCAAGGGAATGGATGGAATGGTCGCATACCACTATGGCGGGACCCCCGTGAACGGGGTGTATCCGCGCGGCGACCAGAAGGGTGCCGCCGTGCCGTTTGGAAATGTAGGCTACCAGCCCGCGATTGCCTCCAATGCGTCCACATTGGGCTGGCGCGGCAGCCACGCGATCCCCGGTTTCGATAGTACGAAGTTCATCGTCCAGATCGAAGCCCAGGTCGCCCTGACGGCCGCTCCGGGTGTGACGACGGGTTATACCGCGCAGACGGCCAGCGTCCGGGGCGGGATCGGTTCGGGCACGACCTATATCGGGCTCAGCGGCAAGGATTGGGGCTCGCTCAAGGTCGGTCATGGCTCGGCACCGTACGCCAATTCAACCAGACGGCTGGATCCCTTCGCCGGCATGGCGGGCGCCATGAACGTCATCGTGAGCAATTCCGGCGGCGACAACCGTCTCGAGTTCGCCGCCGCGATGGACCACTCGATCTGGTACGAATCGCCGAAATACAACGGCTTCAGCTATGACTTGTTCTTCTCGCCCGGGCAGAACCGCACGGCAGACGAAAACCTGAACCTGGCGGGCGGCTCCTCCAATTGCAGCGGCGGTAATGTGCCCGGCAGCGGCAACCTGCTGCTCGCCTGCGACGACGGCGGCTTCGACAACGCCTACAGCATGGACCTGAAGTTCGAAACCGAGAACTTGTACCTGACCGCGGCGTACGAACTGCACAAGCATGTCAACCGAAACAGCGACGGTATCGGATCCAACTCTCCCGGGTATGCCACCATGATGAATGAAGGCGACCCGTCTGCGGGCGGGGGCGGGCCCTTGTCGCAGTACCTCAATTGGGGTCTTTACAATTTCGTCGGCAGTGCCTACGGCGCAACCGGATCTTGCGCGACTTTACCCAGTGCCAACACGTATTACTGCCTCAATGCCACCCCGGAGTTCGTCGGCGACATCGGCGACGAGGCTGCTTTCAAGGTCGGTGCGCAGTACCACTTCGATTTCGGCCTGACCGTGAACGGCCTCTACGAGCGCATGACACGCCAGCTTCCCGCCGCCCTGGAGTTCCAGAACGAACGGCAGCGCCGCAGCTACTGGCTCGCGCTGACCCAGGATCTCGGTCCGAAAGACAACCTGAACCTGGGTTGGGCACATGCAACGAGAACGCCGGGCGACCCGGGCGGGCAGCACAATTACAACCCGAACAGCCTGGACGACCATGCGGACATGTTTACGTTCGCGTACAAGCACAAGTTCGACAAGCAGCTGTACTGGTATGTCAACCTTGCCGAGACCATCAACCACGGCAACGCGCATTATGATCTGGGTGCGGGCAGCCACGGCATCAAGACCGACTGCCACGACGGCACGACCTCGCCCATCATCGATTACACGAGTGCGGGCAATACGACGTGGGGCGGCTGCAGGCCCAAATCGGCTTCGTTGGGGTTGAACTACAAGTTCTAGGCTGCGGCCGAAGGACGGGCAATGCGGAGCGGCGCGGCCGGGGACGAAATGGAGTCCCCGGCGCGCCTCAATGGACTCAATTGGCGCGCGTTCCTGCAGTTATGGGCGGACAACATTGAAGATAGCGATCATCGGTGTCGGTGCGATCGGTGGTTACGTCGGTACCCGGCTCGCGCTTGCCGGAGAAGACGTGACATTCATCGCGCGCGGCGCGAATCTCGAGGCGCTTCGTAGCCGCGGCATCCGGCTGATAAAGGCCGACGGCAGCGAGGAGACGGTTGCGCATGTCAAGGCCACCGACGACTATGCCGCCGCCGGTGTGCAAGACCTGGTCATTCTCGCCATGAAGGCCCATCAGGTTCCGGCGGTGGTGCGCGACGTGCCGAAACTGTTTGGACCCGACAGCGTCGTGGTACCGATGCAAAATGGCATTCCATATTGGTATTTCCACCGCCACGCCGGCGGGTTCGCCGGCACGCGGGTCCGCAGCGTCGATCCCGACGGGTCCATTGGCGAGCATATCCCTTGCGAACGGGTCATCGGCTGCGTGGTGTATCCCGCCGCCGAACTGCTCTCGCCCGGAGTCATCAAACATGTCGAGGGCAACCGCTTTCCGGTCGGCGAGCCGGACGGCACGTCGAGCGAGCGCGTGGCGCGCGTCTCGGCATGCTTTATCAAAGCCGGCTTGCAAGCGCCTGTGCTCGGCGACATCCGCAGCGAGATATGGCTGAAACTCTGGGGTAATCTCACTTTCAACCCGATCAGCGCATTGTCGCGCGCAACGCTCGCGGACATCTGTCAATATCCCCCGAGCCGCGCGCTCGCGGCAGCGATGATGACCGAGGCGCAGAGCGTCGCCAACAAATTGGGCATTACGTTCAGGGTGTCCTTGGAGAAGCGCATTGCCGGCGCGGAAAAAGTGGGGCACCACAAGACCTCGATGCTGCAGGATGTTGAATCCGCACGCACGCTCGAGATCGACGCGCTCCTCGGCTCCGTGGTGGAGCTCGCGCGCCTTACCGATACGCCGTCTCCCCATATGGATACGGTCTACGCGCTCACAAAGCTCTTGGCGAAGACCTTGGACGAGTCCAAGGCAGCAACCAGCAC
Source organism: uncultured Gammaproteobacteria bacterium (assembly GCA_963800375.1). Lineage (GTDB taxonomy): Bacteria > Pseudomonadota > Gammaproteobacteria > Steroidobacterales > Steroidobacteraceae > Bog-1198. Next base: position 569,754 of record CAWDAT010000008.1, on the reverse strand, counting down.
GAATACGGCGGCGTAACGAATCGATGCGCGGGCGGCCGCGATGCGGTCGTCGCCGAGAAATTCACCCGAGTGGCGAGGCCGAGACATGAACGTTCACGAGTATCAGGGCAAGGAAATTCTACGCAAGTACGGAGTCGCCACGCCGCGCGGGTTCCCGTGCTTTTCGGTGGCCGAGGCCGATGCCGCCGCACGCAAACTCGGCGGCAAGGTGTGGGTGGTCAAGGCGCAAATCCACGCCGGCGGCCGCGGTAAAGGCGGCGGCGTCAAGGTAGCGAAGTCGCTCGACGAAGTGCACGAGTACGCCTCGAAAATTCTCGGGATGACGCTGATCACCCACCAGACGGGTCCCGAGGGGCGTCTGGTGAGGCGCCTGCTCGTGGAGGAGGGGGCCGACATCGCCAAGGAGCTGTATGTGGGCATGGTGGTGGATCGCGCCACCCAGCGAGTCACGTTGATAGCCAGCTCGGAGGGAGGCATGGAGATAGAAGAAGTTGCCGCCCACGCTCCGGAAAGGATTCACAAAGTCGCGATCGATCCGGCTGCCGGTTTGACCGAGCGCCAAGCCGACGAGGTCGCCAAGAAAATTGGCGTTCCCGATGGATCGGTGGCGCAGGCCCGCAAATTCATGCAGGGCTTGTATCGCGCATTCGTCGAATGCGACGCATCGCTGGCGGAGATCAATCCGCTGATCATAACCGGCGACGGCAGGGTGCTGGCGCTCGATGCCAAGCTCAATTTCGATTCGAATGCGCTGTTCAGGCAGCCAGAAATCGTCGCCATGCGCGATCTTGACGAAGAGGATCCCGCCGAGGTCGCAGCGTCCAAATTCGATCTTTCGTACATATCTCTCAGCGGCAATATCGGTTGCCTGGTCAACGGCGCGGGGCTGGCCATGGCCACGATGGACACCATCAAGCTGTTCGGCGCCGAGCCGGCCAATTTTCTCGATGTCGGCGGCGGCGCGACGACCGAGAAGGTGACCGAAGCGTTCAAGCTGATGCTGAAAAACCCGGCGGTCAAAGGCATTCTGGTGAACATCTTCGGCGGCATCATGCGTTGCGACACGATTGCGGAAGGCGTGATCGCGGCCGCGAAGGAAGTGAATCTCAGCGTGCCGTTGGTGGTGCGCATGAGAGGTACCAACGAGGACCTCGGCAAGCAGAAGCTGCGCGAGTCAGGGCTGCCGATCATTTCCGCCGACAATATGGCGGACGCCGCGAAGAAAATCGTCGCTGCAGTGGCCGGGAAATAGGAAAATCCATCTATGAGCATCCTCATCGACAGGCACACGAAGGTGATGACGCAGGGCATCACGGGCAAGACCGGCGCCTTCCATACCCGCCTGTGCCGCGACTACGCGTACGGCAAGGATTGCTTCGTTGCCGGCGTGAATCCGAACAAGGCAGGCGAGACCTTCGAGGGCATCCCGATTTTCAGCAGCGTCCGGGAAGCGAAGCAGCAGACCGGGGCCACCGTATCGGTGATCTATGTGCCGCCGGCCTTCGCCGCCGGCGCCATCGATGAGGCCGTGGATGCCGATCTTGACCTGGTGATTTGCATCACCGAAGGGGTGCCGGTGCGCGACATGATCGCGACCCGCAATCGCATGCGCGGGAAGAAAACCCTGCTGGTGGGGCCCAATTGTCCCGGCGTGATTACGCCGGATGAGATCAAGATCGGAATCATGCCCGGGCACATCCACAAGAAAGGGCGCATCGGGGTCGTTTCGCGTTCCGGCACCCTGACCTACGAGGCGGTCGGCCAGCTGATGGACTTGGGATTGGGGCAATCGACTTGCGTCGGCATCGGCGGCGATCCGGTCAATGGCCTGAAGCACATCGACGTCATGCGCATGTTCAACGACGATCCCGAAACCGATGCCGTGATCATGGTGGGAGAGATCGGTGGGGACGACGAAGAGACCTGCGCGCGCTGGGTCAAGCATCACATGAAAAAGCCGGTGGTTGGATTCATCGCCGGGGTCACGGCGCCGCCGGGCAAGCGCATGGGCCACGCGGGCGCGATCATTTCCGGCGGGAAGGGCACCGCCTCGGAAAAGTTGGCCGTCATGGAAGAATGCGGGATCAAGGTCACGAGAAACCCCGCGGAAATGGCGACTTTGCTCAAGTCGGTGCTCTAGCATGCAATGGGCCCGGTTTCGGTCGAACGAAGGCCGGACCGGGTTCGGCGTGCTGGAAGATGGGCATATCACCGAATATGAGGGCGACATGTTCGGCACGCCGCGGCCGGCCGGGCGCACCCTCGCGCGCGGGGTGTTCACGCTCGAGAGCCCCTGCACGCCGTCCAAGATCGTCGCGTTGTGGAATAATTTCCATGCACTGCGCACGAAGCTCGGCAAACCGGCACCCACGCATCCGCTGTTTCTCATCAAGCCGGGCACCTGCGTCGTCGGCGCGGACGAACCGATCCGCAGACCGAGCGGGTATACCGGAAAAATCGCTTACGAGGGTGAGCTCGGCATCGTCATCGGCAGGCTTTGCAAGGACGTGGCGCCAAACGAAGCGGGTGATCACATCTTCGGCTACACCTGCGTCAACGACGTGACGGCATCGGAGGTATTGAACGAGAACGTGGATTTCGCGCAGTGGTGCCGATCCAAGGGCTACGATACCTTCGGTTGTCTCGGACCGGTCATCACGCCGGGATTGGACTGGCGGCAAGCACGGGTGATCACGCGGCTCGGCGGGGTAGAGCGCCAAAACTATCCGTTGTCGGACATGATCATTCCACCCGAGGAGCTGGTGAGCGGAATTTCCCACGACATGTCGCTGTTGCCCGGCGACGTGATCGCGTGCGGCACCTCGGTGGGCGTCGGTTCGATCAAGGATGGCTGCGCCGTCGAAGTGAGCATCGATGGAATCGGCTCGTTGGTGAACGTCCTCAGCCCAAGCCCGCCATGAGTGGCCCCCGGCCATGAGCGGCACCGCGGCCCCGCGTGTGCTGCTGCGGAACATGTTCGATGCCGCCATCGCCTCGGCGCAGCCGGCGCTGTGCGTTCCGCCGCACCTGCCGGAGCCGCCTCGCGGCAGACTCATCGTGGTTGGGGCCGGCAAGGCCTCCGCAGCCATGGCGCGGGCGGTGGAACAAAACTGGCCCGGCCCCCTGTCGGGGCTGGTAGTCACGCGTTACGGCTACGCCGTGCCGTGCGAACGCATCGACATCGTCGAAGCGGCGCATCCGGTCCCGGACGCAGCGGGAATGCAAGCGGCGCAGCGCATGCTCGAACGAGTCGGGGCGCTGCATGAGGACGACCTGGTGCTGTGCCTGTTCTCCGGCGGCGGCTCGGCTCTGTTGCCGCTGCCCGCCCCGGGGCTCAACCTGGATCTCAAGCAAACCGTGGGCCGCGCTCTGCTCAGCTCAGGCGCCACCATCAGCGAAATGAATTGCGTGCGGCGGCATCTCTCCGCCATCAAGGGAGGCCGGTTGGCTGCGGCGTGCCACCCGGCTCGGGTGATCACGTTGCTCATCTCCGACGTACCCGGCGATCGGCCGATCGATATCGCCTCGGGGCCCACGGTGGCGGACCCTACCACCTGCGCAGACGCCCTCGCCATCGTGCGCCGCTACGGCATCGAGCTGCCCGCGCCGGTGCGCGAGGTCTTGGAAAGCGGCCGCGGCGAATCCGTGAAGCCCGGCGATGCACGATTGGCCCGCTCCACGGTGCGCATGATTGCCACTCCGCAGATGGCGCTCGAGGCGGCTGCACGCGTGGCGCGCGCGGCGGGCATTGCGCCGCACATTCTCGGCGACGCCATCGAAGGCGAGGCGCGCGACGTAGGCAAGGTGTTTGCCGGCGTGGCGTTGCAGGTGGCCGAGCGCAACCAACCCTTCGACGCGCCGTGCGTGCTGCTGTCGGGCGGCGAGACCTCCGTCACCGTGCGGGGTCGCGGGCGAGGGGGGCGCAATGTGGAGTACTTGTTGTCCCTGGCGATCGCGCTCGAGGGCCACTCGCGCATCCACGCGTTGGCCGGCGACACCGACGGCGTCGACGGACAAGAAGAGATCGCGGGCGGCTGCATTGGACCGGATTCGCTGGCCCGCTCATGGTCGCTCGGCCTTAGACCGATGGACATGCTCGCGAACAACGACGGTCACGGCTTTTTTTCGGCGCTCGGCGACTCAGTGATCACCGGACCGACGCTGACCAACGTCAATGACTTTCGCGCAATTCTGATCGAGGGCCCGGCGTGTGCCTGACTAGTTGACCTTTTCATGGCCGCCGCCGGTCTCGTCAACCTCGCGTTGCAGCTCCATCTCGTTCACCACCACTCTCACGCCCGGTATCCCCGCGGCGATCTGCTTGGCTTTGAACATCGCGTCCGAACTCCAGACGTAGCCGCTGAGATGGGCCGCGCCGTCGTCGACGCGCACGTCCACATGGCGGTAATAGTAGGTCGGGTCGGCGTTCAATGCCGCATAAACCCGCTGTTCCGTGGCTTGGTCCACCCGAACCTGCTCGGGCGATCTCGGGGGAGAGGTCGAACACGCCGCGATGAGCATGGCCAACATCAGCAACGGGGCTCTCGTCGCGTTTCGCTTGAATGCAAGCAACATTTCGGCACCTCTTCGAGGAATTATCGCTCGAAACGGCTAACGGCGGAAGAGACACGGCGATATCGGGCGTTCAGGGCCCCGCAGGCACCTTCTCGATGCTCTCGAATACACGCTTCATGCCGTTCACGCGCGCAACGTAGTCTCGGGCGTCGTGATCCCCGCATCGCTCTCCCTCCATCAGCCGCAGTCCGCGTCGCACATAGGCATCGCCGGCACCGGCACCGCAGAGATGGATGACGGCAGCCAACTCCTGCTGCCGCTCGGGCGGCGCGAATTTCACGTGATGGCGCTGCAGTGCGCCGGCCACGCTGCGGTCGAGATACGCGGCGGTGAGTTCAACCGCATGCGAGGGGATGACCCGGGTATAAAGGGAGTTGAACCAGCAGGACTGCCAGTCATTCCACGGCCCGTCCTCGGCTACCGCGTGGTCATGGATGCAATAGCGCCGGGCCTCCGCAAAAGTGCCGTCGGTGATCTGGTACATTCCCACCGCGCTCGAGGCGGGGCGATACACTTCGAAGGGCTTGAGCTTGAACGACCAGCGCCAATAGGTGCGTACCACCGGGTTGCCGGAACCCTCGACCTGCGCGAGCGCGGCGAGCAGCTCGGGGGAAATCACTCGCGTCGAATTCTTTTTGAACAGCGGCGCGTATTGCCGCCAGGTCTCGGCCGGCGTCTTGTTGAGCGTGCCGCTGACGGGAAAGAACAGCTCCGACGGCTTGCGCACGACCTGGTAGAGCCAATTGCAGAGCAGCCACAGCAGCACTGCCAGCGACAGCACCCATAGTACTTGGGCAAGCAATGGGGCGCGCCTGAATGCGCGCATTGCGCGCCGCCGCGTGCGGGCGCTCGGCAAGAACCGGACGAGGCGCCGGCGGCGGCGTTTATGCGAGGCTTTCGACATTGCGCAAAGAGAGAAAGGGGCGGCGACCCGCGAGCGAGCGCATGGCCGGCAGCGGCTACCGGCAGTTGAGCAGCAGCACGTCGACCGACTCACCGCGCGCCGCCGGCTGCGCCCCGGGGAGGCGGCGTATCAGCGCGTTCGCGGCGGCAAAGACCGACACTAAGGATGTGTCTTGATTGTCGAACGGCCGCACGGTCAATCGGGCATCCGCGCCGACCGTTGCCAGGGCGCGCACATAGGCTTCGTTCTCCCCGTTCCGATCGATCTGCCCGTCGAGCACTGCCGCGACGCAATTCGAGGGCGAATGGCGGGCCAGAAATGCATCCAGCAGCGGGCGCAGGAACAGAAACGCGCAGACGAAGGCCGCGGTTGGATTTCCCGGAAGGCCGAGTACGGGCTTGCTGTCGATGGTGCCGAACCAAGTCGGTTTGCCCGGACGCATTGCGATCTTGGGCACGGCGATCTCGAGACCCCGCGGGGCCAGCGCCTGCTTTACGACGTCGTAGTCGCCGACGGATGCGCCGCCGACGAGGACGGCGAGATCCGCGTCGCCCAGGGCATCGCCGAGCGCAGAGGACACCGCCGCCGCATCGTCCGGACTCGCCGCGCAACGCCGCGCAAGTCCGCCCCAGCCGTCGATCATCGCGGCGAGCCCGAAGGTAACGGAGTCGTAGATCTGGTTTGGGCCGGCCGCCGTGCCCGGCATGGCGATTTCAGTCCCCGTCGCGAGCAGTGCAATCCGCGGCGCGCGCCTGACGTTGATCGAGGCGATTCCCGTCGCCGCAATCAGCGCGATGTGCCCGGCGCGCAGGCGCGTGCCGGGTTCGACCAGGGAGGCGCCTGCGGCGAAATCGACGCCGATGCCGCGGATATTCCTCCCCGGCTGCGTTGCTTCATCAATGAGAATCTCGGCGCCCTCGCGCCTCACCCGCTCCTGGGGAACGACGGCATCGGCGCCTGCGGGCACGGGAGCGCCGGTAAAGATGCGCACCGCCTCGCCCGGCTCGAGCGCATGCAGGTAGGCGCTGCCGGCCGCTGCTTCGCCCGCGACCTTGAGCCGGCCCGGCGCAAGATCGGCGCAGCGCACCGCGTAACCGTCCATGGCCGACGAGCGGAACGGAGGCTGGTCGCGCGTCGCGAATACTGATTCGACCAGCGTACGCCCGCATGCCTGCTGCAGAGGTACCGCTTCGATCCCCAGCGGCTGCAGCGCGCCGAGCATGCGAGTGCGCGCGGATTCGACGGAGAGCGCCGTTTGCTTCAAGGCCGCGCCCACTCAGGTTTCTTGGAAGCGAGGCATGACCTCCACAATCGAACACGGCCGGTGGCGGCTGTCGAGCTGCAGACTGATCAACTTGTCCCAGCCGTCGCGGCAGGCTCCATTGGAGCCGGGCAGAACGTAGATGACCGTATTGCCGGCGATGCCGGCACAGGCGCGGGACTGCATGGTCGACACGCCCACCGTCTCGTAGGAAACGAGGTGCCAGAGCACGGTGAATCCTTCCAGCTCCTTGTCGAACAGTTCGCGCAGCGCTTCCGGCGTGACATCGCGCCCCGTAAGGCCCGTGCCGCCGGTAGTGATGATCACATCGACGCCGGGATCGTCGATCCATTGCCTCGCCTGCCGCTGAATGCCGGCCTTGTCGTCGCGCACCAACGCGCGGGCCTTGAGTTCGTGCCCCGCGGTGCGAATGCGCTCCGCCAGCAAATCCCCGGAAGTGTCGCTGGCGGCATCGCGGGAATCGGAGATCGTCAGCACCGCGAGCCGCAATGGCTTAAAGGAGCGCTCGGAATCGATTCTACCGCCGGGCATGGTGAGTTCTCCCCACGGCCGTCAGCCCAACTTCTCGCGCACGATCTGGTACACCGCTTCGCTCTCGGCGGCGCAAAATTTCACCAGCTTTTCCAATTCGGCGGTCGCAGCGTCGGCAAAGGCGCGGTCCTTGAGAGCGGGCGCATTGATGTACACATTGAGCGCGGCGCTGCGCAGGCCGGTGAACCCGGCCAGCACGCCGACGCCGCCGTCGCTGATGACGTTGAGATAACCGCGTTCACTGGCGCGACGCGACAGGGCGATGACTTCGGCGCAGACGCGGGCGCAGTCGAGCGGAGTTTCGGTGGCGCGGCGCAAACCGGCCTGGATCGCGGCGGTGCGCGTCGCCTTTTCCTCGTCGGTGCCCTTGGGCAATTTGTACGCCGCCAAAATGCTGTCGAAGGCGGCGATATCTTCGGCGACCATGGCACTCAGGCGCCGGCGCACCCTTTCGGATTCCTGCAGTATGGCGCGCATGTCGGCCTCGACCGCTTCGTAGCCCTTTTTGCCGATGGTCACGTTGCAGACCATGGACACCAGCGCGGCGCCCATGGCGCCCATGATGGCCGCGGCACTGCCGCCCCCCGGCGTCGGGTGGCCGCTGGCGAGATCGTCCAGAAATTTTTCTACGGAGCCTTGAATGACCATGTATTACGCCGTTTCATTTGTTCAGCCAACCATCGATCGGGCGATGGCGTAAATCTCCTCGGCATCGAGCAGCAGATCGTTCTGATCGAACAGCCGCGAAATACAGGCACGATGCAGCGCCAATTTGAGGGCGCCGAAGCCGAGAGAACCGAAGAGTATCTTGCCATGCTTTGTCACGCCGCGGTCGCTCTGACCCACGCCTTCGATGCCCGCCGGCGGCGACGCATTGGCGTCGGCAATGAGCTCCAACGAGGGGCTGGACTGCCATTGTTTCTCATCCAGCAGCGTGATGCCCGCAGCGCCGGTGGCGAGCACGATATGGGCGCCGTCGATGGCTGCGCCGCGCTCGGCATTGGTGGGCGCTTCGACGGCCCGAACCGCGACGCCGAAGCGTGCTCGAATGGCATCGCAGGCGGCTTGCACGACCTCGAGCTTGCGGCCGGTGATCGCCACCGCCGCACCCTCGCCGGCCAGCAGCACCGCTGCACGCTGCCCCACGGGCCCCGAACCGCCTAGCACGACCGCGCGTTTGCCGGCGAGCGAGCGGCCGTGCGCCAGCCAGGCCACGGCGGCCGCCGCCGTGGTGTTGCAGCCGTTGCTGTCGAACATCACGGAGACGCGGAATTTGCCGAAGAACTTCTGGCGCGCCGCCGCGAGCACCGCCTCGCCCTGCGCCATGTTGCCGCCGCCGATGAAGATCGCGGTGTTCTTCTTGTCTTTGAGGCCGCGCGTGAAGATGGCCCCCTCTACCAGGCCGCCGACGTTCTTGGGGTTGACGCCGCCGTAGGCCGCGATGTGATCGGCGCCGCCGTCGTAGCCCACGACGTTATCGAAGACCGAGGGGAGGGCGTCCGTATCGAACTGGTAGAGGAGCTTTTTCACTGATAGGGTCGATCATGAGCGGCTTTTGGGGGCGCTTATGATGACACGAGATGCTGGGGTTTGCCCGCCGCCCAACACTCGATGTTGTCGATCAACTGGTCGGCGAGAAACTGCATGGCTCCGTCCGAAGCCCACGCGATGTGCGGCGTCAGGATGAAATTCGGTCGCCGCACATCGAGCAGTGGATGGCCGTTCTTGGGCGGCTCCACGGTGAGCACGTCGAAGCCGGCGCCGGCGATGAGCCCTTCATCGAGCGCCTGGATCAGCGCCGCCTCATCGACCAGTCCGCCGCGGGCGGTGTTGATGAGCAGGGCGTTGCGCTTCATCTTGCGGAAGGCACCTATGTCGATGAGATTGCGCGTTGCGGGCAGCAGCGGACAGTGCAGCGAAATCACGTCCGACTGCGCAATCACCTCATCGTGCGCCGTAAAGGACACGCCCGCCATCTTTGGCGGCGGGTGATCGGCAAACAACACGCGCATGCCGAAAGCGCGTCCGATGGCCGCGGTGCCCTGTCCGATGGCGCCCTCGCCGATGATGCCGAGCGTGCTGCCGTACAGGTCGCCGATAGGGTGCGTGAAAAAGCAAAATTGATCGGACCGGTTCCACTCGCCGTTCTCGACATCCTGCCGGTAGGCGAGCAGATTGCGGCGCAGCGCCAAAATCATGGCGAAGACGTGTTCGGGCACGGTGTGCACCGCATAGTTGCGGATGTTGGCCACTGCGATGCCGTGTTCCTTGCAATACGCAACGTCCACCACGTCATAGCCGGTGGCCGCCACCGCGATCAGCTTGAGCTCGGGCAGCTGCCGCAAATTGTCGGCCCGCATCGGCACCTTGTTGGTGATGGCGACCGTCGCGCCTGCGAGGCGCGGCACGATCTGCGATTCAGCCGTTTTTTCGTGCTCGATGTAATCGCTCGCAAAGGATGGCTTGCGCACCTTGGCCTTGAGCGAGGCGCGGTCCAGGAAGACGACTCGGCCCGTCATGCGGCAATGCCGGCTTTGGCCGCCGCCGGCTCCTTGGCCGAGCTCGCCGGCGAATGAGTGCGCCAATAGTTCTGGGCGGCCGCGACGCCGCTGCCGGGCTCGAGTTTCACGCCGACATCGAGCAGGGCCATTTCCGCGCCGGCGAGGGCGCCGAGCAGCATGAGCTCGTTCAGGTCGCCCAAGTGACCGATGCGGAACAATCTGCCGGCGACCTTGGACAGACCGGCGCCGAGGGCCAGATTGTAGCGAGTGAAGGCGCGGGCGATGACCGCTGCGCCATCGATGCCCTCGGGCACCATGATGGCGGACACGGTGTCCGAGTGCCATTTTGGCGCGGCGGCGCACAGTTTCAGATTCCATCCCTCCAACACCGCCGCACGCACGCCGCCGGCAAGGTAGCTGTGGCGGTGGAACACATTATCCAAGCCTTCCTCGGCGAGCATGGCCAGCGACTCGCGCAGGCCGTACAGCAGGGGTATCGACGGGGTGTAGGGGAAATATCCCGAAGCATTCGCCGCCACCATGTCGCCGTAGTCGAAATAACAGCGCCGCGAAGTCGCGCTCTTGGCGGCTTCCAGCGCCTTCTGGCTGACGCAGGTGACCCCGAGTCCGGCAGGCAGCATCAAGCCTTTCTGCGAGCCGCTGACGCAGACGTCGACGCCCCATTCGTCCATCCGAAAATCGATGCTGGCCAAAGCGCTCACCGCATCAACGAACAAGAGAGCGGGGTGCTTGACGCTGTCCATGGCCCGGCGGATCGCCGCCACGTCGCTGGTCACGCCGGTCGCGGTCTCGTTCTGGCACACCAGCACGGCCTTGATCCGGTGCTGCTTGTCGGCGGCGAGCACGCTCAAGTGGCGCTCGACGGGAGCGCCCTCTCCCCACGGTGTCTCCAGGACCTCCACGTCCAGCCCCAAGCGCCGGCACATGTCCGCCCACAGATGGCTGAATTGCCCAAAACGCGCAATCAGCACTTTGTCGCCGGGATTGAGACAATTGGTGAGGGCTGCTTCCCAACACCCCGTGCCGGAGGATGGAAACAGGATGGGACTGGCCGATGCCGTCTTGAACACCGGCTTCAACGCGTTCAAGCAGGTTCGAGCCAGCTCAGGAAAAACCGGGGAACGGTGATCCTCCATCGCCACCACCATGGCGCGCAAGACACGGTCGGGCACATTGGTAGGTCCGGGAACGAACAGGAAATTGCGACCGGCCATACGAACTCCTTTGTTGCACGGATTCCAAGGACCAAGTTTTGTTAAAGGCGGCGGGTGGCGGCGTATATGATGCCGGCCGAACCACCGTCACCCGCTGCGAAATGCTCGGGCGCTTCGGCCATTCTACGCCCAGATTCGGTGTTTTGATATATGAGATATCATGAATCATTGGCAGGACAGGAGCTTCGCGATGCGGATTGCCATAGTAGGGCAGAGTGACTTCGGTAAGGCGGCTTTGGAGGCATTCCTGCAAAGAGGCGATTCCATCGCCGGCGTGTTCTGTGCGCCGGAGAAACCCGGCGCCGCGCCGGATCCGCTGCGGCTCGCGGCCGAGCAGCTGCGCATCCCGGTGCATCAATTGAAGTCCCTCAAGACGGAGGAGGCGCGTCAGGCGCTGCGCGCCCTCGACACCGACTTAGGAGTGATGGCCTACGTGCTGCAGTTCGTGCCGCAGGAGTTCGCCACCATTCCCCGGCACGGCATGATTCAGTATCACCCCTCGCTGCTACCCCTGTATCGGGGTCCCAGTTCTATCAATTGGCCGATCATTCGCGGCGATAGCCGCACCGGGCTGACGATTTTCCGGCCCACCGACGGACTGGATGAGGGGCCGGTCATCCTGCAAAAGGAGACCCCCATCGGTCCCGACGATACTCTGGGGAGCGTGTATTTCGATCGCCTATTTCCGATGGGGATCGCGGCCCTGCAAGAGGCCGCGGACCTGGTGGTGAAGCGCGGCGCCGCGGGCAGCGTGCAGGACGAATCACGGGCGAGCTACCAGGGTTGGTGCCGCGATGCCGAAGCGCGCATCAACTGGCACAACCATCTCGACATGGTCTTCAACCTCATTCGCGGCTGCGATCCGGCGCCGGCCGCCTGGTCGACGTTCAAGGGCAAGAAACTGCAGTTTCACGCTGCCCGCAAACATCCCGCGCGCACCTTCGGCGATGTCAAGGGCGCGGTCGGTGCGGTCACCGCCATCGGCGAGGCCAGCGTGTTCGTCACGGCGCAGGGTGGTCAGGTGGAGGCGTTCAAGCTGCGCTACGACGGCGGCAAGAAACTGCCCGCCCCGCAGGTCTGTGCGGAGGCGGGCATCATCGTCGGCAGCATCCTCGGCGAATAAGCTTAGGAGCGTCCCTCAGAACAAACCGACCACGCGTCCCTGCGCGTCGATGTCGATCTTGTCCGCGGAAGGCACCTTGGGCAGGCCCGGCATGGTCATGACGTCGCCGCATACCACCACGATGAACTCCGCGCCGGCGGCGAGGCGCACTTCGCGGATGTTGACCATGTGCCCGCTCGGTGCGCCGCGCAGCGCGGGATCGGTCGAGAACGAGTACTGGGTCTTGGCGATGCACACCGGGTAGTGTCCGTAGTTCTTCTGCAGCTCTTCGATCCGCGCGCGAATCTTCGAATCGGCCGATATGTCGGATGCTCCGTAGATCTTCGTTGCGATGGTCTTTACCTTGTCCCACAGCCCCTGCTTCTCGTCGTAGACGAAACGGAAGTTCGTCGGGCTTTTCTCGCAGATTTCCACGACCTTGCGCGCGACGTCGCTCGCGCCCGCTCCGCCCTCGGCCCAATGCCGCGCGAGCACCAGAGGCACGTTGAGCGACGCCATTTTCTTGGCGAGCAGCGCATGTTCTGCATCGGTGTCGGCGGTGAAGTGGTTGACCGAGACGACGCAGGGCAGCCCATAGTGGTTGCGCACGTTGTTGACGTGCCTCTCCAGGTTGGCTATGCCCTTATCGAGCGCCGCAAGGTTCTCCTTGTTGATCTCCTTGAGATCCGCGCCGCCGTGAAATTTGAGCGCGCGCACCGTGGCGACGATCACCACCGCGTCCGGCCGCAGACCGGATTTGCGGCATTTGATGTCGATGAATTTCTCGGCGCCCAGGTCCGCGCCGAAACCGGCCTCGGTCACCACGTAGTCGGCCAGTTTCAACGCGGTGGTGGTGGCCAGCACGGAATTGCAGCCGTGCGCGATATTGGCGAACGGTCCGCCGTGAATGAAGGCCGGATTGTTTTCCAGGGTTTGCACCAGGTTCGGTTTCAGCGCCTCCTTGAGCAGCACCGTCATCGCGCCTTGGGCCTTGAGGTCCCGGGCGTGAATCGGCGAGAGGTCGCGGCGGTAGCCGACGACGATGTTGCCGAGGCGTTCCTTGAGGTCCACCAGGCTCTTCGCCAGGCAGAAAATCGCCATGACCTCGGAGGCCACCACGATGTCGAATCCATCCTGGCGCGGAAAGCCGTTTCCAGGGCCGCCCAGGCCCACGGTAATGTCGCGCAATGCCCGATCATTCATGTCCACGACGCGCTTCCACGCAATGCGCCGCACATCGAAGCCCAGCTCATTGCCGTGGTAGATGTGGTTGTCGATCAACGCCGAGAGCAAGTTGTGCGCCAGGCCGATCGCGCCGAAGTCGCCGGTAAAGTGCAGATTGATGTCTTCCATCGGCACGACCTGCGCGTAGCCGCCGCCGGCCGCTCCGCCCTTCATGCCGAACACCGGCCCCAAGCTCGGCTCGCGCAGGCAAATCACCGCTTTCTTGCCGATCTTGTTGAGCGCATCGCCGAGTCCGACCGTGGTCGTGGTCTTGCCTTCGCCGGCGGGCGTGGGGCTCAAGGCCGTGACCAGGATGAGCTTGCCGTCGGGCTTGTCCTTCAGGGTCTCGATGTAGTCGAGCGCAATCTTGGCTTTGTAGTGGCCGTAGTTTTCAATGCTTGCAGCCGGAATACCTAAGCGGGCGGCGATTTCGCCGATGGGCTTGAGGGTTGCATTCTGAGCGATCCCGATGTCGGAACTCACGAGTTCTCCTAAGTGTTGTCGCGGCAAGCCGCAGGAATGGCGGGCCGTGTTGCGGCACCGACCGAGGCATTGATTATTTTCAGACTATAGCATCTTAGGCTTGCCTGAAACGCAGCAGCCTTGGGTCCAAGGCCTGCGTTGGGCATGCTTTTTCTAGATGGTCAGCACGATTTTTCCGATGTGGTTCGAGGTCTCCATCAGACGATGCGCCTCGCCGGCCTCCGCCAAGGGAAAGGTCGCGTGAATGACCGGCCGCACGCGGCCCGAGGCGAGCAGCGGCCAGAGATTCTTGTGGACGGCCTCGGCTACTTCGGCCTTTTGCGCCACGCTTCGCGCGCGCAGGGTCGAACCGGTAAGGGTCAGCCGCTTGGTGAGAATCAGGCCCATGTTGATTTCTGCCCGCGATCCGCCGAGCAGCGAAATCACCACGATCCGGCCCTCGATGGCGGCGATATCAAGGTTGCGCGGCACATAGCTGCCGGCGACCATGTCCAACGTCACGTCGACTCCCTTGTCCCCGGTCTGCGCGCGCATCACCTCGACGAAATCTTCCGTGCGGTAATTGATCCCCCGCACGGCGCCCAGGCGTTCGCAAGCGCGGGCTTTGTCGTCGGAGCCGGCAGTGGCGAAAACGCGAGCTCCCCAAGCCGTGGCGAGTTGGATGGCGGTGGTGCCGATGCCGCTGGTGCCGCCGTGAATCAGCACGGTCTCTCCGGCCTTGCAGCGGCCGCGATCGAACAAATTGGTCCACACGGTAAAGAATGTCTCCGGGATCGCGGCCGCCTCCACCATGCTGATTCCATCGGGAACCGGCAGACACAAGGGCGCCGCGGCGATCGCATAGCCGGCATAGCCGCCTCCTGGCAGCAAGGCGGTGATCCTGTCGCCGATCGACAATCCCGAGACCTTCGGTCCCAACGCGGCAATTTCCCCGGCTATTTCCAGTCCCGGCAAGTCAGAGGCTCCCGGCGGCGGCGGGTAACGGCCCTGACGCTGCATCACGTCCGGCCGATTGACCCCGGCAGCGGCCACACGCACCAGCACTTCTCCGTCCTTGGGAACAGGCACCGGCCTCTGGGCGAGCTTCAGTTGTTCCGGTCCGCCCGGTGCGACGATTTCGACCACGGTCATTTCAAGGGGCACGGACATCATTTGCTCCCGACGCCGGACATTACCGTCGTCGCATATTCTGGCCTAATGAGATTAATGCTAGATTCAATCACGGTGCGGAATCTTCCCGGCGATTTTCGGTCGTATCCTGCAGGGAGCCGTCCTCGCCTCAGGATTAAGAGGATGATTGGCAGGAGTATATCAATTCGGAGGGGTGGCTTATGGCTCATGTGACTCGACGTTTCTTCTTGCTGTCGTCCGCTGCATTGTCGGCCGGCTGCGCCGTGCGCGGCCCGGGAGCTGCGGCGACGACGGCCTCTCCAAGCATTCGTCAGCCGGCGGTGGGCCAGGTGTGGCGCTATGCGAAGCATGATCTGTTTACCCGTGCGCTGGTCGACACTCAAGTCGACCGGGTCGCTGCGATCGATGGCAGAGTTCAGATCGATTCGATGGCCGAAGCGGCCAAGAACGACAAGAGCACGAGCTCGATCTGGGGCACGGAATTTTTGCGAAAGTATGTTGTTCGCCGTGAGACTGCCAACGGCGACTTGCCGCCCGAGGTACAGGAGCCTTGGGGCATGGTGCTGGTGGATCCGCATTGGGCGCAAGTCCAGGTTTACGAGAGGCCGATTCCCCTGTGGCCGCAGCAATTGCGGCCCGGTTGGCAGACTAAGATCAGCACCAAGTACAAGACGCCGCTCAACCAAGACGCATTGGCGTGGGACCAGACGATGAAGGCGCACGCCTGGGAGACGATTACCGTGGCGGCCGGCAGCTTCCACACGCTTCGTTTCAGCAACCGAATCAATTACCAGAATGGTGACGTTACGCGGTCGAATTGCGTGCGGCAGGAAACGATCTGGTTCGCACCCGAAGTGGGCCGCTGGGTGGCGCGTGAAAGCAGTGGCAGCTACTATATCGAGGATTCGCTCGTAGTTCAGCCCTATAACGAAAGCGGCTACCGCTGGGAACTGCTCGAGTGGTCGTAGCTTCTTGTCGGAGATAGCGCGGCCGCAATTTGAATCCCACCGATTTCACCGCATTGCGATGTGCGGTTCGAATGGCACGCGCGCCGCATAACGATGTTCATCCGCCAGCTCGAATATCTCGTCACTCTCGCGCGCGAAAGGCATTTCGCGAAGGCGGCCGAGGTTTGCCACGTGTCGCAGCCGGCGCTGTCATCGGCGATCCGTGGTCTGGAGAAGGAACTCGGCGTGATGATAGTGCGGCGCGGACGGCGCTATCTGGGACTGACGATCGAAGGGGAACGAGTTCTGGCATGGGCGCAGCAGACATTGGCCTCGTTGTCGTACATGCGGGAGGATGCTTCCGCCGCCAAATCGAGCATGACCGGGAACCTGCGCCTCGGCGCCATACCGACCACCATGACAGTTGCCGCTTTCTTGACCGGGCCGTGCTTTTCCGCCTATCCGAATATCCGCTACACGTTGTCTTCGTTGACTGCCGATGCCATCGTCAATCAGCTGGATCACTTCGAGCTCGATCTGGGCCTGACTTACCTCGACGACAAGGTGATCGAGGGATTCGAGAAATTGCACCTGTTCGACGAGCGTTACGTGTTATTGGCAGACCGTAAAGTCGCGCTCGAAGCGACGATGACCTGGGAGCAAGCGGCGCGATTGCCGCTGTGCCTGCTCACCGGAAAGATGCGGAATCGGCAGGTCATCGAAGCGGCATTCCGGCGTGCCGGCGTTCAGCCGAGCGTAATCCTCGAGACCGATTCGCTGTTTTCGCTGTACGCCCATGTCAGCGAAGCGGGCCTGTTCAGCATCGTGCCGCACAGCCTGCTCAATTTTTTCGACCTGAAGAATCGGGTGCAGGCAAGACCGGTGGTGCCGCAACTCACGCGCGCGATCGGCCTGATCGCGCGCAACCAGCCGTCACTTGCCCCCATCACCGGTGCGGTATGGGAGATCGCCCGCGGTCTCGATCTGCAGCCGAAATTCGACCTCGCGCTCGCCTGAACGGCGGAAATTGCGGGTCATTCGCCGCACCTATCAACCCATTCGCGCAAACGATTGGAACATATCCTCACTTGATTCCACACTGAAAACACCCCATTTCGGTTGGACGTATGACGCGAGGAGATCTTCATGGACTGCAGAGTTGATCTGGCTCAGCACGAGTTATTCATCGATGGCAGGCATGTTGCCCCCGGCACGGGCGAGTACTCCATCGATGTGAATCCCGCCACCGAAGAGCCGATTGCCGAGGTGGCGCAGGGCGGCAAGGCCGACGTCGATCTGGCGGTGCGCGCGGCGCGCGCGGCGCTCAAAGTCTGGGGCGGAATGCGCGCGGCCGAACGCGGCCGCATTTTGCAGCGCGCCGCCGCACTCATCGAGGCGCATCAGGAAGAATTGATCGAGCTGGAGAGCCTGGATGCCGGCAAGCCTTTGGCGGCGGTGCGGCGCCAGGACATGGCCGCGGTCATCGATACACTGCGCTACTACGCCGGCTGGTGCGACAAGATCACCGGCCAGGTCATCCCGGCGCGGCCCGACGCGTTGACCTACACCGTGCGCGAGCCGGTCGGGGTGGTCGCCGCCATCGTGCCGTGGAATTTCCCGCTGATGATCGGCATGTGGAAAATCGCGCCGGCGCTTGCCTGCGGCTGCACCTTGGTGGTGAAGCCGGCCGAACTGACGCCCTTGAGCATGCTGCGGGTCGCGGAATTGTTTCTCGAGGCGGGCTTGCCTGCCGGCGCGCTCAACGTGGTCTGCGGCAAGGGCAGCGTGGCGGGTGAGGCGTTGGTGCGGCATCCCGGCGTCGACAAGGTGACCTTCACGGGATCGCCGAAAGTCGGCCGCGGCATCCTGCAAGGCGCCGCCGGCAACTTCAAGAAGGTGACCCTGGAGTTGGGCGGCAAATCCGCCAACGTGATTTTCGCCGACGCCAATTTGGACCGCGCGGCGCGTTCGGCCGCGTCGGGAATATTCTTCAACGCCGGGCAGGTCTGTTCCGCGGGCTCGCGCGTGCTGGTGCAGCGGCCGGCCTACGACGAGGTGGTGCAGCGCCTGGTGGAGCGTGCGAAAGCGATCCGCGTCGGCGACCCGAGCGCGCCCGGAACGACCATGGGCCCGGTGATTTCCGCGGGACAAATGCAGACGATACTGAACTACATCGAGATCGGTAAGACCGAAGGCGCATCGGTGGTGACCGGCGGCGGACGTCTCGGCGACACGGGCTACTTCGTCGAGCCCACGGTGTTCGCCCATGTCGAGCATGAAATGCGCATCTCGCAGGAGGAGATCTTCGGTCCGGTGCTGTGCGTGATTCCCTTCGAAGACGAAGAGGATGCCCTGCGCATCGCCAACGGCACCCCGTACAGCCTTGCCGCCGGCGTATGGAGCGCCGATATCGGGCGCGTACACCGCATGGCCGCCGGACTGAAGGCGGGCACCGTGTGGATCAATACCTATGGGTACACCGACGTGCGGCTGCCTTGGGGCGGGTCGGGGGAGTCCGGTTTCGGCCGGGAACACGGGGAATCCGCGATCGAGAATTTCACCGTTCCGAAGGCGGTCTGGCTGGCGCTCTAGAGTGTAGTATTGCGCACCTATGACCACGGCCTATATCACTCACCCGGATTGCCTGCGCCACGAGATGGGGCCGGGCCACCCCGAATGTCCCGCCCGCTTGAGCTCGATCAACGAGCACATGCGCGCCTCCGGAATGCTGGATGAATTGCGTTGCCTGGAGGCGCCGCTGGTCGATCCCGACGATCTGAAGCGCGTGCATCGTTCGGCCTACGTCGATCTGATCTTCGACAATGCGCCGGCGGAGGGCTATGCGCAGCTCGACCCCGATACCGCCATGAATCAGTACAGCCTGAGTGCGGCGCGCCGCGCCGCGGGCGCGGGACTGTCGGCGGTCGATGAGTTGCTGGCCGGGCGCTCCGTGAACGCATTCTGTGCGGTGCGGCCTTGCGGCCATCATGCGACGCAGGTGCGGTCCATGGGATTTTGTATCTTCAACAACATCGGCGTTGCGGCAGCCTACGCCGTCGAGAAACGCGGCCTCGAGCGGGTGGCGATCATTGATTTCGATGTGCATCACGGCAACGGCACTGAAGACATGTTCAGTCAGCCGCAGTGGCGGGATCGAGTGCTGATGGCGAGTTTCTTCCAGCATCCCTTCTATCCCTATAGCGGCACCCACAGTCCCGCGCCGAACATGATCAATGTGCCTCTGGCCGCGGGCAGCGACGGCGCGGCTGCCCGGCAGGCGGTCGAGGCGCAATGGCTCCCGGCGCTCGAGAAATTCAAACCAGAAATGATCTTCATTTCGGCCGGCTTCGACGCCCACCGCGAGGACTTGCTGGGCGGCATGGCGTTGGTGGAGTCCGATTACGCCTGGATGACGCGGGAATTGATGGCGCTGGCGGCGCGCCACTCGCAGAAGCGCATCGTGTCCATGCTCGAGGGGGGCTACAACCTGGCGGCCCTCGGCCGCAGCGTCGTCGCGCATGTGAAGGCCCTGGCCGAACATTGACCGGCCGCAACACCGCTACACATAGTGTCTCGCCACGGATTCAGCCACGCATACCGGCTTCGAGTGACCCTCACGCTCCGAGGTGACCTCCACGACGATCTGGGCGCCGCCGGGGATGGTTTCGTAGGTCATGAGTTTGAAATGTCCCCGCAAACGGCTGCCCACCGGAACCGGGGCCGGAAAACGCACTCTGTTGAGACCGTAATTGACGGTCATTTTCACATCGCCGACCTTGAATGCGCTGCGCACCATGACGGGCAGCAAGCTCAAGGTCAAATGACCGTGCGCCACGGTCGTGCCGAAGGGACCGGCGGCGGCGCGCGCCGGATCGACGTGTATCCACTGATCATCGCCGGTGACCGCTGCAAATTGATCGATGCGCGCCTGATCGATGACGATCCAGTCGCTGGTCCCCAGGTTCGTGCCGATGAGCGTCTGCAAGTCAGAGAGTCTTGGATAAGTATTCACCGCCGGCCTCGTCAATGGCGTATTCAGCGCCTATCATCGCACAGCCCCGGCTGCCGCCGTGCACTCCCGGGGGGGCCTGGAAAATGCTGTGTTCGCACCCATAGTGTGGAACTCGAGTCCAGTCGGTCGATCAGCAGGAGCAGCGGGTGAAAAAAGCGGTATCGGGTGTGTATCCCAGCCCGAAAGGGCATTGGGTGGGCGACGGGTTTCCCGTGCGAAGTCTGTTCTCGTACGACAATCTGGGCCAACAGTTGAGTCCGTTCCTATTGCTGGATTATGCCGGACCGGCCGAGTTTGCGCCGGCGGCGCAGCCGCGCGGTGTCGGGGAGCACCCGCATCGCGGCTTCGAGACCGTGACCATCGTCTATCAGGGAGAGGTCGCACACCGCGACTCCGCCGGCAATTCCGGGCTGATAGGCCCGGGGGACGTGCAGTGGATGACTGCGGCGTCCGGGATTTTGCACGAAGAGTTTCACTCTCCCGCATTCACCCGCAGCGGCGGCGCCATGGAGATGGCGCAGCTCTGGGTCAACCTGCCGGCCGCGCACAAAATGTCCGCGCCCCGCTACCAGACCATTCTCAATACCGACATTCCCCGGGTGGAACTTGCCGATGGTGCGGGAAGCGTCCGCGTGATTGCCGGAAGTTTTACCGGAGCCCAAGGGCCCGCCCGTGCATTCACCCCGCTCAACGTGTGGGATCTGCGCTTGCGCGCCGGAGGCAAGACATCGCTGCCGGTCGCTGAAGGGCATACCACGGCGGTTGCCGTGCTGCGAGGCTCGATATCCGTCAACGGCTCGCGACCGGCAGGCCCTGCCGAACTGGTGGTGCTCGACCGCCGCGGCGGTGAAGTGCATCTCGAGGCCGCGGCCGACGGCACGCTGTTGCTGCTGAGCGGCGAGCCGATCCCCGAGCCCATCGTCGGCTACGGACCGTTCGTGATGAATTCACGGCAGGAGATCGACACGGCGGTGAAGGATTTCCAGGGGGGCAAATTCGGGCGCATGGACGTCCCGCAATGCCATCGACACTGAGCCAACGCAGCCTCGGCCCCTTTGCCGTGTCGTCCATCGGGCTCGGCTGCATGAACTTGAGCCACGCCTACGGGATCCCGCCGCCCCCGGATGAGGCGGCGCAGTTGCTGCTGCGCGCCCTGGATCTCGGCGTCACGCATTTCGACACGGCGGCACTCTATGGTTTCGGGGCGAATGAGGAACTCGTGGGGCGCACGCTTGGGCCGTATCGTTCCCAGTTCACCCTGGCCAGCAAGTGCGGCATTCAAGTCCTGAAGTCCGGGACCGGTACTCGCCGCGTCATCGACAGCAGTCCCGCGGTCCTCAAGCAAATCTGTGAGGAAAGCCTGCGGCGCCTCAATACCGAAGTCATCGATCTCTATTATCTGCACCGTTGGGACAAGACCGTGCCGATCGAAGACAGCATCGGCGCGCTCCAAGACCTGGTGCGCGAGGGCAAGATTCGCGCCATCGGCTTATCGGAGGTTTCGGCCGCCACGCTGCGCCGCGCGCACGCGGTGCACCCCATTGCCGCGGTGCAAAGTGAATACTCTCTATGGACGCGCAATCCCGAAATCGCGGTGCTCGACGCTTGCCGCTGCCTCGGTGCGGCCTTCGTTGCCTTCAGCCCGCTGGCGCGCGGTTTTCTCACCGGCGCATTGCGCGAGGTCGCCTCGCTCGAAGCCAAGGATCTGCGCCGCTCGATGCCGCGGTTCGCAGCACCGGCCTACGCCGCCAATCTCGAGCTGCTTGATGAGTACGCCAAGCTGGCGCGCGCGGCGCATGCGTCCATGGCGCAATTGGCGCTCGCGTGGGTGCTGGCGCGCGGTGAACATGTGGTTGCCATTCCCGGCACGGCCTGCATGGCGCACCTGGAGGAGAACCTCGGCGCCGCGGCGGTGGAACTCGATCCGGCTCTGACGGCGCAATTGGATGCTCTCATCAATCACGGCAGCGTCGTCGGCGCGCGCTACAACGCGGGCACGCAGGCCGAGATCGACACCGAGAATTTCTGAAGCGGGGCGATCCCCACGGAGTCAGCCGGTCAGTTCCACGACGGCGCGGTGCGCTTGATCGATGGCGACGTGGGTGTAAGCATCCCAGCCCGAATCCGAGTTGGCGATGGCGATGCGGCCGAGGCGCCGGCGGGCGAGGGCGGCGATGCGCTTCTGCTGCGCGGGGTCGTCGTACAGCGGCGTCGGGGTGTAGGCGTACCCGTGAGGCCATCGATTGACCGTGATGGCGGCGACATCGCGGTCGAACTCGAAACCTGCAGGGCCGAGCATGCGACCGAGCTCGTCGCGAATTTCGTGCTCGAAGTCGCCGAAACTCATGGTGTACAGGCGCGCGCGGCCGGCGCGGTATTGCTCGCGCATGTTCAGGCCTTGATTCGGTGCACAAGGCGTATGCAGCAAGTGAATGCAGGCGGGCGCCGACGGATCGGCGGAGAAACGGTAGCCGTCCAGGCTCACCGGAAAATCCAGCGAGGGGGCGTAACTGCCGCCGGGGTTGTCGATGCTTGCCACCCCCAGCGCGTGCCAGGGTTGCCAATTGCGCACCGCCAAATTCACATACACCAGCGGCGCCCGCACATTGTCATGCAGCGCCGCGCGCTGCTCGGCGCTCGTCTCGGACGCGATGTAGGGAATCATGGCGTGATAGCAGGCGAGCACGCAATCCGCGGCCGCGACGCGCGCAACCGTGCCGCCGGTCACGTAGGCGATTTCGACGCCCCGGTGCACATTGCGCACATCGACCGCGGTCGAATTGAGGCGGATCCGCACCGCGTGCCCCGGAACATCGATCTGCCCGTAGTCGAAGGGCGCCAAAACGATGTCTTCCATGGTATTGCCGGGTGCGATGCCCGGAATGAGGCGGCGCACCAGCATGCGGGCGATCGAGGCGTTGCCGTCGGGAAAATGGTAGATGTAGGGTTCTTCCGCTTCCGCTCCCAGGGCCGCGCGCTGCGCCTTGAGGCCCGGCGCGCCGAGCGTCTCGCTCGCGGGCACCGCGTCGATGCCCACCGCCCACAGATCATGGGTCCTGGTCTGCAAGTACTTCAGCACCTGCGGATCGGCCTGCCAGTAGTGCTTGAGAAAATCGGCGTAACTTGCGTGCTCGAGCACTTGCCGCCGCTGGCGCGGTGTCATGCCCGCCAGCACGTCGCGATCGGACCAGATCATGTCGAACAATTGCGCCCGCGCATTGTCCCCGAGCGGCAATTGATCCAGGTAGGCGCGCAGCGCCGCCTCGTCGCGTGGATTCTCATCCACCTCCTGCCAGGTGCCGAAAGGCCGGCGCACCAGACGGTCGACGCCGAACACCTCTTTCTTGAAGAACACGCCATGGCTCAAATTCCAGCGTGCGTAGAATGCTTGATCGAAGGCCTTGTCGAAGCGTCGCACGTCGATACCGAGATCGTTCAGAAGGCCTTTCGCAACGCCGTCCCAATGGTGCACCGGACCATCGATGGATTGGGTGCCGCCGTAACCCAGAAGTGTGCGCCCGTCGACCACGAATTCATTGCGCTTGGCATGACCACCGAAGTCATCGTTGGTATCCAGGATGAGGATGCGTGCGTGGGGCCGGCGCTGCAGGTAGAAGTGCGCGGCCGCCAGGCCGCTGATGCCGGCCCCGATCACGACCAGGTCGTAGCGTTCGGTGACCGCCGCTGCGGAGATGTCGAAGGGCGAGCCGTCGCGCAGGCGATGCGCGGCCTCGAAAGAACCGGCATGGCTGCCGCGCAAACCGTCGCGGCCGGGTGGGTAGGGGGGCGCGGCAGCAGCCCCTGCGGCGGCAGCTTCCGCGGCAGGTGCGCGCGACCACCCGGCGCCCGAGGCGCCGACGACCGCAATGGCAATGCCGTTCATGAAGTCGCGGCGGGTGATTCCGGCGGTCATCGCCTGATATTCGCAATACAGCACCGTATAAGCAACACGCGGCCCAATTCGCCGCCGCCGCCGGCGCGTCAATCTGCCGTTGGTGACGACGTAGCCTTAAGTGCTATGCTTCAGGGAAGGCGGTTGTAGAATTGAACCAGACGGCTCGCAGATTTCTCAGCCAGTGGCGCCAGCCCAAGAGGTGGGGCCGCGCCTGTGTTGCGCTGACCGGCATATTCGCCCTGTGCCCGGGCTGGGCCGGCGGCACGGCCCCCGAGATCGCACCGCCGACCGCCACGGCCGCGAGCATCGATGAGCTCACGGATATCATGGTCGAGGCACCCGAGCCGCGTTATGTCTCGCCAACGCGGCGCGACCAAATAGGACGCATCTGGGCGCCGGTCATGATCAACGGCCATGGCCCATTCCGTTTGGTGCTCGATACCGGCGCGAGCCATAGCGCGGTCACCTCGCTGGTCGCCTTGGCACTGGGGATTCCGACGGATCAATCGCCGCCGGTGATCCTGCGCGGCGTGACCGGTTTCGCGACGGTGCCGACGATTCACGTGGATACGCTGACCGTCGGTGATCTTTCCGTCGATTCCCCCGTGTTGCCCATCGTGCCGGACGCGCTCGGCGGCGCACAGGGAATACTGGGAGGCGAGGGCCTGGTGGGCAAGCGCATTTTCATCGACTTTCGCCACGACAAGATAGTCATCACCTTTTCACGCAACGAGAGATCGCCGCGCGAATTCGTCGATGTGCCGTTTCACGCCTTGCACGGCACTCTGGTCGTGGTCAACGCGTTCGTCGGCGATGTGCCGACCAAGGCCATCATCGACACCGGCGGCCAGACGACCATCGGCAACCTCTCGCTGCAGCACGCCGTTTTTCGGCGCAGCATGCAGTTCAAGGGCAAGACCGACCAAATCATCGGTGCGACCAAGGACATTCAAGAGGGCGAACTCATGTCCATGCCGCCGATTCATTTTGGATCCCTCGAAATCCAGGATGCCGGAGTCACCTTCGCCGACATGTATATTTTCAAGCAATGGAAGCTGCAGAGCGAGCCTGCGATTCTGATCGGCATGGATGCGCTGGGATTGCTCGACACCCTGGTCATCGACTATCGCCGGCATGAACTGCAGATGCGCATGGCGCGTTCGGGTGCAGGCTAGGAGTCAGCCGCAGTGACGATCAACAAGCCGATGATCGGAGTCGCGGCAGCCGTGGTCGTGATCGCCGCGGGTACTTGGTACTGGCTGCAGAGCCGTCAGGCGGCGCCGCCGCGCGTGCCCGTGACCGCTCAACGGCCGCCCCCCGGGGCCGAGCCGGCCGAGCCGGCCATCCAAAATCCATTGCCCGAAGGTCTGGGCGCCGCGGCCGGAAAGGCGCCGTTGCCGGCGCTCGCCGACAGCGACGCGGCGATCGGCGACGCGTTGAGCGGGCTCATCGGCGCGCCGGCGGTCAAGGAGTATTTGCTGCCGGAAAGCATCATCCGGCACATCGTCGTCACCGTCGACAACTTGCCGCGGCCGAAGGCTGCGGTGCAGAAGCGTCCGACGACCTCGGTTGCCGGCTCCTTCATGGCCAACGGCGACGAATTACATGCCACCCTCGATCCGCAGAACTTTGGCCGCTATCAGCCCTGGGTGGCCGTGGTGGACAAGCTGGACATGCGCCAGCTGACCGCCCTCTACGTGCACTTCTATCCGCTGTTTCAACAGGCCTATCAGGATCTGGGATATCCCAACGGCTACTTCAACGATAGGCTGGTGCAGGTGATCGACAATTTACTGGCGGCCCCGCAGCCGGCGGCGCCCATCGCCCTGGTGCGGCCGAACGTCATGTATACCTTTGCGGATCCCGGTCTCGAGTCGCGTTCGGCCGGGCAGAAGCTGTTGCTGCGCATGGGTCCGGACAATGCCGCGGTGATCAAGGCGAAGCTCAAGGAGCTGCGGGCGGCAATCACCGCGGCGGCGCCGCAGCGATAGATTGGTTTGGCTTGGAATAACGATAATCCGATGATGGGGAGATCTCATGGCTAGCACGTCCTCGAGCGCCATTTTGCCCGGCGAGCAAGACACGGTGCACAACCAATGGCTGGTGATCGGCGCGTCATCGCTCGGCACCGTGTTCGAGTGGTACGACTTCTACCTCTACGGCTTGCTCGCGAGCGTGATCAGCGCCCAATTTTTTTCGGGCGTCAACGAGATCACCGGCTTCATCTTTGCGTTGGCGGCGTTTGCGGCCGGATTCGCGGTGCGGCCCTTTGGTGCGCTGGTATTCGGGCGGCTGGGCGATCTGGTTGGGCGCAAACACACATTCTTGATCACCATGAGCATCATGGGCGGCGCCACCTTTGCCGTGGGACTGTTGCCGAGCTACGCCACGGTCGGCGTGGCTGCCCCGGTCTTGCTGCTGGCGCTGCGCCTGCTGCAGGGTTTGGCGCTGGGCGGCGAATACGGCGGGGCGGCGACTTACGTGGCGGAATTTGCGCCGGCTGAAAAACGCGGGCTGTACACCAGCTGGATTCAAACCACCGCAACTCTCGGTTTGTTCGCCGCGTTGTTGGTGGTCATCGGCACTCGCACCTATATGGGCGAGGATGCGTTCAAGGCCTGGGGCTGGCGCATCCCCTTCCTGCTGTCCTTGGTGCTGCTCGCGGTCTCTTTGTGGATCCGCTTGAAATTGTCCGAGAGCCCCGTCTTCCTGAAGATGAAGAGCCGCGGCACCACCTCGAAGGCGCCGCTATCCGAGGCATTCGGGCAGTGGAGCAATGCCAAGATCGTGATCATCGCGCTGGCCGGTGCGGTAATGGGCCAGGCGGTGGTGTGGTATACAGGTCAGTTCTATGCGCTGTTCTTTCTGGAGAGGATGCTGCGGGTCGACGGTGCGACCACCAACATCCTCACCGCGATCGCGCTGGCGCTGGCGACACCGGGATTCATTTTTTTCGGCTGGCTGTCGGACCGGATCGGCCGCAAGCCCATCATCCTGACCGGCTGCTTGCTCGCCCTGTTGACGTATTTCCCGTTGTTCGAGTCGCTTACGCGCTATGCGAATCCGGCGCTGTACGCGGCGCAGTCAGCTTCGCCGGTGACCGTGATTGCGGATCCGCAGCAGTGCTCATTTCAATTCGATCCCATCGGCAAGAATCCGTTCGATTCGACTTCCTGCGATATCGCCAAGAGTTTTCTGGCGAAGGCCGGCGTCTCCTACCAGCGAATGGATGCTCCCGCGGGCACGATTGCGCAAATCCGCAGCGGCACCAGCACCTTGACGGCCCCCGACCCCAAAGTCGTGACGGGCAAGGAACGCAAGGCGGCGATCGCGGCTTACCAAAAGGAAGTGAAGGGCGTGCTGGCCGCGGCCGGTTATCCTGACAAGGCGAATCCGACCACCGTCAACAAGCCGATGGTGGTGTTGATTTTGTTCGTGCTGGTGCTGTATGTGACCATGGTGTACGGGCCGATTGCGGCGCTGTTGGTCGAACTGTTCCCGGCGCGCATTCGCTATAGCGCCATGTCGCTGCCGTATCACATCGGCAATGGCTGGTTTGGCGGGTTCCTGCCGACGACCGCCTTCGCCATGGTGGCCGCGACCGGCGATATCTATTACGGACTCTGGTATCCCATCGTGGTCGCGGGGGCGACTCTGGTTATCGGCTTGTTCTTCCTGCCAGAGACTTTCAAGCGCCCCATCGACACCTGAACGATCGCCGGCTCGGCCATGGCCCGGTACTTCGATACCGGGCCATGGTCCGCTGACCTGCGCAATTCGCCAGCTGGCGTCACCTGAGTGCGTTACATTCGCTTCACAGAGGTAGCCGATCGTCAGAGTGTGACGTTATATGTTTCATGGACGGCGTGCGCGTGCGTACGCTGCCGGAACAACACTCAATCAGCGGCGGGTCAACATGATCAACTCTGAAAGCTCCAACACCACGCGGCCCCTGGCGGGTCTCGTACTGGCCTGCTCGGCCGTCATCCTGATCACCGGCTGCGTCGTCGCGGCACCGCCGCCGCAGCGCGTTTACGTGGCGCAACCGCCGCCCCCTCCGCCGTCCCAGGCGCCGGCCTACTCGGAGTCCGGCGATGCGGCGCCCATGCAGGCCTCGGAACCGCCTCCGCCGCTACCGGACTATGAGCAACCGCCGTGTCCTGAAGATGGATATTTGTGGACGCCGGGATATTGGGCGTGGGGCGGCGGGGGATATTACTGGGTGCCGGGAACCTGGGTGCAGCCGCCGCGAGTCGGAGTTCTTTGGACTCCCGGCTACTGGGCCTTCGTGGCTGGCGTGTATGCCTTCCACGCCGGCTACTGGGGACCGCACGTGGGCTTCTACGGCGGCGTGAACTACGGATTCGGCTACACCGGCGTGGGCTTCGCGGGCGGACGCTGGGCCGGCAACTCGTTTGCCTACAACCGTACCGTCAACAATGTGAATGTCACCAACGTCCACAACACTTACAACGAAACCGTCATCAACAACGTGACCGTCAACAAGGTGAGCTACAACGGCGGCGCCGGCGGCGTCGCGGCGGTCCCGACCCCGCAGGAAAGAGCCGCCGGGCAAGAACCGCATGTCGCGCCGACTCCGATGCAGCATCAGCATGTGCAGGAAGCGGCCCGAAATCCGGCCCTGGCTGCGAGAGCCAATGGCGGCCATCCCGCCATCGCCGCAACTCCGAAGCCGGCCGCGTTCAATGCACCCGGCGTGGTCGGTGCGCGCGGCGCGCCGCCGCGGACGGGAACCATACAGAATGTGACCAACGTCCCCCCGCGACTCAATAACGGCGGGGGCGTGCACCCGCAGACACAGGCCGGCAACGTGCACCCGCAGACCGGCAACGTGCACCCGCAGGCTGCGACTGGACAGCGCCAGGCGCCCAGGGCTCAGCCGAAGCCGCCGCCGCAGCAGCAGCATGCCAAGCCCGAGAAAAAGGACAAGCGCGAACCCGAGGGCGGCAATCGATAGCGCTTTCGCCGTCAGCGAACCACCGGCAAGTCGATGAAGCTCGCGTTCGGGCCGCCATCGTAAATCTTGACGGTGGCTTTCTTATAGTCGCCGGGCTTGGCGAAGAAGATATTCTCGACGTAGGTCTGCGGGTTTCGGTCGTACACCGGAAACCAGCTCGATTGCACTTGAACCATGATTCGGTGGCCCGGCAGGAACACGTGATTGGCGGTGGGCAGCGCGAATCGATAGACCTGTTTCTGACCCGCCGGTATGGGCTGCGGGTTGCTGAGCGAATCGCGGTAGCGTCCGCGCAGAATGTCGGCGGCTATCATCAGCTGATAGCCGCCCATCTTGGGTTCGCGACCGACTTCATCGGGGTACACGTCGATCAGTTTCACCACGAAGTCACCGTCCGTCCCCGTGGTCGACGCAACGATGTTCGCCACCGCTTCGCCGCTGATCTTCAGCGGCTGCTTCAGCACGGCGGAGCTGAAACTCAAGACGTCGGGACGCGACGCCGCATCGCGCTGATCGTTCACCAGCCACGTTTGCCAAATCGTTTCGCCCTCATCACCGCCGATGTGGATGGGGCGCGGCACATAGGGCACGGGCTTTGCGGGGTCCGAAACATAGGCATCGAAATCCCCCGCGGCGCCATTGGATGATCCCAGGCTCAGGGTGCCGCCTGCCTGCAAATAGAGATGTGGATGGTCGATGCGGCAGCGGGCCGCGCAGCCGCTCGGCCACGCCGGCAGCGCCAGCCAGCGATTCGTGCCGGTTTCGAAGGCGGTAACGGGCGTCAGCCCCAACGGCGGCGGGTCGTCCATGAGATAGTGATCGAGGAAGGGCCGCAGCACGTGCAACCGGAAATACCGCGCCGTGTCGCTGCCGAAGCGGATCTGCCCGATGGCGCTGCCGTCGAGGCGTTGCTGATGATGGAACCACGGGCCGATGACCAGGTACAGATCGGGATTGTCGGCCTGGCGCGCCGTGAGGGCCTTGTAGAGCGCGATGTTGCCGTAGATGTCTTCCTGGTCCCACAAGCTGTGCACCAGCATGGTCGGCACGGTGATGCCTTGCTTGGCGAGAATCCGGTCCAACGCCTGGTCCTGCCAGAACGCATCGTAGGCCGGGTGGCTCATGACTTTGCCGGTGAATCCCACCTGTTCGAGACCGTGCAGCCGCACCATGTCGCTCGCTGCGCCCGCGCTCAACCAAGTGTCGTAATCGTCATAGTGATCGGTCCACCACGGCACATCGCTGCCGCGGCTGGCTTCCTGGCCGTGGAAATACGTCAGGCTGTCGAGGCGAAAGGCGCCGTTGTGGAACCAATCATCGCCTCTCCAGCCGTCCACCATGGCATTGATGGGAACCGCCGCGCGCAGCGCCGGATGCGGGTTCACCAGCGCCATGAGCGAGGTGAAGCCGTCGTATGAAATGCCGAGAATGCCCACCTTGCCGTTGGATTCGGGAATGTTCTTGACCAGCCAATCGATGGTGTCGTAGGTGTCGGTGGAATGATCGACGGCGGTTGGGTTCTGCGGCCCGCGCAGCGGCCGGGTCATGACATAGTCGCCTTCCGAGCCGTGCTTGCCGCGCACGTCCTGCATGACGCGGATATAGCCGCCGTTTTCCACGGCGTCGTCCGCCACATCGGTGCTGTCGATCAAGGCCGCGAGATGCGCGCTGTTGTTCTTGGTGATACGTTCCGTGGCGCCGTAGGGGGTCCGCGACAGCAGGATCGGCGCGCCATGCGCACCCCGTGGAATCAGAATGACGGTCTGCAGCTTGACGCCGTCGCGCATCGGAATCATGACTTCGCGCTTCACGTAGTCGAAGGTCTCAACGTGCGGCACAAAGCTGGACGGGATGTCGCTCGGCAGGGTGTCCGCCGCCATGGCCGGTGCGTTCGCCAGCGGCAATATTCCTGCGACCGCAACCAACAGGGTTGCGCGGCGGAGTACGCCGCAGGCGCGCGCGTCAATCATTGGGATCATCTCGGCTCCGGTATGTTTGGGGCGCTCATGCGCGGCGGAAGTTTGCGGGTTTATGCGCCGGTGCGCAACGGCGCCGCCGCCGCCAATCGGGCGTGGAGCACGGAAATTTCGGCTCCTTGCGGCGGCAGTGGCCAGGGAGCATGATCGCAACACGAGCCTGGGATTGAAAGGCCGGTTGACAGAATATGCCGTTGGAGCGGGCCGGCAACCTTGGGCTGAAGGCGAGCGGGGAGGTTTGCACATGAGCACTTTGTCGTTCACGGTTTCGGATGCGGTTGCGACGCTGACGATACAGCGATCGGCGGTGAGCAACGCCATCGATATCAGCGTCATTCGTGCCATGCATCTGGCGCTGGACCAAATTCAAAAGGGCGAAGGCGGTGCCAGGGCCGTCGTCATCACCGGCAGCAATGATGTCTTCTGCAGCGGCTTGGACCTGCACTCGGTCGACCTGAAGACCCAAGAGGCCAGGCAGCGCGCGCATTTTGAGATGCGCCGTTTCATGGATCCGCTGATTCTGCGTTTGAGCGGCTTTCGCTTTCCCATCATCGCGGCGGTGAACGGCGCGGCGGTCGGCGCGGGCATGAGTCTTGCGTTGGCCAGCGACATCATCATCGCCGGCGACAACGCGTATTTTCTGCCGTCGTTCGCGCGCCTGGGATTGGTCCCGGATGCGGGCATCACATTTCATCTGGCGCGGCGCATCGGCGCGGGACGCTCCCTGTCCTCGCTGCTGCTGGCCGAGCGAATCGACGCCAAAACCGCGCTCGATTGGGGGCTCGCGTATGCGGTGGTGCCGGCCGCCGAGGTGGTGATGCGCGCGCACGCGGTGGCGCACCGGCTGGCGACCGGTCCGTGCGCGGTGCTCGGTCAAATTCGCTCCCTGCATGCCTCGACCTTCGATCATTCCCTGCAGGAGCAACTGCGTGCCGAGCGCAGTGCGCAGGAGATGACGCTGGAGACCCACGACTGCGTCGAGGGTGTACGCGCCTTTTTCGAAAAGCGCGAACCGAATTTCTCGGAGCATTGAACGGGGTGCCGGGCTCAGCGGCTCGGCGATTGCCGCGCCGTGATGGCGGTGCGGATGGCCGCGAGCGGCGCGTGATCGTTGAAGGCTTCGGACTTCGGGTCCGCCGGCACGCCGAGGCGGCTCCACAGCAGGTCGAGATCGGGGGTCATCGCCGTCGTCTTCTCCTCGCCATATAGATCCTGCAGAACTCGCGTGCCCGTGGCGGCATCGCCGATGCGCAACACCTCATCGAGGCCGCGCTCGGCGCGATAGCCGCCGGTTTCCCGCAAGATCGCCCGCAATGCCGTTTGCAGCCCGGCGCGATTGCCGGTGCGCTCGTGAATGGCGATGTCCGCCTGCAGGCAAAACAGTGCGCCGCCCCAGTAGGTCCGTCCCCAGCTCGGAGTCTCGTCCATCCCGCCTTCGCCGGCGCGCGGCAGGCCGAGCGGCATCGAATGCCGGTATTCCGCCCAGACATCGCCGATGTCGCGATTGCCGAATTGAGCGCGCGCGACGCCTTCGACATAGGTGGCCAGGCCCTCGGCCAGCCAGTTGTGCCGCCGGCCCACCTCAGGCAGTGCGAGATGCACCATTTCGTGCACCAGCACCCAATCGGCGGACAACTCCTCCGCGGTGGTGTCGCGTCCGACGGCTATTTGAATGACGAGCCCGGTGTCATTGGTGGTGCGCCCGCCGTGCACACCGTGGCCCGGCGTGGCCTCGACACGCAGCAGAAGCAGCGGCGCCGGAAACTGAGCGTAGTACTCGGCGACGATTCGAGCCGAGCGCTCGATCCAATCGCGCAACAGCGCACGCTGGAGCGGCATACCCCGGTCATCGAACGACACGCACAGCGTGCCGCCCCGCACCTCGAGCGCCATGCCGGCGTCCCTGGGGCAGTTCGTGCCCGGCGCAGCGCTCCCCGCACCCGCGGCGGGCGCGAAGAACGCAATCAAACAGGCCGTCAGGCCGATGGTTCGGAATGGGTGCATTGTTTCACCCCGAAAATGTCGGCAGGGCCGGTGCGGCAGCAGCCGCCGATCAATCGTGCTCCTTCGCTCTGCCATCGGTGCGCCTGCGCTCCGAATGACGGCTGCGCCCCCGGCTGCATCGAGGCGCCGTGCCACCGTTTCGATGCCGCATCGAAGGATTCTCCGGAATTGGGATAGACCAGCAGCGGCTTGCCGCTGCTGGCGCGCATGCGCCGCAATAACGGGGTGATGTATTGCGGAGCGGTACAGTTCACGCCGACCGCGACGATTTGCGGGCAAGCTTCCAGCGCAGCAACGCAGGCGGCAATGTCTTCGCCTTCGCCGTTGTGCCCGCCGTCTCTGCACGAGAAGCTGATCCATGCGCAGACCCCGGGGAAATCCTCCAATAGGCGGGCCAGCACCCGCGCCTCGCGCAGACAAGGAATGGTTTCGCAGGCCAGAATATCGGCGCCGGCGTCCGCCAGCACTCGCAGACGCGGCCGGTGAAAATCGGCGAGGGCCGCATCATCGAGCGCATAGTTTCCGCGGTACTCGGAGCCGTCCGCCAGCATCGCGCCGTACGGACCGATGGAGGCGGCGACCAGCGGCCGCAGTCGGCCGGCGCGGTTCGATTCATCGGACCAGAACTGCTCGCGCGCGGCGCACGCCAGGGCGACCGCCTCCCGCATCAACCGCGCCGCCTGCGCTCCCTCGATGCCGCGGCGCGCGAAGCCCTCGAAGGTGGCCTGATAGGTGGCACTGATCGCGACATCGGCTCCGGCGCGAAAGTAGTCGAGATGCACCTCGCGGACTAGGTCCGGGCGCTCGATCAGGCACTTTGCCGACCAAAGCCCATCCTTGATATCCGCACCGCGGCATTCGAGTTCGGTCGCCAGGGCGCCGTCCAGAATCATCAAGCGGCGCCGAGTGAGGAAATTGTCGATTGGGTCGTACATGTTTGTTCGCGCGGGGCGCGAATTGCGATCATACTCCGCCGGGCATTTGCCCGCGGGTCGTAAGGATAACTTGCATGCTCACCGCCCAGACCATCAAGAATCAACATTCCGATGTCTTTACGTTTCTGCACGGAAACTTGGGACTCCACGCCAGCCATTGCCACGTGCCCGAGGAGGCCCTGCTCGGCAGCCTGGTGTACGTGAGCAACGCGGCGCAGCTGGCCGAAGCGCGGCGCCACAAACCGGCAATTCTCATCGTGCCGGCGAAGCTGAGCGGCTCGATCGACCCTGCGGCGGATGCCGACAGCTGTTGCTTTTCGGTCAAAAGCATATCGATGGGCATGGCCGTACTGCTCAAATACTTCGACCGCAAGTGCTTTCGCTTCACGCAATGGGGCGAGCGGCATCCGACCGCGGTGGTGCATGCGGACGCCGTGATCGGCGAGAGCGTATACCTTGGGCCCTATTGCGTGATCGGAGCGCATGCGGTGGTCGGCGATGGCTGCATGATCGGCGCTCACGCGGTCATCGAGAACGATGTGCGGATCGGCGAGCGCACCATGCTACACCCGCTGGTCTTCATCGGCGCGGGCTGCCAAGTCGGCGATGATTGCGAAATCCACCCGCACACCAGCATCGGCAGCGACGGGTTCGGCTACGCGGTGGACAGCGACGGCAAGCCGCGCAAGATCTCGCACCTCGGCAATGTGCAGATCGGCGATGGCGTGGAAATCGGCAGCAATTGCGCCGTCGACCGCGCCACCTTGACCTCCACCTACATTCGTTCCGGGTCCAAGCTGGACAATATTTGTCATATTGCACACAACTGCGATCTGGGCGAGAACGGTTTCTTCACGGCCGGTTTCATGATGGGCGGCTCGACCAAGATCGGCCGGCAATTCGTCACCGGCGGCAACTCTGTGGTAACGGCGCACATCACGCTGGGGGACAACGTGGTCCTGGCCGGCAGATCATCGGTGACCTGCGATGTTCCCGATGCCGGATCCTACGGCGGTTATCCGTTGCAGCCGCTGAAGGAGGCGATGAAGACCATCGCCAACATCGGGCATCTGAATGAGATCCGCCGCAACCTCAATCGCGTCATGAGGCACCTGCAGCTTCTCGAGAAGGCCCCCGCCGACAGTTCCGACGCTTGAGTCTCAAGAGCGATACCGTGACCGTGCCGATTGCGGTGCTGATCGCCGCGATGGTCTGCTTTCAACTCGGTGCGGCGCTGGCCAAGGGATTGTTCCCGCTGGTGGGCGCCTCCGGCACGGCCGCGCTGCGCCTCGCGCTGTCGGCGATCATGCTGCTGGCCGTCTGGCGCCCCTGGCGGCTGCGCCTGAGCGGGCGCGAGATGCGGGTGATCCTCGCTTACGGGCTTAGCCTCGGCTGGATGAATTTCTTTTTCTATCTGTCGCTGCGCTTCATCCCTCTCGGTGTCGCAGTCGCGCTGGAATTTGCGGGACCGCTGGCGCTGGCAATGGCGGCGTCGCGCCGCGGGATCGATTTCGCCTGGATTGTGATGGCAGCTCTGGGTCTGCTGGCGCTGCTGCCGCTGGGGCTCGGCGCCGGGCAACTGGATCTTCTCGGAGTGGGCTGCGGACTCGCCGCCGGCGCATGCTGGGCGCTGTACATTTATTTCGGCCGCAAGGCCGGAGCCGCGCACGGCGGTCAGACCACGGCCTTAGGGATGCTGATCGGCGCGATCGTGATCGTGCCCATCGGCGCCGCCGAAGCGGGTGCGCGGCTGATCTCGCCGGCGATCTTGCCGGCGGCACTGGCGGTGGCGCTGTTGTCGAGCGCGCTTCCCTACTCGCTGGAGATGCTCGCGATGCCGCGGCTGCCCACCCGCACCGTCGGAGTGCTCATGAGCCTGGATCCCGCATTGGGCGCCCTGTCGGGCCTGTGCTTTCTCGGCGAGAGTTTGACCTGGATCCAGTGGGCGGCGATTGCCAGCATCATGGCGGCATCCGCGGGCAGTGCGCTGACCAGCCGCGGCGCCGTGCCGGCGCTACTGCCCGACTAGCGCCGTGGCCAGATACAGGGCCGCCGCTCCTGCCAAGGTCATGACCGTGGTGAGAAGCTTCGGATGCGCGTGGTAGCTCTCCGGAATCAGATCACTGGCGCCGATATAGAGAAAGAATCCTGCGAACAGCGCGAGCGCGGTGCCGAACCCCTCGCCGGGCAGAGTGAAGAAATACGTCGACGCGATTCCCAGCACCGGGGCGAGCGCATCGGCGAGCAGCCAGGATAGAGCCCGCGAGCGGCGCCCTCCATTCTTCAGCATGAGGCTCATGGTATTGATGCCGTCGGAGAAATCGTGGGTCAGCACGGCCATCGCCACCAGGATCCCCACTTGATGCGAGGTCTGGAACGCAAGCCCGATGGCGACACCATCGAACACGCTGTGAACGCAGAGCACGCCGGCGGCAAACGGGCCGCGAGGCTCATCGCCGTGAAACAGCAGCATCCGGTCCAATACCAGATACGCCAGGAAGCCGAGTGCGGTGAAACACAGTATGACCGCCGGAGTGTGGTATTCCGCACCGAAGCTCACCGCGTCGGGCAGCAGATCGAAAAACGCCACGCCGATGACGGCGCCCGCGCTGAAACCCAGTATCAAATGCAGTTTGTCGCGCAGCTTGAGCGCCAGCAGGCCGCCGGCAAGTGTGCTGAGAAAGGCCGCGCCGGCGATCACCAACAGCAGTGTTCGATTCATTCCACGGCTTCCGGCCGACAGGTTAATATTGTGCTCATAGAATCGACCGGTTGGGGGAAGCGTGGGTTACGACTCGTATCATAAGCGCAAAATCGGCAAACACGTGCTGAAACCGGAAACCCAGATGATGGGCTATGGTTATGATCCCAGCCTGTCGGAAGGGTCGCTCAAGCCGCCGATTTTTTTGACGTCGACCTTCGTCTTCAAGACGGCGCAGGACGGCAAGGATTTCTTCGACTTTACCTCGGGGCGGCGCGAGCCCAAGGCCGGTCAATCCTCGGGGTTGGTCTACTCACGCTTCAACAACCCGAACCTCGAGGTGCTGGAAGATCGCCTCGCGCTGTGGGAGGAGGGCGAGGCGGCGGCGGTGTTCTCCAGCGGAATGTCCGCGATCTCCACCGTCCTTTGGACTCATGTGCGTCCCGGGGATGTC
Source organism: uncultured Gammaproteobacteria bacterium (assembly GCA_963800375.1). GTDB lineage: Bacteria > Pseudomonadota > Gammaproteobacteria > Steroidobacterales > Steroidobacteraceae > Bog-1198. The sequence goes on along the minus strand of CAWDAT010000008.1, from coordinate 532,884 downwards.
ATCCTGATGAGTCAGCCCCTGTACGGCGGCACGGAAACTCTCATCGAGAAGACCTTGCCGGCATTCGGGGTCAATGCCGAGAGCTTTACCCTGGGTCATGACGCCAAGGCGGTCGCCGACGCAGCGGAGCGCGCCTCGAAACGCGCCGCCGCAGGCGGCGGCCGAGTCTGTCTGATCATCGTGGAGACGCCGGCCAATCCGACCAACAGCCTGGTCGACCTCGCCCTGATGCGCGAAACCTCCGCGCAGATCGGCGCGCGGCAGGGCGGCGGGCGGCCGCCGGTGGTGGTCGACAACACCTTTCTCGGCCCCGTTTTCCAGCGGCCGCTGGCGCACGGCGCGGACCTCGTCATGTATTCGCTGACGAAATACGTGGGCGGACATTCGGATTTGGTGGCGGGCGGGGTCATCGGCTCGCGTGAAGCAGTGGGTCCGGTGAAGAAGCTGCGCGGCGCGCTCGGCACGCAGCTGGATCCCAACACCGCGTGGATGATCATGCGCTCGATGGAGACGCTGTCCTTGCGCATGCACAAGTCGGCGGAAAATGCCGCGCTGGTGGCCAATTTCCTGCGCACGCATCCCAAGGTCGCGAGCGTCAACTATCTGGGGTTCTTGCACGAGGACGATCCTCGATATCCGGTGTTCCGGCGGCAATGCGAGAGCGCCGGTTCAACCTTCGGATTCGCGGTCAAGGGCGGCGAGGCGGAGGCGTTTCGTCTGCTCGACGCCTTGCAGGTGATCAAGCTGGCGGTGAGCCTGGGCGGAACCGAGACCCTGATGTCGCACCCGGCCAGCACCACGCACTCCGGGGTATCCAAGCAAACGCGGGACCGCATCGGCATCACCGATGCGCTGATCCGCATTTCTGTCGGCATCGAAGATGCCGGCGACCTCATCGCGGACCTGGGAGCGGCACTCGATGCAATTTAGAAGATTCTTGAATTTGCCGGCGTTCACCGGTATTTGCGCCGCGTTCGGCGTGCACGCAGCCTGGGCCGCCGCGGGCGCAACACCCACCGCCGCGGACCTGGTGTATCGCGGAGGACTGGTGTACACGGTCGATGAGCACGACAGCACACAGCAGGCGCTGGCGATCCGCGCCGGCCGGATCGTGTATGTTGGCGCCGACGCAGGGCTCGCCGCCTTCATCGGCCCCGGCACCACCGTGCTCGACTTGCATGGACGGATGCTGATGCCGGGACTGGTCGACGGCCATATGCATCCCCTGCAGGGCGGGGGCTCGCTGCTGAAATGCAATTTGAACTATGAACAATTGAACATTGCGCAGATGCAGGCACGGATCCAGTCCTGTCTCGACAAGACGCGGGCTCGCGAGCCGGACGCCTGGCTCGACGTGGTGAATTGGTTCCAGGAGGGCATGGTGCCCGCAGGCACCCATACCAGCCGGGCTACGCTGGATGCGCTGAGGACCAAGCGGCCGATCCTCGTCGAGTCATCGTTCGGTCATACGTCGCTGGTCAATACGCGTGCTCTGCAACTCGCGGGCGTGACTGCGCAGACGCCCGATCCTTTGGGCGGCAAGGTCGGACGTGACGCATCGGGCAATCCGTCCGGAATTCTCGAAGACGCGGCGCAGGCGACGGTCGTCAAACAGATCCCGGCGCCCACGGCGGCCGAGAATGTCAAGGCGGCGGCGGCGGCACTCGACGCGCTTCGCAAGCAAGGAGTGACCACGTTCTTGGACGCGGCGGCGGAGCCGCCGTCGCTCGAAGCATTTGCCGCGATGAAGCGCCAGGGAAAACTCACGGCACGGGCGCACTTCGCCCTGCTCATCACTCCGACGCAGGGCCGTGATCCGCAGCAGGCGACCGCGATGGTCAAGTCGCTGGCGCAGCGCTACGATCAAGGCAAGGTCGAGCCCGCGCCCACGCTCACGGTGCGCAACGTGAAGCTGTTTCTCGACGGAGTGATCACCGCGCCGGCTTGCACGGGCGCCTTGCTGACGCCTTACTTGAGCCTGCAGGGTGCGCCCGCCAACCCGCACTGGGCGCCTTCCGCCAACCGCGGGCCGGACGTGTATTTTCCGGCGCCGGTGCTGAGCGCGCTGCTGAAAGACACCGCGGAAGCCGGTTTCGAGCCGCACATGCATGCGGACGGCGATCGCGCGGTGCGCGAAGGCCTGGACGGCATCGACGCGCTGCGGCGGCAATTCCCGGACCGCGACATCCGCGCCGCCGTCGCCCACGACGAGATCGTCGACCCGGCTGACTTTCCGCGCTACAAACAGCTGAACGTGATACCCGTGCTGTCGCTCCAGTGGGAGAAGCAGGCGCCGGACACCATGGAAGGCGCGCGCGAATATCTCGGACCGGCGCGCTTCAAGTACATGGAACCGGCAGGTTTTCTGGCGGCAGCGGGTGCGCGCATCGCCTACGGCAGCGATTGGCCCGTGGATCCTCTCGACGAATGGTTCGCGCTCAAGGTGGGGGTCACGCGCACCAATGCGCCGCAGCCGGACCACAGGTACGCCGGCCGCTTGAGCGATGACAAGGGTCTTTCGCGCAGCGAAGTATTGCGCGCAATCACCATGAATTCCTCCTACGAGCTGCATCAGGAGCGCGAGACCGGCTCGCTGGAAGTGGGCAAGCTCGCCGACCTCATCGTTCTCGATCGCAATTTCTTCGACATTCCCGCGGAGCAGATCGCCGAGATCAAGGTTCTGCAAACCGTGGTCGGCGGCCGCGTGGTGTATCAGTCCGATCAGTTCTAGCGCGGACGCTGCGCGGCGATGTTGATCACCGTGCGGTCCCGGGTCGATACCTCGACTTCCCTGCGGCCCTCGCCGAGCAGCGCCCAGGGCAGGGGCAGATTGTCGGCGACGACGGTGACGACGTGATGGCCGGTCGCCACCACGGGAAAACTGAACCGTCCGGCGGCGTCGGTTTGCACGGAGAACCGGCCATCGAGCACCACGGTGACATTGGGCGCGCCGGCCTCGCCGGCGTCGACCTGGCCGTTGTTGTTGGCGTCGAGAAAGACCACTCCCGCGATTTCACCGGAACCCGCGCCGGGCGCACCGCCCAGCGGTGCGAAATGCGAGCCTGAGGTGCGCCGGTAGCGAATGGTCAGAAAGACGCCGCGTTCCTGCGCTGCCGCCACCGGCGTCGCCACCGGCGGCGTCAAGGGCGAGACCACCGTCACCGGGGTCCAGGATCCGGTCCGGCTGTCGTAGTAAGTGGCGAGCAGCTGCCAGGAATTGCCGACAGACCAGGTCAGCGAGACGTTGGCGGAGACTCCCGGCGCGGCCTGCCCTTGCACGGCGCGCGCCCAAAGCACATTGCCCTCGATCCCCAGCCCGTTGGTAAATTGGCCGCCGCCGAAGGCTGCCAGGCTCAACACGGTACTGTCCTGCTGCAGCTCGTTGAAGGCGGCGCCGCTGATGCGCTCGAGCGAAGCGGAGGTGCTGAGGCGCGTGCCGATCGGGGTCGACCAGGTCTCGTTGAGCGTCAGGGTCGTGTCCCGGCCCACGGGGGTCTGCGCATAATCGGCCTGCGCACGGCCGGTGCCGCCGCCGTTGGATCGATCGATGAAACCCTCCAACGACCAGCTGGTGCCGCCGTCGGTGCGGCTGACGTTCGCAACGCCGCCGACGCCCCAGTCGCGCGACATCTGGTAGCGCGTGTCGCCGGTGACGAAAGTCGTATTGGTGCCGAGCCCGGACACCGAGCGCACTTCGTCGATGCCGATGTCGGCCAGCCATTGCCGGCTCTGATAATTGAGACGGTAGTAGCCGCCCTCGGCGTCGTTGGTGATCAGCTGGTTGCCCCACGTCATGTCAGGGTCGATACGGAAGACGCCGGCATTCTGTAGAAACCGGCCTTGCGCGATCGACGCATCGATCCAGGTTCCAAAGGCGTTGCCCTTGCCGCTGATGTTGCCGTCCAGGAAGTTCGCCTGGACATGTTCTCCACCGTCGGCCCAGGCGGCGGAGAGCAGCCCGGTGGTCGATGACATGAGCGTGGTGCCGTCGATCACAGGGCCGATGGCGAGGTTCACGTCGTGAGCCTCGACCACCTGTCCTCCCACCGTCCACTGGGACGACGGCGACCACTGTGCGCCGGCGGTGGCAGTGGAGCCGTTCAAGGTGCGGAAATTGGGCACCACGATGCCGTCGTACAGGCCGGGCACGCCGCCGCCCGCAACGATCTGCAATCCGGACGGCCCGCGCCATTCGGTGCTGAGTCCCTGGATGGGCGCGGTAGGCAGATAGAAGCGCGGCTGCAGCCGCGCCATCGCGATGTCGGGAGAGTTCAAGTCGCCGAGCGCATTGTCAGCCTGCCAATCGCCGTCGAAGGGCATGCCCCGCTGCCTCAGGGTGATGACCCCGCCCTGTCCCTGCTCGGACGTGCCCTGATCAGAACCTCCCGTGCGCGCCGCGGCGTCGAGGGACCAAGCGCCGTACGTTGCCGTTTCCCACTGCGACTTGGCGATGATGCCGTTCTCCTGCACGTTGTGAACGGGGCCTGAGTCGTGTGAACTGAGCATGCTGGCCACACCGTCGATCTGCAGCGAGCGCGCCAGCCCCGACGTGTCGCTGGTCGCACCGTCGCCCATCGAGATGTCGGGCGCCAGGGAGCCGCCGCCGATGTAGTGGTCCTGGTAGGCCACGGGCGGCGCCGGCGGTGCACTCGCCGGCGGCTGCGCGTTCGTGGCGCTCCCGAATAGCAGGCCACCCAGCCCGCACAGGCTGGTCGCGAGCCGGGGAGCGAGGAGAAGGCGAGGTTTCATTCGAAGCGCTGGTTGAGCTCTGTCTTTTGTTTGCCCCACTCGAGCTCGCCTTTGACGGTCACGGGAAAGGTGAGCGTCGGGTGATCATTCGTGGGCGTCGAAGGGGTCAAGAACACCTCACGCTCTTCATGGGGCAAGATGGGGAAATCCGACGGGGTGAAATCGTAGGAAACGCCCTTGGCATCGGTGCCGGTCAGAAATCCGGTGATGCGGCCGTGCGCGGTGCCCGAGTTGTGAACTCGCAGCGTGGGCAATTGCTGGCCGTTGAGCGTCGCAATTGTCGGCCCCAGCACTTCGAGCGCGGGCTCGCCGCCGCCGACGGTCAAATACACGATCACGCCGATGCGCCCGGTAACGGGCATGTCCAGGCCCTGGCTGCGCGCGATCGAGGGGTCGGCGCCTTCGATCATCACCGCGAAGCGGCATTCGCCGGCAGGAGCCTCCGCCGGCACGGTGACTTCGAAGCGGTAGCGCAGAGTTCCCCCGCCCGGCACGGTGACTTCGGGCCGCTCGATCGCGACCCAGGGCCGGCAGCTCTCCGGCTGCAGCTCGTCGCGGAAGTTCACGCTGAAATCCGGCGCGAAGCTCCAGTCAGCGGTATGCAGCAGGTAGCGCGAAGCAGCCGTCGACCGATTGCTGATCTCGATCACGCCGCGCACCGTCTTTCCGGACTGGGAGGCAAGCTCGAAGCGCGGCGGCGATACCAGGGCCGCAAACCCTTGTGCGTGCACCGCCGCCGACAACGCGGCGCCGACAAACGAACACAGCAACGCCAGACATCGCCGCATGATCAATCCTCATCCATTTCAAAGTGGAAGCTCACTGGAACAGCCCGCCGAATCAGCGCGCCGTCCACGCTGAACTGGAACTTCAGTACGTCTTCCATGAAAGGAGTCGAGATCGGGCCGGCATACACCAGCACGCGGTTGCCGGAATGTACTTGTCCCGGCATGAATCGTCCCTGGGTGATCCACGAAGCAGTGATGGGACCGGGCTGTTGCGCCGGCAGACTCAAATAGATCTTTCCCGAGCGGCGCAGCCATGGAGTCAAATTGACCCTTACGCGGATCGTCGTCGTTCCCACCATCGTATTGTCCGGCCGGGTGCGCGAGGGTGACGCGGTTTTCCAGCGCATGCTGACCGACGGTTCGAGTGCCTGTGTGCCCGAATCATCGATCGTGATCGTCTTGGCGCGTACGGGGGAGGCCCAGATTATGCTCAATAGGCAAGCCAAAAAAAAAGCCGGCACAGCCCCGCGGATCGAGTCATTCATGGCGCGCTCAGTGTGTAGCTGACGCGGCCCGTGAACGTGCCGGCCGGCGGCACCGTGTCGTTCAGATAGGAGAACGTCCAGCAGCTCTCGTTCCAGGTGTTGCCGGCCATTGAGCCCACGTTCTGCACGCCGCCGTTGATGAAGGTGGCCGCCGGAAAGGGTTCGGCGCCGGTGTCGCCGTTGCCGCCCGATGTCCAGCGGATCTTGGAAAATGGAATGGTGTTGCCGCCGGCGTTGGTCAGCGCGGCCGGCACCGTGGCCGTGACCTGAGCCGCCGCTGTTTTGCCGCCTGCGGTGCGATAGAAGCCGCCGATATAGACCTGCCCCGGCACCGTGCAGTAGGTAAAGCCGTCGACGAAGCTCTGCGTGGCGGTGCTGTTGGTGGTCATCGCCTGCGCCGTGCTGTTGCCCACCGCGGCCGCGGGCAGCGTGATCGACACGGTGTTGATGGTCGTGTTGTTGCCGGGCTGGCCGCCGTTGTCGTAGGTATTCGTGAAACTGCCCACCCCGACCTGCAGGTAGACGGTCAACGGCGCAGCCGGGTTGAGCGTGACCGTATAGCCCCAGGCGGAGCCGGAGGCGGCAACCAACAGGGCTGCGCCGATCAATGCTCGGCGCAGCCTGTTTTGGTTGATTCGCACGCGTCGACCTGCGGGCGTCATGAAAATTACGGCATCGTCGCGGTATACACCACGCGGCCATTGTTCACATTGACGCCGCCGTAGGTACCGGCCGGCACGTTCGCTGCGTTGGCGAAGCTGTAGGTCCACTTGGCATCCTGCACGATGAGCTTGCTCGCCGGTGCGGTGAGCACGACGTTCGAGCTGGTGCCGTTGGTCAGCACCGGCGCCGGCAGCTGCGTGCCGGAGGTCAGCGTCGTGGCGGCGGTGGTGATCTGGGTGAACGGGATGGTGTCGCCGTTGCCGTCGCTGAGGGCGCCGCTCGCGGTCGCATTCAGGGTGACGTTGCCGCTGTTGCTGACGATGGCCGCGGTTTCGACGCCACCCGTGAGATCGCCGCCGGTACCCGCGACGGGGGTGCCGTTGCCCACCGTACCCGGTGCCGGGGAGAAAGTGATCAGGTCGATGGTGTTGACCGAACTCAGCGCGCCGGTCGAGTACGAGGAGCCGTTGCCGACCCGCAAGTAGAGAATCTTCGGAATCACGATCGTAAAGTCCACGTGTGCGGTCGCGCCCGGCGCGGCGGTCGCGGTGCCCGTTTGTACGTTCGATTCGGCAAATACCATGAGCGGAAGCGTCAATGCCCCTGCGCCCAATAGAGTTTTCAAGGCGGTCGATGTCTTCATTTCTGCTTCCTGTGCGATGTGGCGATGCGGAATCGATACTAGGGGATAGCCTTAGTGCCCGGTTTGACCCAGGTCGCAATTCAAGTCGCAGGCGCTAAAGTTCCGGCGGCCGCAGCCGATATTCCGTAGGTTTTGTGCGCTGGTTCGCACGCCCACGCGGCCGCGCGGGGTTTTCGCTGTGTCAGAGACAGCGACGCCGCGGCGCTAAGGCATCGAGACGGTGCAGATGAGATGGTTGACGACGCCGCGGGGCGGCCGCGTGTCGCCGGCGGCGCAGCGGGTGTTTTGCGCAATGATCCTGCCGCCGGCGGAGCTCAGGATGACGTTGCCGCGGCCGCCATTCGCAACCGCCGAGGCACGCGAGCCGATGCCGCGGACCTCGGCGGGCCGCAGCGTCGCGGTCAGCCACACATTATGGCTGTTGCTCATGATTGCCACGGTGTCGCCGGCGGCAGCGTCGCTGCCGGCCACGTGCAGGTACAACACCTGCGGAATGACGATCTTGAAATTCACGTGCGCGGTGGCCTGCAAGGCGGCGTTCGCGGCCGCCGTCTCGACGCGCGATTCCGGCACCGCCGCCCAGGGCAGCAGCAGCGCGGCGGAACCGATCAATCCATTGACCGCCCAATGCCTTGTCACGATCTTGCTCACAGCGAAGGTATCGACAGCAACGATAACCCCTGAAGACCTCGATTTGCTACTTGCGTCACAGCGGACTTTTTCATGATTATCTCTGGGACGACGGCGCCGGATAGGCGCTAGGCTCTGTTACATATCGTGGCGGGGTTATTCGTCGCGGCCGGTCGCGAGAGGGATTTTCTGAACATGCGAGGACGAGTTTCGGTATCAGTGGCGGGAGTCGTATTGGGGTTGGGGGCCGGTGCCGCGAGCGTGTGGGGCGACACCGGGACGGAACTGGATACCGTCGTCGTCACGGCCACGCGCGTGGCCGAGTCCAGCCGCGATTTGCCGGTGTCCATCGACCGGGTGGACCGCGCCGCGCTCGCCAAAGGTCAGCTGCAGGTCAATCTCTCGGAATCGTTGATCACGGTGCCGGGTGTCTCGGTTCAAAGCCGGCAAAACTACGCGCAGGACTTGCAGCTGTCGGTGCGCGGGTTCGGGGCCCGTTCGAGTTTCGGGGTGCGCGGCCTGCGCCTGTACTCCGACGGCATTCCGGGCACCATGCCTGACGGGCAGGGGCAGTTCTCGCAGTTCGACCTGGGGTCCGCCGGCCACATCGAAGTTCTGCGCGGGCCCTTCTCGGCGCTATACGGCAATTCATCGGGCGGCGTGATCGCGATCTTCACCGAGGATGCCGGGCCGGGCATGCTGTACGACGTCAGCGCCGAGTACGGCACTTTCAACACTCAACGCTATGCGTTGAAGACCGAAGGCGCCGACGGCGTGGTCAACTATGTGCTGGACGCCGCGCATTTTCAGACCGACGGCTACCGCTATCACAGCAACGCCGAGCGCGACAATTTCAATTCGAAGGTGCGGCTCGACTTCAGCGACACGGCGAAGCTCACGCTGGTGGCCAATGTGATCGAGTCACCGTTCGTGCAGGATCCGCTCGGTCTGACCCGCGCGCAGCTCGCCGCGGATCCACGCCAGGCCGGCGTCGGCGCGATTCGATTCAACACCCGCAAATCGCTCGACCAGGAACAACTGGGCGCCGTATTCGACGACAAGTTCACCGACCACGATGAGCTGACGGCCATGGTGTATGCCGGGCATCGCGCCACGACCCAGTTTCAAGCCATCCCGGTGGCGACGCAAAAGAACGCGCCGCTGTATCCGGGCGGCGTCATCGATTTGGATCGTGCCTTTTCGGGCGTCGATGCGCACGTGAGCGATCAGCGCGAAATCGCAGGTACGCCGCTGCAAGTGGTCGCCGGAATCAACTACGATGATCTGGCCGAAGCGCGCAAGGGCTATTTGAATTACGAGGGTTCCGTGACCGGAGTCGAAGGTGCGGTGCGTCGCGACGAAGCCAATCATGTGTACGACTTCGATCAATACGTGCAGGCGCAGTGGGATCCCGGTCCGCATTGGCGCATGATCGCCGGCGTGCGCAACAATCTGGTCGAGGTGAGTTCACACGGCCACATACCGGTGCTCGACGGTGCGGACAGCAGCGTGCGCTATTCCGCGGTCAATCCGGTGGCCGGCATCACCTTCAGAGTCAGCCCCGCGGTCAATGTCTATGGATCGTATGGCAAGGGATTTGAAACCCCGACGTTGAACGATCTGGCCTACCGCTCGGTCGACGGCAGTCTGCCGGGGTTGAACCTCGGATTGAAGCCGGCGCGCAGCGACAACTACGAGGTGGGAGTGAAAGCGGGCACGGGGGCGGTGCGCGCCGATCTGGCGGCATTCTACATACAAACCCAGGACGAACTCGCGGTGCTGCAGAATTCCGGCGGCCGGACGGTGGATCAGAATATCGGTGAGACCAATCGACGCGGCGTGGAATTGGCCGTCGACGCAACCTGGAAGGATGGATTCAGCGCCCGGGTGGCCTACACCTACATTCGCGCGGTGGTGGGGCAGGCCTATGCAAGTTGCATTGCCGCCCCGTGCAACCCTCTGGCGAATCCGGGCGGGCCCTTGCCCGCCAACTACAAGATCGTCGCCGCCGGCGACCACCTGCCGGCGGTACCCATGAATTCTTTGTACGCCGGCGTCACCTGGAGCTATGCGCCGCTGGGCTTTTCAACCACGCTGGAGACCCAGGGCAGGTCGAAGATCTACGTCGATGACCGCAACTCCGATGCTGCGGCGGGTTTCTGGGTCGCCAATGTGCGGGCCGGATTCGAGCAAGAAACGAGACGCTGGCGATTCAGCGAGTACGCCAGTCTTGATAACCTCGCCAACCGGGCCTACGTGGGTTCTGTGATCGTGAACGAAACCAATGGGCGATTTTTCGAGTCCGCGCCGGGCCGCACGGCTTACCTTATGTTCAATGCGGCATTGCGGTATTAAGCGTGTGTTATGTGCACCAAACAGCCTGAACCGCGTTGTTATAGGGTAGGTCTGATGTATAACGGTTCAAGAGAAAGGTGACAGTCATGAGTACCAAGCGCAGGGGCCTTCTTCTGGCGGTCGGCGTGCTGGGTTCGATCCTGGCAGGCGCGGCGCCCGCGTTGGCTCAGCACAATGGCGGTGGCGGGCACGCGGGCGGTGGTGGCGGGTACGGCGGCGGTGGGCACGCTGGTGGTGGCCCCGGCGGCGGTGGGCACTCCGGCGGCGGGGGTGGGCACACCGGCGGTGGCGGTCACTTCAGCGGCGGCGCGCACGGCGCTCCTGGCGGCCACTACGCCGGGTATGCTCATTTTGCTCCGGCCGGTGGTGCGCATTACGGCGGCGCGGGCTATGCCCACGGTTACCCCGCCGGCTTTCACGGGGGCGTGGGGCCGCATGCCAACTATTACGGGCATGGTGGCTACGGGCATGGCGGCTACTACGGGCACGGCTACTCCACGGGAGCTTACTGGCGGGGCGGCTATTGGCACGGCGGCTTCTGGCCGCGGGCCTACTACGGCTTAGGATTCTCCTGGTTCCTGCCGGTTCTGCCCTTTGCCTATGCAACCTACTGGTACGGCGGCATTCCGTACTACTACGCGAATGACGTGTACTACACCTATGACCCGTCCTACGAGGGTTATGTGGCGACCGATCCGCCGCCGGTGGCCGATTCGGGGGCGGGGGCTGAGGGCGCCGCGGTCGATGACGCCGCGGCTGGCCAGATTTTCATGTACCCGAAGAATGGCCAGAGCGCCGAGCAGCAGGCCACCGACAAAGCCGAATGCCAGCAATGGGCTGCGCAGCAGGCTGGACAGGCGGCACAGAACGGCTCGGACTATATGCGCGCGATGGCGGCCTGCGTCGAAGGCCGGGGCTACAGCGCGAAGTAACGCTCGGTGAGGCGCGGCCGCTCAGCCGGCCCGCATCAATTACCCCAGCACGTTGCCGCGTTGGCTGCGGGCGTCGCAGTCTGCTGGCCCAGCTGGTTCACGCTCAAGCTGGTGCATGTCGTGTCGCCCGCCTGCTGAGTGCCGGCAATTGGGGTCGCAGTGATCAAAAAGGTATTGGCCGCGCCTCCCTGGGCGGGGTCGGGCGTCACGAGGTCGACGTTGTAGTAATTCGTGCCGCTGCCGCCGACGGGGATCGGAAAAGTTGCAGCGGTACCATAACCCAAGGCCGCAGGTGAGCTGCTATACACGTTGACCGTGCTGAAGAGTTTTTCCTCCCTGCCGGCCAGATCCAACAGAGCGGAGCGCGCGTCGGTGCGGCGCGACCTCATCACTTGGCTTTGGTAGGAGGTGGCGGCAATGGTGGCGAGAATGCTGACGATGGCCACTGCGATCATGAGTTCGATCAGCGTAAATCCGGCCGTTCGGGTCTTATGCATTGGTACTTGCTCGGGCATGCGTTACTCCGGCGTTTATCGGCGTTCGACCCAAGTCAACCGCTTGGCTTTGGTGTTCGAGGGAATGTTGACCTGTTGCGCGCCGGGTGTGCCAGATACGGTCTGGTAGACGACATTGGTCTTGCCTTCGGGAGTACCGACGACGTACACGCTGCCGGTGGCATTGGTCTGTACGCCGGCGGCTGTGGCGTCCGATACCACGGTGCTGATGCCGGTGACCGGGTTCGCGAACGCATAGGTCGGGAAGGCGTTGTTGAACACGCCACCGTTGGCAACCGAGAGAGCATAGGTATAGCCGGTATCCGAGACGATGGTGCAAGACGTCGCGGCGTTGACCGCGGGTATGGTGGAGTTCACCAGAATCGCGCCCTGGAAGAACACCGGATTGAAGATGATCTGCTCCGACGTGCCGGGGAGGTTCATGTACCAGCCGAACGATGGGTTCGGCGTTCCGCTGCACGAGGTGCTCCCCGGCCAGCAGACAGTGACGTTAGTACCGTTAACCGTGCCGGAGGAGCCGGCGGTGAGCGTTTGGGCCGTCAGATTCTGATACGTCAGCGTGTACGGCGAAGAGGTGCCGGTAGTAGCTGCCGCGACGGTCGCGTACTGACTGCCCGGCGACATGGCGTTCCAGGTAGACAAATTCCAATCCCAGACGCCGTAGAGTGACTGCGTGCCGCTGACAAAAACCTCCGGGCCTGCATTGGTGATCTGCGTACGCTGCCCCGTACCGAATTCGATCTGCAGCATGGTCCCGATCCCCGGAACGATGTTCGAAACGACCAGCACCTGAGTGGTGATGGGTTGTCCGGTCTGGGTGGTGAAGAAGGGCTCCGCTGTGCCGCCGCCACCCTGTCCAGGGGCGGTGCCGCTGGGTTTGTTGATGGAGGCGCCGCCGGCGTTGGTCACGCCCCAAAGGCTGGGCGTGGCGCCGGTCAGATCGAAGCGCCAGACATTGCCCTGCAGGTCGCCCGCATACACGTAGTCGGTGACGTGATCGCCGTCCAAATCGGTGGGCGTGGTGTATGCAATGCCGTTGCAACCGACGGAGCACGGGGACGCGGTCGTGCCCGAACCCGTGCCGGTGCTGAGGTAGTAGAACGTGATGTTTCCCGAGGTGTCGACGGACATCACGTAGATGCCCGCATCGCCGGTTACGCTGCCGAAGCCATTGCCAAATATGGCCGCCCAGCTACCGTTGTGCAAGCGCCGGATTTGGGGGGTGCCGAATGTATTGCCAAGATTGTTGCCGCAGCCGGTGGTGACGTTGACGCACGTGATGGTTGCCGCATTCCACTCGCCCTGGACGATGGCTTGAGGGGTCGATCCACCCTCGGAAAATAAGCCGGGATTGGTGACGTCGAGCGCATAGATCGCCGCTCCGCCGGCGCCCAGTCCCCCGACCAGCCAACTGTGCCAGACCCCGTTGTAGAACAAGTCGCCGCTTCCGGGGGTGGCATCCACGAAGAAGTTATGGCCGTACTGGGTTGCGGAATAATCGAGCTCGGGGGTCTCGCACTGATTGCTGGTTACCGCAGGGCTGCCGGAGGTAATCGACGGCGTCCAGCCGTGGATGTTCTGCACCACGGTGCCGGTGCTGACATTGACGCCGGCGCACCCGCCCACGGTGTTGGATCGCGCGGGGCTGTACAACACCGATCCCGGCATGTATGCGATTACTTCTTGGCCGTCGTTGGGGGTTGACCCGCAGGTGATCGAGGATGCCGCGGTTCCGCAGAAATTCCCGCCGCTATCGAAACCGCCGGCGCGAAATCCGTGCAGCAAACCATCGTTGGCGCCGGCATAGACCACATTGAGCCGGGTCTGTTGCGCGGTCACGTACTGAACGTAGTTTTGGGTGCCCGTATTTTCCGGCATCGTAGTCGTCGTCTGCAGACGGTCGGACCAGGTCGCCGTGTACGGCAGTGACGGCGGTCCCACCCAGCTGGGGCTCGCGTCGACGATGTCGCCGAGAATGCCATCGCGCGCCCGATACAGACCCGAGCCCGTCGTCGTGATTTCGTGGCTGCGATCGCCGCGCAGGTAGTTCAGCCGGTACTGACTGGTGGCGGAACTGTCGGCCGTATTGTTCTCGTCATCGAGCACCGCTTGCTGATTGGCGCTCAGGTTGGACCACTCGAACGGAATGCCCTTGGTACCGTCAAATGTGAGTATGACTCGCGAGGCCGGCGCCGGCGTGGGATTGGTTAGGCCACCGACACCGGTATTGGCGCATCCTCCACCGGCCGACACGGCGCCGGCGGGAGTACCCGACAGCACGCACTGTGCGTCCCAATTGGCGATGGAACTGACGCTGACCACGCCTGCGGTGTCGAGCAGGTTGTTGGCCGTGAGCGAGCCGGTCCAATCGTTGGGATTGTAGAATGCGAAGTAGGCCTGAGTGCCGGCCTGCACCTTCGCGGCCTGCTTTTCGTTGACGGTCGCCGAGCTGCCCGAGGTGGTGGCGGACGCCGCCTTGAAGCACATGATTTCGTGAATGTTGGTGCTGCCGCCGGTCGAACCGGCGAATCCAAAGCGGAGAGTGGCCGGCAGTGGGCCGTTGGCGGTCGTGATGGACTGGTTCTGGATGACGTACGAATAGGCGCCGCCGGTGCTGTAGGACAAACTCAACAGGCCGTTCTGAGTAATCTTCAAGTTGTACAAAATCGGTGTGGCCGCCCCGCGCGTGTTCGCGCCCTCGTTCGCAATCGTAAAGGCCGTGAGCTCCTTGAACGCGTTGGTAATGGGCGCGTAATCCAGGATGCCGGCGGGGTTCGCCGTATTGGTAGCGCCCGACGAGGTCTTCAGGGTCGCGGTGGTAACGAGCGACGGCGCTGCGGGATCGTAGTAGTTGTACAAGTTTCCGGTCATGCACGCTTGCCGCACGGCCGCTTGCGCCAAGGTAGTACCGCTGCCGCCGGTCACGGTCACGGGGCCGGTGATGGGTGATGTCGTGTAAGTCGCCGTCGATGGCCCTGTATAAGTCGCCGTCGATGGCCCTGTATAAGCCGCCGCCGGCCCTGTGTAGGTCGTGGAGATTCCCGCTGTCATCTTGTCTTTGCAGAAGCCCCCGCTGAGACTGATGGTTCCGGCCGGACTGCTGGGCGCGCCCGAATAGGCGGTATACGAGGTCGGGCAGGAAGCGGAACTTGTATAGAGGGTATCGACGCAATGCCCGCTGCTGAAGCTGATGGTTCCGGTCGGACTGCTGGGAGCGCCCGAATAGGCGGTATACGAGGTCGGGCAGGTACCGACCGAGCTATAGAGGGTGTCGACGCAATGCCCACCGCTGAAGCTGATGGTCCCGGTCGGAGTGCTGGGAGCACCCGAATAGGATGTATAGGTGGTCGGGCAGGTACCGACGGAATTATACAAAGTATAAGTACACAACGCCGAGGTGCCCGTGACGGTGCCGTTCGGAGTGCTGGGAGCCCCGGGATAGGACGAATAGGTGGTCGGGCAGGACCAGCAAAACTCGTTGAGATTGTTGGTGCCGCTGGCGCAGGAGTAAGTGGAGCTGCCGTAGGTCGTGGTCAGGCTGGACGGATAGTAGGGCAGGGACGCACCTTGATAGGTGCCGTAGGCGGCCGTCAACGCCGCCCAAGAGATGTTGCCCGCACCGCGCATGCCGATGCGGCCGGGCTTGTATCCATAGCCATAGGCCGCATTGTCGCCGTTGGTACCACTGACGGTGTTAGATCCGGTGTAGCCGCTAGCCAGGTTGGCACCGTTGAGGAAGTTGCCGTACTCGTCGATACCCAAGCCGATGTAGCCGCCGGTCAGGCCGTCGTACGGCACGTTGCCTGATTGGTTGGTACAGGAATAACCCAAGCTGCCGCCGGTCGCGCCGATTGCATTGGGCGTGACACTGCCGTCCATCAAGAAGAAGCTGATGCCGTCGGCGCCGTCCCCACCCGCGCCGCCCGAATCACCGCGATAAGTGACGGTTTTGAACGTGACTTGAATGCCTTGTCCCGTATCGAACGTGCTCGCCGAGACGATGGCGCCTCGTTCCTGATGGCCGTAGGAGCGGCCGTTGGTGAAGCGCAGTGCGCCGCTGTTCAAGGGGTCCGCCGTCTGGGTCGCACCGCTGGAGGGGGCCGAGCTCGAACCCAGGTAGCCGAGGCTGCCGCCGACCAGGTAAGGATCGCTGTCCTGACGGCTTGAATAGTAGTTGGACCACACGGTCGAGCAGCCGGGAACGGTGCCGGGGCTGGTGGTCGAGGTGCTCGTGCCGGCGGTCAGACAGGCGCCATTGAAAAAATACCACTGATTGGTGGTGGTGCCGCCGGTGAAGTTCTCGGTATAAATGGTCTGCGCACTTCCCGGACCGGCAGCGAGTCCGGTCAGGAGTAACGCGAGAACCAAGAATAAACTTTTGGTGTTCATTACGGACATCCTCGACATGCGGAACTGGTGTACACGGCGTAGGTGCTTTCGACCACCGCCACGGTGTTGGAATTGCCGCCATAGCCGGCTGCATCGACCTGGTAGATCTCACCCGGTATGTTCGGGTCGTTGGATGCACCCATGTCGGAAATATAAAAGGTCGGCGCGCCGTAGTAAGTGGGA
Organism: uncultured Gammaproteobacteria bacterium; assembly: GCA_963800375.1. Taxonomy (GTDB): domain Bacteria; phylum Pseudomonadota; class Gammaproteobacteria; order Steroidobacterales; family Steroidobacteraceae; genus Bog-1198. Next base: position 516,552 of record CAWDAT010000008.1, on the reverse strand, counting down.
TGAGCTATGGCGTTCGCCGTGGTAGTGGTGCTGCCGATCGGCATGCCGGTGGGCGTGATGGTCACGCCGACAGGCGCCGCGCCCACCATCCAGGGGAACTGGGTTACATCCGCGACCACGGTGGGCAATTTGTTGGAGCAAATCTGCCCTTGGTTGAGATTGGCATTGAGCAAGCCGACGCAGGCGACCGGCGCCGAGGTGGCGCCGTTGTTGCTGAGCCACCATTCGCCGTACTGCTGCGCGGACATCGCGGCCTGCAAGGCACGCTGCTTTTCCCGCGTGTTGCCGGCGATCTTCTCCTGGATGCCGAAGCTGCGAAACATGCTGAGCGCGATGATGGTAACGACCAGCAACAGCAATAGGCTGGAAACCAGGACGATGCCGCGCTGCGCGATTCGCGCGCCGTGTATGGAAGTGGTCATTGTACGGGACCCAGTTGGTTCATGACGCCGATGACGCGCTGCATAGTGATCGTGGCCGGTTGAGTTGTTGAGCCCGCGGTGTACAAGGGATTGGTGAAAGTCAGGTCGATCTGCACTGCGATGACGCTGCTCCAATTTGCCGCCGTCATCTGAGAGGCGTTCAAATAGGTATCGATGTTACCGGCGGCAGTGGCCCCACCCGTGTTCACGCCGTAGAGAACCGTCAGATTGGTGACACCCAAGGTCGTGGTGCTATTGGTTACGCCGCTGACCAAGTTGTACGGGGTGCCATTCATGGTGCAAACCAGCTGCCCGTTCGTGACTTGAAATGTGTTCACGTACAGGGTGTTCGGGCCGCCCACCGGATTAGGCAATCCGCTGCAATTCAGGATGCCATCGCCGCCCGCTGTCATGTAGCGCACGGAGATCGTATCGCCGGGGGCGGTCGCGGTGTAAGTGCCGGAGATCGCCTGTCCGACGGCAAACGGCGCAACGGCAGCGAGGGTCCCGGCCTGGGTGTTGGAGGTGGGATCCGGGAAGTAGCCCGCCTGCTGGATCACATCAGACATCATGGACATGGCCATCCGCTCGCTGTCTTGCAGTTGCGCGAGCTGGCTCTGGTCGCCGAAAACCGCGCGGTTGGCCTGCACGATGGTGAGCAAGGCACCCAGCAGGAATATGCTGATCAACAGCGCAATCATGATTTCGATCAGCGTGAAACCCCGCTGACGGCGTTGAATTCGAACCAGGCGATGCACCGTACTCACTGGGCTACGGTTCCACGTAAAGAATGTAGGTGGGGCTGAAGGTGCCGCCGGCGGCCGTGGTCGTGGCAACTTGGGTATTGGCGGCGCCCTGCGTGTTGATGGACACCGCTCTCTCGTTCCAGGTCACTTGAATCGTACAGGTGACGGGCACAGCGGCCGGACAGCTGATGGTGGTCACCGGATTTAAGTTGCCGAGCACGCCGTTCAATGCCGTCGCCCAGGCACGCAAATCATAGGAAGCCATCTGCACCGAGTTACAGGGCGCACCGCCACCGCCCTGCTGGCAAAAAGTCGCAGTCGTGGCCGTCGTGTCGAGAGTGCTGTCGCTGATCACGAAGTGGACCCCGGTCGCGGTCGGTGTGATCGTGACCAGGGGGGGCGCCGAGCCCGACCAGTAGGCGCGGTCCGCATGCATGCTGGCGGCCAGGCCCGACGCCTGGATCGCGACCAGCGAGCGCATGCTCGCGGTGGCAGTGCTGGCGTAGCTGAGCGCCTGTATCTTTGCGATGCCGAGCAGGCCGATGGAGGTGACGACCAGGGCGACCATCACCTCGAGTAGAGTGAAGCCGCCTGCTCGGACGCGCGCCAGGGCGCGGTTATTGCCGCGTTCGATCAGCTGCACGTGACACCGTTGACCGTTCCGGCTCTCAAGGTGAAGGACATTCCATTCAAGTTGACCGACAGACACCGAGTCCAATTCGCCGAAGCGGTGAAATCATGCAGCGTTATCAGAGTGTTGGCCGGTATGCCGGCGGCATAGCCCTGGCGATTGAAGGTAATGGTCGAGACGGCCTGCGATGCCAGGAAGGTGTCGGTGTTATTGAAGGGGCTCTGGATTCGAAGGATGGATCCCGCAGCAGGGACCGTCGTACCCGTCTGGTTCGAATACACGATCCAGCCGCTTTGCCAGGTGGTCGTGCCGTCGCAGCTCGTGCCGAGCGCGGAAACACACACCGTGACGTTCACGCCCTCTTTGATGGCTTCGGCACGCGCGAACTGCAGATCCCCGAGCAGTCCGTTCACTTCGCCGGCGATCCGGTTGGAATTGGTGACATAGCGGAACGAGGGAATGGCGATCATGGCGACGATGGCTGCGATGGCGATGGTCATCAGCAATTCCAGCATCGTGAAACCGGCGTGCGTTCTTCGGCGAGTATCCATGCGGTCAGGCTAGACACTTACCCTTTCGCCAAGCTGACGGTTTTGGGGTTCGAGCCGGGACCGTGACGCAGTTCGCAGAACCCGCCCGCTCGCGCACCCTGGGTATCAGGGGCGCAACGCCGACGGGGCCGCTAGGTCTTTGAACTGCACCTGGACCAAGGTCCCGTGTCCATGGAGGCCCGAACTCAGAGTGACCGTCGCCCCATAAAGCGTGGCGATCTCATCGACTATCGCAAGCCCGAGGCCGCTGCCGTGGCCGGGAGAATTCGGCGACCGATAGAACCTCTGCCGCACCCGCGACCGTTCCGACTCGGGGATGCCGGGCCCGGTGTCCTCGACGCTCAGGTACGCCTTGCCGTTCTTGGGACCGGTGCCGACGGTGACGATGCCGCCGGGGGGGGTGTACTTCAGCGCATTGTCGACCAGGTTGCTCAACAGATCGTCGAGCAGTGCAGGATCCGCGTGAATGCACACGGGCCGCGCCTCCATTCCCAAGTCGATATCGGCTTGCAACGCGCGATCGAAGAATTTTGCGACGACCTCCCCGGCGATGATGTCCAAATGCACGATCTGATTCTTCGCCGTTATGTTTGCCGTGGGGTCCGCCCGCGCCAGGGTCAGCAGCTGATTCGCGGCGTGCGCCAGTTGCCGTATGCCTTCCTGCAAGGTCAGCAGGCGACCCTTGATGGGTTGTGCGGCGGGTTCGGCGGCCAGCAGATCGAGCTGCGCCTGCATGCCCGTGATCGGGGTGCGCAATTGGTGCGCGGTGTTGGCGATGAATTGCTGCTGCGATTGCACCGACGTGCGCAGCATGGCGAACAAGCGATTGAGGGTGACGACCACCGGGACGATTTCGCGCGGCACGGTGGACTCCACGATCGGCCGCAAATCGAGCGGCGAGCGGTCGGCGATTTCGTCGCGCAGCTTTTTGACCGGACGCAGACCGAGCTGAATGCCCACCCAGACCAGGACAACCGTCACGTCCAGCTGCACGAAATCCCAAAGCAGGGTGCTCATGAAGCCGTAACGCGCCGCAGGCTCCGTGGGCGGCCCGACATCCGCCACCGTGATGATGATGACTCCCGCCCGCGTGTCAAACCGGGTGGTCAGGCAGCGCAAGCTGCGGTGATCGACCTGCGACATCGCGAGAAGCTGGCTGGTCTCGCTGCCCATCTGAACCACCGGCAATTGCGGATCGCCGGCGAGCAAGCGGCCCTGGGGGGTGCGCAGGGCATACCTGATCAGTTCGGGGGCGGCAGCGCCGGTCTGCCTTTGTCGCCGGCGCTGGTGTCGAGCGTGACCAGATCGTCCTTGATCACGATATGTGCCATCAGGGCGTTGGCGGCGGCTTTCAGCCGCCGGTCGCTGCTGATGACGCCGGGCGCCACGCTGTTGAAGTAGTGCACCAGCGCGCCGCACAGCGACAGCAGCATGAGCGGCACCGCCAGCCAAAAGATCAACTGGCGGCTGATCGACGACGTCATGTGGATCTTGCTTCTTCGAGCCGGTAGCCGAGGCCCCTCAAGGTGCGCACCACCGCCGCGCCGCCGAGCTTGGCCCGCAATCGCGAGATGTGAACCTCCACGGCGTTCGGGGTGATGTCCTGATCCGGGTGGGCCACCGCCTGCAGCAGGCGCTCCTTCGGCACGATCAATCCGATGCGCCGCACCAGACACTCGAGCACCAGCCATTCACGTGCCGTCAACTCGACCTCCGCGTCGTCGATGCGCAGCTGTTTGCCCGCGAGATCGACGCTCATGCGATTGAGTTTGATGACGCCGCTTGCGGCGCCGTAGGAGCGGCGCATCAATGCACGGCAGCGGGCGGCGAGTTCGGCGGCTTCGAAAGGCTTGCTGAGGAAATCATCGGCGCCCAAGTCCAGCGCCTTGACCTTGTCATTCAGGGTGCAGCGGGCGGTGAGAATCAGCGTGGGCATGGTCTTGCCGGCGCTGCGCAGGCGACGCACCAGGGTCAGACCGTCGGCGCCCGGCAGCCCCACGTCGATCACGGCCATCGCGAACTCTTCGTTCAAGAGAGCGGCCTGCGCCGCCTCGGCGCTCGCGACGCGGTGGACGGAATAATCGGCCGCGGCTAGCCCGCGCGTGATGGCGTCGGCGACGATGTCATCGTCTTCAACGATTAGGAGCCGCACGGGCCACTCTAGGGGTCGCCGACCGCTTGATGATCCGGATCGGTCCCTGCCTCTCGATCGGCGCCGAAGCTGGTGCGCCGCGGCGGCACCAGGGTGCGTATTTTCGCCTCATAGGTCTTGGCGAAGGTCTCAGTGAACAAATGCGGGAATCCGTCCGCCGGGCGCTGCGCCAAGCCGGCGAACATCTCGGCGTAAAGATCCCAGTACTTGGCCTTGTTCTGCGTGGCGAACACCCCGCGCTTGGTCGCCTTGTCGAAACGTTCTTCGAGTTCCGCCGGGTTGACGCGTCCGAGAAATTCCTCGAATGCGGCCCGGGTGGCCGCAAACGATGCCGTGTTTTGTGCCTTGAGCTCGCGGAAATTGTGGCGTATCGCCTCGACCGAACCGGCGCGCGTCGACAGGGTGGTGAGCAGCCGCACCAATGCTTCGTCGACGCCACGCGAAAAATTCAGCGGCGATTCCGGCCCGTCGTTTGCGGGCGGGGATATGCGGAAGCGATTGCGGAATTCGTTGCGGCTCTGATTCAGGTCCATCAAACCGAGCACCGACTCGCGCAGCAGCTGGCCCGCCAGCTGCAGCGCCGAGCCGCGGGCCTCGGCGGTGATGCTGCGCGGATCGATGCCGGCGCCGCGGCAGAACGCATTCAAGCCGACGTCGAAATCGCCGTCGAACAGCACGGGATTCTGCGATCCCCGCGGCGGCGGAATCGCGGCGGCGTCGGCCCGGGCGGGTTCGGCGGCGCGCCCTTCGATTTTGAGCGGCCGGGTCAACATGTGCCAGGGGGTGCCCGCGGCGTCGGTTTCATCGCGCTGCAGATGCAGCGAAGGATCGCTGCGGCTGAGCACGGACTGGCCGTAGGCGTCGCGCGGCCGCACGCCGGAATCGGCGGGGGTAAGATCACTGGGTTCGAGCAGTTCGCTCAAGTCCAAATCAGCGCCCAGGTCATTGGCGGTGGATTTCTTGACGGCGGAGGACGGCGACTGGCCGTCGTAGGCGACAATGGCGCTTTCCTCGGGGGGAAAATCATTGCTCTTGTCGATGCTGACCAGGAGCTCGTATTCACCGAGGCGGACGTAATCTCCGTCCCGCAGCTGGTAATCATGGTATTTGCCCAACGGAACCTGGGCGCCATTGATGTAGGTGCCGTTGGAACTGGTATCGACCAGCACGTAGGTTCCCGCCCGAAAATCGACGCGAGCGTGTTTGCCCGAGAGGTAACGCTCAGGGTCGGGTAGAATCCATTCATTGTCAGTCGAACGCCCGATCGTGCCGCCGTGCACACCGAAAACCTTGGTGGACAGCTCTCCGAGGCGGGAGGCATGTTCGCTGACAACGCGTAAGCGCAAGGCCATATTCAATCCCTCCCACGGGTCGACAGGTTTGCGCTAAGTGCCCGTATAATATGGTGAAATACTAGCAATGGTCGGAGCCTCCTAAATGGCCGCGAGTCACATTTTTAAAGTTCAGTTCGTAAATCAGGGCAAGGTTTACGAGATCTACGCCCGTAAAGTGAGCCACGGCAGTCTGTTCGGCTTCATCGAGGTCGAGGAACTGGTCTTCGGCGAGCGCTCGACCGTGGTGGTCGACCCCGCCGAAGAGAAGATAAAGGCCGAGTTCAACGAAGTAAAGCGCACCTATTTGCCCATGCATTCGGTGCTGCGCATTGATGAGGTCAAGAAGCAGGGGGTCAGCAAGATCGTGGCCCTGGAAGGCTCGAATGTTGCGCAATTCCCGGTTCCCATCTACACGCCCGGCGGAGACTCCAACGCCCGCAAATAGCCGTATGCCTGCCAAAATAATTCATGTTTAGCCTGTTCGGCGCGCCGGCGCTGTCGCAATTTCGTCTGGACCACAGCCTGCGCGTTCTGCGCGCCCAGGATCGGCGAGTTACCGGGTTTGAGTCGCGCTGGCTGCATTTCGTGGATGAGTCACGTTCGCTGGATGTTTCCGAGCTCGAGCTGCTGGGCAAGCTGCTGACCTATGGTTCGCGCCTGCCGTCGCCGGCGCACCCGGGACAGCGGGTGCTGGTCACGCCGCGGGTCGGCACGGAATCGCCCTGGTCCAGCAAGGCCACCGATATCGTCCACGTCTGCGGTCTGGCTGCCGTGCGCCGGGTGGAGCGCGGCACGGTGTACTTCATCGAATCCCAGGAAACCCTGAAGGCCGAGGAGCTGCGGCGGCTGGCGGTTCATCTGCACGACCGCATGACCGAATCGGTGTGGATCGATTCGATCGACCCTCAAGGGTTGTTTCACGGCGCCGCGGCGCGGCCGCTGCGGACCGTGGCGCTCGGAGCGGATGGGCGCGCGGCGCTCGCCCAAGCCAATCTCGACTGGGGACTGGCGCTGTCGGGCGATGAAATCGATTACTTGGTGACGGCATTCGGCAAGCTCGGGCGCGACCCGACCGACGTCGAGCTCATGATGTTCGCGCAGGCAAACTCAGAGCACTGCCGGCACAAGATTTTCAATGCCGATTTCATCATCGACGGCCAACCTCAGCCCCTGTCGCTGTTTGCCATGATTCGCGCCACGCATGCCGCAAATTCCCGCGGCGTGCTGTCGGCCTACCGGGACAATGCCGCCGTGATCGAAGGCGGCAGCGCCACGCGTTTCTTTCCCGATCCGCAGACGCAGCGCTACAGCGGCCGGCACGAGCCGGTCGATATCTTGATGAAGGTCGAGACGCACAATCACCCAACCGCGATCTCGCCGTTTCCCGGGGCGGCCACGGGCGCGGGCGGGGAGATCCGCGACGAAGGCGCGACCGGAATCGGCGCCAAGCCCAAGGCGGGTCTGACCGGCTTCTCGGTGTCCAATCTGAAGATTCCCGGCATGCAGCAGGCCTGGGAGCGCGATTTCGGCAAGCCGGACCGGATCGCCTCGGCGCTCGACATCATGATCGCCGCGCCCTTGGGTTCGGCCGCCTTCAACAATGAATTCGGGCGTCCCAATATCTGCGGCTACTTTCGCACCTTCGAGCAGCAGGGGCCGGAGGCCGGGAGGACGGTGATTCGCGGCTACCACAAGCCCATCATGATTGCCGGCGGCCTCGGCAATGTGCGCCGGCAGGACGTCGAGAAGAAGGATGTCGTGATCGGTGCGCCGTTGGTGGTGCTCGGCGGCCCCTCGATGTTGATCGGCCTGGGGGGCGGGGCGGCCTCGTCCGTCGGCAGCGGACAGAGCTCCTCCGAGCTGGACTTCGCCTCGGTGCAGCGCGGCAATGCGGAGATTCAACGCCGCGCTCAGGAGGTCATTGACCGCTGCTGGGCCCTCGGCGAGGCGAATCCGATCTTGCTCATCCACGATGTCGGTGCCGGGGGGCTGTCGAATGCCCTGCCCGAGGCGATCGCCCACAGCCGTCGCGGAGGCCGCATCGATTTGCGCAGGATACCGAGCGCCGAATCCGAATTGTCGCCGATGGAAATCTGGTGCAACGAAGCCCAGGAGCGCTATGTGCTGGCGCTCGTCCCCGGCAGCGAATCCGCCTTCGCCGCCCTGTGCGAGCGCGAGCGTTGCCCGTACGCGGTGGTGGGCGAGATCACCGGGGATGGCCGGCTGCTCGTTACCGATCCGCTGCTCACCGCCACGCCGGTGGACATGCCCATCGAGGTCTTGCTGGGCAAGGCGCCGCGCATGACCCGCAACGTGCGCGCGCTGCAAAGAACCGGATTGCCGCTCTCGACCGCCGGGACGACGATTGCCGACTCGCTCGATCGGCTGCTGACTCTGCCCACCATTGCCGACAAGTCCTTCCTGATCACCATCGGCGACCGCACCGTCGGCGGCATGATCAGCCGCGACCAGATGGTGGGACCGTGGCAGGTTCCCGTCGCCGACTGCGCGGTGAGCCTGAATAGCTACGACGGCTATGGCGGCGAGGCCATGGCCATGGGAGAGCGCACGCCGGTGGCGGTGCTGAATGCGCCGGCGTCGGGCCGCCTGGCGGTGGCCGAGGCGATCACCAACATCCTCGCGGCGGACATCCGCGATCTGACCGACATCAGGCTGTCCGCCAATTGGATGGCGGCCTGCGGTGAACCGGGCGAGGATGCCGATTTGTTCGCCACGGTGCGCGCCGTCGGGGTGGAGCTGTGCTCTTCCTTGGGAATCACCATCCCGGTCGGCAAGGATTCGCTGTCCATGCGAACCGCGTGGACCGATGCCGCGGGCGAACATGCCGTGATCGCTCCGGTGTCCCTGATCATATCGGCGTTCGCGCCGGTGCAAGACGCGCGCGCGACGCTCACGCCGGAATTGGATCTGTCGCAAGGCTCACGCCTGCTGCTGGTGGACTTGGGAGCGGGCAAGAACCGCCTGGGCGGCAGCTGCTGGGCGCAGGTTCACAGTTTGAGCGGCGGCGAGCCTGCGGATCTGGACAGCCCGCAGTTGCTGGCCGCGATGTTTGCCGCGGTACGCGAATTGAAGGATAAGGGATTGCTGCTTGCCTATCACGACCGTTCGGACGGAGGCGTGCTGCTCACCGTGCTCGAGATGGCATTCGCGAGCCGCTGCGGACTCGACATCGATCTGGGGGCGGCGTCCGACCCTCTCGCCGCTTGCTTCGCCGAGGAGCTGGGCGCAGTGCTGCAGGTGCCTGCGGCACGCACGGCTGCGGCATTCGCCGTGCTCGAGCGCCATGGCCTGGCTGCGTTGTCGCGAGACATCGGCGAGCCCCTGCCGCGTTCCTCGGCCGTGCAGCTGCGCGTTCATGGCCGCACCGGGTTCTCTGCATCGCGCAGCGACCTGCATCGGCGCTGGAGCGAGGTGTCATTCCGCATCCAGGAGCTGCGCGACAACCCGGATTGCGCGCGCGAGGAATTCGCGCGGCTCGCCGATGAAGCCGATCCGGGTCTGCATGCTTGCCTGAGCTACGATCCCGGCGAGGATGTGGCCGCACCCTTCATCTCGAGCGGGGCCCGTCCGGCCGTGGCCATTCTGCGCGAACAAGGCGTCAATAGTCAGACCGAGATGGCGGCGGTGTTCACGCGCGCCGGCTTCGACGCCTACGATGTGCACATGACCGATATCTTGAGCGGCCGTGTGCGCCTGGGAAGATTTCACGGACTCATCGCCTGCGGCGGATTTTCTTATGGCGATGTCCTGGGCGCCGGCGAAGGATGGGCGAAGTCCATCCTGTTCAACCCGCGGGCGCGCGAGGAATTCGCGGCATTCTTCGCCCGCAGTGCGACCTTCACCCTCGGCGTCTGCAACGGCTGTCAGATGCTCTCCGCCCTGAAGGAATTGATCCCCGGGGCGGATGCCTGGCCGCGGTTCGTGCGCAACCGGTCGGAACAGTACGAGGCCCGTCTGGCCCTGGTGCGGGTCCCGCCGTCGCGTTCGGTGCTGTTGGCCGGGATGCAGGACTCGGTGCTGCCCATCGTGGTGGCCCACGGCGAGGGCCAGGCCGAGTTCGATGCGGGATCGACGGCGGCAAGCCTGATGGCGCAGCGCTTGCTGACCTTGCAGTACGTCGACAACCACGAACGGCCGACGCAGATGTATCCCTTCAACCCGAACGGCTCGCCGCTCGGCCTTGCCGGACTCTGCAGCACCGACGGCCGCGTCACCTCGGTGATGCCGCATCCCGAACGCGTGTTTCGCACGGTTCAATGCTCGTGGGCGCCGCGGGGCTGGGCCGAGGATGGCGGTTGGATGCGGCTGTTCCGCAATGCGCGGGTGTTTCTCGCCTAGCCGTCAACTGATCTCGGCCCGCGCCGGCGCGACGAACCTGCGAAAGGTCATCGCCTGCAGCAGACGCGCCTTGCGGACGAAAGTCTGGTACAGCAAATCGCGCATCACTTCCAGCAGAACACCCGCGCGTTCGGCATCGATGTGCGGCTGATGCGGCCAGGGGTCGCTGTCGCTGCCGAACAGCACGGCGCGCAGGGTTCCAAAGGTGTCGTCGTCGAGTTCCGCCAGTGTGCGGATCTCTTGCAGAGAATCGAACAGCTCCAATTTGCCGCGCTCGCCGAGTTCCCGGAACAGCGACTGGGCGGTGCGCCGGCTCATGGCTCCAAACGCGTTGAAACATCCTGCCGCATAGCAATTGAGCGCTTCCTTGAACAGGCTCTCGGCCTCCGCCGGCAGATAGGTCAGCGGAAAATTCTCGCGCGCGCGCTCGATTTCCGTGTAGTTCGCCGCAAGCTCCACGCGCAAGGTGCTGTAGGACTTGACCAGAAACTTGAGGAATACCGGCTCGGCGCAGGCATCGCAGCGGAAAACGATGCCGACGTGCTTCGGACGGCGCTGGCTGAGGTCTTCAAATGAGGGAACTGCGACGGCGCTCAGATGAGTCAGCGTTTGACAATGCGGGCAGGTGAGTGCGATGCCCTGATATTCCAGGTGCAGTTCGTCTTGCGGAGTGATGTACATGGTGCGCCTCAACCGGTGAGTGGTTTGTAGCGGATTCGATGGGGCTGAGCGGCATCTTCGCCTTTACGTTTCTTGTGGTCTTCGACGTATTCCTGGTAGTTGCCCTCGAACCAGATGACCTGGGAGTCGCCCTCGAAGGCAAGAATGTGCGTGGCGATGCGGTCGAGAAACCAGCGATCGTGCGAGATGACCACCGCGCAACCCGGGAATGCCACCAATGCGTCCTCGAGCGCGCGCAGCGTCTCGATATCCAGGTCATTGGTCGGTTCGTCGAGCAGCAAGACGTTGCCGCCGGCCTTCAGCACCTTGGCAAGGTGCACGCGATTGCGTTCGCCGCCGGACAGATCGCCGATCACCTGCTGCTGCTGCACGCCCTTGAAATTGAACCGGCCGACGTAGCCGCGCGAGGACGTTTCGTAATTGCCGACCTTGATGAGATCCAGGCCGCCGGATATTTCCTGCCACACCGTGTTCTTGTCGTTGAGCGCCTGGCGCGACTGATCGACGTAGGCGAGTTTCACGCTGGGACCCAAGCGAATGTCGCCGCCGTCGGGCTTCTCCACGCCCGAGAGCATGCGAAACAGCGTGGTCTTGCCGGCGCCGTTGGGCCCGATGATGCCGACGATACCGCCCGCCGGCAGGCTGAAGCTCAAGGAATCGATCAGCAAACGGTCGCCGTAGCCCTTGCGCACGTTCTTGCACTCGATGACCAGATCCCCGAGGCGTTCGCCCGGCGGGATGTAGATCTCGTTGGTCTCGTTGCGCTTCTGAAATTCCTGGGACGCCAATTCTTCGTAGCGCTGCAGGCGCGCCTTGGACTTCGCCTGGCGGGCTTTCGGGTTGGTGCGCACCCACTCCAACTCGCGCTTCAGCGTCTTGGCGAGCGCGTCCTGCTGGCGCTCTTCCTGCGCCAGGCGCTGTTCCTTCTGCTCGAGCCAGGACGAGTAATTGCCCTGCCAGGGTATTCCGTGGCCGCGATCCAGCTCCAAAATCCACTCGGCCACGTTGTCGAGGAAGTAGCGGTCGTGCGTCACCGCGATCACGGTGCTGGGGTACTCCTCGAGGAAATGCTCGAGCCACGCCACCGATTCCGCATCCAGATGGTTGGTCGGCTCATCGAGCAGCAGCATGTCCGGTTTGGACAGCAGCAGGCGGCACAGCGACACGCGCCGCTTCTCGCCGCCGGACAGCTTGCCCACCACCGCCTCCCAGGGCGGCAGGCGCAGCGCATCGGCCGCGATTTCGAGCTTGCGTTCCAGCTCCCAGCCGCCGACCGCGTCGATCTTGTCCTGCATCTTGGCCTGCTCTTCCAGGGCCTTGTTCATTTCCTCGTCCGACATGGGCTCGGCGAACTTGTCGCTGATCGCGTTGAAGCGATCGATGAGGCTCTGCACGTCGCCGACACCTTCCCCGACGACCTGGCGAACGGTCTTGGACTCATCGACGATGGGCTCCTGGGGCAGGTAGCCCACCTTGATGCCCGCCTGCGCCCGGGCCTCGCCCTCGATGTCCTTGTCGACGCCGGCCATGATCTTGAGCAAGGTGGACTTGCCCGACCCGTTCAAACCCAGCACGCCGATCTTGGCCCCCGGGAAGAAACTCAAAGAAATATCGCGCAGAATAATGCGCTTGGGCGGCACGACCTTGCCTACCCGGTTCATGGTGTAAATGAACTGAGCCATCTGCTACCTATTGAGTAATCGCTTGGGTGCGCGGGGGATCGGGCCGAATTATCCGCGACTCCCGCAGGGATGTCACGCCATAGCGCGGTCCGCAGCGCTTTTCTTTGCCTTTGTCGCTAGGGAACGCCGGGGGATTCGGCTATAATAAGCGGCTATTTGCCGAGGATTTTAACTCCATGTTCACCAGCAAAATGACGATTGCCGGCTTCGATCCGGAACTCGCCAAGGCGATCGCGGATGAGCGCAATCGTCAGGAAGACCACATCGAGCTCATCGCCTCGGAAAACTACACCAGCCCGCGGGTGCTCGAAGCCCAGGGCTCGGTGCTCACCAACAAGTACGCGGAAGGGTATCCCGGCAAGCGCTACTACGGCGGCTGCGAATTCGTCGATGTGGCCGAACAGCTGGCGATCGATCGCGCGAAGCAATTGTTCGCCGCCGCCTATGCCAATGTGCAGCCGCATTCCGGCAGCCAGGCCAACGCCGCGGTGTACCTGGCCATGCTCAATCCCGGCGACACGATTCTGGGCATGAGCCTGGATCACGGCGGCCATTTGACGCATGGCGCCAAGGTGAATTTTTCGGGCAAGCTGTTCAAGGCGGTGCAATACGGCATCAAGCCCGACACCGGCGAGATCGACTATGAGCAGGTGGAGAGCCTCGCGAAGGAGCATCGGCCGCGGGTGGTCGTGGCGGGTTTTTCGGCGTATTCGCGCGTCATCGACTGGGCGCGGTTTCGCGCCATCGCCGATGCGGTGGGCGCGTATTTCTTCGTGGACATGGCCCACGTCGCGGGCCTCGTGGCCTCGGGGCTGTATCCCAACCCGGTGCCGTTCGCCGATGTGGTGACGACGACGACCCACAAGACCTTGCGCGGACCCCGCGGCGGATTGATTCTGGCGCGGCCGCACCCCGAACTGCACAAGAAGTTCAATTCCATGGTGTTTCCCGGCACGCAGGGCGGACCCTTGATGCATGTGATCGCCGCCAAGGCGGTGGCCTTTCTCGAGGCGCTGCAGCCTGAATTCAAGGTTTATTCGGCACAGGTGATCGCCAACGCTCGATCCATGACGGATGTGCTCAAACAGCGCGGCTACAAGATCGTGTCCGGCGGCACGGACAATCATCTGTTCCTGCTCGATCTGATCGACAAAAACATCACGGGCAAGGACGCCGACGCGGCGCTCGGCCGCGCGCATATCACCGTGAACAAGAATGCCGTCCCCAATGATCCGCGGCCTCCGGCCATCAGCAGCGGCCTGCGCATCGGCACTCCCGCGGTGACGACCCGCGGCTTCAAGGAAGCCGAGGTGCGGCAATTGACTCACTGGATCGCCGATGTGCTCGATCATATGGGTGACGAGTCGGCGGTGGAGCGCGTACGCGCCGAGGTGGTGAAAATATGCCGGCGTTTCCCCGTGTATGCCTGAGCGCGCAGCGGTCCGTGCCGGGGCCGGCGTAAGCAACTCCCATGCATTGCCCCTTTTGCGGTCATACGGAGACTAAGGTCATCGACTCCCGCCTTGCGGGGGAAGGCCGGCAGATTCGCCGGCGCCGCGAGTGCCTGGCATGCACCGAACGCTTCACCACCTTCGAGTCGGCGGAGCTATTGCTGCCCACCGTCGTCAAGGGGGACCGCAGCCGCGAGCCCTTCGATGAGAACAAGCTTCTCAGCGGAATGCAGAAGGCGCTGGAAAAGCGTCCGGTGGGCCGCGATGCCATCGAGGCGGCGGTGGCGAGAATCTGCCACAAGCTGCGCAGCTTGGGAGAGCGGGAAATCGCTTCGCGCAGCGTGGGCGAGATGGTGATGGAGGAACTGCGGCATCTGGACGAGGTGGGCTATGTGCGGTTTGCGTCGGTGTACCGTAGTTTTCAAGACATAGAAGCGTTCCGCACGGAAATCGATCAATTGCGCCGCCATCGCCGGCGCCGCGAGACCAGCAAGGATCAACTGCCGCTGTTGCCGGGCGAGCAGCCGAACGACGAGGACGAATGACGCACGCCGTCCAATCGCAGGCCGAACCGACGGCGGCGCAAGACCGGGCTCACATGGCCCGGGCGCTTGAATTGGCGGAGCGCGGCCTGTACACCACCGACCCGAACCCGCGCGTCGGCTGTGTCCTGGTACGCGAGGGCGGTGTGATCGGCGAGGGCTGGCACGTGCGCGCGGGGGAGCCGCATGCCGAGGTGCTGGCGCTGCGCGCCGCCGGTCCGCAAGCCCGCGGCGCCTGCCTGTACGTCACGCTCGAGCCCTGCAGCCATACCGGACGCACGCCGCCGTGCAGCGATGCCTTGGTCGCGGCCGGTGTGACGCGCGTCGTTTGCTCAAGCCTCGATCCGAATCCCAAGGTCGCGGGCGCCGGCATCGAGCGGCTGCGGGCTGCGGGGATTGAAGTGACGATGGGAGTTCTCGCCGCCGAGGCGCGCGCTTTGAACCCGGGCTTCTTTTCGCGCTTCGAGCGCGGCCGCCCGTGGGTGCGCCTCAAGCTCGCCATGAGCCTGGATGCGCGCACGGCGCCCGCGGCCGGAGGCCGGCTGTGGATCAGCGGCGAGCCGGCGCGCGCCGATGTACAGCATTGGCGGGCCCGCAGCGGCGCCATACTCACCGGCGCGGGCACGGTACGCATCGACGATCCGCGGCTGGACGTGCGATTGCCCTACGGCTCCTGGGTCCGGCAGCCGTTGCGGGTGCTGCTCGACCCCATGCTCACCTGCGCCGAGAGTGCGAACCTGTTCCGCGGCGAGGGGGCTTTGGTGTTCGCCGCCGAGGATGCGCCGGTCCGGCTGCACGGCGCCGCGAAGGTCGAACGTCTGCCGCGCGCGGCGGGCGGGCTGGACCTGCACGCGGTGGTCCGTCGTTTGACTGAACTCGAGATCAACGAGCTGTGGATCGAATGCGGTCCCCGGCTGGCGGGGGCGTTCGTGCAGGCGCACCTGGTGGACGAACTGCTGCTGTACGTCGCACCGACCCTGCTCGGCGCCGATGCTGCGCCGCTGCTGCATGTAAGCGGGCTGGGACCCTCGGGTTCGCTGCCCACCTTTGAATTCAGGGATGTGCGGCGCATCGGCGCCGACCTGCGTCTCATCCTCACTCCGCAGAGGCGTCCGTAATGTTCACCGGAATCATCGTGGCGACCGGACGCGTGACGGCGCTGGCCGAGCGGGGCGGCGATCTGGAACTGGCGATCGACGCCGCGGCGCTCGATCCGGCGCGCATCGCCATCGGCGACAGCATCAGCGTGCAAGGCGTCTGTCTGACGGTGACCCGCATGGCGCAAGGCGGTTTCTTTGCGGATGTTTCGCGCGAAACTCTGGCCAAGACCACGCTCGGCACCTTGGCGCAAGGGTCGAGGGTCAACTTGGAGCCCAGTCTGCGGGCCGGCGACGCTCTTGGAGGCCACTGGGTGAGCGGCCATGTCGATGCGGTGGGCAAGCTCAGGACGTTGGTTCAAGATGCGCGTTCATGGCGGCTGGAATTCGAACTGCCGGTCCGGCTGATGCGCTTCGTTGCGCCGAAGGGTTCGATTTGCATCAACGGCGTGAGCCTGACCGTCAACCACGTCGAGGGCCGGCACTTCGACGTGAATATCATTCCTCATACCCGCCAGGTGACCACGCTTGGCGATCTTAAGATCGACGACGGCGTCAACATCGAAATCGACGTGATCGCGCGTTATCTCGAGCGGCTCATGTCAAAAACGGAAGAGTAAGGGCCCCACATGTCCACGTTCAATACCATCGACGAAATCCTCGAGGACCTGCGCCGCGGAAAAATGGCGGTAATCATGGACGACGAAGATCGCGAGAATGAAGGCGACCTGATCATGGCGGCGGACCGCGTCGGACCGCAGGACGTGAACTTCATGGCGCGTTACGGCCGCGGCCTGATCTGTCTCACCCTGACGCGCGAGCGCTGCCGTCAGCTGCGTCTGCCGCTGATGGTGAGCGACACCGACAGCACGCATCGCACGAATTTCACGCTGTCGATCGAGGCGGCCGAGGGCGTCACCACGGGGATTTCCGCGCACGACCGCGCACACACGGTCAAGACCGCGGTGAGTCCCGATGCCAGGCCCGAGGACTTGCGCCAACCCGGGCATATATTTCCGCTGATGGCGCAGCCGGGCGGCGTGCTGACGCGCGCCGGCCACACCGAAGCGGGGTGCGATCTGGCGCGATTGGCCGGCTTTTCGCCTGCCGCCGTGATCGTCGAGATCCTGAACGACGACGGCACCATGGCGCGGCGCCCGGATCTGGAACGGTTTGCGCGATCGCATGGCTTGAAGATCGGCACGATCGCCGATCTGATCCGCTACCGCTTGAAGAACGAACGCTCGGTGGAGCGCATCTACGAGGACACCGTGGATACGGAGTACGGGAGTTTCCAACTCTCCTGCTACGAGGATCATGTCAACAAGACGGTGCACATGGCCTTGGTCAAGGGCGACTTGAATTCCGAGCTGCCGCCCCTGGTGCGGGTGCACCTCAACGACTCGCTGCGCGATGTGGTGGGGGTGCGCAATGAGCGGCTCGGCTGGCCGCTGCACGCGGCAATGCGCCGGGTGGCGAGCGAACCCTCGGGCGTCGTGGTCATTTTGCGGCCGGAGGAGACGCCGCGGCATTTCATGGACAGCGTGCGGCTGTTGGATGCCAAGAACGCGAGCACCCGCCATCACGGCGGCACGGTGATTCGAACCTACGGAATCGGCGCGCAAATCCTCAAGGATTTGGGCCTGAAGCGCATGCGCGTATTGAGCGCGCCCAAGCAGCTGCAGGGTCTGGCCGCCTTCGATCTGGAAGTGACCAGCTACGTCGATGGCGGCGAATGAACGCCGCGAAGGCTATACTGCGCGCCAGTATCGAGGAAATGACCAGTGCCTAACGATCAACCGAAAACCATCGAGGGGGAAATGCTGGGACGCGACCTGCGCTTTGCGCTGATCGCCGCGAGATTCAATGATTTCGTGGTCGAGCCCTTGGTCCGCGGCGCGCTCGATGCGCTCAAACGCCACGGGGTGGGCGAAAAGCAGGTCGAGATCGTGCGTGTCCCCGGCGCATTCGATATTCCCCTGGTGGCACGCAAACTGGCGCAGTCGCGGCGCTATGAGGCCCTGATCGCGCTCGGCGCCGTGATCCGCGGTCAGACACCGCATTTCGACTACGTCGCCGGCGAGTGCGCCGGCGGCATCGCGCGCATTGCTCTGGAAACCGGAGTGCCCATCGCGTTCGGTGTGCTGACGACGGATACCATGGAGCAGGCCGTCGACCGGGCCGGGGGCAAGGCCGGCAACAAGGGAGCCGACGCCGCGCTGGTCGCCATTGAAATGGCCAATCTCCTGCGCCGACTGGAACCCTAGCCTTGGCCGTCAAGCGCTCGAGCACGGGGCGGCGCGCGGCCGGCAAGTCCGCGGCCCGCCGGCCGTTGGCGCGTAAGCCCGCCGCCGCCAAGCCCACCGCCGCCAAGCGCTCCGCCGGCACGCACCTTGCCGCGAACGCCGCGCACCGGGCCCGTAGCCTGGCGCGCCGCTTGGCGCTGCAGGCGCTGTATCAAATGCAGCTCAATCCGCGTTCTTTGGTGGAGACGCAGAAACAGTTCGCGGCCGACCCCGAGGCGGATCGGGTGGATATGGATTATTTTCGATCCCTGCTCAAAGCGGTCACCGCGAATCGCGAGGCGATGGAATCACGCCTTGTGCGGCTTTGCGAGATTTCCCCTCCCGAACTCGATCCGATCGAGCATGCGGTCCTGTGGCTGGGGCTCCACGAATTGGAGTCCTGCCCGGAATTGCCGTACCGCGTGGCGTTGGCGGAGGCGGTGCAATTGGCCAGGCAATTCGGCGCGACGGACGGGCACAAATTCGTCAATGCCGTCCTGGATCGAGCCGCCCGTGAATTGCGCCCGCATGAGTACGGCCGCGGCAAAGATTGAGCGACGCCATGGGCGCGCACGGCTCGAAGCTCGGCGAGTTCGAATTGATCAACCGCTATTTCGTGCGCGACGCGGCGGCACGCGCGGATTCCGGAGTCAATCTGGGAATCGGCGATGACGCGGCGGTGCTGGCCTTGCCGCCGGGAACCGAGCTGGTGGCCGCCGTCGACACCATCGTGTCGGGACGGCACTTCCCGGAAACGGCCGATGCACGTTCCATCGGCCACCGCGCGCTCGCCGTCAATTTGAGCGACCTGGCTGCGATGGGCGCGACTCCCGCATGGGCAACACTGGCCCTGACTTTGCCGAGGGCGGAGCCCGCATGGCTGGAGCGATTTTCCGCGGGTCTGCTCGATCTGGCGGACGCCAACGGAGTGGTGCTGGTCGGCGGCGACACCACTCGAGGTCCCCTCACGGTGAGCGTGCAGATCTTGGGACACGTTCCCTGCGGTACCGCACTGCGCCGCAGCGGCGCCCGGGATGGAGACCTATTGGCGGTCACCGGGACGCTGGGCGACGCCGGTGCCGGCCTCGAATTCGTCGGCAAGCCCGCGGGGAACCCAAGCGCCGCGGCGCGGGCACTCATCGAGCGATTTGAATACCCGGCGCCGCGCGTGCGGTTCGGCATGGCGGCGCGCGCGTTCGCAACCGCAGCGATGGATCTGTCCGACGGCCTGGCTGGGGATCTGCCCAAACTCGCGCAAGCCAGTGGCTTGGCCGCGCACGTTGCGGTCGAGCGGTTGCCGCTGTCGGACGCGATGCGCGCGGCGGTCCCCACGCCGCAAGCGTTGGATTGGGCGGTGGCCGCCGGCGATGACTATGAATTGCTCCTTGCGGTGCCGCCGCAGCGCTACCGCGATCTCGAGGCTGCCGCGGCGCAATTGAACTTAACGTTGACCGCGATCGGTGAATTGCATTCCGGAAACGGTGTGACCTGGTCGCTAAATGGACGGGAATTCCGGCCGCCGTCCCAGGGTTTTGATCACTTCGCCTAAGCCTCGACCCAAGTCACAGTTTAGGTCGGGTAGCCCCCGTATCCTTCCGGCACGTTCGGTCGAATAAGACGCTGCGCAGCACCTGGGTCACCTCTTGAGCAACACCCGCTTAAATTCTCACGCGAAGTCCCCGAACGGGCGCGCCTCCTTGCCCGAGAAGATCGGCAAGTACGTGATCATCAATGAGGTCGGCCGCGGCAGCACCGGCGTCGTGTATCTTTCTCACGATCCTTACTACGGCCGCGACGTCGCCATCAAGGTGTACAACGTCGACGCCAGCGGCGATGAAAATCGCAAGCGCATCGCACGCAAGATGTTCCTCTCCGAAGCGCACATGGTCGGCATGCTGCAGCATCCGAACATTCTGCCGATCTATGATGCCGGCGAGGAGAACGGGCATTGCTACATCGTCACCGAGCATGTGCACGGCGCGCGCACGCTGGCGGCCTATTGCCGGCCCGACAACCTGCTGCGCATCGACGATGTGGTGGAACTCGTCTACAAGGCCGCGCGGGCGCTGCACTACGCGCACAGCCGCGGGGTCATACACCGCGACATCAAGCCCAGCAACATCATGCTCACCCTCGACAGCGACGTGCGAATCATCGATTTCGGCATCGCCCTGGTGGCCGATTCGGAGATTTCGCGGATCGAGGGGATCGCCGGCAGTCCCTCCTACATGTCCCCGGAGCAGGTGCAGTCAATCGAACTCACCAACCGGTCGGATCTGTACTCCCTCGGCGCGGTGATGTACGAACTCTTGACCGGCACGCGGCCGTTTCGCGCCGGCAATCTGCAGAAGCTGCTGCATCAAATCGTGTTCGCCACGCCGCCGCCCATTCACACCCTGCGCCCCGAGATCCCTGAGGAGCTCGAGAACGTGACCGCGATGGCGTTGCTCAAGGATCCGGAGAAGCGCTACAAGACCGGCCTCGATTTCGCCGCGGAGTTGACCCGCGTGCATCAGAAACTGCGCGCCCAGTACAATAAGATCGATCAGCAGGAGCAATTCAGCCTGCTGCGCAAGCTGAAGTTCTTCCACGAATTCTCCCACGGCGAAATCTGGGAGGTCCTGCGCGCCAGCAGCTGGCAGGACTATGCCGACTCGGAAGAGATCGTCAAGGAAGGGGAGATGGACGACCGTTTTTACATCATCGTGCAGGGGCGCGTCAGCGTGCAGCGGCTGGGCCGCGCGCTCGGCTACCTGGAGAGCGGCGACTGTTTCGGCGAGACCAGCTATGTCCGCGGCGCCAAACGCACCGCGACGATCAACTCCTCGGGTCCGGTGACGGTGATGAAGGTCAGCTCCACGCTGCTGGAGCAGGTGTCGGCGGAGTGTCAATTGCGCTTCAACCAGGTGTTTCTGCGCAGCATGATCGGACGCCTGCAGAGCGCCGAGCGCGGAACTTCCTAGCGCTTCGGCAGACTTTCCTTGTCGAACTCGATCATCGCATAGGCCGAATGATTGTGAATCGACTCGAAGTTCTCTGATTCGACCACATAGGCGCGCACTCGCTTGTCCTTGTTCAGGGCAACCGCCACGTCCCGCACCGTATCCTCGACGAATTTCGGATTGTCGTAGGCCCGCTCGGTCACGTACTTCTCGTCGGGCCGTTTCAAAATTCCATACACCTCGCACGAGGCCTGGGACTCGGCGATCTCGATCAGCTCTTCCAGCCACATGTGCTCGACCAGCTTTGCCGTCAAGGTGATGTGCGAACGCTGATTGTGCGCGCCGTAGTCCGAAATCTTCTTGGAGCAGGGACACAGGCTGGTGGTCGGAACCACGACTTTGAGCCAGACGTCGGTCTTGCCTTCGCGGTGCTCGCCGAAAATGGTTGCCTGGTAGTTCATCAGGCTTTCGACGCCGCTGACCGGCGCCTTTTTCATGACGAAATAGGGAAACGTCATTTCGATGTGTCCGGCGCTCGCGTCCAAGTGTTCGGTCATTTCGACCAGCATCTCGCCGAACGAGTCGACGGAGATTTCCCGCTCGTGCCGGTGCAGGATCTCCACGAACCGGGACATGTGCGTGCCTTTGAAGTTGTGGGGCAGATTCACGTACATGTTGAAATTCGCAACGGTGTGCTGTTCGCCGCGGGCGCGATCCTTCACCTTGATCGGGTGATAGATGTCCTTGATGCCCACCTTGTTGATCGGAATTTGACGCGTGTCGGCATGGCCTTGCACGTCCTCCACGGGCTTCACGTTCGGCTTCTTGACGGGGACGGCAACGTTCATTTCGAGGTTTCCTGCTGAGGCGATCAAGGCCCGTATGGTGCCGAAACCGCGAATTCAATAATTTTAGACGATTCGGGCGCGCTTGGCGCGAAGCGTGGCCGGGCGAGGCAACCAACAGGCGGAATCCGCGGCGATGAGCCCGCCGAGCCCCCGCCTGGGCCGCCCGGGCGGCAAATCGCGCCGCCGCGGCGGAATTCGGCGCAATTGGGCCGCCGTTGCCAGGCCAGCCGGTGCATCGTCCCCCGAGTCAAACTCGCCGATCAACGACGTACGAGGCCAGCCAAGTCAGAATCTGCGCGCGTCCGCCGAAGCATGCCAGGCGATCGCATGCTCGCTGCTGCAGTTCGCGGGCCCGCGTCTTGGCGCTGTCGAGTCCGAGCACGCTGGCGTAGGTGGGTTTGTCCCGGGCCGCGTCGGCGCCGACGGTTTTACCGAGATCCTCGGTGCTGCCCTCGACATCGAGGATGTCGTCTTGGATCTGAAATGCGAGTCCGATGTCCTGCGAGTATCCGTCGAGCGCGGCCCACTCGGTCGCGGTCAAGTCCGGTGCGCAGGCCGCCGCCAGCAGAACGCTGGCGCGAATCAACGCCCCCGTTTTCAGCCGGTGCATCGCTTCCAGTTCCTGCAGGTTCAAGCCGCGTCCCACGGCGAACAGATCCAGGGCTTGGCCGCCCGCCATGCCCGCCGTACCGCTCGCGTCAGCCAGAATCCGAATCATTTTCAAGCGCGCTTCGGGGCTCACCCCCGGGGCGCGATCGCGCGCCAACAGCGAAAACGCCAGGACCTGCAGAGCGTCGCCGGCGAGGATGGCCGTTGCTTCGTCGAAAGCACGATGCGTCGTCGGTTGACCGCGGCGCAGGTCGTCATCGTCCATGGCCGGCAGGTCGTCGTGCACCAGGGAATAGGAGTGGATGAGCTCCACCGCCGCGGCGGGCGCATCCAGTGCACCGGCGTCCACGCCCAGAGCCTCCCCGGTGCAGTAGACGAGCAGCGGACGAAGCCGTTTGCCGCCGCTCAGCACCGCGTAGCGCTGCGCCGCATGCAGGCGCTGCGGTACCAGATCCGCCGCCGGCAGCACGGCATCGAGGACGGCATGCACGCGGGACTGATAGCCGCGCAGCCGCGCCTCCATCGAGTCGCTGCGCACGATCTCAGCCTCAGCCGGCTTTGGATTCTTCGGGAGTGAAGTCTTCAACTGCAGGCTCACCGGCCTTTTTCAGCAGAATCTCGACTTTCTGTTCGGCCTCTTTCAGGGCGGTCTGGCAGGCGCGAGTCAGCATCACGCCGCGCTCGAAGGCGGCCAGCGATTCCTCGAGGGGCAGGTCTCCTTGCTCGAGCCGTTCCACCAGTTCTTCGAGGTCGCGCATGGCCGTCTCAAAGTCGGGTTGAGCGTCTTTTGCGGCTTTCGGGGTGGACATGACCGGGAACGGTACACATGCGCTGCGGCGGGGTCAAACCGGGGAAGGCCCGCGGCGCCGACGCGGCCGGGCCGCCGGCCGGCGGCTCGGGTCAAGGAACATTGTCAAGTCGTGAGATGCGTCACAGCCGCGGGGTCGCGTTGCGGCCGCTTTTCAGTAACATTGTCGGTGGGAAGCTATATGCCAAATTCACTCAAGTCCATTGTTGCCTGCGCGGGCCTGGTTGCCGTCATTGCGGTCGCGGCCGGCTGCAGTCCGCGGCGTATTCCGCCGATGACGGTCAGCGATCTCATGGAAGATCGCGTGACGCTCGACGGCGTGCTGATGAAATGCAATCAGAACAAGAGCAAGGCGCGTACCGACGCGGACTGCCTGAATGCGCGAATCGCCATCGAGCGTCTCGCCAGCCAGCGGGACGACTCGGCCGACGAGGCCAAGCGCAACGAAGCTTTCGAACGCACTCGCGAGCAGCTGCGTCTGGCGCAAGAGAAGCAGCGTCAGGAACAGCAAGCCAAGACCAAGGTAGATGTGTACCACTTGCCGCTGGTTCCGGTCGAACAGCCCCCGCCGTCAACGGCGGAACCTGCACCCGCGACGACCTCCACGCCGACGCCCGCTCCGCTGCCGCCGGCCGACACGAGTCCCAAGATCGTCAGCCAGTCGAACCCTTGAGGGTTCCGACAATCAGCGGATAAGCCGTCGCGGCGCAACCGATCGGCAAACGGTGCCGCAATCCCCTGTCGCTGGCCCGCACCGCAGGCATTGAAAAGGTCGAGCTCGAAGTATTCTCCGACAACATCGGCGCGGTGCGGCTGTATCAGTGGTGAACCGGCATCCCACCGAACAATAAGGCCTGCCTTTCAACTATGCTGCGGCCGATGCAGGGCTAAACGGGAGAAATTCGTGCCGAAGGCAAACTCAGACGATCCCAAGTTCGATCGTCGAGCGATTCTTGGATTGGCGACCGGCGCCGTGGCCGGCGCGGCGGCACCCATGTTCGCGCCGGCCGCCGCGGCCGCGGTCCGGCCGTCGAGCATCGTCATGCTGGATGCGACCGCGCTTGCAGATGCCATCCGGACGCGGCAGGTATCGTGCGTCGAGGTCATGACGGCCTACCTGGATCACATCGAGAAGCTCAATCCGCGGGTCAACGCAATCGTCGCCTTGCAGGAGCGGGCGCCGTTGCTGTTGCTCGCCGGGGAGCGCGACGGGCAACTGCTGCGCGGCGAGACGATGGGGCCATTGCACGGTTTTCCGCTGGCGCCCAAGGATTTGACCCCGGTCAAGGGCATTCGCATGACCATGGGTTCGCCCATCCTGAAGGATTTCGTTCCCGACGCCGACGGTATCATGGTGGAGCGGCTGCGGCGGGCGGGCGGTATTTTTATCGGCAAGACGAATACACCGGAATTCGGGCTGGGTTCGCATACCTACAATCCGGTGTACGGCGCCACGCGCAACGCCTACGATCAAAGCCGCTCGGCCGGCGGCAGCAGCGGCGGCGCAGCGGTGTCGATCGCCCTGCGCATGCTCCCCGTCGCCGACGGCAGCGACTACGGCGGCAGCCTGCGCAATCCCGCCGGTTGGAACAACGTCTTTGGATTTCGTACCAGCGCAGGTTTGGTGCCCAACAATGCTCCCGATGGTTGGCTGCCCTCCATGGGGGTCGCGGGCCCGATGGCGCGCAACGTTGCGGATTTGGCGTTGCTGCTGTCGGTGCAGGCGGGGTATGACGCGCGGGCCCCTTTGTCCACGGGGGGTGACGGCAGCATCTTCCAACGCCGCTTGGAAACCGATCTGAAGGGCAAGCGGATTGCCTGGTCCGGCGACTTTCGCGGCTATTTGCCCTTCGAACCCGGCGTCTTGGACGTCTGCAGAAATGCCTTGAAGGCATTCGAATCGATGGGTTGCAGCATCGAGGAAGCCCAGCCGGAATTTTCAATTGATGCCGTCTGGCAGGCTTGGTTGAAGCTGCGCGCATGGCAATCCGGGGAAGGTCTCCTCGCCTACTACAACGATCCGGCAAAGCGCGCGCTCATGAAGCCGGAGGCGATTTACGAAGTCGAGAGCGGCCTCAAGCTCACGGCCTACGACATTTCCGCGGCATCGGCGGTGCGAACCGCGTGGTATCAGGCGGTGCGGCGGTTCTTTGAGAAGTATGACTACTTCATCGTGCCGACGGCGCAGCTGTTCCCGTTCGACGTCAATCTGCATTGGCCGCAGCAGATCGCGGGCAGAACAATGCATACCTACCACGAATGGATGAAGTGCGTGCTGCCGATCACCATGAGCGGCTGTCCGGCGCTGGCCGCCCCCGCCGGATTCGGCGAACACGGCTTGCCCATCGGCATCCAGATCGTCGGGCCGAATCGGGGAGAACTGGCCTGTCTGCAATTGGCGTCCGCGTACGACGCGGCCACCGGCTGGCCGACCCGACGTCTGCCCGCGCTGCTGGGGTGACCCGCGAGTGTTCTACGAACCGCGCAAACGCAACCATGGCCTGCCGCATGACCCCTTCAAGGCAATCGTGGCGCCGCGCCCCATCGGTTGGATCACCTCCATGAGCGCCAAGGGCGAGATCAATCTCGCTCCGTACTCCTTCTTCAACGGTGTGTCGAGCGACCCGCCGATGGTGATGTTTTCCTCCGAAGGCAGAAAGGATTCCTTGGTCTTCATCGAAGAAACCAAGGAGTTCGTCTGCAATCTGGCGACTTGGGACTTGCGCGATCAGATGAATGCGACGTCCGGACCCTATCCGCGCGGCGTGAACGAAATGATTGAGGCGGGCCTCGACCCGGCGCCTTCGCGTCTGGTGAAGCCACCGCGGGTCAACGCGGCTCCTTGTGCATTGGAATGCCAATGGCTGCAAACGGTGCACCTGCACGCCATCGGCGGCGAGGCGATCGACCGTTATGTGGTGTTCGGCCAGGTCATCGGCATCTATATCGATGAGCATTTCATCAACGAGGGACTGCTGGATACCGCGGCCCTGCGGCCAATCGCGCGCGCGGGCTACCAGGACTACTTCGTCGCCACGCCCGAAACGAAATTCTCGATCCGCCGCCCCAAGGCGGTCGACTGACATGAATTTACGGCATCAAGGGCGGGGTTGTGAATGATCGCGCTGCTTGGTTCGGCATACTTCGGGTGAATCCGAGCTCTTGCAGACGCTGCAGCCGGCCAGGCACACGGCCAGCATCAGACAAATAAATATTTTCATTGGATCTCCTCCTTGCATAATACTGCAGAGACGATGAATTGATCTCTGTCCCAAGAAAGGAGACTGAACCATGGTCAAAGTCAGTGTGATGTACCCCAACAAGCCCGGCGCGCGTTTCAACCACGAGTACTACCGCGACAAACACATGCCTCTGGTCAAGACCAAGATGGGCGGCGCGTGCAAGTATTACACGGTCGACAAGGGACTCGCGGGCGGAGCTCCGGGCGCGCCTGCAACCTACGTCGGCATGTGCCATATTTACTGCGATTCAGTCGAGTCGTTCCAGGCAGGCTTCGGTCCGCATGCCAACGAGATTTTGGCCGACATTCCGAACTACACGGATCTGACGCCGGTCATTCAAATCAGTGAAGTCGTGGTCGGCTGAGGCTGTCGGTGCAGCGCGCGCACGCTGCAATGCTGGATCATGGAGCAGCCGAGCCGGCGCGCAGATGCTTCAGCAGCAGCTCATTTACCGCGGCCGGTGCCTCCATGTTGGCCATGTGGCCGGCGCCGGGGATGATGTGCAGGGTTGCCTGCGGGATCGTAGCCGCGAGCCGCTGCGCAATGGCGGCAAAGTCCGGCAGGTCGAGCTCGCCCAGCAGCACCTGCGTCGGGCACCGCAGCATGGGCAGCGATTCGCTCGCCGGCGACTGAGCTTTGCGCACGGGATCGACGTTCGACCAATGCCACGCCGTGTAGCGCCCGACCATCGCCGCTAAAGCGGCTGCGAGCCGCGGATCGCGTCGCGCGGGCGCAAACAATTCATGGGCGAGCCACAGCTGTTTGGCGGCCGCAGGTCCGCCGTTTGCGGCCGCCTCGGTGATCTCCCGCATTTTTTGACTCCATGCCGCGGTCCAGGAGTGTCCCTCCAGGGCCGAGTCGATCAGGGTGAGCGACTTGACGGCCTGCGGCTGATCGAGCGCGAAACGCAGCGCCACGCGTCCACCCATGGACAGTCCGACGATGTGCGCCGGCCGCGCGTCCAGGAAATCCAGCAAACCCAGCAGATCGTCGCAATGGCTGTACGACGCCCGCGGAACGGTCGAACCGCCGAAGCCGCGCATGTCATAACGGATGGCCCGAAATTCGCGCGAGAGCTCCGGCCATTGCGGATCCCACATGGAGGTGTCGAGGCTCAAGCCGTGAATGAGGACGACGGGGTCCCCGGAGCCCGCGGTGCAATAGCGCAGCCGTCCGCCGTCCGGGCAGACGAAGATATCCTCCATATCAGGTCGCATGCGCAATCAGCAGTACATTGGCGAAGGGAGTGCCGCCGCTCATCGGCCGCGCTTCGCTGTCGAAACCGCAGTCCCGCAGCAGCATGCGCCATTGCGCAACGCTGCGGCAGTGCTGGGCGACGCGGGCCTGGCCGCGCAACAGCAACATCAGCTTGTCGATCCATACGCCGAAGCGAAAGCGCAGGCCACCGCCGGCATCTCCGACCCGCAGCAGCAGCAGGCCGCGCGGCGGCAGCGCCGCGCGCACTCGCCGCAGCACCTCGAGCTGCGCCTGCGGTGCCAGGTAGTGCAGGACATCCAGAATGACCACGGCGTCTGCAGTGCCGAAGGCGGCATGGCGGATGTCCGCTTGCGAGACTTGCGAGGCGGCTCCCAGCGCGCGGCGCGCGCGCGCGACGTCGCGCGCCTGCATTTCGATGCCGCGAGTCGGCAGAGCCCGCGGCGCCGGCGGCCACGAGCGGGGCCAGCTGCCGTCCGCATAGCAGCTCTCGGCGGCCTTGAGCCAGGCGGTCAGGAGGCCCTGGCCGCAGCCCAGATCCAGCACCTGCGGCCGCCCCAGCAACAAACCAAGCTCGAGAATGGCACGGTAGACGGGATCCGCGCGCAGCTTGCCGCGGGCAAAGTGATAGGCATAGCGGCCGGCATTGCGATACGGCTCGCATGCCGCATCGAGCAGTGCCGTGGACAGAAGGGCGTCAGTCAACAAGGCGGCCAATCCTTGCGGCTATGTCGGCAGCGGTGGGTCCTGTCTCGCAATCTGATGGGCGAGGGGGGCGGCGACTCCGAGGCGATCCGCCGAAGCGGCCGACATCAGCGCGCTCTTGATGAAGGGATTGGCGATCGCCTGGCCGCCGGCGAGAATCTGTTTGGCGAGCGCGCCGCTCAAGTAGCGGTACACGGGCGTCGGAAACAGTGCCTGGGTAATGAGGCCGGCAAATTGCCGCGGATCGGCTCCCGCGGCCTGCACCACCGTCAGAGCGTCGCGCAGACCTTCGACGACACAGGCCATCAAGAAGCTGGCTGCGGCCTTCACGACGTTGGCCGTGGCTGGATCGCTGCCGATCACGTCAACCCGGCCCAGGACTCCGAGAGCAGGCCGGCAGCGGTCAATGACAGCCTCATCGCCGGCGGCGGCAATGTAGAGCTTTCCCGATTGAGCCGCCTCGGGCGGTCCGAATACCGGCGCGGAAATATAGCTTTGGCCGTGCTGCCGATGAGTCGACGCGAGGCGCGCCGCCAGGGTGTCGCTGACCGTGCTCATGCCGGCGTGTACCAGTCCGGGGCGGCCGGAGGACAGAAAGCGGCCGTTCTGCCAAAACAATTGCTCGATCGCCTCATCGTCCGACACCATGCTGATCAGTAGATCGGCGTCGCAGACCTGGGCGGGCGTGTCGGCCACGGCCACGCCGTCCCGCAGCAAGGCATCGGCGCGGCTGCGGGTGCGATTAAAACCGGCCACGTGAAATCCTGCCTGCGCCAGGCGCCGCGCCATCGGCTGTCCCATGCTGCCCAAGCCTAGGATGCCGATGCGCATTTTTATTTCTGATCATCCAGCGGATAGGTGCGCGGCGCCTCCGCCTTGGGCGCCGCGCCCGCAGGCGCCTGCGCTTCGGATGCCGCGGGCACGTCGGCTTGGGGCGCCGGTGAACCGCGAACCGGCGTATGCGTCGCCTGGGCCAGCCGATCCAGGAAACGCTGTGCGCTGGCCGGCGCTGCCGGTGCCTGGCCCGAGAAAATCTCGGTGGCCGTCACGCCGCTCTTGCCATAGAGCGCGGAGTTCGCTGATTTGTCGATGGAGACCACGCTGCCGTCCAGGGCAATGCCCGCGAACAGGCCGCGGGTCCGTGCATAGGAATAAATTTCCGCGTTGAATCCCATGTCGGTCGCCGCCGACCCTTGGCGCCCGACCGGACCTGTGGCCACCGACGCATCCGCGCCCAATGTCAGCTTGCCGCCGGCAATCCCTTCGATGCCGGTTCTGGTGGTGAACACCAGAATGATGTCGGAGGATTGCGCTCCGGCCTGAAAGCCCCAGCTTCCGCCGGTCAGCGCGACGAAACTCGGATTGCTCCACGGCGACGTCAGTTTATCCCGCACCACCAGCACACCGTTGCCGTGGCGGCCGCCGAAGATGAAGGCCACCTTGGTGACATCCGGTATCACGGCGATGCCGTAAGCACGCGACAGCAGCGCGTCCGGAATCCGCTGATCCGGCATGGCCTGCACCTCTTCCAGCACCTCGGTTGCGGTGAGCAGGCGGCCTTCCTCGCGTGCGCCGGCATGTGCAGCATTTACAAACGCAGTGGCGGCGAGGATTGCAGAGAAGAACATCGAACCGGTGTTTATTCTAATTGACATCAAGACTCCTCAGGAATGACATATCGCGCATGGCGCTATGGCGGACCCCGCAGCCGGGGGATAGTTCCTCAAGCTTACCGCTTGTCAGGCGTGGCGAGAACCCGCGCGGCCTCGGCGTCCCGATGATGTGTTCGATAGTACTCGGCCAGTCGTGTCGATGCCTGTTGTGTCGCGGGATGCTGTGGACCCACCATCGCCAGCAATTTGGAGCGTGCCGAAACCAGCATGGGTTCGCCCTCCGCGGCCTTGTTGCGCGCGATCAACAGCCAGCCCAGGCTGGCCCCGCTCCGCGCAGTGCGCCAGCTGTCGGCTCCGGCGAGAGCCACCGTCATGTCGACCGCGGTGCGCAGCTCGCTCTCCGCCTCGCTCAGCAAACCGCGCCGCAGCAGCACTTCACCGAGCAGCTGATGAGTGGAGGCGACGTACAGGTGGCGCGCCGGCAGCGACGATCGGGCATAGATGGCCAGGGCTTGGCGGGCGTCGGACTCCGCCGTCGCCAGATCATCGGATTTCAAATACAGATTGCCCAAAGCGTCGAGGTAGTAGCCGTTCAAATAGTGGTTGGGAGGGAGCTTATCGTGGGTGATTTTCAAGGCCGCCAGAGTCGCGGCAATGGCGCGCGGGGTGTCGCCCTGGCGATCGTAGAGAATGCCCAAATCAGCCTCGGTGGCGGCCATCCGTTGGCTGTCGGCGCCGAACACACTGCTCTCGATTTGCAGCTCTTCGTTCAGCGCCTGTTCGGCCTCTGCATACTTCGCGCGCTGGGTGAGTATGTAACCCAGGGTCCCCAAGGCGACGGCATTGTCGGGATGGTTGCGGCTGACGGTGGCTTGGAAAATGGCCAGGGCCTCGCGCTGATAGCGTTCAGCTAAAACGTAATCGTCGGCCCACACCGCGGCTGCCGCGAGACCGTTCAAGGCCGCGGCCGCCTGCTGCGTCTGATTGCCGATCGTGGCCCGGTACAAGCGCAGTGCCTTGCCGAACATTTCCTCGGCGCGCTTGGGATCACTCCGGGCATTCAGGGCAAAGTTGCCGAACTGCACCAGGATATCCGCGGTTTCGGTCGCATGAGCGGCGCCGCCGCTTTCGGACAGCGCCACGGCCCGTTCCAAGTCCCCTTCCGCCGAAATCAGTTGACCCGCATCCGTGTAGGCGCGCGCAAGATTCGCGATGGCCACGGCCACGCGCGCGCTGTCGAGAGGCTGTTCCTGGCGGCGTATGGCCACCGCTTGTTCAAACAAGGGAATTGCCCGCTCGCTCAGACCCTGATGGCGGTACGCGAGGCCGATGCTCTCGAGCAGCTGGGCGCGCACTTCGGGCTGCAGAGCCAGGTTCCCGGTAATCTTTGCCGCGCCTTGGTCCAACAACTCTTTGGCGGTAACGTCCTTGCCCTGCGCATTGAACGGATCGGCTTGCGAGAAAACATCAACCAGAAACGCCGATACCTGCTGTGCCCGGTCGCGCTCCTGCGCGGTCGCGTCTCGAGCCATTTCTATGCGGTGGTTCTGCCAGAGCGTGACGCCTGCGAACAGCGCGAGGCTCACGAAGGCGCCGGCGACGCCTGCCACGGCCAACAGATGGCGGCGCATGAACTTTGCCGTGTTGTAGCGCCAATCCCCCTGCCTCGCGCGCACCGGCTGGCCGAGCAGGTGCCGATTCAGATCGTCCGCAAAGGCTTCCACCGACGGGTAGCGTCGATCCGGTTCCTTGCGCATCGCCATGGCAACGATGGCGTCCAGATCGCCGCTCAGGCGGGCGCGCAGGCGCTGCGGCGACAGGCCGCGCCGGTCCGAGATCCGGCTGCGGTCGGCATCATTTTCGCCGTTCAGCTTGGATACCACCATTTGGCTCGGCCGCACCGGATCGTCCATGCAGATGGCGCGCTCCAGCTGCAGCTGGCTGTAACTCAGCAGCCGGTACGGAGAACGGCCGGTCACGAGCTGGTATAGCAGGACCCCGAGCGCGTAAATGTCGGTGGCCGTGGTGATGGGGCGTCCCAGCACTTGCTCGGGCGCCGCATTCTCCGGCGTCAGGATGCGCTCCTGCAGCCGGGTGACCGGGAGGGTGTGCGAAAGGCTCTCGGGCGCGAGCAGCTTCGCGATGCCAAAATCGAGCAGCTTCGGCGTGCCTTGGTCCGTGACGAAGATATTGGAGGGTTTGATGTCCCGGTGCACCACCAGATTGCGGTGGGCGTACTGCACGGCGGCGCATACCTGGACGAACAGTTCGAGGCGTTCCCGAATGAAGAGGGTGCGGCTGTCGCAATACGAGTCGATGGATTCCCCGTCGACGTGCTCCATGACCAGATAAGGCGTGCCGTCCTCGAGATCGCCGCTGTCGATCAAGCGTGCTATCGACGGGTGATCGAGGGTGGCCAGGATGTGACGCTCGCTGTGCAGCCGGTTGCGCAATCGCGGGTGCAGCGATGCCTGCTGCAATACCTTGATGGCCACGGTTTGCTGATACTGCGCATCGTCGCGCTCGCCGCGGTATACGGTGCTCATTCCGCCGTGGCCCAGGATTGACACCACGCGATACGGACCGACGCGGGTACCGATCAGCCGGTCGCGGTGGTCCTCCAGCAGAGACTCCGCGGCTTCACCGATGACGTGCAGCAGCGGATCTTGGGGATGCCGGTCCGACTTGAGCAAGGATTCGACCGAGGTGAGCAGTTCCATGTCATCGCCGCAGGCGCGCGCCAAGCGCGCGTCACGCTCGCCGGTGCCGGAGTCGGCCAGCTGCTCGAATAGTGATTGAATTTGCTGCCAGCGTGCCTTGGGGATCATGCCGGCCGGCTCCCGCTGATCTCGTTGAGCAGCCACGCCCGTGCGAGCCGAATGTCGCGATGCACCGTCGCCGCCGACGTCCCCTGTGCCGCGGCAATCTGGTCGTAGGTCATGCCGCCGAAGTAGTGCAACTCGATAACCTGCGCCAATCGGGGTTCCATTTGTTGAAGTCCTTCGAGCGCATCATCGAGCGCGACGACGTCGAAGTCCAACGTCGGCAGCACCTCGCCGGTATCTTCCGCGCCAAATTCTCTGACGCCGGAATTGCGCTTGATCCGCGACCGTGATTTCGCATGGTCGACCAACACCCGCCGCATGAGACGCGACGCCAGCGCAAAGAAGTGGCCGCGATCCTGTGGTGCAACATTGGCTTGAATCAGCCGCAGGAAGGCCTCGTGCACCACCGCGGTCGCCTGCAGCGTATGGCTGTTGCGCTCGGCGCGCATGTAATTGCGGGCCAAGCGCCGCAGTTCGTCGTAAACCAGCGGCGTCAACCGTTCCAGCGCCTGCGGCTCGCCCGAGCGCCATTCCGTCAGCAGCTGCGTGAAATTGACCGGTACTGGCATCGTCCTCTTCTCGCCTTCGCCAAACCGTCGGCTGCCGAATCTCCGGCCACGGGATCAGGGATTCCCCTAATCATACAATGGCTGCCGCAAGGTGAGGGGATTTTGGTCGTCATGTCGCCTTTACCTGTACAGGTTTCCGTCCCACGGCGGCCTGAGTTGAACGACCTTTTAACAACACACTTGGAGCAATTGTCATGAAAGTAAGTCTAATCGCTTTGGTTGCCGGCTGCGCCGTTGCCAGTTCCGCTTTCGCATTGACGGATTCACCGCAGACGACCCCGCCGCACTTTGCGGTGATGGACTCGCCGCAGACCACCCCGCCGCACTTTGCGGTGATGGACTCGCCGCAGACCACCCCGCCGCACTTTGCGGTGATGGACTCGCCGCAAACGACCCCGCCGCATGCCGCGGTGATGGACTCGCCGCAGACCACCCCACCGCACTTTGCCGTGATGGACTCGCCGCAGACCACTCCGCCCCATCAGTACTAACCGTCAGGAGGATTGAGGAATGTATCGTCGTAAAGTAGTGGCGGCAGCCGCAGCGGTGTTTGCCATCGGGGTCGCGTTTGCGGCTCAACCCACCTCGCTGCAGGCGGACTGGGGCAAGGGCGCGCCGCGACAGGGGACGCTCTGGGTTCCGGGCACGAATACCCTGATGTCGGCCCATGAGGCGAGCAGTTCGGCCCTGACGCCGCCGAGATAGGCGCTTAGCCGCTGTCGATCAGGTTCGAGGCTCCGTGACAACGGAGCCTCGACTTGACCTGCCTGCGCTAAACTCATGGGCCATGATCCAAGGGGTGTCCTTTGCCTAATGTTCTTGTCATTGCGCACCGCGGCGCCAGCGGCGAGCGTCCGGAACACACGCTCGAATCCTATCGGCTGGCCATCGAGGAGGGTGCGGATTACATCGAACCCGATCTGGTGATGACCCGCGACGGTGTGCTCATCGCCCGGCACGAAAATGAAATCAGCGGCACCACCGATATCGCGAACCATCCGGAATTTGCCGACCGGCACCGCACCCAGACCATCGACGGCGAAACCATGGTGGGCTGGTTTACCGAGGACTTCACCCTGGCGGAGATCAAGACTCTGCGCGCGCGGGAGCGCCTGCCGGAGCTGCGGCCGCAAAATTGTGCCTTTGACGGCCGGTTCACCGTGCCGACCTTCGATGAAATCATGCAGTTGGCCACCGCCACCAATCGGCACCGCGCCGCCGGTGCAAGGATCGGCGTCTACCCGGAAACCAAGCACCCGGCGCACTTCTCCGCCATCGGCTTGCCGCAGGAACAAGCCGTACTCGACGTGCTGCAGCGCCACGATTATGCGGCGGAGGGCAGCCCGGTGGTCATCCAGTCGTTCGATCCGCGCAACTTGCGGCAATTGCGCGGCATGACCCGCCTGACCCTGGTGCAGCTGCTGGAGCACGAGCTCGGCGACCTGGCTGTCGTCGCCGAATACGCCGACGGGATCGGCATCGCCAAGTCCCTGGCCAGCGAGCCCGGCGTGCGCGCTGCGCATGACGTGAACCTCAAGGTGCACGTGTGGACCTTTCGTGCCGAGAATGAGTTTCTGCCCGATGACCTCAAGAGCTCAGGCTCGCCGGCGGCGCACGGTGATCTCGAGGGTGAAATCCGCCGCTACCTGAACCGCGGCATCGACGGCTTGTTCGTGGATTTTCCCGCCATCGGCGTGCGGGCGCGGGACGCCTACATCTCGGGAGTCCAGCCCTTGCACCAGCCGCTGACGGACACCAATTTACCGGGGAACAGACTACACGGACGGTAATTGTTCCCGGCGGTACCCTGCAGCTGCAGGCAGTTCTCGCAAGTGGATCCAGGTACGAAGGTCGGGTATTTTTTGGCGTCGACCTGGGATGCGTTCTCGACATAGCCCAAGGCGACCGCCGCCGGGTCCTGCACGCTGAGCCGGTTGGGTTCCTCGGCTGCCGATGGACGCCAGGACAGTGCCGCCGACAGGCCGGCAGCCCAGCTCAAATGCTTGACCACCCCGCGGCGCGTCAACTTCATCAGAAGAACATCGACAAATAGACTTGGTACACCATGGCGTCGAAAGCATACATCGGTTCGCTGCCGGGCTGGTACCTGCCGCCCGCGGGCGTGTTGTTGTAATACTTGATGTTTCTGAAGTCGCTGTACTTGAACTGAATACGACTGATGTCGAGGCTGGCGGTGGCGCGTTTGAAGATCAAGAAGCCATCGGGCGCGAAGGCCCAGGTGACCTTGCCGTCGAAGGTGTTGTTGGTGGACGCCGCGAGATTCTGGTCGCGCGCCACGAAGTTCTGTGAGTCCGCGAAGGGGAACAAGTCGCTGTAGAACGTCGCGCTGTTCTGACTGTAGTGGCGCACCCGTCCCTCGAAAATCCATTTGTTGGCAATGGGATGGGTGTAGTCGAGCTCGATGGTGCTGGCGCGAATGCCCCAGGTGTCGCTGAAATAACGGTAGGACAGCGACACGGCGGCACGATAGGGTAGGTAGTACTTGGCCCGCGTTTCGACCGCCGTGCTGGTATGGGTATTGGGGTAGATCTGGGTCCCGAGCGAATAGCCCAGGGGAACCGAGGTATCAAGGTAGCGTATCGAGCGGTAGGGATTGCTCAGCAGGCCTTGATCGGTGATGACTTCCAAGGTCATGCCCGCGATCAAATTCTTGGTGATGATCTGCGACAAGCCGCCTTCGAAGCTGCGGCTGGTCGCATGCCCGAGCCACGAGACATCGGGTTTGTTGGCGGTGCCGTTGTTCTCACCGACCTTGTTCCGGCTATAGGTGAATCCCAGGCTCACGGTGGTCAGATCGCCGAACATGTCCTGGCTCAACGACACATGGGTGGTGTTCGAGATGTAGTCGCGTTCGGTGCTGTCGGTGTACGACAGGTTGTACTGGGTCTTGTCATGGATGTAGTCGACCGACAGGCTCTTCTGATTGCGCTGATCCTTGATGACGCTGGCCTGGCTCAGCACGTCGATGGAGGCGCCGCTCACCTTGTCGATGAAGTAGTTGCCCTCGACGGCGAATTGCTCGGAGAACTTCTTGCGCACCAGCACCGACTCGCCGGTGATGTCCATGCCGCCGCCGCGGTAGGTGCTATAGAACAGATCGGCACGATCGTCGGGCAGCACCGCAGCCCCCGCGACGCACATCAAGGACAAGGTTGCAACGGCGGCGAAGCGGCTCAGGTGGCGCGGGAAAGTCCTCATTTCGATGGCTGCGGCTCCTAGTTGCAGCCGCAGCCGCCGCCGGCCGTGCCGGTGGCGCCCCGCGATCCTTCGCGGGACTCATAGATATGGTCCATGTAGGCGCCGGAGATGGCGTCGCGGTCCCAGGACATGATGGGATCCGCCAGCCGGTCGCGCTCATAGGGCTTGACCCAGGGCTGGATGCTGCAGGCGCCGAGCAGCAACCCGGCGCCGATGATGACAAGCTTCGATGCGGCGCGCATGGTCACTCGCGAATCAGTTGACGGATCCGGTCCTGGTACTCGTTCTCGTCGCCGGGCCGGTAGCCGCGGTGGATGTAGCGGATATCACCCTTGCGATCGATGATGACGGAACTCGGCATCTCGTCGACGTGATACGCCTTGCTCACCTGATTCGCAGGGTCGAGCAGCACCGGGAAGCTCACCGGCTTGCGCGCCAGCAACTCCTTCACGGCGGGAGCTTCCTTGTCGACGTTGACGCCGATCAAGGTGAATCCCGCCGGCTTGTACTTCTTGTACATTTGGTCGAGCAAGGGCATCTCCTGCTGGCAGGGGCCGCACCAAGTCGCCCAGAAATTCACCATCACCACCTGGCCCTTGTACTGGCTCAAGGCGGCCTGCTGTCCGGACAGAGCGCTGAGAGTGAACGCGGGCGCGGGACCTGAGGCATCGCCGCTGGCGGCGAATGCCGTCGATGCCGCGACGATCGCAGTCATGGCGCAGCGTTTGAGGAATTTGACCGTCGAAGATTGCATTGATCTGTCCTCCTGATCAGTAGAAAACGGTTAATCCGAGAGTAGCTTCCAGGTTGTGGACGTTCTTGGTTCGGCCGGTCAAATCCGTTTCGAACACGTGGTCTCTCACATCCAGGTGCATCGCGAGCCAATCGGTGATCAAAAGGCGCTCGCCCAACCCAAAATTCAGCGCAAACTGATCCTTGTCGGCAAACCTCACATCGCCCATGCCGACCGTCACATACAGGGCCGAATTGAATGCACGCCCCCGCCCGAGAAAGATCTCGCCGGGGAGTATGTTGTAGCCCACGTCCAGGTCGTAGTACGTGAAGTGCCTCCCAGAGTCGCTGACAATCGTGATATCCGGAAATACGTCCTCGAGACTGCTGGTGCCGGCCTTGGAACGCGCCAGGAAGCCTTCCAAAAAGATGCCTTCGGACACGTGGTAGGCCGCCCGCACGCCGTAGATCGGATTGGTACCGAAGTCCTGGATGCTCAGAGCGCCGAAGTAGCCGCCGAGTTCGAAGTCCTTGGCCTTGATCTTCGGGGTTTTCACCACACGGCGGTTCACCTGCGGCTCGATGATGGTCGGTTCGGCCTGGGGCTCATCGACGACGATTGGCGCGGGAGCTTTTTCGCCGCGGTGGAACCAACCACAGCCGCACAGCAGCGCCGACGCTAGAAGAACACTGCTAAGCCGAATTTCCATTCTTCCGG
The DNA here is from genome assembly GCA_963800375.1 of uncultured Gammaproteobacteria bacterium. Lineage (GTDB taxonomy): Bacteria > Pseudomonadota > Gammaproteobacteria > Steroidobacterales > Steroidobacteraceae > Bog-1198. Next base: position 478,574 of record CAWDAT010000008.1, on the reverse strand, counting down.
TTCCTCATTCTGATTTTGGTTCGTGAAAACCACATACTTGCGCCAGTCCGCGCGCCACATGAATCGCCTGGTAATGAATCCGCGGGCGCCCAGGGACACATAGGCCATCTGGTTGCTGGTCTGCAGCGGCTTCGGCGGCACCTTGTCGTCGATGTACTGATAGCCCGTGCCGATCCCGGCGGTGGGCGAAAACCAGCGCCACTCGGGGATGAAGGTGTGCCGCAGACCAAGGCTCGCGACATAGCGGTTATCGATGGTCCCGAGCGCCTGCTGCAGGACGAATTCCACATCGAGGCTGTCGGTGAGCCCGAAGTCGGTCCAGGTGGTGACCAGGTTCTGATGGTTGAACACACCGTAGCCCGCGCCGATTTCCCAGCGGTGGGTGGCAAAGACCGGATAGGGAGGAATGGGCGCCGGTTCCCCCGACTCGAGCGTGGTGAGCGCCAAGTCCGAGCGGCGCGCCCAGCCTTCCTGGCCGTGCGGTGCGCGCACCTTGAACCAATCGGTGCGGCTGTACAGCACGGTGACGACTTCGTCGCGTTCTGCCACATAAACCACCGGGTAGCCGCGGCCGGGGCCGCTGTGCATCTCCAGGAAGGGCGCGGCAACGACGACTTCAAGCAGTTTATCCTTCGCTTGGACCAGACCGACATTGAACGCCTGCAGCGACAGCAGTAGCGCGAGCAGACGTCGCATCAGCTCAATTCGCCGGCGCGACGAATGGATCGTTGTAATACTGCGCGCCAATGTCCAGCCATTCTGCGATCAAACGCAACTCCGCCGTCGTTAAGAATCCCGTATGGTCCATCACCGGATCGTGGAACGTTCCGTCGAACATTCTCAGGAACTTCACCACCGAACCATTCGCGCTGCCCGCCGCCATCGGCGGCGCCAGCGATACCGGCACCTGGATAGTCGTCGGCAGCCCCGTCACGGGGTCCGGTGGACCGGGTGCGGGCACCGTCAGATCAACCAATACCCCCATATTAAGCGTCTGTTCGTTATGTGCAAACAACAACAGCGCGTAAGAGTTGAGGATGGTCGCATCGTTGGCCGAGAAGGCGGTGTCGGTCAGGTCCAACTGACCGGCCGGCACCTGTTGAGCAGCGGCGTTGGCTGGGTCCACCGTCGTGTGACAGAGCACACAGGTGTGATCGGTGAGCACCGCGCCGCTGACGGGGTCTATGGTCTGCCGCACGTAATTCCACAGCGGCTGGATTTGATAGTCGGTGGTGCCTCCGGTCGCCTTGGCGTCCGGATAGTGAATGGTGCTGCGGCAAAGCGGATCCCACGTCGTGCAATGGGAATTGCTCGGCTTGGGCGTCGACAGATTCGCGTACAGATAGGAGAAGGCGGTATCCGCAGGCCGCCCCGCGGTGGTCGGATCGGTCCACACGTCGCTGTAGATCACGTCGATGCTCGGCAACTCCGAGCACGGCGTGGTGGCGCCGCTCGGAGTCGTGCCATTGGCGCAGGTGTTCCACGCCCGGGTATCGGCCATGGTATCGCCGGGATTCGCCGCCGACAGGGTTGCCACGGTGTCCGGAAACGGCATGCCCGCCGCTGCCGCGCCCGGATTCACCGAGGCGGTGAGACCCGCACGGCCGTGTGACGGGGTGGTCTTGCTGCCCGCGACATGGCAACCGTTGCAGGTCTTGGTCTCTCCGGGCATCAGTTGCAGCCAGCTGTCGTGTCGTGCGCCGATGCGGCGCGCGTTCTTGTCCAAGATGTCAATGGTGAACGGCACGTTGGCCGGCAATTGAATCTTCACCGAGCCGTCCGGTTCCACCGGCGCGTAGGCGAGGATTTCGCGCATGCCCATGCCGGCGGGACCGAACACCTGGTCGTCGATCTTGCGCACTTTCTTGTCGGGGATTTCGACCGCTTTCACGATGCGCACGAAGCGCGCCGGACGCTGATCGGCCTTGGCCTGTTTCGGGTCGGCCAGGGCGGCAATGTTGGCAAAGGCGCCGTTGGTTTCGGCGGCAACGGTGTCGACCCCGTCGAAGTCATACACGCTGCGGATCACCAACAGACCCAGGCCGCCATTGGGATTGTTGGCCATGGTGGCGGCGGCGCCGCTCGGTACCACATCGGGGATAAAGGCCGGCACCGGCGTGCGCGCCTGCATGATCACCGGGTCGACGATGACGGTGTTCGCCTCCGCGCCCAAGATCGGGCTCAAGGTTCCTTTACTGACGTCGTAGATCCAAATCGTGTACTGCGGCGAGGCCATTTGCACATTGGGGCCGGTGGTATTGCTGGCCGTGCAGACGCTGGTGACGGGCGGCGTCACGGTCGAATTCAAGACCAGGCAGGGTGCCCAGCTGACGAGCATTCGATTGGTGCCGTCATAGAGAGGATAGGCCGAGGCAAACCGGCCGCCCATGGAAGGCATGTCGGCATCGGTGGTGACCCCGAGCGTCGTCGCGCTGGTCTGCGCGGGGCCCGTGCCGCCGGCGGGGGTGGCCGGTTGGTTCATTTCGACGAAGCCATTGGCATCGATTTGCACGATGTCCCCGCCGAGTTGAGTGCCGACGAAGGGCCGCACGATGGCGATCAGCTTGCCGTCCGCCCGCTGCCGGGCATTCAAGAATTGGATCACGTTGGTGTTGGTGCCGGCGATGTTGGCGCCGGTGGCATGGCTGTTCTCGCCGTAGAAGAGCTCCAACCCGGTGCCGTCGGGATTGGTGCGATAGAGGCTGATCTGATCGCCGTTGATGGATTCATAGCGCGAGAACACGATCTGCCCGTTGGCCATCACCGACGGCGCGAAATCGTGATTGGTGTTCATGCTGATCTGGTGGATGCCGGTACCGTCGGCATTCATGACGTGCAGCAGGAATATGGGCTGCTTGCGGTCGTCCGTCTGCGCCGGGTACTGCGGGCGCCCTTCGTCGATCAGAATCGCCTGGGTTGCCGCCTGGCGGGTGGAGGCGAACACGATGCGGCCGTCGGGCAGGTAGTGCGCGCCCACGTCGTGCCCGGCGGTGGTGTCATCGTTGGTGAGCTGGGTCACCGTCTTCGCCACCGCGTCATATTGATAGATCTTCCAGGTCGGCTGGCTGACATCCGTGTTGGGTTTGTTGGGGTTCAGGGGCAGGCGCAGCGAAAATACCAGCTTCTTGCCGTCGGGGGAGACGTCGAGATCGCGGACATCGCCCTTGCCGGTGGTGATCGACGCCGTAATGTTGGTTTCAACCGAGCCGGGGCTCGCCTGTTCGCGGATGTAGAGGTCACCACCGGTGGTGGAGGTGATCAGGTCGCGCGCATCGATGTCCGTGTTCGTGTTGGTCGCCGACGGCGGCGGCGGCGCCGGCCGCTTCACGTACGCCAGCGGGAAGTTCAGGGTGCCTGGATCCTGGGTCTGTGTCCCCGCGAGGCCCGGTGCGTGACCGCTGACGCCGCTGGAGCACGCGGCGATGAACAATGCGGGCAGCAACGATGCCGCCAGCTTCAGGTAACCGTGACGAGGTTCACGAGCGTGCAATGTGTGCATGATGTCGGTACCTATGTTCAATCAACCGTTCCTCAACCAGTGTGCCTGTTCATTCGCGGCCATTGAACTTAATTGCTCGCAAAACCGGATCTTCGTTCGATGCCCGTGCGCAATCTGTTAACGCACTCACAGAAGAACTTGGCCACATCCGTTTCTCTGTGCAACCGGGAGCGGATCTTCGCAAATTAGGCGGAAGGATATAGGCGCACAGTACTCAGTCGACATGTCGCGAAACACCGACGTCGTTCGGATGAGACATTACTGGAGGCATTTTTTCGCGGCTATATTTGCGCCACGTCGAAATCACAACTCACGCGAGTGGATGTGCATATGAAGAACGGGATGGCAAAGCCAAAGATGAACGGTACGCAGGCGCAAGCGGCGCCGCGCGCGGGAATGCATCTGTTGCGGGCAATCGTCTGCGCCGGCACGCTCGCTTTGCTCAGTGCGAACGCTCTCGGAGCAATCACCCGGGACCAGGCGAAGCGCATCTATGACCGCATCGCCGGCGTACCCGCGACGGACACGCAGCTCACCACCATGGCGGCTGGGAGTGCGAACGCAGCCGCGCTGCTCGCCACCCAGGATCCTGCGTTTTACAACAACAGCATCAGGAACCTGGCGACGCCCTGGACCAACCGCAGTCAAACGGTGTTTGCGCCGCTCAACGACTACACCGCCACCGTCATCGGCATGGTGCGCGACGATGTGCCGTTCAACACCCTGCTCAGCGCCGACATTCTCTATATAGCCGATTCTGCCGCCAACGTCCCGGCCTACTCGACGGCGAACAACGATCTGTACCAGGCGCTCGACAACGACGCCGCCGACCTGTCGGTGCACCTGGTCAAGACCACGCAGTCCGCGGTCACCGGCCTGCCGGCGGCGGCGACCGCCGGCGTCATGACCACCCGCGCCGCGGCCAATGCCTTCTTCATGGACGGCACGAACCGCCGGATGTACCGCTTCACCATGATGAATCATCTGTGCGCCGACCTGCAGACCATCCCGGACACGACCCGCCCGCCGGACCGGATTCGTCAGGACGTGACCCGCAGCCCGGGCGGCGACAGCAGCCTGTTCTTGAACAACTGTATCGAATGCCACAGCGGCATGGACCCCATGGCCCAGGCGTTTGCGTACTACAACTACACCTACGACCCGACCACCGACCCCAACGGCGACCTCGCCGGCAAGATCGTCTACACCGCCGGTCAGGTGCAGCCCAAATACTTCATCAACAACAACAATTTCCCGCAGGGTTTCGTGACGCCCGACGATGCTTGGGCGAACCGCATGCGCACCGGTGTGAACTCGCTGCTGGGTTGGAATGCGACCCTGAACCCGACCGGCACCGGCAATGGGGCCAAGAGCCTGGGGATGGAGCTCGAAAACAGTGATGCCTTTGCAAGCTGCCAGGTCGCGCGGGTGTTCAAGTATGTGTGCCTGCGCGCGCCGAGCACCACGGCCGACCAAACCCAGGTGAACTCGATGAAGGCCACGTTCAAGACCGGCTACTCACTGCGGCAGGTCTTCGCTGATGCGGCGGTCTACTGCACGAATGGGATGTAACCATGAACTTCATACGCATTTCCAGATTGCGCATTGCCGGCCTGCTGCTCGTCGCGGCCAGCGCCGCCCTGACCGCCTGCAGCGGCGGCGCACCGACGACGGCGACGGCCGCCACCGCTCCCACCAGCAGCGCGAACGCCTACACGGGGCCCGCGCCGGCGACCGCCGACGTGCAGGCCTTCGCGGTCAACTTCTGGGCCAATGTGCGCGTGCAGAACCGCTGCGGGCAGTGCCATAACGCCACGTCGCCGGCGCAGATGCCGAACTTCGCGCGCAGCGACGACGTGAACCTCGCCTACGCTCAGGCCAACACCGTGGTCAATCTCGAGCAGCCCTCGACGTCGCTGATCGTCACCAAGGTGAGCGGCGGACACAATTGTTGGCTCGCCGACCCGAACGCCTGCGGCGAGATCTTGACCACCTGGATCAGCAATTGGGCGGGCGCCTCCGTCGGCGGCACCGGCACGCAGGTGCAGTTGGTTGCGCCGCCTCCTCACACCGTCGGTCCGAGCAAGATTTTCCCGGGCTCACCCACCGATTTCCAAGCGACGGTGTACCCGCTGCTCACGCAATACTGCTCCAAGTGCCATGCGCCGGACGCAGCGACGCCGCAATCGCCGTACTTCGCCTCCTCGGATGTCAACCAAGCCTATCAGTACGCGATTCCGAAGATGAATTTGAACTCGCCCATGAGTTCGCGCTTCGTCAGCCGCCTGGCGGCCGACATGCACAATTGCTGGACGGTGTGCGGCACCGTCAGCACCGACGGCAGCACCATCACGCCGTCGAACAGCAGCGCGGGCGTGATGTTGGCGGCCATCCAGAACTTCGCCGGCATGGTGGCGGTGACCCCCGTCGATCCGACCTTGGTCACGAGCCAGGCGTTGTCGCTGGCGGAAGGCACGGTGGCGAGCGGCGCCAATCGCTATGACGCCAACGTCATCGCCAAGTACGAGTTCGAAACCGGCACCGGTCTTACCGCCTATGACACCAGCGGCGTCGACCCGTCGGCGGATCTCACGCTGTCGGGCAGCGTGACCTGGGCCGGCGGCTGGGGCATCACCGTCGGTGCCGGCGGCAAGGCACAGGCATCGACCTCGTCCAGCAAGAAGATTCACGACTTGATCGAGGCCACCGGCGAGTATTCCGTCGAGGCCTGGGTTGCGCCGGCGCTGGTGGCCGCCGACAAGTCCTACATGGTCAGTTATTCGGGCGGCGACACCCTGCGCAACTTCACGCTGGGCCAGACCAACCAGAACTACGACTTCATCATGCGCAGCTCGGCCTCCGATTTGAACGGCATGCCGCAGCTGGCGACGCCGACCGCGGCCATGGTGCTGCAGGCTTCCTTGCAGCATGTGGTGCTCACCTACGATCCGGTGAACGGCCGCCAGATCTACGTCAACGGCCAGAACACCGGCGTAACCGATCCGCAGAAGGGCGGCACCATCTCGAATTGGGACGATACCTTTGCCCTGGTGCTCGGCAACGAAGTGTCGAGCGACCGTTCCTGGCAGGGTTTGATCAAGTTCGTCGCCATCCACGACCGCGCCCTGACGGCTCCGCAAATCCTGCAGAACTTCAAGGCCGGCGTCGGACAGCGCTTCTATCTGCTGTTCAACGTGGCCGCCCCGACCGGCGTGTCGCAGGGCTATGTGATGTTCACGGCCAGCCAGTACGACAGCTCGAGCTATCTGTTCACTTCGCCGACCTTCATCTCGCTCGACCCGACGGTCAAGCCGAACGGCGTCATCGTCAAGGGCATGCGCATCGGCATCAATGGCACCATTCCCACGGTCGGCCAGGCCTACAGCACGCTCAATACGACGGTGACCTCGGCCAACTACACGGCTCAGGGTGAGCTCTTGTCGAGCGTCGGCACGGTCATCGCCATCCAGAGCGGCCCGCTCACCGATCAGTTCTTCTTGAGCTTCGATCAGCTGGGTTCGAAGACCCATGTGACCACGGAGGCGGCGCCCATTCCGATTCCGTTCGTGTCCCTGGCACCGGTGGCCGCGGTCGGCGTGCGCACCTTCGCGCAGATCAACGCCAGCCTGTCGAAACTCACGGGCGTGGCAACCACCGACGCGGCGGTGCTGCAGACCTATACGACGGTGCAGCAGCAGCTGCCCTCGGATCCCACGCTGGAGAGCTTCTCCTCGGCGAATCAGGTCGGGGTCGCGCAGCTGGCGATTCAATATTGCAACGAAGCGGTCAAGAGCCCGACTCTCGGACCGCAATTGTTCGGGCTGACGCTCACCAGCTCGACCTTCGGGACCACCGGCACCGCGGCCGGCACCGCCACGGTGAGCAGCGCGCTGGCGGCCCGGGTGCTCGGCACCGGTCTTGCGACTCAGCCCCTGCCGGGGACCGTGACGACCGAGCTCAATAACATGATCGGCAAGCTCTGCACCTCGTCGGCCTGTTCGACGCTGGGACGGGTGCAGGCAGTGGCCGCCGCGGCATGCGCCGCGGCGCTCGGCAGCGCCGACATGTTGATCAATTAAGCAGCTGAAGAATCGAAGAGGTTCATATATGAGTAAGAAGCCGCCCAAGGGTCTCGGTCTGCACGAACCGCTCCGTCTGCAGGAGCACTCGCGACCGAGAACGCGCCGGGAATTCGTCGCGCAGGGTTTCTTGACCGGCGCCGCAACCGTCGTCGCCCCGACGCTGCTGGGGGTGCTTGGGAATCCGCGCATGGCGAGGGCCGCGCTGTCTCCCGACATCCAGGCGGCCAAAACCGCCTGCGGCATCACCTCGGGCGCCGGCAAGATTCCGTTCATCTGCTTCGACCTCGCGGGCGGCGGCAACATCGCCGGCTCCAACGTTCTGGTCGGCGGCCCCAAGGGGCAGCTCGACTTCCTCTCGGTCGCGGGCTACAACAAGCTGGGCCTGCCGGGCACCATGGTGCCGAATCCCAGCACCACCGGGAATTTCATCGACGCGAGCCTCGGCTTGCGGTTTCATTCGGACAGTGCGCACCTGCGCGGCATCATGACGCGGGTGAAGACGGCCTCGGTCAAGACCAACACCACGGGCACGGTGATTCCGGCGCTGTCGCAGAACGACACCAATGTGAATCCGCACAATCCGATGTACGCCATTTGGCAGTACGGCGCGCGCGGCGGACTGCTCGACCTGATCGGCTCCGACAGCTCGATGTCGGGCGGCAATTCCATGGCGCCCATGACCATGATGATTCCGAGCGCGGCGCCGGTGAAGGTCTCCAGTTCCACCGATACCAAGGGCTTGGTCAACACCGGTCAGCTCAGCACGCTGCTGCCGCTGGCGTCCGACGTGACCAGCGTCATGGAATCGGTGAAGCGCATCAGCGACGCCAAGTATCCGCAGGTCACCGCGTATACGGATGCGACCATGAACGCCGCGGCTCTCGGACCCAAGGGCACCTCGGCCTGCGGCTACACCAAGGCCGCTTATGTGGTCGATACCTACGGCAATCCGGCCTCGGTGAATCCGGACATCGACCCCAACATCGTGGGCACGAACGGCATCTTCCAGACGGCGGAATACCAGAACAATTCGGACTACCAGAAGACCGCGGCCATCATGAAGCTGGTCATCGACGGCAATGCCGCCGCCGGCACCATCGAAATGGGCGGCTTCGACTACCACACGGGCGACCGCATGACCGGCGAGGCGCGGGATGAAAATCTCGGCAATTGCATCGGCGCCTGTCTCGAATACGCCGCTCGGGTGAACAAGCCCGTCATGATCTACGTGTTCAGCGACGGCTCGCTCGCCAGCAGCGGCATGATCGACAATTCGGTCGGCGGCCGCGGCAAGGGTGTATGGACCGCGGACAACCAAAACGTCGCCGCGACGTACTTCCTGGTGTACGACCCGAAGGGCAAGCCGCAGTCGGCACTGAGCAGCCCGGAAATGAGCCTGCAAATCGGCAATTTCAATTCGGACGGTTCGCTCAACACCTCCGGCAGCCCTGCGGGCAACAACGTGTTCAATCTGGTGCAGATGGTGGTGCTGAATTACATGGCACTGCACGGCGATGCGATCAACGGCTTCGCGATGGCGGACGGCACCAACGTCCCCGGCTTCGCCAACCTGTTCCCGGCACCCAATCTGAACAACACCCTGGGCACGGGCTCGGCGCTCGCCCCGCTGATCGCGTATCAGCCCATCGCCAGCGTGGTGAAAGGAAAGATCACCTGATTCTGTGGCCGGGCGCCGGCTCGGCCTTCAGGTGTGGGCGCTGCATCGGGCAGGTCGGCGCCGTGGGCGGCGCTCTTGTCTCAATCCAGAGACATGCATCGCCGGCGGCACGCGCGCCAGTTGCGATGGAGCTCAGTTTCTTGGACTCCACGGCGCTTCGACCATTTTCCGCGAATGTGCGCCAAGTCATGCAGAATTCGAGTAAAGCAGCGGGCTGCCGCGTTGACACTACGGCTCGCATTGTGCGATTTTGCATAAGGTCTGATCAGGGCAAACTCGCTGAAAGGCGAGGGCGCAAAGCTTCCGGTACGGGGCCCTATTTTGTAAGAGATAAGGTCTGGCACAGCGGGGTTACCAGCGTGAGTGATGCATTGCTGCGCGTTGCGGGCAGCTCAAAGAATTTCAGCGCAAAGTTATTGCGGTGAGGGCGTCACCGCATGCGTAGAGTATTGCTTGCCGCCAGCCTCGTATCGAGCGCGCTGCTGAGCGTTTCGTCCCTGATCGCACCCTCGCAGGCCGCCGCGCCGACACTGATCGGCAAGGACGCGCCGGACTTCGTGTTGAAGGGCATGGACGGCAGGAACCTGCGCATGTCGGAATTTCGCGGCCAGGTCGTATTGGTCAATTTCTGGGCGCGCTGGGCCGGCGATTCGCGGCAGGAGATGCCCGCTCTCGACCGCATCAACACGACCTACAACAGGGCAGGCCTGGTCGTGCTCGGAGTGTCGGTCGACGAGGATCTGGGCCGCGCGCGCGAGTTTGCCGGCGCCATGAAGGTGTCCTATCCCATCCTGTTCGACACCGGGTCGGACATCGGCCGCGACTATCTATTGCAGAAGATGCCCATGACGATCCTGGTCGACCGCGCGGGCGTCGTGCGTTTTTCCAACACCGGCTTCAGGCGCGGCGATGAGCGCGTTTATCTTGATCACATTCGCGAACTGCTGCGCGAGTAAACCCATAGGTCCGATATGAATCCCAAGCATCGAGTTGTGTCGATCATCGTGCGCGGAGCGCTGCTGGCCTGTGCCTGCGGCGCCGCGATGGCGCTTGCGGCGACAACTGCGCCAACGGCCGCTGCACAGGCACCCGCCGCCGCGCCGGCAGCGTCCGACGCGCCGCCCGCCGAATTCAAGACCCTGGATCAAGAAGTACAGGGACTGAAGAAGGACGTCATCGATCTGAACAAGGATTTGTTCGTGCTGGAAGAGGAATTGCTGTTCCCCGCCAACACCCAGGTTGCGCTGTATGTGTCCATGGATGTCGGCACGTTTTTCGCCCTGGACTCGGTGACCGTCAAGATAGACAACAAGGAAGTCAAAAACTACCTGTACACCGCGCGCGAAGCCGATGCTTTGCTCAAGGGCGGCGTGCAGCAGATCTACCTGGGCAATTTGAAGGTGGGCAAGCATGAACTGGTCGCCTTCTTCACGGGCAAGGGCCCGGTCGAGCGCGATTACAAGCGCGGCGCCACGATCTCCTTCGACAAGGGCGTCGGCGCCAAGTACTTGGAGCTCAAGATCACGGATCGTGTGGCCAAGCATCAGCCGGAATTCACGATCAAAGACTGGGAATGATGCGTGCAACGTGTGATTAACAGTCTCCGGCCGCTCATCCTGGGCGGGCTCCTGCTGGCGCTGCCGTGGACGCCGGTTCCGGCAAAGAACGTCAAGCCGGATCCCAACGGCCTGCGTCCGCAGGACGTGAGAGACCTGCACTACGGCGACGTGCTCTTCTATTTTTTCCAGGACGATTATTTCGATTCCATTACACGGCTGCTCGCGGCGAGGCAGCTGGATCGCGTTCCGCATACCCAGGGGGAGGCGGAGCTGCTGCTGGGCGGGTTGTATCTGTCGCTGGGCGAGCACGTCGAGGCCGGCCGCATCTTCGAAGCGCTGCTCAACAAGAACACCTCCGAAGCGGTGCGCAACAAGGCATGGTTCTATCTGGGCAAGGTTTGGTACCAGCGCGGCTACCTCGAGGAGTCCGAGCGCGCCCTGCGGCAAGTGTCCGACAAGATCGATCCCCGGATCAGCGCCGAGCGCTACATGTTGCTTGCGCAGCTGATGATGCGCCAGGAACGCTATGACGATGCCATCGCGGCATTGAGCAATTGGCACGGCGCCCCGGACTGGACCGCCTACGCCCAATTCAATCTGGGCGTGGCCCTGGTGCGCAAGGACCGGCTCGCGGATGCCATACCGTATCTCGACCGGGTGGGGCGCATCGAGACCCGCAGCGAGGAATTGCTGTCGCTCAAGGACAAGGCGAACCTCGCGCTGGGTTTTGCGCTGCTGCAGGCGCAGCGCGCGGCCGAGGCCAAGCCCATCCTGCAGCGCGTGCGGCTCGAAGGGCCCTATTCCAGCAAGGCCTTGCTCGGCGTCGGCTGGGCGGACGCGGGGGTGGGGGAGTTCAAACGCGCGCTGGTGCCCTGGCTCAACTTGCGCAAGCGCAGCTTGCTCGACTCGGCGGTTCAGGAGTCATTCCTGACCGTGCCTTACGCGTACAGCCAATTATCGGCCACCGGCGAGGCGGCCGAGTATTACAACTCGGCCATCGATTCATTCGATGCGGAGATCAAGCACATCGACGAGTCGATCGAAGAGATCCGCAGCGGCCATCTGCTCGACCGCCTGCTGGATGACGACAAAAAGGACACATTGACCTGGTATTGGCAGCTTACGACACTGCCCAACGCGCCCGAGTCGCGCTATCTGTACCAGCTGCTGGCCAGCAACGAATTTCAGGAAGGGCTGAAGAACTACCGCGAACTCAATTACATGAGCCGCAATTTGGACAATTGGCGCGAGGACGTGTCGGCCTACGATGACATGCTCGACACTCGCCAGCAGGCCTACAACGAGCGCGTGCCCAAGGCCGATGCGGTCATGGCGGCCACGGACCTGGACGGACTGACGCAAAAGCGCGTGGAATTCGAATCGCGCATCAATGAAATCGAGAAGTCCAGCGATGTCGCGGCGTTGGGCACGCCGGAAGAGCAGCAGACCTGGGGCCGGTTGCAGCGCATCGAGGAGTACCTGGCAGCGCATCCGGACGATCCCGATCTCGCGGAGATGCGGGAAAAGCACCGTCTGATGAAGGGCGTGATGTACTGGCGGTTGTCGGCGAGCTTCAAGGCGCGGCTGTGGAACGAACGCCGCTCGGTCAAGGAACTGGAAGCGCAGCTCAAGGAGACCCAGAAGCGGGCCGTCATGGTGCGCCAGGCGCGGGCCGGCGTGCCGAGCAATACCGGCGCCTATGCGGGCCGGGTCGCCGCCATCCGGACCCGCATGGACGGATTGCAGCAGCGTCTGGCCGATGTATCGGCGCAGCAGAATCGTTTTCTGCAGGCGCTCGCCATCCGTGAGCTCGAAGGGCAGAAACAACGCATCTCCACCTACCAGATTCAGGCGCGCTATGAATTGGCGGCAATCTATGACCGGGCGGCGAACGACAAGCCCAAGGCGAAGCCGTGAGCCGGCCCTTCGCCCCATTGAGTGCGGCGGGCGCGGCGTCGGTGGCCGCGGCGCTGCTCGCCTCGTGCCTGGCGCTGCCGGCCCATGCCGGGAACAAGAACCCGCCGACCATCAAGGACCTGGACGCGCAGCAAGTCGAGATCAATACCGATCCGCCGAAGAACGTCGATGCCAACAAGACCATGGAAAGCTACAAGCGCTTTCTCGATCTGAATGCGGGAGATGCGGCGCTGCGCGCCGAAGCCCTGCGCCGCCTCGGCGACTTGAATCTCGAGAGTTCCGAGTCGGAACGGATCGAGCGCGAGCTCGTGACCAACGAGGGCCTGCGCGCGACCGAGGCGATCCACTTATATTCCGCCCTGCTCAAGACGTATCCGAAGTACGAGCGCAACGACTCGGTGCTGTATCAATTGGCGCGCGCCTATGAACTCAACGCGCAGCCCGACAAGGCGCTCGCCTCCCTCGACCAGTTGGTGGCCAGCTATCCCAACAGCCGCTACAGCGACGAAGCGCAGTTCCGGCGCGGCGAATTGCTGTTCACCAACAAGGCATACCCCAAGGCGCAGTCGGCCTACGAATCCGTCATCAAGTTCGGCGCAACCTCCGGCTTCTACAACCAGAGTCTCTACAAGCACGGCTGGTCGCTGTTCAAGCAGGGTGAGAACGAACGCAGCTTGGATTCATTTGCGGGAGTGCTCGACTCGGTGCTGGTGTCGAAGCGCAATCCATCCGAGTTGATCGAGCTCGAGACCCTGAGCCGGCCGAATCGGGAATTGGTCGAAGACACCTTCCGGGTCATGAGCATCACGTTCTCCTATCTGGAAGGCCCGAAGACCATCGATGAATTCGTGAAGCGCCGCACGCCGCCGGGCCGGCTGCCGCGGCCCTACTCCTATCTTCTGTACGCGCGCCTGGGCGATCTGTACATGGAGAAGGAGCGCTACACCGATGCCGCCGACAGTTACCGCGCCTTCGTTTCACAGGACCGCAACAACGAAAAGGCGCCGCTGCTGGAAATGCAGGCCATCGAGGCGTATCAGAAGGGCGGCTTCCCGCAGCTGGTTCTGCAGGGCAAGAAAGAGTTCGTCGAGAACTACAGCTTCGGCACCGCGTACTGGCAGGGCCGGGATCCCAAGAAAGAACCGAAAGTGGTGGCGGTGCTCAAGACCAATCTCAAGGATGTGGCCCAGCACTATCACGCTGAAGCGCAGCGCAGCAAGAACGTGAGCGACTACCAGGAAGCGGCGAAGTGGTACCGCAGCTACTTGACCTCCTTCCCGGACGATCCGGATTCAGCCGTGACCAATTACCTGCTCGCCGACACATTGTTCGAGAGCAAGCAATATCTCGAGGCGGCCAAGGAATACGAAAGCACGGCCTATCACTACGAGCCGCACGAGAAGGCCGCGGCGGCGGGCTACGCCGCGATCGTCGCCTATGGCAAGCAAGAAGAGGGGCTTACAGGCGAGGCAAAAGCGGCGGTGCATAGCCGCAGTGTGGACAGTTCCTTGAAGTTCGCGCAGACCTTTCCCGCCCATCCGGAGAGTGCGACGGTGCTGACCCGGGCCGCCACCGATCTGTACACGGTCAAGGACTATCCGCGCGCAATCTCGGCGTCCGAGGCCCTGCTCGCGCGTCAACCGCCCGTCGATCTGACCAAGCAGCGGGTTGCCTGGACGGTGATCGGCAACTCGAATTTCGATCAGGGGGTGTTCGACAAGGCGGAGGCTGCCTACGGCCATGCGCAGACGCTGATGCCGGCCAACGACCCGGAGCGTGCCGTGATCGTCGAACGCCTGGCGGCGTCGATATACAAGCAGGGAGAGCAGAAGAGCAAATCCGGCGACAGCGCGGCGGCGGTGGAGGACTTCTTGCGGGTGTCGGCCTTGGCGCCGACGTCGAAAGTCCGCGCAAACGCCGACTTCGACGCCGCGGCGCTGTTGGTCAAGGACAAGCAATGGGATCGGGCCATCGTCGTGCTGGAGGGCTTCCGCCGCAATTTTCCGCAGAGCCCGCTGCAGGCCGATGTGACGCGCAATCTGGCGGTGGCCTACACCGAGTCGAATCATCCGGCGCAGGCCGCAGTCGAGTTCGAGAAGATTTCGCAGTCGCCCGGCGAAACGCCCGACGTGCAGCGCGAAGCCACGCTGCAGGCGGCGGACCTGTACGACAAGGCCGGCAATACCGCAAAGTCGCGCGCCATGCTGGAAGCCTTCGTGAAGCACTTCCCGCAGCCGCTGAATCCGGCCATGGAAGCACGCAACAGACTGAGCATGATCACGGCGAAGCTGGGCGACCTCGGTGCCCGCGACTTCTGGCTCAGGGACATCATCGCCGCCGATCGCGCCGCGGGCGCAACCCGCACCGATCGGAGCCGCGCTCTGGCTGCGAAGGCGACATTGACACTCGCGATTCCGACGCGCGAAGAATTCAAGCGCATCAAGCTCGTGGCGCCGCTCAAGAAGTCCCTGGCCGAGAAGCGCAAGGCAATGGAGGCGGCACTGAAGGCGTACGAACAGGCGGCCGACTACCAGGTGGCCGAAGTCACCACCGCGGCGACTTTCGAGAGCGCCGAATTGTATCGGCAATTGGGCAAGGATCTGCTGAGTTCGGAGCGGCCCAAGAATCTGTCCAAGGACGAATTGGAGCAATACGACGTATTGCTCGAGGAGCAGGCGTTCCCGTTCGAGGAGAAGGCGATCAAATTGCATGAAGTGAACACCGCGCGGACCAAAGACGGCACCTACGATGAGTGGGTACAGAAGAGCTTTGCCGCGTTGGCGCAACTCAATCCAGGCCGCTACGGCAAGGTGGAAATCGGTGAGCAGCTGGTCGAATCGATTCGTTAGCGCGGGCGCCCTGGCATTGCTCGCCGCCTGCCACAGCGCGCCGCCGAAGCCGGCACACGCGCCTGCGCCCATGCAAAGCCCGCCTGCGGCGTCTGCCGCGGCAGCCGCACCCGCCGCCGCGGGTGCGGCATCGGTGGCCGTGGGCGCGCAGACTCCCGCCGGCGGCGCGGCCGCGGGCGGTGCGGCCGGCGGCGCGGCGCCGGTCGAAGCCGCCCCCGTTCCGGCGCGTGCCACGCAACAATTTGCACAGGCTCTGCAACTCATGCGAGCGGGTCGCAATACCGATGCGGAGCTGGAGTTCAAGCAGCTGATCGCCGGTTATCCGCAATTGACGGGGCCGCAGTTGAACTTGGGTTTGCTGTATCTGCGTGATTCGCGCTTGCCCGAAGCGGAAGCGGCGTTCAAGGCCGCCCTGGCGATCAAACCCGCCGACGCCGTGGCGGGCAATGAACTCGGCATCGTCGAACGCAAGCTCGGCAAGTTTACGGAGGCCGAGGCCGCCTATCAGGGTACGATAGCTGCCGACCCCAACTACGCTCCGGCGCATCTGAACCTGGGCGTGCTCTACGATTTGTATCTTGCACAGCCGCAAAAAGCGCTGGATGAATTCGAGCGCTACATCGAACTCGCCGGCGACAACAAACAGGTCGCGGGGTGGGTGGTGGAATTGCGCAAACGCGTGGGCGCTCAGGCGCCGGCGCCGAAGAAGGAGCCTGTATGAGCAATGCAACCAGGATCCTCGGTTTGACGGCTCTGTATGCGCTCGCGGGCACCGCGCTGGCCCAGGCGCCGCCGGCGGCGCCACCCGCGGACAAACCGACCGCCCAATCCGAGGCCGGTGAACCCCGGGCCGAGACATCGGTGCCGGCGGCCGCAGCGCCGGCCCCAGTGCCGGCCGCAGCGTCGGCGGCGACGCCGGCCAAGGTTCCGGCCGGACGCCCGGCCAGCGCCTCGGCAGGGGGCCAGAAATCAGCCTCCAAAACCGATCGTCTGGAACTGGGTACGGCCACCGTCACGGGCGACCGAGAGCAGCCCAAGGTCATGTATATCGTGCCCTGGAAGAGGTCGGATATCGGCGATCTGGCTGGGAAACCGATGAACAGCCTGGTTGACGAGATCCTGGCGCCCGTGGATCGAGACGTCTTCAAGCGCGAGGTGGTTTATTACAGGGCCGTGCAAGCAGAGACGTCTCAAAATGGTGCGCCGCCCAAACCAGCACAGCAGGGTGAGAAGTAAGTCATAGCCGATTTTACGGAATCTGGTTGAATCTCCAGTTCGGAGCGGATGGACATTTTCTAGGAGCGCGCAGATGAATTTCATGAATTCTATCGTCAATTTCTTCAAGGACGGCGGGGTGTTCCTGTACCCGCTGGCCTTGATATTCGTGGTCGGCATCTCGATCGCCATCGAGCGATACGTGTACCTGACCCGCGAAACCATTCGCAATCGCAGCCTGTGGGACGATCTGGTGCCCGCCTTGAGCGCCGGCAACTTCAAGCAGGTCGTGAGCCTGACGCAGGGCTCCAAGGCCTCGATCGCCACGATCCTGAACTACGGCGTGGCCCGGGTCGCGAGCGCGCGCCGCCGCGACGACATCGAGAAGGCCATGGACGAGAGTCTGCTCGAGGTCATCCCGCGCATCGAGAAGCGCACTCACTATCTGTCGTCGCTCGCCAATGTCGGCCTGTTGATCGGCCTGCTCGGCACCATCACCGGTTTGATCGGCGCCTTCAGCGCCGTGGCGACGGCAAATCCGGCGGAGAAGGCCAGCTTGCTTGCGGCGGCCATCTCCGTCGCCATGAACAACACCGCGTCGGGTCTGGCGGTTGCGATCACTCTGCTCACTGCGCACATGTTTCTGGAATCGAAGACCACCTCGCTGATCGACAGCCTGGAGATCGCATCGGTGAAGTTCCTGAATTCCATCACTGAACGCCAAGCGGAGCCGGCGCACGCTCCGGCGGCTCCCACTGCGCGAGCTCCGGCGGCCGCCGCCCGCGGCAGCATTTAGGGTTCCCGTTGAGGATGGTGCAGAAGCCATGAAGTCAAAGTCCGCGCGCCTCGTCCGACGCAATCACGCCCGCTATCACCAGGGGCGCGATGATCTGAACATCGTGCCGATGATCGACATGATGGTGATCCTGGTGTTCTTCTTGATATTCACCGCAGTGTTCTCCAAGACCAATATTTTGCAGATGAACCTGCCCAACAACAGCAATGCCGCTCCGCTCGACCTGCCCAAGGATCTGAAACTCGAAGTCATCATTCGCCCCGACGACCTCGTGGTCAACGACCGCAACTCAGGTCCGCTCAAGGTCCTCGCCAATACGGCGAACGGCTATGATCTGGACAATCTGTCGGAATTCATACGCAGGATCAAATCGCAGTACCCGCAAATGACCGAGGCGACCATCCTCTCCGGCGCCACCACCACGTATGACACCCTGGTGCAGGTCATGGACACGGTGCGCGTCTACCAGTTGCCGGTGGCGCCGTTCTCCAAGGCGGAGCTGTTCCCGGACATCTCCATCGGGGATGCGCCCACATGACGTCCTACCGCATCAAGCGCCATCGCCAACGCCGGCACGGCGCGAACCATTTCGCGCTGATTCCATTCATCGACATGATGACCATCCTGGTGGTGTTCCTGCTCGCGCACACGGCCGAGGTGGACATTCTGCCGAACACCAAGAACATTTCGATTCCCCAGTCCCTCTCCGACCGCAAGCCGAGCGCGGCCGTGGTGGTGATGGTCACCAAGGACTCGGTATACGTGGACGGCCAATTGGTCGGCTCGTTGAACGACGTCGTCGCCAATCAGGGGCCGTACTTCGCGCCGCTCAAGACGGCCCTGATGGCGCAGAACCAACGCAGTCTGGCTCAACAGTCCGACATCGCCAAGCGCGAAGTCACCATCATGGGAGACAAGAGCACGCCGTACAGCGTGCTGAAGAAGATCATGATGACCTGCAGCGAAGCCGAATACGGCAAGGTATCCTTCGCCGTGGTCGAGCGTGAAAGGGCGGCGACTTAAATGACGGCCGCCAACCCAGCGCAACGCATGGCCACGTCGCTCGCGCCCTACTACCGGCGCTATGAACTGCCGTGGTCGCCGTCCGAGGAAATGGAGCGGCGCTTCCGCGCCATTCTGCGCAATCTTGCCATCGTGTTCGCGATCATCGCCGTGCTCATGCCGTTCTTGCCGCGGCACAAAATCGTCGTGAACACCGATTCCTTGCCGGAGCGGGTCGTGCAGCTCGTCATGGAGCCGCCGCCCCCGCCCCCGCCCCCGCCGCCGCCGAAGCCGGAAAAGCCGCTGGAGAAGACGCCCGTGACCCCGAAGCCGGTGCAGCCGGTGGATCCGCGCGTGAAGGCACAGAAGACGGCGCAGGTGTTCGACCAGCTCGCGGCCCTGCGCGACGTCGACATGGATAAATTCGCGAAAGACCAGCCCAAGACGACCGACCCGGGCGACGTCAGCGTGGTGAGCCGCAACATCATCTCCTCGAAGGTCGGCGGCACCAGCGGCGGCATCAGCGCACCCACCAGCAGCGGTCTCGCGGCGGGTTCAGGCTCGCTGCGCGGAATCCACACCACGCAGGTGAAGGACCCGAACATGGGCGCGTCCGGCCAGGCCGCCACCCGCGCCGGCGGCAGCGGCAAAGCTTCGCGCAGCGCCGACGAAATCGCCCTGGTGTTCACCAAGAACAAGGGTGCGATCGATGCCATGTATGCGCGCGCGCTGCGCGATAATCCGGCGCTGCAGGGCAAAGTGGTGCTCGAGCTGACCATTGCGCCGTCCGGTGAAATAACCGCCGCGCGCATCGTGTCCTCGGACCTCAACGACAAGGAATTCGAAAGCAAGCTGCTGGCGCGCATCCGATTGTTCAAGTTCGAGGCCAAGGATGTCGCGGCGTTGACGGCCACCAAACCCATTGACTTCTTCCCAGCCGGATGAACATTCAATCTGAAGTCGAGTTTTTCAGCGATCTCGGCCTGGTCGACAAGGCGCGCTTCATCACGCGCCTGATTTTCGAAATCGCCGAGGAAGCCAAGGTGGGCTCGGGCGACGGCAACGACGCGGTGCGTCTGCGCTTCGCGAACGAGATGAATCAGCGCCTGGCGCGCTTCACCTATCAGCTGCTGGGCGAGGATCTCGCGCGGCCGCAGGATGACGTGGTGATCCGCATGCTGCTTGGCACCCGCGCCGACAAGAACGCCGAGCGCATCATGCAGAATGCCTACCGCCGCGTGCTCACCAGCTTCGAAAGCTTCGATACGACGGTGCTGCTCAACCCGCGCTGAAGATCGGGCCGGTCCTCAAGTCCTGGTCCTAGGTCTTCACGGCGCGCCGCTTGGGATCGCGTTCCTCGACCCGGGCGGAATCGCTCTCGAACAGGTGCAGCAGCTGCTCGGCGGATTCTCGAGTGGTCTGCAAGAACTTGTTCTCGTCGTCCTTCACCGCTTGCTGCTTCGCCATGGTGGCCTCGTCGTGCGCGCGGAAGCGGCGCACCGTGTCGACGGCCGCTGACTTGGACAGGCCAAGCGTCTCGAGCACCCTTTCCGACATCTCGAGGCTGGAAACCAGGGTTTCGCGAATCGTGTAGCGCACGTTCAGATCCATGAGCCGGAACGCGTGCTGGCGATTGCGTGCGCGCGCAAATATCTTCAAGTTGGGGAAGTGCTTGCGGATCAATTCCGCGGTGCGCACGGATGCTTCGACGTCGTCGATGGCGAGCACGAAAACCTCGGCGTTTTCGGCATGCGCCGAGCGCAGCATCTCCAGCCGCGAGGCGTCGCCGTAGAAGACCTGGTTGCCGAAGCGGCGCAGGAAATCCACCTGGGTCTGATTGGCCTCGAGGGCCGTGAACGCAATGTTCTTGGCGCGCAGGATGCGGCCGACAATTTGCCCGAAGCGGCCGAAGCCCGCGATGATGACCTTGGGATAGAGCTCCTCGGGCGTATCGAACGGTCCGTCGTCCGTCTCTTTCTTCCTGAACAGGACATCGTGCAGCGTCAGCAGCAGCGGGCTCAGTATCATCGAGCCGGTCACCACCAGCACCAGCAGTTCGGAGATCTCGGTGTCCAGGATGCCGAGCGCGGCAGCCAGCCCGAACAGCACGAACGCGAATTCGCCGCCGGAAGGCAGGCTGAAGGCCAGGCCGCGGCCGGCCGGGCGGGGCAGCTGCGCGACGCGGCCGATTCCGCGCAGGACGGCGACCTTGATCAGCATGAATCCCAGGGTCAGGCCGATCAGTGTCAGCGGCCGCTCGAGCACCAGAGCGAGGTTGGCCGACATCCCGACGGTGATGAAGAACAGGCCCAGCAGCAGTCCCTTGAACGGCTCGATGTCGGCCTCGAGTTCGTGGCGGAACTCGCTGTCCGCGAGCAATACGCCGGCCAGAAACGCGCCCAGGGACAACGACAGTCCCACCTGGCTGACCAGCAGCGCGGTCCCGATGACCACCAGCAAGCCCGCCGCGGTGAAGGCCTCCGCGACGCCGGTCGCGGCGATGATCCGCAGCATGGGGCGCAGCACATAGCGGCCGCCGATGACGACCGCCCCGAAGACGGCGATGAACTTGAGCGCCAGCCAGCCGCCCGGCCCGGTGTTTCTGGCTGCGGCGACCCCCAGCAGCGGCAGCAGAGCCAGCGCCGGCAAGACTGCGATGTCCTGAAATAGTAGGATGCTGAAGGCGGCGCGCCCGGATTGGGAATTGAGCTGGCCCCGTTCGGCCAGTAACTGCAGGACCAATGCGGTCGAGGACATCGACAGACCGAAGCCGATGACCAGGGCGGATTCCTTGGATTGCCCGAAGCCGAAGTACGCGGCGGAACCGACGCCTAAGGTGGTGAGCAGCACCTGCGCCGATCCCAGTCCGAAGATGGTTTTGCGCATCACCCACAGGCGCGAAGGCTGCAGTTCGAGGCCGATGACGAACATGAGGAGTACGATGCCGAACTCCGCAATTTGCTGGGTGGCGTCGATCTTGCTGATGAGGCCGAGGCCGGCGGGGCCGATGATGATTCCGGCGGCCAGGTAGCCGAGCACCGAGCCCAGCTTGAAGTAGCGGAATATGGGGATCGCGATGACCGCGGCGGCGAGAAATATAGCGATCTGCGCCAACAAGCTCATACTATTTCTCCGTCAAGTTCTCAGAGCCTAGCATTATGTATCGCCAAAGCATTCAATTCCCCGTCAAGGATTCGGCGTTGCGCGAGGACGTGCATGCCCTGGGCGCCTTGATCGGCGAGACGCTGCGCGATCAAGGGGGCGATGAATTCTTCACGCTGGTCGAAGGCGATCGGCTCGCGGCAATTCGCCGGCGCGAGGGCGACGCGGCAGGCGCGGCGGAATTGCAGGCGCGCACGATGGGCCGGTCGCCGTCGGCGGCCACGGATCTTACCCGGGCGTTTTCCATCTGGTTCCAAGCGGTGAATACCGCGGAGAAGGTGCACCGGGTGCGCCGCCGGCGGCAATATCTCAACGATTCGAGCACATCGCAGCCCGGCGGCATCGCGGACTGCATCGCACGGCTGCGGCGCGACGGGGTGACGCTGCAGCAGACGCTCGAATTGATCGGATCCATGAGCATCGAACCGGTGTTCACGGGCCACCCCACCGAATCGACCCGCCGCACGATTCTGCGCAAGCAGCAGCACATCGCGCAGGATTTGCTCGACCGGCTGAACCCGGCGTCGACGGCCGCCGAATTGAACACTCTATGGGCACGCGTGCGGCTCGAGGTCACCAGCATCTGGCAGACCGAAGAGCATCCGCGCGAGCGCCTGACCGTGGCCGACGAGCGCGAGCACGTGCTGTTCTATCTGATCGAGATTCTCTACCGCGTCGTGCCGCTGTTCTACGAAGAAATCGAGGCGGCGCTCGCCAAGGCCTTCGATGTTCCCGTGGAGCAGCTGGAGGTGCCGAGCATCCTGCACTTCGGTTCCTGGGTGGGCGGCGACATGGACGGCAACCCCGACGTGCACGGCAAGACCATTCGCGAAACTCTGCACCGCCACCGGCAGGTGATCGTGTCCACGTATTTCGCGGAGTGCGGCCTGCTGGCCGAGACCTTGAGCCAAAGCGCGAGCCGCGTCGGCGTGAGCGGCGCGCTCGCCGCGCGCATCGATTCCTACAGCGCCATACTGCCCGGCGCGCAGGCGCTGGCGCCGGCGCGGCACGACCGCATGCCGTACCGCATGTTCTTCGGGCAGATCGGCGAGCGGCTCAAGGCGACCTACGAGGGCCGGCCCAACGCATACCAGAGCCCCGACGAATTGCTGGCCGACGTCGTGCTCGCCGCCGACAGCCTGCTCATGAACCGCGGACGCCACGCGGGATACTTCCTGGTGCGGCGCTTCTTGCGCCGGGTGCGCACCTTCGGCTTTCATCTGGCAACTCTCGACGTCACGCAGCATGCGCACATGCATGACCAGGTGATCGCCCAAGGGCTGGGGCTGGCGGATTGGCCGATGCTGCCGCCCGAGGAGCGGCTGCGGCAATTGCGCGATTTGCTGGCCCGCGATCAAGGGCCGACCTCGGCCTTCGACGCCATCGGCCGGCGCAGCCTGTGGGTGTTCGAAGCCATCGCTCAGGCGCGCCATAAATTCGGCAGCCGCGCCATCGGAGACTACATCGTGAGCGGCGCGACCGGCCCGCAAGACGTGCTGGCCGTGCTGCTGCTGGCCCGGTGGGCCGACATCACCGATAAGCGCACCGGGGAATCGCCGCTGGACGTCGCCCCCCTGCTCGAGAGCATCGATTCGCTGGAGCGGGCGGGGGACATTCTTCGCGCGCTGCACGGCGAACCTGCCTACGCCCGGCACCTGACGTCACGCGGCAATCGCCAGGTGGTGGTGATCGGCTACTCCGACACGAACAAAGAGGGTGGCATAGCCGCCTCTCGCTGGGCGCTGCAGGTGGCGCAGACGCAGCTGCTGCAGGCGGCGCGCGAGACCGGCACCAGGGTGCTGATGTTTCACGGCCGCGGCGGCACGCCGGCGCGCGGCGGCGGACGCACCGAGAACCTGGTCGAGGGCGTGCCGGACGGCGCCATCCGCGGCGTGCTGCGACTCACGGAGCAGGGCGAGGTCGTGAATCAGAGCTATGGCCTGCGGCCCATCGCCATGCGCACTCTCGAGCGCACGTTTGCGTCGGTCGCCTTGGCGACGGCGCATGTCGGCGAAGGACCGCCGATTCCGCCGGCGCATCTGGCCGCGATGCAGACCATTGCGGCGCAAAGCATGTCGGCCTACCGCGAACTGGTATTCGGTGGCCCGCAATTCTTCGAGTACTTCCGCGCGGCCACGCCTCTCGACGTGATCGAACGCATGCACATCGGGTCGCGCCCCGCGGCGCGCGCGGACGGCAGCGGCGTGCACGCCTTGCGGGCGATTCCGTGGGTGTTCGCGTGGACGCAGAGCCGCCATATGCTTCCCGGCTGGTTCGGCTTCGGCAGCGGGCTGCAGGCGGCGGTGGAGCAGCACGGCGCCGAGGTGGTGGGTCAAATGGCGGCGCATTGGCCTTTTTTCAGCCACTTGCTCGACGACGTGGAGGCCATGCTGGCGCGCACCGACTTGGAGATTGCGGGCCACTACGACGCGCTGGCCGGCGATGATCTGCGGCTCCAGGCCGGACCCATTCAGCGGGAATTTGCACTGACGTCGGCGCATGTGCTGCGCCTGCGCGGCACGGCGGTGCTGCTCGACAGCGACCCGACCTTGCAGCGATCGATCAAATTGCGAAACCCGTATATCGATCCCATGCACCTGATGCAGGTGGATCTGTTGCAGCGCTGGCGCGGGACGGGCCGCAGGGATGAGGCATTGTTCGGCGCCCTGCGCGCCACCATCAGCGGCATTGCGCTGGGGCTTCAGGCAACCGGCTGACCGAAGATCATTCGCTGCGGCAAGCGGCAGCCGCGGCTCAGCACTCCGGTACGTTGACGGCAAGGCCGCCCTGTGAAGTCTCCTTGTAGATGGTCGACATGTCGTGACCCGTCTGGCGCATGGTGGCGATCACTTGGTCGAGCGACACCTTGTGCGAGCCGTCGCCGCGCATCGCGAGGCGCGCCGCGTTGATCGCCTTCACCGAACCCATGGCATTGCGCTCAATGCAGGGGATTTGCACCAGGCCCGCCACCGGATCGCAGGTCAGGCCGAGATTGTGCTCCATGCCGATCTCGGCGGCATTTTCGATCTGCTCGTTGCTGCCGTTGAGCGCCGACACCAGGCCGGCCGCCGCCATGGAGCACGCCACGCCGACTTCTCCCTGGCAGCCCATTTCCGCCCCGGATATGGAGGCGTTCTGCTTGTAGAGCATGCCGACGGCGGCGGCGGTCAGCAGAAATCGGATGATGCCGTCATCGTCCGCGCCCTGCTCGAAGCGCCGGTAGTAGTGCAGCACCGCCGGCACGATTCCCGCGGCGCCGTTGGTCGGTGCGGTCACGACCTGGCCGCCCGCCGCATTCTCCTCGTTCACGGCCAGGGCGAAGACGTTGACCCAATCGAGGGCGTGCATGGGGCTCATGGGATTGCCGCTCATGAGCTGGCGGTAGAGTTTCGGCGCGCGCCGCCGCACTCCCAGCACGCCCGGCAACAGACCCTGGGCTTCGAATCCGCGGCGTACGCAATCCTGCATGACCTGCCAGAGGCGCATCAGGCCGGCGCGAATCTCTGCGTCGCTGCGCCAGGTGCGTTCGCGCGCCAGCAGCAGTTCGTGGATCTCCAGACCCTGCGCGCGGCCGTGCTCCAGCAGACGGGCCCCGGAATTGAATTCGTAGGGCGGCTCGGCGCGCGCGCCACCCACGTCCGCCTCGGCGCCGGCGCGCACCACGAAGCCGCCGCCGATGCTGTAGTACTCCTCGCGCGCCAGCACTTGCAGCGCCGCGTCGTGAGCCGTGAAGCGCATGCCGTTGGAATGGCCGGGCAGCACCTGATCCATGTGAAACAGCAGATTCAGCGGTTCGTCGAATGCAATGTCATGCCGGCCCAGCAGCCGGAGGCGGCCGCCGACACGAATCCTGTGCAGTGCCGGTTCGACGGCAGCCGAGTCGATGGTGTCGGGACTCATGCCCTCCAACCCGAGCAGGATGGCTCGGTCCGTGCAGTGGCCGCGCCCTGTCAGCGCCAGCGAACCGTACAGTTGCGCGGACACCTGGGAGGTTCGCTCCAGCATACCGCGGCCGGCCAACAGCTCGGCGAAGCTGCGTGCCGCATTCATCGGCCCCATGGTGTGCGAACTGGAAGGGCCGATGCCGATCTTGAAAATATCGAAAACACTCAAACTCATGCGTTGCAGCCTGCATCCACCTGACGGGTGCGCCCGATCATACGCTGCCGCCGCGGTGACGGCTGTCGCAAGAGCGACGGACAAAAGCACGTTTGCGCAGTGATAGAATGCCGTTGCAAGTTCTCGCAGGCCGATCAATGGAGGAAGTGTTTCATGAATCGCCACTCATGGGTTCCCGCGGCCGCATTTGCCGCCGCATTTGCCGCCGTATTGACGCTGACCGCGACCTGCGCGAGCGCCAAGTCCATCCCCGCCAACATCGCCGCGGCCGTTGCCGACAGCAACCGGCCGGATGCGGATAAGCAACGCGATGCGAACCGCAAACCGGCGCAGAGCCTGGCGTTTGCCGGCGTGAAACCGGGTGCGCAAATTGCCGAGTTCTTCCCCGGCGGCGGTTACTTCACCCGCATCTTCAGCAAGGCGGTGGGCGGCTCCGGCCATGTCTACGCCCTGGTTCCGGAACGGCCGGCCGATGCGCCCGCGGACATGCCGGATTTTGCCGCCAAGGTGAAGGCGATCGCCGCAGATCCGAACTACGCCAATGTCACCGTCACGGTTCAGCCGCTGAGCAAGCTCGCACCACCCGCTGCCGTCGACTTGGTGTGGACCTCGCTCAACTATCATGACCTGCACAATATCGCCGGCGTCGATGTCGCGGCGTTCAACAAGTTGATGTTCGATTCCTTGAAGCCGGGCGGCGTTTATGTGGTTCTGGACCACGCGGCGGAGGCCGGCTCGGGTGCGCGGGACACCAAGACTTTACATAGAATCGATCCGCAAACCGTCAAAGCCGAAGTCCTCGCGGCCGGCTTCAAGCTGGCCCAGAGCAGCGATTTGCTGCATCAGGCCGCCGACGATCACACGCTGAAAGTGTTCGATCCTGCCATTCGCGGCAAGACCGATCAGTTCATATTAAAGTTTCGTAAGCCCGCGAAATAAGGCCTGCCGCGAACTTGACAGGGTGGGGGCTGTCAACTGAATCAAGGGTTTCACGTTGAACAGGTTGCTAGGAACCAGAATGGAGTGCACCAAATTGAGGCAGATTTGCCGATTCGCCGTACCGGCCGCAGCTGCGGTGCTGCTGGCGGCCTGCGTAACCCCGCCGCCCCGCACGGTTGCCGTACCGGCACCCCCGCCGCAGCGAGTATTCGTCTATCCCGCCAGTGGACAGAGCGCGGAGCAAACCGAGCGCGATCGCTATGAGTGCCATGTTTGGGCGGTTCAGCAAACCGGCGTGGATCCCAGCCGCGCCGGTGCGAACGCCTACGAGCGGGTCGTCGTCCAGCCCGCCAATCCTCCCGGTGCGGGCACCGTCGCCGGCGCAATAGGCGGCGCCATCATCGGCTCCATCATTGCCGGGCCGCGCAATGCCGGCGCCGGCTTGGTGCTGGGCGGTGCGACCGGAGCCATCGTAGGATCCGCATCGGATGCGCAAGCCCAGGCGCAGGCGCAGCAGACTCAGCAGGCGCTGAATCAAAGCGCGGCTGCCGGGCGCGCACGGGCGGACTCCTATCGGCGCGCAATCGGCGCGTGCCTGCAGGGGCGCGGCTACACCGTCAGTTGAGCACAAATCCCAAAGAGACCAGCATGAATCGAACGGCAAAATTCGCGATGGTGTCGGCAAGTTTGCTGCTGTGGGGCATCCAGGCGAGCATGCCTGCGGTGGCTGCGGACGAACATGACCGGGGTCGGGCCGAGCAGCGTCCGGCGCCGCGGCCCGAGGTGCGGACCCCGCCGGTGGGCCGGCCCTCGACCGCGCGGCCGCCGATCGGACGCCCGGCCTTCGACGGACGCGGACAAGTATTGGACAGCCGCTACAACCATGGCCGCTACTACCCGCCCACGGGCACGGTGAGGCCCAGTCTGCCCGATGGTTACCGTCCCTACTATCGCGGCGGCAGCCGCTACTACTTCAGCGGCGGCATCTGGTACGCGCCGAGAGGTCCCGGTTTCGTGGTGATACGTCCGCCCGCGGGTCTGGTGATTTCGGTACTGCCGCCCTACTACTCGACGGTATGGTTCGGCGGCAGTCCTTACTATTATGCCGACAACGTGTACTACTCGTGGCAGCCCGACCAAAACGGCTACGCGGTGGTGGACCCGCCGGACAACGCCGATGAGCCTTCGGCGCCGCCGGACACGGCACAGGATGATTTGATGATTTATCCGAAGAACGGCCAAAGCAAGGAGCAGCAGGCCGCGGACCAGTTCGAGTGCCATAACTGGGCGAAGGGACAGACCGGCTTCGATCCGACGCAGGCCGGAGGCGGTGTGTCGGACAATGCCGATGCGGCTCGCAGCAATTACAACCGCGCCATGTCCGCCTGCATGCAAGGCAGAGGCTATCAGGTCGGCTGAGTCCTACGCACAGCGCCGCAAGGGGCCGACTGTGGGCACGCGCCGTGCGGGGCATAATTGCTCCAGGAACGCGGTTTCAGTCACCCAAGGAGCTTCGCGATGATGGCCAGCCACCCGAGCTTCGGTGCACAGAAAAGAGACTTGCACGTGGGCGGCTTGGGTTCGAGCGCGCCGGCCGGGGCCGCGATCATCGATCCCATGATTGAGGCGGCCGGTTCCTGGGTGCACAGAAGCCAAGTGGCTGCGCGAACTGCCGACGGTTTTGTGCGCACCAATCCCTGGACCGCGCTCGCGGTCACCGCCGTCGTCGGCTTGGCGGCCGGATACCTGCTGTCGCAACGGGCGCGCCCATGACGCATGTCGACGACATGACGCGCAAATTCTGTAACCAGCGGCGCTGGCGCGACTTCGTCGGCGCGGTTCACCAGTCGGTGACCCGTCCCTGCCCGGTGACCTACCCCATGGTCCTGACCGCCCTGCGTTCGGGCGGGGCCTGGTTCGACGATACCGCGGCCCGCGTCAATGAACTCAAGTCACCCTGCGGTTGCGCCGTCAGGCCTTGACCGTTACAGCCAAGCGCTCGGGATGTGAATAGATGTTGCAGTGGGTCTCGCGCAGGAATCCCACCAGGGTGAGTCCGGAGGTGACGGCGAGGTTCACTGCGAGGCTGGAAGGGGCGCCGATGGCGGCCAGAATGCTCACACCCGCCCGAATGGCTTTCTGTACCAGCTCAAAGCTCGCGCGGCCGCTCAATACCACGATGCGGTTGGTCAACGGGATCTGATTCGACAGCAGGCTCATCCCGACGAGTTTGTCGAAGGCATTGTGGCGGCCCACATCCTCCGCCAGGTTGAGCAGGTTGCCCGCAAAATCGAACAGCGCGGAGGCGTGAACCCCGCCGGTGTCGCCGAACTTCGACTGCGCGGCGCGCATGCGGACCGGCAGGCGCATCAACAGCGATAGCGCCGCCTGCCCGGTCTGCGGAATGTGCGTGGCGGCGGCGCGCGCGATGGCGGCGTCCAGCCCCGTGGTGCCGCACACTCCGCAGCTCGAACCGGCCGAGAACAGACGCGACGGTGTGTTAGGCACGATTTGCACCGTGGAGTGCAGACGCACATTGACCACATTGGGACGGCGCGTGCTCGACTCGATGGCCTCGATGTCCGCGGCTTGATTCACGATTCCCTCGCC
The DNA here is from genome assembly GCA_963800375.1 of uncultured Gammaproteobacteria bacterium. GTDB lineage: Bacteria > Pseudomonadota > Gammaproteobacteria > Steroidobacterales > Steroidobacteraceae > Bog-1198. The sequence goes on along the minus strand of CAWDAT010000008.1, from coordinate 449,147 downwards.
GTACAGCAGTCCGGCCGCCAGCGCCTCATCCTCGCCGGGCGTGCGCATGGTCGTGCCGAAGGACATGGGTTCCGGACCGAGCGATGGGTGGTGCAGGAGGAACTCCAGCGGTGCTTCGACCGCGACCCGATCGTCCACTGCCGTTTGACTGTCGGCCTGCGAGCGCAGAATACGCACATTGAGCGTGCCGCTCGCGGCGGCCGGCGCCGCGGTCGGCTGCGGCGCCGGTGTCGCTGGAAACGCCTGGTCGGCCGTGCCCATGAGAACCCACCTTTTGCTCAAATTACCGGCCAATGATACCGTTCCTGTCCAGCCGCGCCATCGAAGGGGGAGAAAATGTCCAAATCAGCCGATCTCAAGAATCGCAAAGCCGCGGCAGTGCCCGCCGGCGTGGGCACCCGGGGTATTTATGTGGCCAAAGCGGAGAATTCCGAGCTTTGGGACGTCGACGGACGACGCTACATCGATTTTGCGGCGGGCATCGCCGTGCTCAATACCGGGCACCGCCATCCGCGGGTGATGGAGGCGGTGGCGCAGCAAGCGCTGGCGTTTGCGCACACCTGTTTCCATGTCGCTCCTTACGAATCCTATGTGCGGCTGGCTGAACGGCTCAATGCACTGGCACCGGGAGACTTCCCGAAGAAATCCCTGTTCTTGAATTCCGGCGCCGAGGCGGTGGAGAACGCCGTCAAGATCGCCCGCTACGCCACCAAGCGATCGGCGGTGATCGCATTTTCCGGCGGCTTTCACGGCCGCACGCTCATGACCATGGCGCTCACCGGCAAGGTCATGCCGTACAAGCGCGGCTTCGGGCCGTTTCCGGCCGAAATCTATCATGCCGAGTTTCCGCAACCGTATCGGGGCATCGGCACCGAACAGGCGCTCGCCGATTTGGATCGGTTGTTTCACGGCGACATCGATCCAAAATCGGTCGCGGCCATCATCATCGAACCCGTGCAGGGCGAGGGCGGCTTCAACGTGGCGCCCGCCGATTTTCTGCGCGCGCTGCGCCGTCTCTGCGATGAGCACGGCATCGTCATGATCGCCGACGAAGTGCAGGGCGGCATGGCCCGCACCGGCAAGATGTTCTCCATCGAGCATTCCGGGGTCGTGCCCGACCTGATCACCGTGGCCAAGGGCCTCGGCGGAGGCTTCCCGCTCTCGGGAGTCACTGGACGCGCGAGCATCATGGATGCGGCGCATGCGGGAGGATTGGGCGGCACCTACGGCGGCAATCCCATCAGCATCGCGGCGGCGCACGCGGTGCTGGATGTGATCGAGGCGGAAGGCCTGTGCGCGCGCGCGGCGGCGGTGGGCGACAAGATGCGCGCCCGGCTGCAAGCCCTTGCCAAGGAGCTGCCCTGCATCGGCGATGTGCGCGGACCGGGTGCGATGGTGGCCTTCGAACTGGTGAAGGATCCCAAGACCAAGGAACCCGACGCTGACCTGACGGCATCCATCTTGACTCACGCCGAAGCGCGCGGCTTGATTCTTCTGTCCTGCGGCACCTCTGCCAACGTGGTGCGGCTGCTCGCTCCCTTGACCATCCCCGATGCGGTCCTTGCCGAGGGGCTGGATATGCTCGCGGCCGCGGTGCGCGACGCCTACGGTCGCGAATCGAAGCGCGCCGTCGCATGACGCAGGGGCGCCGCCGCCCCTGATTCCCGTCAGTGCCTGAAGGTCGCCGTGATGCCTATGGTGCGCGGCCGCCAGGTATAGGCATTCTGCTGCACCGACTGCACCGCGTTCGGGTCTGCCGCATAGGCGGGGCTGTTCGCATCGGCCTGCGACAATTGGTAATTGATGGTGGTGCGCGAGTCGAACAAGTTGTCGCAGAACAGGGCCACCTGCCAGCTGCCGAAATTCATGCCGCCGCGCGCGGAGGCGAATGAGGTCGAGGACAGGGTGTAGGTCTCGGGCGAATATTGCACCGTTGCGGGATCTTGCACGCCGGCCAGCCAGTTATTGCGCGCCGTGTACTCCCAGTCCATGCGCACGAAGGCGTCGTGCGCCGCCAGCTTGAAATTGTACTGGCCGCCGACCGATACGGTGTAGGGCGGATTGGTGCCGGGACCGCCGTCGATGGCCGCCTCGCCGGAGATGGCATCGCCCGCCTGCACCAGCAAGGGTTTCGGCGGCGGCGTGGATTGGGTGTAGCGGGCGCTGGTGTAGCCGAACGCCACGTCCGCCGTGAAGCCGGCGCCAAGCGCCAGGTCGGCCTGGATGTCGAATCCCTTGGCGACCGCGGTGCCCAAGTTGTCGGTGAACTGCAGCCCGCAGTTGTAGGGCACGTAGACGTTCTGCTGAATGTTCTTCCACTTGATGTAGTAGACGCTGCTGGCGATGCGAAAGCGGTCACTGATGCTGTTCTTGGCGCCAACCTCGAAGCTCTGCGTGGTGTCCGAGTTGTAGGTGAGCGGCGCGCCGTTGGGATATCCCGCTTGATTCAGGCCGCCGTCGCCGTCGCAGTAGCCCGGCAACGGTGCGTTGCCGCCGCCCGGACGGAACCCCTTCGCGTAGGTGGTATAGAACAGATTGTTGGGATCCATCTGGAACGACACGCTGGCCTTGGGCGTGAAGGAGGTCTGGTGCTCGGACGCGGTCTCGTAGTCCGGACCATAGTTCTCGAGGCCGTCGCCGTGATGTGAAAGATCGAAGGACATCTTGGCGTAGCGGCCGCCGAGCGTGAGTTTCCACTGATCGGTGAATGAATAGGTCGCCTCGCCGAATCCGGCCAGCTGGCGATCGTGCACCTGATTGTTGTTGTAGTAGATGTCGCAGGCCGGAAAGCTCTGCGGGGTTCCGACGCCATTGCAGCCATAGAAATCGCCGCCAAAGTAGTCGCGCGGATCGATGCCGAACAGGGCGTTCCAGAGCGGGATGATCTGCTTGTCCTGCAGTTCTTCGATGCTGGTCTCCTTCGAGAGCGACCAGAACGCCCCGACCGTCCACTTCCACCGGCTGGCATCATCGTTGGACTGCCAGCGAATTTCCTGGGTCCAGGATTCTTGTTTGTTGGTCATGATGTTGGGGGTGGCGTAACCCGCGAACCCCGCCGGCAAATGGATGCCCTTGGCATCGATGAGGGGATACCAGGAACAGGGTGGGACCGGCGTGGTCGAGGCCGAGCCGCATGATCCGATAAGCCAACTCTGGCTCTGGTAGTAGGCGAGATCGTAAGCCGAGCCCTGATAGCCCGTCTGTTCGTCGCGATTATAGTAAGAGGTGTTCGAGATCAGCTGCGTCTTGCCGATATCCGCCACCACCTTGATTGCCGGCAGATAGTATTTGTCGGGTACCGGAATGCGTTCGGGGGTCCCATTATTGAACCGACCGGCCGCCACATTGGAGTAGGCAGGCCAGTAGTCCGATTCGTCATGCTTGCGCGAGTTCTGATACATGATGCTCGGCGTGATCTTGAGCGCTTCATTGGGCTGGATCAGAAAGGCGAGGCGTGCGGCCACTGTGTCCGCCCGGTTGGCATTCTTGTCCAGCAGGGCAAGGGTGGTCGGATCAATGCGGTCGATCCAGCCGCCGTCATAGCGATACCAGACGCTGGCACGGAAGCCCAGAACATCCTCGACCAGGGGGCCGCCGTGCGCGACCCCGATCTCATAGCTCGGCTCGCCGCCTCGGGTGAAGGAGACTTCGGTCTTGGCGTAGGTGGTCGCCTGCGTGACGCTGGGCTGCGTCATGATGTAGCGCACCGTGCCGCCCTCCGAGCCGGCGCCGAACAGGGTGCCCTGGGGCCCGCGCAGAATCTCGACCCGGTCCAGGTCGAAGGTCTTTGGCAGCGTGTCATCGGGATTGAACCCCAAGGCACGCATTTGGATGGGGGTATCGTCGATGTAGATGCCGGTGGTGCCGGCGCCCCCCGACGAGGAGATGCCGCGGATGGAAATGGCATTGGTGCCCGAGGTGTCGATGGAAACCCCCGGGGTGAAGCGCACGACGTCCTGGAAGTCCTTGATTCCCTTCTGGTCGATCATGTCCTGGCTGAAGGCCGTGACACTGATGGGCACCCGGCTGATGCTCTCCTCACGCCGGGTGGCGGTAACGACGATTTCCTCCAGTCCGCCGCCGGCCAGCGGTTCGGTGGCGGCCGCGGCGGTGGCGCGCGCCACCGGCACAACACCGGCCCAAGCGCACATTATAAGAGTGCGCAAAAACAACAGATGCCAGGAAAACCGCTGAATGCAAGGCCTCATCGCCGTGGCTGGCATAGTATCCCCGGAATTTAGTTATATGGTCAGATAACTGCCGCCGACAGTAGCACCGCGTAAAACCGCGCGCAACCGCGGTCGCCGGCTTGGCCGCAGGCATGACAAAGGGGAAATTTGCCGCCGCGCGTACGGGCGGCGTACCGCGTGCATGTTGATTGCACGCGGTACGCCGTGGCGGATGCCGGCAGGCCTAGTGCCGGTAGGTGAACGTCAACCCGATGGTGCGCGGCCGGAACGTGAACTGGCGCTGCAAGCGGGTATCGGGGCCGCCGCCGTAATCGATGGTCCAGTTGTAGTTCGTGATGGTGTGCGAGTCGGTGAGATTGTCGACGAAGGCGGCCAGCTGCAGGTTGCCGAAGTTCATGCCGGCGCGGGCGGAGGCGAAATTGGTCGATGACAGCACATAGTTGGCCGAGTCGTACTGCTGCGTGTTCGGTACAGCGGGGGTGCCGTCCTGCCCCGGCGACAGCCATTTGGCCTTGCCCTCGTATTCATCGTCGACGCGAATGAACGACTCGTGATCGAACAGCGAGAACTTGTATTCCAGGCCGATGGTCGCGGTGAACGGCGCCCCGGGCTGCCCGCTCTGACCGGTGATCGCATCGCCGCTTCTGACGATCGGGGGATCCTCGGCCGGCACCAAGCGCGAGTCTTTAGAATAACGGGCATCGGTGTAGCCGCTGGCGAGTTCAACCGTAAAACTATCGGTGACGGCGATTTCGGCCTGGACGTCCAAGCCCTTGGCAATCGCGGTGCCGAGATTTGAAATGAACGAAATCTGGCACACCGGCGGCACCACCGTCTGCTGGATGTTGTTCCAACGGATGTAGTACACGCTGCTGGCAATCTTGAAGCGATTGTCGATGTTGTTCTTCGCGCCGACCTCGAAGCTGTTGACGGTATCGGAATTGAAGGTCAGAGGGGCGCCGGGAATGCCGAAACTCTGGAAGTCCTGGGCGCATGCCGCATACGGCACGGGATTGTTGCCGCCGCCCGGACGGAATCCTTTGGCGTAGGTGAAGTAATAGAGATTTCGCGGATCCATTTGATAGGCGAAGCTCACTTTCGGCGTGAAGGAGTTCTCGGTCTTGTCCGCGCCCACCGAGGTGGTTGCATTGAATAATTGCGGACCACCGGTCAGCGAAGTGAACGAATACTTGGACTGTGAATAGCGCGCCCCCAACGTCAATTTCAGTTCGTCGGTGAAGCTGTACGTGCCTTCGCCGAAGATGGCCGCCTGCTGATCCTTGGCGTTGGTCAGCAAGAAGTACGAATCTTGCGGGTATGCCGGATCGAAGGGCACCGGATTGCCGTTCACGTCGGTGAAAATATCCGTGTACGGCGACCCCGTCGTCGCCAGCGTCAGTTCGTTGAGCAGCGGATCGTGAATCTGCTCGAGATAGCGTTGCCGGTTGACGCTGAAGAAGACGCCGGTGGTCCAGATCAGCTTGGCCGACGGATCGTTCGACTGCAGGCGGATTTCCTGGGTGATGTTCTGCTGGTAGTTGTCAACCGACGCCGGCGAGCGGTAATTGGTTGCACCCGCGGGCAGATGCACGCCGTTGTTGTCGAGCAGCAAGGGATCCAGCACCCCGAAACCCGGGCCGAGAAATGTCTGGTAGAAACCCAGATTGTACAGCGTACCATCGTACCCGGTTTCCTCCTGACGGTGATAGTAGGAGGTGTTGGAAATCAGTTTTGCGGCGCCCAAATCCCCCTCGATTTTCAGCGCCGTGATGTAGAAGCGGTCGGGGTCCGAGCGCTGCGTCGGGTCCGCATTGACGTAGCGGTCTTTGCCGGGATTGGAATACAGCGGCCAATAACTCCCGACGTCGTTGCGGTACCGGTCTTGGTAATAGATGCTCGGCGTAATGGTCAAATGGTCCGTGGGCGCCCACACCGCCGCGAGGCGCAGCAGCATGGTCTGATCGTAGTTGGCGTTCTGCTGGTCGGTGGCGAGGGTTACCGGATTGATACGATCGATGTAGCCGCCGTCGCGCCGATACCAAACGCTGGCGCGCACGCCAAGCGTGCCGTCGATGATGGGCATGCCCCCGGCGATGCCGGCTTCGTAGCTGGGATCCCCGCCCTGAGTGTAGGACATTTCCGCCCGGCCATAGATGCTGCTCTTGGTCAGGCTGGGCTGGGTGGTGATGTAGCGGACGGTGCCGCCCTCGGAACCCGAGCCGAACAACGTGCCTTGCGGGCCGCGCAGCACTTCCACCCGGTCAATGTCGAAGGTCTTCGGCAGCGCATCGTCCGGGTTGAAGGCGAGCGCGCGCATTTGTATGGGCGTGTCATCGAGATAGATGCCGGTGGTGCCGGCGCCGCCGGTGGAGGCGATGCCGCGGATCGAAATATTGTTGGTGCCCGAGTTGTCGATGTTGACGCCGGGCGTGAAACGCGCCACGTCCTGGAAGTCCTTGACGCCACGCAGATCCAAGGCTTCCTGGGTCATGGCGGTGACGCTGATCGGGACCTTGCTGAGGCTTTCCTCGTGGCGGGTCGCCGTGACGACGATTTCCTGCAACGGTCCGGTGGATTCCTCGGCAACGGTGTCGGCTGCCTGCACCATCGTCGGCGCCCAGGCGGCAAGCGCCGCACACAACACGCCCACGGGTTTGGTCCACGCGTGGTCCTTGTGCAACTCGCGATTATTACGGCGTCTCCGCATGATGCATCCCCATTAGTCTTTGTTTGAACGATGTACGCTCGTTCGACGCGCCAATTCCCCTGCCCCGGCACCTTAGCTGGCCGTGGCCTGAAAGGCAATTGCAACGGCAGCGCGCGTTGTTGGCGCGCAACGGCAGTGCGTCCGGGCGATCCCGACACAGTTATGGGATCATGGCGGCATGAGCACCAACGCCGACCGTCCCCGCGCCAAGAGCCTGAATCCGCTGCGATCACTGCTGCCGTTCTTGAAGCCCTATAGGGGCATGATGGCCGCCGCCTTGACCGCGCTGTTGGTGGCGTCGGTCGCGATGCTGGCCTTGCCCGTGGCGCTGCGCCAACTGATCGACCATGTCGTCTCCGCCAAGGATGCCGGCATACTGAATCGATTTCTCATCGGCTTCCTGGCCGCTTCGGTCATATTCGGCGTGTTCGCCGCGCTGCGGTTCTATCTGGTCACGTGGCTGGGTGAACGGGTGGTGGCGGACTTGCGCACGGCGGTCTATCGGCGGGTCGTGCGCATGGACCCCTTGTTCTACGAGACCACGCGCGTCGGTGAAGTGCTGTCGCGCCTGACCACCGACACCACGCTGGTGCAAGCCATCTCCGGCGTCAACCTGTCGATCATCCTGCGCTCGACTTTGAGCCTCATCGGCGGACTGGTCATGATGGGCCTCACCAGCGGACGGCTGATGGGCATCATGTTGGTGCTGATTCCGGTGGTGGTCGTTCCTCTCATCGTCATCGGCCGGCGCGTGCGCACGCTGTCGCGTGCATCGCAGGACCGTATTGCCGATACCAGCGGGCTGGCCGGGGAGACGCTGAACGCCATTCAGACGGTGCAGGCGTTCACCTTGGAAGAGCTGCAGAGCCAACGCTTTGGCAAGGCGGTCGAGGACAGCTTCGCCACCGCGGTGCGCCGCACCCGCGTGCGCGCGGCGCTCACCGCCATCGGCATCATGCTGGTATTTGCCGGAATCACCATGGTGCTGTGGCTCGGCGTGCGCCAGGTTCTCGCGGGCACCATGACGGGCGGACAGCTTTTTCAGTTTCTGCTGTATGCCGGCTTCGTCGGCAGCTCTGCCGCGGCGCTCACCGAAATGTGGGGCGAAATGCAGCGCGCCGCGGGCGCGATGGAGCGCTTGAGCGAACTGCTGCAGGCGCGGCCGACCTTGAGCGCGCCGCCGCACCCCGATGTTCTGCCGGCGCGCGTCAGCGGTGCTCTGCGCTTCGACAACGTCACGTTTCGCTATCCATCGCGGCCCGACAGCGCGGCGCTGGCCAATTTCAGCCTCGATGTGTCGCCGGGTGAAACCATCGCCTTCGTCGGTCCTTCCGGTGCGGGCAAGAGCACCACGTTCCAGCTGTTGCTGCGCTTCTACGATCCGGATTCGGGGCGCGTGGTGATCGACGGCAAGCGCCTTGCGGATTTGCGGCCGGAGGATGTGCGTGCGCAGATCGGCATGGTGCCGCAGGAGACGGTGTTGTTCGGCGCCAGCGCGCGCGAGAACATTCGCTACGGGCGTCCGGCCGCCACCGATGCCGAGATCGAGGCTGCAGCGGTCGCCGCGGCCGCCGACGAATTCCTGCGCAAACTGCCGCAGGGCTATGACACCTTCCTGGGTGAGCGGGGCACGCGCCTGTCAGGCGGGCAGCGGCAAAGGATCGCGCTGGCCCGCGCCATTCTCAAGGATCCGCCGATTCTGCTGTTGGACGAGGCCACCAGCTCTTTGGATGCAGAATCGGAACGGCTGGTGCAAGAGGCGCTCGAAAAACTCATGCGCGGCCGCACCACCATCATCATCGCCCATCGCCTGGCAACCGTGCTGAAGGCCGACCGCATCGTCGTCATGGATCACGGACACAAGATCGCCGTGGGCACGCATGCCGAATTGTTGCTGCAGTGTCCCTTGTATGCACGCCTCGCGTCCCTGCAATTTGCCGCGGTGGCGAGCGACGCGGTGGACGCGGTGATCAGTTAGGATCGGTCCGGGTATTCACCGCGCTACTTCAGCAAGCCCTCCTCGCGCAGGGCTTGTTGAACCTTGGGACGCGGCGCGATCCGCGCTTGATAGGCGGTCAGCACCGGCCATTTCGCAAGATCGATTCCCACATGCCCGCTCCAGTTCAGCACCGTGAACAAGTAGGTGTCCGCCACGGTAAAGGTATCGCCCATCAGAAAGTTCTTGTCTTTCAGGAAGACGGTCAGCCAGTCGAATCTCTTGCCGAGATTGGCCAGGGTGGCGGCCTTCCAGTCGGCGGAAATTTGCGGATTGAACAACGGGCTGAACCCCTTGTGCAATTCCGAGGTGATGTAATTCAAGATCTCCATCAGTTGATAGCGCTCGAACGTGCCGGCGCGAGGCGCCAGCCCTGAATCCGGCTTAAGGTCGGCGAGGTACTGCAGGATGGCCGGCCCCTCCGTGAGCTTGCGGCCGTCATCGAGCTCCAGCGTCGGCACGGCGCCTTTGGAATTGATCGTAAAATAATCGATTCCCGTCGAGGTCTTCTTGGTCGCGAAATCGACCTTCACGAGGGTGGCGGACAGTGCGAGCTCGAGCAGCACGATGTGGGGCGACAAAGAGCAGGCGCCGGGAACGTAATAAAGCTTCATGAGCGAATCCTTGGTGGCTCGTGGATGACGGGGAATTTAGCGGTGGATTGTACGCCATTTACGGCGTCGCGATGATTCGCCGCGCCGCCGTGTATCCGCGCGCGTAGCGCGGGGCGGCGAGCGAATCGATGCGCACGTGGCCGCCGCTCGAGGGCGCATGAATGAAGCGTTCGCCGTCGAGTGCGATGCCGACGTGCAATTCCTTGTGCGCGAGATGCAGGAAGACGAGATCGCCCGGCGCAACGTCGCCGCGGGCAACCGGCATTCCGCGGGCGAGCTGTTCCCGCGCGGTGCGCGGCACGCGAATGCCGGCGCCGCCCGCCGCGTAGGCCACCAGGCCGCTGCAATCGAACCCGCCGGGCGCGGCGCCGCCGTAGCGGTAGGGCTGGCCCAACATGGACATGGCCAGATCGATCATCGCCGTCCGCGGATCGGTTGGCGGTTGGGCGCCGCCGGGCGCGGCACGACCCGCCGCGGCGCCGGAATGCGCCGAGGGCGGCCCGCTCTTGGAGGGAGCGCCGGCACACGCGGCCAGCGCAATCGATAGCACTGCGGCCAGCGTGCCCCGGATCAAGCGCGCCGGCATCACGCGCGCCGGCTTCACGCGCGCCGGCTTCACGCGCGGTTCGACGGCACCAGCGTCGTGGCCAGGGCCGCGCCGACGATGCCGGCCTCTGAACGCAAGGTTCCTATGCACAAACGCGCCTCACATTGCAGTTTGTCCATGAATTTCTCGGGTTCCTCGGTGATGCCGCCGCACAGCACGATGAGGTCGGGCCACAACAGTGCGTGCATTTCGTTCAATACCAGGGACAATTGCCCGGCCCACGCATCCCAACTCAACTGTTGATCCACTTTGGCGCGTCCGGAGGCGCGCAATTCCGCTTCGCGACCGGCGACCTGAAGGTGGCCCAACTCGGTGTTCGGCACCAGTTTGCCGTCGACGAAGAGGGCGGTGCCGATTCCCGTGCCCAAGGTCAACAACAGCACGGTGCCGGGGACATCGCGTGCGGCGCCATAGTGCAATTCGGCGAGACCCGCGGCATCGGCATCGTTGATGGCGATCACGGGCCGCCGCAGGCGCTCGCGGGCCAATGCCGCCAGGGGCTTGCCGATCCACGCCTTATTGAGATTGGCCGCGGTTCTGGCGATGCCGTCGCGAATCACGCTGGGGAACGCCAGGCCCACGGCGTAATCGCCCGGCACGTTTGCCACCACGGCCTCAAGAGCGGTCAACAGGGTGTCGGTCGAATCCTGCGCCGGGGTCGGCGTACTGAAGCGATCGCCGGCGAATTCGCCGGTCTGCAAATCCACCAGCGCGCACTTGATGGACGAACCGCCGACATCGATGCCGATAGCCAAGCGGGAGGCAGTCAATTTAAGGTACGCATTGGTGTTTGCCCGCTGTCCCTTGGTTTACGACCCTATAATACCCCGTAACATGAACTTGATTGATACCCAGTTTGCCAACCGCCGCAACGTCGCGCTACAGCCGGGCTCTCTGCAGGCCGCTCTGCTGGACCGTCTCACCCGCACGATCGGCAAAAACCCCGATTCGGCGACGCCGCGGGACATTTATGATGCACTGTCGCTCGCCGTGCGCGAGGAGCTGACGCTGCGCTGGCTCGCGACGCAGCGCCGCGTGGCGAACGCCCACGTGAAGCGGGTGTGCTATTTCTCCGTCGAATATCTTCCGGGCCGATCCCTGATCAATGCCCTGTCCGGTCTGGAAGACAACCTGCTGCAGGAAGCGCGCACGGTGTTGCGCGACATGGGCCATGACCTCGACGACATCGCCGCCGAGGAGGTCGATCCGGGTCTGGGCAACGGCGGCTTGGGCCGCTTGGCGGCATGCTACTTGGATTCCCTGGCCACGCTGCACTATCCCGCGGTGGGATACGGCATCCGCTACGACTACGGCATTTTCACCCAGGTGGTGGGCCGGGACGGCGGGCAGCGCGAGGTCGCGAGCAGCTGGCTGCGGCTGCGCAATTTCTGGGAGATGTCGAGCGGCAGTACCCGCTACATGGTGCGCTTCGGCGGCCGCGTCGAAGCGGGCGCAACAGCGGCGGGCGAAGCCATGCGCTGGGTCGATACCAGCGACATCTATGCCGTCGGTTTCGATCAGCTGATTCCCGGCAACCGCGGACCCACGGTCAATCATCTGCGGCTCTGGTCGGGCCGCGCCATTACGCCCTTTCACATCGATGCCTTCAACGCCGGCGACTATGCCGCCGCCGTGCAGGAGCAGGTGGAAGCGAAGAACTTATCGCGCGTGCTGTACCCGGACGACTCGACACCGCAGGGCAAGGAGTTGCGGCTCAAGCAGCAGTATTTCTTTGTCAGCGCCAGCCTTCAGGACATTCTTGCGACGCATTTGAGCGAGGGGCGTTCGCTCGCATCCATACCCGATTCGGTCGCGATCCAGCTGAACGACACGCACCCGGCGGTGGCGATTCCCGAGCTGATGCGTTTGCTGGTCGACGAGCGCGGAATGTCCTGGTCCGAGGGCTGGGACATCACCACCCGGGTATTCTCGTACACCAACCACACCTTGCTGCCGGAGGCACTGGAGACCTGGCCGGTGGCGATGTTCGAACGGTTGCTGCCCCGGCATTTGCAGATCATCTATCTGATCAACCGCGATTTCCTGCTCGCGCTCGAAGCGCGCCACCCCGGCGATCAGGACCTGCGCCGGCGCCTGTCGATCATCGACGACGAGGGCGTGCGCCGCGTGCGCATGGCGCATCTGGCCATCATCGGCAGCCACCGGGTCAATGGCGTGGCGCAGCTGCATTCCGATCTCATGCGCAAGCACGTGTTCTCGGGGTTCGCCGATTTCTATCCGGATCGCTTCATCAACGTCACCAATGGGATCGCGGTGCGCCGTTGGCTGAAACAGTCGAATCTGGGCCTCTCGGCGCTGCTGACCGAGCGGCTCGGATCCTCGTGGGAGAACGATCTGGAGGAACTCGGGCGCCTGACCGTCGCGGCCGACGATGCGGAGTTTCGCCGGCAATTTCGCGGCATCAAGCGCACCAACAAGCAGCGCCTCGCCGACGAGGTCATGCGGCGCTGCGGGGTCGAGATCAGCGTCAACTCCCTGTTCGATGTCCAAGTGAAGAGAATTCACGAGTACAAGCGCCAGCTGCTGAACCTGCTGTACGTGGTGATGCGCTACCAGCGCATCCGCGACAATCCCCGCGCCGACATGGTGCCGCGCACCGTGATCTTTGCGGGCAAGGCGGCGCCGGGCTACGCGATGGCCAAAGCCATCGTCAAGCTCATCAACAACGTGGCGCGCGTCATCAATTCCGATGCCGGCATGCGCGACAAGCTGCGCGTCGTTTTTCTGCCGGACTACGACGTTTCTCTCGCGCAAAAGATCATGCCGGCCGCAGATCTGTCGCAGCAGATTTCCACCGCCGGCATGGAGGCATCGGGCACCGGCAACATGAAACTGGCGCTGAACGGCGCATTGACCATCGGCACGCTGGATGGCGCCAACATCGAGATACGCGACCATGTGGGGGCGGAAAACGTCTTCATCTTCGGGCTGACGGCGGAGCAGGTGGATGCGCGGCGCTTGGCCGGCTACCAGCCGCGGCGGGAACTCGAGGCGAATCCCGAACTGGCCAGCACCCTGCAGCTCATAGAATCGGGCTATTTCACGCCGGGAGATCCGCACGGCGCGAGGTTCGTGGTCGACCGGCTGCTAAGTGACGGCGAACCCTTCCTGGTGCTTGCGGACTTCGCCGCCTATGCCGCGGCACAGGATGAGGTGGACGCACTTTACGTCCTGGAAGACGAATGGAGCCGCAGGGCGATACACAATTGCTTGAACATGGGTTACTTCTCGAGCGACCGAAGTATTCGCGAGTACGCGGACCGCATCTGGGCCGTGAAGCCCGTGATCTAGGCGCGCCCCAATTTGACCGAATCAGGGCTAACCGATTTCGACTTGCACTTGTTCGGCGAGGGCAAGCACGAGCGCATCTACGACAAGCTCGGTGCGCACGCCTATGGCGACGGCGGAACGGCGGGCACGCGATTTGCCGTCTGGGCGCCGAACGCCGAGCGAGTCAGCGTGGTCGGCGCTTTCAACCATTGGGATGGGGACGCTCATGTGATGCGCACCCGCGCGGCGGGGGGTGTTTGGGAGCTGAACATTCCCGGCATCGGCACGGGTTCTGCTTACAAGTACGAGATCCGCGACCGTGCCGGCCGCCTCTTCGTCAAGGCGGATCCTTATGGGTTCGCGATGCAGTTGCGACCGGATAATTGCTCGGTGGTCGCCTCGCTCGACGGTCATGTGTGGCAAGACTCACAGTGGCTCACACAGCGCGCGGCCGGTGATCCTCGGCGGCGGCCCTTCAATGCCTACGAGGTGCACCTGGGATCCTGGCGCCGTCCCTGGGATCAACGGACTCCGCCCTTCATGAGCTGGCGCGAGGCGGTGCAGCAGTTGATCCCCTACGTCCTCGACATGGGCTATACGCACCTTGAATTGATGGGGGTCGCGGAACATCCGCTCGATGCGTCCTGGGGGTATCAGGTGGTCGGCTACTACGCCGCGACCTCGCGCTACGGGTCGCCGCAGGATTTCATGTTCTTCGTCGACCGTTGCCACCAGGCCGGGATCGGCGTGATCCTCGACTGGGTGCCCGCACATTTCCCGCGCGACGATCACGGCTTGGCGCAATTCGACGGCAGCGCGTTGTATGAACACGCCGATACGCGGCTCGGCGAGCACATGGAATGGGGCACCAAGATATTCAACTACGGACGCCACGAAGTGCGCAATTTTCTCATCGCCAACGCGCTGTTCTGGGCGGACCGTTATCACATCGATGGGCTGCGCGTCGACGCCGTGGCGTCCATGCTGTACCTGGACTACAGCCGAAAACCCGGCGAATGGCTGCCGAATCGCGCGGGCGGCCGCGAGAATCTGGAAGCCATCGATTTCCTGCGGCAGATGAACGATGCGGTGCATCGCGGATTTCCCGGCGTGCTCACCATTGCCGAAGAATCGACGTCGTTCGCCGGCGTCACGCAGCCGCCCGAATACGGCGGACTCGGCTTCAACTTCAAATGGAACATGGGCTGGATGAACGATACCTTGCGGTATGCGTCGCTCAATCCCGTCTATCGGCGCTACAATCATCAATTGATCACCTTTTCCTTCGTCTATGCCTGGTCGGAAAATTTCATCCTGCCGATCTCGCACGACGAGGTGGTGCATGGCAAGCGGGCCTTGCTCGCGAAGATGCCCGGCGATGACTGGCAGAAGCGCGCGAATTTCCGGCTTCTGCTCAGCTATATGTACGCGCATCCCGGCAAGAAGCTGCTGTTCATGGGTTCGGAATTCGGGCAGTGGCAGGAGTGGCGGGACCATGGACAATTGGAGTGGGCGCAGATGGCGGCCCCCGAGCATTCGAGGCTGCGTGACTGCGTGCGCGAGCTGAATCATCTGTACCGCGGCGCCGCGCAGTTCTACCGTACCGATTGCGATCGCGACGGCTTTCGCTGGGTGGACTTGCACAACGCCGATGAAAGCATCTGGGCGTTCGCGCGCCTCGCGGCCGGCGCCGACGGCGCCGCGCCGATCACCTGCGTGTTCAACGCAACGCCGGTGCCGCGCGACGGCTATGGGATCGGGGTCGCCGAACCGGGGACCTACCGCAAGCTGTTCGATTCGGACGACGCAAAATTCGGCGGTTCGGGTTACAACCGGCAATTTGTCGTGCAGGCAGAACCCAACGGCGCTCAGGGATATCCGTGCTCGCTGCGGCTCAATCTACCTCCGCTCGGGGCCGTGTTCTTCATCGGGCCGGAGCCGGGCCTGCCGTGAATCTCATGCAGGCCGGACTACCGCGCCCCTTGGGCGCCACCTGGACGAACCACGGCGTCAATTTCGCGCTATTTTCCAGTAACGCGACGCGGGTGGAGCTATGCCTGTTCGACGCCGGCAGCGGCGCCGAAATCGCGCGCTGCGATCTGCCGGCGCGCAGCGGGGATGTCTGGCATGGGTTGATGGCGCCGCGCCGCGCGGCTCCCGGCACGCACTACGCGTACTACGTCCACGGCCCGGACGAGCCGCAGAACGGCCACCGCTTCGATCCGACCGCCGCCTTGATCGATCCTTATTCGCGCGTGTTGTCCCAGAGGCAGCCGCTGCGTTCCCAGGTGAGCCACGACGGCTTCGACTGGGGCGAGGACCGGCCGCCCGCCATTCCATGGCGCGACACCGTCATCTATGAACTGCATGTGAAAGGGTTTACGCAGCTGCATCCGGCGGTGCCGGCGCCGTGGCGCGGCAAGTACCTCGGCTTGACGGTGGCTCCGGTCATCGAGCATTTGAAATCGATCGGCGTCACCGCGGTCGAACTGCTGCCCTGCCAGGCGTTCGTCACTGAACAGTTCTTGCGCGACCGCAAACTCAGCAATTACTGGGGCTACAACTCGGTGGCATGGTTCGCGCCGGCCAACGACTATGCGGTGCAGGATGCCGTCGCCGAATTCAAGGCCATGGTGAAGGCCCTGCATGCGGCGGGGATCGAAGTCATCTTGGACGTGGTGTTCAACCACACCGCGGAGGGCAACGAAGCCGGTCCGCTGCTGTCGCTGCGGGGGATCGATAATGCGGTGTACTACCGCCTCATGCCGCAGGATAAGCGTCTGTATGAGAACTTGACCGGCTGCGGCAACACCGTCAACTGTGAACACCCTCAAGTTCGCGCGCTCATCATCGATTGCCTCAGGTATTGGGTCGAGTCGATGCATGTGGACGGCTTTCGATTCGATCTGGCGACCGTGCTGGGCCGGGAGGGCGACGGCTTCAACGAACACTGCGCATTTTTCAAATCGCTGCGCGCCGAGCCCGCGCTCGCCTACGTCAAATTGATCGCCGAGCCCTGGGACGTGGGCTCGGGCGGCTATCAGCTGGGCCGGTTTCCGCCGGGCTGGGCGGAGTGGAACGACCGCTACCGCGATGCCACGCGGTCGTTCTGGCGGCGCGACGGCGGCAAGATCGGCGATTTCGCGGAGAGATTCGCCGGCTCCAGCGACCTGTTCCGCCACAATGGCCGCAAGCCCACCGCCGGCATCAATTTCCCCACGGCGCACGACGGTTTCACGCTGTTCGATCTGGTTGCCTACAACGAACGGCACAACGAGGCCAATCTCGACGGCAACCGGGACGGACACGAACACAATTTGAGCTGGAACTGCGGAATCGAGGGTCCGACCGACGATGCGGGCGTGAACCGGCTGCGTCAACGGCAGCTGCGCAATTTCCTGGCGACGCTGTTCCTGTCGCAAGGCGTGCCCATGCTGCAGGCGGGCGACGAATTCGCGCGGACGCAGCGCGGCAACAACAATGCCTATTGCCAGGACAACGAGATTTCCTGGGTCGACTGGCATCTGCGCAGCGTCAACCTGGATTTGCTGCGCTTCGTGCGCCAACTGGCGCAGCTGCGCCGCCGGCACGTCGAATTTCGGCGCGAAACGTTTCTCAAGGGCGCCGCGTCGCGCGCCGGCGTCAAGGATGTGACCTGGCTGAACGTCGCCGGCACCGAGATGACGCAAGATCAATGGCATGACGGCAATCTGCGCGCCTTGGGCGTGTGGTTTGCCAAGCGAAACAATCTGCAGGGGCGTTTGTTGCTGTTGGTGAACGGCGGTGACGCGGCGCAGATATTCACCCTGCCGACCGCCCCGGCGGACGGGCCCTGGATTTGCCAGTTCGATACGTCGCAAAGCACCCGCGCCTCCATCAGCCTCGGAAACGCGCATGACTATCGGCTCGAGGCCAGCAGCATGGCGTTGCTGGAGCACTGACACCGTGGACACTCCGATGATCGAAAGGCTGGCACGCCTGCGCGGGATCGGCGATGCATACCATGACTATCGCGGCGAGTTGAAATTCTTCAGCATCGAGACCAAGCGGGCGCTGCTGCGCGCCATGGGATGCCCGGTCGATGCTCCGGCGGCCCTGGCGGAGGAAGTGCGCCGGCTCGAAGCGTCCCGGGGCAGCAAGTTTCTGCCGCCGGTCGCGGCGGCGCGCGACGCGCGGGTCGGCATCGAGATCAACGTCTCCGCGCGCGAATTCGGATCTGCATTGACCTGGCGCGTGCGCTGCGAGGATGGTTCGCGCCGCGAAGGCGTGATCTCGACCGCCGATTGTCCGGAAGTTTGGCGGGGTGAAGTCGATGGATCGTGGATCACGCGCCGGCGCCTGGAATTGCCGCTGGATTTACCGCCGGGCTACCACGACCTGCAGGCCGACATCGCGGGCTCAGCCGCCGCATGCTGCCTGCTGGTGGTCTCCCCGCCGCACTGCTATGAACCCCCGGCCGTCGTCGCGGGGCGGCGCTTCTGGGGCATCGCCGTGCAGCTGTACACGCTGCGATCGCGCGCCAACTGGGGTATCGGGGACTTCGGGGATCTGCAGCAATTGCTTCGCACGGCGGCGGCGCACGGTGCGGCCTTCGTCGGCTTGAATCCGCTGCACGCGCTCGCGCCGGCCGACCCTGCGCGGTGCAGTCCCTACAGCGCCTCGAGCCGGCACTTTCTCAATGTACTGTATATCGCGGTGCCCTTGGTCGCCGAGTTTCAAGAGTGCGCGGCGGCGCAACGGCAATTGGCCGACCCGTCCGTCGCGCAGCGACTGATCGAGCTGCGAGCGCGCGACTGGGTCGACTATCGCGGGGTGGCCGAACTCAAATTCGGCATTCTCGCGCTGCTGTACGACGACTTTCGGGCTCGGCATCTGGCATCGGGGAGCGGCCGGGCGCGCAAATTCCGCGCCTTCGTCGCCGCGGGCGGCGATCTGCTGGAAATGCATGCGCGCTTCGATGCGCTCGACCGGCATTTCCGCGCGACCTTGGGCGCGCCATCCGGCTGGCTGAGCTGGCCGCAGGAGTATCGTGACGTGCGCGGCGCAGCGGCGGTGCAGTTCGCCGCCGCGCATCCCGAGGACGTCGAATTTTTCGCCTACCTGCAGTGGCTGGCTCACGAGCAATTGTGCGAGGCGCAGGCGTTGTCGCGCGAACTCGGCATGGCCATCGGCCTCTACGGCGACTATGCGGTGGGCGCCAACCCCTCCGGTTCGGAAACCTGGGCGGATCAGCGCAGCTATTGCATGAGCGCCGAAATAGGCGCACCGCCCGATCCACTGGCGCTCAAAGGCCAGGGGTGGGGCATTCCACCACAGGATCCGGAACAGTTGCAGGAGCAGCGTCTGCAAGGATTTGTCCGGCTGATCCGCAACAACATGCGCTACTACGGCGCACTGCGTTTGGATCACGTGATGGCGCTGTTCCGCCAGTGGTGGGTGGCCGCCGGGGCCTCGCCCACCGACGGGGCGTACGTGCACTATCCCTTGCAGCAGCTGCTCACGGTGCTGGCGCTCGAGAGTTCACGCAATTCCTGCCTGGTGGTGGGCGAGGACCTCGGCGTGGTGCCGGACGAAATGCGCCGGGCGATGCCCGAGTTCGGCCTCTACCACTACAAGGTGCTGCTGTTCGAGAAGTTGGCCGGGCGGTTTCGCCTTCCCGGTGAATACACGCGACGCGCGCTGGCCACCGCCACCACGCATGACATGCCGACCTTGCGCAGCTACTGGGAAGCGCGCGACATCGAACTGCGCCGCCGGCTGCAGCTGTATCCGAGCGCCGAAGTGGAAGCGAGCGTGATTCGCGAGCGCGAGCGCGACCGTGAATTGCTGTTGGACGCACTGAAAGAGCAAGGGCTGAAGCCCGCACATCCGGCGACGCCGCAGGATGCGTTCAGCACCGAACTCGCGCATGCCCTGCATTTGTACCTGGCGCGTTCGGCGGCGGTGTTGGTTGCGGTGCAAATCGAAGATCTGTTGGGCGAGACGCTCCCGGTCAACGTCCCGGGTACCGATCGCGAATACCCCAATTGGCAGCGCAGAATTTCGATCGACGTCGAAGACCTGCCCGGACGCCGGGATATCACGGCGTACCTCGATGAGATCAGCGTGGCGCGGGGCTACTAGGGACGCGCGCGGCCCAGGCCCAGATGCAGCCCGACGCCAGCACCGCGGCCGGCACGATCTTGACGGCCTGCGCCAGCGAGAAGTGATCCGACAACACGCCGATCAGGGGCGGTGAGAGCGCATCTCCCAGCAGATGAATGACGAACACTTCGAGGGCGATCGCCGTGGCCCGCTCGGTGGCGGCGACCTGGTTGACGATGGCGGCGTTGATCGGACCGGTCGACAAGAACAGGAGCAGCTGCGCCGTCACCATGCTGACCAGGTACATGGCGTGCGACGGCGTCGTCAGTGCCATCCACACGAAGGGGGCCGCCGCCAAGGTGGCGACTGCCGACAACCACAGATAGGCCTGCCGCGACCGCTTGGCGTAATGGTCGCCCAGCCAGCCGCCGACGAAGGTGCCGATGAAGCCGGTGATCACCACGATGGCGCCGAAGCTCACCGTCGCCTCGCTGCGCGGAATGCCGCGGGCGCGTTCCAGGAATGCCGGCATCCAGACGGCCAGACCGCCCACGGCAAAGGTATAGGCCGCGTACCCCAAGACCGTGACTACGTAGGGTTTGTTGTGCATGAGCCGTCCATAGGCGGTCCGGGTGCCGCCGCGCCGCGCGGCGGGCGGGGCAGCAGGCGATGCGACGCCGTCCTGGGCCCCGCGCGGCGGATCACGCAGCAACAGACACAGCGCCGCCAGCAGCAGGCCGGGGATGCCGGCGACGAAAAAGGCCGCTCGCCAGCCATAGTGTTTGTCGACCAGGCCGCCGACCACATAGCCCAGAGCGGAACCCACCGGTATGGCGCAGAAAAAAATGGCCATCACGCGGCCGCGCTGGCGCACGGGAAAGTAGTCCGACAGCAGGCTGGGCGCGATCGTGACATAGGCCGCTTCGCCCACGCCCACCGAGGCGCGCGCCGCAAGCAGCGACAGGTAACTCCCCGCGAATCCCGAGAGGGTCGTCGCGAAGCTCCAGCAGGCGACCCCGAGCGCGATCAGCCGCGGGCGCGATCGTCGGTCGCCGAGCGCGCCGAATACCGGTGCCGTGAGGGTGTACACCACCAGGAACGCGGACATGAGAGAGCCAAGGTTCGCGTCCGATAGACCCAGGTCGGAGTGTTTCAGGCTTTCGATCAGCGCGGATACGATGTATCGATCCAAGTAGCTGAACAAATTGATGATCGACAGCACGCCCAGCCCGAAACTCGCGGCGCGCATCCAGGACTTCTGTGTTTGATCCGTCACGCCCCGGTATAGTAGCAACGCGGGTTTGCATTTTGGTTATTTCCTCGGTGATTCAAGACCGGGCTGCCGCCGCGGGATCGCGCGCCCGCCTGATCATTAGTCGACGATGGGCCCGGTTTATCGGTTCGCGTTTCCGCCCAGGCGGAGTAATATCAAAACACATCATTTTCAGGAGAGCTTTAGTGGCCAAACCGAATTACCGTCATGCGAAGAAGCAGAAAGAGGCCGCCAGGAAAGCTCGTCAGGACGCGAAGCAGCAACGCCGATCGAGCACGCCGGGAACGGCATTTGCGGCGGACGCGCCCGTGGAACCGGCCCCCGTCAAGACCGCCGAATGACATGAATGATCAGGCCGCGGATCACTCCTCGCCCTGGATGGATGAGAACCTGTCGATCTGGCGCGACGCGGCGGCGCGTTTCCTCGATACCGAGATGGTGCCGCACGAGGCCGAGTGGCGCGAACAGCAGCACGTGGGCCGGGATATCTGGCGCAAGGCCGGCGCATTGGGATTCTTGTGCACCGACATTGCGGCCGAGTACGGCGGCGGCGGCGGCGACTTCCGGCACGAGGCGGTGTTGTACGGCGAACTGGGGCGGCGGGGCCTGAGCGGCTTCGGCCAGGGCGTGCACAGCATTTGCGCGCACTACCTCGTCAATCACGGCACCGAGGAGCAAAAGCGCCGTTTTCTGCCGCGCATGGCCGCGGGCGAATTGATCGGCGCGATCGGCATGACGGAGCCCGGCGCGGGATCCGATCTGCAGGGGCTGAAGACCCGTGCGGTCCGCGACGGCGGGGATTACCTCGTCAGCGGCTCGAAGATATTCATCACCAATGGTTATCTCGCGGGCTTGATCGCCCTGGTGGTCAAGACTCAGCCGGGGGCGGGGGCGAAGGGCACCTCCATCATCATGGTGGAAACGGCGAATCTGCCGGGGTTTCGCGTCGGCCGCATTCTCGACAAGATGGGCATGAAGTCGCAGGACACGGCCGAACTCTTCTTTGACAACGTGCGCGTGCCCGCGGCCAATCTGTTGGGCGGCGCCGAGGGCCAGGGGTTCTACCAGCTGATGGGCGATTTGCCTTACGAGCGGGCCCTGATCGCCGTGGTCGCGGTTGCCGCCATGGAAGGCGCGCTCGCCGCAACCGTCAAATATGTCAAGGAGCGCAAGGCCTTCGGCAAGAGCATCGCCGAATTTCAGAACACCAAGTTCAAGCTGGCGGAAATCGCCACCAAGACCCGCATCGCGCGCGTGTTCGTGGACGATTGCATCGCCAAAGTGGTCGCCGGAACTCTCGACACCGTCACGGCATCCATGGCCAAGTATTGGACCACGGACACGCAACAGGAAGTGCTGGATGAGTGCGTGCAATTGCACGGCGGTTACGGCTATATGAACGAATACCTGGTGTGCCGCATGTTCGCCGACTCGCGCGTGCAGCGGATTTATGGGGGCACCAACGAAATCATGAAAGAACTGATCTCTCGGGCGCTTTGACGGCCGATGTCGCCACCGTGCGACGTTCGCGCGGCGGGCGGCGCGCGCCTTCACGGATCTTTGCGTATTGTCAGCTTCAATTGCTGCAAAATTGCTGAACGTTGGTGGAGGAAAGAGGGTCAACTCCAGGATGTACGGGCTTTTCTCAGGTTTGCGCGCGACCATGTGCGGCCGCTGGGCGAGGATGCTGGCGGCACCGGCGCTGCTCGCGCTCGCCGCATGCAACGGCACGGCCGTGGTGACCCTGACCAGCACCGCCTCGCAGGATCACTTTCTGGCGTACCGGGTTGGGCTGGTCTCCGTGGACCTGCAATCTTCGGGCGGCAACGCGGGTCTCAAGATTCTGCCCGCCAGCACCACCGTGGATTTCGCGGGCCTGACCGATGTCAGCGAAGTGCTGGGTGCGGCCGCGGTGTCCAAGGGCAGCTACAAGAGCGCGCTCATCACCTTGGACTACGGCACGGCGCAGATCGTCTACGACGATGGCAGTCTGAACGGCGTCGCACTGACCCCGGTCGGCGCCAACGGACACGCCCTGGGCTTGGTGAAGCTCGCGGTGAAACTCGATCCCGGCGATTCTTTCGACGTGTCGTCCAAAGGCGCATCACAGCTGGCGTTGGATTTCAATTTGGCGGCGTCGAATGCCGTCAATTTGAGCGCCAAGACGCTGACGGTCACGCCGCTGATTGCCGCGAGCGCGGCACCCATCGACAGCAAACAAGTGCGCGCCCGCGGTCCGATCGTGGGAATTGCAACCGGCGGCCTGTCGACGGCCGCGGGCTCGATAAGCACCAACTCGACGACCGTGGGCTCATCATTCACGATGGGGGTCATGCCGTTCAACGGCACCGTCCGGAGCACGGGCAACTTGAAGGTGGTTCCGAGCGATACCACCGCCTTCGAGATCAACGGCAGCCCCTCCAGCGGCGCCACGGGGTTGGGGCAGCTCGCGACCCTCGGCGCGGGCAATCTGGCGGTGGTCTACGGCACGCTGAGCGCCGCCGACGCGACCTCGACCACGACGCCGCCGGGAGGTGCGACCAGCACCGTCAGCACCAGCAAGATCTCGTTCACGGCGACGCAGGTGTTTGCCGGCAACAGCGTGCAGGGCGGAGGTTTGGACCGCGTGACGGGAATCGTGTCGGCGCGCAGCGGCAACACGCTCACCGTCGAGGACGCAACTCTGGTCACCAACAGCGGCACCGAAACCTTTCTGGGCGGCACCACCTTCGTCATCATGGGCCCGAATACGGTGGTCACCGCTTTCGGGCAGGGCGACACCGTAATCAACAGCCCGCAGCAGGTCACCGTGGGCTCCTCGGTCGACGCCTTCGGGATTGCCGGCAGCCAGTCGCTGCGCAACGCGACGCTGGATGCCAGCTCGGGACGGGTTCGCTTGGAGCCGGTCACTGTGTCCGGCCTGGTCACCGCTCAAGGTTCCGGGACATTGAACCTCGGCCTCGTTTTTCTCGACGGCCGGTCGACCGCGCCTTTCGACTTCATCGGATCGGGTGTCGATCCCCGACAATATGTGGTGGGCACCGGCACTCTGGATTTGAGCAACTCAGTCGCGGGCGCACCGGTGGTCGCGACCGGACTGCCCGCTTCGTACGGCGCCGCGCCCCCGAATTTCACGGCATCAGCGCTGCTCGACCCGACCACCATTGCGGCGGAATTGGTGATTGATTGGGGTGCCGGCACGGCGGCGCCGTTCACGACCTACGACAGCTCGGCCATCGCGGTCGACGTGCACAACCGCAGCATTGGATCGCGCCATCGGATCGACATCGGAGCGCAGATCATCGATATCGTCGGCTTGGCCTCGGATCCGCAGCTCGTCCCGAATCCCACCGCTTCGGCCACGGTGTACTCCATCGGCCATCCGAACAGCTCCACGATCGAGAACTTCAATACCTATGATGCCTTCATCACCCAATTGCAGGCGGAGCTGAACGGCACCACGCTGGCAACGGCGCTCACCGCGGTCGGCCAGTACACCGCCGCGAGTTCTTCATTTGCCGCGACCAGCATTACGCTCTCATTGAACGACTGACGTCATCGCCGATGTAGGGATGCATTGCTAGACTCACCGATCAATCGCCGCGATTTCCTCAAGGCTGCGTCGCTGCTCGCCGTGCCGGCGGCTTGCCCCGCTGCGGCCGGGGCCGGCCCGGCCATCGCGCCGGCCGCAGCGGGCGCCTGCGCTTATGTCGGGACCTACACGCCGAACGGGGGCGGCATCTATCTGTTCCGGATGGACGGCGCCAGCGGTGCGCTGACGCAGATACAGGTCTTCGACGACATCCGCAATCCCACCTGGCTCGCCGTCAATCCCGCGCAGACCCGGCTGTATGCGGTGAGCGAGATCGACAACTACCAGGGCTCGCATAGCGGCGCCGTGGTGTCCTATGCAATCGACGCCGACACCTTCCAGCTGAGGCGGCTGGGCGCCGTCAGCTCGGTCGGAACCACGCCGACTTACGCCTGCGTTCACCCATCCGGAAAATTCCTGTTTGTCGCCAATTTCGGCGGCGGCAACGTGGCCGTGTTTCCCGTGGGTGCGGACGGCGCGCTTGCCGCGGCGAGCGACGTGGCGCCGAGCGTGGGTCCGCGGCATCACGCGCGAGCGGTGGACGATCCGCCCGGCCAGTTCGCGGTCAGCGACCACGACAGCCCGCACATGCATATGGTCGCGACCGATCCGAGCGGCCAATTCGTCATCGCGAACGATTCGGGACTCGATCTGACGCTGGTGTGGCGCTTCGATGCGCAAGCCGGCCGGCTGCTCCCCGCGGCCGTTCCGGTGATCGCCGCGCCATCGGGGTCCGCCCCGCGCCACTTCGTGTTCCATCCGAACGGCCGGATCTTCTACAATTTGTACGAACACGATGCAAAGATCGCGGTTTATGATTACGACCCTGCGAAGGGCGGCTTCAAATCCAAGCAGCTCGTGTCCGCGCTGCCGCCCAAGTTCAGCGGCAGCAATCTATCGTCGGAAATCCTGATCTCCGCCGACGCTCGGTTCCTCTATGTGTCGAATCGGCTGCACAACGCCGTGGCGATCTTTGCCGTGGCGAACGACGGCCTGCTGCGCATGGTCTCCGAAGTCTGGGTCCACGCCGACTATCCGCGTTGTTTGACGATCGACCCCGGCGGCGAGTTTCTCTTTTCGTGCAATCAGAAGGGCGATTCCATCACCTCGTTCCGCATCAACCGGGCGTCCGGAGCGCTGCAGTTCACCGGCCGCTTCGAGCCGGTGGGCAGTCCCGCCGTCATGATCATGCTGAAGCGCGCCTGACCGGCGCGCAGGCGATATCCCGCTGTACCTCGCCTCGTCCCGAGATCTATACTGAATGCCGATGCATTAATGCGAACGGATTGAACCCTATGCAAATTGCAATGATCGGCCTGGGCCGCATGGGCGCCAATATGGCGCAGCGGCTGCAGCGCGGTGGCCACAAGGTCGTCGGCTACGATCCCGCCGACGCCGCGCGTTCGGCGCTCGAGCAGAACGGCGCCGAAACGGCGGCCACGCTCGAGCAGTTGGTCGCCAAATTGAAGGCACCGCGGGTCATCTGGCTGATGGTGCCGGCCGGGGCGATCACCGACAGCACGATCACCAGCCTCACGCCGATGCTGGCGGCGGGAGACACCCTCATCGACGGCGGCAATTCGAATTTTCACGATACTCAGCGCCGCGCGGCGGCGGTGGCAAAGCATCAGATCCACTATGTCGACTCCGGGACCAGCGGCGGCATCTGGGGTCTTGCGGAAGGCTACAGTCTGATGATCGGCGGCGACGAGGCGGTGGTCGAGCGGTTGCGCCCGATCTTCGAGACGCTCGCGCCGGCGCCGGACCGCGGCTGGGGACGGGTCGGAGCGGTCGGTTCCGGCCACTACACCAAGATGATTCACAACGGGATCGAATACGGCCTGATGCAGGCGTACGCCGAAGGCTTTTCCATTTTGCAGCACAAGACCGAGTTCAACCTCGATCTACATCAGATCGCGGAGATCTGGCGCTACGGCAGCGTGGTGCGTTCGTGGCTGCTGGACCTGACAGCCGATGCGCTGGAGAAGAACCCGACCATGAAGGGAATTGCCCCGTATGTGGCGGATTCCGGCGAAGGGCGCTGGACCGTGGCCGAGGCCATCGAACTGGGCGTGCCCGCCTCGGTGATCACCTTGTCATTGCTCGAACGGCTGCGTTCCCGCGACAAGGATTCGTTCACCGACAAGCTGCTCGCGGCCATGCGCAATCAATTCGGCGGCCACGCAATCAAATCGGAATAGCCGGGCCGCGCCCCGCCGCGCGCGTCATGCGCTCGGCAACTCTTCATTGTGCCGGCTGACCGCGTCGCCGTCGCCGGTCTTCAATTGGCCGAATACGATGGTCGACACGATGGTCAGCGAGCCGAGCGCCAACAGTGCCAGATGGAGGCCGTGGATCATTTCAGGACTGCTCGCATGTACCCTGTCAGGGACGAACAGGGCCGCGGCGAACGAGGCCGTGGCCACCCCGAAGCTGACCGCCATTTGCTGAACGGTGCTGGCGATGGTGCTGGCGCCGCTGGCTTCGCGCGCGTTCACGTCGGCGTAGGCCAGCGTGTTCATGCTGGTGTACTGCAGCGACGTGAGGAAGCCGTAAGTGAAGGCCATCAGCACGATCAGCCATACCCGGGTGCCGGCATCAATGGTCGAGAACAGAAAAATCATGAACCCCAAGGTGATGGTGTTGACGATCAGCACTCGGCGGAAACCGAACTTCCTCAGGATGTGCGGCATGGTGAGTTTCAGGCTCATGGCGGCCAATGCCTGCGGCATGATCAGCAGGCCGGACTGAATGGGCGTGAAGCCCAGACCGACCTGATACAGAAGCGGCAGAAGAAACGGGATGCCGCCGATTCCAAGCCGCGTGAATAGATTACCGCTCACCGCGACGCGAAAGCTGCGGATCCGCACCAGCCCCAGGCGCAACAGCGGATGTGCGGTGCGCATGGTGTTGAGGCCATAGGCGCCGAGCAGCGCGGCGGCGATGGTCAGCAATCCCAGTATTTCGCGCCCGCTCAGGCTGGTTTCGCCGAATACCTCGAGGACATAGGACAGCAGCGATATGCCGGAGCCGAACAGCACCAGACCGACGATGTCGAGCGGATAGTTGCGCGGCTCGCGATAGTTGGGCAGATGCCGATAGACCATATACAGGCCGCAGAGGCCGATGGGAATGTTGACGAAGAAAATGACGCTCCAATGAAAGTAGGCAATGATCAGGCCGCCAAGCAGGGGTCCGAGCATGGGCCCGATCAAGCCCGGCATGGCGACGAAACTCATGGCGCCGATGAGCTGCGACTTGGGGAAGGTGCGTACCATGGTGAGGCGGCCGACGGGGAGCATCAAGGCGCCACCGCAGCCTTGCAGGATGCGGCAGGCCACCAGCGCGTGAATATCAGTGCAGAGGCCGCAGAGAAATGAGCCCAGCGTGAAGATGCCGATCGCGGAGGCAAACACGCGTCGCGTGCCGAAACGATTGGCCATCCAGCCGCTGATGGGAATGAACACGGCCAGGCTCAGGGTGTAGCTGGCGAGCACGGCCTTCATGCTCAAGGGCGGTACTTTGAGCGCTTGAGCGATGGCGGGCACGGCGGTGTTCAAGATGGTGGTGTCCAGCGATTCCATGAAGAAACCGACCGCCACCAGCCATGGCAGCAGGCGCCTGGCCGTGTCGCTCAGCGTGGCATCGTCACGTGCCTGCACGAGACCCTTAGGCGCCGGCAAGCGCGGCATCGACGATGAGCTGCGCCTCGGCGATCAGGCGGCTCAAATGGCCCGCATCGTGAAAACTTTCGGCGTATATCTTGTAGATGTCCTCGGTGCCCGACGGCCGCGCCGCAAACCAGCCGCCGCGCGAGATCACCTTGATGCCGCCGATCGGTGCGCCGTTGCCGGGTGCGGACGTAAGTACCTGGTCGATCGGCTCGCCGGCGAGTTGTTGAATCCGAACCTGCGAGCCGTTCAGCATGCCCAGTTTCTTTTTCTGTTCGGCACTCGCCGGCGCATCCACTCGATTGGCGAATACCTTGCCCAAATCCTCTGTCATGGCGCGGTACGCGGCGCCGGGATCGCGCCCGGTGCGCGCAGTGATCTCCGCCGACAGCAGCGCAGGCACGATACCGTCCTTGTCCGTCGTCCAGACGCTGCCGTCGAGACGGCTGAAGGAGGCGCCGGCGCTTTCCTCTCCGCCGAACCCCAGGCTGCCGTCCTTGAGGCCGTTCACGAACCACTTGAACCCCACCGGTACCTCATACAGGGTACGGCCAAGGCGTTTGCTGACCCGGTCGATCATGGCGCTGCTCACCACGGTCTTGCCGACCGCCGCGTCCGCCCGCCAGCGGTCTCGGTGCCGGAACAAGTAGTCGATGGCAACCGAGAGGTAATGGTTCGGCGGCAGCAGGCCGCTGCCGGCGGTGACGACGCCGTGCCGATCGTGGTCGGTATCGCAGGCAAAGGCGATGTCGAACTTGTCCTTCAGACCGATGAGCCTCTGCATGGCATACGGCGAGGAGGGATCCATGCGGATCTTGCCGTCCCAGTCCAAAGTCATGAAACGAAACGTGGGATCGATTTCCTCGTTGACCACGGTGAGATTGAGGCGGTAAACCTCTGCGATGCGCGCCCAGTAGTGCACGCCCGCGCCGCCCAGGGGATCGACGCCCATGCGAATGCCTGAACCGCGGATGACGTCCAGATCGAGGATTGCGCCGAGGTCGTCCACGTAGGTCTTCAAGTAGTCGTGTGCATGGGTGGTGCCGGCGCGCCGCGCCGCGGCGAATCCGATTCTGCCGATCGATCCGGCGCCCGCTCTCAGCAAGTCGTTCGCCCGGTTCTCGATGCCCTTGGTGACATCGGAGTCCGCGGGTCCGCCGTTCGGCGGGTTGTACTTGAAACCGCCGCTATCCGGCGGATTATGCGAGGGCGTGATGACGATCCCGTCGGCCAGGCCGGTCCGGCGGCCGCGATTGTAGGTCAGGATGGCGTGCGAAACCGCCGGCGTCGGCGTGTATTCATCGCCCGCCGAGATCATCAGCTGCACGCCGTTCGCGCTCAGAACCTCGAGCGCGGTGGCGAACGCGGGCGCCGACAATGCATGAGTGTCGTAGCCGATGAACAGGGGACCGTCGATAGTCTGCCGCCGCCGATATTCGCAGATGGCCTGGCTGATCGCGAGCACGTGATATTCATTGAAACCCGCGTCGAACGAACTGCCGCGGTGGCCGGAAGTGCCGAAGGCGACTCGTTGTGCGGCGATCGCCGGATCGGGCCGCTCGCTGTAGTAGGCGGTGATCAGCCGCGGTATGTCCACCAGCGAGGCAGCCGGCGCGGCATGGCCCGCGAGCGGATCGATCTTCGGACTCAAGACGTCGCCAAGGCGGCGCTTTTCTCGGTGATACGCTTCATCAGTTCGCGCCAGGATTTAACGAAGGAGTCCGCACCGTCCGATTGCAGGCGGGCGGCGAGGGCATCGATGTCGATGCCGGCACCCGCAAACCGCGCCAGCACCCGTTCGGCGTCGCCGCCGTCCTGCGCCATCACCGATTTGACGGTCCCGCCGACGGCGAATGCCAACAAGGTCTTCTCCGGCATGGTGTCGATGGTATCCGGCGCCGCCAAGGCCTCGACATACAGGCTCGGCGGGGCCTTCGGATCCTTGGTTCCGGTGCTGGCCCACAGCATGCGCTGCTTGCGCGCACCGGCGCCTTCGAGGGCGCGCCAGCGCTTGCCGGCCAACAAATCACCGTGAGCCTTATAGGTGCGCAAGGCAATGGCGATCCCCAAACGATTGCGCAGCTCCGGCGGCACCTTGTCGGCAACGGCTCCATCCCAACGGCTCACGAACAGCGATGCCACCGAATTCACGCGCGGATCGAGTCCCGCCGCGATGCGCCGTTCCAGGCCGCGCAGGTAGGCTTCCGCGATACTCAGATACTGCTCGCGGGAGAACAGCAGGGTGACGTTGACCGGCACGCCGGCAAATATGGCCTCTTCGATCGCCGGCACACCGGCGGGGGTTCCGGGGATCTTGACGTACAGATTCGGACGGTTCGCTTGTTTGTGAATGCGCAGTGCGGCATCGATCGTGGTCTTGGTATCGTTGGCGAGCAGCGGCGAGACCTCCATCGACACCCATCCGTCGAGTCCGCGGGTGCGGTCGAACACCGGTCTGAAGAGGTCAGCGGCGCGGCGCAGATCCTCCAGCGCCAGTTCGGTGAACAATTCCTCGCCCGCGAGCCCGGCCCGGGCTTTTTGGCGGATGCTGCCGTCGTACGCCGACGTGTTGCCGATGGCGGCATCGAAAATGGTGGGGTTGGAGGTGAGCCCGGTGATGGAAAACTCCTCGATGTAGCGGCGCAGCGTGCCGTTGTCGAGAATTTCCCGTGTGATGTTGTCGAGCCAGAGGCTTTGACCCAGATCGTGCAAGGCTTTCGTGCTTGTCATGAGCGTTCCTGAAAGTCGGAAAGAGTGTGGTTGATCAGATCGCCGATGCGTTCGATGGCCAGGTCCGGCGGCGGATCCGCCGACTTTGCATCCGCAGCGAGCGCATAGTGTCCCTGGCGCACGAATACCGTCGTCAGCATGTTCTTGAGAATCGATTTCATGGCGGCCAACAAACCCGGCTTGTCGTCGACCATTACATAGTGATTCGCAGGGTAGCGCTGCATCATATGGTCCAGTACGCGTTCCTTGTGCAGGTAAATCATCACCCGGCCGTCCACCGCATCCCATATGCCCGCGCGTTGGATTTTACGCGGCTGAAAGACAATGTCGCCGTCCGACAGCACCACAGGAAGACCGAGCGTGCTCAAGTGCTCCACCGCCTCGAGCGCGCGCGGAAACAAGCGCGCGGCGAAGGGATATTCCAACAGATACTCCGACATTGCCAGCAATTCCGGATGGTCGTCGAGTCCGGCACGGAAGGCCTGCAGGCTTGCCAGGTAGTCCGCGAGCCCGAGTTGCTCGCGCAAACGGCCGAAGATCGCCCAATAGCGCGTCCGTTCGGAGGCGCCGAACGCCTGCTCCAAACGGTCGCCCAAGTCCGCCGCAAAGCGGTCGTTGTCCAACAAGGTGTTATCGACATCCAACAGAAAGACCAGTTCACCGGGATTCAGCACGGCAGCGTTTTCTCGCGCGTCGGGTCGTGCCACGCGTCGCCGTTCTTCACCACGGCCGCCGCCGACGGCGGACCCCAGGTTCCGGTTTCGTATTGCAGGACCGGCCGATCCGTTTTCAGCGCCGGATCGACCACGCGCCAGGCGGCTTCCACGCATTCATCCTGGGTGAACAG
This sequence comes from uncultured Gammaproteobacteria bacterium, assembly GCA_963800375.1. GTDB lineage: Bacteria > Pseudomonadota > Gammaproteobacteria > Steroidobacterales > Steroidobacteraceae > Bog-1198. Next base: position 417,545 of record CAWDAT010000008.1, on the reverse strand, counting down.
CGACGTGTCGCCGCAAATGGCATCTCCCAACAGACGTTCGTAGGGCGATTTCTCGGTCTCGGAGCGATGCCGGGCAACCAGTTCAACGGCCTCGCCGCGCATCTGCTCGCCGCTGCGCTTCACCAGCGCGCCTTCGCTGATCACCACCTCGGGACTCAAGCGCAAGCGGAAATAGTTCGCGGGCATGTCGCCGTTGGGATCGAAGACGGCGAGCGGCGGGCGCTTGAGAGTCACCGCGACCTCCGTGGCGCTCAAAGGCAGGCACTTGCCCGCCCGGATGTAGAACGGGACGCCGGCCCAGCGCCAGGTGTCGATGTGCAGCCGCAGCGCGGCGAAAGTCTCCACTTGAGAGTCCTTTGCCACGCCGGGCTCGTCGCGGTAGCCCTTGAATTGACCGCGCACCATCTCGTTCGGATCGAGCGGACGCATCGCGCGGAACAAGCGCAGTTTTTCCGCCTGCATCGCTTCCGGCTCGTGGCCGGTGGGCGGATCCATGGCCAACAAGGCGATGACCTGCAGCAGGTGGTTCTGCACCACGTCGCGGATGGCGCCGACTTCCTCATAGAAGGCGCCGCGGCCCTCCACGCCGAATTGCTCCGCCATGGTGATTTGAACGTCCCGCACATAGTGACGATTCCAAATCGGCTCGAGAAACGTGTTGGCGAAGCGGAAATACAGGATGTTCTGCACTGCCTCCTTGCCCAGGTAATGATCGATTCGGAATATGGCAGGCTCGGCAAAAACTTGGTGCAGGGTGCGATCGAGCGCCTGCGCGGTCGCGAGGTCGCGGCCGAAGGGCTTCTCGACGATGACGCGGGCCTGGTCGGCGCAGCCCGATTTCGCGAGTCCCTGCACGACGCTGCCGAACATGCTGGGCGGAATCGCCAGGTAGTGGATGGGGCGGACCGCCTCGCCCAGCGTCTGCTTCAAGCGGGTGAAGGTCGCCGGATCCGAGTAGTCGCCGCCGACGTAGCGCAATTTCTCGGCCAATTTGTCGAAGCATGCAGGATCGAAGTCGCCGGCCTGTTCGACGCTCTCGCGGGCGCGCTGCTTGAGCTTGTCCAAGGTCCAGCCGGGGCGCGCCATGCCGATGATGGGGATGTCGAGAGCGCCGCTGCGAACCATGGCATACAGGGCGGGAAAGATCTTCTTGTGTGCAAGGTCGCCGGTGGCGCCGAAAAACACGAAGGCGTCGGATTGCGGGGCGCTCATCGCCGCGCCTTCAATTCGCGCCGCAGGCGTTCCAATTCCTCCATCAAATCCAGCGCCAGCGCGACGCCCGCGAGATTGAGTTCGAGGTCGCGCTCGAGGCGCAGTGCCAGACGCGTGCGCCGCAGCGCCGCCCCGCTGAAACGCCACTCGGATTCGCCGATCTCGATGACGCTGAGTACCCCTTCGTCGACCAGTTCCACGATGTGCCGTTCGTCGACGGCGCACATGCGGCACAAGTCTTGGACGGTGAGCAGCGCGGATTCCTCGAAGATTGCGCCGGGCAGAGCTGCGTTTTGCGGTGAACTCATTGTCCTAGACTCCGAGGTGCGCGCGGGGGTTGAAAGGCAGAGCCGCCGCCATGGCCGAATAGGCGGCTTTGGCCTTGTCGTCATTGGCGGCCGGCAGCGCTATCTGCAAAGTGACGTAAAAATCGCCGGGCGGGGATGCCGGTATCCCCCGGCCCTTCAGGCGCAATTTGCTGCCGGCATGCGCGGCGGCAGGAATCTTCAAGTCCACGGTGCCGGTGGGGGTCGGTGTCTTGACCGTGGCGCCGAGCGCGGCCTCCCAAGGGGTCACGGGCAGTTCGAGATACAAATCACGCCCGTCGTTTCGATACAGGGGGTGCGGCTGGAATTCGACTTCGATGAACAGATCCCCGGGTGCTCCATCGCCGCCCGCGCGCGCGCCCTGACCTGCCAGGCGAATGTGCTGACCGGCGAGGATGCCCTTCGGCACCTGGACATTGAGAACGCGCTCCTTTGACACCAGTCTGCCATCGGCATCGAATTCCGGAATCCGCAAAGAGATTTGCCGTGCGCCGCCCTGCAGGGTGGCGTCGAGATCCAGCAATACCTTGGCGTGATGGTCCTCGCCGCGCGCGTTATGAAACGCGCCGCGGCCGCCGCGCGCTCCGGCCCGCGCCTGGGCGGCCCCGAACAACGACTCGAAGAAATCGCTGTAGTCCGACTCGCGGCCGCCGGCGCCGCTGAATTCGAAGCCGGCGCCCCAATCGGGGGGCGGGCGAAAATCCTCGCCGGGCCGAGGTCCCTGGCCCAGTTGGTCGTAGGCGGCGCGCTTTTCGGGACTCTTGAGGACTTCGTAGGCCTCTCCCACCTCTTTGAAGCGGGCTTCGGCGTCCTTCTCCTTGCTGACGTCCGGGTGATATTTGCGAGCGAGCTTGCGGTAGGCCTGCTTGATTTGTGCCTCGGTGGCGTCGCGCGCCACTCCCATGACCTTGTAGTAGTCCTTAAACTCCATCGTACCTACCAATACGCTTGCGCGGCTCGAGCCCAAGGATACTATGCGTCGGCCGTGGCCGATCAATTATCGAATGTAGGTATTCTCCTACGGTTGCGCGCATTACAGCTGATACGCGACGGTCAGGAGCAATCCCTCGGCGAGATCGCGCATCAGTCCGGGCGGCCGGGAGTCGAAGGCGCGAGCCTCGGGGATCAAGGCGCGGATCCAGTTCACCAGCCAGTCGATTTCCGCCGTGCCGTAGAAGACGACCGCGCATTCATAGTTGAGCAGCAGACTGCGCGAATCGAGATTGACCGATCCGGAGATGGCGAGAGATTCGTCGAACACCACCGCCTTCGCGTGGTTCATATACGGCAGCAGGTGGATGTTGACGCCGGCGTTGCTGAGCGCCCGCAACGCACGGTGGCGCACGAAATCAGCCAGGCGGTGATTGGACACCGCGGGAATGCAGAGATCAATCTTCACGCCGCGGCGCGCCGCCAGGCGCAGCGCCGTTTCCAGGGCGGCATCCGGGACGAAGTAGGGCGTCACGGCAAGCACGCGCTCGCGGGCGTGAAAGCACGCGTCGATCAGCAAAGCATGCACCGTGTCCTCGGCCTGGTCCGGGCCGCTGGGCAGAAACTGCGCGCGGCCGGCGGCGCTCCCCGGCTGCACAAGGCAGTCTTGCACGACGGCAAGGGGCGCGGGCCGACCGCCCGCGGCGACCCAGTCGGCCTCGAACTGGGCGGCGGCGGCGGCTGCCACCGGTCCCTGCAGGTCGAAGGATAAATCGCGCCACGGCGTCGCACCTTTGGCGCCGCCGAAGTATTCGGCGGCGATATTTCTGCCGCCCGCCCAAAGGCGTGCGCCGTCGGCGATGACCATTTTGCGGTGATTGCGCAAATTACGCGGCCCCTGGGTCTTGCGCGCGAACAGCGGACTGAAGATCGCCGTTTCGACGCCGGCGCAGTTCAACTGCCTGAAACAACCGCGCGGCAGCTGCAGCGCGCCGAAGCCGTCGACCAGCAATCTGACTTGCACGCCGCGGTGCGCGCTTTCCATCATGCAGCGCATCGCCTCGCGTCCGAAGGCGTCGTCGCCGAGAATATAGGTGCAGATGTCCAGGCGCCGGCCCGCGCCCGACATGGCGGCGAACAGCGCGGCGGCGGATTCATCGCCGTCCCGGTGCAGGTGAACCGCAGCAGGCGCGCATGGCGGCAGGCCGAAACTTTCGATCAGATCCTCGGCCCAGTGTACGCAGTGCGAGCCGATTCCGGACCACCGCAGCACCTTGCGCGGCAGTTTGCGGCGACCGAACAGAATATAGGTGGGCAATACCAGATATGGCACCGCGATCATGCCGAGAACCCAGGCAATCGCGATGGACGGGGGCCGCCGTTCGTGTTCCACGCGCGTGGTGAGGACATAGGTGAGCAGGCTGACCACGACGACCAGCGAATGAACGGTGATTCTCGGAAACCAGGCGTTCACCGAGGGCCGGTCACTCGAGTTCCAGCAGCCGCAGGACGCTGGGCACGAGATCCGGCAGATCCTCCGCAAGCAGGCCGGGACCGAACTCGGCGGCGGCCGCGCCATGCATCCAAACGCCCGCTGCGGCGGCCGTGAATGCCTCCATCCCCTGTGCCAGCAGGCCGAGAATCAAGCCGCCGAGCACATCGCCGGAACCGGCGGTGGCAAGGTAGGCCGGTGCATTGGTATTGACGACGGCGCTGCCGTCGGGAGCCGCAATCACCGTATCCGCTCCTTTCAAGACGATGACGGCGCCGCTTTGCCGCGCGGCCGCACGGGCCCGCTGCAGCTTGTCGCCGCGCGGCTCGAATACCCGCGCGAACTCGCCGTCGTGCGGCGTCATCACGCACGGCCCTCGGATCGCGCCGGTGAGTTCGGCCACCCTGGAGGCGAATACCGAGATGGCGTCCGCGTCGAGCAGCACCGGCCGCCCCGAGCCCAACAGTTCGAGCGCCGTGCGGCGCGTGGTGTCGCTCACGCCTGCGCCGGGTCCGATCAGACACGCGCTGTAGCGCGGATCGGACAGCAGGCGCGTGAAGTCACCATCGCGACCCATGGGCTGCACCATGATGCTGGTCAGTGCCGCGGCGTACACGGGAAATGCATTTTCCGGCACGGCAATCGTGGTCAAACCTGCGCCCACGCGCGCGGCGGCGCGCGCCGCCATGCGGGCCGCACCCGTCATGGGATAACCACCCCACAGCAGCGCATGACCCCGCGTGTACTTGTTGGACGAGGAGTTCATCCGCGGCAGCTGTGCCCGCCACAAAGCGGGGTCGTTTTCCCAGGCGTCGATTGCCAGTGATTCGATTGCGGACGGCGGAATGCCGATATCGGCCACCACCACCTCGCCGCACGCATCCCGGCCCGGCAACAAGACATGACCGGGCTTCTTGCGGGCGAAGGTGACGGTGCAGACCGCGGGCGCCGCGCCTGCGCACGCCCCGCTATCGCCCATGACTCCGCTCGGAACGTCCACCGCAACCAAAGGCAGCGCGCGTTGCATCGCCGCCGCCAGCGTGGCGATCACGTGATTCTCGAGGGGCCGATTCAGTCCGGACCCGAACAGTGCGTCGACGACCAGCGATGCACCGTCGAGGATTGCGACGCTCAAGGGCTCGACGGCACCGGTCCAGCGCCCCGAATGCAGGCGCGCGTCGCCGCGCAGGTTTTCCCGGGTTCCCAGCAACCCCACCCGAACCGGCCAGCCGCGCTCGGCCAGCGCGACCGCCACGGCGAATCCGTCGCCGCCGTTGTTGCCGGGTCCGCACAGAATACTGACCGGACGCGGCGACCAGCGACGGGTGATCTCGCGCACGACGGCGTCGCCGGCATTTTGCATCAGGACCATCCCCGGGGTGCCGGCCGCGATTGCCGCGCGGTCGGCCTCGGCCATCTGCGCGACGCTGAGCAGCGCGGTTTGATTCGGCCGCGCGAATACGCTGCGTCGGTTCATCCCACAGCCCCGGCAATGGCGCCGACGAGACCGGTGACCGCCATGGCGAGCGCGCTCCAAAATGTCACCCGCAATACGCCGGTACGCACGTCGGCGCCGCCAACCTTCGCCGACCAGCCGCCGAGGATCATCAGGCAGAGCAGCGACACGGTCACCGTGGCACTCATCAAGTGGCGCTGCGGCGCCAATGCCGCGACGGTGAGGGGCAGCGCGGCGCCGACGGAAAAGCTGGCGGCCGATGCCAGCGCAGCCTGCAGGGGCCGTGCTCTGACGCTCGCGGTCAATCCCAGTTCATCGCGCGCATGCGAGCCCAAGGCATCATGCGCCATGAGCTGCGCGGAGACCTGCGCGGCGAGCTTCTTGTCGAGTCCGCGGCGCACATAGATTTCAGTCAGTTCGCGCCGTTCGCCGGCGAAGTCCACCTCCAGCTCGGTGCGCTCCTGGGCGAGAGCGGCGGCTTCGGTGTCCGCCTGCGAATGCACGGACACATATTCTCCGGTCGCCATCGACATGGCGCCGGCGACCAGCGCCGCAGTGCCGCTGAGCAAGATATTGGCCTGCGAGGCGTGCGCCGCCGCGACCCCGAGAATCAAACTGGACGTCGAAACGATGCCGTCATTCGCGCCCAGCACGCTGGCGCGCAGCCAGCCAACCCCATCCAACTGGTGTCGCTCATGTCTGCGTGGACGCATTCATATCCTGTATATATCAACAGCCGATCGAGGCCGGCCCGGCCCGCGGCCGGGCGAGAGCCGGCCCGCGCTACGCTTTGCCGGTTTTCGGACCCAGGAAATACCAGAGTATGAATCCGAGCACGGGCAGAACGATCACGACAACAGTCCACAGCACCTTGCTGCCGGTATCCGCGCTGCTTTGGAAGATGTTGACGATCGCCCACACGTCGGCGATCAAGACGATAAGACCGAACAGGCCTCGGTATTGCATGCCCATGTCATCCCTATTGCTGGACCCAACCGATACGCTACACCTTTGCGACCTTGGGGAGTTTGAATATTACGTCGGCGCGGTCCGGCGGCTAGACGATCAACATGAGTCCCGCGATTGCGCTGAAGCCCAACACGAGTTTCTCGAACAGCTGCTGATTGATGCGGATCAGCAGCCAACGGCCGGCGAACGCTCCGATCAGCACCGCCGGCGCCAACTTGAGATTGAACTCGAAGCTCGGCGCGGTGATCAGCCCGAGTTCCACCATGAAGGGGACCTTGAAGAGGTTGAGCACCATGAAGAAGACCGCGGCCGTGCCCACGAACTGCATCTTCGGCAGACGCATGGCGACCAGGTAGATCGCCATCAGAGGTCCCGCTGCATTCGCAACCAAGGTGATGAAGCCGGCAATGACGCCGATCGCCGCCGCCACGGCCCAATGCTTGGGTACCGCGGCGTCCGGCGCCTGCACCGTCACATACCGCCGCCAATAGCCCAGGATGCACAACGACACGATGATCACGCCGATCAAAATGCGCGTGCTCGCGTCGGAGATATGGCCGAGCGCCACGTACCCGAGCACCACCCCGGCCGCCGTCCACGGCATGAGCTTCCACAGATAGCGCCATTGAGTGTGAGCCCGATAGGCCAGCACCGCGACGAAGTCGCCGAATATCAGCAGCGGCAGGACCAAACCGGTGGCCTGCTTGCTGGGAAATACATGCGTGAACAGCGCTACCGACAGCAGACTGAGGCCCATGATGCCGGCCTTTGCAATGCCGACCATCAGGGCACCGAGGATGGCGCAGACCCATTGCAGTGGTTCGGCTATCATTGACTGAAGCTTACCGCGCGCGGCAACCCAAGCTCATGACGAATCTGTATCTAGACACCGCGGAACCCGCGATGCCGGCTCCGTCCCTCGACGGGCACATGCAAACCGATGTGGCCGTGGTCGGCGGCGGCATCACGGGTCTCTCGACGGCGCTGCATCTGGCGGAGCAGGGCGCCAAGGTCGTGGTGCTGGAGGCCGAGCAACCTGGTTGGGGCGCGTCCGGTCGCAACGGCGGTCAAGTCAATCCCGGCCTCAAGCTCGATCCGGATCAGGTGGAAAAGGATTTCGGCCCGGACCTGGGTGCGCGCATGAATGCGCTCGCCGGCGCGGCGCCGGCCTTGGTTTTCTATCTCATCGAGCGGCACGGGATTCGTTGCGATGCGCGCCGCAACGGCACCCTGCGCGCGGCAATACACGGCAGGCACGCGGCGCAGGTTCAAGCCTCGGCGCAGCAACTGATCCACCGGGGCGCTCCGGTCGAATTGCTCCAGGGCAGCGATCTCGAGCGGGCAACCGGCACGGCCCGCTACCGGCTCGCGATGCTGGATCGGCGCGGCGGGGATTTGAACCCCTTGAGTTATGCCCGAGGTCTGGCGCGCGCCGCGCAGGCCGCGGGTGCTGCCGTGTACGGCGGCACACGGGCCCTCGGCATACACAAAGGGGCCGCCGGTTGGACGGTGGACACGGCGCAGGGGGGCGTGGCGGCGCGGCACGTGGTGCTGGCGACCAACGGCTACACCGACGATCTGTGGCCGACTTTACGGCGCACGGTCGTACCGCTCTTCGGCGCCATCGCGGCCACCGCACCGCTTCCTGAGAGCATTGCGCGCGCCGTCATGCCGAGCCGCGCGGTGCTCTACGAGAGCGGCACCGTGACCGTGTACTACCGCGTGGATGCAGGTCGGCGTTTGTTGATCGGCGGCCGCGGCCCCATGCGCGAGGTGGCGGCGACCTCGGCTATTCCGCATTTGCTGTCCTATGCGCGGACGCTTTGGCCGTGTCTGGCTGAAACACCGTGGACGCATGCCTGGGGCGGGCGCCTGGCGATGACGCCCGATCACTATCCTCATGTACATGAACCCGCGGACGGAGTCCTGATCTGCCTGGGCTACAACGGCCGCGGCGTCGCGATGGCCACGGCGATGGGCGCGCAGCTGGCACGCCGCATCGTCAGCCCCACGTCCGGGTTCGACATGCCGATCACGCGCATGAAGAGCCTTCCGCTGCATGGGTTGTGGCCGGTGGCGGTGAAGGCCGCCATCGCCCACGGGCGTCTCAGCGATTTCTTGGGGATTTGAACCGCGCTCAGTTGTCGATGTAGTACTGACGCAGCTTGTGCAGGTCGATGATCACGTCGAAGCGTTGGTCGATGGGCAATTGAACGCCCGAAGAGAAATCGTAGCGCGCGTCGAGATTGGCAATTTCCGGATGCAAATCGTGCATCGCGCGCTTGAACATCTCACGCGGCACCCACTCGGAATTCGTCGACAGCGAACCGAATTCGTCGTGGTAAATCGTCGCCGTCGAAATATCCGCCGGACTGGAAGCTATGGCAAAGATGCGCGGGCGCGGACCGTCCAGATGGACATGCTTGGCGCCGGCCATGATCAGCTGCCATTCATTGCCCTGCGGAACCGCGATCAGCGCATAGACATGATGCTGCGCGGTAAAGAACGCCACCGACATGATGATGACCGCGAGCATCCGCCGGCCGTAGGGCCCCCAGCTCTCCGTGAGCGCACGCATGGAGGCGACCAGAAAACACAGCAGCACCGCGGTCATGGCCAATATGGTGCGGTAGGTGGCGTAGCGCTCGGACGCAATCAAGCTGACGGCGAAGGCAAACACCGGCAATCCGATCAGCGCGGTCAGCCATACGATGCCGCGCGAGCGGCCGTAGCGGCGCCACTCCAAGAAAGCTCCCGCCAGGAGCAGAGTGCCGACCAGGGCAGCGCAGCCCACGTAAAGCGAGTGATCGCGCAAATTGTTGTCGTTCAGCACGAACAGGCTGAGCGCATTCGGCAGGGGTTCCTGCAGGAACCAGCCGATCTTGTCGATCCAGTGATGCTCGAAAGCGACTCGTCCCGATTTGACGAACACCCCCGCCGCGTACAGCGCCGACATGATGCAATAGGCCAGACCCAGGGTGCCGACCACGAGGCCGAGGTGAATTCCGACCCAGCGCGCGGTCTGCGCAAGAGGGCGCTGCCGCTGTGCAATCAAGGCGCCCGCCAAGGGCACCACATAGAACAGGGCGCTCGGTTGATAAATGAGAGCGCTCGTCAGCATGAGACCGAGCGCGACGGACCATTGCGCCACCGAGCGCCTGAGTCCGGCACTCATTCCCACGGTCAACGCCCCTTCGACGGTGAAGAACCCGCCGAAGGCCAACAGCGCGGTCGCGACGTACGGCCAGCCCACCGCCCATGCCGCCATGACCTGCGCGGACGGGATCAACGCCAGCAATACCGCGAAACACAGACTGGTGGTAAACGACCAGCCGAGCGCGCGCAGACCGCGAAAACTCACCCAACAGAGCGCGCCCAGCAACAGCGAAGCGCCAAAGCGCATCCATTGCAGATTCTGCACGGTGCTGGTCTGGCCATACGTGGCCTGCAGCAGCCAGCCATAAATCGGTCGCGCATGCGAGGCGCAGAAACTGACCACTTTGCCGGCCTCTTCGTGCGCCTCGCGCAAATTGGAGTAGTCGTCGCGCAAGCCGAAGTCGTGGAAGGTCGCCGGCCAATAGGTCAGCAAGGGCATCAAGAAAAGCATCCCAGTGAACACCCAGGCCCGCAGGCCCAAGGCGCTGCGGCGTCCCAGCGACGCACCGGCGGCCCCTGCGGGTACCCGACGGGTACCCCAGCCCCGACGGTGTCCCAACCGTTACCCCAATGGGTACGTCAATCGAGGATTCAGTGACGATGTTTTCGGGAACGGACATAGAGCGTAATGGAACCTGTAATGCTGCAGCGCACTGTCAACTTGCCGCGGGCAATCAATTGCCGATCGCAATGAAACTCAAAGTCAGGGTCTGGATTGAATCCGGCTCAAGCGATTCTAGCCGGACCGGAACCCAAAAATCCGTTCGGGATCCAGGGAAAATGCGTTAAATATCTGTTAGCTAGCCAAATATCACAGGCAGGCGCCTAGGCGGCGACACACAGATTCTTACCGCCGTGCTTGGCCCGGTACAGTGCAGCATCGACCCGGTCAAAGGCGGCTTCCGGTGCGTCGCTCGGGTGCAGTTCCGTGATGCCGCAGGAAACGGTGACATGCACCGGTGTCCCCCGGAAATGAAAATTCAGCCCTTCGACCGTCGTTCGCACCTGATTGGCCACGTTCACGGCCTCAGGCAGCTTGAAGCCGGTCAACAGCACGGCGAACTCTTCGCCGCCGATGCGGGCCACGAAGTCGGTGGCGTGCAGCGCCGCGGTGAAGCAGCCGGCAACGCTTTGCAGGACGCGGTCCCCGGCACGATGACCGTAGCTGTCGTTGATGACTTTGAAATTGTCGATATCCCACAGCAGCAGGCAGGCAGGGACCGCGCCGCCGGCACGCCGGGCGATTTCCTGGGCGAAGCGCTCTTCGAAGGATTTTCGGTTGGCGATGCCGGTCAAAGGATCGAGCCGCGCGCCGTGCTTCTCCCGGTCCAGTTTGGAATGCAGTTCCTGCGTTTCGCGCTCCAGATTGGCGATGCGCGCGCGCATGTGCTCGGCACGCCCGTTGTATTCCGTCAAGCGGATTTGTTCACGGGCGCGAAAGTCGCTCACCTGTTTGGCGACTGTTTCAAGTCGTGCCCGCAGGGCCGTCTGCAACAGACCCAGCTCCGTAGCTCCGGTGACTTCGTCGCCCAACTCGCGAACGTGCGACATCATCGTGTCGTTGAGCGATTGGGTATCGTCGAAATGGCTGCGGCTGGCGCTGTTCGCCTCGGTCAAATAGGCGGCCATTTCCTCGAGCCGTTTGGTGACTTCCGAGAGCACGGCGGCGGCCTGCAGCCGCTCGCGCGCCAATGATTCGCTGCGCTCATGCACCAGATCCGCGACGCGTCCGACGATCGGGGCCAACGCGGCGTCGGTATGGGCGGCGGCCAACTCGGCGATCAACGCCGGTATCTTGGCGGCATCGCTTTCGCCGGATTTCAGGCGGTCGAGCAGGCCGGCGAGGGCTCTGCAGGTCGACTCCCAGCGGACCGCCTTGACCGGCGGCAGCGGAGGCTGCACCGCGGTCAGATGCAGCACCGGCGCCGTCGCGTCGACGGCCACCACCACGGTGGTCAAGGATGCCGCCAGCCTTTCCAATTCCGCCGCATCTGCGTTGCGCCGGTTCGCGGCGGCCAGTCCCTTCAACTCATCATCAAGCTGATGATCCACTCCCATGCCCGCCGCGCACAGCCGTCCGATGAGACGGCGCAGTATTTGCTCGACGTCCCGCCAGCGCTTCTCCTCGACCTCCATTTCCTGGACCGAGTCGCGGTATTTTTGTTTCCAATCGATGGTTTCGGACAAGGATCTGGCTTCGCGTAGAGTGCTTTTGAATATCGGACGGGCAGCGCGAATCTTGAACGGCATCCCCGTCGCCTGGGCAGCGCACGCCGTCAGCTTGCACGACGCGGCGGTTGATTGCTAGATCCGCCGCGTATTGAGCACCCTGCCGCGTCTTGAATCGGCCATTTCTTGATGCAGGTCCCATCGTGCGCCGCACCCTTCGCGATAGGCTTTCGCCCCAAGGAAACCGCTGCCTATGGTGTTCAAATCCGCACTGCTGATTGCCACTCTGCTGGGCGCCTCGAGCGTCGCGGCGCGCTCGCAGATTTACACCTACCTGGATGCCGACGGCACCCGCCATTACACCGACGTACCCGACAATAGCCGTTATCGCCTGTTGGTTCTGTCGCCGCACGACAGGACCGCCAGCGGTGATCGGTACGACTGGATGCTGCTGGCCAAGGCCGGGCAGTACGATTCGATCATCGAAAAAGCCGCGGTGACCGCGTCCGTGGAACCGAATCTGTTGCGTGCCGTGATCGTGGTGGAGTCGGGGTTCAATTCGCGCGCAGTCTCGAAGCGCGGTGCGGTGGGGCTGATGCAGTTGATGCCGGCCACCGCGACACGCTTCGGCGTTTCCAACCCCTATGATCCGCGCCAGAATATTCACGCCGGCGCGCAATACCTGAAATTTCTGATCGACCGCTTCGGCCAGGATGTCGGGCTCGCGCTGGCCGCCTACAACGCCGGAGAAGACGCGGTTCAGCGCAACGGCGGCCAGATTCCGCCCTTTGTCGAGACCATGGCCTACGTGCCGCGGGTGCTGCGCATCTACCACATGTTGAAGGATCAGCCGCGCACGATTTGAGGCGGGGGTCCGGTCGAGCTCATGCGGCCGCCGCTACTTGCGGTTCCGAGGCGGCTTCACCGCCGTCCCCGCCACCTCAAAGTGAGCGCCGGCCAGCAGCTTGTTGACGCCGATGAAGGCGCGAGCGGGGAAATGCCCGTGAAAATACGTGCGGTAAATTGCGTTGAATTTGCCGAAAAGCTCCAGGTCCGTGCAGTACACGGTCACCGCGACCAGATCGTCGGTCTTCAATCCCGCCTGCTCCAGAGTGTGCTTGACCCCATCCAGGACCAAGCGGATCTCGTCATCCACATTGGCGGCGGCCTGGCCCGTGGCCGGGTCGATTCCGATGTGGCCCGCCACATAGAACGTCTCTCCCGCCATGACGCCTTCGCTGTACGGCGCGGCGGGCCGGCCTTCGGTTGTCGGCGGCGCCACGTAGCTGCGCTCCGCGGCGGCCGCATGGCCAAAAACCGCGAGCAAACCGACCAGAGAAATGACAAAGGCGCTTTTCAGCATGGCGTGAACTCCCTCAGTTGAGACGCATGGCTTTGATTAGTGGGCAAGTCCCATCGCATTGAGCACGAAGGAATAGATGTCCGCGGTTTCCTCGACCCGCTTCGACAGGGGTTTTCCGGCGCCGTGGCCGGCGCGCAAATCGATGCGGATCAGAATCGGCCGGCCGTTCGGGTCGGCATTCTGCATGGCGGCGGCGAACTTGAAACTGTGCGCCGGAAATACACGATCGTCGTGATCGCCGGTCAGAATGAGAGTGGCCGGATAGGCGGCACCCGGCTGAACGTTGTGCACCGGCGAGTACGCCTTGAGCGCCGTGAATTCCTCCGGATTGTCGATGGAGCCGTAGTCGGCCTCCCATCCCTTGCCCACGGTGAATTCGCGAAACCGCAGCATGTCCATGACGCCGACTTGCGCCACTGCCACGGCGAACAAGTCGGGGCGCTGCTCCTCGACCGCGCCGATGAGCAGGCCGCCGTTTGAGGCGCCGTGGATCGCGAGACGATCGCGGCTGGTCCAGTGCCGTGCAGTCAGGTATTCCGCGGCCGCGATGAAGTCGTCGAACACATTCTGCTTGTGCGTCTTCATCCCGGCTTCGTGCCAGGCGCGGCCATATTCGCCGCCGCCGCGCAGATTCGCGACCGCGTATACGCCGCCGAGTTCAAGCCATGCGGCCACCGTCGGGTAGAACGCCGGATGCAGGGAATCATTGAAGCCGCCGTAGCCGTAGAGAATGGCGGGATTGCTGCCGTCGAGAACGGTCCCGTTGCGCGCGGTGACGAACATGGGAATCCGAGTTCCGTCCCTGCTGGTGTAGAACACCTGTTGAGTGCGGTACTGCGAGGACTTGAAGCCGTTCAACGCGGGCGCCTTCCACAGCGTGGTGCGGCCGGTATTCAAGTCGAGCCGGTAGATCGACAAGGGCGTCGTATAGTCCGTGTACTCGAAGTAGGTGCGGGTGTCCTCGATGCGGCCGGCGAATCCCCCGGTCGTTCCCAGTCCGGGCAACGGGACCTCGCCGAGCGGCTTGCCTTGCGGCGTGAAGCGGCGGACGACGCTGTGGGCGTCATGAAGATATTGGACGATGAGCTGGTGACCGACCAGAGTGACGGCGTCGAGTGTATCCGCGGATTCAGGCACGATGCTGCGCCAGTGGGCGCGACCGGGTCGATCGAGATCGATCGCGATGATGCGATAGCGCGGCGCACCGTCGTCCGTCTGCACGTACAGCGTCGAGCCGATGTTGCCGATGAAGGTGTAGTTGGCCTGCGGGTCCGCAATCAGCGGCGTCACCGCGGAAGCGGCGCCGGTCAGGCGGGCAATCGACAAAGTGTTCCTGACATCGGTGCCGTGGTTGGCCGTGACGATCAGGTAGCCGCCATCGTCGGTGACCTGCGCGCTGACATACCAATCGGGCGAGTCGGAGCGCACATAGACCTTCGCATCCTGCGACTGCGGCGTGCCCAGCTTGTGGAAGAAGACCGTATGGTATTGGTTCGGGACTTTGAGCGATTGGCCGGCGCCGGTCGCCGTATAGCCGCAGTAGTAAAACCCGCTTCCGTCCTTGCGCCACGAGGCGCCGGTGAATTTTGCCCAGTGCAGTTCATCCGGCAGATCCTTGCCGCTCGCGACATCGCGAACGCGCCACACCTCCCAGTCCGAGCCCGCTTCGGAGAGGCCGTAGGCCATCAATCGCCCGTCGTCGCTGTACCCCGAGCCTTTCAATGCCACCGTGCCGTCCTTCGACAGGACATTCGGGTCCAGCAATGCTTGCGCGGGCCGCAGCGGATCGTCGGCCATGAACAACACCGATTGATTCTGCAGCCCGTCATTGTGAGTGAAGAACCAGCGCGGGCCGTGCTTTTCCGGAGCGCTCCAGCGTTGGTAATTCCAGATCTCCTTCAAGCGCCGCGCGATCCTGTCGCGTCCCGGTATCGCGGCGAGATAGTCGCTCGTGAGCTTCGCTTCCGCCTCCACCCAGGTGCGTGTTTCCGGCGAATCGATGTCTTCCATCCAACGGTAGGGATCCGCCACTTTGATGCCGTGGTACTCATCGACCTGCGCGCTGCGCCGTGCCGGCGGATAATTCAGTTGCGCGGCATCCACCGCGGCCGCAGCCAGCGTCAAGACAACGAGCACCGCGCCGGGGATGAATACCGGAATGAAAGGTCGCTGCATTTTTCCCTTGGTCGTCGCGATCGCCGGATGGCGGCGCCATTATAGACGCAAAGCGGCCGCCGGTTTGGCTGCCGATCCGGGACGCCATCGCGACCCGATGCTTGTCCGAACGCGGCAGATCTAGCGGCCGACCTGCGACATGATGGCGAGCGTTCTGCCTTCCGGATCCTTGAAGAACGCCATCCATTCCTCCATCCCGTCGGCATGCCTATGGATCATGTGAGGCGCGTTGATGAACTCGATGCCGCGCGATTGCAATTCCTCGTGCACCACGCCGATGTTGTCGACCCGCAGGTAAAGGGGCGATTCGGACGGCGTGATCGGGTTCGCCTCGGTCAGCATGAGCCGGGTGCCGCCGCAGTCAAAGAACGCCAGCTTGCCGAAGGTGTACAGGTGCGGAATGCCGAGCACGCCGGCGTACCATCGTTGCGATTCCTCGATGTTCCTGACGCTGCGAGCGATTTGGCCGATCGATCCCAATTGCGTAGGCGCTTTCACAATCGACTCCTTGCGCATGAGAGCGCTCTGTTGAGGTGCCTGATGCCAATGCCGCAACGCCTTGCGATTCGGCAGCCCAAGCTTGGCGAGCGCGTTGGCGACGTGGTACTTGACCGCATCGATGCTGATGCCGTGCCGTTCTGCAATCTCGCGGCTGGTCATTCCGTGCTTGACGGCGTGCACCACCCGCCATTCCGCGGGGGTCAGGACATCGTTGTGCGGGGGGCGGCCGCGTCGGGCGCGAGCAGTCATGGCGTCATGGTAGTCCCGAGCCCGCCGATTTTCCCTCCCCCTACTGTCAACTACGCGTTGATTTGGGCCTGCCGCGTCCCCATAGGGGTAAATCTTGCCGCAGCGGAGGGTGTGTTGAGCCTGCCATTCTCAAGTGTCGGTCACGGTGCGGAGTCGGGCCCTGCCGTGGTGTTTCGCGGAACGAAGCCGCTGTGTCGGGAGTTCAGCCTCATGCTCGAAGCGCGGGGCATCGAGCATGAAGTCCTGGAAAGCGGCGATTCGTGGGTATTGACCGTGACCGAGCTGTGGATCCAGCCCGCGCAGGAGGAGATCACGCGCTATTCGGCGGAGCGCGCCGTTCCGCGCAGCCGCCCGATTCTCATGGAGCTGCATCCCGGAGCGGCCCTCGGGGCCGTCGGCTATGTGCTGATCCTATTGCTGACGGCTTACTGTGCCGGCATCGGGCTGTTCGGGATCGATTGGCTCTCCTCGGGCGCCGTCGAAGCGGGCGCCGGGCGCGAATGGTGGCGGGCGTTCACGGCGTTGACTCTGCACCTGGATCAGGAGCACCTGCTCGGCAATCTGCTGTTCGGTGTTCCCGCGGGCATCGCCGCGGGCCGGCTGCTCGGCCCCGGCGTGGCCTGGGCCAGTATTTTGGCCGCAGCGGCTCTGGCCAACTATGCGGAGATATTGATTGCTCCGCCCAGCCATCGAGCGGTGGGCGCTTCCACCGCCGTGTTTGCCGCCTTGGGTCTGCTCGCCGGCCTGGCGTGGCGGCAGCGGCTCAGTATGCGCGAGCGCCGCTGGTATGTACTGGCCCCGCTGATCGCCGGGATCTGTCTGCTGACCTTGCTCGGCGCCGGCACGGCGCACGTGGATGTGCTGGGACACGCACTCGGATTTCTGTTTGGAGTAGGGGCCGGCTGGCTGCATGCCCGCGCGCGAATATTGCGCGTTCGCGGCCGGTACGCGCAGATCGCCGCCGGCCTCGGTGCCGCCACGCTGGTCGGCGCGGCGTGGGCCCTGGCGATCGGCCACGCGGCGCCGAGTTCATGAAACCGCGGCAGCCTCAGGTCTTCGCGACCACTCCGCCCGGAGTGAGCTTGTCGATGGCCTGCGGCAGCACCGTGGCCAACTTGGCCGCCAGATCCTCCGGCGACATGCCGACCTTGGCCGCCAGCTGCTTCACGATGTCCGAGCCGAACGCTTGATGAACCTGGTCCGGCGTGATCGGTTGATTGGCGCCGGCGCCCACCCACGAGCGCACCGTGCCGCCCAGCCCCTGTTGCTCCAGCTGAGCCACGATTCCCTGCACTCCGCCGTGCCTTTCGATCAGGCCGTTGACCACCGTTGCCATTTCCGCACCGACCACTCCACCCAGCATGCCGTCGATCAATCCCATGTCAGCTACTCCTTCAGAATGGACCACCCGCGCAAATTCAAGTCCTCAAGCGCGCTTGGCCAGCAAGTCGCGAATTTCTTCGAGCAGCACTTCTGATCGGGGAGGCGGGGCGGGCGCGGGTGGCGCGGCGGGTGCGGGTCTCTTGAGCCGGTTGATGGCCTTGATGACGAGAAACAGAACCAGCGCGATGATGATGAAATCAAAAATGGTCTGCAGAAAGGCGCCGTACTTGATCAGGACTTCCTTGCCGGTCGGGTCCTTGCCCAGGGCGACGGCCAGGTCCGAGAAATTCACTCCGCCGATGACTCTCCCGAGCGTCGGCATGAACACATCGCCCACCAGCGAGGAGACGATCTTGCCGAAGGCCGCGCCGATGATCACGCCGACCGCCAGGTCCACCACATTGCCCTTCATGGCAAATTCTTTGAATTCTGCACCTAATCCCACGGCTGTCTCCTTGTTCTATCTAATGAATTGCTCCAAAGACTCTTTTCAGCAAATTGCTGGCTTGGCCCAGCGGGTCCTTGCGAATCGCGCGCTCCTCCTCCGCCATCATCAAAAACAGACCGTCGAGGGTCTTGTCGGTCACATATGATTCCAGCGTGGCGTCCTCGGGCTTGAGTAAGCCGAAGCCGACGGCTTTTTTCGCCACTGCATTGTAGGTCTGGCTCAATTTGACCTGCGCGGTTGCATGCGAAATGACGGGCTCGAATTTCGCCTTCAGCGGCGTGTACGTGGCCTGCTTGAAGTACTGCGTCGCCGCATCGTCGCCGCCGGTCAGAATGCGCCTGGCATCCGCGAGACTCATTTGCTTCAGCGCCTGCTTCAGCAGCGTCTTGCTCTCCGGCACGGCGGCCTCGGCCGCACGGTTCATCGAGGTGACGAGCTGGTCCAGCTGATCTCCGACGCCGAGCATGCGCATCATGCCTTCGGCCTTCGCGAGTTTCGGCGGTAAGTCTATCTTCACCTTGGGGTTCTTCAGGAAACCGTCGGTCACGCCCAACTTTCCCACCGCGCTGTTGATGCCTTGATCGAGAGCCTTTTTCAGGCCTGCGGACGCATCGCCATCCGAGAGCGAGCTCAAGTCGGCGGCGCATGCATGGGGGCTCACCACGCCCCAGCCCAAAGCCGCCGCGAAGACGCTGCCAAGCAGAAGGTGTCGTTTCAATGTCGTGAATCTCAGCGCCGATCCTGCGCTACTATGCGCCAACTTTCCGCCGGCGCGCCAGCATTAAAATTGCGCATGCAGCCGCACTGCAACGACCGATGCCGGACCACGGTCGCGATTGTAGGCGGGATGGTTGATCCATTGATAGTCGAGACTCAGCTGCGCGAATTTGACCACCGCGATCGAATAGTAGGTCTCGATGATTTGTTCGGGGCCCGGATGCGGCAGCCGGCCGTCGCCGATCAGGACACCGAGTCCGCCTGCGGCGAGGTAGCGCTCACGCGCGGCGGAGATGCCGTTGTTGATCGCCGCCAAGCCGGCAGTGTCGTCCGGACGACGCCAGTGTGTTCCCTGCAGCGACAGCCCTGCCGACACGGTTCGGTCGATATCCGTGAATTCATAGGTTTCCACGTTGCCGGCCGCTTTCCCCAGCCGCGCAAAAGCGCCGAGGTCGGGCGTCAGTTGCTGTTCCAGATTGAGACTGATGCCGGCGCGGCTGCGGTAGCTGCGCACCGCGGCTAGGTTCACCGCGCTACCCGTGGACTCGGCGAGTTGCACGGCCTCGTCCAGCAGGCCCATGCGGCCGCGGCTTTCAAAGACGGTGACTGCCAAGCGGCCGGGGCGGGCGGCGATGTCGTACCGGCGCTCCAGTTCGAGGATGGACTGAAATTCGTGAAACCCGGGCTCGAGCCGCGCGCTGTTCGGCACGTCGGATAAGTCGAACAGGCCGCCGCGCAGCGTCCAAGCACCCCGGTACCATTCGACTGCCGCGCCCGCGGTGTAACCCCAAGCATCCGCCGCATAGTCGAAGGTGCCTGCGTCGACGGCGGCCCAATTGAAAAAATCAGCCCGCGGATCATGGGCGTATCGGTTGACGTCGAAAATGTCGCCGACACCGAATTTGCCGACGGTGATGACGACGCGATCGACGCTGCGAGAGCCGGCCAGTTGATTCGGCGCCGCGGCGACGGCCGCGCCGGACTCCCCCAGATTCAAGGTTTGGCGGATGAACAGCCGCGGCAAGCGCAAATACGGCTGATTCTTGCCGACCTTGTAGGCCTCGCCGCTGGGAAAGCCGGCCACTCCGAGAGTGTCGTCTAGCCCGAATCCCTGGTCCACCTCGCCGTCGAGCCACGCTTCCGCGCCGTGCCAAAGCCGCGCCCCCAGATATAGGGTCGCGTCCGCGGTTTCGGCGCCGCGACGAGGCGAGAGACTATTCGGCCCGGAGTAGGGCGCATTGAACCCCAGCGTGTCCTGTTCGATGTAGGTGACCTGCCCGTGGACGGCATAAATCTCCGGTGCGGGTGCCGCAGTGTCCGCCGCCACGGACGAGGGTGCCCACAGCGTGCAGGCCGATATTGCCAGGGTCGTTCCCGCGAGTCTCAGCACGCGTCCATCCTCACAGGTACTTGTCGGATGTGTTTCGCGAAGCGTGCCTGGGAGCTGCCGGCGCTAGGCGCTTGGCCCCAACATCCGGTCGATTGCCGTGAAATGCCGGCGCGCGTAGGCGAGCACCTGGGCATCGGTGGGGTGGTCGGCGCTTTCGACGGCGACGATGGCGCGGCCCAACGGCGGATGTTTGTCGCGCAAGTAGCTGGCGAACTCCTCCTTGGTCTGCGCGGGTCCTATCAGCAGAATCTCGTGTGCGCCGTCGAGCGCATGCGCGATCTCCGCAAAGAACCGCGGGTCGGCCGGCGTCTTGTGTCCGCCGTGAGTGCTCCTGCGGTTGTGAACGCGCTGATGCTGGTCGGGTGAGCTGATGACGGTGTTCGATTGTTCGGTCGATGTGAAATGCCAGGCCGTTGCCTTCTGATGATCGAGCCAGACGACGGCATGATAATGCGACATTTATATTTCCCCCGTATTTCAAGCAGCGGCGCTGAACGAGTCTAGCGTAGGCGGGAGGCGGCAGGTTCGACTCATTTGCACACAGATAGGTGTTTGTCCTACTTGCAGCATTGCAGCTGCGGGAGTATTGAATTCAAGGGAAAGTATCCTCTATGCCCCAACTCCTGACAATCAACGCCGGATCCTCCAGCATTCGCTTCGCCGTGTTCGATGTGGAGCGTCCGCCGCGCCGCTCGCTGCAGGGCAATTTTGAGCGCATCGGCGGCAACGGTGCCAGCCTCACCGTCGATCGGCGCACCGCGGCCGCGCCGGCGCGCATCATGGTCGACGCCGGGCAGTCCGCGAGCGCGGTTGAATTCTTGGGGGATTGGTTGGAATCCCAGCCGTTCTTCGCGGCACTCGACGGTGTGGGACACCGGGTGGTACACGGCATGCAGCACGCCGAGCCGGAGCGCGTCACTGCGCAACTGCTGGAAGAGCTGCGGCGCATGGTTCCGGTTGATCCTGAACACCTGCCCCGCGAGATCGAACTGATCGAAGCTCTGCGCCGCCGCCGTCCTGACCTGCCGCAAGTCGCTTGCTTCGACACGGCGTTTCATCGCAGCATGCCGCGCGCGGCCGCGCAGCTGCCGATTCCCCGCCGCTACGCCGCGCGGGGGATACAACGTTACGGCTTCCACGGCTTGTCATACACCTATCTCATGCAGGAACTGACGCGGCTCGGTGACCCGGCGGCGTCGCGGGGCCGCGTCATACTGGCGCACCTGGGCAGCGGCGCCAGCCTCGCGGCGGTGCGAGACGGCCTCTGCATCGATACCAGCATGGGGTTTACGCCGGCGGCGGGATTGGTGATGGGCAGCCGGTCGGGGGATCTTGATCCGGGTCTGGTGGGCTACCTTGCAATGACCGAGGCGATGTCCCCGGCGCAATTCCAGACCATGGTCAATCACGAATCGGGTCTGCTCGGAATCTCGGAGACCAGCGCCGATGTCCGCGACCTGCTGGCGCGCGAATCGAGCGATCCGCGCGCGGCCGATGCGCTCGCGGTGTTTTGCTACCAGGCGAAAAAATGGATCGGCTCCTTCGCCGCCGCACTGGGCGGCGTGGACACACTGGTGTTCGCCGGCGGCATCGGCGAAAACGCGGCGCCCGTGCGCAAGCGGATCTGCGACGGATTGGGCTTCTTGGGCATCGAGCTCGACGATGGCGCCAATGCGCGACATGCACCGCGCATTTCGGGCAGCGGATCATCGGTTGCGGTACGCATCGTTCGCACCGATGAGGAATCCGTGATTGCGGCTTCGAGCATCAGCCTGCTGGAATTGGAACCTACCTAGGAGAGAACATGCAACAAACGGCAGCGGCGCCGACTCTCGATGCGGAGCTGGCGCAGAAGATGGATGCCTACTGGCGTGCCGCAAACTATTTGGCCGTGGGGCAGATTTATCTCTGTGACAATCCGCTGCTCAGGGAACCGCTGTCGCTGCAGCACATCAAACGCATGTTGCTGGGTCATTGGGGCACGACACCAGGGCAGAATTTCATCTATACGCATCTGAACCGGGTCATCAAGAAATACGATGTCGACATGATTTATCTGTCGGGGCCCGGACACGGCGGTCCCGCGGTGGTGGCCGGTACTTATCTCGAGGGCACCTACAGCGAAATCTATTCCAACGTGGGCCAGGACGAGGCCGGATTGAAACGGCTGTTCACCCAATTCTCGTTTCCGGGCGGAATTCCCAGTCATGCGTCGGCGGAATGTCCCGGCTCGATTCATGAGGGCGGCGAACTCGGTTACTCGTTGAGCCATGCCTTCGGTGCCGTATTCGACAATCCTGAGCTCGTCGCGGCCTGTGTGGTCGGCGACGGCGAAGCGGAAACGGGTCCGTTGGCCACCTCGTGGCATTCCAACAAGTTCCTGAATCCCGCCGACGATGGCGCGGTATTGCCCATTTTGCATTTGAACGGCTTCAAGATCGCGAATCCGACCATCCTGGCGCGCATTTCCCGCGAGGAACTGCAGCAGCTGCTGAACGGCTACGGTTGGACGCCGTATTTCGTCGAGGGCCATGAGCCCATGGCCATGCACGAGGCCATGGCCGCAACGCTCGATACGGTCATTGAACGGATTCGAAGGATACAGGCGGACGCGCGGGTGCATGGTAAG
Organism: uncultured Gammaproteobacteria bacterium; assembly: GCA_963800375.1. Taxonomy (GTDB): domain Bacteria; phylum Pseudomonadota; class Gammaproteobacteria; order Steroidobacterales; family Steroidobacteraceae; genus Bog-1198. The sequence continues at coordinate 394,980 of CAWDAT010000008.1, read as the reverse complement.
ACGGAGCGCCCGCGTTGGCCGATGATCGTGCTGCGTTCGCCCAAGGGCTGGACCGGACCCAAAATGGTGGATGGGAAGCCGAACGAAGGAAGTTTCAGATCGCATCAGGTGCCGCTGTCGGATCCCGCGAAAAACCCCGGCCATTTGCAGCAGCTGGAGCAGTGGCTGCGCAGCTATCGCCCCGAGGAGCTGTTCGACGCACAGGGGCGCCTGAAGCCGGAGCTGGCGGCGCTGGCGCCGACCGGCATGCGCCGCATGGGCGCGAATCCCAATGCCAATGGCGGCATGCTGCTGCGCGAGCTGCGCATGCCGGATTTTGCGGATTATGCGGTGGACGTTCCCACGCCCGGCGCACAGGGCATTGGTGATACGCACGTGCTGGGAGGATTCCTGCGCGATGTGCTGAAACTGAACGCCGCTCAGCGGAATTTTCGCGTATTCGGCCCCGACGAGACCGTGTCCAACGGCTTGGAAGCGGTGTTCGCCGTGACCAATCGCCAATGGCTGGCCGCCACCGCCGATAACGACGAGTTCCTGGCGCGCAGCGGGCAGGTCGTGGAAATGCTGAGCGAACATCAATGCCAGGGCTGGCTCGAGGGCTACTTGCTGACCGGCCGTCATGGCCTGTTCAACTGCTACGAAGCATTCGTGCACATCGTCGATTCGATGTTCAATCAGCACGCCAAGTGGCTCAAGGTGACGGCAGGTCTTGCGTGGCGCCGCAAGATCGCGTCGTTGAATTATCTGTTGAGCTCGCATGTGTGGCGCCAGGATCACAATGGATTCACCCATCAGGACCCGGGCTTCCTCGATCATGTGGTCAACAAGAAGGCCGAGATCGTGCGCGTGTATCTGCCGCCCGACGCCAATTGCCTCCTGTCGGTGATGGACCATTGCCTGCGCAGCCGCCACTACGTCAATGTGGTGGTGGCCGGCAAACATCCGGCCCCGCAGTGGCTGACGATGGATGCGGCGATCAAGCATTGCAGCGAGGGCATCGGCATCTGGCAATGGGCCAGCAACGATCAACAAGCGGAACCGGACCTCGTCATGGCCTGCGCAGGCGATGTGCCGACGCTCGAGATCCTGGGGGCGGTGAGCATCCTGCGCCGCGAGCTGCCCGACCTCAAGATTCGCGTGGTCAATGTCGTCGATCTCATGAAGCTGCAACCACCGTCGGAGCATCCGCATGGCTTGGGCGACAGCGAATTCGACGCCCTGTTTACCGTGGACAAGCCGATCATATTCGCCTTCCACGGATATCCCTGGCTGATCCATCGTCTGACCTACCGTCGCCGCAATCACGGCAACCTGCACGTGCGCGGATATAAGGAGGAGGGCACGATCACCACGGCATTCGACATGACGGTATTGAACGACATGGACCGTTTTCATCTGGCGATGGATGCCGTCAATCGATTGCAGACGGGCAGCCGCGGCGTCTATTTGCAGCAGAAGTTGCGCGACAAGTTGATCGAGCACAAGCGCTATATCGATCGCTGCGGCCAGGACATGCCGGAAATACGCAACTGGCAGTGGTCGGAAACCTTTACGGGTTGATTCAGCGCCCGTCCTACAAGCGTTGCCGCCGCAGGCCGACAGGGATTGCGGTGGCGGGCCTACGTCAAGGGTGCCGGCGGGATCAATAATGCGGTGCCGGCCCGAATTGGGTGCCGGACTTTCGAAAGCCAGCTGGAGTGTCCGCGATTTCCGTCCACTACGACCGGTCTCGCCAGACTGCCGGGTCGCCGTTCCCGCGCGGTGCAAATTGGGATGGCAAAGGCGTCAATTTTTCGCTGTTCTCGGAAGCCTCCGAATCCGTCGAGCTTTGCCTGTTCGACGCGCAGGGCGCCAATGAACGGCGCATCCGCATCCGCGAGCGCACCAATGGCGCGTGGCACATCTACGTGGAGGGCATCGGTCCGGGCCAGCTGTACGGCTATCGGGTGCATGGACCTTACGTTCCCGAAAGCGGCCTGCGTTTCAATCCCAGTAAGCTGCTGCTCGACCCCTATGCCAAGGCCGTCGGCCGGCCGCTCAAGTGGGCCGACGAACTCTTTGGGTATGAAGTGGGGGATGCGGGCGGCGATCTTTCGTTCGATGACCGCGACAGCGCGCCATTCGCGCCGTTGGGAATGGTCATCGACCCCGGCTTCGACTGGAGCGGCGAACGGCGGCCGTCCCACGCGGCGCACGAGACCATTCTCTACGAAGCTCATGTGCGCGGCATGAGCCGGCTGCATCCCGGCGTGCCCGACCATTTGCGCGGCACGTATGCGGCCATGGGGTCCGCACCGATCATCGGGCACTTGCAAAGCCTGGGCGTCACGGCGCTCGAGCTGATGCCGGTCCACTATTTCCTGCATGACCGGCACTTGCTCGAGAGGGGTTTGAGCAACTACTGGGGATATAACACCGTGGGGTATTTCGCCCCGGAGCCGGGCTATGCCTCGAACCGGGACGTTGCGCGCGAGGCGGTCCGTGAATTCAAGGAAATGGTCAAGAGCCTGCACAACGCAGGAATCGAGGTCATCCTGGACGTGGTCTACAACCACACCGCCGAGGGCAATGAGACCGGCCCGACGCTGTCATACCGCGGCATCGACAATCTTGCGTACTACCGCACCGTTCCCGGCGATCCCCGGCACTACATGGATTACACCGGCTGTGGCAACACGCTCAACATCGTGCACCCGCATTCCCTGCAGCTGCTGATGGACAGCCTGCGCTACTGGGTGACCGAGATGCATGTGGACGGATTTCGCTTCGATCTTGCGTCGGCGCTTGCGCGGGAACTCTCCGATGTCGATCAATTGGGCGCGTTCTTCGACACCATCTATCAGGATCCGACGCTTGCGCCGGTCAAGCTGATCGCAGAGCCATGGGATCTCGGCGAAGGCGGCTATCAAGTCGGCAACTTTCCGGTCGGTTGGATGGAGTGGAACGGCAAGTTCCGCGATACGGTGCGCAAATTCTGGAAGGGCGACATGGGGCTGCATTCGGACATCGCCACCCGGCTGGCTGGCAGCGCCGATCTATATGAAACCACCCGCCGGCAGCCCTCGGCGAGCGTCAATTTCATCACAGCGCATGACGGGTTCACCCTGCAGGATCTCGTCAGCTACGGTGAGAAACACAACGCGGCCAACGGGGAGGAAAACCGCGACGGTACGGACGACAACAATTCGTGGAACTGCGGTGCGGAAGGCCCTGCCGACGATGCGCAAATCATCGAACTGCGCGAGCGGCAGAAGCGCAATCTTTGGTGTTCCTTGATGTTCGCACAGGGCTCGCCCATGATCTCCGGCGGCGATGAATTGAGCCGCACCCAGGGCGGAAATAACAACGCCTACTGCCAGGACTCTGAGATCTCGTGGTACCAGTGGGACTTGGACGGACCGCGCGCCGCGTTTCTGGAGTTCGCGCAGCGCGTGGTCCGCTACCGCAAACAGCACCCGAATCTTCACCGCTATGCGTTTTACGACGGCGACCCGGAGGCTGCCCATCCGGACATGAACATCGTCTGGTTCAGAGCCGACGGTAAACGCATGGTGGCCAAGGATTGGGAGGACGGCGGCTGGATGCGCACTCTCGGCATGTTCATCAACGGGCTGGCGCCGGAAATTCGCGACAGCGACGGGCAATGCGCCGAAGACGCGGATTTCTTGCTGCTGCTCAACGCCCACCACGAGCCGGTCTCGTTCCGGATTTCTCATGAGCTGTATCCCCTGGGGTGGAAGGTGGCGTTCGATACGGCACGGCCCGCGCTGCCGGTGGAGCGGGAAGCGGTGAAGCGCAATCGATTGGTGAATCTGGCGGCGCGTTCCATCGTCGTGCTCTGTCATGAGCGTTGATTGGATCGCAACCTATCGCCTGCAGCTGCACGCTGAATTTTCATTGCGCAAGGCGCAGCAGGTGCTGCCCTATCTGGCCGCTTTGGGAATCAGCCATGTGTATCTCTCGCCCTGCCTGCAGGCCGTTCCGGGCAGCCCGCATGGCTACGATGTCGCGGATCCCACCCGGATCAGCGACGACCTGGGCGGCGAGTCCGCCTGGGTGCAGTTCGTCGACTGCGCGCGCGCACACGGGCTCGGCATCCTCCTGGATATAGTCCCCAATCACATGTCGGCCTCGCAATACAATCCATGGTGGGATGATGTACTGGCGCACGGGCCGTTCAGCGAATTCGCCGGGTACTTCGACTTCAGGAATCCGCCGCGCCGGCCCTTCCGCGTGCAGGTGTGCTCTCTGGCGCGGCCCTACGGGGCCGCGATCGAGGCGGGGGAGCTGACCATCGACATCGAGCACGGACTTCCGCGCGTGCGCCACTACGACATCTCCTGGCCGTTGGGGCCCGCGTCCTGGGGCAAGCTGTTGTCGGCCAGTGAAGTGCTGCCGGCGTGCACGATAGCCTGTTTCAAGGAGTTGGAACGCCTGCATGCGGTCGAAGACCCCGGTGCGCAGGATAGGGCCGCGTATTCGAAGCACGCGGCGCGGGCGCTGGAGGCGCTCGAGACGGCGCGTGACGGCGGGCAACTGCAGTACGCCGTCGATCGCGCACGCGGCAACAATGAACTGGTGGACGCGCTGCTGCAGCGGCAGTTCTATGGGCTGCACGGGTGGAAGCTCGCGGGTGAACTCGGCAACTACCGCCGCTTCTTCGACATCGGGACCTTGAGCGGGATTCGCCAGGAACTGCCGGCGGTGTTCACCGCCACGCACGCGCGCATCCGGGCCATGATCGCGCGCGGCGACATCGACGGCGTGCGGGTCGACCATCCGGACGGCTTGCGGGATCCGCTCGAGTACTTGAAACAGCTGCGCGGCTTGCTGGCCGGAGGACGGGTCTACGTCGAAAAGATACTCGAGAACGAGGAGCGCCTGAAGGAGGACTGGCCGATCGAGGGCAGCGTCGGCTACGAATTCCTGGCGACGGCGAATCGACTGTGGATGAACGATCAACGGGCCGAGGTGCTGACCGCGACCTATTTCGACTTTACGGGACACACCGTCAATCTGGCCGTTCTGGTTCGTGAAAAGAAGCGGGCCATCGTCGAGTCGACCTTTCACGCCGACTACGAGCGTTTGGCCGACGCCGCGCTCGGCATTGCCCGCGACGACTGGCGCACCCAGGACTTGAGTCCGCGCCATTTGCGTGAAGCCCTGGCGCGCCTGGTCGTGGCATTGCCCGTCTATCGGACCTATCGCACCCTCAACACCCTGCACGACGATGACCGGCGCGCGCTGACCGAGGCGCTGCAAAGCGCGCGTATCGGTGCTCCGGAGATCGACCCGGCCTGCTTCGATTTTCTGGCCGCGCTGCTCACCAAGTCGCGGCTGAATGAGACGGAGGCGCAGTTCGTCGCGCAGTGGCAGCAGTCGACGCCCGCGGTCATGGCCAAGGGGATGGAGGACACTGCGTTCTACTGCTTCGACCGGCTCGTGTCCTGCAATGAGGTCGGGTCGCAGCCGTCGCTTCTCGGCATATCGGCCGACAAGTTTCACGAGTTCTGTCATTCACTGAGCGACCGATGGCCGAACAATCTGCTGGCCACGTCCACGCATGACAACAAGCGCAGCGAGGATGTGCGAACTCGAATTTCCACCCTGTCCGAGATTCCGGAACGCTGGGCCGAGGCATTGCATCAGTGGTCGGCACTGAACGCCGCCGCCTGGAAGAACCACACGCCGGACCGTCATGCAGAGTATCTGCTGTATCAGACGCTGATCGGTGCCTGGCCCATCGACGGCGGGCGCATCTGGCAGTACATGCTGAAGGCCTGCCGTGAAGCGAAGATCAACACTTCCTGGCATGAACCCAACGCTGCCTATGAGGCGGCCATTCATGAATTCATCGACGCAGTGCTCGGATCGGCCGAGTTCATTTCGAGTCTGGAGCATTTCGTCGACCCGTTGATTCTGCCGGGCCGCATCAACAGTCTGGCGCAAACGCTCATCAAAATGGTGGCGCCGGGCGTGCCGGATTTCTATCAAGGCACTGAATTGTGGGACTTGAGCCTCGTGGACCCCGACAACCGGCGGGCGGTGGACTTCAACCTGCGCGCCGGGCTGCTGTCGGGGCTGCGCGGCCGGGCCGCCGCCGAGGTGTTGCAGGAATGGGATCGGGGTTTGCCGAAGTTGTGGATGACGGCCCGGGTCCTGGCGATTCGGCGCGAGCGCGCGCGGGACTTCTCGGATCAGAGCAAGTATCAGCCGCTGGTGGCGCAGGGCGCTCATTTGGCGCGCCTGCTCGCGTTTCGCCGCGGCGAGAACTTGATTGCCGTCGTGCCGCGATTCACCCTGACCCTGGGGGGCGAGTGGGGTGACACCCGCCTGCCCCTGCCGGGCGGAGCGTGGCGCAATTGCTTCACCGAGGCGGTGCTGCAGAGAGAGATCACCCCGGATGCTTTATTCGCCGAATTTCCGGTGGCACTGTTGATTCGCGAAGGGGCGTGAACGGGCGGCGGGGCAGTGCCTACGCAGCGGCGGCCGGGGCGAGGCGCGCCGACAGCGAACGCCACCAGGAGGCGGTCAGCAGTTCCGCGTGATGCTGAGTGAATACGGTGCATAGCGCCGGGGGAATGCTGAGAAACGGCAGCCATTGCTCCGGAAAGACGTCGTGCGGACCGCAGTGAAACCACGGCTCGCCGCTGGTTTCCTCTTCCTCACAGCTGGCCTGCGGCAAATCGCGAAACACACAGTCGGTCAGCAGACAGATCTCATCGTAGTCGTAAAAGATCACGCGCCCGTGGCTGGTGACGCCGAAATTCTTGAGCAACAGATCCCCGGGAAACACATTGCTCGCAGCCAGGTCGCGCAACGCGTTGCCGTAGTCGATGATCGCCGACTCGGCGGCGGCCGGATCGGCTTCGCGCAGGAACAAATTGAGGGGCCGCAGGCGCCGCTCGACGTAGCAGTGTTCGACGATCAAATCATCGCCCTCGATGCGGCAGCTCTCGCCCGCCTCGCTCAACAGCTCATCCAGCAGATCCGGCATGAAGCGCGCCCGCGGCAGCCGCAGCCGCTTGAATTCCTGAGCGTCGACCAGACGGCCGGCGCGGTCATGACGGAACACAAATTGGTAGCGGTCGATGACATCCTCGCGGGTGCTGGTCTTGGGCGCGCCGAATCGGTCGCGGATCACTTTGAACACCAGGTCGTGCGATGGCAGGGTGAACACCAGCATCACCAGACCGCGCTCTCCCGGGGCATGCACGAAACTGTCGATGGATTTGTCCAGGTGGCGCTGCAGCGCGAAATAGCGTTCAGTCTTGCCCTGTTTGGCGCGGCCCAGCACCGTATACAGTTCGTCGATGGACTTGCGCGGCATGAATGAGCGCAGCAGGGTGATGGCCGCGCTGACCACCGGCAGGTCCACGTGGAAATAGGAACGCGCGTAGCCGAACAGCGAGCCCACGTCGCCTCGCGACAACATGACCGCATCAACCTGCACGCCTTTGGAGGAATTGGTGAAGGCGAGCACCAACGGTGTGATCGAGCCATCCCCGATCAGGCGTCCGACCACGAACGCCTGTGTGCCGCGGTAGAACAACGGCTCGATCAGTTCGATGGATTCGGGCTGGCCGCTGAGCCGTCCGGTCTGAAAGTACCGGCCGATTTCGGCGCTGACGCGATGCACCGCTCCATCCGTGTCGGCGATTGCGGCGCCGAAGGGCAGATCTGTGATGATTTCGCGCACCGCGGTCGGCAGCGAGCCGCCGACCCGGTAAACGCGGATGGGCACCGCACCCGATGCGCGCCCGACGCTGGTGGCGCAGAATTCGACTTCCGGGTTGACGCCGACGGTGCCGAAAAGATCGCGGGTGACCGAATTGAAGAACGTGCGGTAAAAGTCGCTGTCGGGCCGGCGGGCGACCAGGGTTTCATAGGCGCGCTTGATGTCGACCCACAAAGCCACGTCGGTGCGCTTGGAGTGCAGCTGGCTTGCAATCGCCGCCACGCCGCGCGCCACCCGCAGCTCATAGAGCTCGATGCGTGCGACCGCATCGAGCTGCGCTGCGTGCCAATCCTCGGCGAGAAAGTTCAGCGCCGCGCGCCGGGTGATGCGGCCGAACTCCTCGTTGTACTGCCGAAAATGCTCGGCGAGCAGCGCCGCATGATCCTTCGCCGTGGGCTGTTCCTTCACCGCGCCAGGTGCGGCGGAAGTGGCGGCAATCATGCGCTACGCCGTCGCGCGCTTCGGCCCCGGGTTCACCGCCGCCGAGAACTGCTCGGCTTCGGTGCTGCCGGCCATGGCACCGGTGGAATGCGAGCCGGCGCTGATTGCGGTCTGAACGGCATCGAAGTAGCCGGTGCCGACGAAGGCTTGATGTTTGGTCGCCCGGTAGCCGAGGCTCTCGTTGCCGAACTCGCGCTGCTGCAGCTGCGAGTAGCCGAGCATGCCGTCCGCGCGGTAGGCGGTTGCCAGCTCGAACATCGACAGATTCAACGCATGCCAGCCGGCAAGGGTGATGAATTGAAAGCGATAGCCAAGGGCAGCCAGATCCTCGCGCCACTGCTTCATGGCCGATGCATCGAGCTTGGCCTGCCAATTGAATGACGGCGAACAGTTGTAGGCGAGCAACTTGCCGGGGAACTTGGCATGGATTGCCGCGGCGAAGCGCCGCGCCTCGGCCATGTCGGGTTTCGAGGTCTCGCACCACAGCAGATCCGCATACGGCGCGTAGGACAAGCCGCGATCGATGGCTTGCTCGATGCCCGCTTTGACATAGAAGAAGCCCTCGCTCGAGCGCTGCCCGGTGAGGAAGCGCGCGTCGCGCGGATCATGGTCGGTAAGCAGTAGATCCGCCGCGTCGGCATCGGTGCGGGCGATGATCACGGTGGGCACATCCAAGACATCCGCCGCCAGCCGCGCCGCCACCAGCTTGTTGATCGCCTCGCCGGTGGACACCAGGACTTTGCCGCCCAGGTGGCCGCACTTCTTGGCTGAAGACAATTGATCTTCGAAATGCACCGCTGCAGCGCCGGCGCGGATCAGGGCCTTGGTGAGCTCGAACGCATTCAGATTGCCGCCGAAACCGGCTTCCGCGTCGGCGATGATGGGAGCCAGCCAGTCGATCTCGGACTTGCCGTCCATATGATGAATTTGGTCGGTGCGCAGCAGCGCGTTGTTGATGCGCTCCACCATCTTCGGTACCGAGTCGACCGGATACAGACTCTGGTCCGGGTACACTTCACCGGCGGTATTGGCATCGCCGGCGACCTGCCAGCCCGAGCAGTAAATGGCGTTCAATCCTGCTTGCACCGTTTGAATTGCCTGGTTGCCGGTCATGCAACCCAACCCCGCGACCACGGGTTCGCTATGGAGCCGGTGCCAGAATTTCTCCGCCCCCAGCCTCGCCAGAGAGTGTTCGATGTGCACGGAGCCGCGCAATCGCGCTACCTCGGCGGTGCCGTAGGGACGCTCGATGCCGCGCCAACGATCATTCGATTTGTCGCTCAATTCGATTCTCCTCAATAGCTGCAATGGCGAGCTTGCGTCGCGGGATGGAGCAAGCTTAGAGTATCAGAAAGGCGGATTTACACATTGGAAATTTGACACTGTGAATTTCACAAAAGGCACGACATGGCGGGGTTGATCCGGCAGGGGCATTTCCTTGGGACCAAGCTCAGGTCCCTGCGTAAGCGCAACGGCTTGACGCTGGATGAGCTGTCCGCCCGTTGCGTGCAAATCGACGCGGCCGGCGCTCCGTCGGTCTCCTATCTCAGCATGGTGGAAACCGGCAAGCGGATGCCCTCGGCCGACATGTTGGAAATGCTGGCGAGCATTTTCAGCAAGGACGCGCGCTGGTTTCTGGACGAGAACACCGAAGTCGAACCCGCGCCGGCACAGCGCCAACGCGGCGGCCTCGAGGCCATGCCCCTGGAGCCGGCATTTTTGTTCACGCACGAACTGCTGCAGAACGCGCTGCCCGAACTGCTGTCGCAAACCGGTACCACCGGGCGGCAATTCGCGCAATTGCTGATTCGCGTCTGGCAGGAAACCCGCCACAACAGTTTTCCCGACATCGAGCGTGCCGCGGAGGAGTGCGGCAATCGCGAGATGCCGCTGACGCTGGATGCCGTGATGGCTATTTGCAAGCGCCACGCCCTGGACGTGCGCTGGTTCGACGGCGACGCCCGCAAGCCGAGCGGCGCCTTGGTACGCTCGCAATTCGAGGCGCCGGGAACCGTATTGATCAACAAGCGGCTGCGCAATCAACAGGAGCGGCTGAAGTACGAACTGGCTTTCATCATCGGGCACAAGATCCTGCACAACGGCGACGGCGCCATTTCGCCGCACAGTGCCATTCATTCAGGCGACGGCGAATCCCCCGGCTCGGCAGGCGGCATGGGTACGCAAGATGTGCTCTACGCCTGGCGCGATTTCGAGTGCAGCTTTTTCGCGGGCGCATTGCTGTGCCCGCGCGTGCCGTTTCGGCGTTTTCTGATCCGCGAGGCGCATAGCGTCGCCGCTTGCCGCAAGCTGGGGGTGACGCCGGCGTTGGTCATGCGCCGCATGACCGCCGTGTCGCCCTATCGCCATTGGCATTTCTTCGACGCCTACCCGCCGGGATACTTGCGCGCGGTGTACCGCGGCAACGGCATTCCCCTGCCCTGGGGCAATATGAGCCTGGTCTCCGATCCCTGTCCCCGCTGGGCGGTGTTTCGACTGCTGCAGCAGACCCCCGAGACACATCCGATGCAGAAGCCCAAGTCGCAGATTTCAGTAATGCAGGACGGCAAGCGGGCGCGCTTGTACTGCTGCCATTCGCTGCTGACTCGCGACGCACTGGATGAGGTGCATGTGCTGTCCGTCGGCGTGGATCTGCTGCCGGCGCTCGATGCGCAAGGATATGACGGTGAAGCGATGGTCGCGATGGTGGCGGAGGCGTGCCGCGGCGGCGGCGGCGACGGGGTGATTCCGGCGCCGGCGGCTGCGGCCATACGCGCCGCCTCGCAGGTGCTCAACATCGCCTGGATCGCCGAAGCGCTTGATTCACCCGCAAGCGTCATTTGCCCGCGCAGCGGTGCCTGCCCGCGGCAACCCCAGGGCTGCGTGTAGCGGGAGCCCGCGCCCAGGCCCCCGCCGCACGCTGTCAATTACTCAGCACTATCGTGAGGCGCCGTGCGGTGAAGGTATTGCTCGCGGCATCGTAAACTCCATCCGCCGTCAACCGCAGCGCCAGGGTGGTCCCGTTCAGGTCCACGGCCAGTGCCGCCTCGAAATCGGCGAACGAGCTGAAGTTTCTGGTGGCACGGTCGTGCTGCCCGGCAATGGCGAACAGAGTCATTCCAGAGCCGGCTCCGGCGATCAGCACATCCGTGGATAATGATTTGATGTCGATGGTCTGCGGATTCGTCTGAATTTCGTGCTTGCTGCCGATGTTGACATTGGTCACGTCGAGATCCAGATCCGCCGCGGTCAGCGTCTTGAACGGCATCGTGGTGCCGGAATTGCCCCAATCGATATCCATTTGTGCGCTGGTCGCGCTATTGGTGCAATTGCCGTTGCCGCCACCGCCGTCGCTGCTGCTGCTGCTGCAGGTGCAATTGTTGCTGCCGTCGCCACCGCCGTCGCTGCTGCTGCTGCTGCAGGTGCAATTGTTGCTGCCGTCGCCACCGCCGTCGCCGCTGCTGCTGCTGCAGGTGCAATTGTTGCTGCCATCGCCACCGCCGTCGCCGCTGCTGCTGCTGCTGCAGGTGCAATTGTTGCTGCCGCTGCCGTCGCCATTGCAGATGTTGTTATTGCCCCCCATCAGTACATCGGCGACCGTCACCGCCAGGAAATCCGGCGGGGCCGCGCCGAAGGGGCTGACGAATCCGATACCGAGCACCAAGTCGCCGGCAGCGAACTGACTCACGTCGAGTGCTCCGGTGTTCACGACGTAGTCGGCGGGGTTGGTGCCGACGCCGGCGGCGGAGCCGGTGCCCGCGAAATTGAACAGCGATATTGGCTGGCGATCGATGGTCTTCAGGTTGAGAGTGATATTGCCGGCGGCGCCGGCGTTCAAGGCGCCTTGCACCTGCGTGAGGTCGAGGCGCACCCTGCCTGCGGTGGCGTCCAGAGTCACTTTGCCGGAATTATCCGTCGCAGCGGTGCCGAAGGCATCGATGAGTGAGCCCACCGAGATCTCTGCAATGGTATGAGCTGGAGTCGGCGATGATTGACTCTGGGCAGTAACGGCGGTTGCCGCGGCAATGCTCACGGTGGAGTAGCCGGCGAGAAAGTTATCGTCGTCGTTGCCCCCGTGACCGTTCATGCGCGCGCCGTGAACCGTCAACGTGTTGCCCGTTCGAGCGACGACATTGCCCACGATGTGGTCGAACCCGCCGCCTTCGACACTGCTGCCGGCGAGAACCGCGGTCGCGGTAAAGGTCTGATCGGCGGTCTGCAAGGTGCCGAATGCCACCGTGACGGTATTTGCGGGCAGGGTTGCCAACTGAGCAAGACCCGCGGCGCCCGCGAACGGCATCCCGTTGATCTCATAGGTGGTGGTGTCGATGGTGTGAACCACAAGGGGGCTGACTTTGTTGCCGTCGTGATCATGGAACGGATCGACGTTCACCGTGTAGTCGTTGTTGGCGACGTCCACCGCCGAGATCCCACCCCGCACCCGAATTTGCTTGTTGTCGACGGGGACGATGCTCGCCACGAGAACCGGACTCACGGTATCCGTCTTGGCGGTCATATCGACCACATTGGATGCCAGCAAGTTGAAGTCGAAAGCAATGCGTGAGGCTTTTGCCGCATTGATCTTCAGGTCGTTCTTGTTGTCGAACTGCACCGTCAGCTGCAGTCGGCCGAGCGCCGTCCCGGAGGCGTCCACCGGCTTCACCGATACGCCGCTGCCGGTGCCGTCATCCACCATGATGGAAGCATTGGTGAAGTCGACGGTGACTTGGGCGGCCACGTATTCGCCGGCCGGGATCTGCCGGGCGCTGAGTATTTCGCTGAGATTGATCAGCTGCACGAAGTCGATCGTAGTGGTCGCGGGTAGTGTCTCAACCAGGGTGCCGTCGGCTTTCTGCAGTTGCAGCGACACCAGATTGACTTGATAGGTGAGGAAGTCACCTGCGGCGTCCGTCACCGTCATTACGGCCATTCCGCACGTCGTGGCGGAGCATGAGGACGGCGCGGCGCTTGCGGGCGGTGGAGGCGCCGCGGCCGGAGGGGCCGCCGGAGCAGCCGGCGTGGAAGGAGTGGTAGGCGACATGTACGACATGGAGGACATGCCGCCGCTGCAGGCAGCCAAGGCCGACATCATCAAGGCGCACACGGCGGCGGAAAACGATCGACCGCAAACATTGCGTCCGTTGGTTGGATCTTGCGCGCGTTCCATGAGTATCCCCTCGCGTTGTGGTTATGCGTGGGTGCTGGTTTGTAGGCGGCGAGTTACCCGCCGCGAGGCGCAAAGCAACGAAAGTCCGCATAAACGTCATTCGACGTCCAATGCATGGCCGTGCGATGTCCTCAGCGTGATTGTCTCACCGCGGCACACGCGTGCCGGCTGAGTGTGTTGCGAGGCACAATAAGGGCGAGGGGACCACGCCCTCAATGAACTCGGCGGATCTCATGCATCGCGCTTGAGGCGACCGCGCTTCCTTAAGCTTCACCGAGATGTGCCGATATTGGTTGTGGACCATGTTCATCTTGAAACGCCTTTTTGGACGCGTCGACGGTCCGTTGCTGCACGGGATGCTGGCGGGATGCGTCATCCTCGTGATTTCTTCGCTCGGTCTGTTCTACTTCTGGCATGCGGCGCGGGAGGCGCAATTGGACGCCGTGCGCACCGAGCTCGTCCAATTGGCGCGCGTTGCGGCGACGCTGGTCGACGGCGACCGGCACCGGCTGCTCAAGTCTCCAGCGCAGGCCGGGAGTCCGGATCACCTGGCGCTGCTGGGGCCGCTGGTCAAGTTTCACAAGGCGACTTCCGACATCATCTATGTCTACTCCGCCATCCTCGACAAGAACCGGATCTATTACGTATTGGGGACCGACTATTTGTATCGCGTCGACGGCGACAGCGAAGTGCCCGATCCGATCATGTCGCCGCACGACACCCTGGATCCAACGTTGCGCCGCGCGCTCGAGCAACATGAGGTCGCGGTCAATGTGGAGCCGGTCAAGGAAACGAAGCGCAGTTACATGAGCGCGTATGCGCCTTTTTACGATTCACAAGGCCGATTCGTCGGCGTCATCGGTGTCGACATGTGGGTGCACGACTTCGACGCGCGCATCGGCGCGATTCGCCGTGCCGGCGGCGGCGCCTTCGCCGCCGTCACGTTACTGTCGGTGCTGACCGGCTTCGTGGTGTATCGCCTCAGCCGCACTGCGCTGCGGTCGAGGCAGCGCGATCGAATCATTCAGGCGCGGCTGGCCGAAGCGAAACAGCAGGCCGAGATTCATGCGCAGCGCGCCGAAGCGGCATCGCGCGCCAAGGGCGATTTTCTCGCCATGATGAGCCATGAGATCCGCACGCCCATGAACGGCGTCCTCGGCTTCGCCAATCTGTTGCTGGAGACCCCTCTCAACGCCGAGCAACGGGAATTCGTGCAGACCGTGCAGAGCTCCGGCGACTCGCTGCTCGCCATCATCAACGATGTGCTCGACTATTCGAAGATTGAAGCCGGCTGCATGACCGTCGAGCGCATCGATTTTGACCTGCGGGCGGTGTGCGATGACGTGCGCGCGATTCTGCGGACAGCTCTCGCAAAACGCGGCCTGGAGCTGAGCCTCGACTGCGATGCCGGCTTGCCGCCTTGGATCCAGGGCGACCCGGTACGCGTGCGCCAAGTCTTGCTGAATCTGACGGGCAACGCGATCAAGTTCACCGAGCGCGGCGCGATTCGCATCCAGGTGTCGCGGCTGGAGGGAGAGCAAATCAAGATCAGCGTGAGCGACAGCGGCATCGGCATTGCCCAAGAACAATTGGACCGCATGTTCCAGCGCTTCACCCAGGCCGATTCCTCGACGACCCGGCGTTATGGCGGGACGGGACTGGGGCTTGCCATCAGCAAGACTCTGGTGGAACTCATGGGCGGTACGATCGGCGTGCACAGCCAGGCCGGTGTCGGCTCGACATTCTGGTTCACACTGCCGCTGCTAGCCGGCAGGCAATCCGTGGGGCAAACGCAAGCTCTTCTCAGCGCGCCATCGTCGTCCGCCGCGGCGGTTCCGGTGCTCATGGACGCGGGCACTCCTGCGGCTGCCTCGCCGGTGGCGACGAGCACGGCGGGGCGGCGCGCAGTCCGCCTGCTTCTGGTCGAAGACAATTTCGTCAATCAACGCGTTGCCGTCTACATGCTGAACAAGCTGGGGTACCAGGTCGATGTGGCGCTGCACGGGCGCGAGGCCCTCGGCATGCTCGCCAAATTGGAGTACGACCTCGTCCTCATGGACTGTCAAATGCCGGAGATGGATGGATTCGAGGCGACGCGAACCATTCGCGATCGCAATTCGAGCGTGCTCGATCACGAGGTGCCGGTGATTGCAATGACGGCAAACGCATTTCCGGAGGACAGGGCGCGCGCTTTGGCCTGCGGCATGAACGACTTTCTCGCCAAGCCCGTGGATCGCACCGTGCTCGCCGCCATGCTTGCAAAGTGGCTGCGATGTCAGCCCATCCAAGAAACTCGCGCCGCAGTCGGCTAGATGGCGCGTGGCTGGGTCAAGGCGCGCAGGTTGGAGCGCCGCGGTCAGGACGAGGCGCCGTCGCCCAATTCGCCGGTGGCCGTCTGCACGTAATTCTGCAGTCCCATCTTATCGATGAGTCCGAGCTGCTCCTCGATGAAATCGATATGCTCTTCCTCGCTGGTCTGGATGTGCACCAGCAGCTCGCGGGTGACGAAGTCCTTGACCGATTCGCAGTGCGTAATGGCGGCGTCGTACAAGGGATGCGCGGCCATTTCGCGCTTCAGATCGCACAGCAGGATTTCCTTGACGTCCTCGCCGATGAACAGCTTGCCGAGATCCTGCAGGTTGGGCAGTCCTTCCAGAAAAAGTATGCGTTTGACCAGGCGGTCGGCATGCTTCATTTCATCGATCGATTCTTCGTACTCGAGCTTGCCGAGACGCTTCATCCCCCAGTTGTCCAGCATGCGTGCGTGCAGGAAGTATTGATTGATGGAGGTAAGTTCGTTCTTGAGCGCCTGATTGAGGAACTCCAAGACTTTCGCATCGCCTTGCACGGTGGCCCCTTAAGATTTGTCTTTCGGGAATTGTATGCCCGAAGACGCCTCAGGGCATCAATTGAGGGCCTAGGCGGCGAATTCCGTGCCGGTGCGCGGGAAGTACCGCAGCACGGCAGACTTGCCCTCTGCGTCACGGCAGGCCGATAGAGCCGCCTTGGCCTCAGGGACGCACTTGCCGCAGCAGGTGCCCACTCCCAGCTCACGGGTCAGGTCACGCAGGGTGGTAGCCCCGTTCTTCACCGCGGATCGGATGTGCCGGTCGGAAACGGCTTTGCAGACGCAAATGATCATGGCCCTATTGTGAACGCGAATGCGAATGATTGTCAATACCGTTTGATTTGACTTAATGCAGCGCCGTTTTGGGCGCGGCGGCAGGCGGCGCGCATGCATAATGCCGCAATGGACTCGCAGCCGGCAGTGAGATGAGCAATTCGCCATGAAGATCTTTTCCTGGAACGTCAACGGCATCCGCGCGGTGCTCAAAAAGGGGCTATTCCAGCCATTCCTTGATCGCCATCGGCCCGATGTGGTCTGCCTGCAGGAAACCAAGGCCGAGCGGGGCCAGTTTGAGATTGATTTGCCCGATTATCGTGAATATTGGAATTCGGCCGTGAAGAAGGGCTATTCCGGCACCGCGATATTTTCGAAGCAGGAACCGCTGTCCGTCGTCAATGGATTCCCGCGCGAGTTTGCCGCCCGCTTCTCGTTCGCCGACGAGCTGCAGCGCGACAGCGCCGAAGAGGGCCGGGTGATGACCGCGGAATATCCGAAATTCTACGTCGTGACGGTGTACACGCCGAACGCCAAGGATGACCTCAGCCGCCTGGCGCTGCGATTCAAGCACTGGGATCCGGCCTTTCTTGCGTATTGCAAGCAATTGGAGAAGGTCAAGCCGGTCATCTTTTGCGGCGATCTCAACGTCGCGCACACCGAACTCGACCTGGCCAATCCCAAGTCGAACCGCGGCAAGAAGGGCTTCACCGATGAAGAGCGAGCCGGGTTCCAGAACATCGTGGATGCGGGTTTCGTCGACACCTTCCGCCTGTTCACGCAGGGCAATGGGCACTACTCCTGGTGGAGTCATTTTGCCAATTCCAGAGCACGCAATGTCGGGTGGAGAATCGACTACGTGCTGGTGTCTGGACAATTGCGCGCTGCGGTCAAGAGCGCTGAGATTCATCCGACCGTCATGGGCAGCGATCATTGCCCGGTCAGCATCACGCTGGCGTAGGTCGCGCCGGTTTCCTCGAAGTTCCAGGGAGTTTGCATGCGATTACTGATATTGCTGGCGTTGCTCGTCGTTTGCGCGGAGCCGGTCGCCGCAGGTGGCCCGCCCAGCCGCTATGGTGTCGATGCGCCGCAGCTGGCGCCCCTCGGCGAGCACGCCGTGGGAGTCAGGACCCTGCGCCTGGTGCAGCATGGTCAGGCCGATGTGCTGGCATTCGACGCGGCCCGCGGCGCCGCCCCCTTGGTGGATCGCGTATTGACGGTGGAACTATGGTATCCGGCCCATCCGGCGTCGAACGCTGCGCGCGTGCAGTACACGGCAGAATTACCGTCCGAACCGCCCGCGCCGCCGAAGAAGTTTTCCATTCCCGGCATTGCGGTCCGGGATGCGCCGCCGGCAGGATCCGGCCTTCCCCTGGTGATCGTGTCGCACGGCTACAGCAATGATCCGGTGGCCATGACCTGGCTGACCGAGAACCTGGCCTCCAAGGGCTACGCGGTCGCCGCCATTCACCACGATGATCCGCCGATCACGGATCGAACACGGTTTGCGCAGCCCCTGATGCGCCGACCGCTCGACATCGCCTTCGTGGCGCAGACGCTGCAAAATCAATTGGCAGCCGAGCGCCTGGTGGATCCGGCGCGCACCGCGCTGATTGGCTATTCCATGGGCGGCTATGGCGTGTTGACTGCCGCGGGCGCGGCTCTCGATCCGCAGGGCGGTGCAGTCAAGCTGGTGCCGGGAGGGCTGCTGCTGCCGTTCGCGCGTGACGGCGCGTTGCGCGAGGCGGTGCTGGTCAAGGGTTTGCGCGCGGTCGTGGCGATTTCGCCGGCCGGCGCCGGCCCCCTGGCTTCGTGGGGCACCGAGGGACTCGGCATGATCAAGGCGCCCCTGCTCCTCATCGCAGGCAATCAGGATAAGACGGTGGACTATGCGACCGGAGCGCACGCGATATTCGGCATGGCGGTCGGCGCGCGCCGCTATCTGCTGACTTTCAAGGAGGGCGGCCACGCCATCGGGCTCAATCCGGCGCCCGAGTCCATGCGGCAACTGCTCTGGGACCAGGATTGGTTCGAGGATCCGGTGTGGCGCAAGGAGCGCATCAATGCCATCAATGCGCATTTCATCACTGCGTTCTTGGACCGTTACGTCAAGGGCGATGAAAGCCGCGACGCGTACCTCAACGTACCGATGAGCGAATCGGCAGCCGGCGTCTGGCCGGCCACGCCGCCGGGCGCGCCGACGCCGGGCGCGCCGATGCCGGCCGCGTACGATGCCTACAGTCCCGGCACCGGGAACGTTACCGTGTGGAAGGGTTTTCAGCGCAACCACGCAACGGGACTCGAGCTTGTGCAGGCCGAGCCAAAATCGCCATGATGCCGCAGCCGCTGCCGCCCGCCGCACCGGAGGAAATCGGCCTCTCCAGCGCACGGCTCGCGCGCCTTGGCGCAGTGCTGCAGGGCGAAGTCGAGCGCGGGCGCGTGCCCGGCGCGGTGGCTCTCATCGCGCGGCGGGGCCGAATCGCTTATTTCGAACACTTCGGCCAACGTGATCCGGCGGCCGGAACGCCCATGACGAGCGATGCGATTTTTCGAATCTATTCCATGACCAAGCCCATCACCTCGGTGGCGGCGATGATGCTGTGGGAGGAAGGGCGGTTTCTGCTGAGCGATCCCATAGCCAAGTATCTCCCGGACTTCTCGGATCTTCAGGTGGCGGTGGAACAGGGCGGGCAGATCGAGCGAGTGCCCACCGAGCGTCCCGTCACCATTCAGGATTTATTGCGCCACACCTCGGGCCTCACCTACGAGTTTCGCGGCCCGGGTGCCGTACAAAAAATGTACATGAGCGCGAAGATCTACAGCCGCGCGCAGAGCAATGCCGATCAGGTCGCGACGCTCGGCAAGTTGCCGCTGCTGCATCAACCGGGCACCCGCTGGGAGTACAGCCGCTCGACCGATGTGATCGGCCGTCTGGTCGAGGTACTGTCCGGGTTGCCGCTCAGCGCGTACTTCGAGCGGCATATTCTCGCGCCGCTCGGCATGGTCGATACGGCATTTCACGTGCCTCCGCGCCATCACTCGCGCCTCGCCGAGGCGTTCGCCAAGGATCCCGACAGCGGTTCCGTCGTGCAGCTTCTCGAGGTTCGGGACCCGCCGAACTTCGAATCGGGCGGCGGCGGTCTGGTGTCGACGGCCGGCGACTACGCACGCTTTCTGCAGATGCTGCTCAACGGCGGAGCCCTCGATGGCAGGCGTTATCTCAGCCGCAAGACCATCGAGCTCATGACGGCCGATCATCTGGGAGAGGTGACCGGAGCACCCGATTTGCTGCTGCCCGGACACGGATTTGGGCTGGGGTTTGCCGTCCGGCTGCAGGCCGGCATTGCTCACGTGCCGGGCTCGGTCGGTCAATATTTCTGGGGAGGTCTGGCAGGTACCACGTTCTGGGTCGATCCGGCGGAGCAATTGTTCGCCCTGCTGCTCATCCAGGCGCCCGGTCAGCGCGACTATTACCGCACGCTGTATCGGGACCTTGTTTACGCGGCTTTCGACGATTAGGCGACGCGCACCGTCTGGCGGCCGCCTCTTGAGGATGCACGTCACATTCTGCGGGCGCTCATGTAAGGGTTTACCTGCTTCAACGCCTGAGAGATGACCTTCATCACGCCACATTCGTTGCCGGGATGACAATAATGCGCTCCATGTGGTGCTGCACTGCGGTCGGCATGACCGGATATGCGAAAGAAAATTAACAAATTCCCACTCGTCGGGGCCCTGTTGCTATCGGCCTATGCGTCGGCTGCCGTCGCGGAATCGACCTTCATCAATCAGCTCGAAATGCTCGAATGGTCGGATCCGGAGCGTGCTGCGCAGATAATCGATGCGGCGCCGCCGCTGACCGCCGACTCCACTGCGTCGGAAATCGACATGCTGGAGATTCGGGCCATGATCTTCGCCGACGGCAGCCGCGACGAGGACGTCAATGCCATCGAACAGAGGCTCGACGTCATCGCAAGTGCAGGCGACACCGCGGCGCTGCGGGCGGGGCGCTTCGTGCGGGCGTATTCGGCCCGCCAGCACGGCCAATACGCCGCCGCCGAGGCCGAACTGAAGGGCATCGACATCAGCTCCGTCAGCGCGGATTCCGAGCGCTACCGGATTCTGACCTTGCGTGGTTTGGTGTTGCGCACCCTCGGCCAGGACGAGGCGGCACTGCCGTATCTGGAGCAGGCACTGGATCTTGCGAACAAGATGCACGATAACCTGCGCACCGTGCACGCCATCCTGTCGATGGCGCGCATCTACACGGACAGCGGCAACTATGACCGGGCCATGGTGCAGCTGGATGCGGCCCGCCGCCTGGCCACGACCCTGGGAGATGAAACCTCGCTGGTCGAAACGGAGGAACGCGTTGCCGACATCGCGGACCGCCGCGGCGACCGCATCGAGGAACGGCGGGCCTCATTGGCCGGGCTGGAACACGCGAAGCGTTCGGGAAGCAGCAAGTGGCTGCAATTGGCGCTGCTCAATCTCGGCGATTCCTATCTGAAGACCCGTGATTTTGCCGAGTCTCTCAAGTATTCCAAACAGGCCTTGCCGATCATACAGCGCACCAATCAACGCGACGATGAGCAGATAACCCTCTTCAACGAGGGTCTGGCGTACATCGGACTCGGCAGCATCAAGGCGGGCGAGAAGCTCGCCGAAGGCGCCATCACCGAAGCGCTCGCCGGCAGCGATCTATTGGACGCAAAGGAGTTGCTGCGGGAATACGCGGATGCCCTGGAGCACGCCGGCTATCTGATGATGGCGATCCAGGTGTATCACCGCTATGACGCGATCAGCGAGAAATTCATGACGAACACGCGGCAGCGCGCGTTCCTGGAACTCTCCGCGCAGTTCGACGACGAGCGCAAGGCGCGCGAGCTCGAACTTCTGCGCCGCGACAACGCCCTCAAGGTGTCCGAAATGCGCGGGCAGCGGCTGCTGCAACAGCTCATCATTGCCGGCGCCCTGTTCATTGCCGTTATCTGCGCCGCGCTCGTTTGGGCGTTTGCCCGCGTGAGCAAGGCGAATGAGCGGCTGCGCTTCAGCAGCGAGCATGATCCGTTGACGGGACTGTCGAATCGCCGTTATTTCAACGAGCGGGTGTTGGCTGTCGACGGCGCACGGCCGGTCGGGGGCTGCGTGCTGCTGGCGGATCTGGACCACTTCAAACGCATCAACGACACCTACGGGCACCCGGCCGGCGATGCGGTGCTGGCGGCAATGAGCCAGCGGCTGGCCGCGGCGCTGCGCGAGAACGACAAGCTCGTTCGTTGGGGCGGCGAGGAATTTCTGGCGGTGCTCGGGCCGATGACCGCGGCGCAGGCGGATTTGACGGCCGAGCGGCTGTTGCAGGCGGTGCGCCGCGAGCCCGTGCTCTGGAACGGTCATTTGGTCCGTTGCACGATCTCCATCGGGTATGCGTGTTTTCCGATGGCGGGCTCGGCAACCGACATTTCGCTCGACAGCGCCATCAGTCTGGTCGACAAGGCTCTGTATGAAGCCAAGCGGCGCGGCCGCGACCGCGCCTGCCTGATCAAGGTGGTGAGCGCGCGCGATGAGAAGGACCTGACCAATATCAGCGCCGAATTCGAATCCGCCACCACCGACCGCAGAGTTCAGCTGGTCGAAATTCTGGGCGCCGCCGCGTAGCGACGTTCCAGCGGCGGGCGCAGCTCAGGGATTCGCGAAAAAGCTCTTGACCGCGGCGA
The DNA here is from genome assembly GCA_963800375.1 of uncultured Gammaproteobacteria bacterium. Classification (GTDB taxonomy): domain Bacteria; phylum Pseudomonadota; class Gammaproteobacteria; order Steroidobacterales; family Steroidobacteraceae; genus Bog-1198. The sequence continues at coordinate 372,799 of CAWDAT010000008.1, read as the reverse complement.
AGCAGAACGGCGCCACCAGCGTCGCGTGATACGCCTCGTCGACTGCCAGCGCGCCGCCGTCGGTGGCGCCTTGCGCGACGGCGGCGGCAGCCACCAGTTTCTTGGCAACCTCGAAATCATTCTTCAAAGCGGCATAGGGGTCGCCGGCAGACGGCGCTGAATCAAGATCGAGCACGCTGATCGGCGCCGAGGCGCCCGCGCGCGCGGTCCAATAACTCTGCATCAGTTCGGTGTTGAACCAGAACACGAGCGGATCCATGTCGCCGCCGCACAATAGAACCGGCGCAGTGGGCACCCAATTGCGCAAATCATTCGACTTGAGCGCCTGCCGCCACGCAAGTCCGGGCGCCGCGGCGGCGACCCCGGTGGTCGGGGTTGGCCAGCCGCCGTCCGGATTGGTCTGCGCATCCTCGAGATAGCTCAGGCGGTAGCTGTTCTGCAGCAGATTACCCGCACCGAACCCCAGCGCAAATACTTCCGCCAGGTTTGCCGGGGCAGTCGCCGGCGTGTCGGCGGCGAATTCAGGAGCGGGCGGCGTCGCGCTGAACAGCGTATATTCCGGCAGCTTTCCCTGCAAATACAGCTGACTTCGCGGGGTCGTGGTCGGCAGCAATGAATCGATTCCATCCGCGTATTGGGGCGTGAACACATCGGTGGGGCTGCCGTAGATGTTGCCGTAGGCTCTCTGATACGCCGTGAGCAGCAGCGTCGAGGACACGGGGGCGTCGCCGTTGACGCGGCCGTAGAAAACGGCATCGACGAAAGCCGCCAGCGCGTACGGCCCCGACATGGGGGCGGCCGCCGTCACCGTCATGCCGGCGGCCTGCATCGCACGCTGAGTCGCCATCGCCACGTAGCCGCCCTGCGAATAACCGGTGATGAACAGCCGGCCGTCGTCCTTGGTGAGCGTCCCCGAGGCGAGCGGCAGCGCGGTGCGCGCCGCGGCCAGCGCGTCGATCATGTCCTTCGATTGTTGGTCGGCGATGAGATAGGGATGATAGTCGAGAGCCGACGTGTCATAGCCCGCGTAGTTCGGGGCTACCACGATGTAGCCTTTCGAGGCAAACAGCGCGGCCAGAGACAGCGTTTCCGTATTCTCGATGTTCGCCATGGTGAAAGTGCGGTTCGTGGTCGTGCCGTGCGCATACAAGACGATGGGGCGAGCGCCGGTGCAGTTCGCTCCGAGACCAGTCGGCACCAGCAGCGCCGCGGACGCCGTGGTGGGCTCATTGGCTCCGCCGACGGTTTCGTATTTGATGTCATACATGAGAATGCCGCACACCGGTGCGCCGCTCAGCGACAGTAATTGCTGGTTGGCCGCGATGTTGAGCTCGGCCAGCAGATTCACCGTTGTGACGGTAGAGAGCAGATCGGGGGGACTTTGCAGCAAGGTGCCGCGCGGCGGCGGTGCGGGGCCGCCCGTGCCCATGTTGTCCATGCCGCCGCCGCCGCAGGCCGTGAGCAGCAACGCGGCGCAAAGCCAAGCCGGGCGCTGAATTGAACGCATGCCCGTTGGACCCCAAGGCTTGGCGCCGGGTTCCCTCCTGTTCAGGCGGCGTCGTGAAATATCAATCCCAAAGTATGACGGATTCCGCGATGGACCCGGGATACACCGTGACGCACTTGAACTCGCGTCGTTCCGCGAACGCTCGGCACGGGCCGCTCCCTGACCGGAATGACGGCGAACGCCCCCTGGGTGAGCGGCAGCACCATCGTCCTCGATTGCCGGCGCGCGCGCTGCTCGACGAGGACCAGTTCGCCGCCGTAGAAGTCGATTCGCGGACGATCGAGCAACAGGATGGCCTGGAGCGGAAAATGTATCTCCCCGTACAGATCCTGGTGCAGGCAGTTGTAATCGCCGGGGCCATAGCGCAATAGCAGCGGGGTGGGGCGAGTCTGACCGGCGGCGGCGCAGCGCGCGGCCACCGCGTCGTGATCGGCGGGCCAGTCCGCGGCGCGCCCCATGCGCTTCTCCCAGACATTGGCGACCGGTGCCAGCCGCTGGTAGAGCACCCGCCTCAGGGCGGCGACGAGGTCGGGCAGGGGCCGCGCAAAGTATTTGTACTCGCCGCTTCCGAATCCATGCCGCGCCATCGTCACGGTCGAACGAAACGTCGCTCCTGCCGCGGTATACAACCGGGTGAGCTGCGCGCAGGTGCGTGCATTGACCAACGGCGCGGTGACCGCGAAACCTTCCCGGTCCAGCATGTCTTGCAGCGCCTGCGGTTCGAGGGCTGCGACGGCCTCGATGGGCGATGCACAGGGCGCCGCCATCATGACGCGCGCCGCCGCTCTTGATCGATGAGAACGCGCTTGCGCTCCAGCCCCCAGCGATAGCCGCCGAGCGCGCCGTCGCCCCTCAGCACGCGATGGCATGGCACCAGTACGGCGATGCGGTTGGCGGCGCAGGCCGAAGCGGCCGCGCGCACTGCCCGCGGCGCGCCGATGCCGGCGGCCAGCTCTGAATAGCTCAGGACGCTGCCCTCGGGCACCTGCAGCAGAAACCGCCAGATGCGAATCTGAAATGCCGTGCCGCGCAGATCGAGCGGCAGGTCGGGCCGCGGCGCCCTGCCCGAAATGTGCGCATCCAGCGCCCGCATCCAGGCATCCAATTCCTGCGAATCACTCATGCGCGAAGCCACATGAGCGGCCTTCGGGAACTCATCCTTCAGCTGCGCGATCAACGCAGCAGGGTTCGCGCCGAATTGCGCGAAGCAGACGCCGCGTTCGGTGGCGGCCATCAACAAAGGTCCCATGGCCGTGCCGCGCACCGCGTACGTGATGGTTTCGCCGGCGCCGCCGCGGCGATACACCGACGGCGTCATGCCGAGATTGCGCGGCGCATGATTGTAGACCCGGCTGGTGGATTCGAATCCCGCTTCGGTGATGGCATCGACCACCCGCTTGCCGGCCTTCAGCCCGCCTTTCAGACGCCGCAGACGCGCCGCATCCTGGTACATCTTCGGCGACACGCCGAGCGCCGCCTTGAACCTGCGCTGCAGGTGCGCCGGCGACAGATGCGCCCGTCCGGCCAGATGCGCGAGCGTCAGAGGCTCGCTCGCGTGCGCGTCGATGTACTCAGCCACTGTCCGAATCATCTGGGTGGCGCGGTCTTGCGAGGCGCGCGGCCGGCAGCGTTTGCACTCCCGCAGACCTGCAGATTCGGCCGCCGCCGGATCCTTGAAGAACCGGATATTCTGCGGCTTGGCGGGACGGGACCGGCACGAGGGCCGGCAATAGATCCCGGTGGTGATGACTCCGTACACGAATATTCCGTCGAAGCGGGCGTCGCGCTCCGCGAGCGCCCGGCGCATGGTGCTTTCCGCGGGCATGGCCGATGAGAGGTTCGATGTGTCAGTCATGGACAGACGCTACAGGTACTCAGAATCGCGGACACTCCGATTCTTGCGATGTCATCGCTCAGCGGCTTGGGCGTCCACCCCGGCGCAACAAAGTGAGGGCCAACACCGCCGACGCCAGCATGAGGAACAGGCTGACCGCATTCAGGGCCGGGGTCGCGCCCTCGCGCATCCGGCCATACATCATGACGGTCAGCGGCGTATCCGCACCCACCAACATCAGAGTGGTGTTGAAGTCCGCGAAGGACATCAAGAAAGAGATGGCCGCCGACCCGAGCAGCGCGGGGCGCAGATACGGCAACAGGATGGTGCGAAACACCGCGGCCTTGGAGGCGCCGAGATTCAGCGCTGCTTCCTCGAGAGTGCGGTCGAAACGGCGCAGGCGCGCGCTGATGGTGAGCGTCGCGATGGTGGCGATGTAGGAGAACTGGCCGAGCACGACCAGCGGCAGCCCGGGGCGTAGGAAGTCGAGTTCCAAGCCGAAGGTATCATCCGCGAAATCCGCAACGCGGCTCGCGAAGGCGAGAATGGAGATGCCGAGAATGACTCCCGGAATCACCAGCGGCGCCAGCATCATGATGGAGAGGGCTTGTTTGCCCCAGAAGCGCCCCCGTTCGAGCAGGAATGCATTGGTCGTGCCCACCAGCGCCGACAGCACGGTCACGCAAATGGCGACGATGCAGCTGGTCCAGATGCTGCCCAACAAATCGCTGTCGGCGAAAAGACCGACGCGGCCGCGGGCCGCGTTGCCGAGAAACCAGTCGAGGGTGAAGCCGTGCCAGGGCGGCGCCGGATACGGCGCATCATTGAAGGCGAACACCGCGACCACCGCCAGGGGCAGAAACAAGAACGTCAGAAACGCGACCAGGTACAGCGCCGTCGCGCCGCGCAGCCAGGCCGGTCTCGGCAGGGAGGGAATCATGTTCGCCGCATCACGTCGCCGAAGCGCTGTCCCGAGATCCGCAGGCCGATCATCACCAGCGCGGTGGACAGCGCGAGCAGCAGGAAGCCGAAAGCAGCGCCCTGTTCCCAATTGAAGCGCGTAATGAACTGGGTATAGATCTGTTCGGTGAACCACTGCGAGTTCTTGCCGCCAAGCAGGGTCGGTGTCAGGTAATTGCCCAGGGTCAACATGAACACCACGATGCAGCCGGCAGTGATGCCGGGCGCGGCGTGCGGAATGACGATGGTGCGCAGTATGGCAAAGCCGCCCGCGCCGAGGTCGTAGGCCGCTTCGATCAGGGAATTGTCCAGACTTTCGAGGCTCGACACCAAGGGCACCACCATGAACAGCAGGGAGGTATATACCAGGCCCACCAGGATGGTGGCGTCGCGATACAGCAGCTCGACCGGTACCGCCGTCAGGCCCAGCTTCACCAGCAGCGCCGGGAGCACGCCGGACTCGCGCAGCAAAATCATCCAGCCGAGGGTGCGCACGGTCTCGCTGACCCAGAATGGGATGAGGCAGATGATGAACAGCAGGGAGCCGGCGCGTCCACGCGCCAGCTTGGCGATGATCCAGGCCACCGGGAAGGCCAGCAACAGCGTCAGCAAAGTGGCGACCACGGACATCACCGCCGTGCGCACGAACACATGCCAGTACAAAGGTTCAGTGAAAAAAGTCTTGTACTGCGCGAGTCCGTGCACGTATTGGCGGGGGCCGACCCGTTCACGGAACGACAGCAGGGCAAGATCGACGTGCGGCAGGACAATCAGGGCGCCGAGCCACAGCAGGGCCGGCGCCAGCAGCAGGCCGAGCGCGAGGTGGCCATGCCAGCGGGAGCCCGGAGACTTAAGCATCCCGGCCCGCCGCGCCGGCGCGCGCCGCAAAGCACACGGCCCGGGAGGGATCGAAGCTGAACGCCACTTTCTCGTGCGGCTTGAGATCCGCAAACTGTCCGGTCTGCGGCAAGGCAATGCGAAATTCTCGGCGGGTGCGCTCTTCCTGCAGCAGCACTGCCGAATTGGCGCCGTCGAACAGCACGCTTTGTACTTCGCCCGCATGCCGGGGATGCTCGGCCGGCAAGTCCGCGGCGCTGCGCGCGAGCATGGCGACCTCCGGCCGCACGAACACTTCGACCGAATCGCCCACGGCGATCGTGCCGCTCTTGAGCGCGCGCACCACCCAGCCGTCGGCGGTGGCGACCTCCGCGAGCGCGCCGTCGCTGCGCGTGGTCTTGCCCACGATCCGGTTGTTCGCCCCCACAAAGCCCGCGACGAACGGCGTCTGCGGACGATAATAAAGATCCTGGGGCGTGCCGAGCTGCTCGAAACGTCCGTGACTCATGACCCCGACGTGGTCGGACAGCACCAGGGCCTCGGATTGATCGTGGGTGATGTACACGAAGGTCGTGCCGAAAGCGGCCTGCAATTGCTTGAGTTCGATCTTCATGTGCTCGCGCAGCTTCAAGTCGAGCGCTCCCAAGGGTTCGTCGAGCAGCAGCAGCGTCGGTTCCAGCACCAGACTGCGTGCGATGGCGACGCGCTGCCGCTGGCCGCCGGACAGTTCATCGACGCGCTTGTCCGCGGCATTGCCCAAACCCACCCGCTCCAGCATGGCATTGCTGCGCTTGACCCGCTCCGCCTTGGGGGTTCCGCGACGCGCCAAGCCGAAGCCGACGTTCTCGCCCACGGACATCATCGGGAACAGCGCGAGCTGCTGGAATACCATATTGACCGGGCGGCGATTCGGCGCCACGCCGCGCATGCTGCGGCCGCCGATGGCGATGTCGCCGCCGTCCGGCGCGATGAAGCCGGCGATCATGCGCAGCAGCGTGGTCTTGCCGCAGCCGGAGGGACCCAGAATTGAAAAGAAGCTGCCGCGCTCCACGCTGAACGACAGGTTGTCCACCGCGAGGTGATCGGCGAATCGCTTGACGACGGCGTCCGCCACCAGATCCGGTGTGCTCAATTGGCGGCCTTCACGCGGTCGAGCACCTTCCCTTCCATCTCTTCGAGGCCGGGCGGTATGGCCGGATACCAATGAATGCTTTTCAGATCACCGTTGGGGAAGGCTGCGTTGAACTGCGCCTTGAGGCGAGGATCGATGAGAGCCGCGGTGTTGTTGGCGGCGGAGAAACTGCCCACCGATTTGATGATGCGCGCGGCGTTTTCCGGGCGCATCGCGAAATTGATCCAGGCATAGGCCGCGGCATCATTGCGGCCTCGGGCCGGCAGCGCGAAGGTATCGAGCCAGCCGAGAGCCCCGGAGCGGGGCACGATGAATTGAATGTCCGGATTTTCGCGATTGAGGGTCCAGCCACCGGTGTCCCACATCATGGCGGCAATCACCTCGCCGGTGCGGATGCCGTTCAGCAGCTGATCCTTGTTGTCGTAGAAGAACTTGAAATTGGCCTTGCACGCGATCAGCGCGGCGCCCACCTGTTCCATGAGCGCGCCGTACGCCTTGGTATCTCCATACAGCGCGAAGGGGTCCTTGCCGGCGGCGAACGCGAAGGCCATGAGCGTCGGGCGCTTCAGGCGCACGGCGGTCTTGCCCTTGAGGTCGGCGCGGCACAAATCGGTGTAGTCGGCAATCTTGGCGCGTTTGGCGTTGACCACCAGGCCGTCGGTTCCCCACAGGTAGGGCAGTCCGTATACCTTGCCGTCGACCGTGGTGTTCTTGCGGACGATGTCGAGAAATTGCGGTTGAAACTGCTCCAGCTTGACCTTGGTCAGGTCGATGGGCTTGTAGATGCCGAATTCGCGCTGTGCGGCCATGATGCGATCCTGAGAAGGCTGCGCGAGGTCGTAGCCCGCACCTCCCGTGGCCCGCAGCTTGGAGATGATTTCCTCGTTGTTCGACAGGGTCACTTCCGCGTCGATGCCGGTTTCTTTCTTGAATGCGGCGATCAGGTCCGCGGGGACGTAATCGGCCCAGCTGATGATGCGCAGCTTTTGATTGTCGGCCCGGGCGGCGCCCCAGCATAGGCTCAAGGCGAGTGCGAACGAGGCAATCAAGATGTTCTTCATCGATGCTCCTCCCTTAGTCCTGGCGCATATTACAGGATGACAGCATGCTACCGTATGCCCCTGCGCGCGGCACCGCGGCGGCGCGCGATACGGACGGTAAGCACTTGCCCATCGACATTGCAGCAAGCACATTGAGAAAGGTCGGCAGGCGCCTGATTCCGTTCTTGGGCCTGCTGTACTTCGCTGCCTTCATCGACCGCGTCAATGTGGGGTTCGCGGCGGCACAGATGAACCGCGATCTTGGATTTTCGGCGTATGTATACGGGCTGGGCGCCGGTATTTTTTTCATCGGCTATTCCCTCTGCGAAGTCCCGAGCAACCTAATCTTGCACAGGATCGGCGGCCGGCGCTGGCTGGCGCGGATCATGATCACGTGGGCCATCATGGCGGGCGCAATGGCGTTCGTGAAGGGCGCCGCCGGCTTCTATGTATTGCGGTTCTTGCTGGGGGTCGCGGAAGCGGGCTTCTTTCCCGGCGTGGTCTACTACTTGACCTACTGGGTGCCCGCCGCCGGCCGCGCGCGGCTGGTCGGCGCCTTCATGACGGCGATTCCAATCAGCACCGCTCTCGGCGGCCCCGTCTCCGGCGCCATACTGCGGCTCGACGGAGTTCTCGGCATGGCAGGATGGCAGTGGCTGTTCCTGACCGAGACCATCCCCTCCTTGGTGCTGGGGTTCGTGACGCTCTTTTATCTGCCCGACCGGCCGTCCAAGGCAGGCTGGCTGACGGCTGCGGAGCAGCGCTGGCTCACCGACAAGCTCGACGCGGAGAAACTTCTTGGCGCCACGGCGCATCCCGCCACGGTCGGCCGAACGCTCCTCAGTCCGCGGGTGCTTGCGTTGAGCGCGTGCTATTTCGGCGTGGTGCTCGGACTGTACGGTGTCATTCTGTGGATTCCGCAAATTTTCGCGCATGCCGGCATTGCCGCCGACAGCATCGGCGGCGCCGTCGCCATCCCCTATGCCTGCGGCGCGCTCGCCATGGTGTGGTGGGCGCGCCGCTCGGATCGAAAGAAGGAGCGTGTGCGGCATATTGCCATCGCCTCGGTGGTGGGGTTCGCCGGCCTGTCCGCGAGCGCCTTTCTGGTGAATTCACCGCGTCTGTCGGTGCTCGCCATCTCGATCGGCGCGGCAGGAACGCTGGCCATCGTGCCGATTTTCTGGACACTGCCGGCATCCGTCTTGAGCGGCGCCGCGGCCGCGGGCGCGATCGCACTGATCAATGCCATCGGCAATGTCGGAGGATTCGCCGGACCCTTCGTCATCGGGTGGATCAAGGATGCGACGGGGAGCTTCACGTGGGGATTGTTGGCCGTCGCTGCCGGCGTCCTCATGACGGGAATCACGGCCCTGGGTCTGGGCTCGCGGGCCGAGCATGGCGAAGCGGCGCAGGCGCCCGGACTCGCCGGCGCGGCGCAGGACTGACAAGTGTGCCGCCCGCGCGGCATAATCCACGAGTCACACTGCAGGAAAACTCAAGCATCATGGATATCGGCCAATTGGAAATTGCCTATGTGCCGACCACGGGCGTGCGGCGCGCGCATGAAACCCCGGTCGTTCTCGCCACCGACGCCAGCCTCAAGGGCTATGGATGTTTGGTCGACGATCCGAAGAGCTTTCCAATCGAAATCGTTCCCTGGCCGGCACAGGGTTGGCGCCCGATCGACGCCAATACCGGCGATCAGGGCGGCGTCACCGAAGGTCTATTCGAGTTCTGCTGGAAGGGTGAGACCCTCTATGCACGCAATAACGCGGTGGGCGACAGCTATCTGTTCGGCTGGAGCAACTGGCCGGAGGAGGCTGCGGCCGACACCGCCGGCCGGCCACGCGAGCGCGCCCTGATCTGGCGCGCGAACTATCACCCTGACGGCGGCCAGCTCTTCTATCCACTCAGAGGGCAGAGTTTCGTGGTGCCGCTGGCGCTGCCGGGCGACGATGTCACGCCGGATAAATTCGTGACCTTCTGGTGCGACGGCGGCCGTGGTCTGTACCTGCATCCCAACGTGTGGCACGGCGCGGTGGTGCCGCTGGATGATGAAGCGGAGTTCCTCGACCGTCAGGGCCGCGTGCATGCGCGCGTCTCGGTCGATTTTGCCAAGGAGTTCGGCCTGTATCTCGCCGCACCGCTGCGGCGGCCCCGCTGAGCCATGCATCGCCCCAAGACCTCCTTTCTATTCGACCTCGACGGCACGCTCATTGACAGCGTGTACCAGCACGTGCTCGCGTGGAAATCATCACTGGACCAGGAGGGCATCCCCCTCTCCGTGTGGCGCATTCATCGCAAGATCGGCATGAGCGGCGGACTGTTCGCCAATATCCTGTTGCGCGAGACCGGCTTCGACAATACGCCGGAACGCCTGGATAGGCTGCGCGTGCGGCATGCCGAAGCGTACCGCGCGCTGTCGGCGAGCGTGCGGCCGCTGCCCGGCGCGCGCGAGCTGCTCGATTATCTGACGGAGCAGGGCACGCCCTGGGCGATAGCCACCAGCGGACGCATGGAGACCGCCGGCCCCAATCTCGCCGCACTCGGCGTCGATCCCAAGAAGGTGCCGGTGGTCACCCGCGATCAAGTCAAGTACGCCAAGCCCGACCCGGATCTTTTTCTCACGGCAGCCGGACGCCTCGGCGTCGACATTCGCGAGTCGCTGGTGCTCGGCGACAGCATCTGGGACATGATCGCCGCGCAGCGCGCGCGGGGCCTGGGGGTCGGATTGTTATCCGGCGGATACGGCGAAGAGGAACTGGCGCGTGCCGGCGCTTTTCGCGTCTATGAAGATCCCGCCGATCTGCTCAAGCATATCGACGAGGTCGCCGCCCGCCCTTGAGCGTGGGCGCGCGGCGAGGACTCACGGCACGACGATGGTGAACAGATACACCACGAAAACGGTGAGCAACACGATGCCGTGAAGAATGATGGTGCGCCCGGTTCGCAGCACCAGGGTGGTGACGAACAACGAGAGCATGAGCAGCAGGGTGGCTTTGGAATCGATGCCCAGGCGCAGCGGGATGTTCATGTAGAGCGACAGGAAGCTCACCGCGGGAATGGTCAAGCCGATGCTGGCAAGCGCCGATCCCAGCGCAAGGTTGAGGCTGGTCTGCAGCCGATTCGCCCGAGCCGCGCGCAGCGCCGCCAGCCCTTCGGGCAGCAGCACGATACCCGCGATGATCACGCCGACCAAGGCGTTCGGCGCCCCGAGCTTTGCCACCCCGGCCTCCAGGCTCGGCGCAAGTTTCTTCGCCAGCAGCACCACGGCGCACAAGCACATCAGCAAGAGAACCGAGCTCAAGGCGGCGGCGCCGTTGCTCGGCCGCGCCGCGTGCTGCACCGGGCTGTCGATCTCATCGTGCAGGAAGAACTGCCGATGGCCGACGGTCTGGGTGAAGACAAACGCGCCGTAGATCACCACGGTGACGGCGGCGATGAGCACCAGCTGGCTCGCGGAATAGTACGGCCCGGGCGTGGTGACGGTGTAGTTGGGAAACACCAGAGTCATGACGACGATGGTTCCGAGCGCCACCAGCGCGGCCCCGACGCCGTCGAGGCTGAAACTCTGTTCGCGGTGTTTGACGCCGCCCACCAGCAGGCACAAACCGATGATGCCGTTCAAAATGATCATCACCGCCGCGAATACCGTGTCGCGCGCCAAGCCCGCCGCTTCCTCGCCGCCCGCGGTCATCAAGGAAACGATGAGCGCGACCTCGATCAGAGTGACCGCCAGCGCCAGCACCAAGGTGCCGAAGGGTTCGCCGACCCGGTGCGCGACGCTCTCCGCATGATGGACTGCGGCGAACACGCTGCCGGCGAGGCCGATGGCGATGAAAGCCACGATGAATCCGCCGCCCAAGCCGAGCCCGGCCGCCAGCAGCACGGCTCCCGCAAATATCGGGGCGCCGATGGTCCAGAGGGGAATTTGCCCGCTGCTTTGCATACTTCGGCTATTCTCGCAGGTATGTTTCAAAAATCGACGGGGGAGCGGGTGAAAACGACGAGAATTCGAAGCTCGAGGCTTTATCTGGGCGGCGCGGCCTTGTGCGCGGTAATCAGCGCGACCGGCGCAGCCGCGCCGGCTGCGGCACCGGACGCGGTGCGCGCCCAGGCACGCGAAATATTCGCGCACATCGTCGGCATCGAAAGCTCCATCGGCAAGGGCAACGTGCCCGTGGTCGCGAAGTACCTGGCGGAACGATTCCAGGCGGGCGGCTTTCCCCCCGCAGACATTCATGTTCTCCCCCAGGGCGAGACCGCATCGCTGGTCGTGCGCTATCGCGGCAGCGGCCACGGCGGCAAACCCATCGCCTTCATGGCGCATATGGACGTGGTCACGGCTAAACGCAGCGACTGGCAGCGGGACCCCTATCGTCTGACCGAAGAGAACGGCTTTTTCTACGGCCGCGGAACGTCGGATGTGAAACAGGAAGTGGCGCTGCTGACCGCGACCTTCCTGCGTCTCAAGGCGGAAGGTTTCGTGCCGAAGCGCGATCTGATCATCACCTTCAGCGGCGACGAGGAAACGGCGCAGGCCACCGCAAGGGACCTGGTGACCGCACATCGCGACCTGGTGGATGCCGAGTTTGCTCTCAATGGCGACGGCGGCGGCGGGGTGCTCAGCGAAGGCAGCGCCAAGCCGCTCATCTTCTACGTACAGGGCGCAGAGAAGAGTTCCGCGCAGTTTCTCCTGACGACCCATAATGCCGGCGGCCATAGCTCCGAGCCGCGCGCCGACAATGCCATCTATGAGCTCGCGGACGCACTCAAGGCGGTACAGCACTACGAGTTCCCGGTACAGTGGAATGAGTGGACCCTGGGGGATTTCAAGGCGGCCAGCGCCGTGACCCAGGGACCGATGGGCGCCGCGATGGCGCATTTTGCCGCGGATCCGGGCAACGCGGCGGCAGCCGCCGAGATAGCCAGGAATCCGGGCTTCATCGGCCGGATACGCACCACGTGTGTGGCCACCATGCTGAGCGGCGGCCACGCGGAGAACGCGCTGCCGCAATCGGCGACCGCCACCATCAATTGCCGCATTTTCCCGGGCACGAGCGCCGCGGACGTACAAAAGACCCTGCAAGGACTGGTCGGACCCAAGGTCGAGGTGCGGCAGGGCTACGATGCCTTGGTGTCGGACGCTTCGCCGATGCGCGCCGATGTGATGAAGGCCGTTGCAAAGGCGGTCGCGGCATCGGACCCGGGCACGCCCGTGGTGCCGACGCAAGCGGCTTACGCCACCGACGGCGCGGTGTTCCGCAACGCCGGGATTCCCACCTACGGCGTGGGCGGAGTGTTCATCATGGACAGCGAGGAATTCGCGCACGGACTCAATGAGCGGATCCGAGTGAATGAGTTCTACAAAGGGCTGACGTATTGGTATGAATTGATCAAGGCGCTTGCCGGCTGAGTTTTCAGCGCACAGCCGCCGGGAGGATGGGAAGATGCCGACCATTCAATTGCGTGATTGGCGCACCGAGGGCGTCAAGGTCATCAAGAGCGACCGCCTGGACAGCAACACTCCTCAGACGCCGGGCATGCTGCGGGCGGCAGCCGTGAATTCGGCCCGCGGTGCGCAGAAGATCTGGGCGGGGACCGTGATCATCCACCCCAGTGCCAAGACCGGCGCCCACCATCACGGCGCGCTGGAAAGCGTCATTTACGTGGTGCGCGGAGTGGCGCGGATGCGCTGGGGCGAACGGCTGGAGTTCGTCGCCGAGGCGGACGCCGGGGATTTCATTTTCGTGCCGCCCTATGTGCCGCATCAGGAGATCAACCGATCGAGCGATACGCCGCTCGAATGCGTCCTGATGCGCAGCGACAACGAGTCCGTGGTGGTGAACCTCAACATCGATGCCGCCGAGCGGGTGGAAGAAGTGTACTGGATCGATCCCATCCATCGCGACGCGGCGAAGTAGGACCTACAGCGTCTGCAGGTTCTCCGACTCGCGCCGCAAATCCTTCAGATACGCTTCCAGTTCGGCCTTGCGCGCCGCCACCATGGCCTTGCCGGCGGGTGAAAGCACCCGCGACGGAACCTTCTTCAAGTTGTCTTCGAGCATTTTGACGGCCTTGGGCCCGTCCGGACTCCCGCCGTTGGGGTCCACCAACGCGGTGACTCTGGCAACGCCGATGGCGCCCAGCCAATCGAGCGCATCGGCATCGTGCAGATACAGCGCTTCGGGACCGACGGGATCCCGGTAGTACATGTGCGTGCGGATCGCGCCGCGCACCGCGTCCAGCTTGGTCATCGGAAAGCCGGTCCCCTTGAGGACGGTGTCGACGATGCCGGCCGCCACGTCGGAATGATCGAGTTTTTCATTCTCCCAGGGCTTGAATGCGGCCATGTCGTGCAAGTAGGCGGCGGCGAACAGCACATCATCATCGACATCGGCATGGTCGGCCGCCGCCAGCTCGCGCGCCAGCGCATAGTCGCGCATGCAGTGGGAATAGCCCCACGCCGGATTCTTGAAGTGTTTGGCTGCCAGATCGCGAACGCCGGCGCGCCAATCGTTGGCGGCGGGCGCCGCCGATGCGGATTGCGTGCAACCCAACACCGCGGCCACGAGCGCCAGGTACAGGGCGGCCGTCCGCAGAATCTTCCCGCTCGCGTCACGTTCCGCCATCATTGTTCCCCATGTCCGATAGCGCGGCGGTGCCAAGTGAGCCCCGGGCGACGCCAGCCGGTACGGTGCCCTCGTCGGCGATTGCCTTTTCCATCATAGCGCGAAAGCTCGCGAGCGCGGTGTCCATGCGCATCGCGAGCATCGGCGCGTCGGGTGCGAGATCGAGAATACGCTGCTGCGCGAGGATGATGTCCTTGTCCTCCTGGAATCCCGCGAGAACGCTCCTGGTCAGGTTCTCGGTGACCGATGGATCATCGAGCGCAAAGCCGTGCGACTGCTGGAAGAAATAATGCGAGGTGGACTCGGTTTCCGGCGTCACGGCCTGGCACCCGAAGAATTGCGCCGCATCGACGCGGCTGCCCTGCGGCGCGCCGGTTCCGGTCGGGGCGCTCCCGGAATCCATCAGCAGCACTCCCGGAATCACCACGTCGTAGATATTCCAGCGGTCGACGTTGCCGGGCCAGGTTTTCAAATTCCGCAGGAAGGGGGCCGGTTCGTCATCGATCAACCAGCGCTCCACCCGCACACTGCGGCCGTTGCGCGTCACCTTGGGCCGGATGCCGGCGTACCTGCCGCTGCCGCCGAGAGTCGTTTCGTGCACGTACGACAAGTGAGAAAAGTCGAGCAGATTGTCGGTGATCAGCAGGTAGTTGGCGGCGTAGTGCAGATATCCGGGCGTGCCGCGCCAGCCGGGGTCGTCCAGGGTGTGCGTGTCGGGGATCTGCGAGGGATCCGCCAATTGCGCATCGCCCATCCACACCCAGACCCACTTGCTGCGCTCGATCACCGGATAGGCACGCACCTTCGCGGCCGGCGGTATGAAATCCTGCGAGGGAATCTCCACGCACTTGCCGGTCCGGTCGAACAGCAGCCCGTGGTACATGCAGCGAATGCGATCGCCTTCGCGACGGCCCTTCGACAGCGGCGCCGCGCGGTGACAGCAGCGGTCATCGAGCGCCACGACCTCGCCGGCGCCGTCGCGCCAAAATAGCAACGGCACCCGGGTGATGGTCCGCGCCAGCAGGCCGCGCGCCGTAATCTCGTGCGACCACGCCGCGACGTACCAGGTGTTCTTGAGGAATGTACTTCCGATATTCACTGCCGTCCCCCCCGGACATTGTAAGCGTGCCATTCGCGGCGAACCAGAGTCACTCGTCGGCGGCCGTATCCGCCGCATGCAGCGCCAGCGCGCCGATCAACTCGTCCAGCGCGCGATAGAAGCGCGCCGAGAATTCTGCGCCGATCACCGCCTCGATGTCGGCGTAGGTCGCCTCGATCCGCGGGGCCATGCGACCGGCCAGCGCGCGGCTGCGCGGCGTCAGTGAGACACGCAGGCGGCGCTGATCATGAGCCAGGCGTTTGCGCTTGATATAGCCGAGCTCTTCCATGCGCGACAGCACGCCGGTGAGGCTGGGACTCGAAATACGGCACAGCTCGCCGATTTCCCGCGGCTCCAGAGGCCCGGTGTCGATCAATGCGCGAACGATGCGCCATTGCTGTTCCGTGATGCCGTGCGCGTTGAGAATCGGCCTGAAGCGCGCGATCACCCGTTCGCGCGCCTGCAGCAGCAACAGCGGCAGGTTGCGGTGCCTCAATGGTGCGGATCTTGGACTCATTCCATATCCCTGCGGCGGCGCCGCCTTGACACTGCATTTCACATGACACTATATTACTAACATATTAGTGAATATCGCCAGATGGGCGTGAAAAATCGGCTGGAGGGCGGATGCTGGCTGACGCGGGCTTGTCCTCGATTGCGTGCGACGTAGCGCCCTATCGCCTGAGCGGCACGGTGTACGGCGCGCTGCTGAACCATCGCTCGGCGCTGGCCGCGCTCGGCGGCGCGGCGAGCCGGCCGCCCTATGATGCTCCGCCCGCCGCCCCCGTGCTCTACATCAAGCCGCGCAACACGTTGGCGCCGGCGGGCAGCGTGGTGAGCATTCCGCCGGGAACGCCCGAACTCGAAGTGGGAGCCTGTCTCGGTCTGGTGATCGGCCGCACGGCCTGCAAGGTCTGCGTGCCGCAGGCCCTGGAGTACGTGGCGGGCTATCTCATCGTCGCCGACGTGAGCATTCCGCATTCGAGCTATCACCGTCCGTCCATCCGCTTCAAGGCAAGGGACGGGTACTGCCCCTTGGGGCCGGCCGTCACCGCGCGCGCCGCGGTTGCGGATCCCGACGCGCTGAGCATTCGCGCCTACCTCGATGGCACCCTGGTGCATAGCGCGAACACAGCCGATTTGATCCGGCCGGCAGCACGTTTGCTGGCCGACGTCTCGGACTTCATGACGCTGGCGCCCGGCGACGTGCTCGCGCTGGGAGCCGCGGCCCCGGCGCCGCGGGTGCGGGCGGGCCAGACCTTGAGGATCGAGATCGAGGGTTTGGGCAGTCTGAGCAACCGGTTTTCGGAGGCCGCCGCATGATGCGTGCGCGCGTGGCCTACGCGGGCGCCATTCACGAGGCGACTCCGGCGGCGGGGACCCCGGAATGGTTGCGGCTTGCCGACGGCCGCGTCGTGGCCGACGCCGCCGTCGTGTGGCTGCCCCCGTTCGAGGTCGGCACGGTGATCGCGCTTGGCCTCAACTACGCTGATCACGTCAAGGAACTGGCATTGCAGCGTCAAGAGGAGCCCTTGGTGTTTCTCAAAGGGCCCGGGACCTTGCTCGGTCATCGCGGAATGACCCGGCGTCCGGCGGGCGTGACATTCATGCACTACGAATGCGAACTGGCGGTGATCATCGGGCGCACGGCCAAACGGGTTCCGCGCTCTTCTGCTCTCGAGCACGTGGCGGGCTACTGCATCGCGAATGACTACGCGATTCGCGATTATCTGGAGAACTGGTACCGTCCCAACCTGCGAGTCAAGAACCGCGATGGCGCGACGGTGCTCGGTCCTTGGTTCGTCGACGCCGCCGACGTGGCGGATCCGGGCAACCTGGGCTTGCGGACCTTCGTCAACGACCAACTTACCCAGCAGGGCAATACCCGGGATTTGATTTTCGATATTCCCCATCTGATCGAATACCTGAGCGAATTCATGACATTATCGCCGGGCGATGTGATTCTCACCGGCACGCCGCAAGGAGTGGTCAACGTGATGCCCGGCGATGTCGTGATCTGCGAGATCGACGGCCTCGGCCGGCTGTTCAACACGATCGCGGCCGACGACGTATTCGGCCGTTGAGGGCGACTCATGCAAGTTCAACATTTGATCGATGGTTTGGCCGTTCCGAGCGCGGATTACTTCGAGACGGTCAATCCCGCCACTCAGGAGGTGCTCGCCCAGGTGGCGCGCGGCGGTGAACGTGAAGTCGACGCCGCGGTGTCGGCCGCCAAGGCGGCGTTTCCCGCCTGGGCGGGCCGGCCCGCCGCCGAACGCGCCGCACTGCTGCGCAAATTGGGGGACCTGATCGCAGCTGATGTTGCCGCAATCGCCAGGACGGAGACGCAGGACACCGGCCAGGTGATTGCGCAGACCGCCAAGCAATTGGTGCCGCGCTCGGCCGACAATTTCTACTATTTTGCGGAAATGTGCGTGCGGGTCGACGGCCACACCTATCCGACGGCGACGCACCTGAATTACACGCTGTTCCATCCCGTGGGCGTGTGCGCCCTGATCTCGCCATGGAACGTGCCGTTCATGACTGCAACCTGGAAGGTGGCGCCGGCGCTCGCGTTCGGCAACACCGCCGTTCTCAAAATGAGCGAACTGTCGCCGCTGTCGGCGGCGCGGCTCGGCGAATTGGCCTTGCAGGCGGGGATCCCCGCGGGGGTGCTCAATATCGTGCACGGCACGGGCAGCGAGGCGGGCGAGCCGCTGTGCCGGCATCCCGATGTGCGCGCGATCTCCTTTACCGGGTCGACGGCGACCGGCAACCGCATTGTGAAGGCGTCCGGACTCAAGAAGTTCTCGATGGAGTTGGGCGGCAAAAGCCCCTTCGTCGTGTTCGAGGATGCGCACCTCGCGCGGGCGATGGATGCCGCGCTGTTCATGATCTTCTCCAACAACGGCGAACGCTGCACCGCCGGCTCGCGCATCCTGGTGCAGAAATCCATCTACCCTGAGTTCGTGCGCGAATTTACCGAGCGCGCGCAGCGCATCACGGCCGGCGATCCGCTGGACCCGCACACCCTCATCGGTCCGATGATCAGCGCCGCGCACCTGGAGAAGGTGCGCCGCTACATCGCCCTGGGTTCGCAGGAAGGCGCCGCTCTGATGTGCGGCGGCCCGGAGGCGCCGTTCACGGACGGCCCGCTCGCCAAGGGCAATTTCGTCAACGCTACGGTGTTCGCCGACGTCGACAACCGCATGCGCATCGCCCAGGAGGAGATCTTCGGGCCGGTGGCCTGCCTGATTCCGTTTACGGACGAGGCCGACGCCGTCGCCAAGGCCAATGACGTCGTGTATGGCCTGAGCAGCTACGTCTGGAGCGAGAACCTGGGGCGGGCGCACCGCGTTGCCGCCGCCATCGAGGCGGGCATGTGTTTCGTCAACAGCCAGAACGTTCGCGACCTGCGGCAGCCCTTCGGGGGCACCAAAGCCTCGGGCACCGGCCGCGAAGGCGGGACCTGGAGCTACGAAGTGTTCCTGGAACCCAAGAACGTCTGCGTGAGTTTGGGTGCGCATCCCATTCCCCATTGGGGCGCCCGGCCGTGAGCCTGTACCAGATGCAGAAATTCTTGTTCGACATCAATCGCGACCGCGGCGTGCAGCGCCAATTTCGCGACGACATGCGCTCGGTACTGGACGGCTACATTCTCAGTGCCGAAGAGCGGGGCGCAATCGAGCGCGGCGACATCGGACTCATCTATGTCTTGGGAGCCAACGGGCAATTGCTGATGCACTACGCCGCTTTTCTCGGCATGCCGTGGGCCGACTACATCGAGGCAATGCGTTCGGGGGTCAGCCGCCATGGACCGGTGCGCGCCGGCGTCTATACGATGACCACCCGCCTGGACGAAAAAGTGGCGAACATATGAGCCTGGTGTTCGCCGGCATCTGCAGCCATGCCCCCGGCATCACCGGACGCGCGCACATGGCCGACCGCAGCATTGCCGAGGAGTTCTTCCTCGCCTACCGCAGGATGGGCGAGGAACTCGCGGCCGCGACGCCCGACGCGCTGATCCTGGTCGCCGCCGAACATTTCGCCAATTTCTTCATGAACAACATGCCGGCGTTCGCGGTGGGCATGGCCGAGAGCTACGAAGGGCCCATCGAGGATCCGCAGTGGCTAGGCATACCGCATACCGCCATTCCGGGCAATGCGCCGCTGTCGCTGCGTTTGATACGCGAAATGATGCAGACGGTGGACGTCGCCTACGCCGAGGAATGGAAATTCGATCACGGGGTCATGGTTCCGCTGAGCTTTCTGACGCCGCGGTATGACCTGCCGGTCATTCCCGTGAACATCAATTGCCAGGGACCGCCGCTGACGCCGCTGCACCGCGCATGGGCGCTCGGCGAGGCGCTACGGCGCGCCGCGGACCTCGCGCCGGAACGAATTGCGGTCGTTGGAACCGGCGGCATCTCACACTGGCCGGCGACTCCGGACTCGGGGAAGATCAACGAAGCCTGGGACCGGGAATTCCTCGCATCCTGGCAGGCCAACGACAAGCAGGCGCTTTTGTCCTATACCGACGAGGCGACCTATCGCGACGCCGGCCAGGGAGGATTCGAGATCCGCACCTTCATCAGCATCGCCGCCGCCGCCCAAGGTCGGGGCAGCCTGCACTATTATCGGCCTATTCCGATTTTCTCGGTGGGCTGCACCGTCGCCACCATGGGTGTCGCATGTCGCACATGACTTTGGAATACAGCGCCAATCTGCGCGATGCGGGCCGCTTCGGCGAGCTGTGCCGAAAGCTCGCGCAATACATGACATCGCTCCGGGTCGACGGCTCGACCGTGTTTCCGCCCGGCGGCGTTCGCGTGCGCGCCATCGCCTGTGAGGACTACTGCATCGCCGACGGCAGCCTGAACGATGCGGGATTCGTGCATGCAATATTGAAGATCGGCGCCGGGCGCAGCGCTGCGGCGAAGCAGGCAACCTGCCACGGGCTGTTCGAGATCATGAAGGAGCATTTTGCGCAGCAATTTTCGCAAGCCGGGCTGGCGCTGTCGCTTGAGCTGAATGAATTCAGCGAAGCCGGCACTCTCAAACACAACAATCTGCACGCGCGCCTGAAGGTGAAGTAGCCCATGCTGCCCGCCGACACCATTCGACAGCTGGCCCGGCGCCTGTACGATGCACGCAAGAACCGCACCCAGTTGCGGCATTTTTCGGCGGAATATCGCGGCATGACCATCGAGGACGGGTATGCCATTCAAAGCGAATGGGTGAAGCTGGAAATCGCCGACGGCCGCAGCGTCAAGGGCCGCAAAATCGGGCTCACCTCGCGCGCGATGCAGCAGGCATCGCAGATCACGGAGCCGGACTATGCGCCGCTGATGGACGACATGTTTTTCGCGACCGGCAGCGACGTGCCTTTTGAACGTTTCATCGCGCCGCGGGTCGAGGTGGAGCTCGCGTTCGTCCTATGCGCGCCCCTGCAAGGGCCCGGCGTGACGATCTTCGACGTGCTGCGGGCCACCGACTACGTGACCCCGGCGCTCGAGATCATCGATGCCCGCATCGAGCAATTCGACCGCGAGACGCGCGCACCGCGCAAGGTGTTCGATACCATCGCCGATTTTGCGGCCAATGCGGGCATCGTGGTCGGCGGCCGGCCGGTCAAACCCGATGCGGTGGATCTGCGCTGGGTCGGGGCGCTGTTGTACAAGAACGCCGTGATCGAGGAGACGGGAGTCGCGGCCGCCGTGCTCAATCATCCCGCTGCAGGAGTGGCGTGGCTCGCCAACAAGATTGCGCCCTACGGCGAGGTTTTGCGGACCGGCGACATCATTCTGGGCGGCTCATTCACGCGGCCGACGACCGTGGCGCGAGGCGACGTGCTGCATGCCGATTTCGGAGCCCTCGGCGGCATTTCCCTGCGTTTCATCTGAGCGTGAAGAGACCGGTGATGCATATATCGACCAATGAATTCAAACAGGCGCTGCGCCGGCGCGAGGCCCAGATCGGGCTGTGGCTGGGGTTGGCCGACTCCTACGTCGCCGAATTATTGGCGACCACGGGCTTTGATTGCCTGGTGATCGACGCCGAGCATTCGCCCAACGATCCGCGCAGCGTGTTGCCGCAATTGCAGGCCATGGCCCCCTATCCGGTGCACCCCATCGTGCGCCCGGTGCACGGCCGCGTGGACCTGATCAAGCAATATCTGGATATCGGCGCGCAGACCTTGATCATTCCCATGGTCGAATCGGCGGAACAGGCGCGTCAGATGGTGGCGGCCACCCGCTACCCGCCGCGCGGCGTGCGCGGCGTGGGCAGTGCCGTCGCACGCGCCTCGCGCTGGAATCAGGTCGATGACTATCTGCGGCGCAGCGACGATGAAATGTGCGTGCTGCTGCAAGTGGAATCCGTGAATGCCATGGCCCATCTCGAGAGCATTGCCGCGGTGGACGGAGTCGACGGAATATTTTTCGGTCCCGCCGACCTGGCCGCCTCGATGGGACTGCTCGGCAAGCCCGCGGATCCGGCGGTACAGGCCGCCCTGATTCAAGGAATCGCGACGGTGACCGGTGCGGGCAAGGCGGCGGGTACGCTCACTTCAGACCGCAAGCTTGCGCACGAGTACCTGCGTCACGGAGCGTTGTTCGTGGCCGTGGGGGTGGACACCACGATGCTGGCGGCGTCCGCCCGCGAGTTGGCCGCCGAATTCAAACGGCCAGCGCCGCGCGCACCTGGCTGATCTGCCGTTCGGCCTCGGCGAGAATGGCGCCGCAATCCGCGGGCGCGACCTGGACCGTGAGGAAGGCGTTGATTCCCTCGATGGCCGCCGCCGCGCGCTCCGGCGATGGCAGTACATCGGCGAGCACGAGACCGGCGATGAGCACGTCGGTGAGTGCCGGCTCGTGCTTCCAGCGGCGTTCGTGGTCCAATTGCGCACCCACGGCCTCGCACATGTCCTCCGCGAAGCCCCAACTCTCGAGCACCGCCTTGCCGATGGACGCCTGCCAGCCGCCGAGCAATTCCAGCGACGCATTCTCGGCTCCCGGCTCCACCGCCGCGGTTGCGGTGCGAGCCATGATGTAGAGACTGCCGATGCCGTGCAGCAGGCCCGTCAGGAAGGCCTCGTCGGCGTTCAACTTGGTGCGCGCGGCGATGATCCGGCACACCGAGGCGACCGCAATGCTCTTGTTCCACAATTCGGTCAGGGGCTTCGCGATGGACCGCAGCGACGCCTCGTTCTTCATCTGTTGCATGGCATAGGACATCGCCGTGCCGTGCACCATCCGGTGTCCGAGGCGCGTGACGGCGGAGCGCAATTCCGTCAGCGGTTTTCCCGAAGTATTGAATGCGGCGGAATTCGCAGTCTGCAAAATGCGCGCCGCCAGGCGCGGCTCGGCGCCGACGATGGTGACCACGTGATCGGTGGTGGTGTCGGGATCGGCCAACGCGGTGCTGATGCGGATGACCACATCGGGAAAGCACGGCAAATCAATCGAGCCTTCGGAGACTTCCGCCGCCAGGTTGCGCAGGAACGCGAGCGCGGCCGCGCGTTCCTCTGGCGTCGATTGGGTGCCGGATTCAGGCATTGAAGCGGTGAAGTCTAGCCCAACCACGTCCCGGAGGCACAGCGTTCGGCGCCGCCGCGCCCGGCCAACCACGCGTGGATTTGCGTGATGATGGAGAGCGCGATGCCTTCGGGCGTGACCGCACCGATGTCGATGCCGACGGGACCGCGCAGGCGCAACTTGAGATTCTCCGCGTCCGCTCCCAATTCCTGTGCCAGCCGGAGGCGGCGCGCTTCGGGGCCCAATAGGCCGATGTAGGCGGGAATTCCCGCCTGCGACAACTCACGCAAGTAGGAAGCATCGGAGAGCAGGTGGTGGCTCATGACCACGGCGGCATGGCATTGCTCGAGAGCGATGCTCGAACGCAGCGTGCACGGATCGCAAAGCCGCACCTCGGCGCCCGGGAAGTCCGCGGCCACCGCATACGCCGGGCGATGATCGACGACGCAGACGCGCCAGCCCAACGCGCGCGCGGCGCCCGCCACGGGCTGCGCGTCGGGGCCGGCGCCGCAAATCAGCAAATGCGGGGGCGGTGCGAGGAATTGTATCAACGCCCGCGTGCGTCCGTGGCCGTCGTCCCACTCCACGCCGCGCGATACGTGTTCACTGAGCGATTGCGCGGCGGCCCGGAGCGCAACCGGCGGCAGCGGCGGCCCCGCAGGGTAGGTGCCGAGCGGCAGATCCGCGGATTCGTGGATCGATACCAGCGAGGCCGGCCTGCCGGCCTGCGTGGCGTGTCCGGCGGCCGCCAGCGCCGCCGCCGCCGGACTACCGGCGTCCGCCGGTTCGAGCAGCACGCGCATGGCGCCTTCGCAACCTGCGCCGATGCCGAACAGCACGTCGTCGGGACCGCGCATGTCGTACTCGACCGCCCGTGGCACGCGGCTGTCCAACACCTGCTGCGCATGCAAT
Source organism: uncultured Gammaproteobacteria bacterium (assembly GCA_963800375.1). Lineage (GTDB taxonomy): Bacteria > Pseudomonadota > Gammaproteobacteria > Steroidobacterales > Steroidobacteraceae > Bog-1198. Next base: position 349,311 of record CAWDAT010000008.1, on the reverse strand, counting down.
TTCAGATCCGCCTCGAGACAGCCTCCGCTCAGCAGTCCCAGGTAGCTGCCGTCGCCCATGATGAGCATGCGTGCGCCCGGTTTGCGGTAGGTTGAGCCGGCCGTCGACACCACGGTGGCCAAAACGCGTGCTCCCACGCCGACCGGAGCGCGTTCCAACAGCAATTCGAGACTGGTGTCGAGACGCACATCGAGCCTGGCGGTATTCATGTCCTGCATTGTTTCACAGCGGCATCCGACAAGAAACGCCGGCATACCGTGATCCACGAACCTCGTTCGCGCGTATAATTCGCGCGTGGACAATGCGCCAAAGCCGGACTTCGCAGCGGGCGTGCCCTTCGGCAGCATTCCCGACGGTGGGCTGTTGCTCGGCAGCGCCGGCAGCGACGACGTGGTCCTGATTCGGCGCGGCGCAGAACTGTTCGCCGTCGGTGCGTATTGCAGCCACTACCATGGACCCCTCGCACGGGGTCTGGTGGTGGGAGAGACCCTGCGTTGTCCGCTGCACCACGCCTGCTTCAGCCTGCGCACGGGCGAGGCGCTGCGGGCTCCCGCATTGGATCCGATATCCTGCTGGCGGGTCGAGCGTATCGGCGACACGGTCTTCGTGCGCGAGCAAATGGCTTCCGCCACCGCGCAGCGCCGCACGCACAGCTCGCTGCGCGATGTCGTGATCGTCGGCGGCGGCGCCGCCGGGCTTGCCGCCGCGGATGCCTTGCGCCGCGAAGGATTTGCCGGCACGCTGACCATGATCAGCGCCGACGACTCGCCGCCGTGCGACCGGCCGAATCTATCCAAGGATTTTCTGGCCGGCACAGCGCCGCCCGAGTGGATTCCCTTGAGAACTCCGGAGTATTACACCGAGCGCAAGATCGATCTCATCCTCAACTCCCGCGTGACGGCGCTGGATGTGGCGCGGCGCCGGGTGCAAACCGACGGCGGCAGGCAGATCGGATTCGATGCCTTGCTGCTCGCCACCGGCGCCGAGCCGGTGCGGCTGGAGATTCCCGGCGCCGCGCCGGCTCAGGTCTGCTATCTGCGCACGTTTGCCGACAGCCGCGCCATCGTTGCGGGAGCCGCCGTTGCGCGCAGCGTGGTGGTGGTGGGTGCAAGCTTCATCGGACTGGAAGTGGCCGCATCGCTGCGCGCGCGCGGCATCGAGGTTCACGTGGTCGGTCCCGAAAAGGTGCCGATGGCCCGGATTCTCGGCGAACCTGCGGGTCTTTTCATCCAAGGACTGCACGAGTCGCACGGCGTGCAATTTCATCTGAGCAATTCCGTCAGCCGCGTGGCCGGCCGGCGCGTTGAATTGAGCGGCGGCGCGGCACTAGAGGCGGATTTCCTGGTCGTCGGGGTCGGGGTGCGGCCCGCGGTGTCCCTGGCCGAGAAGTCCGGGCTCACGGTCGACCGCGGCGTCGCGGTGAACGAATATCTCGAGACCAGCGCGCGCGGCGTATTTGCCGCCGGCGACATTGCGCGATGGCCTGATCCACACTCCGGCGAACGAATCCGAGTCGAGCATTGGGTGGTTGCGGAACGTCAGGGACAAGTGGCCGCGAGGAACATGCTCGGGTTGGCCGAGAAGTTCAATGCCGTGCCGTTCTTCTGGAGCCAGCACTACGACCTTACGGTCAACTACGTGGGCCATGCCGAGCAGTGGGATGCGGCGGATCTGGAAGGGTCGTTCGCGGCGCGCGATTTCAGCATTTCCTACCGGCGCGCCGGCCGCGTGCTGGCGGTGGCGACGGTGGCGCGCGACGAGCAAAGCCTGAGGGCCGAACTGGCCATGGAGTTCGCCGGCTAGCGCAGATTGTGCTGCGCATATCGGTTAGTTGGCGCGGCATGAAACATACTGCCCGCACATTAATCAGACCCGGCCGGAATATGTCCAATCGCCTGAAGTTTGCCCGCGGCGCCGGAGCACAACGGACGGTATGGCTGGCGGCAGGCGCCATGGCGGTTCTGCTCCTGCTGCTCTTGATAGCCTCGAATCAGCGGCAATGGCAGCGTCGCACGGCCGCGCTCGAGCGCGAAAACTCACAGCTGCAGCTTCAGCAACTGGCGCAAGAGATGACCGCCGAGGCGGATCAGGTGGCGGTCCGCGCCCACGCACTGTCGCAATCCGATTCCGTGGCGCAGCTGCTGCAAGACGGCGCGATTCCGGTGGCGGAACGCGCTGCGCTCTTCAATCTGATGGGCCCTGCGGTGGATTCCTTGGTGGTGCTCTCGGCGGCACAGACCCTGCGATTCAGCGCCAAGCGCGAGGGTGGGCGATGGAGCGAGGCGAAGCCCGATCCGCGAGCGATCGGTTTCCTGTCGACCGCGGTGCTGCACTCGGCGGACGCACCGGAGGCTGTCGGTTTTGCCGACGGCCAATGGCTGGCAGTGCGTCCCATCCTGTCGCACGCGGCTCCCGCCGCGGTTCTCGGCTGGCTGGCGGTGGCGAAAGAGCTGTCGACCGCCGCGGCGGTTCAGCGGGCCCGATCCGCAGGCGGCGCATTGACTGCGCGACCGCTGGGCGCCTTTGATCGGCCGGCGCTGCCGGCCGATTTGCTGAGGCCGTCGTCGGCCCGCTCGGCGCGGGATTTCGAGGTCACTACCCATCTGCCGCGCGACGGCTCGTTCGGCTATGCGGCGCTACGCGACGGCGGCGGACGAGCGATTTGGGTTTATCGGCTGGAATCCGCCGCCCGCCGCGACGGCGGTATCGGCCTGGGCTATCTCTTCGGGTCCCTGGTCCTGCTGGTGGCGGCCGCCGCCGCGTTGCTGCTGGTGTTCAAGCGGCATGATCGCCGGCAGAAATCAGTCGATGCACGCTACAAGGCCATCATCGATCAGGCCAACGACGGCATCGTCATCGTCGACGCAGAGACGCAGCGCGTGCTGTACACCAACCCCGCGTTTCTCGGGCGCCTCGGCTACACCAACATCGAGGCCGAGGCGCTCACGCTGCGCGACATATTTGCAGACGGCGACTCCACCGCGGAGAACGTGCTGGCACGCCTGCGCGAGGCGGGTTCGCAAATGGCTCTCAATTTGCAGCAGCGCTGCAAGAACGGAAATGTCATCGACAGCGAAGTGAGGTGCAATGCGCTCGACGTGGACGGCCGCCACGTCCTCGCCTACGTCACCCATGACGTGTCATTGCGCCGGAAGGTCGAACAACAGCTCATCGACAATCAAAATCGCCTCGACCGCATGGCGCACCATGATCAGTTGACGGGATTGCCCAACCGGCACTACCTGACGGCTTTCCTGCCGGAGGCCATTGCCGCGGCCAAAACCGAGAACACGATGCTGGGCGTGGTGTTCCTCGATTTGGACCGGTTCAAGCACATCAACGATACCCGCGGCCACGAGACCGGCGACAAGCTGCTCCAGGAGGTCGCAACGCGGCTGCGGGCCGTGGTGCGCGACACCGATGTGGTCATCCGCATGGGCGGCGATGAGTTCGTCGTCGTCTTTCGCAGCGTCCAGTCGTACGACGAAGTGACCCAGGGCGCGGCCCGGATCATCGAGACGCTGAGCCGGCCCATCGTCATCGACCAGCATCCGCTGCAGACCACGGGCAGCGTCGGCGTCAGCATGTTCCCGCGGGACGGCTCGAACATGGTCGAGTTGCTCAAACACTCCGACACGGCCATGTATCAGGCCAAGGATCGAGGCCGCAACAACGTGCAAATGTTCAGCCAGATCATGAACCGCAAGCTCAAGCACCGTGTTGCAGTCGAAGCGTCCCTGCGCGAAGCACTGCGGCTCAAGCAACTCGACGTGCACTACCAGCCCTTCATCAACTTATCGACGCGCAAGGTCGTCGGACTCGAGGCGCTCATGCGCTGGCACCATCCGGTGCACGGCATGGTCCCCGCCGATCAATTCATCCCGGTGGCCGAGGAAACCGGCTTGATCGTTCCGATGGGCAATTTCGTACTGCACCGGACCCTGCAAAACATGAGCGCCTGGCGCAAGGCGGGGGTGTCGCTCGTGCCCATATCGCTGAACATCGCGCCGGCGCAGCTGCAGCGCGGCGAATTGCAGTCGACCATTGCCACCCTGCTCAAGTCCCACGGTCTGCGGGCCGACATGCTGCAGCTGGAAATGACGGAGCGGGCAATGTTCGACTCGCGCGCGCCGGCGGGCGACAGCCGGCAGGACACCATGGCGCGGCTGCGCGACATGGGCATCAAGATCGCGATCGACGACTTCGGCACCGGTTACTCGAGTCTGAGCTATCTCAAGCATTGGCGCGTCGATACGCTGAAGATCGACCGCAGTTTCGTCCGCGATCTGGTCACCGATTCGAGCGATCTGGCGATCGTGAGCGCCATCATCGCAATCGCGCGGCATTTGAACATTCAGGTGATCGCCGAGGGCATCGAGGCCTATCAGCAGGCGGAGATCCTGCGCCGGCTCGGCTGCCCCGTGGGACAGGGATTCCTGTTCGCACGCCCCATGCCCGCCGAGCAGTGCCTGCAATTGCTCGGCGACAATGCCGAGCCTGAGAAAGCGGAGGAGGAGGACATGCTGGCCGTGTTCAGCGCCGGGCGCGGCTAGAAGGGCGCGAGCCGGTCGATGGCCTTCATCATCAGCGTGGTGGATTCCTCGGTGTGTTGATCCTCTTTGGGCATCGGCCACGCTTTGGCCAGTCGCATCGAAATGACGTGGTTCGGATACAGGGTGACGACATTGCCGGTCGATCCGCGCATGGTCGGCACATAAATGCGCTTGCCGGTTCTCTCGGCGACATAGGGATAGTAGTGAAATCCCATCTTATACAGCAATTCCTTGTCATCGCCCTCCGGCGGCAGCCGGCGATCCACCGCCATGTCGGTGTTCTGCCGGATCGTGTTCTCGGGTGAGAAGATACCGGCGGTGAGCTTGGGGTCGAGGATCTGGCGGCCGCGGTGTGCACCTCCGTCCTCATACAGCACGGCGATCTTGGCCAGATCGTCGAGCGTGGGGTAGTAGCCCGCGCACAGCCACGCCAATCCCAATCTTCCGTCGGGTTCCCGGGTTCTGACGATGGGGGCGTGATGAATTCCGATGGGCTCGAGCACTTCGGCGCGCAGCATGTTCCAAATGTCCGCATCCGGGCCTCTGACGGACTTCAGGAACCCGTCGAGGGCGGCGCCCAGCAGATAGAAATCATGATCGCGATAGCGCATCACGGTTCCCGGTTCCCATGGATACGGCAGATTGTGCGCATCGATCTCGCGCATTTTGTCGGCCTTCGAGGGTGCCAGATACCATTGGTCGTAGTGCGGATCGACGTAGCCATCCTCCGTGTTGTTGGGGTTGGTCCGCAGGCTGCCGGCCCCGCCCATGCCGGTGGACATGTCGGCGGCGTCGATGAAGCGCACCCGCCGATATTTTGGATCGGCGACCTGCACATAGTCGCCGATTTTCAGGTTGAGCACGAAGGGTCCGTACACCTGCGCCAGCCGCAGCAGCGCCAGAGGGACGCCCACGCTCTTGAGAATGGAGCGCGGGCCGAAACGCATTTCAAGAGGATAGGGGTAGGGTCCGTAGGGAGTCGCGGCTTCGCTGTAGTACACGGTGCCGTTGCGCACGATGGCCGTCATCACCACCCAATGAGGCGCAAGCGGAGCGCCGAACCCGTCCAGCGCGCCCGGCGGAGCGGTCTTGACCAATTCGCTCCAGGGGCGCGCCGGCATTCGATCAGCGAGTTCCGCGGCGGCATCACGCTGTGCCCCGGGTTCGGCCGCCGGCGCGGGCGTGAGGCTCGAGGGAGCCACTCCCCAGGCGACGAAGTGCTGCGCGATGAGGTAGGGAGTGGTCTGCTGAATGAATTGAAATCGCAGACCCGTCACTTCGCCGCGGCGGTACAAAAAGCTTGCGAGTCCTTGGTGCGCGTGGTTCTCCGTGTCGTTCACCAGCATGATGGGGAAGGCGGCGCGCGACCAATCGCCGTCGCCTTTCTCCTTCCAGATGCGGCCAAACTGGGGAATCACCCGCCAATAGCTCGGCACTTTCGCGGGCTGCGACTCCGGCACCATTTCGCCGCGCTCGACCGGCACCAGAATGTCGCCCATGCTGAAGAACCCGAGCTTGACGCCGGGAAACAAACGGGCGTCGCGTCCGTCGATCAGCGGTTTTTCGAGAATCGGCAGCGTGCGCATGGTGTTTTGCGCAAGGTTGAGCACCCCGGAAAACGGTTCGGCACGGGCCGCATCAGCAGCCGGTATGAAGGCCGTATTGGCGACGGGTGAGTCCGTGGTGCGGCCGGTACGCATGAATGTCGAGGGCAGCAGCATGTCCGCGGGGCCGGCCGACACAGGGGTGCGATATCCCAAACCTACGAGCAGCAGAGCGATGACCGCGCTCTTGAGGCGCTTCGACATGAATTCCCCCCGGGGCGCCTTGAACGGCGTTCTGCTGCGATTGTGACAACATCGGCCCGCCGACTCAACCTGCCCCCACGGGAATGCCGCCCTCAAGTACCCATGGCGTGTTCTTCAGCAATGCTGCCGCTCAGCGACAGTGCTTGCGCGTGCGTCGGGCTGTCGCGAACCCAATGCGCGCGCGGCGGCAGCGGCTGATCAGTGAGCAGCGCGAGCAGGCTGGCATTGGTCGCCTCGACCGAATCGAACGGGGTGCCGTGGCGTGAGCCGCGCACGATGACGATGTCGGCCTTGAGCTTCGCTGCGAGTTCACGCTTTTCCGCCAACGGCGTGAAATCGTGTTCCGCCGCAATCAGCAGCACGCGGCTGGAAAGCCGGTCGAGCCTGTCGATGATGGCCCAGCGCGCCAAGGCAAGTCCCATCCCGAGATAGGAGCTGGCGGGGACCGCTCCGACCACCGCGGCTGCGTGCCGGCGTATGGCCGCCTGCCACGGCTCGGGGAACAGCCGCGCAGCCAGCAGCCACGCCGCGCGCTGCATGCCCAGCAGCCGCACCAGCGTCGCCGACACATGGGTCTCGAACCATTTTCGCCAGTCATCCGGCCGATAGGTCGCGAGGCTGTTGATCAGTCCGAGGCGCGGAACGTTCGCGGGGCGCTGCGCCGCCATTTCAAGTGCCACCGCTCCGCCGAGGGAAAATCCGATGATGTTGGTCTGCCGCACCTTGAGATGATCGAGCAGGGACCAGAGCGCGGTGGCGAATCCGGCGATGGTGTAGTCATCGGCGGGCGGCGGGCTGTGGCCGCTTCCCGGCAGGTCCGGGATGATCACGCGAAATCGCTTGTCGAGCGCGGCCACCTGGAACGCCCAATCGGCACCGCTGCCGCCCAGCCCGTGAATCAGCAACAACGGTTCACCTTCTCCGCGTATCAAGTAATGCAGCGAAGTTCCTTCGTTGCAGAAAAACGGCATCTGCCACTCCTCTCGCGCTTCGCATCAAGGCGCTTGACTCGCCTGCAACTCTAGCGCGCCGCGGACCCGGATCTGCATCCGGTGCGGCGCCCCATGCCGTGTATTTGAAATGCCGAACATCCTGTAGGCGTGCGCTGACCCGTCGACTGCCGCAATCCCTGGTAGCATGACCCGTCGGTAGCGATGACTCGACGAGGGGATGCTGTGAATTGGCGAGCTTGGGGGGCATTTGCCGCGCTGGGAATCATCTGGGGGCTGCCGTACTTTTTCATCAAATTGTCGGTGCAGGAAGTGTCGCCCGTGGTGGTGGCATTCGGACGGGTGGCGCTCGGCGCGTTGATACTGCTGCCGATCGCGTGGTGGCGCGGTGCGCTGCAATCCCTGGGAGGTCACAAGGCGGCGATTTTCGCGTTCGCCATGGTGGAGTTCGCCATTCCGTTTTCGCTGATCTCGCTCGGCGAACGCTGGATCAGTTCCTCCGTGACGGGCATGCTGATCGCCATGGTGCCGCTGTCGGTCGCGCTGCTGCAGCGATTCTTCGGGGTGCATGAGCCTTTGGGACGGTGGCGCAGCCTGGGCCTCGGCCTCGGCTTCGTCGGCGTCGCGGCGCTGCTCGGATTCGGCACCATCTCGGGTCCGCTCGGGTGGGCCGGCGTGGCCTGCATGCTGGTCTCGACCCTGGGTTATGCAATCGGTCCTCTGATCATTCAGCGGCATCTGAGCGCGCTGGACCCCTTTGGGCCGCTCGCTGCCAGTCTTGCGGTCGCGGCCCTCGTGCTGTTGATTCCGGCCGCCGTCAATTTACCGGTGACGATGCCGTCGGCTACGGCGCTTGCATCGATTGCGATTCTCGGCGTGGTGTGCACGTCGCTGGCGATGCTGTTCATGTTCTACCTGGTGGGTCACGCGGGCGCATCGCGCGCCGCGGTGATCACCTACATCAATCCGGCCGTGGCCGCCCTGCTCGGGGTGTGGTTGCTGCACGAGCACCTGGGGGCGGGCGGAATTCTCGCCTTCATGCTCATATTGCTCGGCTCGTGGCTGGCGACTCGGGGTGCCGCCAGACAACGTAGGTCTTGCGCAGCGTCTCGTGAATGATCCAGATGCCGCGGCTGAAGGGAGGGAAGTACGCGCAGTCGCCGGCGGCGAACTCCAGAACTTGGCCGTCGTCCGCCAGGAAGGTGGCGCGACCCGCGATGAAGTGGCTGAACTCCGCGTCCATGACGGCGCGCCTGAACTGTCCGGGGGTCGACTCCCAGGTGCCGGTCTCGACGCTGCCGTCGGGCGCGACGAAGCCGTCGCGCTTCGACAATTTCACCGTTTCGCCTCCCGACGGATTCGGCGGGCTTCCCGCGGGACTCAGCATGTCCGCGCCGAAGCGAACGGGTGACTTGATATGATGGATGCTCATGTGATCGTCGTCCATTGGCTGCGTGTTGCGCTCTTATGATGCCATACAAGATCTCGGTAACGCCGCTGTGGATGGAGAATGCTTCCATGCCGCGGACAGCCGTAGCCACCTTGCCCGGCAGCGTCGATGTGCTGGTCATCGGCGCGGGCTACACCGGACTGTCGGCGGCGCGTGAGACCGCGGCGGCCGGGCGCTCCACCCTGGTGCTCGACGCCGGCGAGTTGGGCGCGGGCTGCTCCAGCCGCAACGGCGGCCAGGTCGCGTACAGCATCAAGCCCTCGTTCAACTCGCTGCAGAAGAAGTTCGGCGCCGACACCGCCATGCGGATCTGCCGGGAAGGACACGACGCGGTGGCCTATTTACGTGCGCTTGCCTCCCAGACGGATTGCGGCTGGCGAGACGACGGTTGCTTCTTCGGAGCGCACACGCCGCGGCACTTCGCCGCCATGGTGCGCGAGGCAGAGAATCAACCGCCCGGACTTACGCAGCGGATCGACATCGTTTCCAGGGCCGATCAGCACGGTGAAATCGACAGCGATTTCTACCACGGCGGCTGCGTGTATCCCGACGACGCATCGGTGGATCCGACGCGGCTGCTCCTGGCGCTGCTGCGCCGTGCCACGGACAGCGGGGCATCGGTCGTGGACCGCTGCGCGGTCGACGCGGTGCAACCGACGCGTGATGGGTTTGCGGCATCGACGGCGCGCGGCGTCATCCAGGCGCGGCAGGTGTTGATTGCCACCAACGGGTACTCGGGCCCGTTATCGCCGTGGCTGCGGCGGCGGGTCATCCCCATCGGCAGCTACCAGATCGCCACCGCACCCTTGGGCCGCGAACGCGTTCGAGCGCTGATTCCCCGCGGGCGAAACATCGTGGACTCGCGGCGGGTCGTGGTGTATTTCAGGCCCTCGGCGGACGGCGAGCGCATCATATTCGGCGGCCGCGCCGCGTTGGCGGAGAAGGATCCGCTGGCGTGCGTTCCGCGCCTGCGGCATATGATGGCGCGGATATTTCCATCATTGCATTCAGTGGGCGTGAGCCACGCCTGGGTTGGCTGGGTGGCCTACACCTTCGATACATTGCCCCACCTCGGCCGCCACGACGGCATGTACTACTGCATGGGCTATTGCGGCCAGGGGGTGCCGATGGCGCCCTATTTCGGCATGCGCATCGGACAACAGATGCTGGGATTGAGGGAGGGCGCCACCGCTCTCGACGGTCTGCCCTTTCCCTCCCGGCCGTACTATCGCGGGAAACCCTGGTTTCTCGCCCCGTCGGTATTCGTGTACCGCGCGATCGATGCCCTCGGTTTATGAGCCGCCGTGAATCGCAGTAGCTACGCCGCGTTGCCGGAACGCTTCTTCGCGCAAGTCGCTCCCACCCCGGTGGCGGCGCCACGCCTGCTGAAATTCAATCGGACGCTGGCAGGGGACTTGCGGCTGGAGTGCGGCGGTCTCGGCGCCGAGGGCGTGGCGGGGGTGTACTCCGGCAATGTGGTGCCGACGCAATGGGCGCCGATCGCCATGGCGTACGCCGGCCATCAATTCGGACATTTCGTGCCGCAGCTCGGCGACGGCCGCGCCCTGTTGCTGGGCGAATCGGTCGACCGCGCCGGCCGGCGCCGCGACATCCAATTGAAGGGCTCCGGGCGCACGCCCTATTCGCGCGGCGGCGATGGGCGCGCTGCGCTCGGACCGGTGCTGCGTGAATATCTCGTGAGCGAAGCCATGCACGCGCTCGGGATTCCCACGACCCGCTCGCTGGCGGCGGTTGCCACCGGCGAGCAGGTGTTTCGCGAAGGCGGGGCGCTGCCGGGGGCGATCCTGACGCGGGTGGCATCCAGCCTGGTGCGCGTCGGCACGTTTCAATATTTCGCCGCACGCCATGATGTCGACGGCGTTCGCCGGCTCGCCGACTACGTGATCGAGCGCCACTATCCGCAGGCTGCCGGCGATGAGCGGCCGTATCTGGCGCTGCTGCGGGCGGTCATCGGGGCGCAAGCGTCCCTCATCGCGAATTGGATGCACGTGGGCTTCATCCACGGCGTCATGAATACCGACAACATGGCGGTCTCGGGAGAGACCATCGATTTCGGCCCCTGTGCCTTCATGGACTCCTATGATGCGGCGGCGGTGTTCAGTTCAATCGACCACCACGGCCGCTATGCCTACGGTAATCAACCGCACGCCGGCGCATGGAATCTTGCACGCTTCGCGGAAACGCTGCTGCCCATCATCGATCCGCACCTTGATCGGGCGGTGGAACTCGCCACCGAGGAGGTGGCGGCATTTTCCGCGCGCTTCGCGGAGGCCAATCTTACGGGCTGGCGCGGCAAGCTGGGCCTGGCAGCGCAGGAAGATGGCGATTCCACGCTCGCCGCGGACCTGCTCGAGGCGATGCAGCGCAATCAAGCCGATTTCACCCTGACTTTCCGCCGGCTGTGCGACGCCGCGCAGAGCATGGACGCGGCGGCGGCCGCGGACGCCGCCGTGCCGGTGGCCGCCTTGTTCGTGAACCCGCAGGATTACGTCGCCTGGGCGCAGCGGTGGCGGGCACGCCTCGGCCGCGAGTCCCGGGATCCGGAGGTCCGCGCCGCGGCCATGCGTCGGGTGAACCCCGCGTTCATTCCACGCAACCACCGGATTGAAGCGGTCATCAATGCCGCGGTCGATGCCCAAGACTTCAGTCTTTTCGAGCAGCTGTCGGCCGTGCTCACGCGGCCGTATCAAGACCAGCCCGAGTTCGCATCCTATGCCGATCCGCCACAGCCCGGCGAAAGGGTGCTCAAGACGTTTTGCGGAACTTGAGCGCAGCTCATGGGGCCGTTCGCGGAGGGAATCCCAGCCGCTCGCGGGTCTGCGAGCCCGTGAGCACGCGTACTCCCAGATGTTCGACTATCGCGCGGGCGCGTTCGACCAATTGCGCGTTGGTGGCCTGAACGCCCTTGCCTAGGTAGAGGTTGTCCTCGAGCCCGACCCGCACGTTGCCGCCGAGCAGAACCGACTGGGCGACCATCGGCATCTGCATGCGGCCGAGGCCAAAGGCCGACCAAAGAGACCCGGGCGGCAGCGCGTCACGCATCGCCAGCATGGCTTCGGAGGACGCCGGTGCGCCGTACTTGATGCCGAGGCACAGCTGAAACAGCGGAGGTTGATCGATCAGCCCTTCCGCCAGCAGTTGCTTCGCAAGTTCAATGTGTCCCAGTTCGAACACCTCCAGTTCGGGGCGGACCCCCCGCTGCTGGTAGGCGCGCGCCATGGTGCGCAGAAATCCCGGAGTGGTGCCGTACAGCAGCTCGTCGAAATTCAGCGATCCGCAGTCCAAGCTGCCGATCTCGGGCAACAAGTCGAGTATGTGCGCCATCCGTTCGCGCGGGCCGACGAAATCCGTGCCGGCGCGCAGCGCGAGGGGCGCATCCTCCGGCCCGATCAAAAGATCGCCGCCCATGCCGCCGGTGAGGTTCAGAATCACGTCGCGGCTGCAGCTGCGGATCTTCTCCACCACCTCGCGGAACAAGGCGGGATCCCGGCTCGCGAGACCCGATTGGGGATCTCGCACATGAAGGTGAACGATGGCGGCGCCGGCCGCATGGGCCGCCAAGGCGGAGGCTGCGATCTGCTCCGGCGTGACCGGCACGTTCGGGTTCTTGCGCACCGAATCGGCCGAGCCGGTCACGGCGCAGGTAATAAAGACTTCAGCGGCCAACATGTTGCGAATAAGATCGTAATATACCGTTAGACATAAGGGTCGTTGCCGTTGAAATTTTCCGGGGGGCGCACCGGTCCTATGGTTGGAGCGTACAACAAATGACTGTCGTGATATTGGTGTTTCTGGGCGGCGTGCTGACGATCGTGAGTCCGTGCATTCTCCCCGTGCTGCCCTTCGTATTTGCCCACTCCGAACGGAGATTTCTGACCAACGGTCTGCCGCTGCTGGCCGGCATGGCGGTCAGTTTCGCCGGCATCGCCACCCTTGCGGCGGTCGGCGGCGCCTGGGCGGTTCGAGTGAACCAGTATGGGCGCCTGTTCGCGCTGCTATTGCTGAGCGCGTTCGCGGCGACCCTGCTGTCGCGCCGGCTGGCGGATTGGCTGATGCGCCCACTGGTGGCTGCCGGTGATCGATTGCTGCGTGGCGCCGCCGGCGGTGGGGCGAATCTTGGACCGGTCCACGCGGCGCTGCTCGGCGTCGCGACCGGCTTGCTGTGGGCGCCCTGCGCCGGTCCAATTTTGGGATTGGTGCTCACCGGCGCCGCCATTTCGGGGCCGAGCGCGCGCACCACGTTGCTGCTGTTCGCCTATGCCGCGGGCGCGGCGACTTCGCTCGCCGTCGCGATCCTCGCGGGCAGGCGGGTGTTCGCGGTCATGAAGAAATCCCTGGGCGCGGGCGAATGGCTGAGACGGGCGCTGGGGGCCGCCGTGTTGCTCGCGGTGCTCGCCATCGCCTTTGGCTGGGACAGTAGCGTTCTTACCCGCTGGTCGCTGGCTGGAACCGATCGGCTGGAACAGTCGCTCATCGACCGCGTCGCGCCCGCCGCCGCAGCGCAGAATGCGGGCAACAAGCGCGAGGGGCTGCCCATCGAAGGGGAAATGCCTACCCTGAGCGGCGCCACCGCCTGGTTGAATTCAGCGCCGCTGACCCCGCAACAATTGCTGGGCAAGGTGGTGCTGGTGGACTTCTGGACCTACTCCTGCATCAATTGCCTGCGCGCGTTGCCCTACGTGTCGGGGTGGTACGCGAAATACAAGGACCATGGGCTGGTGGTCATCGGCGTTCACGCGCCGGAATTTGCCTTCGAGAAGGATATCGACAACGTGCGCCGGGCGGTCGCCGATCTGCACATCGACTATCCGGTGGCCCTGGATGATGAGTACGCGATTTGGCAGGGCTTCAACAATCAGTTCTGGCCTGCGCATTACTTCATCGATGCGCAGGGCCGTATTCGCGGCCATCACTTCGGCGAGGGAAACTACGACGAATCTGAACAGCTCATCCGCCGCTTGCTGAGCGATGCCGGCCATGATGATTTGCCGGCCGCCGGCATCGACGCTGCGAACATCACCGGCGCGCAGGCGGCCGCCGATGAAGCGCACGTTCGGTCGCCCGAGACTTACATTGGATACCGCCGCGCGGAAGGTTTCAGTTCATCCGGCAGCTTTGCGGAGGACCGCGCCAAGAACTACGCCGCGCCCGATTCGCTTGCGCTCAATCACTGGGCATTGGCGGGGACCTGGTCGGTGGACATCGAGAAGGCGGTGTTGCGCGCCGCGCCGGGAAGAATTCTGTTCCGCTTCTATGCGCGCGATTTGCACCTCGTGGTCGGCCCGGGAAGCGGGCGCAAGCCGGTGCGTTTTCGGGTGCTGTTGGATGGCGCGGCCCCCGGCGTCAACCATGGTACGGACACCGATGCCGGCGGCCAGGGCGTCATCGGCGAGCAGCGCCTGTACCAGCTCATTCGACAGACGGGGGACGTGCGCGAGCACGTGTTTTCGATCGAATTTCTCGATGCCGGCGTCGAGGCGTACTCTTTTACATTCGGCTGAGGTGGTCGGCAGCAGCCGTGCCGCCGGATCGTGATTGATTCAATCCATGAGGTCGATATGCCACTGCTGAAATCGAAAACTCCCCTGGGGTTCGCCCTGTGCTTGGCGCTGGCCGTCATGGGCATCGCCCTGGGTCGGGTGCCGCTGCCGGGGGCGGAGGCGCCGGTGATCATTGCCCCGCCGGCGCTCGACAATCCCAAGGTGCCGGGGCCGCCGCAGAGCGCGGTGCTGGCGGGCGGCTGCTTCTGGGGGGTTCAGGGAGTGTTCGAACACGTTCGCGGCGTGCAGAAAGTGATCGCGGGTTATGCCGGCGGCGACAAGGCGAGCGCCGACTATGAAACCGTGAGTTCCGGAACCACCGGTCATGCAGAGTCGGTCAAGATAGTCTTTGACCCCGCTCAAGTCTCCTACGGCCAATTGCTGCAGGTGGCGTTTTCGGTGGTGCACGACCCCACGCAGCTCAACCGGCAAGGCCCGGACGTCGGCAGTCAATACCGCTCCGCGGTGTTCTACGCCGACGATGCGCAAAGGAAAATTGTCGAGGCGTACATCAGCCAGCTGGAGAAGGCGCACGCCTATTCACGGCCCATCGTCACCCGCGTGGAGCCGTTGCGGGGCTTCTACGCCGCAGAGGACTATCATCAGGATTACCTGTATCACAACCCCAACATGCCTTATATCGCCATGTTCGATATTCCCAAGATCGAGAATTTCAAGCGCACATTTCCGGAGCTGTACAACGGCCGGCCGGTGTTGGCACGCAACTGAAATCGACCATGAATAGATTGTTGCTTTGCTTGTGGATGTTGGCCCAGCCGGCGGCGGCAGCCGAGACGGCGAAGGCGCCGATCACCGTGTTCGCGGCAGCGTCGCTGTCCAATGCGCTCCAGGATCTGGGCGACGCCTTCACCAAGGAGACCTCGATTCCCGTTAGATTTTCTTTCGCCGCGAGCTCGGCGCTCGCGCGCCAGATCGAGAATGGCGCACCCGCCGATGTGTTCTTCTCTGCCGACCTGGAGTGGATGGACTATCTACAGTCGCGCAACCTGATACAGCGCGACACGCGGCGCGACATCCTGGGCAATCGGCTGGTCTTGATCACGCCGTCGGACAGCCGCACCAAACTGAAAATAGAACCGCATTTCGCATTGGCGGCGGCGCTGGGCAAAGGCCGCTTGGCGACCGGCGACCCTGATTCGGTGCCTGCCGGCCGCTACGCACGCGAGGCGTTGACTACTCTCGGGGTGTGGAATGACGTGGCGGAGCGCCTGGTGCGGGCAGAGAGCGTGCGCTCGGCGCTGGCATTCGTGGATCGCGGCGAGGCGCCCCTCGGTATCGTCTACGAGACCGATGCCTTGATCGACAAGCAGGTGCGGGTGGTGGATGTCTTTCCCGCCGACAGCCACTTGCCGATCATCTATCCCATTGCGCTGACCCGCGCGGCGAAAGGCGACGCGGCCCGCTTTGTCGAATACATCCGCGGGCCCGCGGGCCAATTGGCATTCAAGTCCTACGGCTTCACGCCCCTGCACTGACGCATGGCGCGGCTATTGGCCGCGGTGACTTAAGCCCCAGATGTATGCCGCCACCGCCGACACCTGGTCGGTGCTGAGATCGGCGCCTCCCTTGGGAGGCATTGGGCTGCGGTATTTCTTGGGCTGCGTCACGCCGTCGGCGATGGTCTTGGCGATTCCGGCGTAGCTGCCGTCGCTCCAGAGCCAGTTCTTTCCGGTCAAGTCCGGGCCGAGCGTGGTGCCCGTAGCAGCCGCGCCATGGCAGCCGGTGCACGCGGCCCCGCCGACCTGTCCGTGAAAGATCTTATCGCCCAATACGACCATTTCCTTGGTTGCCCCCTTCGCGACGGGCAGAGCGGCGGTGATGCGCGCGGAGTCCGCAGCGGCATTGGCGGCCGCGCCGGCATTGGGATTGATGCCCTCGGGCGGCAATGCGCCGGCGACGCTGACATCGCCGGCGGCGGCGGTCGCGCTCGGACAGGGAGTGGTCTTGGGATCGCCGCCGCCCGCGGGATCTCCGTGGTAAACGATTTTGTAAATTCTTCCCCTTACATCATCCGACACGTACAGCGATCCGTCCGGACCCACTGCGATGCCCGTCGGGCGATGCTGGGCCTTGTCCGGCGATTTCTCTGATCCCGCAAAGCCATCGGCGAACACCTCGCATTTGCCGGCCGCCCGATCGCCGGCGAGCGGTTGATAAACCACGTTGTAGCCGCTCTGTGGGTACGGCGCCCGGTTCCACGAGCCATGGAACGCGATGAATACGCCATTGCGGTAGCGGGCGGGAAATTGATCCTTGTCGTAGAACGCCATGCCATCCGGCGCCCAATGCGCCGGAAATGCCGCCACCGGCGCCACCTTGCCGGCGCAGATACCCACCTTGTTGCCGCCGTCGCCGCCGTACTCCGGGGCCAACACCAATTTTTGCCGGAAGGGATCGTAGTAGCACTCGGGCCAGCCATAGTCGGCCCCTTGCTGCAAGTTCAGCACCTCTTCCGCCGGCAGCGTGGCTTCTTGGTCGGGCCTGTACAGATCCGGCCAATTCGAGTGCAGCTGATCGCGTCCGTGTTGAGTGACGAATACGCGATGACCGGCGGAATCGACTCCAAATCCCTCGCCATTGCGGATTCCGGTCGCATAGCGCTCGGCGGGAGAAAACGGCTGGCCGGTTTTGTTCGCGTCGTAGCGCCAGATGCCGCCGCGCGTTTCAAGTTCCTTGCAGGGATTGGTGCCCGCCGACCCCGCTTTGCGGTTTCGCGGCTGACAAGAGTTCGTCGCGGATGCGACGTCGACATACATGAGCCCGTCGGCGTCGATGGCGAACGGGTGCATGGGATGATCGCCCCCCAGGGGCAATCCGGAGACGATGGTCTGCGCGCGCTCGCGCGGTATGTTCGATCCGGCGGGCAGGGTGTAGCGCACGATCTGATCGTTGATTTCAGCATACAGCGCGCCCTTGTAGAGGCCGATACCGGTGCCGCCGGCTCCGCCGCTCTGCACGGTTTCGCCGAATCGTTGAGTGACATTGGCGGTCCCGGTGCCGGAGGTGTCTTGCAGAGCCACGAGGAATCCGCCCTCGTGCGGCTTTTCATTGCCGTAATAGCGGCCGGACCATGTGTTGACGTACACGACGCCGTTCGGCGCCACGACCAGGTGACGCGCGTGACCGATGCCGTCGGCAAATACCGTCGCACAAAATCCGGCCGGAAGCCGCAATCCGGCCGTGGTCGCCGGACAGGCCGCGGTTTGCGCCGACGCACCGGAAGCAGCTGCACATAGAGCGCCCGTCAAGGCGATCCAACTCACGAGGCGACTGGCAGAGCATGGCATGGGCGAATATTCCTCCAAAGTCGAACGCAACCCCGTCAAACGATAACATGACCCGCCGCCGGTTGGCGGCCCGGGATGCGCGGATGTAATCTTGAGAGCCATGAGTACCCCAACCCCCGTCAACGGACTGCGAATATTGCCCACGGAGCACGGCGTGGCCGAGGTGCTGCAGCGGGTTCAAGCACTGGCGCGTGCGCGCGGCCTCACGGTATTCGCGCAGATCGATTTCAGCGGCGATGCGCAGCGATCGGGTTTGCCGCTGCCGCCGACCGGACTCGTCATCCTGGGTAATCCGAAGGCCGGTACACCGCTCATGGTGGCAACCCCCACGGCGGCGATCGACCTGCCGCTCAAGATACTCGCGTGGCGTGACGCCGAGGGTCACACCTGGGTGGCGTACAACGAGCCGGAGTATTTGCAGGCTCGGCACGGATTTGCAGCGGAACTCATCAAAAACATCGCCGCCCTGGGAGTTCTCGCGCAGGCGGCGGCCGCCCAGGATCCGTGAGCGGCTCGGACGCTGAACCGGACGATCTATTGCCGCGCGATTTCGCGACGGTTGCG
The DNA here is from genome assembly GCA_963800375.1 of uncultured Gammaproteobacteria bacterium. Classification (GTDB taxonomy): domain Bacteria; phylum Pseudomonadota; class Gammaproteobacteria; order Steroidobacterales; family Steroidobacteraceae; genus Bog-1198. The sequence continues at coordinate 331,117 of CAWDAT010000008.1, read as the reverse complement.
CAGTTGCTTCGTACGCATGCACGCACCCGACCGCAACATCCGGCCTTGATTCTGGACGGTCGCACGATCGACTATGCGGCGCTCGATCGATGGGCGGACCGCATCGCCGCCGCGCTGCAACGCGACCGGGTGAGCGCGCGAAGCAGCATCGCCATTGGTGCAGCCACGAGCATCGACTATGTGGCGATATTTCTCGGCAGCCTGCGGGCCGGCATAGCCGTGGCACCGCTGCCGGTGTCCGCGGATGCGCGGGTGCTCGCGGCAATGGCGGCCGATGCGGCAGCGCTGATCCTGTTTCTGGACCGCTCGACGCAAGGTGCATGGCTTGAGTCGGGGCAGCGCGTCGCGGCGCGCATCATCGTCGTGGATGATGCGGGACCGTCGGGTCTGCAGCGCTGGATGATGGCGCAAGATTCGGTTCCCGCGGCCGTCGAGGTTCAGCCGGACTGGCCCTTCAACATCATTTATTCCTCCGGCACGACGGGGGTCCCGAAAGGCATCGTGCAGCCGCACGCCTTCCGCTGGGCCAATGTACAGCGGGCGCACATGACGGGATTTGGCCCGGAGTCCGTCACCCTCCTGGCGACGCCCCTGTATTCGAACAGCACGCTGGCCACGCTGTTCGGTGCATTGGCCGCGGGCGGCACCGTGGTATTGATGCGCAAGTTCACCGCCACGGATTATCTCGCGTTGGCGCAGCAGTGCCGGGCCACCCATACCGTGCTGGTACCGGTGCAGTATCAGCGGCTGCTGGCCGAGGAGACATTCGATGCTGTCGATCTGCGGTCATTTCAAATGAAATTTTCCACCGGCGCGCCGTTTCCGGCGGCGCTCAAGCAGCAGGTTCTGCGGCGCTGGCCGGGCGGGCTGATCGAAATCTATGGAACGACGGAAGGAGGCGCGGCTTGCATGCTGGAAGCCCACAAACACCCGGACAAACTGCACACCGTGGGCCGCCCGTTGCCCCGCAACGAGCTGCGCCTGATCGATACCGCGGACCGCGAGGTGGCTTGCGGCGCGAGCGGCGAAATCGTGGGCCGCTCGCCGGCGATGATGACCTGTTACCTGAATCAACCGGCGAAGACCCGAGAAGCACAGTGGCACGACCCTGCCGGCAGGCGTTACATCCGCAGCGGCGACATCGGCTGCCTGGACGCCGACGGCTTTCTCGTGCTCCTGGACCGCAAGAAGGACATGATCATCTCCGGCGGTTTCAACGTCTATCCCAGTGACCTGGAAGCCGTCCTGCGCGAGCATCCGGCGGTCGACGAAGCGGCGGTGGTGGGCGTGGCGTCAGCCCGCTGGGGAGAAACCCCAGTGGCCTGCGTGGTGCTCAAAGCGGGCGCGGCGCTGGATGGCGCACAGTTGACTGCCTGGGCAAACGCGCGGCTCGGCAAGACGCAGAGGATCGACTCAGTGAAAATACTGCGCCGCCTGCCGCGCAATGGCGCAGGCAAGGTTTTGAAAGGAGAACTTCGCGATGCGCTTGCTTAAATCGGTTCGATCGTGGTCGCTTCGTCCGGGTCGACGGTGATTCCTCGGCGGATGTCGGCGGAGAAAGTCGCGCTGCGGTCGGCCTGCCTGGCGCGATCGGTGATGCGCCCCCGTGCGCGCAGTTCCGCGAGTGAAAAGCGCCTGTCCAGCCCGCCGACCCGGTAAACGTACTCGGGCAGATAGCCCGACAGAATGAGGCGGTAGTTCAGCGGCAGGTAGCCGACGATGCGTTGCATCATCTGATACACGAGCGTGGTGCAATTGACGGTAATGGTGTTGTAGAAGCGCGGCGCGGCGACCAGGGCATTGGCTTCGGCGACGTAGCCGAGGAACAGCGTGCGGATCGCCGCCGGCTGCATGCGGACGCGGTACAGGTAGGCGTCTTCATTGCGGACATTGGTACGGACGCGGATCACGTCGCGTTCATCGGCGGCGATGATGCTGAGTTCGAATTCCTTGAAAAAACCGCCGAGTTCGGAATATTTCTCGTGCTCTTCACGGCGTATTTCCACCGAGAAGGCGACCTGCTGCCCGTCGTCGAAGCCGAACGAGATCAGCATGTGCGCAATCGCCGGGTGGGTCCAGTACGACATGATCATATCGAGCGAGCTCAGGCTCTCGAGGTCATAGCGGCGCGTCTCCCAGCGCTGGGTGTAGTCGCTATCGTCGCGCCACTCGAAATTGCGCACATTGTGCAGGGTCACTCGATTGCCCTCGACGACGCCCGTGGTCATCTGCGCCACGTCGTCGCGCCAGAGCCGATCGTTCGACGGCGGGATCCGTCGCCACCAAGCGAGCAGAGCGCCGAACGCCGCAGCGAAGACCAGGAGGAAGAGCGCGGTGCGTCCGCGCCACGCGGCAACCAGCAGCGCAATGCTGAGGGCACTCCAGAGGAATGCGCCGAGAAACTTGCCCGCTTTGCCGCCGGGCGCCTGGTACCACAGCGCGGTGGCACCCCAGGCCGCGGCGACTGCGAGAACGACAGTCACCAGGACGGCGACGCAGAATTCGAGAATGCCGGCGCCGATGGCCGTCACGCTCGCCTAAGCGCCCATAGGGTTCAACGCCTGAGCCAGATCCGCAATCAGATCCGACGGCTCCTCCAGACCGACGTTGAGCCGCACCAGCCGTCCGCGGTAGTCGCGTCCGGGGCGGTCAAGATGAGGATAGACGATGACCAGGCTGGTGACGCCGCCCCAGCTGAAACCAATCTTGAAGAGCTTCAGCCGGTCGGCGAAGGCGGCGACCTGCCCGGCCGTGAAGCGCCGGTCGAACACCACCGAGAAGATACTGGATGAGCCGGTGAAGTCGCGGCGCCAGTGCTCGTGGCCGGGGCAGGAGGGCAGGGCGGGGTGCAGCACGGTGTCGATGCAAGGATGCTGGCTCAACCAGTGCGCCAATTCGAGAGTCGACTTCTCGAGCCGTTCCAGCCGAACGCCGAGCGTCTTCAAGCCGCGCAACGCCAGACTGCAGTCATCGGGTGAGACTGCCAAACCCAGCTGCTTGTAGGCGAATCCGATCGCTTCATAGGCGGCGCCGTCGGCGACCGACACGGTGCCCAGCAGCAAATCACTGTGCCCGCCGACATACTTGGTCAAGGCCTGCATGCTGACGTCGACGCCGTGCGCGAAGGCATCGAACAAGACCCCGGCGGCGTAGGTATTGTCGAGCGCCACCGGCACCCGGCGCCGATGGGCCGCCGCGACAATGGCCGGTACATCCTGTACCTCCATGGTCACGGACCCCGGGCTTTCGACCCAGACCAATGCGGTGTTGTCGCGGATCAGATCGGCGATTCCCGCGCCGATCAGAGGATCATAGGCGTCCACGGTGACGCCGTATCGCCTCAGCAAGCCGGCGGCCAGTTCGCGATTCGGTCCGTAGGCCGTGAGCGGAACCAGCGCGTGGGAGCCGGAGCGGCAGAAGGCAAGATAGATCAGCGAAATTGCCGCCTGGCCGCCCGGGACGACGAAGCTATGCCGCGCCCCTTCGATTTCCGCGATTCGCGCGCCGAGTTCAAGCACCGTCGGAGTGCCGTACAGGCCGTAGGTATAGCCGTTCTCCGATTGGCGCCAATCATCCGACACGTCGGCCTGACGCTCGAACACCACGGTCGAAGCCCGATAAACCGGCGTCGTCAGGCAATGGAAGCCTGTGGGCGCATGTGCGCCGGGATGAATGAGCTTCGATCGCCAATGCATCGGTTCAGTTCACGCGCGGCAGGAATCGCGAAAACGCTTGGGCGTCATTCCACAGTGCCGATGGAACACGGCAGTAAAATGACTCTGGGTCGAGAATCCGACCAAATCGGCCACTTCGGCGATGTCCCGGCGGGGCGAGCGCAGCAGTTCCTTGGCCCGCTCGATGCGGCGTGCGATGACATACTGGCGCGGCGATTGGCCGACGGCTCTCTTGAAAGCGCGCGCAAAGCGAAAGGGACTCATGGCCGGGGCGGTGGCGAGATTGTCGAGCGACAAATCCTCGCCCAGGTGCGATTCGATGTAGTCGGTGGCCGCTCGGAGTTGACGTGCCGACATGGAGTTTCGCTGAGGCTCGTCGTTGAAGCGCGCCGTCGAGCGCCGCCGCAGGAGCTGCAATGCCAGCGCCCGCGCCATGGTGTCTGCGAACAGCCGTGTACCCATGCCGGGCCGTTCGATTTCGGCCAGCAATTGCATGGCAATCCCGCGAATGTCCGGCTCCACCATCGCCACGCCGTCGATGAGCTCGAAGTACCGGCCGCCGATCTCCTGCGCCACCTCGTCGAGCATGACCGGGTCGAGAAACACATGCAGCTCGTCGATCGGCTCCGAGCACCGCCACACGCTGTCCTGGCCGGCGGCCATCAGCATGGAGTTGCCGGGTTGCGAGCGCGCGCGGTGAAGACGGCCTCCCCACTTTGTCTCGATGCGGCAGGGTTTGAGCAGGTGCGCCGCCAGGAAATGCCGCGGGGCGGCAGGCAGGGCGAGATTCCAGCAGCGAAGTCCGTCGAACCGATGTGCTTCAACATGCCGCCACCCGAGAGGCGCGCTCGAGCAGGTCGGCGCGCGGCCCAAAATCTTCGACCAGGCCGGCGATGCGGCCGTATCGAGTTCGCCGGGATTACGCTTCATGCCGCCGTTGCCGATAGTCGTGAGGTCCATGCCTCACTATATCGCCGAAGCGGGGACTGCCGCTATGCCCGATAGCCGCCGCGACCCGCGCGGATGACCAGCAGGCTCACCAGGAAATAGATCACCGCGGCCGCGGCCGCCGAGGGCAATGAAGCGGTGAGATACGGGTACAGCGCGGCCGAACGGTAGCTCAAGGGATTGAGGAAAGCGATGTAAGTCGCGCAGCCTGCGGCCAGGGCAAGCAGCGCGGCCGGATTGATGCCGCGCCAGTAGTAATAGGGCTGCTGCGGCTGGTCCTCGTAAATGGCGCGCAGGTCGATGCGGCCGCGGCGCAGAACGAAGTAATCGACGATCTGAATGCCGCACAGCGGTGCGAATGCGACGCCGATGAAGGCGAGAAAATTACCGAACTTGGCGAAGAACAATTCCGGAATGAATATGCCGACCAGCGCCACCGGCGCTATCGTTATCAGCAGCAAGGTGGTCCAGGAGCGCTGCTGCAAAACGGTGAAATTGCGCAGCCCTATCGCCGAGGCATAGATGCCCGCGGTGGTGGTGCCGAAATTGGCCGCAGTGACGAACGTCAGCGAAATGACGGCATAGGCAGGACCGCCCACGGTGCGCAGCCATTCGGAAGGATCGGATGACTTGAGAACCAGCGTACCCGCGAGTCCGATCAGGCTCAGCAAGGGCACCGGGGCTGCCATGCCGAGCATCACCGGCAGCACGATGCTGCGGCCATTGGGCGCCATGCGAATCATTGCCCCAATGTAGGGCCACCACGACAGAGTGGCGCCGATGCCGAGTTCGACGCCGGTGGTGTAATTCCACAGATGATCGGGGCTCGCGTTGGAAGGCCTGGCGGCGATGAGTTCGGGCCAGCGGTGCGACACCAGCAGATACAGCATCCACAGTCCGACGAACACATGCGCGACCAAGATGTTCGATACCAGCGACACGCCGGTAGCGCCCCGGCGCAGCGCCGTGAAAATGATCGCGCAGGCAAGCACCGTCAGCGCCGGCACGAGCGCCGAGCTGCGGCCGCCGGGTTCGAGCACCCCGAGTGCGATGCAGAGCTGCACTGCGGATTTGGCGAAGAAAATGATGAGCAGAGAATTCCAGCCGATGATTGACACCGCCTGCAGCGCGGCCGGCACGACCCAGCCGCGAGACCCGAACTGCGGCTTGCTCGAGGCGACGGAATCGATGCCGAACCGCACGCAGACCGGCCCCGCGGCGAGCAGCACCAGGACCATGCCGATCATGCAGCCGGCGCCAAGTGCAAGGCCGCCCTTGATGAAGCCGAGGTAACTGCCCACCGACTCGCCGATCAGATAGCACCAGGTGGCGGCCGCGGTCGTTGCAAGGGTCAGCGTCAATCGGGCCGCGCCCCAGGTGCGCTCCTGCGCAAGCAGCGGCCAGGCGCTTTCGTCGGCCTGGGCCATGCCGCGGGTCATGCCCACCAGCCGGCAGCCAGCAACAGAATCGGAATTACAATCCCAAGCAGCAGCATCCAGAACCAGCCCGCCTTACCGAAGCCCGCGACGGGTGCGGCGCTCTCGAACGCCGCAATGCGTGCTTCGAGCTCCGGCGGCAGCGTCGCCGCCCGCGCCGGAGCTGCGGGCGGCGCGGCGCCAGTCGGCGCACGCTCAGTCATTCGCGCGGCCGGGAAAGGCTTCGGCATTTGCGTAGGGGAACCACCAGAAATCGTGGGCTTTCGCCGCGTAATCGATCATCGACAGCTTCGTGTGCCTGAATGTGTCCAATCCCTCGGCGCCGAGTTGTCTGCCCATCCCGGACTGCTTTCTGCCGCCGAAGGGTCCGGCGTCGTTGTCGAGGAGCGGTGCGTTGATCCATACCATGCCCGCTTCCAATTCGTTGACGGCGCGCATGGACTCCTCGAGGTTTGTGGTATAAACCGTTGCCCCAAGGGCATAGCGGGAACGGTTCGCCAGCAGCAAAGCCTCGTCGAAACTCTTGACCACGCTGACGGGCGCGACGGGTCCAAAGGTTTCATCGTTCATGATGGGTGCATCCGGCGACACCTCGCCGAGAACCGTGGGGTTCACGAACCAGCCTTTGGTCAGCTGCGCCGGCCGGTCACCGCCCGTCAGCACCTTGGCACCCTGCGCGGTCGCCTGGTCCAGCAGGCGCAGGTAGCGGGTGAGCTCTCGCTTGGATGCCATCGGGCCCATGTCGACGCGATCCAGGCCGTTGCCGACGCGAATCCGCGCCGTGTGGTACACGAGCCTGTCCATGAACTCGGCGTAGATCTGCTCATGCACATAGAAGCGCTCCGCCGCCGCGCACACCTGACCGCAATTGAGGAAGGCGCCGAAGGCTGCGCCGCGGGCCGCGATGTCGACGGGCGCCGAGGGCATCACGATGAACGGGTCGTTTCCCGAGGTCTCGATCAAGGTTCGCTTGTAGAGCCGACCGCAGGCTTCCGCCACGGTGCGTCCGGTCTCGATTCCGCCGGTGAAGGCGACCATGTGGGTACCCGCATGGTCGACCAGCCCCTTGCCGACGGCGCCGCCGCCGCTGAGGACCTGCACCAGTCCGTCGGGAAGCGAATCGAATGCGGCGATGAACTCGAGCGTGGTCAGGGTCGTCAATTCGGAAGGTTTGATGATCACCGCATTGCCGCTCGCCAGTGCGGCGGCTGCCTGCCAGCACAGCAGGCACAGCGGATAGTTGAAAGGCAAAATGATGACCACGACCCCCAGCGGATCCTTGGTCGTGAAATGAAATTGACCGTCCACGGCCGAACCCAATACTTTGCCGTTTTCATGGCGCGCGATTTCCGCGTAATAGTCGATCGCGCTCGCGGACCACGCCACTTCATCGAACGATTCCTTGTACGGTTTGCCCATCTCGCGGGTCAGCATTTCCGCCACCAGCGGCCGGGCCGCCATGACCCGGCGCGATACTTCGTGCAGCAATTCCGCGCGCCGGTGATGGTTGACGTTGCGCCAAGCGCGCTGGGCCGCATTGGCCGCCGCGACGGCCTGATCGAGATCCGCGGCAGTCGCGTCGGCGATTTGGCCGATGCGCTCTTCGGTCGCCGGATCCCACACACTGATGGCGGAACCGCCGCTCGAATGCACCAGCCGTCCGGCGATTCGTTGATGGCCGCTCAGTCTTGCAAATGCTTCTGTTGCGCTCATGATCTACCTCGTGGACGGGACCGCCCCGCCATTGTAGTGTCTAAGACGGGCCTCGAGAGCGGTTGCGAATTTGGCTGAAATTTGTCGCAAGCTTGCCCGTTTTAGCGGCGGCCGGCGACGTCGGATAATGATGCACGATGGGTTGCATGCAATCCCCGATGTCCCTGGGTCAAGGCCTTTGGTACTTGAATGTCCCCATCGCCTTGGCGATCAGACGCCCGCCGGTGTCGCGTACCTCGCCCTCGCAGAAGGCCAGAGAATTCGTGCGATGAAAGGCATGTGCGGACGCGAGCAGGCGCGTCGCCGCATTGGCAGGCTGCACGAAGCTGGTTTTCATCTCCACGGTGATGCCGCCGCCCGCGGTGGAATCCAGCGAGCGGCCCGCGACCGCCATGGCGACGTCCAGCAGCGTCATCAGCACGCCGCCGTGTGCCACGGACCAACTGTTCAAATGCCGCGGTGTCAAATCCAGCGCGAGGACCGCGCAGCCGTTGTCGGCACTGACGAACTCGATGCCAAGATCATTGACGAAGGGGATGTCGATGCGAAATGCGGTCGATTGCGTCATGGGCGGCGGTTGCATTCTACATGCGGCCCGTGGGACGCGCTGTATATAATCGGCGTCTTCGCGCCACACTGCGGTACCGATGCGATTTCTTGAGGAGGGTAGTGACTGTGAAAAATGTGTTGCTGCCGATTTGTCTGGCGGGCTCGTTGGTTCTGCTCTCCGGGTGCAAGGATTCGCCGGCGGCCCGAATCGACGACATCCCGGAAAATCTACGGGTCCCCGCCGGCGAAGTCTTGACGTTGCAGGCGCGCGCCACCGGGGTGCAAATCTATCGGTGCAATGCCGGCAAAGACGACCCCGCGCGCTTCGAATGGTCATTGACGGCGCCTGCAGCGGGCCTGTTCGACCGCGGCGGCAAGCAGATCGGCAAGCACTATGCAGGACCGACCTGGGAAGCGAGCGACGGCAGCAAGGTGGTGGGCGAAGTCGTTGCCCGAGCCAACCCCGATCCGAACGGCATCGCGTGGTTGTTGTTGAAAGAAAAATCGACTCAGGGCAGCGGCGAGCTTGCTGCCGTGCGCTACGTGCAGCGGCTGCATACGGCGGGCGGCAATGCGCCGCCCGCCGGCTGCAATCAAGCCGCAGCCGGCCGGGAAGCGAGGGTGCCGTACTCTGCGGACTACCTGTTTTACGCCGACAAGCCCTGACGTGGCGCGCATCAGCGCAGTCGTCGGCGGAGCGGCGGGCAATCTGGTCGAGTGGTTCGATTGGTACACCTACTCGGCCACCGCGTTGTATTTCGCGCCGGTGTTCTTCCCCCGGGGAAACCAAACCGCGCAACTGCTGCAAACGGCGGCGGTATTCGCCGTCGGCTTCTTTGCCCGCCCGATCGGCGCATGGCTGATGGGCCGCTACGCGGACCGGGTCGGGCGCAAGGCCGCGCTCACACTGTCGGTCACCCTGATGTGCGGTGGATCGCTGGTCATCGCAGCGACCCCCGGAGCGGCGGTCATCGGCGTCGCCGCGCCCATCATCCTGCTGCTCGCGCGCGTGTTCCAGGGCCTGTCGCTGGGCGGGGAGTACGGCGCGAGCGCCACCTACATCAGCGAAATGGCGGGCCGCAAGTATCGCGGTTTCTGGTCCAGCTTCCACTACGTGACATTGATCGGCGGGCAGCTCACTGCTCTGGCGGTGCTGATCATCCTGCAGCACCTGCTGACGAAGCCGCAGATGGCGACGTGGGGATGGAGAATTCCCTTTCTCATCGGGGCACTGCTCGCCGTCGTTGCCTACTGGTTGCGGCGTCGCCTGCAGGAGTCGCAGTCATTCGTGCGCGCCGAGGCCGAAGGAAGCATGGGGCGGGGCATGCGGCGGCTGTTCCGGGAGCATCCGCGCGAGGCCCTGACGGTTCTGGGCTTTACCGCCGGCGGTTCGATGATCTTTTATGTATACACCACCTACATGCAGAAGTTCCTGGCCAATACGGCGGGATTTTCCAAGGACCAAGCGACTGAGATCAGCGCTCTGTCCCTGATCGCGTTCATGTTCGCGCAACCGCTTTTTGGTTGGCTGTCGGACATGGTGGGGCGCAAGCCCATGATGCTGGCGGCGTTCGGAGGATCGACGCTCATCACTTGGCCGGTCATGACCGGGGTCGCCAACGCGCATTCATCGCGGATCGCCTTTGCTCTCATTCTGGCGGCGATGCTGATTCAGTCCGGCTACACCTCGATCAGCGGCGTGGTGAAGGCCGAATTGTTTCCCACCGCCGTCCGCACTCTGGGAGTCGCGGTTCCCTATGCTCTCGCCAATGCTGCATTCGGCGGCACCGCTGAGTACGCCGCGCTATGGTTCAAATCGATCGGATCGGAGAGCGGTTTCTATGTTTATGCCTCGGTGCTGGCCGCGATCAGTTTTGCGGTGGCGCTGACCATGCAGGATACGGGCGCCCATAGCCGCATCATGGAGGATTGACGGCAATGGCAACCCGCACCACGGCTTGCGCAGCGGATCCCGCCGACTGGATCGAATCTGCAGCGCGCGATCAGCCGCAGCGGCCCTTCCTGCGGACTCCTGCGGGGCGGGAACTCAGTTATGCGTCGCTGCGGGATCAATCCCGGCGATTCGCGGCTGCCTTGATGCAGCGGGGCGTTGCGCCCGGCGATCGCGTCGCGGTGCAGGTCGACAAGTCCGTCGAGGCGATAGTGTTGTACATCGCCTGCCTGCGAATGGGGGCGGTGTACGTGCCCATCAATGTGGCGAACACCGCCAAAGAGGTGGAGTACTTCCTGCGCGACTCCCAGCCCTGCGTGGCGGTCATCCGTCCGGCCGATCGCGCCATGCTCGAGCCGCCGGCAAGCCGCGCCGCGGTCCGCCACGTCGAGACGCTGGGGATGGACGGGGACGGATCGCTGCACGAACTGGTGCGGCGGGCGGCTGTTCAAACCGAGCTGCCGAGGAGCATCGGCGCGGACTCGCCCGCGGCCATCGTGTACACGTCGGGCACCACGGGCCGTTCGAAGGGGGCGATACTGACGCGCGCCAATCTCGCCTCCAATGCTGCCGTGCTGGCCGAGGCTTGGCGATTTACCGCCGCCGACATCTTGCTGCACGCCTTGCCGCTGTTCCACATCCATGGCTTGTTCGCCGCCATCAACACCGTGCTGGCGTCCGGGTCGAGCCTGTTGCTGCTGCCCAAATTTGATGCGGGACTGGTGTTGAGCCAGCTGCCGCGGGCCACGGTGTTCATGGGGGTCCCGACGCACTACACGCGGCTGTTGCAGCTTCCTGGGCTGACTCGCGAGACAACCGCCGACATGCGTTTATTCGTGTCCGGATCGGCGCCGCTGCTGCCCGATACGCATCGGGAATTCCTGCAGCGCACGGGGCACGCGATTCTCGAGCGCTATGGAATGACCGAGACGCTGATGAACACGTCGAATCCCTACGACGGACCACGCAGGCCCGGTACGGTCGGCCCGCCGTTGCCGGGAATCGACATCCGCGTGGCGCGTCATTGCGCCGGGCCTGATCAAAGTGACGATGCCGCGGGCGCGCTGGAGGTTCGGGGGCCGAATGTTTTTGCCGGCTACTGGCAGGATCCGGAGAAGACGCGCGGCGAGTTCACCGCCGATGGCTGGTTCAAGACCGGCGATCTCGGGCGCATCGACGCCGACGGCTACGTGCACATCGTGGGCCGGGCCAAGGATCTGGTCATCAGCGGCGGCTACAACGTTTACCCGAAAGAGATCGAGGCGGAGCTCGATGCGTTGCCCGGCGTATCGGAGAGTGCCGTGTTCGGCGTGCCTCATCCGGATTTCGGCGAAGGCGTTACCGCTGCCGTGGTACCGCGGCCCGGGGCGGCGCTGTCCGAAGCCGCGATCATCGACGCCCTGCAGTCGCGGCTGGCGCGCTACAAGATTCCCAAGCGCGTTCTCTTCGTCGACGAGTTGCCGCGCAATACCATGGGCAAGGTCCAGAAAAACCTGCTGCGCTCCGTTCACGCCGCACTCTACGGCGCGCAAGCCTGAGCCGCCGGCCCGCTCACAGCGAATTGAGGAACGCGACCAGCTGGCTCTTCTGTTTCTCGCTCAACGACATCTGAAAGCGTTGGTTGTAGAAATTCACCAACTGGTGCAAGTCGGCAGCGGCTCCATTGTGAAAGTACGGCGCGCGCGCGGCCAGGCCGCGAAGTATGGGCCCTTTTACCCGGTTGAAGTCGGCACAATTGCCTGACACCAGCGCCTTGCCCGGATCGGTGGTGTAGAAGGACTCCGGCTGGCCCTGATTGAATGGATTCGGACAGCCGGAAATCAGAAACACCGGCATGTCGGGTTGACTCAGTTCTTGGACCGCCGCAGCGACGAGGCGATCGGGCTCATAATTGGGATTCGACGAATGCGCCACGCCGATGTCGAGCGGCAGCGGCAGCGAATGGTGGCCGATGTTCGGACTGTCATGGCAGGTCGCGCAGGTGCCGGCAAAGGCAGTGGGGTTGCCCAGCGCGGCGTTGTCATTCAGGCCGCGTACATTGCTGATGGTCATGGGAGCGCTGTTGAACAACTTTTCTCCGGCGGCAATTTCGGCGCGCGCATTCAGCGGATAGTCGCCGCGTTCTGCCGGCAGGTATTTTTCCCACGCCGCGTACAGCGAAATCGACGCCGGATTGAAAGGGATGCCGTTCGGATCGGCGCCCAGCGTATCATTGATGCCGGGATAGTACATCTGACCGGAGAGATTCAAGGGGCCGCCGTTGGCGCCGCCGGCGCTGAGCAATCCGGCCTTATAGTCCCACAGCTGGCCGGTGTATATGCCGAGCTCGAAATCGACGATGGCGTCGAGCTGCGCATCGGTCGGGGCCGCTGCAGCCTGCGCATGACCCAGGGTGGCATCCATGGCCTGGTGCTTGAGATCGGTGCGCAGATTCGCATCGAGCGTCGCGGCGCTGGTCAGCGGCATGTTGGTTTCTCGGCCGTCGAACATGACTGCGCTCAGAAACGACAGATTCGCGGTGGGCAGGGGGCGGCGATAGACCGACGCGGTCAATACATGCGTCACCGGATCGATCCGCAATGCGCAACCGTAGGGGTCATGGACCACCGAAATCGAATACTGCGCGTTGACCGGTACCGCCAGGGGTATGCGGATCAGCCCGCTGTTGAGCAGCAAGCTGTGGCCGGCGCGGCCTTTGGTGACGCTCTCGGGGCAGTTGGCGCCGTCGAAGCCGGCAAATAGCGGATCGCCGCCGCGCGTCCGTGCGAAGAGGGTTTGCGCATGAGCAGGGGTAAAACTCATGGCCTGGTCGGCAATATGGCAAGTGGCGCAGCTGCGGCCGTTGGTGCCCAGGCTCACAAAAAACTCGCTGCGCTTATCCAGAGGACCATCCTCCTTGTAGGTGCCCATCAGCCCGGTGGCGTCCAACGCAACCGTGAGCCGGGGGTCGAGTGGCGAGGAACCGGCCTGGACGAGGCCCGCGGCGCCGAGAGCGCCGGCCAAGCCGATCAACACACGAGACGAGGCCGGCAACTTGTACTTTCTTGTCATTTGAGATCTCCCTGGCGGTCCGCAAAATGGTCCCTACTCGAGAAAACGAAATTCCGCCGGCAAACATGACACCCCGTCCAAAATAATTCGGGGGTAAACTGCGCCCGATGGGAATGAGTCCGATGATGCCCTTCATAACGGAGGCCGACGCAGGTGCGCCGGGAGCCAAGGAGCGGCTATTTTCGGCCCTTTACGCCGAATTGCATCGCCTTGCGCAGCGCCATCTGCAGCGCAGCGCGGGCGCAGCCATCAGCCCCACCACACTCCTGCATGAGACATATCTTGGAATCGTTAGGGGCGAAGCGGTGTTCCCGGATCGCAGCCGGTTCATGGGATATGCATCGCGCGTGATGCGCGGGCTGATCATCGATTTCACCCGGCAGCGCTGCGCGCAAAAACGCGGCGCTGAATTCGAGATTACCCAGTTCGACAGTCAATTCGTCGGGCAGTCTGCCGAGGCGGACGCGGAGCAGAAGCGCCTCGTGCAGCTGTCCGAGGCGCTGGACGAATTGGCGGTTCACGATGCACGGCTGGCGCAGGTCGTCGACCTGAAGTATTTCTGTGGATTCTCTCTGACCGACATCGCGGCGATGCGTGGAGTGGCCCTGCGCACCGTGCAGCGCGATTGGGACAAGGCGCGGCTGTTCTTATTTCGCGAATTGATGGATCCGGCAGCGCCGTAGGCGGCCGGGCCGCGAAATGCCTGCCGGATCTCGCACCCGCCGCGCTGCGCAGTGAGCGATCTATTCCGGCGGCAGCAGCGTCACCATGGTCAGATTCCGCGAGCCCAGCGTCGCGCCTGAATCGTCGCCATGGTCTATCACAACGTAAAAGCTCTTGGGCGGGCTGCGCCGCGTCGCCGACACGGCTATGTCCAACCCGACGTTGCCGCTGCCGTCGGCAATGGTTGCGACACGCGGCATCACGGGAGTGAAATCGATGCCTGGTTTGGCGGTGCCGGACTCGGTCCACCATTTGAAACTCGCCACGCCGTGTATGTTGCCTCGGCGGCGCACGGAAATATGCGCCGTCCTCTCGCCGTTGCCCACATCGACGGTGTCTTCGGCCATTTCCACGCGCACCGGGCCTGCGATACCGGCGCGCACGGCCGCCAAACGATCAGAAGCCGGGGCAGCGGCGTGCGAGACGGCGGGAGCGGCCGCAACAGTCGGAGCGGGCGCTGCGACAACCGTGGGTTTAGGCGCCGCCGCGCTCGTATTGGCGGCCGGAGCCGGTGTGGCAGCCGGAGCGGGGGCAGCCGCAGGAGTGTTCGGCGCCGGCAGGGATTCCGGCGTGCCGGCGGCGGGCACCTCGGGGCTGTGTGCCGGCGTGCCCGACTGATTGCGCCATTCGGTGAAGTTGCGTGCCAGCGAATCGTAATCACGCTCCAGGGAGTCGTAGTGGGTGAAGGCCCAATAACCGCCGGCCGCCAGCAGTGCGAACAGGACGAGGGCGGCGGCGGCCACCATGGGTTGGCCGTTTCTGGGGGGTACCGTATTCACCAGCACCTGCATCACCGGCAGGCGCGGTGCAGCCGCCTCGAGCCCGAAGCGATCCAGCCATTCCTGCACATTGGAAGGCCGGCGTTCGCGGTCCCAGCGAAGGCCTTCGCGCAGCACTCGCCATTGCTGGCCCGACAGTCCCGGCGGGCGGCGCGGCCGCACGCGTTGTGCGCGCGCCTCGATCGCGGTGCGCTTCGGAAAAGGGTGCTGTCCCGCCAACAGGACGTAGACGACGCAGGCAAATGCGAATAGGTCGTCCCGCACATCCGGTTGCTGGCCTTCGAGCTGCTGGCAGCTGGCATAACCCGGAGTGGCGACGGGAGATCGCAGCGTTACTGCGTTGTCGGCGGTCCATCGTTCAGGGAGCAAATTATGCGAGGCCCCGAAGTCCAGCACGCGCAGCTCCCCATCGTGGGTAATGAATATATTCTGCGGGTTGATGTCTCCGTGAATCACGCCGCGCGAATGTGCATGGGACAGGGCGGCGCCGACATCGCGGATCACGGCCAACGCATAGCGCCGCGGCAGGGCGATCCCATTTCTTGCCTGCAGCACCAGACTCAGGAGGGCGCCGCTCAACAATTCCATGGTAAAGAAGGCGACGTCGCCGTCGCGGTCGAACTCATGGACGCGGACGATGTTCGGATGCGAGAGCAGTTGCAGGTGCTGAAACTCGCGTTGCAGCTCTGCAAGCAGTTCCTCGCGCTGGGTGACCGCCGTGTGCAGAACCTTGACCGCCAATCGCCGGCCCGCGGTGGGAAGATCGACGCGATATTCGTCGGTCGCTTCGAATACGGTCCCCATTCCGCCGTGGCCGACGACCCCCCGCACCCGGTAGCGGCCGCGCAGCACATCGCCGATCGCGACTTCACGGGCCGCCGGGCGGCCGATGGGGGATACCCTGGGATCCGCAACAGCCGGGCGTGAGGCGCGTGCCTCTCTCGGCGGCGCGGTGCGCGTTTCCCGTGCAGGCGCGGTGACGGTAGTCGCCGAGCGTGCCCGGGCGCTCGCCAGGGCCTGCGCGGCGGCTTGAGTCTGCGCGGACGCTTGAGATTGCGGCGGCGTCTGAGGGTGTGGGGGCGCCTGAGGCGGGCGTCCCGCTGGAGGTTGCGGCGCGGGCGCCCGCGCCTGGGGTGCCGACTGAGGAGGCGGCGGCGGCGCTTGAGGCTGCGGCGGCGCCTGGGGCTCCGCGTGCATCTCCGAGGTTCGCGCGGAACTCTGCTCGCCGCTGAGCGCCGCATCTTCGAGGCTGGATTTGAGCGAATGGAAGACTTCGGACTTTATCTTGCCGCGTCGATAGTACTGGTCAAGGAGCGACAGTACCTTCCAAGCCTCGTCCCGGTGCCCTTGGACCTGGTCGCGCATTGCACCCAAAAACACCTCGGGACGGCAAATGCCGTTCGCCAGGGCATCCAGCCACGCCAGAGTTGCGTCTTCGTCTTCGTTGCCCGCGCGCGGCGGCCAATGAGCCGGCTCGCTCCCAGCACTCATATCATCACCCCTAACATCAGCTGATCTTAGATCTAATGACAGGAATCGGCACCGAAGATTCCAACAGCCGCAGAAGTCCGGCTGTTTGAATACTTTACAATGGGTGCTGGTCCAGATCGCGGTTCAAGGAATCGCGCACCGCAGCGGGCAAAGGGCCCTGAACGTGCCGGTAATTGTCGTGATCGACCCCGAGGCTCAGCGAAGCGCCGCTTTTCATCGCTTCGACCATCGAGGGCGACAATTCAAAGCGCAGGAAGTGCACCGCGGAGGTCTTGTCGGCGTTTTCGCGCTCCATGTCCTCGTCGGCGATCGCGAACACCCGCTCCATCTCGCTCACCCGGATCCAGCACCGGTCCTCGACTCCGATCAATCGTTCGAGCGCTGCACGACGCTCCCCGGCATCGGGAAACTCGAGCAGCAGCGTAACCTTCCAATTGCGACCGTCCGGGATCAACGGATTGTAGGCGTCGATCTCCTCCTGTATCGCCGGGGCCTCGAAGATCCGCTCGGCGCGCAGCATCTCGAGGACTTGGTAGCGTATGGTGGTGTAATCCTCGAAACACCAGGTCATGTTGGGACCGACCTGCACGTTGCGCAGCTGCTTATGAGCAATGACTTCGCTGCGCAGCCGCGGACGATCCTGCGAGTATTGCTCCAAGCTCAGCAGATCCGCACGGCTCAATTTCTTCAAGTCTTGTCCAGTCCGTAGGCCATGCTGAGCAGCGTCAGCGGATGCGTCGGCGGCGGTGCGTTCTGCAATCCGCTTTCGATTTGATGGCCCGCCATCGGGCAATCGCTGGCATAGAAGTCCGCGCCGCTTGCCTGTACGCGCTGTATGACGGGTTTGCCGATCTTCATGGATGTGTCGCGAAACCGGCGTTTGACGCCGTAGGTGCCGTTGTGGCCCGAGCACCGTTCGATGGGCTCGACCGTGGTTCCCGGAACGAGCTGCAGCACGTCGCGGGTCTTGAGGCCGATGTTCTGTACGCGCAGGTGGCAGGCAACGTGGTACGCGATTTTGCCGAGGGAGCGCGTGAAATCGGTGCGCATCAGTCCTGATTTGTGCCGCAGCGCCAGGTATTCGAACGGGTCGAAAATCCGCCGCTTGACCTCGGCGACCGTGGGTTCATCGGGGAACATCAGCGGCAGCTCCTGCTTGAACATGAGCACGCAGGAGGGGATGGGCGCGACGATGTCGTAGCCGCGCTCGATCATGGCGGTCAGCTGCGGCAGGTTCCGGGCTTTCAACTCCGCCACCGCCTGCAGATCGCCCAATTCCAGCTTGGGCATTCCACAGCAGTTCTCCCGTTCGAGCACGGCGACTTCGATGCCGTTGTGCTCGAATACCCTGACCAGATCGAGCCCAATCTCAGGTTCGTTGCGATTTGCGTAGCAAGTGGCGAACAGTGCCACCTTGCCGCGTGTGGCGCCGGCCGCCTGCGCAGTGAGGGCCGGTTTACGGCGAACGGCCAGCTGCTTGCGCAGAGTGTTGGATCGGTACGGCGGCACGGGTGCCTCCGGGTGCACGCCGAGCACCGCGTCCAGGACCTTGCGCCCGACGGAGCTGCGATTGACCGCGTTGACGATTTCGGCGACGACGGGAATGCCCGCGATATTTCCCACTGCATCCGTCGAACTCAAGACCTTGTCGCGCCACGGACTGCCGCTCCGGTTCTTGACGGCTTTGGCGCGCAGCATCAAATGCGGAAAATCCACGTTCCAGGGATGCGGCGGCACGTAGGGGCACTTGGTCATGTAGCACATGTCGCACAAGTAGCATTGATCGACCACTTGGCCATAGGCAGACTTATCGACGCCGTCGAGTTCGCCGGTCTTCGATTCGTCGATCAAATCGAACAGGGTCGGAAAGGAATCGCACAGGTTGAAGCAGCGGCGGCATCCATGACAGATATCAAATACTCGATCGAGCTCTTTTTGCAGCGCATCGGCGTCATAGAACTGCGGCTGCTGCCAGCCGAGCGCATGGCGTGTGGGTGCGTCCAGGTTGCCTTCGCGGCCTGACTTGCTCTCTGCGTCGGACAAGATTGCTCTCCCGGCCGAAATCGCAACGGGCTCCAGAATTGGAGCCCGTTGGAGCCGCCCGGCGGCCACTTTCCGGTCTAAAGGTTATCCAGCGCCTTTTGGAAGCGATTCGCGTGCGAGCGTTCCGCTTTGGCCAGGGTCTCGAACCAATCGGCAATTTCGCCGAAGCCCTCGTCTCGGGCGCTCTTCGCCATGCCGGGGTACATGTCCGTGTATTCGTGCGTCTCGCCCGCAATGGCGGCCTTCAGATTCAGGGAGGTTGCGCCGATCGGCAATCCGGTGGCCGGATCGCCCACCGCTTCGAGATATTCCAAATGGCCGTGGGCGTGACCAGTTTCACCCTCAGCAGTGGAACGGAACACGGCTGACACGTCATTGAAGCCTTCGACGTCGGCCTTCGCCGCGAAGTACAAATAGCGCCGATTCGCTTGCGATTCGCCCGCAAATGCGTCCTTTAGGTTCTTTTCCGTCTTACTACCTTTCAAATTCACGGCTCACTCCTTCCGATGATCAAACGTCGGAATCAATTGGGACTTGTGCTGCCAGCACGTTAGACCTCAAGACAGCGGCAAGTCAAATCGACCCTCTCTATCAGCGTGATAGCCGGCGTCAATCGCGGCGCGCGCGCAGGCGGCGGAGGAATCGGAATAGCAGCACAAGGAGTGCCGTCTGGACGCTGAGCGCGGCCGCCGCAATCACCGCCAGAATGTGCACGGGATTTTCGAGGTCTGCCGGCACCCGCTGAACACCGGCAACATGTTCATATTGCGGGTCGCCCGACCGGTGATCCAGATGCCCATGGCTGTGCACCACGATCAGCGGTATGCATTGGCCGGTCCGCAGGCTTCCGCGCCGGCATCCCAGTGCACCTCCATCGAGCCCTGCGCCGTGCGGCGACTGCCGATACGATTGGGCTCCTAAAGCGCGGCCTTGCGCTGCCTCCTGCCGCCGGCGCCGAAATGCCGATCCGCGATCAGGCAAAGAATCTCGAACATCATGGTCGCACCCACCAGCGCGGTGTTGCCGGTCTGATCGTACGGCGGCGCCACTTCGACCACATCGCCGCCGATGAGATTCAATCCGCGCAGGCCGCGCAGCAGACGCTGGGCTTCCAAGGTGGTGAGACCGCCGATTTCGGGTGTGCCGGTGCCGGGTGCATACACGGGATCGAGACCGTCCACATCGAAGGAGATGTAGGTCGGGCCGTCGCCCACCACTTTGCGGGCCTCTTCAATGACCCGTTCGACTCCGAGCGTCGCGAATTCCTCGATGAACACCACGCGCATGCCATGCGACAGCGAGAATTCGATCCCGTCCATGTAGTTCTGGCCGCCGCGAATGCCGATTTGAATGGTCCGCTTTGGATCCAGCAATCCGTCTTCGACGGCCAGGCGAAACGGCGCTCCGTGCGTGAATTTTGATCCGAAGAACTCGCCCCAGGTGTCGGTATGCGCGTCGATGTGCACCATCCCGATGGGCGCGTCGGCGGCAATCGCCTTGAAGATGGGGTAGGTGATCGAATGATCGCCTCCGGCACTGACCGGCAGCACGCCGGCCGCATGGACCTCGCGATAGAAGGCTGCGATCTCGTCCACCTGCTTTTCCAGATCGTAGCGATGCGCCAAACGCACATCGCCGAGATCGGCGATGCGGCAAAGCTCGTAGGGATTGACTCCCAGCGCCAGGTTGAAGCTGCGCATGAGGCTCGATGAGTTGCGGATCTCCCGCGGACCGTGCCGCGCACCGGGCCGATTGGTGACTCCGAGATCCGTCGGCACACCGATCAGGCCGATGTCGACATCCGTCAGTCCGCGCGCCAGCGGCGCCCGCATGAATGTCGCGATTTCCGTGTACCGCGGTTCCTTCATGGGGTCGTATGGTTTCGTGGTCATGGGTTGGTCCTCACTCATTCAATTGTTCCAGTGTCAAACCGTTGGTCGAGGGTCCAAATGCGCCGATGACGACGATGCCCACGATCATGGCGGCGCCGATGAACAGGGCAACGGCGGGCACTCCGCCGCCGGCGAGAAGCGAGCCGATGATCAGGCCTGACAGCGCGGCGGCCAAGCGGCTCCACGAATACACGAATCCGACCGCGCGCGAGCGTATCCGCGTCGGGAAAAGCTCCGCCTGATAGCCGTGGTAGGCATATGACATGACATTTGCCGACAGAGTGAAGGCGATGCCGATGGCGATCAGCGCGGCGGGGGTCGTGGCGAACGCGAACGCCGCCATCATCACCGCCATGCCGGCGAGACCGCCGATGATCTGTCGCTTACGCTCGATTCGGTCGGCAAATACGCTGCCGAGCAGGGGGCCCACCGGCTGAGCGATGGCGATGATGAAGGCGTATTGCAGACCGTGGGTGATGTTGATGCCGCGGGCCATGAGCAGAGTCGGAATCCAGGAATTGAAGCCGTAGAATCCGATGACTTGGGCGGCGTTGAACACGGAGAGCATGACGGTGCGGCCGCGGTAGCGGGGCGAAAAGATATCGCCCAGCGCTGTGGTGCCGCCGATGCCGACGGACTCAGGACGCGGGGCGGGCAGCACACCGCCGTGCTCCGCGGCGACCTTGAGTTCGATGTCGCCGAGGATGGCGTCGGCTTCGTCAAGGCGGCCTCGTGCGGCCAGCCAGCGCGGGCTTTCCGGTATGCCCGCCCGGAGAGCCCAGACCGCCAATGCACCGACGGAGCCGAACAAGACCACCCAACGCCAGCCGTCATAGCCGAAGGGACGCCGCGGAACCATCAGCCATGCCAATAACGCGACCAGCGGTACGACGCAGAACGACACGAATTGATTGAGGGAGAATGCACGGCCGCGCAGCCCCTGCGGCACGAGTTCGGCGATATAGGAATCGACGGTGACCAGCTGCACGCCGAAACCCACGCCGGCGGTCAGGCGCCAGATGTTGAGCCAGAAACCGGAATGTTGAAAGGCCATGATGGCCGTGCAACCGCTGTACCAGAGCAGTGATCCGGTGAAGACCGCTTTGCGGCCGAAGCGGTCGGCGGCCTGGCCGAACAGCACCACACCGAGCCACAAGCCGGCAAAGGTCGAGAATACGAAGGTGCCGAAACCGGCAACTCGTATGATGTTCAGCGAGGCGAACAGGCCCAGTGACTCAGGCGTGAACAACCCGCTGCCGATCATTCCCGGCGCCACATACGCGGTAAAGAACAGATCGTAGAACTCGAATACGCAGCCGAGCGAAATCAGCAGAACGATGCGCCAAAGCGCGCGCGACGACGGCAGCCGGTCGAGCCGGGCCGCAATCTGCACCGAGGTAGCCGCAGTCACGTGGAGGCTGTCGCGGTCGACTCATTCAGGGCCGTTGGCGTAGAGCTTCACTATCTCGTAGAGAAAGCGGCGCCCATCCAACAGCGACTTGACGCGAATGCGCTCATTCAGCCCGTGCGCGTGGCTGCCCTCCACGTCGTGAAACATTCCCGACAGTCCATACGTCGGAACGCCGCTCGCATTCAAATAGGAGCCGTCGGTGGCGCCGGTGGACATGGACGGAACGATCGCCACCCCCGGCCATATCTGGTCGGCGAGTTTGCGGACCGGACCCATGATGCGATCCGTCAAGGGCGGCGGCGGCGACTGGATCCCGGGATCACCGGTCGGCGCAATGCTGATCTTGTCGTCGCCGAGCACTCTCGCGATCTCCTGCTGCACCTCGGGAATGGATACGCCCGGGAGAATTCGGCAGTTCACATTGGCCCTGACGTGCTGCGGCAGGGCGTTGGGTGCATGGCCGCCCTCGATCTGGGTGACCACACAGGTGGTGCGCAGGGCGCCGTTCCAGCCGGGGTTCACGGCCCACAAGCGCTCGACGGCGGCCTCGTCCTGCGGATTCTTCAATACCGCGCGCATGTCGGCGGCGATTTGCGGCGGCTGCAATTTGCTCTGGGCCTCGAAGTAGCCGCGCGTGGCCGGGTTCAGTGCGACTGCAAAATTGTAATTGCCGAGTCTGGCCAGGCCCGCGCTCAGCCGCGTAATCGGGTTGTTTTTGGTCGGCCGCGAACTGTGGCCGCCGACATCGGCGGCTTCGAGCGCGAAGTCCTGATAGACCTTCTCTCCCGCCTGAATCTGCAGTGCGAGGGGCCTGCCATTCTTGTCGAGTTCGCCGCCCGCGCCCTCATTGAGCGCAAATGCCGCACTCAATACCTTCGGCTGAGTCTCGGTCAGCCACTTGACGCTGTTGAAAACCCCGGCCGTCTCTTCGCCGCAGGTGAGTGCGAGCTTGATGTCGCGGCGCGGCTTGAAGCCTGCCTGCGCGTAGCGTGCCAGGCTGTCGGTGAATACCGCGGCCATCGCCTTGTCGTCGCTCGCGCCGCGTCCGTAGAACCAACCATTCTCCTCGACCAGCTTGAAAGGGTCGCGCGCCCAATCCTCGCGCTTCGCCTCGACCACATCGATGTGCGCGAGCAACAAGATGGGCTTGGCCGCCCGGTCGCGTCCGTGCAGCACGGCGATGAGGGCGCCATCTTGCGGCCGATCAGGGGGTGCCAATATCTGAGTGTCGGCAGCGGAAATGCCCGCCGCCAGCAGGTGCTCCCGCATGGCCTCGGCGGCCCGGGTGCAACTGCCCACAGAACGGGTGGTGTTGATTTCGACCAATTGTTGATACAGAGCACGGAACGCAGCCACGTCGGGCGCTGCGGGTTGCGCCGGGCAGGGCGCCGCAAAAATGCCGGCCGCAGCCGCGGCTAGAATGCTGGATGGTGCGCGAATACCCATGCTGCTCCCCGTCTTGCATTTTTTCTGAGGCGGGCAGTTTATCCGATTTGCAATCACGCGCCGCAACAGTAATCTGTGGCAATTGACGCGGGGGAGGCAACATGACCTATGAGCTCTATTACTGGCCGACGATCCAGGGCCGCGGTGAGTTCGTCCGCCTGGCGCTGGCGCAAGCGGACGCCGACTATCGGGACGTCGCGCGCGAGAGCGGCAAAGGCGCCGGCGTTGCGGCACTGCTGCGCTTTCTGGACGGACGCGGCTTGAAGCGCGCACCCTTCGCGCCGCCGTTCCTCAAAGCCGGCCGGCTCATCATCGGTCAGACGGCCAACATTCTGCAGTTCCTCGGGACCCGGCACGGTCTTGCACCACGAAATGAGAGCGGACGGCTTTGGGTTCACGAGCTGCAGCTCACCATGGCGGATTTTCTGGCGGAAATACACGACACGCATCATCCGGTGGGCGTCAATTTCTACTATGAAGATCAGAAACCCGAGGCGCGGCGCCGTGCCGCGGACTTTCTGAAGAATCGCGCGCCAAAATTCCTGGGCTACTTCGAACAGGTGCTGGCGAGAAACGCACGCGGCGAGCGGTATCTGGCCGGACGACAATTGAGCTATGCGGATTTGTCGATGTATCAAATCATGTCGGGCTTGGAGTACGCCTTTCCGCGGGCGATGGCGCAGGCGTCGCGCAGGTATCGGCGGCTCCACGCGCTGAGCGCAAGAGTCGCGGAGCGTCCGAGGATTGCGAGCTACCTCAAATCCCCGCGCCGCATTCCATTCAACGAGGAGGGCATCTTTCGGCACTATGCGGAACTCGACCGAGGCGGCCACGCGTGATCATCGCCGGACATGCCGCGCTCTTCGATGATCAGGGGCGCCTCAGGCCCTGGACGTCGTGGAACACGGCTCTCGCGCGAGAATTCGACTTCTATCAGCGGTGTCCGGAGGATCATGGTTATCCGCGTTTCGTTCTGGCGACTTTCCTGGACGGTGATTGGACTCCCATGGCGGATCGCACGGACACGATACCGTCGACTCAGAACGGCATGGGGATACTCTCCTACCTCAAATTCTTTGAACTGCGCGGCCGCCAAGATCCGAACCTGCTGCGGACGGCACGTTCCATGGGCGACTATCTGGTCAGGGAATCGCTGACCCCGGACTCCGGCCGCTACCCGGCATTCACCCGCTCGACCGGCAAGCGGGATCAGTTCCCGCTGTCCGCGGACTGCGGCGCGCAGGCCGACCGCCCCTATGAGATCGAGCCGGACAAGGGCGGCATCGCCGGCTACGCCCTGTTGCAGCTGTTCGAGGCGACCAACGAGCGGCGCTATTTGCAGCAGGCCCTGCAAAATGCCCGGGTGCTGGCTGTGAATCAGCAGGATGGAGACGCAGGCAATTCTCCGTGGCCGTTCCGGGTCGACTATCGCAGCGGCGAAGGCCGCGGTCCTGTGTCGGGAAACATGAGCTATAACCTGCGGCTGTATGACATGTTGCTCGACAAAGGCTACGGTGAATTCTCTGCCGCGCGCCAATCACTGTGGTCGTGGATCAAGGGTCATCAGATTCCGAACGCAGCCGCCGATGGCGCGCTCTTTGCCCAGTTCTTCGAGGACCATGACACTCCCACCAATCGAACCGCCTGGGCGCCCTTGAACCTCGCGCGATATCTGCTCGAGAAAAAAGAGCTGCTCGATCCTGAATGGCGAGCCGATTGCGGCGCACTGCTCGATTTCGTGCGCGGAACCTTCACTCACCTGGAATCGGGGCTCACGGTCTGTCATGAGCAGGACGAGGACGAGCAGGCGTGGGGCGGCATCAATTCCACCTATGGCGCGGTGCTGGCACTGTATGCGAAAGCCATCGATTCGCCCGCACTGGCGCGCGAGGCGCGCGAGGCGCTCGACTTCACGCTCTATTTGATTGACGGCGAGGGCCGTCCCCGCGACGTCGCCACCAACCCCGCACCCGGCGGCTGGCAGGAGGACGCCCACACCGACGTGCTGCACAATTATGCGGATGCATTGCGCGCCTACCCTGAATGGGGCGAGGCGCGCTGACCCCAAGCTCACGCCGCTTCGGTGGCGGCCGGAATTCCCAATGGGCGAGTGCTGCGCCAGGCCAGCAACATCCCCGACATCACCAGCACCGCCGAGAGCAGAAAGGGGGCGCCCGGCAAGCCCACGTCGGCGCGTGCGCCGATGAAGACGGCGAAGGTCTGGGTGAACACCGTCGGTCCGATGAGGCTCGCCAGCCCCACGATGCTTGCCAGCGCACCCTGCAGACGCCCCTGCTCGGTGGGATCCACCAATCGGGTCATGATGGTTTGCAGCGAGGGAGTTGCAATGCCCCAGAGTGCCATCACCGGCACGCCGATCCAGAAAATCGGTCCGGTGGGCGCGAGGCCGTAGATGGCGAAACCCGCGGCGCCGAATGTCAGTCCGAGCGCCATGGCGCGCCGTTCCTTCAGCCGTTTGACGATCGGCTTCACCAGGAAGGCCTGAACGATGAGGGAACAGACGCCGACTCCGGCCAGCAGCATGCCCACCGCGCGGGTATTCCAGTCGAAGCGATAGTGCATGTACAACACCGTGACGCTCGGCAGTACCACGTGCGCGAGATTGATGAGAAAGTAGCTCGCAGCCACGCCCGCAAGCATCGGATGAGAGCGCAGCAGCTTGAGGGCGCCCAGTGGATTGGCGTTCTTCCATGAGAAGGGTACCCGCCTGACCTTGGGCAGCGATTCCGGCAGTACGAACAGACCCCAGCACACATTGGCCAGAGCCATGAAAGCCGAAGCCCAGAACGGCAGGCGCGGCGAAATCGCGCCGAGCACACCGCCCACGGCGGGTCCGAGCACGAAGCCCACCCCGAAGGCGGCGCCGATCAGACCGAAGCTCGCAGCCCGCTTTTCCGGCGGCGTCACATCGGAGATATACGCGCCCGCGGTGCTGAAACTCGCCGCCGTGATGCCGGAGATCACGCGGCCCGCCAACAGCCACCAGAGATTGGGCGCCAGCGCCATGAGAATGAAATCAAGGCCCAGGCCCGTACAGGAAATGAGAATGACGGTGCGCCGCCCAAAGTGATCGGAAAGCGAGCCCTGCACCGGCGAGAAGATGAATTGCATCAATGCCCACGCGGTGCCGAACACGCCGTACATTTCGGCGGCGCGCGCCGCGTTGCCACCCACGAAATCCTGCACCAGGATGGGCAGCACGGGAATGATCATGCCGAATGCCAGCATGTCGATGAGCACGGTGACGAAGATGAACGACAATGCGGCCGTGCGGCGCGGCGCCGAGAGGACGTTCACGCGGGCCTCGGGTTGAAAGCGGTCACAATGACTCCTGTCCAAAGGGTTGGCGCTAGTATAATGGCCCGAGCGCGTGTGCCAACCGATTGACAGGAGCCTTTATGCTATCGACTCGCTTGTCCCCGCCGGCAACGGATTCGGAGGAGTGGCGCCTGCGACGCGAGCTCACCGATTTCTACCATCTCATCGAATTTCTCGGCTGGTCGGAGCTGATATTCAATCACATCTCGGTGCGGCTGCCCGGCGCGGCGCATCACTACCTGGTCAATCCGTTCGGGCTCAACTACGACGAAATCACACCGGAGAATCTGCTGAAGGTGGGCGTGGACGGACGCTTGGTGGAGCCGTCCGATTATCCGGCCAACCCGGCCGGTTTTGCCCTGCACGGCGTCATTCACGAAAGCCGTCCGGATGTCGGCTGCGTGGCGCATACGCACACCACCGCCGTATCGGCCGTCGCCATGAAGCGCGGGGGTTTTGATCACAACAATTTCTATGGCGCGCAGTTCTGCGGACGGGTCGGCTATCACGACTTTGAAGGCATTACCCTGTACGCCGAGGAGCGCAGCCGCATGCTGGCCAGCCTCGGCGACAAGCATGTGCTGGTGCTGCGAAATCATGGAATCGCGGTCTGCGAACGCGACATCCCGTCGACTTTCGCGCTGCTGTGGACCGTGCAGCGCGCGGCCGAAATTCAGTGCCAGGCGTCCGCACTCGGCGGCGAGGACATTGCCTTGAGCGAAGCGATTCAGCTGCGCTGCCGCGATGCAGTCACCGATTTGGGCAGCGGCATCCGGGTAGCCCGGCTGATGTTCGATGCCACCGTCCGCCGCATGCGCTCGCGCCCCGGCCCGCCGGCGCTTCGACCCTAGCCGGAGGCGACGGTCACCCGGAGCTCGGCCGGCTGATTCGCCGCGGCGTCCTTCTCTGCGTCGATGAGTTTTCCCAACAGACGCCGGAAATGCGCCAGCGGCGCGTCCGCGAGGATCGCAAGCATTTGGAAGCTCGGATCCTCATCGAGCGTCAGCTGCTGGCGCTCGATGATCTGCTTGTCCTCCATGAAGCCCTCGATAAGGCTGTCGAGCAGCGACCGCGATATCGTCGAGTCCTCTGCTTCGAAATTGTTGAGGTACGACCAGAAGAAGTGCGTCGTGCGGTCGGTCTCCGGCGTCATGAACTGGCAGTTCCGATATTCCTTGGCACCGGCGAGGTTGCCGGAAGGTGCGCCCTGGCCGGCAGCAGCGAACAGCGTTTCCATGTGGAAGATGCCCGGGATGGTCATGGTCGCGATATTGCGGCGGTCGACTTTGGCAGTCTTGTCGCGGATCACTTTCTTGTGGAACGGCGGCGGGTCGCTGTTGAGGTGCCAGCGCTCGACTCGAAAGCCGCGCTCCATCTTCTCGATGACCGTGGGCTTGCTGACGAACGCATATTCTTCGGAGCCGCCCAGAGTCTTGGTGTGCACGAACGCCAGATGCGAAAAATCACTCAAGTTATCGACGATCAGCAGATAGTTGGCATCGTAATGCAGATACGCGGGAATGCCCTTCCAGTGCGGATCGCTGAGGTACGGAAGATCGATGATCAGGGCGGGGTCCGCCTTGGCCGCTTCGCCCATCCAAATCCAGATGAAGTGACTGCGCTCGACGACAGGATAGCTGCGCACTTTCAGCTTCGGGGGGATCATGTCCTGTCCGGGGATCTGTACGCACTTGCCGGAGCCGTCGTATTTGATGCCGTGATACATGCAGCGCACCGCGTCGCCTTCGAGGCGGCCCTTGGAGAGCAATGCACCGCGGTGCGGACACCGGTCATTGAGGGCGACCACGGCGCCGCTCTCGCCCCGGTACAGCAGTACGTGCTCCCCGAGCAAGGTACGGCCCAAAAGCTTGCCGTCAATCAACTCGTGATCGAGTGCCGCGACGTACCAGCAGTTTTTCAGAAACATCGGCATTGCTCCCCTGACCGCCCAGCCTGTGCGTGACCAAACCGCAGCCATCCGGATTATACGCCCTTGCCGAACCCGCTGTCGGCCGAGGCGAGGCGAGAAGTTTACAGTCTCGCCGGGCCGGTGAGCCGGTATCATCGAGGCGACGCGAACACATACGCAAAGGGCCTGCCATGAAAACGGGAACGATTGAGTTTGACGGCGTCGAGTATCCGGACGGCGATGCCTCGGATCCTGGCGCCTTGGCCTTGATGCAGGGCTCGCCGCCGCCGCCGACGAAGCGGATTCGCTTCGAGGACGACAGAATTCTGGATTTTCCGCAAATCCGCTGGAGCCTCTCGCACATGCGCGAGCTGGTACCGACGATCGCCGTGTGGCGCGGCCGCGGCGCCGCCGGTGATTTCGGCGTTGCCGGCCGCGGACTCGAGGCGGATATCGACGCGCTCGTGTTCGATGATCTGCACGGCCGGCGGCACACGTGGCGGGGTTCGCTCGCGCATACCTATACCGACGGCATCATGGTCTTGCATCGCGGCATGCGGGTCTTTGAGCGCTATCTTGGCGCCCTGCAACCCCAGCGCCCGCATGCCTGCTTTTCGATCACCAAGTCCTACGCGGCGACGCTGGCCGCGGCATTGATTCACGAACGCAGTTTGGATGAGGACCGGACGGTCGCCTACTACCTGCCCGAAATGGCCGAGACGGCCTATGAGGACGCAACCTTGCGGCAGGTGCTCGATATGCAAGTAGGGGTGCAGTACTCCGAGGATTATGCGGACCCGCGAGCGCAGGTGTGGGACTACTCGCGGGCAGGCGGACTGCGCACGCGCAGTGCGGAATACTCGGGTCCGAGCAACTACTACGAATACCTGGTCACCCTGCGCAAGTCGGGCGATCATGGAGTCTCGTTTGACTACAAGACCGTCAACACCGAAGTGCTGTGCTGGGTCATGCAGCGTGTCACCGGCCTTTCGCTGGCCGAGCTGTTGAGCCGGCGAATTTGGTCCCGCATCGGCTGCGAGGAGGACGGATACCTCGTGGTCGATTCAATCGGCATTCCGATGGGGGGCGGGGGATTGAGCGCAACCTTGCGCGATCTGTGCCGCTTCGGCGAGCTGATGCGTTGCGAGGGAGCCTGGGGCGGCACGCAGCTCCTGCCCGCCGAAGTCATCGCCGACATCCGCCGCGGATCCGATCCCGCCAAGTTTACCGGCGACGACTACACCCTGCTGCCCGGATATTCGTATCGCAACATGTGGTGGGTGTCGCACAACTCATTGGGAGTATTCGAAGCCCGCGGCATCCACGGACAGCGGCTGTATGTTGCTCCGCAAGCCGAATTGGTGATCGCGCGATTTTGTTCCCATCCGATCGCGGGCAGCGCGGCCAATGATCCGGTGACCCTGCCGGCATTCGCTGCCTTGAGCCGGATGCTGATGCGGGGCTAGCGGCCGTGGCGTTCAGTCCGCCAGGGGCGAGGGACGAACTTGGAAATGAACGACCAGGGGTTTGCTGCCCTTGCCGCCTTCCTTGTGCCAGGGCGTCCGATCTCCGCTGGTGATCCAAATGCCGCGCCCCTTCCAGCCCGCCATGCCGTCGTCGATGCGTCCTTCCAGGCCTTTGGCATAAAAGCCGAGCGGGTAGGGAATGCGCAGCGTCACGAACTTTCCATTGACCCACGCATGCACGCCGTCGAACAGATTGCCGGTGGCGATCGGTACGTTGGCACCCAGCCCGAGGGTGTCGTGTTGATCCACCCAGGTGTAGTAGCTCGACTCGACGCTCATTTGCGGCACGTTCACGAAGCCCGGACCGGGTAGGCGATGAAAGCTCCAGCCTTCCGGGCAGTGATCGCCGGTCGCGGCCGGCCCATTCAGCGGACCCTTGCAACGGCGCCGGTCAAAGCGGCCCAGGTGACCGCTGGCCAGGGACACCCAGATCACGCCGTCGCGATCGATGTCTGCGCCGCGGACGCCGAAGCCGGGCGCAGGCACATTGTAGATTTCGCTGAGGCTGGTTCGCGGATCGAAGCGAACCAGGGCACCGGGATAGCGAAATGCCACGGAGCCCCAGATGCTGCCATCCGCCGGATTGGGCATGATTGCGTAAAGATTGACCGCCAGACGCTGATCGCGGCGGGGGTCCGGCGCCTGGCCCGGCTCAGCCCAGCCGTCAAGCTTGCCGTTGCCGTTGCTGTCGAGCACCAAGGGAGCCCACCCTTGAGAAGCGACCGCATCACCGGTGGCATCGAATTGCTTGGTGTCGAGCCATCCGATGACTTCATGCCCGCCGCTGGTCCACAGAGTATCGTGCGCATCTTCCGAGAATTGCAGATGGTGGGTGCTGAAACAGGTGTCGACAAAGGTATATTTCCCGCTCTTCGGTTCGTAGAGCGCCAGCTGGCGCGCCGATGACTCGATCGGAAATAGCTTGGCGGATGGGTGGGCGGAGCCTCGCTTGCAAAAGGCGGGATTATCCGGCGCGCGAATTCGCGCGGTGTACCAGACGCGGCCGGAGCCATCCAGCATCGGATTGTGAGCATTCGCCCGGCTGTTCCAGATGCGCTCCGCGCCCCAATAGGGGGAGGGCTCAAGCACCGGGCCGTCCTGCGTGGTCGGCGTGTCGGCGTCGCGCACCGGTGCGTGGAGGGTGGTGGCGCGGGCATGCTGCGGATCGAGCACGGGAAAGTCATCGGTACTCAATTCCGGGGCCCCGTACAGCAGGCCGTTGCCGTTGACCGTCGGATGGCGCCGGTCGGTGCCCGACAGATCGTGCACATAGGCTTTGCCGTCCGACCAGTCGAACACCGTGGCGACGACGTTGCGCTCGATGCCGCTCGGACGCGCGGGTGCCGCCGCCGGTAATTCTCCCGCAGCGATGCGGTCGGTCCAGTCCGCGAGATAGTGGACGGGAATACCCGCGAGCGTCCCCTGCACGATGTTGATCATGTCGCGGCCGGCCTGTCCGGACTGCACCCGGCGCAGCCAAGCCTGCTGCGATGACTGGAATGCACCGAGTTCCTTCGGCAAAGTGCGTGTCGCCAAGTCTCCCAGCTGATGGCAACCGACGCAGCCCATGTTCCCCATCCACATGAGGTAGCCGTTGCGCCCACCCGGCAGCGCCGCCACTTCCGCTTCCTCGGGAATTTTCATCATCGCGTACCAATAGGCAGCCGGGTACACCTTGGCCGCGGCGGCGGCGTCCGGCGCGATGCTGGCCGCGAGATCAAGGGACTGTCCCGGCCTTGCCTCGACCCGGGCCGAGTCGATGAGCCCGTAGCCGCGCACCCAGACGCTGTACTTGGCGCCGGGCAGATTCGGAAGAAGATAGCGACCGGCCTCATCCGTCACCACGATCCTGGCAAATCGTGTTTGAAAATCAGGTGTTTCGGCGATGACCCAGACGCCGGCTTCTGCACCGTGCGCGCTGCGGACCGTGCCGCCGATCTCATCGGAGGCGAGCGGCGCCTTGCCGCCCGCCGGCTGCCAGCCGGCCACGCCGCTCACTAGCAGCGTGGTGGCAATCAGGGCGCTCCAGGGGCGGCGCTTCACACACCCAGCTCGCGCAGTATGGCGTCTTTGATGCCCTGCACTTCGGGACTCGACATTTTGCGCGGATGCGCGAAGGGTACCGTAAATGTCGCCTGAATCTTGGTTGGGCGGACGCTCAAGACGAAGATTCGGTCGGCCAGTTGCAGCGCCTCCTCGACGTCATGAGTGATCAGCACCACGGTATGGCGTTCCACCGCAAGAATTCTCAGCAATTCCTTGCGCATGCGCAAGCTCATGAGCGCGTCCAGGGCGGAGAAGGGTTCATCCATGTAGAGAATTTCCGGTTTCACGACCAGGGCACGCGCGAGTTCCACGCGCTTGAGCATGCCGCCCGACAACTCGTGCGGATAGCTCCTCTCGAAGCCCTTCAATCCCACGATGGCGGCATAATGATCGGCCAGTTCCTCCTTGTCGGCGGGTACGCGGCCGTTCAAGCCGAACATCAGGTTCTGCTGCACCGTGAGCCACGGGAAAACCGAGCCGTGCTGCGAAATGAGGATGCCCTTGGAACTTGGTCCTCTGCCGTCGGCGCCCTCGACCGTGACGGATCCCTGCTCGGGGCGGTCGAAGCCTGCAATGATGCTCATCAGGGTCGATTTACCGCAGCCGGAGGGGCCGACGATGGCGACGAACTCGCCGTCCGCGACATCGAAGCTGACGCCGTCCACGACCGGCAACGGACCCTGATCCGTCGCAAAGCTCTTCTTCAGGTCCCTGACGGAGATCTTAGCGGACATAACGCCACCGGACGATTCGCAGTCCTTCCATGAGACGCATGACGCCGTCGAGCAACAGGCCGATCAACCCGATGATCACCATTCCGCCGATCACCAGGTCGTAGCGGTTGCCGGCATTGCGCGAGTCGATGATCAGATAGCCGAGTCCGGAGTGCAGCGCGATCATCTCGGCGGCGACGACCACCAGCCAGGCTACGCCCAGCCCGATGCGCATCCCGACAATGATCTGCGGCAGAACCGCCGGAATGATCACCTGCCGGAACAGGGTGTAGCGGGAGACTCCGAAATTCTCCGCCGCGCGCAGGTAGCGCCGTTCGATGGTGTGCACCCCGGCCGTGGTCTGCACGACCATCGGAAACACGGACGATATGAATATGAGGAAAATCGGCGACGCGTCGCCGACGCCGAACCAGAGAATGGCCATTGGAATCCAGGCGATCGGGGAGATGGGGCGCAGTATCTGAAACACCGGATTGAGAGTCAGAAATGCCCCATGTATCCAACCCATCCACAGGCCGAGCGGCACGGCAATGCCGACAGCCAGCAGAAACCCCACACTCACCCGCATCAGCGAGGCGCCGATATCGCTCCACAGCGTCCCGTCCCGGGCCAGTTCCATCGTGCCGGCCACCACCTGCCAGGGCGTCGGGAAAATTGCGCTATGAGTCGCAACAACCACCAGCCACCAAACGGCAATGAGCACCGCGATCACGGCTACGCCGGGAATTATCTGTTTGAATTTCGCCGTCGCCGCGCTTCTCATCGCCACCCGCTTTGTGCCTTCATGTCCCGAATCCTCCAGCCTACTCGCGCCCAGGGCGACTCTGGCTTGGGTTCAACAATAATCGTCATTTGCCCGCTCGCGTGCGCCGTGCACGCGAATTGATAATCGGAGGCGACCGCAAACGGCAGCCGGAAACTCTGTCCTGGCATCATCAAAGTCGGCCCGAACACCTGCGGCACGTCGTCCAAGTTTTTCAGAACCAGGACATCCTTGAGCCCGAGGGTCAGCCGAATGGAGGAGGGGAGTATCTCGATCTTGTTTCCCGCCATGCGCCGGGCCCAGGTTCCGCGCGGGATTTCGAACAGCACCTCTCGCGATCCGGACTTGATCGGGGTGAACGCCGCCCAGGCGACCGTGCCCAGCGCCGCAACGAGGACCAAGATTCCGACCCAGCGAACATACCTCATTGACTTGCAGCTTGGCTGTACAGGCAAGAAAGCACTTATTGCTGCAGCAAAATACGCACGTCGTGCACGAAATCATCAGGGCCGTGTCCGTACGGCATCAGCGCGCGCAGCTTCCCGCTTTGATCGATCAGATAGATGAATGACGAATGGTTCAAGGCGTAGCCGCCGCCCCGCACGGGAATCTTATCGCTCACCGAAATACCGTAGTCGGTGCGTACCGCAGCCAGCTGCGGCGCCGTACCGGTGCCGCCGATGAAGCTGGGATCGAACGCACCCAAAAACGTCCGCATCCGCGCCGCGTCGTCCCGGTCGGGATCCACGGTGATGTAAACGACCTGCAATTGACCGCCCGCGGCACCCAGCTTCTTGCGCGCCTGGGCCAGGACGCCGAGGGTGATCGGACACACGGCTTCGCAAGAAGAATAGCCGAACGCCAGCAGCACCACCTTGCCCAGATAATGGCTAAGCTTCAATTCGGCGCCGTCGGATCCGCGCAGCGAGAAGTCAGGCGCGAGACGCGGAGGATTGAACACGCCGGCGATGAGGGTGGGAGCGTCCGCCGCGATGACAGCGGTGCCAAACAGCAGCGTCGAGAACAATAGAAGCGCGCGGATCATCAATGGTTTTCCATCAGAGTGGAATGAGGGCCGCCTTGGCGGCTCTCGCGAAGCTCTCGTCCATGTAGGTTTCGTATGCCACGGGATGCTTGAGGGTGCCCGCCTCGATCGACAGCTGCATCAAGTCTTCGAATTCCGTCCTGATCATGCGCAGGTCGCCGTATGTTACTCGATCCGTCGGGTTCTCCATCACGAACTGGATGATATTCGGGTCTTGATTGAAGAAGTTCTTGCCGGCGGCGATGGCCACGGCCTTGTTGCGGTTCTGCTGTGCGGCGTCGAGCCACATACCCGCGCCCAACACATGGTCGACGAGATCCTGCACCAGCGCTCGATTCTGTTGAATGAGTTCCTCGCGCACCGTCAAGACACAGCAAATATAGTTGCGCCACTCATCGCGGGTCATGCGCAACACGCGCGCGTATCCTGCGCGCTGCGCCGCCGCTCCAAAGGGTTCGCCGGTGCAATAGGCATCCACCGCCTTGGCATACAGAGCGGCGGGCATGTCGGGAGGCGCCATTTCGATGATCTCGATGTCCTGAGGCGTCATGCTCTCCCGCGCCAGCATTTTCCTGAGGAATAGATAATCGACGGCGAATCGGCTCGGAATGGCAATGCGCTTGCCGGCGAGCTGCCGGAAATGTTCATAGGGGGAATCGCTGCGCACCATGATGACGGCGCCTGAGCGATGGCCCAGTGAAACGATCTTGATGGGTATTTTCCTGTCGGCCAAGTCCATGACCAGCGGTGCCAGCATATAGGCCGCCTGGATCCGTCCCGCCATGAGAGATTCTTTGATTTCGGGCCAGCCGCTGTACTTGCTGTATTCATAGGCAAATTGCGGTTGGGCACCGCTCTTTGCTACGGCATTCGCCGCTGCCCTGGCCACGCAGGCGACCGGCAGAGTGAGATTGCAGGTGACCGGTAAACCACCGACCATCAAGGTCCTGGGTCCCTTTTCCGCGCCACACGACCACAGGCTTGCGGGCAACGCGGCGGCCATGGCGGCTTGCAGGATTTGTCTGCGGCGCATCAAGCGCCCGGATTGCGGCTCGTCTGAGTTCGGCATTGCTCTTGAGTTGTGGAGGCGTGTCTCGAAATCGGGTGCGGCTGCGCCGAAAATACCGCGAGCAGTCTATAGCAAGGCGGGGGGCTGTTTCAGCGCCAGCATAAAGTAACATATAAACAAGTAGATACATGACATATGTGGTGTTGATTCCCGACTCCGCGCGACTGCCGCGGCAACCCCGGCCGGCTACGAGTACAGGTCCAGTTGCCGGCTGTCGCCGATCACGCGCTCGAAGTCCAGACCCAAGGTCGCGAGCACCGGCTCCGCGACGGGTTTCACTTGTTTAACGACATAGTGCTCGCGATCGAGCGGGTGCCGCACATTGTCGAGCGGTTCGGCGCCGGCACTGGTCATCACATAACTGATCAGGCGCCCCTCGGTGCGGCTGGACTTGCGGGCCGCCACCACATGCGGCGGAGTGGTGGTGGTGTACTCGGCGGCGTCCTTGCGCAGATTCTTACGATAGACCAGAGCGGAATCCAGATCGCCCTTTCTGACCTTTCTGACCACGTCCGCAAGATAGGCATCGACCGACTGATCGGTGAACAAGCGCTGGTAGAGTTCGCGCTGCACCTGTTTTGCCAGCGCGGTCCAATCGCGGCGCACGACTTCCATGCCGATGAACTCGACGCTGTCGGCGTCCGCGCCGGCGAGCAGCCCTGCATAGCGCTTGCTGGCGCCGCGCATGCTCTGGCGCGCCCGGGGCAGAAATAATCTCAGGTACAGCTTCTCAAACTCCAGTTCCAGGCGGCTGGCAACGCGCCAGCGCTCCTTTACATAGGTCGCCAGCTGCGCGTTGAGCGCTGCGGCGAGATCTCGGCCTCGTTCGCGCGCGAGCGCCGGATCGGCGGCACGCGAATCAACGAAGAGACTGTCGGTGTCGCCATACAGCACCTTGAATCCTGCCGCTTCGAACCATGCCTTGGACCACAGCAACAGCTCGCGCCCGGTGCCGGTGATGGCATTGACCAGGGCCGGGTTGTAAAAACGGCAGGACGGAGCCCCAAGGACCCCATAGAAAGAGTTCATCAAGATCTTGATCGCATTCGACGCCACGCCGTCGGCGGCCTTTTTGGCGGCTTCACGCCGCGGAAAAAGTTCATCGAGCATGCGCGGCAGGACGGCCGGCGCCCGCGCAAATGCGCCGCCGGCAGTGCGGATGAGGTCGGCATCCGGGTGAGGGTGCTCGACGTAGGACAAGGGATCAATGTTGAGAGTGCGGATGATGCTCGGATACAGACTCTTGAAGTCGAATACCCAGACATTGCGATGCAGGCCGGTTACCGGTTCGAGTACGTGGCCGCCGGCTTGCGCCTCGTGGTCGCGGGACTCATCGGCGCGCACGGTCGGCGCGACGATGCCGCGCTGCGCGAGTTCGCTCAGGTACAGAAAGTCGAAGGACGCAATGCTGGCGGCGACGCGGTCAGGCGTCATGCCGGTCAGCTGGCTGCGTGCGCAGGCGAGGCGCACGAGATGGAGCCGTTCCACGATTTGGTAGGCAAGCCGGGCATCGGTTCGCGCGTAGAGAGCGAAGGCGGGGAGGTCGTGTTGATAGTTGTCGAGAATCTCTCCGATCCGATCGTGCGCATCTCCGGCGATGGCTTTGCCCTCGCCAAGCACTTCGCGCGCCACGGCATCCAGCGAGTACTCGTCCATGCGCACGAAGGCGCCGCGCAACAGATCGATGCCGTCCAAAACCAAACGGCCGGGAATGGAGGCGTGGCCGCTGCCAAAATAGCCCTGCGGCGCGCGCAAGCGCAGGGCCCCCGGTTCCCTTCCCAACCGCAACGGATGATTCACGCGTCCCGCCACCCGCTGCAGGACCGACAGGTCAAAGTCGATGACATTCCAGCCGGTCAAAATATCAGGGTCCAACTCGTCGACGCGGGCGCAGAACAGTTCCAGTGCGGTGCGCTCGTCGGCGCAGCGGTGAGCGCGCTCCGGCATGGGCCGAACGCCGTCATCCACGATCAGAACTTCGTCGACGCCCGGGGCATATAGGGAAATGGCAAGCAGCCGCTCGCCCTGGCCATCGGTTTCGATGTCGAATGACAGCACGCTCGGTTGAACGTCGACCCGCATCGGTCGAAGAACGGGATTGAGATACACCCGGTTCACTCCGTTCCCAGGCGTCCACTCGCCCTCGATTTCACAGCCCCCCTTGATGCCGCGATCGATCAAGTACCGCATGGCAAAGCGCACATCGGCTTCGAACGTCTCGATATTCGCGGCATGCAAGCGTTCGCGCAGCTCCGGCACATCCTGTGGGGTCTGCACCTCGAGCCGGTATACCGGCGCCCCGCCGAAGCTGCGCTGCCGGGTCGGCTGCATTTCCGGCACGCGCAGGGCACGCGCACGCTCAACGTCGGCGGCACGCACATAAAAATGCGGGCGTTGACGGTCATCGAGCACCAGAAACGTCGCGCCGTCCTCGAGCCGGCCATGCAGGTGCACGACCGGCGTGCGCTGCCCGTTGAACCCTGATACGACGCGATAACTTGCTTGAAGAATCAGACCACGTGCCGGCGTCATGCGCTCATTCTGCGTCATCGCGGCCGGGGCGGCGATTGGGATTGATGCATCTGGCGCGATTTGGCCACCAACTGTTGGTGAGTTTTATATTATATAAAACACTAAGTTACGAACTATTTCTCGACAAGATACAGCATCAGATCGGGCCGATTAGCGAACGGCAAACCCCAGGCTTTGACCCAGGGCGTCGATCAGGATGGCAGCCGGGTCACGGGCGGACTGCTCGCTGCGCCACGCGACAAAGCCATCGGGCCGCACCAGCGATGCGCCCGAGCTCGAGATTCCATAGTTACTCGTAAAGCGGTCGTCTGGGTCGTCGAAATCCGTGCCGACGCAGTATGCCTCGAGCGGGACATTGCCAAAATGTTGAGCCGCTGCCCTGGCCGCAGTCACCCACGGGAGACCTTCGGCGCCGGCCAGCAGCAGGTAGTGTCCCGTCAGATCGATCGTAGAGAGGCGCTGGCCGTCGCGCGCGAGCCAGACGTGCGGTGCCCGCGAGCCGGGTATTCCGAGCGTCGTCCGTGGATCGGCATGGGTGCCGAGCGGGCAGTTGTACAAATAGCCGAGCTCGATGTCGAAATCATCGACGATGGGTTCGGGTTGCTGACTCGACTGCAGCCAGGGCGCGGTACGTGCCACGTAGCGCGAGAAGGCCTGCTCGACCGTGAACCGGGCAACCGGCTTGCGTTCCGCTTCGTAGGTGTCGAGCAGGCTCGCGTGCGCATGTCCCTGAATGACCAGCGCGAGCTTCCACGCCAGATTGTGTGCATCGTGAATTCCCGTATTGCCGCCGAAGCCGCCATTGGGCGGCATCAGATGCGCGGCGTCGCCCGCGATGAAGATGCGTTTGTCCTGAAATTTCTGGGCCACATGAGCGGTCGCGCGCCAGCGCGTGTAGCCGTCTATCCGAACGGCGAGAGTGGGATCTCCCACCGCTACGCGAACCAGATTGATGAGCCGTTGTTCGCTGACGTCGGCGGCCGCGTTCGCGGCGGCCTGCGGGTCGAGCATCGGATCGCCGATGGTATTGATGGCGAAAAAGCCCGCCTGTGCGCTGCGATTCAACCGGAAAAATCCGTGCACGGCCGGATTGTTCACGTAGATCAGGCTCCAGGCATGGTCCCCGATCCAGGGCGACAGGTCTGCGGTGAAATAGATGGTGATCGAATTGGAGAACGCGCCCCGCCCCTCGTAGCCGATCCCCAAGTACTCACGCACCTTGGAATGGCCGCCGTCCGCCGCAATCAGATACTGCCCACGCAACTCGCGGACGTTGCCGCCACCGACGTCCTCCACGGTGACGCTGACGCCGCTCGCGTCCTGCCGTACATCGACGGTCTGTGCGCCCTGAATGATCGAGGCTCCGGC
Organism: uncultured Gammaproteobacteria bacterium; assembly: GCA_963800375.1. Taxonomy (GTDB): domain Bacteria; phylum Pseudomonadota; class Gammaproteobacteria; order Steroidobacterales; family Steroidobacteraceae; genus Bog-1198. The sequence continues at coordinate 291,679 of CAWDAT010000008.1, read as the reverse complement.
TTCCCGTGCACGGTCGCGAAGAATCGGCTCGAGGCTCGGTTGGTTGAGAAACAATCGGCGGCAGGGGCTCACCGCCTCAACCCCCTCGTTCAGATTCCCGATGATGTCCGCGAGCTTGCGTCCGGCGAGGCAGTCCATCGCGATGATGGCGCCCTCCGGAACGAACTCAAGCGCCGATCGCTCGCGCACGCGGCTCTCGATTCCGACGGTACGGAACATTTCGAGCGTGCGCATATGGAAGAACGCGGCGCGCGGCAGCGGCGAACTCTCCCGCAGACGCTCGATGGCTATCGAGCGAATGCCCTGGTGAGCGAGGAAGGTCGCGGCCGACAGGCCAACCAACCCTCCGCCTGCGATGAGCACTGGAGTTTCGTCCGTCATCGCTGTGAGCCTACTACAAATGGGAGATTCCTGGGCCGCAAGGCAAGGCCTGTCGCAACCCTCGAGCTCATGACGCCGCGAGCTCTCGAGCCAGGCGGGTCTTTGGATGGGTGCTGCCGATACTCCCTTCGAAGTGGATTGCCGCTTTCGCGAAGTACTGATGTGCAGCGGTCATGTCCCCTCGCGCCGCCGACAGGCGACCCATCATCATCAGTGCGTCGCCGATGGACGCGGACTTGAGCTCCGGGCCAAAGGTGCTCTGGTAAATCTTGAGCGCGCGCGCCGCGTCGGTACGCGCCGCCTCATCGTCCGCGAGGCGCCGCTCGATGCCCGCCCGCTCCAACAAGACGATGGGGAACTGATAGGCCACTGTCGAGTTATCCTCGAATAATCTTACCGACTCATCGGCCAATTTGCGCGCCTGGATCGGCTCCCCGTCATGCTCGGCAAGCAGCGCCGCCTCCATGCGAAGTACTGCAAAGGTCCAGTGCGAGGTTGGATACTGAGTATGCAGCCAGCGTTCGGTCGCAGGCAGAAGGCGCTGCACCATCGCGAAGTCCCCGCCCTGGCGAAGTGCCGTTATCCGTTCCCCGGCCGCAGCCGCTTCGACGGGGTAATCATGCAATTCGTGCGCGTGCCGTAGCGCCTGCTTATAACCGGCGATTGCGCCTGCCGTGTCGCCAAGCTGCAGCGCGATGCGCGCCTCGAGCACCAGCGACAGCGGCTCGACGCGATCCCTTGTGCCGCGTTCGCGATCGATGGCTAGCGAGCGCTCCAGACTCGCGCGGGCATCGAGGGGTCGGCCGATCTTCCAGAGAAACATGCCCTGGTTGGAGAAATGCACCGCCGCCGATCTCTCGTGTCCGCGGCCCGCCTCATCGTCCAATTGCTCTTCGCGCGCAAATGCGCGCTGCGCCTCGGGAACTCGCATGGCCCGGGCATAGGAGCCGGACAATGACCCCTGTATCGCTTGCTCGAAATAGCGACTCGGGACCAGGAGGTCGGGCAGAGCCTTCTCGGCCATTTCCACTTCCGCAAGTCCTGACTGCCCTTGAAATCCGACTGCGACGGACTTCGACAGGTAGCAAACGATGCGCGGATCGGCAGTACCCGTGTCATGCGGCGCAAGCCGGTCAAGCGCATTGTTGATTCTAGTCAAGCCCTCTGGGGCGTGACCCATATAGGCCTCGAGCATCCCCAGGTGGCATGAGGCTCGGGCGCTGGCGCCGGCGTCACCCGACTTTTCGGCCATATCGACGGCCTCGACAAACAGCCTGGACGCCTGTTCATAGTCGCGCCGATCTTCAAACTGGCCGCCGATGACTTCCATCATCTGTGCCCGCCGCTTCAGCGGGACGCCCTTGGATTCGCGCACGACGGCGAGGCCTCTGAGCAGAACCTGGTTGGTGAATTGTGGGCGGTCCTCCGGCAGCGCCTCTCCCAGGAGAAACGCCGTGAGTTCAGTCAGGTCCTGCGCCTGAGCGACGCCTTCGAGTGCCATATCCCGCTGTTCCCGAGCTTGCCTTGACGACTCATCGGCGCGAGTTCTTTCCGCGATGGCCTGTTGCGCCGCGCGCGTCGCGCGGCGAGTTTGCGCAGCCGTCGCCAGCAAGCTCCCAGTCAGCGCAATGACTGCAATGCTGACCAACGCTGTGCCAAGCCGATGTCGCTTGACGAATTTGTTGGCACGATAGAGTACGCTGTCGGCGCGCGCCAGTACCGGCTCGTCCGCCAGGTATCGGTGCAGGTCATCCGCGAACGCATCTGCGGAAACATAACGCTCCGCGGGATTCTTTTTGACTGCTTTATGGAGAATGTTATCGAGATCGCCCTCGAGGGTTCGGCCGCGAATGTTCTCCAGACTCGCCACCGTGGAAGCGCGAGGCGGATCTATGGTAAGGACCACATGCATGAGATCGGCGCTGGATGCAGGGTCGGCTGAAATCGGGTCGACACCGGTCAGCAGCAAATACAGCAGCAGTCCAAGTGCGTAGACATCGGTCGCAGTGGTTATCGTTTGGCCGAGCATCTGCTCAGGCGCAGCGTAGTGCGGTGTCAGCGCGAATCCATTTGCTCTCGTCAACGCGGCGGCAGCCAGATCCCCGTCCAGGAGCTTGGCAATGCCAAAGTCGAGGAGTTTGACCGTGCCGTCGCGCGCCACCAGCACGTTGCTGGGCTTGAGATCGCGATGCACGATCAGGTTGCTATGAGCATGTGCGACCGCTTGCAGCACGCTCAGGAAGAGGCGGATGCGCTCACGGATGCCGAGTCCATGTCGGTCGCAATAGGCATCGATAGCCTCGCCCTCAACATACTCGAGAATCAGGTAGGGTTGGCTGCTCTCGAACACCCCCGCGTCCAACAGTCGGGCGATATTGGGGTGATTCAGTCGCCCGAGGACGCTGCCCTCGACCTGGAATCGCTGCCCTGCGGATTGCCCGATCCACACGGCATTCACGAACTTGATCGCTACCACCCCCTCATATCGGCCATCCGCCCGATGTGCCCGCCACACACTACCCATGCCGCCGCGACCGATTTCAGCATCAATGACGTAGGGGCCGACGGGACGGCCGATCAAGGTCGCGGTCCCCAGCTCTTCGACCGGCGCCGGCGCGCGGCCTTCCAAGAACCCTCCGAATTCCTCGCTGTCGCGCATCGCGAGCAATTTGGCCAATTCGGCTGCCAGATGCGGGTTGTGGGCTTTAAGCGCTGCCAGCCAATCGCTACGTTCCGGTTCGGACTTTTCCAAGGCTTGGTCGAGCAACTCGTCGAGAGTACGCCACCGCTCTGTCATCTCCTCCATTGCACCCCCTCCCGAAACCCCTGCGGTATTACGGACTAGATCGTATTCTTCGGCCGAAAGCAGACAGGAAGACCTTCGTTGGTCAATCGTATCGCAACGGCACGCGGGACTCTAAGGCGAGGTTACCGCTTCACAACTCCGCCCGCACTCCGATGCTCGCGTGGTAGCGATCGATGTAGGTGTGGCCCGCCATGCTCTCAAGCGCAACGAAGGCAGTCACGCCGTGCGGGAACACCGCGGCGGTGCTCGCGCGGATGACGAACCAGTCGCGATCCGGAGCCTGATTGAGAAGGTGGCGCCGCCCTTCCTTCGCACCTTCACTGCGGCCCTCTCCGGCGCGCGCGCCGCCGCCCGAAGAGTTCGACTCGGTCGGCCCCGACGTCAGTGGCGGACCGTTGCAGATGGAGAAAAGATTCGGACCGGCCTGTTCCGGCAGGATCGTGCTGGCTGCGTTGCGCGAAGTCCAAGTGTTGGCATTTCCCCGCCAGGTAATACTCGAACTGCGGGTCCAAGATTTGGGACTGCGCCGGAATCGAGTAGGCGGCGCTCGATGAACGCGCGCTCCGCGAGAAAAGTTTCATCCATAATATGTAGTAATCGCCAAAATAGACGAGTGAATGATTTGAAGTCCGATAAATTGCCTTATTAGACGAGTTATTCGGCTATATGAATACATGCCCGCGAACAACAATTTCGCCGGATGATCTTCAATGTCGTCGCCCGCAACCAGGAGGATCATGTGAAGAATGTTGCATTCCTGATGGACAAGGCAGGCGCCTGGTCGCTTTCCCCTGCATTTGATGTTACCTACGCGTACAACCCAACAGGCCTGTGGACCAATCGCCACCAGATGACGATCAACGGCAAAACTGACGACTTCACTCGAGAGGATTTCAAGGCGGTCGCGCAACTGGCGGGACTCAAGCGCGGAAGATCCGGCGCGATCCTCTCCGAAGTGATGGATGCGGTTAGCGAATGGCCGCGCTATGCCAAGGCGGCGGGCGTGCTCGGTTCCCAACGCGATAAAATCACTCGAACATTGAGGTTGAAATTCGACCGCCGCGGCATCCTGACGTCGCAGCGATAGGGCCTTGGCATCGTCGTACGGATGGCGCATCAACTCGAGGACTTCACGGCATGGCTGACTTGTGGTGGTGATAGACACACGCCAGTTTGTTTCCGTCAGGGTCGCGCACATACGCAACGTAGAACGAAGGTTCGTAATAGGGCCGGGTGCCCGGTGCCCCTTCGTCACTTCCACCGTGTTGGAGCGCAGCGGTATGGAAAGCATGCACTTGGGCCTCGTTCTCGCCGCGGAACGCAATCATCATGCCGTTCCCCGGAGTTGGGGCTCGACCATCGAAAGGATGGCACACCCAAAAGCTGTACCCCTCGTCGTATGAGCCTCCCCAACCTGCCCAGCCTTCGGTCCAGTTGGGTGCGCGACTGACTCTCAACGTGCGAAACACCGCATCGTAAAACTCGACGGCGCGCGCCATATCCGCTGTGCCTACCGTAGAATAAAGGATCATGTGTAATCCATCCGTCTTTCAAAAGTTCGCATGCGCCTTCTAAGCGTAAACGCAGGGGACATTGGGCACAATTCGGTGCCCTGCCACATGACGGTGAAACAACAGGGGTTTCGGCAAATCAGCGTGTGGGTTCCGGACACCAGGTCGCCGAAGTTTCGCAAGGAATGCCGGCGTTAATCGCGCCTGGCGAACACGCGACTTGCCGGTGCCGTTATTGCAGCGCAGAAGCAGCCTGCCCTGCTCGAAGTGAAATTCCTCGTAGTCGTAGCGGTAGAGATTCAATAAGCCGCAACGAAGAGGCTGCCAGCGATCGAGGCCCGGCGAGGGTAGGTTGGCGCTCATGATTCAAAATGAAGCGGCTCGAATTCCGCCCCTGCGAGCTCGTTACTGGCTCGCAGGGCATTGTGGCCGAGTGCAGGGAGGGGAATGATGTCGCCGTCCCCGTGACGCTCAGTCAGGGCGAGACCAGCGAGGTGCGCCAGGATCAACTGTGTCAGCCAGGACTCCGCGCCCTTTTGTGTGACTTCCTTGCGCCAATGATGGCGGTGTTTGCGGATGAGGCGCGCTGTCTGCTGGCGGACCGCCTCGGCAGTGATCAGCGTTGACGGCGAGCCGCGGGCCTTACGCAGTTTTTCCGCCAACCAGCCTGCTCGGTAGCCTCGCCCGCGGCACTGAGCTGGTAGAGGCGCCGCTTGCGGTAAAATTCCTCGACTGACGCGGCATCCGCGGTGTCCGGTGAGTCGTCGAAGTTTCCCCAGTCGCACAGTTTGCGGAGGGCAGAATCGACTTCGTCGGGGAGAAGCGCCAGGCCAGAAGCTCTCTCGAGCGCGGTCTGTATTTCGGACGGCCGGAGCGCGAGAGCGAAGCGGGCCCGTTCAGCCACGAACGCGCCGGGAATGGCGCGATAGAGCGGAGCTTTCTCCGCGTTCTGGTGGACGAAGACGGTGTACGTCGCGTCGGACCCGGGCAAAGGAGCCGTCTCCGTCGGCAACATCGGAGATGTCATCGAGGACGATAAGCGTGCGGCGCGGGGGACGGCAAATGTCTACTCATAAAGCTCATCCAGGGTATGAATCCTCACGTTTTCGGGCCGTTTCTTCCGGCTCCCTTTGAGCGATCGAACGAATAGATGACGACCGACGGTGGCGTCTTCGGCGTTTGGATAGTGCTGGACCTTTCTTTCCAGCTCGGCTGCCGCAGACACTAAGGACTTGACGGCGCCCCATTTACACTCGCCGAGATCAATCCACCCGTCCCGCCGCAGTCCAACGACATCGATCTGCACCTGCGAATTCCAATAAGAGCCCACTTCATACAGGGCCGAAACATTCTCTTTCTCGTAGAGCAACGGCAGTGCTTCCCGACACAGCGATTCGTAACAATGTCCAAAATAAGCTTCAAGTTCGGGCTGGATGATTTGAGTGACGGCGCGGTGCGCACCGACTTGAGCGATCAGACTGGTATGCGGGTAAATGAAGCGAAACCAGAATCGCAGAAAAGGATCAAGGAGACGATAGCGCACCTCGCGCACCTTCGGTCGCTGCGAGGTCAGTGGAAAGTGCTTGTCAATGTATCCCAGGCTTGCCAATTGGTCGAGATAGTAGTGCAGGCTACGATCACCTATGCCGGCCTGTCGCGCAATGTCGCGGCTGGGCAATGCACCGGCCGCCAGCACCATCAGAATCATGTAGTACTTCTCTACTTCGCGAAGTTCCTCGCGAAGGAGAAAGTCCGGTTCGCGGTACAATGCCGCCTGCTCGCCGAGTATCACGTGCTCGATGTTTTGCAGCACTGAACGTCCGGATTCGAAATAGCGGAGATACAACGGAATACCGCCGCAGATGAAATAAGTCGTGGCCCGCTGTGCGAGCGAAACATGCGGATGGAAAAGGGCGGCATCCCGATAGCCGAAGGGCTTGAGAAAGATCTGACCGGTCCGCCGCCCATATAACGGGCTCTTCTGCCCAAGCACCTCCCTCTCCATGAAGCCGATATATGAACCGCAGAGGATCAGGAACATGCGTCCACTCTTCGACCAGTGCCTGTCCCAGAGCTCCTGCAGCACCGACGGAAGTTCGGGGCTCTTTTCGACGAGCCACTGGAATTCATCGAATACCAGGATAAGTTTGTCCTTCTTTCCCCAACGCCGGACTACCGCCTCGATAGTCTTCTTCCAGCTTTCCACCGGCATGGAGGCGAGGAGAGGTTCTTCGAGAAAGATTGCCGCCCCCTCCAGGAATTCGCGCATCATCTGGTCAGCAGGCGCGCGCTTGCCAACCAGGTAGAGTATGGGATGATTCTTGCCAAACTGAAGGATCAGCTCGCTTTTACCGACGCGGCGCCGCCCGTAGATCGGCCAGAAGGCACTGTGTGGCCCTTGGTAAGCATCCTGCAGCGCCGCCAGTTCTTTCTCGCGAGCGATGAACGGGAAATCGTCGTGAGCGGAGCGCATACCGCATAGCTTAGTCACCGAGTTAGGACTCGTCAAGTCACGACTCGGTGATGCTCGGGCCGGATTGGCCGAGCCTGCGGAAGAAATGGCGGGTCTTGGCTACGGCCCTATCTCCGGAAGCTGGGCCGACGTACTGTCCATGGGCTCGTAGACCCGAAAGGCATCGTTGAACTCGCGACTGTGCGACAGCACGTTTGACCCGAATCATCACGAGTTGTGATGAGTGGACGGATTCGCATTCGGTAGCAGAAGGTCGCACCTCATCACAGTGAGGAGGACCCTGGCATAGTTGGTCGGGGTGACAGGATTTGAACCTGCGACCTATACGTCCCGAACGTAGCGCTCTACCAGGCTGAGCTACACCCCGAATCGGCTGCGAAAAATCAGTTCTTGCGTGCCACTGCGAACCTTGCGAGTTCGCTCAAGCCTTCTTTGAATGCGGTCTCAGGAAGGGGCGCCAGCGCAGCAAGCGCCTGATCGGCCTCGCATTGAGCGAGGCGCGCAGTGTACGCAAGCCCCCCGAGGCTTGCAACGGCGCGGGTGATCTCTGCCAATTGGTCCAGGCCGCCTTTTTCAATGGCATGCCGAATGGTGTCGCGCTGGGCATCACTGCCGTGCTGCATTGCGTAGATCAGGGGGAGAGTGGGTTTTCCCTCCGCCAGGTCATCTCCCAGGTGTTTTCCGAGACTGGCCTCATCGGCCTGGTAATCGAGCGCGTCATCCACCAATTGAAATGCCGTCCCAATGTGCCGGCCGTACCGGGCCAGGGACTCCTCGATGGCGGGCGAGGCGTCGCACAACACCGCGGCAATCTGCGCTCCGGCCTCGAACAGTCGCGCCGTTTTGCGCCGAATCACGTCGATGTAGCGGGCCTCGGTGGTATTCGGATCACGCGCATTCATGAGCTGCAACACCTCACCCTCGGCGATGGCATTGGTGGCATCGGCGAGAATCCGCATGACGCGCATGCGATCGAGGGTGACCATCATTTGAAAGGCACGCGAATACAGGAAATCGCCCACCAAGACGCTGGTGGGGTTGCCGAAAACCTCATTCGCCGTGTCCCTCCCGCGGCGCAGCGATGAGCCGTCCACGACGTCGTCGTGCAGCAGGGTAGCGGTGTGGATGAATTCGATGATGGCCGCGGCGTCGATGTGCCGATCGCCTGTATGGCCGCACGCCCGGGCCGCCAGAAGCACCAAAAGGGGGCGCAGGCGTTTGCCGCCCGCATATATAATGTAATTGGCTACCTGGTCGACCAGCGCTACCTGGCTGTGCAAGCGTTGCTTGACGACCTTGTCGACGGCCTCGAAATCAGCGGTTACCAAGCCACGAATCTGTTCTAGTGTCATAAGCGCTCAAGCGAATACGCCATGGTACCTAAGATTGTCCTGGCTAGTACGATGGGCTGGCAGCCTCCGCCGCGGGTTGGAGCCTCGACTGCCCCCTTCGCAGGGGGCTCCGGTTTGACCTCGGAGCGGCCAACCAGTACAATTCGCGGCTCTTTTGCGGCCCCGTTCGGCCGTCCTCGGAGTTATCAACAATGTATGCCGTGATTGCCACGGGCGGTAAACAGTACCGCGTTCAAGAAGGTGCCGTGGTGCGTATCGAGAAGCTCGACGCAGACCAAGGCGCCAGTGTCGAATTCAGTCAGGTGCTGCTGGTCGGCGCCGGATCCTCGGTCACCATCGGCGCTCCCTATGTGAGTTCGGCCAAGGTGGTCGCGACGGTGGAGAGTCATGGCAAGGGCGACAAGGTTCGTATCGTCAAATTCCGCCGCCGCAAGCATTACAAGCGCGAGAAGACCCATCGGCAGCCCTATACCGATGTGAAGATCACGCAGATCGTCGCTTAAGGTTTCGCAGGAGATTTCGCATGGCACACAAGAAAGCTGGTGGCAGTACTCGTAACGGCCGCGATTCGCATTCCAAACGTTTGGGAGTCAAGAAGTTCGGCGGCGAGGATGTGCTCGCGGGCAATATCTTGATTCGTCAGCGCGGCACCGTGTATCGCCCGGGCGTGAACGTCGGGATCGGCACCGATCACACTTTGTTCGCCAAGGCTCACGGGGTGGTCGAGTTCCAGGTCAAGGGCGCCGAGCAACACACCTACGTCAACGTCGTTACCAAGTAGCGATTCGCCCGAGCCGGATGGCTCGCGGAATATCACCGAAGGGGTAGGGCAACCTGCCCCTTTTTTGTTTGTGCGCCGGTGCGCATTCTATTGAGTCAATCCCATGAAATTCGTCGACGAAGCCAAGCTCAAGGTCCAAGCCGGTAACGGCGGCCGCGGCTGCGTCAGTTTCCGGCGAGAAAAATTCGTGCCCTTCGGCGGTCCCGACGGCGGCGATGGCGGACTCGGCGGCAGCGTGTACTTGAAGGCCGTGCAGGGGATGAACACCCTGGCGGATTTTCGCATTTCCCGGACCTACAAGGGCCAGAACGGCGAGAGCGGCAGCGGCAACGATTGCACCGGACACGGCGGCGACGATATCTATGTGTCGATTCCCGTGGGCACGGTGGTGTCGGACCGGGACACCGGCGAGCAATTGGGCGATCTTGCCACGGAGGGTCAGACCCTTCTCGTCGCCAAGGGCGGCAAGGGCGGCTGGGGCAATACCCGCTTCAAATCCAGCACCAACCGCACGCCGCGCAAATCAGGCTTAGGACTGCCCGGTGAAAAGCGCGAGCTGCAGCTCGAATTGAAACTGATCGCCGATGTCGGTCTACTCGGGCTGCCGAATGCCGGCAAGTCAACGCTGATACGCGCGGTTTCGGCGGCCCGGCCCAAGGTTGCGGATTACCCCTTTACCACTCTGCACCCCAACTTGGGCGTGGTGACCGTAGGTCCTGCACGCAGCTTCGTCATGGCGGATATCCCCGGCCTGATCGAGGGGGCGGCTGACGGCGCGGGTCTGGGCATCCGTTTCCTCAAGCACCTGCAGCGTACCCGGGTGCTGCTGCATCTGATCGACATCGCGCCGCCGGATCCCGACGCCGATCCGGTCAAGGATGCACGCACCATCGTCGCGGAGCTCAAGAAGTTCGCCGCCGATCTGGGGACCAAGGAGCGCTGGCTGGTCATCAATAAAATAGATCTTCTGGAGCCTGCGGAAATGAAGCGGCGCGCCAAGGACATCGTGCGCCGCTTGCGCTGGAAGGGTCCGGTGCTGTGGATCTCCGGCGCCACGGGTGCCGGTACAGATGAACTCAAGCAGGCGGTGATGAGCTATCTCGAGGCGCATCCGCGGCCTGCTGCAGCGCACGCCGGCAAGGCCGACCTCGAAACGGAATAAAAAAACCGGCGCAAGGCCGGTTCTTAGATACGTTAGGCGCCATCGCCGCCGTTCCAATCGTCTACTTGGCGAGCGCGCGTACCTGCTTGGTCAGGCGGCTCTTATGACGCGCGGCCTTGTTGCGGTGAATGATGCCCTTGTTGACCATGCTGTCGATCACGGGCGTGGCGGCGGCGAGGGCAGACGTGGCCTCGTCGTGTTTGCCGGCCTTCAGAGCCAGGGTCGCCTTGCGGATGGCGCTGCGCAGCTGCGAGGTGAGCGCGTCGTTACGAGCGCGGTGCGCCGTCGACTGTCGGGCAGCTTTTTCAGCAGATTTCGTATTCGCCAAGCGCAGACTCCTTAACCGGTCACGAAGGATCCGAAGCGGACCCCAAAAGAGCCGCGTAGCTTGCCGATTGGCCTTGCGGTTGTCAATCAATTAGCCGCGCGGCGGCCTTTCGTGGCCAAAAGTCGCGCCACTGATTCGTCGGAAACCTGAGTATAATCACAGCCTTTCGCCATGGAACTAGTTCGCGGTCTACATAACATTGCGCAGCGTCATCGGGGCTGCGTTCTGACCGTGGGGAACTACGATGGCGTGCATCTGGGTCACCAGCAGATGATCGGCGCGTTGAAGGCGCGCGCCGCAGAATTCCGCTCTGCGGCAACGGTGCTGGTTTTCGAGCCGAGTTCGAAGGAGTTCATCGATCCGGAGGGCGCCCCGCCGCGGCTGACGCGCTGGCGGGAGAAGTTTCTTGCGCTGGCGGCGCAAGGCGTGGATCGCTTGGTGACCCTGCGTTTCGATGAAAGCATGCGCGCCATGACGCCGCAGTCCTTTGTCGATGATCTGATCGTGCGGGGCCTCGGCACGCGGCACATGGTGGTCGGCGACGATTTTCGCTACGGCAGCAATGCCGGCGGCACGATCGACACCTTGCGGGCCGCGGGCTGGGCGCACGGTTTCGGGGTCGAACAGATGGCGCCGTTCGTGTTCGACGGAGTACGGGTGAGCAGCACGGCGGTACGGGAAAGGCTGGAACTTGCCGATTTCGCGGGTGCCGCGCGCCTGTTGGGCCGTCCCTATCGGATGATGGGGCGAGTGACGCCCGGCCGTCGGTTGGGCCGTACGCTCGGCTTTCCGACGGCGAATCTGCGGCTGATGCGCCGGCTGTCGCCGGTGTGGGGCATATTGGCGGTATGGACGCACGGCATCGGAGCGCGCCCCCTGCCGGGTGTCGCGAGCCTGGGCACCCGGCCGACCGTGAACGGCATCGAGCCCTTGCTCGAAGTGCATGTATTCGATTTTGACGGCGACCTGTATGGCCGGCCGATTGAGGTTGAGTTCGTCGCGAAACTGCGCGATGAGGTCAAGTTCGATTCCTTGGATGCGATGACGGTGCAAATGAAGATCGATGCGACCCAGGCGCGCGATCTCTTGTCAAAGGTGGATTGTGGCTGATTACAAAAACACGATTAACTTGCCGAACACGGGTTTCCCGATGAAGGCGGATCTCGCCAACCGCGAGCCGGGAATGCTCGCGGCGTGGGAACGCAGCGGCCTGTACGAAAAAATTCGCGACGCCGCCAAAGGGCGGCCCGCCTTTGTGCTGACCGACGGACCGCCCTATGCCAACGGCGCGATCCATCTGGGCCACGCCGTGAACAAGATTCTCAAGGACATCATCGTCAAGTCGCGCACCTTGGACGGCTATGACGCGCCCTATGTTCCCGGTTGGGATTGCCACGGTCTGCCGATCGAGATGCAGGTGGAGAAGACGCATGGGCGCGTCGGACAGAAAATCGACGCCAAGTCGTTTCGCGCGGCATGCCGTGAATATGCACACAAGCAGATCGACGCGCAGCGCGCGGATTTCAAGCGCCTCGGCGTGCTCGGCGATTGGGATCATCCCTACATGACCATGGCGCCGCGCTTCGAGGCCGACCAGCTGCGCGCCTTTGGCCTCATTATCAAGAACGGACACGTGTACAAGGGCTTCAAGCCCGTGCATTGGTGCCTGAACTGCCGTTCCGCCCTCGCGGAAGCCGAAGTCGAGTACGAGGATAGAACCTCGCCGAGCATTTACGTGCGTTTTCCGGTGGTCGATTTCGCGGATTTGGCGCGCCGCTTCGAGGTTCCGGGGCTGGATGACGGCGACGCGGGCGCGCCGGCCTCGCTGGCCATTTGGACCACCACTCCCTGGACCTTGCCGGCGAATCGCGCGGTGGCGGTGCATCCGCAGTTCGACTATGCGCTGGTCGAGTTCGATGTGGGCGGCGGCGTCGAGCGCTTGGTACTGGCCAGCGAATTGGTCGATCCGGTGATGAAGTCCTTGGGCGTCGGCGAGTGGAGTTCGATCGCCGCCGTCAAAGGCACTGCTCTCGAGCACATGCTGCTGCAGCATCCTTTCTATGATCGGCAAGTCCCGGTAGTTCTCGGAGAGCACGTCACCCTCGATGCCGGCACCGGGGCGGTGCATACCGCGCCGGGACATGGTTTGGACGACTACGTGGTCGGGCGTCGCTATGGGCTGGACATCGACAATCCGGTGGGCGGCGATGGTCGATTCCTGCCCTCGACCCCGCTGTTCGCCGGCGAACAAGTGTTCGATGCCAACGCCCATGTGATCAAGGTTTTGCACGATAGTGGACGCTTGCTCAAGGACGAGCCGTATCATCATTCTTATCCGCACTGCTGGCGCCACAAGACGCCGGTGATTTTCCGCGCGACGCCGCAATGGTTCATCAGCATGGAACAGGCAGGCCTGCGCAAGGGGGCGCTCGAAGCCATCGCCCATGTGGATTGGATGCCGGGCTGGGGCGAACAGCGCATCAGCGCCATGATCGCCGGCCGTCCGGATTGGTGCGTGTCGCGGCAGCGGACCTGGGGAGTGCCCATCCCCCTGTTCGTCGATAAGGAATCCGGCGAGCTGCATCCGAGAACCGCTGCCTTGATCGACGAAGTCGCCAAGCGCGTCGAGCAGCACGGCATCGACGCGTGGTTCGATCTCGACGCGGCCGAATTGTTGGGCCCGGATGCCGGGCGGTATGACAAGGCCACCGACGTGATGGACGTCTGGTTCGACTCGGGAGTCGTGCATCACTGCCTGTCACAGTCGAGGCCGGAAATCACCGTGCCGAGCGATCTGTACCTCGAGGGCTCGGATCAACACCGCGGCTGGTTCCACAGCTCGCTGCTCACCTCGGTGGCCATGCATGGCCGCGCCCCCTATCGCGGCGTGCTTACCCACGGCTTCACCGTGGATGAGAAGGGCCGCAAGATGTCCAAGTCCATCGGCAACACCCTGGTGCCGCAGAAATTGACCAACACCTTGGGCGCGGATGTGGTGCGTTTGTGGGTGGCAGCAACCGATTACGCCAATGAAATGAGCGTGTCGGACGAAATCCTGAAACGCATGGCGGATTCGTACCGGCGCATCCGCAATACGCTGCGCTTTCTCCTCGGGAACATGCACGGCTTCGACCCGGCGCGCCATGCGGTGGAATTCGATGAGATGGTGGCCATCGATCAATGGGTGACGGCCAAGACATTTGCGCTACAAAACGAAGTGGTCACCGCCTTCCGCAACTACGAATTCCACGACATCTATCAGAAGATCCACAATTTCTGCGTGGTTGAACTCGGCGGATTTTATTTGGACATCATCAAGGACCGACTCTATACGACGGGGACTGACAGCGCGCCGCGGCGCTCGGCGCAGACCGCGGTGCATCATGTGTCTCAGGCCATGGTGCGCTGGATCGCGCCGATCTTGAGTTTCACGGCCGAGGAGGTCTGGGGTTTCCTGCCCAATAGTCCCAACGAATCGGTGTTCTTGAATACCTGGCACGTATTCCCGGCCGGCGTCGAGCGCGAATCCCCCATCGACTGGGCCGCGCTCATCGCCTTGAAGAAAGATGTGGCACGGGACCTTGAACGGCTGCGGGCGGCCGGAGAGATCGGCGCTCCGCTCGATGCCGAAGTGACCGTGTATGTATCGCTGGCAGAGGCTGCGCGCTACCAGGTGTTGCGAGATGAGTTGCGATTCCTGCTGATCACCAGCCAGGCGAGGGTGGTTGAGACGGACACACCGTCGGCGAGCGGAGTGCCCACCAGCCATCCGGACGTGTGGATCGAAGTGAAGCCGAGCGGTCAGCCGAAATGCGTGCGCTGTTATCATCTGCGCAGCGACGTCGGCAGCGACCCGCGGCACCCGGAACTTTGTGCGCGTTGCGTCGTCAATGTCGAGGGTCCCGGTGAGGAGCGTCATTTCGCATGATCATTGAAGAAAATCGCGGCCGGGCTGCGTCATGGCTGCTGCTGTCGGCCGCCATCGTCCTCGCCGACCAGCTCAGCAAGATGTACATCGCCGGCCATTACCTCGAATTTGAATTCACGCGGATCCTGCCGGTGCTCGACATCACCTGCATGCACAACGTCGGCGCGGCCTTCAGCTTTCTGGCCTCGGCGTCGGGCTGGCAGCGCTGGGTATTCATCGGCCTGGCCGCGGTCGTCAGCATCGGAATCACGATTTGGCTGCTCAAGCTGCCGCGCGGCACGCACTCGCTGCTGGCGGCCGGCCTGGCCCTGGTCCTGGGCGGAGCGGTCGGCAATGTCATCGACCGGATTCGCCTGGGCTACGTGATCGATTTCATCCACTTTCACTGGGAACGGGCGTATTTTCCTGCATTCAACGTGGCGGATTCGGCGATCACCGTCGGCGCCGCCTGCCTGCTCCTGGATGCGTTACTTGAAGCGAAGCGGAAACACTGATGCAAATATTCTTGGCCAATCCGCGCGGTTTCTGCGCCGGCGTTGACCGCGCGATCGACATCGTCGAGCGGGCCGTGGTGCTGTTCGGCGCGCCCATTTACGTGCGGCACGAAGTCGTCCACAACAAATATGTGGTGGACCGGCTGCGCACCATCGGTGCGGTGTTCGTCGATGAATTGAACGAAGTGCCCGACGGCGCCACCGTGATTTTTAGCGCTCACGGCGTGCCGCGGGTGGTGCAGCAAGAGGCCAAACGGCGTTTGCTCAACGTATTCGACGCCACCTGTCCGCTCGTCACCAAGGTTCACATGGAGATTACCCGTTATGCGCGCGAAGCCCGCGAGGTGTTCTTGATCGGGCATGCCGGACATCCCGAAGTGGAGGGGACCATCGGCCAATTCGACGCCACGCTCGGCGGTTCGATTTATTTGATACAAACGGTCGAGGATGTGGCGCGCGTGGCGGTCCGCAACCCCGGCCATCTGGCGTTTGTCACCCAGACGACGCTGTCGGTCGATGACACGGCATCGATCGTCGCTGCGCTGCGGGCGCGCTATCCCGGACTCAAGGCGCCGGTGAAAGAAGACATTTGCTACGCCACGCAGAATCGCCAGGACGCCGTCAAGGACTTGATCGGCCGCTGCGAAGTGTTGGTGGTCGTCGGCTCGAAGAGCAGCTCCAATTCCAACCGGCTGCGCGAAATGGCCGGCAAGAATGCCAAGCCCGGCTACTTGGTGGACGGGCCGGAAGATCTGCACCGGGAGTGGTTCGACGGGATCAAGACGGTGGGGGTGACCGCCGGTGCTTCGGCGCCCGAAATTCTGGTGCAGGGGGTGATTGCGCGGCTTCGTGAATGGGGCGGCGAGGTGGCCGAAGAGCTGGAGGGACGCAAGGAGCATGTGATATTTGCACTGCCCAAGGCTCTGCGCGAAGTGGCAAAGGACGTAGCCAGCCTTTCGTCGGTGGGGCCCACGGGGTAGAATGCGGCCCCTTTCGGGTTGCGACGCCGCAATAGCTCAGTTGGTAGAGCAACGCATTCGTAATGCGTGGGTCAGGGGTTCGAATCCTCTTTGCGGCACCATCCACCCCGGGTCCTAACCGGGCACATGGTATCCATTTCATTCCGGAGACATGGGTAACACTTTGGCCCCGAACGGGTTTGGGGCACACTCGACGCGACCTGCCTCGTGATCAAAAAACCCCAAATCGTAGTGCATGAAGCTGACCAGCCAGATTTTGTCGGCGACCTCTTTGATACCTACGTTCTGACCGGCAAAAACCTGGCTCAAATTGATCTTACGCCGTCCGATGCAAATCCGCCCACAGGTGGTGACCGTGACGGTGCGATCGTGAAACGGGTACTCCAAGTCGGATAAGCCGACATAGGGACGCCGAGAGGTTCGATACAACTGAGCGGGGCACTGCCCAAGCAAGGCCTGATGAGGGCGTTCCCGGTTGTAATAATCGATGAAGTGATCGAACTTGGCTTGCTGCTGAAGTAGGTTTTTGGCGGCCGGCTTGGTGGCCTCCTTTTTCAGCGTCAGATGCATGCGCTCATGCCGGCCGTTTTGCTGCGGGTTTCCCGGTTTGATGCGCTCGATGCCGATCCCGAGACGCAGCCACCACACGGAGAGCTTGCTCAGGCCGAAGAAGGCGGAGCGGCTGGCGAAGGGTATGCCGTTGTCGGTGCGGATCGCCAAAGGCAGCCCAAAGTCTTTAAAAGCCCTTTCAAACACGGTAAATGCGTACATCTCCTGGGTGGTGCCCAGGGCCTCACAGCACAGCAGATAGCGGCTCACGGTGTCTGTGACGGTCAGCGGGTAACAGTAGCGTTTATCGGCGAGCATGAACTCGCCCTTGTAATCGGCGCACCACAGATCGTTAGGGTCGATCGCATGTGACAGCGGCGTGCCCTGGGCCTTATAGCGAGGACGGCCGCCATTCCTGACCAGACCGCAGCGGTACAAGACTGCATGCACGGTGCTGATCGCCGGAAGATGGATCGAGCTGTGCAACAGTTTGATCTTGTCGCGGATCTTCTGCGCGCCCCAGCTGGCGTGCTTCTCCTTGAGTTGCAGAATCAACTGCTCGATTTGAAATGGCAGCCGATTGGCGTGCCGGTATGGCCGGCGGCTGCGATCGGTCAGTCCTTCGATCCCCGCATCCTTGTACCGACTGTAGATTTTGTAGCCGGTCTTGCGCGAGATATCGAACTCTCGGCACAACACAGCCATCTTCTCTCCCTCCATCAACCGAGCCACAAAGCGCATCCTCTCGTCCATCTTGGATAACTCCTTCCAAGGCATTTCGCGTCTCCCGCAAATGCCAGAAAGTGTTACCTATGTGCTCGGAAAAAGTGTTACCTATGTGCCCGGTAGGACACCGTCCAGCGAAGTCTGATAATTTCCAGCAACGTCTAGATCGCTCGGAAAATCTCGGCAATTTCACGCTCAAACTTTCCACGTCCGTCGACGCGTGTTTTTCGACGTCGATTGACAGCCAGGCATTCCTGGGGGTACTTCTGGGGTACTCGGGTCATTTGAGATACCCCGGCACCCCCAGAATATGAGCCGGGCGAACTGACGCGAATTCGTTCACGCAGCTGTCACGTGAGGTCCGAACATGCCGCTCAGCGAGACCGTCATCCGCCAGACGAAGGTCGACTCCAAAGCGATCAAACTGTTCGACGGACGGGGGTTGTTCCTCATCATCAAGCCCAACGGCGCCCGCGGCTGGCGGTTCAAATACCGGATCGATGGTCGCGAGAAGCTGCTCTCGTTCGGCGTGTATCCCGACGTGCCGCTGAAGCTCGCCCGCGACCGGCGCGAGGCGGCGCGTCAGCAGCTTGCCTCGGGCATCGACCCCGGCACCAAGCGCAAGGCCGAGAAGGTCGCCCAGGGCGACACCTTCGAGGCCATCGCCCGCGAGTGGCTGGCGCTGCAAGAACCCAAGCTCGCGCCGGCGACCTTCGCCAAGGCGACCTGGACGCTCGAGACCTTGATCTTCCCCGGGATCGGCAAGCGGCCGATCGCCAAGGTCACCGCACCCGACCTGCTCGGCGTGCTGCGCAAGATCGAGATGCGAGGGACCTACGAGACCGCGCACCGCGCCAAGCAACGCTGCGGCCAGGTGTTTAGGTACGCCATCGCCACCGGCCTCGCCGTCCACGACATCACCGCCGACCTGCGCGGCGCGCTGGCACCGGTGGTGACGACCAACCATGCCGCCGTCACCGACCCCGCCCGCGTCGGCGAGCTGCTGCGCGCCATCGACGGTTTCCGCGGAAGCTTCGTGACGAGCTATGCGTTGAAGCTCGCGTCGCTGACCTTCGTCCGTCCGGGTGAGTTGCGGCATGCGACCTGGTCCGAGCTGGCCCTCGACCAAGCGGAGTGGCGCATCCCCGCTGAGCGCATGAAGATGCGCGAGGCCCACATCGTTCCTCTGAGCCGCCAAGCCGTCGAGCTCCTGCGCGAGCTCAAGGCGATCTCGGGGCGCAGCAGCTACGTGTTCCCCGCCCTCGGCAACGTGCATCGGCCCATGAGCGAGAACACCGTCAACGCCGCCCTCCGGCGCTTGGGCTACGCGCACGACGAGATGACCGGCCACGGCTTCCGGTCGATGGCCTCGACGCTGCTCAACGAGCAGGGCTGGCATCCCGATCTGATCGAGCTGCAACTCGCGCACGCCGAGCGCAATCAGGTGCGTGCCGCCTACAACCGGGCGCAACGATTGGTCGAGCGGCGCAAGATGATGCAGGCGTGGGCGGACTATCTGGTGCGCCTAAAAGAAGGCGCGGTCTCTTAGTGGGTGCGAGCCCACCCGGCAACTGTTGCTCCAGCCGGTAGTAACCGGAGCAGTCGTGGAGGTGACGAAGCGGCTGAAGCCTTTGGTGTAGAGGGTCGCATTGGCGACTTGACGAGTACGCAGGCCATAACGTGAGTGAACGCTGAGCAATCCCCGAAAAGTCCAATGCAGAAGCCGACCCGCCAAGATTTCGGGGAAGGCTGCCATTTCTGGGGAAGTGAGCAACACGAACCCAGAGATTCTGCCGGGGCACTGGCGATAGCATGCGTATCAGAGGGAGACCGGCGCAATTTAGGGAAGCCCCATCGCGTGGTCGGTTGCGACGACCGCCCGGACGCCCGTGAGGGACAGGCCGGACGTGGTGGGGTGGCGGATAGGCCCGAGATACCGTTGAGATCGGTGTAATGCCGGTGGAGGGAAGGGGCCTTAGTTCAAGATCGGCGCACTAAGTGGCGAGGGACGGGAAATTGGGTAACCTATCAATTCCGCTGAATGTCCAGAAGCTACAGACGGCGTTACAGGCAAAAGCGAAGGAAAACTCCGGCTTTCGGTTCTACGCGCTGTACGACAAAGTTCATCGAGAGGACGTATTGCAGTTTGCGTATCTTCGCTGCAAATCCAATGGTGGCGCGGCGGGAGTAGACGGGCAAGAGTTCGACGACATCGAGTCGTATGGCCGAGAGCAATGGCTGAGAGAATTGGCGCAGGAGCTCAGAGAGAAGAAGTACCAGCCGCAAGCGGTACGGCGAGTGTTCATACCCAAGCGGGGTGGCACGGGGCGCAGGCCCTTAGGCATCCCCTCGATCCGCGACCGGACGGTGCAGATGGCGACGGTGTTGGTCTTAGGGCCGATCTTCGAAGCCGATTTGCCGCCGGAACAACACGCGTATCGGCCGGAGCGCGACGCGCTCAGCGCGGTAAAGCAAGTCTATAAATTGCTGAAAACGGGTCACACGAAAGTCATCGACGCGGATTTAGCCGCGTACTTTGACAGCATCCCGCACTTGGAGTTACTTCAATCGGTGGCGCGCCGGGTTGTAGACCGGCAGATGTTGCATCTGATCCAGATGTGGCTCAACGCTGCGGTGGAAGAAACCGACAAGCGCGGCAACAAGAAGCGAACGACCCGCAATCGCGATGAGAAACGGGGTATCCCCCAAGGGTCACCTGTATCACCATTGCTGTCGAATATTTATATGCGACGGTTCGTGTTGGGGTGGCAGAAGTTGGGGTACACCGAGCGTTATAAAGCGCAAATCGTCAATTATGCCGATGACTTTGTGATCTGCTGTCAAGGCAACGCGTTTGAAGCGATGCAAGTGATGCGCCAGCTCATGGGTCGGCTACGGTTGACGCTTAACGAGGAGAAAACTCACTATTGCCGCGTGCCGAGGCAGCATTTTAACTTTCTGGGGTATACGTTCGGGCGATATTACTCCCAACGGTCAGGCCGCGCTTATTTGAGCGCCAGACCGTCGAGAAAGAGTGTCAGTCGCCAGATCGAGTCGATCCGGGAGAAGACCGACAAGCGGCGCACTCTTCTCCCCGCCGAACAAATCGTGATCGAACTGAACGATGGGCTACGCGGTTGGGCCAACTATTTTGCGTTGGGACCGGTCGAAGACGCTTATCGGTTCATTGATGGCTATGTCACGAGACGGCTGCGTCGATGGTTGTGTATCAAGCATGAGGTCCGCGGCAGCGGATGTTACCGGTTTACGGATCAGTACCTGCATGATCAGCTGGGCCTGGTCCGCATCCGACAACTCGTGCACAACCTTCCGTGGGCGAACGCTTGAGTGTCTTGTCCGAGAGCCGAGTGCGGGAAATCCGCTTGCTCGGTTCGATGAAGCGGGATGTGGAAACGGAGTCACGGAACCTTGATTGCGGCACCGCCAACCGAAAGGGGCGGCAACAGTTGAGAGGAACCTACCGCCACCGCGCCACATCTCGACTCTACGACCAGCTCAAGCTCGCCACCGGCGGGTCGGCGAATCAAAACATTCGCGCGGCGTAGGAGCGGCGAATTCGTCTAATGCTGGTGTCGGGCTGGCAATCCGAAATGTCCCGGCGACGCGCTTCTAATGCGGACTGGCGACAATCTTGACGCTTGCTCCCAGATCTCCCGTGATCGGGAATTCTGAAAACACTTGGATCAAATCAACTGCGTCGTAATCGCTTAGGTGAATTCGTGCCCAGCGTTCCCCGTCGAGTATGGCACGACGCATAATGCTGATTCATAACTGAAATGCCGGGTCGCGTGACAAACCAGCTCTTCTTGGTGAGGCGCGATAACCCACTGTGCAGACTGCATTTTCAGCAGCAGCGGTGCTGCTGCCTTTTATCTTGCTTGCTTTTCTGATCGCAACTCCTGGACATGTTGCGAATCGAACCCGGGGCAGGCGCGACGTACGCAGCTGGACCGCCCGGCGCCGCTTCCAGAGTGACTGGGAGCATCCAGACGACCCAACAACTCATGGCGGAAAGCCGGGCGGTGTATGACAATTCAAGGGCGTCGCCGCATTTACCGGTCAGGAAGAATGAAAGCTCCCTCTCGTCGCAAACGACCCGAAAGTTTCGCCGCCGGTGTCGGCCGCGGACTAAGGATGGCGGCAAAGACTGCACGTAAGATTGCTCGGATGCACGGCACGCCGATCTATATCGTCGAGAACGGAAAAATCGTCGCGAAGAGGTCCTGAGAGTCCCAATGCGGTATTGGTGGGTCAATCAAAATCAGACCTACCGACACGAGGTGGCGGGCGGCTATCTGTGGTCTCCGAAACGCAAGTCCAATGGTGGGGTCAACCCGTTCTACGAGTCCATGAGGGAGGTCGCTCCAGGCGACATCGTCCTGTCGTTCGCCGACACCCGGATCGCCGCCATCGGCATAGCCCGGTCCCACTGCTATGAATGCCCGAAGCCACCCGAATTCGGATCAGCCGGCATGAATTGGAACGCGGTCGGGTGGAAAGTCGAGGTCAAATTTACCGAACTGGGAAACCGAATTCGGCCGGCGGATCACATGGAGATCCTGGGTCCCCGACTGCCCAAGAAATACTCGCCGCTTCTGTCCGACGGGCGTGGAAGCCAGTCGGTGTACCTCGCCGAAATTCCAGCCGTGATGTTTGCAGCCTTGCGCGATTTGATCGGATCCGAGGCGCGCCAAACCCTGGGAGTCGCCGAATCCTGGAACGATCTGGACACGGCCGACGACACGCCCTTGCGCGACGTATCCACCTGGGAGGATCACCTGCGAGAGTCGATCGAGGGCGACGCCACGATTCCGGAGACCCAGCGGCAGGCCGTCATTCAGGCCCGACGGGGGCAAGGGATCTTCAGGCAGAGGGTGTCCAACGTCGAGCGGAGGTGCCGAATCACCGGCGTCAGCAACCCGGAACACCTTCGAGCGAGCCACTGTAAACCGTGGCGGGACAGCTCAAACGAAGAACGACTCGACGGCGAGAACGGACTCTTGTTGACACCGAGCATCGACCATCTGTTCGATCGAGGCTTCATAGGATTCGAGGGGAGTGGAACGCTCCTGATTTCGCCCGTGGCGGATCGGAAATCGCTCGAAAGAATGGGGGTGCAAACTGGGGAGCGCTTGAACGTCGGGGCGTTTGCCGAAGGACAGCGCCGGTATCTCGATTGGCACCAAGAATACGTGTTTCTGCAATCGCGACTGAGCCGGGAAGGGTAATCAGTGTCGCGGGGATTGTAGAGCCCGCTGTGCGCCGCTCGCTGGTAGCCGATGTTCCGCTGTTGGACGGCGTGCACGCCTAATCGTCGTCACAATATCGCTGGCTCGCGCCGTCCGCGATGCCAGGTTGCGTCCAGAGCCGCCATCGTGCGCTCTTGGCCGAATTCGATCGGATTTCAATTGCGCTTGGGTGTCGCCGCGATTGCCAAGCCGAGTTCCACCCGATCATAAATGACTTTTGGCGCAATTCGGCCGTGCTCGCCAGGTTCGAGGCGAACAAGTCCATAGCCTGCCATCGTCTTCAGCGTTCGGGAGAGATTCGACTTGGCCCGCCCTGTGAGCTGCGCCAATTCCTCGATCGAACCAGGTGCTGCCTCGCTGATAATCCGAAGCAGTTCCCGATTGCCAGCAGACAAAACCTTGGCGAAGGACTCGGTCGACGTGAACCAGACACGCGGTTCGTCGGCTACACGATGCTCGCCACGCGCCACCGCAAGCGTGCGCGCTTTCATTTCTGCGTACGTTGATATACCCACTTTGAGTGTCTTCATGTGATCACACCTCGCTCTCGCAGTACGGAGTCGACTGCATTCCAGAAATCCGCCAGGAGACTTGCCGCGTCTCGATATTCGTAGGCCTTGATCGTCCTCAGTCTGTGTCGATGATCCTGGGGACCGCCGAGCTCCTGCCGGGCCACCCGGTGGGCGTTATCAAAGCCAACCAATCGCTCGCCGTCGGGCCCGTGCAGCGTCAGCGAGTAATCGAGTCCGTGAGGCTTCTCCGGCGATACCGGCACGCGCGTCACCACGAATCTGACCCAATGACCCCCTTCCGGATCGACCACGAGTACTTGTCCGTCGAGATCCAAAAGCGTGTCCAGGCTCGGGTCGGGAGGTGCTGTCACTGCCGAAGGTTATCACACTGACATAACTACATCAAATTAAAGCGACTGGCCCTTCGGACTTAACTCCGCCAATTTAGCGGATGCCCTCAAAATGGCGATTTTGACCCAACTGGGACATCCGCTACGACCGCCATTGAGCTACGTAATCGGGCGAGTAGTTGTGCGGCACCTAGTCAAGGTGTCCGGGCGGAGGCCGTCTCCTCAGACTCGCTCGGGTCGTCGTCATACCACACGAAGTCCCCGACGATCTGCAGCACGTCGCTGCCGGCCACCAAGGGCAGCTCAGGCTTGCTCGAGCCAAACTCGCACCGCTCATGAGGTCCGAAGACGCGGCCTGTTGAGAATCGGAGCAGCGCGAGATTGAACCGGGCCACCGCGCGCCGAGTAATGTCCGAGGCGTATTGCCTGCCGTGCGCGCAGCCGTAGGCCAGCAGGCGCGGCGATACCGGGAAGACGATGGAGTTTTTCGGGTCATCCAACCTTGTTGGTGCTGTCGGCGTGTTCCCATCAGTGGGGAAGACACAGACGGGTCGGTCTGTCGTCAGGAAACCGCCAGAGTCCACAGGGGCCTCCAGCAGACTCCATGTGCGCCGTCCGAGCATCTCAATCACTGGCATGACGCCCCGCAGCTCTTGTAGGATCAGGAAGTTCTGGTGAAACTCCACGGAGAACTTGCCGCTCTCGACGAATTCCCGGTGACGCTCGAAGTCGACGGGCAAGCTGGGGTCGAGGGCGCCGGCCGCCTTGATGTCGGCAATGGTTGCCTGCCAAGCTTCTTTCGACTCCAGAGACTTCTGCAGCAGCTCCAGCGTTACCCGCTCGGCTGCTCGGATGAGCTGCTGTCGCGTCGTTGGGTTGCGGGTTGCGATCAGGCCCATCAGGTTGAGGCCGTAGAGCCATTCCTGACTACCGGTCGTCGCGCGACCGGCGCCGATCTCCCGGAGTGCGCTGATGGCGTTGCTTTCGAACTGGCCTAGGCGCTTCTCCAGCTCATTGCGATCGAGGTCGGCCGACTCAATCCGGTTGAAGTCGCGCTTGACGCATCGAGCGCGTTCGGGTCGTCGAGACTGAAGGTGAAGCGAATGCCATCCGGAAGACTCGAGCCAAAATGTTGAGCAATCCTGCCAAGGTATTTGAAGTCTTCGCGCAGGAAATCGGAGCGATGTCTGTGGAGGCTCAAGTATTAGCGGAGGCATTTCTACAAATGCGCATGGCGGATTTATTACCTAATCAGACAAAATCCTAAGCCACTGCCGGGTATATCATTCGAGTGCGTCGGTGTGCGAGACGTGAGAAACCAGCTAATGCTAAATCCGGAAAAGCACAAGATATTTTCTCAGTCCTTTGTCTCTGGCGGGGTCAATGGACCTGTACTCAAAGCCTCTCGCCCTGCCGGTACACCTACAGCGTTCGTGGACAAGGGCTTGTATGCGACCCAAGGTTTGGCGGGCATGAGAGCGAGGCTCTCAGCATCGCTACCGCACTGGGCGCGCAAGTCGTGCTCGTAAATCCGTAAATCGTTCTTTGATCTTCGTTTCCTAGAGTGGGCGCACAATGAAGCGTAAGCGGCTGGCGAAGGTACCTGTTGGCCTGCCTTATAATAAAATCAATGAGTTAAAGAAAACTACGGGATTTGGTTTCTATAAGATATCTTAAAATGGACTTTAAGCCACTTTAGGTCTATTTTATGAGACCTTATGAAAGCGACGAAAAACAAATCAGTCCTACCGCTACGCCTGCGACAGGCCATTGCCAAGCTCGGCGCCGACATTGCAGTAGCACGACGTAAGCGCTCCTTGACCATTGGTATGATGGCCGAGCGGATTGGCGTTCATAAAAATACCTACCTGAAAATCGAGAAAGGCGATCCGAGTGTCTCCTTCGGAATCTACGCCATGGCCCTTTTTGTTTTGGGGCTATCCGATGCACTCACGGCTCTAGCCGATCCTGGTCGAGATGACACCGGCCTCTTGCTCGACGCAGACCACCTGCCGAAACGCGTCCGTGCGCCTAAGGAACCTCGAGCGTTATGAAGCGCACGATCGGCGTGCTTCTCGGTGACGCCAGTCGGCGCATTGGCACGCTTCGCTTTGACAGCCAAGGCGCACGCCAAAGCGCGGCTTTCGAATATGACCGTCGGTGGCTTGCCGCATCGGATCGATTCGCACTCGAGCCCGACCTGCCTTTGGTGACAGGCGCACAATTTCACAAGCCACCCGGCCGCGATGCATCGATATTTCATGGCGCCATAGCCGATACCGAACCGGACGGGTGGGCGCGTCGCGTCATCCTCCGTGATCACGCCAAACGCCGCGCATTAGCTCGAGCGGCCGGGGAAGCGCAGGACCACCAGCCGCTCACCCCTATCGACTTTCTTCTCGCGGTCGATGATGTCAATCGCGTGGGGGCGCTTCGATTTCAAGACGAGGAGGGTGTTTTCCAGCGTGCGACCGGTGAGGGACAGCGAACCGCGCCGCCATTGATCGAGCTGTCCATGATGATGACTGCTAGTCGGGCGGTCGAGACCAACACCGAAACGGCAGAAGATCTTGCTTACCTTCGCGGTCGAGGCACTTCGCTGGGGGGGCTTCGACCAAAATGCTCAGTCATCGACGCTGATGGCGCGCTCAGCATTGGCAAGTTTCCGAGCATCGAGGATGAGCGTGCCGTTACCAAGGGCGAGGTCTTGGCGATGCAACTGGCTAAGGCGGCGGGGATCATTGCTCCGCAGGCACGGCTCATCGACAGCGACGGGATCCCCGTCACTCTCATTCGTAGATTCGATCGTACTGCCAAAGGGAGACTCATGTATGTCTCCGCCGCAACACTACTTGGTGTGGACGTCGGGGCACCTACAGAACATACCTACACCGAAATTGTCGATGCAATACGTCAGCACGGAGCAGATGCGCAAGCCGATATCGAAGAGCTTTGGCGCCGAATCGCCTTCTCGATCCTAATTAACAATGTTGATGATCACTTGCACAATCATGGGTTTCTTCATGTCGCAAAGGACCAATGGCGACTGTCGCCGGCTTTCGATATCAATCCCTTCCCCGATCGTCAGCGTGAACTGAAAACATGGATCTCCGAAGAGGCAGGTCCAGCGGCTTCGATCGATGCGCTGATGGCGGTTGCAGCCTATTTCAAGCTGGATAAGAAAGCTGCTGTCGAAATACTTGCAGAGGTTGACCGGACGGTTTCAACTTGGCGCGTGCGTGGCCGCGAGCTTGGAATGAGCGCAGCAGAACTCGAGCAATTCGCCGATGCTTTTGAGCATCGTGAGCGAGAAGTCGCGCAGTCAATCGTCCGGGAAAGGAGGGGTTAAAAACCGGATTTTGGATCTGCGACGCCCGTGTCCCGAAAATCCTAATCTGTTCCAAACACGACCGGGTACTTGCGGGATCTCTGCGTGAACCTGCCGTGCTTTGTTATGCTCTGTCGTGACAGGCGAACGGCAGCCGATAATTGAAGTTCGTATCTCGCACTGGCCGCGGCGAAACTCCGGTGTCGGCTCGCGATCAGGAAGCCGCACCCGACGCTTTCACTGTAGCCACTTTTGTACCACCACAAGCAGTTACTGGCCACCTTCCAAAGCGATAAACCGCCTTTGGCATTCGCAAGACATTGATTGATATGACTCACGCCAAAGTACTCCGAATTCGTAATGCGTGGGTCAGGGGTTCGAATCCTCTTTGCGCACCATTTTTGCTACCGGTCCTAACCGGGCACATGGTATCCATTTCATTCCGGAGACATGGGTAACACTTTGGCCCCGAACGGGTTTGGGGCACACTCGACGCGACCTGCCTCGTGATCAAAAAACCCCAAATCGTAGTGCATGAAGCTGACCAGCCAGATTTTGTCGGCGACCTCTTTGATACCTACGTTCTGACCGGCAAAAACCTGGCTCAAATTGATCTTACGCCGTCCGATGCAAATCCGCCCACAGGTGGTGACCGTGACGGTGCGATCGTGAAACGGGTACTCCAAGTCGGATAAGCCGACATAGGGACGCCGAGAGGTTCGATACAACTGAGCGGGGCACTGCCCAAGCAAGGCCTGATGAGGGCGTTCCCGGTTGTAATAATCGATGAAGTGATCGAACTTGGCTTGCTGCTGAAGTAGGTTTTTGGCGGCCGGCTTGGTGGCCTCCTTTTTCAGCGTCAGATGCATGCGCTCATGCCGGCCGTTTTGCTGCGGGTTTCCCGGTTTGATGCGCTCGATGCCGATCCCGAGACGCAGCCACCACACGGAGAGCTTGCTCAGGCCGAAGAAGGCGGAGCGGCTGGCGAAGGGTATGCCGTTGTCGGTGCGGATCGCCAAAGGCAGCCCAAAGTCTTTAAAAGCCCTTTCAAACACGGTAAATGCGTACATCTCCTGGGTGGTGCCCAGGGCCTCACAGCACAGCAGATAGCGGCTCACGGTGTCTGTGACGGTCAGCGGGTAACAGTAGCGTTTATCGGCGAGCATGAACTCGCCCTTGTAATCGGCGCACCACAGATCGTTAGGGTCGATCGCATGTGACAGCGGCGTGCCCTGGGCCTTATAGCGAGGACGGCCGCCATTCCTGACCAGACCGCAGCGGTACAAGACTGCATGCACGGTGCTGATCGCCGGAAGATGGATCGAGCTGTGCAACAGTTTGATCTTGTCGCGGATCTTCTGCGCGCCCCAGCTGGCGTGCTTCTCCTTGAGTTGCAGAATCAACTGCTCGATTTGAAATGGCAGCCGATTGGCGTGCCGGTATGGCCGGCGGCTGCGATCGGTCAGTCCTTCGATCCCCGCATCCTTGTACCGACTGTAGATTTTGTAGCCGGTCTTGCGCGAGATATCGAACTCTCGGCACAACACAGCCATCTTCTCTCCCTCCATCAACCGAGCCACAAAGCGCATCCTCTCGTCCATCTTGGATAACTCCTTCCAAGGCATTTCGCGTCTCCCGCAAATGCCAGAAAGTGTTACCTATGTGCTCGGAAAAAGTGTTACCTATGTGCCCGGTAGGACATACCACTCCAGAACCTGTCGGAAAAGCCTCGGGAACGGTATCCGATGCGTGTGTCAGGCCTTCCGGCGCGACCACGGAGTTGGGCTCTGCCACCACTTTGCCACTACCGGCCAACGCCTCAAATGTCTCGGCGGCGGCAGAACTGCCACCCGGGATCACAGCCCTACGTATATTCCACAGTTTGCCGCGTACAAGAGCGAAGTGGCGGCTGCGCGGCGGACGAGTAGTCTGTCGGTCAAAGATGGGTTGCGTAGGTGGGCACAATGGCGAGACCATTTGAATGGTTTAAGAATTTGGGCAAGGGGCCCTTCATCGCGAACACGCCGCCGGAATTGTCGCAATGCGAATTCGAGTGCAAATCCTTAGAGTGCAGCCAGGGTGAATGGCACAGCTGCAAAAACAGGATTCGTTGCATGAAGAAAGAGGTGGCGTCTTCACGCGCCAACCCGATGGCGCGATAACTGAGCGTTTATAGGTCCCACTGAGCATGTAGATACTCATGGCTACTGTTATGGTTACTGATACATCAGGGACACCGCTCCGCAGCAGAACCATCTTTTGGCTTCTCTGCCATCTGAAATTCAGAGCCGACCGACTGCATCTCCCGAACGTCCGCTGTCAGGGGTTCAGTTTGCCTTCAATTCGTACCGTTCAGCGAAGAAATCGTCTTGATTCCAATGAGGCCGTTGGTCTCCGTCGGCAATCGCGTGTCCCACGAGGAATACAACTCGTGCGAATTTGACAGCATCGTC
This sequence comes from uncultured Gammaproteobacteria bacterium, assembly GCA_963800375.1. Lineage (GTDB taxonomy): Bacteria > Pseudomonadota > Gammaproteobacteria > Steroidobacterales > Steroidobacteraceae > Bog-1198. The sequence goes on along the minus strand of CAWDAT010000008.1, from coordinate 262,295 downwards.
AAAATTCAATCCCGGCTGCTCCATGTCATCACTGGGCTGGTGATAGCGCGTTTGCAGCCACTGACCGGCGATCGCCATGGGGTCTATTTTCGGGTTGTCTGATTTGACGCCGGGGGAGAGCGCCACCGAAGGAATTCCCTGTTTCACGAACGAATAATTGTCGCCACGAATGAACAACGCTTGCTCTGGTGCCGGATCCGGGCTTGAAACCAGATGAAGTCGCCCGGCAGCCTGCTGTACTACCGCATTGAGACTCGAGTGCTCTGCGCCAAAGGCAACGATGTCTTGCAAAGGCCAAAGCATGAAATCCGTATCGACATCCAAATCCGCGACAAGAGAGTCGTGCGGCACAGTTGGATTGTGGGCAAAATAATCGGAACCGAGTAAACCTACCTCTTCGGCAGTCCCTGACAGGAACAGAATCGAGCGCCGCGGCGCGGGCTTCAGTTCGGTAAGCGCTCGGGCGACTTCGAGCAATATCGCAGCGCCCGATGCATTGTCGAGCGCGCCATTGTAGATGCTATCGCCGTTTACCGGTTGGCCAATGCCGAGGTGATCCAAATGCGCCGTATAGACCAGATATTCGTCCTTCAGCACCGGATCGCTGCCCTCGATCTTCGCCAGTACGTTGTGGCTTTGAACGTCCACCCAATCGGTGGCTGTGGCAATGTTGATGGTTAAGGGCAGACCAAATGATTTGAGTGCTCCCGCTTTGGCCATCTTGAAGACCTGATCGGTCGTGTATCGGCTTCCCTCAAAGAGTTCCTTGGTCGCGCGCAGGCTCAAGAACGCGACACCCCTCAATTCGGGCGTTGCATCGTTGGGGAGGCCCTGCTGGTCGAGCCAGCGAAACGATGGCTTCCCCGCATCGCGCGCGCGCGCCGCAAATGGATACTCGTCTTCGAGAGTCGGATCGTCGAGCACGATCAATCCGACTGCTCCGTGTGCAACGGCGTTTCTCGCCTTGACGGACGTCGATGTATAGTGCGCCCGGATAGCCGATTCAAAATGGGGTGCCGCCGAGATCACGGCCACGATCTTGCCATGCACGTCGATGCCCTTGTAGTCGTCGTAGTGCTGCTCAGGTGCCGTCACCCCGAAACCCGCAAATACGACGGGAGCCTCTGCCGAAGTTACATGCCGGCTCGGGTCCGGGCGCAATAGAAAATCCTCCGCAGCCACTAAGGCATGTGCCTTGCCTGCCCGAACCCATGTCATAGCACTCTTCCCGGGGTCGGTCTTCATCGAACGCAGCGGGACACGTTGGAGATAAGTGCCAGCATCGCCGGCAGGGGCAAGTCCCATCGCTTCGAACCGCGTCGCCATAAACTTCGCGGCCACTTCATGGCCACGCGTAGCCGTACCGCGTCCTTCCAGCAGGTCATCTGCCAGGAAGCGCATATTGGCCCGAATGCCTTGCGGGGCAATGCTTGCTACAGCCTGGTCGGCTGGATCTCCGTCCGCCAATGCGGCGGAAGTGCCGGCGAGCACGCAAATAGTCGCGAAGACTATTGAACGGGCGGCAAGGACACGGACAGGCGTCATCATACTGTTCTTCTCGAAGTGACTTGCAGCGATACAGGCATTCTGCGCGGCGAAGAGGCAACTTGCCAACGGCCGCTTTGCGGTGGCTGTTTCGGCACTCCCACTGCCTGGTTGGCCGCCTGCCGCCCGACGGCCGCCAAGCTCAAGTCGAATGAGTCCATAGCCTGCCATCGTCTTCAACGTTCGCGACAAATTAGGCTTTGCCCGCCCAGTAAGCCCGGTGTTGCGCGACGGCGGTTTTGTCGAGACCAGTGATGTCGGCCAGACGGCGGACCCCGACACCGCAATGGCTCCCGTCGCGGTCCATGAACAGCGAATGCGCAAACAACACGAGGCGCGTGGTGGCCGGCGGCCCCTGGGCGCTCATGAACAGCCGGATCCATGCGAACACGTCCCTAACCCGCTCTGGCATGGCAGGCTCCGCTGCCGCGTCACCGATGTCAGCCGGCTCCCGAACACTTCCAGTGCCTGGCCCGCGCTCTCGTCACATCGCTTGACACGCAAGCTCCCGCTTGCCTATCATTTAGGCAAGTAATGACTTGCGTATAGGACATGACAGAGCGCCACGACACCGACGTGCTATTCAAGGCCCTGGCCGATCCCAGCCGGCGGAAGCTCCTGGATCTGCTGCATGCGCACGACGGCCGCACACTCAACGAGTTGTGCGACCACCTCGACATGACTCGACAGGGTGTGACGCAGCATCTGGATCTGCTGGAGGCGGCCAACCTGGTCGCGACCGTGCGGCGGGGCCGGGAAAAGCTGCACTTCCTCAATCCAATACCGCTTCAGGAGATCTACGAGCGCTGGATTGCCAAGTTCGAAAAACCGCGCCTCAAGGCGCTATCGGATCTGAAACGACGACTGGAGAAAGCCCATGGCTAGATCGACCTTTGTCTACGTGACTTACGTGCGCACCACGCCGGAGAAGCTGTGGTCGGCGCTGACCGATGACGTGGAGTTCATGAAGCAGTACTGGTTCGGCACGCACTGCGAAAGCAAGTGGACGCCGGGGTCCTCGTGGAAAATGGTGTCCCCTGACGGGCAAGTCAGCGACGCCGGCGAAATCGTCGAGGCCGAGCCGCCGCGGCGCTTGGTAATCCGCTGGCAGCATCAGAAAAGGCCCGAGCTCAAAGCCGAGGGCGAGTCGCGCTGCACGATGGAATTGGAACCCAGCGGGGCGGCGGTCAAACTCTCCATCACTCACACCATCGAGTGCGAACCTTCGAAGTTGATCGAGGCCGTGTCCGGCGGCTGGCCGAAGATCATATCCAACCTGAAGTCCCTGCTGGAGACCGGCTCCGCCGTTCTGCAGGAGGCGTACCCGACGGGCAACCGGCGATAAATGCCTTCGGTCAACCACCATACGCCAATCATGGAGACTGCCATGACGACGACTCAAAGGTTTCTCGGGGCGATGATGGCGCTGCTGATCGCCGCCGGCGCGAGCGCGCAATCGCCCCAGTCGTCCACGGGCGCGGTGACGATCGTCCTCGTTCACGGCGCGCTCATCGATGGTTCGAGCTGGCGTGGCGTATATGACGTGCTCACGAAGGACGGCTATCGCGTCAGCATCGTGCAGCCGCCGCTGACCGGGCTCGACGAGGACGTGGCCGCGACCAAGCGCGTCCTCGACCAGCAGAACGGCCCGGTCATCCTCGTGGGCAACAGTTATGGCGGCTCCATCATCACTGTTGCCGGCAGCGACCCCAAGGTGAAGGCGCTGGTCTATGTTGCCGCGCTTCAACCCGATGTCGGTGAGACCAGCGCTGATGTGGCTCCGCCGAAGAAGCAGGCGAGCGACGATTTGAGGGCGGCCAAAGACGGGTTCATCTTCCTCGATCCGGCGAAGTTTGCCGATGTCGGCGCCGATCTGCCCAAGGCGACGGCCGAATTCATGGCGCGCTCGCAAATGCCGATATTGGGCGCTGCCTTCGGCACCAAGCTGACCGCCGCCGCCTGGCGCGATAAGCCGAGCTACGCCATCATTGCCACCGAGGACCGCGAACTTGATCCCGCGATCGCGCGGCGGATGGCCAACCGCGCGGGGTCAAAGGTGACCGTCCTCAAGGGGAGCCACTTCATCCACATCTCTCAGCCTCGTGCCGTCGCCCGCGTGATCGAGACAGCCGCGCGCGCAGTCAAATAGGCTGACGAAAGCCGACCGATGAAACGCGTCAGCCGGTTACTCGGGTGACGGCCTGTTCATTTCATCCCCCGGCAAGGGCAGGCGGACATCGACGATCATCTCGCCACGGAACAAAAACGTGTAGGTCTTGAATCCGACGTAGTTACCGCGGGAGTTCTTCGCATTGATCGTCGCCTTGACGGTCCAACCATAAGCACGCTTCTCGCGCATGAGAAAGCTGCCGGTGACCGCCGTGGTATATCCCTGCTCCGGCTTGGTGATTTCCTGATATAGGACCGAATCCGGATTCCTCATGTGCACTTGAAAGTACTCTTGGATCGCCTGCTTGTAACCTGCAGGCATGTTGCCGTATTTGGTAGCCTGCTCGGGCGCCCGTGCCGCAGGTCCGGACTGAGGAATTGAAACCGGCGGTGGTGACTCCGTATGCGCAGCCGACGCAATCGACGGCGATGCGATGCGCACGGGATCTGAGATCCGTCTCCATACCAGCGTACGGTGGCGTTCCCCCCCAGTCTGTGGTGATCGGTCGATCAACTTAAGTTGTTCGCCCTCTGCCACCTCTCGCCCGTATTCCAATCCGATTTGATATGACAATAATGTCGAGTTTATGCGGTGAGTAATCACTGACTCATCAGCGTTGTAATCCCAAGTGCCGAAATATGCGTAGTAGGCGTCGAAGGCTTCGGCGGGGGGCGTGGCGTCGGCGGGTACGGCGACACGAGAAGTTCGCGCTGCCGGCTTTGCCAGCACAGACCGGCTCGCGGGGACGATTTGCATGCTCATCCATCCGGATCGATCGTAGATGAGGATCCCTTGGGGATTCTGGCCGAACACCGGGTCGGCAAGCGAGCCGTTGGGACCCGAATAGTCGATACCGGCAAGACGCCAGGCACCTATGATTGCCTGCTTGGTTGGCTTTTGCGCAGCTGCTGGTTCGGGCGGCGCAGATTGTCCCCATGCCGCCGAAAGTCCAGCTATTAGAACCAACGGGGCAATGGCTGCTGTCAACTGCATTCGAGTCTCCGGCCCCTTTCGGGGGACGCCGTGGCGATTGTCGAATCGCTAGCCGAATTTGGCCTTCATCCGTTCGGATAACCTTGAGAGCTGTATCACCATGCGTTCGTGTGTGCCCGCTCCGATCTCCTCGGTCCCGTCGGTCGCACGAATCGAAAACTCGATGCGTCGCCCATCAACGCCGGTCACTTTCGCTTTGCCGACGACGGTTCGACCAACCGGCGTTGCCGCCAGATGGCGCACGTCGACGCGCGTGCCGAGCGCGCTTTCCCCGGCGTCGAGATAGGGTTTGATTGCATTTAGCGCGGCGTTCTCCATGACCATGATCATGACCGGCGTTGCCAGAACGGGAGGTAATGTCACGTCCTTGAAACGGCTGGCGAGATGATCTGGCATGACGAGAAGACTGGACGAACCTTCGGCCCCGACCGGTATTGATTGCATGGGCTTTCCTTGCAGTTGAATGGCACAGACGAGCTACGTGCGGATGGGCTCCCGTTCGACGTCCCGTCCACCTTATCCATATGTCCGTGGCAGTGCACAAAGCTTGACCGGGCAGTTGCGCATCGTCAAGCGCGTCGCCGTGGGGGTCCTCTAAAGTAAGGCGCAATCCGGCCGATAAATACACAGGTGGAAGGCCGGGCTCCGTTGTGGCCGGTTCTCTCCCCATGTCGATCACGAGGCACTTATCGGCGCGCCAGGCTGATCCGTGCCGCCATTTTGCGAGCGGCGGAGTACGGATGGCAGCCAATGGTATTCGCCGGGCGCGAAATTTCGCGATCCTGAGTCGGCATCCGGTCCGAAGCCTGCTCGCCATTCTATTCGTTGTCGGCGGCGGACACGCGTTCGCGCTCGATCCATCACTGCGGTTGAGCCAGTATGTTCTCGACAATTGGCAGATTCCGGAGGGCCTGCCGCAGTCGTCTGCCCAGACGATCGCGCGCACACCCGATGGGTATCTGTGGATCGGCACCCAGGAGGGACTCGCCCGCTTCGACGGGGTGCGCTTTACGGTGTTCAACAGCGAAAACGAAGCAGGCATCCTCGACAAACAGATCTCCGTCTTGTCGGTCGACCGCGCCGGGCGGCTCTGGATCGGCACCCGAGCCGGCGTCAGCGTGCTCGCGAACGGACATTTCACGCCGTACAGCAACAGCGCCGGCCTGGCGCACGCCTTCGTTCACGCCATCGTCGAAGGCAAGTCCGGGCGAATGTGGGTGGGAACCGAGAGCGGCCTGTTCGAGATCGACGGCGGCACCATTTTCTCTTTCAATGCCTCGAACGGTCTGCGCGATGAGCGCATCCAATCGCTGCTGGAAGACCGTGACGGGGTGCTGTGGGTGGGCACGGCCGGCGGCCTGCAGCGCTTCGACGGCAAACGCTTCGACGTCGTGCCGCTCGGCGGCGGCAGCGCGGATACGCCGGTCACGGCACTGCATCAGGACGCCGACGGATCCCTGTGGATCGGAACCGGAAACGGCGCGCTGTATCGCCGCAGCGGCGATCAAATCGAGCCAATCGCCGGACCCGGGCGGCTGGGCTCGGTCGTCAGCGCCATGACCCATGATCACGACGGCAATTTGTGGATCGGCACGCGCGGCGGCGGACTCGTGCGCTGGCGCAACGGAAAATTCGATAGGCTGGCCACCAATCAGTTCGCCACCAGTGACTTGCAGTCGGTTTTGGAGGACGAGGAGGGGAGTCTGTGGGTCGGCAGCCACAGTGTCGGTCTCTTGCGTTTGCGCGACGGCAAATTCGCCTCGGCGGGTGAGTCCGAGGGTCTGCGCGGCAACCTGACCTGGACCATGGTGCCGCGCCAGGCGGGCGGCTTGTGGATCGGCTCGGACGGTGGACTCAGCAGCTACGTCAACGGCGGCTTTCAGCACGTTGCCGGACCGCGCGGCCACGAGAATGTGCCGGTCCGTTCGTTGCTCGAGGACCGGCAAAACATCTTATGGGTTGGAACGGAGGGCGCCGGCGCCTACCGTCTGGACCGGCACGGCATGACCGTATTCGATCGCCACAACGGCTTGTCGGGCAACACCGTGAAGGCACTGGTCGAGGATCGGCGCGGCCGCATCTGGGTCGGCACCAACGAGGGTCTCGATGTCATCGAGCAAGGAAAGGCCGCCTCGATGCAGTCCCTGTTGCGGGTATCCCAACCGGTGGCGGTGCATCTCATCTATGAAGACCACGCCGGGAAACTCTGGGTCGCCACCGAGACTCAGGGCCTGTTCTTGATCGACGAACATGGCACCCAGCATCTGGGCACTGCGGACGGCCTCCCCAGCGATTGGGTCATTGCCATTCACGAGGACGAAAGGGGCGTGATCTGGCTCGGAACCACCGACGGACTGGCGCTGTGGCGTGATGGCAAGCTCATCTCATTGTCGCGCTTCGGCGGCCCGCTGCGGGAGACCATCATGCAGCTGCTGGAGGACGATGCACAACAGATCTGGTTCACGACGAACAAAGGTCTGATGTCCGTGCCGCGCGCCGCGCTCGACGTCCTGGCTGCCGGCGGTACCACGGTGCCGGCCTTTCAGGTCTATGGTCTTGCCGATGGATTGCGCACGGCCGAATTTGACGGTGGCAACACCGCCGCCGGGTGCCGCACGCCCGATGGACTGTTGTGGTTCCCGAATATCCGCGGCATCGTGCGGATCGACCCCAACCATGTTCGAACGAACACCCGCGCGCCGTCCGTGCACATAGAACAGGTCGAGGCCGATGGCGCGCCGCTCGTTCTCAGCAGCGGCGCCGAAGTGGCGCCCGGTCCGCAACAGTGGGAGTTCCACTACACTGCGCTGAGTCTGCTGGTGCCGAGCCGCGTCCAATTCAAATACCGGCTCGAGGGCTTCGATAAGGAGTGGATCGACGCGGGAAATCGCAGGACCGCCTACTACACGCGGTTGCCCCCGGGTGCCTACACCTTTCGTGTGATCGCCAGCAACAATGACGGCATCTGGAACGACACCGGGGCGAGCATTCGCTTCACGCTCAAGCCGCGCTTCCATCAGACGCTGTGGTTCGATCTGCTGTGCGCTCTCGCGGTCGCAGCCGCCGCATACGCCTGGTATCGCCTGCGCGTGGGCCGCCTCCGGCGATTGGCAGGCGCCCTGAGCGAGCAGGTGGCAAAACGCACGCGCGATCTTGAATGGGCCAATGCCGAACTGCTGCAGGCCAAGGACCGGGCAGAGTTCGCGGTCGAGGCCAAGTCGCAATTCCTGGCCAACATGAGTCACGAAATCCGTACGCCGATGAACGGCGTCATTGGCATGACGGAACTGCTGCTGGACACCAAGCTCGACCGCACCCAGCGCGACCATATGGAAACGATACGCGACAGCGCGGCCGGCCTGTTGACCATCATCAACGACATCCTCGACTTCTCAAAGATCGAAGCCGGCAAACTGGATCTCGAGCGGATCGACATGGACGTGCGCGGGATCCTGGACGACGCCGCGCTGCTGCTCGCCGTGCAAGCGCATGCCAAGGGACTGGAACTCATCACCAGCGTCGACCCGCTGCTTCCTGAGCGGCTGGTCGGCGACCCGGGCCGCCTGCGCCAGGTGCTGCTCAATCTCGGCAACAACGCCATCAAGTTTACGCGCCACGGCGCAGTGTCGATCGTCGTGCGGGTTGAATCCACGGACGTACTTTGCACGACCATCCGCTGCGAGGTACGTGATACCGGCATCGGGATTCCGGCCAATCGCGCCGCATCGCTGTTCCAGCCGTTTTCCCAGATCGATGCGTCCACGACCCGGCGTTACGGCGGTACCGGTCTCGGGCTGTCGATCGTGCGCCGGTTGGTCGAGCTCATGGACGGCGAAGCCGCGGTTGAAAGCGTCGAGGGGGCCGGCTCGACGTTTTGGTTCACGGCCCGGTTCGGCACCTCGTTGCGCAGGCCGGAAGCGCGCCGGTTCAACGCGGAGATGCTCGAGAACCGGCGAGTATTGATCGTCGACGACAGCGCCGCGAGCGGGGAAGCGTTGAAAGGCAAGCTGCTGCACCTCGGAATGAATCCAACCTGCGTCATCAGCGCCGAGGAAGCGATGCACGCGCTCGAAGGCACCGTCGGCGGCCAATCAGCGTTCGATCTCGCGCTGCTCGATCATGTGATGCCCGGGTGCGACGGCCTTGAGCTCGGCCGCCGCATATCGAGCTGCGAACGCTTCAAGGCAACCCGTCTGTTGTTGCTCACGTGCTCCATTGGGACGCAAAAGGCCGAGGACTACGCGGCGTTCGGTTTTGCGGCCCACTTGCTCAAGCCCGTGTCGCACCGCGACTTGCGGGAGTGCCTGAGCCGGGTGATGTCGGTGGATGCAGCCCAGTGGTATGAGCGCACCCGCCCGAACATCGTTACGGGGCCGGGCCGAGAGATGTCTCACGATCGGCGCATCCTGCTGGCCGAGGACAATCTGGTGAATCAGAAAGTCGCGCGCGGGGCTCTGGAGAAATTGGGCTGCCGCGTCGACATTGTGAACGATGGCGCCGAGGCCGTGGCGGCTTGGGAATCCGGGCGGTACCATCTCATCTTGATGGACTGCCAGATGCCGGTGATGGACGGTTACCAGGCGGCACGTGAAATCCGCCGGCGCGAGGCCGGGGCGGCGCGCATACCGATCATCGCCCTCACCGCCGATGCGATGAAGGGTGCGGATCGGCAATGCCGCGAGGCCGGCATGGACGATTACCTGACCAAGCCGCTTGATCGGGAGCGATTGGGCGAAATCCTCTCGCAACATCTCGTGCGCCCGGCGGCAGAACCGAAGCCCGCCGTCGCCGACCCGGTGGACTGGCAGCACCTCATGAGCATGGCGGACGGCGAGGACCGGTTCGCGCATGATCTGGTGCAATTGTTCATCGACTCCGGTGATGCGACGCTGCGGGATATCAGGGCGGCGATCAGTTGCGGCGACATGGCGGCGGTTGGCCGCGCCGCGCACTCGTACAAGGGATCGAGCGCCAATATTCGCGCAGAATCGGCGAGTTCGGCCGCCGCCCGGCTCGAAGCGGCCGCACGGGCCGGCGCCGCCGATCAGCTGGCGGAATTGGAAGAGCAGTTGCGCTGGGAGGCGGGCCGGGCCAAGGAGTACTTGCGCTCCAGGCAGAGATGCTGAATTCTTTCACTCGCGGGTGCGCGAGACTGACATGGATGAATTTGAAGTCACGGTGACCAAAGCGGATGGCTTCCTTCGCGTGGCATTGCGCGGACCCGGGACCCGCGCCAACATGCTTGGCACCCTGCAGCGGGTGATCGCCGAGACCAAGTCACAGAACATCTGGCGGGTGCTGCTCAATATGACGCAAGGGCAGAGTCTGGTCGGCGCATTGGACAAATTCGAGCTCGGCGTGCAGCTCGCCGGCACCGCCGACCGGCGCATGGTCCTGGCGGTCGTGGCCCGGCCCGAAGCGGTGGACCACTTCTTTGAAACCGTGGCGCGCAACCGGGGCGGGGCCGTGCGGGTGTTTACCGAGGAAGCTGCCGCGCTGCAATGGCTGCTCGGCACGGCGGCACGGTAGCAACCGCGCCAGTCTTCTTTGCTACACTTACCGGCGGCATCTGATCGCTATGGGGTGAGCGTTGGCCTCTGTAAGGTTCCCCGGATGGCTATGCGGCTATGGCCTGGTGCCGGGTATCGACCCCGGCACCCTGTGCCGGCAGGTGTCGGTCGCGCCCGGCCAAGTCAGCGGTATTTCGCTGTGGCCGGAGATTCATTTCCCCGATTTTCTGCCCGCGGCGTTCGGGATGGACGAAGCCGTCACCGAATTCGACAAGGCGGAATTTGCTGTCATCAAGAAGATGCCGGTGTTCGATTCGCGGCGGCGGCCCTTCAAGAGCGTCAATCAATATGTGGCGAATCGAACCATGTATTTTGGCCCTCCGTCGATCTACCGGGATTTCGCTGCGGAATCGGACGCCGAACTTGCGAACACCGAATGGCCGCGCAAGAAGGCAAAGAATCAGACCTTGCGCTCGATGATTGAATTCGACCGCGCGGGCCAGGCGCAACAGCAGCAGATCTTCTACCGCTGGGTACGCAAGGCTTATAAGAAGAGATACGGCGACGAGGAAGGCGTGCCGGAACTCATTCGCAAGGGCATGTCGCAGAAGCTGGCTGAAAAGATTGCCGGCGTCAGGGGTACGGCTCGAGTCAAGAAGATCCACGATGAGGCGTTTCGCGCAGGCGGCTTCAACCCACGACCCATCAAATTTGCCCACCACTACCTGCTCGGCACCTTGAGCGAGCATGCGACGGGAATGGCGGTGGACATCGATGACAAACAAAACGCGCAGTTGACCGCGGAGGAGTGGCACTTCATCGAGGGATTGGTAGGAGTCAAAGTGATTCGTTCCGGGCGTTGGACCACGGAAGCGTCGGCGGAGGGTTTATGGAGCGACATCGTCAAGGTGAACAAGCTGTTCGTGGACAAAGTCGCCGCGGAGGTGAAACGCATTCAAACCGAGCGGGCGGAGAAAGAGAAGAAAGAGCAGGCAGCGAAAGAAAAGGAGCAGGCGGCGAAGGGCAAGGGTGCCGGGGCCGCGCCTGCGCCCGCAGCCCCCGCCGCGAATCATCCGGCGGCAAAAGCCGCGAAACAGCTCTCTCCCTTGCAGGAGGTTCTGGGCAAACACACGGACTCGCTTTCACCCTGGGTGACCGCGGGCTTCTTCCACCTGCCGCTGGAACTCGTCCTCGAGCTTCACGCTCATGGTTTTACCTGGGGCGCGACGTTTTCGACCAATGTCGACTTGCACCACTTCGAACTGGATGAATAGCCATCTTCGAATCCCGACGGCGCCCTCCCGGATGCGGTTGTTGGGTCTGCAGGTGCCGGTTCTGTTGATCTTCGCCGCCCCAATTTGGGGCGCTGAGCCGATGCAGACAGCGGGTCGGGTGGAGGTGATCAGGCATGAGGCGGCCCGCATTGACGCCGAGTACCAAACGACCGATACCCCGGATCACTACCGGTTGGCCAAGAGCCTGTCCCACTGGGAATTGTCCGGCCTGATCGAGCGCGGGAATCTGGTATATCTGCGGGCGGTCTTTACCGAAGGGTCGGCCGTCAGAGAAGAGACTTATTATCTTCGGAACCGCAGCCCCATTCTCGCGGCCCTGGTGCAGTGGCTGGACCTCGAGGATGCGAACAAGGCGGCGCGCTCGCGTCGGGAGCTCACGTTTTTCATCGACGGCGAGCAGGTGGTGCGCCGGGATATGCGAGGCTCCGCATCGCCCCGCCAGCGCACGGACGACGCGCCGCAACCATCCGCCGACCTGGTGAAGCGCGCGACCGTCATCGCTCGGGTTCTCGCCGGCGAACTCGCCGGCCGCGATGCACGTGAGTCGTTGGAGGCGCTCCCCGAGGCGCTTACCGCCATTCCGTAAGCAATTTAGCGCCGAATGACACCCCCCTGGACTCGGTCTTGGCCGAACTGGACTCCGCCCGGCGCTCAAGCTAGTCTGTCGGAGTAAGGGGGGGTCCGTCGCGCCGCAGGCGGTCGCTTAGGGAAAGCAAATGTTCACTGTCTACTTGCCGTCCGTTTCGCCATGACCATCGAGGCGGAGCTTGAGGAAATCGACCGGCCGGTGTCGGCAGAAAAGCCGTGCGGCGAAGATTTGGAAGATACCCAGTTGCTGGCCTCCTTTGACGCCTTCCGTCTATTCGGACAATCGGTGCCTCTCCCGACCGAGACCGACTGGCGCGACATCAAGGCCAAATCTCTCGAAGCCATCAAAAAAAGCAAGGACTTACGCCTGCTGGGCCATCTGGCGGCGGCGGCCTTGCGGACCGATGGCTGGGCCGGATTTTTGGGCTCGGTGCACATCGCCGCCGGCTGGATCAAGACCTACTGGGCCGACGTCTATCCGCACGTCGATGAAGATGCCATCCTGCGCAAGAATGCGTTGAACAACCTGGCGGATCGAATGTCGGTGCTGGACGGCCTGCGGCGCATGCCCATCGTCGAGAACCGGCAGCTCGGCCGAATCAGCCTCCGCGACGTCGATCTGGCGACCGGCCAGATTCAGGCGTCGGAATCGGACACGGCGCCGGCCACGGAAGCGCAAGTCGCCGCGGTGTTTGCCGCCACGGCAACCGAGGCCCTCCAGGGCAACAAATCCAAAGTCGAGACGGCCATCGCCGATTTGAAGTCGATCGATGCCGCAATGCGTGATTTTGGCGGCACCGCCGCCTCCCCGGACTTCGATCCCTTGGTCAGTCTGCTGGTGAAGATCGACAATTTATTGGGGGAGCAATTGACGGCGCGCGGCGCGAGTTCCGCGGACTCGGCCACGGGCGCAGAATCCGCAGGCGGCGGCCAGGCAATCGGCGTAGGCTCGATCAAATCGCGACAAGACGCCACGCGGGCGCTGGATGCGATTGCGCTGTTCTTCCGGCAGAGCGAACCCTCGAGCCCGATACCGATGTTCTTGGAACGCGCGAAAAAACTGATCGGCAAGGATTTTTTGGAAATTCTTGCCGACGTGGCGCCGGATGGAGTGGCCAGCGCGCGCAGCGCGGGCGGCCTCACGGCAGAGTAGCTGATAGTAGATTCGGGGTTGTCCGTGAACGTGCGGCAGCCGTATTGATTCAGGAGGTTCTTCGTGGCAAAGCAAAGCAGTCAGAAATTCATAGCCCGCAACCGTGCGCCGCGCGTTCAAATCGAATATGACGTGGAACTCTACGGTGCGCAAAAGAAGGTGCAAGTGCCGTTCGTCATGGGGGTCATGTCCGATCTGTCGGGGGACTCGAAGGAGCCGCTGCCGGGCGTGGATGAGCGCAAGTTCCTGGCGATCGATGTCGACAACTTCGACGAACGAATGAAGTCGATGAAGCCGCGGGCCGCATTCACCGTGCCGAACACGTTGACCGGCGAGGGCAACCTTGCCGTCGACATCACCTTCGAAGACATGGAATCCTTCTCCCCGGCGGCGGTCGCGCGCAAGGTGGATTCGCTCAACAAGCTGTTGGAAGCCCGGCAACAGCTGTCGAATCTGATCACTTACATGGACGGCAAGAGCGGCGCGGAGGAATTGATCTCCAAGGTGCTCAACGACCCCGCGCTGCTGAAATCGCTGGCCGACAAGGCGAAGCCGGCGGATGAATCGGGCGAAGCTAAGTAACGCGAAAGGCAAACATCATGGCTGAAGCACAGAAACAAGATCAGGCGGGCGCTGCGGTAGACAGCGACCAATTCATGACGCTCCTGCAAAAGGAGTTCAAGCCGAAGACGGATGGGGCGCGTTCGGCGGTGGAAAACGCCGTGCGCACCCTCGCCGAGCAGGCGCTGCGCGAGACCACGGTCGTCTCGGATGACGTCATCGGCACGATCAAGGCGATTATCGCGGAGATCGACAGCAAGCTGACCGAGCAGGTGAATCTGATATTGCACCACGAGAAATTCCAGGCGGTGGAAAGCGCGTGGCGTGGCCTGAGCTATCTGATCAACAACACCGAAACGGATGAAATGCTGCAGATCCGCGTCATGAACATCTCCAAGAAGGACTTGTCCAAGACGCTGAAGAAATACAAGGGCACCGCTTGGGATCAAAGCCCGCTGTTCAAGAAGCTATATGAAGAGGAGTACGGCCAGTTGGGCGGCGCACCCTACGGGTGTCTGGTCGGCGATTACTTCTTCGATCACACGCCGGGCGACGTGGAATTGCTGGGACAGGTGGCGCAGATCGCCGCCGCCGCCCACGCACCGTTCATCGCCGGTACGGCGCCCTCGCTGATGGGCATGGATTCGTGGCAGGAGCTGGCGAATCCGCGGGATCTGGCGAAGATTTTCTCGGCGCCCGACTATGCGGCCTGGCGCTCGCTGCGCGATTCCGACGACGCCAAGTATGTCGGCTTGGCGATGCCGCGCTTCCTGTCGCGCCTGCCCTATGGCGCGAAGACCAGTCCGGTGGAGGAGTTCGAGTTCGAGGAAGAGACCGGCGCGGGCGATCACTCCAAGTACACCTGGGCCAACGCCGCCTATGCGATGGCGGTCAACATCAATCGCTCCTTCAAGATGTACGGCTGGTGCTCATCGATTCGCGGAGTCGAGTCCGGCGGCGCGGTCGAAGGGTTGCCCGTGCATACCTTCCCGAGCGATGACGGCGGCGTCGACATGAAGTGTCCGACTGAGATTGCCATCAGCGACCGGCGCGAGGCGGAACTCGCCAATGTCGGGCTGATGCCGCTCATTCACCGCAAGAACAGCGACGTGGCCGCATTCATCGGCGCCCAATCGCTGCAGAAGCCGACCGAGTACACCGACCCGGACGCCACGGCGAATTCGCGTATTTCCGCGCGCTTGCCGTACCTGTTCGCAAGCTGCCGCTTTGCGCATTACTTGAAGTGCATGGTGCGGGACAAGGTGGGTTCCTTCATGGAGCGGTCGGACATGGAGCGGTACCTGGGCGATTGGATCAAGGGGTACGTGCTCGGCAGCCCCGGCACCGCCGGCGATATCTTGAAGGCGCAGAAGCCGCTGGCAGCCGCCGAAGTGAAGGTTGATGAGATCGAGGGGAATCCCGGCTACTACAGCGCGAAATTCTTCTTGCGTCCTCACTATCAATTGGAAGGTGTGAATGTGTCGCTGCGACTCGTGTCGAAGCTGCCTTCGCAGAAACAAGCGTAGTTAAGAATCGGCGCACGAATAGGCTAATAAAATTGAAGGAGTGATGTCATGGCTGTCGATATGTTCTTGAGCTTGGATGGGATCAAAGGCGAGTCGGCCGACAAAACGCACAAGGGTGAGATCGACGTGCTTGCCTGGAGCTGGGGGTTGAGCAATTCCGGCTCCTTCCATCAGGGTGAAGGCGGCGGATCGGGGAAGGCGAATTTCCAGGATATCTCGGTCACCAAGTACGTGGACAAGGCCTCCGCGGATTTGCTGTACTCCAGCGCCTCGGGCAAACACATTCCCAAGGCCAAACTGACGGTCCGCAAGGCTGGTGAAAATCCCCTTGAATACCTGACGTTTGAATTGGAGAACATATTGGTGAGCTCCGTCAGCACCGGCGGCAGCGGCGGGGAAGATCGGCTGACCGAGAATGTGTCGCTCAATTTCGCCAAGATCAAAATGGAATATTGGACGCAAGGTGCCAAGGGCGCCAAGGGCGAGAATGGCAACTTTTCATGGGACATTCCGGCGAACGTCAAATCGTAATCCTCCGCGTCTCGCGTACATTGCAGGAATAGTCGGCCGGCAGGCCAACTCCCGGCGCGCATGCGGCCGGGACCGGACCACGGCAGACCTCAAGGTGTGATATGGCCCGAGCAGAAGAGAGCTTTCGTGCCGGCAACTTAGCGGCCTGTCTACAAGAGCTGCAAGCGGAGGTCCGGCAGAATTCGTCGGACCTCAAGCGGCGCATATTCCTTGCTCAGTTGTTGATGGTGCTCGGTCAATGGGACCGGGCGGTCACGCAACTGAACGTCATCGGCGAGATGGACAGCTCCGCCCTGCCCATGGCGCGCGCTTATCGTTCGGCCATCGAATGTGAAATGCTGCGCGCACGGGTGTTTACGGGGCAGTCTTCGCCCCTGGTGTTCGGTGACCCGGAACCGTGGATCGCGCTTCTGATCAGCGCACTCTCCTTGGACGGCCGCGGTCAATATGCGGAGGCGGCGAAGGTGCGGGCAAAGGCGATGGAGGATGCGCCCACCGTCTCGGGCACGCTGAACGGCGAGGCATTCGAATGGATTGCCGATTCGGATTCGCGCCTGGGTCCGGTGTTCGAGGTCTTGTTGAACGGCGCCTATTACTGGGTGCCGGTGCACCGCATCTCCAAAATCACCATCGATGCGCCGTCCGATGCACGCGATCTGGTGTGGCTGCCCGCGCAATTCACCTGGACCAATCAGGGCGAGGCCATCGGGTTCATCCCGGTTCGATATGTCGGCAGCGACGCGTCGGAGGACGATGCGATTCGCCTGGCGCGCAAGACCGAATGGAAGGAAGTCGCGCCGGAAATATTTCAGGGCATCGGCCAGCGCCTGATCCTCACCGATGCGAACGAGTATGGATTGCTCGAAGTGCGGGAAATCGCGCTGCACGCGGCCGCATGACGCTGCGGAGTTCACGGGATGGCTGAGCTGGGATTGCGGGAGCAGCTGCAGCCGGCATTGCTCGACCGGCTGCTGGACGATGAGCGGTTCGTCACCCTGATCCAGGTTTGCGCCCGCGCTTCCGAACTCGAGCGCCTGCGCCTCAAGTCCGGCGAACTCGCCGATCTGTTGAAGGCAAGGGGGCTGAAGCCGCTGCCCGCGCAAACGGGCCAGGGAGCCAAGCTGGAGCCGGATGAGCTGGAGTTCTGGTTTTCATCGCCGGGACGTTCGGTGGGATTGCAGCAGATCAAGGAGTCGGTGATCCGTCCGCCCGGTGCTCCCGGCGGTGCCAGCCTGCAGTCGTTCTGCCGCATTCACGCTCACGCGGTGCTCAACGCTCACACCGAGATTCTGGAGCGCGGCAACTTCAACATGCGCCGCCTGCGCGAATCGGTGTTCCGCGATGTCCGCTGGCTGTTGAATTCCATGAGCCTCGACACGACCGAAGAAATGTCGCGATATCCGCATGTGGAACGCTCGGTGCTCAACTACGGCATGCCGGCATTGGCGGGAAAGGCGATGAGTTCAATCGATCCGCGGCTCACCGCGGAGCGCATCGCGCTCGCCATTCGCACCTTTGAGCCGCGGCTCAGCAAGGTGCGCGTGACTCCCGAGAAGCGCGAGATGGGCAATCACGAATTTGCGCTGGAATTCAAGATCGAGGCGGAACTGTGGGGCCAGCCTGCGCCCCAGCAGCTGCTGATGAGCACCCGCATCGATTTGGACACGGGGCAGGTCAGTCTCGCGGAGGGCAGCGGGCGCTGAAGGCCGCTGCAACCAATGGACCCTCGGCTGCTCGAATACTACAACCGCGAATTGCAGTTCGTCCGCGAGATGGGAGCGGAGTTCGCAGAGAATTATCCGCGCATCGCTGCGCGGCTCGGGATCGACGGCATCGAATGCGCCGACCCCTACATCGAGCGGCTGCTGGAAGGATTTGCCTTTCTTGCCGCCCGCGTGCAGCTGAAGATCGATGCGCGGCACCCGGAATTCACGCAGCACCTGCTGGAGATGGTGTACCCGGACTTCCTCAATCCGGTGCCGTCCTGCGCCATGGCTGAATTCGTACCCGAGATCAAGGACACGGCGCTCGAGACGGGACTGACCATTCCCCGCGGCAGCAGCCTGCGCACCGTCCTCGGCAAGGGCGAGCGCACGGCGTGCGAATTTCGCACCGCTCAGGACGTTACTCTGTGGCCGCTGCGCATTTCCGAGGTCAGGTACTTGACCGGTTCCGGCGCGCTCTCGTCGCAGGGCATCGCAGTCGATGCTCGGACTCGCGCGGCGATCCGCTTGCGCTTCAAAGTGAGCCCGGGAATCAAACTCAGCGCGCTGCCCTTGAAATCGCTGCGCATATTCATCAAGTCGACGCCGGATATCGCTTACAAGGTCCATGAGCAGGTGATGGCGAACGCTCTGGGGTTCTACATCCGTTCGACCGAGACGGGGGCCCCGGTCCACTTCCGCTCTGCCCGCTCCATTGCCCAAGTCGGGTTGGATGACAGCGAGGCGATGTTGCCCGTCACCCGCACCGGCTTCCACGGCTATCGTTTGCTGCAGGAATATTTTGCGTTCTCCGATCGATTCTTGTTCTTCGCGCTGAACGACTTGGACGGGCTGTGTGCCGACTTCCAGGGAGATGAGTTCGAGATCTACATAGCACTCGACCGCGCTCAAGGCAGTCTGGAAAATACGCTCGACCCCAGCCACTTCCGCCTGTTCGCGACGCCCGTGGTGAACCTGTTCCCGCGCGAAGTGGACCGCATGCATCTGACGCCGTATGAGACCGAGCATCACGTGGTGCCGGACCGCAACCGGCCGATGGATTTCGAGATCTACAGCGTGCAAAACGTGGCCGCGCTCACGCCGGCCGGCGATGAGCGCATTGCCGTCTTGCCCTTCTACTCGGCGAGCCATCGCACGGCCCGCGATGACGAATGGGCCTACTACACCATTCAACGCCGCCAACGCCTGTATTCGAACCGCCAGGTGCAGGGCGGGGCGCGCACCAGCTACATCGGCACCGAGTGCTTCTTGTCCATTACCGACTCGCAGCAGCGCGCATGGAGCGGCGAGCTGCGCCAATTGGACATTCAAGCCTGGTGCACCAATCGCGACCTGCCCATTCAAGTCTCGATGGGCAAGGGGCCGACGGATTTCGTGCTGGAAGGAGCGGCGCCGTTGGAGGGGATCCGCTGCATATCCGGACCCACCTACCCGCGGCCCTCGCCGGCGTTCGGCGATACGGCGTGGCGTCTCATCAGCCATCTGACGCTCAACTACCTGTCGCTGCTGGATACCAATCCCGCCAGCGGTGCGGAATCATTGCGCGAGATACTCTCCTTGTATGCCGACATCAACGATACGACCACGCGGCGCCAAATCGACGGCGTGCGCAATATCAGCCATCGGCCGGTGGTCAGGCGCATGCCGATCGCGGGTCCGATCAGCTACGGGCGGGGTCTGCAAATCGATCTGGTGTTGGACGATGCGGCTTTCGAAGGCACGGGAATAATGCTGCTCGCCAGCGTACTGGAGCGGTTTTTCGCGCGCTACGTCTCGTTGAATTCATACACTCAATTGCGGCTCAATTCACAAACGCGCGGTGAGATCAAGCAATGGCCGGTTCGACTGGGCAATCGCCAGATCCTATAGGCGCCACAGACGCCCTCTCTGCGCAACCCGCGCGGTTTACGCTGTTCGCGGCGCTGCGCCTGTTGGAGGCTGCGCACGCCGACCTGCCGCGATTGGCGGAGTCACGCCGCTCCGCGGACGATGCCGTGAGGCTCGGCCAGCCGCCGCATCTGTTCTTTGCGCCATCCGATGTCAGCAATTTTGAACTCGACAAGGGCGAGCGGCCGCGCCTCAGCCAATATTCGTTCGGCATCTTCGGGCCCAACGGCGCACTGCCGCTGCACCTCACGGAATATGCGCATGAACGCCAGCGCCAGCATGACGACCCCACCCTGTCTGATTTCGTCAATACCTTTCAGCACCGGCTGATTTCATTGTTCTACCGCGCGTGGGCGAATGCCGATCCAGCCACGAATTTCGATCGTCCGCACGCCGACCGGTTCGTCGCCTACGTGGGGGCCTTCTTGGGGCTCGCTCCCGAATCGACCCGGCGCCGGGACAGCGTGTCCGACTACGCCAAGCTGTCGCGAAGCGGGCAATTGGCGCCGCAGGCGCGGTCGGCCGAGTCGCTCGAGGCCGCGCTCGCGGATTATTTTGATTTGCCGATCCGCATTGAGCCCTTTGTCGGTGCGTGGCTCAAGATTCCGTCTGACGCCTATACCCGGCTCGGCGGCGACCGCGATTATGCGCTGTTGGGCGCCGGGGCCACGCTGGGTGCGGCTTCTTGGCAATGTCAGCACAAGTTCGAGATCATCATCGGCCCCTTGAGCCTGGACGTCTTCAGTAATTTTCTGCCGGGGACGCGCGCGCTGCGCGGGCTCAAGGATCTGGTGCGGTTCTATACGAACGATGAATGGTCGTGGCAGGTGCGCCTGCTGTTGCGCGATGTCGACGTCCCAGGTGTTACGCTCGGTCAGCAGGGCCACCTGGGCTGGACCACCTGGATGAGCCATTCGCCGACAATGGCGGATGACGTCGTGCTGCAAGGCGATGATCGCTGGAATTCTTAGGGGAGACAGATCATGGGTGATATCAGTCGCGTGGCGCTGTTCGGCAAACTGAACGGACTTGGATACAAGGCGGTGGAAGGCGCGACGGTTTTCTGCAAACTGCGCGGCAATCCCTATGTCGAGCTGGTGCACTGGATCAACCAGATCCTGCAGCTGCAGAACTCCGATTTGCACTGCATCGTGCGCGCCTTCAACATCGACCCCAGCCGGCTGGCGCGCGACGTCACCGCCGCGCTCGACCGGCTGCCGCGCGGCGCCTCCTCGATCATCGGATTTGTCCCCGCACATCCAGGATTCGGTGCAGCAGGCGTGGGTATGGGCGACGCTCAAGTTCGGCGACTCCTCGGTGCGCACCGGCTATGTGGTGGTGGCCATCCTCAACACCGCGGCGCTCAAGAACGTCTTTCTGGGGATTTCAAAGGAATTTGACCGGATCAAGCTCGAGCAATTGACCGATGATTTCGCCAAGATCTGTTCCGGGTCTCCCGAAGAGCCAAATGCGCGCCCAGGACGGCACTCAATTGGGCGCACAAAGCGCCCCCGGCGAATTCAGCGAAGCCATGGCGCCGGCGCAAATGGGCAAGCAGGAAGCCCTGAAACGATTCACCGTGGATCTCACCGAGCAGGCGCGTACCGGCAAACTCGACCCCATCGTCGGCCGCGACGAGGAAATCCGTCAATTGGTCGATATTCTGATGCGGCGCCGGCAAAATAATCCACTCCTCACCGGCGAGGCCGGCGTCGGCAAGACCGCCGTCGTTGAGGGGTTTGCGCTGAAAATTGCCGCCGGCGACGTACCGCCGCCGCTGAAGGATGTAAGACTCTTGGCGCTGGATGTGGGCTTGCTGCAGGCGGGCGCGAGCATGAAGGGCGAGTTCGAGCAGCGTCTGCGCAGCGTCATCGACGAGGTCCAGGCCTCGACTCAACCCATCATCTTGTTCATCGACGAGGCGCACACCCTGGTGGGCGCGGGCGGCGCGGCGGGCACCGGCGACGCGGCCAATCTGCTCAAGCCGGCGCTGGCGCGCGGCACGCTGCGCACCGTCGCGGCGACCACCTGGGCGGAGTACAAGAAGCATATCGAGAAGGACCCGGCGCTCACGCGCCGCTTCCAGGTCGTGCAGGTGGCGGAGCCCAGCGAGGACAAGGCCATTCTGATGATGCGCGGCGTGGCATCCACCATGGAAAAACATCACCGGGTGCAGGTGCTGGACGAGGCGCTGGAAGCGGCCGTACGGCTGTCGCATCGCTACATCCCCGCCCGCCAATTGCCCGACAAGTCCGTCAGTCTGCTGGACACGGCGTGCGCGCGCGTGGCCATCAGCCAACACGCCGTACCCCCCGAGGTGGACGACTGCCGCAAACGCATCGAAGCCCTGGAAACGGAACTTGCCATCATCGGCCGCGAGAGCGCCGTGGGGGTCGCGACTGCGGACCGCTTGCAGGCGGCCACCGACAAGCTCAATGCGGACAAGGCCAAACTGGCCGAACTCACCGAGCGCTGGAACAAGGAAAAGGCGCTGGTCGAACAGATATTGGCGATCCGCGCCAAATTGCGCGGCGTGCTCGACAAGGTGGAGGGCACCGCCAGTCCGCTCGAGGCCCAAGCGGACGCGGCGGCAAAGCAGCCCGCGGCGGCAACCGCCGTGCCGCCGGCACCGCCGCCCTTGAGCGATGCCGAGCGCGCCGATCTTCTGAAGTCGCTGGTCGGCCTGCAGGGCGAATTGCACACACTGCAGGGAGACCGCCCCTTGATCTTGCCGACGGTCGACAATCAGGCGGTCGCCGCGGTGGTCGAAGCGTGGACCGGGATTCCCGTCGGCCGCATGGTCAAGAACGAGGTGGAATCCATTTTGAAATTGGCCGATACGCTCGAGCAGCGCATCATCGGCCAACGGCACGCGCTCGAGATGATCACGCGCCGCATTCAGACCTCGCGCGCGAAGCTCGACAATCCCAACAAACCCATCGGCGTGTTCATGCTGGCGGGGACCTCGGGCGTGGGCAAGACCGAGACCGCGCTGGCGCTCGCGGAAGTTCTGTATGGCGGCGAACAGAACGTCATCACCATCAACATGAGCGAGTACCAGGAGGCGCACACGGTGTCGACCCTGAAGGGCGCGCCGCCGGGCTATGTGGGCTACGGCGAAGGCGGGGTGCTGACCGAAGCGGTGCGGCGGCGTCCGTACAGCGTCGTCCTGCTCGACGAGGTCGAAAAGGCGCATCCCGACGTGCACGAGATCTTCTTCCAGGTCTTCGACAAGGGCTGGATGGAGGACGGTGAGGGGCGGATCATCGATTTCAAGAACACCCTGATACTGCTCACCACCAACGCCGGCACCGACCTCATCACCAACCTGTGCAAGGATCCGGAGTTGATGCCGGATGCCGACAGCATCGCCAAGGCGTTGCGCGAACCCCTGCTCAAGGTATTCCCGCCCGCCCTGCTCGGACGCCTCGTGGTCATTCCGTACTATCCGCTAAACGACGCCATGATCGGCGCCATCATCAAGCTGCAGCTCGGGCGGATCACCAGGCGCATTCGCGAGAACCACAAGGTGCCCTTCACCTACGACGATGATGTGGTCAAACTGATCAGCAGCCGCTGCACCGAACTGGCGAGCGGCGGGCGCATGATCGACGCCATCCTCACCAACACGGTGCTGCCGAAGATCAGCGAGGAGTTTCTCAAGCGCATGATGGAGGGCAAGGCCATCGAGCGGGTGCACGTGCGCTTGCAGGACGGAGATTTCGCCTATGTCTTTGATTGAAGCGGCGCGGCACGGCCGGCCTGAGGCGGTTCAAGCGGGCAGATGACGAGCAAGGCGGTCGGCATTCATCGCGCCCTCGAACTGCATCGGGCGGGCAGACTCGCGGAGGCGGAGGCAATTTACCTGCGGCTGCTGCGGGAGCGGCAAAACGACGCCGATGCCTTGCATTTTCTGGGTCTGCTGCGCGTGCATCAGGGCCGCCGCCCGGCGGCCATCGAGATGATGCAGCGCTCGCTCAAGATCCGCCCGAACAACCCCCACGCCTGGAACAATCTCGGCAACGTGCTGCTCGCGCAAAACGACCAGGACGGCGCCGAGCGCGCCTACATGAATGCCACCAACCTCGCGCCCAAGATGGCGGAGGCATGGTTCAACCTGGGAATCCTGTTTCGCCGCAAACGCCAGCCGGACGAAGCGTTAAAGAGTTTTCGCCGGGTTCTGGATTCCAATCCGCGCTTTTCGGGCGCCTACGAGAGTCTGGGCATGCTGTTGTACCGCATGGGCCGCAGCGATCATGCGGCCGATGTGTACCGCAAATGGCTGGAAGTCGAGCCTACCAACCCGGTGGCGCGGCACATGGCGGCGGCAACCTCGGGGCAAGCAGTCCCCGATCGGGCAGGGGACCGCTACGTCAAGAAGATATTCGACGGCTTTGCCGAGTCTTTCGATCAGGCGTTGAAAGGCTTGGGTTACGCGGCGCCCGAGCTGCTGAGCGCGGCGCTCGCCGAGCGCATCGACTTTGGGCACCAGCGCCTCGATGTGCTGGATGCGGGGTGCGGTACCGGCTTGTGCGGAATGCTGCTGCGGTCCACCGCCAAGACCCTGGTCGGGGTCGACCTGTCTGAGGGCATGCTCGCCAAGGCCCGCGAGCGCAAAATCTACGACGAGGTCGTGCAGGCGGAGTTGTGCGCGTTCATGCGCTCGCGGCCGGCGAGCTTCGATGTGGTCAATTGTGCCGACACTCTGGTGTATTTTGGTCCCCTGGAGGAGGCCGCGGCAGCGGCCCGCGTGTGTCTACGGCCCGGCGGCGTGTTCGGCTTCACGGTGGAAGCGGAACCGGCGGATTCGGTTGAGGCCTACCGGATCCACGTCCATGGACGTTACAGCCATGGGACCGGCTACGTGCTCGGGGTCATGCAGCAGGCCGGTTTTGTCGGCATTGAACGGGAGCCGGTGGTGCTGCGCAAGGAACGGGGCCAAGATGTGCATGGACACTTGGTGATCGGAGAAGCGCCCGGCTGAGGCAAAACCCGGGCCTCGGGAAGGGTCCGAATATCAAACGTACCGCACGAAAATCGTGCATAAGCTTGAAAAATCTAGTACTTTCTTGGTATTAGTCGACGCAGTTAGAGTGGAGTTCTAGTTTATGGCTCGTGCCAAGGTAGTCGAATTCGATTACTACCAGTTTGTTAACTTGCTGCGCCGCGCAACAGATGCAGGAGCGCGCGTCGACAAAACGGATGCTCGCTGGACCGAATTCGTGAAGAAAAACGGCATCAATGAGGTCGCCGCCACCGCCATCGCGAAACAGAAATTCGAGACCATCATTCCTGTCATCATTGCCGAAGGTGGAGCCTCCGACGGGCTGTATTTCTACTCAAAGAAAGAAGAAGGCTGCTTGAAGCTAGTTCCGCTGGATTGATCGTTCATGGCTACTTCCCAGGCGAGTCGCACGGTTCAAATCAAGACTCCCCTCGGCACGGATGCCCTGTTGCTTACGCATTTCTCAGCCCACGAACAGGTCAGCCGCCTGTTCGAATACGATTTGCAAATGCTGAGCGACGCGGGCGATCTGAACGCGGACAAGATCCTGGGACAGCCGGTCACGGTGAAATTCCAGCTGCCCGACAACGCCGGCAACCGCTTCTTCAACGGCTACGTCACTGAGTTCTCGCAGACCGGCTA
Organism: uncultured Gammaproteobacteria bacterium; assembly: GCA_963800375.1. Lineage (GTDB taxonomy): Bacteria > Pseudomonadota > Gammaproteobacteria > Steroidobacterales > Steroidobacteraceae > Bog-1198. The sequence continues at coordinate 237,165 of CAWDAT010000008.1, read as the reverse complement.
TGAGGAGCGCCATCACCGCTACCAGGCCACGGTGCGGCCCTGGTTTTGGTTTCTCACCCGAACCTCCGATTGCCGCATATTTCAAGGCAAGTCCATTCCCGACATTTTTCAGGCGGTCGTCGGCCAGTACGGATTTTCGGATTTCAAACTGAAACTGAGCGGCAGCTATTCCCCGCGCGACTATTGCGTGCAGTATCGCGAGACGGATTTCAATTTCTTGAGCCGTCTGCTCGAGTTCGAGGGCATTCACTACTTCTTCGAGCACCAGGACGGCAAGCACCTCATGATCCTGGCCGACGACGCGAACGCGCACAGCAAGGTCAAGGGCTATGAGACCGTGCCTTATTATCCGCCGACCTCGTCCGACGCACAGCGCGAGCGCGATCATCTGACCTCGTGGATTCAGTCCAAGTCCGTCCAGTCCGGCGCCTACGCGACCACGGATTACGACTTTTCCGCCCCGAAGAAATCTCTGCTGCAGAGTTCGACCGTCTCAAAGTCTCACGCGCAGGCGACCTTCGAGATTTACGACTACCCCGCGGAGCTCGGCAAGCTCGATTCCGGCGAAACGTCGCGGGTGGCCAAAGTCCGCATCCAGGAGATCCAGGCGACGCAAACCATTGCCAGCGGCGAGGGTGATGCCGCCGGACTGGCCAACGGCCACACGTTTTCGCTGTCGAAATATCCGCGCGCCGACTTGAATATCGAATACTTCATCATCGCGTCGACCATCTCGCTCACCTCCGATGCGCACATATCGGGCGGAGCCGACCCCGGCACCGAGTTTGCGATCAGCCTGCAGGCCATCGACGCCAAGACGCCGTATCGCCCGCCGCGCTCGACGCCTAAGCCGGTGGTGCAGGGCGCGCAAACGGCGATCGTGGTGGGCGCGGGCGGCGAGGAGATCTACACGGACAAATACGGCCGCGTGAAAGTGCAGTTTCCGTGGGACCGCGAGGGCAAGAACAACGAAAACAGTGGCTGCTGGATCCGCGTGGCGCAGGTCTGGGCCGGCAAGCAGTGGGGCGCGATGCACATCCCGCGCATCGGCCAGGAAGTCATCGTGAACTTCCTCGAAGGCGATCCCGATCAGCCCATCATCACCGGCCGCGTCTACAATGGCGCCAACATGCCGCCCTATGACCTGCCGGCGAACAAGACGCAGAGCGGCATCAAATCACGCAGCTCCAAGGACGGGTCGCCCGCGAATTTCAACGAAATCCGCTTCGAGGACAAGATCGGCTCGGAGCTGGTGACCATCCACGCGGAGAAGGACAATGAGCTCACGGTCGAGCACGATGAAAGTCATACCGTAGGGAACGACGAGACTCACAAGGTGGGCCACGACGAGACGGAGGACGTGGGACACGATCAGAGTCTTTCGGTGGGAAATGATCGCAGAAAGAGCGTTGACTCCAATGAATCTGTTTCGATCGGAAAGAATCGAACGGAATCGGTGGGCTCAAATGAATCCATTTCTATCGGCAATAATCGTGCAGCGAACGTCGGCGGAAATGAATCGATTGGCGTTGAAAGGAACTACGGCCTGTCAGTAACAAAGAATCAATCGATTTCGGTCGGAGAGAATCGGACCCTCGACGTGGGCAAGGATGAGACTATAACTGTGGCTGGAAAACGTCAGGATCAAGTGGGCAAGGATGAGGAAATCACCATTGGAAAAGATCGAAAAGTGCAGATCGCCGAGAATGACGCTCTCTCGGTTGGGAAAAAGCTGACGATTGAGGCAACGGATGAAGTCATCATCAAGACTGGCGATGCAAGCCTAACAATGCAGAAGGACGGAACCATTACTATTAAAGGAAAAGACCTTACTTTTGAGGGCAGCGGGAAAATCAATGTGAAGGCATCGGGAGAAGCCAGCATCAAGGGAAGCAAGATTTCACAGAACTAATGTAGGTAGTGTAGAAATGCTAAATTGCCGAATTTGAGGAGAGACGCATGGAGATTGGCGAGTCAATCGACGTGGCTCTTTTCGTCGACGATAGTGAAAAGCACAGCGAGAAGACGTGCCCGTGGCATACCAAGAAAAAGTCTTCTGCTGCGCCGATGGATGCACAAGACGGCGACGAAGACGTGGCAGGGAGTATGTCAGACAACAGCGGTAAGAAGCTTGGCACCAATATGAAGAACGAAAGAAATCCGGCCCCCGAGGGCGAGACCGTGGAGATTTACTATAAGAAGGGCAGCATATTGAGGTATTCGGCCGGCAGCAAAAAGAAGACAATTCGCATCTATGAGGAGGTCGTGGACGAAGAAGAGTACAAACTTCAGTACGCGCCCCATCATTTGGTTCCGGGAAATGAGTCCTTAAAGGGCTCCTCCGTGGTTGCGTTTCTGGGCGACGACGACGTGATTGCAAACTTCAAGAGCAAAGGCAAGCCATCGAGTGTCATTAAGAAAGACATGTCGGCCGGCTACGATGTCAATTCGGCGAGCAACGGCGAGTGGCTTCCGAGTCCCTATGCTCTTTCAATGAGCAATCAGTGGCCTGCAGCCGAGGGCCTCAAGGCGCTTCACAAGCGCAAAGGGGAGGATGTTGCCCTTGAAACGGAGGAATTCAAGTTTGCGTACGCAGTGTGCGCGATTGAGAAGCAAGACAAGCAGTTTCACATGAGACATGCCGAATATTCGGCCAAGGTTCGCGAGATCCTGGATGCCCTTGGTGCCAAGATAAAGCTTTTGGCCAGTAAATGCCCGATTGCGCAGGGGGACAAAGAGGACAAGAAATTCAACCCTCCAGGCGCCCTCGCGTCACGATTGGATACTCTCTCCGCAAAGCTCAGAGGATTGGTGAACGGCACGCCGACCGGGTGGCGAAACCCGCTTTTTACAGATGAATTAAGCATCAAATACATGGAAGACTACAAAGGCAGGAAGGCAAAGCTAAAGAGTCTCAAGATCATGTAGATTGGTGCGAGGACTTCTATGCCGGTTAAAAAAAAGGTGGCAGCGTTCTACGTTCTGGGATCACAAAACTCAAAGCGAATGTTATTAAGTTCGCTCGAAGATCCGAGCTTCGACGACTCATGGCTTTACGGGCGGCATTTTAGCGAGCCGCCAGCGACGCCAGTTGTTGTGGGCATAATTCAAGGATATGAAAAAGCCGAGTTGCTAGATTATTTTGGTACTCCGCCCATAATGAGCGAGAGGTTTTACAAGGCGCTCGTCGCCGCTGGCGTCGACAATCTCGACGTGTATGACGCCGTGCTAGCGAGCGAAGACGACAAGACGCAGTACACCGGCTTCAAGGCCTTCAATGTCATCGGTTTGGTAAAAGCAGCGGATGCCGCGAAGACGATTTTCTCCGCGGATAACCCCTCGCGCTTGCTTGATGCAAGCATCGATAAATTGGTGATTGACTCGACAAAGGCAAGAGGCTTGCTGTTATTTCGGTTGGCTGAGTACGCTGGTGCCGTTTTGGTGCATGAGAGCGTCAAGCGCGCATTGGAGGGTCACAATTTTCCCCATCTCGTTTTCGGCGACCCAGAGCAGTTTATCAGTTGATGGGAAGTGCCACCGCGTGCGCCACATCAGCCCATGCCGTTCTTTTCGTTGTGAAACAGTGGGTCTCCCAGCCGGCACACATTCTTGCCTTCGAATTTCACGTCCATGGAATACATCATGTACTCGCAGGCGCCCTTGATTTTGCTGCTCATGACTCCCGTTGCGGAGCCCGCTTCGTCACCGGAGGACATCATGTACTTCGCATCCTTCGTCATCGGCATCTGACCGTCCGTGGTGACTGTGGTCGGGCCGGACGATGTGTCGGCAGCTTTGCCGATATTGGGATAGGGAATCGGAACGGGACCGGCGGGCGTGGGAGTCTTGCAGACATCCGGGAATATTGGGCTCTTGCCGCCGCTGCCCTTATGGCTTACGCCGCGTGTATTGGCAAATACCGTACAACCCATCCTCGCCCCCTAAAATGTCCTTCATACCGACAGTAGTGCGCATGCGCGCAACTCGTGATCCGATGCCGCCCACACCAACGCCGAGCCCTCGCGTTGTCCCGTCGAGACCAGCAAATGGCTGCCAGCGCTGTCAAGATGGCCCCCGTTGCCGCACCGGTATCACCGATGCTATCCGCCGGATGCTGCATCACCATATCGGCGCGAAAGAAATCGCTGTGGCGCAGCCGTGCAACGCCCCAAAGCTTGGCCTCGATGTTCTCGCCGTTGAAGCCTGCAAAAGTACTTGCAATTGAGCTTGCCCAGCGGGTAGTTCGGCTCGTAACTTTTCGATGGCTTGGCGAGCCCCTCGCCCAGCGCGGGCGCTGTTCCATATCGATGGCCTGGGTCCTCGAATGACCGACGCCCTTGCACCAGTACTTTCATGTGGGGGGTAGCCGCTTGCGTTCGATTCGCGTCCTTAGCACCAAGAAATGCCGCGCCTTCACCAGGGATGAATCCGTCCATGACACGGGGCCAAGATACGAACTCGCTATCAAGTACAGCGATGCGGCGCAGATCGAAAAAAGTGTCGACGCCGCCGACGACGACTGTGGCGCCGGGTCTTTCGACATACGCTTCAGGCTGCTTCCAGCGCGAGAAGCGCCGCTGCGCGTCCCTTGGGAAATATTCGGCTGGTAGCGAGATCGATCTGGACACCGGCCACATTGCCCAAGATGTCCCAGGACTTCATCGATCCACGGCGATTCCTCGACCGTCCATTTGTGGGAGAGCCAGATACAATGACATACGGACCGGGACCAGCGGCATTCTGTCACCGGTGCCAGGGTCGGCCCGGCGAGCTGCAGCATTCGCCTCGCACTGGACGGAAGTGCAGGAGATCGAGATCCAGCGGCAACGGCGGCAATGCATCCTCGGGCACCAGCCCCATTGGAATAGGGTCGAAATTGCGGTCCATATGGCTGTAGAGCTGTTTATGCAGGAAATGCCTGCACGCACCGTCGCCCACAGTTGTTCCGTGCCCCGCCCGCCTGCACACAGCGCATTGCTCGCGGTGATGACTGCCGGCATCAGCGGTACCTCGCGTCGAACGGCGCAATTTGACCTCGATCTTCTCGACCTTGAGCATTTGGCGATCACAGGGCTGGCTGCGCGCCAAGTCATCGAAGCACGGTTTTGATCGGGCTCGAATTGCAGCGTTTCCAGTTTAGCCACCGGCTCCTTGGGTTGTCCGGCCAATGTGACTTCGATGATGGGCCGCACCGTCGGCACCGTAAACTCGATGGGCCCATCCTCGGATGCACGCCCTGGATCTGCACTTGCTCCGTGCCCTGCAGGTAGCGATCGAAGCACAGCTCCGCGGACTGCGCTCTGAAAAAATCGCGGATCGAAGTCGGCGGGGAGATAGGGCGCCCGCTGCTTCTGCCAGCGTTCATCGTAGGTGCCGGCGAACGCACGCCGCGGCAGCCACGCCGGCGCGATGGGCGCGAAGCAGGCGGGCGGCGGGAGAATCGTCCCAGCTGCCGATCAGGGACGCCGGGTCTTCGAGATTCGGTACCGGCCGGCCGATCATGATGTCCGTGGCCTGCTTGCCCCGAAATCCCACTCCGATGGGATTGCGTTCTTCGGCATACACGCGTTCCTCCTCGGTATGCATGCCGCCGAAGGCGCGCTCCCACACCAAGGGAATCCCGCTGAAAGGTACGGGTGCGGAGGGCGTGCCGTCGCTTTGCCAGGTGCGATCGCCCATGACCAATACCTGCTTGCTGCGCTCGGCGACCGACATCGACACCATAACGCCTTCCTCCAGGCGCCCTTTCGGTGTGCGCGCGCATCCGACCAACAGCACATCCGTGCCCGGCTTGCCGATGTGCATATCCGAAGCCAGCTTCAGGCTCGAATTCTCGGGTTCCTCGTAGTATTCGTCGATCAAATTCGGCGGAATCTGCATGGGCGCCAATGCCAGCTTGGGCCGCAGATTCACCGTGGCCTTGACGATGACATACAGCGTGTCGATGCCTTCGCGGTCGGGGAGTACGGCAAGCGCAGCAGGCAAAGGGCGTTTGATTGTCGAGCTGCAGCATGTCAACTCGCCGCAGGCTCTGCCAGCCGTGCGCGCCCCAAGGCCATCATTTGGCGCTGCACGGCGCGGGTGGTGCGCGGCTCGACGTCATACCTGCCGCCCGAACGCACGTACAGCTCGAAAACATAGTCCGGGCGGCGAAGCATGGGAGCGGTTTCCACGGCACCCATCAAGGTCTGCAAAGTCGCGGGCCTGCCGCGCACATAGCGCACCCCGTTCTGAAACCGAGCGTGACTGTCATTCCAATGTTGGCGCAGCGCGTCCGGATTGGGCAACGGCCACTGCTCTGCGGGGGTCGGCACTAGATTCGCATCAAGGTCATCCGCTTCAAACGCCGGAGCAGGCTCATCAGGCTCGGCCATCGTGAGCCGATCGCGCGCCAAGTCTGCGCCGGTGATCGCGCAGTAGGCCTCGCCCGCCGACTTGGCCAGTTCCGGGTGCTTGAGGGCGGCGATGCAGTAGGCGGCGGCATCGCGGGTGCCGATATTGCCGAGAGCCCAGATGGCCGCTTGGCGGACCGGCGGCTCGGCGAGCGCCGAATAAATGAGCTGATATTCGCCATCGCCGCCCAGCATGGCGATGGGTCCCAGCAGAGCAGCAAATTCGGGGCGCGGCTTGCGCGCCGCCGCGAGCGCGCCGGCCCAGGCGTTGGGGATGTGATGCAGGAGACCGGTTTGCGTGGCCGCCAGCCGCACAGCCGGATCATCATGCTTCAATCCCGCGTCCACCCAGGCGGCGGCGTACTGCGCCGGCAGCTGCCGGGCGGCGCGCAACGCAGCGGCCTGCAGCTGCGCGACGTTCGATTCGTATGCCGCCGTCAACTCAGCGCCGAGTTCAGCGCGGCGGAACGCCTTGAGCCGTGCGAGGGCCGCCGCGTGTTCGGGACCATTCCGCGTGAGCATCTTGGTGATCGGCGCGAAGCTGCCGTCCAGCGGTGCGGCTTCGATGCCGCGTATCAGTGCCATCAGCTTCTCACCGGCAGCGGCACGCAGCATCTCCGCCAACAAAGCGCGCGATTTCGGGGCGGCGGCGGTGGCAAGCACATGGCCGCAGACGCTCAGGGCGTTGCGGTTGCCGTCATTGAGTGCCGTGCGCGCCAAGCGTTCGAGAATGGTATCGGGTGCAAGCCGCACGCCGTCCAAAGCGCCGCCCAGCCTGTCCTCAGTCCAGCTCCACACCTCGTCGAGGTTGCGGCTGATGCTGGACAAATCCGCTTCCCAGCGGGACCAAAGGAAGGTGGCTTCCTCGAAGCTCTCGTCAATCAGGTCGAGAAGCGGTTCAACTTGAGCGTTCATAGAGGACGGGAGCACCCGTTAATTGATCCGAACCTGCCCCCCCTTGATGCGGTTCGTGCCTTCGGAATGGGTTTCGACATAGGTGCCGCGAATGATGATGCGGCCGTTGCGCCGCAGGGTCACCGATGCCTGGCCGCACTCCAAGATGATTTCGTCCTTGGCGATGATGCGAACCCGGCGTCCGTCGACATCGGCTTCGATCACTTGGAACTCGCCGTCCGCGTTTGCCGCGGGCGCGGGCTCTGATACCGGCGCCGCATCGGCGGCGAGAGGAGGCTGGTCCGGTGCCTCGACCGGCGAAGAGGGCTGGCGTGCGACTTGCGCTGCTTTTCTGCTCATGGCGTAGCCCAATCGGTTAAATCGGCGGCAGGTCGCCGCCCTGTCTACAATACCAGCGGCCTTCCGGGCGTCAACTTGAGAGGGCGGCCCGCCGCGTCGGGAGGGCACATTGCGGCCCGGCGGACTGGGGCGGTACATTAGGGCCCCGAATCTTCAGTGTACCTTCATGAATTTAACGCTTGAGGTCATTAGTGCGAACGGCTCCAGCATGGGCGGGGCACGCCGCAAGGTATTCAGCGAAGCCGGGGGCAGAATCGGGCGTGCAGCGGATTGCGACTGGGTTCTTCCCAGCCCGGACAAGTACGTCAGCCGGCACCACGCCAGCGTGCTTTTCAAGTACGGCCAGTTCTACGTCAAAGCCGAAGGTGAGAACAGTGTTGCCGTCAACGATCCGAATACCCCATTGTCCGCCGATACACCCAGTCCCTTGAAGCAGGGTGATCGGGTGTTCATCGACGAGTACGAGATTCTCGTCAGCCTGCCGAGCGAAGTGGTGCGCCCGCCCTTGATCGTCGGCGATCCCTTTGCCGATGAGCCTGGGGAAGAGGCCTTGATTCCCGCAGGCGGCACTCTCGGCGATGAAAACCTGGATCCTTTGAGCCGGCTGCTCGGCGGATCGAGCCGGTCCGGTCCCAGCGAGCCCCGATATCGCGGACCTCCCGTGGGGGACGTTCTGAGCGATCCGTTCATTCCGGCGCCGATTCAAGCGCCGCGCGTGACGGCCCCCTCGATTCCCCGCAGCACCCAGGTGCCGCCTTCGCGCGACGATTCCCCGCTCCCGAGCGGCGGCGGCGGCGCGGGCACGATCATTCCGACCGATCCGGATGCGTGGAACAAGACCACCTACGGACTGAACTCCATTCAAAGGCCGGTTGAGGCGCCGCCGCCGCCGCGCCCGCAAGTCGGCCCCGCCGCTCCGCAGGTGATCGCTACCCCGCGGGAAACCGTGCGTCAGGCGCCGCCGCCGCGTCCACCCGTCCCGCCGCAGCGGCCCGCCGCAAGCCGGCCGGCCGCTGCGCCTGCGCAGCAACCTGCGCCCCAACCTCCAGCGACACCGGCTCCGCCGCGGCGTGTCCCGCCGGCCGCCACATCGGCACCCGTTTCCGCGCCTGCGCCGCGAGCCGCACCCGCACCGGCCGCATCCGCCGCATCCGCCGCATCTGGCGCAACTGCCGCGCCGCGCGGCGCCGCGTTCGATGTGGAGGCGATGCTGGCGGCCGCCGGCGTCGATCCGCAAGACGTTTCCCCGGAAATGGCCGCAACCCTGGGGCAGATTCTCATGGTGGTGGTGCAGGGGACGATCGATGCGCTGCGCGCGCGCGATGAAGTGAAATCGCAATTCCGTCTGGCGGTGACCCGCGTGCGGTCCTCCGACAACAATCCGCTGACTTTCGCGGTGGATGCGGCGGACGCGATGAACTCGTTGCTGAGCCGGCGCAACGCCGCGTTTCTGCCTCCCTTGGAGGCCTTTCAGCGGGCCTTTGACGACATCCGCGGCCACCAAATGGCCCTGTTGGCCGGAATGCGGGCGGGGTTCGAAAGCCTGATGAATCGCCTCGATCCCGAGCAGCTACAAGAAGAGTTCGATAAACAGGCCAAGCGCGGCGGTCTGCTCGGCGCCGTCGGCAAGCCGAAGTATTGGGACCAATACAAGGATTATTTCGCGGGGCTGCAGGGTGACCGCGACGACGCATTTCGCCGGCTGTTCGGTGAGGAATTTGCGCTCGCCTATGAGAAACAGGTCGAGCTGATCAAACGCAGCCGGGGCAACAACAAGAGCCGGTAACGCGAACGGCGGGTAACGCAAGGGAGACTGTCTATGTCGATGGGTTATAACGTGCGATGGTGTTGCGCACTGCTCGTGCTTGCCGTGACCGCGTGCGGCTCCTCGCCGCCGAAACCCGTGGCCACCAAGGTGGAAATCATGGCCGCCGCGGACATCAACCCGGACGGCGATGGGCGCGCTTCACCGGTGGTGGTCAGGCTGTTTCAATTGCGCACCGATGCGGAATTCGCCGGCGCGCGCTACTTTCCCCTCTATGATAAAGAAAAAGAAGTGCTGGGTCAGAGCTTGATTTCGCGCGATGAATTCCCGATGGCTCCGGGCGCCAAGCTCGAACAGGACCTGCCGGTGTCTCCGGACACCCGATTTTTCGGTGTCACGGTCGGATTCCGGGATCCCGCCGCGCAGTGGCGCGCCGTCGTGGCCGTGCCGCCGAAGAGCATCAAGCGCATTCTCAAAGAGCAGCGAGTGACGATCCGCCTGGAAAAGACCGCTGTTGCCGTAACCGTCAACGAAAAATAGATTCGGGACATCACACTCTATGTCGGATAAGAATCGAGTCATCTGGTCCGAGGGGTTGTTCCTCAGGCCGCAGCACTTTCAGCAGCAGGACCGCTACCTGGAGGCCTTCGTCGAAGGACGGACCGCGGGGCTTCGTACTCATCCCTGGGGGTTTACCGAACTCGATCTCGAGCGTGACCTGTTGGCCATCGGCAAGCTCGGTGTGCGCCGGGCGCGCGGCGTGTTTCCGGACGGAACCCCGTTCGCCGTCCCCGACGACGATCCGGCGCCGACGCCCCTGGACATCACCCTGCAGATCCGCGATCAAGTCATTTATCTCGCGCTGCCGCTGCGGCAATCGGGGGCGACCCTGGTCGACCGCGCAATCGGAGCGCGCGGCTTCACCCGCTACCGTACCCAGGACATCGAGGCGCGCGACGTATCGTCGGATAATGGCACGAACGGCGAGTTGGAAACCGCCAACCTGAATCTTCGGCTCATTACTCAGAGCGAACCGAGCCAGGACTTCGCGCGCATACCGCTGGCGCACGTGATCGAATGCCGCGCCGACAAGCAGGTGATTCTCGAAGAGCGCTTCATGCCGACCGTGCTTCGAGTCAGCGCCGCGCCGCGGCTCACGACCTTCCTGTCGGAGATGCAGGGTCTGCTGTTTCAAAGAGCCGAGGCGCTGGCGGCGCGGGCGGTGTCGAGCGGCCGCGGCGGCGTCGCGGAAATGGTCGAATTTCTGATGCTGCAGGCGATCAATCGCTATGATCCGTGGGTGAGCCATCTGGCCGCCGCGGCGAATTGTCACCCGGAACACATGTACGAAATGATGTTGCAGGTCGTCGGTGAATTGTCGACCTTGACCGCAACCTCGCGCCGGCCGCCGAAATTTCCCGCCTACCAGCATGATCAACTGCGCCAGACATTCGAGCCGGTGATCAACGCACTGCGAGCCTGCCTGGCCGTCAGCCTGGGCGACAATGTGATCTCGATTCCGCTGGTGGAGCGAAGATACGGAATCCGGGTGGGCACCATCGCCGACAAGAGCCTGATCGACACGGCGGTATTCGTGCTGGCGGCGCGCGCGGATGTCGCGCCCGAGGATTTTCGGCGCCGCTTTCCGGCGCAATGCAAGATTGGGTCCATCGAAAAGATCGGCGACCTGGTCAATCTCGCCCTGCCGGGCATCGGGCTGCAGCCCATGGCGGTCGCGCCGCGGCAGCTGCACAACATCGCCGGTTCGCACTACTTTGAGATGGAGCGCGGCACCGAATTGTGGCGCAGCCTCAAGACGTCGGGAGCGATTGCGCTGCACGTCTCCGGCGAATTTCCGGGTCTGGCGATGGAGTGTTGGGCAATTCGAGGGTAGCCATGGCAGACGATAACAGCGACGATCCGTTCGCGCCGCGCGATCAAACCATGCTGCGTCCCAAGCCGGGAGCGGGCCGCCGTCCGGGCTCCGCGCCCGCAACCCCGACCGGTCCCCTTCCGGGCGCGCCGCCGCCGAGCTATCAGCCGGCACCCCCCATATCGCGCGGCGCATCGGCGGCGCCGGCTCCGGGGCGCGCGGCATCGATCAATGAGTTTCTCACCACGGGCCTCAATCCTCTGGTGCAGGCGGCCACCCCACTGCTGGTATTGGCCGGGCGCCTGCGGGGTCAGATCTCGCAGGCCGACGTGGATGCGCTGCGGCGCCAGACCACGCAGGAGATTCGCGCCTTCGAGGATCGCGCCAAGAACAATGCGGTGCCGCCCGAGGATGTCCTGGCGGCGCGCTATGCCCTGTGCACCGTGATCGATGAGGCGGTGATGAATACACCCTGGGGCGCACAAAGCGGCTGGTCGACCCAGTCGCTGCTCGTGACCTTTCACCGCGAAGCGTCGGGCGGTGAAAAGTTCTTTCAGATACTCGATCGGGTGTCGGCCGATCCGTCGCGCTACCTGTCGTTGCTGGAACTGCTGTACATCTGTCTGGCGCTGGGCTTCGAAGGCAAGTACCGTCTGGATGAGCGCGGAGCCGCCAAGCTGGCCGATATCCGCTCTGATCTGTATCGGCGGATTCAATCGGCGCGCGGGCCCGGCGAAGCGGATCTGTCGCCGCATTGGCGCGGCGTCGAGGACAAGCGCAATGCGGTGATGCGCTTCGTGCCGCTGTGGGTGGTCGCTGCGGCGAGTGCCGCGCTGCTCATCGTCGCCTATATCTATTTCAGCAGCGCGCTGAATTCCCGCGCCGAGCCGGTCAACGCCGTCCTCGCCCAGGTGGGTCTGGATGCCGCCTATGCCGCGCCGCCGACGGCGCAACCCGCGCCGAGCACCGGCCTGAAGCAAGCACTGGCGGGACCCATTGGCCGCGGACTGATCGAAGTCACCGAGTCCGGCGACCGAACCGTGATTACCATGCTCGCCGCCGATTTCTTCAGCTCCGGCAGCGGCCGCGTGAACACCCGCTATGCTCCGCTGCTGCACGAAGTGGGTGCCACCCTCGATCGCTTCCCCGGCCGCATCACCGTGATCGGACACACCGACAATCGGCCCATCCGCTCGTTCGAGTACAAGGACAACTATGAGTTGTCGCGTGACCGCGCCCAGCACGTCGCGGATCTCATCAAGCTGGATCTCAAGAATCCGGCGCGCATCGACGCCACCGGCGTCGGCCCCTCCAAGCCGCGCTACACGCCCGAGGATGATCCCAACAATCAGGCGCGCAACCGCCGGGTGGAAATCCTCCACCGCCGCGAAGGTTGAGCCGCACCATGTTCGCCATTGTCAAGAACCGCTGGTTTCTCGCCCTGATTGGGCTGCTGTTCCTCGCGCTCATCATCTGGTTCGGAGGTCCGTACATTGCCATTGCGGATGCCAAGCCGCTCGAGGGCGTCACCGGCCGGCTGATTGCCATCATCATCGTGATGATGATCTACGCGCTCATCGTCACCCTTAAACAATTGCGCGCGAAGAAGGCCAGTCAGAAGCTGGCGGCGGGCGCGGCCAAGCAGGAGGACTCGAGCGGCGCCAAAGGATCGGCGGCCGGCGGCGAGGCGCAGCAACTCGGCAAACGATTCGAGGAAGCGACCGAGGCGCTGAAGAAATCCAAGAAGGGCGGCCGCAATCTTTACGAGCTTCCCTGGTACATCATCGTCGGCCCCCCGGGGTCCGGCAAGACCACGGTGCTGGTGAATTCCGGCCTGAACTTTCCGCTTGCCAAATCCTTCGGCAAGGAAGCGCTGCGCGGCGTCGGCGGCACCCGCAACTGCGATTGGTGGTTCACGGACGAAGCGATTTTGCTGGACACGGCGGGCCGCTACACCACTCAGGATTCCAGCAGCCAGGCCGACGCCGCGGGCTGGAATTCGTTTCTGCAATTGCTGCGCAAGTACCGGCGCCGCCAGCCGATCAACGGCGTCATTCTGGCCATCAGCGCGGCTGACCTGCTGACCTTGAGCGAAAAGGACCGCGATCTGCACGTCGCCGCCATCCGCGAGCGCCTCGATGAGCTCAACTCACAGCTGAAAATCACGCCGCCCGTGTACGTGCTGGTCACGAAATGCGACCTGATTGCCGGCTTCAGTGAATTTTTCGATGAGATCGGCCAGGAGGGCCGGGCGCAGGTGTGGGGAGCGACCTTCCCGATCGAGGCCAGTGAAACCGGGCGTGCCGCGCAGGCCTTCGACAAGGAGTTCGATCAGCTGCTGCAGCGCATTCAAGCCCGGCTCCTGCCGCGCCTGGAACAGGAGCGCGATCCGCGGCGCCGCGTGACCATGCTGGCGTTCCCACAGCAGCTGGCGAGCCTGAAGCCCATGCTGAGCGATGTGCTGCGCCGTATCTTCAGCGCCACGGAATTCGATTCCCGGGTGATGTTGCGCGGCGTCTATCTGACCAGCGGCACGCAGGAGGGAACGCCGATCGATCGCATGCTGGGCGCGATTGCGCGCTCCTTCGGATTTGCGAGCACGGTGACTGCGCCGCCTTCGGGCGCCGGCAAGGCGTATTTCATCGAGCGGCTGCTGAAACAGGTGATCTTCCGCGAGTCCGGATTGGCGGGCGTGAACCGGCGCCTGCAGATTCAAAAGGCGCTGGCGCAGAGCGCCGCGTACATCGCCTGTGTGCTCATCCTGATTCTCGGCCTGGTTTACTTCCTCGTCAGCTACCGCACCAACACCCACTATATTGCGGATGTCACCAAAGCCGCCGAGGTCTTGAACGGTACGGAAGTGCCGGCAGGCGCGGGCCTCCAGGCAATACTGCCGCGCTTGGATGCACTGCGCGCCGTCATGGATGCCGCCGCGGTCCACAAGGACGGCGTGCCCTTGAGCATGCGCGCCGGCCTGTACCAGGGCCGTTCGCTCACCGGTGCGGCACGCGATGCCTATGAGCGGGAAATCAACTCATTGCTGTTGCCGGTGCTGGCGCATCAATTCGAACAGAGAATCGTCACCTTCGCCGGCCAGCCCGATCGGCTGTACGAATATCTGAAAGGATACTTGATGCTCGGGGATGCCGGGCACCGCGACGCGGACCATCTGCGCTTCTTGGCGCAATATGAATGGCGGCAGTTGGCGCCGGGCGATGCGGATGCGCGCGATCGGCTGGCGCAGCACTTTGAGCAGCTGCTCGGCGATCCGGACCGCTTCAAGTCAGTGCCCATCAGCGCCGACGTGGTTGCGCAGGCGCGATTTGCGCTGCAGACCGCCTCATTGCCGGTGCTGATGTACAGCCGGCTGAAACTCACCTACCTCTCTGATCAAAAGCGCGCCGTGCGCTTGGATTTGAAATTAGGACCCGGTGCCGACACCGTGCTGTTCCGCAAGAGCGGGGCGAAGCTCTCCGATCCGCTGCCCGCGATCTACACCCGGCCGGTGTTCAATGAAATCAACGCGACCGGCAAGCTGGAGCTCATCAAACAGTTCGCCGCCGACCGCTGGGTATTCGGCGACAATGCCTTCGATCTCAAGAACGTGCCCAAACTCGCCTCGCAGGTGATGCAGGTGTACGAGTTGGATTACATACGCTTCTGGGACGATGTCCTGGCGGATGTGCGCCTCAAGCCGACCACCGGCCAGCAACAACTGAGCGAGTCGATCAGCATTCTCTCCGGCCCGACCTCGCCCTTGAAGGGTTTCTACGCCATCGTCTCGGACAATACCGACCTCTTGAAACCCGACGATTCCATTGCCAACAAGGCGGCGGGCGGCTTGCAGGCGGCCATTGCAGCGAAGGCGGGCGCACTCACCAAGATGTTCGGCGACGATTCCGCGGCCGCCGCCGGCCAGGATAAGCCGGGCACCAAGGTGGCGGCGCATTTCGAGCCCATCCGTAAACTGGTCGATGGTCCGCCGGGCAGCGCGCCCATCGATCGCGTCCTCGGGGCGTTGAATCAAGTCAACCAGGTGCTCAAGTCAGCGAGCGGCGGGGTGGGCGCGCAAAGCACGGCCGATCCTGCGGTCTTGAAGGCCGCCAACGATGCGCAGCAAAGTGTGGCTTTGGAGGCCAAGCAGTTGCCGCCGGCGGTGGCCGCGATGCTGACCGATTTGGGCTCCAAGGCGCTCGGCGAGGTGAAGGGTTCGGCCAGCGCCGATCTCGGGCGCAAGTACGAGGAGTTCGTCGCCAAGGAGTGCCGCGAGCTCATCGAGGGGCGCTATCCCTTTAGCCGTTCGAGCGCCACCGATGTGCCGCTGGATGATTTTTCGCATCTGTTTGCCGACGGCGGCACCTTCGACAAATTCTTCAAGGAGAATTTGGCGCAGCTGGTCGACACCAGCCGCTCGCCATGGCGCTGGAAGGAGGGCGCCGCCCAGGTGGCCGGTGCGCGCGGCTTGCTGGGACAATTCCAGACCGTTCAAGTCATTCGTGAGATCTATTTCAAGGCCGGCCCGAAGCCCGAGATCCGGTTCAATGTGACGCCGGATCTGTTGGATGCCGCGGTCTCGCGCTTCTCGCTCGACGTCGACGGTCAAGTCCTCGAATACCGGCACGGTCCTTTGCAAAGCCTGACCTTTGCCTGGCCGGGCAGCGGCGCGGGTCACGCCACCGTCACCTTCGATGCCGGCGGCGCGCCGGCGATCGCGGCGTTCCAGGGCCCTTGGGCGTGGTTTCGGGCCCTTGACCAGGCCAAGATCGAGCCGCGCTCGGATACTCGCTTCCTGGTGACCTTCACCCAGGGCGGTCATTCCTCGCGGCTGGTGCTCGAGGCCACGTCGGTTCGAAATCCATTTGCGCGGAACGAACTGCAATCGTTTCGCTGCACTTCATGACGCTTCATGGTGGCGCAATCCTCCGTCGGATTCTTCGGCAAGCTGCCTTGTAACGGAGATTTCATCGAGCGGCGCGTGCCGCAGGCGTTCATCGAGGCCTGGGACCCGTGGCTGCAGCAGTGCGTGCATGCCAGCCGGCAGTCCTTGCAGGATGCCTGGCTGCCCAGCTATCTGACCAGCCCCTTGTGGCGATTCGTGCTGTCCGAGTCGGTGTGCGGATCCGGCGCCTATGCGGGACTCTTGGCGCCGAGCGTGGATCGCGTCGGGCGGTATTTCCCTCTGACCATCGTGACGCAGCTCGACGTGGCGGTTTGTCCCGTGCAGTTTGCCACCCATCACGCGGCATGGTTCGACGCGGTCGAGTCCCTGGTCATCGGCGCATTGGAGGATTCCAATCTGAATCTGGAATGGTTCGACGCGCAGGTGGAGGGATTTGCGTCGCTGCTGGACCCTGATGCCGTCGATGACGATCGGATGTTGGTGGAGATGTTCGACGCCAGCCGATTTCCCGCGCAAGGCATCGCCTGGCGCGCGCCCTTGAGGTCAGCGGGACAGCTGGAGCGCGCCATCAACGCCTTCGCCTACCAGCAATTGGCCGCGCAGTTGCGCCCCTTGAGTGTGTGGTGGACCCATGGCTCACGGGCAGCGGCGCCGAGCTGGCTGAGTCTGCGCGGTTTGCCCTCGCCGCAGCAATTCGGCGCCATGCTCGATGGACAATGGGCGCGCGACGGCTGGAACAGCCTGGGCGAGTTGGGCACGGAGTCCGAGCCCGCCGGACCGCTGCCGGTCCTGGAGTCGGTGGTTGATTCGGAATCGGCGGCCGCCGCGCTCGGAGCGCCGCGCGTCACCTTGCCTGATGTGCAGCTGAGCGCCGTCGAAACCAACAAGGCGGCCTTCATCGTTCGGCCTGAAATCGGATTGTGGGCCGTTGCGGCGACCGGCGCGGAGGAGAATCCGGAGGCGGTGCGCATGATTGCCGATGCGCTGCAGCAGCTGTTGCCGGCGCCGTCGCTGACCTCGCTGGTGGAAGCCGTTCGGCAGACCATGGCCGACGTGCACCGGCGGCTGCGGCACTTGGCCACCCGCGATGTGCAGCGCGTCGAGTCGCAGGCGAGCTTCGCGGCGATGCTGGCAGTGGGCGCCGAATGCGCTTTTCTAACTGCCGGCCGCGTGCAGAAGCTGCGAATTCGTGCGCGCCAGGTCGACACCTTCGCGGAGCCGGACGATGCCGGCTACCGCGAGCAGCCGGATTCCGGCTCGCTGATGGATCTACTGGCTGGCAATCCGGCCTCCAGTGAGGGCATCGGCGCGGCCGGCTTCGCCGATTTGCGCGTGCACTATGAGCGGCTGCAGCGCGAAGACCTATGGCTGCTGTGCGCTCAGGCCGCGTTTTCGCCGCGAAACATCGAGTATGTCATCGGCGCGGCGGCCAGCGGCTTGCCCATCAGCGCCCGAGTCGTTGCCGAGATGATCGGCCAGGGCGGCCCGGCCGGCGCAGTGGTTCCCTTGTTCACCCTGGAATTGTAGCGTGGATAAACCTGACCCATCCGACGACCGAACCAACACGCGCCCGGCGGACGGCGCCGTTGACAGCACGCAGCGCCGTGCGGTCGAGACCAAGGAGGACACTGGCACCGAGACCACGCTCGGCAGCGGCTTTGACACCAAGCTCGACGCTATCCAGATCACGCAGCGCCGCACCAAGATTACCGGGGATGCAGGCGCTGCATTGCCGGAGCAACCGACTCAGCGTCGTGACGCGGCCAGCTCGGCCAAAGCTCTCGATCCGCTCGCCATGCTTGGCGGCGATGCGAGCCCCCGGGCTCCGGCGCAGCCCGCTCAGCGCGCCGCGGCCCGGCCCGCCCCCGGCGCCACGGCACAGCCGGCGCAACAGAATGCCGGCCGCTCGGCGCCGCTCGATGCGGGAATGTGCATTCGCCGCCGCTACGTTCTGGAGCGGCTGATCGGCAGCGGCGGCATGGGCCAGGTGTGGAAGGCGAAGGACTTGGTGAGCGAACAGGCGCGGGACCCGAACCCCTTCGTCGCCATCAAATTATTGAATGCCGATTTCGAAGCGGACCCCGATGCCTTTGTCTCCCTGCAACGCGAGACCAAGAAGGCGCAGGAGCTGGCGCATCCCAATGTCATCACGGTGTTTGCCTTCGACACCGACGACGACGGCTCCGGCCGCGCCTTCATGTCGATGGAATTGCTCGACGGCGAGACCTTGGACGGCCTCATCCGCCGCCACGCGGCGGGATTGCCGCGCAGCGCAGCAGGGCCGCTCATCATCGGCATGGCGAAGGGTTTGGAATACGCGCACAAAAAGGGCATCGTGCATTCGGACTTCAAGCCGGGAAACGTCTTCGTCACCAAGGACGGCGAACCGAAGATCTTGGACTTCGGCATTGCGCGCGCCGCGAAAATAGCCGGCATCGAGCGGCTGGAAGATACCTTCGACGCCGGCACCTTGGGCGGTTTGACCCTGGCGTACGCCTCCACCGACATGATCGAGCGACAGGACCCGCACCCCGCGGACGATGTGTATGCGCTCGGCTTGATCGCCTATGAACTTCTGACCGGCGCTCATCCCTTCCGGCGCATCGGCGCCGCCGAAGCGCGCGACCGTGGGATGAAGCCGGCGCGCATTCGCTCCATCCGGCGCTACGAATGGCAGGCCATTGCGCGGGCGTTGGAATTCGACCGCCGCAAGCGCTGGCAAAACGCCGGCGAATTCCTCCGCGCCTACCTCGGCAAGAGCATGGCGGTGCAGGCGATCGGCGTGCTGGCGCTGGGATTGGCCATCGTCGCCGGCGTGTTCTGGTACCAGGCGCATATCGCGGCACAGCCCGCGGTACCGTTCGAGTCACTGGCGCCTGCGGTGCAAGCTGAATTTCGCGAACATATGAGCAATGCCGAGGGCGCCTGGCGGCTGGTGCAGCAAGGCAATGGTGACGAAATGCTCGATGCGGCCAGCGAATATGGCAAGGCGTACGCGCTGCATCCGCGCAACCCCGACGCCGCCGCCGGCTTGGAGAAGGCCGCCGACTACATCGTGGGCCGTCTGGAGAAGGTGCCGGACCGGCCGGAACGCCTGCGGGAGCTCAAGTCGGTGCAGCAAATGAGCGAGTTCTATGCGCATTACAAGCCACTGACTGCGGCGATCGACGCGGCGGGCGGCAGCAACTAGGGCACCGAGGTTCGCGGCCGGCGCCGGGCTCGAAAGATCGGTGTATGCTTGATGATCGAGGTAGGGATGTCAAAAATGGCTGGTTCACGCCTGTCACTGAACATAATTTACTGCCTGTGCGGGTCGATGCTTGCCGTCGCGGCGGGATCGCTTGCGGCCGACAAGGCCAAGGAGGGCATGGTCACGCGCCAGGACCTGGAGATCGTCGACTGCCTGCTGCCGGGCCAGGTCCGCTCGCTCGGCAACACCACCTACATGACCGCGCGACGTCCCACCCGCACCAACGCGGCGGACTGCCGCATCCGCGGCGGCGAGTACGTGGCCTACGACCGCGCCGACTATAAGTCGGCGCTGCGCGTGTGGATGGACCTCGCCAATACGGGCGACCCGGAGGCCATGACCAACGTCGGGGAAATCTACGAACGCGGTCTCGGCGGCGAGCCGAACTACGCGGCGGCCATCATCTGGTACCAAAAGGTCATCGATGGCAAGAGCAGTGAACAGGCCAAGTCGCGCGCGTTGTTCAATCTCGGCACCCTGTACGAGCAGGGGCAGGGCGTGGACAAGGATCAACTCAAAGCCCTCAATCTGTACCGCAGGGCTTGGGGTGTCCCCGAAGACAATCTGATGTACACCTCGGCCAAGGATCGAGAAGTGGGGCAGGTCCGCGATGAGCTCGAAAAGACCATCGCCGAGAGCAATAAAGAAATCGTGGACTTGCAGGATCAGGTCAGGGAACTGCAAAAGAAATCGAGCGGCGCCGCCACCACCATGCAGCACCTGCTCGAGAGGCTGCAGGCGGAGCGAACGGCGAATCAAACCCGGCTCGCCGCATTGCCGCCGTCCTCCCCCACCCGCGCGCCACAAGGCAGTGATACAACCACCGCTTCCCCGGCGGGCGGCACCGGCGTACAAGTGCGCGGCGTCGATTTCGGCCGCTATTACGCGCTCATCATCGGCAATCAGACCTACGACATCCTCGAGAGCCTGAAGACCCCACGTTATGACGCGGAGCGCGCCGCGAAGATTTTGAAGGACAAGTACGGCTTTACCGTCCAGGTCATCGAGGACGGCAACGATGTCGCGATTCTCAAGGCGCTCAATGACCTCAACAAGGTGCTCGGGCCGAACGACAATCTCTTGATATATTACGCCGGCCACGGTTATCGGCTGAAGTCGGACAAACTCGAGAACGGCTATTGGCTGCCGCGCAACGCCGAGCGCCCACCCAACGACACCTTTTGGGTGCCGAACGAGCAGATCACGAGTCACATCGGCCGTTTGCAAGCCAAGCGCGTGCTGGTGGTTGCCGATTCCTGTTATGCAGGGCTGCTGTCGACCGATCCCAGTCTTTTTTTCCTGGACAAGCCGACGACGATTTCGCAGGACTACATCAAGTTCAAGCTGCCCAAGCGCGCGCGCCTGCTGATCGCCTCGGGCGGCGACAATCCGGTGCTGGATGAAGGCGGGCAGGGCAATTCCGTGTTTGCCAAGGCGTTTCTCGATGTGCTCGAAAGCAACAACGACATCATGACCGCGCCCGCACTGTTTTCGAACGTGCTCGGAAAAGTGAAGGAAGGTGCGGCGCGCAACCATTTCTCCGAGCAACCTGAATTCAAATCGATCAAGGGCGCCGGGCACGAGGTGGGTGATTTCTTCTTCGTGCCCCTGTCGCGGGTGAAAACTTAAGGGGCTTCGCCGAGTTCGGTTTCGAGCCGCGCAAACAGGGTGGGCCATTGCCCGACCCAGCAGCAGCCGTGATCGAAGCTTGGAAACCGCCAAATATGGGCCGGATTGACGGTGTCCAGATAGCGGCGGCTGACCCGCTCCGGCACATTGAGGTCGAGGCCTCCCACCAAGTGCCATTGCCGGATGGCCGGATCGAGCGGTGCCTGCAAGGCGGGGTTCAAACTCCCGTCGAGCGGCAGATAGCCGTGCCACGCCGACCAGGCGTCGATGTCCAGATCGGCGGCTATGGTGACCACGGCGCGGGTGGACGGAATGTGCGGCGCCATCAGGACCGCCAAGGCACCTCCGCCGCTGTAGCCGATCAGGACGATGCGGCCAATGCCGTGGTCTGCGACGAACCCATTGACCACTGCCGCAAGGCTTGCCACCACGCCCGCGGAATAGCGCTCCGCCGTCCAGACACTCGGCTTGCACCCGGCGTCGGACCGCACCGAAAAATAGCAGGGGCGGCCCACATACAGGACCGAGGCCGGCGTGCCGGCGGCCAGTTCCAGGGCCAGAGGAGTATGGGGCGTGGGATCGGATGCCGGCTCCTGCCCGTCGCGGCTCCAGGGGGAGCCGTCACCGTCGATGAACACGAACAGCACGGCACGGCGCAGTGCGGTGTTCATGAATATCTCGTGACGGAATTGCGTGCCATGGACGACGGCGGCGGCAAGGCCGCCGCGCTGCGCAATGCGCACGGCATGTTCAGCGCGGTTTGCGCAGGCGCAGAGGCCCAAAATCAGCGTGGAGGCCCACGCGGCGCGCAAGGCCGGTGATTGCTTGACACGCAACCTAGCCACAGTTTAGTTTGCAGTCACAGCGAAAGAATAATGAAATGGGCGTTGAACGCCCGTTGCCGCCGTAGGGAATGTCCACATGGGGTACGTGCGAGCCAGGCCGGATGCCGAAAAAGACTGCCGCGATGCAGCGCTGAGCATGCGCGATTCTAACAGATGCGCTGTGCCGTACCGGCACGGTGCGCCGTGGATGGCAGGCGCTGTGCTCTTGACCCTGCTCGGGCTGCTGCGCGCCGCTCCGGCGAGTGCACAAGCCGCACCGCCGCCCACCGGCAATCTAACCGCACTCGTGGACTCGGGCCTCTATGCCTACAACGGTTTGGAAATTGCCGCCGCCAAGGCCAACGATGCAGCCTACGGGCTATTGCTCGCCGCCAATTGCGGAGCGACGCCGCCGCCGGCCACCTGTAATGCCGGTCAACAGTTGCTGTTTCAGCGATTGCGGGAGCTCGAGGACACGGCCAACGGTTTGCTGGGCCGCGGCGAGACCACTTACAGCCTGCGTCTGGGAGCGCAAGCGGTGGGATTCGCGCTGCGCTGGACCGCCGATGAGGAGTATTCGGCGCAAGGATCGCTCACCAATAAATTTGCGAACAGTCAGCTCACGACTCTGGCCGGACGCTTCTCTGCACTGCGCTTCGCCACGCAGATCAGAATTGCACGGGGCGATGATCCAGATTCGGATGCGGACGGGCCGAAGCTGAGCTACTACAGCGACCGCGTACCACAGGGCGGCGGCGCGAGCGCGGACAGCAATCCGTTTCCTTCCTCCAATTGGGGAATATTCGGCAACGGCAGCTACAGCGCCGGAACCAAGGCGCCGACCACCTTTGAAGACGCCTTCAACTACAATGATTCGGAATATTCGGCCGGCACCGATGTGCGGCTGAATCGGCATCTCGTCATCGGCCTGCTGGCCGGACATACCACCAAGAATGTCAATTTCAACTCCTCTGAAAGCATCGTCGACGGCGGCATTCGCGGCGAGGGCTACAGTGCCCTTACCTACGCCCAATTCGAGGGCGATTCGGCGTACGTCAACCTGTCGCTGGGATTCCAGCACCTGAGTCTCGATGCACGGCGCAGCATCACCTACCCGTCATTGAATCCGTTGATACCGTCGGTCGATGAAACGGCCACCAGCAGCACCACGGCCACTTCATTCATCAGCAGCGTGGGTGGGGGGTACACGTTTCACTATAAAGGATTTTCCGCCGAACCTTATCTCAACGGTCAATATGTGCACACGAGCATCAGCGCCTTCACGGAGCATGGCAGCAATGGATTCGACACCAATGTCGGCGAGCAGTCGAT
This sequence comes from uncultured Gammaproteobacteria bacterium, assembly GCA_963800375.1. Taxonomy (GTDB): domain Bacteria; phylum Pseudomonadota; class Gammaproteobacteria; order Steroidobacterales; family Steroidobacteraceae; genus Bog-1198. The sequence continues at coordinate 213,946 of CAWDAT010000008.1, read as the reverse complement.
TCCGACGCTGACCACGGCGTTGGGGCTGAAATTTCAGCAGGCATTCCTGCCGCCGTTCGGGGTCATCGTGCCGTACATCTACGGCGAATTTCGACACGAGTTCATGGAGAACTCCAGGGTGGTCAATACGGCCTACGCGGGGGCGGATTCGAGCGCCGCGGACTTCAATCTGCCCACCGACGCGCCGACCCGGAACTATTTTGCCGGTGGTGCGGGGATCACGGTGGTACTCAAACACGGCGTCCAAGGCTTTGTCCAATACGTCAAAGTCTTCCAGCTGACCAACTACAGTGAATACGTTGCATCGGGCGGGATTCGCTATGAATTCTGAAACGCAATCGACAATCGCAGCAGCGGGGCGCGTGCTGGCATCCCTTTGCATGGCCGCGCTTGCGGCGAGCTGCAGCGGACCGAGTTCCTACAATGCTTCTGCGAATCCGCCGCACGCCATAGCGCATGCCGTCGGCACCATGCCCACCTCCGCGGCCGGAGTCGATCCGGTGACGATCACCGTGCGCGCGCAGTCGCAGGTGACTCTCACGGGCAACGCCAGCGATGGCGGCGCCGCGGCCATCGGCAATTTTGCTTGGACGCAGACCGACGCCGCGCCGACGCCGCAGGCCACGCTGCTGTACCTGGATGCCGATACCGTGACCTTCACCGCACCGGCGGTGGGTGCGGACACCACGTTGCATTTCACCTTGACGGTGACCACCGCCGGTAATGCCTCGGCGAGCGCTCACGTGGTTGTTTTGGTCAAAGCGGTCAATGATCCGAATCAGTTCTTGTCGCCTCTTGCAGCTCAGCACTTCTTCAAGGTGGCGGTGGCTACGAAGGAGGGTCTTGGTCCACTGGCAAGTCCCACGGCCACCTTGGCGGCCGATGTGCCGGTCTGCGTGACGATCAGCCGGACGATCGATTATGTCGGCCGGGACACACTGCCCCATTCAGTGTCCTTGCCTGACCTAAAGGCGGATACGGCGTGGGCCGCTTCAATCGGAGGCGCGGCCAACAACTTTGCTTCCTACACCAATCCGCGGGTTGCATTTGCGATCCCTGCCCTGACACAGGACGATCTCGCGGTTCTGTTCAACAACCCGGTGCCCGGCGAAACGTCGGACGCGGCGAACGCGCGGCTTGCTCAACAATTGGTACCGTCGGACATTGATTCGGCGCAACTGTCACTGACTGCCACTGCTGCGGCCGGATCGTGTGACGGAACAATGGTGACCTCGGCTTTGTCGGCCAAGACCATTCAAGTCCAGGTCTTGGATCAGGCCGGAAATACGGTGGGCGCCGTGGGCAGCGGTTCCCCCACGGGCGGCGCCGCGCTGAGCGCTCCTTTCACGGCCGACATGCTGATAAGTCAGCAGGCGGGACCCTACGAAACCGCCGACACGGCGCGCGCCTATTACGATGCGAACGATGTCGGCGGCAAGAAGGCAGATTTGAATAGCTGGCTCGACGCCAACTGCTTCACGTCGACCGCGGCAAACTATGGTGCGACAGCTCACTCGGTCTACACGAATAACTATGATCTGGGATTTGGTCGTGACATGTACTTTGCGACGTGCACGGCGACCTCGACTTCAGTGACGAAGGGACTGGCCAAGGTCGGTGATATGGCCGCCGTGGTACTCAACTATGTCAGCTTGGAAGCTGCGGCCAGCAAATTGAATCCCATCAATGCGGTGGCGATGGAATACCGGGCTGCGACCGACGGGTCCAATCCAACCCGCCGGTTTCCGAAGTTCTACATTTTCGCCCCCGACGATCGCGATGGCAGTTTTAAGCGCGTGCTGAGTGCCAATTTCGATCATCGTGGCGAGAAATACGTCCCCGGTGCCTGCGTGGTATGCCATGGGGGAACGATGCCGATTTTTCCGAAGCAGTTCGCGCACGTGGCCCCTGGCGACGCCAAGTATGTGGAAGTTGCGGATCCCACCAAAGCGTTGCCGCTGCTCGGTCTGGGCGATCTTGACTCGACGTTCATGCCCTGGGACCTGGATTCATTCCTGTACTCATCGGCGCCGCAGGCGATCAATACCGATCCCTCGTTCGTCGGGCTGTCGGTCGATGCATCGTCCTATACACGTGCGGCGCAAGAGCCGAATCTCAAGCAACTGAACCAATTAGCCTACTGCACCTACCAACCGGAGATTGAACCGGTTGGCGGCAAGAACGTCGATCGATTTGCCGGCACGCGAGAACTGGTTGCGAAGTGGTACGGCGGTTCCGGACAGCCGGATACGAACTGTCCCACCACCGGGCAGCCCACGGCTACGCTGTTGCCCGGCGCAGCGTACGACGACAGCGGTACACCGGCGCTCTGGACGGCGCAAAGCGTCGGGGGCGCGACCACGCTGTCCAGCGATGCGCTTTACCATCAACTGCTGGCCCGAAATTGCCGCGCCTGTCACACACAAAATGCCGATACAAAGCAGCAATTTACAGACTACCCGGCGTTCATCAAGTTCTTTCAGCCGGTCAGTGGTGCTCCGGGTTTGGGAGTCAAGTACGTATTTCAGCAAGGCCGTATGCCCCTGGCGCGGCTTACCATGGATCGCATCTGGGTGGACTATGTCGGCGGTGACAGTGCGGCAAAAATCCTTGCAACCCATGTACAGCAGGTTAACGCCGGTATAACCGGCCAGCCGCCGCTGCTCGATTCCGGCGGCAACGCGATTCCGCCGGGCAGTCCTCCCATCGCGAACGTCACCGTGAACGGGGTGCCGGTAACAGCGAGCGGCCCCAGTTTTCCATTGACGCGATATGCCGGCGCCGGCGCGGATGCCCTCGCCATGACTTCAGCTACCGTATCGCCGAGTTTCCTGATCGCGAACTATCAATGGTCGCTGTGCGTGACACCCACCAGCGGGGGCGCCTGCGCCAACCAGCCGTTGGTGGGCGCGGCTTCGGCATTGCCCGGCTTTGCGACCAATGCCAGCGGCAATTACCAGCTCTCGCTCGTTGCCGACAACGGATTCGGTGTGGGCGCGACCCCACAATATAATCTCGTCGTTCCGCAGACACCGCCATCGTTGTCGACGACCGCGTGCCCGCCCACGGTGAACGCGCCGGTCAATGCTCTGACTGTCTTGGATCTCGGGCCCGTCGCCGCAGGCGGCGACGGCTGCATTATTCCGGGCGACGGAGCGAACTCGCTTCAAATTCAAGCTCCCGGCAGTTCAGCTTGGGTGACTCCCACTTCCGGGACACCCCTCAACACCGGCGTCTGGAGCGCGAGCGTATCCGGCTATACCATCAATTTCACTTATCTGACGGCGCCGACCACACCCGTTTCGCTCGGCTATCGAGCCGTCGACGCAGATGGTTTGACGTCTGCTGCCGGCAGTGTGGAGTTCTTGTATTTGACACATTTGGCGGACCTCGGCTTCTCGATCCACTTGAACAATGTCTTGGGTGTAACTCCTGCGGCCGATAGCAGCGGCAACTATCTGCTTCCTACGGCTACGTTGCTGCAGGGAGTGCCGCCCGTGGAAGTGTCTTCGTTGACGATCGCCAGCAGCCCGGCCTTGGGCGCCGTTACACCGGCCACCATCGCGCCGACCGGACAATTTACCTATACCGTCCCGACGTCATCGCCGGTGATGTGCGATGTCAACGGCAAGAGCATCTCGAACATCAACAACCCATGTGCCGGCGATCCGTTCGGCTACTACGCAACTGTCAACGGCACTAACCTCAATACCGCCGCCATCGACATGAAAGTGCTGGCGACCACGTCGTTCTGGCAGTCGACCAGCGGCGCAACCAACGGCGTCTATGGGATGTTGGGAGGCACGCAATGCGCATCCTGCCACGACGGCACTGATGCGACGGCCACCGGATTCTGGAAGTACACCGCCGGCGATTCGGCGACAACCTACAATTCGATCGCTGCGGGGGCGTCGATCATCTCCCCGGGTAATCCGAACGGCAGCTTACTGTTCACCAATCCTTGCCAGGGCACCAATGGACATGGTGTGAACGGCACGGCTGCACAGCAGCTCACGGCTGGACAGTGCAACATCATGGCGCAGTGGATTACTGAAGGCGCCCACTACAACTAACCGACCTCTCGCAAAACTAAACATGAAAACATTGACTTTTCATGTAGTTACGCCTCGTTTTTGCCTTGCCGCTTGAACCATTAGGCCAGCGGCAGATTATGCGGCCGCACCAACAAATGCCAGTCCTGGTGCTCTTCCAGTATCAGCGCCATCGCCGCTTCGATTGCCGCCTTCAATTCTTGCACGCCGCCGCCCGATGCGCATGCCTGCAGCGCCTCGCGAATGCGCGCCATCGCACCCTCGAGTTCGGCCACCAGACGCGCCGACGTCGTCTCGAGCCGGTACGCCTCGGACTGCGCCAGCGCGCCGTGCAGCGAGGCGCCGAGCGCGGGAAAGAACATCGTCACCAGCGACAGCCATAATGTGTGAATGGCCAGGTGCAGCAGCGCGCCCACGGCCGTGAGCGCGAACAGAGCGCTGTTCAGCGCATGCACCCGATGCCGCAGCGCATGCTGCTTGCTCGCGACGCGGTAATGGTAATGCCGCTGCTGCTCGAGAATGTCGATGGTCCATTGCGTGTAGCCGGCGATGAAATGCGAATCAGTCCATGCCGCCGCAAGCAGCCTGCGCGCCAGCGGCTCATTCTCCGCACACAGGGCGGCAACATCGTCGGCGCCGCGCAGGTGCTGGCCGGGATCGAACACGCGCAGATACCAATTCGGTTCATCGGCCGGGGCGGTGAAGTCGAGCAGCGGCGCGAGCATGGGCAGGTACCAGGTCAACTCGGCGGTGGTGCGCGCCCGTAGCCACTCTGCCTGCCAGTCGCGCCGGTGACCCAACCAATAGATCGCGCTGACCGTGCCGATGATCATGACTTCGCCCAGCGCCCAGATCCCTGCATAGGGATGCAATGCATGGCCGGCGCTGTCCCAGCCGAGCGCCAGAGGCATCACCGCGAACAGTACGGCAACCGCACTCAGGAGATAAATGGCCCAGAAGCCGCTGCGGTAGCGGTGTCCAAAGTGCATCGCGCGCCGGTCGAATCGCCGGTGCGCGCCCGCCGTGGCAGCGATCAGAGGCTCGAGTGCGGGCGGTGCCTTGGGCTCGGGAGTCTGCGGCAGCGATTCAATGCGTGCGCCGACGAGGAGCAATCGTTGAATGACTTGATGCAGCGCCACGGCGATCAACTGATGATGGTATAGGTCGAGGCGAAGATGGCTGCGGACACTATCCCCAGGCTGCCGTCGCCGTAGTCGACCAGCCACTCGCCCGGCAGCCCCTTCAACCGGGAAACTCCGTCCGCCAGCATGACTTCAAACGCTTCGGTCATCGGCACCGCCATGATGCGATTGGGCAGACTGACATAACGGCCGGCCTCGCCGGCTACGGTCGGAGGCACGGGCCGGTACTTGTCGGAAAAGCGGCTGCGCGACACGCGCCAGTGTTCTCCGGCAGTTCCCGTGATGATGGCATCTCCGGGCCGTGCATGCACCACGCCCTCGGAGGTCTGCACCGTACAAGCGACGGGCGTGAACCGTACGTCGATTTCCCGCTCCAGCTTGCGCGCCAGGACGCGCTGCGGATCGTCGCTGATCAGGCTCGAGTAGCCGGGCTGTCCGCTCGAGCGAAACAGCGGCACGGCCCGGGAACTCATTTAGCCTCGCTCCGCGGCGCCGATGAAATCACGCCATAGTTTGACATCATGCATGCTGCGCATGGCGGGGGGCAGGGCGTCCATCCTCGCCGCCGCGTCGCGCAACAGTGCTGCGGCATGCGGCTTGTCGGTCAGCGCCTGCGCGTACAGGGCTGCCGCCAATTCCACAAACTGCCACTGATCGCCATGATTCTTGGCCGCAAGCTCGCGGTGGTACATGACCACCGGTGCGATCACCCGAGCGGATTCCTCGAGCCGCCCTTGGCGGGCAATCGACATGGCGAGCCAGGTGGACAGCTCGGCGATATCGCGCCGGTCGGCGGTGGCTTCAATGGGCGTGTGTTTGCGTGCCGCAATCGATGCCCGCTCGGCCTTTTCGGCGCCCGCATAGTCGCCCAGCAGGTAGTCGGCGCGGCCCTCAAAATGGTAGGCGACGAACAGACTGTTGAATTTCTGATTCTCCTGCAGACCGCTGTCCGGTGTGATGGAATCCAGCTTGCGCGCGGAGTCGCGGATGATGCGCACCGTCTCCTTGAGATCGCCGCGCTCGAACGCGACGGCGGCGGTCGGAAGATCCACCAGGGACTCGGCAATGGTCACCGCGACGCTGCCCTTGGGCTCGATGCGGCGCAGCTGCGTCAGGAAGGGCGCGGCGGAGGCGATGGTGGCGGCCGCCCCCGCCGCATCGCCGATCTGCGCCTGGTGGGTTGCCGTTTGCGCCACATCATAGCCGCGGATGATGAAAAATCCCGTGCCTCCGGACGTGGCGCTCGCGTAGTCATCCAAGGACTTGAGGTAGTGGGGAATTGCATCGCGCATGCGCCCCATGTACCAGAACGCGTCACCGACGCCTTGATCGGCCACGCCCATGTTATTGGCGCTCACCACGTTGCCCGGGTCGAGTGTCAGCAGCATTTGCGAGATCTGCACTTCGCGCTGGGCGGTCTGCAGTGCTTCGGCCGGGTTCAAGTCGTTGGTGGCGACCTGTGCCAGATCGGATTCGATGATTTGTTCCGCATGCAGGGCCACGCGGTGCCCCGGCCGCCGCTGCAGCACCTTGTCGGCGACGGCGAGGGCGTCCATGCCGCTGCGCCGCGCCTCATCGTTGCGCCCCAAATTGGCCAACGCGGACACCAGCCAGGCCCCGGCTTCCGCGTAGTCGGCGCCCATCTCGACGTTGGACAGATCGAGCGCGCCCAATTCTGCGGCGAGACGCATGGATTCGTGCGCGCTGCGCACCGCCTCTTCGTTTTGATTGCCGCCCTGCTGCTCGAATGCCACGCGCACCAGCACATCGACATAGGCGCGCCGCGCCGCGGCGGACGCATGGGGGCCCTCGGCGAGGGGCCGCAGCAGTTCCGCGGATCGCCTGCCCAGCGCAGGTCCTGCAGGATCGTTTCTGTTGTCGGCTATTTGCGCCTGCACGCTGTAGCCGAGCGCCAACGCAATGATGGTCGCCTCGGAGTCATCGCCGCCGCGCCGCAGCTGCTCGAGAAGCTGCACGGCTTCGGCGTCCGTGGCGCTGCTGACATCCAGTTTGCCGAGCCTGCGCAGGGTGCGAGCGTACTGCACCATGGCGAGCGCGCCGTTGCGGGTGGTGACCGTGTCCTTGAGCGCCGGCGGCAGGGCGTGGAAATAATCGATCTGCCGTTTGGCGAACTCCGCCAACACGTCGAGGCGCCCAAAACTCTCCAATTCGCTGACGAAATCGTCGGTGAGGTAGCCCAGCAGCTGTTCCGCCTGCCGACGAGCCTGCTCGGAAACGGCGCGGGTTTGCTGCGCCTCGGTCTCCGCGCGGTGGGCGCGTTGACTGCTGAAATAGGCGATCATCGCGGCCACAACGGCGGCCAACGCGAGCACGGTGCAGGCGGCGGCGATCTGGCGCGCACGCACCAGGGCGCGGCGCGCCGACAGTTCGCGGGCATGCTGTTCGGCGAGCAGCCGCTCGGTGGCCTCGCGCGCCTCGCGTTCGCGGCGCAGATCACGGCTGCTCTTCACGACGCCGCACAGGACATCGTGGGTGAGTTCGACCCGGCGCACGTCGAGGCGCTCCTCGATGCGCAGCAAGCGGCGATTGACCAGCGTGGCCAAAGTGTCGGAATCCCCGCCGACGGCTTTGAACCGGCTCAGGAGGCGCTCCTCGGCGATGTTTTCACGGAAACCGGAGCTGGTCAGTAATTCGTCCTCGATCACCTGGCGAATGGCGGGCTTCTGGTCCGCCAGCGAGCGTTCGTAGAAGTTGCTGAGGATGCTGGCGTGCGAGCCGGCCAGCAGATCGAGGGAAATCTCCTCCCGTCCCTGCGTGATGCGCGTGTCGTTCAGCTCGCGGCAGATCAGACTGAGCAGCGAGGGTTCGACCTCGGCATGGGCGATCTCGGCACCGCCCGCGACGAAACGCACGATCGCGGCCGCCACCTCATCCGTGACCAGGCGCCGGCCCGGCTGCAGCACCGCGGCCAGCGCCTGATCGCCGGTCATGGGCGCGAGGCGCAGGCGGTTCTGCGAGATGCTGGGCATCGCCTTCTTCAGGCCCTCGAGCGGCGCCAGGTAGTCCTCGCGCAGCGCGATGAGAACACGGTAGTCGCCGCGTGCGAAATCAAAGCGCTCGGCCCGCGACTCGTCCTCCTCGAGTTTCGCCTCCAGGGATTTCGGCGGACGGTTCTCGACCAGATCGGCCAGCTCATCGATGAAGCGCGCGGCGCGCGCACGGCCGAAGTCATCGCTTTGGGCGAGGGTAAAGATCTCCTCGAACTGATCGAAGATCAGCAGAGGGATGAGGGTGGCGCCGGATTCATCGCGCAGCACGTCGTCGCGGTGATGCAGGTACTCCCACAGCGTCTCGCCCTCGACCGCCACTCCGGCCTGAGTCCATTGTCCGGAGTGCCGCGCGGCGCGGCTGATCGCTTGTTTGATCTGCTCGGCCGGTTCCGGAGACTCCCTGCCATAGTCGATGCGTATGTAGATCGGGCAGTAGCCCTGGCCGCGCAACCGCGGCGCGAGCCCGGCGCGCAGGATGGAGGTCTTGCCCAGGCCCGACTGCCCGAACAGCACCGTGAGCAGCTTGCGCTGCACCCGGCGCGACAGCTCCGCCACCTCCTCATCGCGCCCGAAGAAATAGGCGCGCGTCTCTTCCGTGAATGAGGCCAGGCCCAGCCAGGGATTGCGCTCATCCACCGTCGCTGCAACATTCGGATTGGCGGCGACGTTGTTCATTGCGACCGAGCCCGCATGAAGTCGGTCAGCCGCTGCGCAAACTCCGCGGGCACCTGTCCGCCGGGCAATTGCGTGAAGTGCAGTGCCTTGAATTTGTCGGGCACCAGCGCTTCGGCGGCATTGGTGGCGTCGATGCTGACCGGCAGGATAAACAGGGCGCCATCGGCCATGTTGCGCACGCGGTCGATGGCATAGCTCCATTCGCGGCGGAAATAGCCCTCGAGCCGGCGTTGGGTGGTGGCCGACACCACCGGGATGAAATAGGAACAGCGCGCGATATTGCGCTGAATCTTGCGGTCATAGTCATCCCCGACTTCCAGCCGGTCGATGTCGAACCACGTGGTGATGCCGGCGGACTCCAGCCCGGCCTTGATTAGCTGCACCGCCGCCAGGTCTTCGCGCGCGTAGCTGATGAACACGGCGTTGTCCGGCATCTCCCGCGAGGGCGGCAGGAAGCGCGCCAGAGTCGGGCCGGAGGCGGCGGCCGCCGGTTTGCGGCGTGCTTGCCAGCGGGCATGCAGTTCTTCGACAAATCGGTCCGCGCCCATGTAGATGCGCGTGCGCACGCTCACCTGCTGCAGGAAGGCCATGAGACGGTCGTCCTGCCCGCTGTGGTCGTCGGCCAGCACCTCACCGACATCGCGCGGGTCCGAGAGGCGTTGGCGTTTGGCCATGCGCAGGAACAGCCGCGCCAGCCAGTTGGTGAAATTGCTGCCGATGAACAGCAGGTGATTGTGCTCGAGCTCGTGAAACAGCTTCTCCGGCGCCAGGTGTTCGCTCTGCAGGGCGCAGATGTACTCCAGCAAGTCCTCGTCCGAAATGACGTAGGTCGGCGAGGCCGACACTTTCCCAAACAGATGGTAGACCACCGGGCGCTGCAGCCGGTCCCGCTCCGTGGGCAGATCGGTGACCCGGTTGGGCGCGTAGGACAGCACGTCCGTCGACGGCGCGCCGTTGAACCGCTCCATGTTGATCGCGGATTCGAGCAGGGGGTCGAAGGTGGTCGAGACAAACAGGTCAAAATCGGTGATGGCTGCCAAGCGCCGCAGCGCCGTGGGCGGTTCGAAATTCGCCTCCTTGATGATGCTGCGCAGACGCACGTAGGCCTCTTCGCGCCGGCCGCGCGCGGATAGGAACCAGCACACCACGTCATTGAGCGTATAGGGCTGCGGCAAATCCGCGATTCTGACGTTGAGGCGCCCCGCAAGTTTCTCCGCCACCCAATCGAGCAACAGGCGCGGGCCGCGATCGGTCGAGACCAGCAGCAGTTCCGGTCCGACGATCGGGATGACGCGTCGTTCTTCGATGAAGCTCAACAAATCGTCCCAGGCATCGTCATCGAGCGTACTGATCAGCGCCGTCGCAGCGGAGGCATTACTCATGCAGTGTGATGGTCCTTTTTGGCGGGTCGCGGCCGCAGGCCTGTTTGATTATGCTTCGAGTGTGACGCAGTGCAATGCACACTGCAAGGCACGGATACCGTACACTTGAGCCGCCCATGATCAAATTCATCTCGCGCCTGCCGCTGCGGGCGCTGTATGTATTTTCTTCCTTCCTGTACCTCCTGGCGTTCTACGTGGTGCGGCATCGGCATCAGGTGATTCGCCAACAGCTCGAGAAGGTCTTTCCCGACGCGAGCGAGGCTGAGCGTCGGCGCATCCACAAGCAATTCCTGCGCAACTTCTGCGACGTCCTGGTCGAGGTGCTGAAATCAGTTTCGATGAGCGAAGCCGAGATGCGTGCGCGCGTGCAAATCACGAATCTGGACCTGGCCCGAAGCTACTTGGATGCGGGCCGATCGGTGATGTTCGTGACCTCGCATCTCGGCAATTGGGAGTGGCTGCTGCACGGGGTCACGCTGCATTTGGGTTATCCGGTCGACGCCGCGTACAAGCCTTTGCACGACCAGTGGGCGGAAGAGCTGATGCTCAAGATTCGCTCGCGATTCGGCGCCCGGCTGGTGCCCGCGAAGGACCTGCTGGCGGATTTTCTGAGGCGGCGCGGGATCGTGCGTGCGCTCGCCATGAATGCCGATCAAGCGCCGGTGTCGACCGACAAGCGCTACTGGACTCAATTTCTGGGGCAGGACACCGCGTTTTACGTGGGCGCGGAGCAGATCGCGCGCGCGACCCGCCTGCCCATTCTGTATGTGAGGGTGCAGCGACTGCGGCGCGGCTACTACGCGGTACAACTGCAGACTCTGTGGGACGGGCGGGAGGCGACCGAAGCCAATGCCGTCACCGAGCGCTATGCGCGAGCCTGCGAGATCGACGTGCTTGCGCGGCCCGCCGATTGGCTGTGGTCGTACCGGCGCTGGCGCCTGAAGAAGCCGCTGTACGGCGTCGATTGACGGCCCAGGGGTGCTGCGGATTGAGCTACGATAGGGCAGCGCCGAAAGATCCAACACGCTTCAAGGCTCCCGGGAGTGCCACATGAAACTGGACGACAGCCGCCGCAGTGACAATGTCGAGGATGATCGGGGCGCGGGGTTCGGCCGCCGCGGTGCCGGCATCGGCATCGGCACCATCGTGATCGTGGTCATCGGATACTTCATGGGCGTGAATCCATCGACGCTCCTGAGTTTGTTGAACGGCGGCGACCCCCAGGCCGTCAACGCGCCGTCCCCCCGGCAGCCGGCGGGCGAAGCAGCCAACGACCCTCAGGTCGATTTCGTGCGCGCCATACTCGGCGAGACCGAGGATGTCTGGGGCGCCTATTTTCAAAACATGGGCGAGACCTATACGCGTCCCAAGCTCGTGTTGTTCAGCGGGCAGGTCTCCTCTGCCTGCGGTTTTGCCAGCGCGGCGGCCGGACCCTTTTATTGTCCGGGGGATCAGAAGGTGTACATCGATTTGACTTTCTACCGGCAGCTCGCCACCGAATTCGGCGCGCCGGGGGACTTTGCGCGCGCCTATGTCATCGCTCACGAGGTGGGTCATCACGTCCAGAATCTACTGGGCATCACGGCCAAGGCCGACCAGGCGGAGCAGCGGGCCGGCCGCGGCGCAGCGAATCATGTATCCGTCATGGTCGAGCTGCAGGCGGATTGCTTCGCCGGTGTGTGGGCAGCCCAGGCCAACAACGCGCGCAAGATTCTCGAGCCCGGCGACTTGGAACAGGGCCTGCAGGCCGCGTCCTCGGTCGGCGATGACACCCTGCAAAAGCGCGAGCAGGGCACCGTGGTTCCGGACAGCTTTACACACGGCACCTCGGCGCAGCGCGTGGGCTGGTTCCGCCGAGGATTCGACTCCGGGAAAATCGATCGCTGCGATACCTTCGGCGCCGGCGCCTCGCTCTAGCCCGCCGGGGCGGGCGCTTTGATCTTGCCCTCCAGGTGTTTCGCAAGCTCGGCGATGGTGGGATGATCGAACAGCTCGGTGAGGTCCACCAGCCCGGGGAATTCGCGGTCGATGTTCTCGTGAATCTCGATCAGCTTGAGCGAACTCGCGCCGATATCGAATAGATTGTCGTTGACATCGATCCGCTTGCCCGGCAACGCGGTCTCGCATATCGACTGCAGCCGTGTTTCGAGTTCGGTGCCGGAAGCGTGTGCCGCACCTCCCCGCGATTCACGCAGCGCCTGGAGCTCCTTGAGCTCCGCGTCGAATTCGCCGTCGACATAGGCGGTTTCCAGCAAATGCCTCTGCACCTTGCCGCTGGTGGTCTTCGGAATGCGCTTGGTCGGAATGACCTGGGCGACCTCGAGGCCGGTATGCTCGTTGATCAGGCGGCTGACCGCGGCTGCGGTCGGCAGAAACTCCTGCATGCTGCCGCGATGGAGCACGAACACCACGAGCTCCTCGCCCTGCGACCCTGAGCGCGCGACGCCTGCGGCCACCAGCTTGTTGAGGTCGAGGCCCGGAGCCCGCTGCGCAATGTTCTCCAAGTCGTAGGGATAGTAGTTCTGGCCGTTGACGAAGATGATTTCCTTGCTGCGGCCGGCGATGTAGAGCGAACCCTCGTGCAGGAACCCAAGATCGCCCGTGTCCACCCAGCCGTCTGCGCCGATCGCCTGCGCCGTGGCTTCGGGATCGCCGAAGTAGCCGCGGGTCACATTGGCGCCGCGAATCAGGATATGTCCCACCTGTCCTTCGGGGAGAGCGCCCCTGGCATCATCCGCAATGCGCAATTCGGTATTGGGCACCACATGCCCCACGCACACCAATTCGAGTGCATCGCGCGGCTCGGCCGGGTTGACCTCGACCCGCGAGCCCACGCCGAGTTTGTGCCGATTCACGCGAATCCAGCGGTAGTCCTGTCCCGGTTCCGGAAAGGCCACAGCCAATGAGGCTTCCGCAAGCCCGTACACCGGATACATGGCCTGGTGCTTGAGGCCGGTGTAGGCGAGCGCGCTCATGAACTCGTTGCACAACTCCACCGAGATGGGCTCGGCCCCGTTGTAGATTTGCCGTATCGAGGACAAATCCACCCCCTCGAGCCGCCGGCCTGCCAGCACTTTCAAAAAATGCCGGTAGCCGAAATTCGGCGAGCAGGTCAGAGTCACGCGCTTCTTCGAGGCCGCCTGCAGCCACAGCAGCGGCCGCCGCACGAACAACTCGGTGGGCATCAGGTTGATGTGCACCCGATTGGCGAATTGAATCAGATAGAAGCCGATCAATCCCATGTCGTGCGTCAAGGGCATCCAACTCAGCGTGATATCCTGCTCGTTATATTTGCCGACCGCCGTCGCGCCCTGGGCGTTGGCGATCAGATTGCCGTGGGTGAGCATCACGCCCTTCGGTTCGCTGGTCGAGCCCGAAGAGAATTGAATGAAGGCGAGGTCGTCCGGCGCCGGCCGCGAGAGCTTGCCGGGGCGCGAGATGTCGGTGATGGATTCGACCAGGAAGCTGCGCGCCTTGAGTTCCTCGAACAGCGCGGATTCGCCCACCTGCGCGGCGAGCGCCGCCAAGCGCTCCAGACTCTTCGAGTCGGTGTACAGCAGGGGCCTGCCGAGCTTGCGCGCCACCCGCAGCAGCTTGTGCCGGTGCTCGTCGCTGATGCCGACGGCCAGCGGCACCGGAGTGATGCCGCCGCAGACCGCCGCCCAGAAACCGTCGAGGAATTGCTCGTTGTTGCTCAAGAAAATGATCATCTTGTCGCCGCGCTGCGCGCCCAGGGCCTGCAGGTGATACAGGATGCCGAGCGCCCGCTTGTAGACATCGCCGTAGGGCACCCGGCGCTCGGAGTTCTCGCCCTCCACGTAAGTGACGGCGCGGTCGACGCCGCGGTTGCTCTCGAGCACATCGATCAAAGTTTTGTAGCCCGCCAGCGCGGCGACGTCGTTCATCGTTCTTCCACCTTCATCATCAGGTTGGAACGGGGGCGCAAATTGATTTGCGCCTCCAGTTCAATGGGTTCATTCCCCGCGCGGGTCAGGCGAAAACGCCGCGACATGGCATGCACGTGGACCAGCATTTCAAACATGGCGATGTTCTCGCCGATGCAGTGCCGCGGCCCCACCGCAAAGGGGATATAGGAAAATCGGTGCCGCTCCGCGGCATCCGCGCCGGCGAAGCGCTCGGGGCGAAACTCCTCCGGTTCGCTCCAGAAGGCCGGGTGCCGATGCAGCATGTAGGGGCTGATGAACACATCGGTGCGTGCGGCGATGGGATAGCCGCCGAGTTGGTCCGCCTCGAGGGTGCGTCGGGTGATCAGCCAACCGGGGGGATACAGCCGCAGGGCTTCCTGCAGCACCTGGTGAGTGAAATGCAGGCCTTCCGCGGCGTCCAGCCCCAGCGTCTCGCCGGCCCCCGTGCGGTCCGCCTCGGCTCGCAACGCCTCAGCGGTCTCGGGGTGCTGACCGATGAGATACCAAGTCCAGGTCAGCGCCGCCGCCGTGGTCTCATGGCCGGCGACGATGAGAGTCAAGACTTCGTCGATCAGTTCCTTGTCGCTCATGGCCGCACCGGTCTCCCGATCGCGGGTCGCCATCAACATGCTCAGGAAATCGAAATGCTCCGAAGGCTCGCGCCGGCGGCGGTTGATCAACTCGGCGACCAGTTTGGTCAGCGAGCGGAAGCGGAACGCGAACTTCAAATCGCGGTTCTGCTCCTTGGCGACGACTTCGAATGGATTTGCGCCAAACTCCGTTTCGAGGCGTTTAAGATCGCTGCCGAAGATCGAGCGCAGTACGATCTCCAGGGTCAGCTCACTCGCATCATCGCTCACGTTGACCGGTTCGGCGCGCGCGGCTTTGTCCGCCCAGCGCGCGGCGAACTTATCGTTGACCTCGCGGATCAAGACGCTGAATTGGTCGATGACCCGGCGGTGGAAGGAGGGCTGCATCATGCGGCGCTGCCGGCGCCAAAAATCGCCCTCGCTGGTCATGATGCCGTTGCCGAGCAGGATCTTGACCCGGTCCATTCCCTCGCCCTTGGTGTAATTGCGATGGTTCGACAGCAATACACGCTTGATGTCGTCGGGGTGGTTGATGACGTAGTTGTAGACGCCCCGGGCGGGCGCGAAGACTCGATAGATATCGCCGAATTCAGCAAAATAGCGGCGCAGCCGCGCCAGCGACTCATCGCTGCCTCCCAAATCGAAGCCCTCGGCGGGGCCGGGGGGCAGGCTTAAGGTTTGCATTGTCATATTGTAACGTAGGCGGGGGCGCGGGCACCGGGCGCGGGCTATTGCGGAGCGTGGCGGCGTTCCAACACAATGCCTCGTGGACGAAAAACCCGGCGGCGGACTTCGCAATACGATTTACGAACAGCAGACCCGCTCCGGCAGGCGTCTGACCCGTGGCCGCCTGTTCTTGTACCGGATCATCGTGCCGGTGGGTCTGTCCCTGGTGCGCCTGGTGTGGCGCTGGGCACGCGTCATCCGGGTGATCGGCGCCGATCACATGACGGCGGCGCTCGCGCGCGCGCCCTCGTTCATTCCGGTCTACTGGCATCAACATCAGCTTTTCTGCGTCAAAGTCCTGCTGGATCAGCGCCGCGCGGGATTGAAATTGGGTTTTCTGATCTCGCCCTCGGTCGACGGCGAGATTGGCGCAATGATCGTGCGCAATGTGGGCGGCGTGGTGATCCGCGGATCATCCACTCATACCGGGGCGCGTGCTCTGCGCGACTATTACCAGGCCCTGGCGCAGGAGGGGGTGTCGCCGGCGATCACCCCGGACGGTCCGCGCGGACCGCCGTGGAAGTTCAAACCCGGGGCTGTGCTGCTGGCGCAATTGTCGGGGCGCCCGATGATCCCATTGAGCTACGCGGCCTCGCATGCCTGGAAAATCAAGTGGGATCGCTTCGTGATTCCCTGGCCTTTCGCCAGAATCGCGGTGGCGGTGGGGGAGCCGGTGTATGTCGCCAAGGGCTTGGACGCACCGGGGCTCGAACGCCTGCAGCTGGACATGGAAGGCCGCCTGCGTACCCTGTTCGAGGCGGCGGTTCAGGCCCTGGGTAGGGATAATCAGTAACGCCCAGCAATACAATTGCTTAGCTTGTATTCCTTAGAACTTGTGCGAGAATCCAAGTGTAGACGCCATGACCCGAATCGAAGGAACTGTGTGACGCATTCGGTTTTTAGCTTGCATCCGGTGGCAAACTGTTGATTCATAACCGCAACAATTTCTCCGGGACCTCCGAAGGCGCATGGCAATAGCACCCCACGATCCCCGCCATCCAGACCTCACCGCCTCGGACATATTGTCTCCGCAGACGTGGCCGAAGCGCGGCACCCGGCTCGCCGTCGGTCTCGACGTGATCTGCACCAAAGATCGCCGTTGATTTTCAGTCCATGACGGCGGTAACGGCACCGGAGATCATCAGCACCAATTTGGAGCTGCTGCGCGAGGCGACGCGCACGGACGCCGCCTTTCACATTCACATCGACGCCGAGTCGGGACAGTTCAGCGACATTCAGGTGGCGCGCGGCATGCTCGCCACCGGCAACCCCGAACAGCTGCGCGGCCAAACCTTGGAAGCGCTGCCGTGGCTGCAATCACGGCTGGCGCCGCTGCGGGTCTCCGAACTGCGCGATACCGCCCAACCGCGCGGCGACCAGGACGAGGACGCAGCGCTGTGGAGTCACCTCAGCATCGGATCGGTGCTGCTCATCGGCTACTTCGTCGAAGGCCGGCCTGCCGGCCTGCTGGGAATCGCGGGCTCGCTGCCGCGCGAGAACTGGGAAGTACAGCTGCATCTCTTGATGAAGCTGGTCGGCAGCAGCCTTGCCACCGGCCTCGAACGCATCGAGATCCAGCGCCATTTGCGCGATCTGGAAGAGCGCAATGAGCTGGCCCTGTACAGCGCCAACGACGGCCTGTGGGATTTCGACACCATCAACAACCGCGTGTACCTGTCGCCCCGCTGGAAGGCGATGCTGGGCTACGACGAGGCCGATGTGGGACAAGCCCCCGACTGGCGCACGCTGGTGCACTCGGACGACATGTCGCGGGTGCAGGCCGCGATTCGCGATCATGTCGCGGGCAAGACGCCGCTGTTCGAGAGCCTGCACCGCATGCGGCACGCCACCGGCGAGTGGCGCTGGGTCATCAGCCGCGCCAAGGCCAAAGTCGACGACAAGGGGCGCTTGCTGCGGCTGGTCGGCGTCGAGCTCGACATCACCGAGCGCAAGTTGTACGAGGAGGCGCTGTTTCGCGAGAAGGAAAGCGCTCAGATCACCCTGCAGAGCATCGGCGACGGCGTCATCACCACCGATGCCAAAGGGGTGATCGATTACCTGAATCCGGTCGCCGAAGCGCTCACGGGGTGGCGTCTCGAAGACAGTCAGGGTCGTGCCATCGAAGAGATTTTCCGCGCCTTTCACGAAGAAACCTGCGAGCCGCTGGAGAACCCGCTGGCAGTGGCGATTCGCCGCACCCGGTCGATCAAATCGGTGCGTCCGATGCTGCTGATCCGCCGCGACGGCAACGAAATCTATGTGGAAAGCACCGCATCGCCGATCCGCGACGGCAGCGGCGCGGTCTCGGGCGGCGTGCTCGTGTTCCACGACGTGAGCGAGGCGCGCGAGTTGAACCGGCGCTTGAGCTATCACGCGAGCCACGACGTGCTGACGGGTTTGGTGAACCGGCGCGAGTTCGAGAACCGCATGGAACGCGCCTTGAAGAGCGCCAAGGCGCGCGAAACCTCCTATGCGCTGTGCTGCCTCGATCTGGACCAGTTCAAGATCGTCAACGACACCTGCGGCCATAGCGCCGGCGATGCATTGCTCGGTCAGGTGGGAGCGCTGCTGAAATCCAAGGTGCGCTGGCGCGATACGCTGGCGCGTCTCGGCGGCGATGAATTCGGCATTCTGCTCGAGAGCTGCTCGCTCGATGAGGCCATGCGCACCGCCGAGGCGCTGCGCGAGGCGGTGCGCAACTTCAAGTTCACCTGGGAGGAACGCACCTTCCGCCTGGGTGCGAGCATCGGCGTGGTGCCGATATCCGCCGACAATGCCGACGTCGCCTCCGTGCTTTCGGCGGCGGACAGCGCCTGCCAGGCGGCCAAGGAGGCCGGGCGCAATCGCGTGCACAGCTTCGAGGAAAACGACATCGACTTGATGCGCCGGCGCCGCGAAATGCAGTGGGCGGCGCGCATCAACAATGCCCTGGAGGAAGGCCGCTTCGAATTGTTCAGGCAGACCATCCTGCCGCTGCAATCCACCGAATCGGGCGCCCACTACGAACTGCTGCTGCGCATGCGCGATGAGGCCGGCAAGATCGTCGCGCCGGATCAGTTCATGACGGCGGCGGAGCGCTACGGCATCACGCCCTCCATCGACCGCTGGGTCATCGAAAACGCGTTCCGCTGGCTGGTGTCCGAGGCGGATGAGCGCGAGAAATTGACCATGTGCTCCATCAACCTGTCGGGGCAAAGCCTGGGCGATGACAAATTCCTGCCCTATGTCATCGATCAGTTCCACCGCAGCGGCCTGGACGCCACCAAGATCTGCTTCGAGATCACCGAGACGGCGGCGATCGCGAGCTTCTCGCAGGCGAATCGCTTCATCCAGGCGCTGAAGGAGCTGGGCTGCAAATTCGCGCTCGATGACTTCGGCACCGGCTTGTCATCGTTCGGCTACCTCAAGCACTTTCCGGTCGACTATCTGAAGATCGACGGCAGCTTCGTCAAGGAAATACTGCATGATCCCATCGACCGCGAAATGGTGCGCTCGATCAATGAAATCGGGCATCTGACCGGCAAGCAAACCATCGCCGAGTTTGCGGAGAACCAGGAAATCATCAACATGCTGCAAAGCCTGGGCGTGGACTACGCGCAGGGCTACGGTGTGTCGCAGCCGCAGCGCGTCCTCAAGGCCGCCAACAGCGCCTGAGGTTCACGCCCGCCGGGATGCCGCATCAGGCGCCCAATTCGAACCGCATCGACAGGTCGACCGCGCGCACGTGCTTGGTGATGCTGCCGACCGAAATGAAGTCGACGCCGGTTTCGGCAATTTCACGGATGGTCGCCGCGGTCACGCCGCCGGAGGCTTCGAGCTTCAGCGGTTTCTGTGCGCGGGCGTTGAGCGCAACCGCGTCGCGCATGGCCTGCAACGGGAATTCGTCGAGCATGGCGATATCGGCGCCGGCGGCGATGGCCTGCTGCAATTCCTGCAGGTTCTCGACTTCCACTTCCACCGGAACCCGTGCTCCGCCGGCTCTGGCGGCCTCCACCGCGCGGGCGATCGAGCCCGCCGCCATGATGTGATTTTCCTTGATCAGGATGCCGTCGAACAGGCCCATGCGGTAATTGTGACCGCCGCCCACCCGCACCGCGTATTTCTGCGCCGAGCGCAGGCCCGGAATGGTCTTGCGGGTGTCGAGCAGGCGGCAATGAGTGCCGTCGAGGAGCGCTGCATAGGAGTGCGCCGCGGTGGCGGTGCCCGACAGCAGCTGCAGAAAGTTGAGCGCCGTACGCTCCGCCGTGAGCAGCGCGCGCGCCGGACCCTCGAGGTTGAGCAGGCATTGATCGGCGGCGACCGGGTCGCCTTCGGCGACATGCCACTCCAGACGCACCCGCGCATCGATTTGCGCGAAAGCGGCATCGACGTACGGTATGCCGCAAATGACGGCCGCTTCACGCGTAATCACCGTCGCGCGGCCGGCACGGTCGACGGGGATCAGGGCGGCGGTCAAATCACCGCTGCCGATGTCCTCGGCCAGCGCGCGCGCCACCTGCTGCGGCAGGTCGGCGGGTGCCGGTACTGATTTAGAGCGGGAGTCCATGCGACGGCCCGATCATGCACATGAGCATGGGAATGGAGAGCAAGAAATTGATCCGCGAGGCATACAGAGCGACCTTGCGCGCCGCCGCCTTTTGCTCGTCGGTCGCCGGCACTATTCCAAGGATCTTTTTCTGGTTGGGCCAGATGAGCGCCCAGACGTTGAACAGCATGATGGTTCCGAACCAGGCGCCGAACCCCATGATCACATTGGCGTGGGACACCGGGTTTTCCAACCAACCGAAGGTAAACGTGTTGATGAAGCGGCCGGGGGTCTGCGACAGCAGCCAGGCACCGAAAATCCACGTGCCGAGCGCCGACCAGCGAAACCACAGCAAGGCCCGGGGAGCCACGTATTTGTTGATCCCGGCCCCGCCGGGGCCGCCCTTATCGGCCGCTGCAACCGCCATGGCGGGCGTCTGCACGGCATTGAAATAGTACAGAAGTCCGATCCAAAACACGCCGAAAACGATGTGCAGCCAGCGGGTGAAGCTTGCCAGGGTGGCCGCGTTGAAGACCGGGCCCCCCCCCACCAGGACGGCGATGGCCACCGCGAGCGCGAAGCCGATGATGAGCGGCCATTTGACGGTTGTTAATGGATTCATGTGGTTTCCTTGATCGGTTGTCCCAATCGTGCGGATATCTTGCACTGCGGGGGCTGGAAGAATAGGGGACTGACCCCAATAATTCAACGCACACGGCGGTAGCGGGCTGCTATCGTAGACCCAAGTGATCAATTTGGAGGTATCGATGAACGCGATCGAACGGATCAAGAGCCAGCTCGCAGGCGCGCCGGTAGTCCTTTATATGAAGGGTACCCCCGATTTTCCGCAATGCGGGTTTTCGGCGCAGACCGTGGGCGCTTTGCGCGCTTGTAAGGCGCAGTTTGCGCACGTCAATATTTTCGAGGACCCCGAGGTGCGCGAGGCATTGAAGTCCTATTCCAATTGGCCGACCTTTCCCCAGCTCTATGTCAACGGCGAACTCGTCGGCGGCTGCGACATCACCATCGAGATGTACAAGAGCGGCGAACTGAAACAACTGTTGGCTGACGCCGGCGCCGTACCGGCCTGACGCCGCCATCCTGCGCTTGGGGCGAGTTCGCTAAGGCTCGCCCGAGGGCGAAGGCTCGATTTCCAACGGCCCCATGGCGGCCAGGCGCCGCCTGCTGGCGTCGAACACGCTCTGAAACTGATTGCACACGGTACAGAACAGGTCTGCCGTGCGTTCGGCGTCATAGGCCGCGGAATGTGCCGAAGCGGTATCCCACTCCAAGCCCGCCGCAAGAGTCGCCCGCATCAGCACCGTTTGTCCGAAGGCGACGCCGCCCAAAGTTGCGGTGTCGAAACTCGAGAAGGGATGAAAGGGGTTGCGCTTGACCTGGGCGCGCGCCACCGCGGCATTCAAGAAATTGAGGTCGAAAAATGCATTGTGTCCGACCAGCACCGCGCGCGTGCACTCCGCGGCGCGAATGGCATTGCGCACTTCGCGGAAAATGCGCTGCAGGGCATCTTCTTCGGGGATCGCGGGGCGCAACGGGTGGTGGGGATCGATCCCATTCACCGCCAGCGAGGCGGCTTCCATATTGGCGCCGGGAAACGGCGTGACGTGATAGCGAATGGTTTCGCCGCGCGCCAGCGTGCCGTCGCTGCGCATCTCGAGAAACACGGCGGCGATTTCCAGCAGCGCGTCGGTTTGCGGATTGAAGCCGCCGGTTTCAACGTCGATGACCACCGGCAGGAAACCACGAAACCGCGTGGCGAATGTGATCGGGGCAAGCTGCATCATGTTGCGCCGCTGCCGCTGCCGCTGCCGCTGCCGCTGATGCGCCAGGCGATCGATTCGCCGCCGCGATAGGGCACCAAGGTGCCGGTACCGAACTCGTAGGCCGCCGGAGGCGACCACGGCTCCTTGACCAGAGTGATGGCCTCCGCGTGGCGCGGCAGACCATAAAAGTCGGCGCCGAAGTGACTGGCAAAGGGCTCCAGGCGGTCGAGGCGGCCGGCCGATTCGAACGCTTCGGCGTACAGCTCGAGGGCCGCGTGGGCCGTAAACATCCCGGCGCAGCCGCAGGCGCTCTCTTTGGTGGTCCGCTCATGGGGCGCGCTGTCGGTGCCCAAGAAGAACTTGGGATTGCCGCTGACAGCGGCGGCGAGCAGCGCCTGCCGATCGCGCTCGCGCTTCAGGATCGGCAAGCAGTAGTAATGCGGCCTGATGCCGCCGGAGAAGATCGCATTTCGGTTGTGCAGCAGATGCTGCGGCGTGATGGTCGCGGCAACCCCGCTCCTGGCGCCGGCGACGAACTGCGCCGCGCGCGCGGTGGTGATGTGTTCGAGCACCACGCGCAGGCCGGGGAAGCGTGCGATCAAAGGTTCGAGCACGGCGTCGATGAAATGCGCCTCGCGGTCGAAGACATCCACATCAGGCTGGGGCGATTCGCCGTGCACCAACAAGGGCATTCCGGCCTTCTCCATGCGCGCGAGAACCCCGTGCACTTTCGCGATGTCGGTCACTCCGGCATCCGAATGCGTGGTGGCGCCGGCGGGGTATAGCTTGACGCCGTGCACGAAGCCGGCGGCTTTGGCGCGATCGATTTCGTCCGGCGGCGTGGCATCGGTCAAATACAGCGTGAGCAGCGGCTCGAAGCGCGTGTCGGCCGGAAGCGCCGCGAGTATTCGTCCACGATACGCCTGCGCCTGCGCCACCGTGGCAATCGCCGGCTTCAAGTTGGGCATTACGATGGCACGGCCGAATCGTTCGGCCGTGAATTTCACCACGGCCGCGAGCGCGGCACCGTCGCGCAGGTGCACGTGCCAGTCGTCGGGCCGCCGCAGCGTCAAAGAATTCATTTGCGTGCCGCTGCGGTGCGGCGCGCCGGCGCCGGCGGCCAGCCACGGCGCAGCAATTCGAGCGTGTAGCGCACGCCGAAGCCCGTGATTTCGCTGGCGATGTGCGCAAGGCCGCCGTGGCGCGAGCCCGCGGCAAGATCGAGGTGCAGCCAGGCAATCTCCTTGGGCACGAAGCGGCTCAGGAAGC
Source organism: uncultured Gammaproteobacteria bacterium (assembly GCA_963800375.1). Lineage (GTDB taxonomy): Bacteria > Pseudomonadota > Gammaproteobacteria > Steroidobacterales > Steroidobacteraceae > Bog-1198. The sequence goes on along the minus strand of CAWDAT010000008.1, from coordinate 190,864 downwards.
GCGCCGCCAGGATGTGATCGCCCTTGCCGTCCGTCGCACATTGCAGAATGTCGGCCACCTGGCTTTCCAAATCCGTGTCGTAGTCGGCATCCATGGGGAAGCACCAGACGCGCTCGCCGCTGCTGCTGCCCGCCGACTCGATCAGATCGCGTGTCTCCGGACGGTTGGTGAACGCGCCGCTGTAACGCTCGGTGAGCGCGTGGACGCAGGCGCCCGTCAGGGTCGCGTAATCGATGATGGCGCGCGGCTTGGCGGAGGCCGCGAGACTCAGTGCGTCCGCCAGCACCATGCGGCCCTCGGCGTCGGTATGTATCACTTGAATGGTGGTGCCGTTGTGGGCGCGCACCACATCCTGCGGCTTGTAGGCAAGCGGGCCGATGCGGTTCTCCGTGATCGCGAGCCAGCAATCCACGGCCAATGGCGAGCGCATGGCGTGCAGCGCATACAGACTGCCCAGGGCGACGGCGCTGCCTTCCATGTCGATGTGCATGTCCAACATGCTCTTGTGGGGCTTCAAGTTGGTGCCGCCGGTATCGAAACAGATGCCCTTGCCCACCAGGCTCAAGCTCGGAGCCGCGGCGCCCCGCGGGCGGTAGGACAAATGAGCGATGCCCGCATCGCGCGTGCCGTTGCCGCGCGATACCGCGAGAAATGCGCCGGCCCCGAGGCGCTTGAGCGCGCTTTCGCCGTGGAATTTGAATCGCAAGCGCAAGCGCCGCGCGAATTCTTGCAGAAAGCGGCGGTAGCCGCGTGCGTCCAGGGTATTGGGAGGCAGTGCCGTCAGCCAGCGCGCAAGATTATTGCCGGCCGCCGTGGCAAGGGTGAGATCGAGATCGGGCAGCTTGCGCGTCCCGGCAATGTCGATCCGCCGCAGCTGCGCACGCGGTTTCGGCTTGCTCTTGAAGCTGGCAAAGCGAAACGCGCCAGCCTGCAGTGCGGCGACGGCGGCGTTCAAAGTGGCTCCGGCAGGGGCCGTGGCGCAGCCTTGTTGCCATAGAAGCAGCGACTCGGGTTCGCCGTCCAGGGCGCTGCGCGCGAGTTTGGCGGCCGCCTGCAACCGTTCGAAGGTGCCGGCATCGTCGGACACGCACGCCACGATCAACAGGGTCTGTGCGCGCGCACCCACCCTCAAATGAAAGCAATCGCCCGCCTTGCGCACCTTGCGCGCGTACAGGCCGCGCAGCACGGCGCCGTGCGGCAGAGCCTTCCAGTCCTTCTCGCTCGGCGAAAGCGGCAGGAACACCAAGGCGCTGGAGTAGCGGGCGAGCAGCGCGGCGCTGATCCGCGCGCCGATTTGGCGCACGGGCACGAGCAGTTGGTCTAGGGCCAGGCGAGTGGGCATATCGTGAAACCGCAAGCCTATCCCTTGCTTGACCGTGAAAAACCAAACCCCGAAGATAGCGCCACAGTTAATGACCGAATTATACGTTGGCAGTCGGCGCACCGGCGCTGTAACGTGCCTGCCATCTTAACAGGACGCGTGGGCGTGTGCATTTATGACTCAACAATCGCCGTACGAAGACATCGACCCCGTTGAAACGCAGGAGTGGCTGGAATCGATCGATTCGGTCATGCGCGCTCAAGGCCCCCAACGCGCGCATTTCCTGCTGGAGAAGTTGGTGGATTTCACGCGGCGGTCGGGCGCCTATCTGCCCTTCAAGCCGAATACCGCCTATCTCAACACCATCTCCAAGGCGCAGGAGCCGGACTATCCGGGCGACCGCTCCTTGGAGCGGCGCAACGAGGCCTATATTCGCTGGAACGCGCTCGCGATGGTGGTGCAGGCGAATCGTTCCAATTCGGAATACGGCGGCCACATCGCATCCTATGCATCGGCCGCGACGCTGTACGAGGTCGGCTTCAATCATTTCTGGCGCGCCAAGAGCCCGGCGCACCCCGGCGACATGATTTTCATGCAGGGGCATTCCAGTCCCGGAATCTACGCGCGGGCCTATCTCGAGGGCCGCATGGACGAATCGCAGCTGCTGCGGTTCCGTCAGGAAGTCAAGGGCAACGGCCTGTCCTCCTATCCGCATCCCTGGCTGATGCCGGATTTTTGGCAGTTTCCCACCGTATCGATGGGATTGGGCCCGATGACGGCGATCTTTCAGGCCCGCTTCGTGCGCTATCTGGAGCATCGCGGCATGGTCCCGCCTTCGGACCGCAAGGTGTGGGCATTCCTCGGCGACGGTGAAATGGACGAGCCCGAATCCATGGGCGCGTTGACCATGCCGGTGCGCGAGAAACTCGACAATCTCATTTTCGTGATCAATTGCAACCTGCAGCGGCTCGACGGGCCGGTGCGCGGCAACGGCAAGATCATTCAAGAACTCGAGGCGGCTTTTCTCGGCGCGGGCTGGAACGTCATCAAGGTCATCTGGGGCTCGCGCTGGGATCCGTTGCTCGAGCGCGACCAGAAGGGCTTGCTCAAGCGTTTGATGGAAGAGTGCGTGGACGGCGAGTACCAGAACTTCAAATCCAAGGGCGGCGCCTATGTGCGCGAACATTTCTTCGGCAAGTATCCCGAGCTGAAGGAAATGGTCGCCAACATGTCGGACGAGGAGATCTGGTATTTGAACCGCGGCGGCCACGATCCGCAAAAGGTCTACGCCGCCTACGCTTCCGCGGTCGCGCACAAGGGCGCGCCCACGGTGATCTTGGCCAAGACCATCAAGGGTTTCGGCATGGGCAAGGCGGGCGAGGGCCTGAATTCGGCCCACCAGCAGAAGAAGCTCGGCGATGAGGCGCTCAAGGAAGTGCGCGACCGCTTCAACATTCAAATCACCGATGAAGAGATCGCCGGCTTGACGTTCCGCAAGCCCGCCGCGGACAGCGAGGAACTGCGCTACTTGCAGGAGCGCCGCGCCGCTCTCGGCGGCTATCTGCCGGCGCGAAACTCGGCGTCGCCGCCGCTGGTGGTGCCGCCGCTGGAGGCATTCAGCTCGCTGCTGGAAGGCACGGCGGATCGGGAAATCTCCACCACCATGGCCTTGGTGCGCATGCTCACCACGCTCGTCAAGGACAAGAATATCGGCAGGCACATTGTGCCCATCGTTCCCGATGAGGCGCGCACCTTCGGCATGGAGGGCATGTTTCGCCAGATCGCCATTTATTCCTCGGTCGGACAGCTCTACACCCCGCAGGATGCCGACCAGCTCATGTTCTATCGGGAGGACAAGCAGGGCCAGATTCTCGAGGAAGGCATCAACGAGGCGGGCAGCTTGTGTTCCTGGCTCGCCGCCGCGACGGCGTATTCGAATCATGGCGTGAGCATGGTGCCTTTCTACATCTATTACTCCATGTTCGGTTTTCAACGCGTCGGTGACTTCATGTGGGCGGCGGGCGACAGCCAGGCGCGAGGCTTTCTGGTGGGCGGCACGGCCGGGCGCACGACGCTCGCCGGCGAGGGGCTGCAGCATCAGGACGGACACAGTCAGTTGGTGATGACCGTGATTCCGAATTGCGTGGCCTACGATCCAACCTACGCCTATGAACTCGCTGTAATCGTGCAGGATGGCCTGCGGCGCATGTACCAGGAGCAGGAGAGTATTTTCTACTACATCACCTGCATGAACGAGAACTATGCACATCCGGCCATGCCGGCCGGTGTGGCACAGGGAATTCTGAACGGCATGTATCTGCTGCAAATCGGCGGCCGCGGCAAGGTGCGGGTGACGCTGTTCGGTTCGGGTACGATACTGCGCGAAGTCCTGGCGGCGGCGGAACTGCTGGAAAAGAGCTACGGCGTGCCCGCCGATGTGTATTCCGTCACGAGCTTCAGCGAGCTGCGGCGCAATGCCCTCGACGTCGAACGCCGCAATCTCTTGCATCCGAACCAACCGCCGCAGCAGACCTATATTCAACAGGCTCTCGCGGATCGCACGGGGCCCTTCATCGCGGCAACCGATTATGTCAAAACCGTCGCCGATCAAATTCGCCAGTGGGTACCCGGCCGCTACTCGGTGCTGGGCACCGATGGATACGGCCGCAGCGACTCGCGCGCGGAGCTGCGGCGTTTCTTCGAGGTGGACCGCCACTATGTGACCATTGCGGCGCTCAAGGCGCTGGCCGACGACGGCAAAATCGACAAGCAGACGGTGGCCGATGCCATGCAGGCCTTCGGTATCGATCCCGACAAGCCCAACCCACTGACGGTATAGGAGCCTGGCGGCACCGTGACCAACCCAATGGAAGTTCTGGTACCCGACATCGGCGGCTTCAAGGACGTCAGCGTCATCGACGTGTTGGTCAAGGAGGGCCAGCAGATCGAGAAAGAAGCGCCCCTGATCACGATTGAGACGGAAAAGGCGGCGATGGACGTGCCGGCCCCCACGGCCGGCCGCATTACGCAGGTCAAGCTCAAGCAGGGCGACAAGGTTTCGCAAGGGTCGCTGATCTTGCTGCTCGAGCCGGCTGCAGGGACCGAGTCGGCTGCCGTCGTGGCGCCGAGCGCGGCCGCACCGGCAGCATCCGAGCCGGCCCGTGCCGCGGCCGCACCGGCGGCAGCCGCCGAGCCTGCACCGACCGCGCCGCCGGCCCCCGCTGCAGCCGCGGCGCCGCCGGCCCCCGCTGCACCGCCTGCTGCCGCACCCGCCGCAGCCGCGATCGACGAAAAGGCGTTCTCGAAGGCTTATGCCAGTCCGTCGTTGCGAAAATTCGCGCGCGAGCTCGGCGCCGATTTGGGGAAGATCAGCGGAACGGGGGTCAAGGGCCGCATCACGCCGGACGACGTGAAAGCGTATGTGAAGAAAATTCTCACCGCACCGCCGGCTGCGCCCGCCGCGGTGTCGGCACTGCCCAAGGTGCCGGTGGTGGATTTTGCGGCGTTCGGCGCCGTGGAAATCAAGCCCCTGACGCGAATTCAGCGGATTTCGGGCGCACGGCTTCAGGCCAGCTGGGTCAATCTGCCGCATGTCACGCAGCATGAAGATGCGGACATCACCGACTTGGAAGCCGTGCGCGTGGCGCTGAAGAGCAAGGCATCCGAAGAAGGAGTGCGCCTCACGCCGCTGGCATTCATCGTGAAGGCATGTCTGATGGCCTTGCAGGAATTCCCGCGTTTCAATTCCTCGCTGGACGCCAACGGCGAGAATCTGGTCTTGAAGAAATACTTCAATATCGGCTTCGCCGCCGATACGCCGAACGGACTGGTGGTGCCGGTGATCGCGAACGCGGATCGGCTGAATTTGTACGAGATTGCCCGCGCGCTCGCGGCGATGTCGGAAAAGGCGCGGGCCGGCAAATTGAAGAACACCGAAATGCAGGGCGGAACTTTTACGATCTCGAGTTTGGGCGGCATCGGCGGCACCGCGTTCACGCCCATCATCAATGCGCCGGAAGTCGCCATTTTGGGCGTGTCGAAATCCAGCCAGAGACCGGTGTATGACAAGGGCGCATTCTTGCCGCGGCTGATGCTGCCGTTGTCGCTGTCCTACGATCACAGGGTGATCGACGGGGCGGAAGCGGCGCGCTTCGTGGTGTTCCTCGCCAAGGCGCTGGGCGACGTCAAGGCCCTGCTATGAGCCTGGTCGAACTGCGGGTGCCGGAACTCGGCGACGCCAAGGGAGTGACCGTCGTCGATGTCCTGGTCCGCAAGGGCAGTGAGATTCACATCGATGATCCGCTGATTACCCTCGAGACCGAGAAGGCCTCGATGGACGTGCCGTCGACGGTGAACGGCGTCGTCGATTCGGTCGCGCTCAAAAAGGGCGACGAGGTTGCGGCCGGCGCGCTGATCGCCATGGTGCAGGCGGCGGCACCCTCGGCGGCGCCCGCAGTACCACCGCCGAGCACGCCGCCTCAGGCCGCGGCACCGCAAGCTGCGACACCCCGGTCCGCGGCGCCGCCGGGGGCGGTCGATCTGGTGGTGCTGGGTGCGGGAGTGGGCGGCTACACCGCGGCGTTTCGGGCGGCCGATCTGGGCCTCAAGGTCACGTTGGTCGAGCGCTGGCCGATGTTGGGCGGCGTCTGTTTGAACGTGGGTTGCATCCCCTCGAAGGCGCTGCTGCATGCGGCGAAGGTGATCGAGGACGCGGCGGACATGAACTCCGCCGGCATCATTTTCGGCGCGCCGCAAATCGACCACGACCGCCTGCGCGCCTGGAAGAACCGCGTCGTCACGAGATTGACCAATGGACTCGCGCTGCTGGCAAAACAACGCAAGGTGACCGTCATCCACGGCGAGGGGAAATTCACCGGGCCGTATTCTCTCGAGGTGCAGGGGACGGGCGGCACGCAGCGCATCGATTTCAAGCAGTGCATCATCGCGGCCGGATCCGAGTCGGCGCGTCTGCCCGGGTTGCCCGATGATCCGCGCGTCATCGATTCGACCGGCGCGTTGGAATTGCCCGCCGATTGCCGGCGCCTGCTGGTGATCGGCGGCGGCATCATCGGCTTGGAAATGGCCTGTGTGTACGATGCACTGGGCGTGCGCGTCTCCGTGGTTGAATTGAGCGATGGTTTGATGCCCGGCACGGATCGCGATCTGGTGCGGCCGCTGCAGAAGCGGATTGAGAAGCGCTATGAACGTATATTGCTCAACACCAAGGTAGCCAAGCTCGAGCCGGCGGCGGACGGGCTGCGCGCGACGTTTGAGGGCCCCGACGCGCCGCAGCCGCAGGTGTTCGACCGGGTGCTGGTGGCGGTGGGACGCACCGCGAACGGCAACGCCGTCAATGCGTCCGCGGCCGGCGTCACGGTCAACCCGCGCGGCCTCATTCAGGTGAACAAGCAGATGCGCACCAACGTGCCGCATATCTTTGCGATCGGCGACGTGGTCGGCGCGCCGATGCTGGCGCACAAGGCCGGTCATGAGGGCAAGGTCGCCGCGGAAGTCGCCGCAGGCCAGAAATCCGCCTTCGATGCCCGCTGCATCCCCTCGGTTGCCTATACCGACCCGGAAATTGCCTGGGTGGGGGTCAATGAGATCGACGCCAAAGCGCGCGGCGTCAACTATGGCAAGGGCCTGTTTCCGTGGGCCGCGAGCGGGCGCTCGTTGGCCATCAATCGGGACGAGGGATTCACCAAGCTATTGTTCGACAAGGAAACGCATAGGATCATCGGCGCCGGGATCGTCGGCACCAACGCCGGGGAGTTGATGGGTGAATTGGGACTGGCGATCGAGATGGGCGCTGATGCGGCGGATATCGGTCTGACCATCCACCCGCATCCCACCCTGTCGGAGACCGTGGCGTTTGCCGCGGAGGCATTTGAAGGAACGTTGACCGACCTGTACCTCCCCAAGCGCTGAATCATGCCATCGCACCGCCGCACGGTATTTTCAGGGATCTTCGCGCTCATCGCGGCAAGCTGCGCACTGCCTGCCCTAGCCGACGGCGACTGCGTGGATTTCAAGTGGGACGTGAGCAAGGAGCGGGCGCTGTACGCCGCCGCTCCCGTCGAATTGAGCGCGGGGAAGGACGCTGTCTCGGCACCGATCGTTGTGCCGGATCGCCTGTACCGGTTGCGGCTCACGGGGCAGGATGGGGTTGCGTTCGCCGCGACCCCGGGGAAGGTGCCGCCCGTGTCGGCTTTCGCAGGCCTTGCGATGTTGAAAATCGCGGCACCGGGCAGCTATCGCATCTCCATCGACCTGCCGTTCTGGATTGACGTGGTGTCGAACGGAAACCTGGTGCAGCCCACCGACTATCAAGGTCAGCGCGCCTGCGCGGCGCCGCACAAAATCGTGGTGTTCGAATTGCTGGGTTCGAAGCCCTTGGTCCTGCAGTTCAGCGGCGCGCCGCGGGACACCATCCTGGTGACCGTGACCTCCGCGCCAGCACGGAAATATTGACGGGGCCGCGCCGCTTGGCCACTCCTCTGACCGTGCGATTTCGCGTCGACTTCGGCGCCCGCTGTTCCGTCGGAGCCGGCAAGATCGAACTGCTGGAGGGAATCGCCCGCACCGGGTCCCTGTCGCAGGCCGCCCGGGAGATGCGGATGAGCTACCGCCGGGCATGGCTGCTGCTCGAGGACTTGAACAAGAGCTTCGATCGCCCGGTGGCGCATGCCAGTGTCGGCGGCCGGGGCGGCGGGGGCGTGGTTCTGACCCCCTTCGGTTCCAGTCTGGTGGCGGGTTATCGCCGGTTGGATTCCAGTCTGCAACCTCTTGCGAAAACCTGTCTGGAGGAGTTTGGCCGGCAGATCAGGCTCGGTGCGCCCAAGCGGAACGTCAATGCCCGCTCGATCAAACGCAAGTCGCCGGCCCGGGAGCGCTAAGGACGCTCGCTCGCTCAGGGCTGCGCCATGCAGTTCTTCAGGAAGGTCGTCTTTTCAGCGCCCAGCAGCTTTTTGGACTTGGCGTCCTTGAGGCAGGCAGTGCGCTTGGCGTGCTTGGCCGCCGCATCGCCCGAGGCTGCAGCCGTGGGCGTGGTGGCAGGCTGGACCGCCGGTGTGGCGGCAAATCCGGCGGCAATCGGCAATAGACAGCAGCAGGCGGCGGCGGCCGCAATAGAAAGGTGCATGGGAGGTCTCCTGCTCACGGAAGCAGGATAGCGTTGCCCTATATCCGCACCGATGAAGCGCGGATGAAGCTTGCTTAACGTTCCCTAACGCCCGTCCGGGGCCTCGAGACGTCTGCGCGCGAGTTCCAGGAACTGCCGCTCGTCGGGCGGACGTTGGGCGCGCTGCGCCTGCCACAAGGCCTCGCCCAGCGCCTCCATGAGCGCATGTTCGGCCCGGTGCAAGTCGCCGTACTTTGCCTGCAGCGCGCGGTGCAGGTCACGCACCCCGGGCGGCCGGTCGATGGACACCTGGTCGCGAACTGCGAGATGCAATCCCATGTGCAGGAACGGATTCTCGGCGGTGTTCAGAGTATCCGGCTCGAAGGCCACGGCCGTCCCGGCATCACCCACCACGGCCTGATACTCGGGATGTGCCCCGATCACATCGGTGATATTGGCTTCGAGCGGCGTGAGGGGCGAATGCGCCAAGTGTTTGGCCCAGGCATCGGCGTAGCTGCGGCGCAGCTGCTCCCGGGAATAAGTGTCAAATGGGGTCATGGCTTTTGTGACGATACTCGCACAGGTCCTGTATGGGGCAGATCGGGCAGGCCGGGTTGCGCGCCTTGCAGATATACCGGCCGTGCAAGATCAGCCAGTGGTGCGCATCCTGGAGGAACTCGGCGGGCACGAATTTCATGAGTTTCTCCTCCACGGCGCGGACTGTCTTGCCGGGCGCCAATCCGGTACGGTTGGCGACCCGAAATATATGAGTGTCCACCGCGATGGTCGGTTCACCGAAGGCTGTGTTCAGAATGACATTGGCGGTTTTTCTACCGACCCCGGGCAGCTGCTCGAGTTCCTCACGCGAGGCGGGCACCACGCCGCCATGGCGTTCGAGCAAATGGCGGCAGGTCGCGATGATATTCCTGGCCTTGCTGTTGTACAGGCCGATCGACTTGATGTAGGGCGAAAGGCCCTCGATCCCCAACGCCAGCAGGGCGGCCGGCGTGTCGGCGACGCCAAACAGCTTCGCAGTCGCCTTGTTCACGCTCTTGTCGGTGGCCTGCGCCGAGAGGATCACCGCCACCAACAGTTCAAACGGCGATCGATACTGCAGCTCGGTGCGCGGCGCGGGATTGGCGCTGCGCAGCCGCGCAAATATTGCGCGCCGTTTCGTATCGTTCATGGAGGGGATCTGCGCCCCGGCGCCGCCGCCTTCTTGGCATCGAGCTGCCGCTGCCGTTCGCTGTTACGCTGCAGCAGCCGGCCGTTGTGTGCATTGAAACGCCGCAGGTTGACCTGCGATTGGTTCACGGCCGGTGCAGGGCCCGGGCGCATCTCGATGCAATCGACGGGGCAGGGCGGCAGGCACAATTCGCACCCCGTGCAGCGCTCGACCAGGACGGTGTGCAGGTACTTGGCGGCGCCGACGATGGCGTCCACCGGACAGGGCGGCAGACAGCGCGCGCAGCCGATGCAGCGTGCTGCGTCGATCCAGGCCACCAGCGGCGGGCGCTCCACGCCGTGAGCCGGATTCAAGGTCAGCGCGGGCCGGTCCAACAGTTCCGCCAGCGCCGCGATGGCGGCGGCGCCGCCGGGCGGACATTGGTTGATCTGCGCCTCGCCGCTCGCGATGGCGGCGGCATAGGGCCGGCAGCCGGCATAGCCGCAGCGCGTGCACTGAGTTTGCGGCAGCAACGCATCGATGCGCGCCACGATGTCAGGCGCGGGTTCGGTGTTCATGTCACTTGATGCGCATGCCCGGCACGGCGCCGGAATCGGGGGAAAGCACGAAGATCTCCTTCCCGCCGGGCCCTGCCGCCAACATCATGCCTTCGGAAACCCCGAAGCGCATCTTACGCGGCTCCAAGTTTGCGACCACCACAATGAGCCGGCCCACCAGCGACTCGGGCTGATAGGCCGCGCGGATGCCGGCGAAAACGCTGCGGGTTCCGAGTTCGCCGACGTCGAGTGCGAGCTTCAGGAGCTTGTCGGCGCCCGCAACCAGCTCGGCATTCAGGACTTTCGCCACGCGCAGGTCGACCCGCAGGAAATCGTCGATGGAAATCATGTTGCCCTCCACGGCTGCCGCATTCGCGAGCGTCGCGGCATCCGATGCAGCTTCCTTGTCGGTTTCGAACAGCGCATCGAGCTGCTTCGGATCGACGCGGGTCATCAGGTGATGGTATGGGTTGATTCGGGCGGGCAGTACGTCGGCGTCGCTCCACGCGAAAGGCCGATCAAGCCCGAACAGCTCGCGCGCGACGCGCTCCGCGAGATCCGGCAGGACGGGCGCGATGAGCACGCTCAGCAGCCAGAACCCCTGCAGTGCGCGTGAGCAGACGTCCTGGAGCTCGGCCCGCTTCGCAGTGTCCTTGGCGAGAATCCAGGGCTGGCGCGCATCGAAATCGTGGTTGATTCGATCCGCATGGGCCATGATCTCGCGCATCGCCTTGCCGAACTCGCGCGTCTCGTAGTGTTCGGCCACGCCAAGCGCAATGTCACGCGCTTCGCGCGCGATCGGCACTGCGTCGCTGCCGTACTCGAGTGCTCCGCCGAAATGCTTGGTGACGAAGGTCGCGGCCCGGCTCGCGATGTTGACGTATTTGCCGATCAGATCGCTGTTCACGCGTGCGACGAAGTCGTCCGGATTGAAGTCCAGATCCTCGACGTTCGAATTCAGCTTGGCGCCGATGTAGTAGCGCAGCCACTCCGGATTCATCCCGATCGAAAGGTATCGCAGCGGGCTGATGCCGGTCCCGCGGGACTTGGACATCTTCTCGCCGGACACCGTGATGAAGCCGTGCGCGTAGACGTGATCCGGCACTTTGTAGGGAGATCCGGCGAATTTCAGCATGGCGGGCCAGAACAGCGTGTGGAAGTAGATGATGTCCTTGCCTATGAAATGCAGCTGTTCGGTGTCGGGTGCCGCGAGAAATTGCGCGAAGGTTCTATGTTCGCCGCGCGCGCGCGCTTTGCCGGTTTCGAAGTAGTTCTGCAGCGATGCCAGATAGCCGATCGGGGCATCCAGCCAAACGTAGAAATATTTGCCGGGAGCGTCGGGGATCGGAATGCCGAAGTAGGGGGCGTCGCGGGAAATGTCCCAGTCCTCGAGCGCTTCGTCGCCCTTGCCGGAAAGCCACTCGCGCGCCTTGTTGACCACTTGCGACTGCAGCCGTTGCGGCGTGTCGAGCCATCCGCTCAAGAATTCAACGCACTTGGGATCCGACAGTCTGAAAAAATAGTGGTCGGACGTCTTCATGAGCGGCTTCGCGCCGGACAGCGTCGAAAAGGGGTCGATCAGATCGGCGGGCGAATTGACGATGCTGCAGACTTCGCACGCGTCGGCGTACTGGTCTTTCGCGTGGCAGTTGGGGCACTCGCCCTTGATGTAGCGGTCCGCCAGGAACATGGCCTTGACCGGATCGTAGAACTGCTCGACGGCCTTGACGTAGACCAGCCCCGCGGCTTTCAGCCGGCGATAGATGTCCTGCGACAGCGCGACATTCTCCGGTGAATCCGTCGAATACCAATGATCGAAGCCGATATGAAAGCCTTGCAGGTATCGGGGTCGATCCGCGGTGATGCGCGCGACCAGCTCCCGGGGAGAGATGCCCTCGGCCTCGGCCTTGAGCATGATCGGGGCGCCGTGGGCGTCGTCCGCACAGACGAAATGCACCGCATTTCCGAGCATCCGCTGAAAGCGCACCCAGATATCGGCCTGGATGTATTCCATGATGTGCCCGATGTGGAACGGGCCGTTGGCGTAGGGCAGCGCGGTGGTGACGAAGAGTTTGCGGGTCATCCCGCGAGTTTACAGCGCGCGACGGCTTTTCGCAGGCGCGATCATGTGCCCGCGATCTACGAGGCCTCGCGGAATTGCTCGAACTTGGATTTGCTGATGGCCTTTTTGAAGGCCTCTTTACCGCTGATTTGCCGGCTTTCCAGCAATCCTTGAATGGCCGTGTCCATGAGGCGCATGCCGGTCGCGGCGCCGCTTTGCATGGCATTTTCCAACTGATCCATCTTGCCCTGCCGGATCAAATTGGCGACCGCCGGCGTGTTGATCAAGATTTCGAGAGCCGCGACCCGCCCTTGCTTGTCGATCTTGGGAATGAGCTGCTGGGATACGACGCCGCGCAGGCTGGTCGAGAGCATGGTGCGCACGTGGGGCTGCTTGTCCGCGGGAAATGCGTTCACCAGGCGATCCACCGTGGCGGCGGCGCCGTTGGTGTGCAGCGTGCCCATCACCAGAATGCCCATTTCCGCGGCGGTCACGGCGATGCTCATGGTTTCGAGGTCGCGCAGCTCGCCCACCAGAATGACGTCGGGATCCTCGCGCAACGCCGACAGCAATGCCGACGAGAACGAGGTCGCGTGCACGCCGATCTCGCGCTGGCTGATCAGGCAGTTCTTGCGCAAGTGCACGAATTCGATCGGATCCTCAATGGTGAGAATATGGCCCTTTTCGCGGGTGTTGATGTCGTCGATCATGGCGGCGAGCGTGGTGGACTTGCCCGATCCGGTTTTACCGGTCACCAGAATCAGGCCGCTGTTGATCTTGCACAGACTCATCACCGCGTCCGGCAGATTGAGCTCCGCAGCCGTGCGCGCCTTCGAGGGAATTGCGCGAAACACCGCCCCCATGCCGTTCAGCTGCCGCATCACGTTGACGCGGAAGCGGGCGACGCCGGGGATGGCATAGGCGAAGTCCGTGCCGTCCTTGGACTCGAAGCGATCCACCGATAGTTTCGGCATGATCTCGTACAAAGTCGTCTTGACCATGTCGGCGCCGAGCGGCTCGGGGCTCAGTGCCTTCAGTTCGCCGTATTGCCGCACCCGGGGCGGATCGCCTGCCAGGAAGTGCAAATCCGAGCCGTTGCGCTCCAGGACTTGAGTCAAAAAGGTGTCGATGGCGGCCACGGTTTTCCCTAGGGGTTCGCCGGTTCGGCTGCCGGCGCGCCTGCCATGTCGGTCACGAAGCGCTGAAATTGGCGCTTGTCCGACGCATAGGTATACGCATGCTCGGGATCGACTTCCTTGGCGTTGATGGCCGCGAGCAATGCTTGATCCATCAATTGCATGCCGTATTCCTTGCCCATCTGCAATTGGCTGGGAATCTGATGCGATTGATCGGTCATGATGAGTTTGCCGATGGCCTTGGTGAGCACCATGATTTCGCACACGGCCCGCCGCGCGCGTTGATCGGGGCTCTTGATCAGCACCTGGGTGATAACGGCAATGAGACTCTGCGACAGGAAGCTCTTGGTCTGTTCCCGCTCCTCGGTCGGCAGCGCATCGATGATGCGGTCGATGGTTTTGGTGGCGCTGGTCGTGTGCAGGGTGCCGAGCACCAGATGCCCGGTTTCGGCGGCGGTCATCGCCATGGAGATGGTCTCAGCATCGCGCAATTCGCCGACCAGGATCACGTCGGGATCCTCGCGCATGGCCGCGCGCACGCCCTCGGCAAAGGTCGGCAGGTGCGTGCCGAGTTCGCGCTGGATGACCTGGCTGGTCTTGCTGCGGTGAACGAATTCGATCGGGTCTTCCAGGCTGATGATATTGAGCGAGCGGGTCGAATTCAGATAGTCGATCATGGCCGCAAGGGTGGTGGACTTGCCGGTGCCGGTGGAGCCCGTGACCAGGATCATGCCCTGGTGATAGTCGCAGAGTTTGCGCACGATGGGCGGCAAGGCGAGCTGCTCCATGGTGGGCATCTGAGTCGGAATGGCGCGAAATGCGGCCCCAATACCGGTTTCCTTGCGATATACGTTGACCCGAAAGCGGCCGCCCTCGGCGGACACATAGGAAAAATCGATGTCGTTGCCGGCGCGCAGGTGTTTCAGCTGGTTCTGGGTCAGCACCTCGGTGATGTAGCCCTCGAGCTCCGCTTCGCCCAGTTCGCGAAACTTGATCGGCATCAGATCGCCGTGCATGCGCAGCATCGGCGGCACGCCCACGGCAAGATGCAGGTCCGAGCAACCTTGGGCCACGCCTAACTTGAGAAACGCGTCGATTCTTGCCATAACGCGTAAGGCTACCCGTAAGCAATTGGATTTTCGAGCGTTTCGGCGCGAATCACGCCATAAACGTGAGGTGCGTCAAGCGCCTATAGGAATTTTTCGAGCGCCAGGCGCAGTTCGTCCATGGTTTGCGCGCGTTTGGCTTTGTCCAAAGCCATGCATTTCACCACTAAGTTGTTCAATTCCAACGGCAATTCCTTGTTTATTTCGATCGGCGGACGCGCCTTGCCCTGGACGTGCTGGTACATGACCGACATGTGATCGCCGCGGGAATAGGGGGGCACGCCGCTGAACATCTCGTAGAGAATGACCCCCAAGCTGTAGATGTCGGCTCGTTCATCCACCTTCTTGCCCAGAATCTGCTCCGGCGCCATGTATTTGGGAGAGCCGATCACATAGCCCGTCTTGGTGAGCTGAGTGTCACCCTGGCTTTGCGCCGCCGCCACGCCGAAGTCCACGATCTTGAGCAGGCCGTCGTTGTCGATGAGAATATTGGCGGGCTTCAAATCGCGGTGCACGATCCCGGCTTGGTGCGCGACCGCCATTCCGGTCGCGATGTCGATGCCGAATTTGATCGCTCGCTTCAGGGCCACGGGCTTCTCGTTGATGATCTCGCCGCCCAGCGTGTGCGAGGGGAAATATTCCATCGAGATGGCGTAATTGCCCTTGATGTACAAGAAGTCGTAGATGCGGATGACGTTCTTGTGCGTTATTTTGCGGCTGTAGCGCAATTCATGCACGAAGCGCTTCATCATCTCTTCGTCCGCCGACACGTTGGCGTTCAGGAATTTCAAGATCAACCGCTCTTCGACCACGGTGTCTTCCATCAGCAAGACGGTGCCGAATGCGCCCTTGCCGATCTTTTCGATGAACTTGTAGCGGCCTTCGATGACGTCGCCGGTCTTCAATGTCGCGATGTCCAGCTTCGCCGCCTGAACCTCCTGTTCCTGGACGATCTTGGCGATGTCCTGATTGTCGATGAGCAGAGTCTTGGCCGGCTCCTGCATTTTCTCGGCGCGCTGATTGGCCGCGATTTGCTGGGTGGAAAAGCGGTTGTCCAGCTCCGACATGGCGCGCGCCACGGCTTGACTGATGGTCGCGTCGGCATTGCTGGCGACCGCCTGCAACCGCACCCGGATGGTATCGGCGCGCCGCTCATCCGCGAGCCGGGCGAGCGCCGCTATGGCCTCCGCTTTGATTTCGTTCTCCGGTCGCTGCAGCATGGGCAGCAAATGCTCAATGCATTTCTGATCGCCGACCTTGCCGATGGCGCGGATGACGGTCGGCAGCGATTTCGGCGCGCCGGCCCCGAGCATTTCCAGAAAGCGCGGCAGGGACTTGGTGCTGCCGATTTCGGCCAGCGCATCCACCGCGCGTTCGCTCACCCACCAGTCCGAATCCTTGGTGGCTTCGATCAATTGCGCGACCGCGCGCTCATCCTTGGTCTGGTTGAGGATCTCGATGGCGGCGCGCCGGATGTCCTGGTTCTCATCCTTGACCAGTGCCAGCACGGCGTCGACGACGCGCGGGCCGCCGATCTTGCCGAGCGCATCGGCCGCCCGCGTGCGCACCCACCAATCGCTGTCGGCGATCACCTCCAGCAGGAATTTGACCGATTTCGACGTGCCGACCACGTTCAACACCTCGACCGCCGCGCGCCGGGCGTATTCGTTCTCGTCCTTCAGCACGTCGACCAGGTACTTGATGGTCTCGGGATGATTGGCATGGACGACGACGTCGACCGCCTTGTTCTGCACCTCGATTTCCGGGTCGCGCAGCATGCCGCAAAGGAGGGCCATGTCGAAGGGTCCGTCCATCTTCGAAAGGGCGGTGAGCGCGGCGGAACGGATGAACTTGCTGTTGTCCTTGAGTTGCCCCTGCACCGCCTGCCGTACCTTGGGGTTATTGAAGCGCGCCAGCACATTGATGATATGCAGCCGTGCCACCGGATCCTTGCCCTCGATCCTGGCGATCAAATCGTCGATCGAAGACTCGTCGGCGATCTCCCCTATGATCTTGAACAATCCGGCGCGTTCGCTCGGCTCCTGGGCGTACGCGGCATTCAGCAGTTCGCGCACCGTAAAGCGGCTTTTCTGCGCGGCGATCACATCGAGGAGGGCCTGTTTCGGCATGGCCGGCTTGGTCAGCGCATCGAGCAGGGCGCCCGCCGGGTAGTTCTTGCTGGAAGACAGCGCCCAGGCGATGCCGGACATTGCCCTGCCGTTGGCTTCGGCCATGACTTTGAGCAGTTGCGGCAGTGTCTTAGAGTCGATCAGACGCGACAGCACCTCGACGTACGCCACGGTCTCGCGCTTCTCCGCCGTGGCCAGGGCATCGACGATGGGCTCGATGGCGCTGGGCCCAAGCGCGGAGAGCTTCTCCAAGGCCTTTTGCGCCAGCGGGCTGCCCGGATTGCCGCTGGACTTGACCTCGGCAATGAGTCGATCGGCGCGATAGTTGCTAAATAAACTCATTCAGTGCCTGTTTTGCACATCCGTCGAGAGCAATCTATTGTGGTCGTAGTATTCAAGCCCGCCGCGGCTCTATTTCTCACATTACAATTATGCCACACCGCACGGGGTTCTCCGCGTGCGGTACAATTCGATACCCATATGAATCAAGCTGCCGCCGCGGAAGACGCCCTCCGCGAAAACCTATCGTCCTATGCGGATCCGTACCTTGGCCAAACGCTGGGGGAGGCCAAGAGTGTGGCGTCCGTCACACTACAAGGCGGTGTGGCGCGAGTGGAGCTCACGCTGGGCTTTCCCTGCGCGGACTATGTCGCCGAACTGCAGGCCGCATTGCAGGAGCACCTGCGCCCGGTTCTGGGGCAGAACCGCCTGGAGCTCAAGGTTAGGGCTGAGATCACCGCGCACGCCGTACAGAGGACGCTCAAGCCCTTGGCCGGCGTGAAAAACATCATCGCGGTGGCCTCGGGCAAGGGCGGAGTCGGAAAGTCCACGACCGCTGCGAACCTGGCCTTGGCCTGGGCTGCCCAAGGCGCCAAGGTCGGCTTGCTGGACGCCGACATCTACGGACCGAGCCAACCTCTGATGATGGGATTGTCCGGCGCCAAACCGGTGAGCGCGGACGGCAAGCATCTGACCCCCCTGCGTGCGCACGGCGTCGAGGTCATGTCCATCGGTTTCATGATCGACCAGGAACAGCCCATGGCGTGGCGCGGTCCGATGGTGACCCAGGCCCTGACGCAGCTCTTGGGCGACACCAACTGGGGTGAACTGGATTACCTGGTGGTGGACATGCCGCCCGGCACCGGCGACATTCAGCTGACCCTTGCGCAGCGCGTACCCGTCAGCGGCGCGGTCATCGTCACGACGCCCCAGGACATTGCACTCCTGGATGCGCGCAAAGGGCTCAAGATGTTCGAGAAAGTCGCAGTTCGCGTGCTTGGGGTGGTGGAGAACATGAGCGTGCACGTGTGCAGCAACTGCGGTCACGTCGAGCATGTGTTCGGCAGCGGCGGCGGGGCGCGCATGGCCGCTCAATACGGCGTGCAACTGCTCGGCGAACTGCCCTTGGACATCCGCATCCGCGAGGATGCGGACGGCGGCTCTCCGACCGTGGTTGCCGAGCCCGGCAGCGCCCGCGCCCGGGCTTATTTTCTGATGGCCCGGCGCACGGCGGCGCGCCTGTCGACCCTGAACAAGGACTATAGCCGTGCATTTCCCAAGATCACGGTAGAAGCGACCTGATGAGCATCAAGAGCGATCGTTGGATCCGGCGCATGGCGCGGGACGGCATGATCGAGCCGTTTGCGCCCGAACAGGTGCGGATGAGCGACGGCCACAAGATCGTCTCCTACGGCACCTCGAGCTATGGCTATGACGTGCGTTGCGGCGAGGATTTCAAGATCTTCACCAATATCAATTCCACCATCGTCGATCCGAAGAGGTTCGACGAAAAATCCTTCGTGGACTTCCAGGGGCCGGTCTGCATCATCCCACCGAATTCCTTTGCGCTGGCCAGCACGGTGGAGTACTTCAAGATTCCACGCAGCGTTCTGACCGTGTGTCTTGGAAAATGCGTCACCGCAGATACCCGCGTGGTGGACGCTGATACCGGCGCCTATATGCCGATCACGGAGATGCGCTGGGGCAAGCGCACCCTGGCACTGGACGGCTCGCGTTTGCGGCCGGCAAAAGTGTCGGATTTCATACCGCAGGGCAAGCGAGAGATCTTCGAATTGCGTACCCGGGCGGGGCTGCGCATTCGAGCGACGGCAAATCATCCATTTCGAATGCTCAACGAATGGGTGGCATTGAGCGATTTGCGGGCCGGCAATCGTATTGCGGTTGCCCGCGAGATTCCCATATTTGGCAAGACGCCCATAGCTGAGTGGGAGGCGACTCTAATCGGCTTGATGATCTCCGAGGGGCAGTGCAATACGCCCGGTCACAGCCCCACGTACACGACAGCGGATCCGGCCATGGTCGCTCTGCTCCTGTCGGCGATGGCGGCCTCCGGCCTGGGAGAGATCACTTATAACGGCCGCTACGGGTATCGACTGGTCAATCGAAAGGGAAGAGGGGGAATCCCAGAGCGAAATCGCGCCCACGACTGGCTTCGACATCTCGAACTCAATGTCGGCGCCGCCGATAAGTTCGTGCCGCAGATCATTTTCACGGCGCCCGAGACCTCGGTGCGCCTGTTCCTGCAGGCACTGTTCAGCGGCGACGGCGGCGTTTATCACTCCGATGCTGGCGTCTTCCTCGAGTACTGTTCGAAGTCCCGGAGGCTGATCGAGGATGTGCACCATCTTCTGCTGCGATTCGGCATCTTTTCGCTGATCCGCGAGAAGACCACCGCGATCGGAACTCCGGCCTGCAGAATACAGATCACGGACGAGGACCAGATCCTGCGCTTTGCTCAGAGAATCGGCTTCTCCCCCGGCTCGGTGAAGCAGCGGCTGCTCGAGGAAGAGGTGCTGCCGCTGATTGCCGCGCAGCCCAAGGTCAAGAGCAACTTCGACACATTGCCGAGAGAAGCCTGGGCGGTCGCCGCCACGGCCGCTCGAGTTGGTGGAACGAGCCTGAGCGCGCTCGACATTCGTACTAGCCCGAATCAATCCATGCCGATGTCGGCCGCGCCGCGGGTCGCCCTCATGACGGGTGATCCCTTTGTCACGCCGCTCGTCGACGGACCCGTATGGGATGAAGTCGAACAAATCGAGCCCGTGGGATCCGAAGAGGTCTATGACATCACCGTGCCGACTCTGCACAACTTCGTGGCCAACAATTTCATCGTCCATAATTCGACGTACGCTCGTTGCGGAATAATTGTGAACGTAACGCCTTTGGAACCCGAGTGGGAAGGGCACGTTACGCTGGAATTCTCCAACACCACGCCGCTGCCCGCGAAAATCTACGCCAACGAAGGCGTGGCGCAGATGCTGTTCTTTGAATCGGACGAAGTTTGCGAAACCTCGTACAAGGATCGCGGCGGCAAGTACCAAGGCCAGCGCGGCGTGACGTTGCCGAAAACCTAGCGTTTCAGGGATTTGATCCGCATGGCAAACTCGAGTTTGCCGTCGCGCGTCCGCTCCGCCTGAACCGGCACGAATCCCAACGACGGCGCGAACCACATGCGTAGGATGCGATTATTGCCCGTGCGCCGGCTCGCGACCACGACGGTCTCGAGTTCCCCGAGCGCGGTTTTGAGGTTGGCGGTGCCCTCCCGCGTGTAATTGAATTCCTTCAGCTCATCCTTGTCGATGATCTGAAAGGTTTTCGGCAGGGCGTCTTTTTGCAGGTCGAGCATCACTTCGACTTGAATGGACATCACGTCCTGGGTTCCCTCCTTGAGCGGCAAATCGACCGGCTTCTTCTCGGAGGTGCCGCGAACTCGCGCGGCGTTCCAGTCGAAATCAAGGTCCACGCTCGATGAGCCATCCTCACCCTGGTATTTCTCGGGGCGGGCGTGGCCGCCGGCGATGCTGAGCCAGCTCTTTTGCGTGACTTGATCGCGGTACAGGCGAAAGATGCCGCGCGCGGTGATCGTCCAGGTGTAGAGGTAGCGGCCGGGTTCCGTGTCTTGCGCGAGGGTGAGGTCGCTGGTGCCCACGCTGATGCTCTTCCAGTCGGCTTGATAGTGCGCCGAAAACGGCGCGACGGCGGCCTCGGCCGGCGCTTGCGCTGGGCTTGCAGGGACGGCCATGATCGATGCGCAGGTGGCCATGATCGCCATCGACACTGCGGTGAATCGTCTAACCGTCATGGGCAATCTCCGTTGAGCTGGACCGGCTCGCGCAACGCGCGGCCGTCCAGCCAAGCCTGTCCGGCGTCGTAACGCAGCCGGCCCTCGCAAAACCAGCGGACGGCAACCGGGTAGATGCGATGTTCCTGCACCTGCACGCGGGCCGCGAGACTCGCCTCATCGTCACCCGCCGACACCGCCACCCGTGCCTGGATCACGGCCGGCCCGCCATCGAGTTGTTCAGTCACGAAATGCACCGTCGCGCCGTGCTGCGCCTCGTGCGCCTGCAGCACGCGCCGGTGCGTGTGCAGTCCTGGATACTTGGGCAGCAGCGAGGGGTGGATGTTCAAGATTCTTCCGGCAAAGTCCGCCACGAACGGCGCGCTCAGGATGCGCATGAAGCCGGCGAGCACGATCAGCGATGGCGCGCAATCGCGGAGCGCGGCGGCCAGCTCGCGATCGTAGGCCGCGCGATCCACCCACTTGGCGCCGGCCACCACCTGGGCAGGGACGCCGAGACTGCGCGCCACCTCGAGGCCGGCGGCATCGGCTTGGTCGGAAATCACGCGGCTGACGCCATAGGGCGATGCGCTGCCGCGGCTTTGCTCGATCAGGGCGCGCATGTTGCTGCCGCGTCCCGAAATGAGAATGACGATCGACGGTCGCGTCGGTGCGCCGCTCAAGCGATGACGACACCGCGCGAGCCGGCGCGCACTTCGCCGATCACGAGCGCTTCCTGGCCGAGCCCGCGCAGGATGCCGATGGCGCGGTCGGCGTTGCCGGCCCGCAGGTGAACCGTCATG
Source organism: uncultured Gammaproteobacteria bacterium (assembly GCA_963800375.1). Lineage (GTDB taxonomy): Bacteria > Pseudomonadota > Gammaproteobacteria > Steroidobacterales > Steroidobacteraceae > Bog-1198. The sequence goes on along the minus strand of CAWDAT010000008.1, from coordinate 169,384 downwards.
CCGATGCCGCAATTGAAGACACGGTACATTTCGGCATCGGCGACCCGGCCCTGCTGCTGCAGCCAGTCGAATACCGGTTCGCGGCGCCAGGCTTTGCGTTCCAGAACGACTTCCAGCCCATCCGGCAGCACCCGGGGAATGTTCTCCACCAGACCGCCGCCCGTGATGTGCGACAGGCCGTGCACCGGCAGGTGCGCGATCAGTCCCAGCAGGGGCTTCACATAGATGCGGGTGGGCGCCATCAGCCGATCGACGAGCGTCGCTCCATCCAGCGGAGCATTCAGGTCGGCGCCGGATACCTGCAGGATCTTGCGGATCAGCGAGAAGCCGTTGGAATGAGGCCCCGAGGACGGCAGCCCCAGCACCAGGTCGCCGGCGCGCGTTGCCGATCCGTCGATGATGGCGTCCTTCTCCACGATGCCGACACAAAATCCCGCCAGATCGTAATCCTCGCCGTGATACATCCCGGGCATCTCCGCGGTTTCTCCGCCGACGAGCGCGCAGCCGGCCTGCACGCAGCCTTCGACGATGCCGGCGATCAGGCGTTCGCCCACCCCCACATCGAGCTTGCCCGTCGCAAAGTAGTCGAGAAAAAACAGCGGTTCGGCGCCTTGCACCACCACGTCATTGACGCACATCGCCACCAGATCGATTCCAACCGTATCGTGACGGCGCGTGTCGATCGCCAGGCGCAGTTTGGTGCCGACGCCGTCGGTGCCCGACACCAGCACGGGCCGGCGGTAGCGGTCCAGCGGCACCTCGACCAAGGCGCCGAATCCGCCGATGCCGCCCAGCACCTCGCGACGCATCGAGCGCCGCACATGGGGCTTGATTCGTTCAACAAGTTCCTCGCCGGCGTCGATGTCGACTCCGGCCTCGCGATAGGTAACGGGGGCTCGCTCGGTCATTCGGGTCCTTGTTGGTGGATGAGGCCGTCCGGGCCGACGCGGCGGGTCGGCCAGCTGTGGTATTTTACATCAGGTGACTCAAGGGTTCCCCGATAACACCATGGCACAGTACCGCAGCGTCTTTTTCCGTCGATATTTGCGTCCGGCAGTAATTTTGTGCTTAGGCTGGATTGCGCTGTGCCTCGGGGATGTGGGACTGGCCCTGACTCGCGCGGAACTCTATCAAGCGGTGGCACCCGCCGGGGACCGTTCCGAGGCGGGACAAAACGAAGCCTTTCAATCCGCGATGAAGACCGTGCTGGTACGCGTGACCGGACGGCGCTCGGCGGAGGACGATCCGGCGCTGGCGCCCCTGATCGCGAATGCCCGCCGCTACGTCCAGCAGTACCGCGGCGCAGCCGACGATCAACTGTGGGTGTCCTTCGACGGTCCCGCCATCGAACGATGGCTGACGCAAAACGGCCAGCCTCTCTGGGGCCACGAGCGGCCGACGACTTTCGTTTGGCTGGCCGTGCAAACGGGGCCCCAATCCGGCACCGTGGTCACGGCCGACAGCACGTCCGAGTTGAAATCGGCCATTGATGCGGCGGCGCTATGGCGCGGGGTGCCGTTGCTGTGGCCCAGCGCGGCGGACCTGCAAAAGTATCACCTGGACTATGCCGCAGTGAGCGGTGCCACGCCGTCCAATCTGCCGGAACTGGGGCGGCGGGCAGGCGGCGCGGGCGTGCTCGTCGGTAGGGCCAACGGCACCAGCGCGACCGCCAATGTGCGCTGGACCCACTCATTCCAGGACCGCACCAGCGAATTCTCAGGTCCCTTGGAGGGCGTGAATCGCGCGGCGGACATGTACGCGGAACTGTTCGCCGCCAGCGGCAATCTCGTGCCGATCGACATCGAGGTGACCGGTGTCGGCGACGTCAGGGATTATGCCAGCGTGCAAAGCTACCTCGAATCGCTGACGTTCATCTCGCACGTCAGCGTGGTGGCCCTGACGGGCGACAGCATTCGATTTCGTCTGATGTCGCGCGGCGGAGCCGAGTCACTACATCGCACGCTTTCCTTGAACAGCCGGCTGCAGCCCATCGCCGCCGCCGACAATGGGATTCAACGCTTTCAACTTCGCCGCTGAGCGCATGTCCCGGTCGCTGCGCCAAATTCCGAACGTCATCAGTGCGATCAGAATCCTGCTGGTCGCGCCGATCGCCGTGGCCCTGGCGCGCCATCAGCTGGCGACCGCCCTGGTCTTGTTCGGGGTGGCCGCATTCTCGGATGCCGCGGACGGCTATCTCGCCAAGCGCTTCGACTGGCGCACCGAACTGGGCGCGGTGCTCGATCCGGCGGCCGACAAGTTGCTGTTGGCCACCGTGTTCGTCACGCTCGCCTACCTCGAACTCGTGCCGCTATGGCTGATGATCGCCGCGGTCGCGCGGGATGTGGTCATAGTCATCGGCGCGCTGCTGTTCCGGTATTGCATCGGACCTCTCGAAGTGCGGCCGTCGATCGTCAGTAAATTCAACACGCTATGCCAGGCGGCGTTCATTCTGGCGGTGGTCTGCAGGGCGGCGGGTTCGGTGCCCCCGGCATGGGTGGTGATGTGGCTCGGCTCGCTGGTGTTCGTGACGGTCGCCATCAGCGGCATCGATTACATCCTGATATACGGCCGCCGTGCAATGAGCCTCGCCAAGCCGCGCGCCGCGGCGCGAGCCGGCGACCGGCACGCGTGAAACAGCTTGCTCTTGGAGTGCGCTTGCGCGCCGACGCGGTGTTCGAGAGTTTTTGGCCCGGCCAGAACGGCGAAATAGTCGCGGCGCTCAAGATGCCGGGTACCGCGCCACTGTGGCTATGGGGGGCGCATGCCTCGGGCAAGACCCATTTGCTGCAAGCCGTGTGCGCGGCGGCGGGTGATTCGGCGGCTTATTTTCCTTTGGACCGCTCGCTGGCGCTGCCTCCGGAGGCGCTCGCCGGATTCGAGCGCAGCCGGGTGCTGTGCGTCGACGACGCCGATGCGGTGGCCGGAAATCCGGCGTGGGAACGGGCGCTGTTCCGCCTGTTCAATGAGGCGGCCGAACTTCGAACCCGGCTGATCTTTGCCGCCGCCGCGCCGCCGCGCCAGGCCGGCTGGTCGCTCGAGGACTGGCGCTCGCGCGCCGCCGCCTGCGTCGTTTATCAGGTGCGGGAACTCGACGATGAGGGCCGCATCGAGGCGCTGCGCCTGCGCGCCGCACAGCGGGGCTTGCAGCTGCCCTATGAGACCTCGGAGTATTTGCTGAAGCGATTGCCACGCGACCTGCGCTCGCTGTTCGACATCCTGGACCAACTCGACGAAGCGTCTCTGGCGGCGCAGCGGCGGCTCACCATTCCGTTCATTCGCGATGCACTCGAGAAGCACGCAGGAACAAAATCATAGTGCAGAACCACGCGAACACGAGCAACAGGCTCATGGCCGCCACCCAGCGCGCGGCGGGGTTGACCAGCAACTCCGTCAGCGCAAATACCAGATACGGAATGGCGAACAGGGTGGCCCAGGCGTAGGTGTGGCGGCGGCCCCGCAATAGGCCGTTCAGCGGCGCCAGCAAGGGTAAGGCTGCGAGGACGCAAATCAGCCAGGGGTAGCCGGCCAGCATCCAGCCGAGCAGACTCAAGGCGACCGCCGCCCACAGCCAGATGGTCAGCGCCCGCGTCGTCGATTCCAAGCTCACGCGCGGCTCCGCAAACGATCGGCAAGCGCCGCCACCCGCAGACCCAGGGCGCGTGCCAGCTCGCGCTCGGAATCCGAGAGTTCGCCGTGGCCGCTGAGCGCCGCGACATGGCTCGCGCCGTAGGGAGTGCCGCCGCTGCGCGTGACGTTCAAGCCGTGCTCGCTGTACGGCAGACCGACCAGGTACATGCCGTGATGCAGAAGGGGAAGCATCATGGACAGCAACGTCGACTCCTGCCCGCCGTGCAGAGTCTGGGTGGAGGTGAAGACGGCGGCGGGTTTGCCTTCGAGAGCCCCGGACAGCCAGAGTGCGCTGGTGCCGTCCAAGAAGAATTTCAGCGGGGCTGCCATGTTGCCGAAGCGCGTCGGGCTGCCCAGGATCAGCCCGCAGCATTGCACGAGGTCATCATGGCTGGCGTAGGGCGGGCCCTCGTTCGGCACGGCTGGATCAAGCCGCTCCGTGCTGACGGTCACAGGCGCGACCGTGCGCAGCCTGGCTTGCATGCCGGGGACGGCCTCGATTCCGCGGCACACCTGGCGCGCCAAAGCGGCGGTGCTGCCTTGGCGTGAATAATACAGAACCAAAATTTCATTCATCGGTACTCTTCCCGGGAAATAGCGTAGGAATCTGCGTGCGTGCTGCGCCGGCGCAACGGATTCGATGCGGCTCGCCGAACATTGTATAACGGCCGCTCGTTTGACGGCCCTGGCGCCTGTTGCTAGTGTCCCCGTACCCTATGTTGCGCTTTCTTGCCGTATTCGTCGGTGTCGTCTGCCTCGCCGGATGCGCTGGCGCTCCCGTGCAGGAAATGAGCGACGCCCGCCAGGCCATCGCGGCGGCGCGCGCCGCGGGCGCGACCCCGGCGTCTTCACCGGATTTCTACGCCGCCCAGGCGGCGATCACACGCGCTGAAAAACATCTGCAGGCGCAAGAATTCACCAGGGCCCGCCTGGCCGCCCAGGAAGCCAAGCGCCATGCGGCCGCGGCGCTCGCCAGCGCGAACAGCCAGCACGCCGATGCGCCGGTAACCCAGCCTCACTGAGGCCGCGATTCCTTGGATCCTGTCGTCCGCCGATTTTTCGTCTTTGGGAAAGTCCAGGGTGTGTTTTTCCGCCAGAGCACCCGGGTCGAGGCGAAGAAGCTCGGTATCCGGGGCAGCGCGCGCAACTTACCCGACGGTTCTGTCGAAGTGCTGGCTCATGGCGTCGCAGTCGCCGTCGAAGAGCTGCGCGTCTGGCTGCATCACGGACCGACGCACGCGCGGGTGGACGAAGTGCGCGAAGTTGCGCCGGACGACGCCGAGCCGGTTCCCGAAGAGTTCAGGGTTTGCTGACGGCTAAAAGCGCCACATGCGCTGCCAGCGCTGCATCACCAATGCGGGGTAGGTGTTCCGCCCGACGCTGCCGTTGTAGCGCGCCAGCGCGCGCGACCAATTGAGATTCTCGGCGCGCAGGTAGTACCTGAGGATTTCGCACCCCAGGCGGATGTTGGGCGCGACTCGCACGAGTTGATTCTGCACGCCGAGTTCGCGCGGCCAGAAAGGCATCACCTGCATGAGTCCCACGGCGCCGGCGGGGGATACCGCCCAACGATCGAAGCGGCTTTCCACTTCGATCAGGGCGAGCACCAGGTCCGGGGGCAGCTGCAGCGTGGGATCGCGCTTCGCCTCGCAGTACACATGGTCCAGGATATCGACCCTCGCTTCGTGCGTCGGCACCAGCCGCATCAATCGCGGTTCCATGGCCTTGTGCCAGACTTCGGAGTCGAACTTGTCGGCGAAGCAGTCGGAAGTGCCGATGATCTTCTGCAGCAGCGCCTTGAGCTCCGGATCGCGTTGCTGATCCGCATGCGCCGCGCCCGGCAGGGCACCGTACCCCGCCAGCGCAACCCAGGCGCAGGCGAATGTCGCGCGCAACCGCCGACGCATCGAAGACCTCTAGCTGTTTAACTTATCGCGAATATACCTTACCGGATCAGCCAGCGGAATGTCCGTCGATTCGGTCGCGCTTCGATGACGATACTCGAGTTTTCCGGCATCCAGCCCGCGTTCCCCGATCACGATACGGTGCGGAATTCCCATGAGTTCGGAGTCGGCGAATTTCACCCCGGGACGGGCATCGCGGTCGTCCAGCAAGACGTCGATGCCGGCGTCGTTGAACTGCCGGTACAGCGCATCGGCGGTCTCTTGCACGCGGGTCGACTTCTGGTAGTTGATCGGCACCAGAACCACCAGAAACGGCGCAATCGCTTCAGGCCAGAGAATGCCGTTGGCATCGTGGTTCTGCTCGATCGCCGCCGCGACCACCCGCGTGACTCCAATGCCGTAGCAGCCCATGTACGGCGTCAGCGCCTTGCCTTGCTCATCCAGAACCTCGGCATGCATGGACTCGGTGTACAACTGTCCCAATTGGAAGATATGTCCCACCTCGATCCCGCGGGCGATCTCCAAGGTGCCGCGGCCGCTCGGGCTGGGATCGCCGCGCTGCGCGTTGCGGATATCGACGGACGCCGGCTCCTCGAGGTCGCGGCCCCAGTTCGCGCCGCGGTAATGCATGTCCTTCTCGTTCGCGCCGCAGACGAAATCCGCAAGATGCGCCGCGGCGTGATCGACGTAGATCTTGCCCGCGAATCCGATGGGACCGATGTAGCCCGGCTCGGTTCCGGTGGCCTTGCGCACGCGGTCGGCGCTCGACATGCGCAGGGGGCTGGCGATCCCCGGCAGCTTTTGCGATTTCACCGCGTTCAATTCATGGTCGCCGCGCACGACCAGGGCGACGACGCCGCCATCGCTGCCGTCGACCAGAAGCGTCTTGAGGCAGCGCGCAGCATCGACCTTGAGCAGCGCCGCGAGGTCGGCGATGGTGCGGGTGCCCGGGGTGGACACCTTGGACAGGGGCTGCGCGGCGGGCGGTCGCGGGGCGGCGGGCGCCACGGTGGCGGCCAGCTCGAGATTGGCTGCGTAGCCGCCGGCATCGGAGAAAGCGATGGCGTCCTCGCCGGAGTCGGCGAGCACGTGAAATTCCTGCGACGTGTCGCCGCCGATGCTGCCGGCGTCCGCCTGCACCGCGCGGAACTTCAGGCCGATGCGCGTGAAGATGCGCGTGTATGCCTCGTACATGAGGCGGTAGCCCTGAGCGAGGCTGGCTTGGTCGGCGTGAAACGAATATGCATCCTTCATCAGGAATTCGCGCGCGCGCATCACGCCGAAGCGCGGTCGGATTTCATCGCGGAACTTGAATTGAATCTGGTAGAAATTGACCGGCAATTGCTTGTAGCTGCGCAGCTCGCGCCGGGCGATGTCCGTGATGACCTCTTCGTGCGTGGGGCCGTAGACGAACTCCCGGTCGTGGCGATCCTTGAAGCGCAGCAGTTCCGGGCCATACTTGCTCCAGCGGCCCGACTCCTTCCACAATTCCGCGGGCTGGATGGTCGGCATGCAGAGCTCCAGCGCGCCTGCCCGGTCCATCTCCTCGCGCACGATCCGCTCCACCTTGCGCAGGGTGCGCAGGCCGAGCGGCAGCCAGACATATAGGCCCGCGGCGATCCGGCGGATCATTCCGGTCCGCAGCATCAGCCGGTGGCTGATGACTTCCGCGTCAGAGGGCACCTCTTTGAGGGTCGATATGGGGTTTTGAGATAAGCGCATAGCCGGATAGCTTACATCAGCCCCCCTGGTATTATGGAGGCATGAGCGATGAAGACGACTCGACAGCACGGCCGCGGGGAGTGTACTGGCTGCCGAACCTGCTCACCACCGGAGCACTGTTCGCCGGCTTCTACGCCATCGTGGCGGCCATCGACCTGAGGTTCGAGCGCGCCGGCGCTGCCGTGTTCATCGCCATGATCTTCGACGGGCTGGACGGCCGCGTGGCGCGCTGGACCCACACGGAGAGCGCGTTCGGCAAAGAGTACGACAGCCTGTCGGACATGGTGTCATTCGGCGTCGCACCGGCCATCGTGACCTACCAATGGGGTGTGGCGCGCATCGCCGAATACGGACCGCTGTGGCGCCGACTGGGCTGGCTGGTGTGTTTCTTCTATGCGGCCGCGGCGGCCTTGCGGCTGGCCCGCTTCAATTCCCGGAGCGCCACCCAGGACAAGCATTATTTCGAAGGCCTGCCCAGCCCATCGGCAGCCGCGATCGTCGCGGCCCTGGTCTGGCTGGCGAGTGATCAAACCAACATCGGCCTGCCTGGTTTGATACTGGCATTCCTGGTCACGGCCTCGGCCGGCGCTCTCATGATCAGCCGGTTCGCGTTCAACAGCTTCAAACAAGTCAACCCCAGCGCGCGCGTGCGCTTCACCTACATCATTCTCGTGCCGCTGGCGTTCATACTGATCTTCCTGCACCTGCCGATCAGCTTGCTGGTGATGTTCGGTTGTTATGCCCTGTCGGCACCGGCGCTGTGGGTGTATCGCAAGCTACGGCGCCGTGGACGCCTCGCGCCGCACCCATGAATACAGCTCTGCGCCAGGAATATCTCGCCGCCCTGGGTCTACAGACCTGGGTTGCCCGGCGCGGGTCGGGGGCACAGGCGGCGCCCGTGCCGGTGCCCGTGCCGGCGCCCGAGCCGAGTGCGGTCACGGCTCCCGCAGCGCGCGAAGCCGGCGTTGATTGGGCCGAACTGAAGGCGCGGGTTGCTGCCTGCAGACGCTGCACGCTGTGCAATACGCGTACACAGACCGTCTTCGGCGTCGGCAATCAGACCGCGGAATGGCTCATCGTCGGCGAAGCGCCGGGCGCCGAGGAGGACCGCCAGGGCGAGCCCTTCGTGGGCCGGGCCGGCCAGCTCTTGAATTCCATGCTGTGGGCGATCGGCCTGGCGCGCGAGCAGGTGTACATCGCCAATGTCTTGAAATGCCGTCCCCCGGGCAATCGCGATCCCAGCGCGGCTGAAGCCGCCGAATGCTTGCCTTACTTGGAGCAGCAGATTGCGCTGCTGAAGCCGAAGGTCATGCTGGCCGTGGGGCGCATCGCGGCGCAGAATTTGCTGCGCACCGAAGTAACCCTGGGCCGGCTGCGGCAGCAGGTGCACCGCTTCGGGGCGTCCCAGGTGCCGCTGGTGGTGACCTATCACCCGGCCTATCTGCTGCGCACGCCGACGGATAAGCGCAAGGCTTGGGAGGATTTGAAATTCGCCCGCGAGGTATGCGCGCGTGTCTAGCGTCAAACGAGAAATCGAACTTCCCTCGGTCGAGATTCGGCCGATGCACGAACTCGACGTGCCGGTGATCGTCGCGATCGAACGCGCCGCCTACCAGTTTCCCTGGAGCGAGGGAATATTCCGCGATTGTTTGCGGGTGGGCTATGTGTGCCGCGTCGTCGACGTGGGCGGCGACATGGCGGGCTACGGCATCATGTCCGTCGGCGCCGGCGAGGCGCACATCTTGAACGTGTGCATTCGCGATGAATACCGCTGCCGCGGCCTGGCGCGAAAGATCCTGGTGTATCTCCTGGACCGCGCGCGTGCGGCGGGAATGTACGAAGCATTTCTCGAGGTCAGGCCGTCGAATACGGCGGCCGCGCGCCTGTATCACTCCATGGGTTTCGAGCAGGTGGGGGTGCGGCGCGGCTACTACCAGGCGACCGTGGGGCGCGAGGATGCGGCGGTGTTGCGGCGGGTGTTGTCGCCGGTACCGAAGTAGCATTCCCTCGCTCGCGCAGGCGCATTTGCAGAACGATTGATTCACGCTCGCGGCCTCGAGAGTCGTCATCGCGTTCATCAGGAACCGGCGGGCCGAGCACGGACGCGAACGGCGGGTTGCGCTTCGGTCTTCAGAAGTTCGAAGAATTGCGAGGCTATAATGCCCTCATGGACTTACGTGCGGGCAGGCAGCCGCGCTGAAGCTGCCGGTGTGTGTACGCGCAAGGAATTTGTTGGTGATTGACGCTGAAATATCCAATGAAATCAAACGTCGAAGAACGTTTGCTATCATCTCCCATCCTGATGCGGGCAAGACCACCTTGACTGAGAAGCTGCTGCTGTTCGGCGGCGCGATTCAGATGGCGGGAACCGTGAAGGGCCGCAAGGCGACTCGCCATGCGACCTCCGATTGGATGCGCTTGGAGCAGCAACGCGGTATTTCCGTCACGTCCTCGGTGATGCAATTTCCCTTCGAGAATTGCATCGTCAATCTGCTCGATACCCCGGGTCACGAGGACTTCTCCGAGGACACCTACCGCACGCTGACGGCCGTCGATTCCGCCTTGATGGTCATCGACTGCGCCAAGGGCGTCGAGGAACGAACCATCAAGCTCATGGACGTGTGCAGGCTGCGCGATACGCCCATCATGACCTTCGTCAACAAGCTGGATCGGGACGGCCGCGCGCCGATCGAATTGCTCGATGAAATCGAAAGCGTGCTGAAGATTCAGTGCGCCCCGATCACCTGGCCCATCGGCATGGGGCGGGATCTGCTCGGCGTCTATCATCTGCTCGAGGACAAGATCTACGTGTACGTGCCGGTGGAGAAGGGCCGGGTCGGCTCCCACGAAACCATCGAAGGCCTGGGCAGCGCCGAGGCGCGGGAATTTCTCGGCGCAAGATACCAAGAATTTCGCGACGAGGTAGAACTGGTGCGCGGCGCGAGTCCGGCGTTCGACTTGCAGCGCTACCGGGCGGCGAAGCAGACGCCGGTGTTCTTCGGCTCGGCCGTCAACAACTTCGGGGTGCGGGAGCTGCTGTCCGCCTTCGTGACGCATTCTCCCGGACCTCTGCCGCGCCCGACTCTGCAGCGTCAGGTCAATCCCGAGGAGCCGAAACTCACGGGTTTCGTCTTCAAGATCCAGGCCAACATGGATCCGGGGCATCGTGACCGCATCGCCTTCATGCGGCTGTGCTCCGGCCGGTATGTGCGCGGCATGCGTTTGCATCATGTGCGCCTGGACAAGGACGTGCGCATCGCCGACGCGTTGACATTCCTGGCCGCCGACCGCAGCCAGGCGGAGGAGGCCTACGCCGGCGACATCATCGGTCTGCACAATCACGGCACCATCAACATCGGCGACACCTTCACCGAAGGCGAAAATCTCACGTTCACCGGGGTGCCGAATTTCGCCCCGGAAATGTTCCGCCGCGCTGTTCTCAAGGATCCGTTGCGCATGAAGGCCCTGCAAAAAGGCCTGTCGCAGCTGTGCGAGGAGGGCGCGACCCAGCTGTTCAAGCCGCTGCGCAACAACGATCTGATCCTCGGCGCCATCGGCCAGCTGCAATTCGAGGTGGTCGCGTTTCGCCTCCAGGATGAGTACAGCGTGCAGTGCGTGTTCGAGCCGATCAACGTGGCGATGGCGCGATGGGTGCGCCTCGACGATGAGAAGCGGCTCGGCGAGTTTCGCGACAAGGCCTATGACAATCTTGCCGTCGATCACGCCGGGGAGCTGGTCTATCTCGCGCCCACGCGGGTCAATCTCGGCCTGACCGAGGAGCGTTGGCCGGAAATCAGCTTCCTGCGGACCCGGGAGAATCTCGCCGCTTGAGGGCGGGACGAAAGGCCCGCACGGCGGCCTCGAATTGAGTCACGGTGATGCGCGCAGGAGCGGCGGCATATCGCAGCCGTGAATAGTGCCGGCACAGCGCGCCGACCGCCGGGCCCAGATCCGGACGGTCGCGGGCGACGCGGACGGCGTAGTCCTCCGCGCCTTCATGGGGCCGGCGGGGCACGCCCGCCGCCGCCAACTTGGCGCACAGGCGCGAATAGGCGCGAATCAGGGCATCCTTCGGCGCGGAGTCCACTCCGCGGCGCACGGTCCAGGTGAGCCAGCACAGCACCAACGTGAGCGCCGCCGCCAGCAGGATCACCAGTTTCTGGCCGTCCGGCTCGGGGATGTGCAGCCGTTCGAGCAGCTTTTGCTGCGATTGTTGATCGAAGAACAGGATGCGTTCACGCCAGATCTGTTTGAGCGCATCGAGACGCAACCGTGCGTCCGCAAACCAGCGGATGCGATACGACCAGCGGCCGGCCAGGGTCCCATCGGCCCCCAGCGCATCCCCCGCGCCGCGCTCGACGCGCTCGGGAGCGATGGCCGACGTGGGGTCGACCCGCAGCCACCCGCGTCCGTCGATCCAGACTTCATCCCAGGCGTGCGCATCGCTTTGCCGAATGATCCAGTAGTCCGCGAACCGATTGAAGGTCCCGCCCTGATAGCCGGTCACGACGCGCGCCGGTATGCCCGCAGCGCGCATCAGAACGGCGAACGCCGAGGCGTAGTGTTCGCAGAAGCCGCGCTTGGTGTCGAACAGGAATCCATCCACGGAGCTGCCGGAGGGTATCGGCGGGTTCAGGGTGTAGTAGTACGGTTGCTGGGTGAACAGGGCGAGCACGGCCCGAACGTAGTCCGCGTCATCCGGGTGGGCGCTGCGCAGGGTCTGCGCCAATTGCATCGTGCGCGGATAGTGAGTCGGCAGGGTCTGGGTGTCGAGTTTGCGTACCCGATAGTTGAGCGGTTCGGGCGCCTGCACCCGCGTGTAGGAGGTGGCGGTCAGCTCGATCGGACGCGACAAGGGGTCACGCTGCATCAGAGTGTAGTCGCCGCTGAGTCCCGCGTCCGGCAGGTTCCAGCGCGACGGCCAGTCGAGCGCGAACAGCCAGCGACGTTGGTGCGGCTCCAGGCTCACGGTGTATTCATACGCCGGCCCCTGCGGTTGCAGGGGCGGCGCGCGCGACGGCATCGAAGCGGCGCGCCGCCAGGTGCGCCCGTCGAAATTGTGCAGCACGGGTCCGCGCCAGTAGCGTTCCTGCGGCGGCGGAGCGGCCGCGGTGAAGCGCACGCGGAACGCGACCTCATCGGACAACACGAGTTGATCGATGTCGCCCGGGTCCATGGAGTCGCTCAAGCCCGAGCCTGCGACATGAGCGTCGTTCGGTATGTGCCAAAGAGGTCCCGCGAAGCGTGGAAATAAAATCCACAAGGCCAGCGCGAGCGGCAGCGCCTGACCCAGCATTCGACCGGCGTAACGCAGACTGGAGCGCCAATCGGGCACGGGCAGGGTGCTGGTGAGACGCAGCAACGTCGCCGTCGTCAGCCAGCACACCCCGATGAGATAGGCGAACAGCCAGAAGCTGGTGCTCTCCAACAGCGCCGCCACGCTCAGAAAGTAGATGCTGAGGGTGATGATGTAGATGTCCCGTTGGGTCTCGGTTTCGAGAAGTTTCAATCCCCCCACCAGGACCAGGAGGGCGGTGCCCGCGGACAATCCGTTGAAGGTGCGCAATTGCAGGAACAGCAGGGCGATCGCCAACGCGGCAACCCCCAGCCGCGCGGCGCGGGGCGGGGCGGGGCGGCCGCGCCGCGCCCGCGCCAACCGAATGCCGCCCGATACTGCCGCGGCGGCGAATACCCAGGCCGGCAGCGACCCCAGGTGTGCGAGCGACGCCAGTCCGAAGCAGGCAAATATTCCGGCGAGCTGTTCGTACGACACGGCCTTGGAATTCACGGCGATAGTGGATTTCATGGCGGCCCCGCAGTCCGCGGCGGCTCCGCGATCGCGAACACGGCCAGCGCCCGCAGGCAGGCAAACCGATGCGCCGCGCCGCGCGCCGGTGCAATCTCCTTGCCGGGCAGCCGAAGGCCATAGGTGCGATGGGCGGATTCGCTCTCCAACACCCAAAGACAGAGCTGCGAGAGACGCGATTCGGTGTCCTGTCCCTCGAGCGCCGACCATTCCAGCCATTCCGGCAATGCGGCCAGTCCGGAGTAGCTGCGTACCGCCGCTTCACCGCCGCGCGCCAACACCTTCCAAGCCATGTGCTTGAGCGGCACGCCCGGCTCATAGGCGCGCAATCCCGCAAAATCCTCATCGCCGCGCGCCTCCGATCGAGAACTCGATCCGGAACCCGCCGCTGACGGCAGCGTGCGCACGCCGCGGGGCGAGGGCGCGACGTAGGCGGTGAGCGAACCTTGCACGTAGGTCCAGGCGTGAAACCATCCGAAGGGATAGCGCGTACGCAGCTCGAATTGCGCGATGCGGAGGATTCCGCGCCGCGGCACGGGGACGGCAACCGGGACGGATTCGCTCGACCGTGCCGCCACACTGCGGATTCCCCCGGCGCCCGGGCATAGGATCTCGACATCGCGGCGATCGACGTTGGAATCGTTCTTGAGCACGAATTCGAAACCGGCCTCGCCGCCTGCAAACGCGTCCACCTCCGTGGTCACGTCCACTTGCAGGCCCAGCAGATTGCGGTTGCAGTGATGCATGGTGACGAGCGCAACGCTCGCCATCAGAAAGCCGAACGCCAATCCCAGGTTGCTGTTGTAGTTGAGGCCGGCCACCAACATCGCGACCAACATGAAGGCCAGCATGATGCCGAAGCGGGTCGGCAGAATGTAGATGCGGCGCCGGTTGATCTTGATCGGCAGCGAATCGCGGCCGTGGCGCCGCGCGGCCCAGGCGCGTAGTTTATCGGCGAGCGCCCGGCGCATGAGTCACGGTCGAAGTGTTCGTACAGGCTCCTAAGGAATGGGAACGGCCTCGAGCAGGCGGCTCACCGCGGCCGGGCCGCTGTCCCGCTGCCGCACGCGATGTTCGACCACCGCCGCAAACACCGCTTGCACGTGCTCCGGGATGACGGCGTCGCGGCCGGCGATCAGCGCCCAGGCGCGCGCCGCCCGCAGCAGCCCGATGGCCGCGCGCGGCGACAGTCCGACGTTCAATCCCGAGGAAACGCGAGTGTGCGCCACCAGCGCCTGCACGTAGTCGAGCAGCGCCGGCGACACATGGATCTCGAGCACCCGCTGCTGCAGCCGCCGCAAACTGTCCGCGGTGGCGATCGTGGACAGCGCATTGACCAAATCGCGCCGATCCACGCCGCTCAGCAATTCGCGTTCGGCCGCGGCCGCGGGATATCCCAAGTGCACGCGCATCAAGAAACGGTCCAACTGCGATTCCGGCAATGGAAAGGTGCCGGCTTGATCCTGCGGATTCTGGGTGGCGATGACGAAGAATGGTTCAGGCAACGCCATCGACTGGCCGTCCAGGGTGACTTGATGCTCTTCCATGGCCTCCAGCAGCGCGCTCTGTGCCTTGGGCGAGGCCCGATTGATTTCATCGGCCAGCACCAGCTGCGCAAAAATCGGCCCGCGCTGAAATCTGAATTTGCCGGTCTCGCGGTCATAGATGGAGACGCCGAGCACATCGGCCGGCAACAGGTCGCTGGTGAATTGCACGCGCTGAAAGGACAGGCCCAGAGTCTTGGCGATCGCATGGGCGAGAGTGGTCTTGCCCACCCCGGGAATGTCCTCGATCAACAGATGCCCGCGCGCCAGCAGGCACGCCAGACACATGCGGATCTGCAGATCCTTCCCGAGGATCACGCGGCTGATTTGCGCCAGAACGGCGTCGATCTCGGAATGAGCGGCGTTCATTGGTCCTTGAGCGCGGTTACCTTGGCGATCTGCGCCGCCAATTGGCCGATTTCCATGCGCAGCTCGGCGAGCCGTTGCTGGTCCTTGGCCACGACCTCCGGCGGCGCATTTTTGGCGAAATCGGAGTTGCGCAGCTTGCTCTCCATCTTTTGCAGGTCGATGCCGGCCTTGCCATGCCGCTTCGACAGACGCGCGAGTTCGGCGGCAGGATCGATCAGGCCGGCCATGGGCACCAGAATCTCGAGCGTGCCGAGCAGCGCGGCGGCGGAAATCGGCGCGGGCTGCGCCGGCGGCAGCACGCGGGGCGGATCGACGCCGGCAAGCCGCACCAAGTAGTGCAGATTGCGGCTGAGATACTCCAAGTCGCGGGAATTTGCGTTTTGCAGCAGTACCTCGAGCTTGCGGCCGGGTGCGATGTCCAACTCGCCGCGGATCTGCCGCACGCCTTCGATGAACCCGATCACCCAGCGCATCTCCGGTTCCGCGCCCGGATCCGCGTTGATGCCGGCCGCGCTCGGAAAGGCGCAGCGCATGATGGTGTCGCCGGCGACGCCGGCACTCGAACGCACGCGCTGCCAAATTTCCTCGGTGATGAAGGGCGCCAGCGGATGCAGAGCGCGCAGCAGGACTTCCAGCGTGTTGATCAGGGTGTGCCGGGTGCCGGCTTTGGCCGGCGCGCCGGCGCTGTCGGATTGCAGCACCGCCTTGGAGAGTTCCAGGTACCAGTCGCAGAACTCGTGCCAGGTGAATTCATACAGCGCGTTGGCCACCAGGTCGAGACGGTATTCGGCGAAGCCCGATTCGACGCGTGCCAGCATTGCCGCCAGCCGTGCCTGGATCCATCGGTCGGCCAAACTCAATTGCCTGTCCGGCGCGGCGGTACCCGGGACAGCGGGCTCCTGATGCACCACGTTCATGAGCACATAGCGGGCCGCGTTCCACAATTTGTTGCAGAAGTTGCGATACTCTTCGACCCGCGTCATGTCGAAGCGCAAGTCGCGGCTCTGCGTGGCAAGCCGGGCGAAGCACAGGCGCAGCGCATCCGTGCCGAAGGCGGCAATGCCCTGCGGAAATTGCCTGCGGGTCGCCTTCTCGATCGCGGGCTTCATCTGCGGCTGCATCAGGCCGCTGGTGCGCTTGGCCAGCAAGGCATCGAGGGATATGCCGTCGACGATGTCGAGCGGATCGATGACATTGCCCTTGGACTTGGACATCTTCTGACCGTCGTGATCGCGGATCAAGCCATGGACATAGACCTCGCGAAACGGCACTTCGCCCGTGAATTTCAGTCCCATCATGATCATGCGGGCGACCCAGAAGAAGATGATGTCGAAACCGGTGACCAGCACCGAGGTCGGATAGTAAACATCGAGCGCCCGGGTCTTCTCGGGCCAGCCCTGGGTTGAAAACGGCCACAACGCCGAGGAAAACCAGGTGTCCAACACATCGTCGTCCTGCCGCAGGGTGAGCGACGGGTCGATGCCGTGCGTCGCGCGGGCTTCCGCCTCGCTGCGCGCGACGTAGCAGCGGCCGTCGGGGTCGTACCACGCCGGTATGCGATGTCCCCACCACAACTGGCGGCTGATGCACCAATCCCTGATCTTGTGCATCCAATCGAAGTAAACGCCCGACCAATTGTCGGGCACGAAGCGGATCTGTCCCTGTTCCACCGCGCGGATGGCCGGCTCCGCCAGGGGCTTGATGTCGACGAACCACTGATCGGTGAGCAGCGGTTCGAGTATGGCGTTGCTGCGATCACCGCGCGGCACGGTCAGTTTGTGAGGCTCGATGCGCTCGATGAGATCCTGCGCCGTCAGGTCGGCCAAAACCCGGGCGCGTGCTTGAGCGCGGTCGAGTCCGCGGTAAGCGGCGGGCACCTGCTCGTTGAGCGTGGCATCCGGATTCATGATGTTGATCAACGGCAGTCCGTGCCGCTGACCCACCTCGTAGTCGTTGAAGTCGTGCGCCGGCGTGATCTTGACGCAGCCGCTGCCGAAGGCGGGGTCCACGTAGGCGTCGCCGATGACGGGTATTTCACGGGAGGTCAGCGGCAGGCGCACCTGCCGGCCGATCAAGTGCCGGTAGCGCCCGTCATCGGGATGCACCGCGACGGCCGCGTCTCCCAGCAGAGTTTCCGGCCGGGTGGTGGCGACCACGAGGAACCCGCCGCCGCCCACCAGCGGATAGCGCAGGTGCCACAGATTGCCGGTTTCCTCCTCGGCGATGACCTCCAAATCGGACAACGCGGTCTTCAGCACCGGATCCCAGTTCACCAGACGCTTGCCGCGATAGATGAGTCCCTCGGCATGCAGCCGCACGAAAACTTCCGTCACGGCCCGCGACAAACCAGGATCCATGGTGAAGCGGTCGCGCTGCCAATCGACCGACGCGCCGAGGCGGCGCATCTGATTGGCGATCTGGCCTCCCGACTGCTCCTTCCATTGCCAAACCCGTTCGATGAACGCATCGCGCCCGAGTGCGGCCCGGCTCTGGCCCGCGGCAATCAATTGTCTCTCGACCACCATTTGCGTGGCGATTCCCGCGTGATCGGTTCCGGGCTGCCAAAGAGTGTCGAAGCCTTGCATGCGCCGGTGGCGGATCAGCGCATCCATGATGGTGTCCTGGAAGGCGTGCCCCATGTGCAAGGTGCCCGTCACGTTGGGCGGGGGAATGACGATCGAGTACGCGGGACCCCGGCCGCTTGGGGCGAAATACCCCGAGGTCTCCCAGTGCGCGTAAATTCGCGCTTCGATGTCGGCGGGCGAGAAGGCCTTATCCATGGTCTGCCGGGTCATCCGGCGGCACGAGGGGTTCCCGGGCGGCGGCGTGTTCGCGCAAAATGCGATCGACCAGTTCCGGAAGCTGCGTCCGCAGGCGGTCGAATACGCGTTCGAACAGTGTCGCCTCGATATCCTTTGCGGCCTGATGCAGCAGCGAATCGGCGAGCTCCAGGGTCTCGGTCAGGATGGCGGCATGCACGGCCTTGGCGTCGAAGGTGGACGATGACGGCGCGGCCTCCCGCACCGCCTCGGTGAGAATCGGAATATCGCGAGGATCGTGCGGTCCGGTTTGCATGGCGAACTCAAATATCCGCGGTATCGCCGAGCTGATGAGTCTGCAACGCCACTTTGAGGTCGCGATAGGACTTGAAGCGCTCGCGGCCGAGGCGGCGGCGTTCCTCGCCGGCGTCGATGATTTCGGCGATGCGCGGGTAGCGTTCCCATCGTTCGGGCAGCCGATCGGTGAGGTTCACCAGCAGGTCAGCCGCAGGCGTTGCCGCGGGCAGCGCCGTGAGATACACCTTGGCGGCCGGATCCGGCGCTGAGCTCTCCAGACAGATCTGATGCGGAATGAAGGAGCGTTCGTTGAAAGTCCACAGCAAGTCATCGAGCATGCGCGCATCCGCCGGCGAGTCGTTGACGATGACCACCCGCAGATCACGCAGGTAGGCCTTCTCGGTCAATCGGCATGCAAAAGCCCATCGCTGTTGGGCTGCGGCGCTTTTCAGGACGTAGAAATCGACGCGCTCGGTCATGTCGCCCGTGCACGTTTGATCAAAAAGTCCACCAACAGGGGGACGGGTCGTCCGGTGCTGCCCTTCTGGGCGCCGCCGAGCCAGGCGGTGCCGGCGACGTCGAGGTGGGCCCATGGCAAATCCTTGGCGAATTTGCTGAGAAACGAGGCCGCGGTGCAGGCGCCGCCCTCGCGCCCGCCGATGTTGGCGATGTCCGCGAAATTGCTCTTCAATTGATCGACGTACTCCTCGCCGATCGGCATTCTCCACGCCCGGTCGTCGGCGCGGATCCCCGCCGCTTGCAGATCGTCCGCCAGCGCCTCGTTGTTGCTCATCAAGCCGCTGAAGTGGTTGCCGAGCGCGACGATGCAGGCGCCGGTCAGGGTGGCCACGTCGATCACGGCAGCCGGCTTGAAGCGGCGGCTATAGGTGATGGCGTCGCAGAGTATCAACCGGCCCTCGGCGTCGGTATTGAGGATCTCGACGGTTTGGCCGGACATGGTCGTGACGATGTCGGAGGGCTTCACTGCGCCGCCGCTCGGCATGTTTTCGCAGGTGGGAACGATCACCACCAGGTTGATGGGCAGTTTCAGCTCGGCGACCGAGCGCAGTGCGCCCAACACCGTGGCCCCGCCGCTCATGTCGAACTTCATCTCGTCCATGGCGGGAGCATCCTTCAAGGATATGCCTCCCGAATCGAAGGTGATGCCCTTGCCGATCAAGCAAATCGGCGCGGTGTGCTTCTTCGAGCCGGTGTACTCGCAGACGATCAGCCGGGGCGGCTGGTCCGAGCCTTGTGTGACGGCCAGAAAGGCGCCCATTTTGAGGGCCTTGATGCCGCTCGCATCCAACACCTTGGTCTTGATGCTTGAAAATTCCGCGGCCAATGCTTGCGCACGGGTTCCTACATAGGTGGGGGTGCACACATTGGGCGGCAAATTGGCGAGATCGCGCGATAGTGCCAGACCGCTGCCGACGGCCGCGCCGATGCGCAGGCCTTCGGCGGCGGCTTTCGCGGCGCGCGCATCGGCCACCGCCACGCCGACGCTCGACAGGCGCGGCGCCTTGGGTTTGGCGCCCGTCTTCAGATCCGGAATTTTGTAGAGTTGCGCGCAGAACACTTCGGCCACGACGCGCGCGCGATGCTGCACGTCCAGATCCGCGACCAGCTCCAGCGCGAGGTACACGACCGCATCGGCGCTGGCGGTCTTGCCGAGCGCTTGCACGGCGGCCTGCAGCGCCTTGCGATACTGCTTGCGCCCCCAGGCCGAATGCGTTCCCAGACCCACCAACAGCACGCGGGCGGCCGCCGCTCCCGCGGGGGCGGGCAGCAGCAGCACCTCGCCGAGCTTGGCGGAGAAATCGCCGTCTCCCCGCAGTTTCGCGACCATGCCATTCAATTGCGCATCGATCCGGCGGGCCGCGATGCCGAGTTCGCCGTCCTCGTACACGCCCACCACCGCGCAACCTGCCTCATTGCGTGCTTTCGCATCGATGATTGCCTTGAATTCCATGTCCCAAACTCCGTATTGGTCGGTTCGTGCCATCTTTGGATAGAGCAAATAGTTTACTAGATTATCGCGAAGGCTCTAAGCTCGACGCTATGAAATGGACGGTGCAAAGATATGTGTTGCGCGAGGTGGTGCAGACTTGGCTTGCGGTAACCGGGGTTTTGGTGGCCATTCTGGTGTCGAACCAGCTGTCCCGGGTGCTTGGCCAGGCGGCGGACAACCAATACGGCCGGCATGTGGTGTTCGATCTGATCATGCTCGGGGCGATCATGAACTTGTCGGTGATCGTGCCGGTCGGCCTGTTGCTCGCCGTGGTGCTGACTCTGGGCCGCATGTACCACGACAGCGAAATGGCCGCCCTGCAGACTTGCGGCTTCGGACCTGCCCGCCTGCTGCTGCCGTTGTTCTGCTTCGCCGCGGTCATTGCCGTGGGATTGGGCTGGTTGGTGTTCGTCCAGGTGCCGCAGGCCGACAGCGAGGCACAGCTGCTGCGGCAATCGGCGCTCAAGGAGGCGCAATTCGGTCAGCTCGATGCAGGCCGATTCCGCTCATTCAGCGGCGGCGACGCCGTGTTTTACGCCGAACGCGTCGACCAAGAAGGTGTGCTGCACAATGTGTTCGTGCAGCGCGAGTCGGCGGGGCGAATCGAGGTGGCTCTCGCCGACACGGCCACCTATTCCAAGGCGGCGCTCAACGGCGTGCACCTGGTGACGCTGTTCAACGGCCGCCGCTATGAGGGCGTGCCGGGGCGCGATGATTTTCGCGTGATCGAGTTTCGCGAACACGGCATTCCCATTTCCGCGCCCGCGGACACGGTCGGGACCAAGGATCCCGACACCAAGCCGACGCGGCAGCTGCTGGGCTCCGATGACCCCGCCGATATCGCACAATTGCAGTTCAGGGCATCTACGCCGCTGATGGCGCTCGTGCTCACCCTGATTGCCGTGCCCTTGAGCCGCCTTCGGCCCCGTCAGGGCCGCTATGCCCGAGTCGGATTCGCCATCGTGGTGTACTTCGTGTACTCCAATCTGCTGTCCGCCACCAAGGTCTGGCTGGAGAAGGGGGATTTGTCGCCGGCGATCGGCGTCTGGTGGGTTCATCTGGCCGCACTGGCGCTCGGTCTGTACCTGCTGATGCGTGAGGCAAGACCGGCGTGAACATCCTCGATCGCTACCTCTACCGCACCGTTCTCCTTTACACGGCCATGGCAATGGCCGTGCTGCTGACCCTGGGCGGATTGTTCTTGTTCATCGGCCAGCAAAGCGACATCGGCGTCGGCAGCTACAGCGCCGGCGATGCATTTCTGTTCACCCTTCTGAATATGCCGCAGCAGGCCGTCGAACTGCTGCCCATCGGCGCCATGATCGGAGCTCTGATGGGACTCGGCAACCTGGCATCGGGCAGCGAACTGGTGGTGACGCGCGCATCCGGCGTCTCGGTATGGCGAATTGCCTGGCCGGTGGGTCTCGCCGGAATGACCCTGTCCTTGATCATGTACGGCATCGGCGAGTATGCGGCGCCGCCCATGGCGCAATTTGCGAAACGCGAAAAGACCACCAATAAATTGGCGGACGTCAGCTTTGCCGGCTCGAGCAGCGCCTGGGTGAAGGACGGAAATCTCATCCTGCGGGTGCAGACCGGCGAGGTCGACCGGGCCTTCGGCGGCGTGTCCTTGTTCCGGCTGGACGGGCCGACGAAGTTGCAGTCGATCGAGCGGGCCGAACGGATTTCCATCGCGGACCCCGGCCAGTGGCGCCTGCACAAAGTGGCGACGTCGACCTTCGACGATGATCATGTCGGCGGCAGCGTGGTCGCCGAAACCACCATGCGCTCGACGGTGAACCCGGAGTTCCTGGGGTTGGCCGCCACCGATCCGCAATTGCTGACGCTGCGGGGTCTGGCGTCCTACATCGACCATTTGCGCCGCAACAGCCTCGGCACGGCCTCCTACGAAATCGGCTACTGGTCGCGAATTGCCCGGCTGTTTGCCGTGATCATCGTGACGCTGCTGGCGTTGCCCTTCGTATTCGGGCCCCTGCGCACCACCGGAGCCGGCACCCGCACCGTGATCGGCGTGATGCTGGGCGTGGTTTTTTTCCTCATCACGCGCACCATCGAGAACGGCGGTCAGCTATTCGGCCTCAATCCGGCTCTGGTGGGGTGGCTGCCGACCGCCGCCATCGGCCTGTGTACGCTGGCGGCGATCTCCAGAACGCGGTAGGAGCCTAGCTGCTCAGACAGGCTCCTGGCGCGACAAGTGGACGACTCGCGTCTTCGACAGCCGATCGTGCAGCGCCAAATGCTCCGGATCGACATACAGCCATAACACGCCGAGAGCCGCCGGGGCCCAGGCGAGAATCCCCAAGGCAAAGCGCAGCGCCGCGGCCTTCCAGCCCAACGCTTGGCCCGAGTCGGTGACGGCGCGCAGATGCCAGGCGCGCATCCCCAAGGTCTGGCCGCTGCGGGTCAAATTGAGCAGGTAGTAACCTGCGATCACTGCGACGAGGCCGATCCGGTACAGATAGAAGCCCACGCCGGCGGTTGTCGGCTCGATCGCCGCCCGATGATTCAAAAACACGGCGCCGGAGGTGTACACGACCAAGAGCGCCGCCAACAACACCGCGTCGTACAACAGCGCTGCAGCACGGCGCCCGAATCCGGCGCTGGTGCCGCTGGTCACGGGTTCGGCGCGGCGGGCGGCTTCTTGATCGGTTTGGCGGCCGGGGCTGCCTTGTTCGCGGCGGGCGGCGGCGGTTTGGGCACCAGCAATTGTTCCAGCGGCCGGAAAATCGCATCGTACCGATATCCGCTCAGTTCGAATGCGCGGCCCGCCGCCTTGGCGTTGAGCACGGGATCCTTGCTCGCCTGCAGCTGCACCCAGTGCTTGTCGCCGCTCACGGCGCCGGTCAGAGTGATGATGTTGCCGCTGAACAGAGTCACGGTGACCACCGCCGGCTTGCTGAAATCGATGTCGGCCGGGGCTCCGACGTCGTCGGCGGTCAGACCACTGTACGTGGTGGGTGAGGGCGCCAGCAACGCCGCGTCGCCGGCTTTTCGTCCCGGCGGCACCCCGTCGAGCTCGAAATTCCCTCCCGCGGCGGCACGGCGAACGGTGTAAGCAGGCGCCGCCGACGGCTTCACTGCGATGCTCTGGATGTCCGCTGCGGCAATATCCACGAGTTTGGGTTCGATCCAATAGCGCGGTTCCGCCTCGAACGATATGCCCGGTTCGACGCTGTAGGTCGTGTTCTCGCCGACGCGCCGCGCGAAATTCCCTTCGCCGACCGGTTTGCCGACGATCACGGCGTGCTTACCATCGCGCGCGGCGAAGCTCAATTCCGCTCCGGCGGCTCCCGGCGAGGCGGGATCGTCGACCCCGATCACGGCGAAATTTGCGGGATTTGAGGTCTTCTCCTCGACGATCTTGGCGTCGCTCAAGGCCAGCAGCAATTTTCGCAACTTCGGCAAGTCCGCCGGATAGTCGCCCCGTTGGGCCACGCTCCAGCGGCCGTTCTGCTCGTGCAGCGTCACCGTGGGAGTGGCGCTGCCGCGGCGGATGCTCAACTCGCTCACCGTGTTGAGCTCGCCCGCAAGATACGGCAGCAATGCCACGCCGTGCGTGTCGTGCGGCAGATTGCGTTGGGTGCTCAGGTACAGCGCGCCTGAGATCGCGAGCACCGCGGCGATGACCAGTGCGATGAATCGTTGACGGTTCATGATGCGCCCGCCACGGCCGCCCGGCGCCGGCGGCGCAGCGACAGAATGATCACGCCCGCCACGGCGACCAACAGGGGCGCGACGCCGATATTGATGACTTTCAGCCAGGTATTCAGGCGGTTGATGTCCACATCCAGGCCGCGCTGAGTCTCGCGCAGTTCCTTGCGCACGCGCGTCTTCTCTGCGACGAAGCGCTTGAGCTCCGCCTCCTGCTCCGGGGACAGCATGATCGAGGCCTGGTCATTGCGCTTGTTTTGCAGCTGAGTCAGCTTGGCTTCCGTTTGCTGCAGTTCCCCCTGCAGCTCCATGGCCTTGCTGCGCAAGCGGTCGTCCGCCTGGCGCCTGAGCGCCTCCACGCGCTCGAACGGCCGCGAGAAGGTTGCGCGGCCGCGCACGCTGATCAGCGCGCTGCTGCCGCTCAGATTGTCGAGGATGTTGGCGACCAGATCGCCGTTGTTGGCGAACGCCTGCGCGACGCGCTGGCCGAACAATTCACGCGTCTGCACCCACATGTAGTCCATCAGCAAGTCCGTATCGGCGATGATGACGATATTGGCGGGCGCGCTGGTCTTGGCCAGGTGCGCGACCGGCGGACCGGCGGCGGGCTTTTGATCGGGCGGCGCTCCTTGCGGGAACGCGGAGTCGACCGGGCCGGTGATGCGCGCGGCCAGCGCGTAGCGAACACCGGTCGGCTTGAACCCATCGCGCAGCGTGGCCGGATCGGTGAGCGCGGTGAAGCGTTGCGCAGGCAGGGGCTCGGCGCTGGTGGAGCTCAGCAGCAAGGGTTCGAAGGTGGTCTTCGCGCCCGGATGCGCGGCGAGGGCGCCCGCCGTCGCCAGATTGACCTTGTCGAGCGAGGCCGTGACCACGTCCGTCTGATTCATGTCGCGATGGCCCAGCCCGAGGATGCCGATGTGGCGAATGGGTGGCGATTGCATGCTGGTCCGCACTTCGAGTCCGCGTTCCAGGTCGCCGATGACCTTGGTGGGATCGTAGTCGACCCCCCAAGCCTTGAGCAGCGGCGCAAGATCGGAGGAATGGTTGGCCATCGCTCCGGCCAGCGGGTTGGACGGATCCTGTCCGCTCGTGTCCGCGCCGGCGGCAGGGTCGAGGAACAGCAAGACCCTGCCGCCGCGCATCACGAATTGATCGATGGCATACAGAGTCTTCGGCGGCAGCTCCTTCGGATGAACCAGCATCAACACATCCACGTCCTTGTCGATGTGATCGACGTCGGCCGTCACGGAGCGAATGCTGAACAATTCCTGAAGTTGAGTGAGTATCGGCCAGGGTTCGCCCATTTGGCCCGTCATGGGGTTGAACTGTCCCTGCAACCCCAAGGAACTCATCAGGCCGATCACCGGCTTCTTCGGCGTGCCCAGTTCATTGATGAGCTTGGCCACGTCGTACTCCAGAAACTCCTCTCGATCCGCTTGAAAGCTCGCAATCGCCGCCCGGCCGTCGGTGGAATTGGTTCCGGCCAACCCGAAATAGAGGGCGTCGCCGCCGCCGGCCTGCAGCGATTGCAGCCCGTATTCAGCGGCGCGGTCCTCGTCGTCCGAGAACGGCTGCGGATCGACGATGCGCAAATGAATCTTGCCGCCGGCGCGCGCCGCCAACTCCTCCAGGTACTCGCGCACCCGCGTGGCATAGGGCATGACCAAGGGCGCCTGCTTGGCGGCGGCCTCGCGCGAGAAATAGAAATACAGATTCACCGGCTCCTTGAGTTCGGCCAGCACTTGCTGCGTGCCCGGACTCAGGGTGTAGAGCTTGTTCTGCGTAAGGTCCACGCGCATGCCGCGCAGGCCGACATTCGACAGCATCACCACACCGAGGAACAACACGGCGAGCGCGATCAGGCCGCCGACCCCGAAACCCATCTTCTTCCAGCGACTACCCACGCCTATTCTGCCTTCTTCATGTCGAGTACCAAGGCCGTCGCGGCCAACCAAAAGCCGATCAGGGCGGCGAAATAAACCAGGTCGCGCAAGTCGATGACACCCTTGGAAATGGCTTCGAAATGAGTGAAGAAGCTCAACGACGCGATCGCGTCGACGATGGCCTGCGGCATGACGCCGCGCACGAAGTCCAGTACCAGCGGAAATCCCGCCAGCAGGAACACGAAGCCGACCAGTGCCGCGGTGATGAACGCGACCACCTGATTGCGGGTCGCCGCCGACAGGCACATGCCGATCGACAGAAAGCCGCCCGCCATCAGCAGGCTGCCGAGATAGGCCGCAACGATGGCGCCGTTATCCGGGGAACCCAGATAGTTGACCGTGATCCAGACCGGAAAGGTCAGCGCCAGCGCAATGCCGGCGAAGACCCAAGCGGCCAGGAATTTGCCGAGGACCGCCTGCCACAGGGTGACCGGGAGGGTCATGAGCAATTCAATGCTGCCGCTGTTGCGCTCCTCGGCCCACAGGCGCATCGAGATGGCCGGGATCAGCACCAGATACAGCCACGGGTGCCAGCGAAAGAAGGGCTGCAGATCTGCCTGGCCGCGCTCGAGGAAACCGCCCACCTGAAAGGTGAACACCGCGGCCATCCCCAGGAAAATCACGATGAAAACATAGGCGAGCGGGGTGGCGAAGTAACTGCGCAGCTCGCGCCGGAAGATGACGAGAACCTTGTTCACGCGCCGGCTCCTTGCGCGGCGGCGCCGCGCGCGGCGTCCGCCGGTTGGGTCAAGGAGCGGAATACCTCATCGAGCCGCCCCGCTTCGAGATGCAATTCGGGCACGTCCCAGTTGTTCTTCACGATGATCGCGCTCACCGCGGACAGGGTATTGGCGCCGGGTTTCGGCACCGCAGTGAGACGCAGCTCGCGGGCATCGAACTCGACTTCGGCGACTTCGGGCAGCAGGGCGATTTCGCGGCGTGCCGCGTCCAGCTCCGCCGGCTTGTCGAAGCGCAGACTGACGGCATGGTGGTAGCGGGAGCGGGCTTCGAGCGCAGCCGGAGTTTCATCGGCGACGATCCGTCCGTTCGCGATGATGATGGCGCGGGTGCAGACCTCGTGAACCTCCTCCAGAATGTGGGTGGACACGATCACCAGCTTGTCCTTGCTCAACTCGTTGATCAGGCGGCGCACCTCATGTTTTTGATTGGGATCGAGACCGTCGGTCGGTTCGTCGAGAATCAGAACCTGCGGATCGTGAATCAATGCCTGAGCGAGGCCGACGCGGCGGCGAAAGCCCTTGGAGAGGGTTTCGACGACTTGCCGGATCACCGGCGCCAGCCCAAGCCGGTCGATGACGACGTCGCGCCGCAGGCGCCGCTGCTCGCCGGTCAGGCCGCGGATGTCGGCGACGAACTCCAGGAATTCCGCGACGGTCATTTCGCCATAGCTCGGCGCGCCCTCGGGGAGGTACCCCATGCAGGACTTGGCCGCCACCGGCGCGCTTTCGATGTCATGCCCGCAGACCGATACCCGTCCGGCGGAAGGCGCAATGAAACCGGCGATCATGCGCATGGTGGTGGATTTGCCGGCGCCGTTGGCTCCCAGGAACCCCAGTACTTCGCCGGGCGTCACCGAGAAGGTCAAGTCGTCGACCGCCAGTTTGTCGCCGTAGCGTTTGGTCAGGTTATTCGTCGTTATCATGGGCGCCTTTGAGCGTTCATTTGCCGGAGAGGTTCAAATAATTTTGCGCGGTATCGCGGTGTTCGAGCGGTTAACGTCCGGATGCGGCGGTCTTCTGTTCAATGGCCGACTTGTTTTCCTTGAGTATTCGCCGCACCTCGGGCAATGACGGCCGGTCCGCCATGCGCGCAATCAGTTCAGGCAATTCGTACCATTTGCGTCCCCATTGAACCAAGCGGGCAGCATCGGCAATGACCTGATCACGGGCCGCTTCCGACGGCCCCTCGCGCTCGGCCGGCGGGGTCTTGGCCGCCGCCCTGCCGCCCGCGGACCGCGCGGGTGCAGGCTTGACCGGGGCCGGAGCCCTCGGCGGTTGTTTGCTCGCCGGTTTCGCGGCTGGTTTGGCGGGTGCGGCCGTCCGGCGTTCGGTGCGTGCAACCTGCGCCGTGCCGGCGGGAGGCGGAGCGCGCTTCGCGGCAAGAAATTTCGGCATCTCGCGGGTCGCCGTTGCGCCGCTCGCCGGGACCGGTGCCTGTACGGTGTCCTCGACAGGCTCCGGAGTCAGGGGGCGCTCGTTGGCCGGGTCGGCCGCCGGAATGAAGCGCTCGATGTGCTCGGAGCCGACGAGATTGGCGAGGAAGATCATCAGTTCCAAGGAATCCGAATATCTGGTGTCGCCCATTTTTGCACGCTCCTCGACATGGGCGCGCAATGCGACGGTCTTTTGCATCGCTAGGTCGATGATCCAGCGGGTCGGGCGCTGATGCTCCACCCAGGGCTGAATCTTCCAATAGCTCTCGTCATCGAGTCCGGAGTACTTGGCATGCAGCTCGAGGCTGATGAGCCATTTATCGAGTAGTTCCAGCAGTCGTTGATCGGCGGATGTTGCCATGTCTTCAGCTCCAGCATGCACCCTAAACGAACCGTCGGCCGATGGCTAGCGGTACATCGCGACCCGGCCGCGCTAGACTGCGGGCCCATGTGTGGAATAGCCGGCATTATTGGTTCGCGGGCCAGCGTCGAGATCGCCGGCAGCATGGCGCGGCGCCTCCGGCATCGCGGCCCCGACGGCGAAGGTGCCTGGGGCGAACCGGGAGTCGCACTGGCTCACCGCCGGCTGGCAATTCTGGATCTGTCGGACGGCGCTCACCAGCCCATGGAGTTCGACTCTCAGGTACTGACCTACAACGGCGAGATCTACAATCATCGGCAATTGCGCGCCGCCCTGCCGGGACCTTGGCATTCGACCGGTGATACCGAAGTGCTGGTTCATCTGCTGGCGCAGCAGGGCGGCGCCTGCCTCAACCGGCTGGTTGGAATGTTTGCATTCGCCGCGTGGGACAGGCGCAAGCAGCGCCTGCTGCTCGCCCGCGACCGCTTGGGCATCAAGCCCTTGTACTATCAGCTGTTGCCGGACGGCATTGCCTTCGCCTCGGAACTCAAGGCGCTGCTGGTCCTGGGCAAGCCTGAAATCGATCAGAGCGCGGTGCGCGATTTCCTGTTTCACGGCTACATCCCCGCGCCGAAGACCATTTACCGCGGCATTTCGAAATTGCCCGCCGGGCACACGCTCACCTGGGAGGGGGGCGCAATCCGCATCGAGCGCTATTGGAATCCATCGACCGCGCTCATTGCACGCAGCGCGGGGGAGACCGTGCAGCAGCTCGACGCGCTGCTGCGCGAAGTCGTGCCGGCGCACACCTTGTCGGACGTGCCGGTCGGGGTGTTCTTGAGCGGCGGCATCGATTCGGCGCTGACCGCCTACTACTTGGATGCGCCGCGGACCTATACGCTGGGATTCGATTCCGGCGCCCGCTCGGAAACGGCCGCTG
The DNA here is from genome assembly GCA_963800375.1 of uncultured Gammaproteobacteria bacterium. GTDB lineage: Bacteria > Pseudomonadota > Gammaproteobacteria > Steroidobacterales > Steroidobacteraceae > Bog-1198. The sequence goes on along the minus strand of CAWDAT010000008.1, from coordinate 140,256 downwards.
CGCGCAGGGCGGCGGAGCATTTGCAGACCCGTCACCTGCAGATGACCGCGCCGCTGGCCGATTTTGCAGCGGCGTTGGATGAGATGCCGGCGCTCTTCGATGAGCCCTTCGGCGACAGCGCCGCCTGGTCGAATTATCTGATCGCGCAATTTGCCCGGCGCGAGGTGACCGTCGCCCTGAGCGGCGAGGGCGGCGATGAAATCTTCTGCGGCTATCCGCGATATTGGTCGGGGATCGGTGCGCGCTCGACCTTCTTCAATCGATTCCTGGCGCAGTGCCTGCCGCCGTTGTCGCGTCTCGCCTCCTCGATGCAGCGCCGCGCCTACACCGGCCTGCCCGCGTATGCCGCGGCGCTCGGCGGGTTGACGGCGCTGCAGGTCGAGTCTTTGCTGACCAAGCGCTGGCGCGAACCGCACTACGACTATCTATGGTTCTACCGCCAATACTGGCAGGAGGACTTGAGCCCGCTCGCACAGCTGCGCTGGCTCGATATCAATACCGATCTGGCCGAAGGCCTGCTCACCAAAGTCGATCGAACCAGCATGGCGCATTCGCTGGAAGTGCGGCCACCGCTGCTCGATCATCGCCTGGTGGAATTCATGCTGAGCGTGGATCCCGGGATGCTGGTCGATCAACGGCGCCGCCGCGGCAAATTGCTGGTCCGGCAACTCATGGAGCCGCGGCTGCCGCCGGGTCACTTGGATCAGCCGAAGTCCGGTTTTGGCCTTCCGGTGCACCGTTGGCTGCGGCGCCATCCGCAGGTGCTGCGCGAGGCGGTGGGGCGGCTGATGGACCGCGGTATTCTGCGGCGCTCCGTCGGGGTGGAGTTTCGCAGGGCCTGGTACTTGCTGGTCTTGGACCGCTGGTTTACCGCCTTTGGCTAGACTTTCACCGCGCATCCTGTTCGTGCCGGTGTCGGGAAGGTACGGCATGGGCGAATATGCGCGGTCGCTCGCGATCGCCCGAGGCGCCGGCGAGCGCTGGCCGGGCGCCGACATTCGCTTCGTGCTGAACCGCGACGCCCCGTATGCGGCCGATGCACCGTTCCCGGCGACCTTGCTGCCCTCGTCGCCGACGTTTCATTCCGCGGCCGTCATCGATCTGCTCGAGAAGTGGCGCCCCGAGATCGTCGTGTTCGACAACGCGGGGCGCACCGCGCAGCTGCGCGCGGCGCGGCGCTTGGGCGCCCGCGTCGTGTATATCAGCGCGCGCAAGCGCCAGCGGCGCAAGGCATTTCGCTGGCTTTGGATGCCCATGATCGACGAGCATTGGATTGCGTACCCCGAGTTCATCGCCGGCCGCTTGGGGATCATTGAAACGCTCAAACTGAGGATGACCGGCCGCCCCACGGTACGTTTCCTCGACGTCATTCTCGCGCGCGGCAGCCCGGCGCAGCGCGCCGCCGTTCTGGCGCGCGCCGGCTGTACGGCCGGCACATTTGCGCTGGTCGTGCCCGGCGGCGGCACCGGCCATCCGGGCGCGGACGATGCGGCGCAGCGATTCGCGGCGGCAGCCAGGACACTGGCCGACCGCGGCACGGCGACGGTGTACGTGGGCCCCGGCGACGACGGCGGCAGAGGCGGTGGCGGCGCGGCAGCGCCGGAAGCGGCCGTCCCGAATTGGCATCCCTTGGGACCGCTGCCGCAAGCCGAGCTGGCCGAACTCATGCGCGCATCGCGGTTGATCATCGCCAATGGGGGTTCGACCCTGCTGCAGGCGATTGCGTGCGGCAAAGCCTGTGTGGCGGTTCCGATCGCCAGGGATCAAGCCGACCGCACGCGGCGTTGCGTTGCTGCCGGTGTCGCGCGCGCGGCAGCGTTGGACAGCGCGAGCATCGTGCAGGCCGCGACGCAGCTGCTGCGGAACGACGCCGAGCGCGCGGCGCTGGCGGCGCGCGCCGCTGATCTACAACTTGCCGACGGCGTCGAGCTTGCGGTGCAGGCTTTGAGCGGCCTCCTCGAATCCAGGTGCGGCGCGGTGCAGGCGTAAAATCATGCCGAACGCCGTGCTTTTGGGCTACGACCTCGAGCAGCCGTCATTCCGGCACCGCATGCGCACGCTCGTTCCGACTCTGGAGGCGGCCGGCTGGCAGGTGCGGCCCGAGCGGTTTCCCGGGGGCCGCTACGGGCTTCGCACCTGGGAGCGCCGCGCGTTGCTGCGCGCGGCCGACGTCGTGGTGCTGCACCAGATCAAATTGAGCGCCATCGAGGCGCGCCTGTTTGCCGCCTGCACCAAGCGCAGGGTATTCGACGTCGACGATGCGATTTATGTGCGCAAGCCGCGGCGGCTGGGCGACGCGCCCGACGAGTCGTCGTGGCGCAAGAAAAAATTTGCTGCGACCTGCCGCTGGGTGGATGAAGTCGCCGCCGGCAACGACGTGTTGGCCGGGGTGGCGCGCGCCTCGGCCCGCGCGGTCACCGTACTGCCCACCTCGATCGACGCCGCCGCCTACCGTCCGACGCGCGCGACGGCGGCCGACCCGCCGACCATCGTTTGGATCGGCAGCCCCGAGAACCTCATCTATTTGGAGATGATCCGGCCGGCGCTGGCGCGGCTCACGGTTCGGCACCCCTCGCTCAAGATGCGGGTCATTTGTTCGCGGTTCCCGCACTGGCCCGAGGTCAACGTCGAAGCGATCGAGTGGAGCTCGGCGACTGAAGCCGAGTCGCTGGCGGCCGCGCACATCGGTGTGATGCCGCTGACCGACGATGCATGGTCGCGCGGCAAGTGTGCCTTCAAGCTTCTGCAGTACATGGCGGCCGCGCTGCCGTGCGTCGCCTCGCCGGTGGGCGCCAATACCGAAGCGGTCATCGACGGCGCCAACGGCTTTCATGCTCGAACCGTGGATGAATGGGAACGCAGCCTGGAATCGCTGCTGCAGTCACCCGAATTGCGCGCGCGCTTCGGCGCAAGCGGACGCGCCCATGTCGAATCGCGCTACTCGATGCGCCGGTATCAGGAGCGATATCTGGATTTGCTGCGGCGGCTGGCCGCGGGCTGAAATGCGCCGGGCCGCGGAAGCCGGTATCCTTCGCGCCATGCGGGCCATGCATATTTATCAAATTCTGAACCACTACACCTCGCGCCAAGAACTGGACCCGGGATTCGAGGTTTTGGATAATTCGGCGAATGAGCGGCCGGATTGGTTCGAGTATTGGCCGATCAGAAAATTTCTTCTGAGCGAAGCGCTGGATGAGAACGCGTTCTACGGCTTCCTGTCCCCCAAGTTCGAGCTCAAGACCGGTTTGACCGCCGCGGCGGTACGCGACTTCGTGGCCGGGGCCGACGCCGCGACCGACGTCGTGCTCGTCAGCCCCAGCATTCACAACAGCGCCTACTACCTCAATGTGTTCGAGCACGGCGATGCCGAGCACCCGGGGCTCAAGGGCGTGGCCAAGCGCTTGTTGGAGCGGCTCGGTCTGCCGAGCGATCTGGACGCGCTGGTGTCGGATTCCAGGAACACCGTGCATTCGAATTACTTCATCGCGAAGCCGCGCTTCTGGAGAGCATGGCTCGCGATCAACGAGAAAATGTTCGCGATCGCGGAGACGCCCGGCGATGCGCTCGGCGAGTCGCTGCGCGCGCCGGTGCCGTATCGGGGCAGCGTGAACGTGCACATGAAGATCTTCGTCATGGAGCGGGTGGCTACTTGGCTGCTGAGCTGCAACTCCAGCTTCGCCGCGCAGGCGCGCGATCCCTTCGCAGCGAGCTCGCGAATTTACAAACTGCCGGTGGCCATCGTGTGCGACGCCTTGAAAATCGCCTATGCCACGCAGGGCCGCACCCAGTACCGAGACGTATTCTTGCTGGTTCGCGGTCTGCGCAAACTCTTGAATCTCCAGATCAGGCTCGGCGGCGCCATGGGATTGCGTCACGTCGGACCCTGCCTGCGATTGCTGAAGTCCTACTGGCCGAACGGTGGGCATTAGCGCCATGGAATTTTGGCGCGATCGGCGGGTACTGCTCACCGGCCATACCGGCTTCAAGGGTGCGTGGCTGAGTTTGTGGCTCGAGAATCTCGGGGCCGACGTCACGGGATATGCATTGCCGCCGGCGGCCGCACCGAATCTGTGGGCCATGACCGGGGCGGATCGGCGCGGCAGCGGCGCGCCACGCTCGATTATCGCCGACATCCGCGACGCGCGCCGCCTCGGCGACGCCGTGGCCCAGGCCGATCCGCAGATCGTGTTCCACATGGCGGCGCAGGCGCTGGTCCGGGAGTCCTATCGCGATCCGCTGGGGACCTATGCGACCAACGTGATGGGCACCGCGGCGCTGTTGCAGGCCTGCCGCTCGTGCGCGAATCTGCAAGGCGTCGTCATCGTCACCAGCGACAAGGTGTACGAGAATCTCGGGGCGGGCCGTGCTTTCGAGGAGGGAGATCGGCTGGGCGGACATGATCCCTACAGCAACAGCAAGGCCTGCGCAGAATTATTGACACAGAGTTTTCGCGACAGTTTCTTTGCCGCAGGGCCGCCGATAGCCAGCGCCCGGGCGGGCAACGTCATCGGCGGGGGAGACTGGTCGGAAGACCGCCTCATTCCCGACTGCGTCCGGGCGCTCGCGTCCGGTCAACCCGTGAGTCTGCGCTTCCCCGACGCGATTCGTCCGTGGCAGCACGTGCTCGAGCCTTTGTCGGGGTACCTGGCATTGGCCGAGGGCCTGGTCAAGGCGCCCAACAGCACGCCGCGCGCTGTCAATTTTGGCCCGGACCCGGCATCCTTCTGCACGGTACGCGAGGTGGTGGACGCATTCGGAATGCGGTTCGGAGGCAGGCCGGGCTGGGTGCGCGATCCGGCGCCGCACCCTGCCGAGGCGCGGGCGCTGACGTTGTCGTCGGCGTTGGCAGCGCATTCGCTCGGCTGGCAACCCCGGCTCGACATCCGCGAGTCGCTGTCGTGGACTGCGGACTGGTACTTGGCGCATTCGGCGGGAGAGGACATGGCGGCATATTCGGCGGCACAAATTGCACGATACCTTGAATTGAAACGGCGCCCGGCATGAAATGCGTGATCCTGGCCGGCGGCAAGGGCACGCGCATCGCCGAGGAATCGAGCACGCGCCCCAAACCCATGGTTGAAATCGGCGCGCAGCCCATCCTCTGGCACATCATGAAGTTGTACGCGTCGTTCGGGGTCACCGAATTCATCGTGTGCCTGGGGTACAAGGGTTACATGATCAAGGAATACTTCGCCAACTACTTCCTGCATCAGGCGGATGTCACCTTCGACATGCGTGAGAACCGCGTCGAGTATCACGATTGCCGCAGCGAACCCTGGAAGGTGACGCTGGTCGACACCGGCGAGGAGAGCATGACCGGCGGACGGCTGCTGCACATCCGCAAATACCTGAAGGCCGGGGAATCGTTTTGCATGACCTACGGCGACGGATTGGCCAACATCGACATCGCCGCCGAACTCGCGTTCCACGCCGACCACGGCCGCAAGGCCACCGTGGCCTGCGTGCGTCCGCCGGCGCGCTTCGGCCGTATCGTCACTCAGGGAACGCAGGTGGCCTCATTCGAGGAGAAACCCACGGCGGAAGGCGGCCTGATCAACGGCGGCTTCTTCGTCCTCGAGCCGAGCGTGTTCGAATTGATCGACGGGCACGCTACGGTTTGGGAAAAGGAGCCCATGGAAAGTCTGGCGGCGGACGGTCAATTGGCCGCCTGGGTGCACCGCGGATTCTGGCAACCGATGGACACGCTGCGCGACAAGCAGCATCTGAACAGCCTCTGGGAGAGCGGCGCCGCGCCCTGGAAGCTGTGGGAACGATAGTATGGTAGGCCCCGTGACCGGCTGTCGCGCCTGCGGCGGCCGACTCAGCGTGACCATGGCCGATTTGGGCCTGCAGCCCGCATCCAACGCCTTCCTCGCCTCCCTGGAGTCGGCGCAGGCGGAGAGGCGTTATCCGCTGCGCGCCAAAGTGTGCGAAGTCTGCAAACTGGTGCAGCTGGACTACGACGTTGCGCCGCAGGAGCTGTTCGGCAACTACGTGTATTTTTCATCCTATTCCGACCAGTGGCTGGCGCACGCGCGGGAGTACTGCGAGATGGCGCGGCGGCGGTTTGCGCTCGGCGCCCAAAGTCTGGTCGTCGAACTCGCGAGCAACGACGGCTACCTCCTGAAGAATTTCATCGGCATGGGAGTGCCGGTTCTCGGCATCGACCCGTCCGGCACGGTGGCCGCCGCGGCCGAGAAGATCGGTGTCCCCACGCTGGTGGAGTTCTTCGGCGAAAGTCTGGCCAGGGAATTGGCGGGCCAAGGCCGGCGCGCCGACTTGATCATCGGCAACAACGTGCTGGCGCACGTGCCGCAGCTCAATGACTTCGTCGCCGGCATCGCGCAGCTGCTCAAGCCCGGCGGCACCGCAACGATCGAGTTTCCGCACCTGCTCGAGCTCATCGAACACGTCGAGTTCGATACGATCTATCACGAGCATTTCTCGTATTTCTCTCTGTTTGCGATCGAGCAGGTATTCGGCCGCCATGGGCTCAGGCTGTTCGATGTGCAGCAGTTGCCGACGCACGGCGGCTCGCTGCGCATATTCGCGGCGCACTCGAATCGCGCGGACTTGAGCGACAGCGCCTTGCTGCGCAAGGTGCGCGCGCAGGAGAGCGCCGCGGGTCTGGCCGAGCTGTCCACCTATCTGCGGTTCGCCGAACGCGTGGAGAATTGCCGGCGGTCGCTGCTGGCATTCCTCGACGCGGCCAAACGCGAGGGCAAGAGCGTCGCGGCTTACGGTGCCGCCGCCAAGGGCAATACTCTGCTGAATTATTGCGCGGTGACGCCGGCCGATATCTCCATGGTGGCGGACCGCAATCCGCACAAGCAATCGAAGTTCCTGCCCGGGACGCACATTCCGGTGGTATCCCCCGAGGCGCTGCTGCGTTCGAAGCCCGATTATGTTTTGATTCTGCCGTGGAATCTGCAGGAAGAAATCCGCAGCCAGTTGCGCGAAATCAGCGAGTGGGGCGGCCGGTTCGTCACACCGGTGCCGGTGGTGCACGTCTATGATCTTCACTGAATCGCCGCTCGCGGGCGCGTATCTGATCGAGCTGGAGCGGCACACGGACGAGCGCGGTTTCTTTGCCCGAGCGTACTGCGCCGAGGAGTTCGCGGCGCGCGATCTGGGTCCCGAACTGCGGCAATGCAGCGTGTCGTACAACGCGCGTGCCGGTACCTTGCGGGGCATGCACTACCAGGAAGCCCCTCATGAGGAACACAAGCTGGTGCGCTGCACCGCCGGCGCCGTGTTCGACGTCATCGTCGATGTTCGCGAGTCATCGCCGACCTACCGGCGCTGGTTCGGCGCGGAGTTGAGCGCCGCCAACCGCGTCTCGCTGTTCATCCCCCCGGGGTTCGCCCATGGATTCGTGAGCCTTACCGACCACGCCGAGGTCTACTACATGATCTCGACGCCCTATGCGCCGCAGTTCAGCCGGGGCGTTCGCTGGAACGACCCAGCATTCGCCATCGAATGGCCGCTGGCGCCTACGGTGATTTCCGCGCGCGATGCCGCCTTTGCGCTGCTCGAGAGCCCAGGCCCGGTGTGATGCAGCGCAAGCGGGTGCTGGTGTGCGGGGCAGGCGGGTTCATCGGCCGCTGGAGCGTCCCCGCACTCGAGTCCCTCGGGTACGAGGTTCACGCGGTGCTCTCCGGCAAGAACCATCGCGAGGTCCCCGGGCAGCTCGGCGGCGCCGAGATTCATTTCGCCGACTTGCTGGATGAAACGGCCGCCGATGAGCTGGTGGGGCAAGTCAGCCCGACCCATCTGCTGCACTTCGCCTGGATTGCGACACCCGGCCTGTACTGGAACAGCACCGAGAATTTCCGCTGGGTTTCGGCCAGCGAGCGGCTGTTGCGTTCGTTTCACGCGCGCGGCGGCCGCCGCGTCCTGATGGCCGGGACGTGCGCGGAGTACGATTGGTCGCGAGTGGAGGAGTGCGACGAACTGCAGAGTCCCCTGGCCAACGACAAGGCGGCCGCGGCACAGGACACGGCGGCGGCACTGAGCCCTTATGCCACCTGCAAGATCGCCTTACAGAAGACGCTTGCGGATTTCGGGCGCCGCGAGCGCCTGTCGACGGCGTGGGGCCGCATATTCTTCCAGTACGGCCCCTATGAACACCCGGACCGTCTGGTGCCCTCCGTGATCCGCAATCTGCTCCTGAACCGCGAAGCACCTTGCTCGCACGGCAGGCAGATCCGCAGTTTTCTGCACGTTGCCGACGTCGGTGCCGCGTTCGCGGCGGTGCTCGACAGCGGACTCGAAGGGCCCGTGAACATCGGATCCGACGAGCGCATTGCCTTGGCCGATCTCATCGATCGCATCGCCGCGCAGATCGGGCGGCCGGAACTGTTGCGGCTGGGGGCCCGCCCCGCGCCGTTGCAGGAGCCGTCGATTCTGGTGCCCGCGATACATCGCTTGCGCGACGAGGTGGGGTGGCGGCCGCGGTTCACATTGAACGAGGGCTTGAGCGACACCATTGCCTGGTGGCGCGGCCAATTGCCGGCCGGTGGGCGCGACGATGCCGTGAGCCCGCAATGACCGTCATTCCAGGTTGGCATCCGATGGTGGTGCATTTTCCCCTGGCGCTGGTGATTACCGCGGCGTTCACGCTGTTGGCGGCCCGGGTGCTGCCGTCGGAGCGCGGCCGCGCCACTCTCGCGACGCTTGGAACGTGGAATCTTTGCCTGGGTGCCGTCGCGGCGCTGTTTGCGTTGGCCACCGGGCTCGCCGCAACACTGCATCTGCAGGTGGGGCCGGCCGCGCACCAGGCCATCTCGCTGCACTTCAGGTGGGCGGCATTCACGACGCTCGCGCTGGTCCTGTTGGCCGTGTGGCGCGGCGCCGGCAGCGCGCAGGAGTCGCGCCCCACATGGATATTCATCGTGGTGCTGTCGGCGGCAACGGCGGCGCTGATTGTAACCGGCTATCGGGGCGGCCAAAATGTGTACCGCTACGCAGTGGGCGTGCAAGGCCCGGCCGATTCGGGCGTGCGGCAATGATCGGTTTCCAGGAGGCGCTGATCCTCGCCTACGCCGTCGTCTGCATCTTCGGCGCCGCCGTGGTGCGCGGTTATGGCGGGTTCGGCTTTGCCATGTTCGCGATCGTGCCCCTGTCGCTGGTGCTGCCGCCGACCGAGATTGTGCCGTCCATCTTCATCATGGATATCGCGGCGGGCATCAACCTTCTGCCCGGCGTTTGGCGCGATGTTCATTGGCGGGCGCTGCTCTGGCTCACCGTGGGCTGTGTGCTGGGTACGCCCTTCGGAGTGTATGCGCTGGCGCATGTGCCGGCCGCGCCGATGACTTTGGCGCTCGCCGTGTTCGTGCTGATCGCCGCCATCCTGCTGGCCCGTGGCTATGCCTTGAAGTCGTTTCCCAGCCGCGGAGTCACGGTCACGACGGGCATGGCTTCAGGACTCTTCAGCGGCGGATTCGGAATGAGCGGCCCGCCGGTGATCCTGTTTTTTTTCAGCTCGCCGGCGGGCGCAGCGGCCGGGCGCGCCTCGATGATTGCGTTCTTTTTGATCACCGATGTGACCGGACTGCTGTGGCAGGGGTGGAGCGGACTGCTCACCCCGGCGACGCTGTGGCGCGCCGTGCTGTTTCTGCCGGCGCTTGCCGCCGGGGTCTGGCTCGGCAATCGCGGCTTTGTGAAGGCGGACCCGGTGGATTTTCGCCGCTGGGTCCTGCGCCTTCTCATGTTGCTCGCGGTGCTGACCGGCGCAAAGGCACTGGTGCAAATCCTGCCCCGGGCTTACTGAACCGGCGCCTGTCCCGTGAAATACGTCAATACATAGGCCTTGAGCGTCCCATCCGCCTGCGGCACGCCGTACACTTTCACCGGCACACCGGCGGCGAGCCCCGTGGTGAGACTGGCAAGCCCGCTGCTGGTCGCTATGTCGATGGGGCTGACGGTAACGATGCCGGCCGTGCAATCCACTTGGTAGACCAGGGTTGCGGAGCCCGACATGGAACTCACAGCCACCGTCGCCGGATTCGTGCCGCCGATGACGGTCATCGTGAACGAATCATGCAAGAGTCCGGTGGCAACGAACCCCAGCGGCACAGCGGAGGGCGTCAGAATCGTGGCCGCCGCAGCCCAGCCGTTGGGATTCGCCGGATCATTCCATGTTGCGAAGCTGACGCCGCGGGACGGTACGGTTCCCACCGACCCGCCGAAATTGACGCTGCCGTCGGTGGCGGAGATGAAATCCGCAACGGCACCGGTCCCGCTGGTCACCAGAGTCGGATAGGCGAAGTTCCACCACTTGTAGCCGTCGATGGCGTTGCCGCTGCCATCCATGCCATTGGGAGTGGCGGCGGCGATGTAGTCGAGCGTGTAGAGGTAATCGTCTGCGGCCGTACTGAAGAGGCGCGTCAGGGTGAAGTCAGTGGTGTTCGGTGCCGATATCTTGCCGTCATACACCGCGGTTTCTATGTCGATCGTTTGCGCGACCAAGGGAGTCGCCAGCGGATCGACCACGCTGGCATGCACTTTGAAGCCGCGCACGAGATCGTGGTTGGCCAGAAACGCAGTGCCGGTGGCGATGGGGATGGCGTCGGCCGCCGGCTTTTGCGGTTCGCGAAAGAAAAACTGCGTGTTGGCGTCCACGGTCAGGTCGACGCCGCCGCCCGACTCGTCGGCCACGGTGACCACGTTGCTGCCGGTATCGACATGCAGCACATGGCCCTCGGGACTCAGCCACACATCGTTGAACTGACTGCCGGCCCAAATGCGGGTGGCGACCAGGGTGCCGTCTTCCTGATAGCGCGCGGCGATGCGCACCGACTTGCCCGCCAAGGAGGAGGACTCGGAGAAAAAATCCTTGATCACCGAGTGCGACTTGGCGTCGATGTCGTAGAAAATCGTGCCGTTGGTGGAATCGGCGAGAATTTGCAGCGACTGAGTCGTGGCAATGGCGGTCTCCGGATTCACGGCGGGCTCCGTGGGGAATTCCTTGGTGACCGTGATCGAGGAGTTGTCGGAAGCGACCGCGGTCACGTCGCCGTACAGATGGCGCAGCACCAGGCGGTTCAGGTCATGCAACGGACGATGGCGCACCGGACCATTGAAGTTGACCGCCCACAAGCTATTGCCTGCGCCCGGAGGAACGTGGCCGACCAGAAACGCGGGGTGGCCGAGATCGAATTCAAGATCGAGCGCATTGTTCTGATCCGCGCTCACGACCAACGGCGACACGAAGGTCACCTTGACCGAGGCAGTGAGGTTCGGGGCGGTGCCCAGGGCATGCTGAACTTGGATTCGATCGATGGGAATCCTGGTTCCGGGCGGTTCGGCGAAACCCGTTTCGGGATTGGCCGCCACCGTCAGCAACACATCGCCCGCGTTGGCGCCGATGGTGAGCACCGCGCCGGTGTAAGTGCCGACGGGCACGCTCGCATTGCCGAGAATTTCGGCGATTTGATCCAGTTGTGCCAGGTTGACCAAAGGCACGGTCGTGGGCGCGGTGTAGACCGTGACGTTGCTGCCGCCGCCTTGCGGCACCAGCGCGATGGACAGCACCTTGACTCCGATCGTCGCCCAATCCTCGGAGGAGGCATCGCTGATCATGATGGAGACGTTGCCGGTCTGCGAAGCCGGCATCGAGTTGCTGAAGCCGCCGCCGCCGCGAGGCGGCAAGCAGCGCGGTGACCGCGCCGGCCGACAATAATCGAGCTGGATTGGGCATCGTCATGATGGCAGCCTCCTTCGATTTAACGATATATATTCCCTGCAACTCGCCGCACTTGAAGGCGGTGCCGAGCGTCCATTGCAGGCAGGAACGGTCCATCGACGCCGGCGTTGACACGCGGTTGCGTCGTCAATTGCCGACGCAGACCGGCGAGCCGCATTCGCAGAGGCTGTCACCGCGACGCCGGCGCGGCCGGCTGGTAGAGTGAAGATGACGATTGCCATTCGGGGGTGCGCATGAAGAAACTCAAGCACGAAGGAGAGTTGTTCAAGGCAGCCTTGCTCGCAGGAATGCAATATGCCGAAGGTCGCGGCGCCGTCGAATTCGAGGCGACGGACTCCGCCAGCGACAAGGCGCTGTACGTCTATCGTCTGTTGGTGCACGACAAGGTCATTGCACCCATGCCGGAGGAACAGGTCGGCGAGAAGACGATCCGGCACCGGCTCGCGACCTGGTATGCGCATCAATTGCCGAAAGGGCATGCGCTTCTGGAATGAAGCAGAGCTCCTGGATCCACGTTCCTGGGTAGCGGGCCGGGCCGGCCGCGGGCCGGTCCGAAGGTTGTGCTGGGCGGGATTCTCTGAAAGAATTGATCCCAGGGGAGATGGCATACCTCCTTGAACCGCCGCTTGCGGCTGATGATGCCTACGCTGGAACCGGACGGTTCGCGTGGCGCGCCGTGTCCGAATTCGTAGTACGGGGACAGGTGCCGCTTGAAATCAATCATTGCTATTTTTCTGGGTGCAGGGATCGGAGCCTTGCTGCGTTGGTGGCTGGGCCTGACCCTCAACGCCTATCTGCCGAGCCTTCCGCTGGGGACGCTCGCCGCCAATCTCATCGGCGGCTACATCATCGGGGTGGCCGTCGCTTATTTCGCCTTGTTCTCGGGACTCGCGCCCGAATGGCGGCTGTTCGTGATCACGGGCTTCTGCGGCGGCCTCACCACGTTTTCGACTTTTTCGGCCGAGATCGTCGCCCTGTTGCAGCAGGGGCAGTCACTGGCTGCGTGCGGTGCCGCCGCGGCGCATTTGGCCGGCTCCATACTCATGACGTTCGCCGGCATTGCAACGGTCGCATGGATGAGAATCTAATGCACGCAATGACTCAACGAGGATGGCTCACATGAACGGTTCATTCCTGAGATTTTATGTTCATGAGGGTCATCGACATCACCATCAACTCGTCTGGGAGTGGCTGCTGCAGGAAGCGAACAAGCTCGGCATCCGCGGCGGTTCGGCCTTCAAGGCCATGGCGGGGTTCGGACGGCATCACGTACTGCACGAAGCTCATTTTTTCGAGCTGGCCGGCACGCTGACGGTCGAAATCGAGTTCATCGTCACCGACGAAGAGGCGCAGCGGTTGCTGACAAAGATTCACCAGGAGAAGCTGCGGCTTTTCTATGCCCACATTCCGGCGCGATTCGGCGTGATCAATCCCGACCGGGTCGATCCACCCTCGGTGGCGAGCGAGAGCACTAACGCGCCAGCTCCGTAACCAAACGGTCGGCGTGATAGATGTTCCGCAGCGACTCGGTGATGCCGGTGACATCCACCGACACCGCGCGGTTGACGCTGCCGTCATAGCCGAAGTCTCCGCCCAGCGATTGGATGTTGCCGTCGAAGACCAGTCCGATCACCTCGCCGTTGCGGCCGATCACCGGCGAACCGGAGTTGCCGCCGGTGATGTCGTTGGTCGACGCGAAATCGACCTGCGCATTCGGGTCGACCCTCTTTTCAGCCGAGATCCATCGGGCCGGCAGCTTGAAGGGGTCGCGGCCGGTCGCGTGCGCATAGGCGCCCGCGAAATTCGTGGTCGGTGGGACGGTGTGCCCGTTCTCCGGATAGCCCGCCACGGCGCCATAGGACAGCCGCAGCGTGAAAGTCGCGTCCGGATAGACACCTTTGCCTTGCAGCGCGAAGCGCGCCTTGGCGATCAGCGCGGCATTCTTGGTGATCACCGCCTTCACGGAGTTTTCGTAGTCGGCGCGTACCGCGCGCGCCGGCCCGTCCAGCACGCGCGCAAAATCGATGAGCGGGTCGTGATAGGCATTGATCGCGGCGGCCCCACCCGCGAGCAGTCGAGCGCGCAGCGGCGCCTGCGTCAGCTTGGTGCGCGAGACGAGCGAGTCGGCGATCTCCTCGGGGCTGCGTTTTCCGAGCAGCGTCCGCACATCGGGATCACTGGTGCCCAGGTACTCGCGCACCTTGGTGAGCCACCAGGCCAGGACGGTCTTCTCGAGCTCGGCATGAATCGGCGCCGGGGACACGATTTGCTGGCGCAGCGCGGGGAAATTTGCCTCTGCGTAGGCCTCCAATCGCTGCCCGTCGGGCTTACCGATTTCGGCGGCATAGCGATTCAGCGCCAGCGCGTGCGCGAGCAGCGGCGAAATGAAGGGCGGAAAATTCTCCAGCATTCCGTTGCGGACCAAGATGTTGCGCTGATGCGCCACGGCCGCTGCGATCGCAGACCAGGCGCCGCCGCATGCCGTCGCCAACGTCGGATCGGCCGCCACGCGCTTGCGAAAATCATTTTCGGCGCGCGCCTTGTCCGCCATCAGCGTGCCCTGCACGAGGGCAAGCTGCAGCCCCTTGTAAGCCTTGAGGGTATTCTCGACTTCCAGCAGCATCGTTTTCGAGGTGCGCGCCTGTTCCGGCCCCTTGGTGCCGAATTCACTCAAGATGCCGCGTAATTCGGAGAACAGGTTGAGAATGAACGGCTGCGACACGTCGCGCTGCAGTTCAAGCTCCGCCAGGGTGTCTTCGCGGTCGGTCGTGCCGGGATTGCCGCTGGTCAGCGCAATGTCGCCCTCCTTGACTGCCTTGGTCGCAAATTTGAGAAAGGTATCGGTGTGCAGGGGTCTGCCTTTGTCGTAGATGCGCACGAAGGCCATGTCGAGGTCGTAGCGGGGAAAGGTGAAGTTGTCCGGATCGCCGCCGAACGCCGCCGCGCTTTCCTCCGGTACGAACACCACGCGCAGATCCTGATACCGTTTGTACTTGTACAAATCGTAGACGCCGCCTTGATACAGCGTCACCACCTGGCAGCGCACGTCGGGCGCGGTGGCGCAGGCGCTTTCGAGCTGTGCCTTCGCGGCTCGTTCCGCCTCGTGGAAGGCGCGGTCCGACTTGCCGGCGGTGGCCGTTTCGATCTGCTTGGTGACATCGGTGATCGCCGTCAGCTGATTCGCCTCCATTGCCGGGCATTGCTTCTCTTCGGTCAGCGTTGCGGCATAGAAGCCATTGGCGATGTAGTCATGCTTGGCGTCCGCCAAATTGCTGACGCAATCGCGCGCGCAATGATGGTTGGTCATGACCAGCCCGTCGCTCGACACCAGACTGGCGGAGCAACCCAGGGTGAGCCGGATGCTGGCAAGCCGAGCGTGTTCGAGCCACGCGGCGTCCGGCGCCCAGCCATATTTGCCCTGCATCTTGGCGGCGGGGAAATTGTCGAAGGTCCACATTCCCTCGTCGGCCAAGACCGCCGTGGATACCAGGCTGACGCCGGCAAGCAGCAACGCTGCGCGAAACAAATTACGCATTCGTTCTCCCAGCAGAGGTACTAACCCGTTGATTTAATGGGCCCAGTCACCATCCTGAAGTGGCGCTCCCTACGAGATTCGAACTCGTGTACTTGCCTTGAGAGGGCAATGTCCTAGGCCTCTAGACGAAGGGAGCGGTTGTTTGCGGTTCTGGGCGCTTGATTCCAAGAGGGCTGGTAGTATACGGGCCAATTTTTTGGACTCAAGCGGAACCCCTCTTTTTGAACGCAACGTCGACGCCATTTCCCCCCCTGATCATCCCACGTTCGGAGCATTCGATATCCCGCTCGGCGATTTCGCCGAACGCTCTGAAAGTCCTCTACCGGCTCCGAGACGCGGGCTTCCAAGCCTTTCTGGTGGGCGGGGCGGTGCGCGATCTGCTGCTCGGCATCAGACCGAAGGATTTCGACGTGGCGACCAACGCCCTGCCGGAAGAGGTGCGGCATTTGTTCCGCAACTGCCGCCTCATCGGGCGGCGCTTTCGCCTCGCTCACGTGCATTTCGGCCAGGAAATCATCGAAGTGGCAACTTTCCGCGCAGCGGCGGCGCCGGAGCGGGAAGACGCGGAAGACGCCGATCCCGATGCAGAGAACGAGGACGCAGCCGACGGCGTTCGGGGGGAGAGCGCCGTGTCCGAGCCGGCGGTGCCGGATGATTCCGAACACCGCGCCTTCGATCAGAGGGGGCGCATCCTGCGCGACAACATCTATGGCACCATCGAGGAGGACGTATGGCGGCGCGATTTTGCGGCCAACGGCCTTTACTACAACATTGAAGACTTTTCGATCTGGGATTTCGTGGACGGGGTCAGCGACGTACGTGCGCGCCGCCTGAAGCTGATCGGCGACCCGGAAACGCGCTACCGCGAGGATCCGGTGCGCATGCTGCGCGCGGTGCGATTCGCGGCCAAGCTCGATTTTTCCATCGACCCGCACACCGAGGCGCCCATCGGCAAGCTCGCCAACTTGCTCGACGGCGTGCCGCCGGCGCGCTTGTTCGACGAGTGCTTGAAATTGTTCCTGTCGGGTTTCGGCGCGAAAGCATACCGGCTGCTGAAGCAGTATGGGCTGTTCGAACATTTATTTCCGATGTCGGCCGCGGCATTCGCGCTGCCGCCCTACGCCTATGCGGAGCAGATGCTCGATCGCGGCTTGATCAATACGGACGAGCGCATCGCCGCGGACAAACCGGTGACGCCCACCTTCCTGTTCGCGGTGCTGTTGTGGAGCGCGGTGCTGCGCGAACTCAACGAACGCCAGGCGGGACCCGCGCCGGATCTCGCGCAGCTCATGCAGGCCTGCGACACCGTGCTGCGGGCGCAGCAGTCGCGCGTGGCCATCCCGCGCCGGTTCGCCATCCCCATGCGCGAGTTGTTGATGCTGCAGCCGCGGTTCAACCGGCGCAGCGGTGCCAAATCCCTGAGCCTGCTGCAGCACCCGCGGTTCCGCGCGGCCTACGATTTTCTGCTGCTGCGCGCGCAGGTCGGGGTGGCGGACCCGGAGCTCGCGAAGTGGTGGACCGACATTCAATTGCTGCCGCAGGATGAGCGCATGGCGCAGGTTCTGGCGCGGCCTGCGGACCCGGCCGCCGAGAGCGACGCTCCGGCAGCGCCCCGGCGGCGCCGGCGGCGGCGGCGCGGCGGAGCCGCGCGCAGTTAGGGCGGCAGCTTCAAATATGACCGCGTTGTGGCGCCCAGCGTATGTGGCGATCGGCAGCAATCTCAATCAGCCCCGCGAACAGGTGAACGAGGCCTTGACCCGTCTCGCGGCGCTTGCAGGGTCGCATTCATTGCGGCGGTCGCGCCTCTACCGGACCCGCCCGATGGGCCCGCAGGATCAGCCGGATTTCGTGAACGCGGCGGCGGGAATGTTGACGCTGTTGAGTGCGCGGGATTTTCTCGACGCTCTGCTCTCGATCGAGAAGGTCATGGGCCGCAACCGCCAGGAGCGTTGGGGGCCGCGCGTGATCGACCTGGACCTGATCTGGCTGCTCGGCGCGAGCATCGATGAGCCGGGTTTGACGCTGCCGCACCCCGGAGTGTCGACCCGCAACTTCGTCCTGTATCCTCTGGCGGACATCGCGCCCACGCTCGCGATTCCCGGACACGGCAGAGTGTCGGAATTGCTGCGGGCCGCAGGCGATGATGGAATTTCGGTCCTGGAGTAGAACAAGAGTCAATGGTGAGCCCAATACCGCACCGATTCATCGTCGTCGAAGGTCCGATCGGAGTCGGCAAGACCAGCCTGGCACGCCGCCTCGGACAGTCCCTCGGCGGTCAACTGGTGCTGGAACAGGCCGATCAGAACCCGTTTCTCGAGCGCTTCTACAAGAATCCGCGCGCCGCCGCGTTCCAGACACAATTGTTTTTTTTGTTTCAGCGGTCGCGCCAATTGGAAGACGTCCGGCAGGAGGACATGTTCGGCGCCGTGCGTGTGGCGGACTATCTGCTGGAAAAGGACCGGCTGTTCGCACGCGTGACGCTGGACGACGCGGAATACGCGCTGTATGAGCGGGTCTACGAAAGGGTGGTGGTCGACGCGCCGAAGCCGGACCTCGTGGTGTATTTGCAGGCCCCCGTCGACGTGCTGGTGGATCGGATCGCGAAGCGCGGAATTCGCTACGAGCAGCACATCGAACGCGGGTATCTCGACAAGCTCACGCAGGCCTATGCGCGGTTCTTTCACAGCTACGACGCCTCGCCGCTGCTCATCGTCAACGCCGCGGCCATCGATCCGGTGAACAACGACAGCGACTATCAGCAGCTATTCGCCGAGATCAGCAAGACACGGCGCGGCCGCCACTTTTTCAATCCCGCGGGCAGCAGCCTGCTGCCCGCGGGCTGACCCGCCGAAGGGCCGAGATCGCGCATGGAATTTCTCACTCGCAGCGCTTCGGTACGGGATCGAGTGGGCACGCGTACAGGCCGGGGTACTTCTCTCAGTCGGCAACGCTGCTCACCAAGCTGTTCAATCGTATCAAGCCGGATATTGCCCTGTTCGGCGAGCGGGATTTTCAGCAGCTGGCGATGGTGCGGCGTCTGGTCGACGATTTCTTCCTGCCGGTCGACATCGTCGGCTGCCCCACTTTGCGGGATGGCGACGGCCTGGCCATCGCCACCGTCAACCGGCACTTGACGGCGCAGGAGCGCGGGTTGGCGCCCGGGCTGCATGCGTCCCTGAGCGAAGCCGCGGCGCAGATGGACGCGGGCATGCGCGACTACCCGGCGCTGCAGCGGCAGGGCATGGATTCTCTGGCGGCCGCGGGTTTCGAAGCCCAATACTTCGCGATCCGTCAGGCCGCGGACCTGACGGCGGTGCGACCCGGAGCGCGGGATCTGGTCGTTTTGGCGGCGGCGCGCCTGAATTCCCACCGC
This sequence comes from uncultured Gammaproteobacteria bacterium, assembly GCA_963800375.1. Taxonomy (GTDB): domain Bacteria; phylum Pseudomonadota; class Gammaproteobacteria; order Steroidobacterales; family Steroidobacteraceae; genus Bog-1198. The sequence goes on along the minus strand of CAWDAT010000008.1, from coordinate 121,641 downwards.
TTGGTCGACAGCCTACGGGTGCGGCTGATCGACCGCTATTGAGGGGTGCTGCGCCAGCGCCCACTGCACGTGTTCGCGCACCACGGGCGAGGGATGCTGCGCACGGCTGCGCAGCGCGACGAGCAGCTCAGGCGAGGTCGGCGCATTGCCGAGAGCGACCGCGATGTTGCGCAGCCATCGTTCATAGCCGATGCGGCGGATGGCGCTGCCGCGAGTCCGTTCGAGAAACTCCGCTTCGCTCCAGGCAAAAAGCTCGGCGAGCCGTGAATTGTCCAAACCGTGGCGCACGGCGAAATCCCGTTCCGCCGTGGGGCGCGCGAACTTGTTCCAAGGGCAAACCAATTGACAGTCATCGCACCCGTAGATGCGGTTGCCGATCGCGCGGCGAAATTCGAGCGGGATGGAGCCCGCCAACTCGATGGTGAGATAGGAAATGCAGCGCCGTGCATCGAGCCGGTAAGGGGCGACGATGGCGCCGGTGGGGCAGGCGGGCAGGCAGGCGGAGCAAGAACCGCAGTGCGCGCCGGCCGGCTCGCCGGCGGGCAGATCCAGATCCAGATAGATCTCGCCGAGGAAGAAATACGACCCGGAATCCCGGTCAATCAGGTTGGTGTGCTTGCCTATCCAACCCAATCCCGCATTGCGCGCCAAGGCCTTCTCCAAGACCGGCGCGCTATCGGTGAATACTCGGTGGCCGAAGGGGCCCACCACCGATTCGATCCGGTCGCAGAGCTTCTGCAGCCGCCTGCGCATGAGCTTGTGATAGTCGCGGCCCAAGGCGTAGCGAGACACATAGCCTGCGCTGCCGTCGGCAAGGGTGGCCTCGGCATCGGCCGCCTCCTCGGGCCAGTAATTCAGGCGCACGCTGATGCAGCTCACGGTTCCCGGCAGCAGCTCGGCAGGCCGGCTGCGCTTCACTCCGTGACGGGCCATGTACTGCATTTCACCGTTGAAGCCGGCGCGCAGCCAGTCCAGGAAATTCGCTTCATCGGCCGCCAGATCGATGCGGGCGATGCCGAGCCCGGCAAAACCCAGCTCGTGGCTCAAGCGCCGTATCTCGGCCAGCAATGCCGCCGGATCAAGCTTGGTGCGAGAAGCGGTGGGGACGATGGGTTGCATGGTGGCCCGTATAATGGCCAAAAATGCCGCGACCTGCGCGCCCACGGACGTCCATGTCACCAGTCTCATTGCAATTGAACCTAGCCACCGGCGGCGATACGGAGGCCTTGGGCCGGGGGCTCGCGCGCTCATTGCCGGGTGCGGGAGTCGGCGGGGCGGTGTTGTACCTGCAAGGGGAACTGGGGGCGGGAAAAACCACCTGCGTGCGCGGGTTGCTGCGTGGCCTGGGAGTCGCGGGGCTGGTGCGAAGTCCGACCTACACCCTGGTCGAGACTTACCTCGTCGCGGGCCTCACGTGCACCCATGTGGATCTATATCGATTGCAGAGCTTGAGCGAAGTCGATGAACTGGGATTGCGCGATTTGCTGGGAGCGAAGAGCTTGCTGCTGGTGGAATGGCCCGACAGAGGGGGTGCCGCGCTGCCGCCCGCCGATGTGGAACTGACGCTGCGCTACGCGGGAGAGACGCGAGAAGCTCAGCTCGATGCCAAGACCCCGCTTGGGACTGAATGGTTGGGAAACCTGGGACACGACACTAGCTTAAGGTTCTATGTCTCTAATTTAACTTGAAAAAGAGATCACTTAGGCTTAAGTTAGGACGCCATGAATCATGGGGCGCGGCAGGCGATGTGGGTGACCTTGCTGGCGGGGGTGCTGGTGCTGCCCGCCCACGCCGTCGATGTGCGCGCAGTTCGGCTCTGGGCGGGACCCGATAACACCCGGGTGGTCCTGGATCTGTCCGGCAGCACCGAACACAGTCTGCAGGTTCTGAAGAATCCTGATCGCGTGGTGCTGGATGTCGCGGCGGCGCGGCTGGCCGGCGGCGCGCGTGCCGCACCGGCCGGAACCGGGGCCGTCAAGCAAGTTCGCATGGCGCGGCGCCCCTCGGGCGAGTTGCGGATCGTGCTGGATCTGGCGCGGCCCATCCAAGCCAAGAGTTTTCTGGCGGCGCCCAACGATCGCTACGGGTATCGCTTGGTCATCGACTTGGGATCGGGTCAAAACGCCGACACGCCGGTCAAGGTGGAGCATGCGCCTCGCGATGCCCGCGACCTGATCGTCGCCGTCGACGCCGGTCACGGCGGCGAGGATCCGGGCGCGATCGGCAAGAACGGCACCCGTGAAAAGGACGTGGTCCTCGCGATCGCGCGCGAACTTGCGCTCAAGATCGATGCCGAGCCGGGGATGAAGGCGGTGTTGACCCGCAGCGGCGACTACTTCGTGCCGCTGCGCGATCGGATGCGCCGCGCCCGCGCGCAGGCTGCGGATCTGTTCGTCTCCATTCATGCCGATTCGATTCGCGACCGGCGCGTCGACGGCTCATCGGTGTACATCCTGTCGCAGCGGGGCGCGACGGACGAAGCTTCGCGCTGGCTGGCTGAACGCGAGAACGCGTCCGATTTGATCGGCGGAGTGTCGCTGGACGACAAGGATGACGTGCTGGCCTCAGTGTTGCTGGATCTGTCGCAATCTGCTTCCTTGAGCGCCAGCCAGACGGCGGCCGAGCGCGTGCTGCGGCAATTGAATCACGTCGGTGAAGTCCGCAAACCTCAGGTGCAGCAGGCGCGCTTCATGGTGTTGAAGTCCCCGGACATTCCCTCGATGTTGGTCGAGACGGCCTATATTTCGAACCCGCAGGAAGAGCAGCGGCTGCGTGGGCCTGTGCACCAAGCCAAGCTCGCGGCTGCGATCCACCAGGGCGTCCACGATTATTTTTATGCGAATCCGCCCGCCGGCACGCGGGTTGCGCAACTCGCCACCGGCGCACCGCGGCCGGTGCTGGCGACTGCGGGCGACTCGGGCTCGTAGCGGCGGCGCGGGTTTGCCCCGCAAGCACGTGGGCTGTGCGAAAATAGGCGGCTCGCGAGGTCGCTTTGCCCATTCAACTCCTGTCGGACGCACTCATCAGTCAAATCGCCGCCGGCGAGGTGATCGAGCGTCCGGCGTCCGTGGTCAAGGAGTTGGTGGAAAACGCTCTCGACGCGCAGGCGGGGCGCATCGAGGTGGAACTCGAGCGCGGCGGCTGCGGCCTGATCCGGGTCCGCGACAATGGGAAGGGGATTCAACCCGAGGAAATCGCGCTGGCGCTGGCGCGCCATGCCACCAGCAAGATTGCCTCCCTGGAGGATCTGGAGAGCGTCGCCACCCTTGGGTTCCGCGGTGAGGCCCTGCCGAGCATGGCCTCTGTGTCGCGGCTGTCGCTGGTTTCGCGCCCAGTCGCCGCCGCGAATGCCTGGTCCCTGGAAGCTCGCGATGGGGCGCCCACGGCACCGGCGCCCGCCGCGCATCCGCCCGGAACCAGCGTCGAGGTGCGCGATCTCTTTTTCAACGTGCCGGCGCGGCGCAAATTCCTGCGCAGCGAGGCCACGGAGTATCAGCACATCGTGCGCATGCTGGAGCGCCTGGCGCTGTCGCGATTTGAGGTGGCTTTCTCGCTGGTTCACAACGGCAAGACGGTGTGGTCGCTGCCGGCGGCGCACTCCGCCCCCGAACGCCTGGCGCGCGTCGCGAAGATCTGCGGCGATGACTTCGCCTCCCATGTCATCGAATTGCGGCACGAAACCGAGAGCCTGCGGCTGTGGGGCTGGCTGGCGTTGCCGACATTTTCGCGCAGTCAGTCGGACCTGCAATTCGCCTTTCTGAACGGCCGCTTCGTGCGCGACAAGCTGCTCGCGGGCGCGGCGCGTCTCGCCTATCAAGACGTGCTGTTTCACGGCCGATTTTCCGCCTACCTGCTGTATCTGGAATTGGCTCCGGCCATGGTCGACGTCAACGCTCACCCGCAGAAATTGGAAGTCCGGTTCCGCGACTCGCGGCGCGTGCATGATTTTGTGTTCCGCACTTTGGAACGGGCGCTGGCCGAGACGCGCCCGAGCGCCGAATCCGCCGGCAGCGCGCCGCTCGATTGGCTCACCGGCAGCGCGCGCTTCGTCGGCGTGGCGGAGCCGAGCCAGGCGCACTTCGTCCTGCCGGAAGGGCTGGCGCCGCGGGCGGGCGAGGATGTCTACCGCCGCCTGCTCGGGCGCGCCGGTCCGGACGCAGGCACGGCGCTGCCGGATCACGCGCAGCGCGACGAGGGCGGCGCGGCGCCGCTGGGATATGCGATCGCGCAGCTGCACGGGGTGTATATCCTGGCGCAAACCGCCGACGGCATGGTGCTGGTGGACATGCATGCGGCGCACGAGCGCGTGATGTACGAGCGCATGAAGAAACTGCTGGCAGGCGAGACGGCGCAGCAGCAACTGTTGATGCCCGAAATCATCCACGTCACGCCGGCGCAAGCCGAGGCCGCCGAGACGCACGCGCGGGAATTTTCTGCCTTGGGATTCGGCGTGTCGCGGCTCGCACCGGATCAATTGGCGTTGCGCAGCGTCCCCATTCTGCTGGCGGGGCGGGATCCGGGCGCGCTGGTGCGCGACGTGCTCTCCGATCTGCTGGAAGCCGGCCGCTCGCGGCGGGTCGAGGAGTCGATCAATCATCTGCTCGCGACCATGGCCTGCCACGCGGCGGTGCGGGCGCAGCGGCTGTTGACGCTGCCGGAAATGAACGCCTTGTTGCGCGAAATGGAGGGCACGGAGCGCGCCGACCAGTGCAATCACGGGCGGCCGACCTGGGTTCGTCTGTCGCTCGGCGATCTGGACCGGCTCTTCATGCGGGGGCGTTGATGGGCGACCTCGCCGACCCGCTTGCCGGCCGCCGGCGGGCGATTTTGTTGATGGGGCCGACCGGCTCCGGCAAATCCGACCTCGCCATGCGCCTGGCCGAGACACTGCCGCTGGAAATCGTGAGCGTGGATTCTGCGCTCGTGTACCGTGGCATGGACATCGGCACCGCCAAACCGACCGCCGTCATGCGCCGGCAGGTGGCGCACCACCTGTTGGATATCCGCGATCCCTCGCAGAGCTATTCGGCGGGCGAATTCACGCGCGATGCCATGCTCGTCATGCAGGAAATCTGGCGGCGCGGGCGGCAACCGCTGCTGGTGGGCGGCACCATGCTGTACTTCCATGCCCTGAGTTCGGGGCTGGCGGCATTGCCACAAGCGGATCTCGAGATGCGCGCCGCCATCGAGCGCCGGGCGGCAAGCTTGGGCTGGGCGGCAATGCACCGGGAGCTGGCGCAAGTGGACCCGGCGGCGGCCGCGCGCATTCACGCCAACGATCCGCAGCGAATTCAGCGCGCACTCGAGGTGTACCAGTTGACCGGCGAAACCATCACGAGATTGCAACAAAAGCGAGTGTCGGTATTCGCCGACGTCGATGTCACAGAAATTGCGGTCGCCCCCCTTGAACGCAGCAAATTGCACACCAGAATCGACATGCGCTTCCGTGGAATGCTCGACGTCGGGTTGATCGCCGAGGTTAGGTCGCTTTTTGAAAGAGGTGACCTGACTGCGGAACATCCGTCGATGCGGGCGGTCGGATATCGACAGTTATGGCGCCATTTAGCGGGACTGAGTGAGTTGGACGAGGCGGTAGAACAAGCGATTGCGGCGACGCGGCAACTGGCCAAGAGACAATTGACCTGGCTGCGGCGGCGTGAGCGCGCACAGTGGTTTGATTCCATGCACCCGGAGGTCGCATGGAGGATGATCGATGCACTGTCAAAGGGCGGATTCGCTGCCGCGTCTGATGTAACGCCGCCAGGTGCGCTGTGCTAGCATGAACAGGTATGTGCCTGGTGCCGCAGGGAAGTGGTTCGGCAATCCAAATGACACTAAAAAACAAGGAGCTTCACCCATGGCCCGTGGCCAGTCACTGCAGGATCCATTTTTGAATGCCCTGCGCAAAGAACGGGTGCCCGTCTCAATTTATCTTGTGAACGGCATCAAATTACAGGGACAGATCGATTCGTTCGACCAGTTCGTCGTCTTGCTCAGGAACAGTGTAAGTCAGATGGTCTACAAACATGCCATTTCCACCGTCGTGCCCGCGCGCAATGTGCGGCTGCCGACCGGCGAGGATGGCGAAGTGACGGAACCGGCCATTGTCGAATGAGTAAGGGTCGAGTGATTGGGCGGCTCTTTGCAGTTGTTTGATCGTCCCAGAGGTGGTGAGCGCGCTGTCCTAGTCGGCGTCGGCATCGGACATCCCGTTGATCCCAATGACACCGCTGAGTTTGCCGCACTGGCCGCCTCAGCGGGCGCCGTGCGCGTGGGCGTCGTGCTGGCGGCGCGTGCGCGCCCGGATCCGAAGTACTTCGTCGGCAGCGGCAAGGCCGAAGAAATACGCGCCTTCGCCGCCCTGCATGATGCGGACGTGGTGCTGGTCGATCAGACCCTGACGCCGAGCCAGGAGCGCAATCTCGAGAAACTTACCGGTCGTCGAGTATTGGACCGTAATGGCTTGATTCTAGATATTTTTGCCCAGCGTGCCCGCAGTTTTGAGGGCAAGCTGCAAGTCGAACTTGCGCAACTGTCGCACTTGGCGACGCGCCTGGTCAGGGGCTGGACCCACCTCGAGCGCCAGAAGGGTGGTATTGGTTTGCGAGGTCCCGGCGAAACCCAGCTGGAGACCGACCGCCGCCTGATTGCAAAGCGCATCCGTACCTTGAAAGGGCGCCTGGAGAAGCTGGCGCGGCAGCGCGACACCGGCCGGCATGTGCGCCGCGAAGTGCCGGTTCCCACGGTCGCCCTGGTCGGCTACACCAACGCCGGCAAGTCCACCTTGTTCAATGCACTGACGGGCTCGTCGACCTACGTTGCCGATCAATTGTTCGCCACCTTGGATCCCACGGTGCGGCAGGTTCGATTGGAAGGGGTGGGCGAGGTGGTGCTGGCCGACACCGTGGGTTTCGTGCGTTCGCTTCCCCACGAATTGGTGGCGGCATTTCGCTCGACCCTGCAGGAGGCGCGTGAGGCCGATCTGCTGCTGCACGTGGTGGACTCGAGTGATCCGCAGCGCGACGAGCGCACTTTGCAGGTCCGCGAGGTGCTGCGCGGCATCGGTGCCGGCGATATCCCGGAACTCGTGGTATTCAACAAGATCGACCTCGCCGGTGATGCTCCCCGGGTGGTGCGGGGCGCGGATGGAACGGTGGTGTCGGTGGCCGTTTCCGCGGTCAACGGCGCCGGATTGCCGGGTTTGCGCGAGGCCCTGGCGCATGCCGTGCGGCCCAATCAGGTGCGCCGCACGTTGCACCTGGATTTGCAGGCGGCCGCCGTTCGCTCCGACCTGTACCAGCGCAATGCCGTGCGCGCCGAACAGCAGTGCGAGGACGGCAGCTGGGACCTCACCGTCGAACTCGATTTGACCGAGGTCGCCAAATTAGTGGGCCGCAAGGGTGTCAATCTGGTGGACAATAACGACATGACCCGCGAGCAGCGCGTGGCTTAAGTTCTCTTGTGGCGGCCAAGTCGGCTGTTAGAATGCGCCGCCCTTCATATATAGGCATTACGCATGGCGTGGAACGAACCTGGCGGCGAGAAGCGCAATCCTTGGAACCGTCCGCAACAGTCGCAGAACGATTTGGACGATGTGCTGCGCAACTTCCAGCGCCGCCTGTCGGCCTTGTTCGGCCGCGGCGGCGGCACCGCAAGCGGAGGCGGACGGAGTCCCGCCGGCTTCGGCAAGTCCTTGGGCAGCATCCTGGTGCTGATCGGCGCCGTTTGGGTCGGCAGCGGCATCTATCGCGTCGATCAGCAGGAACGCGCGGTGGTCTTGCGATTCGGCAAGTACCTGCAGACCACCGGACCGGGCTACAACTGGCATCTGCCCTGGCCCATCGAGCGCAGATTCATCGTCAACGTATCCCACCAATACAGCGTCGTCGACGACGCCAATATGCTCACGGCCGACACCAATCTGGTGGAGGTCAAGTCCGCGGTTCAGTACATACAGCCGGACGCGTTCAAGTATCTGTTTAGAGTGCGGGACGTCGACGACACCCTGACCCAGGTCAGCGAAAGCGCGATGCGCGAGGCCGTCGGCCAGGCGTCGCTCGACAAGGCTCTGGCCTTCGATCCCTCGATCACCGACCGCGCCAAGTTTCTGCTGCAAAGAACGCTCGACAGCTACGATATGGGAATCCGCATCCTCGGCGTGAAGCTCACGGGGGTGAACGTTCCGGATGCGGTACAGGATGCGCAGCGCGACGCCATCAAGGCCGACAAGGACCGTCAGCGCTACCAGCAGGACGCGGAGAAGTACCGCAGCGATGTATTGCCGCGGGCACGAGGCGCGGCCGCCAAAGAGGTTCTGGACGCCGAGGCGTACCGCCTGCAGGTGCTCGCATTGGCGCAGGGCGAAACGTCGCGCTTCGATCAAGTGCTGTCCCAGTACGAGCACGCACCTGCGGTGACCCGGGAGCGCATGTACCTGGAGGCCATGGAAAACGTGTACAAGAACTCGCGCAAGGTGATCGTCGATACCAAGGGCGGCAACAGCATGATGTATCTGCCGCTCGACAAGTTGATCGGACCGGGACCGCAATCGATCACCATGCCGAACGACACCATGACCGTGCCTCCGGCGCGGACCCCGGAGGTGCAAGTGTCGCCGCCCGAGGATCCTGCGCGCGCGCGAGGGGTGCGCTGATGCAAAACCGGATTCTCTATACGCTGTTGGCGCTGGTCGCCGTCATTCTGGTGGTACGCGCCAGCGTGTTCACGGTGAGCGAAGGGCAGATTGCCATCAAGTCGATCGGCGGCGAGATCGTCGATGCCGGCTTCCAGCCGGGCTTGCATTTCCGGATTCCGTTGGTCGAAGAGGTCAGCCGCTTCGATAAGCGCATCATCACCCAACTGTACCGGCAGGAGCCCTTTCTGACGCGAGAGCAGGAACAGCTCAAGGTCGATTTCTACGTGAAATGGCGCATCCACAACCTGCGCGGCTACTACGAATCCACCGGCGGGACCGAGGAGGTCGCCAACGACCGCCTCGGCGAAACCATCAAGGACAGCATCAAGACGGTGGTCACCCAGCGCACGTTGCAGCAGGTCGTCACCGCCGATCGCGGAGAGTTCACCGAGGCAATGATGAAGAATGCGCGTCCCGCGGCCGAGCAATTGGGCGTGGATCTGGTCGACGTGCGCATCACCAAGATCGATTTGCCGCAACAGGTTCAGGATTCGGTATTCGACCGCATGCGCGCCAGTTTCCAGACCCAGGCCGCCAAATTGCGCGCCGAGGGCATCGAGTCCTCGGAGCGCACGCGCGCCGACGCCAACAAGCAACAGACGGAAATTCTGGCCGACGCCGCTCGTCAAGCCAGCCAGATCCGCGGCCAGGGCGATGCTTCAGCCAGCGAAGTGTACGCGCGCTCGTACTCGAAGAACGCGGAGTTCTACAGCTTTTACCGCAGCATGCAATCCTACCGAGAGGCCGTCGGGACGCAGAGCGATATGCTGGTGGTGGCGCCGGACAGTGCCTACTTCAAGTATTTCAACAAGCCGCAACCGCAGCCTCAGCCGCGATGATGGAAGTCGGTTGGTCTGAATTCGCCCGCTACCTGGGCGGCGCTTTCGCCTTGTACCTGGTGCTCGAGGGCATATTGCCGTTCGTCAATCCGGCTGCCGCGCAGCGGCTGATGGCGAAGCTGGCGAGCGCGGAACCCGCGCAATTGCGCTGGGGCGGATTGATCAGCATGGTGGCGGGACTCGCACTCCTGTGGATGGCGCGCAATGGGTAAGAATCTGGTCATCATCGGTCTGCAATGGGGCGACGAGGGCAAGGGCAAAGTCGTCGATTTGCTGACCGATCAGGTGCAGGCCGTGGTGCGCTTCCAGGGCGGCCATAACGCCGGCCACACTCTGGTCATCGGCGGCAAGAAGACCATCCTGTCGCTGATCCCCTCGGGAATCCTGCATCCGCATGTGCGCTGCCTGATCGGCAACGGCGTGGTGCTGTCGCTCGAGGCCCTGTTCAAGGAAGCCGAAATGCTGGTGGGGCAGGGAGTGCCGGCATTCGAGCGCCTGCGCGTGAGTCCGGCCTGTCCGCTGATTCTCGCGTCGCATGTGGCGCTCGACCGTGCGCGCGAGCAGGCGCAGGGTGCCAACGCCATCGGCACCACGGGTCGCGGCATCGGCCCCGCCTACGAGGATAAGGTCGCGCGCCGCGCGCTGCGCGTGTCGGACCTGTTTCAGCGCGAGCGTTTTGCGGCGAAGCTGGGTGAGCTCCTGGACTTCCACAATTTCATTTTGCAACGTTATTTCCAACTGCCCGCCGTCGATTTTCAGCAGGTGCTGGAATCGAATCTGGCGCTCGGCGAGCGTCTCAAGCCGCTGGTGGCGGACGTTACCGGCATCCTCGAGCAATTGAGCGTCGAGGGCGCCAATGTCCTGTTCGAAGGGGCGCAAGGCGCCATGCTCGATGTTGATCTGGGCACGTATCCCTTCGTGACTTCCTCGACCACCACCGCCGGCGGCGCGGCCGCCGGTACCGGCCTGGGTCCGCGCCGGCTGCAAGAGGTGCTCGGCATCGTCAAGGCCTATGCCACGCGTGTCGGCGCCGGACCGTTTCCGACCGAACTGTTCGACGAGTGCGGCGAACACCTGTCGCGGGTCGGTCACGAATTCGGCTCCGTGACCGGGCGCCGGCGCCGCTGCGGCTGGTTCGACGCGGTCGCCATGCGCCGCTCCATCGTGCACAACAGCTGCTCCGCGCTGTGCGTCACCAAGCTCGATGTGCTCGACGGTCTGGACATGATTCGCGTCTGCGTCGGCTACAACGTCGGCGGCGCCACCCTGGCGGCGCCGCCGCTGCTTTCCGAGGACTTCGCCGACGCCCGGGCCGTGTACGAAGATCTGCCGGGATGGAAGGACAGCACGGTGGGGATCAGGCGCTATGAGGAGCTGCCCGCCAATGCGCGCAGCTATCTGGAGCGATTGCAGGAGCTGGTCGGAGTGCCGATCAGCATCGTGTCGACCGGGCCGGATCGCGACCAAACCATCATGCGGCACAATCCCTTCGGCTGATTTCCTGCCGGGGAACAAGGGGAAACCAATGGCCGTCGAATCTGCCCCCGTGACCCCTGCCGCCGATGCCGATGGCGGCGATGCTCACGCCAGCTACTCGACCAGCCTGCAAGTGTTTGTGTACGTGTTGTTCTTCGCCTTCGGCGGAATCACCAGTCTGAACGATGTGATCATCCCGAAGCTCAAGGGGCTGTTCACTCTCACCTATGGTGAGGTGATGCTGGTGCAGTCGGCGTTCTTCGCCGCCTATTTCATCATTTCGATCCCGGCCGCCGCGCTGGTGCGACGCATTGGCTACATGCGCTCGGCAGTTGTCGGGTTGTTGACCATGACGGTGGGATGTTTGCTGTTCATACCGGCATCCTCGTACGGATTGTTCGGCCTGTTCTTGCTGGCCCTGTTCGTGCTGGCGTCCGGCATCACCACCGTGCAGGTGGTCGCGAATCCATTGATATCCCTGCTGGGACCGGCGCGCACCGCCAGCAGCCGATTGACCTTTGCGCAAGCCTTCAACTCGCTGGGCACGACTTTGTTTCCCTACGTGGGATCGATTCTGATCCTGGGCTCGTTGGCCAAAATCGATCCCGCCACCCTGTCGGGAGCTGCGCTCGATGCCTTTCGCGGCGTCGAGACCCAGGTCGTGGTCCACACCTACATCGGCCTCGCCGTTGCGCTCGTGGTGGTGGCCGTAGCCGTCTGGCTGGAGCGCAAGCGCTTGAGCGAGGCGCCGGTGGCGCAGACGCCGATCTTGCGCGCGTTCAATCTGCTCGCCCGCCCGCGCTTTGCCTTCGGCGCGCTGTGCATTTTTCTCTACGTGGGCGGCGAGGTGGCGATCGGCTCATTGATCGTCAACTATCTGATGCAGTCGAGCGTATTCGGCATCGCCGCGGACATGGCTGGAAAGCACCTGATTTTTTATTGGGGCGGCGCCATGGTGGGCCGGTTCATCGGTTCCGGTCTGCTGCGGTTGTTCTCGCCGGGTAAGGTGCTGGCCTGCGCCGCCTTGGCGGTCGTTCTGCTGTTGACCCTCTCGGCGAATACCGCCGGCATGGTCTCGGGCTGGTCGCTGCTCGCGATCGGGCTGTTCAATTCCATCATGTTTCCGACGATTTTTACTCTCGCCAGCGAGGGTCTGGGCAGGCGCGCCGCTGAAGGGTCCGGCGTCATTTGCATGGCCATCGTCGGCGGCGCCATCATTCCGTTGGTGACCGGCAATGCCGCGGACCTGTTGGGGTTGAAACACGCTCTCGTGGTGCCGGCGGCCTGCTATATCACCATTCTTGCCTACGGTTGGTTTGCGCGGCGGCCGCTGCGGGCCGGCGCGCTCTAGAGTCGCCCGGGTTGCGGGCGCGCTGCCGCTAGGCGAGGACGTCGAGAAGCGCCGGCCGGCGCTTGTGCTCGAGATTGCCCTGCGTGCGCTGATACAGCCGGATGGGATTCCAATACGGCGAGAGGTTCGCGGGGCGTGCGGTCGTTGCGGCCGGCGCCATCGCCGATGAACGCGGCCCGACGGCCGGCAGCAGCGCACCCGGCGGCGACGCTTCATCCGGCGAATAGTAGTCCGCCTGCAGCACCACGGCGGCGTCCGCCTGCGCCGCAAGAATCGTCATGCGTTTTAATGAGCCGCCGTCCGCCACCAGCTGCGACGCCTGCCCGAGCAGCGACGTTCGGGCGCCGACGGATCCTCCGGGTTCGCCCGCGAGAATCAGCGTTTGATTGGCAGGGACTATTTTCAGAGTTGTCTTCACTAACGAACCACGCGATTCATGCGCAGTGACTACGGCAAAGCATAGCAGCTTTAGAGACCTGGCCGGGAACCCGTGCCGCGCCCGGTGGTCGGTAGAGTGATGGCTAAGTTCTCTCTCCGAGGCAGCGAACGCGCCCCAGTCCCGGGGGCCCGCATCCAGGGGCCCGCAGAGCCCACTGAGCGTCTGGAAGCCAGCATTCTGGTCCGGCGCCGCGCGGCGGCGGACCTTGCCGATCGAGTCGCCGGGATCGCGGACGGCGGCTCCGGCGGCCCCTTCCTGAGCCGCGAGGAATTTGCGCAACGCTTCGGCGCGGATCCGGCGGACCTCGCGGCAGTGCGGAAGTTTGCGCAGGCGAATGGCCTGGTGGTGGTGCAGGAGGATGCCGCCCGCCGCACGGTGGTCGTCTCGGGCACCGTGACCCAATTCAACTCCGCATTCGGCGTGCAGTTGCAGCGGATGACCCATGCAGGCGGCAGCTACCGCGGCCGCGTCGGCGCCATCGTTTTGCCCGCCGAGCTCAATGGGATCGTCGAGGCGGTACTGGGCCTCGATGGCCGCCGCCAGGCCACGGCGCATTTTCGGATTCGGCAGCCGGCGGCGAGCCCGGCCACCTCCTTCACGCCGACACAGATTGCCTCCGCCTATGGCTTTCCGAGCGGCACGGGCGCGGGGCAGTGCGTCGCGCTCATTGAACTCGGCGGCGGATTTCGCTCCGCCGACCTGGATACCTATTTCCAACGTCTGGGGGTGGCATCGCCCTCGGTCGTCGCGGTGTCGGTGGATCACGGCGCCAACAATCCAACCGGCGGTGCCAACGGTCCGGACGGCGAAGTCATGCTCGACATCGAAGTGGTGGGGGCGATTGCGCCCCAGGCCGCCATCGCGGTGTATTTCGCGCCCAATACCGACGCGGGTTTTCTCGATGCCATCACCACGGCGATTCACGACACGACGCATCGTCCCTCGGTGATTTCCATCAGTTGGGGCGGGCCTGAGGTGTCATGGACCGCGCAGGCAATGATGGTTATGGATGAGGCGTTTCAGGCCGCGGCCGCGATGGGCATCACGGTATGCGTTGCGTCGGGCGACAATGGATCCAGCGACGGGGTCAACGACGGCGGCGACCATGTGGATTTTCCGTCCTCCAGTCCGTTCGCGCTGGCTTGCGGAGGCACCAGCCTCGATGCCAGCGGCAGCAGCATCCGCAGCGAGGTGGTGTGGAACGACGGCGCCGGCAATGGCGCCAGCGGCGGCGGCGTCAGCGGCTTTTTTGCCTTGCCCAGCTGGCAGGCGAACCTGAGCACGCGCAACAATCAGGGTGCGGCGGCGCCGCTGGCGAATCGCGGCGTGCCCGATGTGGCGGGCAATGCCGATCCGGCCACGGGTTACGCCGTGCGCATCGACGGCACCGACACGGTGATCGGCGGTACCAGCGCGGTGGCGCCCTTATGGGCGGCGCTGCTCGCCCGTATCAACCAGATATCCGGCCGGCCGGCGGGGTATCTCAATCCGCGGCTGTATCAAAACCCGAAGGTGTTGCGCGATATTACTCGTGGCGACAACGGCGACTTCGATGCGGCGGCGGGCTGGGACGCCTGCACCGGCCTTGGAAGCCCCAATGGCGCGGTGCTCGGCAGCGTGATCTGACGGCGCTGAGGATCAATGCAGATGCAAGGACGCGCCCGTGCCGGCAAACAGACCCAGCAGTCCGATGATGATCAAATAGATCGCGATGATGTAATTGAGCAGCTTGGGCATGATCAGAATCAAGATGCCGGCGACCAGTGAAACCAGCGGAGTGAGACTGAGGTTCAGATGCATGGCGAATCCTGCGAGGCGCGGTGCCTCGTTTATTGGAACAGCTTGAGCGCGTTTCCCAGGGTCTTCAAGGTTCCCCACAGCAAGGGAATGCCGACCAAAATCCACAGAAATATGAGGCGTAGATTCATGATTGGGTGCTCCCGCGGTAGTGATATTTCTCATCGACTGCACGCATGGCGAAATTGCATAAGAATCCGATCAACAGCAAGCCGCACATGATGTACATGGTGACCGAATAGGCCTGCGCCTTGGGCACGCCGCTATCGATCTGATACGCCCGGATGTAGTTCACCAACACCGGTCCCAGCACTCCCGCGACCGACCAGGCGGTCAACAGCCGGCCGTGAATGGCGCCGACCTGATAGGTGCCGAACATGTCGCGCAGGTAGGCCGGAATGGTGGAAAAACCGCCGCCATACATGGACAGAATGACGCAGAAGGCGGCGACGAACCAGCCGAGCGAGCCGAGATGGCCGAGCGTCGGCACGCTCGAATACAGCAGAATGCCGAGCAAGAAGAAAATCATGTAGGTATTGCGCCGTCCGATGTAATCCGAGGTCGACGCCCAGAAGAATCGGCCCAACATGTTGAACAGGCTGAGCAATCCCACAAAGCTCGCTGCGACCGCGGGCGACACGCGGCCGGCGAATATTTCCTGAATCATGGGCGAGGCCTGGCCGATGACGCCGATGCCGGCGGTGACATTCATGCACAACACCATCCACAGCAGCCAGAACTGCGGCGTGCGCGACGCCGCGTCCACCGCGACGTTCGCCGCGGTCACCAGCTGCTTCGGTTGGGCCGGCGCGGTCCAGCCCGCCGGCTTCCAATCGGGCGCCGGTACGCGCACCGCGTACACGCCGATCATCATGAACATGAAGTAAATGACCCCCATGGTGACGAAGGTCTCGAGCACGCCGTTCGACACCGCGGTCTTGAAATGCGCCATCAGGATCACCGACAAGGGTGCGGCGATGAGCGCGCCGCCGCCGAAGCCCATGATGGCCATGCCGGTGGCCATGCCGGGGCGGTCCGGGAACCATTTGATGAGCGTCGACACCGGCGAGATGTAGCCGATGCCCAGTCCGCAGCCGCCGAGGACGCCGTACCCCACATAGAGCAGCCATAGCTGGTGCAAATGAATCCCGACCGCCGACACCAGGAAGCCGCCGGCGAAGCACAGAGCGGCGGTGAACATGGACTTGCGCGGACCGACGGCTTCGACCCAGCGCCCGAACACCGCGGCGGACAATCCCAGAAAGGCGATGGCAATCGAGAAGACCCATCCCATCTGTTTCAGATCCCAATCACCGGGGGCGGAATTGGTGAGCCCAATCAGCCTGGTCAGCGGCAGATTGAACGTTGAGAATGCGTAGACTTGGCCGATGGACAAATGCACCGCGAGCGCGGCCGGGGGAACGAGGAAACGGTTGTAACCCGGGGGTGCGATCGTGTGCTCGCGATCCAGAAAGGATATTGTCATAGATGGCCCTTTCGGTTGTTCATTGTAGGGGGCGACCTTCATTAATATGCCCCCTACGGGGGGTCTTGTCACTAAGCGGCGAGCCGAAGGATGGTCGGGGCATGGCTTCCCGGCCTGCGAATTCTGTCACAAAGTGCAAAACCGTGACGTTCGGTGTCGACCTGCCCTCGACAAACCCGTACCTTCCCGCCCCTCATGTTCAACCCCAGTTTCGCCGGCCGACCGGCATGCAAAAGAGCAGGACGGTGGCTGTGCTCCCTGCTTGCGTTCGCGTGCGCGATTCCGGCGCAGCCCGCGGCGGCAAGCTGCCTTCTCAGCGCCGAACCCGCCATTCGCGATTTGCAGACCCTGGTCGATACGGACGCGGCGCAGGCCCTGAAGCAGGTGCGGATCCAACTGGACGCCCAGGAGCAGGCGCTGCGGCCGGATGCGCCGCGCCTGGCGTCGCTCTACTCCGTGCAGGCGCGCGCCTATAGCATTCTCGAACTCGACAATGACGCGAGGATTGCGGCCTCTAAGGGGCTGGAGTTCGCGACTCGGGCGAACGACCCGGTGCGCCTGGATTTGTTGTCGACCTATGCCGAAAATGTCTACGATGCGGCCGGGCTCGACGCGGCGGTGAAATCCATCGACGGCGCGCGCGTCGCGCTCACCGCGGGATCGCTGGCGGACACCTGCTTGCTCGTCACCCGCGGATTGCTGCAATACCGGCTGGACCGCGCCGATCTTGCGATCAGCAGCCTGACTCAGGCGTACCGTACCAGCACTGCGCCGGAATTCGCGGCACCGCGAATGATTTCCGCGGCCGTGCTGTCGACCGTGATGCGCGGGACCGGCGACTACCTACAGGCGTTGGCGTTGAACCAGGAAGTCATCGACTGGGACGAGCGGCGCCGCGCGACACTCAGTCTGTCGGTTGACCGGTTTCTGCGCGGCAAAATATTCACTCTGATGGGACAATACTCATCGGCGATCGGAGAGTTCACCGAAGCGCGCAGGCTCAGCGTGCAGCTGAACGATACTCAAGGCGTCGCATTCGCGGACCTGTCCGATTGCACGGCTCGTATCGAATTAGGTCAGACCGGACGCGCTGCCGCGGAGTGCAACAGCGCGCTGCGTGCCTTTGCTGCGGTGCATTCCGTCGACGAAGTGAAGGAGGCGCAGGCGCTGTTGGCCCGCATCGATCTTGCAAACGGACACCCGGAGAAGGCGCTGAATGCTTTGAATGAGGTGCTCGATCGGGGTGGGTCGGATCTGCTGCCGAGCCGAGTCGCATCGATTTATCAATGGCGCGCGCGAGCCAATGCCGCCCTGCATAATTTCCGCGACGCCTACGCCGATCTGTCGGAGTATGCGCGGCGTTACGCGGCGTCCAACGATGCCGAGCGCGCGCAGGCGGCGGCCACCGTGCGCGCACGGTTCGAGACCGACCGAGAAATAGAACGCAACGCGCTGCTCAAGCATGAATTGGGATTGTCGCAGGAGCGGGCGCAGCGTCAGGCAACCGAACTGCGATGGAACGCGATCGTGGTCACCTCGGGCATCTTGGTGATCGCACTGCTGATCTACTTTCTCAGCGTCAACCGCCGCTACCGGCAGCAGCTGGTGAAATTGGCGAGCCAGGATGCCCTGACCGGCCTGCCGAATCGGCGGCGGACCGCGGAACTCGCGACCGCGGCGCTCGACGAGGCCACGGCCACGCAGACCCCGCTGACCATCGCCATCATCGACATGGATCATTTCAAGGTCATCAACGATCGCTGCGGACATGCAACGGGGGACTTCGTCCTGAAGGAATTCGCGCGGGTCGGGCGCGAGGCGCTGCGCGACTCGGATGTGCTCGGACGTTGGGGCGGCGAGGAGTTTCTGTTGATCATGCCAGGCGCCACTTTGGAATTCGCCTTGGCGAGCCTGGAACGCATACGCACCCTCGTGTTCGGGATTCACTTGCCTGCGTCGGGCGCCGGACTGCGGGTTTCTTTGAGCGCGGGTATTGCGGCCAGCCACCAGCATGGCCGGTCCCTGGATGAAATGATTGCGCGCGCCGATTCGGCGCTGTATGCGGCGAAGAACGAGGGGCGGGATCTGGTGCGCGTGGCGGAGGAGAGTCATCTGCCCACCAGCGCCGTGCGGCGGGCGAACCGCCAGCACTGACGAGCGGCAGCTGCACCAGCGCCTGCTCGTAAGTACAGGAATAAGAAGGGAAATCAGGGAGTGGTGCCCAGGAGAGGACTCGAACCTCCACGAATTGCTCCACTGGTACCTGAAACCAGCGCGTCTACCAGTTCCGCCACCTGGGCAAGAGGGGGCCGCCTGCTTAAGGCGCGGGAATGTACGCACTGCCTCGGAGGTTGTCAACGAAGGTTTGGCGGTTGCTGGAACCCGGCCCGCTGAATGAGCGATCATGGGCGATTCGTGCACGGAGTATGAATCATGAGTGGTTCGCGGGATCAATCAGCGCCGACACCGGCTGATCGCGCCCTCAGGCAGCAGTTCCTGCATGGAATGAGCCATGCCGCCTGCACGGTCAATGTGGTGACCACGGACGGTGTCGCCGGGCGCCACGGTGTGACGGTGTCCGCCATGGTGTCGGTATCGGCCGATACGCCGCAGCCGACACTCCTGGTGTGCATTCACCATCTGAGCCCCGTGGTTGCCGCCCTGCTCAAGAATGGGGTGTTCTGCGTCAATGTGCTGCGCGACGATCAGGCGCATATATCCGACAACTTCGCCGGACGCAGCGGGGCGCATGGGGCCGCCAAGTTCGACTGTGCGACCTGGACCACGCAACTCACCGGGGCGCCCCGCGTGGTCGATTCATTGGTGGCATTCGATTGCCGGGTCACGGCCAGCGAACGCGTCGGATCGCACTTCGTGGTGTTCGGCTCGGTCCAGGACATTTTCGTGGCCGGCGCCGGTGCACCCTTGATCTATGCCAACCGCGCCTATGGGGTGCCGCGGCGATTCCACCAACGGCGCACGCCGCGTCGCGGTGCGGCAGCAGGCGCCCTGGCGGTGGGTTGCGATCAGGTGTTGGCGCCCTACATCGTTCCCGCCCTGGTGGCCCGGCTGACCAAATTGCATCCTGAAATCGCCTTGACGCTGGTGGAGGCCGATCAAGAGCATCTGATCGCGAGTCTGCGGCGCAACGACACCGAGATCGCGCTGCTTCATGACTTTGCCCTGGGCGAGGATCTGCTGGTGGAGCGACTCGCCGAGCTGACTCCCTATGTGCTGCTGGCCGAGGGCCATCCATTGGCGGCCGCCCCCGGCATCGCGCTGCAGAATCTGCTGCAGGAATCCCTGATCCTGCTCGACGTCGAGCCGAACCGGACCTATATCCTCTCGCTGTTCCGCGACAATGGCCTGGAGCCGCTGATCGGCTACCGCTCGCGATCCCTGGAGATGGTGCGCGGTCTCGTGGGTCATGGGCTGGGCTACAGTCTGCTCGCCACGAAGCCGGCCAATAACATGACCTATGACGGCCGCGCGCTGGTGGCGCGGCCGCTGACGAGCGCAGTCAGAAACAGCCGGCTCGTCCTTGCGGCGCTGCGCAGCAGACGCTTGGGCGAGCTGGCCCTGGAATTTGCGGATCACTGCCGTTCCTTGTTTGGAATCAATCCGGCGCATTCCGGCACAGGCTAGGGCAGCGCCTTCCCGATATGCGCCCGGCGGCACGCAAAGCTGATAATCTGCCGTGTTCCCCCTGCGCTCACCGAAGGATAATTGCATCATCTTATGACACGACGTGGACCGACGGGCGGCGAGGATCCGAATCTTGAATTGGAGAAGTTGCGCTACGCAGATCCCATCGCCAGCCGCGAACTACTGCTGAATCATCTGGCCGAGGCGCCGGAGCCGCTGACCGCGGCGCGCCTCGCCAAGCGTCTCGGCCTGCATACCGCCGCGCAGCGCGAGGCGCTCGCCAAACGCCTGGCTGCGATGGTGCGCGACGGCCAGGCGATCGAAGGTCCCAACGGCTTTGCGACGGCAGGCGAGGGTGAGCGGGTCGCAGGCCGGGTGCGCGGACGCGCCAGCGGCGAGGTGCTGGTGATGCCGGATGACGGCTCCGCACCCTTGGTGCTGGCACGCGCGGATACACCGACGCTGATGCACGGTGACCGGCTCGAGGTTCTTGCAGTCGGCATGAACGAGCGCGGCCGGCGCATTGCGCGCTTGATCCGCCGCATCGGCGATGCGCCGGCACGCATCGGCGGCGTGTGGCGCGCCGATCCCGGCGGGGAGAAGGCGGGCGGGCATGTGATGCCGGAAGATCCCGGCCATTGGTACTCCATCGCCGTGGCCGCGCGCGACCGGCACGGCGCCGAAGACGGCGATGCCGTCATCGTCGAGCTGACCAAGCGCCCCCAGGGCGAGAATGCGGCGCACGGGCGCGTCGTCGAAGTGCTCGACAATCTGCAGCCGTCGGAGTTGGCGGCGCGCTTCGCGATCCTGCGGCATGATCTGCCGCAGGAGTTTCCGCCCGCGGTCATCGCCGAGGCGAGCCGCTTTGCTGCCGAAGTGCAGGCGGCCGAGCGCGAGGGCCGCGTGGACCTGCGCGACATGCCGTTGGTGACCATCGACGGCGAAGATGCCAAAGATTTCGACGATGCGGTGTACGCCGAGGCGCTGCGCGGCGGCGGCTGGCGGCTGATCGTCGCCATCGCCGACGTCAGCCATTACGTGCGCTACGGCAGCGAACTGGACGGCGAAGCGCGCTCGCGCGCCACGTCGGTGTATTTTCCGGACCGCGTCATCCCGATGCTGCCGGAGAATCTCTCCAATCACCTATGTTCGCTCATGCCGCGCGTCGAGCGCCTGGCATTCGTCTGCGACATGCGCGTCAGTAAGAACGGCAGGCCGGGGAAGAGCCAATTCTACGAAGCCGTGATTCGCTCGCACGCGCGGCTCACCTACGATCGGGCTTGGGCCTATCTGGAAAATCCCGCCGAGGGTCCGGCCGACGATCTGGCACCGGCGGTGCGCGCGTCGCTGCGCACGCTGCACTCGGTTTACGGCGCACTCAAGGAGGCGCGCGAAGCGCGCGGCGCGCTCGATTTTCGCGGCGGCGAGGTCAAGGCGCGCATCGGCGGCGACGGCAGGATCGAGGGCTTCTATGCCGTGACCCGCAACGATGCGCACCGCTTGATCGAGGAGTGCATGATCGCCGCCAATGTGGAAGCGGCGGTGGCTCTGCGTCTCGCCAAAGCCGGCAGCCTCTATCGGGTGCACGGCCAGCCGGAAGACAAACGGGTGACCGAGCTGCAGAAGGTATTGAATGCGCTGCAGGTCGGCGCGACGTTCTCGGAAAAGCCGACGCCGCGCGAGTTTCGCCAGTTGGTGGAGCGTCTGGCCGCAAGGCCCGACGGCCAGCTGCTCGAAAGTCTGGTGATCCGTTCTCTGGCGCAGGCGGTGTACCAGCAAACCAATATCGGCCACTTCGGTCTGGCGCTCGAGGAGTATGCGCACTTCACCTCGCCGATCCGCCGCTACCCGGATTTGCTGGTGCATCGCGCGATCAAGGCCGCAGTGCTGCCCAATTCGGCCTCCGGGCACCGCTACACGACGGCGGAATTGCAGACTCTCGGCGCCGAGAGTTCGCAGCGCGAGCGGCGCGCCGACGACGCGTCCCGCGACGTGATGGGCTATCTAAAGTGCCTGTATCTGCAGCCCCGGGTCGGTGCGACCTTTGACGCGACGATCACCAGCGCGCTCGAATTCGGGCTGTTCGTGCAACTGAAGGAGATGCCCATCGACGGCTTGGTGCACATCTCGGCCATTCCCGGCGATTACTGGGAACTGGAGCACGGCGGCATGGGTTTGGTGGGCCGGCGCAGCGGCCGGCGCTGGCAATTGGGCGATGCCGTGCGAGTGCGGCTGAGCCGGGTCGACCTGACGCAGCGCCAAATTGATTTCGAACTGCTCGACGCGGACGCAGCGGCCGGACACGGGACGGTGCGCGCACCGCGACGCGGTACCGGCCCGCAGCACGGCGCCGGAGCTCACCGCGGTCAGGGAGCGCGGCGCGGCGGTCGGGGCGGGGGTGCGCGGCGCGGGCGCGGCGGGCGTGGCTGAGTCGAAGCGCAACTTCGTTTATGGTTTGCATGCCGTCAACGCGGTGCTCGAGCGGGCGCCGGAGCGGCTGCTCGAGCTCTGGGTCGCGCAGCCGCGCGACGATGCCCGGATCAACGAATTGCGGGATCGTGCGCAAAACACCGGAGTGCGCGTGCAATCCGTGGCGACCGAGGTCCTGGGCAAACTGGTGGGCGAGGTGGCGCATCAAGGCGCCGTGGCGGCAGTGCGCCCGCTCAAGGCATGGGACGAACACGATCTCATCGACGGATTAAGTCAAATTTCAGGGTATCCCCTAGTGCTGGTGCTGGACGGAGTCACCGACCCTCACAACCTGGGCGCCTGTCTGCGCACCGCCGATGCCGCGGGCGCACATGCGGTGCTGATCCCGAAGGACCGCGCGGCCGCGGTGGATGGGGTGGTACGCAAGGTGGCGGCCGGTGCCGCGGAATTCATCCCCGTGGCAAGCGTCACCAATCTCGCGCGGGCGCTCGATCGGCTCAAGGAACGCGGCATATGGGTGGCCGGAACCGCGGCGGACGCGCCTCAGACCCTGTATGAGGCTGATTTTAAGCGGCCGCTGGCGTTGGTGATGGGGGCCGAAGGGGCGGGCATGCGGCGGCTCACCCGGGAGCGCTGCGACTTTCTGGTGCGCATTCCCATGGCCGGCCAGGTGGAGTCGCTCAACGTCTCGGTGGCCGCAGGCGTTGCCCTGTTCGAGGCGCGCCGGCAGCGGATGATTTGACCTTCAGGGCCCCCACCGAGTATCCTTCGCGCTCTTTTTCGCCGGGCAACCGGCCTACTCCTTGCCTCACCGCTCGCAACGGGAGGCTTAAACCGTAGGGAGCCTTACAATGCGGCACTATGAAATCGTGCTCCTGGTCCATCCGGACCAGAGCGAGCAAGTTCCTGCGATGGTCGATCGCTACAAAGGCATGATCAGTGCCGGAGGCGGTGCGGTGCATCGTTTCGAAGACTGGGGCCGGCGCCAGCTGACGTTCCCCATCTCCAAGGTGCACAAGGCACATTACATCCTGCTGAACATTGAGTGCGATCAGAAGACGCTTGCCGAGCTCACGGGGTCGTTCCGTTTCAGCGATGCGGTGCTGCGCAACCTGGTCGTGAAGATGGACGAAGCCGTGACCGAACCCTCGCCGATGGCCCGCGCTCCGGATGAAAATGCGCGCCGCCACGACGACTTCGGCGATGACGGCGATGATGACGACATGCCCATGGGCGCAAGGTAAGGGGAGGCCGACATGGCACGTTTTTTCCGCCGCAAAAAGTTCTGCCGATTCACGGCCGATGACGTCAAGCAGATCGACTACAAAGATCTGACCACGCTCAAGAGCTATATCACCGAAACCGGCAAGATCGTGCCGAGCCGCATCACGGGCACGCGCGCGCACTACCAGCGCCAGCTGCAGCTCGCCATCCGGCGGGCGCGCTTCCTGGCCTTGCTGCCGTACACCGATCAGCACTAATCCGGCGGGCCAACATGGATATCATATTGTTGCAGAAGGTTGCGAACCTCGGCCAAATCGGCGACCGCGTCAAAGTGAAGTCGGGTTACGCGCGCAATTTCTTGGTGCCGACGGGCCGAGCCACGATGGCCACCGCAGCGAACATCGCCAAGTTCGAAGCGCAGCGCCACGAATTGGAAGCGAAGGCGAACGAGGAATTGGCCGCGGCGCAGGCGCGCGCGGTCAGGTTCGAGAACTTCAAGCTCGAGCTCAAGGCTAAAGCGGGGGCGGAGGGCAAGCTGTTCGGCTCCATCGGCACCGCCGATATCGCCGAAGCGGCGGTTGCCGCGGGCCAGCCGATCAGCCGCAGCGAAGTGCGCATGCCGACGGGTCCGATTCGCGTCACCGGCGAGCATCAGGTGCAACTGCACTTACACACTGATGTTGACGTGACCTTGACGGTCACCATCGTCGCCGAAGAGTAGCGGCCGGCACGCCTTCCCCTTGGGGCAGCGCATGGCCGTTCGCGTCAGCAGTCAGTCCATGGGCGCAGGCGAAGGCCTGCGCCTTCCCCCGCACTCCATCGAAGCCGAGCAGTCCGTGCTCGGCGGATTGATGCTGGACAGCTCGGCCTGGGATCAAATCGCCGACCGCGTCGTCGCCCAGGATTTCTACCGCAACGATCATCGCCTGATATTCGAAGCCGTTGCCGGCTTGATCGAGCGCAACCAACCCTGCGACGCCGTCACCTTGTCGGGGCACCTGGAGAGCCAGGCGCTGCTCGACCAAGTGGGCGGATTATCGTATTTGGGGTCGCTGGCGCGCGATACGCCAACCGCCGCCAATATCCGCGCCTATGCGGACATCGTGCGCGAACGCTCGGTGCTGCGGCAGCTCATCACCGCGGGCAACAGCATCGTCGGCAACGCGCTCGAGCCCGAGGGGCGTGAAGCGCGCGAAATCGTCGACGACGCCGAACGCGCGGTGTTCGCGATCGCCGAGGCGGGTTCGCGCGGCAAGGTGGGCTTCCGCACCGTCAAGAGCATCCTGCCGGAAGTCGTCAATCGCATCGACGAGCTGTATCACTCCGACGGCAAGATGACGGGGGTTCCCACGGGGTTCAAACAGCTCGATGAAATGACCTCCGGCCTGCAGCCCGGCGATTTGATCATCATCGCGGGCCGCCCTTCGATGGGCAAGACCACGCTGGCGGTGAATATCGCCGAAAATGCCGCGCTCGGATTCGGCAAATCAGCGGCAATCTTCAGCATGGAAATGTCGGCCGAATCGCTGACTTTGCGCATGATTTCATCCTTGGGCCGCATCAACCAAAGCAATCTTCGCTCCGGCCGGCTGCAGGAGGAGGATTGGCCGCGGATCGACTCCGCCATGACGCAATTGAGCGGCGCCAATATCTTCGTCGACGAAACTCCCGCGCTCACGCCTACCGAGATCAGGGCGCGCGCCCGCCGCTTGAAACGCGAGCGGGGCCTCGATCTCATCGTGGTGGACTACCTGCAGCTGATGCAGGTGGCCGGCACCAAGGAGAATCGCGCCACCGAGATTTCCGAGATCTCGCGCTCCCTGAAAGCGTTGGCGAAGGAGCTGAAGGTTCCGGTCATTGCTCTGTCGCAGCTCAACCGCGGCGTCGAGCAACGGGTGGAGAAGAAGCCGGTGATGTCGGATCTTCGCGAGAGTGGTGCCATAGAACAGGATAGTGACCTCATCCTCCTGATCTACCGCGAAGAAGTGTATGACCCGAACACCACGCGCAAGGGCATCGCCGACATCATCATCGCCAAGCAGCGCAACGGCCCGACCGGCGATGTGCAGATGACCTTCCTCGGCCAATACACCAAGTTCGAGAACTACGCGCCGGAATCCTACGCCGAAGGCGTGTTTCGGTGATCCCATGACCCCGATGGTCAGTGCCGCCATCGACTCCGAAGCGCTGCGCCACAATTTGCAGGCGGTGCGGCAATGGGCGCCGCGCTCGCGCGTCATGGCCGTCATCAAGGCCAACGCCTACGGCCATGGACTCATCGCCGTGGCGCGCGCGCTTGCGGATGCAACGGATGCGTTTGCGGTGGCGCGGGTCGATGAGGGACTGGCCCTGCGAGCGGCCGGCATCACCACCGCCACGGTGCTGCTCGAGGGCGTGTTCGATCGCGAGCAACTCGACGCCGCGGCGGCCGCCCGGTTCGAATTGGTGGTGCACACCGTCGAACAAATCGACCTGTTGCGTGCCGCGGCGGCCGGCGAGCGCTTCAAGGTATGGCTCAAACTCGACAGCGGCATGAACAGGCTGGGCTTCAAAGAACCCGGCTTCAGCGCCGCGCACGCCGCGTTGAGCGAGCTGGGAGCCGTGCATTCCCCCGTGAACTTGTTCACCCATTTGGCCTCCGCCGATGACCCTGAGCTGTCCACCACCTCCGAACAACTGGCGCGCTTCGATGCCGCCACGCGTTTTCTTCCCGGCGAGCGCAGCATCGCCAACTCCGCGGGGATGCTGAGCTTTGCCAAGGCCCAGGCCGACTGGGTGCGGCCGGGATTGCTGCTGTACGGCGTTTCCCCCATTGCCGGGACCATCGGTGCGGACTATGGACTGCGTCCCGTCATGACGCTGCGCTCGCAGGTCATTGCGGTCAAGGATCTCGCGGCGGGAGAGCGCGTGGGCTACGGCGGCGACTGGACCGCGGCGCGCCCGACACGCCTCGCTGTCGCGGCCGTGGGCTATGGTGACGGCTATCCGCGGAGTTTGGGCGCCGGCACGCCGGTGCTGGTCAACGGCGAACGCGCGGGCTTGGCCGGCAAGGTGTCGATGGACATGATCGGTATCGACGTCACCGATTTGCAACGCACGCCGCAGCAGGGCGATCCCGTCCTCCTCTGGGGGGAAGGCTTGCCGGTGGAGGAGATTGCCGTCTGGGCGAACACCATCCCGTACGAACTGCTTTGCGGCATCAGTCAACGCGTGGCAGTGACCTTGCGCTGAGTTTTGACGGCCCGCGGGGCCCGGTTCAAACTTGCGCCGTGCACAGCTACCGGGTCATTGCGCTCGCCGTCTTGATTTTTTCGGTATCGCCCAGCCGGGCTTCAACCTCCTGCAAACTGTCCAAAATGGCCGAGCTGCCGGTCACCATGAGCAATCTGAAGCCGGTCATCACCGCACAGATCAACGGTGCGGACGCGCGATTCGTCGCCGACAGCGGCGCGTTTTTCAGCATGATGACGCAGGCCGGAGCGGCCCAATACAAGCTCAAGCTCAGCGTTGCGCCGTTCGGTATGTCCATCAACGGCATCGGCGGTTCCATCGAGCCGTCGATCGCCACCGTCAAGGTGTTTACCCTGGCGGGCGTTCCCTTCCACAACGTCGAGTTTCTGGTCGGCGGCAGCCTCGCCGGCAGATCCGAAATCGTGGGGATCCTGGGGCAGAATTTTTTTCGCATCGGCGATGTGGAGTACGACCTCGCCAGCGGCGCCATTCGGCTGTGGCACGCCGAGAACTGCGGACATGCCTTGGTGGCGTACTGGGTCAAGCCGTCGGAGCCCTATGGGGTCATGGACATCGAACGGGCAACCCTGCAGTCGCCGCATACCACCGGCACGGCGTTCATCAATGGCGCCAGAATTCGCGTGATGTTCGACTCGGGTGCCGGAACCTCGATTCTGTCGATGCGCGCCGCCGAGCGCGCCGGAGTGAGGCCCGATTCGGCCGGCGTCACGGAAGCAGGGTACAGCAGCGGCATCGGCCGGGTGTCGATCAAGACCTATATCGGCCCCTTCGCCAATTTCAAGATCGGCGACGAGGAAGTCCGCAATACACGGCTGCGCTTCGGCGACATCGACGTCGAGGACGCCGACATGCTGATCGGCGCGGATTTCTTCTTGTCGCACCGGATCTACGTCGCCAGCAGCCAGCACAAACTGTTTTTCACCTACAACGGCGGCCCGGTGTTCAATTTATCGGCATCGCGCTCCACTCCCGAGGCGGCCGCGGAGCAGCAGGGGAGCGGCGACGAACCCGCCGATGCGGCGGCGTACAGCCGGCGCGGAATGGCTTTTGCGGCCCGCCGCGATTACCAGCATGCGGTCGCCGACCTGACGCGGGCCTGTGAGATGGCGCCGAGCGAGGCGGATTACTTCTACCAACGCGGCGTGGTGTATCGGGAGAGTCAGCAGTTCGATCTCGCCGAGGCCGACTTGAACCGCGCGTTGGAACTCAAACCGGATGATCTGTCCGCGTTGCAGGTGCGCGCTCAGTTGCGCCTTCGAGTGCACGACATGGCCGGTGCGGCCGGCGACCTTGACGCGGCGGATCGAGCCGCGCCCAAGGCGGCGGACATTCGATTGTTTCTGGCGCGCGCCTATCAGAGCGCCGATTTGCTGCCGGCGTCGATTGCGCAATACGATCTTTGGATAGCCGCCCACGCAACCGATTCGCGCCTGCCGGAAGCGCTCAAGAACCGCTGCTGGATGCGGGCGCTGCAGGGCCAGGAACTGGACAAGGCCCTGGCGGATTGCAATTCGGCGCTGAAGTTGAACGGCAAGGCGGGCCCCTTCAGAGCGCAAATTCTCAACGGCCTGGGGCTGACAATGCTGCGCCTGGGCGACTACCGCAAATCCGCCGCCGATTACGATGATTCGCTCAAATTGTATCCGCAGGATCCGTGGGTGCTGTATGGGCGGGGCGTGGCCAAGATCCGCAACAACGAGGCCGCCGAGGGCGAAGCCGATCTGGCGGCGGCCACGGCTCTGTGGCCCGCGATTGCGGAGGAATTCAAGCGTCACGGCATCGCCCCGTAGGGCGCCGACGCTAGCTTTCGAAGAACCCCATTTTCACGCCGGCCAGCTGCACCACATCGTTGTCGTTCAGGCGTCTCGCCTGCGGCCCGATCGGCACGCCGTTGACCTGCGGATAATCGTTCTCCTTGCCGCTGTCGACGTGCACGATGAAGTAGCCTTCGGCGCGGCGGGTAATGGCCGCCACTTGCACGCCCGGACGGCCCAGCGTCGTGAGCGCCTTGGTGAGCTCCAATTCACGGCCGGCGAATGCGCCGCTCAGCACCTGCAGCTTGGCCTTGGGAAGGGCGGTGGCATTGTCCGGCACGCCCGGACGCTTGGTGGCTGCGACCGCCTTGGCCGCCTGATCCACGGCCGCACCGACCCGTCGGATACGCTCCTCACCCTGCGAACTCGGGGTGATGACCATGGTCTTTTCGAACTCATCCTGTTCCGCCTCGCCGTCCTGGCTGTCGACGAAACGCAGCTGATGATGGCCGACGGTGATGACGTCGCCGTGCTGCATGGCGTGTTTCTTGATCAGCTTGCCGTTGACGTAGGTGCCATTGGTGCTGTTCAAGTCTTCCAAGAAGGAATCGTTCAGAATATTGATGATGAGCGAGTGATGACCGCTCACCGCCGGATTGTCGATACGAATATCGTTATCCGGCAGGCGCCCGATCGTGTAGCGCTCTTTGTTCATGTTGTATTCCGCGAGGATCTGACCATCCAAGCTGAGCATCAGGCGTGCCATTCAGACTCCATATCCCTAACCGAACCATCCCAAGATTTTGTCAAATATACGCCGGTGCGCGGGGAACGGCTCGGCTACGTGAGCCATGATCACCGACACATTATCCCGCCCGCCATTATCGTTGGAGAGCTGTATCAATTGTTTAGCAACTGTATCAAGATTAGCACTAAAGGTGCTGATTGTTAAGTGAATATCCTCATCCTCGATCATGTCCGAAAGACCATCGGAACAGAGCACATAGTAGTCGGACTTCTGCACCGGCTGTTCGTGGATCTCCACTTCGACGTTTTGTTCGACCCCCAGAGCCCGCGTGACATAATTCTTGTTGGTCGCGCGCTGTGCTTCTTGCTGGGAATAGAAGCCGCGATCCACCAGTTCCTGGAGCAGGGAATGATCCAGGGTCATCTGTTCAAAACGGTTGTCCCGCAGGCGGTAAAGCCTGGAATCTCCGACATGCGCGATCGACATTTTGTTGTCGTGAAACAAGCACGCCACCACCGTAGTGCCCATCCCCTCACATTGCGGCTGGGTCTTGGATGTGTGGTAGATGATTTTGTTGGCTCTGTGAATCGCATCACGCAAGATGATGCTCGGGCGCGTCAGTCCGGTCTCCGGGTCGGGCACTGACAGGTCCTCGCGCGCGACCGCATCCCGAACCAGATTGATGATGGTCTTGACGGCGATGCCGCTCGCCACCTCGCCGGCGTTATAGCCGCCCATGCCGTCGGCCAGTACGAAAAGACCGATGTCGGCTTCGGTGCCGATCATGTCCTCGTTGTGCTCGCGGACCTTGCCCGTGTCGGTCAGCGCGACGCTAGATATTTTCCCCTTCAGACTCATGGGTTTCGTCCACTCATGGCGCTACTCGGTATCTGCGAGCGACAGTCGTCAAGCGCCGCGGCCATCTGCGCCCCGGTGTCGAATCGCGCGTCGGGATTCTTGGCCAGTGCGCGATCGATGACGCTCTCGACGCAGGCGGGCAGGTCCGGCCGGAATGCGCGCAACGGCGGATGCTGCGCTTCGGCTATTTGCTGCATGAGCCCGGTCATGGAGTCGGCAGTAAAAGGCAGCTGGCCGGTCAACAATTGAAACAGGCTAACACCCAGGGAAAACAAGTCCGAGTGACCTGTCACAGTTCGCCCTTCGAGCTGTTCCGGGGACATGAACGAGGGCGTGCCGAGGACGATGCCGGTGCGGGTGCTGCCGGCACCCGTGAGACGAGCGATGCCGAAGTCGGTGATTTTCAATGTGTCGGTGGCTGGATCGTACATCAGATTGGCGGGCTTGATATCGCGGTGGACGACCCCCTGCTTGTGCGCGAATCCCAGGGCCTCGGCCGTGCGGCCGATGATCTCCAGCACCTTGCGCGGGTCCATGAGACTGTCGGATTTCGCATAATCGCTCAAATGCCGGCCCTTGAGATATTCCATGGCGATATAGGCGAGCCCGCGTTCTTCGCCGACATCATAAATGGTCACGATGTTCGGATGATTGAGCCGGCCCGCAGTTTCGGCTTCGCGAAAGAAGCGCGAACGGGCCTCGACGAGCTCGGCGTCGCTGAATTCGCTGGCGAGCGGTATGGCCTTGATCGCCACCATCCGGTTGATGGCGGTATCGCGGCCCAGATAGACGACGCCCATCGCCCCGCGGCCGATCTCGCGCTCGAGCTGGTAGCGCCCGAGACGCTGCGAATCAGGAACTGCCGCCGCCGCCGCAGCTGCGCCCGACGCTGCCCCGGCTCCCGCGGCGGCGGCTGCCGCGGGGCTCGCCGCGGCCGGGGCGGGTGCGGCGGCCTTGGGCTTGGCGCGGTCGGCGTCCATGAGGCGCCGCAGCCGCGCCGCGACGTCGCGATAGGTGTTGTCGAACCGCGCCAGGTGCCGGTAGACCGCGGTCGCCTGCGGCGCGCGCCCGCGCTGCTCCAATTGATTGCCGAGGGTGTACAGGTCACTCAGCACGGTGGCATTGGGCTTGCGGCCCTTCAATTCGGCGAAGCGCTGTTCGAAATTGTCGAGCAGCCGCGCAGTATCGGT
Source organism: uncultured Gammaproteobacteria bacterium (assembly GCA_963800375.1). Taxonomy (GTDB): domain Bacteria; phylum Pseudomonadota; class Gammaproteobacteria; order Steroidobacterales; family Steroidobacteraceae; genus Bog-1198. The sequence continues at coordinate 90,457 of CAWDAT010000008.1, read as the reverse complement.
ACCGAGGGGTTGCGGGATTCGCGGCGCCGGCGGTCTTGCGCCTGAGGCCGCGACCCGCGACCACAGGAGCAGCGCGCTGCCGCCGCAGAATAGGGCTATTCCCGGTATCCATAGCCAGGAGTCGACTCTTGCGACCAGCCGGAGCAAAAGACCCGCACACAGGGTCCCCAAGCCCAGAATTGCCGCTATCAGCCCGAATTTGCGCATGCAATAGACATAACCCGCAACTACAAGCTCGGCAGTATAGGTGATCGGACCGTGTCCACTGCAATGCTAAGCTCACAAATCGACTCGAAGGAAGCCCATGCCGAAGTCCAAAGAGGTATTTATCTGCCAGAACTGCGGGGCCTCTTCGCCGAAGTGGCAGGGGCAGTGTCCGGGCTGCGGCGAATGGAATACCTTGCTGGCAGAGGCCGCTTCGGTCAATTCGCGCAAACCGGCCCGGGCAGGCAAAACCCCGCGCGCCGATGTGTCCACGCCGTTGGCCGCCGAAGCCATGCTCGAACAACCTCGCCTGAACACCGGCTCCGTCGAACTCGATCGAGTGCTGGGCGGCGGCCTGGTGCCGGGTTCCGTGACCCTGATCGGCGGTGATCCGGGAATCGGCAAGTCGACGCTGATGCTGCAGGCGGCGGCGGCGCTGCAGAGCGCGGGTCCCGTGCTGTACGCAACGGGGGAGGAATCCTTGAAGCAGGTCGCACTTCGGGCCCGGCGCTTGGGGCTGGAGAGCGCCGCGGCGCGGCTGCTCGCCGAGACCTGCGTGGAGGACATCGTGGGCGCAGCGCTCAACGTCGGAGCGCGCGTCTTGGTGGTGGATTCCATTCAAACCATGCACTCCGAGCGGATCGAGGCGGCGCCGGGCGCGGTCTCACAGCTGCGCGAGTGCACGGCGGAGCTGGTGCGTTTCGCCAAAGCCGGCGGCACCGCGGTGCTGCTCGTCGGCCACGTCACCAAGGAAGGGCAGATCGCCGGCCCCCGGGTGCTCGAGCACATGGTCGACACCGTCTTATATTTCGAGAGCGACACCGGCAGCCGCTTCCGTGTGCTGCGCTCGGTGAAGAACCGCTTCGGCGCCGCCAATGAAATCGGCGTCTTTGCCATGGTCGAGCAGGGTCTGCGCGAGGTGACGAATCCGTCCGCGATATTTCTGTCGCGCCATGCCGAGCCCGTTCCCGGAAGCGTCATCACCGTGATGCGCGAGGGAACGCGCTCGCTGCTGATCGAGGTGCAGGTGCTGGCCGACGCCGCCTTGAGCGCCAATCCGCGCCGCGTGGCGGTGGGAATCGACGGCAATCGGCTCACCATGCTGCTGGCGGTGGCGCACCGCCACGCAGGGCTGCAATTGCAGGGCCAAGACGTATTCGCGAACGTGGTCGGCGGCGTGCGTTTGGCGGAAACGGCCGGGGACCTGGCCATCGTGATGGCGGCGCGGTCGAGCTTGCGCGACGCGCCGGTGCCGCATTCGCTGGTTGCCTTCGGCGAGCTCGGGCTCGCCGGCGAAATTCGTCCGGTGCCGTTCGGCGAGGAGCGGCTGCGCGAAGCGGCGAAGCATGGATTCAAATTCGCGGTGGTGCCCGAGGCGAACGTTCCGAAGCGGCCGCCCGAGGGGATGTCGGTGCGCGGGGTCAACCGCTTGAGTCAGGCGCTGGAGGAATTCTAGGGGGCTAAGGCGGCGTGGACTCGGGCGGCCGGATGCGCACCGTCTTGATCGCGTTGTCGCCCGTCTGCAGGACTTCCAGCATGTAGTCCGCCAGCTTCAGCGTGGTGCCGGGTTCCGGGATGGTCTCCAGGAATTCGACGATCAGGCCGTTCAGCGTTTTCGGGCCGTCGGTGGGCAGGCTCCAGCGCATCGATCGATTGAGCGCGCGGATCGTGGCCGATGCGTTCGCGACGAAGCTGCCATCGGCTTCGGCATGGACGTCCTTGTGCATCATGGTCGCAGGATCGGTGGTGAATTCACCGACGATTTCTTCGAGGATGTCCTCGAGCGTCACCAACCCCTGGATGTCGCCGTATTCGTCCACGACGAACGCCATGCGGCGCTTGTCGCGCTGAAAATTGAGCAGCTGGGTGTTGAGGGTGGTGCCCGAGGGCACGAAGTAGGCCTCGCGCGCGCCGGCCGCTTCGATCAGCGCCTCGCGGTCGAGCCGGCCGCGCGCCAGCTCGTGCACCACCTGCTTCATGTGCAGCACGCCGATGATGCGGTCGATCTCGCCCCGGTACATGGGCAGGCGAGTGTGCTGGCTCTGCCGCAGCTGCTCGATGATCCGGTCCCAGTCGTCGTCGGCGTCGATGCCGACGATCTCATTGCGCGGCACCATGATGTCCTCCACCGTGGCGCTTTCCAGATCCAAAATGCTGACCAACATCTGCTGGTGCCGGTGTGGAATCATCGCCCCCGCTTCGGCGACCACGGTGCGCAGCTCCTCGCTGCTCAGGGAGTTCGAGGCCTGCTGTTTCGGCACGCCGAACAGGCGCAGCACGCCGTTGGCGAGCAGATTCGTGGCCCACACGAACGGATACAGCAGCAACAGCAGCGGCGTGTAGATATAGGCGGCCGGCAGGGCCAGCCGCTCCGGATTCAACGCGCCGAAGGTCTTCGGTGCGACCTCGCAGAAAATCAACATGATGAAGGTCAGGGCGATGACTCCCGCCGCCACCAAGTAGTCGCCCCCCAAGCGAAAGGTGATCAGCCCGACCAGCGTGGGGGTGACCACGTTGACGATGGTGCTCAGCAAGAGGATCAAGCCGATCAACCGGTCCGGATGAGCCAGCAGCTTCTCCGCCAGGCGCGCACCGCGATGTCCCTCGCTGGCGCGATGCCGGAGCCGGTAGCGGTTCAAGCTCATCAGCGCTGTTTCGCTGCCGGCAAAGAATGCCGCGAGGATGAGCAGACCCGCCAGCGCGCCGAACAGCAAGCTTAAGGAGGGAGGCGGCATTCGGGCGGGCGAGCGGCCGGCGACGGGCCTAGCCCCAGTGCCGTCCGAGCAAATCCTCGAGGACGAACTTCACGCCGAAGTACGCCACCGCCAAGACGCCGAATCCGGCCAGGGTCCATTGCACGGCGGAACGGCCGCGCCAGCCGAAGCGGACGCGCCCGATCAACAACACCCCAAAGAGGGTCCAGGCCAGCAGGGACAATGCGGTCTTCTGCACCAAATTCTGCGTGAACAAATTGGTGACGAACACGAATCCCGTGAACAGCGCCAGGGTGAGCAGGCCGAAGCCCGCTGCGATCAGCCTGAACATGATTTTTTCCAGGGCATCGATCGGCGGCAGCACGCTCGGCAAATCGGCCAGCCGCCGCGTGCGCAGACGCCGATCGAGAAACACCAGCAGCAGCGCCGTGACCGCGGCGGCGAACAGCAGCGCCGCGGCGCCGAGAGACAACAGAATGTGCGCGGTCAACTCCCAGCCGGCCGTCGCCCCCTCGGGTGCGATGCCGCCGGCGCCGCTCACGGCCGTCCCGGTCACCGCCGCGCCGAAGGCGGCGCTCGCCATCAGAATGGCGCCCTGTGCCCGGTTCTGCCGGTCGATGGAAATCAAGCACCCCAGCACCGCGACCGTCCAGGCGAGCAGGGATATCGCCTCGAGCAGGCCGATGGAGAACGGCCCGTGAATGCGCATCATCTGCATGATGGCGTCGCTGTGGCCGACGATGGCCAGCACGATCAGGATCCAGGCAAGCGGCTCCAGACGCGGCTGGCTCACGCTGCGCAGAAGCACCCAGGCGCTGGCGATGTAGAGCAGGAACAGAGTGATGGCAAGCAGCACGGTTGGTGCCAGATAATGAACACATGCATTGGGCAGCGCAAGGCCGGGGTCAGGGCGCCCCGGCAATCGAAATGATAACATTCGCACCATGTTCGACCGGCTCACATCCAGTCTCTCCAGCGCGCTCAAATCGCTGTCCGGCCGCGGACGGCTGACCGACGACAATATCAGCGACACGGTTCGCGAGGTGCGTCTCGCGCTGCTCGATGCCGACGTGGCGCTGAGCGTGGTGAAGAGCTTCACCGACGCCGTCAGGGCGCGGGCGATCGGCGTCGAAGTCACCAAGAGCCTCACCCCGGGCCAGGCTTTCATCAAGGTCGTGCACGAGGAATTGACGCGGCTCATGGGGGAGCCGTCCACGGGCCTCAATCTACGCGCCCAGCGTCCGGTGGTGGTCATGCTCGCCGGCCTGCAAGGTGCCGGCAAGACCACCAGCGCCGGCAAGCTGGCCCGCTGGCTGATCGAGAAGCAGCACAAGAAGGTGCTGATGGTCAGCACCGACGTTTACCGTCCGGCCGCGATCCTTCAGCTGCAGACGTTGGCCGCACAAGTGGGCGCGGGATTTGCGGCGGCGAGCGCCGGCGAGGTCCCCGTGACCATTGCCAAGCGCGCATTGACCGAGGCGACGCTGCAGGCCTACGACGTGCTGCTGCTCGATACGGCGGGACGTCTGCACATCGACGATGAAATGATGGCGGAGATCCGGGAACTCGAGGCGGCCCTGACTCCGCATGAGCGCTTGTTCGTGGTGGACAGCATGGCCGGCCAGGACGCGGTCAACGCCGCCAAAGCATTCAATGATGCGCTGAGCCTGACCGGGGTGATCCTGACCAAAGCGGACGGCGATGCGCGCGGCGGCGCCGCGCTATCCGTGAGGCAGGTCACCGGGAAGCCCATCCTGTTCGTCGGCACCGGCGAAAAGTCCGAGGCGTTGGAGCTGTTTCAGCCGGAACGGATCGCCTCGCGCATCCTCGGCATGGGCGATGTGCTGTCGCTGGTCGAGCAGGTTCAAAGTCAGGTCGACCAGGAAAAGGCCGAGAAGCTGGCGCAGAAGATCGGCAAGGGCAAGTCCTTCGATCTGGCCGACTTGCGCGACCAGCTGAGCCAGCTGCAGAAAATGGGCGGCATGTCGGCCCTCTTGGACAAGCTGCCTGCGCAACTGCAGGCGAACGCCGCCGCCGCCGCGGGTGCGGTCAACGCGCAGCACCTGAAGCGGCAAATGGGGATCATCGACTCGATGACGCCTCGGGAGCGGCGCCGGCCGGATATGATCGACGGTTCCCGCAAACGACGCATTGCAGCAGGCGCCGGGGTGCAGCTCCCGGAGGTCAACCGCCTGCTGAAACAGTTCGATCAGATGCAAAAGACCATGAAAAAGCTCGCCAAAGGCGGCATGTTGAAGAACATGATGCGGGGCATGGCGGGGCGCATGCCGCCCAGATTCGGTCCTTAGGAGCGGGCTTGGGGCTGCCCAGGCGCACCATTTGCTGCCGATTCAACGAGTTGTTGCTCTGAAGGGCCCATTGTCATTACAATTAGCGGCTACGCTTTGCAAGGTGACTTAAAGATGGTGACGATTCGCTTGACTCGACGCGGCGGCAAGAAGACCCCGTTCTATCACGTTGTGGTGACCGACAGCCGCAAGCGCCAGGGCGGCACCAGCCTCGAGAGCGTGGGGCTTTTCAATCCCATCGCGCGCGGCGCGGAAGTCAAACTGCGCCTGGACGTCGCCCGGATCGAGCACTGGGTCTCGAAGGGCGCCCATATGTCGGATCGCGTCAAGTTCCTCCTCACCAGTTTCCGTAAGCAGGCCGCTTAAGGCCCTGGACTAGCAAGGGGGCAGCGATGGGCGACGAAGCATCGACGCTCATCCAACTGGGGTTCGTGGGAGCGCCGTTTGGCGTCCGAGGTTGGGTCAAGCTACGTTCGCATACCGATCCGCCGGAGCGCCTGCTCGATCATCGAAGCTTGATGTTGGGCCACGGCAGTGTCTGGCAGAACTACCGTATTGAAGCCAGCGGCCGCAGCGGCGGCGCGCTGACCGTGAAGTTGGCGGGGGTCGAGGATAGAGACCAGGCCCAGGCCCTGCGGGGCGCGCAGGTGTGCGTGCCGCGCAGCGAATTGCCACCGCGCGACGATCGGGACTTTTATCGCGCCGACCTGGTCGGCTGCGAGGTGGTGAATCTCGAGGGCGTCGAGCTGGGAACCGTGGCGCATTTCATGGAGACGCCGGCGCAGGTGTTGATGGTGGTGCGCGGCGCGCAGGAAGTGTGGATACCGGCGGTGCCGCAGCATTTGCGGCGGGTGGACTTGCAGGCGCGCCGGGTGGTCGTGGACTGGGATGCGGCAGCAAAATAGGGCGCGACGGCATTGATGCGAATTGCAGTCGTGTCGTTGTTTCCGGCGATGATCCGCGAGGCGTTGGCGCACGGCGTGGTCGGCCGGGCGATCGAACGCGGGATTCTGCAGATCGAGTGTTTCGATCCGCGCGATCACGCGGCCGACGTGCATCGCACGGTCGATGACCGCCCCTACGGCGGCGGTCCGGGAATGGTGTTGAAAGTCGAGCCGCTGCGCAGCGCTCTGCGCGGCGCGGTGGCGACTCTACCGGCGGGCAGCCGGCGGGTGTACTTGGGTGCGGACGGGCAGCTGTTCGATCAAGGCGTGGCGCGCGCGGCGCGCGACTGGCCGGGCCTGGTATTGGTGGCGGGGCGCTATGAGGGCGTCGATGAGCGCTTCATCGAGCGCGAAATCGATGAGCAGTGGTCGATCGGCGACTACGTGCTCTCGGGCGGCGAGTTGCCGGCGCTGGTGGTGATCGATGCGATTGCGCGGCTGATTCCGGGGACGCTCGGCAGCGCGGAGTCGGCGGTGCAGGAATCGTTCAGCGAGGGATTGGTGGATTGGCCGCACTACACGCGGCCTCCGGCAATCGACGGACAGAGCGTGCCTGCGGTGCTGATGTCCGGAGATCACGAGGCGATTCGCCGCTGGCGCTTGCGGCAGGCGCTGGGCCGGACCTGGCTGCGGCGGCCTGAATTGCTCGAGCGCCGCGGCATGAATGATGAAGAGCGAGAGCTGTTGGAAGAATTCAAGATTGAACGTGCGAGAGGGCGATTAACATGAACAAAGTCATCCAGGAACTGAACGGCGAACGCGCAACGCGCAAGCTTCCGGATTTCAATCCCGGCGATACCGTCGTCGTGCAAGTCAAAGTGGTGGAGGGCGACCGTGAGCGCGTGCAGGCTTACGAGGGCGTGGTCATCGCCAAGAAGAACCGTGGGCTCAATTCCTCGTTCACGGTGCGCAAGGTTTCGCACGGCGAAGGCGTCGAGCGCGTGTTCCAGACCTTCAGTCCGTCGATCAGCGAGGTCAGCGTCAAGCGCCGCGGCGCCGTACGCCGCGCCAAGCTTTATTACCTGCGCGATCTGTCCGGCAAGGCCGCCCGCATCGACGAGAAGATCTAGCGTCGGCTGTACCTCTGAGGGACGGACGGGAGGGTTTGAATGGGTGTGGGGTCCGCTCTGATGGGATTTTTCGGCCTGGTGTGGCGCATTCTCGACGGGATCCGCAGGGTCCTGCACTTGATCCTGCTGCTGGTGATCTTCGGATTCATTCTCGCCGCGCTGCACACCTCCATACCCATGGTTCCGCACTCGGCGGCGCTGATCATCGCGCCCGAAGGCGAGCTGGTTGAACAGATGGCGAGCGACCCGGTGCGCCGCGCCTTCGGGCAGGCGTCCGGCGGGCCGGCGCCCGAGACCCTGTTGCGGGACGTCACCGATGCCATAGCGGCCGCCAAGTCCGACTCGCGCATCAAGCTGATTGTGCTCGATCTGGGCAATTTGGGCTCCTCCGGATTGTCGAAGCTGCAGGAAATCGGCACGGCGCTGCGCGATTTTCGAGCGGCCGGCAAACGCGTCGTGGCGGCGGCCGATTCTCTCGATCAAACCCAGTACTACCTCGCCGCGCAGGCCGGCGAGGTATACCTCGATCCGATGGGCGTGGTGTACCTCGACGGCTTCAGCTACTACCGCATGTTCTTGAAGGACGCCATCGACAAGCTCGGAGTCGACGTCAACGTGTTCCGCGCCGGCACCTACAAGAGCTACACCGACCAATTCTCACGCAGCGACATGTCGCCGAGCGAGCGCGACGAGAGTTCCGTCTGGCTGCAGGCGCTGTGGAACGCCTACACCCAGGATGTCACGCGAGCCCGCTCGCTGCCGGCCGGCGCGCTCAACGAATTCATCGCCGACCAGCCCGCCGCGCTCGCGGCGGTGAACGGTGACGCCGCCAAACTGGCGCTGCAGCGCGGTCTGGTCACGGCCCTGAAGAGCCGCCGCCAATTGGCCGACGAGCTGAAGGTGTTGGTGGGGGAGGACGAGGACTCGCATTCCTTCAATTCCATCTCGATGAATCAGTACCTGGCGTCGGAGCGCTCCAAGCATGCCTTGAAATCCAAGTCGGATTCCAAGGTCGGCGTGGTGGTGGCCTCGGGCGAGATACTCGACGGCCATCAGCCGCCGGGCACGATCGGCGGCGAGAGCACGGCGGACCTGCTGCGCCAGGCGCGCTACGACAGCGCCGTGAAGGCGGTGGTGCTGCGTGTCGACAGCCCGGGCGGCAGCATGTTCGCGTCGGAGCAAATCCTGCGTGAGGTGCAAACCCTGCGCAAGGCCGGCAAGCCGGTCGTGGTCTCGATGAGCACCTATGCCGCCTCCGGCGGGTACTATATTTCCGCGGCAGCGAATCAGATCTTCGCCAGCCCCACCACGTTGACCGGCTCGATCGGCGTGTTCTCCGTGGTCCCCACCTTCCAGCACACCTTGGAAAAGCTCGGGGTCAAAGTCGACGGCATCGGCACCACGCCGCTCGCCGGCGAGATGCGCCAGGATCGCGCGCTCACGCCCGCCACCCGCCAGATTCTGCAGAACTCGGTCGATCACGCCTATGCGGAATTCCTGCACCGGGTGGGCGAGGGCCGGAAGAAGAGCGTCGAGGATGTGGACAAGATTGCGCAGGGCCGCGTGTGGGCCGGCATCGATGCTCAGCGCATCGGCCTGGTCGATCATCTGGGCGGCCTCAAGGACGCCACCGAGGCCGCGGCCAAGCTGGCCGAACTCGGTTCCGACTACGATGTGGATTACATCGAGCCGGAGCTGAACTTGCGCGAACAACTGTTGATGCAGTTGCGCACCGAAACCCTGTACATGGGCCGGATCGCGGGCATTATTCCGCCGCCCAGCGACATCGAGCGGGTTCTCGATCCCATGATCGACCAGGCGCGCGCCATCGCCAGGCTCAATGATCCGCGCGGCCTGTACGCCTACTGCTGGTGCAGGGAACCGCGCCTGAGCTTCAAAGGGATCGCCCGCTAAAGACTGGACCAGTCCAGGGTGATCTTGCCGGACTTGCCGGAGTTCATGATCTCAAAGCCTTTGCGGTAATCGTTGATCCCCAATCGATGGGTGATCACCGGGCGCACATCGAGGCCGCTCTGCAGCATGCTCGACATCTTGTACCAGGTTTCGAACATCTCGCGGCCATAGATGCCCTTGATCACCAGGCCCTTGAAAATGACCTGGTTCCAGTCAATGGCAGTTTCACCCGGAGGAATGCCCAGCATGGAGATGCTGCCGCCGTGATTCATGGTGCGCAGCATTTCACGCAGCGCAGTGGCGTTGCCCGACATCTCGAAGCCCACATCGAAGCCTTCCTCCATGCCCAGCTCCTGCATGGCGTCGTCCAGGGACTCACGCGACACATTGAGGGCCTTGGAAGCACCCATTTTCGCAGCCAGCCCCAGCCGGTAATCGTTCACGTCGGTGATGACGATGTGCCGCGCGCCGCAATGCCGGGCGATGGCCACCGCCATGATGCCGATGGGACCCGCGCCCGCAATGAGCACATCCTCGCCGACGACATTGAACGCCAGCGCCGTGTGCGTGGCATTGCCGAACGGGTCCAGGATGGATGCAATCTCATCGTCGATGGCGTCGGGCAGCTTGAAGACATTCGTGGCGGGAATGGTCAGATACTCGGCGAAGGCACCGGCGCGATTGACCCCCACGCTCGAGGTGTTGCGGCATAGGTGGCGCCGGCCGGCGCGGCAATTGCGGCAATGCCCGCAGGTGATGTGGCCCTCGCCGGACACCCGGTCCCCCGTATGAAAGCCGCGCACCTCGCTGCCCAATTCGACGATTTCGCCGGAATATTCATGGCCGACGGCCATGGGCACGGGAACGGTCTTCTGCGCCCAGGCATCCCAGTTGTAGATGTGCATGTCGGTGCCGCAGATCGCCGAGCGGTGCACCTTGATGAGCACGTCGTTGTGGCCGACCGTCGGCTCCGGGACGTCCTGCAGCCAGATGCCGGGTTCCGCGCGCGCCTTGACCAATGCTTTCATAACCTGCCTTTAATGGATGATGGCGAGATCGCGTCCCGCGGACTCGAACGCCTGAATGACCCGATCGAGCTGTTCGCGCGAGTGTGCCGCACTGATCTGCGTGCGAATTCGCGCTTTTCCATGGGGAACGACCGGAAATGAGAAGGCCACGACATAGACGCCGCGTGCCTGCATCTGCTCGGCGAGTTTGACCGCCAGCGGAGCCTCTCCCAGCATGATGGGGATGATGGGGTGTTCGCCCGGAATCAAGTCGAATCCCAGCTCCTGCATCTTGCCGCGAAAATAGCCGGCATTCGCGTGCAGGCGCTCGCGCAAGTCCGCGGAACCTTCCAGCAGGTCGAGCACCCGAATGGTGGCCGCCGCCACCGGCGGGGCGATGCTGTTCGAAAACAGGTAGGGCCGCGAGCGCTGCCGCAGCCAGCCGACGATCTCCTTGCGTGCGGCAACATAGCCGCCGCTCGCGCCGCCCAAGGCCTTGCCGAGGGTGCCGGTCATGATGTCGATGCGGCCGATGACCTGGCGCAACTCATGCGAGCCGCGGCCGTGCGCGCCGATGAAGCCCGTGGCATGCGAATCATCCACCATGACCAACGCATCGTAGCGGTCGGCCAGCTCGCAGATCTCTTTCAACTTCGCGATCGACCCGTCCATCGAAAATACGCCGTCGGTCGCGATCAGGCGGACGCGCGAACTCTGCGAGTCCTTGAGGGCCTGTTCGAGCTCATTCATGTCGTTGTTCGCGTAGCGCAGGCGGCGCGCCTTGCAAAGACGAATGCCGTCAATGATGCTGGCATGATTCAACGCGTCGCTGATGACCGCGTCCTCGGCGTCGAGCAAGGTCTCGAACAAGCCGCCGTTCGCGTCGAAGCAGGACGAGTACAGAATCGTATCTTCCATCGACAGGTAGGCGCTCAGACGCTGCTCCAGCTCCCGGTGCACGCTCTGCGTGCCGCAGATGAAGCGCACCGAGGCGACGCCGTAGCCATAGCGCGTCAGCGCATCGCGCGCCGCCTCGATCACCGCCGGATGGTTGGCGAGTCCCAGGTAGTTGTTGGCGCACAGATTGATCATCTCGCGGCCGTCGGCGAGGCGCACCACCGGGCCTTGCGGCGATCCGATGATGCGTTCGCGCTTCAGAAGTCCCGCTGCATCGAGCGCTCCGGTTTCTCGGGCCAGCCGCTCGCGATATTCCTTCAGCACGGCTTTCCTGGGGTCCCGATCGGGGTCTTCATCAAGGTATTATAGCGGCTTCGCGGCCGCCGCCAGGGTTTATGGAACTCGACCATCAACGACTCGACAAGTGGCTGTGGCAGGCGCGTTTTTACAAAACGCGCAGCCTCGCTACCGCCGCCATCAACGGCGGCAAAGTGCACCTGAACGCCGAACGGGTCAAGCCGGCGCATCGGGTCCGAGTCGGGGATACCTTGAGCCTGTCGATGCAGGGCATCGTGGCGGAATTCGCCGTGCTCGGATTACCGGTGCGCCGCGGGCCGGCCGCCGAGGCGCAAGCCTGCTTTGCCGAGACTCCCGCCAGCGCCGAGCGCCGCGCCCGGCTGCGCGAGCAGCAGCGCCTCGCGCAGGTGTCCAGGCCGCGCCCGGATGCGCGGCCCGACAAACGGGACCGCCGCCGGCTGCTGCGGCTGCAGCGCGACCAGCTGAAGTTTTGACCGGGAGCCACCTTCGGGTGCAAACTTTGACGGCCCGCGCACGGGCCGCCTCAACACAACTCAAGAATTCAATCATTGGGGAGATATCGAATGCATCCGCTCAACTCCGTCAAGGGCGCCATCACCACCGGCGTGGTGCTCGCAATAATCATCGGGGTATTGATCACTTGCTGGTCCGGACAGGCCGCCGGCTTTCACCCGATACGCCTCGACCGCTGGCTGCACATCATTTCCGGCGTCACCTGGATCGGCCTGCTTTACTACTTTAATCTCGTACAGACACCGGGCATGGCGGCGGCGGCGGCCGACAAGGGCGGCCCCGGCGGCGCGGGAGTATCCAAGTACATCGCGCCGCCCGCGTTGCTGTGGTTCCGCTGGGGTGCGGTGGCCACCTGGGTCACCGGCCTGCTGTATCTGCTCTATGGATACGGCTTCGATACGCACATCGGCTTCGAGAGGGCGATTTTGCTGCAGCCGGGGTTTCGCACCATCGGCGTCGGCGCGTGGCTCGGCACCATCATGCTGTTCAACGTCTGGGTCTTCATCTGGCCGAACCAAAAGAAGATCCTGGGATTCGTGCCGGCGACGGATGACGAAAAGGCGGCGGCGCGCAAGACCGCGGGCCGCGCTTCGCGCATCAATTTCATCCTGTCGCTGCCCATGCTGATGTGCATGGGAGGCCAATCGCACGGCTTGCCCTTCTGACGGGGACTCAAGGCTAGGCCCAGAGATCCGCCATGCTCTCAGGGTCGTCCATGTCGCAGCTGCTGGCGGATTCGGGCTGCAAAGTCGCCCAGTGAGCGTTGTGCCAGACGGCGGTCGCAATTCCGGCAGTGGCGAGTTCACGCGGCTGCGGCTTTGGGCCGAGGCGGCTCGCAACCTGGCTCAAGCCGGGATTGTGTCCGCAGATCATGATGTGCTGCAAAGCATCGTCGCGCGTTGCCAGCAGCCGCCAGGTGGCTTCCGGGGTGGCCAGGTACAGTTCGCGCGCGCATTGCACTTGCTTGGCGTCGAGTTCGCAGGCCGCCGCGATGATTTCCGCCGTCGCCCAGGCGCGTTCGGCCGGACTCACCAGGATCAAGTCGGGGATGAGATCGCGATACACGATGCGCGCCGCCATTTCTTGCGCCTCGATGCAGCCGCGCCGGGTCAGCGTGCGCTCAAAATCCTCCGCGCAGGCGTCGATGGGCTGCGCCTTCCCGTGCCGCAACAGCGTCAGTCTGCGCGTACCCACAGATGGCCACCTTCCAGTTTCGTCTCAAAGACGCGCACCGGCTCGTAGGCCGGCGGACTCAGCGCCTCGCCGGTGCGCAGGCAAAAACGGGCGCCGTGGCGCGGGCAGATGATTTCCGTTCCTTCGATGGCGCCGCCCGTCAGTTCCGCGCCGTCGTGAGTGCAGATGTCTTCGACGGCGAAGTAGGCCCCGCCGCTGCGCGCCACCGCGATCGTGCGGCGCCCCGCCGAAATGGATACGGCATGGCCCTCACGCAACTGCTCGGCCGGTCCCGCGTCGATCCACTTCATCACATCATGCCGGTCTGCAATCGCGCCGCATCCGACATCATAGTCTGGTTCCACGGCGGATCGAACACCAATTCGACGTTCGCGCGCGCCACGGTGGGCACGATTTGCACCTTGTCGCGCACATCCTGCACCAACACCTCGCCCATGCCGCAGCCGGGCGCCGTCAGTGTCATCTTGATGTCGACGGTGCGCGTTGCATCGTCATTCTTGCTGACGTCGCATTCGTAGACCAATCCCAGGTCGACGATATTCACCGGGATCTCCGGGTCATAACACGTCTTCAGCTGCTGCCAGATGATGTTCTTGATGTCCTCTTCCGAGGCTCCGGGCGGCACCTCGGGGGCGGTGGCGGCGGTCTTGCCGATGGCATCCGCATCCTGTCCTGCGATGCGGAACAGGTTGCCGTCGATGTACACCGTGAAGCTGCCGCCCAAGGCCTGTGTGATGTAGCCCACCGCGCCCAATTTGAGATTGACCTCGACCCCGGCGGGGATCGCCACCGCCTTGACGTCGCGCTGCACGACGATGGGTTCATTTTCGTAGGAATGCATGGGTTCCAGGGCTCATTCGGTGGTGACCGCGGGCAATGCTTGGGAGTCGGCGGATCGAAGCGCCGAGGCCAAGCTGTGCCAGCAAAGGCTGGCGCACTTGACGCGGGCCGGATACTCGCGCACGCCCGACAGCGCGGCGAGTTTGCCGAGATCCCCGGCCGCGGCCGCATCGTCGGTGAGCAGATGATGGACGCGATCGAACATTTGCAACGCTTCGGCGCGCGTCTTGCCTTTCACCGCTTCGGTCATCAATGAAGCCGACGCGGTCGAAATGGCGCACCCCTGGCCCTCGAAGCGGATGTCGCTGATTTGGTCGCCGGACAACCGCAGGCGCAGGATGAGGCGGTCGCCGCACATGGGATTGAAACCCTCGACGCTGGCGTCGGACGGCTCCAGCGGGCCGAAATTACGCGGCCGCCGGTTGTGGTCGAGAATGACATCCCGGTAAAGGTCGTTGAGTTCCATGATGGCGTTACGCGAATATCTTGCGCGCGCGTTCCACGCCGGCCGCAAGCCTATCGATTTCCTCGAGGGTGTTGTAAAACGCGAACGAGGCGCGCGCGGTCGCCGGCAATTGGAAATACTCCATCACCGGCATGGCGCAGTGGTGGCCGGTCCGAACGGCAATCCCGTCCTCGTCGAGAATGGTTCCAAGGTCGTGGGGATGCACCCCGTCGACGTAGAACGAGACCAAGCTTGCCTTGTCGGCAGCGGTGCCCACAATGCGCAGCTGCGGAATCTTGCTCAATACCGCCGTCGCGTGCCCGAGCAGCGCCGACTCGTGCGCGTGCGCGGCCTCGCGATCCAAGCGCGACAGAAAATCCACCGCCGCGCCCAGGCCGACGGCTCCCGATATGTTGGGGGTGCCGGCCTCGAACTTGTTGGGCAAGCCGCTGTACGTGGTCTTGGCGAAAGTCACGGCAAGAATCATCTCGCCGCCGCCCTGCCAGGGCGGCATGCTCTCGAGCAGCTGTTCGCGCCCGTAGAGAACGCCCACACCGGTGGGGCCGAACATCTTGTGGCCCGAGAATGCATAGAAATCACAGCCCAGTTCCTGCACGTCGACGTGCAGGTGCGAGACCGCCTGGGCGCCGTCGATCAAGGTCGCTATGCCGCGCTTCTTGGCGGCGGCGACCAAGCGGCGGACGGGCAGTACCGTGCCGAGCGCGTTCGAGACGTGCGCACAGGCCAGCAGACGGGTACGCGGGCTCATCAGCGACACCACCGCCTCCGCATGGACCTCCCCGCTTGAATCGATGGGCGCGACCACGAGCTTGGCGCCGGTCTGCTCGCACACCATCTGCCACGGCACGATGTTGGCGTGGTGTTCCAAATGCGTGATGAGAATTTCATCGTCCGGTTTGAGCCGGGGTCTCAAGTAGCTCTGGGCGACGAGATTGATCGCTTCGGTGGTGCCGCGCACGAAAATTATTTCGTGCCGCGAGCGCGCATTGATGAAGTCAACCAGCCGGTCGCGCGCGGCTTCGTACAGCGCGGTGGCCTCCTGGCTCAGGGTGTGCACGCCCCGGTGGATGTTGGCATGGTGGTGGCGCTCGTAGTCATCGACCGCATTGATCACCGCGATCGGGCGCTGCGCCGAGGCGCCGTTGTCCAGATAGGCCAGCGGCTTGCCGCGCACCATGCGCGACAGAACGGGGAACTGCCGCCGCAGGGCGTGTACGTCGAACGGCGCGGGGCGATCGGCCAATGCAATGTTGTTCATCGAAAGTTCCGCACTATTTGCGAATCGGGCAACTGCGCGATCAACGCGTTTTGAATCGCCGCCCGCGCCGAGGCCACCGACATGTCCGTCAGGGCATCGGCAAGGAAGGCATACACCAGCAGGCTCTGCGCCGTCTCGCGGTCCAGGCCGCGCGACAGCATGTAGAACAGCATGTTGGGATCGAGGCGGCCGGTGGTCGCGCCGTGCGCGCATTTGACCTCGTCGGCATGAATTTCGAGCTGCGGCCGAGTATCGATTTCAGCGGTGGGCGACAGCAGCAGGCCGCGGCAGGACTGCTGCGACTCGGCATGCACGGCGCCGGCCTCCACGATCACCTTGCTGTTGAATATCACGCGACTCGCGCCGCTGGCGATGGCGCGCGCGATCTGCTTGCTGCGCGTTTCGGGCGCGGCATGGGTCACCAGATTGACGCAGTCGACGTGCCGGCTCTCGTGCCCCACCAGCAGCGAAAAGCTGTCGAGGGAGGCGCCCGGCTTATCCAGGTGCGCATCGAGGGTCGTGCGCACCAGGCCGCCGCCCAGCACGACGGTGAACTGCTTGCAGCGGCTGCCTTGGTCCTGACGGATGGTCAGGGAATCGATGTGGGTGGCGTCCGCGCCCGTGGCGAACACGCGGTAGTGTTCGATCTGCGCATCGCGCCGCAGGGCAATGTGTGTATTGGAATTGTTGAGCGGGGTGTGCTCGCCCTGCGCCACGTGGTGTTCGATGATGGTGGCGCCGGATCCCGGCGTGACCTCGATGATGACGCGTGGATAGGCGATACTGTTGTCGCAGTCGGCGGTCCCGACGTGCAGGATCACCAGCGGCACGGGAATCCGGCTGGTGATCTTCAGATACAGGCCGTCGACGAACAGCGCGGTGTTGAGCAGGGTCCAGCGCCGCTCGTCGGAATCCGTCAAGGGATCCTGGAAACGCAGCATCGTGTCGGGGTCGAGGCGCACCACGTCCCGCAGGCTGTAGATCTCCATGCCGTCGATCAGGCCGTCGGCCAGCGGCATGGACGGATAACCGTTGACCATGAGCAGCGAGGCCGCGCGGTCCGCCTTGTTCAGCAGCGCGATCGATGCGTTGGGTTCGATTTCACCGCGGCTCCTGCGCGGCGCATCCACGAAGGTCTGTGCGGCGAGACTGCGCAGATTGGTGTAGCGCCAGGTCTCATCGTGCGTCGAGGGCAGGCCGAGTTTGAGGAATTTCTGCAGCGCCTGCTCGCGCAGCGGCGACAGCGAATCCTCGGGGCGGGTGTCCCATTGGGCGGCGAACGAGCGCAATGCCGCCGACTGCGGCGCGGCGGAGGGGTGCAGGATCGAGTTCATGCGACCTGAGTCTCCAGCACCCAATCGTAGCCGCGGCGTTCGAGTTCGTGCGCCAGCGACCGGTCGCCCGACTTCATGATCCGGCCGCCCGACAGCACGTGTATCCGGTCGGGCACGATGTAATCGAGCAGGCGCTGGTAGTGAGTCACCAGCACGACGGCCCGCTGGGGATTACGCAGGCTGTTCACCCCCGCGGAGACCACTTTGAGGGCATCGATGTCGAGCCCCGAATCGGTTTCGTCCAGGATCGCGAGCTTCGGCTCCAGCACCAGCATCTGCAAAATTTCATTGCGCTTCTTCTCGCCGCCCGAGAATCCTTCGTTGACGCCGCGCGTCAGGAAGGCTTCGCTCATGTGCATGACCTTCATCTTCTGACGGATCAGGGTGAGGAACTCGTAGGCGTCGACCTCCGGTTCGCCGGCCGCCTTGCGCTTGGCGTTGAGCGCGGCTTTCAGCAGATACACATTGTTGACGCCGGGAATCTCCACCGGATACTGGAAGCCAAGGAACAATCCGGCGCGCGCGCGCTCCTCGGCGGGCATGGCCAGGAGGTCGCGGCCTTCGTAGGTCACCGAACCGCCGGTGATTTCGTAATCCTCGCGGCCGGCCAGCACCTGGGCGAGCGTGCTCTTGCCCGAACCATTCGGACCCATGATGGCATGGACCTCGCCGGCGCGGACCTCGAGATTCACGCCCTTCAATATCTCTTTGCCCGCGACGCGGGCGCACAAATCGGTAATTTTCAGCAAGATTGTTCCTCCAATGCCCGCCGCTAGCCGACGGCGCCTTCCAAACTCACGCTCAACAGGTTCTGCGCCTCCACGGCGAATTCCATGGGCAGTTCCTTGAACACCACCTTGCAGAATCCGCTGACGATCATATTGACGGCATCCTCGGCCGATATGCCGCGCTGCAGGCAATAAAACAACTGGTCTTCGCCGATTTTGGACGTGCTGGCCTCGTGCTCGACCGTCGCGGTCGGATTCTTGACCTCCATGTAGGGAAAGGTGTGCGCCGCGCACTTCGGGCCCATCAACAGCGAGTCGCATTGCGTGAAATTGCGCGCGCCGGCGGCGCCCGGCAGGATCTTCACCAGTCCGCGGTAGGTGTTCTGCGCGTGGCCGGCCGATATCCCCTTCGACACGATGGTGCTCCTGGTGTTGCGGCCGATGTGGATCATCTTGGTGCCCGTATCCGCCTGCTGATAATTGTTGGCGACCGCCACGGAATAGAATTCACCGACGGAGTTTTCGCCCTTCAACACACAGCTTGGATACTTCCAGGTGATGGCCGATCCGGTCTCCACCTGCGTCCAGGAGATCTTGGAATTGCGCCCGCGGCATTCGCCGCGCTTGGTCACGAAATTGTAGATTCCGCCGACGCCGTTCGCGTCGCCCGGGTACCAGTTCTGCACGGTCGAGTACTTGATCTGGGCGTTGTCGAGCGCCACCAGTTCGACCACCGCCGCATGCAGCTGGTTCTCATCGCGCATCGGCGCCGTGCAGCCCTCCAGGTAGCTGACCGACGCGGCTTCGGCGGCGATGATCAGAGTGCGCTCGAACTGTCCGGTCTTGGCGGCATTGATGCGGAAGTAGGTCGACAGTTCCATGGGGCAGCGCACGCCGGGCGGCACGTAGACGAACGAGCCGTCGGAGAATACCGCCGAGTTCAGCGCCGCGAAGAAATTGTCGCCCGGCGGGACCACGCTGCCGAGATAGCGTTCGATGAGTTCCGGATGATCCCGTACCGCATCGGAGAACGAACAGAAGATCACCCCGGCCTTGCCGAGCTTCTCCTTGAAAGTCGTCGCGACCGACACGCTGTCGAAAACCGCGTCCACCGCGACGCCGGCCAGGCGCGCGCGCTCGTGCAGGGGAATCCCCAGCTTGGCGTAGGTGGCAAGCAGCTTCGGATCCACTTCGTCGAGGCTTTTCGGCGCATTCGCCGGCGCGCGCGGCGCCGAGTAGTACGAGATATCCTGGTAGTCGATGGGCTTGTAGTGCACATGCGCCCAGGCCGGCTCCCGCATGGTCAGCCAGTGCCTGAACGCCTTCAATCGCCACTGCAGCAGAAACTGCGGCTCGTTCTTCTTCCGGGATATGGCGGCGACGACGTCCTCGTCGAGCCCGGGCGGCAGGCTGTCGGACTCGATGTCGGTAACGAAGCCGTGCCGGTACTTCTGGGCGAGGAGCGCTTCAACGTCTTGGGATTTGCTGGACACGAGAGATTCCGTTTAAGTTTGGATGCGAATTTCCGACGCCAAATCGGCGACGCGCAGCGTGGCTGAATCCAATCCAGCCAGCTGGCGCAGCGTCACTTCTTCCAAGGCGCGCCGGATCGCCGCGTTCACGCGCTGCCAGGCGCCCCCGACGCGGCATTGCCGCTCGATGCCGCAATGACTCGATGCACCGCTGCATTCGGTGATGGCGATCGGGCCTTCGAACACGTCGAGAATTTGCGCCGCGGTGATCTGCTCCGGAGCACGCGCCAGGCGATAGCCGCCCTGTGCACCGCGGGAGGAAATCACCATGCCGGCGCGCTGCAGCCCTTTCAGGACCTTGCTCACCGTGGGCCGCGAGAGGCGTGTGCGCTCGGCCAGTTCCGCCGCGGCGCGATGCCGGGCGGGTTCTTGCGCTAGACTAGCGAGCACGACCGTCGCGTAGTCGGTTAGCTTACCCATTCGCAACATATGGAAGTGCGCCTCTGATGGAATCTTTATGTAGGACTATTTTAGTCCTATTTAGTTTCAAGTTCCACCCATGGGACAGATTTCCATTGATTTTGTTATGCTTGGCGGCTCTGACATCCCTCAACAGCAGCGAGACTCGCCAGACATGAACACCGTAGAGCTAGCCGCCACAGCGCGTGCGTTGGTGGCCAAAAACCGAGGTATTTTGGCCGCCGACGAGAGTACCAGCACCATCAAGAAGCGCTTTGACAGCATCAAATTGGAGTCCACGGAGGAGAACCGGCGGGCGTACCGCGAGATGCTGTTCACCGCGCCCGGCGCCCAGGAATACATCAGCGGCGTCATCATGTATGACGAGACGCTGCGGCAAAAAACCAGGGACGGCGTGCCGTTTGCGAGCTATCTCGCACAGCACGGCATGCTGCCGGGCATCAAGGTCGACCTGGGAGCCAAGCCCCTGGCAGGGCATGCCGGTGAGACCATTACCGAGGGACTCGATGGACTGCGCGAGCGCCTGGCCGAGTACTACAAGCTGGGCGCGAAATTCGCAAAGTGGCGCGCGGTCATCGACATCGGATCCGGAATACCGAGCCGCTATGCCATCGATGCGAATGCCGAAGCGCTGGCCCGCTATGCGGCGCTGTGCCAGGAGGCCGGGATCGTGCCGATCGTCGAACCGGAGGTGCTGATGGACGGAGCCCACAATCTGGAGCGCTGTGAAGAAGTGACCAACGCAGTTCTGGACAGCGTGTTCTCGCATTTGTTTGCCGCACGCGTCGTCTTGGAGGGAATGGTGCTCAAGCCGAACATGGTGGTCCCGGGCAAGAAGAGCTCCCAAAAGGCCGCCCCCGAGCAAGTCGCCGAGGCCACGGTACGCACGCTGCGGCGGCAGGTGCCGTCGGCGGTTCCGGGCATCGCGTTTCTGTCCGGGGGGCAGAGCCCGGTCGAAGCCACCCTGCATTTGAGCTTGATGAACGCGGCCGGACCGCTTCCTTGGGCACTGACCTTCAGCTACGGACGGGCGCTGCAGGAGAATGCGCTCAGTGCCTGGGGCGGAAAGCCGTCGGGATTCCCGGGCGGACAGCATGCCTTGTTCATTCGCGCAAAGCTGAACGGCTTGGCCGCGGTGGGTGCCTACAAGGGCTCGATGGAAAGTTCGGCGGCCTAGGGCCCGGCGCCTCAAACCTAGGTGCCGTGCGTCATGGGACGCGGAGCCCAATAGCGAAACCATTGAGCCAATCTCCCGCCATCATCGAAATCCGTAATCTGGATTACGGCATCAACGGCCGCCCCGTGTTCGCCGGGCTCGACATGGACATCGCGCGCGGCCGCATTACGGCGATCATGGGGCCGAGCGGCACCGGCAAGACGACGCTGCTGCGGCTCATCACCGGCCAGGTGGCCGCGAGCGGCGGCACCATCACGGTGGCCGGGCAGGATATGCGGGTCGTGCGGCGCAAGGAGCTGTACGTGCTGCGGCGGCGGATGGGTATGCTGTTCCAGAACGGCGCGCTGCTCACCGACCTGTCCGTGTTCGAGAACGTCGCCTTTCCCTTGCGCGAGCACACGGATTTGCCGGAACGGCTGGTCCGGCAGCTGGTGCTCACGAAATTGCAGGCGGTGGGGCTGCGCGGTGCGGCCGAACTCATGCCCTCGGAGCTGTCCGGCGGCATGAGCCGCCGGGTCGCGTTGGCCCGCGCCATCGTCATGGACCCCGAAATCTTGATCTACGACGAGCCCTTCGTCGGCCTCGATCCGATTTCGCTGGGGGTCATCTTGCGTTTGATCCGCCGCCTGAACGACGCGCTCGGCATCACCAGCGTGGTGGTCTCGCACGATGTGCACGAGATCTCCACGGTTGCCGATGCAGTCTTCTTGCTGTCCGGCGGCAAAGTCGTCGCGCACGGCACCCCGCAGCAGCTGCAATCCTATCCGTCGGACATCGTCCGGCAATTCATCGGCGGCCTGGCCGACGGTCCCGTGCCGTTTCATTTTCCCGCGCCCGATTACTTCGGCGAACTACTGGCGCGCGGCGCAGGTTCGTGAAAGTCATCCAGGAACTCTGGGGCAGCCTGATCGAATCCCTGGTGGGACTCGGTTCGGTGGTGCGTTTTCTGCTGCGCTTGGTGGTCGAAGTGCCGCGAGCGCTGCTGCGCATCGACTTGATCAGCCAGCAGGTCTACAACTCCGGTGCGCTGTCTCTGGTCATCATCATGCTTTCCGGACTGTTCGTCGGCATGGTGCTGGGACTGCAAGGATTCCAGCTGCTGCAGCGATTCGGTTCCGAAGAGGCCCTGGGCACCGCCGCGACCATCGGCCTGGTAAAGGAATTGGGGCCGGTGGTCACCGCGCTGCTGTTCGCCGGACGGGCCGGCACCGCGCTGGCGTCCGAGCTGGGATTGATGCGCGCCACCGATCAATTGTCGGCCATGGAGATGATGGCGGTGGATCCGATCCGGCGGGTGGTGGTGCCGCGTTTTTTGGGCGGCGTGGTCGCCATGCCGCTGCTCGCCGCCATTTTCAGCGTCATCGGCATCTACGGCGCGCAGCTCGTGGGCGTGCAGATCATGGGTGTGGATGCCGGCAGCTTCTGGTCGCAGATGCGCTCCGCGGTCGGCCTGTCGGACATCAATGAAGGCATCGTCAAGAGCTGCATTTTCGGAGTGACCTGCAGCCTGATTGCGGTGTACGAGGGGTACCATGCAACGCCCACCGCCGAAGGCGTCGGCCGCGCGACCACGCGCACCGTGGTGACGTCCGCCGTGGTCATTTTGTTCCTGGATTACTTGATTACCGCCGCGTTTCTGTAGAGAGGTGAGATATGGCCATTCGCAAATCCCGTACGTTGAATCTCGGCACCGGATTGTTCGTGCTGCTCGGCTTTGCGGCGCTGTTCTTCCTGACGACGCAGACCACCAGCCGCGGCATCTCCTTTGCGAGTCCGCCGCACTATGATTTGACGGCCAAGTTCGACAATATCGGCGATCTGAAGGTGGGTGCACCGGTGTCGATGTCGGGCGTGGAAATGGGCCGGGTGACCAAAATCGGGTTCGATTCGAAGGAATACAAGGCCGTCGTGACCCTGCGCCTGGACGCGCGCTACAACCAGATTCCAACCGACAGCGACGCCGCCATCTATACCCAGGGCCTGCTGGGGGGCAAGTTCATCGGCATCACCGCGGGCGGCGCGGAAACTTATCTGAAGGACAAGGATCAAATCGACTTTACGCAGTCCGCTTTCGTGCTGGAGAATTTGATCGGCCAGGTTCTTGCGAACTTTACCAAGAGCAGCGGGCAAGCGGGCCAGACAGCTGCGGCTCCCGAGCCAAAGTCTGCCGCGCCGGAGCCGAAGCCCACGGAGAAGTCGAAATGATGAAATCTGCAGTCTTCGCCATGCTGGTTCTGGCTCTGACGGGCGCCGCCCGCGCAGCCGATGCGCCGGCGGTGGTCACGGCGCCGCCCAGTACTCTGGGACCGCAGGAACTGGTGGAGAATTCCGCCAAACGCATGCTCACCGAACTCGATGCGAATCGCCCGATGTACGCCAAGGATCCGGCGAAGCTGGACGCGCTGGTGGCCAATGTGCTGCTGCCGAATTTCGACACCGAATATGCGGCGCGGCTGGTCTTGGGGCAGACCTGGCGAACCGCGACTCCCGAGCAGCGCAAACGCTTCGTCGATGCGTTCTATCATTCGCTGCTGCACAACTACGGCGCGGCATTGGTGGACTTCACGGCCGACCGCTTCAACATTCTGCCGTACAGGGGCGACCCCGGCGATACCACGGCGACGGTGCGCACGGAAGTGAAGCGCTCTTCCGGGGACAAGGTGCCGGTGAATTTCAGCCTGCGCAAGACCGACGGCGTATGGAAGGCCTGGGACGTCGTGATCGAGGGCATTTCCTACGTGAAGAGTTTCCGCACCGACTTCGGCGCGGAGATTCAGCAGAAGGGATTGGATGAAGTCATCAGCCGCCTCGAGAGCGGCCAAAAGCCGGCGGCCGGCGGCACCGGGGCGGGCAGTCATTGATCGGCCGGCGCAAGTACGGCGGGAACGGCGCGCAAAGCGCCTCGTTCGAGGTGTTGGAGGGCGATCGCTCGCGCGTGACCGGAGCGCTGCATTTCTCCACCGTGAGCACGCTGCTTCCGCGTGGGGTCGAGGCGATCGGCAGCGGCCAGGCTGCGGTGATCGATCTGGCCGGCGTAACCATGAGCGACAGTTCGGGACTCGCCTTGCTGATCGAATGGCTGAGCGTCGCCAAGAGCGTGAGCCGCGGCCTGCGCTACGACAATATCCCCTCGCAACTGCAGCAGCTGGCGCGGTTGAGTGAAGTTGAGGAACTGCTGCTTCCGAGCTAACATTCGCGGAACATGAGTCAACGGCGCACCCCGCCGGCCAGGGATGGACAATCGTGCGAACCACCGATCGCCTGCCGATCCGTTTCATGCTCGCTGCGAGCGCATGCGTAGCCGCGATCGCGGCCGGTGCCGCATCCCCACTCACGGTATACGGGAACCTGCCTGCGATCGAGGACATGGCCATGTCGCCCGACGGGACCAAGTTGGCCTATGTCAGGACCGAGGGGGAACGGCGCAGCGTTCTGATTCGACAGTTGGGAGAACCCCAGCCGCTCGGTGTGTTTCGCGTGGGCGACGCCAAGCTGCGCGGCATACAGTGGCTGGACGACGGTAACCTTCTCATCACCAGATCAAGCACCGGCGGGCCGCCCCAGGGATATGGCGGCCGCAGCATGTATGAGTGGTACCAGCTGGCGATTTATAGCATCAGCCGGCAAGCGCTGGTTGATCTGGATTTTCATGTGCACGGCAATGTGGTCCGTTCAAATGCAGTTTACGCTCCCGCCGTCGTACGTCTGGTCGACGGGGAGTCCACGGTATTTGCCTACGGATACTACGGCGCCAGCCGCCTCATGCCGGCACTGTTCCAGTACAGCGTGGCTCGTTCCCAGACGACGCTGATCGACAAAGCCGACGAATACAGGACGGGATGGGTTGTCGGCGAGTCGGGGCGCGTCGCGGCCAAATTCGTCTTCCACGATCTGGCGAAGAAATGGGAGCTGCTGGTCGACAGGAACGGCCGCATGATGGAGGCGGCTTCGGGTCAGGCCGACATCGACATTCCCTCGGTGCTGGGTCTGAGCGCCGACGGCGAATCCGTCATCATGGAATTCATCGAAAACGGCGATCCCGTGTGGAAACCGTTGCGCCTCAAGGACGCATCGTGGGGCGAACCGCTGGGCAAGGGCGGCGCATTCGAGACGTTCATTCACGCGCCCAAGACCGGCCGCATCATCGGCGGAATTCAGATCAGCGATGGCGACTATGTATTTTTCGATGCCGAACTGCAGGCACATTGGAACGCCGTCCTGCGGGCATTTCCCAACGAACGCGTGCGGCTCCTGTCGCGCTCGGATGACGACACCAAGTATCTGGTGACCGTGTTCGGAGCCAAGGACGGGTATTCGTACGCGCTGTTCGATTGGCTGACGCATCGGGCCACGGTTTTGGCTCCGGTTTATGAGGGGCTGGCGGAAATCGCCGAGGTGAGGCGCATCAGCTACGCGGCGCAGGATGGGCTGACGATTCCGGGCTACCTGACACTGCCGCCCGGCCGCGGCGAGAAGCGTCTTCCCCTGATCGTGCTTCCCCATGGAGGGCCGGGGGCGGCCGATAGCCAGCGATTCGATTGGTGGGCGCAGGCTCTGGCGGTCCAGGGCTACGCCGTGCTGCAACCGAACTACCGCGGCTCAACCTTGAACTATAAGTTCATGTCTGCCGGATTCGGTGAATGGGGCCGCAAGATGCAGAGCGATCTTTCCGACGGCGTGCGCTATCTGGCGGATCAGGGCACGATCGACCCCAGGCGTGTCTGCATCGTTGGCGGCAGCTACGGTGGCTATGCCGCGCTTGCCGGAGTCAGCTTGACTCCCGATGTGTACCGCTGCGCCATCTCCGTCGCCGGAATCGCCGACATGACGCGATTCCGCCAAGGCATGGGATTCACCGACACGAACGGCCAGCGCTACATGGATCGATACTTCGGTACCACCCATCAGGGTATCTCGTCCTTGAGCGCCATCTCTCCCGTCGACCATGCCGATGCAGTGACCGCGCCCGTGCTGCTGATCCACGGGGCCGACGACACCGTGGTGCCCTTTTGGCAAAGCAAGCTCATGGAGAGCGTGCTCAAGAGCGCGCACAAGAACGTGGAACTGATCACGTTGCAACATGAAGATCATTGGCTGTCGCGCAGCCAGACGCGGCTGCAAATGCTGGATGAGTCGGCGCGCTTCTTGCAGAAATACAATCCAGCCGACTAGCGTCCCACCGTGCCGGCTACGGTGGTTCCGGGTCCCCGGGTGAAGCAGCGGCCGGCGGCGATGCCGGCTGGGGCGGGGTCGAAGGTTGTGCCGGCGACGGCGCCGCTTCCGGACCGGGCTTGGCAGGCGCGGCCTGATCCGGGTTGTCGGCCTCCGGATCGACCAGCGGCTCCTCATCGGTGACCTTGCCGTCGGAGACAAGGTACGCCCGGCGCTGCAAATACGCGTCGCGCACGAAGGCATACGGGTCATAAACGTGCTGCAGGGTGTCGTCCAGCGGCAGTAGCCTGGCGCGCGCGTCAACCAGGTAGGCGCCGTAAAGACCCCACTTCCAATAGGTGTTGCGAATGTAGGCATGCGGATTCGTGTAGGCATCCACCAATCTCGAGGGGGCGTCCCGCACGTCCGACGGGCCGAGCAGAGGCAGTTCGAAGAAGGGCCCCGGGTGCACTCCCCAATGACCCAGTGTCTGGCCGAAGTCCTCATTGTTCTTGTCCAGTCCCGCCGAGGTCGCCGGATCGAGTATTCCGCCCAATCCCACCGTCGAATTCAGCAAAAAGCGCCCCAGGTCATTTGCCGAGGCCCGGAATTTCCCCTGCAGGGCATCGTTGATCATGACCGTGGTCGTCGACAAATTGTCGAAGAAATTGCTGACGCCGGTGCGGATCGGATGCGGCACGATGCGAACGTAGGTCTTCGCCACGGGCTTCGCGACGGCGCGGTCCAGCACGTCATTGAACTTGTACACGCCGCGGTTCCAGGACTCCCACGGATCCTGCGGCACGGGCTTGCTGTTGGGCGGCAGTGTGACGCAGGCGCTCAAACTCAGGGCAATGACGATGCATAGCGCCGCACGCACGCTTCTCGTTGTAGGCATTTAAATCTTCTCCCAGGGCTCAGTCTTGGTAGTGGAACGATACAGGGGTCGACTGCCGCGATACAGGGGTCGACCGCCGCGATACAGGGGTCGACCGCCGCGGGACCTGGGGCCGCCGATCGGGAGTGTCAGTGGCGCCCGTTGCCGCCGTCGTTATCGTCGGCAACCGTGTTCCTGCGCTCCTTGGGCATCGCGGCGCGCACCTCTTCGAGCCGCGCGCTGAAGCGCGCGCGCTGTATCGGATCCAGTCCGGGCATCCCCAGGCCGAGCTGCAGCTGATTGACCGCCATCTTGAAATCGCCGCTCATCAAATAGAAGAACGACATGTAGTAGTAGGAGTCGGCGATGTCACCCGCGGCGTAGGCAGCCTTGGCGATCAGCCGCGTCTGGCTCGGCGTCGGCTCCACTACGTTGAACAGATCGTCGAGAATGAGATGCGCGCGCTTGTTGTCGCCGTTGTGCATCAACGTTTCCGCGAGTCGAATGGTGACCGGAACGTTTCGCGGAAACAAAGCCAGCGCCTGATCCAGCACCGCCTGCGATTCCTTCAACTGGCCGTTCGCCAGGTAGGCTTGGCCGAGGGCGCCATAGAACTGGTTCACCTTCGGGTATTCCTTCACCAGAGCCTGCAGGTCGGGGATCGCCAGCGAGGGATTGCGGGTCGCGATGTCGGCGACATCCCTGCCGTAGCGGTCCTCGATGTCCTTGCCGGCGCCGTTCTTGGCGAGATTCGCGTAGTACTCGCGTGCGGTCTGAGGATTGCCCACCAGCGACCTCAGACGCTCGCGCATCAGGGTATAGCTGAGAGAATCCGGGTGGCGGATGCGGCCGATCTGGTCGGCGCGGTTGCGCGCCTCGGCGACGCGATCCGAAAAGATCGGGTGATCGATCAGGAATTGCACCGCGTTGATCCGGCTCGGCTCGGGCCCGCTGCGCGACATGTAATCGAAAAAGCTCGCCATCCCCAGCGGATCGTAGCCGGCGCTCGCCATGGTGCCGATGCCGATCCGGTCGGCCTCGAATTCGCTGGCGCGTGTGTAGTTGATCTGGTGCTGAATCGCCGCGCCCTGAGCCGCCATGATGGCTCCCTCCATGGCATCGGGGGAGCCGTTGCGACCGGCGGTCGCGCCCAGCAGAATCGCCGCCAGCATCGCCGCGGTTGAAATCAGGCCGGCATGGCTTTGATCGATGAGCTGGCGGACCAGATGCCGTTGAGTGACGTGCGCGGTTTCATGCGCCATGACTCCGGCCAATTCGTTCTCGTTGCGGGTCGCGAGTATCAAGCCGCTGTCGATCGCAACGAAGCCGCCCGGCATCGCGAACGCGTTCACGACCGGATCCTTGACCACGAAGTAGTAGAATTGATGCTGTCCTTCCTCGGCGCGGCTCGACAGGCTGTGGCCGATTTCCTGGATGTAGTCCTCGACTTCCGGGTCCTCCAGCACGACTCCGGACTGACGCATTTGCGCGAACCAGCCGAGTCCCGCCCGGTATTCATCCTCGAGGGACACGGCGGCCGTCGCCGGGCTGCCCAAATCCGGCAGATCCTGATCGGTGGCGCTCGAGCCTGTTCCCATGCCCGCGGCCCAGCCCACGCCGACCATGACAGTGGCCGCCGCGGCACCCGCAAGTGCGCATAAGGACTTCAACGTTGACATTCGGCCTCCGTGTTCCTTGGAGTGCGGGTCGAGATCCAAAGTTCGCGCATAATCCTCGTCAAATCAAAGAACTTCCGACGCGTAATCCGCCAGGCGAGAGCGTTCGCCGCGGACCAGCGTGATATGCCCGGAAAACGCCCAGCCGTGGAACCGGTTGACCACGTAGGTCAGACCTGAGGTGGTCTCGGTGAGATAGGGGGTGTCGATTTGCGCGATATTGCCCAGGCAGACCATCTTGGTGCCGGGCCCCGCGCGCGTCACCAGCGCCTTCATCTGCTTGGGAGTCAGATTTTGAGCCTCGTCGATGATGATGAAGCGGTTCAGAAATGTGCGGCCGCGCATGAAATTCAAGGAGCGGATCTTGATGCGGTGGCGCAGCAGATCATTGGTGGCCCCGCGTCCCCACGTGCCTCCCGGCTGGCCCTGGGTCAACACCTCGAGGTTGTCCATCAGCGCGCCCATCCAGGGCTCCATTTTCTCTTCTTCGGTGCCGGGTAGAAAACCGATGTCCTCGCCCAGCGGTATGGTGACCCGCGTCATGATGATTTCACTGAAGCGATTGTGATCCAAGGTTTGCGCCAGACCGGCCGCCAGGGTCAACAGGGTCTTGCCCGTGCCGGCCGGCCCGAGCACGGTGACGAAGTCGACTTCAGGATCCATCAATAGATTCAGGCCGAGATTCTGCTCTCGGTTGCGCGCGGTGACTCCCCAGACATTGTTGCGCTCCGCACGGTAGTCGAGGGTGATTTCCAGGATCGCGGTTTCGCCCTCCAGCTTGCGGACGATGGCCTCGACGCCGTTCTCGCCGGGATCGTAGAGGAACTGGTTGGCGTGCCACTCGCGCACCAGGGGACCGCGCACCCGATAGTAGGTACGGCTGTGTTGTTGCCACGACTCCATGCCCCTGCCGTGCTTATCCCAGAAATTCGGCGGCAGCTGCTGCACGCCGCTGGCCAGCAGGTCCGCATCTTCGATGGTCTTGTCGCTCGAATAGTCTTCGGCCTGCACGCCGACGATTGCCGCCTTGATGCGCAAATTGATGTCTTTCGACACCAGGGTGACTCTGGCGTTGCGGAATTTCTCCTGCAGCGCCAGCGTATTGGCCAGGATGGCGTTGTCCGCTCCGTGCCCGGGCAGGCGGTCCGGCAATACGGATTCCAGCAATTGGGTCTGAAAGAACAGGCGGCCCCCCGGCGGGCGCTTGCCGTGGTTGATCGGCACCGCGGTCGGCAGCGCGAGCCCGCGATCGATCTGCTTCTTGCTCGCGCCCTGCATCAGTTCATCGAGAAAACGGCTGACCTGGCGCACGTTGCGTGCCGACTCCGACAGGCCCTTCTTGCCGGCGTCCAGTTCCTCGAGCACGGTCATCGGGATATAGACGTCGTGCTCCTCGAAACGAAAGATCGCGGTCGGATCGTGCATGAGCACATTCGTGTCCAGCACGAAGATGCGCCGCTGCTCCTTGCCCTGACGGGGCTTCAGGTTCGCGGTCCCCGAGGGCCGCCCGGCGCCGGTCACAGGGCTTTCACCGCCGCCAATACCGCCGCGGCGTGACCATTCACCTTGACCTTTCGCCAAATGTTCCGCATCACGCCTTTGCCGTCGATGAGAAAGGTGCTGCGTTCGATCCCCATGAATTTCTTGCCGTACATGCTCTTTTCCTGGATCACGTCGTAGAGCTTGCACACTTTCTTGTCGGGGTCGCTCAACAAATCGAACGGGAAGGCCATCTTCTGCTTGAATTTCTCGTGTGCCGCCAGGCTGTCGGCCGAAATGCCGACGATCAAACTCTGGGCTCTCTTGAATTGAGCATGCGCTGCGGCGAAGTCCGCGCCCTCCTGGGTGCAGCCCGGCGTATTGTCGCGCGGATAGAAATAGACGACGACCGCGCTGCCGGCCGCGTCGCCCAGGGACCAACTGCCGCCCGTCCCCTCGAGGGTGAACTGCGGCGCCTTCTTGCCAATGTCGATTGTGCTCATGGTCGATCAACTTTTTACAGGTTCGAAAATGGCGTCCAAGTTCAGGTGATCGCAGAAATCCATGAATTCCTCGCGCAGCACCCCGATGTGCAGGCGGCTCGGCACGTTTACGATCATCTGCACCGAAAACATCGGTGCCCCGGTATGCGCGGCGGCATAGGAGCGCGTCGATAACTCGGCGATGTCCACCCCGCGCTGCGCAAAGAAGCCGGACAGGCCCGCAACGATGCCGGTTTGGTCCAGGCATACCACATCGATGGAGTAGGGCAGCATGTCATTGCGCGCCGCCCGTTCCTCGGTGCGCCGCAGCTGGATGTTCATGCCGGTGGCGTCGGCGAGCTTCTTGAACTCGCCCTCGAGCTTGGCAAGAGTGTGCCAATTGCCGTTCACCAGCAACAGCATGGCAAACTCGTTACCGAGCGAGGTCATGCGGCTCTCGCTGATGCTCCCGCCGCAGTCGGCGACCACCTTGGAGAGTTCGTGGACCATTCCGACACGGTCCCCGCCCACCGCGGAAATGACGATATGTTGTTTCATCCCCGCAAATTCTACCGGATGAGCGCTTGCCAGGGTGTATGTCCGCCACTTAAGGTAGCGATATTTACTGCGGGGCCCCCTTGATGTTTTCTGGAAGCATGGTAGCGATTGTGACGCCGATGACGGCCGACGGCGGACTGGACTGGCCGGCGTGGGATCGATTGCTGGATTTTCATGCGCGCGAAGGCTCCGACGGGATCGTCGTCGCCGGCACCACCGGCGAATCGCCGACGCTGTCGATGGACGAGACCGAGGAACTCACCCGGCGGGCGGTCGCCCGCTGCCGCGGCAAAATCAAGGTCATCGTCGGAGCGGGCACCCATTCGACGGCCGGTACCGTGGCGCGTGCCAGAGCCCTGTCGCGGCTCGGTGCCGATGCGCTGCTGCTGGTGACGCCGTACTACAACAAGCCTACTCAGGAGGGGCTTTACAGGCATTTCATGGCGGCTGCGGAGGCGTCCGAGATTCCTGTCATTCTGTACAATGTGCCGAGCCGCACGGCCGTCGATCTGCTGCCCGGCACTGTTGCCCGGCTGACGCGCAATGCCCAGATCGTCGCGATCAAGGAAGCAACGGGATTGTTGAGCCGGGCACGCGAGACCCTGACCGTGTGCCCGCCGGAGTTCGGGCTGCTGTCGGGCGATGATGCCACGGCGATCGAATTGATGGGCCTGGGCGCGCGCGGGGTGATTTCGGTCACGGCCAACGTTGCGCCGCGGCGCATGCACGAAGCCTGCGCTGCCGCTCTTGCGGGCGACATGGCCACGGCGCGGGCCATCGACCTGACCTTGCAGCCTTTACATAAAGAACTGTTTGTTGAAGCGAACCCGATACCCGTGAAGTGGGCGGTGGCCAGAATGGGCCTCATTGGGAACGCAATCCGTTTACCATTGGTCGAACTGTCAGCCGCGCACCAGGATGCTGTGCTGCGCGCGATGCAGGCCGCCGGAGTTACCCTTGAGGACCAAGCAGCATGAGTCTTGATCGAGTATTGATGTTAATTGCTGCAGCAGCGCTCACGAGCGGCTGTCATTTGTTCGGCAAATTGAATCCGGATTGTCATTCCCCGCAGGATTATCAGCGCGCTGCCCAGGTTGCGCCGCTGAAAGTGCCGTCAGGGCTCGATTCTCCCAACACCCAGGGCGCCCTGGTCATTCCCACGGTGGACCTCGCCCCCCCGCCGCCGGGACCGAAAGATGCCTGTCTGGACGTTCCGCCGCGCTACAAGCCGGCACCGCCCAACAAGGCGGCCAGCGGCTAGATTTGATCGATCAAGAGTCCTCCGGTACCCTTGCGCCCGCGCGGAGAGGTGGCCGAGCGGTCGAAGGCGCACGCCTGGAAAGTGTGTAACATCCTAAAAGGTGTTCGTGGGTTCGAATCCCACCCTCTCCGCCAAATGTGATTCGGTGTGGCGGAGTCAAATCGTCTAGACTGAAGTTCAGAGTGTTGAGATGTGGGGGAGGGAGGGGTTCGAACCCCTGGGTTCGACCAGCCGCCGTGCAGCGGCGGCGCAGGACGCCGGAGCGTCTTAGCGACGGCGCCCGCAGGGCGAGGGCCGACGGCCCGAGTCAATCCCACCCTCTCCGCCAAATGTGATTCGGTGTGGCGGAGTCACCACGGATACCGCCGGCCGGCCAGTCTATGGCGGCTCGCGCTTGCATCTTCGCGACGACTGGCCGCGAACCCCGTCAGGCCCGGAAGGGAGCAGCGGTAGCGGATTTAAGTCGGGCGCCGAAGTCCTGCTGGCGCGGGTCGCCTCCCAAAAGCCACGCGACGGTGGCATTCCGCGGCTAAACTTAAAACCATGAGCTACATCGTATTAGCGCGTAAATGGCGTCCCAAGCGTTTTGCCGAATTGGTGGGGCAGGAGCACGTGCTCAAGGCCCTGGCGAATGCGCTCGACAGCGGCAAGGTGCACCACGCCTTCCTGTTTACGGGCACCCGGGGGGTGGGCAAGACGACGATTGCCCGAATACTGGCCAAGTCGCTGAATTGTGAGACCGCGGGCGTGAGCTCCAACCCCTGCGGGGTGTGTGCCGCGTGCCGCGAGATCGACGAGGGCCGCTTCGTTGATCTCATCGAGGTCGATGCGGCCTCGCGCACCAAGGTCGACGATACCCGCGAGTTGCTCGACAATGTGCAGTACGCGCCGACCCGGGGCCGTTACAAGGTGTATCTCATCGACGAGGTGCACATGCTCTCCAACCATTCCTTCAATGCTCTGCTGAAGACGCTGGAGGAGCCTCCGCCGCACGTCAAGTTCCTGCTGGCCACCACCGATCCGCAGAAGTTGCCGGTGACCGTGCTCTCGCGCTGTCTGCAGTTCAGCCTCAAACGCCTGCCGGCCTCGCTCATCGGCGAACGCCTG
This sequence comes from uncultured Gammaproteobacteria bacterium, assembly GCA_963800375.1. Lineage (GTDB taxonomy): Bacteria > Pseudomonadota > Gammaproteobacteria > Steroidobacterales > Steroidobacteraceae > Bog-1198. The sequence goes on along the minus strand of CAWDAT010000008.1, from coordinate 57,027 downwards.
AAATTCATCGCTGCGGCGGAGAACCTGGAGTTCGAACCGGCGGCGGCGGCGCTGCTGGCGCGCGCGGCCGACGGCAGCATGCGCGATGCCTTGAGTCTGTTGGATCAGCTGATTGCGTTCGGCGGCGGTACTCTGAATGAGAGCAACGCGCGCGCCATGCTCGGCACCATCGATCGCGGCCACGTGGCCCGGCTGGTCGAGGCGCTGTCGCGTTCCGATGGCAGCGCGCTTCTGGCCGAGGTCAGGGAACTCGACCGTGACGCACCCGACTATGACCGGGCAATGGTCGAACTGGCCGCATTCTTGCAGCGCCTCGCCATCGTGCAAATCGTCCCCGAGGCCGCGCTGCAGGACGAGGAGTTCGATGCGGACTCATTGGCGAGTCTGGCGCAGGCGATTTCACCCGAGGATGTACAGCTCTATTATCAGATCGCCCTGGGCGGGCGTCGTGATTTGGCCATGGCTCCGGAACCTCGCGCCGGGTTCGAAATGACGCTGTTGCGCATGCTGGCGTTTCGCCCCGACACTGCCGCAACCCAGGATCTGCCGAACAGCCGCACGTCCGCGGGGCCGCCGGCGGCGGCCCCGCGCAGTGCGCCGGCGCGCACCGGCACACCCGGCACCGCCGTGCCCGCCGCCGCCGGTGTCGCCGGCGCAGCCTCCGTGGCGCCGATCGCGCCGGCTGCGGAAACACCGACTGTCAGGCTCACAAGCATCGATGCCGGCAACTGGCCGGCGGTAGTCGAAGCGGCGAACCTGACCGGCATGGTTCGTCAATTTGCCTTGAATTGCGTGCCGGCCAAGTTCGAGCACGACGTGCTGGCATTGCAGGTCGATCAGGCGACGGCGGACCGGCGCGTGCGCTCCATCGACGAGAAGCTCGTGCAGGGCCTGTCCAAGTATCTGGGACGCGACATCCGCGTGATATTCGAGACGGCGCAAGCAGCTCTTGCCACTCCCGCGCGGCAGCGCGCGCAGGACGAGCAGGATCGGGTGATTCGCGCCGCGGCGGCCTTTGAGGCAGATCCCGCGGTCAAGGGCCTTCGTGAACGATTCGGCGCCGATGTGGACTTAGCATCCGTGAAGCCCGGGAACTAGCAAGAGGAGACTTGGCATGATGAAGGGTGGCTTGGGAAATCTGATGCGCCAGGCGCAGCAGATGCAGGAGACGATGAAAAAAGCGCAGGCCGAGCTCGCCGAACTCGAGGTCACGGGCGAATCGGGCGCGGGCATGGTCCGGGTGACGTTGAACGGCCACCACGAAGCGAAGAAAGTGACCATCGAGCCGAAATTGCTCGGTGAGGATAAGGACATGCTCGAGGATCTGTTGGTGGCGGCGATCAACGACGCCGTACGTAAGATTGCGGCCCGCAGTCAGGAGAAATACTCCGGGCTCATGTCCGGGCTCAATCTTCCGCCGGGCATGAAGCTGCCGTTTTGAGCGCTGCGGTGCGCCGATGAAGTACACCCCCACGCTCGCGCGCCTGATCGACTCTCTGCGCTGTCTGCCCGGCGTGGGACCGAAGTCGGCGCAGCGGATGGCTTTCTACCTGCTGGAGCGGGATCGCGACGGCGGCAAGGCTCTCGCCCGGGCAATGGCCGAGGCGCTCGACAAGGTCGGTCACTGCAAGCGCTGCCGGATGTTGACCGAAAGCGATTTGTGCGCCATTTGCGCGTCCAACCAGCGGGATCTGGCGCAGCTATGCGTGGTCGAATCGCCCGCCGACGTGGTCGCCATCGAACAATCCGGCGGGTTTCGCGGCCGCTACTTCGTGCTGATGGGACATTTGTCGCCGCTCGACGGGGTGGGTCCGGCGGAACTGGGGCTGGATGACTTCGAGCGCCTGCTGGGCGATGGCGACGTGCGTGAAGTGATTCTGGCCACCAATCCGACTGCGGAGGGCGAGGCGACCGCCCACTACCTGGGCGAGGTGGCGTTGCGTTTGGGAGTGAAGGCATCGCGCATCGCCCACGGCGTGCCCGTGGGCGGGGAACTGGAATACGTCGACGGCGGCACGCTGGCGCATGCGTTGGCCGGCCGCACCACCGTCTCCTAGTTCGCGAGCTTTTCGTACAGTCGAAACAACCGCCGATAGCTTTCGTAGCGGCGCGGCGCAATCTGCAGGCTCACCACGGCGGTGCGCACGGCACAACCCGGTTCTTCCATGTGACGGCAGTCCTTGAACCGGCAATTGACGCCAAGCCCGTGGATTTCGACGAAGCCGCGCTCGGCCGCACGCGCCAGGCTCGCCGGCGGCGCGAAATCGCGCACCCCGGGGGCATCGACGATTGCCGATTGCCCTGCGAGCGCATACCAGCGCGCGGTGGTGGTGGTATGCCGTCCCTCATCGTCGCGGGTCAACTCGGCGGTCTGCGCCGCGGCCGCGGGCGCCAGCGCATTCACCAGGGAGGATTTGCCGACCCCGGATTGACCCACGAGGAGCGTCACACCGTCCGCCAGCCTGCGCTCGAGCCCGGCCATGCCCGCTCCCGATTGCGATGAGACTTCGACGCAGTTCAATTGCAGAGCGCGGTAGGTCGCCAGTTCCGGCTGGATGGTCTGCGTTCCCAAATCGAGCTTGTTGACGATGAGCAGGCCGTCCAAGTCCTTCAGCACCGCGCCGGCCCAGTAGCGATCGACCAGGAACCAGTCCGGCGCCGGCTCTGGGGCCACCACGATGGCCAGCCGGTCGATGTTGGCGGCGACCGGCTCGGGCCGGCCGCGCGCATCGATGCGTTCAATGAGATTACGGCGCGGCTCGACCGATTGCACCGACGGACCGTCCGCGCCGGGCGGATACGCCCAAGCGACGCGATCGCCGCAGACCACGCGCTGCTTGCGCCCCGACAGCGCGCAGTGCAGGGTCGCGCCCTCCGCCTGCACCAGCACCCCGCGGCCATAGCTGGCGAGCACCGTACCCGCCCCGCTGATGAGGTCTTGCGGGTCCGTGCGCTCTGCTACCATGCCGTTTTCAAGTGCGTGCGATTCATGAAATCCCCAGATAATCTCATTTGGATCGATTTAGAAATGACCGGCCTCAAACCGGACTCCGACCTCATCATCGAGATTGCGACGATCGTAACCGACAAACACCTGCATGTGCTGGCTGAAGGGCCGGTGTTCGCGGTGCATCAGAGCGAGGCCGTGTTGGATGCGATGGATGATTGGAACCGCAACCAGCATGGGCGCTCGGGCTTGAGCGCACGCGTCCTGGCAAGCGGCATCGACGCGGCCGGTGCCGAGCGCCAGACGCTGCGTTTTCTGGAGGCTTGGGTCGAGCCCGGACGATCGCCGATGTGCGGCAACAGCATATGCCAGGATCGGCGCTTTCTGGCGCGCCACATGCCGGCATTGGAGAAATTCTTTCACTACCGCAATCTGGATGTGAGCACCCTCAAGGAACTGGCGCAGCGTTGGGCACCGCAGGTGGCCGAGGGGTTCCGTAAGGCGTCCAGCCACCTGGCCATGGACGATGTGCGCGAGTCGATCCGCGAACTGCAGTACTACCGCGAGAACTTATTGCGGCCGCTGTAGGCGCGGGCGGTCAGGCCGGCGTATCGCCCGCCAGAAACATCCAGGTTTCCACCACCGTATCCGGATTCAAGGACAGGCTGTCGATGCCTTGTTCGAGCAGCCAGCGCGCCAATTCCGGATGATCGGAGGGGCCTTGCCCGCAGATGCCGACGTACTTGCCTTGGGCCTTGCAAGCCTTGATGGCCATGGACATCAGCGCCTTGACGGCGTCATCCCGTTCGTCGAACGACTTGGCCACGACGCTCGAGTCCCGGTCCAAGCCGAGCGCGAGCTGCGTCATGTCGTTCGAACCGATCGACATGCCGTCGAAGTATTCGAGATATTGGTCGGCCAGCAGCGCATTGGTGGGCAACTCGCACATCATGATGTGCTTCAGGCCGTTGTCGCCGCGCTTCAGGCCGTTGTCGGCCAACAGCTGCGTGACGGCTTTCGCCTCGCTCACGGTGCGCACGAACGGCACCATGACCTGCAAGTTGGTCAAACCCATCTCATCGCGCACGCGCTTCAGGGCGCGGCACTCGAGCTCGAAGCAGGGTCTGAACAGCTTGTCGATGTAGCGTACGGCGCCGCGAAATCCCAGCATGGGATTTTCCTCATGCGGCTCGTAATTCTTGCCGCCGATCAAGTTCGCATATTCGTTCGATTTGAAATCCGACAGGCGCACGATCACCGGCTCCGGCGCAAATGCGGCGGTGATTTGCCCGATGCCCTCCGCCAGTTTGTCGACGTAGAAGTTCACCGGACCGTCGTAACCGGCGATTTGCCTGGTGATGGTGTCCTTGAGCTCGGGGCTCTGCTTGTCGAATTCCAGCAGCGCGCGCGGATGCACGCCGATCATGCGGTTGATGATGAACTCGAGGCGCGCCAAACCGACGCCCTTGTTGGGAATGCCTGCGAAATCGAACGCGCGATCCGGATTGCCCACGTTCATGGTGATTTTGACCGGAATGGCCGGCATCGCATCCATTTCGATCGTCCGCTGATCGAATTCGAGCATGCCTTCGTATATATAGCCGGTGTCGCCTTCGGCGCAGGAGACCGTGACCGCCTGGCCTTCCCTGAGTGCCGCGGTCGCCGTGCCGCAGCCGACGACCGCCGGAATGCCGAGCTCGCGTGCGATGATGGCGGCGTGGCAGGTGCGTCCGCCGCGGTTGGTGACGATGGCCGACGCGCGCTTCATCACCGGCTCCCAGTCCGGATCCGTCATGTCCGCCACCAGCACGTCGCCGGCGCGGACTCGAGACATTTCCTTCACATCCTTGATGATGCGCGCGTGTCCCGCGCCGATGCGCTGGCCGATGCTGCGGCCGCTGGCAATGACCTTTGAGCGGCCCTTGAGCGTGAAGCGCTGGATCGTGCGCCCGGCGCGGCTTTGCACGGTCTCCGGACGCGCCTGCAGGATGTAGATCTTGCCGCTGGCCCCGTCCTTGCCCCATTCGATGTCCATCGGCGCCCCGTAGTGCTTCTCGATGGTCAGTGCCTGCTTCGCCAGGCTCAAGATATCCGCTTCGTCGAGCGAAAAGCGCGAGCGGTCGGCCGGCGTCACATCGACCGTGCGGACGCGCTCCTTGGAGCCCGGCTCGCCGTAGATCATCTTGATCGCCTTGCCGCCGAGGTTCTTGCGCAGCACCGCGCGGCGGCCGGCGCGTAATGCCGGCTTGTAGACGTAGAACTCATCCGGGTTGACCGCGCCCTGCACGACGGTCTCGCCCAATCCGTAGGCCGCGGTGATGAACACCACGTCGCGAAAGCCGGAGTCGGTGTCTAGAGTGAACATGACGCCGGCACTGCCCAGGTCGCTGCGCACCATGTGCTGCACGCCGACCGAGAGCGCCACCGCGGAGTGATCGAATTTATGGTGCACCCGGTAGGAAATGGCACGGTCATTGAACAGCGAGGCGTATACCTCGTGCACGCAGGCCATGAGATGCTCCTCGCCGCGCACGTTCAAAAACGTCTCCTGCTGACCGGCAAAGGATGCCTCGGGCAAATCCTCGGCCGTGGCCGAGGAGCGCACCGCGACCGCAAATTCGGCTGCGGCACCGCCCGCATCGCGCATTTTGCGCCATGACTCGAGGATTTCCTGGTGCAGCCGCTTCGGGAACGGCGTGGCGAGCATCCAGCCGCGGATCTGCGCGCCGACCACGGCGAGCCGCTCCACGTCGTCGACGTCGAGAACCGCGAGCACGCTGCGGATGCGTTCATCGAGGCCGTCTTGTGCCAGAAAATCCCGGTACGCATGCGAGGTGGTGGCAAATCCGCCGGGCACCGCGACGCCGAGATTCGCCAACCCCGAAATCATTTCCCCGATGGAAGCATTCTTGCCGCCGACCAGTTCAACGTCTTTGTTCTTCAGCTGCTCGAAAGGAATAATGTAAGGCTTCATAGTGCGGTGCTTGTGGGACCGGGGTTTAAGTGGAACACTTTGGGTGACGACGCCGCCAACACCTGAGGCTACAGTGATCAAACGAACTGTGTTTTTCGTCTCCGACCAAACCGGCATCACGGCTGAAACAATGGGTCACAGTCTCATGACGCAGTTCGGCGGCATCGAATTTCGTCAGGTGACTGTGCCATTTATCGCCACCGTTGACAAGGCAATCGAGGCCGTACGCAAAATTGATCTGGTCGGCGCTCAAGAGGGCGTGCGACCGATCATATTCTCAACGCTCGTGCAGGAAGAAGTGCGCAACGTGGTTCGCGGCAGCAGCGGATTCTTTCTGGATTTTTTCGACCCTTTCCTAGCACCACTCGAGAACGAACTCAAGACGCAATCCACCCATATGGCGAGTAGGACTCACCGCATGGCCGATACACATGCGTACGCGACACGCATCGAGGCCACGAATTTCGCGCTGGCCAACGACGACGGTTCGGTGGTACGGGATTACGAACGCGCCGATGTCATACTGGTGGGCGTCTCGCGCTCGGGGAAGACGCCGACGTGCCTGTACCTGGCGATGCAGTACGGGATTTTTGCCGCGAATTATCCTCTGACCGAGGATGACCTGGAATCGCGCAAGCTGCCGCGCGCGCTCGAGCCGTATGCTCGCAAGCTGTTCGGTCTGACGATCAAGCCGGATCGGCTGCAGCAAATCCGCAACGAACGCCGCCCGGACAGCCGCTATTCATCCGCGCCGCAAGTGGCGTTCGAAGTCAGAGCGGCCGAATCGCTGCTCGAGCGGCACGGCATTCCGATGATCGACGCCACCGAAGTTTCCATCGAGGAAATATCCACCAGGATACTCGACCGCACCGGGATCGAACGGCGACTGCGGCCCTGACATCCTAAGTGTGCATGGTATAGTTCGAGACATGATGCTAGCGGATCAATGGTGTGCGACTTCTTGGCGGGCGCGGCCCGGCAGCTTCGTCAGCCTGATGACTCTGTATGAGAGCAACTTCGTGCGGCTGGGCTGGCTGGTCAGCGATCTGCGCGCGGTGACCGAGCGCCGCGTGTCGCGCGTGGCCGCAGACTGTGATCTTCATCTCATCCCGCAGGAGTTGTGCCGCTATACCAGTGTGTTCCGTCTCACATATGAGTTCGATTCGGACAGCACCCCGCTGCGCGATCCGGATTTGGAGGTCTGCGTGTACCACGACGCCCGGCTGGCCGAGGTGCGCAGTTTCCGCGGGTTCCAACGCCACCCGCAACTGGCCAAATTACAGTCCCAACTCAAGCGTGAACTGGATCAGCGCTGGAGTCGTAACATGATGTTAAATAAATGGCTGGAATATTGTGCCGAGCGGGGGCATCACTTCTAGCGGCTGAAACCGCCTTAGGTGGGATGTCTCGCGGATTCATCCTTGGAGCCTTAAGGCGGGACTTTGATAGACAAGTTGAGTTTTCTCAAAGGCGGCATGGACGGCGGTGCCGCAAGTCCCGATGAGGAACGGCTCATGCAGCTGTTCCAAAATCGTGCCGGCCTGAAAAAGGCCTACGCCGACCTCAAGGACGAATTTCATCTGCTGCGCGATCGGCTCAAGCAGCAGGAAGGCTCCACCATCCGCGTGCAGGAGCAGCTGGATGCGCTCGGCGATCTGCTGGGCGATCCGAAGACCGGCTTCGGGGCCTTGGTGTTTTTTCAGCTGCGCGCCCTCTGGAAAACCTGCCACCAGCAGCTGTCGGCGTTTGCCACCGATCTGACGCGCCAGCAGGAAGCACGCGAACTGGCGAAGCACAAGGCGGAAACCGAGGCGGCAAAGAGCGCGCGCCTGGCGGATGTCGATCAGCGCCTGCAGGCGGCGGCGGCGGAAGCGGATCTGCAGCGCCGGCATCTGGCCGCCGAGCAGAGCGAGATCGGGCGCCTGACCGCCTTCTGGCATTACTTCCGGCGCCGGCGCCGGCAAAAATCCCTGGAAATCCTCCGCAACCACGTCGTCGTCGCCGACGCGGCGGTCGGCGATCTGCACGCCGAGCGCAGCGCCATCGAACGCGAAGCCGCGGACGAATTTCCCGGCATTTCACTGGCGGCGCGGCGCAACATCAATCTTGCCATCATCAGCTTCGCGGAATTGCTGTGTGAGAACGTCGATGCCTACGGCCTGGCGGCGCGCGCCAAGGAAGCCGTTGCACGCAGGGTGCATGAGATGAATTTCGGCACGCGCGCGGATTGCGAAGGCTACATGCAGCGGGTGCAAAAAGCGCACGCTGCGGTCGCCAATCAGAAGCAGATCACCGGCGCGCTCAAAGCCAAGCTGGAGCGATTGCGCTCGACCTGCGAATACCGCAACAATGCCGACACGGTGCCCACGGCAGATTCATTGGCGCCGTCCGCCGCGGCCCTCGACCTCGGCAGCAACGCCAAGCCGCCCGTCGCGGTTTCCTGGAACGTGCTGGCCGAAGACTACTGGGACCTGTACACGCTGCTGCTGCGCTGAAGGTTTCCCGGGCGCTCAGTCGTCGTGCGCCGGCTTGTCGGTGCGGCGCGCCTGCGTCGGCCCGGTCCGATGCGCGGCGGTCACGGCCAGATCGGCGGCGATCTGCGATGCCTCATCGAGCAGGATCCCGGCGGACGCATCGTCCTTGATCTCCTCCAGCGATTTCGCCGGCTTGACGTCATGCGCGGCCCGCCAGACATTCTCCCGCTCGAGACGCTCGCCTTCCAGGCGTTTGCGTTCCGCCTCGCGTGTCTTGATGTTCAGCGACAGCGTCTTCTGGCTGCGCATCGCATCCAGAGCGGCGATGTCCTGCTTCAAATAGCGGAAATCCGCGCTGTTCGCGGTGCGCTCTTCGTGCAGCTTCTGCAGCGAGGACGTCATCTGCTTCAGATCCCCTTCGACCCTGAAAGTCGCCGGTTCGATGTGATCCCAGGGCAGGGCGCGGTCGCGGGTGCTCTCGCCGACCTCATTGGCATCGATCAAGGACGGCAGCGCGATGTCGGGCGTCACGCCGCGGTCCTGGGTGCTTTCGCCGGTGATCCGGTAGTACTTCCCGATGGTGACGTTGAGCTGGCCCAGTTCCGGCTTGCGTCCGAAGATCGTGTAGTTGAGCGGGTGCGCATTTTGCACCGTGCCCTTGCCGTAAGTCTGCTGACCGACGATGAGCGCACGGCCGTAATCTTGAATCGCGCCCGCGAAGATCTCGGAGGCCGACGCGCTGAATCGGTCCACCAGCACGATCATCGGACCGCCGTAGAAAATCGCCGGATCCGGATCATCGTCGACCTCGATTCGGCCCGTGGTGTCGCGCAGCTGCACCACCGGTCCGCGGTCGATGAACAGGCCGGTGAGGGATTCCGCTTCGGGCAGATAGCCGCCGCCGTTGGCGCGCAGATCCATGATCAGCACCTCCATGCCGTCCTTCTTCAGCTCGCCGATCAGACGCTGCACATCGCGGGTGGTGCTGCGGTAGTCCTTGACCCCGGCGCGGCTGGCATCGTAGTCCTGGTAGAAGCTCGGCACGGTGATGATGCCGACTTTCACGTCATGGCCGTTGCGCTGCTCGACGCGCATGGCCTTGTGCGCGGCTTGCGCCTCGAGCGACACGCGGTTGCGCGTGAACTCCACGACTTTCTGCGCCGAACCGGGCGCGGCGCCCGCCGGCAGCAATTGCAGGCGCACTTGGGTGCCGCCCGGACCGCGAATCTTCTGCACCACATCGTCCAGGCGCCAGCCGATGACGTCGGTGAGGTCGCCGCTCTTGCCTTCGCCCACCGCGGTGATGCGGTCGTTGGCCGCGAGTTTGCCGCTGGTCGCGGCCGGGCCGCCGGCGATCACGTCGATCACCGTCACGTAGTCATCCGTCAGCTGCAGCGAGGCGCCGATGCCCTCGTAGCTCAGGCTCATCTGAATGTTGTATTCCTCGGAATTGCGCGCCGAGAAATAATTCGAATGCGGATCCAGCGACAGCACGAATGCGTTCATGAACGCCTCGAACACATCCTCGGGCTTGCTCTGGTCCATGCGCTTGGCGACGTGCTCGTAGCGTTTGCGCAGCACGTCGGCGACCTCGGGCCACTGTTTGCCGGCGATCACCAGCGAGAGCGCGTCGTTTTTCACGCGTTTGCGCCACAGCTCGTTCATCTCCGCGGCGTTCGCCGGCCAGGGTTCCTTCTCGCGATCGAAATTGAACGATTCATCGACGTCGAAATCCGGTTTCTTGTTGAGCAGCTCGATGGCGTAGGCCATGCGTTCGCGGCTGCGCTGCTGGTAGCGCCGGAAGATCACGAACGCAGGTTCCACGTCGCCCGACTTGATGGCGTCGTCGAGCTCATAGCGGTAGCGCTCGAAGTCCGCGATGTCGCTCGCGTAGAAATAGCTTCTGCCGCCGTCGATGGAATCGAGATAGCGGTCGAGGATCAGGCTCGAGAGATGGTCGTCGAGCGGCGCGCGCCGGTAATGTTCGCGAGTGACGATGTCGGCGACACGGCGTGCGACGTAGTTTTCCTGCTCGGTGGGCGCCAGTGCGGCGGCCGCCGGCACGGCGGGCGAGGGCGTCATGGCCGCACCCAACAGTGCGGCAAGCCCCACGGCGCTCGCGCAGACGGCGATGCCGGTAATCCAGCGCGAGCGGTTGGCCCAAGGCCTATTAGTCATCACCGTACCCGATCTCCTGTAAACTTAGATCCCCGATTCGTCAAGGCTAGAGAAGCCCGTGCCAAAAGCCAAGTGTATATGAGCCCAAAGGTATGCGTCCGTTCACGGTTTTGATCGGTATCATTCTGGGTTCCGCAGCATCGATCACTTTCGGCCTGGTCACCGTTCTGATCGTGTTCTGCGTATTGGCAGGCGAACACCCGGAATTATCGAGCGAATTGCCCCGGCTCGTGCTGAGCTTGGCCGCATTCACTGCTTTGACCGCTGCGGGCGCCGGGAGTTTCCTCGGCCAGGTGAAAGGCCGCCCCTGGCGAGGGTGGGCGCACTTGGCGACCGCGGCCTGCCTGGGCATGGTGATCCTGCTGTATTGGCCGCGCGGCAACTAATGCGCAAATCCATGCGAATGAGGGCCCGCTGGGCTGTCTGGGCATGCGCCGGCCTGCTGTTTGCTGCGTGTGCCGGCGGACCACGGCCGCCGCCACCCTCCACCGACATCGACGAAGCGTTCTACCGCCAGGCAGTCCGCGTGCTGGCCGCCGATGACTTCGAGGGTCGTAAGCCCGGCACGCCCGGCGAGGAGAAGACGGTCGCCTATCTGACCGAGCAATTCCGTAAATTGGGCCTGAAGCCGGGCAACGGCGACAGCTACCTGCAGCAAGTCCCCTTGGTCGAGATCCAAGCGGGCGCGGATGCCGTGCTGTCGGCGGCGGGCCGCAAGGGCACGATCACGCTCGGCTATGGCAAGGATATGGTGATCTGGACCAAGCACGCACTGCCGCAAGCGGAACTCAAGCACAGTGAACTCGTGTTCGTCGGCTACGGCATCGTGGCGCCGGAGTATGCCTGGAACGACTACGCGGACCTCGACGTGCACGGCAAGACCGTGGTGGTGCTGGTCAACGACCCGGGCTACGGCACCAAGGACCCCAAGGTTTTCAAGGGCGGCGCCATGACCTATTACGGCCGAGGCGCCTACAAGATCGCCGAGGCGGCGCGCCAGGGCGCCGCCGGCGTGCTGCTCGTGCATGACGAGGGGGCGGCCGGCTACGGCTGGGCTGCCGTGCGCAACACCTTTTCCGGCGCGCAATTGGATCTGGCGACGGGGGACGATGACACCCTGCATCCCGCCGTCGAAGGCTGGATTCAGAAGGACGCTGCACGTGCCGTGTTTGCGACGGCAGGGCTCGATTTTGCGGCTTCGTCGGCGGCCGCCGCCCACCCGGGATTCAAGGCGATCACCGTGGGGCTCAATGTCGATGCCACGCTGCACAACAGCGTTCGCCGCTTCAATTCCGCCAACGTGATCGCCGTGTTGCCGGGCGGCAGCCGCCGCCACGAATACGTCATGTATGCCGCTCATTGGGATCATTTGGGCCGCGACCCTGCGCTCGCAGGACACAATGTCTTCAACGGCGCGGTCGACAATGCCTCGGGGGTCGCGGGCTTGCTGGCGCTGGCCCAGTCCTTCATCCGTACCAAGCCGGCGGCGGACCGGTCGATCGTGTTCTTCGCACCCACCGGCGCGGAGTCGGGTCTGCTCGGATCAGAGTACTACGTTGAAAATCCGCTGTTCCCGTTGAGCGAAACCGCGGCCGTGCTCGATCTCGACGGCATGCACGGCGGCGGGCCCACGCGCGATCTGACCATTTACGGCTTCGGTAACACGGACTTGGAAGAGTGGGCGCGAGCGGCGGCGCTGCTGCAGGGCCGCGAGGTGACGCCGGAGCCGAATCCGGAGCAGGGCATTTTTTATCGGTCGGATTGCTTCAGCTTTGCAAGGGCCGGCGTGCCGGCGCTGTATGCGAAAGGCGGTCTCGACGATGCGGCGCGCGGCCCCGCCTGGGGCCGGGCGCAACTCGATGATTACATGCGCCGCCGCTACCACCAACCGAGCGATCAATATTCCGAGGATTGGGATGTGCGCGGCGCGATCGACGATCTGCGCCTCTACTATGAAGTCGCCGACCGGGTGGCGCACGGCCGCCGATTTCCGCGCTGGTATCCCAACAGCGAATACCGCGTCAGCCACGATCGCAGGACCGAACCTTAGGCGAATCTCACTTGCGATTCGCTCGGGCGGCTAGCGCTTGCCGACCCTCAGCCAGTTCTTCTTGCGATCGAAGCTGCCGGACGTGTTGTACGGATCGAAGCCGAGCTTTTCGTTCGCCGCCTTGAGCGGTGCGGTCTCGATTCGCAGCTCGCGCCGCTCGGCCGATTGCCGCAGTTCGCGCACGCCGAAGCTGAAATTGGTGTCCGGGCTCTGCCGGGTGGTGTCGTCGCTCGCCATCGTCTTCCCTCTACAGATAATGTCCAACTCGTCAATCGCTTGCTTTGCTTTTTGATCTTGCCTGCGGGTACATGTTCCCAAATTGCGACAGCCAATATTCCGCGACATCGCAAAAGTGTGACGCAGCTCAAGTCGATGAAGACATAAGGTGATTGCGATACAACGTAACACCGCTCACGGCCGCCGGCGCGGTCGCGCCTCACGCGATCAACCCATGCGGGCCAGCGATCCGGAGATGTGCCGGTCGAAGGGCACGGAACGATTGCGGCCGCGCATCTTCGCGGTGTAGAGGGCCTGATCCGCCGCCTTGACGAAATCGGCGACATTGTCGAACAACATCGGGGGACCGTGCGTCGCGCAACCGATGGAGATGGTCACCGTGGCGTGATCGGAACCGATCACATGACCGGTATTGCGGAACGCCAGGACGATGCGTTCGCAAATACTGCGCGCGGTCTCGGCATCGGTGGCCGGCAGCACCACCACGAATTCCTCGCCGCCGTAGCGGGCGATCAAATCGGTCTCGCGGGTGTTGCCGCGAAGAATACGCGCGGTCGCCTGCAAAATCCGGTCGCCGGCCTGGTGGCCGAAGTTGTCGTTGATGTTCTTGAAATTGTCCAGATCTGCGAAGGCCACGCTCAGCGGCCACTTGTGCCGGGTCGAGTTGTCGAATTCGCGGCCCAGAAACTGGTCGAGGTAGGCGCGGTTGTAGACGCCGGTGAGCGAGTCGCGGCGCGTCTCCTCCTCGAGTTCGAGGGTGCGCGTCGAGGAATCCTCCGCCGCCACGCGCAACGTGTTGATCTCGCGCAGCGCATGCAGGCTGCGCAGCATGAGAACTTCGCGCGCCTGTTCGAGGATCAATTCCGGATGCTGCTTGGACAGCAAGTCGGTTTCGAAAATGGCTTCCGTCTCCGGAATCATCGCGCCGATGGTCCCCAGGACCTGGCCGAACGCCATCTTGTCGAGGCCCAAGCTGCGCTCCGCGCACAGCGCCGTTTCGGCGAATTGGCGCTGCTCCGGATCGAGCAGGAATAGATCCGCCACCGGCCCGGAGAGGGCGACGCAGCGCTCGAAGACCTGCGAGGGCTCGCTGCTGTAGCTCAAGTCCAGTTGGTGGCTGTGAGTGATGGCGCGATGCAGGCGCTCGGGCAGATGCCAGCCTTCCATCAGCCAGCCGCCGATGTGCGCGTGATCGACCTGCAGGCGCTTCTTCTCGTGCTCGATGAGTGCGCCATGGTTGCGCTGCAGCCGCTCACCCTCGGCGTACAAGTCCGGCATGGCCTTGTCGAGCGCCAGCATTCCCACGTCCTGCAGCAGGGCCGCGAGAAATATCTCTTCGGCCAGTGTCTGATGCATGGCGTCGGCGAGCGCGCGCGCGGCGGTCGCCGCCAGCAGCGCGCGGCGCCAATATAGCCCGTAATTCAGGCCGTTCGATTTGCCGCCGCGCAGGGATTTCACCAGCGAAAAGCTCAACGCGAGAGTGAGCGTGGCATTGAGTCCCAGCACCACCAGTGCCTGGCGCAGGTTCTCGCTCTTGCGGCGCTGCGCATACAGAGGCGAGTTCGCGATGCGCAGGACCTTGGTCGACAGCGCCGAGTCCATGCTCAAGGCCTTGGCGACCTTGCCCATTTCGATGTCCGGATCTTGCGCGAGCTCGATGATGTGCGTCGCCACACCGGGCGGCGACGGAAAATTCACTGACCTGCGAAGATGAGATTCAATCTCGGGATTCACGCGCGTACGGCTCCACCAGACATAACCGGATCAAAATCCGTCTATGGACAGTTAACGTCAGCGCAGCACAGAACTTGAGTGAATTAGGTTAAGTGGGCGCTCGCCCGCCACCAGGCGCGAAGACCCCTAAACAGCAGGTAAAAGCCGTAGGGGCCGAGCAGCACCGTCCAAGACGCCACCGACCCTTGCGCGAGGCCCGCCATCAGGCTGTGATACAAGGGTCCAAGGCCGGCGCCCTCGTAGCGCCCCAGGGAGAGGACGCCGGCATAGAAGATCAGGATGGGCATCAAGCCCACGCCGATGAGCAGCCCGGCGACGGCGATCGCCAGTTCCACCGACCAAGGACTGGCCAACCCGATGCGCCCAAAAATGCTTCTGACCGACATATCTCGCAATTGTAAACGAAACCGGCCAGGAGCCGCCCAAGCACTGTAGAATCGGCGGATGCGGTGGACTCCTCAAACGCTGTACGACGCCAAGCCTTGGGCATTCATGGGGATCGGCACGGTATTGGCCGTCGGCATGATGCTGTGGTCGTTGTGGGCGGGGTCGTGGACGGTGTGGCGCGGATTGCTGTGCTTCGCCGGCGCCGGCTTTGCGATCGTCGGCGGCGCTACGCTGCAATTGCGCCAGGATTACCGCGCCCGCAGCAAGTGGCGGCGAGACGGGGCCCCTTGATTCGCACGGCGGTGGTCGGCGTCGGCTATTTGGGCCGATTTCACGCGCAAAAGTATGCGGTCCTGCCCAACTCACACCTGGTGGGAGTCGCGGACCCGTCGGCGAAGTCACGCTCGGCGGTGGCGGCCGAGCTCGGTGTTGCAGCCTACGCCGACTATCGCGAACTGCTCGGTCACGTCGATGCCGTGAGCATCGTGACGCCGACTCCCCTGCATTTCGAGGTGGCCAAGGATTTCCTCGACGCCGGGGCCAGCGTGCTGGTCGAAAAGCCGATGACCGTGACGGTGGAGGAAGGGGAGAACCTGATTGAACTCGCGCGCCGTGCGGGGCGCATATTGCAGGTCGGCCACCTGGAACGCTTCAACGCCGCGGTGCTCGCGGTGCAACCCACCTTGACCGTGCCGCGCTTCATCGAGTCGGCGCGCCTCGCGCCGTTCAAGTACCGCGGCACCGATGTCGATGTCGTGCTGGATTTGATGATTCACGACATCGATTTGATATTAAGCATCGTGCACTCGCCGGTGGTGGCGGTGGATGCGATCGGCAGCAGCGTTTTTTCCAGGGAAGTCGACATTGCCAATGCCCGCTTGCGCTTTGCCAATGGCTGCGTCGCGAACGCGACCGCCAGCCGTGTCAGCCTGAAGACCGAGCGCAAGCTGCGCCTGTTCCAGGACGATGCCTATATCTCGGTCGATCTGCAGCAGAAGGTGCTGACCGTGATACGCAAGGGCACGGGCGTGGGCCCGGATGGCGTGCCGCAGGTTGCCATCGAAGAAAACAGCTACGAGCCGGGCGATGCGCTCAAGGATGAGATCATCGCCTTCCTCGAGTCGGTGTCGACCGGGAATGCACCGCAGGTGAGCGGCGAGGATGGACTGCTGGCGTTGCGCACGGCGGTGACCATCGCCGAGCAGGTGGCCAGCTCGCGGCGGCAATTCTCCTGAAGATACCCGCCTGCGTTAAGGCGAGGTGGGAGCCGCACCCGACGCGGGCGGCGGGGAGGGCGTCGGCGCCTGGGTGCCCGGCAGGGTCCCCGGTTCGTTGTCGGTAATGGTCACGCGATCCACGAAGTAGCGGGTATCGCCGAAGCAATCGGTGGGGATACCCGGGTGTTCCGTGTAATGCAGCTGCACGCGGCGCCCCACGGACTTGGTGAGCTGCGCGCCCACTGCTTTGTCGCGCACGCTGAAATCCCACAATTGGCGCGAGGTGCCGGTTCCCATATAGGGGCCGCCGCCGTAGTACAGCGCAATCTCGCCCTCCTGGGTCTTGCAGATCCAGCCGCGCCGCACAAACTTTTGCAGCACTCCGGCCCGTTCTCCGTCCGCATAGGCCCACGCCAAGGTCAGCCAAGTCCACAGCGCACAACCGGCGATCACCGTCAGCAGCAGTATCAGCAGCCAACGGCCGAAACGGCGCTTGGAGCGGCCCGCTGCTGCGGAATTCGGCACTTCGATACGCGTCATGGTTAAGCGGCAATCTCGCACGATATACCGTGAACTTCAACAAAGTGCGGCAACCTGCCGCGAGGCAGGCCACAATCACCGGCCATTCATGACCACCCGCTCCATGTGTTTCGCGTGACAACGACCGGCAAGGGTTTCGCCGCAACCGCGGCTGCGTTTGCGATTTGGGGCTTGTTGCCTCTCTACCTGCATCCGCTGCATCAGGTCTCATCCTTTCAGGTCATCGCACATCGCATCGTCTGGTCATGCGTGTTGGTCCTCGGGTGGATGGCCGCATGCGGCCAGCTGACCGCCCTGCGGGCGACGCTTGCCAATCGCAGCGTCGTCCGGCGCCTTGCTCTCAGCGCCGCGTTGCTCACCCTCAATTGGCTCGTGTATGTCTGGGCCGTCATGAACGGTCACGTCATCGAGTCGAGCCTGGGATATTTCATCAATCCGTTGGTGAATGTGTTGTTGGGAGTCGTGGTGCTGTCCGAGAGACTCACTCCGCTGCGATGGATCGCCGTCGCGCTGGCCGCAGCCGGGGTCGCCTACCTGACCATCGTGGCGGGCAGACCCCCCTGGATCGCGCTCACGCTTGCCCTCTCGTTCGGAACCTACGGGCTGATCCGCAAGGTCGTGAAAGTCGAATCGCTTCCCGGGCTCGCCACTGAAACGCTGCTGCTCCTTCCGGTCGCCGCGCTGTATCTGATCTGGTGTGAATTCGCGGGCATCGGCGCGCTGGGTCATACGGGCCCCGGCATCACCGCGCTGTTGATCGGTACCGGGCCGTTGACCGCGATCTCCCTGTTCCTGTTCGCGTTCGGAGCGCGGCTGCTCCCGTACTCCACCGTCGGAGTGCTGCAATACATTGCGCCCTCCCTGCAGTTCGCCTGCGGCGTGTTTGCATTTCATGAGCCATTCGAGCGCACGCGCGCCATCGGCTTTGCGCTCATTTGGACGGCGCTGCTCCTCTACGCGGGAGAAGGATTGCTGCGGTCGCGCAAACAGCGAGTGTTCGTCCGGGCGGGGTAGGTCAATCAAGGACGACACTTCTTTGCATGTGTCGCCAAGAAGCGTCAGGAACTTTGCTTTTCAAAGTCGGCCTATACTCAAGCTGGCTCGAACGCTCGACGCTTACTTCACGGAGGCGTTACCGCCATGAGTGAATCCACTATCCGGTTTCCGATCACGTGCCCGAAGTGCGGCACTGAGAGGCTCACCGAATTTCCCGCAGACGTTGTAGAGGACGCCCTGGTACGGGGCTCCGACATTTGCCTGGTGGCAACCTGCCACGATGTGATTTGGGACGCCTCCGCGCTGGAGCTGGAACAGATCCGCGAGTACGTCGGAGCGATGCGAAGCGCGGCACAACCCTCCCCTTTGGCGGGGGCGGAGTCATGATCCCGACGATCTGAAATCGTCGTTTCTCGCCCTAATCGTGGGCCGGGGGCTAACCAAAAATCCCCGGAAGTCCTTGATAGCACGATGGTATCCGAAATCCAAGCATGGCGGTTGCCCCCGGAGTTGCCCCTCGGGGCTCAAATACCGACGCGACGCTCGCCGAAGGACACGAGACCCAATATTTCGCTATGTTCCTGTGGCGAGGCGGGCTGCGGGATGGCTGGAGAGTGAAGTGCGGGACTGGTTGGCGACTCGAATAGAGACCAGCCGCTGTAATCAGCGTGGCGCAAATTGAAGTTGTTGGCACCGCGCCGCTGGCGACCCTCCTATCCCAGCGGAAAGCACTGATTGCCAAATATATCGTCAGATGATATATTTATGCATGCTTGATGAGCCGATGCGACGTCTCCTGGATTACGACCGTCGACGCTGGTACTCGTTCACGTTGCATGACGTGGATGGGACTCGGTTGCTGGGGTACGACAACGCGCACGGTGTATCGCGTGCGCAAGAGTACGATCATCGACATCGCTTTCGGCACGCCCGGGAGCTGGTGGCTTATGAGTTTCGGGGTGCCGATGAGTTGCTTGTGGACTTCTTCGCCGCGGTTGAACGGGCCTGCGCCAAAGAAGGCAGCGCCTTCGAGTTCGAGGCCGAGGAGATCGAGTTGGAGGCTGAGGAGGACGATGATGCGCAAGTCCATGACTGAGTTGAAAGAGGAAATGCGGACCGTGGCACGGGGTGAACGTCGGGCCTCCCCGCTTCCAGCAGCACCCCTGCTCGCCGCCTTATCGCGAGAAGCGCTAGAACTCTTGGGCGTATTGCTGCGCGAACATCCTGCGAACGTGACTGAATTGGTGACCCTCACCGGCCGGGCGCAGTCGAACATTTCGCGCTCGCTGCAGCTGCTCGCAAAACATCGGTTGATTCGGCTGGTGCGCGAGGGGCGCGAAATCCGCCCGGAGGCTATTGCCAAGACTGTGAGCGTAGATCTCGTATCGGGCACTTATGAGACGACTCCCATCTCAACAGCGGCGGCGGGCTGAGGCTTCCGGACGGAGCCGGACACCTGCGGTCACAACTGGCGGCGAATGTCGAGAATAGCGTCCGCCGCTGGCCGGCCACGAATCTTGTCAACCGCGTATGTGTTGAGGCGGCGATCGAGTTCGATCTTCTGATCGGCGGTGATCGGAAGCGCGCCCTGGTCAGCCGCAATGCTGTCCCAAAGATCCTCGACCAACTTGATGCGCTCATCCACGGTCAATTGTTGCAACACCCCCAAAATCATAAAAAACCCGCGTTTTATGCGGGTTTAGCGGAAGTCCTCGGATGATTTCGGAAGTCATCGGAAGACCTAAATGGTGGAGCCGGGGGGAATCGAACCCCCGTCCATAAGTCCTACGCTGCAAGATCTACGTACGTAGCCGCGTCTATTGGTCTCGCCGCTCGCTACCCGACGGGCAGGGAAAGCAAACAGCCAGCCCGGTAATTTTTCGTTGAACACACCCCAGGCACGTGTGTCCCACTAGCTGATGAGCGCTACCCCTCGACGTTCGCATCAGCACGAGCCGCCAAGGGTTCAGCCGCGATTAGGCGGCTAGAGCGTAGTTGTCTTGATTGGCAACTATAAGTTTGCAAATGGTTTTACGAGGAACCTGCACCTCGGTACGCCCCCGCAGTTTCGCAACCCATGTCGAAACCGGTCGGCCCCAAATCGAATCAATCATCGAAGGAGCTAGTTTACGCGCTATTGACCCGCCGACCAAATGACGCTGCCGGGCCCCCGGGCGCGGCGGGGCGCGGTTTCCGGTGGTTCAGCGCCGCATCGCCTTCATGATCCGGCCCTTGTCCCGCTGCCAATCGCGATCCTTCTCATTGGCGCGCTTGTCGTGCTGCTTCTTGCCCTTGGCGAGGCCGATCTCCAGCTTGGCGCGGCCCTCCTTCCAGTACAGTTCCAGCGGCACGATGGTGTAGCCACGCCGCTCCACGGCGCCGACCATGTGATCGAGCTGGCGGCGGTTGAGCAGAAGTTTGCGCGTGCGGGTGGGATCGGTATCCACATGCGTCGATGCCGAATTCAGTGCATTGATGTGGGCGCCGAACAGGAAGGCTTCGCCGTTCTTCAGGTAGACGTAGGCCTCGGCGATTTGCGCCTTGCCGGCGCGCATGCTCTTGACCTCCCAACCCATGAGGGATAACCCGGCTTCGAAGCGCTCCTCGATGAAGTAATCGAAGCGCGCTTTGCGGTTGACGGCGATCGGCGGCAGTTTTTCGGTGGTTTTCACGGCAGGTCGGAAGTTTACCGATTCGCCGGTGGCGGCGCCCGCGCTTTTGCCGGAGAATCTGCCGCAGGGATGATCGGCGCCGGGAGAATGAATGCAGCTTGTCGAGCGCAGCGCACTCGTGACCTATACGGCCGCGCAGATGTTCGCGTTGGTCAATGATGTCGCGCATTATCCTGAGTTCCTGCCTTGGTGCATGGCCGCCCGCGTGGAGGAGGTCTCCCCCGTTGAACGGATTGCGGCGCTCAAGGTGGCGCGCGGCGTGCTGCGCACCGAATTCACGACCCGCAATACCCTGCGGCAGGACGAGCAGATACAAATGCAACTGCTGCACGGGCCGTTTCGCGACTTGCAAGGTGAATGGCGCTTCGAGCCGATCGGCGCGCGCGGTTCGCGGGTGCACTTTCGGGTGGAGTTCGAATTCAAGAACCGCCTGACTGCGACCGCTTTCAATGCGGTCTTCGAGGCCATGTGCGGCACCATCATCGATGCCTTCGTGCAGCGCGCGAAGACGGTCTATCCCGGCTGACTCACGCGGCGGGCGAGTGAATCAAGGGCAGTGGCAAATCGAAGTCGTGTATGCCGAACCGCAGCGCGTCATCCTCAAGGTCTATGGAGTCGCGCCGGGCGCCCGGGTCGCCGATGCCCTGCGGCTGGCTGCGCTCGATCCCGATTTCACGGGCGTGGATCTCAAGAGTTCGCCGTTGGGGATCTTCGGCAAGCTCGTCCGGGTGGATCAGGCGCTCGAGGACGGCGACCGCATAGAAATCTATCGGCCGCTCGATGCGGATCCGAAGATCGCGCGGCGGCTGCGCGCCAAACAAGCGCGCTAGGCTCTTAGTAGATTCTGCCGTTCTTGATCTTTGCCGCGGAGGCGTCCTGTGCCGCAGCCTCGGCGGCCGTCGGCTTGTCGAGTTTCGCGACCTTATCGCCGTCGAAGTACACCGTGACCCGCCGTGAGTCGACGTGACTGTTGCGACCCTTCTTCAGGTAATAGATGTAGTCCCAGCGTTCCTTGTTGAAGCTGTCGGCGACCATGGGAGTGCCGAGCAGGTAGCGGACCTGGCTGCGCGTCATGCCGGCCTTGACCTGCTCCACCGCCGCCTGGTCCAGGAAATTGCCCTGCTGGATATTGATGCGATACACGCAACCCGACGCCAGCGCGCCCAAGACCGATCCCAAAAGAAGTCCTTGAAATATTTTCATCAAAGTGGTGCGCAGCCGTTAAATGATTGATAATCGGACCCGTATCATACCCCAAGGGCCCAGCATGCCGCAGCGCCTGAAATCTGCCAGCACCAGTGAAAGCAATGACCTGCGCAATGCCGGCCTCAAAGTCACGTTGCCGCGCCTGAAAATCCTCGACATTCTCGCGGACGCCTCCGCGCACCACATGAGCGCGGAAGACATCTACAAGAAGCTGCTGGTGTCGAACGAAGACATCGGTCTCGCCACCGTGTACCGCGTGCTGACCCAGTTCGAAGCGGCCGGTCTGGTCACGCGCCATCATTTCGAGGGCGGCATGGCGGTGTTCGAGCTCAATCAGGGCGCGCATCACGATCACATCGTGTGTGTGGACTGCGGCCGCGTCGAAGAGTTCATGGACGGCGGCATCGAAGAGCGTCAGCACGCCGTGGCGAAGCGGTTGGGGTTCGAGATCAGCGATCACGCGCTGATCCTGTACGGGCATTGCCGCAAGCCGAATTGCCCCAACCAGAAACGGCCGAAGTAGCGCTCAACGCCCCGCCGCGGGCTGGCGGCTTTTTCTTGAGGTTCCCTGCGGCCGGCGCAGCGCGCGTCAGCATCTCCCGCGCATGCGCTCGCGCCTGATCGGTGATGTCGATGCCGCCCAACATGCGCGCGATTTCGTCGATGCGCTCGCCCGACCCCAGCGGTTTGACGGCCGTGCGGGTGATTTTGCCGTCGGAGAGCTTGGTGACCCGGAATTGGCGGTGCGCCTGCGAGGCCACCTGCGCCAGATGGGTCACGCACAGAACCTGGGCGCGTTCTCCGAGCTCGCGCAGCTGCCGTCCCACGATCTCCGCCACCGCCCCGCCGATCCCCGCATCGACCTCGTCGAACACCATGCACAGAGCCGACGTCTTGGCGGCTCCGGCAACCTGCACCGCGAGGCTGATGCGCGACAATTCACCGCCGGAGGCGACTTTCGCGAGACCTTTGGGCGCCTGTCCGGGATTCGCGCTCACCATGAATTCGACGTCATCGCTGCCCTTGGCGGCGAATTCCCCCTCGCTTGGGGTGACGCCCACTTCGAACCGGCCGCCCGCCATGCCGAGCACCTGCATGAGCTTGGTGATCTGGCGGCCCAACTGGACCGCCGCCGCCAGGCGCGCCTCCGTCAGGCGTGCCGCCGCGGCTCGGTAGTCGCGGGCAAGGTCAGCCAGTTCGTGCTCGAGTTTGTCCAAGCTTTGCTGTGCATTGTCGAGCGCGGCCAACTCTTGCTCGGTGCGCAGCAACTGTCCGGGAAGTTCCATGACATTGATGCGGTGCTTCCGGGCCAAGGCCTCGAGCGCGGCCGCGCGGCGTTCAATCTCTTCCTGGCGCGCCGGATCGATGTCGAGCACGTCCAGATATCGCCGCAGCGCCTCCGCAGCCTCCCGGGTGTTGATCATGGCCTCCGCCAGGAGCCTGCCCGCGGGCGCAAGCTCGGGGTCTGCGTCCCCGACATTGCGCAGTGCCGCGTGTGCTCGAGCCAGCAAGTCATGAGCGCTGTCGCCGTCCGACTCATACGCGGCGGCCAGCGCGGCTTGTGCCGCCGCGGCCAGCCGGCCGCGCCCGGCGACACGTTTCTGGTCGACGAACAGCTCTTCGATGGCGGCGGCCGTGGTGACTTCGGCCTTGAGCTCGGCGAGTTGATAGCGCAGCAGATCGAGCCGTGAGTCGCGATCCAGGGCGGCGGTCTTGAGCGCCTCGAAATCGCGGCGGCAGATCCGGTAGCGCTCGTAAAGAGCGGAAACGGTGCCGAGCAAGGCCGGATCTTTGAGGTGCTCGTCCAGCATGTCGCGCTGCGCACTGCGGCTCACCAGGCGCTGAAACTCTTGTTGGCCGTGGATTTCAATCAGGAACTCAGCCAGTTCGCGCAATGCCTGAATCGGCACGACCTGGCCGTTCACGTAGGCGCGCGACCGGCCGTCGGCGCCGATGACCCGGCGCACCACCAGTTCGCCGGCGTATTCGATGGACTGAGCGTCGAGCCAGGCCGCCGCCGCCGCGGGGAGGGCAGCGAAGCTCGCGGTGACTTCGGCGCGCTCGGCACCCTGCCGTACCACATCACCGCCGGCGCGGCCGCCGGCAACGAGCAGCAGTGCGTCGACGACGATGGATTTGCCGGCGCCCGTTTCACCGGTCAGAGCGGTGAGACCTGCGTCGAGTTCGAGTTCCGCTTGGTCGACCAACACCAGATCGCGCAATTGAAGATGCGTAAGCATGCGGCTAGTCGATCTCCAAGCCGCCGTTTGGGCCGCCGTAGGCGCCGCGGCCCCAATGCAATTTTGAGCGCAGCAGCCGGTAGTAGTCGTACCCCGGCGGGTGCAGCAGCGTGATCTGCGCGTCGGCGCCCTCCACGTAGAGATTGTCGCCTTGTTCGAGATCGCCCAAGGCGCTGCCGTCGCAGGTGACCTGGGCGCGCGATTCAAAGCGATCCGACAGGCGCAGGGCGATGCTGCTGCCCGCGCGCACCACGATGGGACGGTCGCTCAGGGTATGCGGACAGATGGGCGCCAGCACCCACACGTCGAGGTCCGGTTCGACGATCGGGCCGCCGCAGGACAGGGCGTAGGCGGTCGAGCCGGTGGCGGTGGCGATCACCATGCCGTCGCCGCCGTGGGAATTGACGAAGCGTCCGTTGATCGAGGTCTCGAAGTCCATGGTGTGGCCGGTTTCCCATTTGTTGACCACCACGTCGTTCAAGGCGAGGGCGCGCACCATCTGTGCGCCTGGCACGGCGGCTTTTTTCTCCAGACGCACGGCCAACAGCGAGCGCCGGTCCTCGGTGTAGCGCCCCGCGAGCACGGTATCCATGTCTTCCAGCATCGAGCGGGGACTCACATCGGTGA
Source organism: uncultured Gammaproteobacteria bacterium (assembly GCA_963800375.1). GTDB lineage: Bacteria > Pseudomonadota > Gammaproteobacteria > Steroidobacterales > Steroidobacteraceae > Bog-1198. The sequence continues at coordinate 32,548 of CAWDAT010000008.1, read as the reverse complement.
GAAATCCCAAACGGCCGCGATTGATCCCGAGGAGCGGCACGGAATGGCCGGCGACCAGCCGCGCGGCATACAGCAAGGTGCCGTCGCCGCCGATGGCAATGATGAGATCCGCCCGCGTGGCGAAGGCCGCTTCCGGGCAGGACACGACGCTGTCGGGTGAGAACGCCAGCCCGACGCCGGGATCCACCAAGGGCCGCAGGCCCTGTGCATGAAAGTGATTGGCGAGGCTCAACATGCATTCGGCGACGCGCAGATCGCGGGCGTTGCCGACCAGCGCAATGGATTGAAAGGAATGGGGCATAGGCGAATCCTTGTAGCATGACGGCGCGGAGCCGGTCACGTCCTGAAGCCCTCTGTTTGGGCCGATTCGCCCGGACTTGACTTCGGGCGGATACGCTAGGTAGCTTCAAACATGCTATATGGAGCGTATGACAGAAGGCACCGAGGAAGGGCTCAATGAGCGTGCGCAACTGCTGCTCAAGGCCCTGATCGAGAATTACATCCGCGACGGCCAGCCCGTCGGTTCGCGGACCCTGTCGCGTGATTCGGGCTTGAGCCTCTCCTCGGCCACCATTCGCAATGTCATGGCCGATTTGGAGGACTTGGGCTTCGTCGCCTCGCCGCACACCTCCGCCGGACGCGTTCCCACGGACAAGGGCTACCGTTTCTTCGTCGACACCCTGCTCAAGCTCAAGCCCCTGCACCATGAGGAGATCGAGGAGATCGAGCGGCGGCTCGGCACCGATGCGACCAACGGCCGCTCGTTGGTGCAGACCGTGTCGCAGATGCTGTCGAGCGTCACCCACATGGCGGGCCTCGTGACCTTGCCGAATCCGAACTATGTGGCGCTGTCGCAGATCGAGTTCGTCGCGCTGTCGGAGAACCGCGCGCTTGCCATCATGGTCATGAGCAACCGCGAAATTCAGAACCGGGTGGTGCAGCTCGACCGCTACTACTCGACCGAGGAATTGCGCCGCGCCGCCAACTATCTGAATGAGGCCTTCGCGGGACGCTCCCTGCCGGACGTGCGCGCCCAGCTGGTCCAGCAGATGCAGGTAACGCGCGAGCACATGGACCAGCTCATGCGCGACGCCATCCAGGTGGCGCAGAAGGTGTTCGACACCGCTCCCGAGGAGCGCGTGGAATATGTCATCGCCGGGGAAACCAATTTGATGGGGTTCGCGGAGCTCTCCAATGTGGAGCGCCTGAAGCGCCTGTTCGAGGCGTTCAACGAAAAGCACGACATCCTGCGGCTGCTGGACAGCTGCCTGCGGGCCGACGGCATCCAGATCTTCATCGGCCAGGAATCAGGCTATCGGATCCTGGATGACATCAGCGTGGTGACGGCGCCCTACACCCTCGACAACCGGGTGGTGGGGGTGCTGGGCATCATCGGCCCGACCCGGATGGCCTATGAGCGGGTCATCCCCATCGTCGACCTCACGGCAAAACTGCTGGGTTCGGCCTTGAACGCCCGTAAATAGCCCCCAGTAGAAGCGCTTCGAGCGGCGTCCCAAGCCGCCATTCCTTTTTGAGGGCATGCGAGTGAGCGAAACCAACTACGCCGACGACGCGAATTCCCCGGACGCGGCCCCGACGGGCGGCCTGGACGCCTCCGCGGCATTGGCTGCAGCCGAGGCGCGGGCAACCGAAAACCGCAACAATTATCTGCGGGCCGTGGCGGAGATGGATAATTTCCGCAAGCGCAGCGAGCGCGAGGTCGACAATGCCCGCAAGTTTGCGATCGAGCGCTTTGCCCAGGAGCTGGTCCCCGTGGGCGATGCCCTGGAAGCCGGCATCAGTGCCGGTGCCAACAATCCGGGCCCCGTGCTGCTCGAAGGCGCGCAGGCGACCCTGCGCCAGCTGCATCGGGCCTTCGACAAGGGCGGCATCAAGATCATCGATCCGCAGGGACAACCCTTTGATCCGGAATGGCATGAGGCCATGGCGGTGCAGGAAAGCCCCGACCAGCCGGCAAACACGGTGTTGTCGGTGATTCAGAAGGGATATTCCCTGAACGGCCGCCTGCTGCGTCCCGCCAGGGTCATCGTATCGAAGGCTCCGGAGGCTTGAGGCAATTGAAAATGTCCGCGCTCCCCCCACATAACGCTCATAGAGTCAGTTTTTCTAGAGGATTTCACCATGGGTAAAATGATTGGCATCGATCTCGGCACGACCAATTCCTGCGTCGCGATCATGGAGGGCGGCAAGCCCAAGGTCATCGAGAACAGTGAAGGGGATCGGACCACGCCGTCGATCGTCGCCTTCACGAAGGATGGCGAAGTGCTGGTGGGTCAGTCCGCCAAGCGTCAGGCCGTCACCAACCCGGCCAACACGGTGGCCGCGGTCAAGCGCCTCATCGGCCGCAAGTTCGGCGACGACGTCGTGAAGAAGGACATGAGCATGGTGTCCTACAAGATCATGAAAGCCGACAACGGCGATGCCTGGGTGGAAGTGCAGGGCAAGAAGATGGCGCCCCCCGAAGTGTCGGCGCGCGTCCTCATGAAAATGAAAAAGACCGCCGAGGACTACCTGGGCGAGACCGTCACCGAAGCGGTGATCACGGTTCCGGCCTATTTCAATGATTCGCAGCGCCAGGCGACCAAGGACGCCGGACGCATCGCCGGCCTCAACGTCAAGCGCATCATCAACGAGCCCACCGCCGCGGCTCTCGCCTACGGCCTGGACAAGGACGGGGGCGACCGCAAAATCGCGGTGTATGACTTGGGCGGCGGCACTTTCGACGTGTCGGTGATTGAAATTGCCGAAGTCGACGGCGAGCGTCAATTCGAGGTGTTGTCGACCAACGGCGATACCTTCCTGGGCGGCGAGGACTTCGACCTGCGGGTCATCAACTATCTGGCCGACGAGTTCAAGAAGGAAAGCGGCATCGACGTACGCAAGGATCCTTTGGCCATGCAGCGTCTGAAGGAGGCGGCTGAGAAGGCGAAGATCGAGCTGTCCTCGAGCCAGCAGACGGAAATCAATCTGCCGTACATCACGGCGGACGCAGCGGGCCCCAAGCATCTGAACATGAAGCTGACCCGCGCCAAGCTCGAGTCCCTGGTCGAAGATCTGGTGCAAAAGACCATGGAGCCGTGCCGCATTGCGCTGAAGGATGCGGGCCTCTCCATGAAGGATGTGAGCGAGGTCATTCTGGTCGGCGGGCAGACCCGCATGCCCATGGTGCAGCAGGCGGTGAAAGATTTGTTCGGCAAGGAGCCGCGCAAGGACGTGAACCCGGATGAGGCCGTGGCGGTCGGCGCCGCGATTCAGGGCGGCGTGCTCTCCGGCGACGTCAAGGATGTGCTGTTGCTCGACGTGACGCCGCTGTCCTTGGGCATCGAAACCCTGGGCGGCATCATGACCAAGGTGATCGAGAAGAACACCACCATTCCGACCAAGGCGTCGCAGACGTTTTCGACGGCGGACGACAATCAGACGGGAGTCACCATCCACGTGCTGCAGGGCGAGCGCGACCGGGCGACCGACAACAAGTCCTTGGGCCGGTTCGACCTGACGGACATCCCGGCGGCGCCGCGCGGCATGCCACAAATCGAAGTGGCGTTCGACATCGACGCCAACGGTATTTTGAACGTCTCGGCCAAGGATGTGAAAACCGGCAAGGAGCAGCGCATCGTCATCAAGGCCTCGAGCGGCCTGTCGGAGTCGGAAATCAAGCGCATGGTCGGCGACGCCGAGGCGCATGCCGAGGAGGACAAGAAATTCCGCGAGCTGGTGGGCGCGCGCAACAAGGCGGATGCGACCATTCATACCGTCGAGAAGGCGCTCAAGGATGCCGGGGACAAGGTCTCCGAGGATGAGAAGAAAGCGGCGACCGAGGCGGTGGCCGCGGTCAGAACGGCGATGAGCGGCGATGATCGCGAGGCAATCGAGAGCAAGACTCAGGCTCTCGAACAGGCCTCCACGGCGCTGCTGCAGAAGATGTACGAGCAACAGTCGGCGGCCGGCGCCGGTGCCGGTGCCGGCGAAGCCGGCAGCGGAGCGGCGCACGCCGGGGCCCCTAAAGATGACGTGCTCGATGCCGAGTTCGAAGAAGTCAAGGAAAGCGACCGCAAGAAGGCCTAACGGCCGCTGTAAGTCGCACGGGATGGATGATCTCGAGCAGAACCGCCGGTATTGACTTACCGGCGGTTCGTTTTTATGGGCTTATGGCCCTCTGGGTGAGCAATGGCGAAGCAGGATTTTTACAAGCTCCTCGACGTGGCGCGAACCGCGACGGAGGCAGAGATCAAGAAGGCGTATCGCCGCCTCGCCATGAAATTTCATCCGGACCGCAATCCCGACGATCCGGAGTCGGAACACCGCTTCAAGGAGGCCAAAGAGGCCTACGAGGTCCTGTGCGACCCGCAGAAGCGCGCCGTGTACGATCAATTCGGCCATGCCGGCCTCGAAGGGGGCCGCGGCGGCGGATTCAGTGCCGGCGAGGCCTTCGGCGATATCTTCGGCGAAATGTTCGGGGACATTTTCTCCGGCGGACAACGCAGCCGCAGCCAGGTGTTTCGCGGCGCGGATCTGCGCTATGAGCTCGAGCTGGATCTGGAGCAAGCGGTGTTCGGCACCGAGACCGAGATCAAGATCCCGTCGCTGGCCGAATGCAAGACCTGCAAGGGTTCGGGCGCCGCCAAGGGCTCCACCCCGAAGACCTGCGATACCTGCCATGGCCAGGGACAGGTGCGGGTGCAGCAATCGATATTCACCATCCAGCAACCGTGTCCGCGTTGCAAGGGCCGCGGCAAGATCATCAGCAACCCCTGCGATACCTGTTTCGGCCAGGGCCGCGTGCGCCAGGAGAAGGCCCTTCCCGTCACCGTGCCTGCCGGAGTCGATACCGGCGACCGCATCCGCCTGAACGGCGAGGGCGAGGCGGGCAGGAACGGCGGCCCGGCCGGAGACCTGTATGTCGAGGTGCGGGTGCGCGAACATGCGATTTTTGAGCGCGAAGGCAGCCATTTATCCTGCGAGATCCCCATCAGCTTCACGACGGCGGCGCTCGGCGGATCGGTGGAAGTGCCCACCTTGAGCGGCGATGTAATCCTCAAGATTCCGAGCGAGACCCAATCCGGGCGGGTGTTCAGGGTGCGTGAGAAGGGGGTTCGCCCGGTGCGGGGCGGTGCGGCGGGGGACTTGTTCTGCCGGGTGGTGGTGGAGACTCCGGTGAGCCTCGATGCGGAGCAAAAGGAGCTGCTCAAGAAATTCGAAGCCTCGCTGCAGCAGGGCAGCCACCAGCCGCGCGAGCGTTCCTTCTTCGAGGGCGTCAAGAAATTCTTCACGGGCGCGGTCGACTAAGGCGCGCATGCAGTCCGTCGCCATCTTCGGTATCACCGGGCGCATGGGGCAGGCGCTGATTCAGGCCCTGCGTGAATCCCGCAGCCTGCGCCTCGGCGGCGCCGTCGCCTCCGCGGGCAGCGGCCGATTGGGGCAGGAAGCCGCCGCCGAGGGCGCCCCCACGGGCGTTTCCATTACCGCGGATTTGGAGCAAGGATTGCGCGGCGCCGCGGTGGCGCTCGATTTCAGCGTGGGGAACTGCGTGGCAAAGCATGCGCAGGCCTGCGCCTCGGCCGGCGTTCCCCTGCTGGTGGGGACCACCGGATACGATGTCGCGAGCCGCCGGGCGCTGGAACAGGCGGCCGCGGACATAGCGCTGCTGATCGCGCCCAATACCAGCGTCGGCGTGAGCGTGGTGACCCGTCTGGTGTCGATGGCGGCGGCGAGCCTAGGACCGGGCTACGATGTCGAGATCTTCGATGCCCACCACCGAACCAAGCGCGACGCGCCGTCCGGGACCGCTCTCGCCCTCGGCTCCGCCGTGGCGGGCGCCCGGGGCCAGTCGCTCCCCGAGGTCGCCGTCTACGAGGCGGCCTACGGCCGCGAGCCGCGCCCGCCGGGCAGCATCGGATTCGCGAGTTTGCGCGCCGGCGACATCGTCGGGGAGCACACGGTGACCTTTGCGGGGGCCGGGGAGCGCGTCGAGATCACGCACCGCGCCACGGATCGGCTGGCGTTCGCGCGGGGCGCCCTGCGGGCCGCCGAGTGGCTGCCGGGACGTCCCGCGGGGCTGTACGGCATGGAACATGTTCTCGGTCTTTGACAAGAAGCATAGACAGTCATCGCGGGCATCGTTAATATTCGCGCCCGGAAACTGATCGCGAATTAACCCATAAAGCGGGAGGACGTTCTTCGACGGAGCGCCTCCCGCTTTGCGCATCTGCGCAAAGCGCAACAGCGCAAAGCGAGGAACCGGAGTGTCGACACCTGCAGTGCTAGCTCTCGAAGATGGCACCGTGTTCCGTGGCGTCTCAGTAGGCGCAAAAGGCAACACGACGGGTGAGGTGGTTTTCAATACGGCCATGACCGGATACCAGGAGATCCTCACCGATCCCTCGTACTGCCGACAAATCGTCACGCTGACTTATCCTCATATCGGCAATACCGGCACCACCCCGGAAGATCTGGAATCGGGTGCGGTGTACGCCGCGGGGCTGGTGATCCGCGATCTACCCCTGCTGTACTCCAATTGGCGGGCCACCGAATCGCTGCAGAGTTTCCTGCTCCGCTGCAAGGTGGTGGCGATTGCCGATATCGACACCCGCAAGCTCACGCGCCTGCTGCGTGAGAAAGGGGCGCAATCCGGCTGCATCATGACCGGGGATTCGATCGACGATAAGGCGGCGGTGCGCGCCGCCAAGAAATTCCCCGGCTTGAAGGGCATGGATCTCGCCAAGGCGGTCTCGACCAAGAAGATCTACCAATGGAACGACGGGCTGCTGTGGAAATCCACCTCCAAACCGCCGCGTCCGCAGAGCCGGGTGCACGTGGTTGCCTACGACTTCGGCATCAAGCGCAATATTTTGAGGATTCTGTCGGAGCATGGTTGCCGCATGACGGTTGTGCCAGCACAAACGCCGGCAGATCAAGTGCTTGCGATGCATCCTGATGGTATTTTCTTAAGTAATGGACCCGGTGATCCGGAGCCCTGCGATTACGCCATCGAAGCGATCTCGCGCTTCCTGGAAACCGACATACCGGTGTTCGGCATTTGCATGGGCCATCAACTGCTCGGATTGGCGAGCGGCGCGAAGACCATGAAGATGAAATTCGGGCATCACGGCGCCAATCATCCGGTCTTGGAAATCGACTCCGGCCGGGTGCTGATCTCGAGCCAGAATCATGGATTCGCGGTGGACGAAGCCACCCTGCCGCCCACCTTGCGCGCGACCCACCGTTCGCTGTTCGACGGTTCTCTGCAGGGACTGGCGCGCACCGACCGGCCCGCATTCAGCTTCCAGGGGCATCCGGAAGCCAGCCCCGGCCCGCACGATGTGCGGCTGCTGTTCGAGCATTTCATGTACCTGATGGTCAAGCGCATGCAAGCCCATTCGCGGGGCCGCAATCCCATTAAACAAAAGTCGGCGGAAGGCTAAGTGGCGAAGCGCACCGATCTCGACAGCATCCTCATCATCGGTGCCGGACCCATCATCATCGGTCAGGCCTGCGAGTTCGATTATTCCGGAGCTCAGGCGTGTAAGGCGCTGAAAGAAGAGGGATATCGGGTCATTTTGGTGAACTCGAATCCGGCCACCATCATGACCGATCCGGAAACCGCGGACGCGATCTACATTGAACCCATCAACTGGCGCACCATTGCCCGCATCATCGAGAAGGAACGGCCCAACGCCCTGCTGCCCACCATGGGCGGCCAGACCGCGCTCAATACGGCGCTCGATCTGGTGCGCGAGGGAGTGCTGGAGAAATTCAATGTCGAGATGATCGGCGCATCGCAGCGCGCCATCGATATGGCGGAGGACCGGGAGCTGTTCCGCCGCGCCATGGCCGACATCGGTCTCGAGACCGCGCGGGCGCGGATTGCCCACAGCATGGAGGAGGCCCTGGCGGTCCAGGCGGAGATCGGCTTCCCCACGGTGATCCGGCCGTCCTTCACCTTGGGCGGCAGCGGCGGCGGCATCGCCTACAACCGCGAAGAATTCGAAGCCATCGTGGCGCGCGGCCTCGATGCCTCGCCCACCAACGAGGTGCTGCTCGAGGAATCGGTGCTCGGTTGGAAAGAGTATGAAATGGAGGTGGTCCGGGACCGAATCGACAATTGCATCATTGTTTGTTCGATCGAAAACCTCGACCCCATGGGGGTGCATACCGGCGATTCCATCACCGTGGCGCCGGCGCAGACCCTGACCGACCGCGAGTACCAGCGGCTGCGCGATGCCTCGATCGCGGTGCTGCGCAAGATCGGCGTCGACACCGGCGGCTCCAACGTGCAGTTCGCGGTCAATCCCGAGGACGGCCGGGTGTTGGTCATCGAAATGAATCCGCGGGTGTCGCGCTCCTCGGCCCTGGCATCCAAGGCGACCGGATTTCCGATCGCCAAGATCGCCGCCAAGCTCGCGGTGGGCTACACCCTGGATGAACTCAAGAATGAGATCACCGGCGGCGCGACCCCGGCGGCGTTCGAGCCCACCATCGACTACGTGGTCACCAAAATACCGCGCTTCACCTTCGAGAAGTTCCCCGGCTCGAACTCGCGCCTGACCACGCAGATGAAATCGGTGGGCGAGGCGATGGCGATCGGCCGCACCTTCCAGGAATCGATGCAAAAGGCGCTGCGCAGCCTGGAGACGGGGCTCGATGGCTTCAACGAGCAACTGAGCCTGCCCCTGACCGATGAGGCGGCGGAGAAGCTCTCCTACGAGCTGCGCTGGCCGGGGCCGAACCGGATCCTGTTCGTGGCCGACGCGTTTCGCGCCGGCTGGACCCCGGGCCAGGTGTTCGATGCCACCAAGATCGATCCCTGGTTCCTGGCGCAGATCGCGGACCTCGTGCGCGAGGAGGCCGCGCTCGCCAAGGACGGATTTGAAAGCCTGGAACTGCCGCGCTTGCGCACGCTGAAGCGCAAGGGCTTCTCCGATGCGCGCATCGCGAAATTGACCGGGCGCGACGAGCCTGCCATCCGCAGCCGGCGGCGCAAGCTGGGATTGCACCCGGTGTACAAGCGCGTCGACACCTGCGCCGCGGAGTTTTCCACCTCCACCGCCTACCTCTATTCGACCTACGAGGAAGAGTGCGAGGCCGATCCCAGCGCCCGGCGCAAAATCATGATTTTGGGCGGCGGCCCCAACCGCATCGGGCAGGGCATCGAGTTCGACTATTGCTGCGTGCACGCGGCCATGGCGCTGCGCGAAGACGGCTTCGAAACCATCATGGTGAACTGCAATCCGGAGACGGTGTCAACCGACTATGACACCTCGGACCGCCTGTACTTCGAACCGCTGACCTTCGAAGATGTCATGGAAATCATCGAGAAGGAGAAGCCGGAGGGTGTGATCGTGCAGTACGGCGGGCAGACGCCGTTGAAATTGTCGCGCGCGCTTGCCGCCGCCGGCGCCCCCATCATCGGTACCACTCCCGACAGCATCGATGTCGCCGAGGACCGCGAACGGTTCCAAAAATTGGTGACCGCGCTGAAGCTCAAGCAGCCCGCCAACGCGTCGGCGCGCACCGAGGACTCGGCGGTGCTGTTGGCGCGGGACGTCGGCTTCCCGCTGGTGGTGCGCCCGAGCTACGTGTTGGGCGGCCGGGCCATGGAAGTGGTGTTCAACGAGGATGATCTGCGCCAGTACATGAACGATGCGGTGAAAGTGTCGAACGACAGCCCGGTGCTGCTGGATCGATTCCTGGACCTGGCGATCGAGGTGGATGTCGATGCGGTGAGCGACGGTACGGACGTGCTCATCGGCGGCATCATGGAGCACATCGAGCAGGCCGGCGTGCATTCCGGCGATTCCAGCTGCTCGCTGCCGCCGAACGGCTTGAGCCAGGACATTCAGGACGAGCTGCGGTCGCAGACCCGCAAGCTGGCGAAGGCGCTCAATGTCGTCGGCTTGATGAACATCCAGTTCGCGATTCAAAGCGGCGTCATCTACATTCTCGAGGTCAATCCGCGTGCCTCGCGCACCGTGCCCTTCGTCTCCAAGGCCACCGGCATCCCCTTGGCCAAGGTGGCAGCCCGTGTCATGACCGGCAAGACGCTGGCGGCGCAGGGGCGCACGGTCGAGCGCATTCCGCCGTACTTTTCCGTCAAGGAGGCGGTATTCCCGTTCATCAAATTCCCCGAGGCCGATCCCATCCTGGGCCCGGAAATGAAATCCACCGGCGAGGTGATGGGCACCGGCCACACCTTCGGCGAGGCCTACGCCAAGGCGCAGGCGGCGTCGGGGGTCACGCTGCCGACGCATGGCCTGTGCTTCATCAGCGTGCGCGACCGGGACAAGCCGGGGGCGGTGGTGCTGGCGCAGATGTTGATGGCGCGCGGCTTCGAGATCGCCGCCACCGGCGGCACCGCGCTGGTGCTGGAGGAGGCCGGCCTTTCCTGCCGGCGCGTCAATAAAGTGCGGGAGGGTCGCCCGCACGTCGTCGATATGATAAAAAACGACGAGGTGGCCTTGATCGTCAATACCACCGAGGGTAAGCAAGCGGTGCGCGAGTCCCGCTCGATTCGCCGCGAAGCCGTCGCCCGCAAGGTAACCTATTACACGACGGTGGCCGGGGCGCGCGCGACCTGCGATGCGCTCGATCACTTGGGCGACATCGAAGTGAATCGACTGCAGGATTTGCACAAGGAATTGTTGTCGTGAAGCGAACTCCCATGACTCTGCGCGGCGCCGAGCGGCTGCGGGCGGAGCTCAAGCAGCTGAAGAGCGAGGCGCGGCCGAACGTCATCAAGGCGATCGCCGAAGCGCGCGCCCACGGCGATTTGAGCGAGAACGCCGAGTACCATGCGGCGCGCGAGCAGCAAAGCTTCATCGAGGGTCGCATCAACGAGATCGAGAACCGCCTGTCGAATTGCGAAATCATCGATGTCACCAAACTGACCGTCAGCGTGCGGGTGGTGTTCGGTGCGACCATCGAGCTGGAAGATCAGGGCGGCGGTTACAAGGTCGTCTACCAGCTGGTCGGCGACGATGAGGCGGATATCAAGCTCGGTCTGCTGTCGGTGTCCTCGCCCATTGCGCGTGCGCTCATCGGCAAATCCGAAGGCGAGGTGGTGGATGTGACCACGCCGGGCGGCACTCGCAGCTACGAGATCGTGACCGTCCGCTACGTGTGAGAAACGTCTTTCGAATCTTGCTGGTGCTGTGGGCCGGCAGCCTCTGGTCGCTGGCCGCGTGGGTCGCTCCGACCCTGTTCTATGCGCAGGGCGACCGGCACCTCGCCGGATTGCTCGCCGCCAGGCTTTTCAGCATCGAGACCTATGCCGGACTTGCGGTCGCGGCGCTGGCATTGATTCTGCCGGGTCGCGCCCGGTTCCTCTGGGGTTACCCGGCGGTGGCGCTGCTCGCGGTCAACGAGTGGGTCTTGAAGCCGTTGATGGCGCAGGCGCGCGTGCACGGGACGGCGGCATCCTTGGGGTTCGGCGCCTGGCACGGCGTGTCCGCGGCGCTCTATGTGCTCGCCTGCTTCGCGGTGCTGCGCCTAGTCTGGAAGGAGGATTTTCGGTAGATCCTTGCGGCGGCGGTAGAACACCCCGACATTGCCGATCTGCTGCACCAGCTCGCCCGCGGTACGGGCCGCGAGTTCGTCGAGGGCGGTATCGCGCGCCGCGCGCTCGCCGACCCGGGCGCTGACTTTGACCAGTTCGTGGTCGGTCAGGGCGCGGTCCAACTCGGCGACCACGGCATCGTTGAGGCCGGCATTGCCCAGCATCACGATCGGCCTCAAGGGGTGCGCGAGGCGGCGCAGATGTTTCCTTTGTTTTTCAGACAGCGCCATGACGGGATTATAGTCTGTAACCGCGATCACTCGTTCGAACAATGCCCAAGCGTACAAAAAGCAGTGCTCGTTGGCTCGCCGAACACGCCAACGACGAATTCGTCAAGCGCGCGCAGCGCGAAGGCTGGCGCTCGCGCGCGGTGTTCAAGCTGGCGCAGATTCAGGAAACCGAGCGTCTGCTGCGGCCGGGGATCCGCTGCGTCGACTTGGGAGCGGCTCCCGGCGGCTGGAGCCAGTACGCCGCGCGCATCATCGGCGGCACCGGCCGCATCGTGGCGACGGACATCCTGGCAATGGACGCCGTTCCCGGCGTCGATTTCGTGCAGGGCGACTTTCGCGAGAGCGCCGTGCTGGAGCAAGTTTTACAAAGCATCGGCGCCGACAAGGTCGACCTTGTATTGTCGGATATGGCCCCCAACATGGCGGGTATAGACTCGGTGGACCAGCCCCGATCGATGTATTTGGCGGAGCTGGCGCTGGAGTTTGCCGACCGCGTACTGGCTCCCGGAGGCGACTTGCTGGTGAAGCTGTTTCAAGGCGCCGGATTCGATCAGATGATCAAGGATGCACGCCGGCGCTATGGCCGAGTGGTGACCAAAAAGCCGAAGGCGTCACGATCCCGAAGCCCTGAGATCTATCTGTTGGCGCGGCAGTTTCGGATGGTGTAAGTTCGGAAGGACTGCCCGGCGAGGGAATACCCGGCGGTGCAGTGTCGAAACTTGTGTTTGCGGCGTTAGGTGAAACTTGAACGATTTGACGAAACAGATTCTGCTGTGGGTTGCGCTAGCCGTCATTCTGCTCGCTATTTTCAGCCAATTCGGCATGCACACGGGTCAGCCGGCCACCATCGATTATTCGCAGTTTCTCGCCGACGTAAAGAGCAACAATGTCGATTCGGTCACGCTCAAGGGCGAGATCATCGAAGGCAAGAAGCGCTCATCGGGCGAGCCCTTCGTCACTTACAACCCCGAAACCAGCAATACGGCCTTGATCGGGCTGATGCAGTCGCAGGGCGTCAAATTCCGCGGTGAACCGCCCAAGCAGCAATCGGTGTTCTTGCAATTGCTGATCTCCGCCTTTCCGATATTGATTCTCATTGGCTTCTGGGCCTACTTCATGCGCCAGATGCAGGGCGCCTCGGGGGGGCGCGGCGCCATGTCCTTCGGCAAGAGCCGTGCCCGTCTGCTGGGCGAGGATCAGGTGAATATTACCTTCGCCGATGTGGCGGGCATCGAGGAAGCGAAGCAAGAAGTGGTCGAAATCGTCGATTTCTTGAAAGATCCCGGCAAGTTCCAGAAACTTGGCGGCAAGATCCCGAAAGGTGTGCTCATGGTCGGTTCCCCGGGAACCGGCAAGACCCTGCTGGCGCGAGCCATTGCCGGCGAAGCCAAAGTGCCGTTTTTCACCATTTCCGGCTCGGACTTCGTGGAAATGTTCGTCGGCGTAGGTGCATCGCGGGTGCGCGACATGTTTGAACAGGCCAAGAAGCATGCGCCGTGCATCATTTTCATCGACGAAATCGACGCCGTGGGCCGCCACCGGGGCGCCGGCCTGGGCGGCGGACATGATGAGCGCGAACAGACCCTGAATCAGCTGCTGGTCGAAATGGATGGCTTCGAGGGCAATGAGGGAATCATCGTCATTGCCGCCACCAACCGTCCCGACGTGCTCGACCCGGCGCTGCTGCGCCCGGGCCGCTTCGACCGCCAGGTCGTGGTGCCGCTGCCCGATGTGCGCGGCCGCGAGCAAATCCTCAAAGTGCACATGCGCAAGGTGCCGCTGGGCGACAACGTCAAGCCGTCGGTCATCGCGCGCGGCACGCCGGGGTTCTCCGGCGCCGACTTGGCGAATCTGGTGAACGAGGCGGCCTTGTTCGCCGCCCGTGGTAACAAGCGCTCGGTGACCATGGAAGAGTTCGACCGCGCCAAGGACAAGATCATGATGGGAGCCGAACGGCGCTCCATGGTCATGACCGAGGAAGAGAAGCGCAACACGGCCTACCACGAGTCGGGCCATGCCATCGTCGGCCTGTCCGTGCCGGAACATGATCCGGTGTACAAGGTGACCATCATTCCGCGCGGGCGCGCTCTGGGCGTCACCATGTTCCTGCCGGAGGCGGATCGCTACAGCACCAGCAAGCGCCAGCTCGAGAGCCGTATTGCAACCTTGTTCGGCGGCCGAGTCGCCGAGGAACTTGTGTTCGGCGCGGATGCGGTCACCACGGGTGCCTCCAACGATATCGAACGCGCGACGGAATTGGCGCGCAACATGGTCACGCGCTGGGGCCTGTCGGACCGCCTGGGTCCGCAAACCTACAGCGAGGAGTCGGGCGAGGTGTTCCTCGGCCGCAGCGTCACTCAGCACAAACAAGTGTCGGATGTCACCGCGCACGTCATCGACGAGGAAGTGCGCCGGGTGATCGACAGCAACTATCAGCGCGCTTACAAGATTCTGCAGACCAACATGGACAAGCTGCAGTCGATGTCGGAGGCCTTGATCAAGTACGAAACCATCGACGAGGATCAGATCAAGGACATCATGGAAGGCCGCGTGCCGCGTCCGCCGCGGGATTGGGACGATACTCCCACGCCGACGCCGCGAGGCCCCTCGGCCGAAAAGCCGGCACCGCCCCTGGTCAATCCCGCAGGACAACATTAAGCGCGAATCTTTAGGGTAAGTTCATGCGCATTGAGGCCGGTGGCTACCCCATCGGCCTTTTTGCATTTGCTGGCGAACAAAGAACATGCAATGGCGTTGCCGACACAGGATCATTGACCTCACGCGACCCGTGGTCATGGGGATCTTGAACGTGACGCCGGATTCCTTCTCCGACGGCAACCGCTATGCGCAGCTCGATGCCGCGCTGGCGCGGGCCGCGCGCATGGTCGAGGAAGGCGCCGTCATCATCGATGTGGGCGGCGAGTCCACGCGGCCCGGCGCGGCACCGGTGGAGGAGGCGGCCGAGATCGCACGCGTGGTGCCGGTCATCGAAGGCATCGGCGCCGCCTCGCAGGTCGCCGTCTCGATCGACACCAGCAAGCCCGCGGTGATGGCGGCGGCGGTCGCGGCGGGGGCCTGCATCGTCAACGATGTGAACGCCCTACGCGCACCCGGAGCGCGAGAGTGTGCCGCAGGCCTCGAAGCGGGGGTCGTTTTGATGCACATGCAGGGGGAGCCGCGTACCATGCAGGATGATCCTCACTACGGGGACGTGGTGGCCGAGGTATCCGAATTTCTGATACGCGAGCGGGATGCGTGTGTGCGCAGCGGCATCGCTGCGGATGCCATCGCCATCGACCCGGGTTTGGGCTTCGGCAAGGGACTGGAGCACAATTTGACGCTGCTCAAGTCGCTGCCGCATTTTGCGGGATTGGGATCGCCGCTGTTGGTGGGGGTGTCGCGCAAGAGCTTCATCGGCCGGATTCTCGGCAGATCCGTCGATGAGCGGCTGCACGGCGGTTTGGGGCTGGCGGCGCTGGCGGTTGCGCAGGGCGCACGCATCATTCGCACCCATGATGTGGCGGCGACGCGCGATGCAATCAACATGGTGACGGCCGTCCTGCAAGGAATCGACAGTTGAACAAATATTTCGGCACCGACGGCGTGCGCGGCCGGGTCGGCGAAGCGCCGATGACCGTGGATTTTGCGCTGCGCCTGGCGAGCGCCGCGGCGCGCGTGCTTAGCCCTAGCGGCGGACGCGCGCTCATCGGCAAGGACACCCGCGTTTCCGGTTACATGTTCGAATCCGTGCTGGAGGCGGGCTTCGTCGCCGCCGGCGTCGATGTCATGCTCATCGGTCCGCTGCCGACGCCGGGAATCGCCTACATGACGCAGCGCCTGGATTGCAGTTTCGGCGTCGTCATCAGCGCCTCGCACAACTCGTACCAGGACAACGGCATCAAGTTCTTCGACGCCACCGGCAGCAAATTGTCGGATGAGGCGGAAAATGAAATCGAGCGCCTGCTCGATGTGCCGGTGGTCACCCAGCAATCGCAGCATCTGGGCAAGGCCGTGCGCATCGACCGCAGCCGCACCCAATACCAGCAGTTTTGCGCATCGACCATTCCCGCGGGCATGAATCTTCAGGGCTTCAAAATCGTCATCGATTGCGCCAACGGCGCGGGTTACAAGGTGGCGCCGCGGGTGCTGGCCGACCTGGGCGCCGAAATCGTGCCGATCGGCTGTTCGCCGAACGGCCGCAACATCAATGACGGCTGCGGCTCGACGGCGCCGGAGTTGCTGCAGCTGACGGTACCCGGCGTGCGTGCGCAGGTCGGCATGGCGCTCGACGGGGACGGAGACCGGGTGGTGATGGTGGACGAACTCGGGCGCTGCGTGGACGGTGATCAGCTGCTGTACATATTGGCCAAGCACGGTCGCGATCTGGGTCAGTTGAAGGGCCCCGTGGTCGGAACGGTGATGAGCAACCTCGGGCTGGAGCATGGGCTGGCCGAACTCGGGGTGGAATTTCGCCGTGCGCAAGTGGGCGACCGCTACGTGCTCGGCCTGCTCAATGAGCTGGGGGGAACCTTGGGCGGGGAGACCTCGGGCCACATCCTCTGCCTGGACAAGACCACCACCGGCGATGGCTTGATCAGCGCGCTGCAAGTGCTCGCCGTGATGAAGCAAACCGGCGCCGGACTCGCCGAACTCACCGCCGGCATGCGCAAGTACCCCCAAGTCCTGCTCAACGTGCGCGTGGCCAAGCGCTTCGATCCCATGCAGGAACCGGCCGTCGTGAAGGCCGCGCAGGAGGTGGAACGCCGCTTCGACGGCCGCGGTCGCATCGTGCTGCGTGCCTCCGGCACCGAACCCCTGATCCGTGTCATGGTCGAGGGCTACGATGCCGGTCTGGTGAAGCAGGGGGCGCGGGAGATCGCCACCGTGGTCGAAGCCGCGGCGGCCGCGGCCCAGGACCCCGGTCCTTGAGGCCTGCCCGGGCTTGCAGTTAGGCGCCCGCGCGGCTAATCTTCGCCGCCTTTCCCGCTGGGCAAATGCCCGAAGGTAGCCCTATGCGTCGTCCGTTGGTCGCGGGTAATTGGAAAATGCACGGCTCACGGGCCACCAATGAAGCGTTGCTCGCCGAATTGGAGATGAGTCTGAAGCCGGATTGGCCGATCGATATCGCAGTTTTTCCGCCTTATGTATATTTGAGCGATGCGGCCCGTATACTCGAAGGCGGCCGTATCGCGGTCGGCGCTCAAGATGTCTGCGCTGAGTCGGGCGGAGCGTTCACCGGCCAGGTGTGCGCGTCCATGCTCAGGGACGTGGGCTGCAGCTATGTGATCGTCGGCCATTCGGAGCGGCGCCGCTGGTATCACGAAGATGACGCCCTGGTGGCGCGCAAGTTTGCCGCGGTCTTGCAGGTCGGCCTCACGCCGGTGCTGTGTGTCGGAGAAACCCTGGAAGAGCGTGAGGCAAAGCACACCGAAGCAGTGATCGCTCGGCAGCTCGACGCCGTGATCACCATGCACGGGGTCGGCGGCTTTGCGCGGGCGATACTGGCCTACGAGCCGGTGTGGGCGATCGGCACCGGCCGCACCGCATCACCGGAGCAGGCGCAGGCGGTGCACTCCTTCCTGCGCGATCGTATTCATGCGCAAGATGCTAAGATAGCGCGCCATCTGCGGATCCTCTATGGCGGAAGCGTCAAGGCCGGCAATGCCGCGGAGCTATTCGCGATGCCCGACGTGGATGGCGGTTTGGTGGGCGGCGCTTCCCTGAGCGCCGATGAGTTTCAGCAGATATGCGCGGCTGCGGCCGTTCGCCATTGAGAGATTTCTTATGTTGCGTGGAATAATTTTGGGTGTGCACGTATTGCTTGCACTGATGATCATCGGCCTGGTGCTGCTGCAGCGGGGCAAGGGCGCGGAAGCCGGCGCCGGCTTCGGCTCGGGCGCCTCCGGCACGGTGTTCGGCGCGCGCGGCACCAGCACCCTGTTTTCCAAATTGACGGCCGTGTTCGCAGCGATGTTTTTTGCCACCAGCCTGACCCTGGCGTACCTGGGGGCGCGTCCGACCGCGGAGCCGACCAGTGTGTTGGAGCGCGCCGCTCAGACGTCGACCACGCCGGCGCCGGCGCCCGTGGCTCCGGCAAAGCAGTGATCCGAGTTCAAAAGTTCGGGGTCGCATCGACCCCGTTAAGAGTTGGGCGAAGCCCATGGAATGCCGACGTGGCGAAATTGGTAGACGCGCTAGTTTGAGGGGCTAGTGGGGCAACCTGTGCCGGTTCGACTCCGGCCGTCGGCACCATCACTTTGGGTTATTCGCGTTCCTTTATGCGACGCAGCATGCTTGCCCCTGATACAATTATGGTCAATTGACGTGGTCGGACGCGGATGATGCTGCGACAGTATTTACCGATATTGATTTTCATGGGCTTGGCCAGCGTCCTGGGGCTCGCGCTGTTCACCATCGGCTGGATTGCGGGTCCCCGGCGCCCCGATGCGGAAAAACTCTCCCCCTACGAATGCGGGTTCGAGGCCTTCGAGGACTCGCGGATGCGTTTCGACGTCCGTTACTATCTTGTTGCCATCATTTTCATCGTGTTCGATTTGGAGATCGCGTTCTTCTTTCCATGGGCGGTCTCGCTCAAGGCGACCGGCAGTTTTGGCCTCGTGGCCATGCTGATTTTCGCCCTGGTGTTGGTCGTCGCCCTGGTGTACGACTACAAGAAAGGGGCCCTTGAATGGGACTAGAGGCCGTCTCTGCCGACCCAAGCACCGTGCGCGGCTTCGAAGTGACCACCGTTGACAAGCTGATCAATTGGGCCCGCACCGGTTCGCTGTGGCCGATGACCTTCGGGCTTGCCTGCTGCGCCGTGGAAATGATGCATGCCGGCGCCGCGCGCTACGATCTTGACCGCTTTGGCGTGGTGTTTCGCCCGAGTCCCCGCCAATCGGACGTGATGATCGTGGCGGGCACTCTGGTGAACAAGATGGCGCCCGCCCTGCGCAAGGTGTACGACCAAATGACCGAGCCGCGCTGGGTGATTTCCATGGGCTCGTGCGCCAACGGCGGCGGCTACTATCACTATTCCTATGCCGTGGTGCGCGGCTGCGACCGCATCGTACCGGTGGATGTGTACGTTCCCGGCTGTCCGCCCACCGCTGAAGCCCTGCTCTACGGCATCATTCAGCTGCAGAACAAGATCAGGCGCAACAAGGCAATCATCCGATGAGCGCGGAATCCACCGCCGTGGCGGCGGCGCCGACGCCGACCCGCCTCGACAGCCTTGGCTTGGCGGTTGCGCAGGCGCTGCCGGGGGCGTTGCAGGCCGTGCCGAATACCTGCGGTGAACTGACTTACGAAGTGCCCGCCGCGACGCTGCTGGAGGCGGCCACCGCCCTGCGCGATGCCGCGGGCCTGAAGTTCGAGATGTGCATGGATGTGTGCGGCGTGGACTATCTCGAACACGGCCGCGCGGAGTGGAAAACGGAGAGCGCGACCTCGTCGGGATTCAGCCGCGGCGTGGCGCGGCGCGCGATGGCCGAAGATGTGCGGGAGGCCGCTTTGACGCCGGGTCGGCGCTTCGCCGTGGTGTATCACCTGCTCTCGATCTCCCTCAATCAACGCCTGCGCCTGCGGGTGCATTGCCCCGACGACGCCGAGCCCATGGTGGATTCGGTGGCCGGCATCTGGGCCGGCGCCGATTGGTTCGAGCGCGAAACCTTCGACATGTTCGGCATATTGTTCAAGGGCCATCCGGATCTGCGCCGGCTGCTCACCGACTACGGTTTCATCGGCCATCCCTTCCGCAAGGATTTTCCGCTGTCGGGCAATGTGGAAGTCCGCTACGACCCGGAGAAGGGCCGGGTGGTGTACCAGCCCGTCAGCATCGAGCCTCGGGTGCTGGTGCCCAAGGTGATCCGTCACGACAACCGCTACGATCCGCAGTTGACCAATGCGCCGGTGGCAGACGGGAAATCCAGTGGCTGAGATCCGCAACTACACCATGAACTTCGGTCCGCAGCATCCGGCCGCGCACGGTGTGCTGCGTCTGGTGCTGGAAATGGACGGCGAGGTGATTCAAAAAGCCGATCCGCACATCGGGCTTCTGCATCGCGGGACCGAGAAGCTGGCCGAGAGCAAACCGTTCAACCAGTCGATCGGCTACATGGACCGGCTGGACTATGTGTCCATGATGTGCAACGAGCACGCCTATGTCATGGCGATCGAAAAACTCCTCGGGATCGAGCCGCCGCTGCGCGCGCAGTACATCCGCGTGATGTTCGACGAGATCACGCGGATCCTGAATCATCTGATGTGGCTGGGGGCGCACGGGCTCGACATCGGCGCCATGACGGTGTTCCTGTACTGCTTCCGCGAACGCGAAGACCTGATGGATTGCTACGAGGCGGTCTCCGGCACCCGCATGCACGCCACCTATTACCGGCCGGGCGGGGTGTACCGGGATCTTCCGGACTTCATGCCCAAATACCAGCATTCCGAGTGGCGCAGCAAGAAGGACGTGGACCGGCTCAATGAGCGGCGCAGCGGCAGCCTGCTGGATTTCATCGCGGATTTCACCCGGCGCTTTCCCGCCTGCGTCGACGAATACGAAACCCTGCTCACCGACAACCGCATCTGGAAGCAGCGCACGGTCAACATCGGCGTGGTGAGCCCCGAGCGCGCCATGCAGCTGGGATTTTCCGGCCCGATGTTGCGCGGCTCCGGAGTCGAATGGGATTTGCGCAAGAAGCAGTCCTATGACGTGTACGACCGCATGGATTTCGACATTCCGGTCGGAGTGCACGGTGATTGCTACGATCGCTACCTGGTGCGGGTCGCGGAACTGCGCCAATCGACGCGCATCATCGACCAATGCGTGGCGTGGCTCAAAGCCAATCCGGGGCCGGTCATGATCGACGACCGCAAGGTGCGGCCGCCGCGGCGCGAGGAGATGAAAGGCGATATGGAATCGTTGATTCACCATTTCAAACTCATGACCGAGGGCTACTGCGTGCCGCAAGGCGAGGTGTACGCCGCGGTCGAGGCCCCGAAGGGGGAGCTCGGCGTGTACCTGGTGTCCGACGGCGCCAACAAACCTTACCGGCTGAAGGTGCGCGCGCCGGGCTTCGCGCATCTTGCGTCGCTCGATGAAATGGTGCGGGGGCATATGCTGGCGGACGTGGTGGCGGTGATCGGCACTCAAGACATCGTGTTCGGCGAGATCGATCGATGAGCGCGCAGCTGTCGGCGCACGTGCGCGAAGAGATCGACCGCTGGGTGGCGAAATTCCCGCCCGACCGCAAGCGCTCAGCCGTGATTTCCGCGCTGCATGCCGCGCAGCACGAGAACCACGGATTCCTGACCACCGAGCTCATGGATGCGGTGGCCGCTTATCTTGGGCTGCCGCCCATTCAGGTGTACGAGGTCGCGACGTTTTATTCGATGTTCGAGACCAAGCCCGTGGGACGGCATCATGTGTCGGTCTGCACCAACATTTCCTGCATGTTGCGCGGCTCGCAGGAGGTGGTCGACCACGTCGAGAAGAAGCTGGGGATCAAGACCGGCGAGAGCACGCCGGATGGGCGCATCTATTTGAAGCGCGAGGAGGAATGCCTGGCCGCTTGCACCGGCGCCCCCATGATGATGGTCGATCACGTGTATCACGAGAACCTGACCCCCGCGAGCATCGACAAGATCCTGGATGAATTGACATGAGCGGAGCTGGTTGATGGCTTACGAACAGAACTTGACCTTGTTCGAGGCGCTGAAATACGAGCGTCCATGGACTCTCGAGGGCTATCGCCGGTCCGGCGGCTATCAGGCGTGGGAGAAGATACTGCGCGAGCAGACGCCGCGCGAGAAAATCATCGACGAGGTCAAGGCCTCGGGGCTGCGCGGCCGCGGCGGCGCCGCGTTTCCCATGGGCGTCAAATGGAGTTTCATGCCGCGCGCGTCACCGGTGCAAAAATACGCCGTGTGCAATTCGGACGAATCCGAGCCCGGCACCTGCCATGACCGCGACATCCTGCGCTACAACCCGCATTCGGTGATCGAGGGGATGGCGATCGGCGGCTATGCCATGAATGCCACCGTCGGCTACAACTACATTCGCGGCGAATTTCTGGCCGAGCCGATTCCGCGTTTCGAGGCCGCCCTGGCGGAAGCGTATGCGGCCGGACTGCTCGGCAAGAATATCCTCGGGAGCGGCGTGGATTTCGATCTGCACATGTTCATCGGTGCCGGCGCCTACATCTGCGGCGAGGAGACGGCGCTGCTCGAGTCGCTGGAAGGCAAGCCGGGCAAGCCGCGCTTCAAGCCGCCGTTCCCGGCGAACTTCGGTCTGTTCGGCAAGCCCACCACCATCAACAACACGCAGAGCTTTGCGTCCGTGCCGACCATCCTGCGCAAGGGGCCGGCGTGGTTTGCGGGGTTGGGCCCGGTGAATTCGGGCGGCACCATCATCTTTTCCGTGTCCGGCCATGTCGAAAAGCCCGGCAACTTCGAATTGCCGCTCGGAATTCCCTTCAAGGACCTGATGGCTCTCGCCGGCGGGGTGTGGAAGGGACGCAAGCTCAAAGCGGTGATTCCCGGCGGCTCGTCCTGTCCGGTGCTTCCGGCGGAGATCATGTGGGCCACCAACATGGACTACGATTCGGTCAAGAAGGCCGGTTCTTCGATCGGCACCGGCGCCGTCATCGTCATGGACGAAACCACCTGCATGGTGCGGGCGCTGGAGCGCCTGGCGCGCTTTTACATGTCCGAATCCTGCGGCCAGTGCACTCCCTGCCGCGAGGGCACCGGCTGGCTCACGCGCATGCTGAGACGAATCATCGCGGGCGAAGGCCGCAGCGAGGATCTGGGGCTTCTGCTCGATGTGGCCAATCGCATCGAAGGCCACACCATCTGCGCGCTGGGGGATGCGGCGGCGTGGCCGGTGCAGAGTTTCCTGAAGCACTTCCGGCACGAGTTTCAATACATGATCGAGCATAAGGGCCGTTCCATCGTCGAAGGCCAACCGGCCGCCGGCACAGCGGCCGCGGCGGCGTAGGGCGCACGATGAGCGACGACACGATCAATATCGAAGTCAACGGAGTGCCGCTGAAGGCCCGCAAGGGTCAGATGATCATGCAGGTCACCGATCCGGCCGACATCTACATCCCACGATTCTGCTACCACGACAAGCTGAGCGTCGCCGCCAACTGCCGCATGTGCCTGGTCGAAGTGGAAAAGGCGCCCAAGCCCATGCCGGCCTGCGCCACGCCGGTGACCGAAGGCATGAAGGTGTTCACCAAGTCGCCGAAAGCCGTGGCGGCGCAGCGGGCGACCATGGAATTCCTGTTGATCAATCACCCCCTCGATTGCCCCATTTGCGATCAGGGCGGCGAATGCGAACTGCAGGACCTGGCGCTGGGCTATGGGAGGGATATTTCCCGCTTCAGCGAACGCAAGCGGGTGGTCAAGGACAAGAACCTGGGTCCGCTGGTCTCGACCGACATGACGCGCTGCATTCACTGCACGCGCTGCATTCGCTTCGGCCAGGAAATCCAGGGCTACCCGCAGATGGGCACCACCGGCCGCGGCGAGAACATGGAGGTGGGTACCTACATCGAGCACAGCGTCGATCATGAGCTCTCGGCCAACATCATCGATCTATGTCCGGTCGGCGCGCTCAACAACAAGCCCTTCCGTTATCACGCGCGCTCCTGGGAGATGACGCAGCAGGCCTTGGTATCGCCCCACGATGCCTTCGGCACCAACCTGTACGCGCATGTGCTGCGCGGCAAGCTGATGCGCATGGTGCCGCGCGAAAACGAGGCGATCAACGAGACTTGGATCGCGGACCGCGACCGCTTCGGCTTCGAGGGCATCTATTCGCCGGACCGGGTGACCGAACCCATGCTGCGCATCGACGGCGCCCTGCAGCCGGTGGAATGGGAAGTGGCGCTCACCGCGGCGGCCGAAGGCCTGCAAAAGGTGATCGCCGCTCACGGCCCCGCCGCCGCGGGATTCCTCGGCTCGCCCATGGCCACGGTCGAGGAACTGTATCTGCTGGCGCAAATCGCGCGCGGGCTGGGCAGCGCCAATATCGATCACCGCCTGCGACAGCTGGATTTCCGCGATCAAGAGCGCGACGTGGTGTTCCCGCATCTCGGTCTGAAGATCGGCGACATCGATCATCTCGAGGGCGTGCTGATGATCGGGTCGAATGTGCGGCATGAGATGCCCTTGCTGGCGCATCGCATACGCAAGGCGGCGGTGAAGGGCGCGAAGGTGGCCTTCCTCAATCCGCGCCGCTACGACTACATGTTTCCGGTGGCAGCCTATGCGTTGGCAGAAACCGACCTGGTCGGCGAGCTGGCGGCGCTGGTACGTGCGGCCGCGGCGGCGCACGGCAAGCCTCTGCCGGCCGCCATCCCGGAGGCGACGGTCAACGATACTCACCGGGCGGCCGTCAATGCGCTGTCGAGCGGCACGCGCCGTGCCGTTATTCTGGGGACTCTGGCGCAGCGCCATCCGGCCTACTCGCAGCTCAAGGCATTGGCCGCGGTGCTGGCCAACCTCTGCTCAGCGGTCACCGGTTGTATTACCGAAGGTGCCAATGCCGCGGGAGCGCATCTGGCGGGCGCCGTGCCGCATCGCCTCGCGGGCGGGGCACCGGCGCTCACCGCAGGTCTGTCGGCGCGCGGCATGCTGGAATCGGCCCTCAAGGCCTATGTGTTGCTGGGTACCGTGGATCCCGCGGCGGATTTTGCGGCCGATGCCCGAGCGCTCGGGACGGCGGAACTGGTGGTCGCGGTGACGACGCATCTTCCCGAGAGCCTGCGCGCCACGGCGCACGTGGTGCTGCCCATCGGATCCTTTGCCGAGACCTCGGGCACCTTCGTCAATGCCGAGGGACGCTGGCAGAGCTGGGCGGGTGCCGCCCAGCTGTTGGGCGACGCGCGGCCGGGGTGGAAAGTGCTGCGCGTGCTCGCGAACCTGCTGAATCTGCGCGGCGTCGACTATGTGAGCTCGGAGGAAATTCGCGCGGCGCTGCTGGCGGCCTGCGGTACCCGCATTGAGACCAGCGGCAGCGGCCTCACCGCCGCCGGCGGCGGCGCGGCCATTGCCGGCGGACAAAGCGCGGACCCGTGGGTGGACATCCCTCCCTATCAAGTGGACGCGCTGGTGCGCGGCTCCGAGGCCTTGTCGAAAACCAAGGACGGGCGCATGGCCCGCACCGTGATCTAAATGTGGGAGTGGAGCCCACTGCGCGATTGGCTCGCCGGCATCATCACGCCGTACTGGACCTCGCCGCTGCTGCTGGCCGTGCAGACGCTCATGGTGATGATTTGCATCATTCTCACCATGGCGTTCTACACCCTGGCGGAACGCAAGGTGATCGGCTGGATTCAAGCGCGCAGGGGCCCCAACCGTATCGGCGGCTTGCTGATTCCGGGCTTGGCCCAGCCCTTTGCCGATGTCGTCAAACTCATCTTCAAGGAAATCGTCATTCCGGCGGATGCGAACGGTTTTCTGTTCCGTCTGGCGCCGTTCCTGGCGCTGGTCCCGTCGCTGGCGATCTGGGCGGTCATTCCCTTCGCGCCGGAACATACCTTCGCCAATATTGACGCGGGGCTGCTCTATATCTTGGCGTTGACCTCGATGGGGGTGTACGGCGTCATCCTGGCGGGATGGGCCGCCAATTCCAAGTACGCCTTCCTGGGCGCGATGCGTTCGGCCGCACAGATCGTCGCCTATGAAATTGCCATGGGTTTCGCGATGGTCGGCGTATTGATGGCCGCGGGCAGCCTCAACATCGGCCAGATCATTCAGGCGCAGCGCGGTCTGTTCGGCTGGAATTGGACCTGGCTGTTCCCGCTGCTGCTGGTGTACTTCATTTCGGGGGTTGCCGAGACCAACCGTGCTCCCTTCGACGTCGCCGAGGGCGAGTCGGAAATCGTCGCCGGCTTTCACGTCGACTACTCCGGCATGGCTTTTGCGTTGTTCTTCATCGCCGAATACGTCAACATGATCCTGATCTCGGCGCTGACCGTCGTGTTCTTCTTCGGCGGCTGGCTGTCGCCGTTCGACGGTTGGCTGCCCGACGATGCATGGCTGGCCACGCCCAGCTTCTTCTGGTTCGGCTTGAAAACTCTGTTTCCCATGTTCACTTTTCTGTGGCTGCGCGCGACGTTTCCGCGCTACCGCTACGATCAGATCATGCGTTTGGGCTGGAAGGCGCTGATTCCGGTCACGCTGGTGTGGTTGCTGGTCGAGGGCGTCATGGTCTATCTCCATGTCGGTCCGTGGAAGGGGCATCTGTAATGCAGGCCGTGCGCAATTTTCTCAAGACTTTCCTGCTGTGGGAGCTGGGGCAGGGGTTATGGGTGACCTGGAAGGGGTTGTGGGCGCCCAAGGTCACGGTCAACTATCCCGAGGAGAAGACGCCGCAGAGCAACCGTTTTCGCGGGCTGCACGCGCTGCGGCGCTACCCGAACGGCGAGGAGCGCTGCATCGCCTGCAAGCTCTGCGAAGCGGTGTGCCCGGCGCTCGCGATCACCATCGAGTCGGACGTGGGCGCCGACGGCACGCGCCGCACCACCCGCTACGACATCGACTTGTTCAAGTGCATCTACTGCGGCTTTTGCGAGGAAGCCTGTCCGGTGGATGCCATCGTTGAAACGCGGCTGCATGAATACCACATGGAAAATCGCGGCGAGAACATCATGAGCAAGGACAAATTGCTCGGCATCGGCGAACGCTATGAAGCAATGATCGCGGCTGATCGTGCCGCCGATGCGCGGTACCGCTGATGTTTCCGAACATTCTTTTCTTCATCTTCGCCGCCGTGTTGATCGCGGCGGCGCTCGGCGTCATTCTGGCCCGCAACCCCGTGTTTTCGGCGCTGCTCCTGGTGCTGTGCTTCTTCAACAGCGCCGTCATATGGCTGCTGTTGGATGCCGAATTCCTGGGGATCGTGCTGGTGCTGGTGTACGTCGGCGCCGTCATGGTGCTGTTCCTGTTCGTCGTCATGATGCTCGACGTCAATCTCGAGGAACTGCGCAAGGGGCTGGCCAAATTCTGGCCGCTGGCGGTCGCGGTGGCCGGCTTCCTGGTGTTCGCCATCGTCAACGTCATCGTGGTGAAGCACCTGGGCGGCATGAGCATGCGCACCGCGCCGGCGCTCGCCGCCGGCTACTCCAATACGCGCGACCTGGGAACGGCCCTGTTCACGCACTATGCCTATCCGGCGCAGGTCGCCGCCGTCATCCTGCTGGTGGCGAGCATCGCCGCCATCGTGCTGACTCTGCGCCGCCGCACCGGCGGCAAGCCGCAGAACATTGCGATGCAGGTCGCCGTCAGGGCCAAGGACCGCATTCGAATCGTCAAAATGGCCTCCGAGAAAAGACCATGATCACGCTCGCGCATGTGCTGACCTTGTCCGGCATCCTGTTCTCCATCGCGGTGGCCGGGGTGTTCCTGAACCGCAAGAACGTCATCGTGCTCTTGATGTGCATCGAGCTCATGCTGCTCGCCGTCAATTTCAATTTCGTCGCGTTCTCGCGCTTTCTGGGCGACATCAGCGGCCAGATCTTCGTGTTCTTCATATTGACCGTGGCGGCGGCCGAAGCGGCCATCGGTCTCGCCATCCTGGTCGTGGTGTTCCGCGAACGGCGCAGCATCGAAGTCGAAGACCTCGACACTCTGCAAGGCTGAGGGACCGGCGAAATGCAGTCGATTTATCTCACCATCGCGTTGGCGCCCCTGGCGGCGGCCATCATCGCCGGCTTGTTCGGCAAGTTCATCGGCCGGGCGGGCGCGCACAGCGTCACCATCGCGGGCGTGGCGATTTCCTGCGCGCTGTCGTTCTATGTGCTGTATCAGATTCTCGTCATGGGCCAGCCGCCGTTCAACGGCACGGTATACACCTGGCTGGTGAGCGACGGGCTGAGCATGGAAGTCGGATTCCTGATCGACCGGCTGTCCGCGATGATGATGGCGGTGGTGACGTTCGTGTCGCTGATGGTGCACATCTACACCATCGGCTACATGCACGACGATGACGGCTATCAGCGCTTCTTCAGCTACATCTCGCTGTTCACCTTCTCGATGCTGATGCTGGTGATGTCGAACAATTTCATGCAATTGTTCTTCGGCTGGGAGGCGGTGGGCGTGGTCTCGTACCTGCTGATCGGCTTCTGGTACACGCGCCCCACGGCCATCTTCGCCAACTTGAAGGCCTTCCTGGTCAACCGCATCGGCGACTTCGGCTTCGTGCTCGGGATCGCCGCCGTGGTTCGTTACACCGGGTCGCTGGATTATGCGACGGTGTTTGCACATGCCGACCAGATCGTGGCGGCGCAGATTCACGTCGGCAACGCCGTGGTGTGGCCGGCGATCACCTTTACCTGCATTTGTCTGTTCGTCGGCGCCATGGGCAAGTCCGCCCAAATGCCCCTGCATGTCTGGCTGCCCGATTCCATGGAAGGCCCGACCCCGATATCGGCCTTGATCCACGC
Source organism: uncultured Gammaproteobacteria bacterium (assembly GCA_963800375.1). GTDB lineage: Bacteria > Pseudomonadota > Gammaproteobacteria > Steroidobacterales > Steroidobacteraceae > Bog-1198. The sequence goes on along the minus strand of CAWDAT010000008.1, from coordinate 4,289 downwards.
CGCGACCATGGTGACGGCGGGCATTTTCATGGTCGCGCGCATGTCGCCGCTGTTCGAATTGTCGGAGACCGCGCTGTCGACCGTGTTGATCATCGGCGCGACCACGGCGTTCTTCATGGGGCTGCTCGGCATCGTCGCCAACGACATCAAGCGAGTGGTCGCCTATTCGACCCTGTCGCAGCTCGGGTATATGACCGTGGCGCTCGGCGCCTCGGCCTACGGCGCGGGTATTTTCCATCTCATGACGCATGCCTTTTTCAAGGCGCTGTTGTTCTTGGCCGCAGGCTCGGTGATCATCGCCATGCACCATGAGCAGGACATGCGGAAAATGGGCGGCCTGAGAAAGTATATGCCCATCACTTATTGGACCTGCCTGGTGGGTTCGCTGGCCCTGATCGGTTTTCCGGGAACCGCGGGGTTTTTCTCCAAGGATGCCTTGATCGATGCAGTGCACCTGGCGACCCGCCCTGGGCACACCTATGCGTATTACTGCGTGCTGAGCGGCGTGTTCATCACGGCCCTGTACACCTTCCGCATGTTCTTCATGACCTTTCACGGCGAGCCGCGCATGGACCATCACACCCAGGAACATCTGCACGAGAGTCCCTGGGTGGTGACGCTGCCGCTGGTGCTGCTCGCCATTCCGTCTGCGCTGATCGGCTGGTTCACGGTCGAGCCCATGCTGTTCGGCGGCTACTTTCAGGGTGCCATTCAAGTCCATGCGGCGAACGACGTGCTGAGGCGGGTGGGCGAGGAGTTCCAAGGTTCGCCCTTGGAGTTCATGTGGGCCGCCTTCAGCGCGCCGCCGGTATGGCTGGCAGCGCTCGGCGCATTCACCGCCTGGTTGTTCTTCCTCAAGAAGCCGGCGCTGGCGGATGCGGCGGAACGCCGCTTCAAATGGCTGTACACCATCCTGGTCAACAAATACGGCTTCGACTGGTTCAATGAAAACGTGATTGTGCCGGCGGTACGGCGCCTGGGCGGAGGCCTGTGGCGCTTCGGCGATCAGATCCTGATCGACGAGGGGCTGGTCAACGGCAGCGCTCGCACCGTCGGCTGGCTGGGGTCGGTGATGCGCTACGCGCAGTCGGGATATCTGTACCACTACGCCTTCGCCATGATCCTGGGCCTGGTTTCCTTCATGGCGTGGCTGCTATGGCGAACGTGATGTTCGGCGGCCACTTGCTGTCGGTGCTGATCTGGCTGCCCATCATCGGCGGCTTTGCGGTGCTGACCTTGAACGATCGGGTGGGTGCCGCAAAATGGCTCTCGCTGATCGTGAGCGCCTTGACCCTGATATTGAGCGTGCCGCTGTTCACCTTGTTCAAGACCGGCACCGCGGCGATGCAGTTCGTCGAGCGCGCGCCATGGATATCGACCATCCATTCGGAGTACTACATCGGGGTCGACGGCATTTCGATGCCGCTGATCTTGCTGACCACCTTCACCACCGTGCTCATCGTCATTGCGAGCTGGACCAACGTGGAAAAGCGCGTGGCGCAGTATCACGCCGCCTTCCTGATATTGGAGGGGCTGATGATCGGCGTGTTCGCCGCCCTGGACGGTGCACTGTTCTATGTGTTCTGGGAGGCCATGCTCATCCCGATGTTCATCATCATCGGCGTGTGGGGCGGTCCGCGGCGGGTGTATGCCACCATCAAATTCTTCCTGTACACCTTCATCGGCTCGGTGTTGATGCTGGTTGCGCTGATTTATCTGTATCTGAAGGCCGGCACCTACGAACTCGCGGTGTTCCAGCGAATGCCCCTGACCCTCACCGAGCAAACGTTCATCTTCTTGGCTTTTTTCGCCGCATTCGCCGTGAAGGTGCCGATGTGGCCGGTGCACACCTGGCTGCCGGATGCCCACGTGGAAGCGCCCACGGGCGGCTCGGTGGTGCTGGCCGCCATCATGCTGAAGATGGGCGGATACGGTTTCTTGAGGTTCTCCCTGCCGATCGCGCCGGACGCCAGCCGGCAGCTGGATTGGTTGATCATCACCCTGTCCCTGATTGCGGTGCTGTACATTGCCTTGGTCGCCCTGGCGCAGCGGGACATGAAGAAGCTGATCGCGTATTCGTCGATCGCGCACATGGGATTCGTGACCTTGGGCATGTTCATCGGCTTCCAGATCGTGGCGCATACCGGCCGCACCACCGGCATCGAACTGGGCCTCGACGGTGCGGTGGTGCAAATGCTGTCACATGGCCTGGTGTCGGGCGCCATGTTCCTGTGCGTCGGGGTCATGTACGACCGGGTGCACAGCCGGGAAATCAGCGCCTACGGCGGAGTGGTCAATACCATGCCTAAGTTCGCCGCGTTCATGGTGCTGTTTGCGCTCGCGAATTCCGGCCTGCCCGGGACCTCCGGCTTCATCGGTGAATTCATGGTGATCCTGGCGTCGTTCAAGGCGAATGTCTGGTATGCATTCCTGGCGGCAACCATTCTGGTGCTGGGGGCGGCGTACACCCTGTGGCTGGTGAAGCGCGTCATTTACGGCCCGGTTGCCAACGACAAGGTGGCGGCGCTCAAGGATCTCAACGGCCGGGAATTCCTGGTGCTGGGCGCGCTTGCCGCGGCAGTCCTGCTGGTCGGAATATGGCCCGCGCCGCTGCTCGATGCCATGCGGGCCACCACGCTGCATTTAGCCCAGCAGTTGCTGGTCTCGAAGATCGCTCCTTAAGGCTCAACGATGCACGCTCTCGCAGAATTCAGTGTCAGCCAGTTCAATGCCGGGATCGCGTACGCCTGCCCGGAGATATTCCTTGGACTCGCGGCCTGTGCGGTGTTGATGCTGGACCTGCTGCTCACCGATGCACAGCGCCGTTGGACCGGCGTGCTGGCGGTCATCGCGCTGCTCATCACCGCAGGATTGGTGTGCGTCACGCCCGTATCCGGAAAGATCATGGCGCTGGGCGGCCTGTTCGAACTCGACCGCATGGCGCAGGTGCTCAAAGTCGCCACTCTGCTGATCGTGGCCGTGGTTTTCGTGTACTCCACCGATTACCTGCAGCGGCGCGCCATTCTCAAGGGCGAATACTTCGTCCTGGGCTTGTTCGCCGCCTTGGGCGCCATGGTGCTGATCTCGGCCGGCAGCCTGATCACGCTGTACCTGGGATTGGAGCTGATGTCGCTGTGCCTGTATGCCATGGTGGCATTCGACCGCGAGTCCGGCATTGCCGCCGAGTCCGCCATCAAGTACTTCGTGCTGGGCTCCATGGCGTCGGGAACTCTGTTGTACGGCATGTCCATCGTCTACGGCGTGACCGGCAGTCTGGACATCGGTGCGATCGCCGACGCCGCGCGCAATGGCTTGGGAGACAACATCGGCCTGGTATTCGGCATCGCCTTTCTGATCGTCGGCGTGGGATTCAAGTTCGGCGCCGTGCCGTTCCATATGTGGATACCCGACGTTTACGAAGGCTCGCCCACCTGCGTGACCGTGTTCATCGGCACCGCATCCAAATTGGCCGCATTCGCGCTGGCCATGCGCCTCCTGCCCGAAGCCCTGGCCGGCTCGCAGGCGGATTGGAGCCAGATGCTCATCGTGCTAGCCGTGCTGTCCATGGCCATCGGCAACATCGTCGCCATCGCCCAGAGCAATCTCAAGCGCATGCTGGCGTATTCGACGATTTCGCACGTGGGCTACATTCTGCTGGGAATACTCGCGGGGACGGCGCAAGGCTATCAGGCCGCGATGTTCTACATGATCAGCTACGTGATCGTCGCCGCCGGCGCCTTCGGCATGATTCTGCTGCTGGCCCGGCAGGGCTTCGAGTCGGATCGGATCATCGATTTCCGCGGACTCAATGCCCGCAGTCCCTGGTTCGCCGGCATGATGGCGGTACTCATGTTCAGCTTGGCCGGACTACCGCCATTCATCGGCTTCTGGGCCAAGCTCGGCGTCATCCAGGCCGTCCTCGGTGTGAATTACACCTGGCTCGCCGTGGTGGCGGTGCTGTTCTCCGTTGTCGGCGCGTTCTTCTACTTGCGCATCGTCAAGCTGATGTACTTTGACGAGCCCACCGAAACCACCGCGATCGGCGGATCACTGCTGATGCGCACGGTGCTGAGCGCCAATGCCTTATTGGTATTCGCCCTGGGCGTGATTCCCGGCACTCTGCTGCAGCTCTGTCAGCGGGCGCTGCAATAGCGCAGCCGGGCACCCCGCTGGAAGCTGGGAGGAGGGCCTAGAGTTAGTTGCCCATTCGCTTGCATTGGCCGAATCACCCGGTACAATGATCGGCTCTTCCGGTGCGGGGTGGAGCAGTCTGGCAGCTCGTCGGGCTC
>CAWDAT010000007.1:392500-1041282 GCA_963800375.1 uncultured Gammaproteobacteria bacterium | reverse complement strand
AAGCGGCGATCGTATCTGCGCCCTCCTTCTGGATCAGTTCCTCAAGCTGCTTGGCCAGATGCCGCGAGAACTCGCGCTCCGTCATGCCCTCCGGCGCGTATCGGTAGTGATGCGGGCAGGTCGTGTGCAGAATCCGCTCGATCGGCAGATCGAACAGCGTGTGCATGCCCGGCAATCCGGTCAGACTCGCGGTGGCGACTCCCGAGCCGTGATAGCCGTTCCAGCGGCAGATGATTTTCTTCTTCTTAGGGCGTCCCAGCAGATTGTTGTAATACCAGATCAGTTTGATCTGCGTCTCGTTGCCGTCGCTTCCCGAGGCGCCGAAGAAGACCCGCGCCATCGGCACCGGCGCATGGGCGAGGATGGCCTCCGCACATTCGATGGCGACATCGGTGGACATGCTGTTGAAGGCATGAAAAAAGGACAGCTTCGAGCTTTGCGCTGCAATTGCGTCGGTGATTTCCGCGCGGCCATAGCCCAAGTTCACACACCATAATCCCGCCATGCCGTCGAGATATTCCCGCCCTTGAATGTCCTTGAGCCGGACTCCACGGCCTTGCGCCATGATCAACGGGCCATCACGCAAATGATCGGCGACCGAGGTGAACGGGTGAAAAAGCGTGCCGCGATCAATCTGGCCGGCACGTTGCATATCGAGTGTCATCGATGATCTCCAGCCGCTGATGGCGAATTTTTGCCTGAGTCGACAGGCGGGACGGTCAACATTAGCGCGTTTAATACGGGTTTACAATAGCGGCGTAACAGGCTTGATTGATCCGCAAACGCAACAACTAAACACGCGGCTTTCTCCCCAAGATGGCGCATCGCGCGCCATCGCCGTTCATGTGGTTTTACCTTTGTTGGGAGTCCGCGGGCGCGAGCAAGCGCGTCAGAAAGCGGCGCACGTGCGCCGCGAACGGCGCCGGCGCATCATCGTGCACATAATGGCTTGCGCCGGGGACCTCGACCGAATGGATCAACGGGTTCTGGGCCGTCATCTTTTCCACGGTCGCGGACGGGCAAAAATCCGAGCGTTCGCCGCGCACCACCAATGTCGGCACACGCAGTCGCAAAACGACCGGCCATAGATCCACGATCCGTGCGGGGTCCGGATTCAGACGCGTCTTGCTGATGCCGGCGGCGTCATAGCGCCAATGGATCCGGCCGTCCGATTTTTCCTTCAGACTTTCCGCGACCCGTTGCTCAATCGCAGCGGCGCTGGCCATTGGCCGTTGTCGGGTCCAATAGTCGCGCGCCGCGTTCCAGGACGGGAAGCTCTCGGGGAGATTGCGCATTTCAGCAACGATGCGCTGTGCACCCGCCCCTTGTACCGATGAACCGGGCACAATGTCTTCAATGACAAGCGCCGTCAGGCGTTCCGGATGTTGGTCCGCATAAACGTAAGCGGTCGTGCCTCCCATCGAATGGCCGAGCAACACGAAGCGGCGTAGTTGCAGACGATCAACGATCGCTTCCAGATCACTCAGGTAGGCATCGGTGTAGTAGTTGCAGGCCGGGTCCCAGTCGCTATCGCCGCGACCGCGCTGATCGATGGCGATCAGGCGATAGTCGGTGCGGAACGTATCGGCCAGCGTCCGCCAGGTTCCGGAAAAACCCCGCAGGCCGTGCAGCAGGACGATCGCGGGTGCGTCGGCCCTTCCCCAGGACCGGCACAGCAATCGCAATCCGTTGACTTTGTGAAATTCAATGGACTCGTCCGGCAGCTGCCTGGGCGGCTCCGGCGCGCCGTTGAACTGCATCGCTGCGCTCAACACAATCCGTCCTTCCCGACGATCTCGGCCGCTTTCAAACCGCCAAGCCGCGAATGCAGCCGGCCGCGGGTCGCCACTGCCACGGCTATTACAACTTCATCGGGCCCGGGCGAGTCGGTGAAGGTCACCGAAATCGTGTCGTAATGCGAACGTACGTACAGGGCGTCCTTATGCGCGAGCGGAATGTCGATTGCAGTGCCCGGAGCTGCCCGCTTTCCCGTCGAGGGAAACCAGGATTTTCCACCGCCAATGGCCGCGCGGATCGGATCGGCGAACGTGTTCGTCAGGAATGCGTTGCCGTTCTCATACTCGCCGTTAACGCCCACCAACGCGGCTTTGCCGTAGCTCTGCACCGCAACACCACCGAGCCGCGCGAGGAAACGCCGGCCGAACTCCTGTCCAAGTTCGCGCGAAAGCGCGATGACCTCGTCGAGGGATTCGACGAAGCGGCCCGCGTATGGATTCTCGACGGCGGCCGCAACGACCAGCTTTATCAATGGTTGACCATCCGCGAGCGGCCCCGTCTCCAGCGCCAGCGTCTCTTCCTGAAACTCGTACCACTTTCGAATGTGGAGGCCGTGAAAGTTGGCGGGTCGCGATGGCATTAGGTCTCCGGTTATGTTGTCCTTTGTATCTTAATGTAAGATTTTAGTGATTATCGTTTCGTCATGTCAACAATAGATGAAGCCCGATGGAATTGCCGATCGGAAGGAAAGCTGCCTGATTTGCTCAAACCGCTGTTGACGCAGTGCATGAACAGGGCAGAATTGTTACCTATGGGAGACAAAGTGGGAGACAAGGTCCAAGTTGGCAACGTCGTCGCGATGATGTCCTTCGCAGCCGTCGTCAGCACCGGAAGCTTCTCGGCCGCCGCGCAGCAGCTGAACTGCTCCAAAGCGGCCGTGAGCCGCCAGATTGCGAGGCTTGAAAGCAGCGTCGGCTTGAAACTTCTGACTCGCACGACGCGCAGCGTGTCGCTGACGCCGGCGGGGCGCGAACTGTACGGACGATGCGCACGCATCGTGGACGAGGTCAACGAGACCAATCAGATCATGAGCGGCATGCTGACCACGCCGCGCGGCAACCTCAAGGTCAATGCGCCGGTGGTTTCGACCGTATTCCGCATCACCGAGGTCATTCCCCGCTTTATCAAGCGCTACCCGGATGTTCGGGTTCATCTGAATTTGTCCGACAACAAGGTGGATCTGCTGCACGGCTCATTCGATGCAGCGTTCTGGGTCGGCGAACCTTACGATTCCGCGCTCGAATCGGTAAGGCTGCGCGAATACGATATGGTGGTGGCCGGCGCCCCGGAATATTTCCGCCGCCGCGGCAAGCCATCGAGCCCGTCGGACCTCAAGGAACACGATTGCATCATGGAGACCCATCTGTCGCGCCCCGGGGAGTGGCGCTTATCCAAAGACCAAACGATTGCGATTGGCTCCGGACCCCTGACCTCCAACAGTGTCAGAATGACGCGCGAGGCCATCCTAGCCGGGATGGGCATTGCGTTCCTTCCACGATTTCTCGTCAGCGATGACATCGCGGCAAAGCGACTGGCTGTCGTGCTGTCGGACCACGTCTCAGCGCGCCTGCCCTTGTATGTGATGTTCCCCAAGGGACACTACATGTTGGCCAAGGTCAAAGCGTTCGTGGATTTTCTAACGGCCACCATCAACGACAAACCGGTGCGTGCAGAAACCGGTCGCACCGCCCGGGGCTGACAAGCACGCGCTCGCTGTGTGCCCAATGGCGGCGCGAGGACACACCACGAACAACCGGTTCCGTACGCCGAAAACGGCGCCACGCTGTTTGAACTGGCGCATCAAACGATCGATATCTGACCCCTCGCTGAACTCGCAGAGCGTCTATTCGCCGAGAGGCTCCAATTGGATCGGGTTCGCCTGGCCCTGATTCCGCGTCAGCTCCGCAATCGACGCGCCGCTCGCGCTGCCGATCAGCTGGCAGAACACTTCCAACAAATGTCCGTCGGGATCGAAGAAATAAATCCCGATCGAGACGCCATGATCCAGAATTTCATGAATCCGCACGTTGTGCTTGAGCATCTTGCCGTACAAACGCCGCAGCGCATCAAGATCGCCGCCGCAGTCCACTTCCAAACCGATATGCTCGAACTCCCTTCCGTGCGTTGCATCTGGCGATGCCTGGAACAATGCAACATCATGATCGGATTCGCCGAACGACAGGAAGACGCCGCCCTTATAGGGCCCGTCCGCCACCTGCGCCACTCGTTGCATCCCGAGCACTTGTGCGTACCACTGCGCCGATGTCTGCGGATCGCGAACGTATAAGACGATGTGTGCAATTCGCTTGACCTTAGGAATGGCCATGGCTGCCGGTCTCCGTGATGGCCGGAACGGCCGGGATCCAGGTTACATCCGTGATTTCACTGAACTCGCGCCAGTCTTTGCGCCAACTGAGCCCGCCGTCCCGACTGCGGAACAGATGCCCATACTTCGTGCCGGCCAGAACCACGTTCGGGTCGACCGCGTTTGTGCCGATGGCCCAGATGCAGGAGTTCGGTTGCACCGGCAGCGGCGAGTTCAGCCATGTCTTGCCGCGATCCTTGGAGCGCAGAAACATCGACGTGGTACCGGGCGTGCCGTCGCTGATACCCATGAACAGTTCGCTGTCGCTGCCGGGTTTGCGCACAAGAACGCGGGAATAATAGATACCCCAGTGCTCGCGGATGACCAACTCGTTCCAGGTCTCACCGCTGTCAATCGATGTATAGAGCGCGTTGACCGTCAAGGCGGCGATTGTTTTGACTGGGCCAGGCAGGATGACGATTGCGTGCAGATCTGAATTGCGCACGCCCTTCGGCACGTTTGCATCGATGCGCCTCCAACTCTCCCCGCCATCCTGTGTGCGGAAAAGACCGCCCTCCTCGACCCCGACCCAGACCTCGCTGGCATCATCGGGATCGATCGCCATCGCAAGCATGCGCGGCCGGCTGACGCCCGCGCACTTCGCCGGCATTTCCAGCGGCATCTTTTCCCAGCGTTTGCCGGCATCAGCGGAGCGGAAAAACGCCGCCCGCGACGGGGAACCCGTACCCGCATACATGATGTCCGGATTCCTCTGATCAACAACCAGTTTCCACACCGCATACCGATTCAGGGCGCAATCCACGCGATGCCAGTTTACGCCGCAATCTTCACTGCGAAACAGTCCGGTGTCCGCACCAGCAAATACTGCTTGCGGATTCCGCGGATCTGGCAGGATGCAGCGCACCGAATCATCGAACTCCAGCTCTTGATCGGGTTTGATCCGGCCCCAAGTTGCGCCGTCATCGTGACTGCGCAGCACGGCCTGGCCGGCGGTGGCCACCAAGAGCGTCTTGTCTTGCCTCATGAATGTCGTACCTTCATTGAAAATGTGCGCGTCAGGACAAGTTCACCCAGACACTCTTCGTTTCGCTGTAAAGCTCCATCGCCTGACGACCATGCTCGCGTCCCCAGCCGGATTGCTTGAAACCGCCGAATGGCGTCGCCGGATCGATCAGGTTGTAGCAATTGATCCACACCGTGCCGGCTTTTAATGCTGCGGACGCGCGATGGGCTTGCTTGATATTGTTCGTCCAAACACCGGCCGAGAGCCCGTAGGCCGTGTCGTTCGCTTTCGAGATGAGGTCATCGAGATCCGACCACGGCAGCGCAGTCAACACAGGGCCGAAAATCTCTTCGCGTACGACCCGCATGCCTGCGTTCGCGTCGATGAAGACGGTCGGCTCGTAGAAGAATCCCTTATCAAGACCTTGCGGACGCTTGCCGCCTGTCAGAAGCCGGGCCCCTTCTTCCTGGCCAATCCCCACGTAGCCATTGACGCGGTCCCATTGTTCTTGGGACACGAGTGGACCCAGGTCTGAATCCGGCTTCAAGCCGTTGCCCAGCTTCAATTTGCGCGCCGCGTCGGTGATCGTACTCATCACACGGTCGAAACAACTGGCATGCGCATACAGGCGCGACCCGGCAGTGCAGGTTTGGCCTTGATTGAAAAAAATGCCATTCGCAACCGCCGCGGCCGCTACCTCCAGGTCAGCATCGGGGAAGATGATCTGCGGTGATTTGCCACCCAACTCCAGAGATACTTTCTTCAAATTGCCGGCCGACGCCGTGACGATCTTCTTACCGACCTCGGTTGATCCGGTAAAGGCGATCTTATCCACGCCCCCGTGTTCGACCAGCGCGGCACCGGCGTCACCGAATCCGGTGACGACATTCAGGATGCCCGGCGGGAAGCCCGCTTCCAGCGCCAATTCTCCGAGGCGAAGCGCCGTGAGCGGCGTTTGTTCAGCGGGCTTCAATACGACCGCGCAGCCGGCGGCGATAGCCGGCGCCACTTTCCAGGCGGCCATCGACATCGGGTAGTTCCACGGCACGATCAGGCCAGCCACGCCAATCGGTTCACGCGTGGTGTAATTCAATATCTGTACGCCGCCGCGCGGGGACACGGGCAACGTCTCCCCGCCGAATTTCGTCGGCCAACCGGCAAAATAACGGAACGTCTTGATCGAGCCTTCCACTTCCACGAGCCGCGTCAGATGCGCAGGTTTGCCATTGTCCAGGCACTCGAGGACCGCCAATTCATCGGCATCGCGCTCGATCAAATCAGCGAGCCTCATCAGCAAGACGGTACGCTCCATCGCGCTCATGCGCCGCCAGGAGCGATCCTCGAAGGCTTTGCGCGCGGCAGCCACCGCGAGTTCGATGTCGGCAGCCGCGCCATGCGCGACGGCCGCCAGCACTTCGCCGGTCGCCGGATTGATCGTGTCGAAGGTACGGCCTGACACCGCGTCGCTACGCTTGCCGCCGATCAGCAACCGCTGCGGCGCGGCGCGGAGGGAGATTTTCAAGCGCTCAGCGCGTTCGATAGCAGTTAATCCGGTCACGCAGGGTCTCCAGTTCGTAGGCGGTTAAGGTTTTGGCCCTGCCGCGGGCAACCGAGGCGGGTCACTATAACCAGAGCTACGAAAGAAAACAATCTGTCTCAAGTTGGTGTACTGTTGCACTAACGGGACAATTCGGACTATGCTGTTCCGGATCCTTGTTCATACCGGAAAGACGGCAATCGCATGAGCGCATTCGGCACATTGAAAGCGGCGCGGCTCCTGGCCGACGCGCACCAATCGGGGCACCGCTTGCAAGGCCTGCCGAGCGAGCTCGCGCCGGCGGATATGGAGCAGGGTTACGCGATCCAATTCGCTACCGCGGCGGTCCGCGGTAGCGGCGCAGCGGCCTTCAAAATCGGTCTGACCAATACGAAGGCTCAGCAGGCACTCGGGGCCGTTGAACCAATCGCTGGGCAACTCACCCGCCGAGACCTGTTGCCGTCCGCGACGCGTATCGCGACTCCGCGCCATCATCTGCGAGTCGTCGAGGCGGAGATCGTCTTTGAGATCGGCAAGGACTTGAATCCCGCCCAGGCGCCATTCTCTGAATCGGTTGTGATCGACAGTATCGCCGCCGCCTACGCGGGGCTTGAAATCTGCGATTCACGCTTCAACAACGGCGACGAGCTGTCCCTCGCCCACCTGGTCGCCGACAACAGCAATGCCGACGTATTGATCGTCGGCGAACCTATTGCTGACTGGAGCGCTGCAAGCCTGGCGGATCTTCCGGTTATGCTGACTCTCGGCGATCATCCAACGATCCAGGGATCAACGGCAAGAGTGCTGGGCAATCCCGTAAGATCGACGGTCTGGCTGGCCAACTGGCTCGCGGCCCGCGGCGAGACGTTGCGACGTGGTCAGCTGATTTCCAGCGGTAGTTGTACAGGGATTGCCGAGGCGGCACAGGGTGATCGGGTGCTTGCCATATTCGGCGCCGGAGCGAGCGCTTCGGCAGAGTTCCTGGCGTCTGCAGAACAACCAGAGGTGCAATGATGAGTATGGAATTGGGGCTGGCCGGCAAGGTTGCGATCGTGACCGGAGGCAGTGTCGGAATCGGCAAGGAAACCGCGCGCAAGCTGGCAGCCGAAGGCGTCTCGGTCGTTATTGCCGCCCGTACTGCAAGTACGTTGGAACAAGCCGCCGAACAGATTCGTGCTGACACCCGCGGCAAGGTTCTGCCGATGACGGTGGACACCTCTAATTCGAAATCCGTCAGGGAATTGGTGGCCGCCACCGCCAAACAGTTGGGCGGCGTTGATATTCTGGTCAATTGCGCGGCTCACCCGGGCGGACTGGTGCGCAACAACATCGAGGAAGCCGACGAAGATGCGCTCCTCATGGACCTCAACATAAAATTGGTTGGCTATTTCCGCATGTGCAAGGCATGCGTTCCGTATATGCGTGCCGCTCATTGGGGGCGCATCATCAATGTCGGGGGACTGACCGCTCGCTCCACGGAGGCCTTAAGCGGAATGCGCAACACCGCACTGGTGCATCTGACGAAGACCCTGTCGGATCAATTGGGTCCGGATGGCATCACTGTCAACATCGTCCATCCCGGGGTAACGCGAACGGAGCACGTGGAAGCGTGGTTCGCCGACATGGCCAAGGCCGGTGGCACGACCGTCGACGCCATCATCAAGCGTGAGGCGGCCGACCCAGCCGCCATCCGCCGCATGCTCGAAGTCGGAGAGGTCGCTGATTGCATCTTATTCCTCGCCTCGCAACGCGCCAGCGCACTGACCGGCGAATCCATCGCGGTGGATGGCGGACTGTCCCGAGCGGTATTTCTGTAAGACACTCTGTTCCGACGTCAGTAGCGAGGGATTCTGAATGAATGAGCGATTGCGACGCGGCACAACCATGCGAGCCGAGGTGTTGGGCGAGGATACGGTGTGTAAGCGCCTCGATGCAGCGGATCAGTTCAATCTCGACTTCCAGGAGTTTATCACGGAGTACTGCTGGGGGGCCGGGTGGGGCCGGACCGCGCTCACGCGCCGCGCGCTGATACAACTGTGATCCAAGATTCTGCCCCGACAATGACAGATCCCGCGCCGACGCGTTGCCTGCGCAGTAACACATTGAACGTCTGGGTCATCACGTTTTTTGTAGTCTCCGCCGCGGGACCGTTGGTTTCGATGGCAGGCGGCATACCGGTGGCCATGTTGTTCGGCAACGGTTCTGGCATACCTGCGATGTTCCTGACGGCTACGTTGATATTGTGCCTGTTTTCCGTCGGCTATACGGCGATGGCGCGCCACGTGCGCAACGCTGGAGCGTTTTACGCTTTCGCGCAGGAGGGCCTGGGAAAATCGGCAGGCGGGGCCAGCGGACTCATAGCGCTTTTTAGCTACAACGCCCTGCAGATCTCTCTGTATGGACTCTTCGGTGCCGCCGCGGATGCGCTGATTGCGCCAATGATCGGCACCCACGTCGCCTGGTGGATCTACGGCTTCGCAGCGATGGCGTCCATCGCCTTCCTCGGCTATCGTCAGATCGATCTGTCGGCAAAAATTTTGGGGACGTTGGTCGCCGGCGAATATCTCGTCGTCCTACTATTGGACTGCGGCATCCTTGCCAGGGGTGGGAATGCCGGAATTTCCGCGCGCCCGTTCACTCCCGGCATTGTCGTGACCGGCTCCCCCTGGCTTGGACTGATGATGTGCTTCTCGGCTTTCATCGGCTTCGAAGCGACGACGATTTATTGCGAGGAAGCGCGGGACCCTGAAAAAACCATTCCGCGCGCCACGTATTTCTCGGTAATTCTGATCGGCGTTTTTTACACCATCTCCACCTGGGCTGCAGTCATGGGCGCGGGCGTTGATCGACTGGTGCCGATGCTGCAGTCCATGTCTGATCCGACACAGTTTCTATTTTTGTTGTCCGACCGCTTCATGGGACCGAACACCACATCGGCGATGCGAGTCCTGTTTGTGACCAGCATCTACGCGAGCTTGCTGGCATTTCATAACGCCATTGCCCGCTATTTCTTTGCGATGGGACGCGACGGCGTGTTGCCGTCCCGCTTGGGAGACACCCACGGCATATTCCAAAGCCCGCATATCGGTTCTCTTTTGCAATCGGCGCTCGCTGTCGTTTGCGTTACGCTGTTCGCCGTCTCGGGTGCGGATCCCGTGCTCACGGTATTTACGCTGCCTTCGGCAATCGCCACACTGGGAATCATACTGCTGATGGCCACCACGGCAGCCTCGGTGTTCTTCTTTTTTCGGCGCCGCGGTGGCGCCGGTTGGCCAACGATCGTATCGATAGTCATGTCGTTTATTGCATTGTCAGGTGTTTTAGTCTTTGCTACGGCACACTTTGAGGTGCTCACCGGGACCAGTCCGACCACAGCACGCATCTTGCCCTTCACACTGGTCGTGGCCGGTGTCGTTGGCGCGCGACTGGCGCGCCGTGCGCCTGGTCGGGCCGCTCCAACGGATCGATGAATGGTCGAAGTGAGTTAGGTGCCGGCACATCGCAACGCTCGGTGCGCCTGGAACTCCGACTTGTCGCGAGACTATGCTCGATGAGATCACACCGCTAGCGTTGGGATTTGTTTCGGTGACCCGGGTTGCGCGAATCAGGGTGCCGGCGCAGGCTCGGCAGACAGCTTGCCGGTGCGAAAGCTGCCCGTTACGAAGTAATCACCTTTGCAGATCCACTCTCCGTTCTCCTTGGCCCACAGAAACAGGAGCGCAAAGGTGAAGGGCTTCATCTCGCCCTTGGGAAAAGTCACGCGGAAATCCGTCCAATCCCACCCTGCGTTCCCATTTACATAAGTGTAGACGGAATCCACCTTCACTAAGCTGTCCTGCACCACCCTCTGGTAAAGCGGTCGGATCTGGTCCCGGCCAACGTAGATTCCGCCATTGGCGCCCCCCTCAACCGAGATCACATCGGGTGCGTAGAACTTCGTGACGATCGTTTCGGCATCGTGCGCGGCGAAGGCCTTTTCCTTCAAATCGTACTTGGCACGAATGGCCTTCTTGAACGCGGCCAACTCCGGGGTCTCGGCGGACGCAATCTGTTTGGCAGCGGCGGCCGTGGTTGGCACCTTGTCCGCCGCCATTGCCCGGGGCTGCGCCACAACAGCACAGGTTGCCGCAATGACCGACGATATCAGCGCTCGTTTCATCATGTAATCTCCAGAGCTTGTCTTGCCGCCCGCTCCCCTTCTTCCGCCGCGGTCTCCCACATTTGAGTTCCGGTCAACTCGGAGTGGCCGAAGGAGATGCGGTTGAAACGGTTACGAAGGATGTCACGCGGCGCGGATTTGCCATCCTTCCCGAAAAAGAATCCCGGTGGATCCACCACGTAGGCGTGTCCCCAACGATTGGTAATGATTCCGGCGATATCGCGCTTTGCATCGAACCCGTAGTCGCCGAACATCTTCGTAAACTGCGCTCGAACCGCCGACTCGATCTGCGCGTAGGTCATGTTGAACAGTTGCATGCGTGCAGCCGTGCACTGCTGCGGGAATGGAACTCCAGGCAGCGGGAAAGGGTTGTACATCGTGAGCACCACAGGCTTGGAAGGATCCAGCGGTTGGGTCACCTGACCTGGAATTTCCAGGTTACGCCGCAGACTCACCCACCAGCCAAATCCCTCGAACCAGCGTGCGGAGGCGACACCCAGCTTCTCAAGAAACTTCCAATTCCGCAGTGCCACATTCACCGTCAGAACGGGCGCATGATGGAACGTATTCATGGCCGCACGGTATTCGGGAGATATGTCGCGGCAGATATGGCGGTTCGCGTGTTGCTGGCCACACAGAACGGCCGCGCGCGCGCGAACGCGGTACAGCTTTCCACCGCGCGCGTAGGTTACGACCACCCCCTTGGCGCTGCCGGGTTCACCTTCATGAACCACGGACACCACGGTCGAGGACAGACG
The DNA here is from genome assembly GCA_963800375.1 of uncultured Gammaproteobacteria bacterium. Taxonomy (GTDB): domain Bacteria; phylum Pseudomonadota; class Gammaproteobacteria; order Steroidobacterales; family Steroidobacteraceae; genus Bog-1198. The sequence continues at coordinate 1,029,702 of CAWDAT010000007.1, read as the reverse complement.
CATGCGCACAGCCTCGCCTGCCCGATCGAGTTGGTCCCACTGTACCGGACTGTTGATGATGTCCGCCATGCGATACTCGCCCTTGAGTGCGGCCGGCAGGATCTTCTTGAGGAAGTGCCGCGCCGTGCCAGCGTGTCCGCCCGGAAAACTGGCCAGATAGATGCCGGCCCGCGGATCCTCACCATCCAATTGATACCGGTAATATCCCGAAACGCCGGGCTGAAGGAAGCTGTAAGCCGCATATGCCGAAATCACGTCTGCGCCCAATCCACAGCCCATGATTGCGGCCACCGGACTTTGATACTTGAGCACGTCCGGGAGAGCTTCCGGCGGGATACCGACAACATTCTGCAGGAACTCCTGATAAGTCATCGTATCGAGCCAACGCTCCCAGTCCTCCCTGCGAGGCGGTGTCCGGTACAGCTCCATGCGCATCAGTGCCTCCTTGGACGCTTCCGGGATCGGCGCGTGTTTGAAACCGTCCCGCCACGGATTCTTTACCCAACCCTTACCCTCATAGTAGAAACCGGTATCCGATCTTTCCCAACCCACGTGCATGGGTGTCCACGCGTCTTCCGGCACCAGGATATCCTTGGTCAACCCGGTCGGCTTCTGGTAGACGAATTCATCGGGGAATCCGAGCTCGCCGGCGAAGCGGGACCAGAAGCCTGTTGCCTTGGCCTTCTTGAACGGCACGACGATTCCCGTAGCCCCCTGCGGCGCCGTCAGGTGGTAACCGTCCACCTCGAATTCGTTCTGCTTGGCTTCGCCTCCGAAAATGGGGTGCTGATCCAACATCAGGACCTTGCCGTTAGGACGCTCCTTGCGGTAGGCCCAACACGCCGACAGACCCGACATGCCACAACCCACGATGATTAGATCCGGACTCTCGCCCGTATCGATCGCCGATCGCAGCGCTTTGTCGAATTGCTCATTTCGGATACCGCCGTGCGCGGCGTTCACGACTTCATGCGTATTGCCATTCGAGCGGGCGTAGTCGCCGATACCACCCGGGCCGGTCCAATCGGGCCCGAGCCCCGTCATGGCGGACGGGACAGTCTGAGCTGCGGCCGTTTTGATTGCGGCCGGTGAGGCCATTCCCAACAGGGCGGCGCCTGCGCCAACCAGCGTGCCGCCAACGAAGTCGCGCCGTGTAATGCCGGTTTCTTCGTCGCTCAGAGTCGAATGGAGATCCTTACTGCTGGTCATGGTCGTCGCCTCGATATCCAGAAGAAACCATCGGGCTCAAATGAAAACTTCAAGGAAGTCTCAGATCAGTCGGACCGAGCGCTCGGCCGCGGCAAGCTTGCAGCGGCCTGGGTCGCCGCGGCGCAAGAATTCATGCTGTTAGATGCCACTGTCACTTCGCACCCGACAATGCGCTGCGGTCGACCCTTTTGTATCTATTCAGCCTGCGTCGTAAATTCTGCTGCAATTGTCCCTATTTGGCAACAGTGAGTCGTTTTTTCTATAATTGTTCGTCGAATAGAATCACGTGGAGTACCCCGCGTCCGCTATCTTTGCCCGGCGTCGTTCGTCTCTTGCCACCCTTGCCATCGTCTTCCTCGACCGGAGCGATCAGCCACATCTTGATCAGATGCAGCAGGTGCCGGTCAGAGACCCGGCGCGCCACGGACTTCAGAAGCTCGGCATGGGGGAGTGAGTCGAAGTAGCCGGCCAAATCCCCTTCGATAATCTTCGTGTGACCGGTCCTGAGCAGACCGCGCACCGAGCGCACGGCCGTGTGAGCGCTGAAATGGGCACGATAAGCGTGCTGCTCGGCTGGCAAATCGACCTCGAAGATGGGGCTCAGCACCGCCACCGCGGCCGTCATCACCGTCCGATCCGCGACACAGGGGACACCGAGCGGGCGCTTTCTGCCGTCCGACTTTGGTATCCACACACGCCGCACCGCCTCAGCTCGATACGTCTTTGTGCGGAGTTTGTCCGCCAGTTCACCCAACCACCGCTCTTCCCCATACGCCTCGATGTCCGCAAAGTCTTGGCCGTCCACCCCCGGTGCGCCGCCATTGGCCTTGCAGCACCGATACGCGTATGCCAGCACGTCTTTGCGATACAGCTTGTCGTACAGCAGATAGAAGCGATAGTCAGGCGCTTCCTTCGCTTTCGCCTGCAACGCTGCCTGTAGCTTCTGAACACTAGCTGGAGGTTCGAGGATCATTGATCCAATCTCCTGCGTCCTTCACCACGTCTTGCGTTCACCTTGAACCAGGGCCCCTTTCCTCCGCCGGCATTACACCGACCTCGTTGGTCATACGAGCCCATCCGCCACCCCATGAGGCCGGGTCCGATCCTCGCGGATCCTCCGTTGACCGGCCTCGTCCGCCAGTCACCCCACAGGGCTTCCCGTGTTGCCACGATCCCCCTGCGCACACATCCCGCCGCCACTACCCCGGTGGAATCGCTGGGTGCTTCCTTCGCTCGCTTCCCCGGCGATCACAGCCTTCCCCCTTTTGTGGCTCGGGTTGGCTTCCACATCAGCCCTTTCGAGGCCTGCACGGCGTTCGCTTCACGCTGCGGTCTGCATGCTCACCAAGTCACCTACGTGACCCTCTACACCGAAGGCTTCGGCCGCTTCGTTTCCTCCACGACCGCTCCGATTGCTACCGGCTGGAGCGACAGTTGCCGGGTGGGTCTACCTCCCACTGGGGAATCGCGCCTTTCCACGGCGCACCACAAAGCGGGCACACGATACGCTCACGACGAGCGCCCGCCGATTGACCTATCACTTGTACAATTGTACGTATTTGCTACAATAGCGTATGGAAATAGTGATTGACACCTCCGCCATACTGGCAGTCGTCGCAATGGAACCGGAAAGAGCAGAGCTGATTCGTCTCTCAAGAGGCGCGATTCTCGTAGCACCCTCTTCGGTGCACTGGGAAATCGGCAATGCGCTGTCTGCAATGTTCAAGCGCAAAGCAATTGAATTAGACGACGCGTTGAGGGTCGTAGCTGGGTATGCTGCTATACCGGTCCGGTTGATCGACCCGCCATTGCGGCAAGCCGTTGAGCTGTGCCGAGCACTGAATGTCTACGCGTACGATGCCTATGTAATTGCGTGTGCGATCAATCAACGAGCCCCGATCCTTAGCCTGGACAACGTCCTGAAGGAGCGGGCGCGAAGTCTAAAGGTCGAGGTCTTGGAGGTGAAGGCCACATGAAAGCGTACACGTATTCCGAAGCGCGCGAAAATTTTGCTTCTGTGCTGGAAGAAGCTGAACGCGACGGGGCGGTAGAGATTCGACGGCGCGACGGCGCGGTATTTCGCTTGTCTCCCGCTCCAAAGTCCAAGTCGTCACCTTTGGACGTCCCCGGTGTCAAGCTCAAAGTCAGTACGGAAGACCTCGTGGCTACAGTCCGCAAAGAACGAGAACGTTCGCGGCAATAACGTATGGTGGTGAGAAAGGGACTCGAACCCTCGACCTCGGCATTATGAGTGCAGTAAAGCAGTAGATAGATTCAGTACTTACCGCGTGGCGCCCGTTGCAATTGGCACCACGAAGCATAGCGAAGCAGCACCGGCTCCCGCGAAACTCACGCAAAGTCCGCTGATCTCAAAGCGACCCGGCCGCAGGTTCGTCCCGAGGGATTCGCCAAGTCGATGGCAGCATCGGTCACGCCTTGTATTAATCGCAGCTACTTGTCGTGTTGCCTCACGTAACGCTGTCCTGGAAGGAGAGATGCTCGTCGGAGAATGAAAAATCCATGTGTATCAGGGTTGGAGAGGGTGTGTCGAGGTTTGCATGGTTCGCGATGCAGACGAGTCGGGCACCTATCGGAAGATAGACTACATCCGGGCAATCGGAAGCGGGATGCCCCAGTCGGCGAACACCTGCGAGGTATCCGAACCGGGCACGGGGGGCGGCGCCGGATGGGCCGGTACCGTCCGTGAGAACCGCGGCGCCGGGGCGTTCTGCTCGATTCCACCCACCTCGACAAAGGTCCGACGGGCACGGTTGTGGGGGTGAGCGGCCGCTTCGCCGAGGCTCAGCACCGGGGTGACGCACACGTCCTCGTTCTCGAACAGCGCGCACCATTCCTCGCAGGTCCTGCGCTTGAAAGCCTCGATCAACTCCCCCTTGAGTTCCGTCCATTGCGCGGCGGCGGCGGGGCCGTAAGCCGGATAGCCCGCCTCTCGCCAGCGGGGTGAATCGAGATTCATGAGCGTCAGAAACCTCAGGTAGAACTGGGGCTCGATGCACGCCACCGCCAGGTGACGCCCGTCGCGCGTCTGATAGGTGTCGTAGTAATGAGCGCCGCCGCCGAGAAAATGCGCGCCGGTGCGATCCTCGAATTGGCCATGATGCCGATAGCCGAAGTACATGGCCATGAAGGACAGTACCCCATCGAGCATCGCGGCATCCACTATCTGCCCCCGGCCGCTGCGTCCAGCCTCCCAGACCGCACACATCACACCGTATGCGAGCAACAGACCGCCGCCGCCGAAGTCCCCGATCACATTGAGCGGCACCACGGGCTTGCCGTCGAGCGAGCCGATCTGATGCAGCAGGCCGGTGAGACCGATGAAGTTGAGGTCATGGCCGGCCCGCGCCGCGAGAGGACCCTCCTGCCCCCAACCCGTCATCCGCGCATAGACCAGCCGCGGATTTCGCTCGAAGCACTCCTTCGGACCCAGTCCCAAGCGCTCAGCCACTCCGGGACGAAAGGCCTCGATGAGCACATCGGCCTTCGAGGCGAGAGCCAGCACCGCCTCTCGCCCATCGGGTGATTTCAGATCGAGCGCCACCGACCGCCGATTGCGCAGCATGGGCGAATCGGAGGGCGTGTCGGCGCGACCTCCCAGCCGCTCCACCCGCACCACGTCGGCTCCCATGTCGGCGAGCATCATGCAGCCATAGGGCGCCGCGCCGAGTCCCGCGATCTCAACGATTCGAAGGCCTTGGAGCGGTCCCATGCTGCTTCCTCTCATCGAGCCCCAGAACCTCGGCCGATGATTTCCTTCATGATTTCCGATGTGCCCGCGAATATTCGCATTACCCGCGCATCCGTGTACAGCCTGCTGATGCGATAGTCGTCCATGTAGCCCGCACCCCCCGTGGAGCTGCACACAGGCATCGATCACCTTGCCGCGTGTGCTCAACGATGCCATGGACAAGAAAATGATTGCGCCGATGCTCCACCTCGTCGAGAACCAGATCCGCAGCATGAATCTCGCGTTGTCGAGAGGCACCGCACGCGCCAAGCCTCGAAAGTATTCCTAAGCCGCGGTAGCCGGCGCGCGCTTCTTGTTGCTTTGCGTCCGTGCGCTCTTGGCGGCCGACTCGCCACGTTCGGTCGTCATCCCCGAAAGAGCCGTCATGGCGAAATGCTCCGCGATCGCCTTGATGGGGAAGCCGCCGCTGGGGCGCATACTCTCACTCCGCCAATTCCTGGATGAAATCTCAGTTCGCGACTCGTAACCGAGCCCTATGGCAATTCCCAACTTCGGCATCCCGACATGCTGGGCACCACGCTCGTGGTGCGATGGTTGCTACATCCTAAGACGCGCACGCCGGGTGCGCCCTGGGCGCAAGGGCTCTTGCTGCCCATTAGGGATCTGCTGAGTCTAGGACTTTTGGGTTTGAGTTCCCTTACACGTCGGGTGCAATGGCGCGATTCGTACTTCACCATCGAGAAGGACAGATCGGCCCGGCTTATCGAAAATGTTGAGTCATCGTACTAGAGGATACGGGACCTCCCAGGTCAAGTACGTACTAACCACGAGCCACTTTGCTTGCTGCGGTTGTGCGAAACAGAGCATCCTGCTTGCATCTGCCGGGGAGTTGAAAATATGAGCGCAGTTGAAGTCAAGGTTGTACGCCGCGGGGCAAGCGCGGCGCGCCGAGCCACTCGTGCGGCACCGCTGCCGGACAACTTGCGCCCAGTCCGGCCCGGCATGCCGGGCGGCCGCTACACACCCCTGTCCGACGCCGAGGTGCTTCGCATCCACCGCACCGCGCTCGACGTGCTCGAGAACATCGGATTGGCGGATGCGACACCGGGCGGTATCGCATACATGACCAAGGCGGGTGCAAGAATGACGTCCGAAGGGAGATTGATATTCCCTCGCGCGTTGGTCGAGGATACCCTGGCGCGTGCCGCGCGGCACTTCGTCCTGCATGGTCAGGACCCGAAACATGACATGGAGCCTTGGGATTCGCGCGTCTATTTCGGCACCGCCGGGGCCGCCGTCCACATGGTCGATGCAAGAACCGGCGTGTATCGTGACTCGACGACCAAGGATCTGTACGACATCGCGCGCGTCGTCGACTCACTCGAGCATCTGCATTTCTATCAGCGTTCCATCGTCTGCCGCGAACTCATCTCTGCGTTCGAACTCGACGTCAATACTGCCTATGCCTGCGTGTCTGGCACTTCCAAGCACGTGGGCACGAGTTGGGTGCAGCCCGCACACGTCCAAGCGAGCCTGGAAATGTTCCATTTCATTGCGGGCGGCGAGGAGAAGTGGCGGGCACGCCCTTTCGTCAGTCAGTCGAACTGCTTCGTTGTGCCGCCGCTCAAGTTTGCCCATGACGCATGCCTCTGCCTGGAGACCGCGGTTCATGGCGGCATGCCGGTACTACTGCTATCGGCCGGCCAGGCCGGCGCAACGGCCCCTGCCGCCCTCGCGACCGCACTCGTCCAGGAAGTGGCCGAGTGCCTGGCAGGGCTTGTCTACGTCAACGCAATCAAGCCGGGCGCGCCGGCGATATTCGGAACGTGGTGCTTCGTGTCTGATCTACGCACGGGCGCAATGTCGGGTGGTAGCCCCGAACAGGCACTGCTATCGAGCGCGAGCGCCCAGCTGTCCCGATTCTATGACTTGACCGGCGGGACGGCCTCCGGGATGAGCGATGCAAAGCTTCCGGACATGCAGGCAGGGTACGAGAAGGGCTACAACCACGCGCTTATCGGCAATGCCGGAGCAAACTTGATCTACGAGTCGGCCGGAATGCTCGCAAGTCTGCTGGGATTTACCATGGAAGGGCTGATCATCGATAACGACATCATTGGCGCTGTTCAGCGAACGATCAAAGGCATCAACGTCAGCGACGAGTCGCTGTCGCTCGAAACCATTCGCAAGGTCTGCCTCGAGGGACCGGGTCACTACCTGGGCTCCAACCAGACGCTGCAATTGATGCAGAAGGAATACGTTTATCCCAGCGTCGGCGACCGTTCGAGCCCGAACGAGTGGCAGGAGCAGGGCCGTCCAACCGTCCTCGACCGCGCCGCGCGCAAGCTTGCTTCCATCCTCGCGAGCCACTACCCGACCCACATTCCGGAATCCGTGGACGCGGCGATTCGAGGGCGCCTTCCCATCAGGCTGGCTCGCCTGGCGATGCGTCCCGAGGCAGACTCATAATGGTGTGCACATTGATTTTGGTGGTGAGAGAGGGACTCGAACCCTCGACCTCGGCATTATGAGGCATTTTCTTCATTAGCGCACAAAAACCGGCACACGTTTTCAGACGTAAGTGGGTCAAGTTAAAGGTAACAATTCGCCCACCTTTGTCGCAACGACTCTGCAGGCTGCAATAAGATCCGTAACAATTCTCTCGTCCACTTCGAGGTCGCCTTCATACTCCCCGCGATTCCTAATTTCGTGACACTTGGAAAGCACACGCCATACCTCTGGACCCAGACCCAGGGTGTGGGAAAGGACTTGGAAAACGATATATCGGTTGCTGGGACGGTAACCATGCCAACGAAGGGCGGCAAGCGATAGGGCATGCGCCGCGTTGTAGGCCAGGTCAAAGCGACCTTCAAGTGAGTTTTCCGAATTCCCAGCGTCTTTCAACCGCAACAAGCCGGAGCGCTTAAGGCCATCAAATTCGATTGGATCGGGCGGCTCGTGTGCGAGCGGCTTACCCTGACCGGTTAGATTCTCAAGCGGCGAGGCCATGCTCGTCGCCGATCAGCCAAATCTTGGGTTGCCGCATTACGCGCGTCACGAACGCCTTGCCGTCGTTTACCCTCCTGGTGAATTCTCTCTGCGAGTAGACGGTCGGATTTACCGTGCGTCCGAGATCTTGAGAGGCTTGCTCAAGCGCTGAGAAGACTTCCGCGTATGTCAGGCTGTCACTCACGACCAACAGGTCAACGTCGCTGCCAGCTGTATCTTGGCCTTTGGCGATCGATCCAAAGATAAAGGCTGCGCGGATTTGCGGAATTAACGGCGCTAACGCGGCTCGGACGATATCCGCCAGCCCAAAAGTTTTGAGTACGAGCCCCCGAAGCTCGTTGTACACAGGTGAAACCAAATTAGCCTGATAATGCTTTTGGTTGCCCTGGCGGCGAGCCGTTATCAAACCCACGGCCACGAGCTTGGTCAACTCTCGCTGGACCGCTCCCGTGCCCGATTCGGCAATGGCAATGATCTCGTTTGCGTAGAAGCTTCGACCTGGATTGCCAAATAAAACGCCAAGCACGCGTTGCTGCACTTTCGAGAAAAGCGCGCTCGCGAGACCGCCAGCTGAGCGCTTACTTGACCGACCGCCAGGTACGTTCATTCCCATATTGGGTAGTATCATACCCAAAATGGGTTCTATTACAACTTTCTCGGTCAATTATGTCGGTTTCCTCGGTGAGGACAGCGTTCTCGTTACAGCACAAAACCCGGCACATCTCACCCGGGTCTTAAGACCGCATTTCATTGCTAACGCGAACGATATTAGACCTGCGCTCCGCGTGCGGCAGCCGTAGTTCTGACTCTATTCGACTCAATTTCGCATGTCCCTGTATCGCCGCCCGAACTCTCCGCACTGGTGGACCCGTTTCCAGCTCAACGGCACCGAAGTGCGACTATCGACTGGGACAGCAAATCGACGCGAGGCCGAAGAATTCGAAACAGTTGCACGTACACGCGCGTGGCGGCGGGCTCGTCTCGGCGAGAGACCACCCCTATCTTGGTCAGACGCGGCGAAACGGTGGCTCGCGGAAACTCGCAAGCGTTCCAAAGTTCGGGATGTGATCATCCTGAATTGGTTCCATCAGCATTTGAGCACTTGTGACGTTCAAGCGATTACGCGGGAGATCGTGCAAAATCTTCGCGAGAAGAAGGCTGCGGAAACCAGCGAATCCACCACCGATCGATACATGGCGCTTTTGCGCGCCATCCTGAACAAATGCGTAACGGATTGGGAGGTCCTCGACTCTGCTCCGAAGGTTTCCATGTATCGACCAGCGGTCGGAGAACCGCGGTGGCTCACGCATGCAGAGTTTTCACGACTCGAGCAAGAGTTACCGGAGCATCTGAAAGGCGCGGCCAAATTTGCCGTGCTCACGGGACTCCGAATGCGCGCGATGTTGTCGCTGACATGGAAACAGGTTGACTTCGAAAAGGAGCGCGCATGGGTGGCGAGTAGCGAGATGAAGGCCGGTCATTCGCTCGGCATACCTCTAACTCTGGAAGCAATTCAGGTTCTGAAAGCGCTCCCGAGAAAGGGTGCCTATGTCTTTCAGTGGCACGGCAAACGCATCGATGACTGCAACACGTTGGCGTTTCAAAACGCCGTGAAGGCAGCTCAGGTGAGCCCTTTACGTTGGCACGACCTGCGCCACACTTGGGCTTCTTGGGCGGTGCAGAACGGCGTCAGCCTTCACGAACTCATGTTACTGGGAGGTTGGCGCAGCTTTTCCATGGTCTTAAGATACGCGCACCTTGCGCCGAATCACTTGGCTAGGGCTGCTGCCAAAGTGAAACTGAGATCCGCACAAAAACCGGCACAGTAATTAGTGATTGACGTGCAATCGCCTAAAAAGACCGCGGAATTTTGGTGGTGAGAGAGGGACTCGAACCCTCGACCTCGGCATTATGAGTGCCACGCTCTAACCAGCTGAGCTACCTCACCACGAAGAGCCGCGGATTCTCCGTAAGCCCGCTACCTCTGTCAAGCCGAATTCAACGTCTAATTCCTAAAAATCAATGAGTTACCATCGCCGGCGCTCCCGGTTCAGTGACTTTCCGGCGGCGCGGGCGGACCACTGGAGAACGGCCGCTCCGGAATTGCATTGGTATTTTGAAAGCTCTGGATCATCCAGCGGCCCGCTGACTTTTGCAGCACTTGAATCTCGATCCCCGCGCTGGGCGGTGGCATGTTGGGCGGAGTCTTGGCGCCGGTCATGGTCCAGCGCACATGCGCAACGGCTATCGTCGGACTCAGGAAGCGCACCGAGGTTTCGGTGATGGTGAGCCGGCTGTCGTGAAACACGAAGGCAAATGCATCCTTGAGCTTGCTCTCGATCTGCGCTCGACCGCGCCACCACCAGCCGACGACATTGACCACATCACCGTCCTCCGCGAACAGGCGGGCATAGGCCGTTGCGTCGTGCCGGTTCCAAGCCTCCGCTTGTGCGTCCTGAACGGCGCGAATTGCCGCCTCATCGACGCTTTGGCCGGCCGCCGCGGCGCTGCCAATGCCGAATATCGTCAGCAATGTGATTGCACGGAGAGATCTGTTCATGGGGCACCTCCGTGCAATTGCGTTGAAAAGTATCGCTGCGCTTAAACGTTGAACCTAAAGTGCATCACATCGCCTTCCTTGACAACGTATTCCTTGCCCTCCAGGCGCAATTTCCCCGCTTCCTTGGCGCCGGCCTCGCCCTTGCAGGCAATGAAGTCGTTGTAGGCAATGACTTCCGCCCGAATGAAGCCGCGCTCGAAATCCGTATGAATGACCCCGGCAGCCTGCGGCGCGGTGGCCCCGGCATGCACCGTCCAGGCCCGTACCTCTTTGACGCCGGCGGTGAAATAGGTCTGCAGGCCCAGCAACGAGTACCCGCCGCGAATGACACGGTTGAGGCCCGGCTCATCCAATTTCAGTTCCGCCAGGAATTCGGCCCGATCAGCCTCGTCGAGTTGCGCAATTTCCGATTCGATCGCGGCGCAAATCGGCACCACGATGGCGCCCTCGCCTGCGGCGATCTCGCGCACACGATCGAGCCGCGGATTGTTGCTGAAGCCACCCTCATCGACATTGGCCACGTACATCACCGGTTTGTCGGTGAGCAAGTGCAGGTCGCGCAGCAACAGATGATCCTGCGCATCCAGCTTAAGCAGGCGCACCGGCTTCGCCTGGTTCAATTGCGCGCGTACTTTCTCCAGCAGATCCCGCAATTTGACCGCGTCCTTGTCCGCGGCTTTTGCCGCCTTCAGCGCCTTCTGATAGGCGCGCTCCACGCTGTCGAGATCGGCCAGCGCGAGTTCGGTGTTGATGACTTCGATGTCGCTCGCCGGGTCGATCTTGCCGGCGACATGCACGATGTCGTCGTTCTCGAAGCAGCGCACCACATGGGCGATGGCATCGACTTCGCGGATGTGCGCGAGAAATTTATTGCCCAGCCCCTCGCCTTTCGAGGCGCCGGCCACCAGCCCTGCGATGTCCACGAATTCCACCGTGGTGGGCAGAATCTTCTCCGGGTGCACGATTTGGCTGAGCTTCTCCAGCCGCGGATCCGGCACCGGCACGACGCCGACGTTCGGGTCGATGGTGCAGAAGGGATAATTTTCCGCCGCGATCTGCGCCCGGGTCAGCGCATTGAACAAGGTGGACTTGCCCACATTGGGCAGTCCGACGATTCCGCAGCGGATGGGCATCAGTTCTTTCCTGCCCGGCTGTGCAACCGGGTCATGGCGCGTTCCGCGCCTTGCTCGAGTAATAGGGGCATGACGTCCGCGGCGGTGCTCACCGTTTCGAGAATGAGGTCTTCCTCGGCGCGCGGCGCACGGGTCAATACATAGTCGATGACTTCGGTCTTGTTGCCGGGATGACCAATCCCCAAACGCAGGCGCCAGAACGTCTCACCGATGTGCGTGATGATGTCGCGCAGGCCATTGTGGCCGCCGTGTCCGCCGCCCTGCTTGAGACGCACGCTGCCCACCGGCAAATCGAGTTCGTCGTGCGCCACCAAAATCTCTTCGGGTGCAATCTTGTAGAAATCGCTCAGCTGGCGCACCGACAGGCCGCTGCGATTCATGTAGGTCGTGGGTTTCAGGAGGATGATTTCCCGCTCGCTCAAATTGATGCGCGCGGTCTCGCCCGAGTATTTGCGGTAGTCGCGAAACTCGCCGCCATGACGGCGCGCAAGCAAATCCACGAACCAGAAACCCGCGTTGTGGCGAGTGACCAGATGTTCGGGGCCCGGATTGCCCAGACCGACGATGACGCGCAACGGTAAACCACTCATCCTGAACGCACTCACCAGACAAAAAATAGAAACAGTAGGGGCCGCCTTGCGGCCGCCCCCCCCCTGCTCCAAAAAGTCGAAACTTACTTCTTGGCCTCTTTCTTTGCCGGCTCTTTCTTGGCCTCGTCCTTCTTCGCCGGTTCGGCCTTCTTCGCCGCGTCGCCGGCTGCTGCTGCCGGTGCCGCCGCCCCTGCTGCTCCCGCCGCCGGTGCCGCTGCCGCACCCTCCGCCGGAGCGCCTGCCGCTGCTGCGGTCGGTTCGGGTTCTTCCGCACGCGGGCTGTGGATGGCCACGACCGCTGCGTCGTCCTTCGCCAGGTCAACCAGGGTGACGCCTACGGGAACCTTGAGCTGTGACAAGTGGATGCTCTCGTTGAGCGACAATCCTGAAATGTCGACCTCGATGAACTCAGGCAGATCCTTCGGCAGACAGGCGACTTCCGTCTCGGTGCGCATGTGCGAGACGATGCCGCCCTGCGACTTGACCCCGGGCGAGACCGCCGCGCCGGTGAAGTGCAGCGGAATGCTGATGCGGATCTTTTCGTTTTCTTCGACTCGCTGGAAGTCGACGTGCACGATGGCATTCTTGAACGGGTGCCGTTGCACGTCCTTCAAGATGGCCGCCTGGCTCTGATCGCCCACTTTCAAGCTGAGGATGGTTGAATAGAAGCGCTCGTTGTCCAGCATGATCAAGAGCTTTTGGTGGCTCAGGGTCAATGTGCGCGCCTCGGCGTGCCCGCCATACAGAATTGCCGGTACTTTTCCTTCGTGACGCAGGCGGCGGCTCGCACCTTTGCCTTGCGTCTCGCGGAACTCGGCGACGAGTTCAAAAGAGGTTTTCATAATCTTCTCCAGTTGCATCACAAACACGGCGCCCTCGCATCGCGACCAATTGCGCGGGCGCCACCAATTCAATCGGCATTCAATCGATGTACAGCGAACTCACCGACTCCTCGTCGTTGATGCGGCGGATCGTCTCCGCCAGCAATCCCGCCACGCTCAGCTGACGGATGCGCTTGCACGCCTTGCCGCTCTCCGACAGAGGAATCGTGTCCGTCACCACCAATTCATCCAACACCGACTTCGAAATGCGTTCAATCGCGGAACCCGACAGCACGGGGTGCGTGATGTAGGCGACCACCTTGAGCGCGCCCTCCTCTTTGAGCGCCTGCGCCGCCTGGCACAAGGTGCCGGCGGTATCCACCATGTCGTCGATCAGCACGCAGGTGCGGCCCTCGACTTCGCCGATGATGTTCATGACCTTCGATTCGTTCGGCCGCGGCCGCCGTTTGTCGATGATGGCCAATTCCGCATCATCCAGGCGTTTCGCCAGGGCGCGGGCCCGAACCACACCGCCCACGTCGGGCGACACCACCACCATGTTCTGGTACTTCTGCTTCCAGGCATCGCCCAGCAGCACCGGCGATGCGTACACATTGTCCACGGGGATGTCGAAGAACCCCTGAATCTGATCCGCATGCAGATCGACCGTCAGCAATCGATCGACCCCCGCGCTCGCAATCATGTTCGCCACCAGCTTCGCCGTGATGGCGACGCGGGTGGCGCGCGGCCGGCGATCCTGGCGCGCATAGCCGAAATACGGCACCACCGCCGTGACCCGCTTCGCCGACGCCCGTCGGCAGGCATCGGTCATCATCAACAGCTCCATCAAATTCTCTGCCGGCGGGCAGGTCGGCTGTACAATGAACACTTCGCGGCCGCGCACGTTCTCCATCAGCTCGACGCTCACTTCGCCGTCGCTGAACCGGCCCACATCCGCCCGACCCAGCTGCACGCGCAGATGCCGTGCAACCTCCTGCGCAAGCGCAGGATTCGCCTTACCGGTGAACACGGCAATCGACAACGAATCGGTCTCTTTATTTTTCGACATGGGCACAAGCTCTGAATGGCTGGGGTGGAAGGATTCGAACCTCCGTATGGCGGGATCAAAACCCGCTGCCTTACCGCTTGGCGACACCCCAATGGAATCAACTCAAATCAATTCACGCAGCTGATTCTCAGCCGGTCGCTAATCTCTCCAGCAAGGGCGAGTCGTTCAACCCACGCGCCAAAAAAGCATCCATCCCCGGCGGCAGCTGACTGATGATTTCTTGCCCAAGAGCCATCGACTCGCAGGCCATGAATACACACGCTCCGGTTCCAGTCAGGCGCGCGGAACCGAAGGCCGACAGCCAATCGAACGCGAATGCAACCTCGGGATACCGGCGCCTTACCACACCCAAACAGTCGTTTCGCCCACCCGACTTGAGGAAGCCGTGAATTGTGATGGGCGCAGAATTTCTTGTCAATTCAGGATCTTGAAAAACGTCCGAGGTGCTCACTTCGATATTCGGCTTTAAAATCAGATAGTTAGTCTCCGGCGGCGCGAGCGGCGGATAGAGCGGCGTCAGGCGCTCCCCTACTCCCTCGGCCCAGGCGGCGCGTCCCTGCACGAACACCGGGACGTCCGCCCCCAAGGTGAGGCCCAGCGCCGCCAATTGCGCCGGGGGCAGGTTGAGGCGCCATAAATGATTGAGGGCCACCAAACAGGTGGCCGCATCCGAACTGCCGCCGCCCAAGCCTCCGCCCATGGGAATGCGCTTGTGGACGCTGATGTCGGCGCCCAGAGAGCACCCTGCCGTCGCTTGCAGCGCCCGCGCCGCGCGCACGCAAAGATCCCTCTCCTCGGCGACGTCGGGCAGGTCGCTGAGCCGCCGAATGCGCCCATCGCCGCGAACCTCGAGGCTGATCTGATCGCCGAGATCGACGAATTGAAAACATGTCTGCAGCTCGTGATAACCATCCGGCCGCCGGCCGAGAATGTGCAGGAATAGATTGAGCTTGGCCGGTGCCGGCCATGGCTTGGTACTCATGGCGGCGGCTGCCAATGGTCGACGGCAACGCGGACGCGCACGCCCTCGCGGCTCAGTACCAGGTGCGCGGGCAGCACATCGCCGCCCGCCGGCATGTAGCGGTCGTAGTCGATGCTCCATCCTGACTGGGTCAGTTGCGCCGCGCGGTCCTGCGCGTTGCGCTTGACCTCGAAGGCCTCGCTCGGATCCGGCACCCCGAGCAGCCAATAACGCAGATGGTCGAGCGGCAACCTGAACCCCAAGCGCTCCTGCAATTGCGTCGCCACCGCATCGCTGGGCGGTGCGCCGTTCAGCGACAGCCCATCGACATTGCGCTTCAGCACCAGGGCCCCGGCGCCGAACGGTCCCGACAAACGCACTTCTGTCGCGGCATCGCCCTGCCGCCAATTCATCGTGGCCTGCCAACCTTGCTCGCCATAGGCCACGGCGGCGCGCCCCTCGAGCTGCCACCGCCCCGCTTGCTGAAGATCACTGACTCGCTGCTCCCAGCCGGCGGCGGGAGCGGGCGGTGCCTGGCGCGTCGTCACGCAAGCGGCGAGCAGCGTGGCACACAAGCAGACGAGCGCTGGGCGAGTCACGATCTTCAATTCACGGTGGACGAAGGCTGCGGCGCGGCGTGCAAGCGTTGCCGCGTCGTCTTGAGCAATCGATTGTCGCGGTCGATGGCGGCGGCTTCGGACCAAATATGATCGGCCTCCTCGGGCCTGCCGAGCCGCCACAACACCTCGCCCAAATGCGCGGCAATGTCGCCGCTGCGGTCGTCCTCATAGGCGGTGCGCAAATACGGCTCCGCTTGCGCGAGGTGGCCCTGGCGGAACATCACCCAGCCCAGACTGTCCAGAATTGCCGAATTCTTCGGCGCCGCCGCGTGGGCGCGTTCGATGAGCGTGCGCGCCCGCGCAAGCTCGCGGGAATGATCGGCCAAGGTGTACCCGAGTGCATTCAGCGCGGCCGGATCATCGGGTCGGGCATTCACCAGAGCCGTCAGTTCATGCAGGGCGGCGGGAATGCGTCCCATTTCCTCGTAGGTCGAGGCCATCGCATAGCGCAGCTCCACGCTGTCCGGATATTCCGCGCGGGCCGCCTCGAGCACGGCGACACCCCGAGGCAGATCGCCTGCGTCCATATAGATGCGGGCGCGGGCGGCAAGGATCTCCGGCGCGCGCAGCGGCTCATCCTCGACCAGCCGGTCAAGCAGTTCGTCCGCCGCGGCCGGCGCCCCGTGCTTGTGCAATATCGTGGTCGCCCGCAGCAGCGCCGCCACGGCATTGTCGCCGCCCTGCACCTGCGCATAGAGACGCAGCGCCTGCTCCGGATCATCGTGACGGTCGGCGATCACGCCCAGATAGAAGAAGGCGTCGTCCAAGAACTTGTCCGCTCGCAGCAGCTCCGCGAACCGGGCGCTCGCGGCTTCGAAATGACCCTGTTGAAAATCGACCAGCCCCAACAAGCGCAGTGCCACGGGTGCGTATTCGCTGTTCTTGGTCAAGACTTCCAGTTGCTGGGATGCCGCCGAATCACGCTGCGCGGTCATCAGCAACAGCGCATAGTCCAGCCGATTCGCGGGCGTATCCTCGCGCGCCAGCGTCTCTTGCGCCTGCGCCAGTGGTCCTTCGGCATCGCCCGCCATGATTTGCGCCCGGGCGAGGGTTTGCAGCAGTTCGCGGCGAGCGCCCTGCACGCTGTTTTGGCCCTGGCGTCGCTGTTTTGGCCCGGCGCGCTGTTTTGGCCCGGCTCGCTGTGTTGATCGTCGGGGACAGGCAGCGCGAGGGCCGCCGTGAAACTGCGCACCGCCGCCGCCGGATCATCCGCCCGCAGCGCGGTGAATCCCTGCACTCGCAACGCCGCCGGCGAGGCGGGATAGGCACTCGCCAGACGATCGGCGAGTTGGCGCGAGCCGAAGATATTGTCGTTGCTGCCGAGTTCGGTCTCGAGCGCCCTGAATTCCGCGTCGACGCCGAGCGGTGAGCCGGCGAGCACGTTGCGATAGTGGTTTGCGGATTGATCGATCTTGTACAGCGCCAGGTCCGCGCGCGCGGCCGCACGTTGCGCCTCCACGGATTTGGGGTCCACCTGGCTCCAGCGCGTGGCCACCTTCTCGGCCAGCGTCGGCTGCAGCGCCGCCGCCGCGACTTGCGCCGCTCGCTCCAGCAATTTCACGTCGGTTTCGTGGGCCGCGGCGGCTGCGTACTGCAGGGCTGCCGTGCGGGGCTGGTGGCGCGCCAGGGCTATCTCGCCCGTGACGGTATAAAATGACGGCGGCGCCGCGGCATCGTCGGCCTGGGGATGAATCGCGGCACAGGCGGCGCTGGCTGCCAGCCCAAGCCCGATTGAAGCCCTTGCGAAGATTGGAATCGAGAACACGGCCGCACTATAACGAAATGACTACCTGGGCGCCGCGGATTCTAAGCTTGATCTGACAGTACCTCTTCCACCAGAATCAGGCGGTTACGGGTTAAAAAGCGTTCAATGGCATTCAACATCCTCGGCATCAATCACAGGACCGCACCGGTCGCCCTGCGCGAAAAGGTGGCGTTCGGCGAGGAGCGATTGCTTGCGGCGCTGCGCACCTTGCGGCAGGAGACGGGGGTCGCGGAAGTGGTCATTCTGTCCACCTGCAATCGCACCGAGGTGTACTGGGCAGGTTCGGCGAGCGGCGCAGAGCTCTCGCAGTGGCTGGAACGGCACCATGGCCATAATCTGGACCTCGCCGCCAGTTTGTACGTTCACCAGGAACAGCGGGCGGTGGAGCACGCCTTCAGCGTGGCGTCGGGCCTCGACTCCATGGTGCTCGGCGAGGCACAGATTCTCGGTCAGCTGAAAGATGCCTACCGCGCCGCGCAAGAAGCCGGCAGCACCGGACCCACGCTCAACAAACTGTTCCAGGCCGCCTTTTCAACCGCCAAGCGCGTGCGCACGGAGACTCGCATCGGCGAGAATGCGGTGTCGATTGCCTCGGCCATCGTCAGCCTGGCCCGGCGGGTGTATTCGGACTTGAGCGAGCATACCGCCCTCATGGTGGGCGCCGGTGAAATGAACGCGCTCGCGGCCCGCCACTTCATGAGCGCCGGGGTGAGGCGCATGGTGATTGCCAATCGCACCGTGGCGCGGGCCGAGACTCTGGCCGCCGAGCTTAAGGCCCATGCGACCGGTCTCAACGATCTTGACCGCGAACTAGCACAGGCCGACATCGTCATTTCTTGCACGGCGAGCCTGGTGCCGCTCATTACCAAAGGCGCGGTGGAAGGTGCGATACGCGCGCGGCGCAGGCGGCCGATTTTCATGGTGGATCTTGCGGTGCCGCGCGACATCGAACCCGCGGTCGCCGATCTGGAGGATGTGTATCTCTTCTCCATCGACGACCTGCAGCAGCTGATCGATGAGAATCGCCAGCAGCGCGCCGCGGCGGCGGGCGGGGCACGGCGGCTCATCGACGAGGAAGTGGCGCGATTCCTGAGCGAATCGCGCGCCCACGACGCGGGGCCCGCCATCCGCGCGTTGCGCCAGCAGGCCGATGCCATCCGGCAGCAGACCGTGGAGCAGGCGCGGCGCCTGTTGGCCGCCGGCAAATCGACGGAAGAAGTCATCGACTATTTGGCCAATACCTTGACCAGCCGCCTCCTGCACACGCCGACGCAGGCCCTGCGCCAGGCGGGTGAAACGGCGGATTCGGCCCTGGCGGAGGCCCTGACCCGGGCTTTGATCGAAGAACGCGACCGACGCTAAACCCAGAATGCCTGCCTGGGTCTGCACCGTGGCCGCTATAATCCGCGCCCATGAAAGATTCCATCCGGCGCAAGCTCGAGAGATTGGACGAGCGATTCGAGGAAATAAGCCGCCTGCTCTCGGACGCGGGCGTCATTGCGCGTCAAAATCAATTCCGTGAACTGTCCATGGAGTATTCGCGATTGGGGCCGCTGGTGGAGCGCTACCGCCGCTTCGTCGCGCTCGAGCGCGACTTGGGCTTCGCCCGGGAACTGTCCGCCGACAAGGATGCCGCCAACTCGGCGATGGGCGAGGAAGAACTCGCCGACTTGACACCCCGCATTGCGGCCGAGGAACTCGAGCTGCAGCGACTGCTCATTCCCAAGGATCCGCACGACGACAGCAACATCTTTCTCGAAGTCCGCGCCGGCACCGGCGGGGACGAAGCCGCGCTCTTCGCCGGCGACCTGTTCCGCATGTACACGCGCTACGCCGAATCGAAGGGTTGGGGGGTCGAAACCTTGAGCGAGAGCCCGGGCGAGCACGGTGGCTATAAGGAAATCATCAGCCGGGTCATCGGCCGCGGCGCGTATTCGCTGCTCAAATTCGAGTCCGGCACGCACCGGGTGCAGCGCGTGCCTGCCACCGAGGCCCAGGGCCGCATACACACCTCGGCCTGCACCGTGGCCATCCTGCCGGAACTGGAAGAAGTCGAGGCGGTGGAATTGAATCCTGCGGATCTGCGCATCGATACCTTCCGCGCCTCGGGCGCGGGCGGCCAACACGTCAACAAGACCGATTCGGCCATCCGCATCACGCATATTCCGACCGGCGTGGTGGTGGAATGCCAGGACGAGCGCTCGCAACACAAGAATCGCTCGCGGGCCATGTCGCTGTTGAAAGCCCGGCTGCTGGCCGCGGAGCGCGAGAAGCAGCAGAGTCAGCAAGCGCAATCACGCAAGTTGCAGGTGGGCTCGGGCGATCGCTCCGAACGTATTCGCACCTATAATTTTCCACAGGGCCGGGTCACCGACCACCGCATCAACCTCACACTCTACAAGCTCGACGATGTCATGAACGGCAACTTGGATGAGCTGATTCGCGCGCTGAATCAGGAATATCAGGCCGAAGAGCTGGCGCAGCAAGTTGAGTGACGTTCATGAGATGCCGGTGAGCACCATCACACAGACCCTGCAGAGCGGCGTCCGCGCGCTCGACCGCCACAGCGACTCACCGAGGCTCGATGCCGAGCTGCTGCTCGGCCGGCTGCTCAAGATGTCGCGCGCCGCCCTGATGGCGCACGGCGAGCAGCCCGTGCCCGACGCATCGGAACGGCTGTACGCCGGTCTGATCGAGGCGCGCGCGCGCGGCGCGCCGGTCGCCTATCTTACGGGCACCCGCGAATTCTGGTCGCTGCCGCTCGGGGTGACCCCGGCCGTGCTGGTGCCCCGGCCCGAAACCGAGCTCTTGGTCGAATTGGCCTTGGCAGTTGCGGATCCTGCGTGCTCCGTGCTCGACCTTGGCACCGGCAGCGGCGCGATCGCCCTCGCCCTTGCCGCGGAACGACCGGGATGGCGGATCACCGCGGTGGACATCATGGCCTCCGCGCTCGAGGTTGCCCGCCAGAATGCGCGTGATCTCAGTATCCCACGCATCGATTGGCGCTTGGGCTCCTGGTTCGAACCCGTGGCCGGCGAGCGCTTTCATCTCATCGTCGCCAATCCGCCCTACATCGCCGCGGGCGATCCGGCTCTCGACCAGCTGCGGGCGGAACCGGCGATCGCGCTTGCCGCGGGGCCTTCAGGGCTGGAGGCCCTGGCTGCGATCATCGCCGCCGCGCCGCCGCACCTGCATGAGCGCGGCCGGTTGATACTGGAGCATGGCAGCGATCAAGCCCCGGCCGTCGCGGCCCTGCTCGAACGGCATGGCTTCGCGGCCGTACACACGCATCTCGATTTCTCGGGCAAACCCCGCGCGACGCAGGGAACCCTTCACACACCACATCAGGAAACGACATGATCCGCTTCGAAACCACGCTGGGCGATTTCACCGTAGAGCTGTTCGAGAAAGACGCACCGTTGTCGGTCGCCAATTTTCTGCGCTACGTCGAGGACGGCTTTTTCGATGGCACCATCTTCCATCGCATCGTTCCGGGCTTCGTCATTCAAGGCGGAGGCTTCACCGAAGACATGACGCAGAAGAAGACTCAGCCGCCCGTCAAGAACGAGGCGGACAACGGTCTCAAGAATGAGCGCGGAACTTTGTCCATGGCGCGCACCAGCGACATCAACAGCGCCACCTCGCAGTTCTTCGTCAACCTGAAGGACAACGACTTTCTCGATCACTCGCGCGGCAACTTCGGCTACGCCGTGTTCGCGCGCGTGACCGAGGGCATGGAGGTGGTCGACAAGATCGCCGCGGTCGAGACCGGCCGGCGGCGCGGTTTCGACGACGTTCCGGTCGACGCGGTCATCATGAAAAGCGTGCGGCGGCTGTCCGCCTGACGCGCGCGTGGCGCAGAAGCGCTCATTATTGGGCCGGCTGGCGCGGGCCATCGTGGTGCTGGCCGTGGTTTGCCTCGCGGCCAGCGTGCTCGCGGTGTGCGTGCTGCGTTGGATCAATCCCGTCTACACGGCCTTCATGGCGGAGGCGCAGATCGACGCCTGGGCAACCCGCGACGCCAACTACATGTTCCGCCACAGCTGGGTGGATCTGGACCGGATCTCGCCCAACCTGCCGCTGGCGGTGGTCGCCTCGGAAGACCAGAAATTTCCCGAGCACTGGGGCTTCGATGTCGAGGCCATCGAAAAGGCCTATGCCCTCAATCGGCACAGCCATAAGGTGCGCGGCGCCAGCACCATCAGCCAGCAAGTCGCCAAAAATCTGTTCCTCTGGTCCGGGCGCAGCTATTTTCGCAAGGGACTCGAAGCGTATTTCACGGTCCTGATCGAGAGCCTGTGGCCGAAGCGGCGGATACTCGAAGTCTATTTGAACATCGCCGAGTTCGGCTACGGCACCTACGGGGCTGAAGCCGCGGCGCAGCGCTACTTCCACAAATCCGCGGCCCGCCTCACGCGCGGCGATGCCGCCGTGCTCGCCGCCGTGCTGCCGAACCCGGAGCGCTTCTCGGCGGCGGCGCCGTCGCGCTACGTTCAGCAGCGGCGTGAGTGGATATTGGGACAGATGCAGGCGCTGGGCGGCCCAGAAATGCTGGATGAGATCGACGCGTATCCGAACCGGCGACGCTGAGCCTCAGTATTTTTTCGAGTATGGCCGGTATTTCGAATACGGCGTGGTTTTGAATGCGTTTGACCGCCGCGCGATGCTCATCCATGTGAGCGGTCAGCGCGATGACGCCGCTGCGGATGGCCCTGAAGGAATCGAGCACGATGCCGGCGTGATGCTCCTGCACCCACTCGGTGTTGTAGCGCTCCTGCAGCATGGTCCACACATTGCGCACCACGATGACGGGCAGCCGCTGTTGAACCGCCTCGCTGATGCTGCCGGGACCCGGCTTGCCGATGAAGAAGTCGCTGAGCTGCATGAAATACCGCATGTGCGACGTGAATCCGATGATGACCCGGGGCGCTGCCGACTTCATCGCGCGCAATTCATCCGCCAGCGCCGAATTGTGGCCGCAGACCATGATGAGCTGGGTGTCGTCGAGGCGCTTGGCGATGCAGCGCATGACCTTCGCCCCATGGCCGCCGAACATGACGATTCCGGTGGGCCGGTCCGGATCGAGCTGCAGCTTGATTCTTTCGGCGCGCCGGTCAAGGTTCGAGTCGTGGTAGAAATCCGGGCGCACGATCATGCCGGACGTTCGGTGGATGTTTGCCTCGGCGTAGCCGGCAGCCCGGGCCTGCGCGGCAGCCTTTGCCGTCCCGCAGATCAGGTGCTGCGCTTGATGCGGTTCGATCCAGAAATGTGGCGGCGAGTCGGCCATGTCGGTGAGGACGGTCACGTAGGGTGCCTGCGGCCGCGCCGCGGCCAGCGCGTGATACATGGTGCGATTGAAATTCGGCACCAATGACACCACCAGATCCGGCTGAGTCTTGGCCCAGTGGCGCTGCAACTGAGTGGTCAATGACTTGTGGCTCAAGCGAATCAGCGCCTGCAGAACTTTCAATTCCTGGCCCAACCCCAAAGTCCAGCCGCGGGCCAGCCGCGAATTGTAGTACTGTTCCGGCTTCATGCCGGTGGTTTTGCCGAACACATCCTTGGGATCGAGGACCTCGAACAGATTGACCAGGCGTACCGCCCACGGCAGGGATAGTTCGCGGATGACCGAATCGAGGGCCAGGGCGGCGGAGCGATGCCCTCCCCCGGCGTTGAAGTACACAAGATCGACCGATTTCATCTCGCAGCCATTCTGCGCAGGGACTGTGACTATTCGATGAAATCCCATTTATCAGCGGGTTCGCCCGCGCGCATAATTGCCTGAATGGGGGGAGGGATGCCATGAGCTACGTGAGACCATCCGTCATCGAGACGCCGGCCGTGCCGCCCGGCCGCTCAATGGCCGGCCGATTCGCCTGGTACTGTCTGGCGCTGCTGATGGCGGGCGCCCTGTTCGCCGCCTACGAGCATTTCAAGCTGCATGGTCAATCGACCGCATCCTGGGTCAGTCTGATTGCGGCGGCGCTGCTTGCCCTGGTGCCGATCCGGGCCCTGCTGCACGAACTGTTTGCGATCGAAGGCAAGGTCTTGCATCTTGTCCACGGCGTCGGCGGACTGCTGCTGATCGCACTGCCGCTGAGCGGCCTCGTGTCCGGAGGCCGCGTGCTGAACCATGCCGCCATGGCGCCGTTTGCCCTCATGGGGGCCGCGCAAGCCATCATGCATCAGAACCACCCGCGCAATGCGCAGCAAGCCGAGGCCCTGCGGCGCTTCGCGACGTCGCTGCCGGAAGTCGCGCAATTCACCAGTGCCCGCGACCTGTCCTCTCCCGCCAATGTGGCGCGCGCGGTGTCGGTGCTCAACGATTTGCTGACCAAGGCCCAGGCGCTGGGTGAGACCGAGCTGGCGGCCGATCCCGCCTTTCAATCCGCCCTGAAGCGGGTATCGACGCGCGTCGGGCTCGGCCTCGGCTTGGATTCCATCGAGCACACCATCGATATGATGGCCGCCAATCCCGCGGCGGCAGGCGCGGCTCCCGCCTTGCGCAAACATTTGCTTGCCGTGCGGCAGGCGGTGGCGGCCGACTCCCGGTGAAGGCCTCTCACCTCGGCTGGGCCCTGGCCGCCGCGGCATGGCTCAGCGGCAGCGCGGTCCCCGCAACCCCCGTGGCGCCCGATGCAGCCGCGTTTGCCGCAAAACCCCTGAGCCACGGCCGCTTCAAAATGCTGTGGGTGTACACGCCCGAGGGCGCGCCGACGAGTTTCGTGCTGTTCGTGTCCGGCGACGCCGGTTGGAACTCCGCCGCGGATGCCATGGCGCGGCAACTGGCCCGGCAGGGCGCCATGGTGACGGGCATCGATTGGGCCGCGTTCAAGGCCAACCTGGAGGCCGACGACGATGAGTGCCTATTCCCCGACGGCGACCTGGAAAACTTGAGCCATTTCGTGCAGGCCTACTTCCATTCCCCCACTTATCTGTCGCCGATTCTGGTGGGAGTGTCCTCCGGCGCTCCTTTCGCCTATGCCATGCTGGCGCAGGCGCCGCGCAACACGTTCGCGGCGGCGCTGACTGTGGGATTTTGCCCCGACCTCAATCTGCGAAAGCCGCTGTGCAAGGGTTCGGGACTCGAATTCTCCCGCAACCCTCAGCGCGGCAGCCTGGTTTTGCTTCCCGGCAAGGAGCTCGGCAATCCATGGCTCAATCTGCAGGGCGATGCCGACCGCGAGTGCCCGGCCAAGGCCGCGCAAGATTTCATCGCCCAGATTCGTGGCGCCGCCATGCTGAGCTTGCCCAAGGTCGGACACGATGTCGCCGGGTCGGGCGGGGTCGGGATGCCGCCATTCACGGCCGGGTACAACAAGCTCGCGGCGCGGAATCCGACGCGCATCGCCCCGCCGCCGCCGGGATTGAGCGACCTGCCCGTGATCGAAGTCGCCGCGCGGCCGGGCGTGCAGCCGAGTGCCGAGGCCCGGCTCGACAGCTTCGCGATTCTCATGTCCGGCGACGGCGGTTGGGCCGGACTCGATCAGGATGTCGCCGCCGCGCTCAGCGCCAAGGGTATTCCCGTGGTCGGTCTGGATTCATTGCGCTACTACTGGACCGCGCGCACGCCGGACGGTCTGGCGGCGGACACCGACCGCATGATTCGCTACTACCTGGCGCATTTCAACAAGCAGCGGGTGATGCTCATCGGCTACTCGCAGGGTGCCGACGTGCTGCCGTTCGCCATCAACCGGCTGCCCGCGGCGACCCGCGCACGGGTGGCACTCGCCGCCGTGATGGGCATGTCCGAGCATGCGCTGTTCGAATTTCACTTGAGCGGCTGGATCTCCGACAACAAGTCGGGGCCCGCGACGCTGCCGGAGATCAATCGCATCACCGGCATACCGGTGCTGTGCATCTATGGCGCGGACGAGAGCGACTCGCTCTGCCCGCAGCTGGACCCGAAGAAATTCAATATCGTGAAGCTCAAGGGCGGCCACCATTTCGACGGGGACTACGCCGGTCTCGCGCGGCAGATCTTGGCGGTGGCGAATCCCTGACGCCGCTAGGCAGCGTCCGCCGTCGCCGCGGCGGTGCCGCGCTCGCCGCGGGCATCGGGGTCATAGCCGAGAATCGGCGCCAACCAGCGCTCGGCCTGTTTGAGCTCCCAGCCCTTGCGTTGCGCGTAGCTTGCCGCTTGATCACGGTCGATCTGCCCCACCCCGAAATAATGCGCCTGCGGGTGGGCGAAATAAAAGCCGCTGACCGCGGCGGTCGGAACCATGGCGAAAGATTCGGTCAGGCGGATGCCGGCGTTGTGCTCGGGATCGAGCAGCTGCCAGAGAGTCGCCTTCTCGGTGTGCTCGGGGCAGGCCGGATATCCCGGCGCGGGCCGAATCCCGCGGTACTGTTCGCGAATCAGCTCCTCGCCGCCGAGCTGCTCCTCGGGGGCATAGCCCCATAGTTCACGCCTCACCCGCTCATGCAGGCGCTCGGCCAGCGCCTCGGCCAGCCGATCGGCCAGCGCCTTGAGCATGATGCTGCTGTAGTCATCGTGCGCGGCTTCGAAGCGCGCCACGTGTTCGTCGATTCCGATCCCCGCGGTGACGGCGAATGCTCCGATGTAGTCGGCGCGGCCGCTGCCCAGCGGCGCCACGAAATCCGCCAGGCAGGATTGCGGCTGGTTCTGCGGCCTGGACTTCTGTTGCCGCAGGTGATGCAGCCGGACCTTGACCGCCCGACGTGACTCGTCGGTGAACACCGTGATGTCATCATCGTCGCTGCTGTTGGCCGGAAAGAATCCCACCACGGCGCGGGCCTTGAGCCACTTCTCCTCGATCAATTGCTGCAGCATGCGCGTCGCATCCACATGCAGCGCGCGCGCCGCCTCGCCCACCAGCGGGTCCTGCAGAATATCGGGGTACTTGCCGGCGAATTCCCAGGCGTTGAAGAACGGCATCCAATCGATGTAGGGCACCAGTTCCGCGAGTGGATAGTCGTCGAACGGCCGCACACCCAGGAAACTCGGGGCCGGGGGCACATACCCCCGCCAATCGATCTTGAGCTTCTTGGCCCGCGCCTGCGGCAGCGACAATTGCGGCGTCTTGACGCTCTTGTTGCGATGCTGTTCGCGGCGCCGCTCGTGCTCCGCCTTGACCCCCGCGATGTACGCTTCGCGGCTGCTCGGGGTCACCAGCTGCTGGCAGACGCCGACCGAGCGCGATGCATCTTTCACGTAAATCACGCCGCCCTGATACTGCGGATCGATCTTCACCGCCGTGTGCGCCGGGGAGGTGGTAGCGCCGCCGATCAACAGCGGCTGCTGGTACCCCAGGCGCTGCATTTCCTTGGCCACGTGCACCATTTCATCGAGCGAGGGGGTTATCAAGCCGGACAGGCCGATGAGATTGGCGCCGATACGGGTGGCGGTTTCCAGAATTTTTTCGCAGGAGACCATCACACCCAAATCCACGACCTCGAAGTTGTTACATTGCAGCACCACGCCGACGATGTTCTTGCCGATGTCGTGCACGTCGCCCTTCACGGTGGCCATCACCACCTTGCCGTTCGAGCGGCTGCTGCCGTCCTTCTGCTGTTCGATGTAGGGGATCAGCACCGACACGGCCTTTTTCATTACCCGCGCCGACTTGACCACCTGCGGCAGGAACATCTTGCCGGCGCCGAATAGATCGCCCACCACGTTCATGCCGTCCATCAGCGGGCCCTCGATCACATCGAGCGGACGCTTGGACTGAAGCCGCGCCTCTTCCGTGTCCTCGAGCACGAACTCATCCAGACCCTTGACCAGTGCATGCTGCAGCCGCTGCGCCACCGGCAGCTTGCGCCATTCGAGATCGTCGATGCGGCGCGGGCCGCTGCCGCCCTTGAACACTTGAGCGATTTCCAGCAGCCGCTCCGTGGCATCGGCGCGGCGCGCCAGAATGACGTCCTCGCAGCGCTCGCGCAGATCGGCGGGGATGTCCTCGTAGATCGCCAGCTGGCCGGCGTTGACGATTCCCATGGTCAAACCGGCGCGGATGGCGTGATAGAGGAATACCGAGTGCATGGCTTCGCGCACCGGATCGTTGCCGCGGAACGAAAAGGACACGTTGCTCACGCCGCCGCTGACGTGCACCGCCGGCATGCGCTGCTTGATGGCGGCGGTGGCCTCGATGAAATCCAGGCTGTAGCGATTGTGCTCCTCGATCCCCGTGGCCACCGCGAATATGTTGGGATCGAAAATGATGTCCTCGGGCGCGAAGCCGATGCGCTCGGTCAGCAGCGCATAGGCCCGCTCGCAGATCGACACCTTGCGCTCCAGGGTATCGGCCTGGCCGCGCTCATCGAAGGCCATGACCACCACGGCGGCGCCGTAGCGCATGCACAGGCGCGCATGCGTGAGGAAGGCCTCCTCGCCCTCCTTCAAGCTGATCGAATTGACGATGGGCTTGCCCTGCACGCACTTGAGTCCCGCCTCGATCACCGACCATTTGGAGGAATCGATCATGACAGGCACGCGCGCGATATCCGGTTCGCCCGCGATCAGGCTCAGGAGCTTGTGCATGGCCGCCGCGGAATCGAGCATGCCCTCGTCCATGTTCACGTCGATCATCTGCGCGCCGTTCGCCACCTGCTGGCGTGCGATGTCGACCGCCGCGCTGTAGTCGCCCGCCTCGATCAGCTTGCGGAACTTGGCGGAACCCGTCACGTTGGTACGCTCGCCCACGTTGACGAACAGGCTGCCGGCATCGATGTTGAGCGGTTCCAGGCCGCTCAGGCGGCAGGCGCGCGGGATGCTGGGGAGCTCCCGCGGCCGCACGCCCGCAACGGCGCGGACGATGGCGCGGATGTGATCCGGGGTCGTGCCGCAGCAGCCGCCCACCATGTTGAGAAAGCCGCTGGCCGCAAACTCGCCCAGAATGGCGGCGGTTTCTTCCGGCGTCTCGTCGTATCCACCGAAGGCATTCGGCAATCCGGCGTTCGGGTAGGCGCACACGTGGACATCCGCGACCCGCGCCAACTCCTCGACATAGGGACGCAATTGCTTGCCGCCGAGCGCGCAATTGAGCCCGACCACTGCGGGGCGCGCGTGACGAATGGAATTCCAGAAAGCCTCGGTGGTCTGCCCCGACAAGGTTCTGCCCGACGCATCGCTGATGGTGCCCGAGACTATGATGGGCAGCTCGATCGCCATCTCATCGAGAATCCCGCGCACCGCGAATAGCGCCGCCTTGGCGTTCAAGGTGTCGAACACCGTTTCGATCAGAAGGATGTCGACGCCGCCCTCGATCAGCGCGCGCGTGGCGAGCCCGTAGCCGGCCACCAATTCGTCGAAGCTGATGTTGCGAAACCCCGGATCGTTGACGTCGGGCGACAAAGAGGCGGTGCGGCTGGTCGGACCCAGCGCGCCGGCGACGAAACGCTGCACGCCGGTCTCGGCGCCGACCTCGTCCGCCGCCTGCCGCGCCAGCCTCGCGGCGGCGAGATTGAGCTCGCCCACCACGGCTTCCATTCCATAGTCCGCCTGCGATACCGGACTCGAATTGAAGGTATTGGTGGAAATCACATCCGCGCCGGCGTGCAGATATTCGCGGTGGATGGCGGCGATGATGTGCGGCTGAGTGATGGCCAGCAGGTCGTTGTTGCCGCGCAAGTCGCGGCGCCACGCCGCAAACCGCTCACCGCGAAAATCCTGCTCGCCGAGGGCGTGCCGCTGGATCATGGTGCCCATGGCGCCGTCGAGAATCACCAAGCGCCGGCGCAGCAGCGCGGCAAAGGCCGCGCCGCGCGCGTCATGAGGCGGGTGCCGCATTCACGCCACCTGCGCTTCGATCAAGCGCGGCCGCAGACCCAGGGCGTGGCAGATGGCGTAGGTCAGTTCGGCGCGGTTCAAGGTATAGAAGTGAAACTCATCGACGCCGTGTACGCGCAGCCGCTGCACCTGCTCGATCGCCACATTGGCGGCAATCATGCGGCGCGTCTCCGCATCCTCATCCAGGCCGTCGAAGCGCTGGCGCAGCCAGGCGGGCACGGTGGCGCCGCAACGCTCGGCGAAGCGCAGCAGCTGTGGAAAACGGGTGATCGGCAATATGCCGGGAACCAAGGGGATGCGGATGCCGGCCGCGGCGCACCGATCCCGGTATCGCAGGAACACATCCGTGTCGAAAAAAAACTGAGTGATCGCGCGGCCGGCCCCGGCCGCGACCTTGCGCTTCAGGTTCTCCAAATCAGCTTCGACGCTGCCGGACTCGGGGTGGCCTTCCGGATAGGCGGCGACCGACATGTCGAACCGGCCGACCGTTTTCAGTCCCGCGACGAGGTCCGAAGCGTAGGCGAAACCGCCGGCAGGCGGGCGATACCGCCCGTCGCGCGACAGCGCGGCTGCGGGCGGATCGCCGCGCAGTGCCACCAAGTGCCGCACCCCCTGCTGCCAATAGTCGTGCGCGATCTTCAACACCTCGGCGCGCGCCGCGCCGACACAGGTCAAATGCGGTGCGACCGTCAGATGAGTTTCGCGCAGAATTCGCAGCACGCACTCGTGAGTGCGGGTGCGCGTCGAGCCGTCCGCGCCATAGGTCACCGACACGAAGTTCGGCTGCAGGGGAGCGAGCCGCTGCACGGCTTCCCATAACTGACGCCCCATGGGCTCGTCGCTGGGCGGGAAGAATTCGAACGATACGGCCACGGGATTCGACACGGACACCCTCCTCTCGACCATCAGCATGCAAGCGCATAAGCTATGATTCAAACTCATTATCTTCATACAGAGGATGAAACCCACTCATGTCATCGACGGCATTGGAGCTTCGGCATCTGGAAACCCTGTTGGCGTTGGCTGAGTGCGGCAGCCTCTCCAAAGCGGCGGCGCGCCTGTTCCTGACCCAATCCGCCCTATCTCACCAGCTGAAAGCGCTGGAGAGTCATTACGGAGCGGCGTTGGTCGAAAAGAACGTCCGGCCACTGCGTTTTACGGCCATCGGGCAGCGTCTGCTCACACTGGCCAAAGCGGTGCTGCCGCAGGTGGCCGAAGCAGGTCGAGACGTGGCGCGTCTGGCGCAGGGTCATGCCGGACCTCTGCGGGTCGCGGTGCAATGCCACAATTGCTTCGACTGGCTGATGCCGGCCATGGATGCCTACCGCTCGCTGTGGCCCGAAGTCGAACTCGACATCATATCCGGCTTCGTCGTCGATCCCCTGCCGCTGCTCGATCGCGGCGAAGCAGAACTCGCCGTCATCCACGACCCGCGCGAAGCGCACCCCAATGTGGTGTTCAGCCCTTTATTTCGTTATGAAAGCGTGGCTCTCATGAGTCCGCGGCACCGCCTGGCCGCCAAGCCCTGGCTGGCGGCGGCGGATTTCGCGGATGAAACACTCATTACCTATCCGGTGCCGGACGACATGTTGGACGTCATGAAACACTGCCTCACGCCGGCGGGAATCAGTCCAAAACGGCGGACGGCTGAACTGACGGTGGCCATTTTGCAGCTGGTGGCGAGCGGCCGCGGTATTGCGGCGCTGCCCTCCTGGACGGTGGGCAACTATATCGAGCGGGGCTATGTCGTATCCCGGCCCATCGGCCCCGATGGGCTGCGCTGCGATCTGTATGCCGCGACCACCGCCGCCGGTGCGGAGGCCTCCTATATAAGAGAATTCATCGCCCTCACCCGCACCCAAAGCCTGACAGAATTGGCGGGCGTCTCGGCCTTGAACTCCACGGCGGCACCCGCTTCATCGTGAGGGATTGATGAGAAATTCCATGCAGGGTTGGCTCTTCCTGTGGGCCGCCCTTACGGGCGCGGCGGGGGCGCAGGGCGCAGGGGCACCCCAGGCCGCTCCGCCGCCGGCCGCGGTCGATGCGGCGCGTCTCGCAAATGCCGCTCGCGAGCCGGATCAATGGTTCATGCCCGGACGCGACGCCGAGGGCACGTACTACTCGCCCCTCGATGCCATCAACGACCACAACGCTGCTCGCCTTGGCTTCGCCTGGGACTACCACCTGGGAACTCGCCGCGGTCAGGAGGGCACCCCCGTGGTGGTCGACGGCGTGATGTATGCACCCGGCAACTGGGGTCGCGTCTACGCTCTCGATGCGGCGAGCGGCAAGGAACTGTGGACCTACGATCCGGGGGTCGACGGTCAGTGGGGCCGCTACGCCTGCTGCGATGTCGTCAATCGCGGTTTGGTGGTTTGGCAAGGCCGGGTGTACATCGCGAGCGTCGACGGCTACGTGCATGCCATCGACGCCGGCACCGGCCGGCGGATCTGGAAATCCGACACACTGCCCGCCCGCGGACCCACGGAGTTTCACTATGCGGTCACCGGCGCGCCGGTGCTGGCCGGTGATGTGATCGCCATCGGCAACGGCGGCTCGGATTTCAAGGGGGCGCGCGGCTTCATCACCGCCTTGGATCTCAAGTCCGGCGCCTTCAAATGGCGGTTCTATACCGTGCCGCGCGATCCAAAATTGGGCGCGCAGGATCAAGAGGATTTGCAGGCCGCCGCAAAAACATGGGCGCCGGACTATGACTGGAGCAACGGCGGCGGCGGCTCCGCCTGGGACGGGCTGGCGTACGACGCCGCTCTGGATCTGATCTACATCGGCACCGGCAATGCCACCCCTTACCATGGACATTACGATCCATCGAGCAGCGGCGATGAGCTCTACGTTTCCTCGATCGTGGCCGTGCACGCCGACACGGGGCGGCTGGCTTGGTACTTCCAGGAAGTCCCCGGCGAGGCCTGGGACTACGACACGGCAAACAAAATGATCCTCGCGGATCTGCCCGTCGGCGGCAAGACTCGCCGCGTCATCATGCAGGCCAGCAAGAATGGCTTTTTCTACGTGCTGGACCGCGCCACCGGCGAGTTCCTCTCGGCCAAGCCCTTTGCCTACATGAACTGGACCAAGGGACTCGATCCGCAAACGCACCGCCCCATCAAGCAGCCCGCCGCCGATTGGGATCGGGCTCCGGCATTGATCTTTCCCGCGGCGTTTGGCGCGCACGGCTGGCAGCCCATGTCGTACAGCCCGAAAAGCGGCCTGGTCTACATACCGGTGTTCGATTCACCCATGATCTTCGTCGACACCTCTCACCGGCGTGCCGGCCTCATCGAGGGCAACTTCGACCTGGCGTTTTTCCTGCCGCAAGACTATCAGCCCAAGGATTTGCAGAGTCTGTTCGGCAAGCTGCCTACGCTGCAGGCGCTCGCCGCGGGCGGTCCGCGGCCGCAATCGCGCGGCTTGATTCGCGCCATCGATCCCGTGAGCGGGAAAGTTGCCTGGGAGCGGCAGACGCACAGTTTATGGGACGGCGGGTTGCTCTCCACGGCCGGCAACGTGGTGGTGCGGGGCGACGCCGCGGGATTCGTCAGTGTGTACCGCGCGGATACCGGGAAACTCCTCAAGCAAATCGATGTGGGGACCTCGGTGATGGCGGCGCCGATGACCTATCGGGTGCGCGGAGTGCAATACCTGTCGGTGATGGCCGGCAGCGGTGGCGGCATGATGGGACTGCCGTTTGCGCCGGATAGCGCCGCCTACCGGTACGGCAACGAAGGCCGCATCGTGACCTTCCGGTTGGACGGGGGGCCGACCCCGAAACCGGCTCCGGCCACGGATCCGCCCCTGCCATCACGGCCGGCCCGCGAGGGCGGCGCGGCCCAGATCGCACAAGGCGAGGTGCTGTACAACCGCTACTGCGGGCGCTGCCATACGTTCGGCCGCGGCCTGCTCCCGGACCTGCGCCGTATGTCGCCGGCCACGCAGCGACTCTTTTATGACATTGTGCTGAACGGCGCCTATGCCGCCAAGGGCATGGCGCGCTGGAGCGATGTGCTGTCCCGCGGCGACGCCGAGGCCATCCATGCCTACCTGGTCGATCAAATCTGGCAGCTCAATTAAGCGCGGGCTTTCCGTCCCGCAGCCAATCAGGCTTGAATCCTGAGTCCGCGAGCCATCGAATGGGGGCCAGCATCGATTGAATGGCCTCGGTCATGTGGCCGAAATCAATGTGCGCAATATCGTCCGACGGCTGGTGGTAGTCCGCATGCAGGCCGAAGCTCGACACGGTTTGTGCGATCACGCCGCGCATCGCCAGGGTGTAGTTGTCGGATCGCATGAAGAATTTCTCCGCGGGATGCGGGTCCGCAACCAGTCTGGCGCCGTGCGCGGCCAACTGCGGCCCCAGGTTGGTTCGTTCCCAGCCCGTCAGCCAGAGCGTATGCGGCGCGATGCCGGGATCCGGCCGCCCGATCATTTCGAATTCGAGATTGGTGGCGATGCTGCTCAACGGCAACACGGGTTTCTCGACGAAGTACCGCGCCCCGTAGCCGCCGGCCTCTTCACTGCCGAACCACGCGAACACCACCGTGCGCTTCAAGGGTTTGCCCTTGGCCAGCGCCTCCGCCAGCGCCAACACCGCGATCGATCCCGAGGCATCATCATCGGCGCCGTGGTAGATGCGCTGCGCACCGCTGTCGCTCGCGCCCAGATGATCCAAGTGCGCGCTGAGCAGAATGACGTTCTCGTTCGCCTGCCTTGCGGTTCCGGTCAAAGCTCCCACGGCATTCCAGGTGTGGCTGCTCGTTTCGCGGGACTCAGCCGTCAGACTCGCGATCGACCCCTCGGCGAGCGCCGCCACCGCCGCGTAGGCATCGGCCGCCAGCATGATTTGCGACGGGTCGTTCTGGGCCGGGGCGGCGGGCTCGGCGAGCCCCGCGATTCTCGCGCGCCCAATATTGATGGGACGCTGCGTCAGCTCACTCCAATGCGTCCTGCGCGCCGCAGTCTCGTGCCACAGCACCAGCCCCGCCGGCCGGATCTCCGCCGTGTTGTCGGGTGGCGCATCGGCGGGCATGAGCAAAGTCACGCCCGGGCGCACCGCGGCGCCTGACTGGTACTTCTGCAGCGGGCCTTGTAACGAGGCGGCGCTCAGTCGCATGACCAACATTTGCTCGCCCTGGATGGCCGTGCGGGGACCGATGCGCAGGATCGGCGATCCGGCGACCACGGTGCGATCGATCTCCACGGTCTGGATGTAGCCGCCGTTGTCGCCCAGAGGTTTGAGACCGCTGTGCCGCAGCTGCGCCCCGATGTACGAGGCGGTGATCCACTCGTCGCGGCTACCGCTGCCCCGGCCGTTCAGCGCATCCCCGGCGAAGAACTCCATGTGCGCGCGCACCGTCGATTCCCCGATCGGTTCGGCCGCGCAAACCACCGTGGCGCAGAGCGCCGCGGCGGCCGGGAGTACGGTGGCAAAGCTGCGCGCGATGTTCATGCCGTTTCCTTCAATCGCCAAGGTCAGCGGGCGAGAGTAGCGGATCTGCGCCCGCCCCGCCGCGCAGATTGCCCCAAGATTCTCGGATGACCTGCGCCGGGCTCTGACGTATGATTCGGGCAGTGCGAAGGAGCTAAGGGGAGCTACGCATGCGAGTTTCATTGCTGGCGGGAGCTTTGGTTCTTGCCGGGTGCGCCAGTCAGCCGCCGGGCACGTTGTCGGAACATGATGCGGACGCGCAGCGGGTGGCCCTGGCCCTCAAGCACGGCTATAAAGTCGTGAACTCCGACGGCGAGGTCATGTATTGCCGTTCGGATTTCGCCACCGCATCGCACATCCAAAAGAACACCGTTTGCCTGACTGCGAAACAAATGGATGAGATCGATCAGGACAATCAGCGGCTGCTCGATTCGCCCAACAAGTCGCGATCCGCGGGCGCCGGACTCCCGCCCATGCGCTAGCGATGCCATGACGGCGCCGACCCCATGAATCCCGCCGTCGAGCAATGCGATGTGGCGGTGATCGGCGGCGGCCCCGGCGGCAGCACCGCGGCGGCCTTGCTGGCGCGCCGCGGGCACAAGGTCATCGCGCTGGAAAAGGCGCATCATCCGCGTTTCCACATCGGTGAATCGCTGCTGCCGATGAATCTGCCGGTGTTCGAGCGGCTCGGCGTGCTCGACAAGGTGCGCGCGCTGGGCGTGCTCAAGCCCGGCGCCGATTTCGAGGCGGACAACGAGCGCGGCTACAGCACCTATGCCTTTGCACGTGCGCTCGGCGGCAGCCCGCCGCATGCCTATCAAGTGTGGCGGCAAGACTTCGACAAGATGCTGTACGACCATGCGCGCGACAGCGGCGCGGATGCGCGTGAAGGCCACGAAGTCGTCACGGTGCTTCAGCAGGGGCCGCGCGAATCGCGGCTCGATGTGCAAACCGACGATGGTCGCGCCTACCGCATTCAGGCGCGCTATGTGATCGACGCCAGCGGCCGGGAGGCATTCCTGTCCGCCAAGAAGAAGCTGCGGCGTAGGAACTCTCGGCACCAGAGCGCCGCCATCTTCGGCCATTTTCGCGGCGCCAAACGCCGCCCGGGCGAGGATGCCGGCAACATCAGCATCTACAGCTTCGAGCACGGCTGGATGTGGATGATTCCGCTGCCCGGCGACGTGATGAGCGTGGGTGCGGTGTGCTGGCCGGATTATCTCAAGGAGCGCAAGGGACGGACCCTGGAATTCCTGTTCGACACGCTCAAGCGCAGTCCCGCCCTGTGGCGGCGGCTGGAGAAGGCCGAACTCATCGGCGACGAGGTCCAAGTGACCGGCAACTACTCCTATGACTCCGCGCGGATGGGCGGGCGCGGCTGGGTCATGATCGGCGACGCCTTTGCCTTTCTCGATCCGGTGTTCTCCACCGGCGTCTATCTCGCGATGATCGGCGCCGAGCAGGCGGTGGAGTTGGCGGATGCCGCCTTGCGCGACCCGTCCCGCGAGGCGGCGTTGCTGCGCAAGCTGGAGAAGCGCCTGCGCAACGGCATGGACCGATTCTCCTTCTTCATCTACCGCTTCAACGGCCCGATCATGCGGCAGATGTTCCGCTCACCACAAAATACCTGGAAGCTCGAGCAAGGCGTGATCTCGATGCTCGCCGGCGACTTGCTCGACACGCCGAGGGTGCTATGGCGCCTGCAGCTGTTCAAGCTGCTGTATATGATCAACGGCCTGTTTCACTTCCGGCACTGGCGCGCCGGGCACAAGTACCGGCTGGCGCAAGCGCGCGCGCCGTTCACCGGCGGCAACACGCCCTTCGACCGCCGGTGAAGCCTCGAGAATGAAGGCCTGCGCACCGCACTGCGACAGACAGCGCGCCGCCATCGGCCTCGCGGCAAACAGGGTCACCTTGGTCAATGCATCGGCGGTCATGCAATCGGCCGCGCGGACCGTGATGCTGCGGTCGCCCACGTAGGGCTCTGCGCTGCGGGGATTCACCAGCGCGGAGACCGCACGGCCCTCCGAGAAGCGCCGCGAGAAATAGGCTCCGGAGGTTGCCAGCGCCGCATTGTGCAGCGTGATGGGGTGGGCCGCCGCGCCCGGCATGCAGGGATGGCGCAGCTGGATGGTCTGCGCATGGGGTCCGGCGACGCGTAAATCCCCGCCGGCGTTGACGATGATGTCCGCGTTCTGCCGCATCCGCAGTGTTTGCACGGCCAGGTCGACCGCGTAGCCCTTGGCGATTCCACCCAGATCCAGGCGCAGCGGGCGCAGGAAGCGCACGTGCCGGCCGGCGGCAAGCTCGACGTCGCGCCAGCCGGCGGCGGCGTCGGCCCTGCCGCTGGCGGGCGGCAAGTAGCCCCAGGATTCAAGCCTCGGTGCGACGCAGGGATCGAAGGCGCCGCCGCTCAGGCGCGCGAGGCGCAGTGCCGATTGCAGCACGCGGTAAGTGTGCGCATCGACTTGCCGCGCGCCATGCGCCGCCTCCCGGTTCAGCCTCGACAGCTCACTGCCGGGGTCGTGATAACTCATCAGCGCCTGAACCCGTTCGATGGCGGCGAACGCAGCGTCGATTGCCGCATGCAGCGGCCCCTCGGGGCCCGGCGCCGACAGGCCGATTTCCACCACGGTCCCGAGCAATGGGCGCGCGCGGCGGATTTCGGTCCGCGCCGCTTCAACGGCCGGCGATGGCGATCGCATAGGTTGCCAGCAGCCGGCGGATGCCGTCGGTCACGTGCGTGCACGACATGGTCGCGCCGCTGATATTTTGAATGTCGCGGCCGATGCGCACGGCATCGCCATGCTGCCGCCCCGTGAACTGAGCGAGCCAGCGCAGATTGCGCACCTCGCCGCCGTAGGCCTCGCGATATTCCAGAATCTCAGTCTGCCGCACCTTGCCGTCCTTACCCAAGGCAACGGCATAGGTAATGAGATCGTGCTTGCCGATGACGGCATCGACGAAGAAGTGGCCATCATCGGCCGTCCAGGCCCGCAAACCGCCCGCATACACCTTGACCCCCGAGTCACGCTCGATCGCTGCAATGTCCGTGGCGCTCAATACCAGGGGCAGCGGCGTCAGCGATTGCCCCTTGAACATCAGCTGCTGCGCCTGCTCGACGCTCATGTACACCAATGCCTGCGCCGGCGCGCACACCGCCGCCGCGGCCAACGGGATCATTGTGATGGGAAAACCGGGATGCATGGCGGCGCCTAGAAATTCAAACCCAATCCCAAATCGAATCGCGTGAGGTCCTTGTTCACGTCGAAGGTTTGGTAGTCGAGCTTGAGGACGACGTGCGGGGTCACATAAAAATTTGCGCCAAACGTCCAGACTCGGTCGCGCGGTTGCGGCCAAGGCCTGCCGTCCGCGGCAAGCCCCGCGGGAACCGTCGTGAAGCCGGCGGGGATCCCCTCGAAGGAGGCACCCATGTCGTAGTGTTCCCAGCGCGCAAAGGGAGCCAGGCGATAGCCGCTGCCGTCTTCCCAAACGCTGTATGCGCCCTGCAGGTAGTAGCCGAGAAACTCTGCGGGCAACGGATTGGATGCGCCGGCATTGTCCAGATTGAAAGTTGCCGTGTTCGATATGCGGCCCCTGGCATAAACCGCCGAAATTTCCGCGGCCCCCGGCGTCCAGCGTGCATGTCCCTCCCACAGGGTGACGCGCTGACTCGGCAATCCGGCTGGAACGGACGGCACAACGGCTTCACCGGTGAATATCGCGGCGCCGGCCAGCAGTCCCGGAATGCCGCCGTAATTCACCGACAGGTACTGCGACAAATGATGGCCATTCGCCAGCGACAGTTCCTGATGCGTGGCCTGCATGGGGGCAATGTCGTTGTCCTCCAGTTCGAGGGCCGTGCGGTACTGCGGATCCACCGGATTGATTTCCCAGCCGCCGAGATCAGGGCCCGTGGTCACCCCCATATCCCAATTCAAGCCGATCTGCGTATTGCCGTGCAAGCCGAAGCCGCCTTCGCGCCAGGTGCTAGGAATGATCAAGGTTTCGACGAAATTGCGCTGTACGCCGTAGAAGTTGGTCGGCTCATGATGCTCGTTGAGCAACCCGAACGGCATGAGGAACAGGCCGCCCTTGATCGATGCCCACGGCGTCAGTTGATGGTCGACGTAGAATTGCTCCACCTCGAATTCACCCTTGTCGGTCGCCGAAGCCACGGCATGTTCCACCTCGTACTCTGAATTGAACACGGTGCGGTCGTCGAAGCGGTAGCCGATGCCGAAGACGGCGCGAGCCAGGTCGAATTGCGTGTCCGCCGCCACGTGCGTCGGATGCGTGTAGTAAATTTCGCCGTAGCCCCAGAGGCTGAGATTCTCGGACAGGCCGGCGGAGACCGGTGCGGGCGCCGCGGGCCGCTGCTGCTGCACCGCTTGCTGCTGCACGGCTTGCTGCTGCACGGCCTGCTGCTGCTGCGCCGACGCCAGCGCCTCGTTCTGCATCTTGAGTTCGCGTATCTCAAGTTTCAGCGCGGCCAACTGCTCCTGCATCTCGTCGAGCTTCTGCTCCAACTTCTGCATCCGGTCTGGCCCGGTGGACAGAGCATCCGCAGCGTGCGCGGCCGGCAGCAATGCCGCGGCCGTCAATGACAGAGCGAAGAACTGATTGCGGATCGGCTTCATGGGTTCACGGTCGTTGCGCCGCAGGGCACTCCAAATAACAATAATACGAACTATAATAAGAATGATTCTTATTCGCAACCTATAACCTCACTCATCCCAACTCATGGGCTCAGAATTGCACTACGCCGGCGGCAACGGATCGCCCTGCTGCCGCAGGCGCGGCCGGGCAATTTTCTTTGCAATTCGGTGGGCTAGGTAGGCAAGCGGAATCGCCAGCCCGAGGATCCAGTGAGTCAGGGACACGATCCCGCGCGCCCGGTCATTCCCGATGTAATAAAGCAAATAACCGCTGACGATCAACAACAGCAGCGAACCCAACAGCGCGCCGCCGCTCCAGCGGTGAACCCCCCGGGTCCATGCCTTGACCACATGCATGCTCCACAGCAGGCCGCCGGTCCACGTCGCCAGCAGCGCAAAGGCCCCATGCGCCTTCAGCCACCAGGGCTCGGAGGAGCTGTGCAAACCAAAGGCATCCTGCGGCTTGACGAAGTAATGCGCGACCAGCCATCCGACGCCGGTCACCCAGACGCCGCTGCCCACGCAGTTGATCCAGATCCGGGTTCGCTTCGTCAGGTGAATTCGCGACATGCCGTATTCTAAACATATGCCGGCGCCGCACGACGAGGGGCAATGCCGCCGCGGCAAGCGCGAGCCGCTCATGACGCGGCGTCGGTGGCGGCGACCCTTTCATTGCGGGTGCCCGGTGCGCGCCGCGGCACCCGGTTCGTAGCCGTCGGTGAGCGTGTTCAAGAACAGCACGATGTCCGCGATGTCCGCCTCGCTCAGGGCGGGCCGCTCGCCGGCGTGCCGGCCGAAGGGAACCTGAACCTCGACATTGCCCCGATACCGCACCGGCAGATCGTCGAATTTCACGACCGCGCCGCTCGCCGCACGCGGATACCATTTCTGTGGCTGCGTGTCCCGCTCGGCATAAAATCGCACCACCTCTTCCAGGCGATGAAACACGCCGTTGTGGAAGAACACGCGGCGCGTCGCCGCGTTGCGCAGCGAGGGCGTGCGGAACCGACCGCAATATTGGGGCTTGTCCGCCAAATCGGTCCGCTGCGGCCCGCACAGCCCGAGATCGAAGTAGCGCTGCTCTGCATTGGCCGAAATGGCCGGGTTGCGCGGCACCCCGAGCGCCGCGTAGCCGAAATCCGTGAATTGCGGGAGTGCGCCCTTGGCGCCGCCGCTGGGATGGCAACGCGCGCAGTTGCCCCGGGCCGGATCATTGAAGGCGGCGAGGCCGCGCAATTCGCCGGCGCTGAGCGTCGCCTCGTGGCGCAACCAGGCGTCATACTTGCTGCTGTAGGGATAGAACTCGGCGGGGCTCTGCTCAAACGTCTCGAGCGACAGGAGCACGGCCTTGAGGCCGCCGTCCGCTTCATCCAGCACCCGGCCGCCGAAGGCGGCCCGGATCAGCGGCGCGTAGCCCGCGCGCCGCACTCTCGCGACCACCTCCTCGGCGCTCGCGTTCGCCATTTCAAAGGGCGAGAACAGCGGCAGGCGCGCTTGATCGTGCGCCGATTGCGCCCGGCCATCCCAGGTGCGCCCGCCGGCCGGACCCTGATCGACGCCGTCATCTTCTTCGTCGTCGAAATAATGTTCGGTGAACGGCGGGATGTTTTGCGTGTACCTGAGCGAGGGCACGGCGCGCACGCCGGGGCGGCGGCCGCCGCTGCCGCCGAACTGCACCGGCAAATCGTTCGGCGGACCAAAGGCATGCCGCGGATCGTGGCAGGTCGCGCAGGCCACTTTGCCGGAGGCCGACAAAGATGCATCGAAGAACAAGGCGCGGCCGATCTCGGTCATGGCGGCCGCCGTGGGCACTTTGTCGAAGGAATCGGCGTAGAAGGGCGCGACTGAGTCGGCGAACACCGCACAGGAAACTGCGGCCAGCGCGGCCCAGACCGGCGCTGCGACCCGGCAAATCGATCGTCGTGCTCCAATCCCATGAGTCATCGAAATCGAGCGAACGCCGGGCGCTTCAGTGCACTGAACTGCCGCGGTCGCCCGCCACCGCGGCGCTGAATAGTTGTTCGATGTCCACGGCGTCGAATACATAGGCGCGATTGCAGAAGTCGCAATGGACTTCGACTTGACCGCGCTCCGCCAGAACCGAACGGCTCTCCGCCTCGCCCAGGCTCTGCAGCATGCTGCCGACCCGCTCGCGCGAGCAGCGGCAGCGGAAATAGACCGGCGCCGGTTCGAACAGCCGCAGGTCATCCTCGTTGAACAGGCGGCGGAGTATTTCTGCGTCGCTGAGCGCGCGCAGCTCTTCGGCCGTCAGCGTCTCGCCGATCAGCTGCACGCGGCGCCACGCATCGTCGACGGCCGCGGCAACGGCGGCGCTCCCCACCTCCGCGGCGGGGAGCTTCTGCAGCAGCATCCCGGATGCGCCCTGCGCGTCCGCATGCAGCCACAGCCGGGTCGGCAGCTGCTCGGAATTCTCGAAATAAACCTGCAGCGAATCGGCCAGGCGCCGGCCCACGATCGGCACGATTCCTTGATAGCGCTGCGCGCCGTCATCCGTTTCCAAGGTCACGGTCAAATTGCCGGCGCCGATCAATTCGGCGATGGGCGCCGCCTCGACCGTGGCGGCATCACGGAAGCGCGCCAGTCCGCGCACACCGAGACCGCTGGTGCACTGCGCCAGCAGCAGGTGCACGGGTCCGCCGCCCTGCATTTGCAGCGACAGCACGCCCTCGAACTTGATGGTCGCGGCCAACAGCAGCGAGGCCGCCACCGTCTCGCCCAGGGCATTGCGGATCGCCGCCGGGTAGTCGCGGTGCTCGATCAGCGCGCGCCAGGCCGCATCCAGATGTACCAAGTGTCCGCGGATCGGGTATCGCTCGAACAGAAAGCGATGCAGGCAGTCGCGGTCGTGCATCTACGTGCCCTGCAGCTTGGCCTTGAGCAATTCGTTGAGCTGCGCCGGATTCGCCTTGCCGCCGGTGGCTTTCATCACCTGGCCGACAAAGAAGCCGAACAATTTGTCCTTGCCCGACCGATAGTCCGCCAGCTGCTTCGGGTTGGCCGCGATCACGGCATCGATCACCCCTTCAATGGCGCCGGAGTCGGTGATCTGTTTGAGGCCCTGCGCCTCGATGATGGCGTCCGCGGACTTGCCTCCGGACCACATCGCCTCGAACACTTCCTTGGCGATCTTGCCCGAGATGGTTTGATCGACGATGCGCGCCAACAGTGCGCTCAATTGCTGCGGCGAGACCCGGGAGGCCGTGATGTCGGCATTGTCGCGATTCAACGCGCTCGACAATTCGCCCATCACCCAATTGGCGGCCAGCTTGGCGTGCGCCGCACCCACCTCGCCCGCCACCGACTCGAAGTACGCGCCGAGTTCGCGGCTCGCGCTCAAGACTCCGGCATCGTACGCCGACAGCGCGAAATCCCGCGCGAAGCGCGCCGCCTTGTCATCCGGCAGTTCCGGCAGA
Organism: uncultured Gammaproteobacteria bacterium; assembly: GCA_963800375.1. Taxonomy (GTDB): domain Bacteria; phylum Pseudomonadota; class Gammaproteobacteria; order Steroidobacterales; family Steroidobacteraceae; genus Bog-1198. The sequence goes on along the minus strand of CAWDAT010000007.1, from coordinate 986,966 downwards.
GTCGCGCGTACGGTGTTGATGAACGGCTCGTCGATTTCGACCGGCAGCAGATCCGGGTCCGGGAAATAGCGGTAGTCGTTGGCCTCTTCCTTGGAGCGCATCGAGCGGGTCTCGTCCTTGTCCGAGTCGTACAGCCGGGTCTCCTGCACCACCGTGCCGCCGCTCTCCAGCAGTTCGATCTGCCGCGCGACCTCGTAATGAATCGCCTTTTCGACGAAGCGAAACGAGTTCAAATTCTTGATTTCGGCGCGCGTGCCGAATTTCTCGCGATGCCTGGGCCGCACCGAGACGTTGGCGTCGCAGCGAAACGAGCCCTCTTGCATGTTGCCGTCGCAGATCTCAAGGTAGCGCACCAGCGTGTGGATCTTCTTCATGTAAGCCACCGCCTCCTTGGCCGAGCGCATGTCGGGCTCGGAGACGATCTCGAGCAAAGGCGTGCCGGCGCGATTCAAGTCGATGCCGCTGGCCTGGGCCAGACCCTCATGCAGCGATTTGCCGGCGTCTTCCTCGAGATGCGCGCGAGTGATGCCGATGGTCTTGACGGTGCCGTCCTCGAGCATGATGGCGAGCCTGCCCTGCTTGACCACGGGCAGCTCGTACTGGCTGATCTGATAGCCCTTGGGCAAATCGGGGTAGAAGTAATTCTTGCGCGCGAACACCGAGCGGCGCGCGACCTCGGCGCCGATGCTCAAGCCGAATTTGACCGCCATGCGCACGGCCTCGCCGTTCAGCACCGGCAGCACGCCGGGATACGCCAAATCGACCAGGTCGGCCTGGCTGTTCGGCGGCGCGCCATAGACCGTCGCCGAGCCGGAGAAGATCTTCGATTTCGTGGCCAGCTGGGCGTGGATCTCCAGCCCGATGACGACTTCCCAATCGCTCATTGCTCGTACCCACGCGGCATTCGAGTGTGCCAATCCGTGGCCGTCTGGAATCGATGCGCCGCATTCAGCAGCTTGGCTTCGGAGAAGTGCGGTCCGATGAGCTGCAGGCCCATGGGCAGCCCGTCGACGAAGCCGCAGGGCAGCGACAGTCCGGGGAGCCCCGCGAGATTGGCGCCGATGGTGTAGATGTCGTTCAGGTACATGGTGATCGGGTCGTCGACCTTGGCGCCGATGGCGAAGGCCGGAGTCGGCGTGGTGGGGCCGATCAACAGGTCGACCTTGGTGAAAGCGGCGCGGAAGTCATCGGTGATCAAGCGGCGCACTTTCTGTGCCTTGAGGTAGTAGGCATCGAAATACCCGGCCGACAACACGTAAGTGCCGGTCATGATGCGGCGCTTGACCTCGGCGCCGAAGCCTTCGCCCCGCGAGCGCTTGTACAGGTCCATGAGGTCCACGGGGTTGGCACAGCGATAGCCGTAGCGCACGCCGTCGAAGCGCGACAGGTTCGAGGAGCACTCGGCCGGGGCAACCACGTAGTACGTGGGCACCGACATGGGCAGATGCGGCAGGCTGACCTCCACCGTCTCGGCCCCGAGGCTTCGATAAACCTTCAATGCGTCCTGAATCAGCGCCGTGTTGCGCGCCTCCAAGCCGTCAAAGAACTCGCGCAGCAGCCCGATTTTCAGGCCCGCGAGCGGCTGATCCAGGCCGCCGGCATAGTCCGGGACGGGGGTGTCGATGCTGGTCGAATCTCGGGGATCGAAGCCGGCCATGGCTTGCAGCACCACGGCCGCATCTGCCGCCGAGCGGGCGAGGACGCCGGCCTGGTCGAGACTGGAGGCGAAGGCGATCATGCCGTAACGCGACACACGTCCATAGGTCGGTTTGATGCCCGTCACACCGGTCAGCGCCGCCGGCTGACGGATGGAACCGCCGGTGTCGGTGCCGGTGGTGTAGGCCGCCAGGCGCGCGGCCGCCGCGGCCGCCGACCCGCCCGAGGAACCGCCGGGCACCTTGCTGGTATCCCAGGGATTTTTGACGGCGCCGTAATAGCTGGTCTCATTGGAGGAGCCCATCGCGAACTCGTCCATGTTGGCCTTGCCCAGCATGATGGCGCCGGCCGTCTTCAGCCGCGTCACCACCGTCGCATCGTAGGGCGAGATGAAATTGTCCAGCATGCGCGAACCACAGCTGGTGCGTACCCCGTCCGTGCAGAAAATGTCTTTATGAATGAGGGGGATGCCGAGCAAGGGCCCCTGCTCGCCCCGGGCCAGCCGGCGGTCGGCGGCAGCCGCCTCGCCAAGCGCCTGCTCGGCGGTCAGGGTGATCAGCGCGTTCAAGGCCGGATTGAAGCGCTCGATCCGGCCGAGAAAATGCCGGGTGAGCTCGACACTCGAAGTCTGGGCGGCACGCAAGGCGCGGCCCAACTCGCCGATGGAAAGGTTATGAAGCATCGTCACTGTAAGAATAGCAGGCCGTAACCTTGAGCGGTGGGCCCTACTCGATCACTCGCGGCACGACATACAAGCCGGCCTGCACCGCCGGCGCGTTGGCCTGGTATTTCTCGTGGTTGTCGCTTTCCGACACCACGTCGGCGCGCAGGCGCTGGTGCTGGCCATCGAGCGGGTGCGCCATGGGCAGCACCGCGTCGGTTTGCGCGCGCGATAATTCGTCGACGAAATTCACGATGCTCGACAAGCTCTTCACGTACACCGGCATCTCTTGCTCGGTGATGTTGAGGCGCGCGAGGTGCGCTATCTTCTCGACGTCTTGGCGGGTCAGGTTCATAGGATTTGCCCAAAAGTGCGTGCCATCTCACGCAAAATAAGCGCTCCGGATGATACACGTTGCCTTGTGATATGTCGTGTCGGTTGTTACATTAGCCGATCTTTTTTTAACCCCATTTAGTCGCGAAAAATACCCCATGTTCAAACGCCTTAGAGGTTATTTCTCCAATGACCTCTCAATCGATCTTGGCACCGCCAACACCCTCATTTACGTCCGCGAGCGCGGCATCGTTCTCAACGAACCGTCCGTCGTCGCAGTGCAAGACGAACCCACGCGGGGCGGCAAAATCATCGTCGCGGTCGGGGTGGAAGCCAAAAACATGCTGGGCCGGACCCCGGGCCACATCACCGCGGTGCGGCCCATGAAGGACGGGGTCATTGCGGATTTCACCTACACCGAGAAAATGCTGCAGTACTTTATCAAGAAAGTGCACGGCAACCGTTTCTTGAGCCCCAGTCCCCGGGTGCTGGTGTGCGTGCCCTTCGGTTCCACCCAGGTGGAACGGCGCGCCATCAAGGAATCGGCCGAGGGCGCCGGCGCGCGCAGCGTCGATATCGTCCCCGAGCCCATGGCAGCGGCGGTCGGCGCCGGCCTCCCCGTTCAGGAGGCGCGCGGTTCGATGGTGCTGGACATCGGCGGCGGCACTTCCGAGGTCGCCGTCATTTCTTTGAACGGCATCGTCTATGCGGCCAGCGTGCGCATCGGCGGCGACAAATTCGACGAGGCCATCACCAACTACGTGCGCCGTAACTACGGCATCCTGATCGGCGAGGCCACCGCGGAACGCATCAAACTGGAAATCGGCTCGGCCTACCCGGGTCAAACCGTGCGCGAGATCTCGGTCAAGGGCCGCAATCTGTCGGAAGGCGTGCCCCGCAGCTTCACCTTGAACTCCAACGAAATTCTCGAGGCGCTGCAAGAGCCGCTGCAGGGCATCGTGGGCGCGGTCAAACAAGCGCTCGAACAGACGCCGCCCGAACTCGGCGCCGACGTGGCGGAGCGCGGCATCGTGCTCACCGGCGGCGGCGCCTTGCTGCGCGACGTCGACAAGCTGCTCATGGAAGAAACCGGCCTGCCCGTGGTGGTTGCGGATGATCCTCTGACCTGCGTTGCACGCGGCGGCGGCCGGATCCTCGAACTCACCGAGGAGCATGGCCCGGGCATCTTCGGACTGGAGTAATGCAAGCGACCAGGAGCCAGTCTCCCAGGGAATATTCCGCTCATGGTCGCGTTTCGTAGTACCGACACTTCCGGTCGAACGACGGGGCTGCTGCTCCGCTGCGTCCTGTACTCGCTGCTCGCCCTGGGGCTGATCATCGTCGACAAGCGCTACGATCATCTCGGCCGAATCCGCCGGGCGTTGTCGATCGTGGCCTATCCCGTGCAAATCGCCGTCGCCAGTCCGTTCGAAGGCTGGGACTGGTTCCGCGCCAGCGTCACCAGCCGTGATGCTTTGCGCGCCGACAAGTCGCGGCTCGAAGCGGAATTGCGCATGGCGCAGTTCCGCCTGCAGCGCTACGAGGCATTGGAAGCGGAGAGCCAGCGTCTGCGCGCGCTGCGCGACAGCACCGCGGGGGTCGCCAACCGCTTCATCGTCGGCAATGTGATGGATTTGGATTTGGACGCGTTTCGCGAGCGCGTGCTGGTCGACAAGGGCGCGCAGGACGGCGTGTTCGTCGGGCAGGCCGTGCTGGACTCGGGCGGTGTGTTCGGGCAGGTCGCGCGCGTCGGTCAGCTCACGGCCGAAGTCATTCTGGTGAGCGATGCGACCCATGCCGTACCGGTGCAGGTGAATCGCAACGGCCTGCGTACGATTGCGGTGGGAACGGGCGACATGGGCCGGCTCAAGCTGCCCTATCTGCCCACCAGTGCGGACGTGGTCGTGGGAGATCTCTTGGTGACCTCCGGACTCGGCGGCGGATTCCCCGCCGGCTACCCCGTCGGCACCGTGGCGGAGGTCAAGCGCGATCCGGCCGCCTCACTGGCCGATGTCGATGTCAAGCCTGCGGCCGCGCTCGACCGCTCGCGCGAACTCATGTTCGTCTGGTTGAAGGCGCAGCCGGCGCCGCCGCCGCGTCCGGCACCGGCGCCGGCGGCTGCCCCGGTGCATCCGCCGAGCGAGGCCGCCGCGCCGAAACCCCCGCCGCCGCCCGCGGGAGCGAACGACGAATGATGCGCGAAACCCGCATTCGCCGCCTGCCCATGGCGCTCTCGTCGCTGGTGGCATTGGCCTTGGCAGTGCTGCCTCTGCCGCAGGTCTTGGAGGCGTTTCGCCCGGATTTTCTGGTGCTGGTGGTGCTGTACTGGTCCATCGAACTGCCGCGCGCCGGAGGCTTGACGCTGGCGTTCATGGCGGGCCTCGCGCTCGACGTGATCCAGGGCGTGGTGCTCGGCCAGCACGCGCTCGCGCTCACGCTGATTTCCGCCTGGGCCACGCACCTGCGGCTGCGCCTGCGGGTATTTTCGATCCTGTCGCAGTGCCTGACCATCTTCGCGCTGCTGACCGCCTATCAGTTCGTGTTGTTCTGGGTCGACGGCGCCACCGGCAATCCGGTGACCACGTTCGGCCGCTGGCTGGCGCCGGTCGTCGGCGCCCTGCTGTGGCCGGTGATGATCGGAATCTTGAGGCGCCTGCATGAACGCTGAAGCCCGGCGGAGCCACTAGTTTGCCGCGCCGCGTCCGCATCAAGGATCACTTCGGCGAGCAGCGGATCTTCACGGTTCGCAGCATCGTCGCGGCCATAACCGTTGTCGTGCTGCTGCTCACCGTTGCCTCGCGCTTGTTTTATCTGCAGGTGCTGAAGCACCAGTACTATGCCGAGCTCTCGCAAGGCAACCGCGTGCGCACCGATCCGATTCCGCCCAGCCGCGGCCTGATCTTCGACCGTCACGGAGTCGTGCTGGCGGAGAACCTGCCGGCCTTCCAATTGGAACTGGTGCGCGAGCAAGTCGGCGGCGTTCCTGAGATCGACGCCGCCCTGGCGCACCTGGTGGCCATCGGCCTGCTCGATGCCGAGGAAGTGGGCAGCATCAAGCGCACCATCCTCTCGCACCACGTGTACGAGAGCGTGCCCATAAAGCTGCAGCTCGATGATGAGGAGATGGCGCGTTTCGCCGTGCACCGCTATGAGTTCACCGGGGTGGACATCCGCACGCGCTTGTCGCGCCACTATCCCTTCGGACCGATCGCGGTGCATGCGCTGGGCTATGTCGCCGCCATCAGCGAACAGGACTTGAAGCACATCGATTCCGCCGCCTATGCCGGCACCACGCTCATCGGCAAACTCGGAGTGGAAGGCGCCTACGAGAATCTATTGCACGGGACGCCGGGATACCGCGAGGTATTGGTGAATGCGGCCGGACGGCCGGTCGAACGCCAGGGCGCCTTTACTCCCAAGCTCAACGTGCGCCAGCCGGTCGCCGGTGCCGATTTGATCTTGAGTCTCGATATGCGCGTGCAGCGCGCCGCCGAGGACGCCTTGACCGGCAAACGCGGCGCCGCCATCGCCATCGATCCGCGCAGCGGCGATGTGATCGCGCTGGCGAGCACCCCGGGATTCGATCCCAATGCCTTCGCCCGGGGCCTCACGACCAAGCAGTATGACGCCCTGCAAAACGACATCGACAAACCGCTGATCAACCGCGCGCTGCGCGGCGCCTATCCACCCGGTTCGACCGTCAAACCGTTCTTTGCGCTGGCCGCGCTCAAATACGGCGTCATGGCCCCGGAGCAGACCATTTACTGTCCCGGCCACTTCAATCTGCCCGGCAGCAGCCATCAGTTCCGCGATTGGAAGCCCAAGGGACACGGCGTGCTCGCCATGCGCCACGCCATCATGCAGTCCTGCGACGTGTATTTCTACACGGTGGCGAACCGGCTCGGCATCGACCGCATGCACGATTTCATGAGCACCTTTGGCTTCGGCGAGCTCACCGGCATCGACATTCCCGGGGAGAAGGCCGGCTTGATGCCCTCCACCGCCTGGAAGGCCCACGCCTACAAGCGTGCGGCCGAGCAGATCTGGTTCCCCGGCGAAACCATCAGCGTGGGCATCGGTCAAGGCTATATGCTGGCCACTCCGATGCAGCTCGCGCATGCCGTCTCGGGCATCGCCTCGCGCGGCGAGATCTACAAGCCGCGTCTGGTGTCGGCGGTGCGTCCTGCCGGGGCCGCCACTCTCACCCAACGACCGGTGCAGCCCGAGCCGCCGCTCACCGCGGTCAGTGCCGATCAGTGGCAGGTCATCGTGGATGGAATGGAGCTGGCCACCGGGCCCGGCGGCACGGCAGCGGCGGCGACCGCCGGATCGCCGTACAAGATCGCCGGCAAGACCGGTTCGGCACAGGTGTTCACCATCGCCCAGAATGAGAAATACCACGAAAAAGAACTGGCCGAGCGGCTGCTGGATCATGCGCTGTTCATCTCATTCGCCCCCGCGGAGGATCCGAAGCTCGCGGTGGCGGTCTTCGTCGAAAACGGCAAGCACGGCGGCAGCACCGCGGCGCCTATTGCGCGCAAGATGTTCGACGCCTACCTTTTGCCGGACAAGGCCGCGGCCGACAAAGTGCCCGCGCTGGGAAAGGTTCTATGATATTCGATGAATTCTCTCCGTCCCGGACCCGCCGCACGCTCACCGCCGGCGGCCGCACCCTGCGCGCCCTGGGATTGGACGGGCCGCTGACCGGAGTCCTGGCCATCATCGTGTGCTTCGGCATACTGGTGGTGTACAGCGCTTCCGGGCTGAACGTGAAAATGGTCGAGCATCATCTGGTGAACATCGCCATTGCGGTGACCGCCATGATCGCTCTGGCGAAATTCGCGACTCCGCAATATCTGCGTCTGTTTGCGCCCGTCGCCTACGTCATCGGCGTGCTGCTGTTGATCGTGGTGGAAGTGACCGGCCACGTCGGCAAGGGCGCGCAGCGCTGGCTCGACATCGGCTTCATCCGCTTCCAGCCCTCGGAGATCATGAAGCTGGCCGTGCCCATGATCTGCGCCTGGTACATGCACGAACGGCCGCTGCCGCCCGCGTTCAAGGATTTACTGGTGATGGGGCTGCTGATTGCCATCCCCACGGCGATGATCGCCAAGCAGCCCGACTTGGGCACCGCCCTCTTGATCGCGGCCTCCGGTCTCATCGTGATGCTGCTCGCCGGCATGCAACTGCGCATCATTTTGATATCCATCCCGCTGCTCGGCGGCGCCGCCGTGGCTGCCTGGCACTTCATCCATGACTATCAGCGCCAGCGCATCCTGACGTTCTTGAAGCCTGAAAACGACCCGCTCGGCACCGGCTATCACATCATCCAGTCGCAGATCGCGATCGGCTCCGGCGGCATGTTCGGCAAGGGTTACATGATGGGCAGCCAGGCGCAGCTCGAGTTCCTGCCGGAACGGTCGACCGACTTCATATTCGCGGTCATCGGCGAGGAGTTCGGGTTGCTGCCCTGCCTCGTGCTCCTGGTCCTGTACGGCATCGTCATCGGGCGCGCCCTGTATCTCGCCATGCAGGGCCAGGATACGTTTTCGCGCTTGACGGGCGGTGCCATCGCGCTCAGTTTCTTCGTCTATGTTTTCGTCAATTCCGGCATGGTGAGCGGCATTCTGCCGGTGGTCGGCGTGCCCCTGCCGATGATCAGCTATGGCGGCACCTCGATGGTCACTCTGCTCGCCGGCTTCGGCATACTGATGTCGCTGCATTCGCACCGCAAGCTGATCGGATCATGAGGGTGCGCGCTCGCGGTTGGCAGCTGTTTCCGATCGCCCTGCTCCTCGGGTTGCGCTGCGGGCCCGCGGCTGCGATCGACGTCAGGCGTCCCGAGGTGAAGGAATTCATCGCCCACATGGCCGACACCTCGTCCTTCAAGAAGCGCCAATTGCGCAAGATCCTGAAGGCGGCGCAGAGCCAGCCGGCCATCGTCGACGCCATGGACAAGCCGGCGGAAAAGGCCAAGCCATGGTCGGAATACCGCCCGATTTTCCTCACCGAACGGCGCATCCGCGAGGGCACGGATTTCTGGATCGCGCACCGTCAGGCGCTCGATCAAGCCAGCATCCGCAGCGGCGTGGCGCCCGAATACCTGGCAGCCATTCTCGGCGTCGAGACCTACTACGGCCGCCTGACCGGCTCCTACCGCGTTCTCGACGCGCTCGCCACGCTGGCCTTCGACTATCCGGCACGCGCGAAATTCTTCCGCGACGAACTCGAACAGTTTCTGCTGCTGACCCGCGATGCGGGCCTCGACCCGCTCGCCGTGAAGGGATCCTATGCCGGCGCCATGGGCGCGCCGCAATTCATGCCCTCGAACTACCGGCGCTATGCTGTCGACGCCGAAGCCGACGGCCACGTCAACTTGTGGACGAATTGGCCGGACGTCTGCGCGAGCGTCGGCAACTATCTCAAGGAGCACGGCTGGAATTCCGGCGAGCCGGTGTTGAGCGAGGCCAGCGTGACGCCCGACAAGGCGGCCGACTTGGATGGCCGCAAGTTGGCGCTGAATGAAACCGTGGGCTCGCTGCGCGCGAAGGGCGTGAATTTCGACAGCACGCTGCCGGAGGACGCGCCCGCGCTGCTGATCGCCGCCGACGACACGGACGGGATTCACTGGCGCGTCGGCTACAATAATTTCTATGTGATCACCCGCTACAACCACAGCGCCCTTTACGCCATGGCGGTCTTCGAACTGGCGGCGGCGGTCAAGCAACGCATCTTGTCGATCGATGCGCCGGCCTCCGCACCGCAAACGGCTTTGCAGCAGTGAATGCCCGCCGCCTACTGAACTCCCCGCTCGGGTTCACGATTGCGATCGCTGTCACCGCCTGCGTCGGTACGCCGCCGCAGCCCCGCCCGCCCGTGTCGACCACCCTCCAGCCGGCGCCGCCGCCGCGGGCGATCGACGGCGTGCCGGACGCCGTGCCGCGCGCCGAGCCCCGGTCGCGCAACGGCAATCCGCCGTTCTACGATGTGTTCGGCAAGCGCTACTACGTCCTGTCGTCGAGCAGCGGCTATTGGGAGCGCGGCGTGGCGTCGTGGTATGGGCCCGGGTTCCACAAGGAACGCACCTCGACCGGCGAACCCTATGACATGTACGGCATGACGGCCGCGCACAGGACGTTGCCGCTGCCCGCCTATGTTCGCGTCACGAATCTGCAGAACGGCCGCAGCATCGTGGTGCGGGTGAATGACCGCGGTCCCTTTGTCGGCAATCGCATCATCGACCTGTCTTACACAGCCGCCGCCAAGCTCGACATGCTGCGCAACGGCACCGCCATGGTCGAACTTCGCGCCATCGACCCTGCAGCGCCGCCGCCGGTGATCACCGCCTCGGCCGCGCCGCCCTCGGCGTCCGGCCCGAACATTACAGCCGGCACCAGCACATTGTTCGTGCAAGCCGGTGCATTCGCCGATCCTGCCAATGCGCGACGCCTGGCCGACAAATTGCGCGACGGCCGCTACGGCAAGGTGTTCGTGCGCGACGATCAACTCTCCGGCCGCAGAATGTACCGCGTCCGCATCGGACCCGTGCCCGACGTCGCGGAATTCGACCGAGTGGTCGCCGCATTGGAACGGGCCGGCGTCAACGATGCTCATCTCGCGCTTGATTAGCCTCCACAGCGCAATGGCCGTGCGATAATCCGCAATCTTCGTTCAATCCACCAAGGTATTCATCGCCTATGCTCCGTTCCCTTCTGGCCAGCGCCGCCCTCACCGCGTTCACCGCCGTTTCCGGCCTTGCCCAGACTCCCGCGCTGCCCGCGCCGGCTGCATCGATGGCCATCCCCACCGCTCCTCAAGTCGATGCGCGCGCCTTCATCCTGGTCGACTATCGCACCGACAAGATTTTGGCCGCCAAGGATGCCGTGGCGCGCATGGAGCCGGCCAGCCTCACCAAGCTCATGACCGCCTACATCGTGTTTCAGGAGCTGGCGGCGGGCAAACTCAAATTGGACGAACAGGTCATGGTGAGCGAGCACGCCTGGCGCTCCGAGGGTTCGCGCACGTTCATCGAGTTGGGAAAGCCGGTTTCGATTCAGGACCTGATCCTGGGAATGATCGTGCAGTCGGGCAACGATGCCACGATTGCCCTGGCTGAACGCATTGCCGGCACCGAAGAGACTTTCGCGCAGATGATGAACGCCAATGCGAAGCGCCTGGGGATGGTGGGCAGTCATTTCGAGAACAGCTCAGGGTTGCCGTCACCCCAGCACTACACCACCGCGCGCGACCTGTCGCTGCTCGCCAATGCCATGATTCGCGAGTATCCGCAGTACTACAAGTGGTTCTCGGTGCGTGAATTCGAGCACAACGGCATCAAGCAGCAAAACCGCAATGGCCTGCTGGAAAAAGATCCCACGGTCGACGGCTTGAAGACCGGCCACACGGACTCGGCAGGTTTCTGCCTGGTGACCTCCTCGCTGCGCAACGGCATGCGATTGGTGTCGGTGGTCATGGGTTCGACCAGCATGAAGGCGCGCGAGAATGCCAGCGCCGCGCTCCTCAACTACGGCTTCACCTTTTACGATACCAAGCTCGTGGTCAAGGGCGGCGCCGTGCTGGCGAGCGCGCGGGTCTGGAAGGGACAGAGCGCGTCGGTCGATCTCGGCATCAAGGATGACCTGTACCTCACGTTGCCGCGCGGCCAGGCAGACAGCGTCAAGACCGTCACCGACGTGCAGCCGCGGCTCATCGCGCCGCTCGCCGCCGAGGCGGACCTCGGCACCGTGCGCGTCCTCGCGGGCAACGAAACGCTGGCGACCAAACCTCTGCATCCGCTGAAACCGGTGGCCGCCGGCGGCTGGTGGCGCCGCCTGATCGACACCATCCGGCTATGGTTCGCATAAGGTGGCGGCGCCGCTGCCCACGTGCTACCTGAACGGGGACTATCTGCCCCTGGCGGAGGCACGGGTGTCTCCGCTGGATCGCGCGTTCCTCTTCGGTGATGCCGTCTACGAAGTGGTGCCCGTGTATGGGTCGCGTCCGTTTCGTCTGCGTGAACACCTGGACCGCCTGAATCGCAGTCTTGCGGGCATTCGCATGCCGCCGCCCCTGACCCACCCCGAGTGGGCGCGGCTCGGCCAGGAACTGATCGCGCGTAATTCCGCCGGCGACGCGCATTGGTATCTTCAGGTCAGCCGCGGCGCCGAGTTCGGCCGCAATCACGCCTGGCCGGAAGGTCTCAAGCCCACGTTGTTCGCCTATGTCACGGCCACGGAACCCGCGCCCCGCGCCTTCCTCGAACGCGGAGTCGCGGCGGTGACGGCGGCGGACACGCGCTGGGCCCGGCGCGACATCAAATCCACGGCGCTGCTCGCCAATATTCTGCTCAAGAAGCTTAGCCAAGATGCCGGCGCGTTTGAAACCATCATGCTGGAGAACGGCGAACTCACCGAGGGCTCGTCGACCACCGTGCATGTCGTGAAGCACGGCGTCATACACACGCCGCCCAACGGCCCGCATATCCTCCCCGGCACGACGCGCGATGTGGTCACCGAGCTTGCCGGCCGCCTGAGCATACGCTGCGAAAGCGTGCGTGTTCCCGAAGCCCGCCTGCGGGCCGCCGACGAAATCTGGCTGGCGTTTGCAACCCGAGGCGTGCTGCCGGTCACCACGCTCGACGGCGCGCCGGTCGGCACCGGCAGGCCCGGCCCGCTGTTCGGGCGCATGATCGGCGCATTTGCCGACTACCGGCGTGAACTGGCCGGAACCCCCGCGTTATGAGCCACGCGACGCCGCAGAATTTTCCGAGCGATTTCCCGATCAAGGTGGTGGGGCGTCAGGGCAGCGATCTGCGCGGGCTGACTCTGGCCATCATCGAGCGCCACGCCGGGCCGCAGGCCGAGTCGAGCATCCGCACGCGCACCAGCACGGACGGTAATTTCCTCGCTTTGACCTATCAGGTGCACGCCACCAGCCGCGAGCAGCTGGATGCGATCTATCGCGAGTTGACGGCCTGTAAATCGGTGCTGATGGCGCTGTAGACGGCGCCGTCGCCGGACCCGAATTTCAAATGCCGCAACAGGTGCGGCGTCAGGCCCCTGGCCGCCGCTCCCACGGCGGCCGTTTCCACGGTGGCCGCTCCCACGGCGGCCGCGCCGGTGACTGCGGCGCTCGCGATGAGCGGTGCGTGATCGATGAGCCGGGTGACGGCAAGCCCGCGATACCCGCACACGTTGATGCGCTCGAAGGGCTGCAGATCGAGAGACACATTGAGCGCCAAACCGTGATAGCTCGCGCCGCGGCGGATGCGCAAGCCGATGCTCGCCAGTTTGGCGCCCTCCACGTACACGCCGGGCGCCGCGCGCGAACCTTGCGCCGTCACCCCGAGTTCGGCGGCATAGGCGATCACCGCGTCCTCGAGCGCCGTCACCAATTCGCGCACGTTGAGACCGCGGCGCCGCAGGTCGAGGAGCGGATAGACCACCAACTGCCCCGGACCGTGGTAAGTCACCTGGCCGCCGCGGTCGATTTGCACCACCGGAATGTCGCCCGGCGACAACAGATGCTCGCGGCTGGCATTGAGCCCCAGGGTGAAGACCGGCGGATGTTCCACGAACCAGATTTCGTCCGGCGTGGAACTCTGCCTATCGTCGGTGAATTTTTGCATCGCGCGCCAAGTCGGTTCGTAGTCCCTCAACCCAAGATGGCGTATTTGCAGCGCACCGATCATGGAGCGGCGTTGCGCGTGCCGGCGACGGCATTGACGAGGCCGGCGTTGTTGCGCTTGAGCGCCTGCTCCGCGCGATAGCTCGATCTGACCAACGGTCCCGAGACACACTCCAGAAATCCCAATTCCAGCGCCAGCTCGCGGTAGCGGTCGAACTCGGCCGGGGTGACGAATCTTTCGACGTTCAAATGATTCGGCGTCGGGCGCAAGTACTGTCCGAGCGTCAGCAGATCGACCGCAGCGGCGCGCAGATCCTGCAAAGTGTGCTGAATCTCGGCGTCGGATTCACCCAAGCCCAGCATGAGGCTGGTCTTGGTCAGCACATCCGGCCGGTGGGCCTTGGCCCCGGCGAGCACGCCGATGGTTTGCCCGTAGCCGGCGCGCGGGTCGCGAACCGGATGAGTCAGACGGCTGACCGTCTCCACGTTCTGCGCGAACACGTCCACCCCTGCATCCAAGACGGTGTGCACATCGCGCATCACTCCCTGAAAATCCGGCGTCAGCGCCTCGACGGCGGTGCCGGGATTGCGACGCTTGATGGCGCGCACCGCCGCGGCGTAATGCGCGGAGCCGCCGTCGGCGAGGTCATCCCGGTTGACCGAGGTGAGCACCACATACTTCAAGCCCATCAATTCGACCGAGCGGGCCACATTGTCCGGCTCCTCCGGGTCCAGCCAGCCGCGCGGATTGCCGGTGTCGACGGCGCAAAATCGGCAGGCACGCGTGCACACTGCGCCCATCAACATGATGGTCGCGGTTCCGGCGTTCCAACATTCGCCGATATTCGGGCACTTTGCCTCCTCGCACACCGTGCTCAGACGGTGTTCACGGACGATTTGCTTGACCGACGCAAATTGCTTGCCGGCGCTCAACGGCGCCCGCAGCCACGCCGGCAGGCGTTGTGCGGTTCGCGCGGCGGTCGCAGCGCCGGGCGCCCCGCCCGGTGCCGCGGCTTTGGGCTTGATGCCGTCCTTGATCGCGGTGAAGCCCTGAACGGTGGTGTACTTGTCGCCGCTGCGCGCCGGCGGCTGCTCCTGCTCGATGGGGATGCCTTTGAAATGCGACATCCGAAGATTGTACTCCAGCTAGGAATTCAAAGCCTTGAGCCGCTCCGCCGTGCCGATATCCTCCCACACGCCGGTGTACAACTCGGCCGAGCAGCGCCGCGCCTCCATGGAACGCAGCAGCAGCGGCTTCAAGGGAAATACTCCGTCGGTGCAGCCGGCGAAGAACGCCGGCCGGTACACGGCGATTCCGGAGAAAGTATGTTTGCTGGGAGCCGTCGCCAGCGCGCGCCCGTCCTCCAATCCAAAATCGCCGCCCGGATGCTGCGGCGGATTCGGCACCAGCACCAGGTGCGCGTCCTGCGCGGCGGCGATCTTGAGGCCGGTGAACGGGAAATCCGTGTAGACATCGCCGTTGACCACGGCAAAGGGTCCGGGTTGAAGCAGCGGCAAGGCGCGAAATATCCCGCCGGCGGTCTCGAGCGCCTGCGGCTGTTCCTCGCTGTAGGCAATGGTCACACCGTAGCGCGCCCCGTCGCCCAGATACTCGCGGATTTGCGACCCCAGCCAGGCAAGATTGACCACAATCTTGAGTATTCCCGCGCCCGCCAGCGCGATGACATGACGCTCGATCAGGGGCTGACCGCGCACCCGCAGCAGGGGCTTGGGCGTGGTGTCGGTCAGGGGGCGCAAGCGCACGCCGCGCCCGGCGGCAAGGATCATGGCGGCGGCGGCGTGCTCCTGCCCGGCGCTCATCCCTGCGTCCGTTCGAGCGCCCGTTGCTGTGCGAGATGGAATTGCGGCTCGATGCGTTTGACCAGAAAATCGCAAAACTCCGCCGTCTCCGCGTACTCGCCCGCCGCCTCGCGGGCGTAGCGCAGCACCCGCGGCAGATCCTTCAGGTATTGGGACTTGCCGTCGCGGTAGTACAGGCGCGCAAAGATTCCCAGCACCTTGATATGCCGCTGCAGCCCCATCAGATCGAAGCCGCGGATGAATTCGGCCTCACCCGCCGCCAGCGGGAACCCTTTGGCGAGCAATTGGTCGCGGTACTGAAGGGCCCATGCGCGCACGCGCGCCGCCGGCCAGGCGATGTAGCAATCCTTGATCAGCGACACCAAATCGTAGGTCACCGGTCCCCGCACCGCGTCCTGAAAATCCAGGATGCCGGGATTGTTGTCGGCGGTCACCAAGAGATTCCGCGAATGATAGTCGCGGTGCACGAACGTGGCGGCCTGCTCCAGGGCGCGCTGCGACAGCGCGGCGAACAGCCGGTCCAGCATGCCGCGTTCGGCAGAGGAGATCTGCAGTCCGAGATGCCTGCGCAGGAACCATTCCGGCATGAGTTCCATTTCTCGCATCAGCAAATCGTGACTGTAGGGCGGCAGTTCACGCGATTGTCCGCGGTCGGCTGTTTGCAGGGTCGCCAATGCGTCGAGCGCATCCGCATAGAGCCGGTCGGCGGCGCCGTCCACCCCCAGCTCATCCAAGTATTGCCGATCCCCCAAGTCCGAGAGCAGCAGAAAGCCGCGCGTCGAGTGTCGCGCCAGAATCACCGGCACATTCAGACCGAATTGCAGCAGCATCCTCGCCACGCTGACGAACGGGCCGAGATCTTCTTTCTCGGGCGGCGCGTCCATCACGATGTAGCTGTCCGCACCGCGCGTCACGCGAAAATAGCGGCGAAAACTCGCGTCGGCGGAGGCGGGGGCGATCCGGCTTCCGGCAAATCCCAAATCATCGAACACCCATCGAGTCAAATCCGCCAGACGGGAATCGCTTGCATCCGTTAGACCCATGCTTGACCATTCACCAACCGCAAGTGCGGCGGAGTCAAGTATACCGACTAAGGCGATGTATTTTGTCCATGGCTGTTCCTGTTCGAGCCGCATTCATAGTCTTCTGCCTCGGGGCGGCCGGCACGGTCCGCGCCGCAGACATGTGCCCCGCCCCGCCCAAGTACCAGGCCCCGATCGCTTCGGACATCACCGCGGACGATCATCGGATCCATATCGACAGCGACGATGCCGAGTTCGACGCCGAGCGCAACGCCGTGCTCAACGGGCGCGTCAGAGTGCGCCAGGACGCACGCACCGTGACGGCGGATTCGGTCACCTACAACGACAAGACCGGCCGGGTCTCGGTCAAGGGCAGCGTGGATTTCGAGGATCCGAAGCTGCGCGTGCGCAGCGACACCGGTCGCTACGACATCAACGGCGCCGCAAATTTCGACAAGGCGAACTTCCAGCTCATGGACCGCAATGGCCGCGGCTTCGCCAAGGACATCGATGTGCTGCCGGACGGCAAGCTGTCGCTGGCTCAAGTCCGCTATACCTCCTGTCCGGTCGGCAACGAGGATTGGATGCTGCAGGCCTCCTCGCTCGACATCGACTCCAAGGCGCAGGAGGGCACCGCGCGCAATGTGACCATGCGCTTCAAGGACGTGCCCATTTTCTACACGCCCTACATCTCCTTTCCGGTGGGCGATGAACGCAAGAGCGGCGTGCTGTTCCCAAGTTTCGGCCACTCCGGAAACAACGGCTTCGAGCTGGAAGTGCCGTACTATTTCAATCTTGCGCCGAACTACGATCTGACGCTCACGCCCGGCTTGTTGTCCTCGCGCGGCGTGCAGCTGGGCGGCCAGTTTCGCTATCTGAGCGAAAATTCCCACGGCCAGATCGATACCACCTTCTTGCCCAGCGATGCGCAGCTGCACAGCGACCGCAGCTACTTCCGCGTCACCGACACCACCGACTTCAAGCGCGGACTGCGTTTCGACACCGATATCGCGAGCGTCAGCGACAGCCAATATTTCGAAGACTTCGCGGTGGGATCGGACCAGACCAGCGTGACCTTTCTGGAACGCCGGGCGGATGTCCTGTACTACGATGACGCGTGGCGGATACGCGGCGAGCTGCAGAACTTCCAAACCATCGATATCACGGTGCCCACGGCCTGTCCCCCGGGCACCGCGGCCACGGTGCCTGCGGCCTTCTGCGATCAGCGGCCTTATTCGCGGGTGCCGCGGATTGAGGCCAATGCATTGTGGCCGATGCCGGGCACGCATTTTGAACTCGCGCTCGACAGTGAGGCGGTCAATTTCGTGCGCGAAGTGGGCCCTACCGGCGTGCGCCTGAATGTGGCCCCGGAGGTGCGCTGGTCGAGCCGCGGCCCCGGTTATTTCTTCGAGCCCGTGATCGGCTACGACTTCACCCAATATGACTTGAAGAATGCCGCGGACTTCGGACCGAACATCTCGAGCACTCCCACGCGGACTCTGCCCTATGCGCGGTTGGATGCGGGCCTGGTGTTCCAGCGCGACGCCGGCGCGCAGGGACAACGCACCCAGACCCTCGAACCGCGCGTGGTGTACAGCTATGTGCCCTACCGCAACCAGGACTCGTTGCCCATTTTCGATACCGGGCTGCCCGATCTGAATCTGACCGAGCTGTTTCGCACCAATCGCTACGTGGGCGAGGACCGCATCGGCGATGCCAACCAGGTGGCGCTGGCATTGACCACGCGGCTGTTCGATCACGTGTCGGGGGCGCAGTACCTGTCGGCCACCATCGGACAGATCCGCTACTTCTCGATCCCCCGGGTGGGCCTGCCCGATGAGTCCCTCTTGCCGGCGACCGGAGCCACGTTGATCACCGTGCCCGGGGTCAACCCTCTTGCCCTGCCCGGCCAGGCCTTGGTGAACTCACGCGGCCAGATTCTCATGACCGCCCCCGGACAATATGTCTCGGGGCTGCCCTTCCAGACGCTGGCGGTTCTGGGTCCCGGTCAAACTCCGAACTTCCCTGCCTCGGATATCGTCGCCGATGTCTCGGTGACCGCGTACAAGCATTTCAGCTTCAATTTCGACTACCTGTGGAACCCCTACACCTCACAAACCGACAAATCCGAGGTTTCGCTCCAATATCGCCCCGACCCCAGCCGGGTCGTGAACATCGGCTACCGCTTTCAACAGAATGTCCTGAATCAATCGGTCATTCTGAAGCAATGGGACGGGTCGGTGGCCTGGCCGATCGCGGCACATTGGAACACCGTGGGGCGTTGGGTCTATTCGCTGGAGGACCGCAAAACCATCGAGCAAGTGGCTGGTTTTGAATACAAAAGCTGCTGTTACCGCATACAAGTGGTGCAGCGCCGCTACGTCACCAACCGCAACGGAGGACTGGACACCTCGATTGCATTACAATTGGAACTGACGGGCTTGAGTTCGGTCGGAAAACGTGCGGATTCCTTCTTGGAACAATCGATCCGCGGGTACTCAACCCGCGACCCGAATGCCCAAAATCCGGCCCCTTAAGCCCAGGACGACGTTGAAACATGCCTAGAATTGCCTTTTTTTGCTTCGGTGCGCTCGCCGCAACGCTGTTGTCGAGCGCCTCCCTGGCGCAGACCCGGGACATCGGCGTCCATGGCGAATTGCTCGACCGCATCGCCGCCATCGTCAACGACGGCCTGGTGCTCAAGAGCGAGCTCGACGCGCAAATGGACGCGGTCACCAAGCGGCTCCAGGAACAGAAGGTCGAACTGCCCTCGCAGAGCGTGCTCAAACAGCAGGTCCTCGATCGGTTGATACTGCAGGAGATTCAGTCGCAGCACGCCAAGCGAGTCGGGCTGACGGTGTCGGACGAGCAGCTGAACAGCGCCCTGCAGGAAATCGCGAGCCGCAACAAGATTCCCTTCGATCAGCTGCCGACGGCGCTCGCGGCTCAGGGCGTCGACTACAAGCAATACCGCGAAAGCATGCGCAAGGAATTGACCTTGAGCACTCTGCGGCAGCGCGACGTGATCTCGCACATCAATGTGTCCCCGCACGAGCTGGAACAATTTCTCGCGCGCCAGCAGACCTCCGCCGCCAACGATGAGTTCAACGTCTCGCACATTCTCTTGTCGCTGCCCGAAGCCGCCACCCCGCAGCAGCTCGCGGACATCACCAAGAAGGCCCAGGACCTGGCGGCACGCGCCGCCAAGGGCGAGGATTTCGGCCAGCTGGCGATTGCGAATTCCAACAGCCAGACGGCCTTGGACGGCGGGGCGCTCGGCTGGCGCAAGGGCACGCAATTACCCGAGTTCATTCTGCAGTTGGTCACCAAGATGAAGCCCGGCGAGGTGAGCGAGCCGGTGCGCACCCCCAGCGGCTTCCACATCGTGAAACTGAACGAGCGGCGCAGCGGCGAGGCGCAGGTCATCGTCAACCAGATTCACGTCCGGCACATCTTGATGAAGACGAATGAGCTGGACGACGATGAAACGGTGCGGCAAAAGCTGAGCAAGCTGCGCGAGCGCATCCTGAAGGGCGAGGATTTCGCCGGCCTGGCGTCGACCAATTCGGCCGATCCGGGGTCGGCGCCGGACGGCGGCGACCTGGGTTGGAGCGGGCCCGGCACCTTCGTCCCGGAATTCGACAAGGCCATCGCCGACCTCAAAGTCAACGAAATCACTGAACCGTTCAAGACCCGATACGGCTGGCATATCGTGCAGTTGTTGGGCACCCGCACCTATGACAGCACCGACGATGTGCGCCGGCAGCGTGCCTTCGCCGCCATCCGCGAGAGCAAGGCGGACGAAGAAACTGAATTGTGGTTGCGCCGGTTACGCGACGAGGCCTTCGTCGAAATCAAGATGTAGGCGCGCGCAGCGGTGTACCTACCGCGAATCGTCATCACGTCGGGTGAACCCGCAGGGATAGGGCCGGATGCCTGCGTCGCCTTGGCGCAGTCCGACTGGCCGGCCGACCTCGTGGTGGCCGGCGATGCCGGGCTGCTGGCCGCCACGGCGACTGCCTTGGGGTTGCCGCTGTCGGTGGAATACTATGCTGCCTCGCAACGGTCCGCGGCGCATCGCGCCGGCTCCCTCAAAGTGCTGCATATCCCGACCGCGCGGCCGGTGATTGCGGGTCAACCCGACGCGCGCAACGGCGCCTACGTGATCGGGATGCTGGACCGCGCCTGCGACGGCTGCATGAACGGCGAGTTCGCCGCCATGGTGACCGCCCCGGTGCAAAAGAGCACCTTGATGGACGCCGGTTACGCCTTTACCGGTCACACGGAATATCTTGCGGCGCGAACCCGCGCGGCCATGCCGGTCATGATGCTGATCAGCGGGCAACTGCGCGTCGCGCTCGTGACCACCCATCTGGCGCTCGCCGACGTGCCGCGCGCCATCACCCGCGAGCGGCTGCGCGCCACGCTGCGTATCGTCAATACCGATCTGGGCAGGCATTTCTCGCTCTCGGCACCGCGAATCGCGGTACTGGGGCTCAATCCGCATGCGGGCGAGGACGGGCATCTGGGCCGGGAGGAAATCGAGGTCATTCGGCCGGTGATCCTCGAACTGCAGGCGGAAGGCATGAACCTTCAAGGACCCGTGCCCGCGGATACCGCCTTCACCCCCCGCTTTCTGCAGACCGCCGACGTCATCGTCGCCATGTACCACGATCAGGGCCTGCCGGTGATCAAGCATGTGGGATTCAGCAACGGCGTGAACATCACCTTGGGACTGCCGATTCTGCGCACCAGCGTCGATCACGGCACGGCGCTGAGCCTGGCGCGCACCGGCCAGGCCGATGTCGGCAGCCTGCGAGCCGCGCTGTCGCTCGCCGTCGACCTTGCCATGCCCGCCGTTCATGCCGGTTCGTAAGCGCTTCGGGCAGCACTTTCTGCATGATCCCGGAGTGATCCGGCGCATCATCGACACCGTCGATCCGAAAGCCGGCGAGCGCGTGGTGGAGGTCGGGCCCGGCCGCGGCGCGTTGACTTGGGGCCTGCTCGAGCGCGCCGGGCATTTGGACGTGATCGAGATCGATCGCGATCTGGCTGCGGCTCTGCAAGCCGACCCACGGGCACGGCACGGCCTTGCCGTGCACACGGAGAACGTGCTCGACACGGATTTCAACCGCCTGCGCGGGACGGGCGCACCCTTGCGCGTGGTCGGCAACCTTCCGTACAACATCTCGACCCCGCTGCTGTTCCGTCTGCTGACACAGCGCGCCGCCATCGCGGATATGTATTTCATGCTGCAAAAAGAGGTGGTGGACCGCATGGCCGCGCTGCCGGGATCCAAGGACTACGGACGGCTGACCGTCATGCTGGCGGCCGTCACCGAGGTCGAAGCCCTGTTCGACGTCGGCCCCGGCGCATTTCAACCTCGACCCAAGGTGTGGTCCGCCATCGTGCACTTGCGGCCCACCGCTCGCCCGCGCTTCGACGTCGGCGGCGAGGGCGTACTGCGAACGTTGGTGACGGCGGCGTTCTCGCACCGGCGCAAGACCCTGCGCAATTCACTGAAGGGATTGCTCGGCGCAGAGGACATCGAATCCTGCGGCATCGATCCGCAATTGCGCCCGGAAACGCTCGCGCCGGCGCAATTCGGTCTGCTCGCGGCCCATTACTCTCGAATGGTCGGCTATACTTGAGCCCGCATGGCCGGCTACAGGAAGATTTTGGTGCTGTTGGATCTGTCGCAAGGCAGCGAGCAGGTCGCCATGGCCGGACGGGACATGGCGGCGCACTCGAATGCCGACCTGGTGATGCTGCACGTCGCGGAATTCGTGCCGGTCGAGCCCCTCGGCGAATCGCTGATGCCCACCGCGCAGATCGAGGACGAGCTGATCAATCGTGTGCGCGAGAAATTGAGCGATGTCATTGCGCGGTTGGCGCTGCCCCGCGCGACCGGGCGGGTGGAGGTCGGCAACACCAAGGCGGCAATTCTGCGCGTCGCGGACGAGGAGCGGGCGGATTTGATCGTCCTCGGCAGCCGCGAACGTCACGGTCTGGCCATCCTGGTGAATTTCACCGAAGACACCGTGCTGCACGCCGCGCATTGCGACGTGTTGGCGATACGCTTGAAGTAATGCGATGCAAATCATGACATCCGATCCGGCCAATCCCAGAATCCGCGTCGAGGTTGAAACTTCCTACATCGAAGAACAATCCGATCCGCGCGACAAGCGCTTCGTATTCTCCTACACGATCACCATACGCAACGAAGGCCAGGTGCCGGCGCGGCTTCTCACCCGCCACTGGATCATCACCGATGCCAACGGCAACGTGAAGGAGACGCGGGGCGACGGCGTGGTCGGCGAGCAGCCCTACTTGAAGCCGGGTCAAGGCTTCCGCTACTCGAGCGGCGCCGTGATCGAAACCCCGGTGGGTACCATGCAGGGCAGCTATCAAATGGTGGCGGATGACGGCCAACAATTCGATGCGCCCATCGCTCCGTTCAGGCTGGCGATCCCCGGAGTGCTGCACTGAGCCTGCGGCATGGCGCTGTACGCAATCGGCGACGTGCAAGGCTGCAACGACGAACTCGGTGCGTTGCTTGGCGCCGTGCATTATTCAGCGGATCGCGATCGGCTGTGGTTCGTCGGCGATCTGGTCAATCGCGGACCTGATTCGCTCGGAGTCTTGCGCAGAATTCGCGCCCTTGGCGATGCCGCGACGGTCACCCTCGGAAACCACGATTTGCACCTGCTGGCGGTGGCCTACGGCTTCGCCCGCCTGCGCAGCGGCGACACCTTGGACGGCATTCTGGGGGCTTCCGACCGCGGCCGCCTGCTGGAATGGCTCGCGGGCCGGCCGCTGTACCACGAAGATCGCGCGCTCAATGCCTGCATGCTGCACGCAGGCCTGGCTCCGCAGTGGGATTTGGCCACGGCGCGGCGCTGCGCGCGAGAAGTCGAGAGCGCTCTGCGCCGCGACCCTGAAACGCTGCTCGAGCGGCTCTACGGCGATCAGCCGGATCGCTGGGACGAGGCGCTCGAGGGCGCGGAACGTCTGCGCTTCATCGTCAATTGCTTCACGCGGCTGCGCTATGTCGACGCCGACGGCCGGCTGATGCTGCGCGCCAAAGGATCGCCGAAGAAGACGCAGACCCAGGGATTGATCCCCTGGTTCGAGGCGCGCGAGGCGCGCTGGCGCGGGCCGCGCATCGTCTTCGGCCACTGGTCCACCTTGGGATTTTTCCACGACGCCGGCGTCACGGGCCTCGATACCGGGTGTGTGTGGGGCGGCACGCTGACCGCATTGCGTCTGGATGTCCCCGACGCCGCGCCCGTGCAGGTGGGCTGTGCAGCACCGCTGAGCCCGGCGGGAGACGACTAGGGGGCGGCGCCCTTGCCGGCGCCTTGTTCGGCGCGCGGCAGCGAGCGCAGGATGCGCCCGCGAACCAAAAACCGGCCTCCGCTTTGCTGCAACGGCACGCAAGTGATGTCCTGCTTCAAGTCGCGGGTCACGAGCTTCGGCAGAATTTGACGCGCGAACTCCTCGACCAGTTCGCAATCGGCGGCCCCCATGTTGCGAAATGGATCGTTGGTGATGGCGAACGTCTCAAAGCGCGCATCCACCGCCGCCAAATCCCCCGGATGGAGCGGTTTGGCCGCCGCCGCCGGCAGGGCCGGAGTTGAAACCACGATGTTCAGGCTCGGCCCCAAGGACTCCAGCCGCACCCGTGCCGCGGAACCTTCGCAGCCGATCGGCGTGACCTTAAGATCGCGTCGCGCGCCCAAATCGAGCAGCATGGCGCGCACCTTGTCGCGCAGACCGTCGCAGGAATAGCGCGAGGTGCGGCCCATGTAGAAGAAGCTCAGGTGCTGCTCCTTCCAGACGGCCGCCATTGGGCCGCCGGTGTCGGTATCGGCCGGCCATGCCGGCACCGCAAACATCAGCGCCACCCATGCGAGCAACCAGACCGACCACATAAAGGACCTCCGACTGCTTGGAGTACGCCAATGGCGGCGAAGTTTCACGGCGCCGCTATACTGCAAGCATGCAAACAGCCCCGCCCTTCAACCTGCACCGCTGGATCGATGAGAATCGCCACCTGCTCAAGCCGCCGGTGGGCAACAAGCTGCTGTTCCAGGACAGCGCCTTCATCATCATGGCCGTCGGCGGCCCGAATGCGCGTGCCGACTTCCATCATGATCCGAGCGAGGAATTCTTTTTCCAGCTCGAAGGGGATATTCTGCTGAGGACGGTGCAGGACGGCCGCAGGGTCGACGTACCGATCCGCGAGGGCGAGGTATTTCTGTTGCCGCCGGAAATTCCCCATTCGCCGCAGCGCCCGGCGGGCACCGTCGGCATCGTCGTCGAACGGCGCCGCAACCCGGACGAATTGGACGGCTTTTCGTGGTATTGCGAACACTGCGGGCACTGCCTGCACTTGGAACGCGTCGCCGTGCGCAATATCGAAACTCAGTTGCCGGAGATTTTCTCGCGCTTCTATTCCAACGCTGCGCATCGCACCTGCAGTGCCTGCGGCACGGTCATGCAGGCTCCCGGCAAGTGACGCGGGACGCGCAGGCCATGGACGCAGCCGATCCCTTGGCCGGATTTGCCGGTGAATTCCATCACCCCTGCGGGGCGGACGGCAAACGGCTGGTATATTTGTGCGGCCATTCGCTGGGGCTGCAGCCCAGATCCGCGGCGCAATTCGTCGATCAGGAGCTCAAGGACTGGCAGCGTCTGGGAGTGCTCGGCCATCACGACGCCGCACGGCCGTGGATTCAATACCACGAGGCGGCGGCCGCGCCGCTGGCGGCTCTGGTCGGGGCCGATGCGTCCGAAGTCGTCGCGATGAACTCGCTCACGGTCAATCTGCATTTGATGATGGTGAGTTTTTTTCGGCCCCACGCATCGCGCACGCGGATTTTGATCGAAAAATCGGCGTTCCCGTCGGATCGTTACGCCGTCGTCTCGCAACTAACCTTTCATGGATTGAATGCCGCGGAGCATTTGATCGAAATCGAGCCGCGTCCCGGCGAGCGCACCTTGAGAACCGAGGATGTGCTCCGGCGCATCGAACAGGAGGCGGCCGGATTGGCGCTGGTTCTGCTGCCCGGAGTGCAGTACCTGACGGGACAGGCGTTGGACCTGGCGCCGCTGGTTGCCGCCGCGCGCGCTGCGGGCGCAGTGGTGGGGCTGGACCTCGCCCACGCCGTGGGCAACACCCTGTTGCAGCTGCATGACTGGAATGCCGACTTCGCCATCTGGTGCAGCTATAAGTATCTCAATTCCGGACCCGGCGCCGTGGGCGGCTGTTTCGTCCACGAGCGCCATGCGCGCAATACCCGCTTGCCGCGGTTTGCCGGCTGGTGGGGCAATGACCCCGCGACGCGGTTTCGGATGGAAGCCGAATTTACGCCCGTTGCCGGCGCGCAGGGCTGGCAGATCAGCAATCCGCCGGTACTGTCCATGGCGCCGCTGCTTGCTTCCCTGGAGATCTTTCAGCGTGCCGGTATCGCACGCCTGCGCGAGAAATCGCTGGCGCTCAGCGGCTACCTGCAGGGTCTCATCGACGCCCTGCCGGCGGGCCAGGTGGACAGCATCACGCCGCGAGCACCGGAAGCACACGGCTGTCAATTGAGTCTGCGCATCGGCCGCTCGCCCGCGGTCGCCCGACGCTGCCACGATTTGCTCACGGCCGCCGGGGTGGTGGGGGATTGGCGGGAACCGGACGTGCTGCGCCTGGCTCCGGTCCCGCTCTACAACTCCTTCCAGGATGTGTTCTCTGCGGTCCAAGCCCTATCGCAGGCTCTGCGAGAGTGAACGACAACCGGCCGGTGGTGCGCATCGCGGGCGCAGGTCCCACCGGCGCGCTGCTCGCCATCCTGCTGCGGCGGCGCGGACACGCGGTGGAATTGTACGAGAGCGGCGCCGATCCGCGGCAAGGCACCTCACCCGCCGGACGCTCCATCAACCTGGCGCTCGCGGACCGCGGCATTCACGCGCTGCAACTGGCCGGTGTATTCCCGAGGGTGCAGGAAGCCCTGCTGCCGATGCGCGGCCGGATGATTCATGATCTTGCCGGCGGCACCGCCCTGCAGCTCTACGGACAGCGTCCCAGTGAAGTGATTTACTCCGTGTCCCGGCATGGGCTCAACCAAACGCTGCTCGACATTGCCGCCCGGCAACCCGGAGTGAGCGTTCATTACCGACACCGGCTGGAGGCCGCCGACTTCAATGAGGGCGTCGCGCTGATACGCGATTTGCGCAACGAGCGTTTGATCAGGGTGCCGATGCAGCCGTTGCTGGCCGCCGATGGCGCCGGCTCCGTGATGCGCCGGAGCATGAGCTCGCTGCAGTTGATTCACGCACGCGAAATCGATCTCGAGCACGGCTACAAGGAACTATCCGTGCCGGCCGATGCCGCAGGAAGGCACGCCATGGCCGCCGACGCACTGCACATCTGGCCGCGCGGTAATCACATGTTGATCGCGCTGCCGAATGCCGACGGCAGCTTCACGGCGACGTTGTTCCTGCCCAAGCGCGGCGCCATCAGCTTCGAAAGCCTGCGCGCGGAGGCGGCGATCGAAGAGTTCATGTCGCGAAGTTTTCCGGACGCGCGCGCCCTGATGCCGGACTGCGTTGCCGAGTTCGTGGCGCACCCCGTCGGCTTCCTCGGCACCGTGGCGGCGCAGCCCTGGTCTCACGCGGGCATGGCGGCGCTGATCGGGGACTCGGCGCACGCCATGGTGCCATTTCACGGGCAGGGCATGAATTGCTGCTTTGAAGACTGCGTGGAATTCGACGACTGCCTGAGCCGGTCGACTTCCTGGCCGGAGGTATTCGCCGAATTCGGCGCGCGGCGCAAGCCCAATACCGACGCGATCGCGGAAATGGCGCTCGACAACTATCTGGAAATGCGCGAGCGCGTCGCCGACCCGAAGTTCCAGCTGCAGCAGGCGCTGGCATTGGAACTCGAACGGCGTTTCCCGCGCCGCTTCATTCCGCGCTATTCGATGGTGATGTTCCACCATGAAATTGCCTACCAGGCCGCGCTGGCGCGGGGAGCCGCGCAGGCGCAGCTTTTGGCCGAGTTGACGGCAGGCGGGGTTGCGACGCTGCAGGACGTCGATTGGGTGCGCGCCGAGCAGGAAGTGCGCGCCAGACTCGCGGCCGTCAGCTAGAGGTGCGCGGCCCCCGCCCGCTCGAGCGTGATGAAGCTGTAGGGATACGGGTTCTTCTGGTCCGCTTCGTGGCGTTCGCTCGACTTCAATTCCCACTCCGCACCGCGCCAGCCGGCGAAAACCGTGTCGCCATCTTCGATGCGGGTATGGATCAAGGTCAGATGAATGCGCTGCGCCAGCGGCAGACATTGGCGATAGATGTCCGCCCCGCCGATCACCATCAAGGCCGGCTCGGCGCCTGCGGCGACACGCGCGCCCTCGAGGCCTGCGACGACCACGCAATCGCCCGGCGAGAAATCGGCGGAGCGTGTCAGCACAATGTTCATGCGTCCCGGCAGCGCCTTGCCGATGGATTGATAGGTCTTGCGGCCCATGAGCACGGGTTTGCCCAGAGTCAACGCCTTGAAATGCTTGAGGTCCGCCGGCAAATGCCATGGCAGCTGATTACCGCGGCCGATCACGTCGTTCTCCGCCACCGCGACCACCAATTCGACGGCGGCCGCGCGCGCGCCGTTTGGCGCGTTCGCGGCATTCATGTCGAGATCCGGCAGAGCATGCGTGGTGCTCTGCTCAAGCGACCCGGCACTCGCTCAAGATCCACTGCGTCAGTTCCTGCAAATCCTCGCGCGCGCGATCCTCGGGCCGGTGCAGCAAGTAGTAGCTCTCATTGGTGCTGAGTTCCGCGTTGAACAATTTCACCAGGCCTCCGGCGGTGAAGCGATCGGCGCTCAAGCGCGAAGGAACGAGGGCGACACCGACGCCCTGTTCGGCGGCGAGCACCACCGCCGACATGGTGTCGAGACGCACCAGCCGGTTGGGTTTGATGGGTTCGATCCCCAAGCCCGCCGCCCAGCGCTCCCAGGCTTCGCGCCGCTCTTCGTGCAGCAGCAAGGTCTTGCCGTTCAAATCACCGTAGCTCTTGATGGGATTTTCCAGCAGAAAGGCCGGGGAGCAGGCCGCGATGAAGGTTTGCGCGAACAACTCGTGGACCGTCAATCCATCCCAGGGGCCGGAACCCACGACGATGGAAAGATCGGCCTCCGGCGGATGGGTCTTCGGGGCCGAAAATGTGGTCTCGATGCGGATGTCGGTTTCCTCACGGGCCTGGGAAAAGGAGGCGAGGCGCGGCAGCAGCAATTCGTTGGCAAAGAACGGCGGCACATTGAGTCGGATGATGGTGCGCCCATAACGTACTTGCAGCTGCTCGGTGACGGATTCGAGCTTCGCGAAAATGTCGCTGATATGTTCCAGGTAGTGGGCACCCGCATCGGTCAAGGTGAGCGTGCGTACGCCGCGTTCGAACAAGGCAACGCCGAGCTGCGCCTCGAGCGCCTTGATTTGATGGCTCACGGCGGAGGGGGTCACGAACAACTCTTCGGCGGCGGCCTTGAAGCTTTGTAGCTTGGCCGCGACCTGAAAGGTCTTCAGAAACTTGAGCGACGGCAAGCGCATAGGATCTCGGCGGTACAATACACAGGTATAGTAGCAACATCTGTGCCATACGCGGAAATGCCTGAATTCCTTGGCCATATAACCAACCGGAGGCGGCCGGCGCCATGTCCGCGCGCATCGCCGGTCTGAAGCTGCACGATAGTGGCGCACCAATGACTCACGCCCATGTCATAACCGGCAGCTTCGGCTCCGGCAAGACCACCGCCATCCGCAGGCTGATGGCGAACAAGCCCGCCCACGAGCTCTGGATGGTGATTCTCAACGAATTCACCGATGCCGGTCTCGATGCCCTCAGTGTCGCCGAGGCTGCGCGGGGTCAATTCGACGTGCGGCTGGTGTCCGGAGGCTGCCTTTGTTGCGTGGGCGAACTCGAGTTCGGCAAGCAGTTACGGGATATCCTGCGAAACTACAAACCCGCGCGTTTGCTCATCGAACCGAGCGGCGCCGGCCACGCGGCGGACATCGTCGATAACCTGGCGCAGTACGAGGCGCAACAGGCGCTCATCCTGGACGGCGTCATTTGTCTGGTGGACGCGCTCGACGCCGCACGAATACTGCGATCGCCTCACACCGGTGAGTGGTCGCAGATCCAGTCGGCCGATGTCTTGCTGCTGTCAAAACCGGATTTGGCCGGTGAGCGGGAGCGGCAGGCTTTCGATGCCATCGCCGCCGATCAATATCCGCTCAAGCGCTACCTCGGCACCTGTCTCCAAGGAGAGCTGCCGCCCGAGTCATTGCAGACATTCACGCGCGCGGCCGGCTTCTCCCTGGTCCACAGCACGGCCGCTGCCGCGAGCCGGTCCAGCGAGTTCGCGGTCGGCGGGCTCGCCGGCAGCGAAACCCAGGTGCAGCAACTGGGATGGTGGGCCATCAACTGGATCCTGCCGCGCGGACTCGTCTTCTCGCGAGTGGTGATCGAGCCGCGGCTGAATTGGCTGTTGGAGGCCTATCCAGGACGCTGCCGCTTGAAAGCGGTATTTCGCACGGGGCCCGGCCCCTCGTGGCTGGTTCAAAGCCACGGCCACGGCCTGTCGGGAGAGGACAGCGCGTATCGGCGCGACAGCCGCATCGAGATCGTGTTGAGCGCGGCCCCCAGTGCGGATTTCTTGGAGCAATGGCGCGCGCTGCTGCGTGATGCGGCCAATCCGCGCTGAACGGTGGCGCGACTCCAGCCTCGGCGCCGCTAGAAACCCTTCAGCACATCTTTCAGGGTCATCATCACGCCCCACACGAGCGGCACCGTGACCAAGACCCACACAAACGACAACCCCAAGTCCCGTGCGGCGCCGCGTTCGTGCCGCTACGGCGCGGCCGTATAGGGAAGGCTGAGGGTGCCGAGCTTGGCAGTGCCGGAATTGTCGTCGTAGCTGTAATTCAAGGACAGAGTCCCGCTGTCAGCCGCGGCCGGGGCGTAGGTCAGGCTCAATTGGCAGGCGGCGCCGGTGCTGACCGACGTACAGCTAAAGCTGCCGGAAGCGCTGCTCCAGCCGGTCGGCAACGCGCCTAGATCGGAGGTCACCAGCAGATTGCCGGCCGTATTGCCGTCGTTGGTGGCGAAGGTGACCGTGATGGGCGTGGTGCTGCCGGTGGCCGCAGCCACGGGGTTGGGATTCGGCGTGCCGATCACGCTGTCGTTCGTGGTCGCGCGGTACGCAATATTCAGCGAACCCGTTTTTGTCTTGCCGGCATCGTTGTCGTAGTTCTCGAAGGAACTGTGTAGGGCGTGGAAGTTATGCCCGGACACGGCCCGGGCAGTGTTAACTGCGTCACGCAATCCGACGGCTGAGCGACGGTGGACATAACGCGCTCGAACCGGAGGCCCGCACGCAGCGGCGGCGAGAAATGTTCGCGCGCCGCGCCGACTTATGTTCAACTCCGGCGCAGCGATTCGGGCAATCGGAGTCTTCCATTGATACCGTGCGGTGACGTGTCGCGACGGCAGTTCCTGCAATGCGGCGCATCTTCATTGCTGCTTGCGTCGGCCCTGGCCCGCGCACACGGCACATCGCCGCCGGACGGCATCGCGGATACCGCCGGCGCGGCCCTCGTCGAGCGCGACGCCGCCCCTATCGCCGCGGCAAACGACGCTGCAAAACACCTGAGCGTGATCGTGAACATCGACGGCAAAGGACCTTATCGTTTCGTCGTCGATACCGGTGCCGACCGCACCGTGTTGGCCGCCGATGTTGCCTCAGAGCTCGGCCTGCTGCACGGGGGGCGGGTCATGATGGAGGGCGTGGTGCGCGCCCTTCCAACCGAGACCGTTGCCGTGAGTGAATTGTCCTTTGGCGCGGTGCGGTGCCGTCATTTGACCGTGCCGGTACTGCCCCACGCCATGTTGCAGGCTGATGGCTACCTCGGCCTCGACACCCTCGATGGTCACCGTGTGACCTTTGATTTCAAGAATCACACCTTGCAGGTGAGCAAGCCGCGCTCTCGGTTCAGCTCCCTGCTGGTGCGGCAGAATGAAGTGCGCATTCGAACCACCGGTTCATCCGGGCACTTGCGGGCCGTGAACTGCCTGGTCGATGGTATTGCCGCGACCGCCTTCATCGATACCGGCGCCGAAGTATCGGCCGGCAACGTGTCGCTGCTCGCGGCCCTGAACGGCCGCGGGCCCGCCCGCCGCGAGGTCGCCACCGTGCCGCTGACCGACCTCACCGGCGGTGAAATTGTCGGCAACGTCACCATGGTCGACAGGATTCAGTTGATGGAAGTGGAGTTCACCCATTGTCCGCTGGTAATCGCCGACTTTCAGGTCTTCAATGTCTGGGGACTGACCGGGCAGCCGGCACTGCTGATCGGAATGAATTTCCTGCGGCAATTCGCCAAAGTGTCCATCGACTACGGCCTGAAGGAACTACGATTCGATTTGACCAGCCTGGGGCGGAACGCGATCATCGGGACGTGACTAATGCTCGCGGACGCGGAACCAGCCGCTGATGCTCAACCGGTCGCGCTGCGTCGGCAGCACGGCATGTTCGCGGCCGGGCGTGAGAAAACACACCATGCGGCCCGCCAGCGGCGCCACATCCCGGTGGCCGCCCGCCTCGAAGATCCGCAGCTCACCGCCCGCCTCCGGTGTCCAGCGCTCGTTCAGGTAGAGCACCAGCGACACCTGCCGCTGCGTGCGCCCCTGCGGTTGATCGACGTGCCGCGCGTACCCGGCGCCGGGGGGATACCACGCGTAATGCAGCTCGAGCTCAAACAGGCCGAGCATGGCGTCCCGATTCAACTGCAGGCGCAGCTGCTCGAGGTCCCGCCATAGGGCCTGCTCGGCGGGCAGCAGCGGCGGGGTCATCCAGCAGGTGAAATCGCCGCGAATCTCCTCGCAGCGTCGTGCACTGTGCATTCCGCCGACTTGCGCCGCGCGAAATTCACCGCGTTCGCGGCGCCGATGCGCACAATCGAGCAGCTCCCGGGTCTGCGCCTCGGCCAGGAATTCGTCCCGGACCGAGATGCCGTCGAGTCTCAGTGCCTCGACTGTTCGTGCGATCAACGGCTGCCTCGTTGCGAGCGATGAGTGATGCCGGCGCGCCGCGGCGCCCTCTTGCGGCTCGCGCCGTGCGCTCCCGCGGCGCGAATCGGCGCGCGGTGGACCAGCTTGCGGGTTTTCCTGATCCCGACCAGCATGGTGCCGCGGCACTGCGCGGCACCGCAGCGGCAGGCGTAAACCTCGTCGATATTCGGGGCGTCGTCGCTGTCGCGCTGGATTTGATAGTCATAGGACAGTTCTTCGCCGGGCTGTATGGTGCGAATCGCCTGAATGAATACCCGCCTGTTCACCGTGGTGCTTTCGCAATTCGGATCGCAGGCGTGGTTGATGTAGCGCGCTTCGTTGCCGTCGACTCCGGCATCGATCACCGTGCGCGCATCCACCGTGAATAGAAAAGTGTGGTTGTCGTTCGGATTCTTGTCCTTGTAGCGCTCGTCCGCCTGCGCGTGGCTGACGCGATCGCCGAGATACTCGATGATCACCGCACCCTTGCGGATCCGGCGCGCGGCGAACACGCCGTAGCCGTGGATCGGAGAATGTCGTACTTCAAACAGGGGTGTGCGGCGCGGCAGGGTTTTCTTCATATGGCGATGGGTGCTTTGATTGCGGGGTGAAATCGATAGTCGAGGATCTCGAAATCCTCGTAGGCGTAGTCGAACAGACCGGGCGGCCGGCGCCGGATTTTCAGCTTCGGCAACGGATACGGCTCGCGATGGAGCTGTTCTTCGGCCTGTTCCAAGTGATTCAGGTACAGATGACAGTCTCCGCCCGTCCAAACCAGGTCGCCCGCCCGAAAGTCGCACTGTTGGGCCAGCATGTGCGTGAGCAAGGCATAGGAAGCGATGTTGAAGGGCACGCCGAGGAGCGCGTCGGCGCTGCGCTGGTATAGCTGACAGGACAGACGGCCCTCGGCCACGTAGAACTGGAACAGCGCGTGACAGGGCAGCAACGCCATCTGGTCCAATTCCCCGACATTCCAGGCGCTCACCAGGATGCGCCGTGAATTCGGGTTGCTCTTCAGCTGCTCGACCACTCGCGCCAGCTGATCGATGTTGCGGCCGTCCGCGGTCGGCCAGCTGCGCCACTGCTTGCCGTACACCGGCCCCAGGTTTCCAACCTCATCGGCCCACTCGTCCCAAATGGTGACGCCATGGTCGCGCAGATATTTGACATTGGTGTCGCCGCTCAGGAACCACAGTAGCTCATAGATGATCGAGCGCAAATGCAGCTTCTTGGTGGTCACCAGGGGAAACCCGGCGGCCAGGTCGAAGCGCATTTGATGGCCGAATATGCTCAAGGTACCCGTGCCCGTGCGATCGTCCTTGCGCGCGCCGTGCAGCTTGATATGGCGCAGAAAATCCAGGTACTGCCGCATTACGCCTTCACTGCTGCCAGATTGCCGCTGGCGATATTGCGCCGGTAGGCATAGATCATCAGCCCGGCGCCGATAAAAATCATCGGCGTCGTCAACAGCATGCCCATGGTCAGCCAATTGCCGGCGAGATAGCCGATATTTGCGTCAGGCAGGCGCACCCACTCGACCGAGAACCGCCCGCATCCGTACATGATCAGAAACAGCCCGGTTGGCGCCAGCCGCGGCCGCGGCCGGCGGGTGTACCACCACACCACCAGGAACGACAGCAGGCCCTCGAGGCCCGCTTCATAGAGCTGCGACGGATGGCGCGAAATCAACACGCCGTTTTCGTCGGGTACGCCGAAACCCCACGGCAAATCGGTGGGCCTGCCCCAGAGCTCGCTGTTGATGAAGTTGCCGATGCGCACCGCCATGATGCCGATGCCCGGCAAGGGCGCCAGGAAATCGCACACGTCGGGAATCCGCTTGTGTTTGACCCGCGCAAACACCCCCGCCGCGACCAACACCCCCGTCAGTCCGCCGTGAAAGGACATGCCGCCGTCCCAGATGCGAAATACATTCAGCCAGCTTTCGGCCATCACATCATGGCCGTAGATCAGGCACCAGCCAAGCCGGCCGCCGACGATCACGCCGATGGCGCAGTAGAAAATAAGATCATCGATATCGAGCGCGGTCCAGGTCGACCCCGGCCGGCGCGCGCGGTATCTCGCCAGGGTCCAAGCCGCGGCGAAACCCACGAGATACATGATCCCGTACCAATGAATGCGCAGAGGTCCAATGCCGAATAGCGGCCCGATGGAGACGGCGACGCGATCGATATGCGGGAAAGTGAGCATGAGTTCTACTTTAAACCGTCGTTGACCCGACAGAAATAGGCTTTTAGATACCGGGTTTCAGGAATGGCGGGGTGCACCGGATGATCCGGGGCCTGGCCGCCCAATTCCAAGATCTGCAGATGCTTGTCGGCGGCCCTCGCCGCCTTCGCAATGGCATCCTGCAATTCCTCGGCACTGACGTGCTGCGAACAGGAGCATGAGACCAGCACGCCGTCATCGGCGATCAGCCGAATCGCGAGCTGGTTCAGGCGCTTGTAGGCAGCCAGTGCCTTGGGCAAATCCTTCTTGCGCTTGGCGAACGCCGGCGGATCGATGATGACCACGTCGAATCGCGAGCGTTTCTTGGCGAGGTCCTCGAGCACATCGAAGGCATCGCCCTTCAGGGTCGCGAGTTTCACGCCGTTGCGTTCCGCGTTGCTCGCCGCCAGCTCGAGCGCGGATGCCGAGCTATCGACACACACCACTTCGCCCGCACCGCCGCGTGCCGCACGCACGCCCCAGGCGCCGACGTAGCTGAACACGTCCAGCACCCGCGCGCCCTTGCGCAGGTATTTTTCCAGCGCCCGCCGGTTGGCCGCCTGATCGAAAAACCATCCGGTCTTCTGGCCCTCGGCCAAGGGCGCCTGGAATTGAAGCCCGTCCTCCAACACGGCCGCCAGCTCATCGAAACGGCCCTTCGCAGCCTCGACATAAGTGGGCAGGCCCTCCATCTCACGCAGCGAGCCGTCGTTCTTGAAGAGCAGCGCCTTGCAGTCCAGGACTTTATCCAGGGCTTCCACAATCTGCGTCTTGAGCCTTTCCATGCCGGCAGTGCCGATTTGCACCACGCAGGCCGCACCGTAGCGGTCGATCACCAGCCCGGGCAGGCCGTCGGACTCGCCGTAGACCAAGCGATAGTAAGGCTCCGGATACAAACGCTCGCGCAGGCGAAGCGCCGTGCGGATGCGCGCCGCCAGCCATGCGGCGTTGGGCGGGGTCCAGGTCTCCAGCATGCGCGCGCTGATCAGCGATTGCGGATTGACATAGGCGAGCCCTAAAGCCCGGTCATTGTGCGCCAGCACGCGCACCAGCTCGCCCGGCTTGAACTTGGACAGCGGGGTCTGCTGAGTGTCGACCTCATTGCTGAAGATCCACAGATGCCCGGCATGCAGACGGCGATCTTCGTTGCGTTTCAGGCGCAGGGCAGGCAACTCTGCCGCGGACTTGGGGTCGGACATAGGGTACTTCGGCTATATTGGCGCGCATTCTAACCGACGCGGAGCCGTCCCATGCAGCGCAATCGCCTTGCCGCAGAGACCAGCCCGTATTTGCTGCAGCATGCGGACAATCCCGTGGATTGGTATCCCTGGGGAGAGCAGGCCTTGCTCGCCGCCAAACGCGACAACAAGCCCATTCTATTGTCCATCGGCTATTCCGCCTGCCACTGGTGCCATGTGATGGCCCACGAATCCTTCGAAGATCCGGCGACGGCCGCATTGATGAATGAATTGTTCATCAACATCAAGGTGGATCGCGAAGAGCGGCCGGATCTGGACAAGATCTACCAAGTGGCGCAGCAACTGATCACCCATGGTTCGGGCGGCTGGCCGCTGACCATGTTCCTGACGCCGGATCAGACGCCCTTCTTCGGCGGCACCTACTTTCCAAAGGAGCCGCGCTATGGAATGCCTGCGTTCAGCGAACTGCTGCGCCGGGTGGCGGAATATCATCGCAGCCATGGCGCCGAACTCGCGGCGCAGAATGAGCAATTGAAGCTCGCGCTCGCCGGGCTTGCGCCGCCGTCGCCGGCCGAGCGGGTGGTGCTGGACGAATCACCGCTGCGCGCGGCGCGCGCTGCCCTTGCGCGCTCCTTCGACGCGACGTTCGGCGGCTTCAGCCAGGCGCCAAAATTTCCGCATCCCGGCAGCATCGAGCGTTGCCTGCGGCACTGGCACGGCAGCTCGGCCTCGGCCGGCCCGGACTTGAAGGCGCTGTACATGGCGACCCTCACGCTGACGCGCATGGGCGAAGGCGGAATTTACGATCAATTGGGCGGCGGATTCTCGCGCTATTCGGTGGACGATCAATGGATGATTCCGCACTTCGAGAAAATGCTCTATGACAATGCGCAATTGCTGTGCGAATACTCGCGCGCGTTCCTGGCAACGGGCGAAGCGTTGTTCAATCGCCTCGCCGCCGAGACCGCGGACTGGGTCCTGCGCGACCTGCAGTCGCCCCAGGGCGGCTTCTACTCGAGTTTGGATGCGGACTCGGAAGGCCACGAGGGGAAATTCTATGTTTGGTCGCAAGCCGAGGTGCAGTCACTGCTGACGCCGCCGGAGTATGCCGCCCTGTCGCGCCGCTTCGGGTTGGACCGGAGCGCCAATTTCGAGCGCGAATGGCATCTGCGCACCGTTGAATCCATCGAGGCGGTGGCCACGGCGCTCGGTGAATCGGCGCAGACGGTCGCCGCACTGATCGATTCGGCGCGCGCGAAACTGCTGACAGCGCGCGAATTGCGCGTCTGGCCGGCCCGCGACGAGAAGGTTCTGACGGCATGGAACGCACTCATGATCAAGGGCCTGGCGATAGCGGCGCGCGTGCTGTGCCGGCCCGATTTGGCGCAAGCCGCGACGGCGGCGGTCGACTTCATCCGCCATGCCCTGTGGCGCGACGGCCGCCTGCTGGCGACCACCAAGGATGGGCGCGCGCACCTGCCCGCCTACCTCGATGACTACGCATTTCTGGCCGACGCCCTGCTCGAGCTGTTGCAAACCCGCTGGCGCAGCAGCGACCTTGAGTTCGCGCAAGCTCTGGTCGATGTCCTGCTGGCGCAATTCGAGGATGCCGGGGCCGGCGGATTTTTCTTCACCGCCGCGGATCACGAGCAGCTCATTCTTCGCAGCAAGACCTTCAGCGATGATTCGGTGCCGTCGGGCAATGGTGTGGCAGCCTCGGTGCTGTGCCGGCTCGGACATCTGCTCGGTGAGCTATCCTACCTCGACGCCGCCGAGCGCACCTTGCGGGCCGCCTGGCCCATGTTGCGGGAATATCCGCAGGCTCACATGAGCTTGGTCAATGCGCTGGAAGACTTTCGGGCGTCGATGCAAATCCTGATTATTCGCGGCGATGCGCCGCAGATTGAACACTGGTCCGCCGGCTTGAGCGCCTTGTACGCACCGACTCGCATGATATTCGCCATTCCACGCGATGCCGCAGAGCTCCCGCCCGCACTGGCCGCCAAGCGCTCGGAACCCAACACGGTGGTCTACGTGTGCACGGGCATGACCTGCTCGGCGCCTCTCGCCGATCTGAGCGAGGTTGCGCGCGAACTGACGCTGCGAATCGACCGACCCCATACATCACACACCACGGCGGACTTGTGACGCTGATCGTTACATTCACTCACACTTGTGGCATGGTGACCGCCTTATTGTCGGCTACAGATGCGCCATCGCCGGCGCCGCATCAATGCACGTACGTCACAGCACGTAGAGGGGAGCAATTCAAGCATGTCCACACGACAAGAACGATTTCGCAGCATTGCATCGGGTGCCGTCGGCGCCATGGGTATCGCGGCCGCGCTGGCCGGCTTAAATGGTTGCATCGTGCAGGAGCCAGGCTATGCGCCGCCGCCGGCAAATGAGTACCCGTCGTCGCCGCAGGAATATCCGCAAGCTGCGCCTGCGTCCGACTATGCCTATCCACAAGCTGAAGTCCGCGTGACGGAACCGCCGCCGCCGCTGCCGGACTATGAACAGCCGCCGTGTCCGGAACCTGGTTACTTATGGACGCCGGGCTACTGGAGCTACGGCGGCGGTGGATATTATTGGGTTCCCGGCACTTGGGTCATGCCGCCGCAAGTGGGTGTGCTTTGGACTCCAGGGTATTGGGGTTGGGGCGGCGGCGTGTATCTGTTTCACGCCGGGTATTGGGGTCCTCACGTGGGCTTCTACGGCGGGGTCAACTACGGCGGCGGCTATACGGGCGAGGGCTATGCCGGCGGCCGCTGGGAACGCGACCACTTCAGATACAACACGGCGGTCAACAACATCAACACGACCGTCATCCACAACACCTACAACCAGACGGTCATCAACAACGTCACCGTCAACAAGGTGAGCTACAACGGTGGCGCCGGGGGTATCGCAAGGGCACCGAGCAATCAAGACCAACAAGCGGCACGCGAACGGCATATTCCGCCGCCGCCGCTGCAAATGCGCCATATCGCCGAGGCCGCCCAGAATCCCGAGCTGCAGGCCAAGTTCAATCAAGGCCGTCCGCCGATCGCAGCTACTCCGCGACCCGCCGCCTTCACTGCTCCGAACATTGTCCGGGCGCGCGGTGCAACGATTCCAGTTGCCGCCCCCGGCGGCTCACGCCCGGCAGAGACCGGATACCGGCCCGCCGACGGGCGTGCGGGTGATTTTCGTGGTGCAACGCCGTCCCGAGACGCAGCTCCGGCGCAAAGCCCGCCGGCCGCGACGACGCCGGCGGTGCCGTCAGGTACCCCACAACAGCCGCCGCACCTCCGCCCGGAATTCGCGCAGCCGCAGCAACGGCCGCAGCCCCCGGCACAATACGCGCAGCCTCAGCAACGGCCGCAGCCCCCGGCACAATACGCGCAGCCTCAGCAACGGCCGCAGCCCCCGGCACAATACGCACAGCCTCAGCAACGGCCGCAGCCCCAACCTGCCCAACCGCAACAGCGGGCGCAGCCTCAACCGGCGCAGCCGCAGCAGAAACCGCAGCCCCAAACACCGCGCACGGCACCACCCGCCGCGCATCCGCAAGCGCCGCGCGACGATGGCAAGAAGGAGGGCAATCGGGATAACCGCACGCCCTGACGATCTTGTGACGCGCCTGAGGAACTCACTGACGGCCCTGCTAGGGCCGTCGCGCTCGAAGATCTCGCCGCTGCGCGAGCCGCTGTCACCGGAGGACAATCCCGCACTGCAGGCGATGTGGCATGCGGTTTGCGCCATCCCACGCGGCCAGGTGTCTACCTACGGAGCCGTAGCGCGCAGCGCCGGCTTTCCCGGACGGGCGCGTCAAGCGGGGTTCGCTCTGCGGGTGGCGCCCAAGGAGATGAATCTACCCTGGTATCGCGTGGTGGGCGCCGGCGGCCGCATTGTGTTTCCGAAATCGTCGCGCGCACACCAGGAACAAGCCCGGCGTCTGCGGGCCGAAGGAGTGGCGGTGCGCAACGGCCGGGTCATGCTGTTTGCGATGGCCAAGCTCAAGGAGCTGTAGTCGACCGCGCCCGTGAATTACCCCGGGCAACGGAGCTTCATGTCGGCGGCCAGGCGTTTCTTGAGATCAGCGTGCAAGGTGTCAGAGTACTGCGGCGCAGCATTCCAATCCAAGGCCCAAGGCTGCGAGGTACGCGTGGCGTCGGGCTCGCTCGCGCGGCGCGGGAATATGTGCGCATGCAGCGCAGGGTCCACATTGCCGAAGATCGCGTAGTTGATGCGCAGGCCTGCCGTGACGGCCAGCAAGGAATCGCCCACCAAAGCCATGTCGGATAGAAACTGGCCCCGCGGCGCGGACGCAAGCGAGTTCAAATGCGGCACCACCGGATCCGGCAGCAGCAGGCAATAGCCGGTCAGCACTTGGCGCTCGCCCATGATCACCCAGCCGGAGGGAAGTCTCGCGACGGCCGCCGGTAAGTCCCCTGCGCGGCAGCGATCGACCAGGACGTGGATGCTGGTGAGCGGCGTCAAGGTCCGAGCGCCCTGGCCACCGTGGCCGCATCGACCGGCGGCGCGGAATTGCCGAAATTCGAGCGCAGGTAGGAGAACAGCGCGGCGGCATCCGCGGGTTTCATCCAACCGAACTGCAACATCTGCGTGGGGAAACGCCCCGCCGGCATGGAGGCGGGTCTTTGCCCCTTCAGAACCCATAACGCCAATTGCACCGGGTCCCCCACCACCACCGGCGATCCGACCAAGGTCGGATATACGCCGGGAATTCCCATGCCAGTCTGTTGATGGCAGGGGACACAGTTCCCGCTGTAGATGCGCGCGCCAAGTCCCGCCGGCGGATCCGCGATTGCTTGCGGGGCGCCGGGATGCTTTGCGGGACAGGCGGCCAGAGTTCCCGCCAGCGCGAGCACGATTAATGTATTTTGTGTCCTCACGCATTGAATGCTAGCAAGACTCAGCGGGGTACTTCCATGTTACGGCGCGACCGGGGCAGGTGGTTGAGTGCGATGGCCGCCGCGGCGTGGCTGATGTCCTCCGCGGCCCTCGCACAGGCACCGGCACCGGCACCGGCGGAAGACGCCCTGAAGCAAATCATCGAAGAAGGCAATGGCGGGTACTTGGACTGGTCGGCAAGCGATCGGGATCGAATCGGCAAGCTCTACGAAGCGAATGGCTACCGGCTGTTCTGGAGCGACGGCATCAATGCGACCACGCCCGCCATCAACCTGCTGCAGCAATTGCGCTTGGCCGGCGATCGTGGCCTGGATCCCGAGGACTATCCCGGCAATCGACTGGCCTACCTGCTCAACGATCTCATCGACGCGCATCCTGCGCGCATCGAGCAATGGGCCTTGTTCGACGCCGCCTTGTCGTTGGCGGGATTGCGGTTTCTGTCGGATTTGCACTACGGACGCGTCGATCCCGGGCTGATGGGGCATGACCTCAGCGTCGGCCGCATCCAGCTCGACATCCCCACCACCCTCGCCCATCTCTCGACGGCGGTCGATGTGGGGGTTGCCGTCGATGCGCTGGAGCCGCAGTTCAGCCACTACGCATTGCTCAAGAAGCAATTGCCCCACTACAGGGCGCTCGCCGGCGAGGACGGACTCAACGACTTGCCGGCATTGCCCGCGAAATTCCTCAAACCGGGGGACGACTATTCCGGTGCCGCGCAGCTGCAGCGCTTATTGGTGGCGCTCGGCGATGCGCCGCTGCCCGCGCAGGATGCGCCGGCGCCGCAGTCTCTGTCGCCGGCGCTGGTCGCTGCCCTGAAGCAATTTCAAAGCCGCCATGGCGAAAAGCCCGATGGGGTACTCGGCGCCGCGACCTTCACCCAATTGACGCGGCCGCTACGCCTGCGCGTGCAGCAGATTGAACTCACCATGGAACGCTGGCGCTGGCTGCCCTCGGAACTCGTTGCCGCGCCCATCATCGTCAATATTCCCCAGTTCCGTCTGTTCGCATTCGAGTCGACTGCGGACACTGAGGCGCGGATCCGGCAAATGGATGTCATCGTCGGCAAGTCGTTCGACTCGACTCAGACGCCGGTATTCGCCGCGGACATGACCTACCTGATCTTCAGACCGTATTGGGACGTGCCGTACAGCATCGCGTTGAAGGAAGTGGTGCCGGCGGCACGCAAGAACCCCGCGGACATCGAGCGGCGGCAAATGGAGATCGTCCGCGGCGCCGGCGACTCGGGCACGGTGATGCCGAATACCGCCGAGAATGTCGAGCTCGTCGCCAAGGGCACGCTGCGGCTGCGCCAGCGGCCGGGCCCCAACAACTCGCTCGGTTTGGTGAAATTCATGATGCCCAATGCCTACAACGTGTACCTGCACTCGACCCCCGCGCAGTCCTTGTTCGCGGAATCGCGCCGTGATTTCAGCCACGGCTGCGTGCGGGTGAGCGACCCGGTTGGATTGGCGCAGCATGTGCTGCGCGATTCGCCCGAATGGACCAAGGAGAAGATTTTGGCGGCCATGAACGGCAGCAAACCGCTCACGGTTATCTTGAAGAACAAGATTCGCGTGTTCATGCTCTATGGGACCGCGATCGCCACCG
This sequence comes from uncultured Gammaproteobacteria bacterium, assembly GCA_963800375.1. Classification (GTDB taxonomy): domain Bacteria; phylum Pseudomonadota; class Gammaproteobacteria; order Steroidobacterales; family Steroidobacteraceae; genus Bog-1198. The sequence continues at coordinate 944,799 of CAWDAT010000007.1, read as the reverse complement.
AGAGAGGTACGGTATTGTTTTTTGATGACATCTACCGGCACGATGCAAGGCTGCAGAAGGCGCTGGAAGCGAAGCAGGCGCGCAGCTAGAAGGGCCGCGGGTTACCCTTTCCAGGTCCTGACCGGGCCCGTGTCCAAATGCACGAAATCCGATGCGCGGTAGTAACCCACACCGCCGCGCTTCAGGTCCAGGGCTTGCGCGGCAAGATCGGCGCAATCCACGCCCCGGATGCGCACATCGATCGCCCGTCCATCCATGTGCAGACTGCGCTGCGCGACTCCCGCGCTGTGCTCGTGCAGCATCGCGTTGGTCTGCGGCGAGCGGTAGCCGCAGATCACGCTGAACACGGGCTCGACGCGCAGGGTCTGCGCGACGTCGACCAGGGCATCCATCAAACGAGGATCGATGGGGTGCCGATCGCCGGTGCGAAAATCCCTCAGGCAACTCTCGATCGCGCAGAGCGCCTGGGGCACATAGGCGCCGCCGCGGCAGTATTCGATGTCCAGATGCTCGTCGGTATGCAGATTGCGGAGCGCAATTCGCCGAGTGTCGGTCGGCGAAACGTCGGCTTGGCTGCGCGCCGGCCGCGCGAGCAAGGCCGCTGCCGACACGCAGACGAAAGCGCCGCCCGCCCGCAACACCCGGCGGCGACTCCAAATCATCGCCCGGCCTCCTCGGTGAGCAGGCGCCCGCCGTCCAGCGCCAACACCGTGGCCCGCGGGAAGAAATTGAACTCCGATGCCGACGCCCAGGTATAGGCCCCCATCTCGCGGCCGACGATCAGATCGCCCACGTCGAGCTTGGGCAATTCCAAACGCTCGTTGATGACATCGATGCTGTCGCAGGTGGGACCGGCCAGCACTGCAGGGTAGGTCTTGCCCGCCGGGACCAGCGCCTCGACGGGGTAGTGGGCATGATCGTATACCTGGCCGCTGTAGCTTCCGTACAAGCCGTCATCGAGGTAGTACCACCACCGCTCGCCGCGCAGCGCGCGTCCCATCACCGTGGCCACGGCCACGGCTGACGGCGCCGAGATGTAGCGGCCGGGTTCGGCGATCACGCGCAAGCCCGGCGCAAGCTCCTTGAGCGCGGCGCGGATCGGCGCGCAGAATTCCTCGATGGGCATGCAGGGCTGCTGGTAGTCCACCGGAAATCCGCCGCCGATATCGAGAGTGCCGGGAGCGTGCCCCGATTTTTCGGCAATCTGCAGCAGCTCGCCGCAGCGGGTAATCGCCTCGAGGAACATCGCCGGCCCGGAAGCTTGCGAGCCGATGTGAAACGACAATCCCTCGATCTTGACGTGCAGCGTGGCCGCGAGGCTGAACAGGGCGGCAGCCGCCTGCGGCTCGCAGCCGAATTTTCGCGATAGATCGCTTCTGGCCTCGGGACTGCTGAACGAGACCCGCACCAGCACCGAACAGCGGTTGCGGTACTTTGCGAACTTGCGCAATTCGTCGGGATTGTCGACGACGAAGCGATTCACCCCAAAGCTGAGGGCGGTGCGGATATCGCTGTCGCGCTTGATCGGGTGCGTGTGGATGCAGCGCGCAGGCGCGATCTTCAGGCGGCGCACCAACTCGACCTCTCCGTTGGTGGCCAAATCAAAACAGGCGCCTTCGGCATTCAGAGTGTTGATGACCGAAGCGTGCGGCAGCGGCTTCAGGGCATAGTGCAGATCGACTCCCGGCAGCGCCGCGGCGAGGCGCCGATATTGCCGGCGCACGCGTTCGGCATCGATCACCAACAAGGGCGAACCATAGCGGGCCGCCAAGTGCTTGATCGATTCGTGCGCAAAGGGATCCTGGCCGGGATCGAGTTCCATAGGCTCGGCGCCGATGGCGGATGTCGGCCTCAATGAAGTTCTTGCCATTCAGCTCACGCTCAGTTCGAGAGAATCATCGCCCATGCCGCTGGCGCGCTGCAGCCGGTCGAGAATGGCCACCCAACGCTCATCCTGCGGCAGGCTTTGCACAAAAATCCTCACGCACCCGGCACGGTCCAGGGTGCGCAAGTGGTTGTAAAGATTGTGAGCATAAATGTCCGGCCGCTTGCCTGCATTGATCCAAGTCATATGGCGCTGAGTCTGCAGCGGCGGGCGCATGGCCAGCACCGCCACCTTCTCCTCGCGATCGGTGATCTCGCCGGCGCGCACTTCCAAATCGTCCGACGGTACGATCTCGAGGGGGGTGGATGGCGCATAGTGCAGCGCACGATCTCCCGGCGAGCGCGGCGCGGGTCCCCCGACCACCAGATTCCCCACCACTTGCAGCAGCTGCGTGCGGGTGATGAAGCCGGGCCGCAATAGACGCGCCTCGTTGCCCAGGCAGGAGACAATGGTCGACTCCAGCCCGATCGGCGAGTCGCCGCCGTCGAGAATGACCGTGACCGCATCGCCCAGCTCGTCGCGCACATGCTCGGGTTTGGTCGGACTCAAGCGTCCATAGCGATTGGCTGAGGGCGCCGCGATGCCGCCGCCGAAGGCGTTCAGCAGCTGTTGCGCCATGGGGTGCGAGGGCACGCGAATGCCGATGCTGTCCTGGCCGCCGGTGACGATGTCGTTGACGTTCTCCGCCTTGGGCAGGATCAAGGTCAACGGACCCGGCCAGAACTTATCGGCCAGCTGTTCCGCGACCGGCGGCAGCGACGACACCCAACGATGCAGGTAGCGGGGGTCGTCCAGATGCACGATCACGGGATGATCGGGCGGACGCCCCTTCACCTCGAAAATCTTGCGCACGGCGGCGGGATTGGATGCGTTCGCGCCGAGCCCGTAGACGGTCTCAGTCGGGAACACCACCAGATCGCCGGCGCGCAGCGCTTCGACGGCTTCTTCGATTTCTGTCTGTGTTGCTCGTACCACACGCGCATGATATCAAGACTGCGCCGCCAACAAAGGCCGCTTACGCCCACCGATGCTCTATCTGTGGCTCAATACCGCTTTTTTAAGGGGTGCGTGTCTCTGCGTTACTTCACAATGGCGTCAACTGTCGGCGGAAGCATACATTCCATGAATACCAAGTCGAGCCACCGCCCGAACTTGAATCCCACTTCATGGAAATGACCGACTTGGGCAAATCCCAGACTGCGGTGTAACCCGATCGAGACCGCGTTGTCGGCGTCGATGCCGGCTATCATCATATGCTTCCCCATGGCGGCGGCGCGTGTCAGGAGTTCGACCACCAGCGCCCGCCCGACACCCTGCCCGCGCCGGTCCACGCGCACGTGAACGCTGTGCTCCACGCTGTGCACGTAGCACGGCCATGCCCGAAACTCCCCGAAGGTACCGAACCCCGCAATGCCCGAAGCGTCGCGCGCCACGATCAAGGGAAAGCCGCGAGCCATCTTGGCGGCGAACCACGAGTCGCCGCGGGCCGGTGTGAACTCTTCCTCCGAATAAACGGCGGTCGAGTTGCGGATGACCTCGTTGTAGATGGCAAGTATCTGCGGCAGATCATCGTGGGTCGCGTTGTCGATCACGGACGAGTCACCTGCATCTTAACTGCGGTCGGTGTAGTTTAGCCGGTCCCTCGAATCAGCTGCGGCGAAAGCGGCGCATTTTCTCCACGGTGCCGCAAGCCTGCATGGAGCACCAACGCCGCCGGCCGCCCTTGCTGTCGTCGTAGAACAGCCAGCCGCAGGAGTCCTCCGATGCGCAGCGTTTGAGCCGTTGCGGCGGGACGCCCTTGAGCACCTCGAGCACGGACAAAGCGATGCGCTTGAGGGGTAGCCGGGCGTCGAGCGCCCCCGCCGGCCACGACACTGCCTCGGATGAACCAGGATCGAGCGCGAGCGTGGACCAAGCTTGGTGCAGCCAACGGTCGCAATGCCGCAGCGAACTCGCCGGCACCACCGTGCCATCGATCCGTGCGCTCAGCAGAGCATGCAAATGTTCCCGATAATCCCGGGCTTCGGCCAGGACGGCGCCGGTCACCGTGATGCGCTCGGCCTCATTCCGGCTGAGCAGTTCCGCGCGCACGCACCACTCCCGGTATTGCGCGGGCGTCGCCAGATAGTCCGCCGGCACGGCGGCGAGCCGATCATGGATGGTGTTCACGAAGTTCAGACAGGGCCGGCCGCCGTCCAGGCGAATATCGGCAATGGAGAATCTGAGTGGCGTTGCGGCTGACATACCTGCTCCAGGAACTTGACTATACCATTAAACTACGTTTTACTGGTATACATCGTCGGGAGAAACTCCATGAGCATCCTTCGAGAATGGCGCGCCGAGATCCACCGCGCGACCAGTGACGCCTATGTGGACTATGTGCGCGCCACCGGGATAGCGGAATATCGCCGCACGCCCGGCAACCTGGGGGCGGTGGTCGCGGTGCGCGACATCGACGCGACCCGCAGCGAAGTGGTCACTTTGAGCTGGTGGACATCCATGGATGCCATTCGCGGATTTGCCGGAGATCCCCCGGACCGTGCGCGCTATTTCCCGGAGGACGACCGCTACCTGCTGACGCGGCCGGATCATGTGCGGCACTACCGCTCCAGCGATATCGGCTAGCATGGCCGCATGTCCGGAGCAGACCACGACCACGAACATGACGCCGGCCACGAGCACGGGCAGCGTCCTAGGGCCGATGGAGCTGCGCGTTCGCGCCTTGGAAACCCTCTTGACCGAGAAAGGGTATGTGGACTCCGCCGCGCTCGATGTGCTTATCGACACCTATCAAACCAAGATCGGACCTCGCAATGGTGCCCAAGTCGTCGCGCGCGCCTGGACGGACGCCGCGTTTCGCCGCCGGCTCCTCGACGACGCCACGGCCGCCATCGCTTCCATGGGCTTCACCGGACGGCAGGGTGAGCACATGGTGGCGCTCGAAAATACGCCGCAGACGCACCACATGGTGGTGTGCACGCTGTGCAGCTGCTACCCCTGGCCCATCCTCGGACTGCCGCCCAGCTGGTACAAGAGCGCTCCCTATCGCGCCCGGCTGGTCAAAGACCCCCGGGGGGTGCTCAGAGATTTCGGCCTGACGCTGCCCGACAGTGTGCGCATCCGGGTGTGGGATTCGACCGCCGAGGTGCGCTATCTGGTCGTGCCGCAACGGCCCTCGGGAAGCGAATACTTGAGTGAAGCTGAGCTGGCGGATCTGGTCACGCGCGATTCCATGATCGGCACGGGGTTGCCGTTGCAGCCGGGCGCCGCGCCCGCCCGCGGCCTCTGATCATGGGCTATCACTCGCACGCGGATCTCGGCGGTCAGGACGTGCAGGATCGCGTGCGGCCGGAGCCCGAGGGCGAGCTGTTTCACGCTGCATGGGAACCGCGTGTTCTGGCGCTGACCCTCGCCATGGGCGCCACCGGTCTGTGGAACATCGACACCGGCCGCAGCGCGCGCGAGACCCTCGCCGACTACGGTGAGCTCAGTTATTACCAGATCTGGCTGGCGGGCCTGTGCAAGCTCCTGCTTCAGAGCGGCGCCGCGCGGGCCGACGAGCTTGCCCAAGGGCGCCCGTTGCACGATGCCGTGCCGACGCGCGGCGTCCTGCGTGCCAGCGAGGTCGCGGCGGTGCTGGCGCGCGGCGCGCCGACGGCGCGGCCGGCGGACCGCCCTGCCCGCTTTGCGCCCGGCCAACGCGTGCGCACGCTCAAGTCAGCGGCCCCGCATCACACTCGCCTGCCGGGCTATGTGCGCGGCAAGCTCGGCGTCATCGATCGGCTGCATGGGGCCCATGTTTTTGCCGACGCCCATGCTCAAGGTCTCGGGGAGCAGCCGCAGTGGTTGTACACGGTGGCCTTCGATGAGACCGAACTGTGGGGCGCGCAACAGCCCCGCCAGGGTTCCACCGTCTCGGTGGATGCCTGGGAATCCTATTTGGAACCGGCATGATCGATGAGGTGCCGCCCGGGATTGCGGGCTTGCCCCGCGATGAGCACGGGCCGGTGTTCAACGAACCCTGGGAAGCCAAGGCCTTCGCCATGGTGCTGCGGCTGCATGAGCAGGGATTGTTCAGCTGGCCCGAATGGGCCGAAGCTCTCTCGCAGGAAATCAACGCGGCGCAGGCGGGCGGCGATGCCGGCCTCGGCGACACTTACTATCAGCATTGGCTGCGGGCGCTCGAGACCCTGGTGGCGCGCAAGGGCGCCGCGTCGGCGGACGAGCTCGCGCGCTGCCGGCAGGCGTGGGCCGAAGCCGCCGAGCGCACCCCGCACGGTCAGCCGGTGGAATTGCCGCCGTCTTAGCCGGAATCAATCCGCAGGCTGTTCGCCGTCGGCTTGCGCCGCCTTCCGCCGCAGCACGAGCCCCAGAAGACGATCCAACAAGAACCCGATGGCGAACGCCGCAATGGCTTGGAGAGCGCCGCCGATCATATTGGGCCGGCTGTGAACCACGCCGGGTGCAAACACCAGCAACAGCGCGTAACCGATCCAGACCACCATCAAAAAGCGCCCGAAATTCAGCAATGGGATCATGCTGTCCTTCCCTGACAAGAACTGTCCAGGCACCAGTTTACGGGATCAGTGCGGCCGCGTGATCGGTAAGGCGGCACGCGCAGCCGACATCGCATCCGTCGCCTCGGGCGGATCGAGTGCGGTGCGCGTCCAGGTGCCGTCCTTCTGCCGGTCGAGCTCATAAGCCGGCCAGTAGTGCTTGTCCAGCTTCAGCGTGATCACGTCCGTTTGTCCGTTCCAGCTCACTGTCTTCAAACGCAGCGACGCGCGGTCCGGCTTGCCGCTGACGGTCTTGATGAAAGCATCGAGGTCGGCCGTGGGCTGGCCGTCCACTTCGGTGATGCGGCGCCCGGCATACAGTCCATAGTGCGTTGCCGGCGAGCCATAGAAAAAGAAGGAGACGAAAACGCCGTAGGGAGCGATGCCGCGTTGCGCGGCCAGGGCCCGGTGCGGCGCCTGCAGGGTCGCACCTGCCCAGATCACCACCCGGTCCAGATCACGGCCGTCCAAGGGCATCGTTTTCATCTGCAAGGTCTTTTCTGCGCCGTCGCGCCAGACGCTTACCCGAATGTCGGGATTTTGCACGGCGCGTTCGACTTCGCGGAAACGATTCACCACCTTGCCGTCGATGGCCAACAGCAAATCGCCCGGCTCGAGCAGGGCCGCGGCGGGCGACCCCGCCACCAACCGATCGATGCCGAGCACCTGCCGGCGTTGCGGGTTGTGCTCCTCGAAGCGCCGCACCCATTCCTCCGGCAAACCCAGTTCGCGCGCGCCCGCCAGGGACTGCACATTGAACTCGGCTTCGAAGGAATACAGCGGCTTGCCGTCGGCGACCACTCCGAGCATTTCCGAGACCAATTCCGCCGGCATGCCGCGATTGACTTGCTCGAGTTCGCGCTGCGACTCGAAGGCAAAACTCGACCACAATGCCACCACGTTGCCCTTCTCATCCGCCAGCACGCCGTCATAGTCGCCCGGGGGATTGATCAGACTCACCGCCTCGAGATTGCTGTCGCGGAAGCGCAGCGTGCGCGACAGCGGAAACGACACCGTATCCACGCTGGATATCTGGGTCTTTTGCGACAGTATTTTCGAATCGGCGCGCATTCCCACCACCCACACATCGTCGCCCGCGCCCAAGGGTCGGGTGAGCAGGTTCGCGGCGCGCACCGGCGTGGTACCGATCGATTTTGGGTCGTAGGCAACCACCGCCAGATTGTGCAAAGGATGGATGAATACCACCTTGCCGGGCACTTCCACGGTGCCGGCGAAAGTGATGCGCACATCGCCCATGGCGATGGGCACGGTGTTGCGGTCGATCGCCACCAAGCCGCGTGCGGCATCCACGACGACGCCTGTGCCGTGGTAGTTCTTCTCGGTGACGCCGGATACCGAATAGGGCATGTCGAAGTTCACCATCACCAGCGACGGCGCCAGCCGGTCGATGCGCGCATCACCGGTCTTGGCGAACTGCGTCGAGGCCGGCTTGACGCCGCTTGGGGCGGGTCCCGGACTGATGCCGGCGCAGGGCCAGGTGCCAAGCACGTCGTCGCGCTTGCATCTGCGCGCCGGAAACCAGCGCCGGTCCATGCGGATCACTTTCAGCTGCGCGGCGCGCGGATCCTCCAGAGTCACGTAGCGCACCGGCGCCCGGGCACCATCGGCGAGGTCCGCCAGAGCAGCCGCGAAATCATCGAGGTTCTCGACCTTCTTGCCGTTGAACGAACTGATCAGGGCGGCGCGCGGAATGCCGGCGCTGCCGAACACATAGCCGGGATTCGCGACGTAGACCCCCTTGATGGGCAAGTTGAAATGCCGCGCCTGCTGATAGGACAGCCGGTGCACCACCGCCTCGCCGAATTCAATGTATTCGTCGGCGGTGATCGCACTCAAGGATTGCACGTCGAGCGCATGGCGCAGGGTCTCGCGGCCGCGCTGCACTTCGACATTGACCTGTTGGCCGACGCGGCTGTCGAGCACATCCTCGAGGGCGAAGAATTCGGGAATGGGCTTGCCGTCGATTGCCACCAGAATGTCGCCGGGCGACAGCACGCCATCGGCGCCCGAGCCCGGCTGCACGTCATCCACCACCAGCATGCCGGTCAATTTCGGGTAGGCGCTGCGCATCCGCGCTTCCGTGTCGGAATTGAGACCGAGGCGGCGCAGTTCATCATAGGGGGTGTACTTGAAAACGGTTTCCAGAGTCCCGCGCGGCACCGGCTTGCCGGCCGCGATGAATTTCAGGGCCCGCGTCACCGCGGTCAGCGGCAGGTAGAAGCTCGAGGCGGCGCCCGTCGCCCCGCCGGCGTTCAGCGCGACCACCCGGCCCTCGATGTCGATGACCGGGGAGCCCGAGGAACCGCCCGAGGTGCTGGAGGCAGCCTGGAAGTAAAACGTGTTGAAGTCGTTGTACTTGCCGTAGCCGTATTCGGGAGCTTCCCGGTCCAGGCGCGCGAGCGTACCGGCAAGAATCGACAATTGCTCGCCTGCATCGTTGCCGACCACGCGAATCTCGCGCCCGATCACCGCACCGGCGGGATACAGGGGCAATTCCGCCGGTTGTATGAATTTCAATTTCGCAGGATCGTAGCGATAGATGCCGAAGTCATGAATCGGATCGCGATACACCGGATAGAGCTGCACCTCCTCGCGATTGAGGAAGATGGCCTGGGCGGTCACCGGTCCGGGTGTGACCACATGCCGGTTGGTCAGTATGAGTCCGTGCTTGGCGTCGATGACGAAACCGGTGGCCTGCGCCGTGGTGTTCCACTCCGTGTCGAACGCCCGCGTGCTGTCGATTTGTATCGTCACCACGCCGCTGGCGATTCTTTCCAGCGTCTGGGCCCAATTCGCGGGGGAGGCGGGAATGCCCGGCGCCGGGACCGGCACCGCAGGGGCGACGGGGTGGGCGGCAGCGAACACGCGGGAAACGGACAATACCAATGCCAACAGACATAACGGACGACGGAGCATGCCGATCCTTGGGTTTTAAGTTCAGTGCCCGTGATCGGACAAGATCAGAAGCCAAACGGTTCCTAGCAAGGCGAAACTCAGCATCACGGCCGCGGAACCCATGTCCTTGGCCATGCCCGCCAGGGGATGACGTTCGGTTCCGGACCGATCCACCACCGCCTCCACCGCGCTGTTGAGAATCTCGACGATCAAGATGAGCAGCATCGGGCTGACCAACAATGCGCGTTCCACTCCCGTATGGCCGAGATAGAGGCCGGCGGGAACGACCGCCAGCGCCAACGTCACTTCCTGGCGGAATGCCGCCTCTTCACTCCAGGTGTGGCGAAATCCTTGGAACGAGTAGCCGAAGGCGCGCAGCAACCGCGTAATTCCGGTCGGTTTGATTCTATCGCTCATTCAAGCGGCGGGTTTCCATGCCAAATCCAATTGTTTCGCTGCGCGCACGTCATCGAGCCGCCGCACCGGCATTGTATGCGGAGCCGAAGAGAGTTTCTCGGGCTCTTGCTCCATTTCCCGCCGGATGGCGATGAGTGCGTCGCAGAAATGATCGAGGTCCTCCTTGGCCTCGGTCTCGGTGGGTTCGATCAGCAGGCATTCCGGCACCAGCAGGGGAAAGTAGGTGGTCGGCGCGTGAAAGCCGTAGTCCAGCAGACGTTTCGCCACGTCCATGGCGGTGACATGGTAGAGCCGGTTTTCCCCTCTCAAGGTGATGATGAATTCATGGCTGGCGCGCCGCTTCGGGTACGCCGCCTCGAAGCCCGCCGCCTGCAGCCGCTTCATCAGGTAGTTCGCGTTGAGCGTGGCGAATTCCGCCACCCGCACCATGCCCTCGCGCCCCAGCAGGCGCATGTAGACATAGGCGCGCAGGTTCACGCCGGCATTGCCCATGAATCCCGACAGGCGGCCGATGGACTGCGGCAGCTCGCGTTCCGTCAACCAGCGAAACCGCGCTCCGTCCTTGCCCACCACCGGGATCGGCAGAAACGGCGCCAGGCGCGCGCCCACGCCGACCGCTCCGGAACCGGGGCCTCCGCCGCCGTGCGGAGTCGAAAAGGTCTTGTGCAAATTCATGTGGATGACATCGAATCCCATGTCGCCGGGGCGAACCTTGCCCAAAATGGCGTTGAGATTGGCGCCGTCGTAATACAGGAGTCCGCCGGCTTCGTGCACGATGCGCGCGACCTCCGTGATCTTGCACTCGAATACTCCCAGGGTGGAGGGGTTGGTCAGCATGATGCCCGCGGTCGCGGGGCTCACCGCGGCTTTCAAGGCATCGATGTCGACATCGCCGTTGGCATCGCAGGGAATCTCCTTGACGGTGCAGCCGCACATGGCGGCCGTGGCCGGATTGGTTCCGTGCGCGGCCTGCGGCACGATGATCTCGGTGCGTCCCAGGTCGTTCCGCGCTCGGTGGTAGGCGCGAATCATGGCGACACCTGCAAATTCGCCCTGCGCGCCGGCCATGGGGGTGAGGCTCACCGCCTGCATGCCGGTGATTTCGCGCAGCATCTCTTGCAGCTCGTACATGCAGGCCAGGAATCCCTGCGGCTCGGGTCCGAGCGGGTGCCTGCCCAAGAATTCCGGCAACATGGCGAAGGAATTGCACGCCTTCGGGTTGTACTTCATGGTGCAGGAGCCGAGCGGATAGAAATGCGTGTCGATCGAGAAATTCATCTGCGACAGCCGCGTGAAATGACGCACCGCCTGCAATTCCGACACTTCGGGCAGCCGCGGCGGCGCGGCGCGGCGAAATTGCGCCGGTATTTCCGCGGTGCCTGCCGTTCGCGGCGGGTATTGAGTACCGGCTCCCCTGCCGGGTTTGCTCAATTCGAATATCAGCGGTTCTCTTGCCTGCAAGTCTGCCATGGTCCCTCCCTTTCTCAAGCCGCGGCCCGGGACTGATTCAAGATGTCGGCCAGAACGCCGGCATACGCATCGATATCCGCCGCAGTTTTCGTTTCGGTGGCGCACACCAGGAGCGCCGGTCCGAGCTCCGGATAACGCTCGCTGAGGTCCAGTCCGCCGAAGATGCCGCGGCGCGCCAGCGCCGCGAGAACCGGCGCCACCGGCCGATCCAGGACCAATACCGCCTCGTGGAATCGCGGTGCCGAAAAAGCCGGCTTGACGCCTGCGATCCTGCTCAACGCCGCCACCAGATCGGCCGTGCGCTGCATGCTGACCTCCGCCACGCGCGTGAGGCCGGCGGCGCCCAGCAGCGACATATAAATGGTGGCGGCCGTCACCAGCAGGCCCTGATTGGTGCAGATGTTCGAAGTCGCCTTGCTGCGCCGGATGTGCTGTTCCCGCGCCTGCAGAGTCAGACTGAATCCCGGACGCCCGTCGACGTCCACCGTGCGCCCGACGATTCGTCCCGGCATTTGCCGCACATACTGCATGCGCGTCGCCATGAAGCCGAAGTACGGGCCGCCCGCCGCCAGAGGCACGCCGAGCGGCTGCCCTTCGCCGCAGACGATGTCGGCGCCCTGGTTGCCTTCGATGGGCGCGCCCCAGCGTCCCGGGGCTTCGAGCAGCGCCAGGGAGGTCGGGTTCACGACCGCAATCAGCAGAATTTTGTTCTGGTGCGCCCAATCCGTCAGCTGGTCAACCTCTTCGAGGCAGCCGAAGAAATTCGGCTGCTGCACCACCAGCGCGGTGACATCCTGGCCGTTGTAGGACTGCAGCGTGTCGAGCAGCGTGCGCCCCGCCGCCCGGTCGAAATCCACGGTCTCGAAAATGATGCCCTGATTTCCGGCAATCGCCTGCGCCACTTGCGCATAAATGGGATTCACGGTCCGCGGCAGCAGAATTCGGCGTGAATTCGCGGCGCGATTGGCGCGCACCGCCATGAGGCAGGCCTCCGCCAAAGCGGAGGCGCCGTCGTACAGCGAGGCGTTCGACACCTCCATTCCCGTCAACGCACACATCATCGACTGATATTCATAGATCAATTGCAGGGTGCCCTGGCTGGCCTCCGCTTGGTACGGCGTGTACGCGGAGTAGAATTCACCGCGGGTCGTGATCGCCCACACCGGCGCCGGAATGTGATGCTCATACGCGCCGGCGCCGATGAAATTCATGGGCCGGCCGTCGCTCGCCGCGCGCTCCGACATCAAGCGCCCCAGCTCCATCTCGCCCAGGGCGGGCGGCACTCCCAGCGTGCCGGCGCGCAGCTCACGCGGAATTTCATCGAACAGATCGTCGATCGACTGCACGCCGATCAACTGCAGCATTTGGGCAATATCGTCGGCGGTGTGCGGAATGAATGCCATGTCACGATCCTTATTTGGCTTCGTCGGCCAGGTACTTCGCGTACTCCGCGGCGCTCATCAACGATGCCGGCTCGGGCGGCGCCGTCATCTGCACGCGGAACATCCACCCGGCCCCGTACGGGTCCTGGTTGAGCAGTTCGGGTTGGGCCGCCAGCGCCGTGTTGCCGGCCGTGACTTTGCCGCTCACCGGGCTGTAGACGTCCGAAGCCGCCTTGACGGATTCGACCACCGCACAGGCATCGCCCGCCTTGACCGCGCGGCCCACGTCGGGAACTTCGACGAACACCAAATCCCCGAGCGCGCTTTGTGCGTGTTCCGAGATGCCGATCTCCGCCGATCCGTTCGACCCTAGGCGCACCCACTCGTGGCTCTTGGTGTATCGCAAATCATTCGGTATGTTGCTCAAAATAACTCCCCTGGCTAAACCGGAATCAACGCTTTCCCATGCCGTACGAACGGCGGCTTCACGATGCTCGCGGCGTGCAGCTTGCCGCGAATCTCGACTTGCACGCCGGACGCGGCCGTTGGCGGCACTCGCGCCAGCGCAATGGAACGATTCAACGTGGGCGAAAAGGTGCCGCTGGTCACTTCGCCTGCGGGCACGATTTTCTGGTGGCTGCGCAGCACCCCTCGATCGTCGAGCACCAGGCCGACGAGCACGGAGCCGCCCGCGCGCCGCAGTTCTTCCAGCGCCTGCCGCCCGATGAAATCGCGTGCTGCGGGTTCGAAAGCCACCGTCCAGGCCAATCCCGACTCCAAGGGATGGTGATTTTCGTCCATGTCGTTGCCGTACAGGTTCATGCCGGCTTCGAGCCGCAGGGTGTCGCGCGCGCCGAGGCCGGCGGGCCGGACCCCCTGGCCGCGCAGCGCGCTCCAGGTCTTCGCGGCGTCGGCCGCCGGCAACATCACCTCAAATCCATCCTCGCCGGTGTAGCCGGTGCGCGCGACGAACCAAGAATTGAATTGTCCGGCGAAGAACGGCTCCAATTGGGCCGCGGCGCTGCGCTCCGGGGGCGACAGCAGCGCCAGGGTCTTGTCGCGCGCTTGGGGTCCCTGGACCGCGATCATCGCCAGATCGCGGCGTTCGGTCACGTCCACGCCGTAGGCGGCCGCCTTGCCGCGGATCCACTCGAGATCCTTGTCGCGGGTGCCGGCGTTGATGACCAAGCGAAACCAGGTGTCCGACAGAAAATAGACGATCAGATCGTCAATGACACCGCCGCTCGGCAACAGCATGCAGGAATACAGCGCTTTGCCGGGAGAGGTCAACCGGCCGACATCGTTGGCCAACAACATCCGCAGAAATTCGCGAACGCGGGCGCCCTTGAGGTCGACCACACCCATGTGCGACACGTCGAACATGCCCGCGTCACGGCGCACCGCATGGTGTTCTTCGATCTGCGATCCATAGTGCAGCGGCATTTCCCAGCCGCCGAAATCGACGATTTTCGCACCCTCGAGAATGTGGGTGTCATAGAGCGCAGTCTTCAGGCCCATCGCAACCTCACGGCAAAAGAACAAATAGACACCGGCACCGCTGTGCCATGCCCCCCTGTCCTTTGTACCTGAGAGATCGCGCGCCTTGCGGCGCTGCTCCCCTTCGGTGGATCGCCGCTGATCGGGCGATCGCTCTCCAGAGATCGCGAGAGTCTGCCGTTCGTGTGCCTGAGCGTTTCCGGGCGGTTGCGCCTTCGGCGGTCCTGGTTGCGGACTCTCTCCAGACAGCTCTTATCGCGATCTATTTATCATACACCAAATGAGCCGGCTGCGGCCTTCGCGCCTATCCGCCCGATTTCTTCGCCGGCCAGCCGAGCTTGCCCAACTCCGCGACGATGGCGTCGCGATGATCGCCCTGAATTTCGATGACGCCGTCGCGCACAGTGCCGCCGGATCCGCAGCGCTTCTTGAGCCTCGTGGCCAAGGACTCGATATCGGACGGCGACATCGGCAGGCCGGTGACCGTGGTCACGCCCTTGCCCGCCCTGCCCTTGATTTCCCGGCCTACCCGCACGGACGCAGGCTTGGCGGCGCCGGGCACTCCCTTCGGACACACGCAGTCGCGCACGGGTCTGCGGCAATTGGGACACAAGCTGCCGATTCCGGCGGAGTAGACGATTCGCGAGGCCATTACCGTATTATGCCGGCAATTCAATCGCAGGGACGAACCATGAGCTTTACAGATGCTGTGTCACTGCACGGGGAGCACGTATCGCTCGTGCCGCTGCAACCTTCCCATCACGATGACCTCATCGAGGCCGTGCAAGACGGAGAATTGTGGGAGCTCTGGTACACGAGCGTTCCCGCACCGGCAGGCATGCGCGCGGAAATCGAGCGCCGCCTGGCGCTGCAAGAACGCGGCTCGATGATTCCATTCGCCGTCATCGAGGAACCCAGCGGCAAAGCGGTCGGCATGACCACGTACATGAATATCGATGCGGTCAACCGGCACGTGGAAATCGGTTCGACGTGGTATCGCAAACGCGTGCAACGCAGCGGGTTGAACACCGAGTGCAAGCTGCTGCTGCTGACTCATGCTTTCGAGAAATTGAATTGCATTGCAGTGGAGTTCCGCACGCATTTCTTCAACCGGCAAAGTCGCGCGGCCATCGAGCGGTTGGGCGCCAGGCTGGACGGGATCTTGCGGCAACATCAGATCGGTAAAAGCGGGATTGTGCGCGATACCTGCGCCTACAGCATCCTCGATCGGGAGTGGCCGGCGGTCAAAGCCCATCTCACGCACCGGCTGAGGCAATACCCCGCCGATCGGCCCTAGCACGGAGAATTGCAACTTTTCCCGGCCGGCGGTGTTTTGGGCTTAAACGAACACACTCCAGTGCAACATTCATACTCCGGCTCCGACCGCTCAACCGAGTTCGCGACCTTCATGCGTGCCTATCAGGATATGGTTTTTTCGACGGCGGCCCGCCTGGCGGGCAATGACGCGCAGGCGGAGGACATCGCGCAGGAGGTTTTTCTGAGAGCCTACGAGCATTTCGCCGACCTTCGCACCAGCCCGACGGCCGGAGGCTGGCTCAAGACGGTCGCCACCCATTTGACCCTCAACTACCTCAGCCGCTACCGCAGGCGCTGGCGGATGTTCTCCGAATTGCGGTCTGCTGACGCCGATGAGGATTCATCGGCGCCGGAATTGGCGCTGCCGCAGCCGGACACACACGTTACGGACCTGAGCGCGGAGCAGCGGCGCGCATTGATCGACGGCGCGCTGCGCCAGCTCCCCGACCACCAGCGCCTGCCGCTGGTGCTGTATCACTTCGAGGAGCTTTCCTACGAGGAGATCGCGGCCAAGTTGCGCATCTCGCTTGCCAAGGTCAAGACCGACATACGGCGCGCCCGCGCCGCCCTGGTGCCCCTCCTGCAGGCGCGCGGCATCATCGGCGGGAACCTGGAGAACTGATGTGGCCATGAATGATGACGACGACGCATTGGCACGAACCTTGGATCGCACGCTGCACGAACTGCCCTGGCGGCGCGCACCTGCGACGCTCGAAGCCCGAGTATTGGGCGAACTGGAACGGCGCGCCGCCCTTGCCTGGTGGCGGCGCAGCTTCAGCCATTGGCCGCTGCTCGCGCGCGCGGTGTTCCTGGTGATTTGCGCCGCCCTCATCAAGCTCGCGCTCGTGGAGGGCGCCGCGGCGGTCGTCGGCATTCGTGCTCTGCACGAATCCGGCGCGCTGTCCCCCGCCTGGCTGCGCGACGTGACGGTGCTCGGGGCTGCCGCGGGGAATCTGGCCATCCTATTGGCGCGCACCGTCCCTCCGTCCTGGGCTTATCAAGGCGTCGCCGTGTGCGCGGCGCTGTACGTGGTCTTGTTCGGGCTCGGGGCGGTTTGTTACCGGACCCTCTATCTTCAGCCTCTCAACGGCAAGTGACTTTAAATCCCAATGAATACTTCCATGCTGCAGCGATTCATCTCTCTCACGATGGTGTCCGTGGCTGTGCTGGCACTAATCAGCCTGATGGCTGCTCCGGCGGCACAGGCCGCGGACGAATCCGCGGTCGCCGACTCCGCAGCCTCGATTGCGGCTGCGGCCGCGGGGGACGCACCGGACCCTGCCGAAGAGGCGCATGCGCATCACCGACGGCCTCACCGTCATGGAAGCGAAAGTTCCGTGGTCAATATCGGCCACGATTCGACGCTCGCCAGCGGCGATACGGCCGACGCCGTCGTCTCCGTGTTCGGTTCCTCGACCAGCGATGGCGAAGCCTCGGACGTGGTCTCCATTCTCGGCGACACGCGGGTCACCGGCCATGTGAGCGACGCCGCCGTTGCGGTTCTTGGCAACACCTATGTCGATGGCCTGGTCGACGGCGACTCCGTCACGGTGCTGGGTGATTTAGAACTGGGGCCGCATGCGGAAGTCGGCGGCGACGTGGTGGTGGTCGGCGGCAGTCTCAAGCGCGACCCGGCTGCCGTCATCCACGGCACCGTCCAAAATGTTCTCGGCGGCAATTTCGGCAGCCTTGAATGGCTGCACGCCTGGGTGCGGCACTGCCTGCTGTACGGACGTCCGCTCGCCTTCGCACACGGCCTTGGCTGGGCCTGGGCTTTGGCGCTCGGCTGCCTGGCGCTCTACGTGGGACTCGCCCTGTTATTTCGGGAGGGTCTTTCTAGATGCGTGCGCACATTCGAAACTGAACCGGGTCACACGATACTGGCGGCTCTCTGTGCCGCGCTGCTGACTCCCGTCCTGCTGGTGTTGTTGTGCGTCACGGTGATCGGGATTGCGGCGGTGCCCTTCGTCATATTCGCCCTGATCTGTGTGGGACTGTTCGGCAAGGCCGTCATGCTGGCGTGGCTGGGCGCGAGGATCATGGGCAGGCCGGGTGCGGGCATGGCCAGCCATCCCGCCTTCGCCGTATTGATTGGCGGTGCGGTGGTACTGCTGCTGTATGTGGTGCCGGTCCTGGGTTTTCTGGTGTACAAGATCCTCGGCTTTCTGGGACTGGGCGCGGTGGTTTACACCTTGATTCAGGCCTCGCAAGCTCATCGCGCCGCCAAGGAAGGGCCGCGCGGCGGCGCAGGTTCGCCGCCTCCCGGCTCACCCCTTGCCGCGGCTTCGGCGGCTCCTGCTGCGGCTTCGCCGGCTCCTGCCACCGCGCCGGCTCCTACCGCGCCGCCGCCTGCCTCGCCCGCTCCCGAGACGGCGGGATTCGGGCCCGCCTATGCCGCGGCATCAGCACCCGCGGCATCAGCACCCCCGGGGGCGGCGCCTGCGGCGGTCTCTGCGGCCTCGCCGCGCGCCGGCTTTTGGATTCGCATGCTGGCCCTGCTGCTCGATGGCCTCTTGGTCGGCTTCTCCATGAGCGTGCTGCACGCGCACCACCTCGAATTGATCGTGTTGGCGGCTTACGGAGCGGTGATGTGGAAATTGCGCGGCTCGACCATCGGCGGCATCGTGCTTGATTTGCATGTGGTGCGGCTGGATGGGCGGCCGCTCGATTGGGAGACCGCCATCGTGCGCGCGCTCAGTTGTTTTCTGTCGCTGGCGGTGGTCGGACTCGGGTTTTTCTGGATTGCCTTCGACGCCAACCACCAAGGCTGGCACGACAAGATCGCGGGCACCGTCGTGGTGCGCGTCCCCAAGGGCCTACCCCTGGTATAATTGCACGATGATTTCCCGAAGAATCTCCCTTGGCGTAAAAGTAGGGACGGTGACCATCGGGGGCAAAGCCCCCATCGTCGTGCAGTCCATGACCAACACCGATACCGCGGACATCGAGGGGACGGTGGCACAGGTCAAGGCGCTGGCGCGCGCCGGTTCCGAGCTGGTGCGCGTCACGGTCAACAATGACGAATCCGCCGCAGCGGTGCCGCATATCCGGGACCGGCTGGACGCCATGAACATCGGCACTCCCTTGGTGGGCGACTTTCATTTCAATGGCCACAAGCTGCTCAGAGCGCACCCGGCCTGCGCGCAGGCGCTCTCCAAATTGAGAATCAATCCGGGCAATGTGGGCCGCGGCAGCAAACGCGATCCGCAATTCGCAGAAATGATCGAGACCGCCTGCAAGTACGCAAAACCGGTGCGTATCGGCGTCAATTGGGGCAGCCTGGATCAGGACCTGCTCACGCGGATGATGGACGAGAATTCCAAGCTCGCGGCGCCGCTGGCGGCCATCGACGTGATGCGCGAAGCCATCGTGGTATCGGCGCTGGACAGCGCCAAGCGCGCGGAAAGCCTGGGGCTCGCTCCCGATATGATCGTGATCAGCGCCAAGGTCAGCGGTGTGCAGGACCTGATCGCCGTCTATGGCAACCTGGCGGCGCGCTGCAACTATCCCCTGCACTTGGGCTTGACCGAGGCCGGAATGGGCAGCAAGGGCATCGTGGCGTCCACCGCGGCAATGGGCGTGCTGCTGCAGCGGGGCATCGGCGACACGATCCGCGTGTCATTGACCCCCGAACCCGGCGGGGATCGCACCCAGGAAGTGATCGTCGCCCAGGAGATACTGCAGACCATGGGACTGCGCGCATTCACGCCGATGGTGATCGCCTGCCCTGGCTGCGGCCGCACCACCAGCACCTATTTTCAGGAGCTGGCGCAGAAAATTCAGAACCACATCCGCCACCGCATGCCGGAGTGGCGCAAGCGGCACACCGGCGTCGAGGACATGTCCGTTGCCGTGATGGGCTGCGTGGTCAACGGCCCTGGCGAGAGCAAGCACGCCAACATCGGCATCAGCCTGCCCGGGACCGGCGAGATTCCGGTCGCTCCCGTGTACGAAGACGGCGCGAAGACGGTGACCCTCAAGGGCGAGCGGATCGCCGAGGAATTTCAGGAACTGGTCGAACGGTATATCGAACGGACCTACGCCAGGAACCCCTAGGCTTGTGAAGGAATTATCCGACAAAAAGTGCGCGCCCTGCGAAGGCGGGGTGCCGCCGCTCACGCCGGCGCAGGCAAAGCTGCTGCGCAAGCAGCTGCACGAGGACTGGCGGATTGCCGGGGACTCCAAGAGCCTGAAGCGCTCGCTGAAGTTCAAGGACTTCTACCGTACGATGAGCTTCGTCAACGCGCTCGCGCACATCGCTAATACCGAGGACCATCACCCGGACTTGGAGCTCGGCTACAACTACTGCCACGTCACCTTCTCGACCCATTCCATCGGCGGGCTGTCCGAGAATGATTTCATTTGCGCGGCCAAGCTCGATCGTGTTGTTTAGGCGCTTCGCGCCGAACCTACGGGGCCGCGGCGGCCCCGTCCTTTAAGAACGCGGGCACATCGCCGATGAGCCCGAGGGCGCGTTGCGCCAGCCGGCGCTTGATGAACGGCGCCCTGCTCACGGCGCTCAGTCCCGCGGTGCGCAGGCCGCGAGTCAGAGGATCCGGATTCGAAAACAAGCGCTCCAGTCCGTCCAGGGCAGCGGCGGCCAGCAGGTTCTCGCTGCGGCGCCAGCGCTCATAGCGCCGCAGTAGCCGGTGTTCGCCGAAATAACCGGCGCTTCCGGCCTGCGCCAGGGTCTGCGCGAGGGCGGCGCAATCCAGGAATCCCAAATTCATGCCCTGCCCCGCCAATGGGTGCACCACATGGGCGGCATCGCCCAACAGCACGGCGCGCGGCCGCACATACTCCAGGGCGTATTGCAGCTGCAGCGGAAAGCTCGCAGGCTCGGCCGACAATTCACAATCGCCCAACACTGCGCCGCTGGCCTGCGTCAAGGCGGCACCGAACGCGGCGTGATCGAGCCCGCGCAGCCGCGCCGCCTCGGGCAGCGCCGCGCTCCACACGATGGACGAGCGGCCGTCCGGCAGCGGCAGGAAGGCCAGAGGGCCCGATCCCAAGAATCGCTGCCACGCGGTGTTGCCGTGCGGTTTGGTGGTGCGCACATGCGCCACCAGCGCGTCTTGATGATAGGCATGACCGGCCGTTGCGATGCCGAGCAAGTCTCGCGCCTTGGATTTGGGTCCGTCCGCCGCGATCAACAGCTGTCCCGACAGCTCACGGCCGTCGCCCAAGGTCACGCGAACATGGGTATCGGCTGCGGCAATGTCTGCCAGCTCGGCCTCGAGCAGCACCGCGCCCGCGCCGCGGGCCGACTGCAGACACTGCCATTGCAGGCTGGCTCCGTCCACGATGTACCCTAAATTCGGCTCGCCGAGTTCCGCGCAGTCGAAGCGCAAGGACCCCTTTCCCCCGGGCTCACCGCTCGCATCCCAGACGCACATGCGCTCAAAGGCATGCACGCGTTGCCGCGGCAGCGAGTCCCACACGGCACATGCCTTGAGCAATCGCTCCGAGGCGCGGCTCAGGGCGAACACCCGCAAATCCCAATCGGCTTGCGCCGGCGGCGCCGCAAATCGATCCGCGATCAGCGCTACACGCCCCGGCGCGCACAACTGGCGCCGGAGGAGCAGCGCCGCCATGGCCGCGCCGATCGCCCCGGCCCCGACGATGACCACATCGAACTGGCGGCCCGGGGTCGCGCTCATTGCAATGCCACACCGCGCGCCAACTTCGGGATGCGCGCGTGACCG
Organism: uncultured Gammaproteobacteria bacterium; assembly: GCA_963800375.1. Taxonomy (GTDB): domain Bacteria; phylum Pseudomonadota; class Gammaproteobacteria; order Steroidobacterales; family Steroidobacteraceae; genus Bog-1198. Next base: position 923,654 of record CAWDAT010000007.1, on the reverse strand, counting down.
CCGGCGCCGGTGCTCAAGCGCGACAGCGCGGCCTTTGCCGGCGGCAGCAAGTCGAAGGCCAGCAGGCCGGCGCTGCGCAGGCGCCGCACCACGCCGGAGGGACTGGCGAACACCCGGATCAGGCCGTCGGTGAAGGCGATGACGCCGCCGCGATCGGCCGCGCGCCATGCATCGTAGTCGGCCAGCAAGCCGGCGGCTCCCGCATCGAAGTCGGCCGCATGGCTGCGCTCGGCAATGAGCTCGGCCAGGCTGGCCACGTCGCGCAATCCCAAATTGAAACCCATGCCGGCAACCGGATGCAGCCCTTGCGCGGCGTTGCCGATGATGGCGCAGCGCGCCGCACTGGTATGCGCGGCGCGGGTGAGCGACAGCGGATACGGCACGCGCCGGCCCACTTTGAGGAAGCGCCCAAGGCGAAATCCGAAGCGCCGTTGCAGCTCAGCGAGAAATTCCTGGTCCGACCACGCCAGGGCCGCATCCGCCATGGCCCGGCTCAGGGTCAACACCAGGGCGCACCGGCCGCCCTCGAGCGGCAGCAGCGCCAGCGGGCCGCTCTCGGTAAATCTCTCGTAGGCCACATGATCGTGGAAGCGTTGCGGCAACACCGTGGTGATCACCGCGGTCTGTTCGTAGTCACGCACCTGCGCCGCCACGCCGAATGCGCCGCGCACCGCGGACTGCACGCCGTCGGCGGCCACCACCAGCCGGGCGCTGATGCTCGCCGTCTCGCCGGCCTGCGTGATGTCCAGCGTGACCGCCGCCTTGCCCGCCTGGACGCGCGACACCTGCGCCGGGCAGAACACTTGAAGGCCGGCTGCGGCGGGAAGGCGAGTCCACAATGCCTGCCCGAGCGTGCGATTCGGCACCACATAGCCCATGGCGGCGAGGCCCTGCTCGGCCGCATCGATGCGCGCGAAGCCGAAGCGGCCTCGATCCGAGACGTGGATCTTGCGGATCGGGGTCGCGGCGGCGGCGACGGCCGGCCAGACGCCGAGCGTCTCGAGAATTCGCCGGCTGCCGTTCGACAGCGCCGTGGTGCGCTCATCGAAGCTGGGCTGCGTTGCAGAATCATGCGGTATCGCCTCGATCAGCGCGACCTTGAGCCCGAGGGGCGCCAAAGCGACGGCGAGGCTGGCGCCCACCATGCCGCCCCCGACGATGGCGATCTCGAAGGAGCCGGCCGCCTCGCCCGCCATCACGCGGCTCGCACCAGGGATTCGATCGCCTCCGGAGTCTTCTCGAGCGCCGCCGTCAGCACTTCCGGAGCATCCGTGGTCACCAGCACCTCATCCTCAATGCGGATACCGATGTTCCAGAATTCCTTCGGTATGCGCGGCGCCGGTCGAATGTAGATTCCCGGTTCGACGGTCAGAACCATTCCAGGCTCGAGCACCCGCCACTCGCCGCCCACTTTGTAGTCGCCCACGTCATGCACGTCGAGGCCGAGCCAATGCCCGGTGCGATGGCTGAAAAAGGGCAGGTACGCTTGCGACTTGATGAGCGCGGCGAGCTTCCCCTTCAGCAGGCCGAGCCTGAGCAGTCCCTGGGTGATCACCCGCACTGCGGCTTCGTGAGGGTGGTTCCAGTGATTTCCCGGGCGCACCTTGTCGATGGCCGCGAGCTGCGCCTCCAGCACGATGTCATAGACCGCGCGTTGCGGGGGCGTGAAGCGCCCGCTCACGGGAAACGTGCGGGTGATATCCGAGGCGTACAGTTCATGCTCGCAGCCCGCATCGAGCAGCAGCAAATCGCCGTCGTGCAGCGCCTGATCATTGTCGCGGTAGTGCATGACGCAGCTATTCGCGCCGCTGCCGACGATGGGGTGGTACGAGATATCGGCGTTGTGCGAGCGAAACTCATGCAGCAGCTCGGCCATGACCTCGTATTCCATGCGCCCCGGGCGCGCAAAGCGCATCGCGCGGCGATGCGCGCCGACCGAGATCTGGGCGGCCCGGCGCAGGCTCGCCTGCTCGGCGCGGCTCTTGTAAAGGCGCATGTCGTCGAGCACGTGTCTCAGCGCAACGAATTCATGGGGCGCCCCCGCACCCTGGCGCGACTGTGCCCGCAGGCCGTTGACCCAGCCCAGGACGTGCGAATCGAAGTCCGGGTGCATGCCCATGGCGTAATACACCTGCGAGCGCATTTCCATCAATCCGGGCAGAATTTCGTCGATGTCGGCAATCGGAAAAGCGTCGTCCGCTCCATAGCGCTCGACGGCGCCGTCGGTTCCCGCGCGCGCACCGTCCCAGGACTCGCGCAACGGGTCATGCTCGCGCACGAACAGCAGGTACTCGGCTTGAGGTCTGCCCGGCACCATCACCGCGACGGCATCCGGTTCCGGGAATCCGCTCAGGTAGTGGAAATGGCTGTCTTGCCGGTAGGCATACTCGATGTCGCCGTTGCGATGGCGCACCGGCGCCGCCGGCAGGATTGCAATGGCGTCCTTGCCGATCATGCGCATGAATTGGCGCCGCCGGCGCGAAAACTCCTTGCGATCCATTGTGAGCCCGGCGCCGTTCAATGCAGCCGCTGCTGCGCCGGGTAGACCTGTCGGCGAAGCGGCAGCAGTTCCTCGAAGACGACCTGGGCAGCGACCCGGATGAACTCCACCAATTCTGCGTAAGCCTGTTCATTGGATTCGTCGGCGTCCGCGTCATCTCCGGTGGCGCGCGAGATTTCGGTGAAATCACGTACGATTTCGCCGACATCGCCGTTCAGCGCTTCGAGATCGGAAATATGTCCAGTCCCCAGGCCGTACAGAAATCCGGTGCACCACAGCGCCAGCGCGTTGGCGCGGCCGTTGAGCGGCTGTTCGTCGTCCGGCAGCAGGGGCTCGAATTCCATGCCCTGCTCCCCGAAGGACGTCGCGGTGGCCGTGAAAACCATTTCGATCATGGCGGACGACTCCTCGGACAGCGCCGCGCCGTCCGGCAGGATTTCGTTGATCCAATCCTGCATCCGGTAGGGCGCCATCGAACACAGCGCGCCGCACAACGAGCCATGCGCCTCGGCGGCATCGGCCAGACTGCCGGCCGTCGCCAGGGCGTCCTCAAAATCCTTGAATCGAATATCCGAGATCACCATTGCCGCAATAATACCGCAGGAGGGGCCAAGGAGCCCTTTGCATTGCGCCAATTCGCGCTCTATATTGTCAGCCTATGAACGAAGCCAACCCCAAGTCCGCGGTGGATCTCGAACTTAAACGGCTGGAGAAGAGGCTCGAAGACCTCATCGTCACGGTCACTCAGATCAAGGAAGAGAACCGCGCCCTGCGCCAGCGGCAGGACACGCTGACCTCCGAGCGCGCCGGCCTGCTGCAGAAGAATGAACAGGTTCGCGCGCGGGTCGAGGCGATGATCGGCCGATTGAAATCCATGGAACAGGCGTGAGCGACAATCAAGCGCGGGTCAGCGTGCGGATACTCGAAAAGGAGTATCACATTACCTGCCCGATCGAAGAGCGCTCGGACCTGCTGGATTCCGCCGAGTTCCTCAACATGAAGATGCGCGAGATCCGCGACAGCGGCAAGGTCGTGGGCCTGGATCGCATCGCCGTGATTGCGGCCCTCAACATGGCGAACGAATTGATTCGATTCCGCAACCGTGACAGCAATCTCGATTCCGATGTCGGCGGGCGCTTGCGTATCCTGCGCGAGCGCGTAGAGTCGGCGTTGGAGAAGGGTCGACAGCTGGAGCTTTGAGCCTCCCTTCACCGACGATCAAGTTTGGCGCTGCCTGCGGTGTTCGATGCGGATCGGGTTACCTCTCGACCCTAAGTTTTAAACCCCAGGGGCCATTGCTTGCTGGCATCATTGTGCAAGTCCGCCTCGAGCGGAAAGCCTTAAGTGCCGCAGTTCGCCCCACCTGGTGCAAAAGGCATCGGGAGCAACGGTCCAAAACGGCATCTGCGGGTAGCGCCATCTCCCTTCGATGAAAACCGGCTTACGCAAACACCTGCGCGCGCAGCGACGCTCCTTGGCCACCGCCGATCATGAACACCGTTCGGCCTTGGCCGCCAAGGCCGTCGCCGGATTGCCGTCGTTCAGGAGCGGCAAGCGCGTCGCGCTGTATCTGCCCTTCGACCGAGAGACGGATACCGCCGCCTTGATCGACGCGGCGCGGCGCCGCGGGGTGCGCCTCTACGTTCCCGTCATCGTCGATCGGCGCCATGGCCGAATCCGTTTCTATCCCCTCGATCGGAAGCTCCGCCGCGGCGTGTTCGGAATCGCCGTCCCAACGCGCTTGCGGCAGCCGGCCGCGCCTCGGTGGTTGAACCTCATCGTCATCCCCTTGGTGGGCGTGGACTCCAGGGGGAGGCGACTGGGGATGGGCGGTGGATTCTACGATCGAGCGCTCGAGTTCCGGCGCCATCGCCGCCGCTGGCGGGGACCGCGCTTGGTTGGACTTGCCTTCGACTGCCAGCGCACCGACTCGGGGTTCGCGGAACCTTGGGACGTGAACCTGGATTCACTCGCGACGGAATCGGGACTGCAGCACTACAATGCCCGGACAGGCTCCTAGAGGTACCCCATGAATCATTGGCTCCTGAAATCCGAACCGGACACCTTCAGCATCGACTCGCTCAAGGCCGCTCCCAAACAGACCTCCGCCTGGGACGGCGTACGCAATTTTCAGGCCCGCAACATGCTGCGGGACTCCATGAAAAAGGGCGATCTGGCGTTCTTCTATCATTCCAGCTGCGACGTTCCGGGCATTGCCGGCATCGTCAGCATCGTCAAGGAAGGCTACCCGGATGAGACGGCCTTCGATCCGAAGCATCACCATTACGATCCCGATTCCAAGAAGGATTCGCCCCGGTGGTTCGTCGTGGATGTGAAGTTGGTGCGCAAGTTCGGACGCATCATCACTCTCGACGAACTGCGGCAGCACGCCGCAAAAAGGCTGAAGGATTTTGTTTTGTTGCGCCGTGGGAATCGTCTGTCGGTGATGCCGGTGGCGAAGAAGGATTGGGACTTCGTGCTCACGCTTGAGTGAGGTCGCTCACAGTGCTAGCACATTGTCGTGCAAGAAGGGATACGTATTGCTTGTAAATTAATTATTCGTGTATATACTCGGACCCCGGACTAACCCGATAACGGAGTTTCTATCATGGCAGCGAAAGCAAAGAAGGCGAAGAAGAAGGTAGCTAAGAAAAAGGCCGCTAAGAAAAAGTAAGCCTTCGAAAGTAATCAACTGTGCCCGCGTAAGCGGGCACAGTTGTTTCTGAGGGTGGGAAATTCTCACGTGTCAGTGGAAAAAAAACGCCGCGCCGCCGAAGCCGCCCTTGCCTACGTGCAGGACGGAATGGTGCTGGGCGTCGGCACCGGCTCCACCGTAGCCGAGCTCATAGGAGCGCTGAAAGACCGTAAAATACAGCTCGAGGGCGCTGTCTCGAGCTCCCGCCGAACCTCCGACAGTTTGCGTGCCGCCGGCATTCCGGAACTGGATCTCAACGCCGCCGGACCCCTCACTCTCTATATCGACGGCGCCGACGAGGCCACCGCAGACGGCGCGCTGATCAAGGGCGGGGGTGCGGCGCTCACCCGCGAGAAGGTCGTCGCCGCCGCCTCCGAGAAATTCGTCTGCATCATCGATGACGCCAAGCTGGTCGCCGTGCTGGGCAGGTTCCCCCTCCCGGTCGAGGTGATCCCGATGGCCCGCTCCTATGTCGCTCGGGAACTCGTGAAGATGGGGGGGCAACCCGTATGGCGCGAGGGCGTGGTCACCGACAACGGCAACCTCATCCTGGATGTCCACCGGCTGCGCCTCAACGATCCGGCCGCCTTCGAATCCGCCGCGAATCAAATCGCCGGGGTGGTGACCGTCGGTCTGTTCGCCCGGAGGCCCGCCGATGTATTGATCGTGGCGGGCGATGAGGCGGTCAGGACCTTCAAGCGCAAGGCGGCCTAGATCTCCAGGCGAGTCCCGATCTCAATGACTCGGTTGGGCGGCAATCCATAGTAATCCGCGATCACCTGTGCATTGCGCGCCATCTGCATGAAGGCCTTGCGCCGCAGCGGGGGCAGATCGGAACGCCGGCCCGGCAGCAACTCCTCGCGGCTCAGGAAGTAGGTCGTATTCTCGGGTTCGTAGGGCACGCCGTGGGACTCCGCCTCCCGCAGTATCTCCGTGATGTTGGGTTTCTCCATGAAGCCCACCTGGGCCACCACCCGCACGATTCCTTCGCATACCGTGGTCACCGTCAGGCGTTTCGACGCGGCGATGCGTGGCTGCTCGCGGGTCACCACGGTCAATAGGACGACATGCTCGTGCATGACGCGGTTGAACTTGATGTTGTTGAGCAAGGCGCGCGGGATGCCGGAGGCCTTCTGGTCCAGGAAGATCGACGTGCCCGTGACGCGCACCGGAGGATCGTGCTTCAGCTCTTCGAGGAAATCGCGGACCGGTTTCTGTTCGCGCAGCAGGCGCGCCATGAGCGAAGCGCGTCCGCTCTGCCACGTCTGCATCAGCCAATAGATGATGAGTCCCGATACCAGCGGCAGCCAGCCGCCGTCCTCGAGTTTGGTCATGTTCGCCAGCAGGAAGGCGACGTCGATGACGAACAGCAACGACAGCCCCGTCCGCAGCGCGCGGGACTCGCTGCCGGTGCGCGACTTGATCAGGCTCAAGGTCAGCGGGGTCACGATGGTCATCGCGCCGGAAACGGCCAGGCCATACGCGCCGGCTAGGGCGGCCGAACTGCCGAAACCCATGATCAGCGCCAGCGCGGCCGCCATGAGAATCCAGTTCATGGTCGGCACGTAGATCTGACCGGCGTTGTCCGCCGAGGAATGTTCGACCCGCAGGCGCGGCAGCAACCCCAGACTCACCGCCTGCGTGGTCACTGAAAACACTCCGGAGATCACGGCCTGCGAGGCGATGACGGTCGCCGCGGTGGCGATCATCACCAGGGGCCACAGCCCCCACGAAGGGGCCATCAAGTAAAACGGATTGCTGATGGCCGTCGGGTTCTCGATCAGCAGCGCGCCCTGGCCGAAATAGTTCATGACCAGGGCCGGCATGACGACGCAAATCCAGCCGAGCCGGATCGGCGCCTTGCCGAAATGGCCCATGTCGGCGTACAAGGCTTCGCCGCCTGTGACGCACAGGAACACTCCCGCGAGCACCGCCAGGGCACCGATTTTGTGCTGAGTCAACAGCCCGAGCGCGCGTGTCGGATCGATCGCCCAAAGAACCCCCGGCTCGCGCACGATCCAACTCATGCCCATCACGGCCAATATGAGAAACCAACCCAGCATGACCGGACCGAAAACCCTGCCGACCGAGCCGGTGCCCTGACGCTGAATCAGGAACAGTCCGACCAGCACCAGAACGGTGATGGGCAGGACCGGAATTTGCGCATCGGGCGCCGCCACATGCAGACCTTCGACGGCGCTCAAGACCGAAATCGCCGGCGTGATCGCGCCATCCGCGAAAAACAGCGACGCCCCCAGGATCCCCAGGGTTCCGTAGAGTTTGCGGCGCGGACTTTCGCGCGCGGTGTTGATCACCAGCGCGGTCAGCGCCAGCACGCCGCCCTCGCCCTTGTTGTCCGCGTTCAGTACCACCGAGACGTACTTGAGCAGGATGACGAGGACCAAGGACCAGAAGATCAGGGACAGCACCCCGAGCACATGCTCCGGCGTGACCGCGATGCCGGCACCGGTGAAGCAGGCCGACACGGCGTAGAGGGGACTGGTACCGATGTCGCCGAACACCACACCGAGCGCAGCGAGCGCCATTGGCACCAGCCGTCCACTCGAATTGCGTTCGCCCGACATTATTACCCGCACCTGATTTAAGAAAAGGGCCCATCGTTGGGCCCTGTTTGGCTGGGGGACTAGGATTCGAACCTAGGTAAACGGTGTCAGAGACCGTTGTCCTACCACTAGACGATCCCCCACAACTCCGTCGGCAGGCGCTTCTGCGTTAGCGTTTGGAGAACTGCGTGCCGCGGCGCGCTTTGCGGCGGCCGACTTTTTTGCGCTCGACCTCACGCGCATCGCGGGTGACGAAACCCGCCTTGCGCAGGGGCGACCGCAGCGTCTCGTCGTATGCCATCAGCGCGCGAGTAATGCCGTGGCGGATCGCACCGGCTTGACCCGTGATGCCGCCGCCCTCGACGTGCGCGTCGACGTCGAATTTTCCGTCGAGCTGCACCGCGCCGAAAGGCTGCTGCACGATCATGCGTCCGGTCTCTCTGCCGAAGAACTCAGCGAGGGTGCGGCCGTTGATCGATACCTTGCCCGTGCCTTGACGCAGGTAGACCCGCGCGCTCGAAGTCTTGCGGCGGCCGGTGCCGTAAAAGGAATTGCCGGCTGTATTTGATGCCATTGATATCAATCCTTAAGAACTTTTAGATTTCCAGCGCCTTGGGCTGCTGTGCTTGATGGGGATGATCCTTGCCGCCGAACACATGCAGCTTCTTGTACATGCGCCGGCCGAGCGGACCCTTCGGCAGCATGCCCTTCACCGCGAATTCGACCGCGCGTTCCGGGTGCTCTTGCAGCAGCTTGCCGAGCGAAATACTCTTCAAGTTGCCGACGTAGCCGGTGTGCTGGTGGTAGAACTTGTCGGTGAGCTTGGCGCCCGTGACGCGCACCGTGCCTGCGTTGATGACCACGATATGATCACCCAGGTCCTGATGAGGCGCGTAATTCGGCTTGTGCTTACCCTTCAAGCGGTGGGCGATCTCTGATGCCAGGCGGCCCAGAGTTTTGCCTGCCGCGTCGACCAGGTACCAGTCGCCACGGGTCTCTTCAGGCTTCGAGAATACGGTATACATGAAAATACTCAGCTGTTTCAGGTCGTTAACGAAAGGCGCGAAAGTGTACAGAACGGCGGCCGGAGATGCCAGCCCCACGGCCCTCGATCGGCGTCTATAATAGAGTGTGCCGACACAGACCCGCAGTTTTGACGCAATCGACCGTCTAATCGGAGAATTAGATAAGGCAATCAAGACCTTATGCGTGCCTGCCCGGCCATCCCGCGATGCACCCGCGGCCCCCGAGGGGGAACCCCTAAGCGAGGCGCAGCGCCAACGCTCCGCCCGACTGATGCGAGTGAACCACGCCGGGGAGGTGGCCGCGCAAGCCCTGTATCAGGGACAGGCCCTGACGGCGGGCGATGCAGCCGTCGCCGCGGCCATGCGCCGGGCCGCTGCCGAAGAGACCGACCATCTCGCCTGGTGCGAAGCACGGCTGCGCGAACTTCGCGGCCGCACCAGCGTGCTGAATCCGCTGTGGTATGCCGGATCCTTTGCCATCGGCGCCGTCGCCGGCGTGCTCGGGCCGAGCACGAACCTCGGCTTTGTCGCCGAAACCGAACGCCAAGTGGAGGCCCATCTACGCGGCCACATGGAACGCATGGGCGATGCGGACCCGCGCAGCCGAGCCATTCTTGCGCAGATGTCTCACGATGAGATGCGGCACGGCGCCCAGGCGACATCCATGGGCGGCAAAGAGCTGCCCATTCCGGTGCGAATGGCCATGCGCCTGACCGCCAGACTCATGACTGAAGGGTCATATTGGCTATAGGACAATCCCGTTAGTGCTTGCGATTCCGGGACTTATGTAATAAAACGTGCGCCAGCACAGGGCAATTCACTGAACGACAAGAACCAGGGAGAGACCATGGAAGAAGGGGCAAAAGCTTTAAGCGATATCCCAGCGATCAATCGTTTCTTGAGCTACTGCCGAATCCGGACAGTCCCTTCCAAGACCGTGATCATTCACGCCGGTGATTTGCCGGATATTTTGTACTACATCATCTCGGGCTCGGTCGAAGTCATGATCGAGGATGAAGACGGCAACGAAATGGTGCTGGCCTACCTCAACAAGGGCCAGTTTTTCGGGGAAATGGGCCTGTTCTACGAACAGCCGACACGCAGCGCCTGGGTGCGCACCCGCCAGCAATCTGAACTCGCCGAAATGACCTATCCGCGCTTCCGGCAAATCGCCGCCGAAAGCCCGGGGTTGATATTCGAGCTGGCCACGCAGCTGGCAACCCGGCTCGATCGGACCAATCGCAAATTGGGCGATCTTGCCTTTGTCGACGTCACCGGCCGCGTCGCGCACGCCATCATGGATCTATGCGGGGAACCTGATGCGATGACTCATCCCGAGGGCATGCAAATCAAGGTGAGCCGGCAGGAACTTTCCCGGCTGGTGGGATGCTCGCGCGAGATGGCGGGGCGCGTGCTCAAGGTTCTGGAGGAACAAGGCCTGCTGCGCGCGACCGGCAAGACCATCGTGGTGTTCAACGCCCGCCCGAAGGTCAAGACCCGGCCGTTGATCGTGCCGGTGAAGGCAGGGGCCGGCGGTTCGGCAGCGCCGAAGAGCGCGCATACCGAAACGCACGATGACGATGATGATGACGACGATGACGAGGACGACGAGTAGCTGAAGCCTCAGGCGGTTTTGCCGCCCATCGCGATCTGCGCGCGCATGGCCTTGATGGTGCCCGCGTAGTCCTTGCTGCCGAAAATGGCGGAACCCGAGACGAAAGTGTCCGCGCCGGCTCGGGCGATGTCGGCGGCGTTGTCGACCTTGACGCCGCCGTCGATCTCGAGACGTATGTCCCGCTTCGCCGCCGTGATGCGCGCCCGCGCCTCGGCAAGCTTGTGCAGCGCCTGTGGGATGAACTTCTGCCCGCCAAAGCCCGGATTGACCGACATCACCAGGATGAGATCGAGCTTTTCGATCTCATAATCCAGCCAATCGAGGGGCGTCGCCGGGTTGAACACCAGGCCCGGCCTGCAGCCGGAATCCCGAATGAGCTGGATGGTGCGATCCACATGCTGCGTCGCCTCGGGATGGAAGCTGATGTAGGTCGCCCCGGCTTTCGCGAATTCCGGAATCAACTGATCCACCGGCGAGACCATCAAATGCACATCGATGGGCGCCGCGATGCCCGCTTTGCGCAACGCTTCGCAGACCAGCGGCCCGATGGTGAGATTGGGCACGTAGTGATTGTCCATGACGTCGAAATGGATCCAGTCGGCGCCGGCCGCCAGCACCGCATTCACTTCTTCCCCAAGACGGGCGAAATCCGCGGACAAAATCGAAGGCGAGATAATGATCGCCATGAGTCACTCCTTCATCGCATGCCGCGCGCCGCGCGTATGCCCTCGTAAGCCTCCTGGATGCGCTGAGTCTTTTCCTTCGCCATCTGCGCCATCGACTCGGGCAAGCCATTGGCCACGAGTTTATCAGGATGGTGACGGCTCATTTGGCGCCGATAGGCCTTGATCACTTCCTGATCGCTGATGCCGGCGTCGACTTCCAGCTCGGCATAGCACTGCGCCAGCGACCCCGCGCCGTCCGGCGTGCGCGCGCCGGCCGGGCCGCGGTACGACTGCCGTGCCCGCAGCGCGGCCTCCATAAAGGCGAACTCGAGTCCCGACATGCCGAGGCGCTCGGCCGCCCGGGTCAATATCGCGCGCGCCGGCGGCGATAGGTCGTTGCCCGCGAGCGCGGCGCGCAACTGTAATTCCATGAAGGCGCGCAGCAAATCATGGCGCTGTCCGCAGGCTTCGCGCAGCCGCTCGATGCCCAAGTCCGCGTCGTATGCGGCGGATTTGCCGGCACGAAACCGCTCCATTGCGATGCTGGTGTCGCGCGCTCCCAGCTGCAGTTCGTGCATCAGCCGGCGTGCGGCGTCGATCTCGGCCTCCGACACGCGGCCGTCGGATTTTGCGACGTGGCCCATCAGTTCGAAGGTGGTGCGGAAGAACTCCTCCGAAATCGACCTGGCGTCCGCCGCGCCCCCCGGCCCCGCGCCGGGCCCGCTGCCGAAGCCCATGCCTTGATCGAACATATGTCCCAAAAAGGCGCCCACGACGGCGCCCCAGACCGTGTGCGTAATCAAAAAGCCGATGATCGCCCCGACAACCTTGCCTTTCCAACTCATTCGCGTTGACCTATCCACCCTTGTCCCGCCACAATCGCCGACCTTCCGCTCGTCAATGGTAGCAGTAGGCAGGCCGCACACGCATGCAACCGAATTCGCAATCGGCACCGCTTTTCGAGTCGCGTCTGCGCGGCCTGAAGAAGATTCACCAGGGAAAAGTCCGTGATATCTACGACGTGGATGCGGAGCATCTGCTGATCGTCACCACCGACCGCTTGTCGGCGTTCGATGTGGTGCTGCCGGATCCGATTCCCTTCAAGGGCGAGGTTCTCACGCAAATCTCATTGTTCTGGTTCGCAAAGACCCAGCACATCGTGCCCAACCATCTGTCCGCGCTGCAGGTGGAGGACGTGGTCGCCGACGCCGACGAACGCGCGCAGCTCGCGGGGCGCGCCATGGTGGTGAAGAAATTGAAGGCGCTGCCGATCGAGGCGGTGGTGCGCGGCTATCTGATCGGCTCGGGATTCAAGGACTATCAGCGCCACGGCTCGGTGTGCGGCATCGCCCTGCCCCCGGGCCTCAAGATGGCGGAGCGCTTGCCCGAGCCGCTGTTTACGCCGGCATCGAAAGCGCCCGCAGGGCACCATGATGAGAACATCGATTTCGAGGCCATGGTGCAGGCCGTCGGGCGCGAGTACGCCGACGGCATCCGGCGCATCGCCCTCGACATCTATCGCTTCGCGGCGGAGCACGCGCGGGCACGCCAAATCTTGATCGCCGACACCAAGTTCGAATTCGGGGTCGACCAGGCGGGCCGGCTGATGCTGATCGACGAAGCATTGACGCCGGACTCCTCGCGTTTCTGGCCCATGGCATCGTACCGGCCGGGAATCAGTCCGCCGAGCTTCGACAAGCAATTCGTGCGCGACTACCTGGAGTCCCTGCATTGGAACAAGAAGCCGCCGGCGCCGCATTTGCCGCCCGATGTCCTGAAGCGCACCAGCGACAATTATCGCGAGGCGCTGCGTCTGCTGACGACCTGAGCCCGCCGCAACCCACCGTGTAAGGCTGCGCGCATGCTCAACTGGTTGGAACGCCTAGAAGACGGATTGTTTCAAAAGTCGCGCAGCATGGGTCCGCCGTGGGGCGCTACATTACGGCAGCTGCGCTATCCCGTGGCACTGATTCGGGACTGGTTGGGCGGCGAAATCAACATCCGGGCAATGAGCCTGGCCTACACGACTCTGTTGTCGCTCGTGCCGCTGATGGTGTTCAGCTTCGCGATATTCAAGGGACTCGGAGCGCACGGCGATTTGCGATTCCTGCTGCATGAGTTCTTCCGCCCCCTGGGCGGCGCGGCGCCGCAACTGACCGAGAGCGTCATGCAGTTCGTCGCCAACATGCGCGGTGAATTGCTCGGCGCGATCGGCCTGGCATTTCTCGTGTACACCGTGATCACCACGATTCAAAAGGTCGAGGCAAGCTTCAACTTCGTCTGGCGGGTCGAGCGTCCGCGCAGCTTTGCGCGGCGCTTCATCGAGTACCTGAGCGTCATGATCCTGGGGCCCATTCTGCTCGCGGTCGCGCTCGGATTGCTGGGGTTCGCCGAGCACAGTCCCTTGGCGCAGTGGCTGCAGGCCATTGCGCCGCTCGCATGGCTCATGGGGCTGGTGGGCCGCCTCGTGCCCTACCTCATCGTCACGGCCGTCTTCACCTGCATGTACGCGTTCATCCCGAATACCCACGTGGAGTTTCGCGCCGCCGTGATCGGCGGCGTGACCGCCGGCGTCATCTGGGCGTTGGTGGGCAAGGCGTTCACCGCGGTCATCCTCTACTCCTCGCAAATGGTGGCGGTCTACAGCGGCTTCGCCATCGTGCTGACCACGCTCATTTGGGTGTACTTAAGCTGGCTGATCCTGCTCATCGGCACGCAGCTGGCGTTCTACGTGCAATTCCCGCAGTGCCTGCGCCACGGCCTGGACAGCATCGAGCTTACCGCCAGCGAGCGCGAGCAAATCGGATTGGCGGTCATGTACTTGATCGGTCGCGACTATGGCGCCGGCGAGGACTACTGGAGCGCGAGCCGGCTGGCCGCCGAGTTCGACGTCCCCGGCATCGCACTGGCGCCGGTGCTCACGCGCCTGGAGCGCGCGGGTTTCATTCTCGCGACCGAGAAGCAGTTCCTCGTTCCGGGCCGCGATCCGCAGGCGATTCTGTTGGCCGACATTCTGGACGCCGTGCGCACGCTGCAAACCGGGCGGCGGGTGATCCAGGTGCGCCACGTGCCGAGCGCCAGCCGGGTCATGGCCGAGGTGGAAGCGGCCATGCGCGAGTGCCTGGGCGCGCGAACGCTCAAGGATTTGATCGGCGCCGGGCAGCAACCCGGCACGGTGCCGTGACCCGCTAGATTCACTCGCCGGCGATGGTCATGTCCTGCAGCAGGATCGACCCCACCCGCGTCCCGCCGCGCGCATCCACATCATCGCCCACCGCCGCTATGCCCCGGAGCATGTCGCGCAAATTGCCGGCGATGGTGATTTCCGCAACGGGATATTGAACGGCGCCGTTCTCGACCCAGAAGCCGGCCGCGCCGCGCGAGTAGTCCCCGGTCACCATGTTGACCCCCTGCCCCATGAGTTCGGTCACCAATAATCCGGTGCCGAGCCGCGCCAGCAATGCCGCCATGCCGCCGGCAACGGTGGGTGCCACCAGCAGGTTGTGCGCGCCCCCGGCATTGCCGGTGGTCTGCAACCCGAGCTTGCGCGCCGAATAGCTGGACAGGATGTATCCCGTGAGGACCCCGTCGACCACGAGCTCGCGGTCGCGGGTCGCGACGCCCTCATCGTCGAAGGGCGCACTGCCCATGGCCTTCGGAATGTGCGGGCGCTCGGCGATCGAAAATCCGGCGGGAAACACCTGCTGCCCCGCCGCGTTCAACAGGAACGAAGACTGCCGGTACTGGCTGCTGCCGCGAATCGCCGCCACAAAATGGCCGATCAAGCCGCGCGCGATCTCCGGCACCAACAGCACGGGCGCGCGCCGCGTGGCCAGGCGCCGTGGTTCGAGGCGGGCAATCGTGCGGCGCGCGGCTTCGCGGCCGATGGCTTGCGCGGCCTCCAAGTCGTGCCAATCGCGGGCGGAGCTGTACCAGTAGTCGCGCTGCATCTCCTCGCCCGTGCCGGCCAGCACCACGCAGCTCAACGTGTGCGACGTGGTCGGATAGCCGCCGACGAAGCCATGCGTGTTGCCGTACACGTGCAGGCCTTGATGCGTGCCGAGCGATGCGCCCTCGGAATTGTTGATCCGCGAATCGAAGTCGAGCGCCGCGGCCTCGCAGGATTTGGCAATTTCTATGGCGCGGTCCGCGCTTAAGGGCCAGGGATGGGCGAGATCCAGGTCTTGGGGCGCCCGCGCCATCAACGCCGCATCCGCGAGTCCCGAAGCGGCATCCTCGGCGGTGAAGCGGGCGATGCTGCAGGCCTTCGCCACCGTCGCCCGCACCGCGTCCAGCGAGAAGTCCGCGGTGCTGGCCGAGCCCTTGCGCTGCCCGAAATAGACGGTGATGCCCATGCTGCGATCGCGCTGGTGCTCCAAGGTCTCGACCTCGCCGAGTCGCACGCCGACCGAAAGCCCCGTATCCTGGCTGACGGCCGCCTCGGCCTGCGAGGCGCCCCGGGCGCGCGCCTCTTCCAGGGCGCGCTCGATGATCGATTCCAGGTCTCCCAGGGCGAGGCGAACCGGATTGCCTGACACAGCCATCTACTTCTCCGAGACGTTTCCAAGCGGCGATTCTACCGGGCTTGAGTGATAGCATGGGCGATATGACGACAGAGAAGGAAACCGACGCTTCCGGCGAAACCGAGGAACAGCGCCTGAGCAAGAGCGCCCGCAAACGGGAGGCCGCGTCGCTGCAGGAGCTGGGGGTGAAATTGTCCGCCCTTCCCGACCAGGAAATAAAGGCGCTGGACCTGCCGGACAACCTGTTCGTCGCATTGCGCGATCTGCGCCGGCTGCCCTCCCACGGCGCGCAGGTGCGGCAACGGCAGTATATCGGCAAGCTGATGCGGGACATCGATCCGGAACCGGTGCTCGTCAAGCTGGCGGAACGCAAGCGGCGCCACGACCTGGAGATTCGGCATTTCCAGGAGATCGAGCGTTGGCGCGATCGGCTGCTGTCGGATCCCGCTTCCGGGCTCGACGAACTGCTCCGCGAGCATCCGCAGGCCGACCGCCAGGCTCTGGCCAAACTGCTGGAAAAAGCCGAAAAAGAGCGCTTGGAGCAGCGTTCCCCGGTCGGCGCCCGGGAACTATTCGCGTTTCTGCGCGAGTTGCTCGGGTAGCCTTTGGTAAACTAGCCGCATGCAACCCTTGGTCGGAATCATAATGGGATCGTCTTCCGATTGGGAAACGATGCAGGGTGCCGCCGAGATCCTCGATTCCCTGGGTGTCGCGCACGAGATCCGCGTGGTTTCGGCGCATCGTACGCCCGACCTCCTGTTCGAATACGCCACCGCCGCGCGCGCCCGCGGCCTCAAGGTCATCATTGCGGGCGCGGGCGGCGCGGCCCACCTGCCCGGGATGACGGCCGCCAAGACTTCGCTTCCCGTATTGGGCGTGCCGATTCAGTCGAAGATGCTGAACGGCATCGATTCATTGTTATCGATTGCTCAGATGCCGAGCGGCATTCCGGTCGCCACCTTTGCCATCGGCGCCGCCGGGGCCAAGAATGCCGCGCTGTTTGCCGCCGCCATTCTCGCCAATGAGCAGGCCGAGATACGCACCGCCTTGGAGGGCTTTCGCCAGGCGCAGACGGCAGCAGTGCTCGCCAATCCGGATCCCCGCGGCTCTTGAGCTCATCGCGTGTCGGCATCGTCGGAGCCGGGCAATTGGGGCGCATGCTGGCGCTGGCCGGTTATCCCTTGGGGCTGCGCTGTGTGTTCCTCGATCGCAGCGCCACATCGCCGGCCGCACAGGTGGCGCCCATATTGACGGGCGAACTCGAGGACGCGGCGCAGCTTGCCGCATTGGCCGCCTGCAGCGACGTGGTCACCTTCGACTGGGAGAATATCGCCGGCAAGGCGCTCGAGCCCATCGAAATACTGACCAAGGTGCGTCCGCCGCGGGCGGCGCTCGAAGTATCCCAGGACCGGCTGGCCGAGAAGGCGCTGTTTTCCAAGCTGCGGATCCCCGTTGCCGCCCATGCGGCGATCGACGGCAGGGAGCCATTGGTGCGGGCGGTTCGCCGGCTGGGGCTTCCCGGCATTCTCAAGACACGTCGCTTGGGCTACGACGGCAAGGGGCAATTCGTGCTGCGCGAGATGCAGGATCTCGACGCGGCGTGGGCCGCGGTCGGCGGCACGGATTTGATCTACGAAACCTTCCAGGATTTCTCGCGCGAGATATCCCTGGTGGGCGCACGCTCCGCGACGGGGCAAACCGTGTTCTATCCGCTCTCGGCCAACACGCACGGGGGCGGCATCCTGCGCCACAGCATTGCACCCTTCGCGAGCCCCGCTCTCGAACGCTCGGCCCGGCTCTACATGAAGCGGGTGATGAACGCGCTGGACTACATCGGCGTGCTCACCATCGAATACTTCGTGGTCGGCGGACGGCTGGTGGCCAATGAGATGGCGCCCCGAGTGCACAATTCCGGGCATTGGACCATCGAAGGCTGCGTCACCAGTCAATTCGAGAATCACTTGCGGGCGATATGCGACCTCCCGCTCGGCAGCACCCGCGCCCTGGGGCATACGGCCATGATCAATTTTCTCGGCATAATGCCCGACCGCGAGCGGCTCTTGGCCCTGGATGGCCTGGCATTTCACGACTATGGGAAGGATCCGCGCCCGGGACGCAAGCTCGGCCACTGCACCATCCTGAAAAATCTGGTGGCGGAGCGCAATGCGGCGCTCAAGGATGCATTAAAGTTGATTGAATGGTCCTGACGCGGGCATTTCGCGGATAGGGGGCCAATCCCGTAGACTGATCGAAGCCATGTATCTAGAACTCTTCAAACTGCATGAATTGCCGTTCCGCCTGAGCCCGGACCCGCAGTTCTTGTACTTGAGCAAGCAGCATGCACGCGCCAAAGCGTACATGGAGTCGACGATCTGGTTCACCGACGGCTTTGTGGTGATCACCGGCGAGATCGGCGCCGGCAAGACCACGCTGATCGAGACTTTCCTGCGCGAGCTGCAGACCGACGCGGTGGTGGCGCAGATCAATCAGACGCAGCTCACGCCCACGGCGTTTCTGCAGACCGTGCTGGTGCAATTCGGCTTCTCGCCCTTCAACATGAAGAAGCCGGAAGTTCTGGCGACCTTGAATCAGTTCTTGGTGGAGCAGCACGTCAGCGGGCGCAAGGTGCTGCTGATCGTCGACGAGGCGCAGAACTTGAGCAATCGCGTGCTCGAAGAAATACGCATGTTGTCGGGCATAGAGACCACCAAGGAAAAGGCCCTGCGCATCATTCTCGCCGGGCAGCCCGAGCTCAATGACAAGCTCAATTCGCCGGAGCTGATTCAGCTCACGCAGCGCGTGCGCCTGCGCTTTCACCTCACGGCGCTCAGCAAGGCCGAGACGGCCGCCTATATCGATCATCGGCTCGAAGTGGCCGGTTCCCAGGGGCGGCGGATCTTCAGCGAAGACACCTATGCCACCATTTACAAATATACGGGCGGCGTGCCTCGCCTGATCAATACCCTGTGCGATACCAGCCTGATGGCGGCCTTTGGCGGCGACCGGGATACCGTCTCCGGCGAGGACGTGGCGGCCGCGATTCAAGAACTGCAGTGGGTTGAATTCGCAGCCGGCACCAACCGTCTGCGGCTTCCCAATCTGGAACACAGCATGCCCGCGAGCCCCGACGCCGGACATCCGGTCGGGCGGATACTGTTGGCGAGCGAAGGACGAACGGTCATGGAGCGCGAACTGCGGCCGGGCCGCCTGGTGATCGGCCGGACCCCGGACAATGACCTGCAAATCGACAGCAAATTCATCAGCCGCCATCACTGCCAGATCGTGACGCAGGCGGACTCCTGTCTCATCGAAGATCTCAACAGCACCAACGGCATTTACGTGCAGTCCAAACGCGTGCGGCGCTACAACCTGAACGACGGCGACGTGGTGCAGGTCGGGCAGCACGAGATCATGTACATCGATGAGCGGGTCCCGCGGCTGCGCAGCGCCGCCGATGCCGCGGAAACCGAAGCGCACGAAAAATCTTGAGTCGGGCGTCCGGCCGGCGCGTCAACCGCGCAGGCTGGAGGGCAGGTCGATGGTCTCGCCGGAGTACTCCCGGCTCAATTCGCGAAAGTCCCGTCGGCGCAGCAGCAGCGTCAGGGCAGCCGTCTCCGCGATCACGCCGATCGCAAAGGCCACCACGGCGTGCAGCCCCACCGGGTCGAAGTAGAAGAGAAAGATCGCAAGTCCGCCGATGGCCATATAGAAATACGGCAGACCTTCATAGACAGGGCGAGCCAGGCGCATGGATACCACCTCCGTGCGCCATGGTAATGCCGAATCGGCGGATAAATCCGCCGAATTTGACTTAAAGCCGTGTCGGATTGCCCCTACGGGGCCCGGAACCGCCTTCTCGCCGCCGGGGCCTTGGGCCAGAGGCCTAGTCTTTGCCCACCAACAGCTCGGAAATGCGCGACAGCCAGGAATTGCGCCATCCCTCGACCCGGAGCTGCTCGGACTTGTGCTTGGGAGCTCGTTTGGCCTCCGACAGCAAATCCTTGGGAAGATTGAGTTGGAAAGTCCCCGTCATTGAATTGTCGGCCATGGAAGCTCCGTCGTTGAGTCGTTGAAACTGACTTCAGCGTACCGAGTCCCTTGCCCGGGCAGATGAGATCCGCCGCACGTTATTCGCGGGTTGCGGCGATCACCCGCGGCGCTCGTCGCCGCGCAGCGACGCTTTGATTCCCCGCCGCGGAATATGTCGCGGAGATTATGTCGCCGCGCCGCAGGTGTTGCGCTTCAACGTGAGTGCAGGCGCGCGGCCTCGAACTCATCGCCCGGCAGCCATTGCACCGTGCCCTTCGCGAGCAGCTCCTGCCAACCCAGGGCAAAGCCGAATTTCGCGACCAGCGCATTGCTGGTGAAGTCCATCGACGGCGAATACTCGTCGCTGGGGTTGTGATAGTGCTTCGCGGTGTATTCTTCGCGCTGCGCCTTGCCCCATTCGGGCGAATGCCCTGCGAATTTCACCCCGGTATTGACCGAAAAGGCCGGCACCCCGGCACGCGCCAAGCTGAAGTGATCCGAGCGATAGTAATGGCCTGCGCCCGGTT
Organism: uncultured Gammaproteobacteria bacterium; assembly: GCA_963800375.1. Taxonomy (GTDB): domain Bacteria; phylum Pseudomonadota; class Gammaproteobacteria; order Steroidobacterales; family Steroidobacteraceae; genus Bog-1198. The sequence continues at coordinate 903,511 of CAWDAT010000007.1, read as the reverse complement.
CCGCATCGGGCTGGATATCGAAGCCGAAGGCCTTCGCCGTCCGCTCCACGGTGGGATAGAACGAGATGCGCTCCGCACCGGTGACGCTCACCGACTCGGGTATGCCGATCGGCGGAATCGCATCGAAATTCAGGCCCAGCGCGATTTGCGCCGCGGGAATCGGCAGGTGCTTTCCCAGGTAATTGGAACCCAGCAAGCCCTTCTCTTCCGCCGTCACTGCGGCAAACAACACCGGGTGCGGAGGGTGCGCCGGCGAGGCCGCGAAGGCGCGCGCCATCTCCAGCAGCATTCCGACGCCCGTGCCGTTGTCGACCGCGCCGTTGTAGATATTGTCGCCGCTCATCGACGGATCGATGCCGAGGTGATCGTAGTGCGCCGAATAGACGACGGCCTGTTTGGGTGCGCCGCCGTCCGCGCCGGGCAACAAACCCAGCACATTCGAGGACTCGAATTTGCGCACCTTGCTCACGACGTGCGCCTTCAATCGTACCGGCAGCTCCCGCGCCGTGAATTCGCGCGTGCCGGCGCTCGCCAGCATCTCGTCCAGCTTCAGGCCCGAGGCGGCAAACAACTGCCGTGCCACCTCGAGCTGTATCCACGATGCCGCCTTGAGTTTCGGATCCCTGTCATTGCTGAGATATACCTGCTCGGCGCTCCAGGAGCTGCGCACCACGCCCCAGCCGTAGCTGGCGAGATCGGTACGGTGAATGATCAGGGCGCCGACCGCCCCTTTGCGCGCCGCCTCCTCGAATTTGTAGGTCCAGCGCCCGTAATAGGTCAGGGCCTCGGCGTTGAAGAACTTGGGGTCCTTCGAGGGCGGCTCGTTGACGATCACCAGCAGCACTTTGCCGGCGACGTCGACGCCCTTGAAATCGTTCCAGCGGTATTCGGGCGCCTCGATGCCGTAGCCCACGAATACGATGGGCGCGTCGACATCGGCGCTGTCCGTTTGTGTTTCATTGGTGGTCACGTAGTCGTCGCCGAGCTTCAGCTCCAGCGCAGCACCGTGCTCCGGCTGCAATGAGAACGCCGTGGCCGGCAACGTGTGCACGCCCGTGAACTCGATTTTCTGCAGGTAGCCGCCGTTGTCCCCCGCCGGTTTGAGTCCGTCGAGCGCGAACTGCGTGGCAATGTACTCCGCCGCAATGTCCCCGCCGCGCGTGCCGGTGCCGCGGCCCTCCAGCAGATCATCGGATAGGTAGCGCACATGCGCGCGGATGCGCTTCGCGTCGATTCCACGCATGGTGGCCGCTACATTGACGGGCAGTCCCAACGCTGCGGCCGGATCCTTGTCCGCCGCCGCGGCGATTGCGCCGCATCCCGCTGCGCCAAAGGCCGCTCCGATCGCCGCCCCGAGGACCAGCATCGCCGTTCTTGAAGACCGCATCCGCCGCTCCCAGCCGAAGAGATGACGAAGACTACCGCAAACGATGCAAGGCGGCTCGGCTAGAATGCAGGATGACCCTCACCGCGCCCCCGATCCGATCCCGCAACTGGCTGCGCCTGGACGGGGTCGATCTGCTGCGCGGTCTGGCGATTTTTTTCGTGCTGATGAACCACGTCAACATGCGGCTGCACCTCGCACACATCCCATACGCCGCGGGACTTCCCGAACAGCTGGTGTCTTCCCTGGTGTGGAACGGCCAGAACGGCGTGCAGATATTCTTCGCGGTGTCGGGATTCCTCATCACCTCCACCTCGCTGCGGCGCTGGGGCACGCCGGCCGGCATCGGCGTGCGAGATTTCTATCTGCTGCGATTCGCGCGGATTGCGCCGCTGCTTCTGTTGCTGCTCGCCATACTCTGCACGCTGCATGCCGCGGCCTTCAGCGATTTCGTGGTCACGGCCGGGACCGGGGGTCTCGCCCGAGCGCTGCTGGCGGCGCTCACCATTCACATCAATGTCCTGGAGGCGCAGCGAGGCTATCTGCCGGCCAGTTGGGACATTCTTTGGTCGCTGTCGGTGGAGGAGATGTTTTACCTGTTTTTCCCGCTGATCTGCCGGGTGCTCGGCCGCGGCAGGCTGTTGATTGCGGTTCTTCTGGTATTCGTCGTGCTCGGCCCTTTTGCGCGCACGGTGCTCGCGCACGGCAATGAACTATGGCAGGAATATTCCTATCTGGGCGGCATGGATGCCATTGCGCTGGGCTGCCTCACGGCCATCACGCTGTCGCGGATCCGCATTCCCCGTGCCGTGCTGTGGATATGCGGCGCACTGGGCACGGCCATGCTGATCTGCATTCTGGGATTCTCGATCGCGGCCGAGCAGTCCGTGATCGGCCGCAGCGGGCTTGATATGACCCTGCTCGCCCTGGGAACCTGCCTGATAATCGCGGCCGCCGCACAGGAGCGCTGGCGCAGCCCGCGCATCGGCGTTCCTCTACTGAGGCTCGGGCAGCGCAGTTACGAAATCTATCTGACCCACATGTTCGTCGTGTTCGCGCTGTTCAGGCTGTTCGTCGCCGCCGGAAAACCTCTTGGCGCCGTGCCGCTGCTGTTCGCCGCGGTCATTCTGATCGCGGGTGCATTGGGTGAATGGGTGGCGCGAGTTTTCTCCGAGCCCATGAACCGCCGGCTGCGTCAGCGCTTCGCCGGCCGGCGCAGCGCGCCCGGCGCCGTCATCGAGGCGCACGCCTCGGCCTCCGCGGCCGCCCATTCAAAGGGCGGGCGGGATGGCTCCTTGCCGTGAACCCCCCGCCCGCGCCGCGGCCTTGGCTTCCTGCGGACTCCCGCGAAGGAGCTTCCTCCTTGAATTGCCGCGCCGTCATTTTGCATGGGAGGCAACGCGCACGGAATGATCGAGAGCGGTGCGAACACGCAGAAACCCCGAGAGCCTGTCTGACAGGCTCCTAGCCGGTGCCGCCCACGGTGAGTGCATCGATGCGCAAGGTCGGTTGGCCGACGCCCACCGGCACCGACTGGCCTTCCTTCCCGCAAGTCCCCACTCCGCCGTCGAGCTTCAGGTCGTTGCCGACCATGCTGACCCTCTGCAGGACATCGGGGCCGTTGCCGATCAAGGTGGCGCCCTTGACGGGCGCGCCGATCTTGCCGTTCTCGATCAGGTACGCCTCGCTCGCCGAAAACACGAATTTGCCCGAGGTGATGTCGACCTGGCCGCCGCCGAAATTCACGGCGTACAGACCCTTGTCGACCGACGCGATGATCTCTTCGGGAGCCCGGACGCCCGCGCGCATGTAGGTGTTGGTCATGCGCGGCAGGGTCATGTGGGCGAAGGACTCGCGGCGGCCGTTGCCGGTGGCCGGCATGCCCATCAGGCGTGCGTTCATCTTGTCTTGAATGTAGCCGCGCAGCACGCCGTTCTCGATCAGGGTCGTGCACTGGGTCGGCGTGCCTTCATCGTCGACGTTCAGTGAACCGCGGCGCCGGTCGAGAGTGCCGTCATCGACCACGGTGATCTCGTCCGCCGCCACCTTCTGTCCGATGCGATTCGAGAAGGCAGAGGTGCCCTTGCGGTTGAAGTCGCCTTCCAGGCCGTGCCCGATGGCCTCGTGCAGCAGGATTCCCGGCCAGCCGGGACCGAGCACCACCGTCATGGATCCGGCCGGCGCGGCAACGGCGTCGAGGTTGACCAGCGCCTGGCGCACCGCCTCGCGGCCGTGGGCGAAGGGCTCATCGCCGCGCAGCAGTTCGTCCAGGCCGTAACGTCCGCCGCCGCCGCTGTAACCCTGCTCACGGCGGCCGTGCTGTTCGACGATGACGGACACGTTGACCCTCACCAGCGGACGCACGTCCGCCGTCAAGGTGCCGTCGCTGGTGGCGATCAGGACGATCTCGTGCACCGCCGCCAGCGAGGCCATCACCTGTTTGACGCGCGGATCGATGCGGCGCGTATCGGCATCGATGCGCATCAGCCACGCCACCTTGTCCTCGTCGCGAATCGCCTCCAGAGGATCCACCGGCAGGTACAACCGGTGCGTCACCGGTCGCTGCCACGCCTTGACCGCATTGCGTCCGCCGCTGCGCGCGATCGCCCGCGCCGCATCGGAGGCCTCGAGCAGCGCCGGCAGCAACACTTCGTCGGTGTAGGCAAAGCCGGTCTTTTCACCGCTGATGGCGCGCACGCCGACGCCCTGTTCGATGCTATGCGAACCCTCTTTGACGATGCCATCCTCGAGCGACCAGGACTCCTCGCGCGACAATTGAAAATACAAGTCGGCGTAGTCCACCCCACGGCTCATGAGCGCGTCGAGCACCGTCGACAGCCGCCCCTCGTCCAGACCCGACGGCGTCAGAATCATCTTTTCGGCAACGTCGAACACGAGTTCGCTCAACTCGCCGCCGCGGTCTTGGGCAGCCCCAGCCGGCGGTTGTCCAACGCAGGAAAGCGCGCCCGGGTCTCCGCCTGCTTGGCAAGATCGATCTCCGCTGTAATCACGCCGGCGCCCTTCGCCAGGCGCGACACTATCTGTCCCCAGTAATCGACGATGAGCGAGTCGCCATAGGTCTCGCGGCCGCTGCTGTGAGTGCCGGACTGCGCCGGCGCCACCACGTAGCTCAGATTTTCGATGGCCCGCGCCCGCAACAAGGTCTCCCAATGCGCGCGCCCGGTCGGCACGGTGAACGCCGCGGGCATCGCCAGCCACTCGGCGCCGCGCGACACGAGCTCACGATAGAGCTCGGGAAAGCGCATGTCGTAGCATACGGAGAGGCCGAGCCTGCCCACGGGCGTATCCGCGATCACCATATCGCTTCCCGGGGCGACGTGCGTCGATTCGCGGTATTGCTCGTCGCGGCCAGGAAGGGTGACGTCGAACAAGTGAATCTTGTCGTAGCGCGCCACCCGCTTGCCGGCCGCGTCGATCAGCAGCGAGGTGTTGGCGACGCGGCGGTCATCGCCGCCGCGGATGACGATGGTGCCGCCCAAGATCCACATCCCGAGGTCCCGCGCCGCAGCGCTCAAGAATGACTGCACGACGCCCTCGCCGTCCGCTTCCGCGACTTGCAGCTTGTCGGCATCGCGCAATCCAATGAATGAAAAGTTCTCCGGCAGGCAGGCGATATCGCAGCCCAGGTCCTTGGCTTCGCGCAGCAGCTTTCCCGCGGCAGCCAGATTGTCTGCGACAACGTGATTCGACGTCATTTGTACGGCGGCAACTTTGCCCATCTATTTCGGCGCCTCGGCAGAAGCGGCGGCCGCCTCTGCGCTCTTGATTCGTTCGACAATCGGATTATCCCAACTGCCGGTAATTCGATAATACCCTCGTGCCAAACCCTTCAGCGGCTGTTTGAACACTTGGGTGAAAAGAAGCACGGCCCCCGCCACGACCGGGCCGCCCGCCAGGGCGGCCAACGGCAGCGAACTACCGATGCTGCCCGTAACCACTGCTGTTTGGTCGTAATCCTTGTTTTTCAAGCCCACGCGGCCAATCAGTCCGATCTCGGCCGCCGGGCCCTTGACCAGCAGGTTTTCGGTGTAGGCATTGCCGTCGCGCATGTCGAAATCGCCGCGAACCGTGTCGAACGCCAGGCCTTTGTCGGTCAGGTCGCTGAAGTCCAGCGCCAGCCGGCGGCGCAGCGCAGCGACGCTGGTGAGACCCAATACCCGGCCGGCGCCCGGCTTGAGTCCGACGATTTGACCCTTGTCGAGCGCCAGCTGCACATGCCCCGCCGCTTGACTCAAGTTTTCGCCGGTCGGAGCCCCGACCCAGTTCAAATCAAAGTCCATGCGTCCGGCCTTGGCCTCGATGACCGGCTCGTAGCCGAGCTGCTTCAAAGTGTCCTGGGCGTCGCTGCTGCTGAGGGTGCCCGTGATTTGGCCCAAACCCGCATCCTTGCCGCGCCAGGTGCCCGTCGCGCTGGCGCTGTAGTTGCCTCCGGCAATGGTCAGCCGGGTAAGCCCGATGCCGTCCTCCAATTTGACCAGGGTGGCCCGCACGTCGCCCACTTGGCGCTCGCCCCACTCGAGGTTTGCGGCGTGAAAATTGACGGCCGGGATGGAGCGCGGATCCGCGGGTCCGTTGGCATCGTCCGGCGCCGCGGCCGCCGCTGCGGCCGTGCCCGCCGGCGTCTCGGGGCCGGGCACCACGTCGAAATGCAGCCGTTCGAATTGTAGGTTCCAAGGCTCGCTCGAATCCGCGCCAACCGGCACGATGATGGTGCCGGCGACATTCGGGCCCCCGACCGCGATCCGCAGGCTCCCCGCCGAGACCGCGAGATCGAGAGAGACGTCGCGGAAAGCGAGCCCCAGGTAGTCCAGCTCCGCGACACCGAGCTTGGCCGAACGCAGATAGTCCGCCAAGGGCCTGGCGTTCTTGTCCGTGGGTTTGATCCGCAGCCACCCCGCCAAATCCATGCGCGCGACCGAGCCCCCGACATTGACGATTTGCGCCTCGCTCGGACTCGACTCGCCGCCGCCGAAGTTCAGGGCCACATGCGCGAGCCGCATGCCTTTGGCATCGGATTCCAGCGCATAGGAGCCGCTCAGCACGGACCCCAGGGCCAACCGTCCCTGGGCGCCGCCGCTCGCCGGCCATTGAATCTCGAGCCAGGATGACATCGGTGCGTCCGCCGGCTTGTCCAGGGGCGCGGGCAACTTCATCTCGAGACCGACCAGAGAGCTGCTCAGGCGCAGGCTGCGCTCGCGGTTGGGCTCGGGCGCCATCCGCAGCGAGCCCCGCCAATCGGTTTGCCCGGCGATCGAGATGCCGGCCGGCAGCGACATCGCCGCGCGCAGGGCATCGCCGCTCAATGTGCCGCGAAATTCCAGCTGAGTGCGGGCCACCGGGCGGCCGCGCGGCACACGCGCCTGCATTTGAAATGTCCCGCCCAAGACCCGGCCGCGCACATCGGCGCGGGCCACCTGCGCCCCGTCGATGTCGAAGTCGCCGTTCAAGTCGCTCGCCATGTTGGCCGACCCGGTGCGATTCAGCGTCACGCCCTCCACGTGCCCGTGCACCAGCACGCGCCGATGCACAAAATCCTTGAACGGCAGGAACAGGTCCACTTTGGCCTGCATCGACCCCTTGGCCTCGACGCCGGAAAATACATGCTCCGCCGATGCGTCCAGCGGCGATGCCCGCAGGAACGCCAGCGCATCCGCGGCATCGCCGCCCGCGCCGACGTGAATCTGCAGCTCGCCGGCTTTGAAATCCGGGAATTGCGCGTCGGCCGATGCGATGAGAATGTTGCCGATGCGCGCGGACTCCATCCGTGCGCTCAAACCTTCGTTGTGAAATTCGGCCCGCCCCGACAGGTTCTCCACGCGCGGCCAGCCCTCCCCGTAGTCCAAGGTCATGTGCTCGAGGGCGCAACGCGCGAGAAACTGGCCGCTGCCGTCGCGAAACGGAAAATGCTTGATGGGTCCCTGCAGCACCACGTCTGCACGCGACAGATGGCCGGCGACCAAGGCCCGATCCAGCCAGGCGAGACCGGGCGGCGGGATTTGAGCGCGCGGCAGATAGTTGTGCGCGCTCGACACGTTGCCGTTCTCCACCGCGGCGACCAACGTCAACAGCGGCGATGATCCGTCGGCGGGCACGGCCCACGCGACTTTGCCGCGGACAGCGGCGTCGCGGTTTCTCATCTGCCAATCCGGCGTGGCGATCAGCAGCTCGTCATCCGTGCGCTTCCAGTACAGGGTCGATTTCAGGGATTCCAGAGTCACCGGCTGGGTGAACTGCAGGGGCCAGTTGAACACCGCCGTGTTCGTGTCCAGCGTCACGTGGCCGCCGGCCTCGGTGCCCGCGATCCTCCCGGTCAAGCCGCGCAGTCCCGGCGCGCGCCCGACCGGCGCGAATCCGACGTCGCGAAATTTGGCCTGAACCTGCAGCCGCCACGGGTCGGCAACCGCCTGGCGCGCCATCACCACGACCGTATCGGTCCACTCGCCCGTCGGCGCGATGTCGCGCAGCCGGTCGCGAATCTCCTTTTGCGGCAGCAGTCCGGTCAGCGGCAGGAGCGTGTCGGCACGAAGGTAGCTTGCGCTCGCGCGCAATTCCAGCAAGCCCGCTTCACTGCCGCGCCAGCTCGCGTCGAACTGCGAGTCGGGATCGCGGCGCCCCGCGCGCACCGCGCGCACCCGCCGGCCTGCGAGCGTCCAACGGTCGCCCGTGTGAGCGACGCTCAACGCGCCGCTGATCTTCTCGAACTTCGGGCTCGGCCCGTCGCTGAGCAGGGTGGCGACCCCGTGGGCATCGAAATCAAGATCCGCGCGCACCAAGTTGCGCCCCGTGCCGCGCGCCGACAGTGCAAAAGCGCCGCTGCCGGCGTCGAGCCGGCTCAGGTACTCCGGCAGCAGCAATCGCCATCCGGGGAAGGAGATGTCCTTCGCGCCCAGCGACACATCCCAATTCAAGGCCGGCAAATCGCTGCGGCCGCGCGCGTTGCCGGAGATGCTCAAAGTACCGCCGAGCGCCGGCGGCAGCCGGGCGTGGAAGGACAGCGACAGCCCCGCCTCGCCGCGCCGCACATCCAGATTGACGTCCTGCAAAGTCAGGCGCGGCAACGCGGAATTCCAATTCTGCACCGTGACCACGGCGTGGCGGATCGCCAGCTTGCCGGCGGGCAGGTCATCCAAGGCGAGCGTTTCGAGCGACGAATCACTTCCGCCCAACTTGATCTCGGACGCCAGCGCAAAGCTGGTGGGGCCCAAACGCGCGATGACGATGTTCGGCGAGTCGAGCTCGATCCTGCCGGCGAGCAGTTTACCGCTGCTGAGCAGCTGCCAGATGTCGGCGGCGACGCGCCCGCCGGCGGCGCGGGCGAGCACCCGGGCGCCATCCTTGGAGCGCAGCTCCATGCGTTCGAAATGCAGCTCCGGTCCGTACCAGCGGAACGACGGTGAGACGCGCGCGAATGCGATGTGATATCCGGTTTGCGAGTGCACCCATTCCTTGATCTCGGCCTGATAGGCAGGCGCGCGGTCGAGCGCGATCTTGATGGCCAGCATCAGCAGCAGCAGCACACCCAGCACTCCCGCCAAACAATACAGCAGGATTTTTCCGAGTCTGCGCACGCTCATTACATCAACACGACGTCGTACTGATCGACGCTGTAGAGAGCTTCGGTTTGCAGGCGTATGGGCTTGCCGGTAACCAGTTCCAGCTCGCCGAGAGCCGACGACTCCTCGTCGAGCAGACGTTCGATCACGTCCTGATGGGCCAGAACCATCAGCTGCTGACACTCGAACTGGCGCGCTTGCCGCACGATTTCACGAAACACCTCATAGCAGACCGTTTCCGCGGTCTTCACAAAGCCGCGCCCTTCGCACGTTGGACAAGGCTGACACAAGAGATGTTCCAGGCTTTCGCGGGTTCGTTTGCGCGTCATTTCGACCAGACCCAGCGGCGACACCGACGAGATGCTGGTCTTCACATGATCGTCGGCGAGAGCTTTTTCCAGTGCCTGTATCACCTGGCGGCGATGCTCCGGTTCCTCCATGTCGATGAAGTCGATGATGATGATGCCGCCGAGATTGCGCAGGCGCAGCTGCCTCGCGATGGTCACCGCCGCTTCGAGATTGTTGCGGAAGATGGTTTCTTCCAGATTACGATGGCCGACGAACGCACCGGTATTGACGTCGACGGTGGTCATCGCCTCGGTCTGATCGATGATCAGATAGCCGCCGGATTTCAGCAGCACCTTGCGGTCCAGGGCCTTTTGGATCTCTTCCTCGACGTGGTGCAGCTCGAATACCGGCCGGGCCTCGCCGTACAGTTCGATGCGCGGCAGCGCGTCGGGCATGAAGGTGCCGGCGAATTCGCGCATTTCACGGTGCGCGCTCGCCTGATCGATGAGCACCTTGTCGACGTCCGGCCGCAGCAGGTCGCGCATGATGCGCAAATGCAGCGGCAGGTCCGCGTGCACCAGGTTGCCGGGCTGGGTGCGCAGCCCCTTCTGCCGCACGAATTCCCACAGTTTGCGCAGGTACATCATGTCGGCCCGCAAAGCCTCGGGCGGCGCGTCTTCGGCGGCCGTGCGTACGATGTAGCCCGCGTTCTCCGCGGGGTCGAGTCCGGCCTGCACCGCGGCGCGCAGCCGGTCGCGCTCGCTTTCATCCTCGATCCGCGCCGAGACGCCGACGCCGTGGCCCTTCGGCATGTACACCAGATAGCGCGACGGCAGGGTGATGTAGGTCGTCAGCCGGGCGCCCTTGGTGCCCAGCGGATCCTTGACGACTTGAACCAGAATCTCATTGCCTTCGGCCACCAGGGAACGGATGTTTTCCGTGCGCGGCGGCTCGATGCCGGTGTCCGCATGGCGTGGGTCGAAGATATCCGACGCATGCAGGAACGCCGTGCGTTCCAGGCCGATTTCGATGAACGCCGCCTGCATGCCGGGAAGCACCCGCGACACGCGCCCCTTGTAGATGTTGCTGATCAGCCCGCGGCGGCTGGCGCGCTCGAGGAACACCTCCTGGAGCACGCCGTTCTCGACCACCGCCGCGCGCGCTTCATGCATGCTCGCATTGACCAGGATTTCGGTGCTCACGGCGGCTGCCCATGGGATTGCCAATAGGGAACCCCGGCTTCACGCAGGAGCTCCGCCGTTTCGAACAGGGGCAGTCCCATGACGCCGGAAAAGCTGCCGCGCAGATCGGCGATGAAGACGGCCGCCCGTCCCTGGATGGCATAGGCGCCGGCCTTGTCCCGCGGTTCGCCGGTCTCCCAATACGCCCGGGCCTCGGCCGCGGCGATGCTGCGAAAGGTGACGGCGCTGCGGCTGATTCGCGAACGCAACCCGGCGTGGGTTCGCAGCGCGATGGCGGTCAACACCTCATGGGTGCGCCCCGACAGCAGGCTCAGCATGCGCTCGCCGTCTTCCCGATGCGCCGGCTTGCCGAGTATTTCGCCGTCCAGCACCACGGCGGTGTCGGCCGCCAATACCGGGGCCGGGCGAGTATCCCGGCTATGCTCCCAGCCTGCCTCTGCCTTGGCCGCCGCGAGGCGCGCGACATAGGCGGCGGAACCCTCCCCCGCCGTCACGGCTTCGTCGACGGCCGTCCCGAGCACACGGAACGGCACGCCGATTTGCTGCAGCAACTCGCGCCGGCGCGGCGACCCCGAGGCCAGATAGATGAAATCCGAGGACATGGCGTCAGGATACCGAACCAACGGGCGGTTTGCGCTCAAGCCCGGTGATAGGGGTGGCCGGCGAGCAAGCTCACGGCTCGGTACAGCTGCTCGGCGACCACCACCCTCACCAGCGCATGCGGCAGGGTCAACGGCGACAGGGACCAGGAAAAATCAGCCCTGGCGCGACATTGCGGCGACAGCCCGTCGGGTCCGCCGATCAGCAGCGCGAGCGCACGGCCATCCCGCATGCGTTCGGCGAGCCATGCGCTCAATTGCTCCGTGCTCATGCTCCTGGCGGTGATCTCCAGAGCGACGACATAGTCGTCCTTGCCGAGCTGAGCGAGCATGTCGGCGCCTTCACGCACGACCGCGCGTTCCGGACTCTCCCGGGCGCGCCGGGGCGCAACCTGAATCTCCCGCAGCTCCAGGCTCAAGGGCGCGCGCAGGCGCTTTTGGTATTCGGAGAATCCGCTGTTGACCCACTCGGGCAGACGGGTGCCGGCGGCGATCAACCGGCATCTCATACGGACGTCGCGGCAACTCTCACGCGCGCGCGGCGCGCTTCGTGGCCGTCATATCCCAGAGCTTTTCGAGTCCATAGAACTCGCGCACGCGCGGCAACATGACATGCACGATCATCTCGTTCAAATCGATGAGCACCCAATCGCTGTCCTGCTGCCCCTCGACGCCGTGCGGGCGATACCCGGCCTCCTTGGTTCTTTCCACCACGCGTTGCGCCACTGAGCGCACGTGACGGTCGGAGGTGCCGCTGGCGATCACCATGCAGTCGGCGATGTCGGTGAGACCGCGCACGTCCAGGACCTTGACTTCCAGGGCCTTCATATCGGCCAGTGCGTCGATCACCACCGTCTTCAGCGACGGGGCCTTGGGAACTTTGCGTTTGACTGCGGATCGCGGTGTGGATTTGCCGGCCGCCTGGGGAATATTGCTGCTGGAGGTCTTCTTTCTGGCTGGCACTACGTTGTCCGTGGTTTGGAATAACAATGGGTATCCAGGATGAGTTTACGCACTGCATCCGGCATGAGGAAGCGCGGATCGCGGCCCATGCCGACGAGCTGGCGAACCTCGGTGGAGGAGATCTCCAGCTGCGTCACCGCGTGGATGTAGATGCAGCCCGCCCGCGACTCGTGCAGGTCGCCGATGCGCCCGGTGCCGCGATCGACCAACAGTTCGCCCAAGGGCCCCATGCCGGGGGCGCGCCAGCCGGGGCGATGTGCCACCACCAGGTGAGCCAGCTGCAGCAGATCCCGCCACTGGTGCCATTTGGGCAAGCTCAAGAACGCGTCCATGCCCACGATCAGGCACAGGCTGCGGTCCGGATACTCGTGCCGCAGTTCGGCCAGGGTCTCCACCGAGTATGACGGACCCTCCTTGCGCACCTCGCGATCGTCGACCACGAAGCCGTCCTGACCGGCCGTCGCCAACTGCACCATTTGCAATCGCAGCTGCGCGTCCGCCAAGGGTTGATCGCGGTGCGGCGGATTGCCGGCGGGAAGAAAGCGGATTTCCTTGAGCCGCAGCGACTGCTGCAATTCGAATGCGGTGCGCAGGTGCGCGTAATGAATCGGATCGAAAGTGCCGCCGAAAATGCCCATGGGATTCATGGGGGTACCCTGCCTGAATCCGCGCCCGCTTGCAAAGCGCCCGCCAGACTGCCGGTGAGTCCGGTCAGCGCGCTCCACGCATCGCCCATTGCCAGTCCCTTGATCACCCGGTCGGCGCGCCCGGCCTGCAGGAGCAACGGCGCCAGCGGCAGCGTTTTCAAACGGGACAGCGCACGCGGCGATGGCGTGGCCGCCAGATTCCAGCCGCTCCCGCGATCCGCGGAACGCAATCGACCGCGTTCACGGGCCTGCCACAGGCCGCGCAGCTCCCGCACCAGCGCCCACAATATCAAGGTCGGTTCGACGCCTTCGCTCTTCAGGCCGAGAAGCACCCGCAGGGCCCGCGGCGCGTCGCCGGCGGCGGCGGCCTCGGCCAACTGAAACACATCATAGCGTGCGCTGTCGCCCACCGAGCGCAGGACCAAATCGGCGCTGATGGGCTCGCCTCCCGCGAGCAGGCTCAACTTCTCGAGTTCCTGTTTCGCCGCGAGCAGATTTCCCTCCACGCGATCGACGATCAGCTGCGCCGCGGCGGGTTCGATGTCGACCTTGAGCAGCCTGGCGCGGGCGCGCAGCCATCCCGGCAGCGCCGCCGTCTGCACCGGCCAAATCGGCACCCAGATTCCGTGCTTCTCGACGGCCTTCACCCAGGGAGCGTCGCCGGCCTTCTTGTCGAGCTTGTCGGTGACCACCAAGCACACCACGTCGGGCGGCGGCCGCTCCGCCAGTTCCGCCAACAGCGACCCTCCTTTGTCGGGTTTGCCGCTCGGCATACGCAGCTCGAACAGGCGCCGCTCGGCGAACAAGGACAGCGCCTGGCCGGCATGGCGCAGTTCGTCCCAGGCGAAACTGCGGTCGATGAAAAACACCGAACGATCGGCGTAGCCCGCGGCCTTCGCGGCGGCCCGAATCGCATCGGCTGCCTCGCCGACCAGGAGCGGTTCGTCTCCGGAGACCAAGTACATGCCGGCCACGTTCTTGGCCAGCGCCGCCGGCAGTTGATCAGCATTCAGACGCAAGCCAGGTTAGCCTTCTGGATCAGTTTCGAATGACGGCAATGCTATATCGCCCCCTGCATCACGTGTTGCCTAATCGCGGTTGCCGGGAGCGGCCGCGGCCGCCTTTGGTGCGCCGCGCCAGCGATTATGAGCCGCGTACCCGCTCAACGGCCCCCCAGCCGTGCGCGCACCGCCTCGTAGTCGCGCTCCAATTCATCGACCAGAGCCGCGACGCTCTCGATGCCGTGAATGCCGCTGACGCTTTGTCCGGCGCTCCAGATATCCCGCCACGCCTTGAATTCCGAACTGCCGCCGGTGCCGAAGTCCATCTTGCTCTTGTCGGCCGCGGGCAGGTTGTCGGGATCGAGTCCGGCGCGAACCACGCTGCCGCGCAGATAGTTGCCGGGGACACCGCTGAACAGCGAGGTGTAAACGATATCCTCGCCGCTGCTGTCCACAAGCATCTGTTTGTATTCGGCGCTGGCATTGCCCTCCTCCGTGGCGATGAAACGCGTGCCCAGATAGGCGAGATCGGCGCCCAACGCCTGCGCGGCCAGCACGTCGGCACCCGTGCTCATGGCGCCCGACAGAATGATGGTTCCTTGATAGACCTCGCGAATCTGCTTTACCAGGGCAAACGGGCTCAAGGTGCCGGCATGGCCGCCGGCGCCGGCGCATACCGCGATGATGCCGTCGACTCCCTGAGCCGCGGCCTTTTCTGCATGGCGCAGATTGATGACATCGTGAAACACGATGCCGCCGTAGCCGTGCACCGCGGCGACGACTTCGGCCGGCGGCCGCAGGCTGGTGATGATGATGGGAACCCGGTGCTTCACGCACAGCGCCACATCCTGTTCCAAGCGATTGTTGCTGCCGTGCACGATTTGATTGACTGCGTACGGCGCAACTTTGAGCCCGGGGTTGGCGCGTGCATAGGCGGCGAGCTCGCCGTTGATTTCGGCCAGCCAATCGTCGAGCTGCGCCGCGGGCCGCGCATTCAGCGCCGGGAACGAACCGACGATGCCGGACTTGCATTGCGCCATGACCAGGCGCGGAGTCGAGACGATGAACATCGGCGCTCCGATGACGGGTAGCCGCAATCGGCCTTGCAGAATCTCAGGGATGGGCATGCACGCTCCGCACCGGACCGGATGATTGACAGGTTTCTGTCATTATGACGTAGTCCGCTGTGCTGCACACACTTACACGGAACCACCATCATGAATTTCGAAACCCTGTTATTCGAGCGCCGTGACAGCATCGCGCTCGTCACGCTCAACCGGCCGGACCGGTTGAATGCGCTGAACCTGCAGCTGATCACGGATCTGCGCTCGGCCGCGGCGGCGATCGAGTCCGACGCCGCAATCCGCGCCGTCGTGCTCACCGCCGCCGGCCGCGCCTTCTGCTCCGGCGCCGATCTGATAGGCAACGATCTGCTGGGAGATCCGAAGCGCAGCCGCGGCGAGAACATCGGCGCCGGCCTGCGCCAGCATTTCAATCCCATGGTGAACGCGTGGAACCAATTGCGCACACCGGTGGTGGTCGCGGTCAACGGCGTCGCCGCCGGCGCCGGCGTGAGTCTGGCATTGGCCGGCGACATCGTCCTGGCGGCGCGCTCCGCCACCTTCCTGCAATTGTTCGCCCCCAAGCTCGGTCTCATGCCCGACCTCGGCAGCACTTTTCATTTGCCCCGTCTGGTCGGCACGGCGCGCGCGAAGGGACTGGCCCTGCTCGGTGATGCGCTGACGGCCGCGGACGCAGCCGACTGGGGACTGATCTGGTCCTGTGTCGAAGATACGGCGTTGCAGAGTCAGGCTCAGTCCCTGGCGCAGCGTCTCGCCGCCGGTCCCACTCAAGCGTTCCTGCGCATCAAGGCCACCTTCAATGTCGAACCGCCCCGTACCCTGAACGAGCAGCTGGAGCTCGAGGCCGTCGCCCAATCCCAGCTCGGCGATACCGCGGATTTCGCAGAGGGCGTGCAAGCATTCCGCGGCAAGCGGGCCCCGAATTTCACCGGCAAGTAGGGCTTCCCGGACGCAATCGAGGACGGCCGGGTTCAGTCGTCGATCTGCGCGAGCATGCGCCTCCGAGCACATAAGACAGCCTGTCAGAAAAGGCCCACGACTAGGGTCGCGCCGGCCCTGGCGGATCACTTGCCGCATCATCGACGCTCGCATAGTCGAGTCCGGCCGGCGGCAGTTGGCTGAAGTTCGCGCGCAGCAACGCGTCGCGGCTTGCCTCCTTCAGGCGCGCGACCCGCAATTCGACGTTGCGCGCCGCAAGCCACGTTGCGAACTCGCCGAGGCTTTCGAGTGCCGTGCCGTCCAGATCCGGTGATTCCTCCAGGCTGAGAATCACCCGTTGAACATCTTCTTGCCGCAGAACCTGCTGCCGCGCCAGCGTCAGCAACGGTTCGACGTTCGCAAAAAACAAGGGCTCCTCCGGCCGCATGATCAAGATTCCGGGCGTGCACGAGGCTTGCGGAAAGCGCGCAATGCTGACGAAGTCGTGCGCACCCATGCGGCCGAGCACCGAGAGGCGCGGACTCGACAATGAATGCAGCAGCATCGCGAGACTGAAGGCGATCGCCGTCAGGAGGCCGTCGAGCATGCCGAAGAGGATGACCGCCGCCACGGCGGTCATCGTGACCAGCCGATCGCGCTGCCATTTGAAATAGGGCCGGAATATACCGAGCCGCAGCGACTTGGCCACAGCGTGGATGACGATGGCGGCGAGGACCGGCGCGGGGATGCGTTCGATCCAGGGGAGAAACATCAGCACCAGCGTCAGAATGGCCGCCGCCGCATACAGGCCCGCGGCCCGCGACCGTGCGCCGGCGGCTTCGTTCGCCGAGGTGCCGGAATAGCCTGCGCCCACCGGCGTGCCGTGAAATGCTCCGGAAACGACATTCGCGATCCCCAGCGCAATCAGATCGCGGTTCGGCCGCACGCTTTCGTCGTGCTTCAATGCAAAGGTGCGGATCGAGCTGTAAGACTCGGCAAACAGAATGAACATGAGCGCCAGGGCGAACTCGACCAGCGGCAGCCAGCGGCCGCCCGCGGGCATGGCGAACGACGGACGCTCCAGCGCCAGATGAACCGGGCCCGTCAGCAGGACGCCGCGCGCGGCGAGCCACGGCGCGGCGGCAATGCCTGCGACGATCACGATCAGAACTCCCGGAACGTGCCGGACGCGCTCGAAGGCGAACAATCCGGCAAGCGCGCACACGCCGACGGCCAGGCTGACCGGCTCCCAGATCCCGGCACCGCGCACGATCTCCGCCAGCAGGGGCAGAAAGTCCGTGCTCTGCACGTGCATTCCGACGATGTGCGGCCACTGCTTCACGGCAATCACCAATGCCAGGCCGAATGAGAAGCCGCGCAGCACCGGGCGGGCGATCAGGTTCGACATGGCGCCGAGCCGCGCGCAGCCGGTCAGCAAGAAGGCAAATCCGGTCGCCGCCACCAGAATCGAGCCGAGAGCCGCTCGCTGCACCGCTCCATCGGCGCCGAGGGCCAGGGTCGCCGCCGCAAATACCGCCGCCGATGACGAGGTGGCGGTAACGATGGCATAGCGGCTGCGCCCGATGAGCGCATAGCAAACCAGGCCGGCGAACAAACCAATCACGCCAGCCTGGGGCGGCAGATTGGCCAAACCCGAGTAGGCCACCGCCTCAGGCAGCAGCAGCCCGGCGAGCGACAAGCCGGCCAATGCGTCGGCCGCGTGAAATTCAGCAGGCCGGGTCAATTGCTTGCTCCTTTGCGCCCATGGCTGCGTTCCGCAGAATGCCGTACGATATTGCACTAGTGTAACGCTAACCGCAGGCGCGACCGGCGCGGCGGGCAAAAACAACAGTGGGGATGCAGTCATGGGAATGCCAAAGAATTTTCTGCTCTGTGCCGGGCTTGCCGCGGCATTCGTTCCATGGCGCGCATTCGCGGCCGCCGCGGCGGCCGCGGGATCGAGCGAGCTGGAGGAAATCACCGTGACCGCGGAGAAGCGCTCGGAGAGCCAGCAGAACGTGCCGCTGTCCATGACCACCTTCAGCAGCGCGATTCTGCAGCAGAAGGAAATCAATACCTTCTTCGACTACGCCACCAAAGTGCCGAATTTGGCCTTCGCACCCACCGGCGACGGCGTCAGTACCGCGCGCACGGTCTCGATCCGCGGCATCTCCGGCGACAATGTCACCGGCTTTTACATCGACGACACGCCGCTGCCGGATTCAATCGATCCGCGGGTCCTCGACATCGACCACATTGAAGTGCTGCGCGGACCCCAGGGCACCTTGTACGGCGCGCGGTCGATGGGCGGGGTGGTGCGCATCATCACCAAGGAACCCGACCTCAATAACTTCTCAGGCGACGTGCATGCCGGCATATCATCCACCGAACGCACCGACCAGCCGAACTATACCGCCGACGGAGTCGTCAACATTCCGCTCATTCCCGATCATGTCGCGCTGCGCCTGAGCGGCTTCTACGACACGGAAGCCGGTTACTTCAAGCGCAGCTTCTGCAGCGATCCGGCGGCCGCCATGGCCCTGACCTGCACGCCTCTGTCCACCACGGGGATCAGCACGGTGAACGATGTGGGTGAGATCAACACCTACGGCGGCGCGGCCAGCCTCACCGTCAAGCTCAGCGACGCGCTGACCATCACTCCGCGCGTCATGATGCAAAAGGCCAGCTACAACGGCTTTCCCATGGCAGATTACCTCTCGACGCCCGGCAACGGCTTCGGCTACCCCGTGCCGTCGGGACCCTACACGCTGCCCAGCCCGCTCGAGCCGTCGAGCTTCACGCAGGCGCGGCTCTTCAATATCCGCGAGGGCGGCTACGATGCCTGGGGATTGTATTCCCTCACCCTGCACTGGAAGACCGGCATCGGCGAACTGGTGTCATCGACCGCCTATTTCAGTCGCACGGTGTGGGAGACCGAGGACGAATCGGATTTCGTGTACGCGGCCATCACCTCGACGGCGCCCGGCGGCGAACCGCAGCCCGGCCCGATCAGCGAAGAGAAGAGCTACCAGCGCTTCGTTCAGGAAGTGCGCTTCGCCTCCGCTCTGCAGGGCCCGGTGCAATTCGTGGTGGGCGGATTCTATTCGGATTTCCACGGCCGCTTGCCGTTTGCCGCCTACTACCCGCCCGCCACCGTTCCCAACCTCGACAATACCTTGGGCGGCCAGAACAACCCGGATTACGCCAATCTGATATTTACCCAGGACTTCCACACCGACATCCGCGAGCCCGCGGCGTTCGGCGAAGTGTCCTACCAGCCGATAGAGCCACTCAAGCTGACCGCCGGCCTGCGCTGGTACCAGGTGAAGATCTCTTCCTCCGGCTTTGAGGAGGGGCTGGCCACCGGCGGCGGTCCGCCCATCGTCAGTCCGCCCATTACCACGAACGAAAACGGCGTCAATCCGAAATTCGAAGCGGATTACCACCTCACCCCGGACCAGATGGTCTATGTCAACGCCGCCAAGGGATTCAGGCCCGGCGGCCTCGTGCCCATCGTGCCGCCGGGCCAGCCGAACACTCCGAACGACTGCGTTGCAGCGTTGCATCAGGCGGACCCCAACCTCACCATCGCCGATACCCGCAGCTTCAAGTCCGACTCGTTGTGGAGCTACGAGTTGGGCACCAAGACGGCCTGGTTCGATCATCGCCTGACCTTCGATGCGGCCGCCTTCTACATCAAATGGAACAACATCCAGCAGGAAATCCTGCTCGGCTGCGGCTTCCAGTTCATTGCCAATGCCGGCGGCGCGGTGAGCAAGGGCGGCGAGATCGAGATACACGCACGGCCCACCGAACCACTCGAGATTTCGGCCGGCGTCGGCTATCAGAATGCCAAGATCACCGAAGCGAGCCCGTCTTCGCCGCAGCAGGTGGGCTCGCCCATCTATCAGGTGCCCGATTGGACCGGCAATGCCTCCGCCGCGTACACGACGCAGCTGGGGGCGAGCTGGACGCTGGTCAGCAGCGCCGACTACTCCTATGTCGGCAGAAGCTTCAGCGGCAACAATGATCCGAGCGATCCTCGGGAACGCGGATCCTACCGGCTCTTCAACGCGCGGTTTGCCTTCGAGCACGGGCCTTTCGAGGTGGCGATCGTCGGCAAGAATCTGGGCAACGAGGTCGCGAATCTCGGCGACAACCGCTCGATTGCGGCGGAAGTGCCGGGGCGGCCGCGGCTGTTCGTGAACCAGCCGCGCACCATCGGCGTGGAGTTCAGACAGTCCTTCTAGAGGACGCTTGAGGAACACGATGTCCGCCACGCGTGCCGCCATCGTTGCAGCCGCCGCATTGCTGGGCTGCGCCTGCTCGAAAAATGCGCCCGCGCCGGCGGCCCCCGTCGAGGTGATGGTGGTGAGGATCACGCCGCATCCGGTGACGTTTCCCGAGGACTACGTGGCGCAGACCGAGGCCGTCAACGCGGTCGAGATCCGGCCGCGGGTCGGCGGCATGCTGGAGAAGCGCGTCCCGGTCGAAGGGGAGCCGGTCAAGACCGGACAATTGCTGTTCGTCATCGATCGAGAACCCTACATCGCCGCATTGGCCCAGGCGAAAGCCTCGCTCGCTCAGAGCGAAGCCGCGTCGCTGCAGTCGCAGCGCGATTTGGCGCGCGCCAAGTCATTGTCGGAAATCGACGCCGTGAGTCAGCAGGAGTTGGACGCCGCGGTGGCGAAGAACCAAGCCAATCTGGCCTCGATCGACGCCGCCAAGGCGGCGGTCAGGTCGGCTGAGCTCAATCTCGGCTTTACCACCATCTTGAGCCCGATCGACGGCGTGATGGGCCGCGCTCAATTGCGCCAGGGCGGCATGGTCACCGCCAATAACACGCTGCTGACCACGATTTATCAAAACGACCGCATGTACGTGAACTTCAGCGTGAGCGAGCAACGCCTGCTGAGCCTGCAGCGCCAGCTCGGCCGCGCGCCGAGCCAGGACTCGAAAACGCCGCCGCCGTTCCGCATTTTCCTGTCCGACGGTTCGGAATACCTGCAGACGCCGCGGCTCGACTTCATCGATCCGGCGGTGGACACGCGTACCGGCACTCTGGCGCTGCGCCTGGAAGTCGACAATCCGAAGCATCTGCTGCACGCCGGCCAATTCGCGCGGGTGCAGGTGGCGGCACAACAAGATCCGAATGCGATCGTCGTGCCGCAGCGGGCGATCCAGGATCTGCAGGGCAAGAACTATGTCTGGATCGTCGACGCCTCCGGCCGCGCACAGCAGCGCGACGTGCGGTTGGGCCTGCGTGTCGGCTCGCAGATGCAGGTGCAGGAGGGCCTGAAGAGCGGCGACATCGTCATCGTCGACGGCATACAGCACCTCAAACCCGCGATACTCGTCAAAATGACGCCCCTGGCGGCGGCGGCACCGGGCGGGGCATGATCGACTACTTCATCGATCATCCGATATTCTCGACGGTTCTCGCCATCATCATCACGATCGCCGGCGCCGTGTCGCTCTCCGGCCTGCCCGTGGCCCGTTTCCCGCAGATCACTCCGCCGACCATTCTGGTCTCGACGACCTTTCCCGGCGCCGATGCCGCCACCATTGAACAGTCGGTTGCGGCGCCGATCGAGCAGCAGGTCAACGGCGTGCCGCACATGATCTACATGGATTCCAAGAGCGCCAACGACGGCAGCTACAACCTGACGGTTTCCTTCGACGTCGGCACGGCACAGGACATTGCCGCGGTCGACGTGCAGAACCAGGTGGCCATCGCGCAGCGCCAGCTCCCGGCGCAGGTGCTGCAGCAGGGAATCACGGTGGCCAAGCGCCAACCGCAAATCCTGCTCACGGTCGCCATCGGCTCCGACAATCCGCGCTACGACTACTTGTTTCTCTCCAATTTTGCCACGCTGCATGTGTACGATGCCCTGGCCCGCGTGCGCGGCGTCGGCCAGGTGGTGGTGTTCGGCGCCCGCGACTACGGAATGCGCATCTGGCTCGACCCGGCAAAAATGGCGCGCCTCGGCGTCACCACCGAGGATGTCTCCGGCATCATCAACGAGCAAAACGTGGTGGCGCCGGCGGGCACGATCGGCGGCGAGCCGGCGCCCCCCGGACAGCAGCTGCAACTCGTCGCCTCGGTGAAGGGGCGGCTGTCGACCCCGGAGGAGTACGCGGCCATCGTGGTGCGCACCGGCCCGGATGGCGCCGTCGTGCATCTCAAGGACATCGCGCGGGTCGAGCTTGCCGCCACCGACTATTCGCGCTCCACCCGGCTCAACGGCGTGCCCACCGCCATCATCGGCATCTATCAATTGCCGGACGCCAACGCGCTCGATGTGGCGCGCGGGGTGCGCCAGGCCATGGATTCCCTGGCGCCGACGTTTCCCAAGGAAATTCACTATTCCATTCCCTTCGATACCACTCTGTTCGTGTCCGAGTCCATGCACGAAGTCGTCGTGACCCTGTTGATCGCCGGCGCGCTGGTGCTGCTGGTGGTGTTCATTTTTCTGGAGAGCTGGCGCGCCACGCTGATCCCCATGATCGCCGTGCCGGTGTCCCTGATCGGCGCCTTCAGCGCCTTCGTCGCGCTGGGATTCTCGCTCAATACGCTGACCTTGTTTGCCTTGGTGCTCGCCATCGGCTTGGTGGTCGACGATGCCATCGTCGTGGTCGAGGCGGTCACCGAAATCATGGATAGCCGCAAGCTCGCGGCCCGCGAGGCGACCAAGGAAGCCATGAAGGAAGTCGCCGGGCCGGTGATCGCCATTGCGCTGGTCTTGATATCAGTATTCGTGCCCGTGTCTTTCCTCGGCGGGCTGACCGGCCAGTTTTACCGACAGTTCGCGCTCACTCTGGCGGTCTCGGTTGCCATTTCGCTCATCGTCGCGCTGTCCTTGACCCCGGCGCTGTGCGCCCTGCTGCTCAAACCCACCGCCGAGTCGCATTTCAGCGGGCTGCTCGGCCGCGCATTTGCGGTATTCAATCGCGCCTTCAAGAGATTCACGGCGCACTACACCGGGTCGGTGGGCCGGCGCATCCATCGCAGCCTGCAATCGATGATCATCTTTGTGATCCTGGGCGCGGCCGCGCTGTGGCTGGTGTACGAAAGGCCGACCGGATTCATGCCGGATGAAGATCAAGGGTACTTGATGGGGCTCGTCACCCTGCCGCTGGGCGCCTCGATCCAGCGCACCGAAGCGGTGGCGGATGCGTTCCGCCGGCAGTTGCGCGAGCAGCCGGAAGTGCAGGACACCTTCGCGATCACCGGATTGAACATACTGACGGGCACCAATTCCGCGTACGCCGCCACCATTTTCGCGGAGCTGAAGCCTTGGGCAAAACGCGCCGGCGCGCAGCATGGGGCGCTGGCGCTTGCGACGCGCCTCAACCGCATCGGCGCCGGCATCAAGGAAGCGAACGTTGTCGTGTTCAATCCGCCGCCCATTCCGGGCATCGGCACGGCGGGCGGCTTCGAGTTCATGCTCGAGGATCGCAGCGGCGGCGACATCCAAAGATTTGCCGATGTGCTCGGCGATTTTCTCAGCGCGGCGAACAAGCGGCCTGAACTCGCCCGCGTGTTCGCCCAATTCAACACCCGCACTCCGCAAGTGGAATACCTGCTGGATCGGGAGCGCGCCAAGACACTCGGCGTGTCGATATCCAGCATCTTCGCCAGCCTGCAGACATTCTTCGGCGGCAACTACGTCAACGATTTCAATCTGTTCGGCCGCACCTACCGGGTAACCACGCAGGCGGAAGCGCAGGCGCGCGCCTCGCCCGACTCGGTCAACGGCCTGTACGTACGCACCTCGCAGGGTGACATGGTGCCGCTGTCGACGCTGGTGACGATCAAACAGAAGGTCGGCCCCGAATACATCGAACGCTTCAACGTGTTTCGCGCGGCGACCATCAACGGCGCGCCGGCGCCCGGTTACAGCTCGGGGGAGGCCACCCGCGCCATGGAAGAGCTGGCTCGCGATTTGCCGAGCGGCTACGGCTACGACTGGACCGGCACCACTTATCAGGAAAAGATTTCCAGCGGCCAGAGCGGCGCCATCTTCGGCATGGCCATCGTGTTCGTATTCCTGGTGCTGGCCGCACTCTATGAGAGCTGGGCGGTGCCGTTCGCCGTGCTGTTGTGCATTCCATTCGCCGTCATGGGGGCCTACGGCGGTCTTGCATTGCGCGGCATGCAGAACGACATCTACGCCCAAATCGGCCTGGTCATGCTCATCGGCCTCGCCGCCAAGAATGCGATTCTCATCGTCGAGTTTGCCAAGCTCGAGTACGAGCGCGGTACGCCGCTGGTGGAGGCGGCGATCGCCGGCGCACGCCTGCGGTTGCGGCCCATTCTGATGACGTCCTTCGCATTCATCTTCGGCTCGCTGCCGTTGGCGACCGCCACCGGTGCCGGCGCTTCCGCGCGCCGGGTGCTGGGCACGGCCGTGGTCTTCGGCATGAGCGCCGCCACCCTGATCGGCATCTTTTTGATACCTGTCTTCTATGTATTGATGCAGAAACTCGCCGAGTATCTTCGGTCTGTGCGCCGGGCGCCGCGCAAGAGCCTGCCGGCAGCACCGCCATGAAGCGGGCGCCGACCGCCCGGGCCGGCGCCGCGGCGCTGTGGGCGGCGCTTATCGCCGGCTGCGCCCTGGGGCCGGACTACCGGCGCCCCGACATCGTCGCCCCGCCGGTCTATCGCTTCGAGCCCAGTGCGGCGGTTGATTCGGTCGCCGACGCCGGCTGGTGGCAGGTGTACCGGGACCCCGTCCTGCAGGCTCTGATCCGCGAAGGTCTCGCCAACAACCTCGACGTGCGCATTGCCGCGGCGCGCGTCGATCAGGCACGCGCCGTGCTCGGCTCGGCCCACCTGCAGCAGCTGCCGCAATTGTCGGTGGATGCGGCCGCGACCCGGCAGCGACTGTCGCTGTACGAGCTGCCGCCGGGAACGCCGGCGCTGAGCAATGTGTTCGGGCTCGCAGGCAGCCTGTCCTACGAGATTGATTTCTGGGGCAAATATCGGCGCGCCACCGAGGCGGCGCGCGCCCAACTGCTGCAATCCGGCTACGCCAAGCAAGATGTCATGTCGGGATTGGTCGCGAGCGTCGCCACGGCCTACTTCACTCTGCAAACTCTCGATGAACAACTGGCAATCACGCGCCGCACCGTCGACACGCGGCAGAAGTTCGTCGACCTGACTCAGGCGCAGCACGACCGCGGCACGGTGTCGGAATTGGATGTCGCCACCGCTCAGGCGCAATTGGCCATCGCCAGGGCCAATGTGCCGGAACTCGAGCTGCTCATGGGGCAAACCGAGGATCAGTTGAGCGTGCTGCTCGGCCGCAATCCCGATGCGATTCTGCGCAGCGACGGTGCGGCGATCGCGCCGGTGCCCGTGCCGGCCGCAGGTTTGCCCTCGAGCCTGCTCGAGCGCCGTCCCGACGTGCGCGAAGCCGAACAAAACCTGGTGGCGGCCAATGCCGAGGTGGGCGTCGCCAAGGCGAATTTATTTCCAAGCATCAGCCTCACCGCGTCCGGCGGCCGCATCAGCAACGCGCTGTCGTCGTTGTTCAGCGGTCCCGCGCGCACTTGGTCGGTGGGCGCCGATGCCCTGCAGCCGCTCCTCAATCCACAGCGCAATCTCTATCAGCTGAAGCTGGCGGATGCGCAAAAGCGTCAGGCGCTGCTGCAGTATCAGAAAACCGTGCAGACGGCGTTTCAAGAAGTATCGGATGCGTTGCTCGCACGCCAGCAGGATGCCGATGTACAAGCGGCGCAGGAGGCCCAGGTCGATGCGCAGCGACGCGCCAACACCATCGCGCTCGCTCGCTATCGGGTCGGCTATGCCTCCTACTTCAATGTCATTGACGCCGACCGCGATCTTTTCACCGCCGAACTCTCGCTGTCGGCGGCGCGTCTCAATACCCTCTTGTCGGTGGTGCAGCTGTACCGGGCCTTGGGAGGCGGGTGGCAGGTGCAACACGCGGCAGAGGCCTCCCCGGCAACGCCGCCCTGAGCGGCACGGCATTATATTTCAAGGGGTTAGCGTCGGCTCGATAGGCCGTCGGCGCGTAGTCCCACCCAGGTACGGGCTGTTGGCTGACAGCGCCTCCTATGCGTTTCAATCATCATGAATGCAGGATTTCATGAAATTGGCGCAACAAATGTTCAATCACCCTCGCTGGAATCTCTGCCTCGCCGCGTTGCTGCTGACTTGCAGTGGAGTGGCTGCCGCGGATCCCGCCGCCGCAGACCCGTCTCCAGCCTCGCGGTCGGTGGGACCGGTGCGTGAGCCCGTGGTCGCAAATCCTGAGCTCGACCGTTCCGGACACGCACGCCGCGGCAAGGCGTCTTTCTACGCGCCGATGTTTGCCGGCCGAAAGATGGCTGACGGGTCGCGTATGCAACCGCAGAGCAATAACGCCGCAAGCAAGACATTGCCGCTCGGCACGACCGCCAAAGTCACCAACTTGGAAACCGGCCGCAGCGCCCTGGTCACCATCCGCGACCGGGGTCCTTACGTCCGCGGTCGCATCGTCGATCTCTCCCCAGCCACGGCGAAGCAAATCGGTCTCGATCATAAGAAAGGAGTGACCAAGGTCGAGGTCGCTCCGATTGCGGTGCCGCTGGCGGACGGCAGCATCAAGCTCGTTGCGGACGCGCGCAATGCCCGCCTGTTGACCAGCAACGACTAGGGTGGGCGCTACGGTTGGGGCGGGGCGGCGGGCTCAGCCGCGCCGGCTGATTTTGGCCACGGGCACGCTGACTTCAGGCGACGGTGATTTCTTGGATCCGCAGTCATCGCAGCCGCCGCAAGCCCCCTGGGATTTGCCGGCCGACGCCGCCAGCCAATGTGCCATGCGCCGCATCCCGGGGACTGCCGGCGCGCGCGCCGCGCCCCGGCTCAACGCGGCAAGCAGGCGCCGCCGCAGGTTTCGCGGACCCAAGGCGAGGACGGCGTAGACAACGCTGACCAGCAGCGCGAGACCGACCAGAAAGTTATCCAGAATGCCGTGCATGGGAGCCTGTCAGCCGTTGCCGGTCAGCGCGGTGGCGACGCGATAAACGATCCACGATCCGGCATAGGCCAGCGCAAACATATACGCCGCCATGATAAGCGGGTAGCGCCAGGAATTGGTTTCTCGTTTGACCGTGACCAGCGTCGACAGGCACTGGGGTGCAAACACATACCATGCCAGCAGTGAGAGCGCGGTCGGCAAACTCCAGGAGTGGGCTATGAGGGGCGTGAGCGCGCCGCTCACGTCGTTGCCCGTCGCCGACAAGGCATAGACGGTGCCCAAGGCGCCGACCGCGACCTCCCGGGCCGCAAGCCCCGGCACCAGAGCGATGGAAATCTGCCAATTGAAGCCGATGGGCGCGAATAGTACCGCCAGCCAGGCACCCAGATGTCCCGCGATGCTGTACTGGATCGCAGGTCCGGTGGCGCCGGGAGGCGGCGCCGGGAATGAGCTCAACGCCCACAAAATCACCATCAGCGACAGAATGATGGTGCCGACCCGCGTCATGAAGATCTCCACGCGCTGCCACAGTCCGATGGCGAGGTTGCGCAGATTCGGCCAGTGATACGCCGGCAGCTCCAGCATCAGCGCCTGAAATCGCGATCCCGGGCCGCTGCGCTTGAGCACGAAGGCAACCGCCATCGCACTCACGACCCCGGCGATGTACAGAGCGAACAACACCACACCCTGCAATTCCAGGCCAGCCCAAATCGTGCGTTGCGGAATGAACGCTCCGATGATCAGCGCGTAGACCGGCAGGCGTGCCGAACAGGTCATCAGCGGCGCAATCATGATGGTCGCCAAGCGATCGCGCGGACTCTGAATGGTGCGGGTCGCCATGATCCCGGGAATCGCGCACGCAAAACTCGACAACAGGGGAATGAACGCCCGGCCCGACAGTCCCACGGAGCCCATCACCCGGTCGAGCAAGAAGGCGGCGCGGGGCAGGTATCCGGTGTCTTCGAGGATCAGGATGAAGAAGAAAAGGATGATGATCTGCGGCAGAAATACCAGGACGCTGCCGACCCCGGCAAGAACTCCATTGACCAACAGATCCTTGAACAGGCTGGCCGGCAGAGCCGCGCCCAGCCAATCGCCGAAGGCGGCAACGCCGAACTTGATCTCGTTCATGGGCAGCTGGGCCCAGGCAAACACCGCCTGAAATACCAGAAAGAGAATGACCGCGAGAATCAGCGGGCCCAGCAGCGGATGCAGCACCACGGCGTCGACCCGGTCGCTGAAGGTCACCCCGTCGATGCGGTCGCCGCCCACCAGTCCCAAGATCCTTCTGACCTCGGCTTGGTCCTGCTCGATATCCGAGGAACTCAAGGGGAGCCACGTTGCAGCGCGACGTACCGGTGCCGGAATCACGATTCCGTCGAGAACCTTGATCAGTGCTTGCACGCCGCTCGATTTGACGCCGATGGTCTCGACCACGGGCACGCCCAATTCGTGAGCGAGACGCTGCGCATCGATGACAATGCCCTTGCGGTGGGCGATATCGGTCATGTTGAGCGCCACGACCATGGGCAGGCCCAGCCGCTTCAGGCTCAATGTCAAACGCAGGTTCTGCCGCAGATTGGTGGCATCGGTGACGCACACCACGAAATCAGGCCGCGTCTCTCCGGCGCGGCGGCCGAGCAGCACATCGCTGGTTACACGCTCATCCGGGGTCAGGGCGTCGAGGCTATAGGCGCCGGGCAGGTCAAGTATTCGTACTCGCTTGCCCGAGGGGGTGAGCAAGGAGCCCTCTTTGCGTTCGACAGTCACCCCGGCGTAGTTGGCGACCTTTTGGCGGCTGCCGGTGAGAATATTGAATAGTGCCGTCTTGCCGCAGTTGGGGTTTCCCACCAGGGCGACCAAAGGACCCGAACCGCTGGGGAAAGCCTCCATGGCCTTAGGCGGGCTGCGGCTGCTCCGGGCACACGCGGATACAGGCGGCCTCGAACAATCGCAGCGCGAAGGTGCCCGTCCCGATACGCACCGCAATGGGGGCCCGCGCCATGAGGCCTCTGGCGACAACGCGAACGGCTTCGCCGGGAAGAAAACCCAGTTCAGCCAGCCGGCGCCCCAATTCGACCGGGGTCGCGGCATCGGGCGCTGTGACGGACACCACCCGGGCGGGCATGCCAATCCTTAGATCCGTCAGCCTAAGGTCGCTGGATCCAGGAGCAGGAACGCCGGTTGGAGGAGTCGTCAACATGAACGCAATTCTACATGAGAATCGTTCCTATTACTATTACGAAGCTCCGTCTGCTGCATTGCAAAATCCGAGCAGCGGCGCCGTTCCTGCTAATCTTGGACAACCATCAAGCTCGGAGGCACATGAAATGCCTACGCTTTTCGAGAAAATCATCGCCGGCGAGCTGCCGGCGAACGTGCTCTACCGCGACTCGCGGGTGATCGCCTTTTTGGACATCAAGCCGGCGGCCCCGATACATATACTGATCGTGCCGAACAAGCCCATTCCCACGGCCAACGACATTGCCGACCAGGACGAATCCTTGATCGGTCATATGTTCATCGTGGCGCGCGATCTCGCGCGGCAACAGGGCATCGCACAGGACGGCTACCGGTTGATCATCAATTGCAATGCGCATGGCGGCCAGGAGGTATATCACCTGCATGTGCATCTTCTCGGCGGGCGGCCGCTGGGACCCATGATTTCGCGGGCACCATCATAAGATCAAGAGGAAAAGCGATGAAGAAGAAAAAGGGCGCGCCGGTCAAAACACGCGCCACGGCGAAACGTTCCACCGCTGGGCGTACCGTGGCCAAGAAGCCCTCGACACGACCGGCCAAGGCGCGCGTCGCAACCCGGCTCGGTCGGCACGACGCCGCACGCCGCGAACTGTATCCGCCGATCGAACCCTTCCGCCACGGGTATCTGCGCGTCTCGGACGTGCACGAGATTTACTATGAAGAGTGCGGCAATCCTGCGGGAAAACCGGCCGTATTCCTGCACGGTGGACCGGGTGCCGGCTCCGATAAGCGTGCGCGGCAATTCTTCGACCCGCAGCACTATCGCATCGTCGTATTCGATCAGCGTGGCTGTGGCCGCAGCCGCCCGACCGCCAGTCTGATCGAGAATACGACCTGGCATCTGGTCGCCGACATCGAACGCTTGCGCCGGCACCTGGGGATCGAGCGCTGGCAGGTATTCGGCGGATCCTGGGGCAGCACGTTGGCGCTGGCCTATGCGGAGGCAAATCCGGATCGCGTCAGCGAAATCGTGCTGCGCGGAATCTTCCTGCTGCGCTACGCGGAGATCCGCTGGTTCTATCAGCACGGTGCGTCAGAGATATTTCCCGATGCCTGGGAAGCCTACCGCGACGCCATCCCCCCCGATGAGCGGGATGATTTCCTGAGCGCCTACCACAAACGGCTGGTCGGCAGCGATCAGAGGGTCGCATTGGCGGCGGCGCGCGCATGGTCGGTGTGGGAGGCCTCCGCGAGTTTCCTGCTCAGCAACGGCGAGAACATCAAGAAATGGGCCGAGGATCAGTTTGCGCTGTCGGTGGCGCGCATCGAGTGCCATTACTTCGTGAATCGCGGGTTCCTGCGCAGCGAAAGCCAATTGCTGGACGATGTGCCGCGCATCCGTCACATACCGACGACCATCGTTCAGGGACGCTACGATATCGTTTGCCCTGCCGCCAGCGCCTGGGACTTGCATCGCGCGTGGCCCGAGGCGGATCTGCGCATCGTGCCGGATGCCGGGCACTCCGCGTTCGAGGCGGGCAATTCGCACGAGCTGGTGCTCGCGACCGATAGGTATCGCAGCCGCTGACAGCTGGCCTTCACCGACCGCGGGCCCGTGCTCGACGGTGGCATCGTATTTGTGCCAGAGTTCGGTACCGCGGGTTAACGCGGACATTGGATCAGCGAGGGGCATGGGGTGGATCCGGATATGGTCGTCGAACAGGACCCGGTGGAGGTCATGAAGGGAGCGCCCTAGAGGTGTCGGAGCTCGCCACACTGGGGCTGGCGCGTGCCGGTGATGCGCGCGAGATCGCCGAAATGTCGCGCGACTTGATCGAACAGGGGCTCACCTGGTCATGGACACCGGCACGCGTGCAGCATTTTATCTCCGGGCCCGATTCTTCGGTCGTGGTCGCGCGCCGCGAACGCAATATTGCGGCATTCGCCATCATGCACTTCGGCGACGACGTGGCTCACTTGAATCTGCTCGCCGTGGCGCCGGAGCACCGCCGCCAGGGGCTAGGGCGGCAGCTCATGAGCTGGCTGACCGCTACCGCAGTCGAAGCCGGTGTGTTTCGTATCAACCTCGAACTGCGCACGCACAATGAATCCGCGCGCGCCTTCTACGAGTGCCTGGGCTTCGATCAGCTGGGGGTGATTCAGGGTTACTACCAGGGCCGCGAAGCCGCCCTGCGCATGTCGCGGCGCTTGGCGAAAACTCTGCTCTGAAAGATTCACTGGGACGCCGAACGGTTCTGTCCCGCGTCGGGAGATTCGCCGTGCAAATCCTTCTGCTGCAGCAACGGCACGATGCGATTGTGCGGGAACACCACCGAAACGCGACAGCCCCGGCCGGGAGCGGTATCGACCGTCATCTCGCCGGAGGCGGCCCGCACTCGGTCCGCCACGCTCCACAGACCGAAACCCTCGGAGCGCGCCTCGAATAGACTGAGCTGCCATTCGAACCCCACGCCGTGATCCTCCACCACGACGCTCAATTCATCCGGCGACTCTGCAACCGTGACCGACGCCGACCGCACGCCGGAGTGCTTGACCACATTGCGCAACAGTTCGCGGATCAATTTGAACACCAGGACTCGAAGATCGAGATCATAGGCAGCCGCATCCGGCGCCACCTTCAGGTCGACCTCCAAATTGTCCTTGCCGCGCATGTAGACGCTGAGCCATTTGAGAGCAGGTTCCAATCCGAGCTCGTACAGTCCCGGAGGGCTCAAATCGGCGATGACCCGCTGCGTGATCGACTGCACCTCCCGCACGGTATGGGTTGCCTCGCCGAGCAGCAGCCGCACCTCGGGGGTCGCCCGCGAGGCCGCCGCCTCGACCGTCATCGCCAGACCGACCAATTGCTGGCCGATGCCATCGTGCAAGTCCACGGCCGTCGCCCGCCGCGCACGTTCTTCGGCGCCGACCAACTGCCGCGCGTACAACTGCAGTCTCTCCTGCTTCTGGCGCAGACGCTCCGTCAGGTCGACCATCTCGCTGATGTCGCGGGCGACGCACCACACCCGCGCCAGCTTGCCGCCCTCCATGACCCCCCGGAATCCGGTGATGTACGTGAACTGCCGCGAGCCTTTTGACAGGGTAAATTGCAGCCCGTCGGTCGAATAGCCCTGCTGCGCCGCCGTGCCGATATGTTCGAGATAGATCGCGGACCATGGAACGTCGGCGCGCCACAAGCGCGAGTCCGCGTCGGGCAGGCCGAACAGCCGGTTCAATTTGAGATACACCAGGTTGCATTCGGCGATGTAGGCATGCTCGCGCAGCCACGCAATTTGCTCCTTGATGGGAAGCCCGGGCGACATCGGCTCCTCGAGTTCGATGCGCCAGACCGCCTCGGAACTCTGTTCGACGAAATTTTGATAGCGCTCGCCGCTGGCGCGCAGCTGCTGCAAGGCGTTGCGCATCTCGAGCAGCACGATGGACAGCATGAAATTGATCACGACGAAGGTCGCCAAATACAATTGGACGGCGCCCACCCGTACGAAGGGATTCGGATCACCGGCGAACGGACCCAAACCGCGGCTTGCGAAATACGATGCCAGCAACACGGACATCGCTGCGAAAGACGTGCACCAGCGCGGCGGCAAGCGGAACGCCGCAACGATCACCAACGCCAACAGAACAAAGGGCAGATCGAGGATGGTCGTCACGCTGCCGGGCGAGGCTGAGAATACCCATAGCGTGGTCCCGAGCACCAAGCAGCCGATCAGGGCGATCTCGGCCGTCGGCGGCGGCGGAACCGACAATTTGCGCGCGCGCAAGCGAATGCTCCAGGCCATCAGCACCGGCGCCACGCACAAGGATCCCAGCCAATTGCCCCCCCACCACAGCTGCCATTCACGCAGGTAGTGGGCGCCCCCCAAGTCTCGCAGGGAGGCATAGGCGCCGAGCGTCGCGCTGGCCGCCGAACCCAGTGCAACCGCCGCGAAAAACTGCAAGACGTGCCGCACCCGCGGGACCTGCGGCGCCGCCATCAGGTTCTTGGCGATCAGTGCGCCGACGACGGCATCCAGGGAATTCGCGGCCATGAAAGGCAGGTACCAGCGCCAGATGAAGTGCTCGGTTCGCACGACATCGATCGTCAGTTCGACGGCCAGTTGCAGCGCGAGAATCCAGATCCAGTTGCGCAGCGGCGAGAACCACAGCGCCATGAACAGAATGCCGGCCGCCGGCCAAATGATCACCAGTTGCTGCGAACTCTCGCGCAGAACCAAGCCGAGAATCATGCATAGGGAATAGACCGCGGCAAAGGCCGCCAGCGAGACGACGCGCCAGCCGCGGTCCATGCGCATGAAATCCCAAACGGCCCCGGATTTATGGTCTTCATCCAGCGCGGCCGGCATCGTCATGTCCGAAACCTCCCTGATCTTGCTACCCGTCACGGGGGCTGACCGCACCACGACAATCAGGCGTAATTCGCTTCCGGGCGCCTGTCGTTCTACATTGTATACCTCAACCTTCGCTGTAAAATCCATGGACAGGTGCAAATCCCCGGCGACATAATCCGCCGGCAAACATGCCCGGCGGCTTCGCCGGGTGTCTCCTCATCGCATATCGGATTTCGTGGCATATCGGATATGACCTCCAGCCGGAGCATGATGGGTAAATTCACCGGCCGCGAGCTCGGCAGCACTCGGCGCCTCGTTGCGCCGGTCGGCCAAGGCACGTGGAAAATCGAGGAAGCGCCGGAGCGCGCGGTGGCCGCCCTGCGCCGCGGCCTCGATCTCGGTCTGACCCACATCGATACCGCCGAAATGTATGGCTCGGGAGCGGCGGAGTCTCTGGTCGCCCGGGCAATCGCGGGCCGGCGCGATGAAGTCTTCCTGGTTTCCAAGGTGCTGCCGACCAATGCGTCGAAGCGCCGCACGATCGATGCCTGCGAGAAGTCCCTGCAACGCCTGCAGACCGACCGGCTGGATTGCTATCTGCTGCATTGGCGCGGCAGCCACCCGTTGGAGGAGACCATCGCCGCCTTCGACAGCCTGATGCGCGGCGGCAAGATCCTCTCCTGGGGCGTGAGCAACTTCGATGTCGACGACCTGGAGGAGACGGCCGCCATTGCCGGTGCGGGGCATCCGGCCTGCAACCAGGTGCTGTACCACCTCGAGGAGCGCGCCATCGAACATGCCGTGCTGCCCTGGTGCAGCAGCCACGGCACCGCGGTGGTCGCCTACACGCCGTTTGGCCAGTCGACGACGGCGTTCGACGCGCGCAGCAAACAGGGCCGGGTGCTGCACGAAATCGCTGCAATCCACCAGGTGACCGCGCGGCAGGTTGCCCTGCGGTTCCTGCTGCGCAGCCCGGACGTTTTCGTCATCCCCAAGGCGACGAGCCTCGCGCACGTCGCCGACAACGCGGGTGCGATGGCCTTCGACCTGAGTGACGCTGACCTGGCGACAATAGAGGCGGCCTTTCCCCGCGGGCGACCGCGGCGTGGATTGCCGATGATCTAGGGTGCGAGGCGCAGAATGTGCGGGCCCACGGCCTCGAGGGTCGGGGTTCCGGTGAGCGCCAACGTGGTGCGCAGCTCATTGCGCATGATCTCGACGGCCTTCACGACCCCCGCCTCCCCCGCCGCCGCCAGAGCGTAGAGAAACGATCTGCCGATCAGCGTTCCGCGGGCGCCGAGCGCCAACGCCTTCGCGATGTCCTGGCCGGAACGGATGCCGCCGTCGAACAGCACCTCGCAGCGTCCGTCGATGGCCGCGGCGATCTCCGCCAGCACCGAAATCGAGGACGGGGCACCGTCGAGCTGACGGCCGCCGTGATTCGAGACGACGATGGCATCCGCGCCCGCGGCGAGACCGAAGCGGGCGTCCTCGGCGTCCAGCACACCTTTGAGAATCAGCTTTCCGGGCCAGCGGCTTCTCACCCATTCCACGTCGCGCCAATTCGCCGAGGCATCGAATTGCGTCGCCGTCCATTCCGACAGCGTGCGAATTCCGCTCGATCCGCCGATCCGCCCGGCCAGATTGCCGAAGGTGCGCCGCTTGCCGAACAGCACCTTGAGCGCCCAGGTTGGCTTCGTCGCCACATCCCAGGCATTGCGCAGGGTGAGCCGCGGCGGAATCGTCAGACCGTTGCGCGGATCGCGGCGGCGTTCCCCCAGCACCTGCAGATCGAGGGTGAGCATCAGCGCGGAACACTGCGCGGCGGCCGCGCGATCGATGAGTTCCTGATTGAAGCCGCGGTCCTTCATCAGGTATTGCTGGAACCAGAACGGCTGTCCGGTGGCCGCCCGCACGTCCTCGATCGAGCAAATCGACATGGTGCTCATGCAGTAAGGAATGCCGCACGCCGCCGCGGCCCGCGCCGCCAGAATCTCCCCATCCGCGCAGAACAGGCCCGCGAGTCCGGTGGGGCCGATGGCCAACGGCATCGACACCTTGGTGCCCGCCATGGTCGTCGCCAGGGATACATTCGACACGTCGACCATGACGCGCTGGCGAAAAGTCATCGCATCGAGGTCGGCGGCATTGCGCCGCAGAGTTCGTTCCTCGTAGGAGCCGCCGGCCGCGTAGTCGAATATGGCGCGCGGAATGCGCTTCTTCGCAAGCTCCCGCAGGTCGTCGATGCTGAGGATCATTGCCGCGCGGCCGCGCCGGCCACCGATTCAACATGCTTGTCGATGCCCGGTCGAATCCTCAGCAGCGCAAATTCAACGATCATGTCGGATCCTAGTGGTGGTAGTCGGGATAGGCCGGCCTCACGGGCTGCGTCGCAGGGTGGGCGGCCAATTCGCGCAGCGCAATCGAGACCGCCGCCTCCAATTGAGGATCGTGCCCTTCACTCATCGCCTTCGGATCCTGCTCGACCGCCACATCCGGATCGACGCCGTGGTTCTCCACGTCCCACTCGCCCGCGGGAGAAAAGAACGCAACGCTGGGCGAGGTGACGCGCCCGCCGTCCATCAGGACCGGAATATCGCTGATGCCGACCAATCCGCCCCAGGTTCGCTTGCCGACCAAGGTGCCGATCTTGGCCTGCTTGAACAGCCACGGCAGCGCGTCGCCGCCGGAACCGGACACCTCGTTCGCAATCATCACCTTCGGTCCGTAGATGGCGGCGTTCGGAGTGTGTTCGATCTTGCCGTAGCGCGGCGCCCAGTACGACTCGATGCGGCGGCTCAGGACCTCGACGATGTAATCCGCCATCTGGCCGCCGGCATTGAAGCGTTCATCGATGATCGCCCCCTGCTTCTGAGTCTGCGCGAAGTAATAACGATTGAAGGCGGTGAAGCCTTCCGCGCCGGTATTCGGCAGATACACATAGGCGAGCTTGCCCCCCGACATCTGCTCGACCCTGCGCCGGTTGGAATCGATCCAATCGATGTGGCGAAGACTGGCTTCGCTGGCAATCGGCACGACGGTGACGTCGCGCACCTTGCCGCCGCCGGCGGCGGCGACACGCAGCGTGATGGCGTGGTCGGCCGTGCCTTCGAGCGCCTGCTGTATATCAACCGCGCCCGTGACTTCCTGCCCATTGATGTCGAGAATGCAGTCACCGGGGCTGAGATTGAGCCCGGGCTGCGCCAGCGGCGCCTTTTCATGCGGATTGAATTCGCCGCCGGTGTAGATTTTTGTCAGGCAATAGCGATTATTGCGGATGGCGTAGTCGGCGCCGAGCAAGCCGCCGGGTACGCGGCGGCTGCGGGGAATGGCCCCGCCGTTGCCCCGCAAATGGCCGACCGAGAATTCTCCCAGCATGTCTTGAAAGACATAGTTGAGGTCGGCTCTCGATGCAATCGACGCCACGTAAGGTTCGTAGCGGCGTTCGTCGTCGACGGTGGGAGCCCCGTGAAATTTCGGATCGTAGAAGTACGAGCGTTCGATGCGCCACACCTCGTGGAACATCTGCATCCATTCCGCGGCAGGATCGACCCGCACCTGCAAGGCCGCCAGCGAAAGCGCGCCCTCGCCCGCCTTCAGGGGAACGTTGGCCGGCGCGATCGTCCAGGCCGGCCGCGACTCATCGCCGGCATCCGGCGGCGCATCGGGTTTGCGGGTGGAGACGGCGAGCAGCATCTTCTCCCCGTCGGCGGAGAGCTCGAAACTTTCGATGCGCTCGGCCAATTTCTCCGTCTTGCGGTCCTCCAGAGTCCAGCGGCTCAACGTAGCGGCGCGATCGTCGAAACGACCCAGATCGGTTCGCACAAGAAAGTAAAGACTGCCGTGGGTCCCCGCCGCCAGGGCCGTATAGGCGGCGGGGGGCAGGGGCAGCGCGACGGCTCGCGACTCGATGCCGCTCAAGTCGATCTTGGTGGGCGATGCAACCGCAGCCGCCGGCGCGCCTGCGGTTGCGGCGGACTTGCGGCCGCCACCTTTCACGGCGTCCTTTGCAGCATCCTTGGCAGCGTCCTTCGCGGCATCCTTCGCGGCGTCCGCTTCGTCGGGCCGCGGACCGCCGTCGCCCTCCTTGGCCTTGGCCGGCTTGCCGCCCGGCGCCTTTTCATCGTCCAACTCGGGAGCCAGGGGCGACGGTTGGTCGGCAGCGAGCACCAGCGCGTAGATGTTCGACCGCACCTCGTATAGATCGCTGGTCATATCCAAGCCGTCGGAACTCGCTCCGGCATTGGTGCTGGCGGTGTAAAACAGGTACTTGCCGCCGCGGTCAAAGGCAGGCAGGCGGGCATCCGCCAGCATGCCTGTGACCTGCGTCGACTTGCCGCTGTCCAGCGAGTACAGGAACAGGGCATGCAGGTGATTCTCGAGAGAGCGCGGCAAGGCGATCCATTTGGAATCGGGCGACCAGGCGAGATCGTAGCTCGCGTCCGAGAACCCGCCATACACATTCTTGTCGCCGATCACGCTGAGTTTTCCCGTGGCGACATCGATCACATAGAAATTCAAGCGATTGTCGTGGAACGCGATGCGTTTCGAGTCCGGCGACCATTTCGGCGCAAAGTAATACGCCGGCTCGGAGCCCAGGGGAAACTTCTTGACGGCCGCCGCGCCAGTCAACGCGGCGCCCGTCTGGGCGGCGACGTGCAGCGCGTACAGACCGGACTCATCGGAGAAATAAGCAATGGATTGACCATCGGGCGACCAGGCGGGCGACCGCTCCATGACTCCGGGACTATTGGTGAGGTTGCGCGTCGGTCCCGGCTTCGCGGGCACCGTCAAAATCTCTCCGTGCGCTTCGATCGCGGCGCGCACGCCGGTGGGCGAGATCGCCGCATGATCGATTTCCGCCGACACATTCTTGATGCTGGGCCGCACTTCCGGCAGATCGGCTTGTATCTCGATCGGCACCCGGTGCGACTTGCCGCCGGCGGTGTCGAAGAGATGAATTTCTCCCAGCTGATCATAAACCAGGGTATCGCCCTGTGCGGCGAGGCTGCGGATATCGGGACCGTCGTTGTGCAAGACCTCGGCGACCGTCTTGCCGGCCGGATCGTAGCGGAAGATTCCGATGCGGCCGGCGCGCCCCGAGAGGAAATAAATCTGGCCGCCGCTGTAGACGGGGAAGAAGTCCGACGCCTGCTCGTGAGGAATCTCGATCGAATCCAGGGTCTTGATCCCGGTGATCCAAATTGTGCTGGCACGCCCGCCGCGATAGTTTCCCCACGACACGAACGCCGTGTAGTCGAAGCCGAAGGCAGGCGCCAGCGGCGAATACGCAATATGCGAACCATCGGGCGATATTTGCCCCTGGTAAGCCATGGGCAGCGGCAGGCGCGCGACTTCGCCGCCGTCGGCGGCAATGGAATAGAGCTGGGTGTACCGGCTCCCGGCATCGCGTGAGGAGCGAAACAAGATCCGCTTGCCGTCGGGCGTAAACCCGATGGCGACGTCGGCCCCGGGATGATAGGTCACGCGGTGGGGAACGCCTCCCGTTGCGGGGATGGTGAACACATCGGTATTGCCGTCGTATTCACCGGTGAAGGCGATGGTACTGCCGTCAGGGGAAAATACCGGCGCGCTCTCCAGCCCCACGCCGCTGGTGAGGCGCACGGCGCGGCCGCCCTCGCGGGACACCGTCCACAGATCCCCGGCGTAGCCGAACGCGATCAACTCGCGGCTCAAGGCCGGCGATTGATAGAGATTCGGCTTCTCCGCCGCATGGGTCCCGGCAGAAATCAGCGACCAGAAACACACGACTCCCAGCGTGGCTGCCGGGCGGTAGATGCGATGCACGAGATGCTCCGTAATCGGTTGGATGGCCAGGCCCGATGTTGCGGCACGTTCGTGTACTTATGCAACCGGAGAGCGACCGCTCCGCCGCAGGGTACTCGACAGGCGCAGGCCGCAGGCCGCAGAATCCGCAACCGAATGCGGTGTTGACCTTGTAATGCATGAGCACTGGAGGTTTCTGATGATATCGATCGATCGGCCTTGCCGCGTCACCGCGGCGCTGGCGGCCACCCTGCTGTTCGGCGCAGCCGCGCTGGCGGGCGCACCCCAGCAGAAATCTCAGGCGCCCGGCTACTACCGCATGATGCTCGGCGACATCGAGGTGACGGCGCTGTCCGACGGTACGTTTCCGATGGAAGCGAACAAGCTGCTCACCAACATAACGCCGCAGCAGCTGAATTCGGCGCTCGCGCTCGACTTCCTCAAAGAGCCGCTCGAGGCCTCGGTCAACGGCTTTCTCATCAACACCGGGACGAAATTGGTGCTCATCGACTCCGGCTCAGGAATATTGTTCGGGCCCAGCGTCGGCAAGCTGCTCATGAACCTTAAAGCCTCCGGCTATCAACCCGAGCAGGTGGATGAGATCTACATCACTCACATGCACGGCGATCACGTGGGCGGTCTGGTGGCGGACGGCAAGGCCGCGTTTCCGAATGCCGTGGTGCGTGCCTCGCAACACGAAGCCGACTACTGGTTGAGCAAGGCACATATGGACAGCGCGCCCAAGGATCGCAAGGACGGCTACCTGGGCGCGATGACCTCCCTGAAACCGTATGTCGATGCCGGGAAGTTCAAGTCCTTCAACGGCGACGTTGCACTGGTGCCGGGCATCCGCGCGGTGGCGGCCCCCGGCCACACCGCCGGCCATACCGTCTACGTGGTAGAAAGCAAGGGCGAGAGACTCGTGCTGTGGGGCGATCTCATGCATGTCGCGGCCGCCCAATTCCCCGATCCGGCAGTGACCATTGCGTTCGACACCGATTCGGCCATGGCGGCCGCGCAGCGCAAGAAAGTGTTCGCCGACACGGCGGCGCACGGCGACTGGGTCGCCGGCGCACACCTGTCGTTCCCGGGCATCGGGCACCTGCGCGCCGTCGGCACGGGATACATCTACGTGCCGGCGAACTACACTGCGCTGCATTGACGGCATGAGCATCAATTGTTGAGCGCGCCCTGGGTCACCCAGGCCTTCACCAGATCGATCGTGGCCTGATCGAGACAGGGATTCGCGACGGAACCGCAACCGAAAGGCATGCGGCTGCCGGCGATTCCCGCCGCACCCTCGATTTTCTGGATCAGGTAGCTGTTGGCCGGATCGTTGGGCTTGATACGGTCCAGCGTGGGCCGCTCGATGCTGGGGACATTGACGACGCTGGCGAAGGTATGGCCCGCGGTCAGATCTTGCACTCCCGGCAGAGCCGTGCCGATGCCGGTGTGGCAGCCCGAGCAAATCGGCGTGAAGATCTGCGTCTGCAGCTGAGTCAGCGTCACCTGTGCCGGACCGTTGTTGGCCACCGTCACCGTGGCGGCGGCCGAACTGCCGACGTTGCCGTCGGCGTCGGTTGCCTTGGCGGTGACCGCGACCTGCCCGTCGGCGACCGTGGTCGTATCCCACATGACGGAGAACGGCGCCGCAGTCGCAGTGCCGATGAGCGTCGTACCGGCGAGAAAGTCGACCTTGGCGATTTTGAGCGGATCCGCCACCGTCGCGCCGAGCGCCACCGTCCCGCTCAGATTTCCGCCGGGCGTCGTCAGCGTAACGACCGGAGCGGCGTTGAGCACCGGCGGCGTGGAGCCGACATCGATGCGGCCGTAGCTGCCATTGAGCTCATCATTGGTACCGGCCGCGAAGAACAAAGTATTGTGCGGCTGGTTGTTTGCGTCGTTGCCGAAGGCAATGCCCCACACACCTGCCGTGGCGATGGCGGCGCCGCCGGCGTCCTTGACGGTGCCGATGAAGGTGCCGGTGGCCGCATCATAGCCGTTGATCAGGCCGTCGCCGAAGTTTCCCACCAGCAGGGCGTTGCTCAGGGTGCCGAAATCGGCGGGCGCCAGAGCCAGGCCCCAGGGTGCGTTGAGCGCGCCCGTCGCGATCAATTGCTTGATGAATTTGCCGTTGGTGTCGTAGATGTCGACATAGCCGAGGCCCACGCCGTTCGCGTTGTCGTGATTGTCCGGCGCCTTCTGCTGCGCGTAGGTCACGTAGATCTGCGTCACGCCGCCGGCGCCGTTGTTGATGGCTTGAATGCCGAAGGGCGCATAGCCCGCCGGTATGCTCGGATCCTTGAATGCGAAGGCGGTTGCCGAAGTGGCCTGCTTCACGAAGGCGTTGTTGAACACATCGACCTTGCTGTTGTGAAAATCCGTGGCATAGAGGAACGCATGTCCGCCGTTCTGGGCGATGGCCAGGCCCTTGTAGACCGCACCGCCGGCGTCGGTGTACATGTTGATGGCATGAGTCGGATCCACGCCGGGCGACCAGCCCGCGATCATTCCGCCTTCGCCGTCGAAGATGAACTTGGCAGAGCCGGAGACGGTCCCTTCGGTCACCGCAAAATCCGTGGCGACGCCGTTGAACACAACGCCGGTGGGATCAAAATCGGCGCCGGCACCGCTTTGTGCGAACGTCACCACCAACGGTGCCGCGTGCGGCTGCGCTTTGCCGTTGCCGTCATAGAGGGTTGAGGTCTGTGTCCCATTGTTCGCCACCCAGGCCGGCAGCCCCGTGGGAATCACCAATCCCCATGGATTGACGAGTTTGGCGTCGATGGTCGCCGCCGTGCCGGCGCCTTGGTCAGCAACCAGTTTCGTCAGCGAATATGCCGTCGCGGCTCCGACGGTGAGCGTGGCCGACCCGCTGCCGCTGGCGTTGGCGCTGCCGCTGCAGGTGAGCGTGTACACGGAACTTCCCGCCGCCGTGGGCGACACCGTCGCGGTGCCCGACGATTTCTGCGCTCCGCTCCACGCGCCGCTGGCGGTGCAAGAGGTGCCGCTGGTCGCCGACCACGTCAGCGTTGCGCTCTGCCCCTGTGTGATAGTGCTGGGAGCGACCGACAGGGTGACGCTTGCCGGCGGCAAGGTCGCACCACCGTAGCCGCCTCCCCCGCTGCCGCCTCCGTAGCCGCCGCCGCAGCCTGCCAAAACAAGGGCGCAAAATATCCCCGACACGCTGCCGGTGGCAGCGCTTGAAATACGCATGATTGATCTCCTAGATCGAGAGCGTGCAATAACTCGCTAGGTTAAGTGCCGCCGTGTCCGCAAATGGTTCGCGGCGCGGGCCGCTGTAGGAGCGATGATTGCGGCCGAAACCACGGCGCGGAGACCGGGGCTGCGATCAGCCCGCCGCCAGCGGAGTAAATTTCGCGGTGAAATGCCGCATCGCCGCCGGTTGCCAGGCGATGCGGTAGCCGCGCAATCTGCTCTTGTCGGCAACCAGATCTTCGAACACTTCGATCACATAATCGGCGTGACTCTGGGTATAGACACGGCGCGGGATTGCGAGGCGCACGAGATCCATCGGCGCGGCGGCCTCGGTGCCGTCCGGCCGCGCACCAAACATCACGGTGCCGATCTCGCAGGATCGAATCCCGCCCTCGACATACAGGGCCACCGCCAGCGCCTGGCCCGGATACTCGAGCGGCGGAATATGCCCCAGCATGCGCCGAGCGTCGACGAATACTGCATGACCACCCGTTGGTTTGACGATGGGCACGCCGAGAGCGGTCAAGCGTTCGCCGATATAAGCGCAGGTCCGCAGCCGGTAGCGCAGATAATTCTCATCGATGATCTCGCGCAATCCTTGCGCGATGGCGTCCAGATCCCGCCCCGCCAGCCCGCCATAGGTGGGAAAACCTTCGGTCAGAATGAGACGGCTGCGCGCGGCTTGCGCCAGGGCGTCATCATTCAGCGCCAGCCAGCCGCCGATGTTCGCAAAGGCATCCTTCTTGGCGGACATGGTCATTCCGTCGGCCTCGGCAAACATGTCTCGCACGATGTCCTTGACCGGCCGATCGCCCTGTCCCGCCTCGCGCAGCTTGATGAAGTAGGCATTCTCAGCGAAACGGCAACCATCAATGATGAAGGGACGGCCGTGGCGGCGGGCAATGGTGGCCACGGCGCGAATGTTCGCGAGGCTGACGGGCTGGCCGCCGCCCGCATTGTTGGTGACCGTCAGCATGACGCAGGGAACCGCGGCACCGTGCTTGCCGAGAAAACTCTCCAGTTTCGCCAGATCCATGTTGCCCTTGAAGGGGTGCAGGCTCTCGGGATCCATGCCCTCGGCGATCACCAGATCGTGGGCCGCGGCGCCCGTGGCTTCGATGTTTCCTCGAGTCGTGTCGAAGTGGTTGTTCGAAGGCACCTGCCGGCCGGGTCCCCCCAGCAGCGAGAACAGAATGGCCTCGGCGGCGCGGCCCTGATGCGTCGGCAGCACATGTTTGAAGGGCATGAGATCCTTCACTGCGGCCTCGAAACGGAAGAACGACGGGCTGCCCGCGTAGCTTTCGTCGCCGGACAGCAGCGCCGCCTGCTGAAGCGCGCTCATGGCGCTGGTGCCGCTGTCCGTCAGCAGATCGATCAGCACGTCGTCGGACTTGAGCGCAAACAGATTGAAATCCGCGGCTGCAATCAGCGCCGCGCGCTCCTCGCGGCTGGTCATCCGGATCGGCTCGACGGCCTTGATGCGGAACGGTTCGATGATGACCCGGGTTCGATGTCTGCGATCGGCCATCAAGTGGCTCCGTTAAGGGACGAGCGGCCGCACGAACCCGGCCACCTGCCGGCTCGGTCCTCGGTTCTGAGTGCGACAAGGCTCTGTCTCATGTTCTCATGGCAACGAGATTGATGCTACGGCAGGTAAAAGCGACCTGCTCGCGCTGATTCAGCAGCGTGTATCGCAATTCAACGATGCCGCGGCCCGGGTCCTTGCCGCTCAATCTCTTGGCCAGCACTTGCGCGCGGGCACGCAACGAATCACCCGCCCGCACCGGATGCGGCCACCGCACGTCCTCCCAGGCGATGCCGCATATCCAATGAATGTCGCCGCTGATCTCATGATCCAGCGAGCGCCACAACGCGGCACTGTGTATTCCGGAGGCGATGACCTCGCCGAATATCGATCTCTCGGCGGCGACCGGGTCGGTATGAAAGTACTGCGGATCGTAGCGGCGCGCGAACTCCAGCAATTCTTCGAGCGAGACCGTGCGTGCACTTGACTCGCGCACCTCGCCGATGACAAGGTCCTCGTAGTAACGACCCTCGCCTGCGTTCATGGAGTTCCCCTCGGATGAATACCAACCCGACGCCCGATCGCCCCACCGCAACATTGGAACAGCGCATCGCCCGGCTCGAGGCGCGCGCCGCAATCCGCGAATTGGTCGCGCGCTATTGCTTCACCATCGACGAGCGGGACATCGAGGGCATCGGGCAGTGCTTCACCCGCCATGGCGCTTTCCGCTCGCTGGACGGCATCATGAACGCGGTCGGCCGTGAAGCCGTGGTGGAGCAGTTTCATGGGCGCTTCGCGGTTCTCGGACCGAGCAATCACTTTACCCACGACCACATTATAGCGTTCGACGAGCGCGATTCTTCGCACGCCACCGGCATCGTCAACTCGCACGCCGAGGTCGTACGCAACAATGAGCCCATGCTGGCCTCACTGCGCTATCACGATGACTACCGCTTTGAGGAGAGCCGCTGGCGGTTTCACGCTCGCGTACTATCCTTCTTCTACTATTTGCAACCGGGGGACTACCGAGAGGCCATGGGCGGCACGATGCGCAACCGCGCCTACCCGGCGCCGCAATCTGCGGACTTCCCCGAAAGCTCGCCCGCCTGGCAGGATTATTACCGTCGGCGCCCGCGCGCGTAGCCCGCGGCCTGTTTCTGCGTCACCGTGCACGGTACGCGAGCAAGACGTTTCCCGGCATGTGAAAATAAATGCCGTACCCGGAATTGACGATC
Organism: uncultured Gammaproteobacteria bacterium; assembly: GCA_963800375.1. Classification (GTDB taxonomy): domain Bacteria; phylum Pseudomonadota; class Gammaproteobacteria; order Steroidobacterales; family Steroidobacteraceae; genus Bog-1198. The sequence continues at coordinate 858,551 of CAWDAT010000007.1, read as the reverse complement.
ACGTAGCCGTCGCGGACCGCCGCGCCGGGTCCGCCGAAAGACCCGCCGTGCGCGGTCGCGCCCGATGTCGTGCGAACGTCCCGGGTGGTGTCGAACTCCTTGAGCACTGCGCCGGTCGCACCATCGTAGGCACGGAAGCGTCCATCCATATGCCCGGCAAAGACCGCGCCGGGAACGGCGGTCACCGCCGCCGAAATGCCCGAATCACAGAATTGACGACCGGCGCAAACATCGTCCGCCGGCGTCGTCCAGAGAATCCTGCCGGTGGCGGCATCGATGGCATTCATCCCCGGATGCGGCGTTTCCTTGGAGGTGCGGCCGGTGTGTTCGTCCTTCATGTCGGAGATGCCCGCGTAAATTCGCGTGCCGTCCACCGCCATGCCGAAATGTATGCCGCCCTGAATGCCGCCCCGGCCGACTCGCGTCTTCCACAAGAGACGGCCGCGATCGTCCGGATCGAGGCCGAACAGCCAGCCGTTCTTCTGCCCGGCGACGAGAATGTCGTGACCGGAAGGCAGCGGTACCAGCACGGTGCCGGCTCCGAAATCCACATCCGGCCCATTTTCCGCGGGACAATTCGGATGATCGGCGGCCATCATGCAGCCGACGTTCCAGGCATCCCCGGCGAGCGCCTGGAATGACCACACCAAGCCTCCGTCGCTCAGGCGAAACGCCAGCACCGAATCGCTGGTATCGCTCGCCGGCGAGGAATAGTTCTCGCCCGTGCCGACGTACAGCACGCCGCGTTTCGAGTCCACCATGGGGCTGTTCCAAATCGGCGCGCCGGAGGGCGCGAAAATCCGCTTGCCGCCGGCCAGCGTCTTCACCGGTGCGGGCGCTCGAGGAATCGCGTACGCCTTCCAGACGGGCGTCCCGTCGCGCGCGTTGAGCGCCTGAACCGCGCCGCGGAACTTGCAGCACTCATAGTTGGCGTCGGCCGCCGTGGTCACCTCGAGAGAGGAGATCGGCACATAGAGCGTCTCGCCGTCGATCGTGGGCGTGGCGGTGACCGTGGCATTGGGATGATCATCGACCTTGGCGCTCCACGCGAGTTTGCCGCTGAGCGCGTCGATCGAGTACACCCGTGCAATCACGTCGCCGAAGAACAGCCGGCGAAGCTTCTTTCCGCCGGCGCCGGTGAGCTCGTAGGGCACGACGCCCGTGCGCACCTCTGCGCCGGCCTTGAAGGTCCACCGCACGCAGCCTTCGGTTCGGTCGAGTGCATACACCGTCCCGTCATAGCTGCCGACATAGACCGCCCCGTAGGCGATGCTCGGCTGCGAACGGGCGCGTATGCCGCCGGGGAACTCGAATGCCCATGCAAGGCGCAGCCGGCCGATGTCGGCGGGCGAGATCCGTGCGGCGTCCGCATCGACGAAGCGTGAGTTGTTGTAGCCCCAACCGGCGTGCAGCGGCGTCTCGGCCGCATCGAAACGGCCCGCGTTGCCGGTGCACATCCGGGGCTTGGGATGATTCTTGGCCGCCGACAGCGGTCCGCCGGAAAGATACTCGGCCACTTGGACTCGCTCGGCGCCGGTCAAATTGCGCGCTTGCCCCGCCATGAGGCCGTGGGTCAGCGCTTCATGGATGGTCGGTCCGGACATCATTTGAAGAAACATCTTTTGCGGCGCCTTGGGCACCTGACCCAAATGGCATTGCGCACAGTGATTCTGAAACACGGCGGCCCCCGGCAGCGTCTCCGGATCCACCGCCAGCTTGCGGCTGTCGAGTTCCGCCACGCTCTTGAGCGCATGCGAAGAGTCGGGCGTCCCCGGCTCGGGGGCAGGCGCCGCCGCGGCGGCGGCGGCCAGCGCCAGGTACTGCATCATCCACGCGCATCGCCGGCTTACTCTTCTCACATCCGCTCCCGTATCAATGATGTCTACAGCGCCGCAGGCTTTTCCAGCAGAGCGCGCAGCGTGCCCAAGAATGCCGCACCGACCGCGCCGTCGACCACACGATGATCCGCCGACAGCGTGAGCGTCGCGATGTCTGCGGCCGCCAAGGCGCCCGCGCGTACGATCGGACGCGATGTCACCGCTCCCACGGCCAGAATTGCCACCTGCGGAGCGTTGATGACGGCATCGAATCGCGTCACACCGTGCATGCCGAGATTGGAGATGGTGAACGATCCCCCGGTGATCTCCTCGCGCAGCAATGCGCCGCGGCGCGCGCGGTCGATGAGATCACGGCTTTCGGCGGCGATGGCCTGCAACGACTTGCGATTGGCGTTGCGCAAGATGGGCGTCACGAGCCCCGCCTCGGCTGCGACCGCGATGGCGATGTCGGCATTCTCGAATTGCAGTATCTCGTCGCCCTCTAATTGCGCATTCACCATCGGATGTTGGACCAGCGCGAGCGCGGCGCCCCGCAGCAGCAAGTCGTTGACGGTGATCCGGTTGCCCGGGGCCTGCAGCTGCGCGCGCTTGTATTGAAGCAGGGCCCCGAAGTCCACATCAATGTCCAGGCGGTAATGCGGTATCGATTGCTTCGCTTCGGTCAGGCGGCGCGCGATGGTGCTGCGCCGCGCACTCATTCGAACGCGGCGAATCGCACCGGGCGCCGTCGCGCCGGCCTGCGCCGCATACTGTTCGACGTCCTCTTTCGAGATCCGCCCATTGCGCCCGGTACCCGCCACTTTTGAAAGATCGACTCCGAGCCGTTCCGCCACGCGCCGGGCGATGGGGCTGACCCGGGTTTCTTCATCGATCGGCTCGCCGGGCGCGGCGGGCTGCGCCGGCGCTGCGGCGGGTTCTGGGTCGAACGAAACCTTGGCCGCCACGAAAGATTCGATGAACCGCGCAATGTCGGCGTCGCTGGTTTGTTCCTCGGCAATGACGCCGATGAGCGCACCCACGGCCTGGGTCTCCCCGCCGACGGCCAAAATGCGCCGCAAAGTGCCGGCGGCGGGAGCTTCGACGGCGTTGACGATTTTCTCGGTCTCGACGTCGAGGATTTCCGCCCCTCGCTCCACGCGTTGGCCTTCCGTCACGCGCCAACCGCTGATGGTGCCTTCGGTCATTTCAATGCCCCACTTGGGCATGGTGACGGCGCTGATGCGAGCGGCCACTTAGGAGTCCAACAGCGCCTGGCGGATGGCTGCTTCGATCCGCGGCGGTCCGGGTACGTACAGGCGCTCGAGCGCGGGCGCGAAGGGAATCGGCGTGTGCGGCGGCGTCACCTGGATGATGGGTCGCTTGAGCGAGCGGAAGGCTTTCTGCGCAACAATCGCTGCAATGTCGCTCGCCATGCCGCAGCGCGGCGGCGACTCGTCGACGATGACCAGCCGCCCGGTCCCCTCGACGCTTTCGACAATCGTATCTTCGTCGAGCGGCGATGTGGTACGTGGATCGATCAGATCGCAGGTAATGCCTTCCTTCGCGAGCGCGTCGACGGCGCGTTCCGCGAAGGGCACCATGCGCGCGATCGCAACGATGGTCACGTGCTCTCCCTGCCGCACCAAATTGGCTTCGCCGAACGGCACGGTATAAGGCGCTTCCGGCACTTCGCCCTTGCGCGGATAGAGGGCCTTGTGCTCGAAGAAGACCACCGGGTCGTCGTCGCGTATGGCCTGGATCAACAGTCCCTTGGCGTCGTAGGCATTGGAAGGAATCACCACCTTCAGTCCCGGCACCGCCGTCAGCATCGAATAGATGGTCTGCGAGTGCTGCGGCCCCATGTTCATGCCGGCGCCCATGGCCATGCGGATCACCACCGGGCAGGTGCTCTTGCCGCCGAACATGTAGCGAAATTTCGCAATCTGGTTGTAGATCTGATCCATGCACACACCGACGAAGTCGGCGAACATGATTTCAGCCACGGGCCGAAGACCCGCAAGGGCCGCACCGGCGGCAGCGCCCACGATGGCCGACTCTGAGATGGGCGTATCGAGCACGCGGCCCTCGCCGAACTTGGGGAGCAATCCCTTGGTCACGCCGAAAATGCCGCCCGACGCTTCCCGTTCGCCGGAAGTGCCGCCGGCACCGCCGGAAACGTCTTCGCCGAGCACGATCACACGCTCGTCGCGTTCCATTTCTTGGTGCAACGCCTGGTTGAGCGCATCGCGCATGGTGAGTTGCGTCATGGTCAGTACCGGATATAGACGTCGGTGTACAGATCGGCTTCCACGGGCGGCGCAGCGGCTTTGGCATCCCTCACCGCGGCATCGATCAGCGCCGTAGCTTGGCGATCGATGGCATCGAGATCCGCCTGCGCCACAGAGCGGTCGGCCTCGGTGCGCGCGCGAAAACGCTTCAAGCAGTCCATGGTCGCACGCAGCCTCGCCACCTCGTCCTTGGCCCGATAATTTTGCGGGTCGCCCTCGAAGTGCCCGTAGTAGCGGGTGATCTTGGCCTCGATGGTGCTGGGTCCCCCGCCGCCCTTGGCGTGCGCCACGGCGCGGCCCATGGCGTCGAACACGGCGTGAAAATCGGCGCCGTCGACGCATTCGGCGGGCATGCCGAATCCTCGAGCCCGGCCGGCCAGATCGCCTGACCCGACCGCATAAGCAGCCCCGGTGTGTTCGCTGTAGCCGTTGTTCTCCAAAATGAATATTGCCGGCACCTTGAGCACCACGGCCATGTTCATCGCTTCGAAAACCGTTCCCTGGTTGGCACTGCCGTCGCCGCCGAAGGCGACGCTGACGAAGCGATTGCCGCGAACCTTGCATGCAATGGCGGCACCCACCGCGATGGGCGGACCTCCGCCGACGATGGCATTCGCGCCCAGCATTCCCTTGGTCATGTCGGCGATGTGCATCGAGCCGCCCTTGCCATGGCAGAGGCCGTCCTTGCGCCCGTAGATCTCCTTCATCATGCCGCCCACGTCGCAGCCTTTGGCGATGCAGTGACCGTGGCCGCGATGGGTGCTGACGATGTAGTCGGCTTCGCCCAGCTGCTCGCACACCCCCACCGCAATGGCCTCCTGGCCGGCGTACAGGTGGGTGAAGCCCGGAATTTCGCCGGTGGCGATTTCCACGTGCAGCCGCTCCTCGAACTCGCGGATCAGCTTCATCTGCCGATACGCCTGCAGCAGGCGCTCTTTGCCCAAATTCACGCTGAATGTCATTTGCCTCCTCCAGGCGGAAACAGATAATCATCGATTACCTTGTGAAAGTGCCGGATGCGCAGCTCCTGGCGTCCCAGCCAAAGCCCGCGGAAGCCGCGCGAATGCATGCCGGCCTGAACATTCGGCAGATTTGCGGCGTCTTGATCGAGCACCAAGCCGATGGATCTGTCGCCGTGTTTCCAGGCCTGATGCTTGGCGCGCGGCGGCCGCTCCTGCCCCTGCGGCACGAGCTCATAGGTCCAAATGTCGTAATACATCTTGTCAGGATCGGTGGCGTGCGGCCTCTGGCGAAACACCCAGAAGTCATCGGCATGCACGTTGAGCGAGAGATTCGGGAATATGGTGTAGTGGTAGTCGTCCGTGAGCTGATCGTCGTTCAGCTCCGAATAGTCCCTGCCCTGCGCGTCGCCCAGGACCCGCTTCTGCTTCTGCACGTCTCTGCGGATGTTGGCAATGGGTTCATCGTAGTCGGCCGGGTCGATGCCCGCCGCTTTCATGATCAGCTTGATGGAGTCGGGGATCGTGGGCGGCTTGCGCACGCGCGGCGAGAGCGTGCCGAAGGGAATGAGGTAGCGGCTATGCCGTTCGTAGCAGTCGATCTGAATATCGAGGTCGTGAAGGTGCCAGAGCAATTGAGGATGGATGCCCTGCACGTGGTAGCTCTCATTGAAGGCATCGACCGACGCCTTCCAATTGCAATCCCATTCGACGGTGATGTCGCGGGTTTGCACCATGCGCTCGAAGTGATAGGGATCGAGGTGCTCCGGGACCGGCCGCAAGAAATCCGCGAGCGGCTCTGCGTCGGGATTCATCGAGAACCAGACGAAGCTGCCCCACTCCGCGCACTTGACCTCCGTCAATCCGTACGCAGGCGCACCCTGGGCGAAAGTGTCGAGGTCGGGGATGCGGTGGTAGGAGCCGTCGAGCTTGTATTCCCAGTGATGGTATAGGCACTTGAAAGTCTGGCTCGCACCGGCGGAGCCGCGCCCGCACGGGCGCAGCCGGTTGCCGCGATGCTGGCACACATTGTAGAAGCCGCGGACGGTGCCGTCGCTTTGGCGCACGATGATGATCGACTCTCGGCCCAACTCCGTAACGATGTAGTCGCCCGTGTCCGGCATGTCGAGCGAGCGGCCCGCGACCAGCCAAACCTTCGTCCAGAGACGCTCCCACTCGAGCTGCATGAATTCAGGCGAAGTGTAGCGATGCTGGTCGATCACACCATCCTTGAGAACGGGCTCCGGTGCCTTCTCGTGCGGAGTGCCGGGCAGCACGCCGGTGCGGCCGTCGGCGCCCGCTTTGACGCGCGAAACCTTGGTGTACGGCGGGGATTTCGAGCGGCTGTGCAGATCGTCGGCCATGATCAAGTCCTCGGGCCCGGCGGCGAGGACGCCCAGCGGATACCGCGCCGAAGTAGCTCATGGTACACGGGTAATTTCCAGCTGCCGCGCTCTACGGTCGGGTATTCGGCCATCAGGGGACGCATGTCGTACTTGCCCCGGCAATGGCCGAGCGTGCAATACAGCACCTCTCCGCCGGCGTGCGGATGCAGATATAGCACCAGTTGCCGGTCGCTGGTTTCTCCGGCCTGCGGCCATGATTGCGCCACGAAGCCCGGAGCCGCACCTCGATAGCGAGTGTGCAGCAAGGCATGCTGCGCGCCGTGGTATTCGCATAAGTACAACTCGTCGTCCACCTCGAAAGGCTCGATTCCTGCAACCAATGGATGCGACGGGTCGCTCACTTCGACCCGGTACGGATTGATCGGTGGATGCGCGATGAACTGGCTGCCCAGCATGGCCATGAAGTCCGGGTCGGTTCGCGGCGCATCCCAGCCGCGGCCCTTGAGAAAGCGCAGCACCGAGTTCGTGCCGTGCAGCGCGAGCCAGCGCCGCCCCGCCGAAAGGAATTCGCGTAGTGCCGACTGTTCAGCCGGCTGTGGAATCACGTCGCAAGTATAAGTGATGAGGAAATCGCTCGCGGCAATCGCGCCCGTGTCGCAGTAGTCTTGCGCCACTTTTACGCGGATGTGCGGGTGCTCGGCGAGCAACTTCAGCAGCTCCAGCCGCGCGTAGTCCATGTCGTGGTAAAGGCCGCCACAAACCAGGTAGCCGTTGACTGGAGCGGTTGCCATGAAATGCCTGCTAGCGCGAAGGGCTTGGCGCAGCTTGAGCGCTCACAACTGCACACGCTTCGTGAAGCCGTTGTCGGCAACGATGTTCGCACCGGTGATCAAGCTCGCGGCCGGACTCGCCACGAACACGATGACGCGCGCGATCTCTTCAACGGTACCCATGCGGCCCGACGGAATTTGCTTCAGCGCCCAGTCGTAGAACTTGGCCTGAGTGCCCTTGATCATCTCCCAGGCCCCGCCCTCGAAATAGATCGGCCCGGGCGACACGGTGTTCACGCGGATCAATTTCTTGCCGACGTATTGCGACAGCTGCTTGGAATACGTGATCAATCCTGCCTTGATCGCGTTGTAGGCCATGGGGGCCGCGAACGTCTCGACCGCATTGGTCGAACCGATGATCACAATGGAACCCGAGCCCGACTTCTCCAGGTGCGGCATGAGCGCTTCACAGCCGCGCACCGTGTGCAGCATGTCGATCTCGAAATTCCGCACCCAGTTCTTTTCGCTGTCCATGCCGCCGCCACCGCTGACGCAGGGGATGAAGATGTCGCAGCCTCCGAGCGCACCCGCCGCGCGATCGAGCCACGCTTTGTACGCCTCGCCGTCGCGAACATTCACGGCCTCGCCGAACACCTCCACATCCGGCCGCTTGACCGCCTCGACGGCTTGGGCGACTTCCTCGGGCGTGCGTGCGCAGAACGCCACGTGCGCGCCCTCGGCCACCAGCAGTTCCACCACGCCACGGCCGATGCCCTTGGTGGCACCCGTGACGATCGCCCGCTTGCCCCGCAGCCCCAGATCCATCGCCTGCTCCTCAAAGCCCGTATTGTAGACGCCGCCGCCCTATAAAACAAACAGTCGTGACTGTTTTTTTATATCACTGAGCGATCAAGCCATTATCGATGATGATCTCGCTGGCATTGACGAATCGCGACTCGTCCGAGGCGAGATACACGACCAGATTCGCAACATCCTCGGGCTCGCCGAGGCCGACGGGGGTGTCGTATATCGACATGGGCATGCCGAGCTCCGCGGTGGCCTTGATGACCATGGGAGTCTTGATGGCGCCGGCATGAATGGAATTGCAGCGCACATTGTAATTGTTCATCTGGCAATGCACCGCGATGGCCTTGGTCATCGAGCGCACGGCGCCCTTTGCGGCCGAGTAAGCGTAGAACACCGGATAGCCCAAGTGGGTCGCGGTCGAACACATGTTGATGATCGAGCCGCCGCCGGATTCTTTCATGACGGGAATGCCATACTTGCAGGCGAGAAAGACGCTGTCGGTCATCACTCGCAGGTGCGCCTGGAACTGATCCAAGGTGGCCGATTCGGGCGTGCCTATCACGACCATGCCGGCGTTGTTGACGAGGATGTGCAGACCGTCGTAACGGCGCCGGATCTCCGCGAACACCTCTTGCCAGCGACTCTCGCTCGACACGTCGTGCGCCATGAAGCAGGCGCTGCCCGCCCTCGCGCCATTGAGTTCTGCTTCTAACGCGCGGCCCGCCCCTTCATTGATGTCCGTGATGACCACCGTGGCACCTTCACGGACCAAGGCCGCCGCATCTGCCTTGCCGAGGCCGGACGCGGCCCCCGTCACCAAGGCAATTTTTCCGCTGACTCGACCCATGATTCCCCCTCACCATTCGATTGCGTGTTAGGTTCCAACCTACCAGTCAATACATCCTGTTTCAATCCGATCTGACTTTTTCAAGCAAGCGATACGACTTTGGCTTATAAAGGTTTTTTGGGAAATCGCCAGATTCAAGGGAACGCATACCGCATGGCAGCAAATGGAGACGGGCAGAGCGGCAACGCGGGTGAGGCTGCGCCGCCCGTCGGCTGGCAAGCTCAGAAAAGCGCATCCACGCGCACGCAGATCATCGAGGCGGCCATCAAGTGTCTGGTCGAGTTGGGATATGCCCGCACCACCACGGCCGTGATCGCGGAAAAGGCCGGTTTGTCACGTGGCGCGATGTTGCACCACTTTCCGTCGAAAATGGACATCGTCCGGGCGGCGGTTGATTACCTGCACGCCAAGCGCCTGCGTGCGATGCGCAAGTCCATGGCCAAGGAGCCGGCCGACGGCGACCATGTCCGGTTGGGCGTACAGAGCTATTGGAATCACGTCAAACATCCCTGGTTCGTTGCGTTCTTCGAACTCGCCGTGGCGGCGCGCACGGACAAAGAACTCGCCGCCATATTGTTTCCGGCGCAGGAGGCGTTCGAGCGGGAGTTCTACACCACCAGCCTGGATTTGTTTCCGGAATGGAAACGCAAGGGAGAGAAATTCCTTCTCGGCTTCGACCTCAGCCGGTATGTCATGGAAGGCATGGCGATCAGCTTCTTGACGCACAAGGAAACCGAGCGCGACCAGCGTGTGCTGCGCTACCTGGAGGAGAAGCTCAAGGAATTGGTCGGCGAGGATCGCTAGGCCGCGCCGCCGCCAGCCGTTGCGGGCAGGGGGCACGTCAGCTTCGCCAATCGAGCATCTGCAGGTCCATGTCGCCCTCCACGCAGGCCATGATGGGCGGCACCAGGCGGTCGTGGAACGGACTGGCCTGGTGCGCCTGGAATGCCGCCTCGTCCTTGAACCGCCCATACACCACATAGGTGCGCGGCTTGCTGCGGCTCTTGATCACATCGTAGACCAGCGTGCCCGGCTCGCTTGCGTGGGTCAGTTCCGAGAGTTCCTTCTGCAGACGCTCGAATTCGATTTCTTTGCCCTGCTTGATGACCAGTGTCGCGATGAAAGTTGTCGACATGAATTGCGATCTCCTTGAGATTCACTCGAGCCCATCGAAGTATTCGCGCTCCCATGTCCCGTTGAGACATGCGGAGATCTTCGGCGCGACGGCGGCGAGCACCTGCGAGTTCATATGCTGATGTTCGGCTGCCTCGTCGGAAAAACTCTCGAGAACGGCATAGCGGTTCTCCTCGCGCAACTTGAAGAATTCGTAGGCAAGCACCCCCGGCTCGTTCGCCTTGACGTGCTCCTCCAACTGGCGGCACAGGCGGATGAACTCCAGCCGCTTCTCCGGCTTGACGGTCATGCGCGCAATGAATGTGATCTTAGCCATGACGGTTTATGCTCCTGTTACCCAAACCGAAGGATGCGATCGATGTCGAATGAAATGTCCGTCACCGTGGCGCTCAAAGAATTGGCGGAGGGAACCATGCGCGCATGCATGGCCGGCGGCCGCGAAATCGTCGTCTGTCGCACCAAGGCCGGTGTGTATGCACTGGACAACATCTGCACGCACGCGCATGCACGGCTCAACGAGGGACGCTTGCGCGGTACGCGCCTCATCTGCCCCTTGCATGGTGCGTCCTTCGACATTCGCGATGGACGCGCGCTCGGCGCCCCGGCGACGCGGCCGCTGGCCGTCCACGCAGTCGCAATGCACGGGGATCATATCGAAATCTCGGTCACGCCCCTGGATGCCGGCAAGGTTACCCTGTAGCGCCTTGCACCTCACTGCGAATTCCGCTGGGAAAAGCGCCGGCCGACCATTGCCGCCGCAATGTTGACCTTCTGAATGTCGATTGCGCCGCCGGCAATGCCCCAGCCCCAGGCGTCGCGCAGGCGGCGCTCCATGGGATTTTCGCGCGAATACCCATAGCCGCCCATCAATTGCACCGCATGTCCGGTGACTTCGCGCGCGATCTCATTCGCGAAGCATTTCGCCGCGGAGGATTCGAGCACGCTGGGCAGCCCCGCCTGCGCGTTGCAGGCGGCGCGCCAGATCAAAAGGCGTGCCGCATCCACCTTGATTTGCATGTCTGCGAGGCGCAGTTGCACCGCCTGGAATTCGACGATGGGCTTGCCGAATTGCCGCCGCTCCTGCACATAGGCGAGCACGTCCTCGAGCGCGCCGCTCGCCTGCGCCAGCGCCATGGTCGCGTTACCGCAGCGCTCCAGATCGAAGGCCTCCATGAGGCGCTTGAAGCCCCCGGCGGGAACGATGATGTTGGATGCCGGCACCGTGCAATCCTCGAAGTACAAGTCCGAGGACGGCACGCCGCGAAACCCCATCAACGACTCGCGCTTGCCGAAGCTCAATCCTGCAGCGCCTTTCTCGACGTACACGGCACCGATTCCCTTGGCACCCGGCGCATCGGACATCCGGCAATACACGACATACCCGTCTGCGTGACCTCCCCCGGAGCACCAGCGCTTGGTGCCGTTGAGCACGACTTTCCCGCCGCCAACTTGCGCGCGGGTTGTCAGGTCCGTGAGCGCCGAGCCCGCCGCGGGTTCGGACATTGCGATGGCGACGACGATTTCGCCGCTGCACACGGCGGGCACGATGCGAGCCTTGAGATCGTCGTTGGCGAACTGCTCGATGGCCCGCACCGGGCCCACGCAGGATTCGAATACCGGAAACGCAACCGCCGAAGAAATCTTGCCGAACTCCTCGAGCACTATCAGCGCCTCGAGGTTCCCCCGGCCGAGACCTCCGAGCGCCTCCGGAATATTGATGCCGAGAAACCCGTGGCTCGCAAATTCGGCGATGAGCTCATGCGACGGCGGCTCGCCGCTGATCTCGATATCGCGAGCGATCGGCGGCAGCCGCTTCTGCGCGTACTCGCGTGCCGCCGACTGCAGGGCGCGCTGTTCCTCGCTCAGAGTAAAATCCAACACCCACCTCGCACGTGTAAGATTCCCATCATGAACCAATCAAGCCGCAAGCAGCCGAATATTTCCCGTCCCGTACTCTCCGGCATCCGCGTGCTCGACTTCGGCCGTTATGTCGCCGGCCCCTATTGTGCGACGTTGCTCGGATACCTGGGTGCCGAAGTCATCCGCATCGAACGCCGCGAAGGCGGCGAGGACCGATACATCGCTCCGGTGGCCGACGGCGGCGAAGGCGGCGTGTTCTTCCAGACCGCCTGCAACAAGAAATCCATCACGCTCGATCCCGGCAAACCGGAGGCGCGCGATCTCGTGGCCCGGCTCGTTGCCACCGCGGATGTCGTCGTTGCCAATCTTCCTGCGCTGCAGTTGCGCACCATGGGAATCGACTACGCAACTCTGCGCGCCATTCGACCCAACATCATTCTGACCACCCAAACGGCCTTCGGCGACCGGGGCCCGTATGCGCATCGCGGCGGCTTCGACGGCGTGGGACAGGCCATGTCCGGCGCCATGTACATCTCCGGCGAACCCGGCTCGCCGGTCAAGGCGGCTGCACCCTACGTCGATTTTGGCACCGCGGTGCTGTGCGCGTTGGGCACTGTTGCCGCGATTCTGCATCGCGAACGCAGTGGCGAGGGTCAGGAGGTCAAAGGCACCCTCCTCGGCACTGCGCTCGCCACGTTCGGATCGCATCTCGCGGAACAGGGAGCCACACGGATCAACCGGATCGGCAGCGGCAACCGCGTGCAGACTTCCGCGCCGTCGGCGGTGTTTCCGACGCGCGACGGACACGTGTTGACCCATGTCGTTGGAAACGGATTGTTCCGGCGCTGGGCCAGACTCATGGGCGAGGAGGTGCGCTGGACCACGGATCCCAACTACGGGAGCGACGAATCCCGCGGATCCCACAGCGAAATCATTCTCGAGAAGATGTCGGGATGGTGCGCGGCGCGCACCACGGCGGAGGCCCTCGCGGCGCTCGACGCCGCCGGACTTCCGGCCGGTCCCATCTACACGCCGCAGCAGGCCCTCGACGATCCCCAGGTTGCGGCAATGAATTTCTTGCATGCGATCGGCGACTTTCCGGGTCTTCATCGGCCGGTTCCCGTCTCGGGACTGCCCGTGGACTTGAGCGCGACGCCCGGCAGCACACCCCAACGCCCGCCGCGGCTGGGCGAGCACACCGATTCCGTGCTTGCCGAGCTTGGCTATACGCCCGCGGAAATCGTCGCCCTCAAGGATAAAGCGGTGATATGACCGAACCGGCCGCGCCCGAGAGGACGCGGCCGGCGGCAACAGTCTAGTTCTTGCCGAATTTGAAGCCAATTTCGCCGCCCACGAACAGCGGTTCGCCATAGAACGCCCAGATCCACAAGGGATCGACGTTCTGCGAAGATTCCTTGTATAGCTTGTTCGTCAGGTTGCGCCCATACACGCGCGCGAACCAACGGTCGTTCTCGCCGTTGTAGGTCACCGAGGCGCCGAGCAGGGCGCGCGCATCGGCATAGGTCCGGGTGAACGGGGCGTTCGGCAGCGCAATGGAATAGGTATCGAGATTCTTCGAGATATAGTTGTCGTTGACGTCGATGACGACGCGGCCGCCGCTCCATGCAACCGGTATCGTGTAATTCAGATCGAGGGTCGCGGTCACGGTCGGGCAGCGATTGACCGGCAGGCCGGACAGATCGATGGTGTCGCCGGCGGCGTTCAAGGTCGAAAAGCTGCCGTACGAGCAATGTTGGAAGCTCAGTGGCGCTCGTAGCACGAAGTTGTCGGTCACCCGCATGGTGAGTTCGTTCTCCAAGCCGTAGGCCGTCATACGGGCGGCGTTCTTGAACAACGTCTCCTCGAATGTCTGGCCGACGGAATTGGTGATCGGCACCACGACCTGACGGATCAAATCCGTGTAGCGCACGTAGAACAAGGCCTCGTTCAGGCGCAGGCGGCGATCGAACCACTCGCTCTTCATGCCAGCTTCGAACGAATCCGCCTTTTCAGGATTGGTCGGCGCCTTCTCGGCATCGGAGATCGGCGTGCCGCCCGTGCCCACCTGATCGTTGTAGCCGCCGCCCTTGAAGCCATGCGAGAAATTCACATAGCCGAACAAATCGCGGTCGAATTGATGCGACAGGGTCACTCGATAGGTGGGTTGTGTCCACGAGTGGCTGTCGGTCACCACGCCGAACGGGTACGCGCCGAAATTCGCCCCGTTCATCAGGCCGCCGAGTTGCTGCCAGGTGAAGCCGGGCGTGAAGGCTCCCGTCGGTGAGGGCAAATTCTGCACGAATACCTGCTGGCGGCCGATCCAGTCCTTGCTGTCCTCAGTGATGCGTGCACCGACGGTCAGGGTGGTGGCATCGGTGAACTTATAGTTGGTTTCGCCGTACAGCGCCTTGGACTCCTCGGTCTGCTCGTTGCACAGGACCTGCGGATTCTGGTTGTAGCCTCCGGGCGCCGCGCCCGGGGGAGTAGGCGCGCCGAACATGTCATTGATGCCGAGTATCTGGCCCACGCAGAACTTGGTGTTGTCGTGCTGGTAGAACGCGCCGGCGACGTAGTTGAAATCGCCCATCTGCTTGGATGCGAAGCGAATTTCCTCCTGCCAGGTCTTGCGGCGGTCGGAGCGGTTGGCATCGAACACCGACAGCGGACCGACGAGGCCCGTGTAGTCGGACGGCAAGCTCGAATCCTGCGAACGATAGCCCTGCACCCAGGTGAAGGTGCCGGGATCGATGGTCCAGTCGATGTTGAGATGCGTGCCGCCTGCGTCGACGCGGTGGCCATTTTGCGAATCGATCAACAAGCCACGGCGATAATCGACACCGGCATTCCCCAGCGGGTTGTTGCCCGTGTAGCCGGGCAGGCCGAGCAATGCAAAGATGAAATACGGCGTGGTCGTGCCCGGGGTGTTGTCGGTGGGCGTGACGTTGACGGCGCCGGGGGTTCCCGACCTGTCGGTGAGCATTTCATAGGTGAGCAACAGACGCAGATTATCCGTGGGTTCCCACAGAAGTTTGGCGCGCCCCGTGAACACGTCCGTTCCTCCGACGCGCTCGCCCGTGCCCGTATAGCTCGTGCCGAAAATCGAGTCCGTGGCACCGTTGCGCATCCAACCATCCTGATGCTGCTCGCTTGCGACCACGCGCAGCGCGAGCTGGTTGCTGATGATGGGTATGTTGATCGCGGCCTGCCCGTGGTATTCGTTGTAGCTGCCGCCGCCCGCCTGAGCATCCATGGTGAATTGGTCCAGTACCGGGGGCTTGGTCTTGACGACGACCGCGCCGCCGGTGGTGTTCTTGCCGAACAACGTGCCCTGCGGTCCGCGCAGCACTTCGATCTCCTGGACATCGAAGGGATCGAGCAGCTGCGACTGCGTGCTCGGCATGACGAAGTCGTCGATCAACACCGCGACCGGCGCTTCGTTGTATACGATGATGTCGGTATTGCCGACGCCGCGCATCGCGAACGCCGCGGCATTGAAGCCATTGATCTTGTTGGCCGAGAAATTCGGCACCAGCATCGCGATGTCGGCAATCGTGCGCGGCGTGAGCTGCGCCATGGAGCGGTCATCGAGAGCCGTGATCGCGATGGGTGTCGTTTGCAAATTCGATTCGCGGCGGGTCGCGGTGACGACGATCTCCTCCAGACCACCGGCGGCCGTCTCGGTGGTGGCCGCGGTCGCGAGTTCCGCCTTTGCGGCCGCCAACAGCAGCGCCGCTGCCACGGCCAGCGAGACGATGAGGTTGTGCTTGAGCGTCGCACGGCCAGCACCATTGCGCGAGTTTCTAGTCATGAAGTCCTCCCCTAAAAAGATCGACGGCTTTGCGCCTTGTCGGAATATGCGCAACACAAACTACGCGGGACGCCTAAAAAAAACAAGCCTGACGGTTTGTTTACTTTTGAAAAACCTGCCGTCGAACAGGGATATAGCCGGACCGAGGCTGGCGGCGGCCTCGGAAATGCAAGCCGGCACGCGGAGTTACATCAATTGTTGTATTCATGCACGATGCGGTAACCGATGCGGGGAAAGTGCACCACGACCGTGCCGATCTCGGGGCTCGAGCGGCGCACGGCGACTTCGTGCAAGGACAGCGTCACCAGTTCACCGCAGACGGGATCCTTGCCATAGTCATCCGGGACCACGGAAACGCGAACGCCCGCTCGCAACTTGAGCGCATCGGCGGGATCCACGCCCGCACCTGCGGTTGCGGTGGCGTCCCGGGAAACGGCAAGTGCTTCATCCGCGCCCATGGCGGTGCGGGTGCCATGGCCCACGGAACGCATCCTCGACTCCCACCTCAGCAGCCGCTCGTAGGGAGCGAATATCTCCCCCGCGGTCGGCACATTGCCGCGCGCCATCCACACGGGGAAATACGCATGAATGTCGGCCAGCCCCGCGGCGTCCCCCCACATGAAGTCTCGTCCGTCGGCGAGCTGCTGCTCCACCAGATGAGCCTGCGCTCGAAACTGCGTGGTCAGATGCGGTATCTGAAGCTCGAGCGTGTCGAAATCCATGAAATTGAAAAATGCCTTGCGATCACGGATGACCGCCTCCGGCAGCCCGCGCTTGTTGAGCCCCATCGACAAGCCGGCGCCGGGTTCGAAGAAACCGCGGTCGCTCCACTCGGCAAGCGCCATCGACAGTCCGCGGTGGCCTCCGGGAAACAGTGTTGGTCGCGGGAAACGCTCCTCGAGTTCGGTCGCGATCAGGCGCGTGTCGCAGTAGATGTCGGCACCGATCTGCAGCACGGGCGTCTTGCGGTAGCCCCCGGTAAGCGCCGTCAATTGCGGTTTCGGCATGACCATTGGAATCTCCACCGAGCGCCAGGCGAGCCCTTTGAGCCCCAGCATGAGGCGCACCTTCTCGGCAAACGGCGACAGATCAAAGTGATGCAGAATCAGTTCGGCCATGCATTACCCCTCCCTTCCTAGGCTATATCGCAGTTCAATAAAAAAACAGTCAGGTCTGTTTCTTTTTTGCCTATGGGTATAATCTGCGGCCTGGGACCGCAGCGGCAAAGGGGCAGGGTTCATGGACAGTGCAACAGTGCAGCGATTCATCGACGGGATGAGATACGAGGCGGAACGCGCCGGTCCGCCGGATGGGTTTCCGTCGCTGCCTGATGTGCCGGCCGGACGCTACACCGACCCTGCTTTTCTCAAACTAGAATCGGACTTGATGTGGCATCGAAGCTGGCTCTATGCCTGCCACATCGACGAGCTTGCCGAACCCGGCAGTTACCTGTTGTGGAAGAAAACCGGCACACCCATCCTCATTGTTCGCGGCAAGGATCAGGTCATCCGCGCGTTCTACAATACCTGCCGGCACCGTGGCGGGCCCCTGGTCAAGGCGCCCTGCGGCAAGGTCGATGGCTTGGTGTGCGGATATCACGGCTGGACGTATTCCCTCGACGGCAAGCTCGTCAACCTGCGCGACAAGCGTGATTTCCCGAATCTCGACATGTCGGCGCGCTCGCTCATCGGCGTGCGGTGCGAGCGTTTCGCGAACTGGGTGTTCATCAACGAAGATCCAAACGCCGAACCCCTGTTGCAGCACACCCATCCCTTCTTCGATTATTTTCAACAGTTCGAACCGGATTGCTGGCGCTTCGTCGCGAAGGCGGGGTATGACGTCAAGTGCAACGTCAAGGTGCTGCTCGATGCGTTCCTCGAGGTCTATCATTTGAAGTCGATTCATCAGGGCACGGTCGATCGCTTCCTGGATCACCGCGGAACCACGATCGCGCTGTACCGCAACGGCCATTCCATCATGGTCACGCCGAATCGGCGCCCTGATTGGCAGGATCCCGGCACGCGCGGCATGCGCCGCATCGAATCGGCCACCGTCATATCCTCGAAGAACAATCCCTCATTCAATTTCTACCCCAATCTGGTTGCCCCGGTGGACCCGACCGGTGTCCCCTTCCTGTTATTTTGGCCGACCTCCGACACCAGCACGCACATCGAATGCCATTGGTTTGCGCCCGATTGGGGCGCCGGAGCGCTGCCGGAACTGTGGAAGACGCGCATCGCCAACTTCGAGCGCATCCTCGACGAAGACCTGCAGTTCGCGCCGCAGATTCAGGAGTCGCTGATGTCGCCCGGCTTTCGCGGCATACCGCTCAATTATCAGGAGCGCAGAATCTATCATTGGCACGAGGAATTGGACCGGCGGATCGGTCGCGACCGCATTCCGCAGCACCTGCGCGTGCAGCCCTTGCTCGAGCGCTACTATGAAAATTGAGCAGCGAACCGGGTGAGCGAACTCGGCGCTATTCTGCGGGTGGGGGTTCACATCCCGAGGCTGCGTCTGGCACGCTCGGCGATCGCCTCTGCCATGGCGTGGGCCAGCGCCCCCGGGCGCAGCAGCGCCAAGGGAGCGCGCGCCATCTGCAATTGGGACGAAGATGCCTTGACCATGGGCGTCGAAGCCGCACGCGACGCACGCGACGCAGAGAGCGCGCCGCATTCCATTGTGTTTTGCTCCACCACCGCGCCCTTCACCGATCGCGATGACGCCATGGTGCTCGCCGCGGCGCTCGATCTTCCCGAATCGACCGAGACTCTGAATCTCGGCGCCTCGTTGCGCGCCGGCACCGGCGGACTGATCAACGCGATGCGCCGTGGCGGCGCGCGCACATTGCTCGTTGCGAGCGACGCACGCCCGACACGCGCCGGCAGCCCGCAGGAAATGACCTACGGCGATGCGGCAGCAGCACTCCTGCTCGGCCCGCCACATCCGGCAGCCCTCGCCACGGTGCTCGCGACCCGCTCACTAGGCAGCGATTTCGTCGACCATTATCGAATGAGCGGGGCGAGTTTCGATTACGCCTTGGAGGAGCGCTGGGTCCGCGACGAATCGCTGCTGCGGCTGATCCCCAAGGCGGTGGCGGAATTATTGTCCGCGGCCGGGTCGAACGCCGCGGCCGTGAATCACTTCGTGGTGCCGGCGGGCCCAGCCGCCGCCGCGCGGGTCGCCGATGCCTGCGGGCTGCGGAACGCCGTCCGCGACCAGCGCGTGTTGGCCGAATGCGGCGACGCCGGCGCCGCATTGCCGCTGGTGATGCTCGCCGCAACACTCGAATCCGCTGCTCCGGGCGATCTCATCGTGTTGCTCGGCATCGGTCAGGGCGTGGATGTGCTGCTGCTGCGGGCGGGGGGCGGCTTGAACGACGGAGCCGGCGCGGTCCACAACGCGCTCGCGCGCAAGCAAGACGAAACCAGCTACGTCCGCTATCTCTCGCACCGTGGGTTGATCGATGTCGATTTCGGAATGCGGGCGGAACGCGATCAGCGCACCGCGCACACGGTGGCGCATCGCAAGGGCGGCGCGCTCAACGCCTTCAAGGGCGGCCGGTGCGGGCGCTGCGGCACCATTCAATTTCCGCAATCGCGCGTCTGCGTGAATCCGGACTGCCGCGCCACCGACACCCAGACGGCCCACCGGCTCGCCGATTCGCGCGGCCGGGTCAAGTCCTTCACCGAAGACTGGCAGGCGTATGCGGCGCGACCACCCTACCTGTACGGCAACGTGGAATTCGCCGAAGGCGGAAATCTACTCATGGAATTCACCGACCTCGAGCCCGGAACGTTGAAGATCGGCGATGCGGTGCGTTTCGTCTATCGCATCAAGGACGAGGATCGCGCGCGCAGGTTTCGGCGTTACTTCTGGAAGGCCACCGCCGCCTGACGGCAATCAACCATGGCAAGCGGAATCAAAGATAAAGTGGTCATCGCCGGCATGGGCTGTTGCCGGTTTGGAGAACGATGGGACTGCGGTCCCGACGATCTGATGATCGAGGCCTTCGAGGAGGCGCTTGCCGACGCCGGCATTGCACGCGACCGGATCGACGCTGCGTGGCTCGGGGTGTTCTTCGACGAACAAAGTACGGGCAAATCCTCGCTGCCGCTGTCGATGGGCCTCAGGCTTCCCAATGTGCCCACGACCCGGGTCGAGAATCTGTGTGCCACCGGCACCGAGGCGCTGCGCGGCGCGGTGTATGCCGTGGCCGCCGGCGCTTGCGACATCGCGCTCGCGATGGGCGTGGAGAAACTCAAGGACACGGGTTTCGCCGGCCTGCCCGAGCGAACCAAGGGCACCTTTGAAGATCTCTACCTGCCCACCAGCACAGCGCCGGGCGCGTTTGCGCAGCTCGCGAGCGCCTACGCGGCACGTTACGGCTTTTCGATGCCGGAACTCAAGCGGGCCATGGCGCACATTTCATGCAAGAGCCACGAGAACGCGACGCTCAATCCCAAGGCGCACCTGCGCAATCGAATCACCACCCAGCAGGTGCTCGATGCACCCGCCATCTCCTACCCGCTCGGTGTTCTCGATTGCTGCGGCGTCAGCGACGGTGCCGCCTGCGCCATCGTCACCACACCGGAGATCGCCCGTGAACTCGGCAAGCGCGATCTGGTGGCGATCAAGGCGATGCAGCTCGCGCCGAGCAACGGCGTCGAAATGGGACATCAATCCTGGGACGGCAGCCACACTCTAACCACGCCGATCGCCGCCCGCCGCGCCTATGCGGAGGCCGGCATCCGCAATCCGCGCGAGGAGGTGGACCTCATGGAGGTGCACGACTGCTTCTCCATCACCGAACTGGTGCTGATGGAGGATCTTGGATTTTCAGATATCGGCCGGGCGCCTCACGACGTGCTCGACGGCCGTTATGATGCCGGCGGCGCCATTCCCTGCCAAATCGACGGCGGCCTGAAATGTTTCGGCCATCCCATCGGCGCCACCGGATTGCGCATGGCCTACGAGATTTATCTACAGTTGCTCGGGCGCGCCGGCGATCGGCAAGTGCGCGGGCGCGCCGGGCACGGCCCCTCGATCGGGCTCACCCACAACCTCGGCGGAATCCCCAACCGCAACATCGCCAGCGTTTCGATTTTTGGATTGCTGTCCGCACACCTAAAGAGGACACCGTCATGACCGACACCCTGTTCACCCGCACCGACCGCAACCACATGGCAGCTCCTTGGCGCGGCGCCTGGGACATGCTCGACAAGCTCACCGGAGACGCCACCTTCGTCGAGGTGTTTGCGCAGGCCCCCGACATGCTCGAATTCGTCATGCAGCAGTTCTATGCCAAGGTGTTCTTCGGCGGCTCGGTCGAGCAGCGCTACAAGCAACTCGCCCGCCTCAGGCTGTCGTTGATCCACGGCTGCCGGACCTGCAACAAGCAAAATGTTCCCGGCGCGCTCGAAGCGGGTTTCACTCAGGCGCAGATCGATGCGCTCATCGACGGCAAGGTGGATGCTTTTTCGCCCGCCGAACGTGCTGTCATCGAGTACGCCGAACAAATCGCGCTCTCGAACATGGACGGTCAAATGACTCCGGCGCTGTTCGGCAAACTGCGCGAACATTTCTCCGAAGCCCAAATTCTGGAACTCGGCACGGCGATGGCCGTGATTTCGGGCATGGCCAAGCTCTCCTTCGTGCTCGACCTGGTCGAACGTGAGAGCTACTGTCCGTTCGCCTCAGCGTCCGCGGACTCGAAAATAGTCGGGAATGCCGCCGGGCCAATCCTCGCCCCAGTTCTGCCGCCCGCCGTCCACGGTTAGCACTTCGCCGGTGATGAATTTTCCGGATGACGCCGTGAGGTATACCACCGACTGGGCGATATCGATGACGTCGCCCAACCGCTTCATGGGATTGGAGATGGTGAAGGCTTCGGCGGCTTCGCGCGGATACACATTGAGGCCATCGGTGGCGATCGATCCGGGCGCCACGCAGTTGACCCGGATGCCGAGAGGCGCCCACTCCACGGACAGCGTCTTGCTCAAATAGATGACGCCGGCGCGCGCAGCAGCGGTGTGTGCCACCTGCGGCATGCCCCGCGAGACCACCGCGACGATGTTCGCGATCGACCCGCCGATGCCATGGTCGCGCCAGTGCTGTGCGGCGCATTGCATCATGTACCAGGTGCCGTTCAGATTCGTATCTATGACCGCGTTCCAGCCCTTGATGCTGAAATCGATGGCGGCCTGCGGAAACTGGCCGCCGGCGCTGTTGACCAGCACATCCAGCCGTCCGAATTTCTCCCACGTTTCCTGGAACAAATCCTGCACTTGTTCGGGCTCGCGAATGGTCATGGCCCGGATCGTCACCGGTTTGCCGATCCGTCTTTCGATTCCGGCCGCGGTCTCCTCCAGCTTGTCGGCTCGCCGGCCGCAAATGACCACGTGGGCGCCGAGGCGGGTCAATACATAGGTGATCGCGCGCCCGATGCCGCTGCCGCCCCCCGACACCAGACAAACCTGCCCGGCCAGCGCGTCTTCACGGAATGCAAGCGGCCAGACGGCCAGTTCGTCGTCGGTTAGTCCCCACTGTTTCGGCGGGTCAAGAGGAAGGCGTATGCTCATTTTGTCAATTTTGGCGCCGGATGCTCGAACATCCTAGATGAGTATAGGCAGCGCACTCTTAAAAAGAAACAGTACTGACTGTTTTTTTCGTGGCCGCCCGTGTTACTGTCGAACTTGACCTCTGCTCTGGGCAGGACCATGGCTGAACCCAATAATATCGGCGCAGAAGATCTCTCGAGGCTGCGGATCTCGGTCACCACCATGGGCGACCTGCTGCTGAGCGCCGCCGACCGCTACCCCGACACCCTCGCGCTGGTTTTCCCCGACCATCAGTACACCTATCGGGAACTGGCCGCGAGGGCGGTTCTGCGGGCCCGCAGCCTGCAAGCGCTCGGCGTGCGGCCGCGCGATCACGTCGGCATCTTGATGCCGACCTGTCCGGCCTTCGTCGAGATATTCTTTGCCGCGGCGATGTGCGGTGCCGTCGTGGTGCCCATCAATGCGCGCTATCGCTCGCAGGAACTCAACTACGTCATCGAGAACGGCGACATCGCCACGCTGGTGACCACCGACGCCGTTGCCGAGCAGGTTAATTTCGTCGAGCGTCTGTCGAACGCTCTGCCTGCCCTCAAGTCGCAACCCGACCCTCGCCGCCTGCGGCTGCCCGGCCTTCCGGCACTGCGCAATATCGTGCTGCTGGGCGGCAGCACACACCCTGGCTTCGTGCCGCAATCCGAGTTCGACGCACTTGCGGAGACCTCGCCGGAGAGCAAGGTGCACCTCGCCCGCATCGGAGTGCGCGTGCGCGACGTAGGTCTCATGCTCTATACGTCGGGCACGACGGCCAATCCGAAAGGTTGTCTCATCACCCACGAAGCGCAGGTGCGCAACTCCATTGCACTCGGACGGCACCGGTACCGCCTGACTCATGAAGACCGGTTTTGGTCGCCGCTGCCGATGTTCCACATCGCCTCGGTGCTGCCGATGCTCGCCATATTCGATGTCGGCGGCACGTATTTGACCATGAGTTACTTCGACCCCGGCGTCGCCCTCGACATGCTCGAGCGCCATCGGGTGACCGCGACCTATCCGTGCTTCGTCACGATCATGCAGGGCCTCATCTATCATCCGAATTTCAAACGCGTCGATCTCTCGCGCGTCAAGCTCATGAATTCGAATTTTGCCGTGCAGCCGCCGGAGGTTGCGGAGTCGATCATGCGCGCCATGCCGCAGGCTCTGCAGGTCGGCAGCTTCGGCATGACGGAAACCGCCGGCACGGTGTGCACGGGTTCGCCGGATGAAGCCGAGTCCTTGCGCATTTCGCGGTTGGGCAGACCCCTGCCCGGACTCGAGGTGCGCATCGTCGATTCGCAATCCGGCCGCGACGTTCACCTAAGCGGGCGCGGAGAAGTCCTGGTGCGCGGCTACAGCCTGCTCGAGGGCTATTACAAGGATGCCGAGAAGACCGCCCAAGCCATCGACCCCGACGGCTGGTTTCACACGGGTGACATCGGCTCGCTCGACGAACACGGCACCATCATGTTTCACGGGCGCTACAAGGACATGTTGAAGGTCGGCGGCGAGAATGTGGCCGCCGCCGAAATCGAGGCGCTGCTCGGGCGTCATCCGGCGGTCAAGCTCGCCCAGGTGGTCGGAATACCGGACGCCAAGTATGTGGAAGTACCGGCGGCCTTCGTCGAGCTCAAGCCCGGCAGCAGCGTCACCGAAGCCGATCTGATCAGCTTCTGCAAGGGCGAGGTGGCGGCATTCAAGGTGCCGCGCGTCGTGCGCTTCGTCGACGAGTGGCCGATGTCCTCCAGCAAGATTCAAAAATTCCGGCTCCGCGAAGCCCTGGTCGCGGACCTAGGGCTCGCGTAGAAAAGATGCCTGCGCCGTTTCCTCACTTCGGTCCCATCGTGCAGAACGCCTTCGTCGTGCGCGACTTGGAGGCGGCAATCGCCCACTGGTCGGGCAAGATCGGCGTCGGTCCGTTCTATCTGCTGGAGCATATTGCCTTCGGCGCGGCATTTTTTCGCGGTGCGCCGCTCAACATCGACATGTCGGTCGCCATCGCCCAATGGGGCGACATACAGATCGAACTCATCGTACAACACGACGCTGCGCCGTCGATTTATTCCGAGTTCCTGGCCAGTCACGGTGACGGTCTGCAGCATATCGGCGTAATGACGGCGTCGCTCGACGAGCATCTCGCACGCCTCCGGCCGCTCGGCATCGAGCCGGTGCAGTGGGGCGCCACGGCCGGGGGAATGCGCTTTGCTTATATCGATACCGATGCCCAGGCCGGCGGCATGATCGAATTGATCGAAGCCGGCCCGGCGGTGGACGCCTTCTTCGCCAAAGTGCGCGGCGCCGCCGCCCACTGGGACGGCAGCCGGCCTTTGCGGCGCCTGTAAATCCCCCGTGCCGTTCAACTCGCTCAAGCCGGTCCAGATCGCGTATCACGTCGCGGACCCGGAGCGGGCGGCGCACGGCTACGCCCGCGCCTTCGGCTGGGGTCCATTCTTCCTGCTCGAGCACATTGCGTTGTCGAGCTGCCTCTATCGCGGCTCGCCGGCGGTTTTCGATCACAGTTCAGCCTATGGCCAGGCGGGCGAAATGATGATCGAACTCATTTCTCAACACGACGACAGTCCGTCGGTGCTTCGCGACCTGTTCGCGCGCGACGCGGTGGGCGTGCACCACGTGGCGCATTTCGTGGCGGACCTGCCTGCCGCGCTCGATCAAGGCCGCGCCGCGGGCAGCGATATTGCGCTCGACGCGTGGACGGCGACGGGCACGCACTTCGCCATGCTCGACACGTCGCGCGAACTCGGGCACATGATTGAACTGTACGAAGGGACGGACGATCTGCTCAAGTTCTACCGCTATGTGCGGCGTGCAAGCGACGGTTGGAATGGCGCCGAGCCCCTGCGGCGCCTGCAAGGCTGAAGGAATCATCATGGGACGCATCAAAGGCAAGATAGCAGTGGTGTTGGGCGCCGCGGGTACCGGCAACATGGGTCAGGCCATCGCGCGCCGCTTCGCGAGCGAAGGTGCGCGCGTCATCGTGTCCGGCCGCGCAGAGGCGGCGCTGAGTGCCTTCGCGTCGGAGATCGAGGGCGCTCATTGCGTGTGCGACATCACCCGCAGCGCCGATGTGGCGGCGCTCGCAAATTTCGCCGTGGAGCGCTTTGGCGGACTCGACATTGCGGTCAACTGCACCGGATGGGCGCCGATGACCAAGCTGCTCGACGTCAAGGAAGAGGAATTGGACCGGCTCTGCGCTCTGCAAATCAAGGGGGTCTATTTTTTTCTGCAAAGTATGGTGGCGCAGATGGCGGCGCGCGGCGGCGGCTCGATCGTGCAGATGTCCTCCGCATCCGCCTACGCCCTGCTCTACAATCATGCGGCCTACATTGCGACAAAATCGGCCGGCGACGCGTTGGTGCGCTGCTTCGCAAACGAATTCGGCGGGAAGGGCGTGCGAGTGAACTGCATCGCGCCGGGGCTCACCGCCAGTCCCATGACCGCTCATGAGATGACCATGCCCGGCCTGCAGGAGGCGTTTCTCAAGGAATACCCCTTGGGCAGGATCGGCACGGCTGCGGACATAGCAAATGCCGCCCTGTGGCTGGCCGGGGATGAGAGCTTCATGACCGGACAGGTTTTGCAGATCAATGGTGGGCTGACTTTGCGGCGCAATCCGACGCCGCGGGAGATCAACGCCAGCCTCAAAGCGGCGGCCGCGGCCGCGGTAAAAAACAGTCAGCCTTGATTGTTTTGCGGCAGCCCCGCTGCTACCATCCGGGCAAATATGAGGAGTAACCGTGGCGGTCAATTTCAAAGTCGAATGGCCCATGAACCTCAACGCTCCCGCGGGCTCGCTCGAGGCCAAGCAACCCCCGGTCGACAACGGGCTGGACGTGCCCGATCCGTCGCGCTACTCGTCCGTCGAGTACATGAAATTGGAATGGGAACGACTGTGGCCGCGCGTATGGCTGCTGGCCGGCGTCACCCCCGACTTGGCCGAAAGCGGCGACTACCAAGTGTTCGAGATCGGCCATGAGGAAATCTTGCTGGTCCGCCAGGATGACGCCTCGATCAAGGCGTTCTACAACGTCTGCCCGCACCGCGGCAACCGGATTTCGCTGAACGAACGCGGCAGCGTCGGCAAGTTCACCTGCGCTTTTCACGGCTGGCAGTTCGCCTGCGACGGCAAGCTGCTCCAAATCACCGACGAGGAGACTTTCGATCCGCGGCTCATCGCGCACCGGCCGAGGTTGAGCGAAGTGCGCTGCGACGTCATCGGCGGCCTCATTTTCATCAACATGGACGGCAAGGCGCCGCCGCTGCGCGAGTGGATCGGCCTGCCGCCGGGATATATCGAGAACTATGAAATCGACAAGATGAATGTCGTGCGCCACGTTCGCAGCGAATGGCGCGCGAACTGGAAGACCGGCATCGATGCGTTTTACGAGACTTATCACCTGCCCTTCATCCATCCGCAGACGCAAGGGGTGATGGAGGACTTCAGCCAATACGACCTATACCCCAACGGCTTCAGCCGCATGATCGTGCCGATCGGCGTCAAGTCTCACCGGATCGGAGATCAGGTCACCGTCGATCCCTACCAGCAGTTCATGATGAAGGAAGCCGGGCTTGATCCGGCAACGTTCAGCGGCACGGCGCAGGAGGTCCGGGTCGCCATTCAACAGGCCAAGCGCGCGCGCGGCAAACGCTTCGGGCTCGGCTACTACGACCAGATGACCGACGCTCAGCTCACGGACAGCTGGGCCACCGGCTATTTCCCGAACGTGCAGATCGGCATGCATCCGGAAGGTGTATTCATCATGCGCTTCCTGCCGCACGCGACCGACCCGGAGCGCTTCTACTACGACAACATGACCATGTTTCGATATGTCGACGATCCGGGCTACACGGTTCCCGGCTGGATGGGTTTGCCGAGCGGCATGGACGTCACCGGCGCAACGCGTCCCGACATCGAGCGCGTACCGGTGGATGTGCGTCCGAACCTCGGTGAAGTTCTGGATCAAGACGTGGAGTTGGTGGCCGCCGTACAGCGCGGATCGAAATCACGCGGATTTCGCGGCCCGCTGTGGTCCGATCAAGAGCAGCGGGTGCGTCATTTCCACCGCGAGCTCGATCGCTATATCAATCGCGAAAAGTAGACCAACGCTTCGCGAACAGGTCGATTTTCAGCGTTGCCACCCGGGAGCGCAGCTTGGCAACCTATCCGGCGACGATTGCGCCCGGTGCGTTTCCGCAGCGCATTACTCAGCAATTGAACCCCGCACGGCAGCCATTGTCTTTATCGCATTCAACCCTCGATCCGGAATTGAAAAATGCTCCGGCTCGACGGTGGATGTAAGACCTCAACCACTTCCACGAAAGAGGATCACCGTCATGAACACGCAACAAATCGCCACCCGCCTTACCGAACTTTGCCGCCAGGGCCAATTCGAGGCCGCGCAGAAGGAGCTGTTCGCCGAGGACGCGGTCAGCATCGAACCTCGCGCGACGCCGGACTTCCCCAAGGAGACCAAGGGGCTGCGCGCGATCATCGAGAAAGGGCACAAGTTCGAGTCCTTGGTGGAACAATTCCATGGGTGCAGCACTTCGGCGCCGCTGGTCACCGGCAACGCCATCGCCCTCGCTCTGACGATGGATGTGACCATGAAAGGACGCGGGCGCGTGAAGCTCGAGGAGCTCTGCGCCTACGAGGTCAAGGATGGAAAGATCGTTTCCGAGCAGTTCTTCATGTAGTTTGAGTTGCCTCGAGCCGCCGCGACTGCCTGTCCGGGAGTCGCGGCGCTCGATCCCTAGGCCGGCTGACCCGGAATCCAGGAAGTTCCAGCCAGGGGGACGCCCGCCATGGCGGCCGCTTCCACGGTCAACGCCACCAAGTCTTCCTTTTCGAGGTGATGCACGTCCTGCTTGCCGCAGGCGCGCGCAATGGTGGTCAATTCCATGTTCACAGTCTTGAGATAATTTCTCAGCCGCTTTGCGCCCACTGCCGGATCGAGCCGCAGTTCCAGCACCGGATCCTGCGTCGTCACTCCCACCGGGCACTTCCCGGTATGACAGTGATGGCAGAAACCCGGCGCGGTGCCGAGCCGCGCATAGTCTTCGAGGGCCGAGACGTGCTGACCGCCGGTGATGTAGGAATCGCTGTTGCAGCCCAATGCCATCAGCACCCCCTGCCCGATCGCCACCGCGTCCGCTCCCATGGCGAGCGCTTTGGCCACATCCGCGCCGCTGCGGATCCCCCCTGAAATGACCAATTGCACGGTGCCGCGCATGTTGAGATCGTCCAGGGCCTCCACGGCCTGGCGCAGTGCCGCAAGCGTCGGAATTCCCACATGCTCGATGAACACGGTTTGCGTGGCCGCGGTGCCGCCCTGCATGCCGTCGACCACGATGACGTCGGCGCCGGCGTGCACGGCCAGCTTCACATCGTTGAATACGCGCGTCGCACCCACTTTGACGTAGATCGGCTTCTCCCAATCGGTGATCTCGCGCAGTTCCTTGATCTTGATCACGAGATCATCGGGGCCCGTCCAGTCCGGATGGCGCGACGCGGAGCGCTGATCGACGCCTTCCGGCAGCGTGCGCATGCGCGCCACCCGCGGATTGACCTTCTGCCCGAGCAGCATGCCGCCGCCGCCGGGTTTGGCGCCCTGGCCGATGACGATCTCAATGGCGTCCGCGCGCCGCACATCGTCCGGATCGAAGCCGTAGCGCGACGGCAGACACTGGTAAATCAAGGTTTTCGACGAGGCCCGCTCCTCGGTGGTCATGCCGCCGTCGCCGGTGGTCGTCGAGGTGCCCACCTCCGTGGCGGCGCGGCCCAGCGCGTCCTTGACCCGCGCCGACAGCGCACCGAAGCTCATGCCGGCGACGGTGATCGGAATCGCGAGTTCGATCGGGCGCGTGGCGAAGCGCGTACCGAGCACCGTCTTGGTCGCACAGCGCTCGCGGTAGCCTTCCAGCGGGTAGCGCGACAGAGACGCGGCGAGGAACAACAAGTCGTCGAAATTGGGCACCCGGCGCTTGGCGCCCAGGCCTCTGATTTCATACAAGCCGCTCGCCGCCGCGCGCTGAATGTAGTCAATGGTGGACCGATCAAAACCGGCCGATTCCTCCAGCTGCGGACCCGTCATAGTCAATACTCCTGATCGGCATCGGCGTGCCAGTGATAGAGGCTCTTCGCGGAAGCCACGCGCTTGAATTCCGCCGGGTCGTGCGCAATGCCGGCCTGTGCCAGCAGACTCTTGACCGCGGCGCGGTCGGCATCGCTCATCGGCTCGAAGCGTGCGTCGGCGCCCAACGACCGGACTTTTCCGCGCACGTAGATGACCGCTTCATACAGCGAATCACCGAGTGCATCCTCGGCATCGCCGCAGATGACGATCCGGCCCGCCTGCGCCATGAACGCCGAGAAGCTGCCGACGCTTCCGCCCACCACGATGTCGGCGCCCTTGAGCGAAATGCCGCAGCGCAGGGACGCATCGCCGTCGATGATGAGCAGACCGCCGTGCGCCGAGGCGCCCGCGGCGGTGGAGGCGAAACCCCGCACGTGCACCCGGCCGGACATCATGTTTTCAGCGGCGCCCGGACCGGCGTTGCCGTGCACGGTGACTGCGGCGTGCTTGTTCATGCCCGCCACGTAGTAGCCGACATGACCGTGAATTTGCACGTTGAGATCGGCATCGAGGCCGCAGGCGATGGAATGCGCCCCGTCCGGGTTCCTCACCTGGATCAGCGATATCCCTTCATCGAGCGCCCGTCTGTGCAGAAACAAGTTCAGATCGCGCAGGCTGTCCCGTGCAAGATCGAATTCCCGCGCCTTCGGTACCGGCCTCAAATTCGCCATGAATAAATCTCCTCGGGCTTGGGCTCGAACAGAGTTGCATGGGAAATATGCGGCAGGTGGGCGAGCGAGCGGAATTCGGATGCGATGGCCACGTAGTCATCGGTTTCGGCCACCACGGCCGGCTTGCACGCGAAGGCGTCGCGTACGATCAGCAGCTCCTGGTCCGTGCCCATCAAAAAGGTGAAAAATCCATCCAATTCGCTGAAACCGCGCTGCACGGCGGTCTCCAGATCATCTCCCTCGCGCAGCCGCCATTCGAAGAACCGGCACGCGGCTTCGGTATCGTTGTCCGTCTCGAATTCGATGCCCAGAGGCTCCAAGCGCTTGCGTACCAGGTGCGGATTCGACAGCGAGCCATTGTGTACCAGGCAAAAGTCGCGGCCCGCGGTGAACGGGTGCGCATGCGCCGGGGTCACGGCCGATTCGGTCGCCATGCGGGTGTGCCCCACCAGATGCGAGCCGCGCAGCGACTTGAAGCGGTAGCGCTCGGCGATGTCGGCGGGAGCACCCACGTCCTTGTACAGGTCGATCGATTGCCCCACGGAGAGCACGGCCACGCCCGGGGCATGGCGCGCGAGCCAGGCCGCGAGCTGGTCCGGATCGGCCGGGCTGGTGAGCACGCCGTGATTGCCGTGCGCGTCGATCTCGTGCGCGTGTGCAAAGGCGGCGGCCAGCCCCGCCAACAGCTCCGCCCAATCCACGGCGTTCTCGCCGCTGTACAAACTGAGTTTGTGAAATCGGTCCGCCACCGGCGTGGTGTAGACGGCGAGCCCCGCGGAATCGGGGCCGCGCTCGGTCATGCCCACCAGCATGGGCACCATGAGAGCGCCGAGCTGATCGCGCAGCGCGGGATTCTTGACCAGAAGACCGACGATTCCACACATAGGTGTTCCCCCTAGAAGAATTCCAAATAGCGGCGGGTCTCCCAATCGGACACGTGGCGCGAGTATTCGGTCCATTCCATGCGCTTCAGGCGAATGAACTCGCGCGCCAGATCCGCCCCCAAGCCGTCGCAGACCACCGCGTCCTGTTCCAGCGCGTCGACCGCTTCGTGCAGGGATTGCGGCAGCAGCTTGATGCCCTTCGCCGTCAACTCCTCGGGCGTCAGCTGATACAGATTGATGTTCTGCGCGGAACCCGGATCGAGCTTGCGGTCGATGCCGTCGAGACCGGCCGCGATCAGGGCAGCGGATACCAGGTACGGATTGCATCCCGAATCGGGTAGCCGGATCTCGAGACGCCCGTACGGTATTCGGACGCAGGCCGTGCGGTTGTTGTCGCCGTAGGCAATGTACGCCGGAGCCCAGGTGGCGCCGGACAGGGCGCGGCCCACGACCAGGCGCTTGTAGGAATTCACCGTCGGCGCCGCCACGGCGCACAGGGCGCGGGCATGCTGCAGGACCCCGCCCAAGAACTGATAGGCCATGGCCGAAAGACCCATGCCCGACTTGTCGTTCTTGTCGTAGAAGGCGTTTTTCTGTTTTGCCGAGCCGATGGAAACGTGAAAATGCGCGCCGCTGCCGGCACGGTTGGGGAATGGCTTCGGCATGAAGGTTGCGGTCATGCCGTGCTTGTGGGCGATTTCGCTGGCCGCCATCTTGACGAAGGTGAAGTTATCGGCGGATTTGAGCGCATCGGCGTACGTGAAATTGATTTCGAATTGGCCGTTGCCGTCCTCGTGATCGATTTGGTACACATCGATGCCCACGGCGCGCAGCGCCGCGACCATCTCATCCAGCACCTCCCGCGTGCGGTACAGACCCTTGTAGTCGTAGCAGGGCTTGTCGAGATCGTCGGTGGAGTCCGCGGGCCCCAAGCTGCCGTCCGCGCGCCGCGACAGCAGCATGAACTCAGGTTCGATGCCGGTGTACAGGGTGAGTCCGCGTTGGGTCATGCGCGCGATTTGCGCCTGCAGCGCCACCCGCGAGCAATAGGGATAGGGCTTCTTGTTGACCACGCCGTTGCAGATGATGCGCGCATAGCCCGGCATCCAGGGAATGTCCTGCAAGGTCGAGAGGTCGCCGACCGCCATATAGTCGGGCCCTTCCGGGCCCATGCCGAAGCCCCACAGAGCAAACCCGGCGAAGCCCGCGCCGTCGGTCAGCACCATTTCCAAGTGTTCGACCGGCACCGCCTTGGCCTTCGCGGCGCCATGGATATCCACGAATTGCGCCAGGACATAGCGGATCTTGTGCTCCTGGAAAAATTTCTTTGCCGATTGCTGATTCATCCCGAAACCCCCGTGTATCTGCCGCCGCATTCAATGACCACCGCACCCAAGGACTCGCCGAGATAGGGACCGAAAGTCGGATCGCACCAGATCCGGTACTCAGGCCCGCCGGTGTCCCCCAACCCCGCCGCACCGCTGTGCGTTGCCGCCGCGCCGCCCTGCGGCACGACGAGCACCGCCACCCCTATCATGAGCGTCATCACCACCGGATGGGAGTCCAGCGTCAGTGCCGCGAAATTCACATTGCAAACCTGGGCAAGGACTTCGTGCACCCCCTCGCCGCCGAGATGGAATCCGCAGTCCTCGCGCAGCACCGGATAGACTCCCTGCAGGCGCTGATTCAATGCGGGTGCGACCCGCTTGAGCGTCGTTCCGCCCGCCTGCTCTTCGAGGAAGAACTCCACCTGGCCGAGGCGCGCCACCAGAATCGATTCCTCGCCATCGCTCTCCTGCGAGTGCGTCCAGCTATTGGGCGCCGTCGGCAGCACAATCCCCTGAGCGACCAGCCATTCCGCGGCGCGCGGGCCCTTGAGGCCGAGCCGGTCGCGCTGCCCACACAGTGTCAGAGCCAGTGAGCTCATGCCGGCGCATCCGCCCTTTGCCGCAGATTTTTCGGGTCATAAAACGGCGCGGCCGTCACTTTGGCGGCCAGCAAGCCACCGCCCTCGACGCGAATTTGGATTTCGCGCCCCACTTGCGCCAGATCCGGCGACAGCATGGCGAGACCGATGGACTTATTCAACACTCGCGAATGCGCCACGCTGGTCACCCGGCCCGCGATTGCGCCATTCTCGATGACCAAATGGCATTCCTTGGGCAGCGGCGCCGCGGCGGCGAGCTCGAAACCCATGAGTTTTTGTCGCGGTCCGCGCGCCTGCAGAATGCGCAGACTGCGTTGGCCGACAAAGTACGGCTTCTTCATGGCCACCGCCCACGGGGCATTGGCCTCCAGCGGATCGGTGAGGCCGTCCGTGTCCTGGCCGACGATCAAATGCCCTTTCTCCAGGCGCAACACCCGCTGCGCTTCCACCCCGAACGGCCGCAAGCCCCGCGGCGCGCCCGCAGCGTAAAGCGCGCGCCACACATCGGGGCCCTGTCCGGCGGCCACATGAATCTCGTAGCCGAGTTCGCCGACGAAGCCGACGCGCAACAAGCGCGCGGCAGCTCCGGCCACCCGCCCGGAGCGCACCGCAAGATAGGGGAACGCCTCCTCCCGCAAATCGACCTCCGTCAGCGTCTGCAGAACGAGTCGGCTCGAGGGGCCTGCGAAATTGAAGGCGGCGCGATGACCGGTGACGTTCACCAGGGCGCAATCGAGGCCCCACAGCGCGTTGAGCCGCAGCAATTCGCGAAACACGGCGGCGGAGCCGCCGGTGGTGGTGGTGAAGTAGTAGAACTCCTCATCCAAGCGTGCGATGACGCCGTCGTCGACGATGACCCCTGACTCATCCAGCATCAGGCCGTAGCGGGTCATGCCCACTGTCAAGTCGGAATACCGCCCGGCGTAGGCGCGGTCCAGAAGCTTGGCGGCATCCGGACCGTAAACCTCGATCTTGCCCAGCGTCCCGACGTCGATCAGCCCTAGCGCGTTGCGCACGGCGTGCACCTCGGCATCGATGCTCTGGGCGCGGGTTTCGCCGCTCACGGCATAGTATTCGGGCCTGCGCCAGTTGCCCGCCGGCATCCAGACGGCCCCGAGCTTGGCGTGCTCGGCATCGCAGGGAGTGCGCCGCTCCGGCTGGAAGCTGCGGCCCGCCAGCAGTTTCATCGGCACCGGGTGATACATCGGCCGGGCGGTCGTCAACCCGAGCTCATTCACGCCGACCCCGCGGAGGCGGGCAAGAATGCGCAAGGCGTTCATGTTGGAATGCTTGCCCTGCGAGGGCCCCATGCCCACGGTGCTGTAGCGCTTGAGCAGCTCGCTCGAGTCGAAACCTTCCTGCGCCGCGTCTTCCAGGTCCTTGACCTGCAGATCCTCGTCGAAGTCGACGAAATTCTTGGCCCGCGGATGATCGATGATGGGGAACGGATGCGACGGGCAGCGATGGCTGCGTGCGACCGCCGCCGCACCGGGCGCGCCGAATCCTGCATGCGCCGCGGCCTGCACGCCGGCGCGCCGGCCGTCGGCGAGCCGCGACTCCAGATCGTACACGCCGTTCAAGCGGCCCGCCGCAAAAATTCCCGGCGGCAACAGACTGGGAACGAACTGCTGCAGGTCCGACGCAAAGCGCGTGCCGCCGCCGGCCTGCAGAAGAAGCTGCGCGGCTGCCGCCCATCCGACGCTCATCAAGACGGCATCGCAGTCGATGCGCCGCAACGCGCCGGCATCGGCACGCCCGGCCTGGTCGAGCGGCGCGACCAGCAGCGCCGCCACTCTGCCGTCCGCGCCGCGAACGGCCTCATAAGGCGCGCGGGCGCGCAGCAACTCCAGCCCCAACGCACCGCAGGCCGACACGGCCGCGTCGCTCTCGACGTCGGCGCGCAAGTCGACGATGGCGGCCACCGTCACGCCCCGCGCGCTCAGTTCGAGAGCGGCGACA
This sequence comes from uncultured Gammaproteobacteria bacterium, assembly GCA_963800375.1. GTDB lineage: Bacteria > Pseudomonadota > Gammaproteobacteria > Steroidobacterales > Steroidobacteraceae > Bog-1198. The sequence continues at coordinate 823,730 of CAWDAT010000007.1, read as the reverse complement.
TAGGCTTCCAGATTGGCGGCAACGATGACCGTGCGGCGCCCGGGAGCAATCCCGTAGCGCGCGAGCAAACGAGTCGCGCCCGACGCCAGCATCACGCCGGGCAAATCGTTGTTGTGGAACACCGCCGGCTGCTCCGCCACTCCCGTGGCGAACACGACCGCCGCGGCGCGCATTTTCGTCATGCGCCCCGCTTCGGCGATGGCGACCCAATGATCGGCGTAGTAGCCGGCCGCGACGGCGGCCGGGAACACGGTGATGGCCGCCGTGTCGCGCACCGCTTGCAGCAAAGCGGATGGCGCGCCGTTGCCGGTGAGCCGCAGCGATTCATCGACCAGGGCCACGCGGGCGCCTGCCTGCGCCGCCGCCAGCGCCGCCGCGAGACCGCTGGGGCCGCCGCCGATCACCAATACATCGCAGAACCCATAGCGCTTGGGAGTCGACTCGCGCTTGGCCCCGAGGTCGACCTTGCCCAAGCCGGTGAGCGTGCGGAATAGGCGCTCCCAGCGCGGAAACAGCCGCTTGGAATGAAATGCCTTGTAGTAGAAGCCGACCGGCAGCAGGGGCGCGAAGCGATCCAACACCCGCGCCCTGTCGCGCCACACACCGCCGAAGGTATTGACCGCCGACACGTGCATGCCCTCGCGCAGCAAGGTCACGTCGCCGCGCACATTGGGCACGCCGTCGACTTGGAACAGAGTATTGCTGTCGTGATTGGCGAAGGACAAGACGCTGCGCGGCCGGTGGTACTTGAAACTGCGCGCCATGTAGGGGACACCGGCCGCGGCCAGCGCCGAGGAGATCGTGTCGCCCGAAAAACCCTGATATTCGCCGCCCTCGAAGCTGAAGCGCAGCGGCGCCGAACGATCGATCCACTCGCCCGCCCGCGATTCGGTGCGGTACATCATGGCGTTGCGGCGGGCAATCCGCGGCGGACCGCGTCGGCCGAAAAGGTGCCGATGACGGTGTCGCGGGTGGTGTCGCGCAACACCACGAACCAGAATCCGGACGCAATGTGGCACCACCACTCGTACTTCGCCCCGGGCGAGCCGGACCGATTGAATACGTAATCGCTCCACTGCGCGTCGCTGCAGGTGTCGGGGTCCGGGCTCACGCGAACCTCACCGCCGTATGCGAATTCACTGACCGGGCGCGGACCGTTCAACGGGCAGACCAGAATTTTCATCAGTGGCCCACCGAGGCGGCGCCTTTCTCGCCGGTGAGCTGGTAGTGCGCAAACCGATCGAAGGTGAACCCCTCGATCAGCGGGTGATTGCGGCCGGTCGCCACGGTGTGGCTCATGGTTTTGCCGCACACCGGGGTCGCCTTGAAGCCCCAGGTGCCCCAGCCCGCATCCAGATAGAAACCCTCGACCGGGGTGACCCCCATGATGGGCGCGAAATCCGGCGTCATGTCGGCGAGCCCCGCCCATTGGCGGTTCACCTTGACCTCGCTCAGAAAGGGGAACATATCCAGCATGTGCGCGGCCAATCCTTCGACGAAATCCAGCGTCGGGCGCGTCGCATGCAGCTCGTAGGGATCCAGCGAGGCGCCCATCACCAGTTCGCCGCGGGCGGTTTGCGATACGTAGACATGCAGCGAGCCGGACACGATGATGGGATCGAGCCAGGGCTTGATGGGCTCGGACACCATGGCCTGCAAGGGATGCACGTAAATCGGTGTATGCAGGTTCACCATGTCGAGAACCCGCGGCGTGAAGCCGGCCACGGCGCACAGCACCTTGGACGTGGCGATGAAGCCACGATTGGTTTCCACCCCCGCGACGCGGCCGCCCTCCGTGCGAATCGCGGTCACCTCGGTTTGCTGGTGGATTTCCACGCCGCGGCGGTCGGCGCCGCGGCCGTAGCCCCACGCAACCGCGTCATGCCGCGCGATCGCGCCGGGTTCGTGAAACAAAGCGCCGAGAATCGGCGCATGGCCGCCGCAGCTCATATCGATGGCGGGAATGCCGCGCTTGACGAAGGCCGCGTCGACGGCTTCGGAGCGCACGCCATAATGCTTGTTGACCTCGGCGCGCCACCGCATGGTGCGCATGGCCGCGTCGGTGTGGGCGAGCGTGTAGTGGCCCCGGGCCGAATAGAACAGGTTCAAATCGAAATCTTCGCCCAGGTCCTGCCACAGGCGCACGCTCTGGTCGTAGAATTTCACGCCTTCGGGAGTGAGGTAGTTCGAGCGGATGATGGTGGTGTTGCGCCCGGTATTGCCGCCGCCGATATAACCCTTTTCCAGCACGGCCACATTGCGGATGCCGTGGTCGCGGGCCAGATAGTACGCAGCCGCCAAACCATGACCGCCCGCGCCGATGATGATCACGTCATAACCCGCTTTCAACGAGTCATGGCGCGTAAACATGCGGGGTTCAGGATGTTTGCGCGATAGGCCGAAACGAAGTAGGCGATAGGGCATGCGGACTTGGTGGAATTAGCCGACGCGACACTGATTTAACAGCAGAGCTACCATGTGTAAATATAATCGAAAATTTAACTGTGGAGCAAATCATTTGCGTATTGTGCAATGCCGGTCATGAACCCGGGAGGCGCCACGACGCCCCATCCGACGGCGCCGCTCCCCGCCCATGCGCAGGTGGTGATCATCGGCGGCGGCATCGTCGGCGTGTCGATCGCCTATCACCTGACCCAACTGGGCTGGCGCGACGTGCTGTTGCTCGAGCGCCGGCAGCTCACCAGCGGCACCACCTGGCACGCCGCCGGGTTGCTGACCACCTTGCGCGATACTGAAACGCAGACACGGCTCGCCAAGTACTCGCAGGATCTGTATCGCCGCCTCGAAAGCGAAACCGGCCAGGCCACGGGCTTGATCGACTGCGGCTCGATTCAGCTGGCCAAGACCCGCGACAAGGCCGAGGAAATGCGCCGCGGTATCAACATGGCGCAGCGCTTCGGCATCGAATGCTGCGAAATCAGTCCCGCCGAGGTGAGCCGGCACTGGCCGCTTGCGGATGTCTCGGACCTCGCGGCGGCGTTCCATTTTCCGCGCGACGCGCGCGCCAACCCCACCGATGTGACGCAGGCGCTGGCGAAGGGTGCGCGGCAGGGCGGCGCACGGCTCATGGAGCACACGCCCGTGACCGGCATTCTGCAGCACCACGGCCGGGTCAGGGGGGTTCGAACCGCAGGCGGGGACGTGCGCGCCGAATACGTCGTGAACTGCGCCGGCATGTGGGCGCGCGAGGTGGGGCGGCTGGCCGGCGTCGATGTGCCCCTGCAGGCGGCCGAACACTACTATCTGATTTCCGAACCCCTTGCGGGCCTGCATCCGCTGCTGCCCATTCTGCGCGATCCCGGCAATGCGGCCTACATCCGTGAAGAGGCGGGGAAAATCATGCTGGGCCTGTTCGAACCCATCGCGCGGCCTTGGAGCCTCGACGGGATCCCGCAGGATTTCACCTTCGGCGAGATTCCTGCGGACTGGGACCGGCTCCATCCCTACATCGAGCGCGCCATGCGTCGCGTGCCCATCTTGCTCGATACCGGCATCAAGCTGCTGTTCTGCGGGCCCGAATCCTTCACCGCGGATCACAACTATCTGATGGGGGAAGCCCCGAACTTGCGCAACTTCTTCGTCGCCGCCGGATTCAATTCGCTCGGCATCCTCTCCGGCGGCGGCGTCGGATTTGTCATGGCGCACTGGCTGGTCCATGGCCACGCCCCCATGGATGTTTGGTCGGTCAATCTGCGGCGCACTCAGAGCTGGCAGAACAATCCGCGCTATCTCGGCGACCGCGTGATCGAGTCCCTGGGGATCGGCTACCAGGATCACTGGCCGTTTCGCCAATGGACCACCGCCCGCGACGTCAAGAAGAGCGTGCTGCACGATCGCCTGGCCGCCGCCGGCGCGGTATTCGGCGAGTCGGCCGGCTGGGAACGCCCGAATTGGTACGCCGAAGCCGGCGAGCCGCGCAGCTACCGCTACGCCTGGGGCCGGCAGAATTGGTTCGCCAACAGCGCCGCGGAGCATCAAGCGGTGCGCGAGCGCGTCGGAGTGTTCGAGCAGTCCTCCTTCGCCAAGCTCCTGGTGCAAGGCCGCGACGCCGCCCAAGTGCTCAACCGCCTGAGCACGGCCGATTGCGAGGTCGCCCCCGGCACCGCGGTATACACCCAGTTCCTGAATTCGCGCGGCGGCATCGAAGCGGACCTCACCATTACCCGGCTCGCGCCTGACCGCTTCCTGGTGGTCACCGCGGCATTCACACAGACTCATGTGGAATCGTGGATCCAGAATCAGATCCCCGACACGGCGCACTGCCTGGTCACCGATGTCAGCGGCGCGTATTCCATGCTCAATGTGCAGGGGCCCGCCTCGCGCGCGCTGCTGCAGTGCCTCTCGCCCGACGATTTTTCCAATGCCGGCTTTGCATTTCGGCAATGCCGGGAAATTCGCATCGGCTATCAGACGTTGCTCGCGCTGCGCCTGAGCTACGTCGGCGAGCTGGGGTGGGAGCTGTACATACCGACGGCGTTCACCCTGCCCGTGTACGACGCATTGCTGGCAGCCGGCGCCGCGCATGGACTCAGGCATTGCGGCTATCACGCCTTGAATTCTCTACGCATCGAAAAGGCCTATCGCGAGTGGGGCCACGACTTGGGATCCGACGATTCGCCGCTCGAGGCCGGACTGGCGTTCACCTGTGCGTGGGACAAGCCCGGCGGATTCGTCGGCTTGGAGGCGCTTCTCGAGCAGCGCAGGCGCGGGCTGCCGCGGCGCCGGCTGGTGCAGTTCTTGATCGAGGATCCTGCGGCGCTGCTCTATCACAATGAGCCGATTTACCGTAACGGCGAGGCGGTGGGCATCACCACCTCCGGCATGTACGGCCACACCCTGGGGGGCGCGGTGGCCCTCGGTTATGTGGGGCACGATGCGGGGGTAAGCAATGACTTTATCAACAGCGGGCGTTTCGAGATTCAGGTGGCGGAGCGGCGTTACCCCGCGAGTGCCTCGCTCACGCCACTCTATGATCCCGGCAATACGCGAATTCGCGCTTGAGCCTGCCGGGAGCCCGCCATGATCGCATCTGTGTTCGTCGGCACCAGCGTCGACGGTTTCATCGCCCGGCGCAACGGCGCGCTCGACTTCCTGCCGGAGGGCGGCGGCGAGCCGCACGGCTACACCGAGTTCATGGCAAGCGTGGATGCGCTGGTCATCGGCCGCAACACCTTCGATACGGTGGCGGCCTTCCCGGAATGGCCCTACGGTGCGAAACGCGTCGTGGTGCTGAGCAGCCGGACCGTCGACTTTTCCCGGATCAACGGTGCCGTGCTCGAACACATGAACGGCGCGCCGGCCGACATCGTGGCCAGGCTGGCCGCGAGCGGTGCCCGGCATTTGTACATCGACGGCGGCATCACCATCCAACGCTTCCTGCGCGCAGGTCTCATTCAACGCCTCATCGTGACCCGGGTGCCGGTGCTGATCGGCGAGGGCATTCCGCTGTTCGGCGCGCTGCCGCACGATGTACGGCTGCAGCACGTCGCGACGCGGTTCAATCGCGAGGAGCCAGCCACACCGCGTGAACGGCAAAATCGGTGGTGATCAGAAAATGCCTGAGAATCGCCACACCGATATTGACGTCGGAAGCGCTGGGCTGTGGATCGATCGCCGCCGGCACATCCGTGAAGCGGCGGCCCGCGAGGTCGATCGTGCGCGCAGGGTGAATTTGCCCCAATGGCGCAGGTACCGCTCGCGCCGGATGTCCGTTAAGCTTTCCATCCGTCCTGCAGGGAGAATCCGCCTTGATCAAAAACACCATACGCGTTCATTTCGCCTCGCGCTGCGCAGCCGCGTTGCTGGCCGGCGTAGTGCTCACGCAGCAGCCGGGATCGGCCTTCGCCGCGGCCGCGGCAAGAACGCCCGGGGATGTCGATGCCGCGAGATTGTCGGCGGCGGACAAGGAGCCGCAGAACTGGTTCACCGGCGGACGCGACCAGGACGGCACATACTTTTCGCCCATGACGAGCATCGATGCCAAGAACGTCAAGCAGCTCGGCTTCGCCTGGCAGTACGATCTCGGCAGTCCGATGCGCGGCCAGGAAGCGACGCCCATCGTGATCGACGGCGTCATGTACACCTCGGGAACCTGGGGCTACGTGTACGCCCTCGATGCCGCCACCGGCAAGGAATTGTGGCGCTACGACCCGAAACCCGATTACTTCGCCGGCAGGCACCCCTGCTGCGATCTGGTCAATCGCGGCGTTGCGGTGTGGAAGGGCAAGGTCTATGTTGCCGCCACCGACGGACGCCTGCATGCATTGGACGCGGCGACGGGCAAGAGGCTCTGGGTGGCCGATACCATCACCGACCACAAGCTGCCGTACTCCAGCACCGGCGCGCCGCAGATCGCAGGCGCAGTCGTCGTCATCGGCAATAGCGGCGCCGACATGGGCCACACCGCGGTTCGCGGCTATGTGGCGGCCTATGATTTGGATACCGGTAAATTCAAGTGGCGCTTCTATACGGTTCCGCCCGCGGTCGGACAGCCCTATGAGAATCCGGAATTGGCGCAGGCCGACAAGACCTGGGATCCGCATCGCAAGCCGGAATTCAACGGCGGCGGCACCGCCTGGGACGGGTTTGCCTATGATCCGGCGCTGAACCTGGTCTACTTTGGCACGGCCAATGCGGCGCCGTATGATCTGCGCCAGCTCGGCCCCGCGAAGCTCGACAGTCTATTCACCGCCTCCATACTGGCCTTGGATGCCGCCACCGGACGTATGGCGTGGTACTACCAGACCACGCCGCGCGACAGCTGGGACTACGACTCGGTCCAAAAACTGATCCTTGCCGATATCACCGTCGACGGCGCGAGCCGGGCGGTCATCATGCAGGCGTCGAAAAACGGCTTCTTCTACGTCCTCGACCGCAAGACCGGACAGTTGCTCTCGGCCAAGAACTACACCTACGTGAACTGGGCGTCCCACATCGACATGAAGACCGGCCGGCCGGTGGTGACCAAGGCCGCCGACTGGTATTCGTCACCCAAGAACGTCTATCCGTCCTGGTCCGGCGGCCACACCTGGAATCCGATGTCCTACAGTGCGCAAACGCACCTGGTCTACATTCCGGTCATCGACCTGTCCGCCGTCTGGGTGGACATGCTGCATAACGGCGGCCGGATGCACTACCTCGACGGATTCTTCACCGTCCAGGGCATCTACCCCGACGACACCTACGATGCCGCCGCATTGAAAAGCCTGTACGGGCCGGTGCCGGATCTGCAGACGCTGCGCGCGACCCGCAAGGTGAATCTGGTGCGGGAGCTGCTGCGCGCATGGGACCCCGTGGCGCAGAAGATCGTTTGGGAACACGAAACCTCCTCCGGAATTCGCGGCTACGACGGCGGCGTGATGTCGACGGCCGGCAACTTGGTATTCCAGGGACGCGGCAGCGGCGAGTTGTGGGTGTACGCCGCCGACACCGGGAAGGTGCTCAAGGTGATAAAGACCGGCAGCCACATCATGGCGGCGCCCATGACCTATTCGATCAACGGCGAGCAGTTCGTTGCGGTGCAGACCGGGTACGGCGGCACGGCGATCACCGTCGGCCCGATTCCGCCAAGCAGCGCGGCGCTCAAGTATCAAAACACCAACCGCATCCTCGCCTTCAAGCTCGGCGGAGGCGCGGTGCCCTTGCCGGCCGTGCGCGTGGAGGAGCCCTTTGCAAAGCCGCCGCCGGAAACGGCCCCCAAGGCAGCCATCGACGCCGGCGAGATCAAATTCATCGAAGAATGCTCGCGCTGCCATGTGTTCGGGCCCAGCAGCACTCCTGATTTGCGCAAGCTCAATGCCGGGCTGCACGCTGCCTTCAAAGACATCGTGCTGAAGGGCGTGCTCGCGCCGTCCGGGATGGAACGTTTCGACGACATCTTGAGCGAACAGGACGTGGACAACATCCATGCCTATCTGATCGATCAGAGCTGGGCCGCGTATCGAGAACAGGAGGGCGCGGCCGCGCACGCGCAGGCGGCAACGCCCGGCAAGTAAGTGCCGATTCGACTCGCGACGCAGGCCGACATCGCAACGATCGCAGCGCTGGTGGAACGCTATTGGGAGTTCGAGTCCATGGGCGGTTTTGACCGGCCGCGGATCGAATCGCTGCTGGGCAACCTACTCTCGGCGCCGGCTCTCGGCGCCTGCTGGGTGTCCGAGACCGATGGCAGGCTGTGCGGCTATCTCCTGGCGGTGTTCATGTGGAGCCTGGAACACGGCGGCATGATGGCGGAGATCGACGAGGTATTCGTGCTGCCCGAGATGCGATCCGCGGGCTTGGGCACCTTGCTCGTGGCGGCGGCCGAACGTGACCTGGCGGAGCGCGGCATGCGGCGGCTGCAATTGCAGTTGGGCGTCGGCAATGATCGTGCGCGACTCTTCTATGAAAGACATGGATTTCGTCGGCGGGCGGGCTATGAACTGTTGGACAAGGCGCTGACGGGGCCGCCTTCGCCCCGCGACGCCTGACCATGAGCACGCTAATATTGGATGCACGACAGGGGTAAACAATGCTGCAGCGTGGATTGATGATGGAACGGCCACTGCTGATTTCAGGCATCCTCGAGCATGCGGCGGCGCAATTCGGCGACACCGCCATCGTCTCGCGCGAAACGCACGGTCCGATTTTTCGCTACACCTTTGCCGAATGCGCGGCGCGCGCCCGCCGCCTGGCGAATGCGCTGCGCGGCCTCGGGCTGGGTGCAGGCGCCGCAGTGGCATCCATTGCCTGGAACAATCATCGCCATTTGGAGGCCTATTACGCGGTGTCGGGCAGCGGCCTGGTGATGCACACCTGCAATCCCCGCCTGCATCCCGAGCAGCTGATTTACATCATCAACCACGCCGAAGACCGCGTCGTGCTGTTTGACGCCACCTTCGCATCCCTGGTCAAAACGATCGCTCCCCGCTGCCCGACCGTCGAGGCTTGGGTGGCTTTGGGCGACGCCGCCAACATGCCGCCGAGCGAAGGGATTCCGAGCCTTCGCTGCTATGAGGAATTGATTGCCGCGCACAGCGAGCGATTCGATTGGCCGGAATTCGATGAGCATACCGCGGCGGCGCTCTGCTACACCTCGGGCACGACCGGCAATCCCAAAGGTTCCTTGTATTCACACCGCTCGATGGTGCTCAATGCCATCATCATCTGCATGCCCGGGCACCTAGGCCTTTCGGCGCGGGAAACCGTCATGCCGATCGTCCCCATGTTCCATATCAACGGTTGGTGCATTCCCTACGCCGCGCTCATCGGCGGAGCGAAGCTGGTATTGCCGGGCCCACGCCTGGACGGCGCTTCGCTGTACGAATTGATGGAATCCGAGCAAGTCACCGTAAGCGCCGGTGTTCCGACGGTCTGGTTGGGGTTGCTGCAATACCTCGAACAGCACAATTTGCGCTTCGGATTCCTGCAGCGCGTGGTGTCGGGCGGCTCCGCCGTGCCCCGAGTGTTGATTGAAACCCTGTGCGGCTACGGAGTCGAAGCGCGGCAAGGCTGGGGAATGACCGAGACAGTCGCGGTCGCCACCATCGCCTGTCTGGACTCGCAGCAATCGGGGCTGCCGCCCGCCGAGAGGCACGCAGTCGTCGCGAAGCAGGGGAAATCGGTGTTCGGCGTGGAAATCAAGGTCGTCGATATACAGGGCGCCACGCTGCCGCGCGATGGCTCGTCGCAAGGCGAGTTGATGATACGCGGCCAGTGGATCGTCGACAGGTACTACAAGAGCGATTCATCGGCGCTGCGGGAGGGGTGGTTCCCCACCGGGGACATCGCCACCATCGATGCACGGGGTGTGATGCAGATCAGAGACCGCGCCAAGGATCTCATCAAGACCGGCGGCGAGTGGGTCAGTTCAATCGACTTGGAAAATGCCGCCGCCGCTCATCCGGCGGTCGCCGCCGCGGCCGTCATCGGCGTCAAGCACCCAAAATGGCAGGAAAGGCCCCTGCTGTTCATCGTACGCAAGCCGGGGCGCGAGCTCGAGCGCGATGAGATCCTGGAATTTCTGTCGCGGAAGCTTGCGCGCTTGTGTGTGCCGGACGAGGTCGTCTTCCTCGATTCGCTTCCGGTCGGCGGAACGGGCAAAGTACAAAAGGCCGTGCTTCGTGAGCAGTACGGCGATGTGTTCTCTTGAAGCGGATGAGGCGGTGCAAATGCTGAAAAGGTATCTTCATGGATTCATCGCCGTCTGTTTGGCGGCGGGTCCTCTGATCGTGCAGGCGGCGGACGATGCGCCGGCGAATGCGACCGCGACCGTGTCGGCCGATGCGAAGGCGGTCGCCGCGGCCGTCAAGCGCGACGCCAAGGTCGTGGCGAAGACTGCCAAGGAAGGCGCGCAACAAGTGGCGGTGTCGGCCAAGGAAATCGCGCATGACGTCGCGGCTGCGAGCAAGCAAGGCGCCAAACAGGTCGCCGCCGCGGCCAAACGAGGTGCCGAAAAGACCAAGGCCGTGGTCAAATCCGCCAAGACGGACACGAAGGACAAGCCCGACGCCCCGGGAAATAAGCCGCGGTAATGACCAGGTAAGCGCGGCTTATCAAACGTCCTGCCGCGCCGACACATGAGCAAATTTGCGGTGCGCGCTATTTTTCCTCGTTTGTCGCCGCGCCGGCGTGCGTCTATTCTCGCCGCATGCACTCACGTTCCGCACGACGAACCCTGACGATTTCACTCTCACTGATTGCGACGCTGGTGATCGCATCATCCGCAGTGAGCGAGGACGCCGACGCCGCCCCGCGGGCCAGGCACTCCGTCTCCCTGACCCAGGATCCGCTGGTCATGCGCCTGAACAAGGATGAGTTCCGCATCGCCTTCGGCATCAATGGCGAACGCTGCGAAGCAAACGGCTGCAGCGGAATCATCCGCTACCGCGTCGACTGGAAAACCCAGGAAGGCGCCATCCGCTCCGAGATCAAACACGTCAACTACACCGTGGCGCCGCGCACCAGCCGCACCATTGCGGTGGACCGCCAGTACTTCGACACCGCCGAAGGCCAGCACACCACCGACGTGGTGAGAGTGAGCATCGACGCGATCACCTGTCTCGACGGCGCCGATGCTCGCGCCGATTCGATGCCGCACCTGTAGCGTTACGCCAGCGCGTACAAGTATTCCACGAACGAGGCAACCGCTCCGTCGAGCCCTTGCACCTTGGGGTTGGTGGACTCGATCAGGTAGTACTCGTCGGGTGCATGCGCGCCGGTGCCGTGACCCAAACCGAAATGTCCGGCGGGTAGGTTCAGGGGCGCGCCGGTAAAGACATAGCCCGGCCACGATCCCGCGGAGCGCGGCCACAGCTGCGGATCCAGGCCGAGCTTGCGGTAGGTTGCGAGCTGCGTCTGAATCAGCTTGCTGGACGGATCGGTTTGCGTCGGGTCGTAGCCGCCGCTCATATTGACCTCGATGTCCGCAAAGTCATGCTTCGCCAGATGCGCCTTCAGCTTGGCGAGGGTGTCGGCCGCGGTCATATCCGGCACCAATCGCATGTCGATCTTCGCCACGGCGCGATGCGGCAGCACGGTCTTGCCGCCGGGCCCGGTGTAGCCCGCAACCAGGCCTTCGATATTGATGGTCGGGCGCGATTCGAGCAGCATCAATGAGTCCTGCCAATTCTTGTCGTGGACCCAGTGCTGCACGGCCAGCGATTGCTTGACCGTGGCCTCCGCCGTCTTGGCGGCATGATCCTTGATCATCTGTTCCTGCGTCGCGGTCAAGGGCTTGGCCTTGTCGAAGAAGCCCTCCACGGCCGGCGTATGGCCGTCCGCCTCGATGAGAGTGTTGAGCGCCTGCACCAGATGCCAGGTCGGTGAATCCACCTGCGCCTCGAGGCTCGAATGCACGTCGTGCGCCGGCCCGCGCCCCCACTTCTCGCCGCTCGAAACCAGTTCGAGTTCCACGACTCCCTTGGCGCCCAGTGACACTTGCAGGCCGCCGTCGCGATCCTGACCCGCTTCGGGCATGAAGACGCCGGCACAACGCTTGAGCTCGGCCATCACTTCGGGACTGTCGATCACTTCGTGAAAATGCGGCGAGCCGATTTCCTCCTCGCCCTCGCATACCAACACCAGGTTCACCGGCAATTTCTTGCCCGCGGCCTTGAACGCCATCAGCGCACTCAAGAATGAGTTCTCAGGGCCCTTTTGATTCACGGCGCCCCGCCCCATGCACACCGTGCCAAGACCCGGCTTTTGCACCAGGCGCGCCTCGAGCGGTGGCGAACTCCACTCCTCCGGCACGAACTGCTTCACGTCGTACATGAAGTAGATTCCCATGGTGGTGCGCGCGCCGGCGTCGATCTTGCCGAATACTCCGGGCTTGCCGGACGTGGGCACTAGCTTCACGCCGGTGAACCCGGCGTCCTGCGCGAGCTTGGCCATGTATTGCGGCCCCAGGGGGAAATTGCGATTCTCCGCGGCAATCGACGGCACCCCGATCCATTGCTGCAGGCGCAGAAGGTTCTGCGCATGCATCCGCGGTATTTGCGCCAATACCGCATTCTTGTCCGCATTCTTGGCGCCGGCGGCCAGCACGACTGCCGGCGCCAAGCCCAAGGCCAGGCCCGACACCGTCCCCTGCACGAATTGCCGCCTGTTCAGGTCCCGATTCTGTTCATCCGCCATGCGCTTCTCCCCCGCTGCTTGGCCGTTTCGCCGGACGAATACTAGCACCGCGGCAATCATGAATTTACCCGTGGATCGCTGAGCCCATTTTCGGTCGGTTTGCGCATTGACTTGAGTACCATCAGCGGAGGGACGTATGCGCAGCCAATTGTTTCTGAGCGCCTTGACGCTCATCGCGTGCGCCGATCCGGCGCGATCGGCCCCACCGGCAGCGGGGCCGCAGCCGCCGTCGGTCATCGCCCTGCCCGCGGAGGTTGACTGCAATCTCGCGGCACTCATGCCGCATGCACCGTTGACCGTCGCAGAATGCAAGGCCTTGGTCGGTCTGTATCAGACCCTGGCGGTGGTGAACCCGGACGCGGGCCGCGACGGTGATGAGCAGATGACGTGTTCCGACATCAGAGCCGCCTTGTCGCGCGAACACGGCGTCGGCGCACGCCTGAACGGGCGCTTCAATCACTCCATCATCACGGTCGCGCAGGGACTGTCCGCGTCCATTCGTGCAAATCCCCGCCTTGGGCGCCTGGTGCAGCTGGCGGCCGCCCGCGACTGCGAGACAGCCGGCGGCAAGTGACGGCAGGCACTCTGGACAGATCGAGGGTTCAGCGCCGCCGGCGTCGGGCTGCCGGAATCCGGCAGCCGACCGGCTAGAGGGCTGCAATCGCCCGCAGGTGGCTTCGATAATAGGCGCCGCGCGCAGCGTAGTTCGCGGCGACCTTCAACAGGTTATCGCGCTCGGCGGCGCTGAGTTCGCGCACCACCTTGGCGGGTGCGCCGAGAATGAGCGTGCCGTCCGCGAACACCTTGCGTTCGGTGACAACCGCACCGGCGCCGACCAGACAGCCCTTGCCGATGACGGCCGCGTTCAACACCACGGCTTGGATTCCTATCAATGAACCGTCGCCCACGGTGCAACCGTGCAGCATGGCCTGGTGGCCGATGGAGACATCGATGCCCACCATCAGCGGAAAGCCGGGATCGGTGTGCAAAACCGCGCCGTCCTGCACATTGCTGTTGCGGCCGATGCTGACGATCTCGTTGTCGCCGCGCAGAATTGCGCCGAACCACACGCTGCTATGGTCGGCGATCGCCGCCTTGCCGATGATCGAGGCGTTGGGAGCCACGTAGGCGCTGGCGGCGATGGTGGGGGAAATCCCGTCCAAACTATACACAGTCATACAGCCTCTCCCGTTCGAAGGGATTCATTGTCGAGCGCGACGTACGTGCCGCACAAGGGGCTTCCCGGGCCTGCTGCTATCATCGCGGCAGATGTCGCGGCAAATGAACGAGATTCCCCCGGTCGGTGCAGAGCGTCCGCAAGGCTGGCTCAAGGTACTGGCGCGCCTATGGTTCTTGCGGCACGTGAGCTCGGCACCGTCCAGCGGTGCGGCGCGGGCCGCGTTGGTCATGGCCGCAGCGTGGCTTGCGGCTTGGACCGCCATCGACCACTGGCAATCCGAGCCTGACCCACAATTCATCGTCGGCGGCATTCCACTGCTCGCCTGGTACGCCTTGGGCCTCCTCGGCTTGGCTGCCCTGGTGTGCCGGCGTGCCCGGCCCGCACCTTCTTTCGAGCGCGCGCTGGTGCTGGCCATGGGCGCGGTGCCGGTGCCGCTGCTGCTCACGGGCGTGCTCGCATCCTATCTGGACTCCCGTTGGCTGTTGGGTGCGAGCGTGCTGGTCGGCGTATACACGCTGCTGTATCTGGCGCGCGGGCTGCACGCCTTGACGGGAGAATCGCAGCGCGTGGCGGCCTGCGCGGGCCTCGTGTTCGTGGCCGCCTTCAGCTGGATCAGCGATCGGCTCGATGTCATTCCCGACGTGTGGGCTCCGCAGGAAACGCAGAGCACCGAATCCGGCGATGCGAGCGTCGACGGCGAGGCGCTCCTGTTCGATCAGGCAGGCCGCATCGATCAGGCGCTCGGCGCCGTCACCCGCGATGCCTCGCCGCGTCCGCGGGCCTTCTTTCTAGGTTTTGCCGGCGTCGGTGAACAAAAGGTGTTCGCGCAGGAAATCGGCCTGGCGTCGCGGGTGCTCGGCGAACGCTATGACATCGACGGTCGCAGCGTGTCGCTGATCAACGATGAACGCGACCTGGAGCGGGCGCCGCTGGCCACGGTATCGGGTCTCAAATACGCGCTGCTCGGCCTCGCCGCACGCATGAACCGCGACCAAGACGTGCTGTTCCTGTCGATCTCCTCGCATGGCGCGCAGGATCCGGCCATCGTCGTGTCCAACTCTCAGCTCCCGCTCGACGATCTGAACGGCGAGGATCTCGCCGAGGCGCTGCGCGATTCCGGCATCCGCTGGCGCGTGATCATCATCTCGGCGTGCTATGCCGGCGGCTTTCTCGAGTACCTGCGTGACCCGCAAACCATCGTCATCACGGCGGCGGGGGCCGATCGCGCCTCGTTCGGCTGCTCGAACGCCAGCGATCTGACCTATTTCGGCGAGGCGTTCTACCGGGATGCGCTGCCCGGCGCGCGCTCGCTGCGCGCCGCCTTCGATGCGGCGAAGGCAGCCATCACCGCGCGCGAGCTCCGCGAACACGACGAGCCGTCAATGCCCGAGAGCTATTTCGGCGCGGCGATGGAAGAGAAACTGGCGGCGATGAACCCGACGCCTTGAGTTGATGTGCGGCGACGGTGCTGGATCGTTCACCAGACCCTGCAGTTTGAACCCGATTAACCCTTCCGCACTGACAACCCGTAGCACTGCGAAAGGGGTGGTATGTTCCACGGCGGCGGCAAGCAAACGCCGCGCGATCGGCCGGCTCGCGAATAGAAAATCGACCGGTTCGTCGCCCCGAAGTATTCGCTGCATCCGCGCTGCGGTGAGCGCAATGATAGCCCAGGTCCGTCAGAGCGCCGTGGATCCGATCCGCCAGAGGCCAACGCCAGTCCTCCAATCAGCGCGAACCGCGCATCCAGAGCGTTCAGTGTGCCGATGACTTCTTCAATCTGCCTGCCGAGCCGCGATATCGAAGCCATGAGGCCTCAATTCTCCTCATCGTAAATGATGATGGACAACATGCGGATCGGTACCTTGTCCAAGGTTTCGGGGCCGTGCGGGACGTCGCCGCGAAAGCTCAGCGAATCGCCCGGCCCGAGCGGGTAGCTGTGGCTGCCGTGCCGGTAGGTCAGCGAACCGCCGAGGAGGTAGATGAACTCGGTGCCGGGGTGTTGAAAACCCGGGAACACCTCGCTCTTGTCGGTGAGAGTCACGAGAAAGGGTTCGAAGGACTTACGCGGGCCGCGCTGCGCCGCCAGCAAATGATAGGTGTGGCCGCGGCGAGTTCCGCGCCGGACCACTTCGAGACCCTGGCCCGCGGGCACGCGCTGGGCCCCTTCCTCGTCGCCGCCCACTTGCTGCAGCAGCAGCGCCGGCCGCACGCCGAGCGCGCCGGCGAGCGCCACCAAGGTTTCCAGGCTGGGGGTGACGTGTCCGGTTTCCAAGCGGCTGAGCATGCCGGCGCTGATGCCGGCGGAGTTGGCGACATCGGTGAGCGTCAAGTCCTGGCTTTCACGTACGCGCCGGGCGACGGCGCCCAACTGCCGGCCCACGTTGACCGAAGCGTCCGTCGATACCGCGCCCGTTTTCGGGGTCTTGGGCAAACGCGCCATGCGAGGCCTCTTTGTCATCCTAACGTTCAGCAAGGAGTGCAGCTTCCCTGCGCCCGCGAGTCAATTTACACTGCACGCAATAAATTTGCACTACAGTAACTGACATGCTATTTATTTCCGATGCTCGCGCACCCACTCCGCTCGCCCCGCGCTCACCCTCGGCGCGGCGGCCGCCTGGCCAGCGCCGTTCGATCGAGAATATGATACGAGTTCCTCGCCCCGGGGGGCGAGTCCTTCCCAAATAAACACCGCAACAAAGCCAGAGGATAATAGAGTATGGCGCGCGATCCAAAACACGACATCCTGTTTCAGCCCATCAAGATCGGTCCCAAGACGCTGCGCAACCGCTTTTACCAGGTGCCGCATTGCATCGGCGCGGGTTCCGACAAGCCGGGTTTTCAGGCCGCGCATCGATCCCTGAAGGCCGAAGGCGGCTGGGCGGGAATCAACACCGAATATTGCTCGATTCACCCCGAATCGGACGACACGCACCGGCTGTCGGCGCGCATCTGGGACGCCGGCGACGTGCGCAACCTGCGCGCCATGACCGATCACATTCACCACTTCGGTTCGCTGGCCGGAGTCGAGCTATGGTACGGCGCCTCGCATGCGCCCTGCATGGAGTCGCGCGCGACCCCGCGAGGCCCGAGCCAGTACGCCTCTGAATTCGAGACCCTTACCTACTGCAAGGAAATGGACCTGGACGACATTGCGACAGTACAGCAGTACTACGTGGACGCGGCGCTGCGCTCCCGCGATGCCGGCTTCGACATCGTCTACGTCTATGGCGCGCATTCCTACCTGCCGCTGCAGTTTCTCTCTCCCTACTACAACAAGCGGAAGGACAAGTACGGCGGCTCGCTGGAGAATCGCGCGCGCTTCTGGCTCGAAACCTTGGAGAAAGTTCGCCGCGCCGTCGGACACGACTGCGCCATCGCCACCCGCTTCGCCGTCGATACCCTGTACGGTGACGCCGGCGTCGAGGTGGAGAATGACGGCATGAAGTTCATCGGTCTCGCCGACCCGCTGGTTGATTTGTGGGACGTCGACGTCGGCGACATCGCCGAGTGGGGCGAGGACGCGGGCCCGTCGAGGTTCTACCAGCAAGGCCACCAGGTGCCCTGGACCCGTTTCGTCAAGCAAGTGGCCAAGAAGCCGGTGCTCGGCGTCGGCCGTTTCACGGATCCGGAAAAGATGACGGAAATCGTGACCAAGGGAATCGCCGACATCATCGGTGCGGCGCGACCCTCCATCTCCGATCCCTGGCTGCCGAAAAAGATCGAAGAAGGCCGGTACGACGACATCCGGGTCTGCATCGGCTGCAATGTTTGCATTTCGCGTTGGGAAATCGGCGGGCCGCCGATGATCTGCACGCAGAACGCCACGGCCGGCGAGGAATACCGGCGCGGCTGGCATCCGGAGAAATTCCCCAAGCGCGGCTCCGACGACTCCATCCTGGTGGTGGGAGCCGGGCCATCGGGATCCGAATGCGCCCGGGTGCTCATGGAGCGCGGCTACACCGTGCATCTCTACGACACGGCGGCGAAGATCGGCGGTCATTTGAATTCCATCGTCACGTTGCCGGGGCTCGGCGAGTGGGGCTATCACCGCGATTATCGCGAGCTGCAGATCAACAAGCTGGCCAAAAAGAACAAGCAAAGCCAGGTGGCTCTTGGCCAGAAGCCGATGACGGCCGAGGCGGCGCTCGCCTACGGCGCGGAGAAGATCGTGGTCGCCACGGGCTCTTCCTGGAACACGGACGGCACCAATTGCCTGAGCCACGACCCCATTCCCGGCGCGGACGCTTCGCAACCCGACCAGCTCACGCCGGAGCAGGTATTCGAGGGCAAGAAGGCCATCGGCAAGCGGGTCGTGATCCTGAACGCCGATACCTACTTCATGGCGCCGAGCCTCGCCGAGAAGCTCAGCGTAGCCGGCCACGAGGTCACCATCGTCACCGGCGTGCACCTCGCCAACTACATGCACTTCACTCTCGAGTACCCGAACATGATGCGGCGCCTGCACGAGCTGCACATCAAGGAGGTGCACAATGCCTTCAGCTCGAAGATCGAGAAAGGGCGGCTCGAGGTGTACGACATTTTCGGCGACGGATCCAAGCGCACCTATCGCGGGCGCGGCCAATTGCCGCGCGAGGCCAACAAGAGCCAGCGCTGGGTGGAATTCGACTCGTTGGTGCTGGTCACCGGCCGGCATTCGAACAACGGTCTGCATGCCGAACTCAAGGCCCGCCATGGCGACTGGCAGAAGAACGGCGTCAAGGATGTGTACTTGATCGGCGACGCCGAAGCGCCGCGTCTGATTGCGGACGCCACCTTCACCGGCCAGCGCCTGGCGCGCGAGATCGAGGAGCCGAAGGCGCAGCTGCCGCTGCCGTACAAGCGCGAAGTCGCCGTATGGGGCGCCTCTCACATGCCCGGCGGCAAGTTCGAGCTTGACTACAAGACTTAGGCGTTTCTCGTGAGCCGCACCGACGCTGTCACTCGGATCCTGTTCGAGGCGTTCTCTGCAGCCGAAGTGCGGCTTTTCTACGTGCTGGGCTACGCCGCGATCGCGATCTTCGGTTACGGCGTGTACGTGCAGATCCGCAAGTATCGCCGCGGTGCGGCGCTGGTGCTCGAGGGCGGTCTCTTGAGCCGCTTCGGCACCATGCTCGGAGCGGTGCTGAGCCACCGCACCATCGACCGCCGCGACCGCGCCGCCGGCGGCGCGCACCGCCTGATTTTCTATGGATTCATGCTGTTGTTCGCCGGCACGGCGACGATCACGCTGGAATACGACATTCTCGAACCCCTGTTCGGAATCCGTTTCTGGCACGGCGGGTTCTATCTGGTATTTTCACTCATCCTGGACATCGCCGGCGTCGCTCTCATCGCCGGTCTCCTGTACATGATGTACCGGCGCGGCTGGATGCGGCTGCCGAAGCTCGACTATGCGCGGCCTGACCGGGTGCCGGGCGATCCGGATTTCAACCGTCCGCAGTACCGCCGCGAAGATTGGGCCTTCCTCTGGATTCTCTTGATCATCGCCTTCACGGGCTATGTGCTGGAAGCCGCCAGGCTGGTTTGGCTGCAGGACCGCGCCGACATTTGGGACACGCGGTGGTGGTCGCCGGTCGGGGCGCTGCTGGCCGAGGCCTTGAGCACGCTCGGTTTGGGGCCGCAGGGAGGCGGTCTGCTGCGGCACGCACTGTGGTGGTTCCACGGTTTGATCGCGCTGGTGCTCATCGCACTGATACCCTTCACCAAGGTGAAGCACATAGGCACCGCAGCCGCCTCCTTGATGGTGCGCGACCGGCAAGCGGCCCAGCGGCTGCCGCGGGTTCCCGAATCGCAGGAACAACCGGGCGCCGCGAAGATCACGGATTTCAATTGGAAGCAGCTGCTGAACCTCGATGCCTGCACCAAGTGCGGCCGCTGCCATGAGGCCTGCCCCGCTCGCGCGGTCGGCGCCCCGCTCTCGCCCCGCGACGTGATCTTGAGCCTGCGCGAATTCGCGCAAGCGACGCTCGAGTCCGGGACCGTGCCTGCGGCCGCCGAACTCGACATCCATGGCAAGGCCCCCGGACAGGTGGCCATGGAGACACTGTGGTCATGCCGCACCTGCATGGCCTGCGTCGAGATCTGCCCGGTGGCCGTGGAGCACGTGCCCATCATCGTGCAGATGCGCCGCAAACTGGTCGAAGACGGCGCCATGGATCCCCTGCTCACCAAGACGCTGCAGACCATTCACAAGACCGGCAATTCGTTCGGCGAATCGAAGCGCAAGCGCGGCGCGTGGAGCAAGGCGCTGCCCTTCGCGGTCAAGGACGCGCGCAAGGAGCCGGTGGACGTGCTGTGGTTCGTCGGCGACTATGCCTCTTTCGATCCGCGCAATCAGAAAGTCTCGCAGGTATTCGCCACCCTGCTGCGCGAGGCCGGCGTCGACTTCGGCATTCTCTACGACGGCGAATCCAACGCCGGCAACGATGTGCGCCGGGTGGGCGAGGAAGGGCTCTACGAAGTGCTGGCGGCAGCCAATGTGAGCGCGCTGTCGAGCGCGTCCTTCAAGAGCATCGTCACCACCGATCCGCACTCCTTCAACACCATCCGCAACGAGTACCCCGACTTCGGCGGCAAGTTCGAGATCCAGCACTACACCACGCTGCTCAAGCAACTGTTTTCCGAGGGCCGTTTGCAGGTGGCGCAACCGCTGAAATACCGCGTGACCTTCCACGATCCCTGCCACCTCGGTCGCTTCAACAAGGGCTACGAGGCACCGCGCGACTTGTTGAGGCTGCTCGGCTGCGAACTCATCGAGATGGGCCGCTGCCGCGCGAACTCGTTTTGCTGCGGCGCCGGCGGCGGCCGGATCTGGATCCCCGATCCGGTGGGCGCCGAGAAGCCGGCGCAGAACCGGATCAAAGAGGCCGCGGCAATCCCCGGGCTCGAGGTATACGTGGTCAGCTGTCCGAAGGATCTGACCATGTTCGAGGATGCAGTCAAAACCACCGGCAATGAGGGCAAATTCGTGGTCAAGGAACTCTTGGAACTGGTTCGCGAAGCAACCACGGCGCATGCCGGGGCGGCGACCGCATGAAGATTCTGGTGGCGGTCAAGCAAGTCGCGGCGCTCGATGAGGATTTCGAGATCCGCGCCGATGGGCGCGATGTCGACGCGGAATTCCTGATCCGCGATTTGAACGAATGGGACGACTTTTCCCTCGAAGAGGCCGTCAAGATCAAGGAGGCGTCCGCCGAACCCGTCGAAGTGGTCGTGGTTTCCGTCGGGCCCGACGACGCCGACGAGTCGCTGCGCAAATGCCTGGCCAAGGGCGCGGACCGCGCCCTGCGCGTGTGGGATGCCGCGATCGAAGGATCCGATTCCATCGCCATCGCGCGGGTGCTGGCGGCGGTGGCCAAACGCGAGGCGCCCGACATGTTGTTTGCCGGCGTGCAGTCCTCCGATCAGTCCTTTGCCACGACCGGGATTGCAGCCGCCGGACTGCTGGGCTGGCCGCACGCGGCGGTGGTGAGCGCCCTGACCTACGGGCCCGGAGCCAAGACGGCCGTGTTCCGGCGCGAACTGGAGGGAGGGCTGCTGCACGAGGTCGAGATTCAATGCCCCGCCGTGCTGACCATTCAGCTCGGCATCAACACGCCGCGTTATGCATCGCTGCGCAGCATCAAGCAGGCCGCAGCAAAGCCCATCGAGGTGCTGTCCCTCGCGGATGTCGCCTTGGGCGCCGGCGACGTGGGCGACGCAGGCTCCTTGTCGCGGGTGCGCCGCATGTACCTTCCGGACAAGGGCCGCGCGCAGCTCATCGAGGGAGACGCCGCGCAGCAGGCCGCGCGTCTCGCGGAAATCATCCGCGAATTCAAGGGAGTCCAGGCATGAGCGGGATTCTCGTCATCGCCGAGCAGCGGCGCGCGGAGCTTCGTCCGATTTCGCTGGAATTGCTGGGTGCGGCGCAGAGCCTGCGGCGGCCGGGGGAAGAGGTGGCGGTGGCCGTATTGAGCGGCGCACCGGAGCGCTTCACCGGCTCCTTGAGCCTCGCCGGGGTCGATGAGATCGTGACGGTGAAGACCGCGGCGGCGGAATTCGACCCCGACACCTTCGAGTCCGCGGTGGGTGCGTTGATCGCGGCGCGCCGGCCGCAGGTGGTGCTCATCGCCCACAGCGTGGATTCTTTCGGCTACGCAGCGGCGCTCGCGGCACGCTTGGGGCTGGGATTGGCCACGGATGTGTTCAAGACCGAACGCATCGACGGAGAGTTGGTGGCGACGCGCGGCGGTTACGGACAGAAGGTCAGCGTCGAGGTGGATTTCCCGGGACGCAGCACGGTGCTGCTCGCGATCCGCGGCAATGTGTTCAAGGCCCCGGAGCAAGCCTCCTCCCCGCGGGTCACGGCCTTCGACGCGCCGGCGGTAGAGAGCCGTGCGCAGGGCCGTGAGTTCGTTGAATTGAGCGCCGGGGATGACGTCGACATGACCGCCGCCGAGTTCATTCTCACCATCGGCCGCGGCATCGGCGAGGAGGCGAAGGTGCCGCAATTCCGCGAATTGGCGGACGCCGTCGGCGCGACGCTGGGGTGCTCGCGGCCGATCGCCGACGCGGGCTGGCTGCCGAAGAGCCGCCAGGTCGGCCAGTCCGGCAAGACGGCGAGCGCCTGCAAGCTGTACATCGCCATGGGCGTCTCCGGCGCCATCCAACATCTCGCGGGGATGAAGCACGTCAGCACCATCGTTGCCGTGAACACTGACGCCGAGGCGTCGATATTCGGGGTGGCCAAATATGGCATTGTGGGAGACATCTTTGAAATTGCGGAAGAACTGCGTCGTTTGTTCTGAGGGCGGCCTATGAGTGCGATCGCCGAAACGGCCGCGGGTGAAGCGGGCGCCAAGAGCGCGGGCCTGGAGCGCGGCATCGATTGGACCGGGGCCTTCTGGGTGGCCAGCGGCGTTCCGCCGCTGGTGCTGTTCTCGATCGGCGCAGTGGCAGCCACCGTAGGCAAGCTGTCCTGGGTCATCTGGATGGCGTCGATCGCCATGGGCTTCATTCAATCCTTCACCTACGCCGAAATCGCGGGGCTGTTTCCCAACAAAGCGGGCGGTACATCGATCTACGGCGCAATTGCCTGGGTCCGGTATGGGAAACTCGTGGCGCCCATCTCGGTGTGGTGCAATTGGTTTGCCTGGTCCCCGGTGCAGGCCACGGGCTCGGCGCTTGCGGCCGGCTACATCCTGAGCGGCTTGTTCGCGCCGGATGCGGCGATCAACACCTGGCAGCTGACCTTGCTCGATCTGGGCTATCTCAAGACGGGTTTGAGCCTGCGCATCAACGCGGTGTTCGTGCTCGGCGCCGTCATCTTGCTGGCGGTCAAGTTCATTCAGGACGGCGGCATACTGCGCTCCGCGAACACCACGAAGATCTTGGGGATTTCCGCGATGATTCCGCTGCTGCTGATCGGCATCGTGCCGCTGTTCACCGGCGACATCGTCAAGGCCAACTTTTTCCCTCTCGCTCCGCTGGCGCATGACGCTCTGGGACGCGTCACCGACGGTACCTGGAACATGGCGGGCATCACCGTGTTTGCCGCGGGCATGTTCCTCGCCGCCTGGTCCACTTACGGCTTCGAAACCGCGGTGTGCTATACCGGCGAATTCAAGAATCCGAAGACCGACACCTTCAAGGCAATCTTCTATTCCGGGCTGCTGTGCGTGGTGGTGTACACACTGGTGCCGTTCGCTTTCCAGGGCTATCTCGGCTTGGGAGCCTTGGTGCATCCCGCGGCGGTCGATGCCGCCGGCAATGTGACCACGGCGGCAGAATACGGCGGCATGCTCGCGCCGGACATCTATAGCGGCATGGGAGTCGCCGCCGTCATGGCGAAAATGGTGCATGCCGGCCAACTCATCGGTGCGGTCGTGGTCATCATGCTGATTCTTGCACTGGTGCTGTCGCTCATGACCTCGATGGCAGGCTCCTCCCGCACCCTGTATCAGGCGTCGCTGGACGGCTGGCTGCCGAGATATCTCGCCAAGGTGAACTCCCATGGCGCGCCCACCAACGCCATGCTCACGAATCTGGGATTCAACCTGGTGCTGCTGCTGTTGTCCGATTCGGTGTTCGTCATCGGCGCCGCCAACATCGGTTACCTGATCTTCAATTTCTTGAACTTGAACGCGGGTTGGATTCACCGGCTGGACCGCCCGCGCCAGGAGCGCCCCTGGCGCGCTCCGACCTGGATTCTCGCCGCCGGCGCGGTGCTGTCCTTCGTGAATCTGGCCTTCATGGGATTCGGCGCCGATGTGTACGGCGCCGGCACGCTCAAGACCGGCCTGTTCTTCGCCGCGCTCATCGTGCCGGTGTTCGTCTACCGTCACTACGTTCAAGACAAAGGCTCTTTTCCGCAGGAAATGGCCGACGATTTGGAAACCGTCAACGGTGAGCGCATCATCAAGCGCGCGGGCATCTGGCCCTACGTCGTCCTGGTGCTTGGAATCGCCGTCGTCCTGGTCACCCACCGGCTCGCGGTTTACTAGCCATGCTGATCACCGGCATCAAGAGCAAGCCCGTCTATGCGCCTCTGCAGGCCGACACCCGAGGCCGCTTCCATTTGATGGTCGGGATGGGGGTCGGAGCCGCGCCGCTGCTGCGGGTGATCGCCGACATGAAATCCGCCGCGGCGCAATCTTTGCGGCACACGCGGGTGTTGTACGTGCCCGAGGCCGGCGCCGCAAATGCGGGAGAGCTGCAGCAATTCAGGTCGGCCGCGGTCGGCGAAGTACGCGCATTCGACGGCACACCGGCGCTGCTCGAACAGTTCCGTGCCACGCTGCAGGAATCCTTGATGGGCACGCGCCTGTACGTGGCGGGGCCGGAGAGCTTCATCGGCCTCGTCATGAAAATCGCGCTCGCGTTCAATTTGAACAAGGATGAAGTTCGCGCCGAGGAATGCGGCACCCTGGCGCGCCGCATCTACTGCATCCATTGCCGCGCCACCACCGAAGGCGTGCGGACCAACATCGTGCAATGCGTCGGCTGTGCGCGTTGGCTGCTGGTGCGCGACCATTACTCGCGCCGGCTGGCAGCGTACATGGGCGTCATGGCGGATGCCGAAGCGCCGGGAGAGCTGCCGCCGCTCAAAGAGGTATTTCTGTGAGCGATGCGCAGACCATCGCCGTCGAAGTCATCGACATCGAGCAGGTGACGCCGCTGATCAAGCATTTCAAATTGGCGCCGCTGGCCGGCGGCAACCTCCCGGTATTCTCCGGCGGCTCGCACATCATCGTCGTGATGCAGGGCAAGGACCGCATCCACAAGAATCCCTATTCCTTGCTGGGCTCGCCTTCGCAGCTGGAGACCTATGAAATCGGCGTGCGGCGCATGGAGGAATCGCGCGGCGGTTCGCATTTCATGCACGACACGGTCGCCGTCGGCAGCCGCCTGGAGATCGCGCATCCGGTGAATCTCTTCGCGCTCGACAAGATAGCGCGCAAACATGTGTTGATCGCGGGCGGCATCGGCATCACGCCGTTTCTTGCGCAGCTCGAGGATTTGCACGGCGGCGCGGTTCCGTATGAACTGCATTACTCGGTTCGCGGGGCGGAGCACGCCGCATTTCTCGAGCGGTTGCGCCGCCGCGAAGGCGAGCGGCTTCACATGTACTACGACAGCGAAGGGAAATTCATCCCTTTCGAAACACTGCTCGCGAACCAGCCCCTGGGCACGCATGTCTATGTCTGCGGTCCCGCCGGAATGATCAATCATGTCATCACCACCGCCCGCGGCTGCGGCTGGCCCGACAGCCACATTCACTGGGAGCAATTCAGCGCCCCGCCGGTCGGCGACGCCTTCGAGGTGTTCCTCGCCCGCTCGAACTTGAGCGTGCACGTGCCTCCCGATCAAAGCCTGCTGGAAAGCATCGAGGCTGCGGGAGTGGAGGTGCCCTATCTGTGCCGCGGCGGCGTCTGTGGTTTCTGCCATACCCGGGTGCTGGAGCTGGACGGGGAGCTCGTGCACAACGATCATTATCTGTCGGAAGCGGACAAGGCCAAGGGCAAGAGCATCATGCCTTGCGTATCGCGCGCGCAATGCAAGCGCCTGGTGCTGGACCTGTAGCCGCCGCGAGGAGATGTCCATGAGCGCCGTATTCAAACCTGCCGAAACGTTCCGCGACGACTTCCGCTACCAGAACAGTCCGCGGGCGATCCGGCGATTTCCCCTGCCGTTTCCCGAAGACAACTATATGTATTCGGTGAACATCGAGCCGCATCTGCCGGGGCCCCTGGGGTCGGTCACCGAATTCGCGTTCGACGTCGACGAGCACTATGTCGCCGAATGCCGCGAGCGGGCGATCGTGCTGGCGGCCGAGCCCCTGCGCTATCAAGCGCTGCCCCATATGATGAGCTCACAGTGGGATTGCCTGGAACTCATCATGGAGTCTCTCGCCAAGGACTATCCCGCGCATTTCTCGCTCGCCAAGCAGGGGAACCACTGGCACTGGATCAATCGGCCCCTGGAAATCGACCAGCATTTCACCTTCGGCGATGCCGCCACCCTGCCGCGTGAACCGCTCGACTACATTACGCGCCAGGCACAGGGCGACTTCGTGGTCATGGATCAGCGCGAGGGCGATCTATGGACCGAGGCGGGCATGGTGACGACCCAGGCCGACTGGTCTTTGGACTTCGACATGGGAATGACATTCAAGGAATGGCATGGCCCGGTGCCGCTCGCGCATGAACTGCAGGTCTTCGATCGCGCACTGAAGTTCCTGCTCAATCTTCGCCTGGGACAGCCCGTGCGGCGGCTCAATTGGACCATGACCGTGCACCCGCGCCTCGATACCTCGCCGGAAAACTACCCGCACTGGGGACCCGACCGCGCCAAGGTCACGGCGCAGAATGCCGGCGACCTGGTGCACCTGCGCGTGGAATTGCAGGGACTGTGGCGGCTGCCGCGCAGCAACGCCATCGTATTCGGCATTCGCTGCTATCTGATCAGCCTGCGTGAACTCGCGACGGTGCCGAAATGGGCGCGCCGCGTGCACCGGGTGCTCAGGGATCTGCACCCGGCGCTGGTCGACTACAAGGGTTTGACGCGTTATCGGGACGCGGCGGTGGCGTGGCTCGCGCCCTTCGATGACGGCGCTCCCACCACCCCGGGCACCGCACCGGAATAGCCGCAGGCTTAGGCGGCGCTGAACCATTGAAACACTCTGGAGACAATCATGGCACTTAGCTGGCGTACTTCGGTCTTGGCCGATCGACATCGGGCACTCGGATCGAAGCTCGAGGATTGGAACGGCATGGGTACTGCCTGGACCTATTCGAAGGACGTGGCGCAGGACCACGTGGCCATCCGCACCAAGGCCGGTCTGATGGACGTGTCCGGCCTGAAGAAGCTGCACCTGGTAGGGCCGCATTCTTCCGCCGTGCTGAACTACGCCACGACCCGCGACGTCACCAAGATCTATCCGGGGAAATCCGCCTACGCCTGCATGCTGAACGAGGCCGGTCATTTCATCGAGGACTGCATTTTGTACCGCACCGGCCCGAATTCCTGGATGGTGGTGCACGGCAGCGGCGCCGGCCATGAAACCTTGACGAAATACGTCGTCGGCCGCAATGCCACGATGATCGTCGACGACGATCTGCATGACCTGTCGCTGCAGGGCCCCGTGGCGGTCGACTTTCTCGCCAAGCACGTTCCCGGCATTCGCGACCTCAAGTATTTTCATCATACGCCCGCGACCTTGTTCGGCCGTCCCGTGACCATATCGAGAACCGGCTACACCGGCGAGCGCGGCTACGAGATCTTCTGCAAGGGCGAAGATGCCGGACCCATCTGGGACACCATTCTGAGCGACGGCAAGAGCCTCGGCATCATTCCCACCTGTTTCACCACGCTGGACTATCTGCGGGTCGAGAGTTCTCTGCTGTTCTATCCCTACGACATGTCGCAGATGTATCCCTTCGACCACGATCCGCCGGGCGACAGCCTGTGGGAGCTCGGTCTGGACTTTACCGTCAGTCCCGGCAAGAACGATTTCAGCGGCGCCGACGCGCACCACCGCCTGAAGGGCAAGGAACGCTTCAAGATCTTCGGTCTGCTGGTGGACGGCAAGGTGTCCGCCGACATGGGCGATGCGGTGTATTCCGGCGACAAGAAAGTCGGCGTAATCACCTGCGCCATGGTGTCGACCCTGACGGGCAAGTCCATGGCCATCGCCCGGCTCGATGTTCCCGTGGCGGTGCAGGGAACGCGCCTGCAGATTCGCGGCAAGAACGTCAAGGGAGCGGCGACGGCGCACACCCTGCCCTTCGACGATGTGGAGAAGAAAAAGCGCACGGCGGTAGGCTGACATGCAGACCAGACTATTGATCAACGGCGTGCTGGTTGCGGGTGAGGGCGCCGTCGAACGGATATTGGATCCCGCGAGCGGCCGCTGCATTGCCGAGGTTGCCGAAGCGAGCGTCGCTCAAATGAATGCCGCGGTGGCCGCGGCGGAGGCGGCCGCGCCGGCCTGGGCGCAGATGGTCCCCAAGGACCGCGCCGCCCTGCTGCTGCGGCTCGCCGATCGCATCGAAGGGGACGGCGCCGCATTTGCCAAGCTGGAGTCAGACAACACCGGCAAGCCGCTCCCCGCCGCGCTCAACGATGAGATCCCGGCGATCGCCGACACGTTTCGGTTTTTCGCCGGCGCGGCACGCGTGCAGCACGGCGCCTTGGCGGGCGAATACCTGCCGGGCTATACCAGCATGATTCGGCGTGATCCCGTCGGAGTCGTTGCCTCGATCGCGCCTTGGAACTATCCCCTGATGATGGCGGCGTGGAAACTGGCGCCGGCGCTCGCCGCGGGCAACACCGTGATCCTGAAGCCGTCCGAACAGACGCCGCTCACGGCGCTGAAACTCGCCGAGACGCTCATGGAGCTGTTTCCCAAAGGAGTGGTCAACATCATCTGCGGCCGCGGCGAGAGCATCGGCGCGCCGCTGGTGTCGCATCCGCGGGTGCGCATGGTCTCCATCACCGGCGATGTATCGACCGGACAGAAGATTCTTGCGCTGGCGGCCGGCAATCTCAAACGGACCCATCTCGAACTGGGCGGCAAGGCCCCGGTGATCGTGTTCGACGATGCCGATCTCGAGGCCGTGGTATCCGGGGTACGGACCTTCGGTTTCTATAATGCCGGCCAGGACTGCACCGCCGCCTGCCGCATTTACGCCGGCGGCAAGATCTACGAGCGGCTGGTTGCGGATTTGAGCGCTGCCGTGCGTTCGCTGAAGGTGGGCGCGCAAGGCGAGGCCGGCGTGGAAATGGGTCCTCTCATCTCGGAGGAACAACGCACCCGCGTCGCGGGGTTCGTCGAGCGCGCCGCGGCAACACGGCACGTGGAAATCACCGCCGGCGGCAGGCCGCGGGCGGGCGGCGGGTTCTTTTTCGAACCCACGTTGGTGGCCGGCACGAAACAATCCGATGAAATCGTGCAGCGCGAAGTTTTCGGGCCGGTGGTCTCCGTCACCCGCTTCACGGATGCCGATGATGCGGTCGCGTGGGCAAATGATTCCGAATATGGTCTGGCCTCATCGGTGTGGACGCAGGACGTGGGCAAGGCCATGAGCGTGGCGGCCAGGCTGCAATACGGCTGCACCTGGATCAACACCCATTTCATGCTGGTCAGCGAAATGCCGCACGGCGGCTTCAAGCGCTCGGGCTACGGCAAGGACCTGTCGGCCTACGCGCTCGAGGACTACACCGTACCGCGGCATGTGATGGTCAAGCTGTAACCATGCGGAGTATTGCTGATGCTGCTCTGCCTGCCGGCCGCGGAGAATGAACTATCTCTCGATCGAATCTTTGCCGATCCCGCGCTCACCGGTCCGACGCCCCGGGGCGTCAAGGTATCCTCGGACGGGCGCCGCGTCGGGCTGCTGCGGGGCCGGGCCACGGATCAGCATCAGCTCGATCTGTGGACCTACGACGTCGGTACCGGCCGGCTCGAGATGCGGGTGGATTCGACGCGGCTCGCGCCCAAAGAGCATTTGTCGGATGCCGAGCGGGCGAGGCGCGAACGCGAGCGGACCGCCGACTACCACGGAATAGTCGACTACGATTGGGCGCCGGACGGGCGTCATGTGCTGTTCACGCTCGGCGGCAATCTCTATCTCTACGATCTGGACGCCAACGCCGACGCGGCGCTGCGCCGGCTCACCCAGACCACTCAACCCGTCATCGACCCGCAGGTGTCTCCGCTGGGCGGCTATGTCTCCTTCGTTCGCGATCAGGATCTATGGGTTGTCGATCTGCAGCGGGGAGAGGAACGCCGTTTGACCACCGACGGCGGCGGCACCGTGCACAATGCCGAAGCCGAGTTCATCGCCCAGGAAGAGTTGTCGCAAACCCGCGGCTACTGGTGGGCGCCCGACGATTCGGCCATCGCCTACAAGCGCTTCGACGAGAGTGGTGTGCCGATAACACACCGCACAGAGATATACGCGGACCGGACCGAAGTCGTGGAACAGCGCTACCCCTTCGCCGGAGACGCCAATGTCGCGGTCAAGCTCGGACTCATCGCGCCCGGCGGCGGGTCATCGCGCTGGATTGATCTGGGTTCCGATCCGGACATCTATCTGCTGCGCGCCGACTGGACTCCGGATGGGCGTCGGTTCGCCTTTCAGCGTCTGTCGCGCGATCAGAAGAGGCTCGACCTCGTCCTGGTCGATGCCCAAACTCTGCAACAAACACCGCTGCTCTCGGAAACCTCCGCGGTCTGGGTGAACTTGTCCGATTTGCGCTTTTTAAAGAGCCAACCCTCGTTCATCTGGTCATCGGAGCGCACCGGTACGAGCCATCTCTATCTCTACGGGCTCGACGGCCTCCTGCATCATCCGCTGACGCAGGGGACCTGGAATGTTGACGGCCTGCTGGCAGTCGATGAATCCGCCGGGCTCGCGTACCTGAGCTCGAATCTGGACGCGGTGATCGACCAGCAGATCTACACGGTTCGGTTGGACGGGCGGGATGCCGCGAAACCTCGCCGCATCAGCCGCGGCGACGGCTGGCACGCGGCGCAGTTCGCGCGGAATTCTCGGCGAGTGTCCTTGTATGTCGACACTTTTTCAGATCCGGGAACGCCCCCGCAGGTCAGCATCAACGCACCCGATGGGCAGCGCATCGCATGGATTGAGGCCAACACGCTCGATGCCGCCCACCCCTACTGGCCCTATCGTGACCATCACGTGCTGCCGGAGTACGGCAGCATTCGCGCGGAGGACGGCCAGGATCTGTATTACTCGCTGCTAAAACCGCCGGGTTTCGATCCGACCCGCCGCTACCCGGTTTTCTTGCACGTCTACGGCGGCCCGACCGTGCAGAACGTCAGCCGCGAGTGGCAGCCGCTGACCGACGAATACATGGCGCAGCGGGGCTATGTGGTGTTCACGCTCGACAACCGCGGCTCGGCGCGCCGCGGCCGCGCGTTCACGGATCCGATCCATGGACGTCTCGGCGAGGTCGAAGTGCACGATCAGCTGGCGGGAGTGCGCTGGCTGCAGGGTCAGCCGTGGATCGATCCCAAGCGGATCGGCGTGTTCGGCTGGAGCTATGGCGGCTTCATGACGCTGATGATGCTCGCCAAGGGTTCCGATGTCATTGCCGCGGGCGCGTCCGTCGCGCCCGTCACCGACTGGCGGCTCTACGATACCGCTTACACGGAGCGCTACCTCGGAAGCCCCCAAAGCAACGCTCGGGGATATGCGGAGTCCTCGGTTTTCTCCGCTCTCGACGGATTGAAGTCATCCCTGCTCCTGGCGCATGGCATGGCCGACGACAATGTGCTGTTCGCGAACTCGACGCGTCTGATGTCGGAGCTGCAACGACGCGGCGTGCAGTTCGAACTCATGACCTATCCCGGCGCCAAGCACGGCCTGTCGACGCCGCAGATGAAAGTGCATGTGTACACGGCGATCCAGCGATTCTTCGACGAGCACGTCAAGGCGGCAAGATGATGAAAATCCGTCGCGAGAATGGCTCTCATCGCTACCGGCTTAGCGGGGCCGGACGAGCCTGCCGAGCATCAAGCCTCCCAGCATGAGCAGGGCCGCGCCGCTCAGCAACACCGGCAACCCTCGGCTCGGCCACAGGTCCATGGCGATTCCCCCCGTGCTCGGACCGATCACGCCGCCCAGGCAGTACACCATGACGAACAGGGTATTGGCGCTGGGCAGATTCTCCACCGCGAATTCTTCGCCGAGCAGAGCCACGCCCTGGCTATAGAAGGCGTACAGCGTGCCGCCCCAAACGAACAGCAAGGGCCACAGCAGCAGGGGAACGCCCAAACAGCGTTGCAGCAGCAAGGGACCGATGCAGCTCGTCACCGCACAGAGTCCGAGCAACGTCTTTCTGCCGTAGCGGTCAGCCAGCAAGCCGATCGGCACCTGCAGAACCACATTCCCGGCCATGAACACGGCCACCAGCAGCAACGCCGCCCGTTCATTCAGACCCGAGTGCAAGCCGAATAGCGGCAACAGCGTCAGATCCGCGGACTCGACCAGGCCGGCCACGAAAGCGGCCAACATCACGATGGGCGCCGTGCGCAGCGCGCCCGACAATCCCCGCAGCGGAGTGAATTCCTGCGGCGCGGCCGCGGCCTGCCGCAATACCGCCAAGGGCAGCAGCGTCAGGAGCAGGCAGGCGGCGCCGATGACAAAGGGCTTCGCACCGCGGGTACCGGTGAACTCCAACAGAATCGGGCCCGCGACGATGCCCATGGAGAAGACGGTGCCGTAGATCCCCATGACGGTCCCGCGGGATTCGGTGCCGCTGGCGCTGTTCATCCATATTTCGCTCGCAATCCACACCAGCCCGAGCGCGCAGCCAGCAATGAATCTCAGCGTCAACCAGACCATGGCGCCCGGCCAGAGCGGCATCAGCAGCAATATCGCGGCGGCGAAGACGATTCCTGAGACGATGCTGCGCTTGAGGCCGAGGCGCACGATGGCTCGGGGATATAAGGGTCCGCATAGGATCACCGCGATCAAGCTGGCGGCCGTCACCCCCCCAATGGCAAAGCTGGAATAGCCCAGCCGGCTCAAGGTGAGCGCGATCAACGGCGGCTGAAAGCCGAAGATGAGACCCACCCCCAGGCTGCTGGAGAACACGGCCGTGAGAGCCAGGCGTCGCGAGGGCATTCGCGCGCTCAATCGACCACGCCCCAGGCGGCGCCACGGGTCGATAAGCTTGACATCTGCACTCCTCCCGGCGAATTGCAACATTTCGGCAACAGCAGGGGTCGTCCCCTTCGTACCTGTTGCGCAATAAACTTGCGTGTCAGTAAACCCTATGTTACGAATTGAGTCTAGCGGTGGCCGTGGAACCGCAATAAGCGCTTAGGGATGATTAATCAGACGACTCTCAGTCGCTCAGCATCGCGCAGTTTTTGCATAACGAAGGGAGATTCGATCATGAAACGAGTGTTGTGTGCGGCAGACGCACGGGCGGGATTTCGAATGTCATTGGTCGCCGCGCTGCTCAGCGCCGCAACCTTCAGCGGCACCGTCTTGGGCGCCTCCCCCGCCAACACGCCGACTGAGCAAAATACCGGATTGGAAGAGATTGTCGTCACCGCCGAAAAGCGCGAATCGACCGTGCAGGCAACGCCGATCGCGATGACGGCGTTGAGCGCCGGCGACCTTTCCGAGCAAAACGTCGGGTCGATCCAAGACTTGGTCGGCGCCGTCCCCGGCATATCTCTCCGCACGGCGGGTCCCGGTCAAACCGAGTATGAAATGCGCGGCTTGGGATCTTCCGGTGGCTCCGTGGCGACGGTGGGCTTCTATATCGACGAGACGCCCCTGTCGGCGTCGGCCGTGGCGCTGAACGGGCGCACCGTCATTGACGCCGATTTATATGATTTGAATCGAACCGAGATACTGCGCGGGCCCCAGGGCACTCTGTACGGCGCCGGTTCCATGGGCGGCACCATCAAATTGGTCACCAATCAGCCCAAGCTTCACACCTTCGAAGGGGCGGCTGCAGTGGATGCCTCGCAAACCACGGGCGGCGGCACCAACGGCCGCGGCAGTTTGATGTTGAACCTTCCGATCGGCGATATAGCGGCGTTGCGCGTGGTGACGACGGGCAAGTACATCAGCGGCTGGATCGACCGCAAGGTGATTGCGGCCGGCCAGTTTCCATTCCCGACGAATTTCGGCAATTGCGGGGTTTATTACTGCACCCGCGGCGACGTGCAGGATGCTCCTGTCGCCGAAGATCATAGGAATTCCAATATCGAACGCTTCATTTCATCGCGGGCGGCCTTGCTGGTCCAACCGGCCGACAACTTGTCGATCACCGGAAACTTCATGTATCAGCGCATCGATGCCGATGGGTACAACAACTACCAGGCCACGGGTACCTCGCCGATCGGCAACCAGGCCATCTATCAGCCTTACGATATCAAAGAACCCTATTACGACTCGTTCCACATGTTCAGCCTCAAGGTCAGCTACGACATGTCCTTCGCGAACCTCACCTCCGCATCGTCCTACTGGCAGCGCGATGTCTACCAGTCGACGGACTCGACCGAGGCCCTGCAGAACATTTTCAACTACACGGCATTTGTCCCGAACCTCTATTCGGACAACGATCGCACGTGGCAGATCGCCCAAGAACTGCGACTGACTTCGCGTGGCGAAGAGGACTTCCAGTGGGTGGGAGGACTGTACTATTCGGATCTGCACTCGGGCTACGTTACGAGAAATCAGACCGTTGGATTCGTGACGACGCCGGTCTGTTCGTTGCCGGGGTTGGGGGGCGATCCTGCATTGGGCGGTCATTGCGCGCCGGGCACGACGTTCCTGTATGCACCTCCCCTGACGGGGGCGAATCCCGAGGGCATCATGTTCAACGACAACAACCCGAACGTCCTCAAGCAGGACGCGATCTTCGGCGAGGCAAGCTACAAGATCACGCCCAGTCTCAAAGTTACGGCGGGTTTGCGGTTCTACAAGTTCACCATCAGCAACAACTCCAACCAGCGCGGCCTCGGAACGGCGTCGGGGAGTGCCACCCCGACCATATCCACCGCGTCCGGGAGCAATACCAGCTTGTTGCCCAAGGTCAACGTGTCGTACGAACCCACCTCGGATCTCACGCTGTACAGCACGCTGTCCAAGGGCTCCCGTCCCGGCGGCGTGAATCTGCCCATCCCGTTGACGCCGTTCAGTCAGGGCGCCTTTTATTATTGCGGCGCGGGCACCGGACCCAGCTACCTCACCAATCAGCCGGCTTATTATTCGCCGGACGACCTGTGGAGCGTGGAGTTCGGCGAAAAGGCCAAGTTCAACGATCGCCGCTTCACGGTCAATGCGGACGTTTTCTATGTCAAATGGCACAACATCCAGCAGCTGATCGTGCTGAGTTGCGGCTATCCCTACAACACCAATGTCGGGCAGGCCAAGGCGTACGGACCGGAGCTCGAAATGGCGGCGAAAGTCACCGATGCGCTCACGGCTGAGTTGTCCGGTGCGTATACCCAGTCCTATATCTACGACGCGAAGGACACTCCGGGACTTCCCATCACCAACGGTACACGGGTCACCAACATCCCGAAGTACACGGGTAATCTGGCGGTGTCCTACGAGTCGCAGCTGCTCGAGGACTATAAATTGACATTTCGGCTTGCTGAATCCTACGTCGGCCCGGTCGAAGATACGGCTTATTTCCGTGAGACCTTGGGACCGTATGGCTTGATGGACTTCAGGATGGGCGTGGGCAAGGAACTCTGGACGGCTTCGCTGTTCGGCACGAACTTGACCAACAAACACGCTGCGTTGACCATCGACAACACGGTCTTCGCCTGGCAGCAACCCACCATCACGCGCGTCTCGACCAATCAGCCGCGCACGATCGGCCTGGCGTTCGAAACGAAGTTCTGAAGGCCGCGGTCAGATAATCTGCGCTGCGCAAATCGCGCGTCATCGGGGGGCACGGGCCCCCCGATTTTCGTGAGATGATGGCCGCGCCGGGCAGGCCGGCGGATTGCGCCGTTTGGGGTTTGAGGGAGAACGAAGCGTGACGGACAGTTCTGCGAAGGCGATCGATCACGACGCCGAACAACTCAAAGCATTGGGCTATGTCTCGCATTTCGACCGCACCATGTCGAAGTGGGAGAATTTCTCGTTGGGGTTCACCTATCTCTCGCCGGTGGTCGGCGTCTACACCATCTTCGCCAGCGCATTCATCGCGGGCGGTCCGCCCATGTGGTGGACCTACATCCTGGTGGGCTTGGGTCAACTCATGGTGTGTCTGGTGTTCGGCGAGATCGTCTCGCAATTCCCGATCTCCGGCGGCTTGTACCCTTGGGCGCGCAGGCTCGTGGGCAAGCGCTGGGCATGGATGGCAGGGTGGGTCTACGCCTGGGCCCTGTGCTGCACCATGGCCGGGGTGGCCACCGGCGTCGCGCCGTTTCTCGCGCAGCTCTTCGGGCTCGACAGCACCCCGGTCGCGACGACCATCATTGCCCTGGTGCTCATCGTCCTGACCACGTTTCTGAACCTGAGCGGCACGCGCTTGCTGGCGCGCGTGGCAATGTTCGGCTTCATTTGCGAATTGGTGGGCGCCATCGCGGTCGGCGGTTATCTTCTGCTGTTTGCGCGGCATCAGCCCCTCAAGGTGCTGCTGGATACCACCCTGGTATCCACCCACGGCAGCTATTGGCCGGCCTTTCTCGCCTCCTCGCTGGCGGCCATGTTCTGCTACTACGGCTTCGAGGCCTGCGGGGATGTCGCGGAGGAAACTCCGGACGCGAGCCGCATGATCCCCAAGGCCATGCGCATGACCATTTATATCGGCGGCGCCGCCGCAACCTGGGTCTGCCTGGCCTTCGTGCTGTCGATTCCGGACATCGGTGCCGTGATGTCGGGTGCCGACAAGGATCCGATCGTCACTCTGCTGCGCTCCGCGATGGGCGAGGCCGGCTTTCGCGCCGTCATCGTGGTGGTGCTGGTGTCCTTCATTTCCTGCCTGCTGAGTCTGCAGGCCGCCGCCAGCCGCTTGATTTTCGCCTACGCGCGCGATCAGATGATCTTCGGCAGCAAATACCTGAGCCGCATGTCGCCGGGCCATCACGTCCCCTCCACGGCGCTGATCGTGATGGGCGCGATTCCGGCGGTGATCGCCCTCTCGGCACTGTGGCTGCAGGACGCCATCACCATCATCATCAGCTTCGCCGCGGTCGGAATCTACATTTCCTTCCAAATGATCGTGCTCGCTGCGCTGGTCGCGCGTCTCAAAGGCTGGCGGCCGCAGGGCCCGTTTTCCCTGGGCGCCTGGGGCTGGTGCGTCAATGTGCTGGCGCTCGCGTATGGCCTCAGCGCCATCGTCAACATCCTCTGGCCGCGCAGTCCCAATGATCCTTGGTACAGCAACTATTCGATGCTGGTGACCACCATCGGCGTGGTGGTGCTGGGCGCGTTCTACATGGTGGCCGCCAAACCCTATGAACACGGGCTGGCGCCCGCCGGCGACGCGCATCGGTTGCCGGCGGCGGCCAAGGCTTAAGGGTAGGGTCCGGCCGTGGCGTCGTTGCCGCCGTCGACGCTCAAATTCGCGCCTGTTACATAGCTCGCAAGGTCGGACGCCAGGAAATGCACGCAACGCGCCACTTCGCTGGGATCTGCCAGACGCCGCATGGGGATTCCCGCGGCGAGCTCGCGCAAATTCTGCTCCAGGTCGCCGCCGCGCTTGGCGAGAATATCGTCCACCATGCGCGTGTGAATCTCGCCGGGGCACACCGAATTGACGCGGATATTGTCGCGCGCGTGATCCAAGGCCATGCAACGGGTGATCTGAATCACCGCGCCCTTGCTGGCGCAGTAGGCCACGTGATTGGCCTCGCCGTTGAGGCCCCACTCCGAAGCGATGTTGACGATTGCTCCCTTGCCCGACGACTTCATATGCTTGACCGCGGCGCGGCTCAAATAGAACAGTGCGTTGACGTTCACCGCCATGGTGTCGAGCCATTGCGCGTCGCTGGTTTCCAGCGCATTGGCCGTGTAGAGAATGCCGGCGTTGTTGATCAGGATGTCCAGTCCGCCCATCCGTGCAATGGTCTCGGCGGCGAGGCGCTCGCAGGCGCCCGCGGCGCGCAGGTCCGCCGCGGCGAATTGCGCGCTGCCGCCCGCCGCTTCAATGCTGTGCGCGACGGCGCGGCCGCGCTCTTCGTTGCGGCCTGACACCATGACCCTGGCACCCGACTCCGCGAACACCCTGGCGCAGGCCTCGCCGATTCCGGTGGTCGAGCCGGTGACCAAAACGACTTTTCCCGCAAAGATCATCAGGTTTCTCCAAAACGGCGCGGTTCCGCGAACATTATAAGCAAGCGCGCGCCGGATGCCGGTCCCATGCACAGAGGAGCAGAACATGTCCCGAGATCCCAAGCACGACGTGCTGTTCGAACCGCTGACCATCGGTCCCAAGACGATCCGCAATCGGTTTTGGCAAACCTCGCACTGCGCCGGACCCGGCGCGGAGAGACCCGGCGCTCAAGCGCATCTGCGGGGCATGAAGGCTGAAGGCGGTTGGGGCGCGGTATTCACCGAGTTCTGTTCCATCCATCCGGAATCCGACGAATATCCCTACACCTCCGCGCGCATTTGGGACCAAGGGGATGTCGTCAATCTGGGCTACATGTGCGAAGTTGCGCACCGGCACGGCGCCCTGGCGGGCATTCAGCTGTGGTACAGCGGCGGCAACGCCCCGTCGCTCGAGTCGCGCGAATTCGGCCGCGCTCCCAGCCAATGGCTGTCCCCCATCTTCGCCACGCGTTCGGTCTATGGCTGCGAAATGGATGAGCTCGACATCCGCACGGTGATCAACATGTACGTCGAGGCCGGCAGGCGCGCCGCGGCGGCGGGATTCGATCTGCTGGAAGTTTCCGCGGGCGACGACACCCTCCCCATGCAGTTTCTCGAACCGCGCTTCAACCGGCGCACGGATCAGTACGGCGGCAGTTTTGCCAACCGTGCGCGATTTTTCATCGAACTGCTGCACGCGCTGAAGCGCGCCCTTGGCAGCAGCTGCGGCATCACCACGCGCTTCGAGATCGACACCCTGCATGGGCCCGAAGGCGTCGAGGCCCGTGAGGACGGAGTGCGCATGCTGGAACTGCTGCGCAAGGAGGGGGTGGTCGATGCCGTGGCGCTGAAGATCGGCGACTATGCGGAATGGGGCGAAGACGCCGGCGTTTCACGCTTCCGCAAATCCGGCTGGATGACGCCCTTCATCAAGCAGGGCAAGTCCATCTTAGGATCGGGGATTCCCGTGGTCGGCAACGGCCGGCTCACCAGTCCCGACGACATGGTGGCGTTGATCCGCGCGGGCGCGCTCGACATCATCGGCGCGGCGCGGCCCTCGATTGCCGATCCCTTCCTGCCCGCCAAGATATCCGAGGGACGCATCGAGGACATACGCGAGTGCATCGGCTGCAACATCTGCGTGTCGAAGTTCCAGCAGGGCGGCCAGATCATGTGCACTCAGAATGTCACCATCGGCGAGGAATATCGCCGCGGCTGGCATCCCGAGAAATTCACCAAGACCACCCAGCCGTGTTCGGTGCTGGTGGTGGGCGGCGGCCCGGCAGGCATGGAATGCGCGCGCATCTTGGGGGAGCGCGGCTATGTCGTTCACCTGCGCGAGGCGGATAAGGAACTCGGCGGGCACTGGAAGGCCGTGGCCACGTTGCCGCGGCTGAATGAATGGGGACGGGTGATCACCTACCGCCAGACCCAGCTCGGCAAGCTGAAGAAATCCGTGCAGGTCCATCTCGGCGTCGGCAGGATGAGCGCCGACGATGTCCTGCGCTACGGTGCGGACCGCGTCGTCATCGCCACCGGCGCGCAGTGGAGCAGCGACGGGCGGGGCGCCAATTTCGGCCCGATACCGGGCGCCGACGCCGCCTTGCCGCATGTGCTGACGCCCTTCCAAGTGACGTCCGGCAAGCCCGTGCCGGGCAAACGGGTCTTGGTTCTCGACGGCGACGGGCATTTCATGGGAATTACGCTCGCGGAACTCATGGCCAACCAGGGCAAAGAAGTCACCTATATGTGCGACGCGGCCGATGTCGCCGAGTACGGAGTCTTCACCATGGAGTCCTTCAACAACAAGCGGCTGCTGTTCGAGAAAGGCGTCAAGGTGTACACCAGTCATTGGGTCGATCGGATCGAGCCCGGCAAGGTCTCCGTGAGCTACCTCTACAAGTACGGTCCCGATCTGAAGGAACCGCGCGCCGGCGAGATTCCGCGCAAGGACAACGGCGGCGAATTCGCTCTGGACGTCGACGCCGTCATTCTGGTGACCTCGCGCCGCTCGGACGATGGGTTGTGGCGCGAATTGAAAGCGCGCAAAGCCGAATGGGCGGCGAATGAGATTCAAGACGTGTTCCGCACCGGGGATTGCAAGGCGCCTGCCCAGCTGAATCAAGCCCTGTGGGACGCGCACCGGCTGGCGCGCGAATTCGACAGCCCCCACCCGGCCTATCCCCTGCCCTGGATCCGGGAGCGGCAGCTGTGGGGCAGCCCCACGGTGCCGAAACTCGGCGATCCGCGGGTGGATGTCGAAGCTAAGGTAAGATGGCAATGAATACCTAAGGGATGACCGATGACCCAATCGAACTCGAGCACGCCGACCGCCCCCAAAAACGAGCTCAGCCGCTCCCTCAAAGGCCGGCATCTGACGATGATATCCATCGGCGGCATCATCGGAGCCGGCCTGTTCGTCAGCAGCAGCACCTCCATCATCGCCGGCGGCCCGGCCAGTTTCATCAGCTACGCAATCTGCGGTCTGCTCATCCTGTTGGTAATGCGGATGTTGGGCGAAATGACCACCGCCCTGCCCCATGTGCGTTCCTTCACCGAATTTGCGCGCGCCGGCCTGGGTGACGGAGCAGGATTCGTGGTCGGTTGGCTGTACTGGTATTTCTGGGTGC
Organism: uncultured Gammaproteobacteria bacterium; assembly: GCA_963800375.1. Classification (GTDB taxonomy): domain Bacteria; phylum Pseudomonadota; class Gammaproteobacteria; order Steroidobacterales; family Steroidobacteraceae; genus Bog-1198. The sequence goes on along the minus strand of CAWDAT010000007.1, from coordinate 782,982 downwards.
TGGTGGTGCCCGTGGAAGCCATCGCGGGGGCCAAGATCCTGCACGCCTGGATTCCCGCCTTCTCGCCGCTGCAGATCGGCATCGGCCTCATGTCCGTGATGACCGGCGTCAATCTCATGTCGGCGCGATCCTATGCCGAGTTCGAGTTCTGGTTCGCCTCCATCAAGGTCGCCGCCATCCTGGTGTTCATTGCCATAGCAGCGTCGTACGCCTTCGGCTGGACCGCTCCGCACGGCTCGACTTTCGGCAATCTGGTCAACTACGGCGGGTTCATGCCGAATAGCTGGGTGGCCGTTCTGGCGGCCGTCCCCACCGTGTTCTTCGCAATGACCGGCGCTGAAATCACCACCATCGCGGCCGCGGAATCTGCGCAACCAGGCCGCGCGGTCGCCCGCATGAGCACCGCCGTAATCCTGCGCATCCTGGTCTTCTACGTGGTCTCGCTATTCTTGATCGTCTCGGTCACGCCGTGGAACACGGTGCGTTCGGGCGAATCGCCCTTCACGCTGGCGTTGAACACCATGCATGTCCCCTATGCCGGCGGCATCATGAGCGCGATCATCCTCACCGCGGTGCTGTCCTGCCTGAATTCGGCGTTCTATGTGAGTTCGCGCGTGATGTTCATCCTCGCGGACCGGGGCGATGCGCCGCAGGCACTGGTCAAATTGAACGCGCGGCGCGTGCCGGTGATCTCGGTGCTGATGGGTGCCGTGGCCGGATTTCTGGGGATCATTGCGGCCACCGAGGCCCCGCAAGTCGTCTTCGACTTTCTGGTCAGCTCCTCTGGCGCGCTGGTCGTATTCGTCTACATGACCATCTGCGTGGCGCAAATAGCGCTGCGGCGCCGTCGTGAGCGCGACGGGCTGCCGCCGCCGGCGGTTCGCATGTGGCTGTTCCCGTACGCCAGCTACGCGGCGATTGCCGCCATGGCTGCCGTGTTGATTGCCATGGCCTTTACGGAACACCTGCAGCGGGATTTCTACGTCAGCTGCGTCACGCTGGCGGTGGCGGTCGTCGCCTACCTCATCGTGCAGCGCGTGCGGCAGCCGCGCGTGGCGCCGTCCGCCGCCACCTAATCGAGAAGCAGTCCGCAGCCGGCGAATACTCGCTTGTCAAGCGAAATCGTTTTCACTGTCCGGTATAAAGGGTCCGCCACTCAGTCCGCGGATTTTGGCAGGATAAATCCGACGATTTAGGTGAATCTCGCGCCGGCAACCAGCCAACTCCCCCGTCGGTGCGATATCCCAGCGGCGTGGGTGCCTCATACGGCCCACGCCGTTTTTTACCTTCGGATGCCGCCGGCATCTTCGCATCGAGGACACCACCGACTTCAAGCGCCACGGCGCCGCCGTGCTGCTGGTTGAGGTTCGGCCCAATGTGCGCTACAAGCTGGACCTTCGAAAAGGATGATCATGCATCACTGTGCCCCGAGACTCTCCAGGCGCCCCGCCGGGGTTCGCTGCGTCGTCTTCGCCGCGGCACTGCTCGCGAGCCTGGCAACGGCTGGGGCGGCCGGCGGCGGAACGCCCGCGCGCCGCGCGCCCGCTGCGCTCGGAATCGACGCGCAGCCGCTCGCCGCTCTCGACGCCGACTTGGCGTCGGGAAAATTGCCGCTGGTGGACAGCCTCCTGGTCATGCGTTGCGGCGAGGTGGTATTCGATCGCCGCTATCCGCATGACTACGCGGCCGCCTACGGCAAGGAAGCACACACCAAGGGACCCCTGAATGCCCGGTTGACCGGGCCGTACAACTACTTTGATCCCGCCTGGCACCCGTACTATCACGGCACGGACGAGCACACCATGCAGTCTGTCTCGAAGACGGTGACGTCGGCGACCATCGGAGTTGCCATGGCGCGCGGCGCGTTCAAAGCTCCGCTGTCCACGCCCGTGCTGCACTATTTCGACGAGGCCAAAGTCAAAAATGTCGATGCGCGCAAGCGGCGCATGACCTTGCGCGATCTGCTGACCATGACCAGCGGGCTGGATTGGAACGAGGAGCTGCCGTACGACGATCCCAACAACCCGTCCGATCTGATGGAAGCGGCCGATGACTGGGTGCAATTCGTCATTGACCGGCCGATGAAGGATGAACCGGGAACGGTGTTCGCCTACTCCAGCGGCGCGACGGAACTGCTGGCTCATGTATTCAAACGCGAAACCGGCGTCGACATCGAGAATTACGCGCGCAGCCATTTGTTCGGGCCGCTGGGCATTCGCGACTACTACTGGAAACGCACGCCGCAGGGAGTGGTGGATACCGAGGGCGGCCTGTATTTGCGCGCCGAAGACCTGGCGAAGATCGGCTTGCTGTACCTGAACGCCGGACGCTGGAACGGGCAACCGTTGATGACTTCGGACTGGGTCAAGGAGTCGCTGACGCCGAGAATTGATGCCGGCGAGGGCTTCCAATATGGCTATCAATGGTGGCTGCTGCCGCACGGCGATACGCATCGCCTGGCGTGGCTGGCGCGCGGCATGGGCGGACAGCGTCTGATCGTCGTTCCCGAGGAACATTTGATCGTGGTGTCCACCGCCTGGCACATATTGAACGAGGCATCGATCGAGTTCGACGTGGTGCGCCGCCTGTTGCCCGGGGTGCACCCCCATGAGTGCGTCCCGCCGACCGGAACTTGAGCTCGATGGATCACCCGCTGCAATGCCGATGCGGAACGCTGAAGGGACATGTCAGGCGTTCGCACGCGGTCAACCGTTGCGTGTGCTATTGCCGTGACTGCCAGGCCTTCGCGCACTTCTTGGGCCGCCCGGGCGAGATCTTGGACGCAAGCGGCGGCACGGACGTGGTTCAAACGCGTGCCGCCGACGTCGCCTTTTCTCAGGGCAAGGAGGTGCTGGCCTGCATGCGCCTCACCCCGAATGGTCTGCTGCGCTGGTACTCCACCTGCTGCAATACCCCCATCGGCAACACCCTGGCCAACTCCAAGATTTCATTCGCCGGCCTGGTGCACAACTGCCTCGAGGGCGCGGGACCGTCGCTGGATGAATCATTCGGGCCGGTGCAGGCTCATGTGAATACCGACAGCACCCATGGCAGGGTGAAATCGAGTTCGCTCGCCTTGATCAGGATGGTTCTGCGTTTCATCGGGCTGATAACCCGGGCGCGCATCGATGGCAGCTACAAGAATTCTCCCTTCTTCGCAGCCGCGTCGGGAGAACCGCTCGCGGTCCCGAAGGTGCTCAGCCGCGGCGAGCGGGAGCGGCTGATGCAGGCTGTCGACGATCGCAACCGCTGATCTCATCAGGCCGGCCGCCCTCTACCGCTCGAATTTCGTCGACAGAATGATGGACGACGTGGTGCGCTCGACGCCGTCCAGTGCGCCGATGCGATCGATGACCTCATCCATCTCGGCAACCGAGGCCGCCGCGGCAACGGCGATCAGGTCGACATCGCCGCTCACCGAATGCAGCACGCGCACCTGAGGGATGGCGCGCAGCGCCGCCGTGACGGCGCGCGCCTCCTTCGGCCCCACCTTGATCATCACATGGGCCCGGATCGCGCCCAAGCCGTGCTCCGGCGCCAGCAAGACGCCATAGCCGACGATCACGCCCTGCTTTTCCAGCCGTTCGATGCGGCTCTGCACGCTGGTGCGAGAACGGCCCACCAGACGGGCCAACTGCGCCGTGGATGCGCGGCCGTTTTCCCGTAATGCCAGAAGCAGCTTTTCGTCGATGGCATCCATGGCGTTTCGTAGTTCTCCCCCTGCATAGTAACTAATTTACCCCTTAAAAACGACTAAATCGACCCTACCATTCGAAGGGTATCCCGTTGAGAATGCCGGCCATTATTCGAGGGAGTTGGCATGCACGAGATCGTTATTGTTGGCGCGGGCAAAATCGGATCCATGATCGCTGAACTGCTGGGAGGCTCCGGCGATTACCAGGTGACGGTCGTCGACCGTTCACAACAGCAGTTGGATCGCCTCGAAACCACCGCCGCCATCCAAAAGGTGGCCGCCGACATCACCCAGGGCGACGCCCTGCGCAAGATTCTCACCGGCAAATTTGCGGTACTGAGCGCCGCGCCCTACCACGCGACGCGCACCATCGCCGAGGCAGCCAAGGCTGCCGGCGCCCATTATCTGGATTTGACCGAGGATGTCGCCAGCACCCGGGTGGTGAAGCAGCTGAGCCAGGGCGCCCGCACGGCCTTCATCCCGCAATGCGGGTTGGCACCGGGATTCATCACCATCGTGGCGAGCGACTTGGCCGCCCGCTTCGACGTGCTGCACGATGTGCGCATGCGCGTCGGCGCGCTGCCGAAGTTTCCGTCCAATGCGCTCAACTACAACCTGACCTGGAGCACCGACGGAGTCATCAACGAGTACTGCGAACCCTGCGAGGCCATCGTCAACGGGCAGTTGCGCGAAACCCAGCCCTTGGAGGAATTGGAAGAGTTCTCCCTCGACGGCATTTTGTACGAGGCGTTCAACACCTCCGGCGGCCTCGGCACCCTTTGCGAAACCCTCTCCGGCAAGGTGCGCAACCTCAATTACCGCACCATCCGCTATCCGGGCCATGCCGCGATCATGAAGGCGCTGCTGAACGATCTGCGTCTGCGCGATCGTCGCGAACTCTTGAAGGACATTCTGGAGAACGCCGTGCCGATCACGCTGCAGGATGTGGTGATCGTTTTCGTCACCGTCAGCGGCTTGCGCAACGGCCAGCTCATGCAAGAGACCTATGCCAACAAAATCTACGCGGCGCCCCTGGGCGGCCGCGTCCGCAGCGCCATTCAGATAACGACGGCCGGCGGCATTTGCGCCGTGCTGGATATGTTGAGCACGGGCAAGCTGCCGCAGTCCGGGCTCATCCGCCAGGAAGACATCAAGCTGCCGGCATTTCTGGCGAACCGCTTCGGCCGATGCTACGCCCTGGCGGCGCCGGCGGCCGCCAACGCCGCCTGACCATGGGCGGCCTTGCGCGCCTGATCCGTGCCGTGGCGGGTGACCGGGCGGCGTCCGAGATCCTGGCGACTCTGCACATCGATCGTGTTCTTCTCGCCGACGGCGCGGCCGAATCGGCAGACCGGTGCGAGATTGGCCGCGCCACGTTCGCCATGGCGCTCAACGCGCTGCTGTTCGACGATTTGCTCGCCCGGGTGCCCACCGCAGCCGCCTATGTCGCGGACCGCCGCCGCTTGCATCAGCACATCACCTTCGATCACGGCGCACTGCGCACGATTCGCTTTGCGGCCGGACCGACCGGCGCGCTGCCGCCCGGCGCGCTTCCTTCGCCCGGATCTTGGAGCCGCTGGGTTATGCCTTGGCGGGAAACTATCCGCTCGACACGTTGCGCATGACGGGACATGCGTTTGCGCGGGACGGCGCGGCGTTGACCCTGCCGGTGCCCGGCTCATTTTACGAATTTATATCCCGCGATGTGATCTCGAGCGTCGGCGGCACGCGTCAATTGGATTTGCGCTTCGACAGCATGAACGCCCAGGGCATCTTCAAGATGACTGCGGCTGCCTGAGGAAGGCCGCGACATCACCGAGCGTCGGCGCCCGCCGCCGCGCCGGCAGGCTGAGCGCCGCCACCGTGTCGGCATGGACCAGCTCCGGGTACAGCTTCAAAGTCACCGGTACCCCCGCTGCGTGCAGCGCGGCCGCGAAATTGACCGAGTTCTTCGGCCGCACCGTCTCGTCCTTGAGGCCATGCACCAACAGCATGGGCGGCGCGGCGGCACTCACAAAATTGATCGGCTGCGATTGCGGATAGTTGGGCGGCGGTCCGAACATGTCTTGCACGTCCGCCTCTTTCAGGGGAAGGAAATCATAAGGCCCCGACAGGCCGATCACGCCGGCGATGAACGGCGGCGCTTCTGCGTCGGCGGCAAGGTAGCGTGGATCGAGCGTCACCAAGGCGGCCAGATGCGCGCCGGCCGAGTGACCCATCAGATAGAGGCGGTTTGCGTCCGCCCCGTACTCGCCGGCATGCGCAGCCGCCCAGCGGACGGCGCGCGCCGCATCGTCCATGAAGCCCGGCATTTTCACTTCGGGATAGAGCCGGTAGTTCGGCAGCACGGCGACGCAGCCCAATTCGGCCAGGGCCGCCCCCACGAATCGATAATCCGCCTTATCGCCGAAACTCCAGCGGCCGCCGTGCCAGAAGACCACCAGCGGCCGCAGTTGAGCGGGGACGCCGTTCGGCGCGGGCCGCCCAGGTACATAGACGTCCAGCCGCTGTCGGGATTGGGCGCCGTAGGCAAGATTGGCGTGGCGCCCATAGGCGCCGAAGGCGGCGGGGATGTTCGCCGCCATGAAGGCGAGCTTGCCGCAACCGGCGCCGAGCGCCGCCACCACTCCCGCCAGAGCTGCGCGGCGCGACACGGCGGGCGGCCTATCGACAGGCATGGGTGACATGGCCGTTCTCATCCAGAAGGCCGTGGCGAATCAGCCAGGTGCGCGCATCCTCCGCATCCTGTTCGAACCAGGCGGCGGTGCTTCCCAGCCTGAAGCTGTATCCCCATTCATCCATGTCACGGCACATCCGCTCCCGGCCGACATTCGGCAGTGACTCCGCCAACGCCAACTGCAGGTAGCACACAGCACTCTCTTCGGCATCGTCCCCTCCCGCATCCGTATCCAATCCCGCGCGCCGTTCCGGCGTCATGCAGATGAAGTGGGCGCTCTCGTGCAGCACCGAGTGCACGGGTGTATCGAGCCGCGCGAAGATCTTTGCGCCGATCAGGCCCGCCTCGCGCTCGCCCCAGTACGATCCCGGGATGATTTCTTCCGGGGCCACCAGCTGCAGCGCCAGGCCATAGCGATCCAGCAGCAGTTCGAGACTCAATCGATCGATGGCGTTAACCAGCAGCACGCCGATCGCACCGGCCGCTATTTCAAGCTCGTGAGCCGGCGCATCGCGATGGTGACCAGATCGCGCGCCATCTGCTGCCGCAGGATATCCGCTTCGTGCTCCTTCGCCAGCAGCGCATTCTCCTCGAAGCTGTAGTCCTTCGACAGACTGATGGTCTGCGGCGCCAGCAGCTGCTTGTCGGTGCCTTGCACCTCGAAGGTGACGGTATAAGTCAGCTCATACTCCGTCGGGATATTGGTCGCCGACACCGACAGAGTCCGCTGCGCGACCAGATCCTTGGTCACTTCGATGGACGCGGTGGAATTGGCGCGCACGGTTTGCAAGGTGGCGCCCGAGGTCTTGAGCTGATGCTCGAACTCGCGCGAGAAGTCCGTGTACGGATCCTTGAGCGACAAATAGGGGCGCGCCAGCACCCCCGGCAGGGATTCGCTGCCCGCCAGCCGAAAGCCGCAGGCGGCAAGCGCCAGCGCGGCGCAAGACACCGCCATCGCTCGGCAGGCACTCACCATGGTCATGGGGCGATTACACCACGATGTTGACGAGCTTACCCGGCACGATGACGATTTTGCGTACCGCGGAGGATCCGATGAACTTTTGCGCGTGGGGATCGGCGAGCGCCGCCTCGCGCACGGTGGCCTCGTCGGCGCCGACGGCGACGGTAATATGCCCGCGCAGCTTGCCGTTGACCTGTACCACCAACTGCACCGATGAGGTCTGCAGGGCGGCGCCGTCGACCGCCATCCACGGCTCGTCGATCAGTGCCCTGCGATGACCCAGAGAGCGCCACAGTGCGTGGGTGACGTGCGGGATGATGGGCGACAGGCCGAGCACGACGATCTCCAGGGCTTCCTGCATCACGCTGCCGTCCTGCGGCGCTGCCTGCCGGGAGTTGTGCGGGTACTTCGCCAGTGCGTTCAATAGTTCCATGGCAGCAGCGATCGCGGTATTGAAGGTGCGGCGGCGGCCGATGTCGTCGGTGATCTTTGCCAGCGTTTGATGCGCCTGTCTGCGGATCGCCCGCTGCGCCTCGTTCAGCGCCGTCTTGTCGAGCGGCGCCGGCGGCCCCTGGGTCACATGATCATGAACCGCCTTCCACAGGCGCTTGATGAAGCGTGAGGCGCCCTGCACCCCTTCGTCCGACCATTCGAGCGTCTGCTCCGGCGGCGCTGCGAACATGGTGAAGAGCCGCGCGGTGTCGGCGCCGAATTCATCCACCAGCGCCTGTGGGTCGACGCCGTTGTTCTTGGACTTCGACATGGTGACGACGCCGCCCGATTCCACCTCGCTTCCGTCGGAGCGCAGCACGGCGATGCGCCGCAGCGTCGTCGGATCCAGGGTGACCTCGACATCGGCTGGATTGAAGTATTCCACGCGGCCCGCATCGGGTTTGCGGAAGAACACCTCATTCAGCACCATGCCCTGGGTGAACAGCCTGGCAAACGGCTCCTTGAACGCAACCATGCCCAATTCGCGCATGAACCGGGTCCAAAAGCGCGAGTACAACAAATGCAATATGGCGTGCTCGATCCCGCCGATGTACTGATCCACCGGCGCCCAGTACCCTGCCCGCGAATCCAGCATGGCCTCGCCGTTGTCCGGACAGGCAAAACGCAGGAAGTACCATGAGGAATCGACGAAGGTATCCATGGTGTCGGTCTCGCGCCGCGCCTTGCCGCCGCACCGCGGGCAGGACACGGCGAGGAAGGCCTCATGTTTGAGCAGCGGATTACCGCTGCCGTCGGGCACGAGATCCACGGGCAGCACCACCGGCAATTGGTCGTCGGGAACCGGCACGGTGCCGCAGGTGCCGCAGTGGATCACCGGAATGGGGCAGCCCCAATAGCGCTGGCGCGAAATCCCCCAATCGCGCAAACGCCAGGTGATTTGCTTCTCGCCCAAGCCTTTCTTGTTCAAGTCCGCCGCGATTGTCTCGACCGCGGCTTGAAATTCCAGGCCGTCATAGGCGCCGGAGTTGATGCAGCGGCCATGCTCGGCGTACCAGGGCGCCCAGGCATGCAGCGAATATTCGCGGCCCGCGACATCGATGACCGGCTTGATCGGCAAGTGATACTTCTTCGCGAATTCGAAATCCCGCTCATCGTGAGCGGGCACGCCCATCACCGCGCCCTCGCCGTAGCTCATGAGCACGTAGTTGCCCACCCATACCGGCACCGCATCGCCGCTGATGGGATGGCGAACCACGAGGCCGGTGGGCATGCCCTTCTTTTCCTGGGTCGCGAGTTCCGCCTCGATGGCGGGCCCGCGTTTGCATTCCTCGATGAAAGCCGCCAACTTGGCATTGTCCCGGGCGGCGAAGGTCGCCAGCGGATGCTCGGCCGCCACGGCGCAGAAGGTCACGCCCATGAGGGTATCAATACGCGTGGTAAAGGCGTGCAGTACACCCTTGCCGGTCCCCGCGGCGGCGCCGCCGAGGCCTGCGATGTCGTAGGGAAATCCCAGTCGCACCCCGACGCTCTTGCCGATCCAGTTGGCCTGCATGGCACGCACGCGATCCGGCCACCCCGGCATGTGATTCAGGGCCTCGAGCAGATCCTCGGCGTAGTCGGTGATCTTCAGGTAATACATCGGGATTTCGCGCTTCTCGACCAGCGCGCCGGTGCGCCAGCCGCGCCCGTCGATCACCTGCTCGTTGGCGAGCACGGTCTTGTCGACCGGATCCCAGTTCACCACCCCGGTTTTCTGGTAGGCAACGCCCTTTTCCAGCATGCGCAGGAACAGCCACTGATTCCATCGATAGTATTCGGGGCGGCAGGTCGTGAGTTCACGGCTCCAGTCGAGCGCGAACCCCAGCGACTTGAGCTGTGCCTTCATGGTGGCGATATTGTCGAAGGTCCATTTCGCCGGCGGCACGCCGTTGGCCATCGCCGCATTTTCGGCCGGCAGCCCGAAGGCATCCCAACCCATGGGCTGCAGCACGTTCCTGCCGTTCATGCGCATGAAACGCGACAGCACATCGCCGATGGTGTAATTGCGCACGTGCCCCATGTGCAGGCGGCCGCTGGGATAGGGGAACATGCATAGGCAGTAGTATTTCTCGCGGCTGCTGTCTTCCCTGGCCTCGAAACAGCGCTCGCGGTTCCAATAGTCTTGGGCCTCCGCTTCGACGGCGGCGGGTTCGTATCTTTCTTTCATGATTGTCCCTCAGAATACCCGACGGCCCCCGGGCCGTGAACTCAAATGACCCTGGATTAAGCATGCTTAAGCTCAATTTCTACGGCGCTCTCGGCCTCGTCACCTTAAGTGGCTGTCTGTGGTTCCTGGCGGTCACGCCCTTCGACCTGTCCGCCCTGGCCTGGGTCGCATCCGTCCCCATGCTGTTCGCCGTCGATCGAGCGCCCACTTTCAAGCGAGCGTTGTTCCTCGGCTGGTGGGCGGGAGTCATCGAAACAGGCGGCGGCTTTTACTGGCTGATCGACGTGATGCAGCGCTTCGCCGAGTTCCCGTGGATCGCGGCCGCCCTGGTATTTGCGCTGTTCTGCGCGGCGCGCGCGCTCATATTCCTGCTGTTCACCGCCATCGTCTGCGGCATTCGCAGAAAGCGCCGCATCCCCATGACCTGGCTCGCGCCGCTCGCCATGGTCAGCTGCGAGCTCGTGGTGCCGCAGCTGTTTCCCTGCGGGCAGTGGATTTCCCAAGCCTGGAATCCGCATGTCATCCAAATCGCCGAACTCACCGGGCCTCTGGGGGTGACCGCGCTCCTGATGCTGGTCAACGGCGCCCTCTACGATTTGACAGTGGACGGCCGAGCCGCGCGCTACCCCGCCATGGCGGCGGCGGCATTGCTCGCGGCCGCGCTCGTCTTCGGTGCGGTGCGCATGCGCCAGGTGGATGACATCGCGGCGCAGGCGCCGCGCCTGAAGATCGGCCTGGTGCAGCCGAATTTTGCCTACACGGTGGACGGTGAATTTTCCCGCGATGAAGTGCTGCGGCAGCTGGCCGCGCTGCAAGCCGAGTCCCGCCGTCTACAGCAGGCCGGCGCGCAGCTCTTGGTATGGAGCGAAGGCGCCTATCCCGTCACCCTGCCGCGAGATTTCTCCGCGGATTTCGCGCCGGAGGCCTTGGGAATGATTCGCCGCGGTTTCGACTTGCCGGTGATCATCGGCGCCGACATGTACGACCCGGCCCGCGAGGATGCCTTCAACTCGGCCATTCTGCTCGACGGCAACGGCCGGGCGGCCGGGCGCTACGACAAGGTCCGGCTGTTGGCGTTCGGCGAATATATTCCCGGCATCGAAACCTTTCCCTGGCTGCGCAAATTCCTGCCGCCGGGCACCGGGCGATTCACCGCGGGCAAGGGGCCGGGGGTGCTGACGCTGCAGGAGCCCGGCGGGCGAGTGTGGAAGTTGGGACCGGTCATCTGCTACGAAGACATTCTGCAGGGTCTCCTGCGCGGCGTGGGGCAGCTGCGCCCCAACCTGCTGGTGAATTTGACCAGCGATTCCTGGTTCGGCGCCGACACCGAACCCTGGGAGCACCTGGCGCTCTCGGTCTTCGCCAGCATTGAGCTGCGCGTCGGCATGGTGCGCGCCGTGAATTCGGGCGTCTCCGCCTACATCGATCCGAATGGCCGCCTGCTGCAGAAGACCTACGCGGATGATCCTTATCGCCATCCGCATGCCGAGGACGGCATGATGGTCGCGGCGCCATGGATGGAGGGCGGCCGCACCCTGTTTGTGGCGGTAGGCAATTTGTTCGCCTATCTATGCATGGGTGCCGTGCTGATCATGGTGTGGCTATCGCGGCGCGCTGCGCCGTGATCTATCCTATGCACCTGCACTGGGGAAAGGACAAGACATGAAGAAACCTCCGGCGAGTTCAGGCGAGCGCACCAATACCACTCGGGAGGCGGTTCGCATCGCACTCGAACACTATGCACGCAGCCGCGACTATTCTGCGTTGCTGGCGCTGCACGCCACCGGCGGTGTCGCCGAGGGTTATGATCCGAAGGCGAGCTCCGCGGCGCACTGACGCCCCGTAATGCCATGAATCCAAATGCGCGTGCCGTTGCCGGAAGCTGCGTCCGGGCAGCTCTGGTTGCCGCTTTTTTCTGCAGCCCGGGCGTTGCTCAGACCGTGGGCGCGCCGGCCGGCCCCGTTCCGCCCGAGTCGATCCTCGGATTCTCGCCGGCCCATGTCGCTCAGGAACAGCAACGGGAGACGTTGTTTCAATCTCTGCCGTCGGCCGACCAGGCACGCGAGTGGCACCGACTGTTTACCGCCAATCCGCACCCGGCTGCTTCCCCGGAAAACAATCGTCTCGCGGCGGTCATGGCCCGTGAATGGCGCAAGCAGGGCTGGGAGGATGTCACTCTGCGCCGCTATGACGTGCTGCACTCGCAGCCGCGGTCCGTCGCGTTGGAAATGGTTGCGCCGGTGCACTTCAAGGCCTCGCTTCGCGAAGATTCATACGATCTCGATCCGAGCACCAAGAATCCCAAAATCGACTCGGCCTATTTTGGATATTCCGCCTCGGGCGATGTGACCGCGGACCTCGTCTACGCCCACAGCGGCAACCCGGAAGATTACGATTTGCTGAGGCAGCATGGCATCAGCGTCAAGGGCAAGATCGTCATCGTCCGATATTCCAACCCGTACAGCTACCGAGGTTTCAAGGCCTTGACGGCGGAGCGCGAAGGCGCCGCGGCGCTGCTGATCTATTCCGACCCCGCCGATGACGGCTATGCGCGGGGCCCGGTGTTTCCCGACGGTCCGTGGGGTCCGGAGAGCCATATTCAGCACGGCGCCATCACCTATGATTTCATTGTGCCCGGTGACCCGACGACTCCCGGCTGGGCATCGACGCCCCGCGTCAAGCGGATTGCGCCGTCCGCGGCGCGTTCCCTGCCGAAGATCATTGCAATGCCCCTGTCTTGGCGCGATGCGAAGCCTCTGCTGGAGAATATGAACGGCGGCGAAGCGCCGCCGCAGTGGCGCGGTGCACTACCCATCACCTACCGCTTGACCGGTGCCGTCACCGTGCGGGTGCACGTGGACATGGATCAGAGCGTCAAGCCCTACACCGTCGTCGAGGCGCGCATCCGCGGCAGCGAGTTGCCGGATGAATGGGTGTTGATCGGCAATCACCGCGACGCCTGGGTTTATGGGGGCGTGGATCCCGTCAGCGGCACCGCCGCCATGTTGGAGCTGACTCGATCTCTGGGCGAGATGAAGCGCCGCGGCATCCGACCCAGGCGCAGCATCGTGGTTTGCAGCTGGGACGGCGAGGAATACGGCCTGACCGGGTCGACCGAGTGGGGCGAACAATTCGCAGGTGATCTGCGGCGAAAACTGATTGCCTACCTCAACGTGGACGAAGCGGTGGCAGGCGCCGCCACGACCGCGGGCCCGGAGGGCTTGAGTTTCTCGCCCTCGGCAGTCGCCTCACTGGCGCCCATGCTGCTCGAAGCGGCGAAGAGCGTGACGGCGCCCTCCGGCAAGTCGTTGTACGAGGCTTGGCGCGCGACATCGATGCGGGACAAGAAATCCGCCGCGCCGCCCGCGGATTCTGAGCTGGTGGAGAGCCGTATCGGCAGCGGCTCCGACCACACGGTCTTTCTCAATCATCTGGGAAGGCCGGTGGTCAACCTGGGCTTTACCGGCGATTACGGCGTCTATCACTCTGCTTATGACGATCACCTCTGGATGACCCGGATCGGCGATCCGGCCTTCGCCTACCACACGGCGGTGACCCGCATCTGGGGGCTGGTGGCGCTGCGCCTGGCGAACTCCGACATACTCCCTTTTGACTTCGCGGCAAACGGCGCGGCCCTGCGCGGATTTCTCGGCGAACTGCAGCGGGCCAACAAGATCGACCCGGCGCGGCTGCCGCTGCAATCGCTGCAGAACCGCATCGCCGATTTTGAGGCGGCCGGCATGGAGCTTCGCACCCTGCTTGCCCGCGACCTTGCGGCAGGGAACGCCGGCCCGGCGCGGATCCGCAATATCAACGCGCAACTATTCCGCGTCGAATCGAACTGGCTCAACCCGGCTGGTATTCCGGGGCGACCTTGGTTTCAACACCTGCTGTACGCCGCGCGGTATACCTATGCGCATCTGGAGTTTCCCGGTCTCACCGAAGCGGTGGAAGCGCAGGACTGGACGCGCGCCGCCCAGCAAGCCGACCTGCTCGATGCTGCTCTGCTCAAGAATACTCATTTGCTGCAGGCGGCAGCGGCACAATGGCGCCGCGGAAATTAATTGGCGAATGCTCGAACCTCGCAGGTCCCTTCCCACCCCGGCAGGAAGTCCTGATGCAACTGCATGAATTCGGTCGCCGATGCCACGGCCTCTTCCTTGCTCTTTAGCTCAAAGATCGCATAACCGCCGATGACTTCCTTGGTCTCCGCAAACGGGCCGTCGATGACGCGGAGCTGTCCGTCGCTGATGCGCACCTGGGCCCCGGTGACGAGCGGCATCAAACCTCCATTGTCGAGCATACGGCCGGCCTTGATCTCGCGGTCGGCCAGCTTGTGCATGGCCTCCAATAATTTCGGTGTCGGAGTTGCGGTATGGGCGGACTTGACGATGAACATGAATCGCATTGGATATTCCCTCATTGAGACGAGCCGCGGACGACCATCGCCGCTCTTATCCTCTCGCTCATCATGACGACGATTCAGCACCCGGCGGATCGACATCCACCCTGAAAAATCGTGAATGTCCGCGCCGGGCGCCTGAGATCGCGTTTCTCCGCGCAGCGCCCAGCTCCGCTACCGCCGGTTTCAGTGTCTGCCGATATCGTCGTGCTCGTGGTAGTTGGGATAGGGGGGTATCGCCGGCTCGACCACCGGGTGCTCTTTCAGCTGCTCCAGGACGATGGCCACGGCGCGCTCGAGTTGCGCATCGTGCCCCGCGGCCACATCCTTCGGCAGTTCCTGCACCTCGACATCGGGCGCAATTCCGTGACCCTCCACTTCCCATTCGCCCTTCAGTCCGTAGATCGCGTAGCGCGGTGCGGTAACGAAACCGCCGTCGATCAGCCGCGGATAGCCGCCGATGCCCACCAGCCCGCCCCAGGTGCGCACACCGACCAGGGTGCCCAGATTCGCCTTGCGGAAATACCAAGGCATGGCATCGCCGCCGGAGCCGGCGGACTGATTGATGATCATCGCCTTCGGTCCGAAGATCGCGCCTTCCGGATCATGAACCGGCTTGCCGTCGCGTTCGATGGCGCCGCTCAGCATCTTTTGGCCCAGCACGTTGACGATGTAGTCGGCGATGAAGCCGCCCTCGTTGTAGCGCTCATCGAGCACCACGGCCTGCTTGTCCAATTGTGCATAGAAATAGCGGTTGAAGTTGGTGTAGCCGGCACCTGCGGTATTCGGCATGTAGATGTAGGCGACCTTGCCGCCCGACAGGGCGTCGACTTTGCGGCGGTTCGAATCGATCCAATCGAGATTGCGCAGACCATGATCTGAACCGACCGGTACCACGGTCACGTCGCGGGCACCGCCGCCCTCCGCGTTCTTGGCCACACGTAACACCGTCTGCCTGCCGGCGGTGCCGTCGAGGAAGGCATCGATGTTGTCGGACGCATGCAGTTCGCGGCCGTTGATCGCCAGCAGGTAGTCGCCCTCCACGATGTTGATGCCGGGCAGCGTCAACGGCGCGGTCAGGGACGGAGTCCAGTTCTGTCCGTTGTAGATCTTGGCGAACTTGTAGCGATTGTGGTCGACCGCATAATCGGCGCCGAGCACACCCGGCTTCGGCGCCTTGCTCTCATCGCGCGGTCCGCGCACGAACATGTGGCCCACCTGCACTTCACCCAACATTTCATCGCTCAAATAGGTGAACTCATCGCGCGACGCCAGCCCGTCGAGGTACGGCAGGTACTTCGCCTGGATCTTGGCCAAATCGAGCCCATGAAAATGCGGGTCGTAGAGAAAGTCGCGCTGCAGGTGCCATGATTCGCGAAACATCTGCTTCCATGCGGCTCGCGAATCGATCATGGCCGTCATGCCGCCGTTGTTGACGGGCTTGCCCTGCGGTGCGTCCGGCGACCCCGGCTTCAGATCGGCCGTGGGGACGAGGAACCAATTGTCCTGGCGCGCATAGAAGAGCTTCTCCCCGTCGAAGGAGACCCTGTAGGCGCTCACGCCGCTCTCCATCTCTTCGGTTTGGCGCTTTTCGGTGGTGAAGCGCCACAGTGAGGTCACCCCGGGGCCGCCGTCTTCGGACGAGCGACCCACCGGGGAACCTGCGGCGAGAAACAGCACGCCGCTCTTGCCGACGGACAAATCGACGTAGTTGCGCGGGGGAATGGGCAGCGACAGGATGCGGTTGCCGATGCCGGCCAGATCGATCACGGTGGGCTTTGGCTTCTCGTCCTTCTTCTTCGCATCGTCCTTTTTGGCATCCTCTTTCTTGGCGTCATCCTTCTTGTCATCGCCTTTCTTGCCGTCGTCCTTCTTGTCCTCGTCATCCTTCTTCTTGTTCTCATCGTCGCTCTGCGGAGGCACCGGGGAGGCGGTGTTGCGCGACAGAACGACGACATAGACGCTGCTGTCGGTGGCACGATCGAGCGAGGACAGGTCGATTCCGGCGTCCGACGGTCCATTGTTGGTCGATGCGGCGAAGTAGAGGTATTTGCCGTTGCCATCGAATACGGGATGTGCGGCGTTGCTCATGCCGTCGGTCACCTGCGTCGAGGCATGCGTCGCCAGTGAATAAAGGAAAATCGCGTGCATCTGACTCTCGAGGTCGCGGGTATACGCGAGCCACTGGGAGTCCGGCGACCAGGAAAGCTCGGTGGAAACGCCGAAGCCGCCCCGCAAGCCGGTGTCGATCTTGACCGGCTTGCCGCCGGCCAGATCGACGTACCACAGGCGCAGATGCTTGTCGGAATAGGCAATGCGTTTGGAGTCGGGCGACCATTGCGGCGCGTAAAAGAATGACGGCTCGGGACCGAGATCGATGACCTTCGGCGGCTGCAGTCCGTCTTGATCGCGCACGTACAACTGGTATTCCCCGGACGCGTCACTGAAGTAAGCAATGGATTTTCCGTCCGGCGACCAGGCGGGGTCGCGCTCCGCGGCACCCGGCGTGCGGGTCAGGTTGCGGGTGTCGCCTTTTTCGGCCGGCACCGAATAGATGTCGCCGTTCGCCTCCGCCAGCAGGCGCGCGCCGGTCGGCGAGATTGCAAAGTTCTGCACCTCCTTCGCGGCCACCTGGCCCCAGTGCGGCTCGAGGCTCGGCAGGTCGCCGCGAATCGTGATCTGCACCGCGTGTTCCCGGTGCGCCGCCAAATCATAGAGATGCAGCGACCCGAACTGCTCATAGACCAGCGCGCCGGGTCCGGCGGCGACCGTCTTCAGATCGAATCCTTGATTGGCGATGACCTGCTGCACCTGCTTGGTGCCCGTGTCATAGCTGAACAGCGACACCGGACCGTTGCGGTCGGAGAGAAAGTACACCGTGGTGCCGCTCCACACCGGATGTGAATCGCTGGAATTTTCGCGGGGAATCTTCTCGACCTCGAGGCTCTTGATGTTGGCCAGCCAAATCGGCGTCGTTTGCCCGCCGCGGTAGCGCTTCCAGGCATTCTGCCATTTTTCGAAAGGCACATAGGCCAGCGTGTTGCCGTCATCGGAAAAGCTGCCCTCTGAGGCTCCCGGCAGCGGCAGGACCTGCGCAGTTCCGACGCCGTCGGCGCGCACGCGGAACAGCCGCGGGAAATCCGAATAGCTCGCGCGCTGCGAGGCGAACAACACGTCCTTGCCGTCGGGCGTCCAGCCTACGGCACGGCTGTCCGTCGGCTCCCAGGTCAGACGCCGCGGCACGCCGCCTTCCGCATTCATCACGTACACATCGGCCGACCCACGCTGCCGGCTCGAGTAGGCGATCTGGGTGTGATCGGGAGAATAAAACGGGCCCGCGACCACGGCGCCGACCGACGTCAGTCGTCGCGCTTCTCCGCCCTCGCGCGCCACGGTCCAGATGTCATCCGCATACAGGAACGCGATCTTGTCCTGGCTGAGGGACGGATTGCGCAACAGCAGAGGAGTTGCGCTCCATGCGGAGCCGCAGAGAAAAAGACCGGCGATGACGCGCACTACGGCGCTGACGAATCCGTGGCGAAGCATGCGGATACCTCTGGATGGTATTGATGGAAATGTTAGTTATGGTTTGAAACGACAGCCACGAACTATACAGGCTGGCAACTGCCGCACAAAGGGATGCGAAAGAATCCCAATGTCCGCTGCGCGGCGCGAAGCAGAGCTTATTTTCCGGGGTTTTTCGCTTCCAGGAAGCGCGCGATGCGCTGATTGAGGAATTTGCCGTCGGCCGGCGATGCTCCCGCGCCCGCAGGGTGGCCCCATAGGGACGAAACTGGGACGAGTTCGCAGTGGGGAATGAAGGCGGCCTCGTAACGGGCGTCGGTCACGGGGAAGTACAGGTCGGTTTGCGAGGGCATGTACAAAACCTGCGCCTTGATGGAGCGCAGCGCCGCCTCGACGTTGCCGTGAAACGGCGGTGTGTTGCCGACGTCGTGCTTCTCCCATGTGCGCATCTGCAGGATCAGATTGTTGGCATCGGCGCCGGGGATGAAATTCGTCCGAAAGCGTTCGACCACCTGATCGAAGCTGCTTCCCAAGGAAGGATCGCTGCGCCACAACTCCCGGCGCCACCACTCCTGCGAGAACAACCAACCGGTCCAGACCATGGCAAAGGCCTGAATGCCCTTCTGCGGCTGATCGGTGTAGTCGCCGTCCTTGAAGGCCGCATCGGCGGTCAGCGCGGCGATTTCGCCTTCGAGCCGCACGATCCCGTGACCGTAGGTCTTCGCCGTTCCCGACGTGGCGACGATGCGGTCCATGTAGCCCGGATAACTCACCGCCCACTGAAATGCCTGCTGCGCTCCCATGGAAAATCCGATCACGGCGCGCAGGTGGCGCACATGGAGCTGCTCGGTGAGCAGGCGATGCACCGCCTCCACGTTGTCCCGAATGGTGGTCACCGGAAATCGCGGGCCGTGGAAGGGTGCCGGCGTATTGCTGGGCGAGGAAGAACGCCCGTTGCCGAACAGTTCGCTGGTGATGAGAAACAGCTTCTTCGGATCGAGCGCCTTGCCCGGCCCAATCACGAAGCCGTAGCCGTGCATCTCCGCCATGTAATGCGACGGCAGCAGCACGGCGTTGTCGCCGGCGGCGTTCAATTGCCCGTAGGTGCCGTACATGACGCGGGCCTGCGGCAATACCGTGCCGCTCTCGGTCTTGAAGTTGTCGATGACGAACTCGTGTTGAACGGGCTCGCCATCCGCACCGTCCGCACTCTGCGCGAGACAGACCGGCGCCGCTGACAAGATACCCGCCCAATAGCAGCAGACCAGAATCTTCTTGAACGCGTTCGGGGTCGTGATCACGTCTGCCTCGCTAGCTGAGACGAGCAAATCCGTCGGCAGACCATTCTTCGCTGCCGATGCCATGATGCACGAAGAACAACCCATCGGGATCGTACTTCGCCTTGACGTCGCGCAGCCGGTGGTAATTGCTGCCCCAGAACGCCTGCGGCCAGTTCTCGTTGAAGTAATTGCTTTCGGACACGTAGGAATCGGGACGGCGGACGATTTTGCGCAACTCGGCGGTCGCCTGATCGACCGCACGGGCATTGCGATGGGCCGCGTCCGCATCGAAGGGCCGCCCCGGCAACGGCGGCGCGCCCCCATTGGCGATAATGGCGAGCGCGAAAGCCTCCAGCACCGCGGGGTTTGTGGCGGTGTCGCGCGCGGCGGCGATCACCGCGGCGGGCGCCCCGGCAAGGCCCTTGTTGAAGTGCAGCTCCACTTCCCAGTGCCGGCTGGCCGCCAGCAGCGTGCCGGCAAGGCTTGCCTCCTCGGCCAGCAACGCAGCGGGCAGCCACAGTGAATCGTAGCCATGCAAGTAGGCGCTCACCTGGTCCTCATCGCCCGACCACCACGCGTGGAAGGCGGGTGCACCGGTACGCTCGTCGCTGAGCATGGCGTCGCTGCCCCGCTTTCTGCGGGCTGCGACGTCCCACCAGGCCCGAGCAGGCGCGCTGCCGGCTCCAAGTTCCGCGGCAGTGAGATCGCTGGAACTGTTTACCCAGTCGAAGAAAGGCTTCCACACTGCCGCGCTTTGCTGGGGGTCGAGCCCCTGACACACCATGGAGAGCTCCAGTGTATTGTCGGGTTTGATCTTGACGCTTTCACCCCAGTGCGGATTGAAGAGCTTGCCACGATAGAACCTGATGAAGCGGGTTATCAGTTGCTCGAAGGCCGCGTCTGAGTTTGCCTTGATCGTGCCTGCCGCAAAACCGAAGTACTCCGGCAGTTCGTGGATGCGCAGCGTGAGTTGAGTGAGGACTCCCCAACTGCCGCCGCCACCGCCTTTGAGGGCCCAGAACAAATCCGGGTTGGTGCAGGCATTGACGGTGCGCACGAGGCCGTCGGCGGTGACGATCTCGGCCTCCAGAAGCCCTGCTGCCGCAGTGCCGAAGCCCTTGGACATGGAACCAAATCCGCCGCTTTGCACCAGCCCGGCGACACCCACCGTCGTGCAGCCACCGCCTTGAACGTAACGGCCGGCGCGGGTGGTGACGGCGTCGTAGGCATCGATCCACATGGCGCCGGCTCCGACCGTCACGGCGGGCGTGGGGGCCTGTCTGCCCACGCAGCCCTTGCCGACAAAGGCATCATGCAGGCTGACGGTGTTCATGAATCGCGTCCACACCAGCAGCGAATCGGGGGCGTTGGAGGTGCCCTGATAGCTGTGACCGCCGCCTTTGACCACCAGCCGCAAATCGTTCACGCGCGCGAAATTGACCGCTGCCGCTACATCCGCGGCGCCGCGCGCGGCAACCGCGTAGACGCTGGCGGCCGGCCGCCATGCATCCAACCAGCCCGACACCTGAGTTCCGGCGGGCTGGTCGCCGAGAAAGAAAGGGTTGCGCGCATTCTTGAGCACTTCGAGGCAGGCTGAACCTTGCGGCTCGGCCGCGCACGCAGCGAACAGCGGCTGCACCTTGATGAGATTGCCGCCGACATCCCGTTTCAGCTCTTCCCATTGCGACGAGCTTGGCCATCCCGGATCAGACGGCCGTGCCCGGCGCAGCGTGCGCCGGGTCCCGGACTCTTTGCGATCGGTCCGCGCCGCGAAGGCCGGCAGAAACGGCAGCGCTGCGGCGGTACGCAGCAAGTCTCGTCTTTTCATCGATCGACCCCGAGCCCCTGGAATCCGTCGTCCAAGAATGCCACAGTTGCGCGCGTAACACGTGCACCGCACGGAGGGCTCGATGGACAGGAGCAATGGATGGACACGTCGGCGCCGGCGCTTTTTCCCCGGCTCTCTGCTCCTTGCCCTGTGCAGTGTGTCGGCGGCGATGGCGGCGGGATCGAAGACATCGACGGAAGAATTCAGCATCCCGGCCGCAGATCCCGGAATCAGTCTCTACATCCGTAACAAGCATCCCCAGGGGGTGACGGCCTTCCCTCCGGGCAAGATCCTGCTGTTCGTGCACGGCGCGACCTATCCCGCCGAGGCGGCATTCGACCTGAAGCTGAATGGCCTGTCCTGGATGGACTACATCGCGCAGCACGGCTACGACGTCTACTTGGTGGACCTGCGCGGCTATGGCAGGTCCACGCGCCCGCCGGAAATGCAGCGGCCGGCGGCAGACAATCCGCCCATCGTGCGCACGGAGACCGCGGTCAAGGACGTCGGCGCGGCAGTGAATTTCATTCTGCAACGCCGTGGCGTCTCGAAGATAGATCTGCTGGGCTGGTCTTGGGGCACGGCAATCATGGGCTGGTACACGGCGCAAAACAACGACAAGGTCAACCGGCTGGTGCTGTACGCGCCGGTATGGATCGCCACGGCTGCGCCGGCGATCAACCCGGGCGGCAAGCTCGGCGCCTATCGCGCCATCACTCTCGAGGCTGCCAAGGAACGCTGGTTCCGTGGGGTTCCCGAGGGCAAGAAGGCAGGCTTGATCCCGGCGGGCTGGTTCGATGCTTGGGCCGCCGCCATCCTGGCCAGCGACCCGGAGGGAGCCAAACAATCACCGCCCGTGGTGCGGGCGCCCAACGGCGTCATGCAGGACATCGGCGCCTTCTGGCACTCGGGCAAGGCCCAGTACGATCCGGGCGAGATTCGCGTCCCCACCTTCCTGGCGCACGCTGAGTGGGATGCCGATACTCCGAGCTATATGTTGTACGCCTACTTCGCCCGGCTGAGCCAGGCGCCCTACAAGCGCTACGTGGAGATCGGCGAAGGCACTCACAATGTCATGCTGGAAAAAAACCGCATGCAACTGTTCGAAGAGGTACAGCAGTTTCTGGACGGCAGCCTCAAGTCTGCGGAGTGAGCCTCTGCCGCCGCCGTTGACGGCGAGGCCAATGGCGTAATTGGCGGCGATTCGCTAGTCTTGGCAGCGGCCGACGTCTCAGACGCTACCTTCCCTGAACGAGGTACCCATGGTCAATCTGCGTATCAACGGCGAATCGAGGGATGTCGATGCCCCGCCCGACATGCCCCTGCTCTGGGTCCTGCGCGATATCTTAGGACTGACCGGGACCAAGTTCGGCTGCGGCATCGCCCAATGCGGTGCCTGCACCGTGCATATCGACGGCGCGCCCGTTCGCTCCTGTGTGCTGGCGGTGGGAACCATCGGCCAGCGCGCCATCACGACCATTGAAGCCATCGGCGCCTCCCCGGCCGGCGCCAAAGTCCAAAAAGCATGGCTGGACCTCGAAGTCGTCCAATGCGGCTACTGC
This sequence comes from uncultured Gammaproteobacteria bacterium, assembly GCA_963800375.1. Lineage (GTDB taxonomy): Bacteria > Pseudomonadota > Gammaproteobacteria > Steroidobacterales > Steroidobacteraceae > Bog-1198. The sequence continues at coordinate 760,394 of CAWDAT010000007.1, read as the reverse complement.
CAGTCCGGGCAAATCATGTCGGCGACGGCCCTGCTCAACTCAATCCCGCATCCCGCCGATGCCGACATCGATGCTGCCATGGCGGGAAATATCTGCCGCTGCGGCACTTATGTGCGCATTCGTGAGGCGATCAAACATGCCGCGCAAACTTGAACTGCCGGCCCGTGATCTCGAACTGACGAGGCGCGACTTTCTGCAAGCCGGACTCACGGTGGGCGGGGGCCTCGTGGTCGCTTTCCATCTGCCCCTCGCCCAGAGCGCAGCGGCCGAGAAACCGCCGTTTGCCCCCAACGCGTTCATCCGCATCGATGGCCGCGGCAAGATCACCCTCGTCATGCCGCAAGTGGAGATGGGTCAAGGCATCTATACGGCGGTCGCCATGATATTGGCCGAGGAACTCGACGCAGACTTCGGGCAAGTCGTGCTCGAACACGCGCCCCCCAACGACAAGCTCTACGCCAACCCCGTGTTCGGACTGCAAGTCACCGGCAATTCGAATTCGGTGCGCTCATTCTGGCTGCCCCTGCGCAGGGCCGCCGCCGGGGCGCGTGGCCTATTGGTCCAGGCGGCGTCCCTGCAGTGGAAGGTGGATCCTGCCACCATTCGCACCGAGAACAGCGCGGCCATTCACGATGCCAGCCGCCGCCGCCTTGCCTATGCGGCATTGGTCAACCGTGCACAGAGTCTCGCGCCGCCCAAGGATCCCCCGCTCAAGGCCGTCGGCAACTTCAAATTGATCGGCCGCCCTCTGAAGCGGCTCGACACACCCGATAAAGTGAACGGCAAAGCGCTGTACTCGATCGACGTCATGCCGCCGGGGTTGAAGTTCGCCACGCTGGCGGCATGCCCGGTATTCGGCGGCACGGTCGGGCCAGTCGATGATGCCGACGCGAGGAAAGTCCCGGGCGTGCGGCAGGTGATCGTGCTGAAAGACATTGTCGCCGTGGTCGGCGACCACATGTGGGCGGCCAAGCAGGGCCTGGGAAGACTCGACATCACCTGGAACGAGGGCGCGAATTCCGCCGTCTCGTCCGATGATGTCTGGAAGCAGCTGCGTGCCGCCAGCAACACCGAAGGCGCCGTGGCCAAATCCGCGGGCGATGTTGCCAAGGCCTTGGCCGCCGGCGGGGTGTCAGAGGCGGCGTATGAAATGCCCTTCCTGGCGCACGCCACCATGGAACCCATGAACTGCACGGTGCACATCACGCCGACGAGTTGCGAAGTGTGGACGGGATCGCAGGTGCTGGCGCGAGTGCAAGCCGCGGCGGCGAAGGCGGCGGGACTGCCGCTCGACAAGGTGGTCGTGCACAATCATCTGATCGGCGGCGGCTTCGGCCGCAGGCTCGAGACCGACATGGTGGATTCGGCCGTGCAGATAGCCAAGCAAGTCGATGGGCCGGTCAAGGTCGTCTGGACCCGGGAGGAGGACATGCAGCACGACGTGTACCGTCCCGTGTACCGCGACACGCTGTCGGCGACCCTCGCCAATGGCCGGATCACCGGCTGGAAGCACCGCATCACGGGCTCCTCGATCATTGCGCGCTGGCTGCCGCCGGCTTATCAGAAAGGAATCGACATCGACGCTGTGGACAGCGCCATCGACATTCCTTATGACATCCCCAATCTGCGCGTCGAGTACGTGCGCGACGAACCGCCCGCGGTGCCAACCGGGTTCTGGCGCGGCGTCGGTCCCAACAACAACGTATTTGCCATCGAAAGCTTCATGGATGAGCTCGCGAAGAAATCCAATCAGGACCCGGTCGCTTTTCGCCGCAACATGCTCGGCAAGTCCCCCCGGCTGCTGGCGGCGCTCGACCTCGCCGCAGCCAAGTCCGGGTGGGGCAGTCCGCTGCCCGCGCGCACCGGCCGCGGCATCGCGCTGCAGGTCGCGTTCGGCAGCTTCATTGCAACCGTCGCCGAGGCCGAAGTCGACGCCCGGGGCGAGGTGCGTGTACGGCGCATGGTTTGCGCCGTGGACACCGGCATCGTGGTCAATCCCGACACGGTGGTGGCGCAAATGCAGGGCGGCCTGATATTCGGTCTGACCGCCGCGCTGTACGGTAACATCACCGTCGCCAAGGGCCGCGTTCAGCAAAGCAATTTCAACGACTACCGCATGCTGCGCATCAACGAAGCCCCCACGATCGAGGTGCACTTGATCGAGAGCGGCGAAGCTCCGGGCGGCATCGGCGAGACCGGCGCAACCGCCGCGCCACCGGCTCTCGGCAACGCTTTGTTCGCGGCGACTGGCATACGCTTGCGCCGCCTGCCCATAGATCGAGACGTACTTTCCGGGAAAAAACCATCATGAACGACTCCTCAAAGCCCAGCCGCGCGCGGCGTTACACCCTGCTTGGAATTGCCGCCATTGTCGTGGTGGTTCTCATCGGGGTCGTATGGATGGTGGTGCTGGCGCCGCGCGCCACGGACTTCGCCGGCGGGGCGCAGGTGGCCTTGAGCGACTATCACGGCGCGGATCCCACCGGTGTCCCGGCGGAGCTCAAGAGCGCAAGTCTCATCGAGCGCGGTGAATACCTGGCGCGCGCCGCTGATTGCGCGGCCTGCCACACCGCCGATGGCGGCGCGCCCTTTGCCGGCGGCCGCGCGCTCGTGCTGCCCTTCGGCACCCTGTACTCCACCAATATCACGCCGGACAAGGAAACCGGCATCGGCGGCTACAGCGACGCTGATTTTCTGAACGCAGTCCACAAGGGCATAGGCCGCGGTAATACCCGGCTTTATCCGGCGATGCCCTTTGCCAGCTACACCTACATGACCGACGCCGACGCGGGCGCCATCAAGGCTTATCTGTTCAGCCTCAAGCCCGTGCACGCGCCGGCGCCTGCGAGCACGTTGAAATTCCCCTTCAACCAGCGCTCCCTCATGGCAGTGTGGGCACTGCTGTTCAATCCGGACAAGCGCTTCGAGCCGCGCAGCGCGCGCGATGCGCAGTGGAATCGCGGTGCCTACCTGGTGGAGGCCATGGCGCACTGCGGCGAATGCCACACGCCGCGCAACCTATTGCAGGCGCTCAACCAACGGAAGAAGTTCGCCGGTGCGGTACAGGCCGGCTGGCGCGCCTACAACATCACCTCGGATCCCAAGTCCGGCGTCGGCGCCTGGAGTGATGCCGATCTCGCGCACTATCTCTCCGCGGGCCACGCGGACGGGCGCGGCACGGCAACCGGGCCCATGGGTGAAGCCGTCGACAACAGTCTCCAATACCTGTCGCAAAGCGACGTCGGCGCCATGGTGACCTACCTGAAATCTGTGTCGGCGATCGCAACCGACGATCTGCCGGAGCCGAAGAGCGGACCGGCGCCCGCCTCGCACTCGGAAGGCGTCGCCGCCGGGCTCGATAGCCGCGGCAAGGCGGTATTTGCCGGAGCCTGCGCGGCCTGCCACGACTGGTCCGGAGTAAGTCCGGTGCTGCCCGACGCAACGCTCACCGGGGTGCGCTCGGTGAACGATCCCACGGCCACCAATGTGGTGCAGATCATTCTCTCCGGTGCACATCGGCACGCCGCGGATGCGGGGCCCGCCATGCCGGCGTTCGGCAGCGCCTATTCGGACGAGGAAATCGCCAGCCTCGCCAACTACGTCACTGCGCGATTCGGCGCGCAGCCCTCTTCGTTGACGGCAGACAACGTCGCCACGCTGCGGGCCGAGAATTGATTATTTGACTACAGCGCCGTCCTTCATCACGAACTGCACGGTCTTGAGCACGTTGACGTCCGCCAGCGGATCGCCCGCCACGGCGATCAGATCGGCATAGGCGCCGGGCGCAACGACTCCGAGTTCGCCCCGCTTGCCCAGCAGTTCGGCGGCACGCGCGGTGGCGGACTGGATGGCCTGCATCGGCGTCATGCCGAATTCCACTTCGCGCGAAAACTCCTCGGCAATGGGTTGCGACCACTTGAAGCCGCCGACATCCGTGCCGAACGCCATTTTGACCCCGGCGCGCAGCGCCTTGCTGAATGACACTCCGTGCAGGGCCACGCGTTTGCGATCGCGTTTTCCTGTCTCAGTATCCGGCGGATCCCAGTCGGTGTAGTACACCTGCAGGGTGGGCACGTACCACGTGCCCTGCTTGAGCATCTGCGCGATCTGCGCATCGGTAATCTCCAAGCCATGTTCGATCGAGTCGCAGCCGCCGTCGAGCGCGCGCTGCAGGCCCGGGCCGTTGTAGGCGTGGCAGGCCACTTTCCGTCCCCAGCCGTGCGTCTCATCCACGATGGCCCGCAACTCCTCCACCGTGAGCGTCGGCTGCGATACCAGCGCGCCCTGCGCATCGAGCCACGAGCGATGGGTCATGTAGACCTTGATCCAGTCCGCGCCCTTGTCCAATTGTTCCCGCGCAGCCTTGCGCGCCTCGATGGGTCCATCGATCAGCTGTGAGCCCTTGGGTACGCTGATCTCGGGCGCATAGCCTTCGAGCGGATAGCCGCCCGTCGAGGAAATCGACAGCGTCGACACCCACATCCGCGGCCCGGGAATGATGCCCTCATTGATGGCCTGTTTGATGCCCACATCGCCGTAGCCCGCACCCTCGGTCTCCATGTCGCGGATGCTGGTGAAGCCCTGTTGCAGAGCGCGGCGCGCCGCCACCACGGCACGGGCGGCACGATAGGACGCCGGGAACTTCAGCAACTGCACATCGTAGCCGCCGGCGGACGGGTCCTCGCCCTGCAGAAAAATATGCGTGTGGGTGTCGATGAGTCCCGGCAACACCGTCGCCCTACCCAGATCGATCACGTCGGCGCCGGCCGGCACGGGTTGGGTGTTCGCCGCGCGCACCTCGGCGATGCGGTTGCCGCGAATCACGATTTCCACATTGTGCCGCGGCTTGTCGGCCGTACCGTCGATGAGCGAGGCGGCGCGAATGACGACCGCGCGAAGTTGCATGGAATCGGCCGCCGCAGGATTGGCTTCCTGCGCCGCGCCCGGATGCGCGCACAGCGCCGCTCCCAGGGCAAGCAGCATCAGTCGCAGCATGGGCGGCTCTCAACCAAACTGAAAACCGGAGATTCTTTTTCCGCCGATGGACTCGCCGAAGCTGCGAACGCCGCGGTCGCCCCGAGCCGCGCCGGCCGCCACCATCAGGGGGATCAGATGTTCCTCGCGCGGATGCGAGGCAGCGCCGCCGGGCGCCTCGCGCCATTTTGTCAGCACCTGGTCGCGGGTCGCGGGATCTTGCACGGCAGTTCCCAACCAGGCATCGAATGCGGCGGCGGCATCCGCACCACGGCCGGAAAACATGTCGGCCAAATTGTGGTAACTCATGCCGCTGCCGACGATCAGCACCCCCTGCTCGCGCAGCGGCGCGAGGGCATGGCCCAGCGCGAGGTGCAGGGCAGGATCAAGACTGGCTTGCAGCGAGAGCTGCAGGATGGGCACGTCCGCGTTCGGATAGATGAGCAGAAACGGCACGAACACGCCGTGGTCGAGCCCACGCCGGGACTCCACGTCGCTCTTGAATCCCGCATCGTCCAGCAGTGCGCGCACGCGTTCGGCCAGTTCCGGAGCTCCCGCGGCCGGATATTTCAGGCGATAGGTGTGTTCCGGAAAGCCGTAATAATCGAACAGCAGTCCCGGTTTCGCCGCAATATTGAAGGTGGGCAGCGGGTTCTCCCAATGCCCGGAAATCACCAGCACGGCCTTCGGCCGCACCCCCAAGGAGGCGTCGATGCCTCGCAGATATGCGGCCAGGCCATCCCACATATGAGGAGAGGCCGCAGGCGGATCAATGAAGAAGCATGGCCCGCCGCCATGCGGGATATACAATGTCGGCAGTGTCTTGATGGTGTTCACTTGGGTCTTGTCCGGCGCACCTGAGCCTAGCCGGGTGATCTGTGAACGTCAATTGAGCGCCGACGCTCCGGTCTACCAAAACTTAAGCTTCCGCGTTGAGGGTGAGCCCCGCAGGCTTCGTCATTTGCGAAGCGCCGGACTGCTGCTTGAGCGATAGATTGTTCAGGTAATTCTGCACCAACGAATTGGCGGTGTGTATTGCACCCGCGCCGCCCGCCGGCGTCGATGCGGCCGCGCCGGCGGTGCCGGCGCCGGCAGCAGCACTCGTAGCAGCCGAGGGCGCCGCTCCCGGTTGCAGGCCGACTACCCGTTCAAGCGACTGCAATAGACTGCCAAACAGGTTCTCGACGGCCCCCGGGGCTTGCGTTGCGTCATCGTGTTTGTGGCCGTGCGCGTGAATTTTCGTTGGAAAGAGCGCCGATGAGGGCGCCGAGCTCAAATTTGGGATTGACGACATGAGAGTTTCCTTGTGAATCTGTGGAGAGGGCCTCGGGCGGCAACAATTTGCCGGCCGCCGCCGCTATGCGGCTGGCCATTGCCGCCCACGCGGCCGAAGACTCGATCCGGATCTCGCCTGAAATGTCCAAATACCGCATTGCCGGCCTCTCGCGACTAAAGTCTTGCCCTGGGGGCCGCATCTGTCCTGCCCTCGCCCAAGGACAAAGCAGGTTCTGTGCCAAGGGTGGCTCGCCCGCGGCTCAAATGAGATGATGGCCGCAGAACTCGAACCACCTGCGGCTTCTTAGGGATCTTGTATGGTAGTTGCGCCCGAACTTGGGGTGGGTCCGAACGCGCCCTCGGTCAAGCCGAGTACCCGCGCTTTGCGATGGCGGCAAATGACCATCATTCTGCTGCTGTTCGGCGGCTACGGAGCGCTGTACTTCTGCCGCGCCGACCTGTCGGTTGCCACGCCGCTTCTGGTCGAGGAATTGGGCAAGCATGGGGTCAGCCACGGCGATGCCGTGATCCGCATGGGTTCAATCGCTTCTCTGGGTGTGCTCGCCTATGCGCTCGGCAAATTGTTCCTCGGCGGACTTGGCGACTACTGGGGCGGCCGCACCAGCTTTCTCATCGGCTTGGTGGGTGCGACCGTCTTCACCTTGATGTTCGCCACCGGCTTGAGCCTGCCGCTGTTCAGCATCGCTTGGATCGGCAATCGCCTGACGCAATCGCTGTCTTGGGCGGGACTGATCAAGGTCTCCTCGAAATGGTTCGATTTTTCGTCCTATGGGATGATCATCGGCATCTTGAGCATCAGCTACCTGGTCGGCGACGCAGCGGCACGGCAATGGATGGGAATGCTGATACAGCATGGCTATGGCTGGCGCGCCCTGTTCTACTTCGCCGCCGCGGTCGTCGGTTTGTTCCTCGTCATCAATTTCCTGTTTTTGCGGGAATCGCGCCTCGATGCGGGCTTCAGCGAGGCCAAGCCAAATCCGTTGAACTTGTTTGCGGAATCGGAATCGCGGCCGCAAAGCGTGGCGCAGCTGCTCTTACCCCTGTTCCGCAGCCGCGCATTCCTCGTGGTTTGCTTCCTTTCCTTGGGTTGCACGATAATCCGCGAGGCCTTCAATTTCTGGACGCCCGTGTATTTGCGCGATCATTTGGGTTATAGCGATGGCAGTGCGGCGCGCCTCAGTTCGATTTTTCCCGGTGTCGGCGCGGTTTCCGTGCTGGCGACCGGCTGGCTCAGCGACCGTCTCGGCGTGAACGGGCGCGCACTGATCATGTTCGTCGGATTGAGCGCCACCGCCGCGGCATTGCTCGCGCTGATGACCATGAAATCCAGCTTGACCGGCTCGCTGCTGCCGCTCATCGCCATCGGCACCATCGCCTTCTGCCTGCTCGGTCCCTATTCGTATCTCGGCGGCGCGTTCGCACTCGACTTCGGCGGCAAACAGGCCGGTGCAGTGTCGTCGGGCATCATCGACGGGGTCGGATACCTCGCTGCAGTCATATCCGGCTCTGCCATCGGTTGGGTCTCGGTAGCCTTCGGCTGGAAGGGAGTATTCGTGGCTCTGGCGATCGTCAGTGCCCTGGCGGCCGTCGGCGCGGGCTATCTCTTTTCCCTCGGTGCCAAAGCCGCCGCCGGCAAGAGCCATCTCCCGTGAATCCAGCGCCGGCGATCAAGCGGCTGTGGTCGCTGCCCGAGACGCTCAACATCGAATGGGCGGATGGGACCTCGAGTGAATTCGCGAGCCTGTGGCTGCGCGACAATCTACCCGAGGATCGCGATGCGCATAGCGGACAGCGGCTCATCGATATCGCGGATTTGCCCGAAAATCCACGCATTCGATCCGCCATTGCACGCAACGGCGCGGTGAGCGTCGAATGGGAAGCTGAATCGCGTACGGCCGCCTTCGAACTCGGATGGCTGCTCGCACACGCGCCGAGCCGCAGCGCGGAGCCCGCGCAATTCTCGACCAAACTCTGGCTCGAGGGAGCGTCGCTCGACGCCGCCCGCGACTTTGCTTGGGCGACGCTGGCCGAGGCCCAAAGCAACCGGACGCTGCGCGCCGCCTGGATGACACGGCTGCTGCAAGACGGTATCGCCTTCTTGAGCCGGGTGCCGTCGGTCGATGCCGGAATCCTGGAGGCCGCATCCCTGGTCGGGCGAGTCTCGGAAACCAACTATGGCCTGGTCTACGACGTACGCTCGGTGCCGCAACCGGAGAATCTCGCATATTCAGACTTGGGATTGGGACTGCACACGGACAATCCCTACCGCGAGCCGGTGCCGGGTTTTCAAGTGCTGCATGCCCTCATCGCCTCGCCGGACGGCGGCGACAGCCTGTTCGGCGACGGCTTTGCCATCGCCGAACATTTGCGGACCCTCTCGCCCGACGCCTTCGCCGTATTGACGCGCACGCCCGTGCCGTTTCGTTACCGTTCCAAGGATGCGGAACTGTTCGCCGAACGTCCGCTGATTCAGCTGTCGTGCGCCGGCAAGGTCAGCGCCGTGCACTACAACAGCCGCTCGATTGCGCCGCTGCGCCTCGCCGCCCGCGAGGCGCAGGCGTTCTATTCCGCCTACCGCCAGTTTGCCGCGCTGCTGCGCAACCCACGGTTTCACCTGCAGCTCAGTTTGCGCGACGGCGATCTGGTGGTGTTCGACAATCAACGCACCCTGCACGGCCGCACCGCCTTCTCCTCGGCCAAGTACCCGCGTCATTTGCGGGGCTGCTATCTGACCCGCGACAGCGTGTACTCCACCGCGGCCCTGCTGCGGCGCGAGTTTGAGCCGGAGGTCCCGCCATGAAGCTCACCGACGAAATTCTTGCCATTTTTCACAGACGCGGCGCCGAGGCTTACTTCGGCGAGAGCGTTTCCATGTCCGAGCATTGCCTGCAGGCAGCGTATTTCGCACAGGCCGCGGCCGCCCCTCCGGGACTCATCGTCGCCGCATTGCTGCATGACATCGGGCATCTCGTCGAAGACGTCCCCAATGACATTGCCGACTGGACCGTGGATGCCCATCATGAAAGAGTCGGCGGCCGCTGGCTGGCGCAGCGCTTTCGTGCCGAAGTGTCGGAGCCCGTGCGCCTGCATGTCCCCGCCAAGCGTTATCTGCTGGCCACCGACGCCGCCTACTTCGCGAAGTTGAGTCCCGCCTCGGTCGTCACCCTGAAACTTCAGGGCGGGCCCATGGCGGCGCATGAAGTGGCGCAATTCGAGACCGAACCCTTCTACAAGGACGCCGTGCGGGTGCGGCAATGGGATGACCAAGGCAAAGTTCCGGGCCTCAAGACACCGGACTTGAACGACTATCGCGCGCTCATCGAGGCGATGGCGATTTGACCATCACCCGCCGCCGATCGTGACCCGCAACCTCACTGAACTCACCCGACTCACGCTCGCAGAAGCCATGGTGATGCTGCGCGGCAAGTCTGTCACTCCCGTCGAACTGGCGCAGGCGTTCATCGCCCGTATCGAGCGTTTGAATCCCGCGCTGAACGCCTTCATCACGGTGACTGCTGAACAAGCGTTACAACAAGCAAGGGAGGCAGAGACGGAGATCCAGCGGGGTCATTGGCGCGGCCCGCTGCATGGCATGCCGCTCGCCCTCAAGGACCTGATCGATACAGCAGGCATTCGCACCACTGCGGCCAGCGCTGTTTTCAAGGACCGCATCCCCGGCGAAGACGCCGAAGTCGTGCGCCGGCTCAAGGCGGCAGGTGCGGTGCTCCTCGGCAAGTTGAATATGCATGAGTTCGCCTATGGCGGGACCTCGGTACCGAGCTACTACGGCGCGGTTCACAATCCTTGGAATCTCGCGCGCATTGCCGGAGGCTCCTCGGGAGGTTCAGGCGCCGCCGTGGCGGCGGGGCTGTGTATTGGCGCGTTGGGGTCGGACACCGCTGCGTCTGTGCGCCAACCGGCTGCATATTGCGGCGTCGTCGGATTGAAGCCCACGTATGGGCGCGTCAGCACCCGCGGAGTCATTCCGCTGTCCTGGTCGCTCGATCACATTGGACCGCTCTGCCGCTCCGCTGCCGATGCCGCGTTGCTCCTGGAGGCGATTGCCGGACACGACCCTCTCGACCCCTCAAGCGTGGACCGGCCCACCGATCGCTATGCAAGCGCGATCGGCGCCGCAACGGCACCGCTGAGATTAGGCCTCGTCCGCCGGCCCTACTTCGAGGACCTCGACCCGGACATCGCGGCCGCACTGAGCGTATCAATCACGGAACTGTCGAGCATCACTGCAGGAGTGCGCGACGTGGAGCTGCCGTACACGAACGCATTGCTGACCATCGCCTCGGTCGAGGCGTACGCCTATCACCAGCCCCACTTCACCCGGACACCGCTGCTGTATCAGGACATGACCCGGCAACGCCTGGAACGGGCGGCAGGCATATCCGCCGCAGACTACGTGAACGCGCGACGGGAGATGGAGCGCCTGCGCTGGAAGGCAGACGACGTATTTTCAAGTGTCGACTTGCTGATCACCCCCACGACCGCGATCTCGCCGATCACCATCGAATCCGGCTACCTGGATCCACCCCTGCCGCCCGACGGAACGCCGATCGAGTTTCGCAACACGCACATGTTCGATGTGCTGGGTCTTCCTGCGATCTCGGTGCCCTGCGGTTTCACCCGCGACGGCATGCCCATTGGAATGCAGATCGCCGGACCCCGGTTCGGCGAGTCGCGGGTGCTTGCTCTTGCGCATGCCTACCAGCAAATCACCGATTGGCATACGCGCTCCCCGCTCCTGGCGTGAACCTCGGCGATGGGAGATCGTCAATGTGGATGAGGGTCAGCGGCAGCCGTTCGCCGACGTCAAGCTCACACGACAGCCGGCCATTTCAACGGCGGATTTGCCAGGACCACCGATGTCTCAATCTGACGCTCGGGTATCGTCCAATAGGTTTTGAGCAGCGCAGTCTTTTGCTCTGGAGAAGCCGGCACAAAGCCGTGTCGTTGGTAGAACGCAATGGCCCACGCGGCGGCGGCCCACGTACCCACGAGCATTCGTCTGGAACTCAGTGATCGGGTATGGCTGATGAGCGCTGCGCCCACGCCGCGACGCTGACTACCTGGACGAACGTAGGCGTGGCGGATGAGATCAACATCGCGCACCGGTTGAATACCCATCACGCCGATGACTTCGTCCTCGTTCTCATAAGCCCAAAAGGCAACTCCCGCGGAGATTTCCGAATCCAGCTCCAGCAGGCTCATGTAGGGGTCGTGCCATCGGTCCGCTGGTATCACGCCGCGATACGCTTCAGCCGCCGCGTTGACGATCTCGGCAATTATCGGGCGTTCGTCTCTGCGGCACGGGCGGATCCTGTACATGAAGGTGACCTCCACACCCAAAGCTCGAGCTTCCCACGCGGCAACGCCGGCGGTCTTGAACAAAATTGCAGCAGTCTAGGCTGCGCGCGCACCGTACCGGGCGGGAGTAACGCCGAATTGCCGCGCAAACACCCGGGTGAGATGGCTTTGATCAGAAAAGCCCGCTTCCGACGCCGCGTCGACCAGCGTTGACCCGGCGCGAATCAATCGGCGCGCCAGCGCGAGGCGCTGCTGGATAATGTAGGCGTGCGGCGTCAATCCGAGCTCTCGTGCGAAGGCCCGCAACAATTGGTAGCGGCTTGTGCCGGCATCGGCAGCCAAGCTTGCCAAAGTCAAGGGCGCCGCCGGGTCCGCGTCGATTCGGTCCCGGATTCTGCGAATTGATATTATCGAGGTGCCGCTATTGCAGCTATTGGACGATAAATTGACGGCAAGCAGCGCGACCAGTCGCAGCGTGGCCGTCTCGGCAACCATTTCATGACTGTTCTCGTTGCGTCTGGTCGCGCTGTCGAAGGCGGTGTTGAATGCGCGGCGCAGACTCTCATCGGCAAACACCGGCGCCGCAAAAACCGGAGCTGCCGTTGCTCGCTCAAGCACGTCATTGCGCGCCGCTGTCATCGCCGTAGGTTCCAGGTAGAGCATCCGCCACGAGCGGGGACGGCCGTCGAGTGCCCGACCGTCGTGCACTTCCCCCGGATTCACGAATATCAGGCTACCTGCACCTGCCTCGACCTGTCCTCGACCACTGAGTGAGGCATGTCCACCGCTGTCGATAACACCGATGCCGTACTGATCATGGGTATGTCGAGGATATGTGCGCGAGGTCGTGGCTGACATCGCATCGATGCCCTCGAGGGCGGCCTTGAAATAGGTAATGCGCTCGACCATTGCTTCGCACGACCGCTCTTGATGTTTAACGACAACGGTAATTGCTTCTGATCCGTCATCGTGCTATTTGGTACCCATAGTCCGCATGGGGAAAGTAACATGAAACTGATTTCATCCTTATGTCTCTGCTTAGCGCTCTCGGCGTGCGCTACGGACTACGCCTCCCAGCTGTCTGAATCCAATTTCGGTTATCGCGTCCTGTATTCGAAAGACCCAGTGGATCCAGCACAGTTGATGAACGGCTTATATACCTCAGGACCCGCAGGGACGGCATTCTGCTTGACTCAATGCTCTCCAGAAGCGCCGCTGTGGTCGTCCGGTTTTGCGCCCTAGGCGGGCCAGTTCAGCAAACAGCCTGTTGAGTAACCGCCGCCTGTGAATCGCGCGCGAGGAACGCCCCTATTGCTGCCGGCTTGAGAAAGGCGCGGCAATCTAAACGGACCCTACTGGCGGCAGACGCTGCAATATCCCCAGAATGACCCGTGTGAACCCGGAACGGGTGGCGGGAATCGACCCGCCATTCGGTTTCTTGTTGTACGTCCATCGTCAGGGAACAATCTCATGAATGAATTATCATGCCGCACGTTTGGCGTCTCGCTGGCTCTTGTCTTTTGCACCGCGGCCATCACGCCGGCGCTCGCCATGGATCCTGCCTGCAATCGGGTCATTGCCGCCACACAAGTACTGAGAACGGCGCCATTTCACATCTACATGACGGAAACGCGGCACTTCACGAATCCGATCATGGCTAAGTCGGCAGGTCAGATTGGCATGGACGGCACCAAGCAGTCGGAGGAAATCTCCACCGGCAAGAACATCTACGTGATGGCCGGCGGCAAATGGATCGACATGCAGACCAGCTTCGCAGCCATGGAGCAGGACAAGGACTCCGACCCGGACACCAAGAAGGCCATGGAGGAAAGCCGGTGCAAAGCTCTCCCGGATGAAGCGATGTATGGCCAGCAGGCCAGCGTCTATGTCCAGAGCACGCCGGCGCTGGGTATCGAGACGAAGCTCTGGATATCGAAAGCCACGAATCTTCCGGTTCGCACAGACATCACCAACGACCAGGGGCCGATGAAGATGTTGACGGTGTCGCGTTATGAATATAGCGGTGTGCAAGCGCCGGCGCATGCGATCACGATGAAGGACATGGTCAAATCCGGCGGCCATTAGAACGAGCGCAACTGAAATCTATACAATCAAACCATTCATTACCACCGTCCAATCCGGGAGCAGGCCATGCCGCCCGCGCCGATTAAGCCATTGATCGATCCGTCCATGCTCGAGCAGGTTGACGTGCGCGTCGGCACGATCGAGTCGGTTTCCGCGATCGCCGGGTCGGACAAGCTGGTGCAGCTGCGAGTCAACTTCGGAGATCATGCGCGAACCATCGTGGCTGGCTTGAAGCAGGAGCGGCAAGATCCGACGGAGATCACGGGTAAACAAGCGCTTTTCGTGGTAAATCTGCCGCCGCGAAAGATGCGCGGTGTCGTCTCGGAAGGAATGCTGTTCGATATCGGTTATCCCGACGGCATCACTCCGGTACTCGCCCTGCCCGAGTCGCCGGTACCGGACGGTACCCGCGCCGGCTGAGCCCGCCTGACCACCGTTCGAGTTCAGCGGAGGTCGGTCGCCGCGGCAGGCCTGCGCGCGGTGAACTGCTTTAAGCGCCGCCCCTGCGCTGACTCCGCAATCAGCTGCTCGAGCCGCCGACACCGTGTAGCTTCCTGCTTGGCGCTCGCGACCCACCAAATTGCCGCCCTGCGATAGGATGGCGGCTGCGCCGCAAATGCGAACGCCCCGGGCCGCTGCGTCAGTCGCGCGCTGGGCCGTACTCCGCCGTCAATTCATCCGTCCCAGAGTGCGCCTCTCATGGTGATCCCTTCTCTTCTCAAGACCTAGGTGCAGACGTTCGGGCATCAAAGGTAGCATTTGGGAATAAAGCCGCGTTATCCTTTGTGTTCACCATGATCCGGCTCTACGAACTCGTGCTCGAGAATGGACGTTCGGCCAGTCCTTATGTATGGCGCATCCGTTATGCATTGGCGCACAAAGGCCTCCCCTGCGAGCCGGTCTCCGTGGGTTTTACCGAAATTCCCAAGATCTTGGGCGGCCGCTTCAAGACGTTGCCGATCATCGAGCACGGCGATACCGTGCTCGCCGAAAGCTGGGATATCGCCGAATATCTCGACACGGCGTTCCCCGGTTCGCCGCCGTTGTTCTCGAGCCCCGCAGAACTTGCGATGGTGCGGCTCACGGATGCTTGGTTTACCTCCGAAATCCTGCGCAAGATGTTCGGCATGTACGTGCTCGATGTTCACAATGCCGCCCGCCCCGAAGATCGCGCCTACTTTCGCCGCACGCGTGAACAACGGCTGAAGGGGGCGACCTTGGAGGAATTCACCGCCGACCGCGCCTCGCGCCTGCCGGCGCTGCGCGACGCGCTGACGCCGTTGCGCGCATACCTTGCCCGCTATGCATTTCTCGGCGGCAATGCACCCAATTACGCGGACTACCTCGTGCTGGGGGCTTTTCTATGGGTGGCCGCCGTCAGCACCCTGCCAATGCTCGCGCACGACGACTCGCTTCGCGCCTGGATCGACAGGGGCCTCGATCTGTACGACGGACTGGCGCGCGATCCGCGCTTGAAAACCCTGTTTGAATAGGGACGGCCGCCCCTCCATTCTCCGTTCTTGTGCATGTCACTCTGCGTTTCAGAGTACTTGACGCGGCACAGTTCGCCGCTTACAGTGCTTTGATGACCAGACCGGGCGCGGTGTTTCCCGTTCAATCCGAGGCTCCGGCCGCCATTGAGAGCCGCGCGCTCGGAACTCTTGCCTACATCCGCGCCTCCATCGAATCGTCGGGCTCGATGGACGTGCCCGGCATGGCCGGCATCGTCATGGGCATCATCGGCGTTCTCGCTGCCGCGCTGGTGTCGCTGCCGCGCTTCGCCGTGCACTGGCTCTGGATCTGGCTGGTCGCCGCGGCCGTCGCGTTGCTGCTCGGCGGCGCTCTGGTTGCGCGCCAGATTGCGCAGCGCGGGCAGTCGCGCTATCTGGGACCCGCCAGAAAATTCATGCTCTGCCTGTGTCCCGCCCTGCTCGCGGGCGCAGTACTCACCTGGGTCTTGGTATCCGTGGGCCTGGCCGGCGTCATACCCGGCATGTGGCTGCTGCTCTATGGCTGCGCGGTGCTGTCGGCGAGCACGGTGACGAACGCGGCGATCGCGCGGTCGGTCTGCATCATGGGGGCCTTGTTCGTCGCTTTGGGCATATTGACCTTCGCGCTGCCGGTGGCGGCGCATACCGCCATGCTGGGTTTGGGATTCGGTGTTCTACACATCCTCTTCGGGATCTTGATCGGCCGTTCGACTCATGGGGACTAAATCCGGCGCCATCAAGCGCAGCGAGCCGGCTGCGCCCAGCTCCACGAAAACCGCGCCGAGCTCCGTCAAGGCGGCGCCGCGTGCCCCGCATGGCAGCGAAGAGGCCGGATTCGACCGCCTGATCTACGAGCGCGTGCGCCTCGGCATCATGAGCGCGCTTGCCATGAACGAACAACTGACCTTCAACGAACTCAAGTCCCTTTTCGATGTGAGCGACGGCAACCTGAGCGCCCACGCGCGCAAGCTCGAAGAGGCGGGCTACGTGGTGTGCACCAAGTCCTTCGAGGCGCGCAGACCGAGATCCGAATATCGCATCACGCAGGTAGGGAAACGGGCGTTGCTGCGCTACCTCGAGCACATCGAGGCGGTCATCAAGGCAACACGGCGGGTTTGACATCGTGCACGTTGCAATCATCATGGACGGAAACGGGCGCTGGGCCACCGAGCGCGGGCTGCCGCGAACCGCGGGTCACATCGAGGGTGCGAAGGCGGTGCGCGCCGCGGTCGAAACGGCGGCGCGGGCGGACATCAAGGTGCTCACGCTGTACGCGTTCTCGGCCGCCAATTGGCAGCGGCCCGCCGGCGAGATCACGGCGCTGATGCGCCTGTTCGGACAGTATTTGTTCACCGAGACACGCCGTTGCGTGGAGCAATCGATCCGGCTCAACGTCATCGGTCGCCGCGACCGGCTCGGCGACAACCTGCTGCGCGCCATCGAGCAAAGCGAGCGGCTGACCGCGGCGGGCGATAAGATGTTGCTGCGAATCGCCGTCGACTACTCTTCCCAGTACAGCATCCTGCAGGCCGCGCGCCGCGCCGGCGCGGATGCGGATCTCTCGGCGGAGCAGTTTCATCGCCTGCTGCACGAAGCCGACCACTGCGCCCATCCGGCCGGCGAAGTCGACTTGCTGATTCGCACCGGAAGCGAGCGCCGCCTCAGTGACTTCATGCTGTGGGAATCGGCATTTGCCGAACTGCATTTCAGCGATTGTCTCTGGCCGGACTTCGATGACCGGCGTTTTCGCAGCGCGCTCGAGGACTTCAACGGCCGGCAGCGGCGCTTCGGCGGCCTGAACGCCAAGACTCTCTAGTGCCGCCGTCGGGCTGCGCATACAATTCCCGGCGTGCACTCCGCCGATCTCGCCGCCCGCATTCGTAGCCGCCAGCCGGGCCATGCGCTGACACGCGACTTCTACACCGATCCGGCCATATTTGCCTACGACATGGAGCGCATGCTGCTGCGCCACTGGTTCTGCGCCGGCCATGTGAGCAGCATCCCGCGTGCCGGCGACTACTTGGTGATCGACCTTGGATCGGAGTCCGTCATCATCGTTCGCACCCCGGCGGGAGCGGTTCGCGCCCTGCTCAACGTCTGCCGGCACCGCGGTTCACGGCTATGTTCCGGGCACTCAGGCAAGGTCCCCTCCGCGCGGCTGACCTGTCCCTACCATGCATGGACTTACGACCTGGACGGTCGTTTGTTGGCGGCGCGCCAGATGCCGGAATCGTTTCAGCGCACCAAAGTCTCCCTCAAGACGCTGCCGGTCGAGGTCATGGAAGGATTGATTTTCACGACCTTTGCCGAGGAGCCCCTCGATCTTGGCACGGCTGCCGAGGCGTTGGCGCGGTCGGCCCGGGTGCATGGCTGGGCAACCGCCAAGGTCGCTCATCGAGAATTGTATTCGATCAAGGCCAATTGGAAGCTCGCGGTTGAGAACTACATGGAGTGTTATCACTGCGCTCCGGCTCACCCGGAGTTCGCCAAGCGCCATGTCTATGCGCGTCCGACGGAGGCAGCAGCGGACTTGGAACGCGCAGGCCGATTGCGGGCCGAGGCGCTCGGCATCGTCGTTCCGGACGTCGATCACTATGGTTGCGCTGCCGGTGCCGGCCGGGAGTCGGTGGCCGTCATGCGCAGCGCTCTCCATGAAGGCATGGTGAGCGCGACCGACGACGGCCGCTCCGTTGCGCGGCTGATGGGCGCATTCTCGGCATCCGACGGCAACTCGACCTACTTCGACATTGGCCCCATCAGCGATTTTCTCGCCTATCCCGACCACGGTGTGATTTATCGTTTCATCCCGCGGGCCGTGGAGCACACTGAAATGGAAGTGATTTGGCTGGTCCATCAAGAGGCCGTCGAGGGGCTGGACTACGATGTCGAACGGCTGACTTGGTTGTGGAAGACCACCAGTGCCGAGGACAAGAAGATCGTCGAGATGAATCAGGCCGGCGTGAACTCACGATTCTTCGAACCCGGGCCATATTCTCTTCAGGAGGCTTACGCCTCGCGTTTCGTCGACTGGTACCTCGCAGAATTGTCCTAGCTATACTCCCTGTCGACGCCGCCAAATAGCGAGTCCCAACAGCGCGCATGCGACGATGATCACCGGATAGTTGCCGACCCGCGCATAGGGAGTCAGTCCCGTCATGGGCACGATGTCGGCCCGCAGCACGCCTTCTTGAAATTGCGGCATACGAGCCACGACTTCACCCTGCGGACCGATCACCGCGGTGATGCCGTCATTCGTGGCGCGCACCAGGTAGCGGCCGGCCTCGAGCGCGCGGGTGCGGGCAATCTGCAGGTGTTGGTGAGGTGCCGTCGAGTCGCCGTACCAAGCATTGTTGGTGACGTTGATCAACAGCGTCGCCTCGCGCAGCACCTTCAACTGGCTGCTGCCGAAGGCATCCTCGTAGCAAATCGTGAGGCCGAGTTTCTGACCTGCGGCGCTGCGCACCGGTTGATGCTTGCCTCCGGCCGTGATGTCGTCGTACGGCAGGCTCATCAGGCGCAGCCAGGCGCGTACGAACCCCGGCACCGGAAAGTATTCACCGAACGGCACCAAGTGTCTCTTGTAATACCATCCGCCGCCGGAATCGCTCAAAACCAACAATCCATTGTAGTAGCGCTTGGTTGCCGGGTCATAGTCGACGAGCCCGACGGCGAGGTCCGCGCCGTGGGCGCGACCATCCTGCCGCAATCGCCGCAAATAGTTGGGTATCTGCGTCGCAAGCACCGGCAGCGCCGCTTCGGGCCAGACGATGAGACGGGCATCCCAGGCCTGCGCCGTGAGCTTGGAATACCGAGCCATGGTCGCGTCGCTGTTTTTTGCCTGCCACTTCTGATCCTGCGGCACGGCGCCTTGCACGGCCGCGACCGGTATGGCAGCGCCCGTCGGCCGCGTCCAGGGGATGCGGCCGAGCAGCGTCGGAATCAAGACGACGATCGCGATGGCGCCGAGGGCAAACAGCCGCCGCGCCCGCGGAACGTCGGGGGTGCAGAGCGCGTTGAGGGCGACCGCGATCAGAACGGCCGCCCAGGACACGCCGTAGACTCCGAACAAGGGGGCCCATCCCTTGAGCGGCGAATCGATCATCGCATAGCCGAGCGACAGCCACGGAAAGCCACTCAACACCCAGCCGCGCAGCCATTCGAGCAGTACCCATAGAACCGGCAGCACCAGCCAGGCCCGCGTCGCGCCCGGCTTGAGCCAGAAGCGGTTTGCCAGGTAGCACAGCGCCGCGGGGTACAGCGACATCATTGCCACCAGCGCTGCCTGCAAAATCAAGGTCAACCAGATCGGCACCAGACCGAACACGTGGAGACAGGTGTACAACCAGTACGTACCGCAGGCGAACAGGCCGGCCCCGAACGCGGCGCCGGTCCAGCCGGCGCGCCGCGGCGGCAGGCCTCGAATCAACGCAAATAGCCCCGCCGGCGCCAAGATGGCGATCGGCCAGAAGGCGAATGGCGCAAACCCGAGATTCAACAACGCCCCTGCGCCGAACGCCACCGTCAACCGCCACAAGGCCTGCATCTGCAACGCGGCGGTCGGGCCGCGTGCGCCAACGCTCAAGGAGACGACTCGTCGGCGGCCGGTGGTTCTATATCGGTTGGCGTGAACACGCGCAGAAGATCGATGCGGCGCCGGTCGGCGCGCAGGATGCGGAATTCGAGGTCGGCGACTCGGATGATCTCTCCGCGGCGCGGCAACCGCCCGAATTCCTGCATCAGCAGGCCGCCGATCGTGTCGTACTCCTCATCCAAGAATGCGCTGCCGAAATATTGATTGAAATCGGCGATGGGCGTGAGCGCGCGCACCGTGAATTCACGCGGGCCTTCGCGCCGAATCGCCTGATCTTCCTCGACGTCGTGCTCATCGTCGATCTCGCCGACTATCTGCTCGATGACATCTTCGATGGTGACCAAACCGCACACCCCGCCGTACTCATCGACGACCATGGCGATGTGATTGTGGCTGCGGCGAAATTCCTTGAGCAGCACGTTCAGGCGTTTGCTCTCGGGGACGAATACCACGGGACGCATGTACTCGCGAATTTCGAAACTTTCATTGCCCGCGGCCTGCAGGCGCAGCAAATCCTTCGCCAGCAAAATACCGAGAATTTGATCGCGGTCCTCGCCGATCACCGGAAATCGTGAATGGCCGGATTCAACCACCAGCTCGACCAGCTTCTCCGGAGATTCGTCGCGCTCGACGAACACCATCTGCGAACGCGGCACCATGATGTCGCGCACTTGCATGTCCGCAACCGCCAACACGCCCTCGAGCATGACCAGAGCATCGCCGTCGAACAGGCCGCGCTCGCTGGCTTCACGCAGATCCTCGATCAGCTCGGCAAGATCGCGCGGCTCACCGGACATCGATTGAGTAATGCGCTTTAACCAACGGCCGGTGGTGCCGCCTTGAGGTTGTTCTGACATGAGGGCTTAAGGATACTCGATCATCGATAGGGGTCCGAAAAGCCAAGCCGATCAAGGATTTGAATCTCTTTCGCCGCCATCTTCCGGGCCTCGGCCTCGCGCTCATGGTCAAAGCCGAGCAGATGCAGGGCTCCGTGAACCGTCATGTGCGCCCAATGCGCTTCGAGGGATTTGCCCTGGGTTCGAGCCTCCCGCGCCACGACCGGCGCGCAGATCACGAGTTCTCCCAGAAAATATCGGCCAATGGGAGTGGCGCCGGCCCCGCCGAACGACAGCACGTTGGTCGGCTTGTCCTTGTGGCGGTAACGGGCATTGAGCGCACGGCTGCGCGCGGCACCCACGATGCGCACGGAGAGGACCACCCTGCGCCGCAGGGGTGCAAGCGCCGCGGCAGCCCACGCGGTCAGCTGCCGCCGGCCGGGTACCCAAGGTTTCCGGGCGGCATAGCCCACGTCCAGTTCAAGCCGGCCGGCCACGGATCAAGAACCGTCGTCGGGTGCGTTGGCCTCGTACGCCTGCACGATTCGTTGCACCAGCGGATGCCGCACCACGTCGCGCGAACTGAAGAGGGTGAAGGCGATGCCGCGCACGCCGCGCAGGATGTCGATCACGGTCCGCAAACCGGATTGCTTGGAATTCGGCAGATCGACCTGCGTGATGTCGCCGGTGACCACGGCCTTGGAACCGAAGCCGATGCGCGTCAGAAACATTTTCATCTGCTCATTGGTCGTGTTCTGCGCCTCGTCCAGGATTACGAACGAGTCGTTCAGAGATCTGCCGCGCATGAAAGCCAGGGGAGCCACTTCGATCACATTGCGTTCGATCAGCTTGGCCACTCGCTCGAAACCCATCATTTCGTATAGAGCGTCATACATGGGGCGCAAATAGGGGTCGACCTTTTGCGACAGATCGCCGGGAAGAAATCCCAAGCGCTCGCCCGCCTCAACCGCCGGGCGCACCAACACGATGCGCCTGACTCTTTCGGACTGCAGCGCTTCGACCGCACAGGCAACGGCGAGATAGGTCTTGCCGGTGCCGGCCGGCCCGATACCGAAGGTCAGGTCGTGAGTGCGGACATTGTTTAGGTAGGCGGTCTGATTGGCGCCGCGTGCGCGCACGGCGCCGCGCGCCGTGTGAACCTTGAGCTCGTCGGAATCCGCTTTGGCATCGATATTGTTGCTGTCCATGTCCAGTTCTTGCAGCGCAATGTGCACGCGCTCCGAATCCACCGGCTCACGCTGCGCCCGCGCGTACAAGTCGAGCAGCACGGCCTCGGCGCGCTGGATCGCCGCGGGCAAACCGATGATTTGAAATCGGTTTCCCCGCCGCTTGACCTCCACCCCGAGCCTCGCCTCGATCTGATGCAGGTGTTCGTCGAGGGGCCCGCACAATTCCACCAATCGGACATTGTCCGCCGGGGCGAGCAGCACGTCGCGGGTCACCGGAATCGAACTCACGGCGCCTCGTCGCCGATGAGACGCCCGCGCAGGGAATTGGGCATCGCCTCGGTGATGATGACATCGGCAAACTGGTTGATCAGAGTCATAGGGTCGACCGCGGGCCCGTCGAAATTGACCCAGCGATTGTTGTCGGTGCGGCCGGCGAGCTGCCGCGGATTACGCTTGGCGGGCCGCTCGACCAGCACTCGTTGTCGGCTGCCCACCATGCGCTGGGATATGGCGCGCGCCTGCCCGTTCAAGCGCTGCTGCAACAGTTCGAGCCGCTGCTGTTTGACCGCGTGCGGCACTTCATCCGGCAGCGCCGCCGCCGGGGTGCCGGGACGGCGGCTGTAGATGAAGCTGAACGATTGATCGAATCCCGCGTCCGACACCAGGTTCATGGTCGCAATGAAATCCTCGTCCGTTTCGCCGGGAAATCCGACGATGAGATCGGTTGATATGCAAATGTCCGGCCGCACGGCCCGCAGCTTGCGCAGCTTCTGCTTGTACTCGAGCACAGTATGACCGCGTTTCATGGCAGCGAGAATACGGTCGGACCCGCTCTGCACCGGCAAATGCAGAAAATTGTTGAGTTTGGGCACGTTTGCGTAAGCCTCGATCAGGCTGTCGTTGAACTCGAGCGGGTGCGACGTCGTAAAGCGGATGCGCTCCACCCCGTCGACCGCGGCGACGAAATGGATCAACAAGGCCAGATCCGCGATCGTGCCGTCCGCCATCGGTCCGGCATAGGCGTTGACATTTTGGCCAAGCAGCGTGATTTCGCGCACTCCTTGTGCGCTCAGATTCTCGACTTCCTCGAGCACCTGCTCGAACGGCCGGCTGATCTCCTCGCCGCGCGTGTAGGGCACGACGCAGAAGCTGCAGTACTTGCTGCAGCCTTCCATGATCGAGACGAACGCCGTTGCGCCTGATGCGCGGGCCTGCGGCAGCCGGTCGAACTTTTCGATTTCCGGAAAGCTGATGTCGATTTGCGGCCGGCCGGATTCCTTCAATCCCTGCAGCATGGCCGGCAGACGGTGCAGGGTTTGCGGCCCGAACACCAGGTCGACGAAGGGCGCCCGCTGCGTAATGCCCTCGCCCTCCTGGCTCGCCACGCAGCCGCCGACGCCGATGACCACGTGCGGACGCTGTTGCTTGAAGGCGCGCCATTCGCCCAGCAGGGAAAACACCTTTTCCTGCGCCTTTTCGCGCACCGAGCAGGTGTTGACCAGCAGCACATCCGCCTCCGCCGGGTCGTCGGTGCGCGTCATGCCGTGGGCCGTTTCGAGCACGTCCAGCATCTTGCCGGAATCGTACTCATTCATCTGGCAGCCGAAGGTTTTTATGTATAAACGGCCGGGCATACTTTCGTCATAGGCTCATCTGGAAAAGGCCGCTAAGATACTAGGAAGTATGGCAATACGCGAAGTTCTCAAGATGGGCGATCCGCGCCTGCTGGCGGTGGCGGCGCCGGTGCGCGAATTTGGCACCCCGGAGCTGGAAAACCTGCTGATTGACATGCGGGACACCATGCGCAGCCTGCATGGGGCGGGGCTCGCTGCACCGCAAATCGGGGTGGGCCTGCGGGTGGTGATATTCGGCTTCGAACTCAATCCGCGCTACCCGGAAGAAGACCCGGTGCCCTTTACGGTACTGATCAATCCGTCCCTCTCCGCGCTGGATGACATCCAGGATGAAGGTTGGGAGGGATGCCTGTCGGTCCCGGGCATGCGCGGACTTGTGCCGCGGTATCGCAATTTGCGCTACACGGGAGTCGACGCGGCGGGGACGCCCATCGACCGCACCGTCAAGGATTTTCATGCCCGGGTCGTGCAACATGAGGTCGATCACCTCGACGGAATCCTGTATCCGCGGCGCATTCGGGATCTGACCCAGTTCGGCTTCAATGAGGCGCTGTTTCCTGGACACAATCTGGCGGACGACTGACTTTTCGCGAGTATCGGGAGACCAATATGCCGTTTTTCTCAAATTGGTTTGTGTCCGCCGCTGCGGTAGGCGCGCTGTTCTGCACGTTGCGGGCGAACGCCGAAGACGCAAAGCCCGCCCCTCCGCCGCCTGCCTGCGCTTCAGAAGAGTACCGGCAGTTCGACTTCTGGATCGGAACCTGGAGCGTGACCGAGGGCGGACGGCCCGCCGGCCGCAATACCATAGAGCCGGACCTGCAGCGCTGCGCCCTGTTCGAATCCTGGACCTCCGTGGACGGCGGCCGCGGCCGGAGCATCAACTTCTACGACCGCCTGCGCCATCTCTGGCATCAGACCTGGATTGACGACCATGGCGGAGCGCTCGAACTCGATGGCGGCCTGGTCGCCGGGAGCATGGTTCTCGAGGGCACGCGGCCCGGCGCGGACTCGGCCGGAGTCACCCGCCAGCGGATTACCTGGACACCGGAACACGACGGCTCGGTGCGCCAGCACTGGGAAATGATGAAGGCCGGACGATCAACCTGGGAGACTGTATTCGACGGGCTCTACAAGCGCAGCGGCTGACCACCCGGCGATCGGTCAACGGCGGCGGATCTTTTTCAATTGGATCAGGGGCTCGGCTATCAGCAGCGGTATCGACCAGCATGCGAAGGCCATGAAGGAATCCACATCGCCTTCCGGCGCCACTTTCCAGTCGATGAGCAGATTATCGAACAG
Organism: uncultured Gammaproteobacteria bacterium; assembly: GCA_963800375.1. GTDB lineage: Bacteria > Pseudomonadota > Gammaproteobacteria > Steroidobacterales > Steroidobacteraceae > Bog-1198. The sequence continues at coordinate 735,680 of CAWDAT010000007.1, read as the reverse complement.
CCGGAACGTCACGAATCCGAAGCTGACGATGTAGCTGCGAATCATCCAGTCCCGATGCTGTTCGATCGCCCGGTGGCGGATCGCCAGCACGGCCATCGACGTGGTGACCGCCCAGGCAAGCGCCAGGCCGAAAAGCCCGGCGGCGTAGGTGAAGTACTTCGGCTCCACGGTCAGCGCCAGATAGAACGCGCCGGCACTCGCCACGGCCACGGCGCCGGCATATACCCGCCCAAGCGTGCGATGGAGCAGCGCGGTGCGGCCGGTGGCGCCGAGCCACAGTTGGACCAGACCGATGAGAACCGCCGGAACGCCGCCAGCGATGTGCGCCAACAAACCGTAACGCCGCGGCCACAGGGAGCCGTAGGTGGCGGCATCGTAGGAGGTGTAGTGAAGCGCGTTCTTGACGATGAAGTGCAGCGCAAACACCGCCAGCACCGCAAGCAATAGAACCAGTCCCCACTGAGGTGATCGCCGTACGGCGTCGGAACTTCTGATTGCCATGTTGTTATCCTTGTTGGCTCCCGCCGGGTGAACATAACCGAACTCCCGTCATGGCGGCAAATCGGGCGTTCCTGCGCAATGATCACCCTTTGACGTTTCCAGCCCGCACGGATAGCCTCACTGCTGGCATCAGACAGCCGGAGTCGCTCATGTCCACCACTTTCGTACTCAATGGCAAGGCAACCACGCTGGATGCCGACCCCAACATGCCTCTGTTGTGGGCGGTTCGCGAGTTTGCCGGCCTCACAGGAACCAAGTTCGGCTGCGGCATGGCGCTGTGCGGCGCATGCACGGTTCATCTGGACGGCAAGGCCATCCGTTCCTGCATTACGCCCCTGTCGACGGTTTCGGGCCGTAAGGTGACCACCATCGAAGGTCTGGCCAGCGGGCCTGCGAAAGCGGTGCAATCGGCCTGGGTCAAACTTCAGGTGCCCCAGTGCGGCTACTGCCAATCAGGACAGATCATGTCGGCGACGGCGCTGCTGGAAACGAACGCCGCGCCGAGCGATGCCGACATCGACAGCGCCATGAGCGGCAATATCTGCCGCTGCTCCACCTACTCGAGAATTCGCGCGGCGATCCACGCGGCCGCCGACTCCATCAAGGCTTGATCCATGAACACCAACGCACGCTCGACACGCCGCGACTTTCTCAAAGTTGCCGGAACCGCCGGCGCGGTTGCCCTGACCATCGGATTCGAATGGAGCGGCCCGGCACGCCGCGCATTTGCCGGCACCGCCGCTTCGGGCACCACCTTCATGCCCAACGCCTTTCTGCGGGTCGGCGCCGACAACAGCGTGACCGTCATCGCCAAGCACGTCGAAATGGGTCAGGGCGCCTATACCGGACTCGCCACCATTGTCGCGGAAGAACTTGACGCCGACTGGACATTGGTTCGCGTCGAAAGCGCGCCCGCTGACGCGAAGCGCTACGCCAATCTCGCCTTCGGCACCATCCAGGGGACCGGCGGCAGCTCGGCCATGTCGAATTCCTGGATGCAGCTTCGCGAGGCGGGGGCCAAGGCGCGCGCAATGCTGGTGGCGGCTGCGGCCAAGCAATGGAAGGTACCGGCGGCGGATCTGTCGGTGGAACAGGGCGTCGTCCATCACCGTGCGAGCAACCGCAAGGCGAGCTACGGCACGCTGGTGGCGGCCGCCGCAACCCTGCCGGTTCCCGAAACCGTACAGCTCAAGGACCCCAAGAATTTCAAGCTCATCGGGCGAACGGCACCGCGGGTCGATGCGCCGTCGAAGTCCGACGGCACCGCGCAGTTCACTCTCGATGTGGCGCTTCCCGGCATGCTGGTGGCGTTGCTCAAGCGCCCGCCTCTGTTCGGTTCGACGGTCAAATCCTTCGATGCCGCCGCGGCCGCGGCGGTGCCCGGGGTCGTCAAAGTGGTTGCCGTGCCGCGCGGTGTCGCCGTGGTGGCGAAAAACTTTTGGGCGGCCAAGCAGGGTCGGGACGCTTTGACGGTGGAATGGGACGACTCCAAGGGGGAGAAGCGCAGTTCTGCCGCCCTCATGGACGAATACCGCCGCCTCGCCGAGCAGCCGGCGCTTCCGGCGCGCAAAGAGGGCGATGCCGCACGCGCGATTCATGATGCGGCCCGCAAGGTATCGGCCAGCTACGAGTTTCCCTACCTTGCGCACGCGCCCATGGAGCCGCTCGACGCGGTCGTCAAACTCACCGCCAACAGCTGCGAGATCTGGGCCGGAGATCAATTTCAGACCATTGATCAGGCGAATGCCGCGCATACGGCGGGCTTGGACCCGCAGCAGGTGAGCATCCACACGCTGTATGCGGGCGGCAGTTTCGGGCGGCGCGCCAATGTGGGCTCCGACTACATCGTCGAGGCAGTCTCCATCGCCAAGGCCTACGGCGCCGACGGCACGCCGATCAAATTGCAGTGGACCCGCGAAGACGACATCCATGGCGGACTGTACCGGCCGATGTATTTTCACAAGCTCGAAGCAGGATTGGGCGCCGACGGCCAACTCACCGGCTGGCGGCATGTCATCGTCGGTCAGTCGATCATGGCGGGCGGCCCTTTCGCCGTGATGATCAAGGATGGCATCGATCCAACGTCCGTCGAGGGCGCCGCGAATGTCCCCTATGACATCCCCAACATCGACGTCGCCCTTGCCACCACCACGACCGGCGTGCCGGTGCTGTGGTGGCGAGTGGTGGGCAGTTCCCACACGGCCTATGCCGTCGAAGCGTTCATCGATGAAGTGGCGCATGCCGCGGGCCAGGACGGCTTCAGCTTTCGACGCAAGCTGTTGGCCAAGAATCCGCGCATGCGGGCAGTGCTCGAGCTCGCGGCCGACAAGGCGGGGTGGAACACTCCCCTGCCGCCCGGCAAAGGCCGCGGCATCGCAGTGGCCGAAGCCTTCAAATCCTTGGTCGCGCAGGTGGCCGAAGTCAGCATCGGCAAGGATGGACAGGTAAGAGTCGATCGCGTGGTATGCGCCGTCGATTGCGGCACGCCGATCAATCCCGACATCATCGCCGCGCAGATGGAAGGCGGCATCGGCTTTGGTCTGGGTGCCGCGCTCTTTGGGGCAATCACGCTCAAGGACGGCCGGATCGAGCAGGACAACTTCAACAGCTACCGGGTGCTGCGAATCAACGAAATGCCGAAGGTCGAAGTGCACATCATGCCGTCCGCGGAACCTCCGACCGGAGTCGGCGAGCCGGGGGTGGCACCGGTCGGACCGGCCGTCGCCAATGCCATATTCGCCGCAACGGGCAAGCGTCACTACGTGCTGCCATTCAGCAAGACGGTTGCCTGAGGGCGCACCGGGTCTCGTCGGCGCGGAACCTCATTGAGACGCGCATCACGCTACAGCGTGTACGCAGAACGACGAAGCGCGATATTGCCTACCATTGCGCCATGAGGACCAAGGCCATGATGAAACTCGCCATGATGATCGGCGCCGCCATGCTCGCTGGACCGGCAGTGTCCCTTGCCGGCGATAAATCGGACTTTGGTGCAAAGCCGACTTCCTTTGTCCCGCACCCCCATACCAATCACCACGTCTATGGTGCACCCATCGGTCGGGCCATCGTGGGCCACACGAGGAGCGCCCGCCACAAGCACACGCCGAAGAGGCCCATCTAGAGAGAAAACACCCCACGGGGGTTGTGTGTGATGGCAACACTGATCATGAATCCATACACTAGAATGGCCGCCAACAAGCACCCACCCCGAGCCCGCCGCGTCCTGGCACGCCGCAGGGCGTAGACCCCCAATACGATATAGACGACCAACAGCAGCACCTTCACGGTGAGCCAGGCTTGAACGAAGGGATATTGGTGAATGATGACGGCCAATAACACCGCCGCCGCAAGCAAAGTCGTGTCGATGACATAGGAGAGTCTTGCGAGCGCCACGTGGTTGGCATGGCGCGAGCCGCACAACATGAGCAATCCTCGCACTGAAAATAGTGTTCCGGACGCGAGAACGCACCCAATGTGTAGATACCTAAATTCGCTGAAGTAGGTCGCCAGCGGCATCATCGCAGCATGATACCCATCCGGCGGGTCAATTTCCGCGAGCGCGCTTGCGCCCAACCGAAGCCGATCGCCGACCGGGCACTTTGCGCGCGGTCGCACGTGGAGCTGGCTCGGCATCCCGCAGCATCGGTCCCATGACATCCGCGATACTGTAGGCATCGAGAGACTTTAGAAACTGCATTTGAGCCGAATGCAACACACCACGCAAGGCGCAGTGGGGGTAAAGCACACAGCCGCCGGTGTAATCTTCTAAGAAGCACTCAACCGGCGCCAACGGTTCCACATCGCGGACCACTCGGCCAATCGATATGTCGGCCGGATCGTGGGCGGGTCCAATTCCGCCGTTCTTACCTCGAACGGTTCTGATGTAGCCGAGTTTCGACAATCGCTGCACGACTTTCGTCAAGTGATCTTCGGAGATGCCGTGAGCATCCGCCACCTGCTTGATCGTCGTCAATCGCACCGGCCGGTGTGCCAAGAAAATGAGCAGCCGAAGCGCATAGTCCGAGAAGCGCGTGAGCTGCATCAGCAAAACCCAAACTGGCGTTGAGAGAGTCGCATGGCGGGAGTATGGCCCAACATCCGTGGGGGGCGCGCTAGGTACATTCCACCAGGCCGATCTCTCTTGCCGCGGGCATAGGGACGCAGTTGGCCTACGTAGAATCCACGAGCTTGCAGCCGCAAAGAGGTATGTATGCTACCCCTTATGAAGTTGCGTCTCTTCGCCTATGGTTTCCGCTCGCAATTCTTCCTGGCCGGGATGGCAGCGGTGCTGCTGGTCCCCGTATGGGCCTTCAGTTTTATTGCAGGAACGCCGCTCGGGACGGGATGGCCTCCAACCCTCTGGCATGCGCATGAAATGCTGTTCGGATTCATCGTCTGCGCAATCGCGGGTTTCATGCTGACGGCGGTGCCCGGTTGGACGGGACAGAAGGGCTTTGCCGGACGTCCGCTGATGATTTTGGCAACCGTGTGGATTGTCGCGCGGGTGCTGATTGCCACATCGCCGGCGTGGCATCCGATGCTGCCTGCGCTGGTCGATCTGGCCTTCCTGCCGATGCTGGCCGCGTTGCTGGCGATTCCGTTGTTTCGATCTCGGAACCGTAATACACCATTGTTGGCGGTGCTGGGGGCCTTATGGCTGACAGATGTCGTTTTCTACATCGGGCTGTTGCGCCACGACGCCCCGCTGGCGCTGAAAGCCCTGATCGTCGGTATCGACATCGCGCTGCTCCTGGTCACCGTGATTGGTGGGCGAATCGTGCCCGCGTTCACTGCTTCCGCGCTGCGGGCACAGGGACTGGATGCGAGCTTGCAGTCAAGGACATCTCTCACCGTATTGTCGATCCTGGCCATGGTGGGCGTCGTCGTCGGCGATGTTTTTTGGCCCAACAGCCGTGTCGCCGGCTGGATCGCCGGCTTCGCGGCGGTATTTCAGACCCTGCGGTTAGCACAATGGCGAACGCCGCTCACCCTGCGTCAGCCCCTTGTTTGGATCTTACATGTCGCCTACGTCTGGCTGCCCATCGGATTGGCTCTGAAGTCCGCGGCGCTGCTGGGCGGCTATGCGATTGCGGCATTCTGGCTGCATGCGCTCACCATCGGCGCCTTGACGACCATGATTGTGGCAGTCATGACCCGGGCGTCGCTTGGACACACCGGCCGACCGCTTCGCGCGCATCCCCTGACGACGCTGGCTTATGTGTTGTTGATGGCTGCCGCCGTCACCCGCGTTTTTGGATTGTTGCTGCCTGATGTGACCTATCCGATGGTAATCGCCGCAGCGGCCACATTTTGGACGGCATCGTTCCTGATATTCATCGGCATCTACAGCCCCATTCTCTGGGGGCCTCGAGCTGACGGCAAACCGGGTTAGACGGGAGAGAACATCAATGAAGATCGGCACGAATATTCCAGTATTCCTCGCAGTGGCATTTGCAAGCATGACCGCGGTCGCCGTTCATGCCGCCGACAAGGCGGCGGCACCGTTGGGCGCGCCGATTCACGCCATTCTCACCTCACCGCCCAATGTGCCGCCGCCCACTCATCGAACGCGGCCGGCGAAAGTCATCGTCGAACTTGAGGTGCGCGAAATCGAAAAGGAGATCTCCGAGGGCGTGCGCTACACGTTTTGGACATTCGGCGGCACCACACCCGGCAGTTTCATCCGTGTGCGGGAGGGAGACACGGTTGAGTTTCACCTCAAGAATCATCCCGACAGCAAAATGCCTCACAACATTGACCTGCACGGCGTCGTGGGGCCGGGCGGCGGAGCCGCCTCGAGCTTTACCGCTCCCGGTCATGAATCGCAGTTCACCTTCAAGGCGCTGCACAAGGGCATCTATGTGTATCACTGCGCGACTTCGCCGGTAGGCATGCATATTGCGAACGGAATGTACGGTCTCATGTTGGTCGAGCCGCCCGGTGGGCTCACACCCGTGGACCATGAGTACTACATCATGCAAGGGGATTTCTACACGGTCGGCAAGTATCGTGAGAAAGGTCCGCAGGCCTTCGACATGCAGAAAGCGATCGATGAAAAGCCGACCTATGTCCTGTTCAACGGCAGCGAGGGCGCGTTGGTGGGGGACAATGCAATGACCGCGAAAGTGGGCGACAAGATTCGGCTGTTCATCGGCAACGGCGGCCCGAATCTCGTCTCCTCTTTTCACATGATCGGCGAAATATTCGACAAAGTGTGGTTTGAGGGCGGTAGTCGATATCAAGAAGACGTGCAAACAACGCTGATCCCGGCCGGCGGCGCTGCCATCGCGGAGTTTCACACCGTCGTTCCGGGCAGTTTTGTGATGGTGGATCATTCCATCTTCCGGGCCTTCAACAAGGGCGCGCTGGCCATATTGAAAGTCAGCGGACCCGAGGATAAGTCCATCTATTCGGGCAAAGAAGTGGACTCGATGTACCTCGGCGACAAGGCGCAGAATCTCGCCGTCGTGAGCGAAGCGGAGAAATCGACCGAGCACGGCACGTTGTCCGTTGAACAGCAGGTCAAGGCGGGCGAGGCTTTGTTCAACGGCACCTGCTCGGTATGCCACCAATCGTCCGGCCAGGGAATCGAAGGCGTGTTCCCGCCGTTGGCGGGCTCGGATCTGCTGGCCAAAACGCCCAAGCGCGCCGTAAATATCGCCCTCAACGGGTTGACCGGACCGGTGACGGTCAACGGCAAGGTCTACAATTCCGTGATGCCGCCGATGAGTCAGCTGAACGACGATGAGATCGCCAATATTCTCACCTTTGTCACCCACTCCTGGGGCAACAAGGGGATCGATGCATATTCGGCAGCCGAGGTGGCAGCCGCCAGAAAAGCCACGGTGCGGCCGCCCGGCGCCGCCGAGTGACGCTGCGTGAGAACCCTGGTTCTTCTGACGGTATTGCTCTGTTGCGTCGGTGCCGCCGCCGGCGAGACGCTGAGGATCGGTGGCGGCGGCTTTCAGTCGGTATTGCCGACGGGCGGCGCCGATCCGGTCACTCACGTGGCGCCTTTCGAAATGGACCGGGTGCCCGTCACCAATGGGGAGTTCTTGGACTTTGTCATCCATCATCCTGAATGGCAGCGCAACCGGATTCCCGCACTGTTCGCGGATCGCGATTATCTCAGCCATTGGCAGAGTCCCGACCGGCTCGGTACGGCCGCCCAACCGCAGCAACCCGTCACGCGGGTGAGTTGGTTTGCTGCGCGCGCCTACTGCGAAGCTGCGGGTGGCCGTCTGCCGACCTTTGCGGAATGGGAGTTCGTGGCAGCCGCCGATGAAACCCGTCCCGATGCGCGTCACGATCCTGAATGGCGAGAGCGAATTCTGAGCTGGTACGGACAACCTGCAGGCCGTCCGCTGGCCGCGGTTGGTACGACGAAGGGCAATTATTATGGCATTCAAGACCTGCACGGGCTCATATGGGAATGGGTCGAGGATTTCAATGCCTTGCTGGTCAGCAGCGACAGCCGTGATCAATCGGATCCGGACAAGCTCAAATTTTGCGGCGCCGGAGCCATCAATCTCGCCGACCGCGATAACTTTGCGGTGTTGATGCGCGTCGCGCTGTTAAGTTCTCTCAACGCGAAATCCACGACGCGCAGCCTCGGTTTTCGCTGCGCGGTGGGGCCATCGACATGAAGGGCCGGCACATGACACGGGTTATCGTCGCGATGGCGCTGGGTTTCTTCGTGAACACCGTGCTCGGCGACGGTGTCGATGGCAAGCCCGATCGCATCGCCGCACCGCGCGCGCCCGTGTCGGGTCAGTTACCAGGTGAGTCCTTGTACCAACTGCCGATTACCGTCACGACGGCCAAGGGCGCCTCCCTCCAGCTGTCCACGTTGCGCGGCAGCCCCCTCATCGTCACCATGTTTTACAGCCAGTGCACGAGCGTCTGTCCCTTGCTGACCATGCAGGTGCAACGTATTGTCGGGCGACTGTCGCACTCGGAACAACGCCGGCTGCGAATTTTGCTCGTATCGCTCGACAGCTCGCGGGACACGCCCGAAACCCTCAGCGCTTTTGCGGCCGAGCATCACATAGGCGGGGACAACTGGATCATCGCGCGGGCTTCGGCAGATGACGTTCGTTTGCTGGCCGCGGCGCTGGGCATCCAATATCGCGAGCTGGCGGACCACACCTTCAATCACTCTGCGATCATTTCTATCGCAGACCGTGATGGTGTAGTGCGGGCGCAGACCGCCGATCTTGCGGACGAAAAAGGCGAGTTCGTGACGGCCGTCCGTCGTCAGTTGGCGATTCGTCCCCCGGGCCACGGCCCGCCAGGCCCCTAATTCGCGTCAGCCGGTGCCGAACAGGATGACGCCGCGTCCCTCGCGCCCTTGGGCAAGGTCGGCGAAGGCCCGCGGCGCCTCGTCGATCGAATAGGTGCGTGTGATCAATTCGTCGAGTTTCAGCCGGCCGCTGCGGTACAGGCCCATGAGGCGCGGAAAATCCTGGCTCGGCCGCGCCGATCCGTAGTAGCTGCCGGTCAAGGTCTTCTCGCTGAGCGCCACCTGTTGCGCATTCAGCGCGATCTGATCCTTCGAATCGGCGATGCCCACAATCACCGCGGTTCCGCCCCGGCGCAGCACGCCCCAGGCTTGTTCTGATATCCTGCCAAGGCCCACGCAATCGAAGGCGTAATCCGCGCCGCCGCCGGTCAACTTGTACAAGGCCTTGCCCACGTTCTCCTGTCCGGTCACGTTGAAGGTGTGGGTCGCGCCGAATGTCTTCGCCAGCTCGAGTTTGGCATCGCTGGTGTCCACTGCGACGATCATCCTCGCCCCGGCGATGCCGCAGCCTTGGATGGCGTTCAGTCCGACGCCGCCGCAGCCGAACACCACGGCCACGGAGCCTGCTTCGACCCGCGCGGTGTTCAGCGCCGCGCCGACGCCCGTCATGACTCCGCAGGCGATGAGTGCAGCCCGGTCGAGCGGCATTTGTGCATCGATCTTGACCACGTTGTCGCCGTGCAGCGTCGCGTATTCGGCCATGACTCCGCAGCCGCAGAATACGTTGAGCGAACTTCCCGCCGCGTCGTGCGTGCGCACGGTGCCGTCGGGCAACGTGTACAGGGTCTGCAAGGATTGAACGCACAGTTGCGGACGGCCGGTCTGGCAATAGTGGCAGCGTCCGCACATGCTGACGAAGGAACTGACCACATGGTCGCCGACCGCAAAGCGGCTGACGCCCTCGCCGACTGCCGTGACGACCCCTGCTCCCTCATGGCCGAGCACCAAGGGAAGGGGATAGGGGATCGTGCCGTTCGACGCCGACAGATCGCTGTGGCACACGCCGCAAGCGGCCAGCCGGATGGTGACCTCGCCGTGACGCGGGGCCTCGACGTCGATTTGCTCGACCGTGGGGGGCCGCCCGAGTTCGCGCGCCACCACGGCCTTGCATCGCAGGCTCATGCGCGCGTGAGCGCGGCAAAACGCTGCAGGTGAGTGTCGCTGTCGCCGAACATCAGCTGCGCGGCAGTGAGCCGCTTGAACCAATGGCTGACCTTCAACTCTTCGGTCATGCCCATGCCGCCGTGCAACTGCACCGACTGCTGACCGACGAACCGGGCGGACTGCCCGATCACGGCCTTCGCCGCGGACAATGCCCGGCGGCGCTCGCCCACATCCTCCGCCGTACAGCGCAGCGCGGCGAGGTAGCTCATGGAACGCGCCTGTTCGAGATGAATCAGCATGTCCGCGATCCGATGCTGCAGCGCCTGGAAGCGGCCGATGGGCTGCCCGAATTGCTGGCGCACGCGTACATACTCCACCGTGGCGTCCACCAGCGCCTGCATCACTCCGACGGCATCGGCGCACAACGCCGCAAGACCGATGTCGAGGGCGGCTTCAACCGCCGCCAATGCCTCGCCCTCGCGGCCGAGGCGGCTCGCGAGCGGCACTTCGACTCCTTGCAGGTATACATCGGCGGCGCGCTGACCGTCGACGATGGGATACTCATCCAGCACCAGTCCAGGCGCGGCGCGGGGCACGAGGAAAACGCTGACCCCCTGTGCATCGCCCGCCTCGCCCGCCGTGCGTGCCGTCACCAGCAAAACATCGGCCGCGCCGGCATGCATTACCACGCCCTTGTGTCCGTCGAGCCTGAAGCCCGCGCCGGCGCGCCGCGCCCGCGTGGTCACCCAACGGGTCTCGAAGCGCGAGTCGCTCTCGAAATGAGCGAGTGCGGCGATTTTCTCACCCGTCGCCAAGGCGGCCAGCAGTTCGCCGCCGGGCGCCTCATCGGCAAAGGCGCGCAGCACGGCGGTCGCAATCACGGCGCTGCTCAGCAGCGGTTCGAGCAGCAGACTGCGGCCGCAGTCGCCCATCATGGCCAGCGTTTCCAAAGGCCCGAATCCCAGGCCTCCCTGCGCCGCCGGCACGGTGATGGCGAGCACGCCCAAGTCCGCCAGGCCGCGCCAGATCTCGCGGTCCCAGCCCGCCGCCGACCGCTTGATCTTCTGATAGCGGTCAAAGCCGTACTGCTCGCCGAGGTAGCGTTCGACGGCTTCATGAAGCTGCCGCTGCTCGTCGCTGAATTCGAAGTTCAACCGCTGCTCCTAAAGGCCGATGATCATCTTGGAAATGATGTTCTTCTGGATTTCGTTGGTCCCGCCGAAGATCGACAACTTGCGCTGGTTAAAGTACGCCCCCGCCAGGGTCGCCGCGTAGCGGGGACCGGGCGGCTCGCGCGTCGGGTCGAATTGCCAGCCGGCTTCCATGGCCTCGCGCCGAAACGGCAGCGCGTAAGGCCCGACGGCGCGCATCATCAGCTCGGAAATCGCCTGCTGGATCTCGGTGCCCCTGATCTTGAGAATCGAGGCTTCGGGGCCCGCCGCGGGAGAGCGGCGCTCCGCGGACAACACCCGCAAGTTGGTGATCTCCAATGCCCACAAATCGATTTCGATCTGCGCGATCTGCGCGGCAAATAGTGGATCGTCGAGCAACGGCCGCCCGTGCCGCCGCTCGTCGCCGGCAATGCGCTTGAGGCGCGCGAGTTCGCGCTTGGCGCCGCCGATGCCGGCAATATTGGTGCGTTCGTGACCGAGCAGGAATTTGGCGTAGGTCCAGCCGCGGTTCTCGTCGCCGACGCGGTTCTCGAGCGGCACGCGCACGTTCTCGAACCACACCTCGTTGACCTCGTGACCGCCGTCCAGCAGCATGATGGGGCGCACCGTGATGCCGGGGCTCTTCATGTCGATCAGCAAGAAAGTAATCCCCGACTGTTGCTTGGCTTGCGGATCGGTGCGCACCAGACAGAAAATCCAATCGGCGTATTGGCCCAGCGTATTCCAGGTCTTCTGACCGTTGACGACATAGGCGTCGCCGTCCAGCACGGCGCGTGTCTTCAGCGAGGCCAGATCCGAGCCCGCGCCGGGTTCCGAATATCCCTGGCACCACCACTCGTCTCCCGCGCTGATCTTCGGCAGAAAACGCCGTTGTTGCGCCACGCTGCCGAAGGTCATGATGACCGGCGCAACCATCTTGGTGCCGAAGGGAATCAGCCGCGGAGCGCCGGCAAGCGCCGACTCTTCTTCAAAAATATACTGCTGCACCGAGTTCCAGCCGGGCCCGCCGAATTCCACCGGCCAGCCCATGCCGCCCCAACCCCGCTCATGCAGCCGTCGCTGCCACTGCAGGTGATCCTCCCGGCCCAGTTCGTAGCCATTGAGCACTTTCTCGCGGATGCCGGGGGCCAGCTTTTCGTCCAGAAAGCTGCGCACCTCCGCCCGGAATGCCTGCTCTTCCTCGGTGAACTCAAGACGCATGGTCGCCGCCGGAGATCATGATTTTCGACAACCCTCGTTCTGCAGTACAGAATCTAATTCTGAATTCGTGCAAAATTATGAGTACGGCTGTCGGAGCATGTCAATGAATAAACCCCAGAAGCCGCAGATCGCGAAGCGGCCCAAGCCGCCGCCGATGGCGCCTATTGTCAAGACGGACCGTCACTTCGTGACCGCGCTGGCCCGCGGGCTGGAAGTGCTGGCCTGCTTTCGCCACGGCGACCGCATGCTCGGCAATCAGGAGCTGAGCAAACGCTGCGGCCTGGCCAAGTCCACCATTTCGAGACTGACGCATACGCTCACTGAGCTCGGCTACCTGGTCTATGTCGAGGATAGCGCCAAGTACAGTCTTGGCACCGCCACGCTCAGCTTGGGCAGCGCCGCGCTGTCGCGGCTCGACATCCGCAAGCTCGCGCATCCCTTGATGCAGGAGCTGGCGGAATTCGGCCAGTGCATGGTGAGCCTCGGCAGCCGCGACCGGCTCTCGATGATTTACATCGACGCGGTCCGCGGCTCGGCCGCGGTCACGTTGAGCCTGGACAGCGGCGCGCGAATTCAGATCGCCACCTCCGCGATGGGCCGCGCCTATCTGACCGCGGTGCCGGAGGAAGAGCGCAATGAAATCATGGAACGGGTGCGCGCGCTCGCCGACGCCGGCCGCTGGCCGGAGCTGCAGCGCGGAGTGGCCAAGGCGCTGCGCGACATTCGGGAACTGGGCGTCTGCTGTTCTTTCGGAGATTGGCAGAAGGACGTCAATGCGATTGCATTGCCCGTGCGGCCGGGAGGCGGATTGCCGCCGATGGCGATCAATTGCGGCGCACCCGCCTACATGGTGTCCAAAGAGTTCCTGTTGGAAAAAGTGCGGCCGCGGTTGATCGCGCTCGCCGACGAGCTGGAAACCTCTCTGGGTACCGCCGGCTGAGCGCTCAAGTCCCGCCGCTGCCGGCGCGCCAGACCGAGGGGCTTTGGCCCGTCCAGCGGCGAAACGCCCGGGTGAAAGAGCTTCCCGCAGAGAATCCCAGCAAATAAGTCACGTCGCTGACCGTGTGGCGCGGTCCGCTCAAGTAGGCCAAGGCGAGCACCCGGCGCGTTTCGTCCAGGATTTCCTTGTAAGTGGTGCCGCCGTCGCCCAACTTTCGTTGCAGTGTGCGGGCGCTCATGTTGAGCAGCTCCGCAACGTCCTCCTGGGACGGCTCGCCGCGCGCCAGCCGCTGCCTCAGTACGTCGCGAACCCGCCCTTGAATGTCGTCGCGCTCGATCTGCGACAGGTACTGCAGCGCTATCGCATCGTGGTGCCGCGCCAGTTCCGGATTGCCGCCATCCAGCGGGCACTCGATCGACTCGGCATCGAACACCAACCGGGTCCGCGCCGCCCCAAATTGCAGGGGCGCGCGCAGCAGACTCTGGAATGCTTCAATTTGCGCCGGTCGCGCGCGGCGAAACTCGATGCGCAACGGCGAGTAGTCATGTCCTATCAGCGAGCGGCACATCCGCAGATACGCCGCCACCAGCGCGTCCACCGATTCGTCGGCGACTTCATCCGCCGGTTCGATCACGAAATGATACTCGGCGCCGCTGCGCGAGAATTCGTATTCGATGGCATCGCTTGCCACGTGGCAGTAGCGCTGCACACGCTCGAACGCTTCCTTGAGCGTGGAACTGGCGGACAGTCCGTAGCCGAGCGCATGGAAAGTCGTCTGCTTGATGTGGCTCGCGACCTTGACGCCGAACGCAGGATCGCCCGTTGCTGCCACCGCAATTCTCCACAGCCGCGCCGTCTGGGTCAGCGGACAGCGGACCGTGGGACCGTCGAGGGATTTGACCTCGAAGCCGGCCTGGGTCAGCAGCGCCGCGCTATCACATCCGGCGGCCTCCAGGGCGCGGCAAATGGCCTTGACCCAGGTTCCCAGCGTGGTTCTGGTGCGCATATGCTCGTCCCCCAGGCGCGGCTTCCATTGTTGAACTCATGGATCAGAACGGAATGTCGTCGTCAAAATCTTCTTTGCCGCCCGCCGGCGCGGGGGCCGACGATTGATCGTATTCGTCACGCGGCGGCGCGCTGCCGCCGGCGCCGCGTTCGGAGCCGCCGCCCATTGCACCGCCCCCGCCACCCGCGCGGCCGCCCAGCATCTGCATGTTGTCGGCGATGATCTCCGTGGTAAAGCGGTCATTCCCCTGCTTGTCCTGCCATTTTCGGGTGCGTAACTTGCCCTCGATGAACACCTGCGAGCCTTTGCGCAGGTATTCCGCCGCTATTTCGCCCAAACGGCCGAAAAGGGCGATGTTGTGCCATTCGGTGCGCTCTTGTTGCGCCCCGGAGGCCTTATCCTTCCATGACTCGCTGGTGGCGATCCGGATGTTCGTCACCGTCATACCGCTCGGCATGGAGCGGGTTTCAGGGTCGGCGCCGAGATTGCCGACCAAAATGACCTTGTTTACGCCGCGCGCCATGTCTTACCCCTAAAGAACAATTGAATGCCGAGCATTGTACACGCAGGCACCTGCCCCAATAACCTGCTTAGGGGCCGCACACATGCAGAAATCCATGCCGCAGGCGGCTGTTTATTGGGCATTCACCCGCACCGGCGGCCGCGGGTATAGTAGCTGGTTACATGCAAAGTATCCGAATCCGGGGGGCCCGGACGCACAACCTCAAGAACATCGATCTCGACTTGCCGCGCGATCGATTGATCGTTTTCACCGGCCTATCGGGTTCCGGCAAGTCCTCGCTCGCCTTCGATACCATCTACGCCGAGGGGCAGCGGCGCTACGTCGAGTCCCTGTCGACCTACGCAAGGCAATTTCTCTCGATGATGGAAAAGCCGGACATCGACACCATCGAAGGGCTGTCGCCCGCGATCTCCATCGAGCAGAAATCGACCTCCCACAACCCGCGTTCCACGGTGGGCACGGTCACCGAGATTCACGACTATTTGCGGCTGCTCTACGCCCGCGCCGGCACGCCGCGCTGTCCGGATCACCACATCGATCTCGCCGCTCAGACGGTGAGCCAAATGGTCGACGCCGTTCTGCAGCATCCGGAGGGCACTCCCTTGATGCTGCTCGCACCCGCGATTGCCGAGAGAAAGGGCGAACACGCCGAGCTCCTGGAGGAACTGCAGGCGGGCGGCTTCGTGCGCGCGCGCATCGACGGCAAGGTCGTGGAACTGGATCAAGCACCCAAGCTCGATGTGCGCCGCAAGCACACCGTCGAGGCGATCGTCGACCGCTTCAAAGTGCGGCCTGACCTGACTCAACGCTTGGCCGAATCCTTCGAGACGGCGCTGCGCGTCGGCCAGGGCGTGGCGCGGGTCGCCTACATGGATGCGCCGGAACGCCCCGAACTCGTGTTCTCCGACAAGTTCGCCTGCCCCATCTGCAACTACTCCTTGAGCGAGCTGGAACCGCGTCTGTTCTCCTTCAACAGTCCGATCGGCGCCTGCCCCGCATGCGACGGCCTCGGCACGCAGGATTTCTTCGATCCGGAAAAGATCGTCGCGAATCCGCACCTGTCTCTGGCGGGCGGCGCGGTTCGCGGTTGGGACCGGCGCAATGCCTATTACTTCCAGCTGATTCAATCCCTGGCGCGGCATACCAAGTTCGACATCGAAGCGCCCTTCGAAAGCCTGCCGCAAAGAATCAAGGATCTGGTGCTGTTCGGCAGCGCCGACGAGCAGATTGAATTCAAGTACCTCGACGGCAAGGGGGGCACGGTCTCCCGCAAGCATACTTTCGAGGGCATCGTCAAAAATCTCGAGCGCCGCTACAAGGAGACAGAATCGGCGACGGTGCGCGAAGAATTGGCGAAGTACCGTTCCTCGCGGCCCTGTCCCGAGTGTCAGGGAACACGGCTGAACCGGGCCGCGAGAAACGTGTTCATCGACGGCAAGAGCGTGCCCGAGGTGTCGTCGTTGTCGGTGGAGCGGGCCCTGCAATTCTTCGGCAGCCTGAAGCTGCGGGGCTGGCGCGGCGAGATTGCCGTGAAGATCGTCAAGGAAATCGCCGATCGGCTCGGGTTTCTCGGCAACGTCGGCCTCGGCTATCTCACCTTGAACCGCAGCGCCGACACCTTGTCGGGCGGCGAGGCGCAGCGGATCCGCCTGGCGAGTCAAATCGGCTCCGGTCTGGTCGGGGTCATGTACATTCTCGACGAGCCCTCGATCGGCCTGCACCAGCGCGACAACCAGCGGCTGCTCGACACGCTGGTCAACCTGCGCGATCTTGGCAACACCGTCATCGTGGTCGAGCACGATGAGGACGCAATCCGCCAAGCCGATCACGTGGTGGACCTGGGACCCGGTGCGGGCGTGCACGGGGGCAGCGTGGTGGCGCAGGGCACGGCGGCCGAAGTCGCCGCGCATCCCGATTCGATCACCGGGCAATACTTGAGCGGCCGGCGCCGCATCGAAATTCCGGCAAATCGGCGCGAGCCCGATCCGAAGCGCCTGCTGCGGGTCATCGGTGCGACGGCCAACAATCTCAAGAAAGTCACCGCGGAATTTCCGCTCGGGCTGATGACCTGCGTCACCGGCGTGTCCGGTTCGGGCAAGTCGACGCTGATCAACGACACGTTGTTTCGTGCGGTGGCAACCCAGCTCAATCATGCCTCCGCCGGCACCGCGCATTTCGATCGCATCGAGGGTCTCGAGTTCATCGATCGGGTGATCGAGATCGACCAAAGTCCGATCGGCCGCACCCCGCGCTCCAACCCGGCGACCTACACCGGTTTGTTCGCCCCAATACGTGAACTGTTCGCCGCCGTGCCGGAATCGCGCGCGCGGGGCTATGAGGCGGGGCGATTCAGCTTCAATGTCAAAGGCGGGCGCTGCGAAGCCTGTCAGGGCGACGGCGTCATCAAGGTGGAAATGCACTTTCTCGCCGACGTCTACGTACCCTGCGATGTCTGCAAGGGTAAGCGCTACAACCGCGAGACTCTGGAAATCCGCTTCAAGGGCAAGAACATTCAGGAGATCCTCGACCTCACGGTAGAGGACGCTCTGCCGTTCTTCGCCGCCGTGCCGACCGTGCAGCCGAAGCTGCAAACCCTGCTCGACGTGGGATTGTCCTACGTGCGGCTGGGGCAGAGCGCGACGACCTTGTCGGGCGGCGAGGCGCAACGCGTCAAGCTTGCCAAGGAACTCTCGAAACGCGCCACCGGGCGCACGCTGTACATACTCGATGAACCGACCACGGGCTTGCATTTCGCGGACATCGCGCAGCTGCTGGCCGTGCTGCAGCGCCTGCGCGACGAGGGCAACACGGTCATCGTCATCGAACACAATCTCGACGTCATCAAGACCGCGGACTGGGTGGTGGATCTTGGTCCCGAGGGGGGGGACGGCGGCGGCAGGGTCGTCGCCGTCGGAACGCCGGAACAAATCGCGGCCAACAAGGCCTCGTACACCGGACACTACTTGCGGTCCACCTTGGCACCGACGGCGGTGCGCAAGCGCGCATGAGCACGCTTCGGCGCCCACTGCTGACGGCGCCGCGATTCCAGCCCTTGTGGGGAGCGGCTGTCGGCGGCGTGGGCGCCGCCCTCTACTGGCTCGCGGCGCAGATCTGGCCCACCAGCGTCGCCGTCGTGCTCTCAATGCTGGCAACCACGCTGCTCTGCGGCCGCCTGGACGCAACGGCGGGTGCCCGGACCGCAGCGGGTGGACCGACGCCGGCACCGGAGTTGTTGCGGTTCGTGTTCGTGGTGCTGTTGAAATACAACGTGCTGATGGCGCTGTCCGCCGCCAGCCTGCCATTCCCATTGCCGGCGAACCTGGCGCTCGGCTTGATCATGATCGCCGGGCACGCCTGCAGCCGCGCCCTCGCCGTCTCGATGCAGCCGGTTTCACACCTGGAACTGGGCATTGCGCTGGCGACGGGCTTCGCGCCCGCGGCGATCATCGGCATGCCCGGCCTCATCGGCCTGGCCGCGGCCATTGCGGCGCGGATCATCTGGGTCGTAATCATCCGGCGCGAGCGCCGTCCGATCACCGCCGCGGAACTGCAGACGGCTGCGCAGGTGACCGAGCTGTGCTTCTACCTGGGAACGCTCGCAGCCTGGGGATACAGCTGAGGACCGGCCCGCCTCGCGGCGGGCCGGCTCCCACCGCCCTAGTAGCGAGTCACGCTGTTGTCGACCTTGCCGCCGAACAAGAACGGCAACACATGGATTTGCTCCCTGCGAACCGCCTCCAATTGATCGGGATCGAGGCCGAGGGCCTTGATGATCGTGGGCGCCACCTGCTGGTTGCTCACCACGCTTTTCACCACTGCTCGATCCATTCCGTCCAGAGACAGCAGCAGCGCGGTATGCACATCGTCCTCGTTGAATCCGCCGTGCTCCGACAGCTTCGGTCCGCCGGTGAATATCACACCGGTGCTGACCTTCAAAATGATGTCGGGCGTGCGCGGATCGGCCCCGGGGTTGTTGAATTTATTGCGCAGAGATCGACCCGCGAATATCTCCTGTATGCCCAATGCCTGTTGATTCGACGGCGTGGCAAGCGTTGCGACGACGCCCGGCGCCAGCGACGGATCGGTGAGCCAGATGAGCGAGCCGTCATCCGAGATGTCGAACGCGTCCGCCGCGCCGATCGTCGCCGCGGGCTGGCCGCCGCCGATGCCGCGCCGCCGCGACACGTCGATCGCGGACTGCCCGTGCTTTGCGCTGACGATGATGAGAGTCGATTCATAGAGACGCTGGGCCTTGAGCTCCTTGACGAACCGGCCGATCGATTGATCGATGAAATCCAGCTCGCCGGCCAGCGCCTGCCCCGGCGTTCCGAGCACATCCGTATATCCGCCCTTGAGTCCGCTGACGGGATCGACGGCTAATTTTTCGCCGACGCTCACCGCCTGAAAGTTCGTGCCGAACAGCGTCGGCACTCCCACTCTGGCGCTGCGGTCGTGGTTGAAGCCGTCGATTTGATTGAGCACGGCCTGCACGTGGAGCAGGTCATAGCACTTGATGTCCTCGAAGCTGTTGGTCCAGCCGTCGTCCGGCGCCGGAGCGGCGAACGGCACCGGCGCGCACCCCGAGAATTGCGGCAGGGCCACGGGGATGGAATTGATCTCGGGTCCGTAGAAATCCTCGACCCCCTTGCCGCTCGGGCCATTGGTCCATTCGTAGGACGGATGCTTGTCGGTCCAGGCGGTGCGCCCGCCCGCCGCCCTCACCACCTCGAAAATCGTGTTCACGCGCAGATACTCGTGCGGCAGGATGGTCCTGCAACCGTTGTTCGGATCGCGCACCAGAAATTTCGGATTGAGTCCGCCGCCCGCATCGAGCCGCGTCAGATCGATATCCACGGCCTCATCCCACGCAACATTGGTGCCGATCTTGCCGGGACAGCTGCCGCCCGGATTCCCGAGGCCGTCGGTCTGCGCCGGCGGCGACAGGGCCCGATTGTAGGTATCGTCGTACCACAGGCCGGTGGTCACCGGGGAACCGCCGGTGACCAGCGAGGCCAGGCCGGGAAACGAATCCGACGGCGACGAGGTCGAGTTGTTCGTGTAGGTCACGCCGTGGCGGCTGAGTTCCGCCAGGCTGGAATCGGGATGCGTCGTCACGTAATTCGACAGGTCCAGCGCGTGCAGTCCATCGACGCTGATCAGCAGCACGTGCTTGACCTGCCGGGACCCCAGCAGACCCTCGTCGGGCTCGGCGTGCGCTTGCAGCCCCAGTGCCATGCAGACGCCGCAGGCGGCGCCCAATACTCTGCGATTCATAGTACCCCCTTAAGGTTGTGGACGCCGGCAGACGAACACCAGGTTCGCCGGCGGTGGGGATACGCTACGGTCTTTGTGTTACAGAGTTGCGAACGCTACTGCGCCGGATCGTACTTCTGGACGAAATCAACGGCCGCCGTCAGCATCGCAATGCGCGTGGCCTCGCGCGATAGAAAATGGTCCTCATGATCGTCGCCCGCCCAATTCAAGTCGCGGACCTTGCTGTCGCCGATGACGCCGCTCTTGAGCAGTTTGTTGTCGGCGCTGATAATCACGAGGCGGCGCTCCTCGCCGATCACCCCGATCATCGCGACACGCTGCCCGGATGGCGACAGGCGCACCAGTTCAACTCCCGGCAGCGCACCGTAGACTTGAATCGGGGGCGCAGCCTGCGCTGCATGCGGCAGGGCGGAAACGGCGGCGCAGGCGAACAGGGAGGCGGCTATCGAATGCCAACGGCAGGTGCGCTCCATGCAATCCCCTTTTTGTTATTTGTCTTGGCCGTCCCGGCCATTCTCGCGTAATTTAGCTGCCGGCGGCAAGATCGCCATCGGATAAAACGAGGCTCCCATGAGAACTGCCTTCCTGTGCTCCTTCATCCTGCTCATCGCCGCTGCGCCGCCGATCGCCCGTGCCGATTCCAAGGACGACGTCGATCGTCTCGAAAAGGACTTCAACGCCGCGTACGCAGCCAACGATTTGGACCGGTATTTCGGCTACTACTCGGACGATGCGGTGCTATGGTTTCCCGAGGGTCGCACCGATGTGCCGAGCTACAGGAAGATGTGGACCGCCTACATCAAAGGCGGGGCGCGGCTGCAGTCCTGTACGCTGTCCGATTATCATTTGAAGCTCAGTCCGCAGGGCGACACGGCCATTGCCAGCTATCTGCTGCGGGTCAAGACTCTCGAGGCGAACAAGAAGGCGACGGATGAAGTCTTCCAGGAAACTGACGTGTGGTTTCAGAGTGCCGCGGGCTGGAAAATCGCCCACGTGCACTACTCACCCGCGCCGCGGGCCGAGCACAAGTAGGCCGGGGCCGGTCGCAAGAAGAATCGCACGATGCAGCAAATTCTCGTGTACTCCGACTCTCTCTCCTGGGGCATCATTCCGACCACGCGCCACCGGCTGCCCTTCGATGCGCGCTGGCCCGGCGTGATGGAAGTCGCGCTCAACGAGCCGCGAGCGGCGGTGCGGGTGATCGAAGACTGCTTGAACGGCCGCCGCACCGTTTGGGAGGACCCGTTCAAGCCGGGACGCAACGGACTTGCGGGTCTCGCGCAGCGGATTGAAGTCAATTCGCCCCTCGCGTTGGTCATGCTCATGCTCGGCACCAATGATTTTCAATCCATGCATCCGCACAACGCCTCGCATGCCGCACAGGGCATTGCGGCGCTGGTGAACGCCGTCCGCCAGGCGCCCATCGAACCCGGCATGCCCGTGCCGCCGATCCTGGTGATCGCGCCGCCGCGCATTTTGATCCCGCGCGGGCCGCTCGCGGCCAAATTCGCCGGCGCGGCCGAAAAGTCGGCGGGCTTGAGCGATGCGTTGCGCGCCGTCGCGGCGGAGCTCGCCTGTCATTTCTTCGATGCCGGCGGCATTACGAGCGCGAGCGTGGTCGATGGCATTCACCTCGACGCGGATCAGCATCAATCCCTGGGAAAGGCGCTCGCTCGCTTCGTTGCCGCGTTGCCCGGCGTGTTGCCGGCGGCTGCATGAGACGCCGCGCCACATCGATCATTGCAGGCGCATCGCTGCCCATTCTCACGCGATTGGATCCGGAGCTGGCCCATGGCCTGGGGATGGTGGGTTTGCGCTGGCTGGGGCCTCTGTGGCCCGCGCTCGAGCTGCCGGCAGGATTGTCGGTGCGCTGTTTCGGCTGCACGTTCGCGCATCCCGTGGGCTTGGCGGCCGGATTCGACAAGAACGGAGATTCCCTCGATGGGCTGGGCGCGCTGGGTTTCAGCCACATCGAGCTCGGCACCGTGACACCGCGGGCGCAACCCGGTAACCCGAAGCCGCGGATGTTCCGGGTTGCGGATCGCTGTGCGCTCATCAACCGCATGGGCTTCAATAACAAGGGTGTCGATCATCTGGTGTCCCGCGTGTCCCGCAGCCGCTACCCCGGCGTGCGCGGCATCAGCATCGGCAAGAACTTCGACACACCGCTGGAGCATGCCGAGGACGATTACCTGATCTGCCTGCGCAAGGTCTATCAGCACGCGGACTATGTCGCCGTGAATATCTCCTCGCCCAACACCGCGGGGCTGCGCGAACTGCAGGCCCGTGACGGCCTGCGAAGACTGCTCGGCGCGCTGCTCGAAGAACGCGCCTTGCTGCAGGGGCACTACGGCAGACGCGTGCCATTGCTGGTCAAGGTCGCTCCGGACCTGTCCGAGGAGCAAATCAGGGCGCTGGCGCAGGAGTTGCGTTCGTTCGAGGTCGACGGCGCGATCGCCACCAACACCACGATCGACCACAGCGTGCTGGACCGGCCGCCGGACGCGACGCAGACCGGCGGCGTGAGCGGTGCGCCGCTGCATCGCTTATCGGTTAAAGTGATCGCGCAATTGCGGGCGGAATTGGGGCCACGCTTTCCCATCATCGGCGTCGGCGGTATCGTAGGCGCGGATCAGGCTCTGACGACTCTGCGTGCGGGTGCGAATTTGCTGCAAATCTACACAGGATTCGCCTACCGGGGACCGGCCCTGCTGGAAGACATTCTCGGCGCCCTTCCCCATGATTGACGCCGCCACCGTCGAGCAGTTTCAACGCGACGGCGCGGTGTGCCTCCGGCAACTGTTTCGGCCGGAGGAGATGGCGCTGCTGCGCGCCGGCATCGATGAGAATCTCGAGCATCTGAGTCCGCGCGCCAAGGTGGCGAGCGGCGCGGATGATCCGGGACGATTTGTCGAGGATTTCTGTAATTGGCAGGACAATGAACACTACCGGCGCTTCATCTTCGACTCGGCCCTCGCCGAGACCGCCGGCCGGCTGATGCGCAGTTCCAGCGCCCGGCTCTACCATGATCACATGCTCACGAAGGAACCCGGAACGCGGCAACCGACCCCGTGGCACCAGGATCAGCCCTACTACAACATCGAGGGGCGGCAGAACGTCAGCTTCTGGATTCCGGCCGATCCGGTGAATCGCGAATCAACCTTGGAGTTCGTCGCCGGCTCGCACTTGGGCCCCTGGCTGATGCCGCGTTCCTTCATGGACGCGCAAGCCAAATGGTTCCCTGAGGGCTCGCTCGCCGATCTGCCGAACATCAGTGCCGCCCGCGACGACTTCCCCATTCTCGGCTGGGACCTGCAGCCGGGAGACGCCGTGTGCTTTCACATGCTGGCCTTGCATGCGGCCCCGGGGGTGACGGGCAAGAATCGCCGCCGTGTATTCTCGGTGCGCTTCCTGGGCGACGATATTACACACGCGCCGCGCCGCTGGCGTACTTCGCCGGAATTTCCGGGGTTGGACGCGGAACTGCCGGCGGGAGCGTCCATGAATCATCCGCTGTTTCCGCTGCTGTGGCGGTCGCCGTGATGCGGTCCGCGCCGCACTCGCACCGTGTGAGCTGGTCGGTATTCATCCTGCTGCTGCTGTTTGCGGTATTTTTCGTGACCGGCACGGTATCGGAGCTGCCGCCGGCCGTGGCCTCGCATTTCAACGCGGCCGGGCAGGCCAACGCCTTCATGACCCGCAGCGGCTACGCTCGATTCGTGCTGTGCCTCGCCATCGGACTGCCGGTCCTGGTGGTGGCCGTCCTGACCGCAGTCTATTCGCGCGCCGCGGACATGAAGCTGCCGAATCGAGACTATTGGCTGGCACCGCAGCGAATCGCCGGGACGCGCGCATTTCTCGTGGCGCACGGTGCATGGTTCGGATCGCTGCTGGTGATCCTGGTGTGCCTGGTGCACTGGCTGGAATTGGCCGCGAATCGCCGGCACCCGCCGCATCTGCCGGGCCAGATGTTCGCCGCCGTCATGATTGCGTTTCTGCTGGCGACGGCGGCGTGGATCGGCGCACTGATGTTCGCGTTTCGCCGGCCCGCCGGCACATGAACCCTTGAGGTTAGTAGTGCGGTAGTGGAATGAATTCGGTCTCGCCCGGCACGGCGGGAAATTGCCGCTGTTCCCAGCGCTGCTTGGCGCGGTCGATGCGCTCCTGCGACGAGGCGACGAAATTCCACCAGATGTGCCGCGCCGTGGGAAAGCGCCCGCCGCCCAACAGCATCACCCGGGCGTCGCCGGCGGCGCGCAGCGTGACGGCTTTCCCGGGATCCAGCACCGCGAGCTGCCCGACCGTGACCGGCAGATTGCCGGCCTCGATGCCGCCCTGCACCACGTACACCGCGCGCTCGACATGATCGGGCGGCACCTCGAGCAAAGCGCCGCTTGCCATGCGTGCGTGCACATAGAGCGTCGGCCAGAGCGTCACGACCGGCGAACGCAGCCCGAACGCCTCGCCGGCAATGACGGTCAATTCCACCCCGGCCGCCGCGCGCGCGGGCAGAACCGCCGCCGGGTAGTGCTCGAAGGTAGGCTCCCCATCCTCCATCCCGTCGGGCAGCGCCACCCAGCTCTGGATGCCGTGCACGAACTCGCCGGTCGCACGCGCCGCCCGGGGAGTCCGCTCGGAATGGACAATGCCGCTTCCGGCCGACATCCAATTGACGTCGCCCGGCCTGATCTCACGCACCGTGCCCAGGCTGTCGCGGTGCTCCAGGGATCCGGCGAACAGATAAGTCACCGTGGCGAGCGCAATGTGGGGATGCGGCCGCACGTCGATGCCGAATTCCGGCGCAAACTGTGTCGGGCCCAAATGATCGAAGAATATGAACGGCCCCACCATCTGCCGGCCTTCTGTGGGCAGGACGCGGCGCACCACGAAGCCGCCCAAGTCGCGTTCGCGAGAGCCAATCACTTGTAGGGTGGTCATGATCCGAACATGCCCCCGGTGGCGCTAGCGATGACCCGTGGTCAAGGCTTTGAGAAACTCGTAGTAGAACTCGACGCCCGCGTAGTACGAATCGATCTTGAGCCGCTCGTCCCTGCCGTGCGCGCGGATGTCGTCCCGGTCGACTGCAATGCCGCTGATCCCGTAGCTCGGAATACCCGCGTACATGGTGTAGATGCTGTCGGAGGATCCGGTTTCCATGTTGGGGATCACGGGGGTGCCCGGCCATAGCTTGGCGGCCACCTTGCGCAGCGACTGCATGACGTCGGGGCGCAGCGGCGGCGGCACCATGGCCTTGCGGTCCGAACCGTGATCAGCCAATTCCCCCGCATCGTTGCGGTAGCGCACGCTGAGCTTCGGATCGTTGAACAGCTGGATCAGCTGCAGGCGTATCTCCTCCTGCGAATGCCCGGGAAAGATGCGGCAATTGACATTGGCCTCGGCACGCTGCGGCAGGGCGTTGGGAGCATGGCCGCCGCCCAGCATGGTGGCAACGCACGTGGTGCGCATGGTGGAGTTGTAGCGCGCGTCCTTCGACAGCCGCGCAATGGCCGCGGCATCGGGCGGGCTCGCGAGAATGGCGCGCAGATCGTCCGCGGCCTGCGGGGACTCGATCTTGGCCATTTGACCGAAGTATTCGCGCGTCACCGCGTTCAATTCGAATGGAAACGGCGAGCGCTCCAGGACCCCGAGGGCATCCGCGACGTGATAGATCGCGTTGTCCGGCTTCGGCAGCGAGCTGTGTCCACCCGGATTGGTGGCCAGCACCTGATAGTCGGCATAGAGCTTCTCGGTCGCCTCGAATTCAACCGCCAGCGGCTTGCCGTGGTCCATGCTGACGCCGCCCGAGTCCGGATTGAGCGCGAATTCGGCATCGATGAGGTCCCGATGATTCTGCAGCAGCCAATCCACCCCATTGGACTTGCCGCCTTCCTCGTCCGCCGTCAGCGCCAGGATGATGTCGCGGTCCGGAACGTAGCCTTCCTTGTGCAGGCGGATGAAGTCGGTGACGGCAATGGCATCCGATTCCTTCATATCCTGGGTGCCGCGCCCATAGTAGTAGCCGTCCTGCTCGACGAACTTGAACGGGTCGGTGGACCAGTCCTCGCGCCGTGCTTCGACCACATCCAGATGGCCGATGATCAACATCGGCCGCAGTTTCGAGTCATGTCTGCCGCGATAGCGCGCAACCATGTTCCCCTTGCGGTCATTGGGCCCTATGACCACCACATCGGCCTTCGAAAATCCCGCATCGAGCAACCGCTGCGCCATTGCCTGGGCGGCCACCGTGGTGCTTCCGACAGAATCCGTGGTGTTGATTTCGATCAATTGCTTGAATATGTCGTGCGCTGTCGCGCGGGTGACCGCGTCGCTCTGCAAGGCCGCGGCCCATGCCGTCGATGCAGACACGGCGGCGATGCACGCAATGATAGAATTCGGGCGAACACGATATTTCAAGATTCAAGCTCCGCAAATAAACACAAAATCAGGATGTAGCTTATGCCGGCTCAAGTCAATCAACGCGCGCGCGCCCCACGCCCGAATTTCTCGATCCTGGGCGCGGCCCTCGCCTTCTGCGCCGCGTTGCTGGGCGCCGGTACCGCAGGCGCGGCAGCGCCGCCGCAGCTGATCTTGTTTCATGGCCGGATTCTCACGGTGGATGCGCAGGACTCGATCGTCGAGGCCTTGGCCATCCGCGACGGCAAGGTCATCGCAATCGGCAGCGACCAGGATATCTTGCGCCTCGCCGGCGCTGCCACGCGGCGCATCGACCTGCACGGTCGCACCGCGACGCCGGGGCTCGTCGACAGTCACGCTCATATCGCCGAGGGCGGCGTGGGACAGCTGTATCACGTTCATCTCAGCGACGCCGCGTCGGTCGCCGAGGTGGTCAGGCGCGTGCAGGCCGGCATCGCGGCGCTGAAGCCCGGCGAATGGTTGCAAGGCGACGGCTGGGACGAAGGCAAGCTCGCCGAGCGGCGCTATGTCACGGCAGCCGATCTTGATCGGGTTTCACCGCACAATCCGGTGTGGCTCACGCACACGACCGGACATTACGGCGTGGCCAATTCGGCGGCGCTCAAACTTGCGAAGATTTCCGCGGCGTCCCACGATCCGCCCGCCGGCACCATCGACCGCGATGCGCGCGGCGCGCCGAGCGGTGTATTGAAGGAGTCGGCGCAGGACGCGGTGCTCGATCTCATACCGCCGCCCACGGCCGAGCAGCAGCGCAACGGCATCCTGAAGAGCATCGAGGAGCTGCATCGCGAAGGCATCACCGCGGTCAAGGATCCATCCATCGGTCAGCCCGTGTGGGACGCGTACCGCGGGCTGCAGCTCGGCGGCAAGCTGGCGGAGCATGTCTGCGTGCTTTGGTATGCGGGCAATACTCTGGCCTCGGCAAAGACCGCGCTGGCTTCGATTCTGAAGGCGCCCCGCCCGCCCCAATCGCTGGGCGATGGCCGCCTCCTGTCCTGCGGCGCCAAGATATTCATGGACGGCAGCGGCGGCGCGCGTACCGCCTGGCTCAGCCAGGAATGGCACAAGAATTCGACGGATGTCGATCCGGGAAATTTCGGCTATCCGTCGACCGACCCGGAAGTCTTCCGCCAGATGGTGCGGCTCTTCCACCAGGCCGGAGTACATGTGGGCACGCACGCGATCGGCGACCGCGCCATCGATTGGGTGGTGGACACCTATGCACAGGTTCTCGCCGAGACGCCGACCCAGGGACTGCGCCACAGCATCATTCACGCCAATATCCCCAGCGATCATGCGCTCAAGACCATGGCCGAGCTCCAAAGGCGCTACGACGCCGCCTATCCGGAAGTGCAAGCGCCGTTCATGTGGTGGATCGGCGACACCTACGCCGGCAACTTCGGGCCCGAGCGCGCGGCGCGCTTGGTGCCGCTCAACACCTTTCTGAAAAACGGCATTCGTTGGGGCGGAGGCTCTGACTATCCGGTGACGCCGCTCGCCGCGCGCTATGGGCTTTGGGCTTCGGTGCAGCGGGAGACTCTCAAGGGCACCTTCGGCGCCCATCCCTTCGGCACCGCCGAAGCCGTCGACATTCATGCCGCCCTGCGCTCCTACACCCTCTGGGGCGCCCGGCAAGTGTTTCTCGAGGACCGCATCGGTTCGCTGGAGATCGGCAAGGACGCCGATATTGCCGTCTGGGACCGTGACATGTACACGGTGCCGGCGCAGGACCTCAAGAATCTGCGATGCAAGATGACTCTGCTGCACGGTCAAGTGGTGTTCTCGGAGCAATGAACATGGTCAAGAAACGCAACCGCCCAGTGACCCGCGCCCAAGCGGAGGCCGCCGTGCAGACATTGCTGCGCTGGGCCGGAGACGACCCGCTGCGCGAAGGTCTGCACGACACTCCGAAGCGCGTCGTCAACGCCTACTCAGATTGGTTCTCGGGATACACCATCGATCCGGGCGCGTATTTGCGCCGGACCTTCGAGGAAGTCGAGGGCTACGATGAGATGGTGGTGTTGCGCGATATCGGCTTCGAATCGTTTTGCGAGCATCACATGGCGCCCATCATCGGCCGCGCGCATGTCGGCTATCTGCCCACCGACAGGGTGGTCGGAATCAGCAAGCTCGCGCGGGTGGTGGACGGCTATGCGCGGCGCTTCCAAGTCCAGGAGAAGCTCACCGCACAGATTGCCGCCTGCATCGATGAAGTCCTCAAGCCGCGCGGAGTCGGGGTCGTGATTGATGCGGTCCATCAATGCATGACCACGCGCGGTGTTCACAAGCGCGGCGTTTCCATGATCACCAGTAAAATGCTCGGCACCTTCCGTGCGAATTCCAGCACACGCGCGGAATTCCTGCGCTTCATCGACATCGAGGGCCGCGCCCAGCGCTGACGCGTCGCCCCCGCGGTACCGGTCAGTTTCGGCGGCGCTCCGGAAAGGCGCGCACCGGCAACAAGTCGACCGAGAAGCTGTATTTGTGCTTCTCGCCGGGCTGCAGGGCTCCGACGCCGACCACTTGACGCGCCACTTTCTCGCCTCGTTCGTTGGTGATCGAGACGACGACGCAGTATTCGCAGCTTTCGTCGCGCACCGAATGACGGATCGAACCCTCGATGCGCATCGCCGACACGCCTTCGGACTGCGGCTCCGCGTTGCCGGAGTTGAAGCGCAGATGGTGCTGGCAGCCGGGACAGACGTTGGCACTCTGCAGTACCACTGCCTTGCAATGCGGACATATCCGTGTCGCGCCTAAGGTCCCGGCACGAACGACGCTCATTCCTAGTTGCCGCTGCCGACCAAGCCCGGCTTGATCTTCACCTTCTCATCTTCCCAGCCGAATTCGACGTGCCCGCGCATGCGCGAACCTGCCGCCACGGTGATCGATCCGGCTTTGACGTCGCCGACGATGATGCCGCCCTCTTGGACATCGACCCGCTTGGCGGACTCTATGTTGCCCTGCAACTCGCCGCCCACCACCACGATGCCGGCCAGCACCTGGCCGGTCAGATGGGCCCCGGATTCGATGCTGAAATTGCCGTCGATGCGGACATCGCCCTTGAAGCGGCCCGCGATGCGTACGTTGCCGGAGCCTTCGATCTTGCCCTCGATGGTCAGATTCGCCGCAATCACCGACTCCCCGCCCTCCGATGATGTCTTCGGGGTGGGACGGCGTGGCGAAACCGACAGCGCCGGGTCACTCACCGTGCGCTCGGGCGGGCTCCTTTCCGGAGGGGTCGCCGAGGGGGGGACAACAGGACCCGCCGTGCCGGGCGTAGGTTTTTCGTTCCAAAGCGCCATGAGGTAACTCTCCCGCTGATTAGGTGACTAAAGCGTACACGCTAACGCCGGGGAATGTCATCGGACCAATGTCTTAAAATGGAGACGGGTCAAGGGCGGGCCCCTAGTGCAGCGTCCGTTACGTGGCGCTGCACACCGCGGGCCGCATCGAGCAATTCGCATGCATCGCGCGCGCCCTGCAAGATTCGCGGCGTCATTCGCCCGATGAGCGAGGGGTCCACGGTGTAGATATGGTGGTTGCGCACTGCGCGAAGATTGCCAAAACGCCCCCAGTCGGCGACCTGCCTGGCGCCCTCGGCGCCGGTCGCGGCAACCAGAATCACGTCGGGATCGCGCGCCAGCACCGCTTCCTTGTCGACGGCCGGCGCCAGGGTGGACAGATCGGCGAACACATTGTCGCCGCCGCACAGTGACAGCACTTCGGTGACCACATGCGCGCCCGAGAGCGTGTACAGGGGCCGGTCCCACACTTGATAGAACACCTTGAGCCGCGGCCGAGCCGCATAGTGCGTGCGCAGCGCCGCGAGCTCCGACCGGTAGCGGGCGGCGGCCGCCGCCGCCTCGGGCAAGGTGCCCGCCAGCCGGCCGAAGTCGAGCAGCACCGCTCCGATATCGTCCAGCCGGCGCTGTTCGGTGACATACAGTGTGAGGTTCAGACTCTGCAATTGCGCCTTGGCCCGCGGCGGCGTGCCCGAGTCCCACAGCACGATCAACGTCGGTTTGAGCTTGAGCAGCCCCTCCACATCGAGGGTGGCCGGCTCGCCGACCCGCGCCACGCCCGCGACGGCGGGCGGGTAGTCGCTCAAATCGTCGACGCCGACGATCCGGCTCCCGGCGCCGGCGGCATACAACAATTCGGTGATATGGGGGCTCAAGCTGATGATTCGCGGGGCCGTTTCGGCCGAATATGCCCGCGGCGCGCCCGCCGCCGCCAGGCCGGCTCCGAGCGCCAGGGTCAAAATCAGGATGCAGGCGCCGCGAAACCTCATAGTGGCTCGACTATAATGTGAGCGGGCAAAATTGGGGCGCCAACTCGTGTTTCAAGAACTCAAACAGCTGAGCTCGGATTCCATTCTCGGACTGATGGCGAAATATCGAGCCGACGCCTCGCCGTCGAAGGTCGATCTCGGTGTGGGTGTGTATCGCGACCTGAGCGGCAATACGCCCGTGCTGGCCTGCGTGCGCCGAGCCGAGCAGGAAGTGCTGGCGGCGCAGACCACAAAGTCCTACGTGGGCGCCGCGGGACGCGAGGAATTCAACCGCGCCGTCGAGGAATTGGTGCTCGGGGCGGCGCACACGGCCCGGCGCGACCGGCGCGCGCGTACCGTACAGGCTCCCGGCGGCTGCGGCGCCCTGCGGCTCGGCGCGGAATTGATTCGCGCGGCCGCCCCCGCGGTCACGGTTCACGTCAGCGATCCGACGTGGGGCAATCACACGCCGCTGCTGGGCAACTCGGGCCTGCGGCTGGAGCGCTACCCGTACTACGATTTGGGAACGAGCCGCCTGCGCTTCGACGCCATGCTCGAACGCTTGGACCGCGCGGCCGAAGGCGACGTGGTCCTGCTGCACGCGTGTTGCCACAATCCGTCAGGCGCTGACTTGGATCTGATGCAATGGCAGGCCGTGGCGGGGCTATTGAAGCGCCGGCGTCTCGTGCCCTTCCTGGATCTCGCGTACCAGGGGTTTGCCGTCGATCTCGATGCCGACGCAGCCGGCGTGCGCCTGATTGCCGAGACGGTGCCTGAATCGCTGGTGGCCATATCGTATTCCAAGAATCTGGGTCTGTACCGCGAGCGCGTCGGTGCACTGATCGTCATCGGTGAGACCGAGGCCCGCGCCGATGCCATGCTGAGCCATGTGCTGCAAATCGCGCGCGGCATCTATTCGATGCCGCCCGACCACGGCGCGGCGATCGCCGCGCACATTTTTGCAAACCCGGCGCTCAAGCGGGACTGGATCGAGGAACTCAACCTGATGCGCACCCGGATCAACGATATGCGCGCGCTGCTGGCGGCGGAGCTGCGCCGGGCGACCGGCGCCGGGACGTTCGATTTCATCCGAACTCAGCGCGGCATGTTTTCTCTGCTCGGCGTGTCCCCCCAGGTGGTGGACCGTCTGCGCGACCGGCATCACATCTACATGACGCAGGACAGCCGCATGAATCTCGCGGGCATCATGCCCCACAACGCGAGCTATGTGGCCGGCGCGGTTGCGGCGGAGCAGCTCACGGGAAATGTCCGGACGGGATCCTAGCTGCCGAGGGCCTGGCTGAGCGCGGTGACCTCGGCGGCGGATTCGCGCATCACGGCCTGAGTCTTCTCCTCGTTCAAGCCCAGCCGTTTGGCGGCCCCAAGGTCTTGTAATGCGGCTTCGCGGCCGGAAGTATCCGCGGCGTGCGCGGCCATGATGATTGCCACCGCAATCACGTCGCTCAAATCCGGCGGCCCGTCGTCAGTGCGCGAGAAATCCGCCTGGTCGCCGACCGCCTGGGCCATCGCTTCGGAGAAGTCCCAATTCTCGAGAATCGCCTTGCCGATGGATGCATGCCAATCGCCGATGATGTCGTCCAGCGTAGTTTTGCCGACGAACAATTCCGGGTGGTCGATGGCGCGCGTCAAAATATAGAGTTTACCGATCCCGTGCATCATGCCCGTCAGCATGGCCTCGTCGGCATTGACGCGCGTGCACATCCGGGCAAGCACGAAGGCGAATGCGGCCACCAAGGTGCTGCGTTGCCAGAGATCATTGAGGTGGTGCTCCAATCCGGCCAGCTTGTTGCTCTTGCGTATCTGCGCCATCGAGAAGGATATCGAGGCGCTGCGCACCATGTTGTAGCCGATGCGGTTGATCGCCGTGCGCAAATCGGTGACTGTCTTGCCGCTGCGGTTGAGCGACGCTGAATTTGCAATCCGCAGCAGGCGCGCCGCCAGGGCCGGCTCCGATCCCACGACCCGGACCACCTGGTTCACCGAGGATTTGGGGTCGGACAAGATCCGCCTGACGCGGACCGCGATTTCGGGAAACGAGGGCAGGTCGACGTTGCCGCGCGACAACTCCGCTGCCAGGGTGCGGACAAAGTCGAAACCCACGTTGGGTTCAGCCTGTGATGGAGTATTCGTCAATTTGCGCCCGGTTAACGCCGAAAGCCCTACTGTATTCGCTTGACGCCGACGCTGGTTCCTCGGCCCGTCAATGATATCTGGTATGAATCAAACATCATTCGCGAAATCGTGACCGCATCCCCGGATTTGAAATCCAAGGTCCAGTCGGCTTGCTTGGTCTCCCAAACCTGGCCGTTTTCCATCGTGAGCCGGTACATGCCGCGGGCCGTGGAGGCAACGCTGTGCACTTTGAGGTCGACCTTCTTGGGCAGATTCGCCTTTGATTGCGGCCGCAGTTGTCCGTTGTCCCCGAACTCCGCCGCAACCGGGGCGGCAGCGGCCGGGACAGCGGGTGCAACAGGCGCGGGAGGGGCGGCAAGGGCGGGAGGGGCGGCCTTGGGCGCGAACGCCGCGTCATAGCAAGCCAGCCGGGCGGCCTTGTCAGCGATGCCGGCGCAGGCGCGCGCCGCGGCAAGATCCTGCGAACGGGCGCCGCCGGCGGCGGCAGCCGCGCACAACAGCAACATCGACCAGCGGCGGCGGCGCGCGCGGTTCATGGGCGCTTCAGCGCGCCGCCTGTGGCCGGCTCGTGAATCGCTGCTGCACTTCGCCGTGACGGGATCGTTCGGTGTAACGGCCGCCGCAATAGCCGGAAATTACTCGCCGCCAAAACGCCACGGCGCCGGGGTTGCGCATATATTCGACGATGACCCAGTCGCCCGCGAAGCGGTCGAAAATGAGGGTTGCGGCATCGCGGCCCATGCCGGCCTTGCGGTGCTGTTTGCGGACAAAGAACTCAGACATTCGATAGTCGGCTGCGGGCTCGCCGGCGACGGGAATCCGCGGGCGGGTCACCAGCGCGAATCCCACGGGTTCTGCTCCGTTGAGAATCAGCAGCGGGTGCGAGTGGTCGTTGGAGAACCAGTGGGCGAAGATTTCATCTTCGTGCGGATTGTCGGCCCCGATGACGGAGAAGAGGCCGGTATTCAGATCGGCCAAGGAGTCGATGTATTCGGCGTAGACGCTCTGGATCCATTGGCGATCCTTCTTCGAGTGTCGACAGTCGCGAATACTGACTAACAACTAACCCGCTTCCCAATTTTCAAAAACACAGCCCGAGCGAACGCGCCTGTCGGCCGCCCGCCCGGGCATGTGGTATCAGCTATCGAACCGAATTACGGCTTCGCAGCGGAAGCTGCGCTCGAGGCTGCCTCAGCTGCCGCACTCGCAGCTGCAGCGGCGTCGGAAGCGGCAGAAGCAGCAGCGTCCGGAGCCGGCGCGGCGGCCGGAGGAGTCGCATCAGTAGCAGCCGGGGCGGGAGCCTCGGTCTTGCTGCCGCAGGCACTCAGCATGAATGCTGCGACAAAAGCGCTTAAAGCAAGTTTGGTCTTCATCTATCGATACCCCAGAAATATTAAGAATGAAATTTTAAGGCCGAGCTTATTGTTGGGCCTTCACCCAATTCTCCGCCGGGATTTTAGAGTGTTTTGCCTCAATTTCATATCTCTTTCGCCACCCGGGCAGCGCCTTTAACGCTTTGCAATCGCCGACGGGGTTAAAGCACTGTAGCTGCCAAGGGCTCTGGAGCATACTTCCGGGTGGTCAAGCAGGCGGGAGAAGATGTGAGCGAATCCAGTCTCGATCGGCTATATAAGCCGCATTTGCAGACGCTGATGCGGCGGTCGGAGCAGTCGCTCAGCGCCAGCGGTTTCGATGCGATGGTGATTCACGCAGGCTGGCCGCCCACCCAGTTCCTGGACGACCAGGACTACCCATTCAAGGTCAACCCCCATTTCAAGGCCTGGGTGCCGATCGTGGACAATCCCCGTTGCATCCTGGTCGTGGCCCCGGGGGCACGTCCCAAGGTTCTGTTCCATCAGCCCCATGATTATTGGCACAAGCCGGCCCCGCTGCCGCAGGCGCCCTGGACGGCGGAGATCGACTTGATTGCCCTGGAGGATCCCTCCAAGGCGAGCGATCACTGGGCGCGCCTCGGGCGCGTGGCCCATATCGGCCCCGAGGCCTGCGCAGCCGGCGCCGATGCCGCGAGCATCAACCCTCGAGATCTCCTCACGCATCTGCATTACGACCGCGCAGTCAAGACGCCCTATGAGCTCGCATGCATGCGTCGCGCCTGCGAACTCGGCGCCCGCGGACACCGCGCCGCGCTCGCCGCATTTCGCCGCGGCGCCTGCGAATACGAGGCGCATATGCGCTATTTGGAGGCCTGTGCGCAACGCGAGGAGGAGCTGCCCTACAACAATATCGTGGCCTACAACGAGAACTCCGCGGTATTGCATTACCAACATCTCGAGCGCACCTCCCCCAGCCCTCTGCGCTCATTCCTGATCGACGCCGGCGCCCAATACCGCGGCTATGCCTCGGACATCACGCGCACCTACGCGGCGGTCCCCGGGCGCTTTGAGGAGCTGGTGTCGGCCGTGGACGAGGCGCAGCTGGCGCTGTGCGGCGAGATCGTCGCGGGGCGCGACTATCGCGAGGTACACCTGTCCGCCCATCGTGCCTTGGGCGACGTCGCACAGCGCGTGGGATTGACCAAAGTGCCGGGCCAGGCGGCACTGGAGCTGGGCGTCACCAGCGTATTCTTCCCGCACGGCATCGGACATTTGCTGGGACTGCAGGTGCACGATGTGGGCGGCGTCTTGAGCGACACGCAGGGACATGAGCGGCAGCGGCCCGAAGGTCACCCCTATTTGCGCCTGACCCGCATGCTCGAACCGGGGGTGGTGGTCACCGTGGAACCCGGTATTTATCTCATCGATTCCTTGCTGGCCGCGGCGCATGCCGACGCGCGCCGCGCCCATATCGACTGGGCGGTGGTCGAAGAACTCAAGCCCTTCGGCGGAGTGCGCATCGAGGACAATGTGGTCACTACGTCGGGAAAACCTGAAAACATGACTCGAGACGCGTTCGCGAGAGCCGTGTAAGAGCTCGCGGGCCTCCCTGGTGCGCATCCTCAAGATCTCGGATGTGTTTTTTCCGCGCGTCAATGGCGTCTCCACGTCGATAGAGACCTTTCGCCGCGATCTGACGGCGTTGGGACACGAGGTCGTGCTGGTGGCCCCGGCCTATTCACCGGCAGCTGCGGAGGCGGCCGATCCGTCGCTGCGGCGGGTGCCCGCCCGGGCCGTCCCGCGGGATCCCGAGGATCGCATCATGTCCCTCGGCGGATTGCGCCGGACGCTCGCGGATCTTCACTATGTGCCGCTGCTGCCGCGTAAAATAACCGGCGGCATGGCGCGCCGCTTCAGCCGCTCGCAGTGCAATCAGGTGGATGCCGTCATTGCGCCCTCCCGGGCCATGCAGGCGGCTTTGCGCGCCTACGGCATCAACAGCCGCGTCGAAATACTGCCCACGGGGCTCCCGGCCGAGCGCTTCCAGGCGGGCGACGGCAGCGCCTTTCGACGCCGCCACGGCCTTGATCTGCATCAGCCGCTGCTGCTGTTCGTCGGCCGCGCAGCGCACGAAAAGAACATCGGATTCCTGCTCGAGATGATGCTGGAGCTGCGCAAGCTGCGTCCCGACGCGCTGCTCTTGATCGCCGGCGAAGGCCCGGCGGAGGGCAGCCTGCGCGCTCAGGCAGCGCGTCTGGGGCTCAATGAGTCGGTGCGCTTCCTCGGCTACTTCGACCGCGGCGGCGAGCTGCAGGATTGCTACAGCGCGGCAGATGTCTTCGTGTTTTCCTCATTGACCGAAACCCAAGGCTTGGTCTTGCTCGAGGCTATGGCCCAGGGGGTGCCGGTGGTGGCCGTCCCCCGCATGGGAACCATTGATATCCTTGAGCCGGGCCTGGGGTGCCGCCACGCGCCGCTTGACCACAAAGGCTTTGCGGAGGTGGTCTGCGCAGTGCTCGCCGACCGCGGCGCATGCAGGGCCCTGGGCGAGCAGGCGCGCGAGTATGCCGAGAGCTGGTCGTCGCTGCGCATGGCGCAGCGCTTGTCGGCGCTGTACGCCAGTCTGGCCCCTGCCGCGGCTGGAGAGGCTGCCGCGGCCGTTTAAGCCGCGGCCTTCTTGCGACGCTTGGGTGCGGCGGCCGGAGCGGCCTTTGCATCTGCGGCGCCGGAAGCATCCTTCTTGGACTTCTTCGGGGCCTTGGGAGCCTTGGCGGTCTTGGTGTCATCGGTCTTTTCCACGGACGCTGCCGCGGCTTCCACCAACTGCATCAATGCCATGTCCGCCGAATCGCCGGGGCGGGGTTCCATCTTGAGGATCCGCGTATAGCCGCCGGCCCGCGCCTTGAAGCGGGGTCCCAAGTCCAGGAACAGCTTTTCCACCACGCTCTCATCGTGCAGACGCGAATACGCCAGGCGGCGCTTGCCGATGGAATCGACCTTGGCCAGGGTGATCAGGGGTTCGACCACCCGGCGCAGCTCCTTGGCCTTCGGCACCGTGGTGCGAATGGTCTCGTGGCGCAGCAAAGAGGCCGCCATGTTGCGCAGCATCGCATGACGGTGTGAGGAGTTGCGCGATAGCTGGCGCCCGCTGTTTCTGTGCCGCATGTCTTAGATCCCGTCGCGTTCGTCGTCGCGCTTCAACCCCGGCGGCGGCCAGTTGTCGATGCGCATGCCGAGCGTCAAGCCATGGCTCTCGAGCACTTCCTTGATCTCGGTGAGCGACTTCTTGCCCAGGTTCGGGGTGCGCAGCAATTCGACTTCGGTACGCTGCACCAGATCCCCGATGTAGTGAATGTTCTCGGCCTTCAGGCAGTTCGCGCTGCGGACCGTGAGTTCCAACTCATCGACCGGGCGCAGCAGGATGGGATCGAACTGCGTTTCGGTCGCCTTGGTGGTCGACTCGTCCTGACCCTGCAGGTCGACGAACACCGACAGCTGATCCTTGAGGATCCCGCCGGCGCGGCGAATCGCCTCTTCCGGGTCGATGGTGCCGTTGGTTTCGATGTCGAGAATCAGCTTGTCGAGATCGGTGCGCTGCTCGACGCGCGCGCTTTCGACGTTGTAGGTCACCTTGCGCACCGGGCTGAACGAGGCGTCCAGCTGCAGGCGGCCGATGGCGCGGGTCTGCTCCTCGAATGCCATGCGCTGCGCCGCCGGGCGATAGCCCCGTCCGCGCTCCACCTTCAAGGACATCGACAGTTCACCGGCCTTGGTCAGGTTCGCGATCACCAGATCCGGATTCAGGATCTCGATGTCATGGTCGCCGGCAATGTCGCCGGCGGTGACGGGTCCCGGACCCTTCTTGTGCAGGCGGACCTCGGCCACATCACGCGTATGCATGCGGATGGCGACCGCCTTGAGGTTCAGCAGGATGTCGACCACGTCTTCCTGCACACCCTCGATGGCGGTGTACTCGTGCAACACGCCTTCGATCTCGATTTCAGTGATCGCGGCCCCCGGCAACGAAGACAACAGCACCCGGCGCAGGGCATTGCCCAGCGTGTGCCCAAAGCCGCGCTCGAACGGTTCGATCACGATGCGCGCGTGACGCGGTGACACGGGCTGTACTTTGACGACCCGGGGCTTCAAAAACTCATTGATCGATCCCTGCATGGAAGACCTCGCTAACTAACCGGGGACAACGCAGCAAAAGGCTGCGGTTGGGTAAGACCCAAATCTCTACTTCGAATACAACTCGACGACCAGGCTCTCGTTGATGTCCGGCAGAATTTCCTGCCGATCAGGAACCGACTTCAGGATCCCTGAGAACTTCTTGTCGTCCACCTCCACCCAATCCGGAAAGCCGACTTGCGCGGCAATCGTGAGGGCGGCTTGAATACGCGTCTGCTTCTTGGCCTTTTCACGCAGACTGACCACGTCGCCCGCCTTGCACTGGTAGGAAGCGATATTGACCAGCTTGTCGTTGACAGAAACGGCCTTGTGGCTCACCAGCTGACGCGCCTCGGCGCGGGTGGCGGCAAAGCCCATGCGGTAGACCACGTTGTCCAGCCGGCACTCCAGGAACTGCAGCAGGGTTTCGCCCGTCGCCCCGGGGCGGCCCGCGGCCTTCTGGTAATAGTTGCGGAACTGCCGCTCCAGCACGCCGTACATGCGGCGCAGTTTCTGCTTCTCGCGCAGCTGCAGGCCGTATTCCGACAGGCGCTGCTTGCGCTCGCTCTTCACGCCGCCCGGCGGCACTTCGAGCTTGCACTTCGACTCGAGCGGCTTGACGCCGCTCTTCAGGAACAGATCGGTTCCCTCGCGACGAGACAGCTTGCACTTCGGACCGGTATATTTTGCCATTACAAACCCTTGAGCCTTGGAAACTGAACTAGACGCGACGCTTCTTCGGCGGGCGACAACCGTTATGGGGGATCGGAGTCACGTCTTCAATGTTCGTGATCTTCAATCCACAGCCGTTCAGGGCGCGCACGGCGGATTCGCGGCCCGGGCCGGGACCCATCACCCGCACCTCGACGTTCTTGACCCCGTGCTCCTGGGCGGCCGTGCCGGCGCGTTCCGCCGCCACCTGCGCCGCGAAGGGCGTCGATTTGCGCGAACCGCGGAAACCGCAGCCGCCCGATGTCGCCCAGGACAGTGTATTGCCCTGCCGGTCGGTGATCGTGATGATGGTGTTGTTGAAGGATGCATGCACGTGCGCAATCGCATCCAGCACGTTCTTGCGGACCTTCTTGCGCGCGGGCTTGGCGCCTTGCGCCGCGGCGGCACCCTGATTTGCGTTCTGCTTTTGTTCAGCCATTGATGCTCTCTGTTAGACCTTGCCCGGTGGCGCGTTCATCTTGACGGCCTGCTTGCGCGGGCCCTTGCGGGTTCGGGCATTGGTGCGCGTGCGTTGACCGCGCATCGGCAGGCCCTTGCGGTGCCGGATGCCCCGGTAGCAGCCCAAATCCATCAGGCGCTTGATATTCATGGACACCTCGCGCCGCAGATCGCCTTCGACCGCGAATTTCGCGACCTGCGAGCGCAGCGAGGCAACTTCGGCATCCGTGAGATCCTTCACTTTGACGCTGTATTTCACGCCCGCTGCGTCGCAAATGCGCGCGGCGCGGCTGTTGCCGATGCCGAAAATATGGGTCAGGCCGATGACGACATGTTTGTTCATCGGTATGTTGATGCCGGCGATACGCGCCATCTACTTCTCCACCCGCGCCCACGAAAAAAAGCGCGGTAGTATATTAGAAAAACCTCTACAGATCAATTCCTTATCTAGGCGCTCCGCGCCACCCTTTAACGGGTCGATGCGACCCGCCTGGCGGGCTCGCTGCGCGAGCAAGGAAGAAATAGCCATTAGCCCTGCCGCTGCTTGTGCCGGGCATCCGACGAACAAATGATGTAGACGATGCCGCGACGCCGCACGACTTTGCAGTTCTTGCAGATCTTCTTGACCGACGGACGAACTTTCATTTCTTACTCCCGATGCCCCGCAGGCTGGCCTTTTTCATCAGACCCTCATATTGGTGCGACATCAAATGCGATTGCGTCTGCGCGACGAAATCCATGACGCCGACGACGATGATCAGCAACGAGGTGCCGCCGAACTGGAAGGGAACGCTCGGATTCACCATGCGAATGATTTCAGGCAGCAAGCACACCGCCATGATGTACAGACCGCCCCACAAGGTCAGGCGGGTCAGCACTTTGTCCAGATAATCGCCGGTCTGCTGGCCGGGGCGAATGCCGGGAATGAATGCTCCGGCCTTCTTGAGGTTTTCCGCCGTGTCGCGCGCGTCGTACACCAGGGCGACATAAAAGAAGGCAAAGCCGATGATCAGCAGGGCGAACAGCAGCACGTGCAGCGGCTGGCCGTAACCCAGGACCACCGCGACCTTCTGCAGCGTCCTCTGGATGGCATTGGGAGTCGGACTGTTGCCGAAGAACTGGGCGATCGTCGCCGGAAATACCAGCAAACTCGAGGCGAAAATCGGCGGAATCACGCCGGCCATGTTGAGTTTGAAGGGCAGGTGGGTGCTCTGCCCCTGCATCATGCGCCGGCCCACCTGGCGCTTGGCGTAATTCACCTGGATCTTGCGCTGCGCCCGCTCGATGAACACGCAGAACAGTGTCACCAGGATCACCACCACCAGGATCAACAGCACGATCAGCGGGTTCATTTCCCCGGAACGCACCATCTCCAGCGTGTTGCCGATGGCGCGCGGCAGGCCGGCGATGATGCCGGCAACGATGATCATGGTGATGCCATTGCCGATACCGCGCTCGGTGATCTGCTCGCCCAGCCACATCACGAACAAGGTGCCGGTGGTGATCGAAATGGTGGCGACCATCAGGAACTGCGGGCCGGGGTTCGGCACCAGGTTTCCGCCGGAATTCTGGATGGCCAGCGCCGCTCCAAAGCCCTGAAAGGCCGCCAGGAACACCGTGCCGTAGCGCGTGTACTGCATCAGCTTGCGCCGGCCGGATTCGCCGTCCTTGCGGATCTGGTTCCAGGGCGGATACACCATGGATGCCATCTGCACGATGATGGACGCCGTGATGTAGGGCATCACGTTCAGCGCGAAGATGCTGAACCGCTGCAGGGCACCGCCCGAAAACATGTTGAACATGCCGAGCAGCGTGCCGTTCTGAGTCGAAAAGAAGGCGGCGAACCGGGCGGCGTCGATTCCCGGCACCGGGATGAACGTGCCCATTCGGTACACCACCAGCGCGCCCAGCAGGAACCACAGACGCTTGCGCATCTCGGCGAAGCGCGTCATGTCTCCCAAGGCAGCGGTGGGATTGCTGGTGGCCACGGTTCCCTTAGACCTCGAAACGCCCGCCTGCCGATTCGACCGCGCTCTTGGCGCCCTTGGTCGCGGTAATGACCTTGCCCTTGACCACATAGGCCTTGCTGACCTTGCCGGACAGGATGATCTTCACGAGTTTGGTGTTCTCCGGGACCAGGTTCGCCCCGATCAGCCCGGCCAACGTGACATCGGCGCCGTCGACGCGCATCAGATCGGTGAGCGTCAATTCGGCGCGCGAGGCCTTCAGGCCTGAGCGAAAGCCGATCTTCGGCAAACGCCGCTGCAGGGGCATTTGACCGCCCTCGAAACCGACCTTGTGGTAGCCGCCCTTGCGCGCGCGCTGTCCCTTGACGCCGCGGCCGCAGGTCTTGCCCTGGCCGGCGGACGCGCCGCGGCCCACCCGCAGCCGGGTCCGCTTGGAGCCGGCGCCCGGCTTGATGGTATTTAGTCGCATTAGGCTTTCTCTACTTTGAGCATGTGACTGGCCGCGTTGATCATGCCGCGATTCGACGGCGTGTCCGCGACGACGACGCTATGCCCGATGCGCCGCAACCCCAGGCCCTTGGCCGAATTGCGGATGCTGGCCAGCTGGCCGAACAGGCTCTTGGTCAAGGTGACTTTGACTGACTTGTCGGACATGACCTTACCCCACGAGTTCCGCGACGCTCTTGCCGCGCTTGGCCGCGATGTCATCCGGTGTGCGCAGCTTGGCGAGCGCATCCATGGTGGCGCGCACCACGTTGATGGGATTGCGCGAGCCATAGCTCTTGGCGAGCACGTTGCGCACGCCGGCGCACTCGAACACCGCGCGCATGCCGCCGCCCGCGATCACGCCCGTACCATCGGCGGCCGGCTGCATGTACACGCGGGTGGTTCCATGCCGTCCTTTGACCGCATAGAACAGGGTATCGTTCTTCAGTGAAACCGTGACCAGGCTCTTGCGGGCCTGCATCATGGCCTTGGAAATCGCGACCGGCACCTCGCGTGCCTTGCCGTAACCGAAGCCGACGCGGCCCGCGCCGTCGCCGACGACGGTCAGCGCGGTAAAGCCGAACTGCTTGCCGCCCTTGACCACCTTGGCGACGCGGTTCACCGCGACCAGCTTTTCGAGCAGGTCATCGCCGGACATCGGTTTTTCTACTCTCGCCATATCCTTTAGACCCTTTGGTTAGAACTCGAGGCCCGCTTCGCGAGCGGCCTCTGCCAGCGCTTTGACGCGCCCGTGATACATGAAACCGGAACGATCGAAGGCGACCTTGGCGATCCCTTTGGCCTTGGCACGCTCCGCGATGGCGCGGCCGACGGCTTTGG
Organism: uncultured Gammaproteobacteria bacterium; assembly: GCA_963800375.1. Lineage (GTDB taxonomy): Bacteria > Pseudomonadota > Gammaproteobacteria > Steroidobacterales > Steroidobacteraceae > Bog-1198. The sequence continues at coordinate 692,829 of CAWDAT010000007.1, read as the reverse complement.
CGGCCTCGATGTTGCCGGTGGCCTTCAATGCGCCGCGCACGTCCTTCTGCAAGGTCGATGCGGCAACCAGAACCTTGTCGCCCTCGGCGGCGAAGATCTGCGCATAGATGTGCTGCGGCGTGCGGTGCACCGACAGGCGCAGCGCGGCCAGCTCTTTGATCTTTACGCGGCCGCGGCGCGCCCGGCGCAGGCGGGTGTCTTGTTTGGTCAGTTTCATGATTACTTCTTCTTCGCCTCTTTCAGCGAAATCTTTTCATCGGAGTACTTCACGCCCTTGCCCTTATAGGGCTCCGGCGGCCGGAAGCCGCGAATCTCCGCCGCGGTCTGGCCCACCCGCTGACGATCGATGCCCTTGACGATGATCTCCGTCTGGCTCGGCGCCTCGATGGTGATGCCTTCGGGAATCGCGTAGTTGATCAAGTGCGAGTAGCCCAGGGTCAACGTGAGGCTCTTCGCCTGCACCGCGGCGCGATAGCCGACGCCGACCAGTTCGAGCTTCTTCTCGTAGCCCTTGGTCACGCCCGTGACCATGTTCGCCAGGTGTGCGCGCGTCGCGCCGGCGACGGCGTTCAAGCCCTCGGCAGCCGAATTCGCCTGCACTTCCAGGTGCTTGTCCTGCTGCACGACCTTGATGCCGCTCTTGATCGCCAGCGTGAGTGAACCCTTGGCGCCCTTTACGGTGACGGCATCGGCGCCGATCGTGGCGCTGACTCCCTGCGGGAGATCTACCGGCATTTTTGCGACTCGTGACATGTACCTTAACCTCTAAACCTTTTGAACGGCCCTTACTGGACGACGAACAGCACTTCGCCGCCGGTGCCGGCCGCGCGCGCCTGGGTATCGGACATGATCCCCTTGGGCGTGGAAATGACCGCCACTCCCAAACCGCCCAAGACCTTGGGCAATTCATCCTTGCCGCGATAGATGCGCAATCCCGGACGGCTGATGCGCTCGATCCGGTCGATGACGGGACGACCGTCGTGATACTTCAGCTCGATGGAGAGAGTGCTCTTGGCGCCCGCGGTGTCCACGCCGTAGCCGCCGATGTAGCCCTCGTCCTTCAGAACCTTGAGGATGGCGAGCTTCAGCTTCGAGGCGCCCACGCCCACCGTGGGCTTGCCCGCGGATTGTGCGTTGCGGATTCGCGTCAGAAGATCGGCAATCGGATCAGTCATGCTCATAGTGCGCGCCTCACCAGCTCGCCTTCGAAAGGCCCGGGATCTCGCCGCGGTTGGCGGCCTCGCGCAGCTTGGTGCGCGCCAGCCCGAACTTGCGGTACACGCCGCGTGAACGGCCGGTGATCGAGCAGCGGTTGCGCTGCCGCGTGGCGGCCGCATCGCGCGGTTGCCGCTGCAGTTCCGCCTGGGCGGCTTCGCGCGCTTCCGCTCCGGTCTTCGGATCGCGGATCAGCTCTTTGAGCTCGGCGCGGCGCGTAGCGTATTTCTTCGCTACCTTGAGGCGTTTTTTCTCGCGCATGAGCATGTTCGTCTTGGCCATGGGCTATTACCCTACTTGCGGAACGGAAAGTTGAAGGCTTCTAACAGCGCGCGCCCGTGCTTGTCGTCGCGCGCCGACGTGGAGATGGTGATGTCCATGCCACGAATTTGATCGATCTGGTCGTACTGAATCTCGGGGAAAATGATCTGCTCCTTGACCCCCAGGCTGTAGTTGCCGCGGCCGTCGAAGGAACGGGTGCTGATTCCGCGGAAGTCCCTGATGCGCGGAATCGCGATGCTGACGAGACGGTCCAGGAACTCATACATCCGGTCGCCGCGCAGCGTCACTTTGCAGCCGATCGCCTGGCCGTCGCGGACCTTGAACGTCGCCACCGACTTCTTGGCCTTGGTCACGGCGGGTTTCTGCCCGGTGATCTTCGCCATGTCGGCGGTCGCCGCGTCCATGACCTTCTTGTCGGCCACCGCTTCGCCCACGCCCATGTTGACCGTGATCTTGAGGATGCGCGGCACCTGCATGGTGTTCTTCAGCCCGAGCTTCGTCTTGAGCTCCGGCACGAGCTTGTCGTGGTAAATCTGTTTCAGTCTTGCTGCCATGATTTCTTAGTGCTGACGCACCCTCTCAACGGGGGTGTAAGACACCCCGCCTGATAGCGCTCGCGGGGCGAGCGGGAAGATTGATTCAACTTCGTCATTTGGCGTCGACCATTTCCTTGTTCGACTTGAATACCCGGACCTTGCGGCCGTTTTCGAGCGCCTTGAAGCCGACGCGGTCGCCCTTCTGGGTCGCCGGATTGAAGACCAGCACGTTCGACACGTGCAAAGGAGCCTCGCGTTCGATGATGCCGCCCTGCACGCCCATCTGCGGGTTCGGCCGCTGATGCTTCTTGGCCATGTTCAAGCCCTCGACGCGCACTCGGTCGTCGGCCAGCACTTCGATGACGGCGCCCTTGCGCCCCTTGTCCCGGCCGGTGATCAGCACCACCATGTCGCCTTTGCGAATTTTCTGCATCACAGCACCTCCGGCGCGAGTGAGATGATCTTCATGAACTGCACGTTGCGCAGCTCGCGCGTCACCGGTCCGAAGATACGGGTGCCGATCGGCTCCAGCTTGTTGGTCAGGAGCACCGCCGCATTGGTGTCGAATCGGATCAGCGACCCGTCGGCGCGGCGCACGCCGCTCTTGGTTCGCACCACCACCGCGTCGTACACCTCGCCCTTCTTCACTTTGCCGCGCGGAATCGCGTCCTTGACGCTGACCTTGATGACGTCGCCCACGGCCGCGTAACGGCGCTTCGAGCCGCCGAGCACCTTGATGCACATCAACCGTTTGGCGCCGCTGTTGTCGGCCACGTTCAACATGGTTCGAAGCTGGATCATGTCGGCCCCTTATTCGGCGCGGGCGCGTTCGACAACGCGCACCAGCACCCATGATTTACGACGCGACATCGGCCGGCACGGTTTGATGGACACCGTATCGCCTTCCTTGCACTCATTGCTTTCGTCATGCGCAAGCAGCTTGGTCGTGCGGCGGATGTACTTGCCGTAGGTCGGATGCTTCACCAGACGCTCGACCGACACCGCGATGGTCTTGTCCATCTTGTTGCTGACGACCTTGCCCGTGAGCAGCCGCTGTCCGGGGACCGGCGCCGCGCCGGCGGCCGTCTGGCTCGTTTGTACTTCGGTCGACATCACGCCTTACCTCCGCTCACCCTGGATTGGGCAAGCACCGTCTTGACTCGCGCAATGTTCTTACGCACCTTCGCAAATTGATCCGGCTTCGCGGCCTGGCCGGTCGCGCGCGCCATGCGCAAATTGAACTGTTCGCGGCGCAGCTTGAGCAGCTCCTCGCCGAGATCCTTGGATTGCTTCGCGCGCAAGTCTTTGGCCTTCATTAACGCACCTTCAAGTTCGAACTTGGCGCTTCACGAACGCCGTCGACACGGACAGCTTGGCGGAGGCCAAGCGGAATGCTTCACGGGCGATTTCCTCGCTCATGCCCTCGATCTCGAACAACACCTTGCCGGGCAGCACTCGCGCCACCCAGTACTCGACGTTGCCCTTGCCCGAACCCATGCGCACTTCGAGCGGCTTCTGCGTGATCGGCACATCCGGGAACACCCGGATCCATATGCGGCCGCCGCGCTTCACGTAGCGGGAGATCGCGCGACGCGCTGCTTCGATCTCGCGCGCCGTCATGCGACATCGATCGGTCGCCTTCAGGCCGTATTCGCCGAACGCGACCGAATTGCCGCGCTGCGCACTGCCGGAAATCTTGCCCTTGAATTGTTTGCGGAACTTGGTCCGCTTCGGCTGCATCATGCTGTGTTACCTGCTCAACCTGCGGCCGGAGCCGGCGCCTCGGTGGTCTTCGTACCGGCCGCTGCGGCAGCTTCGGCGTCCGCCTCGGCAGCCTCGACTTCCGGCTGATCGAACACTTCACCCTTGAATATCCAAACCTTGATGCCGATGACGCCGTAGGTCGTCTGCGCCTCCGCAACGCCGTAATCGATGTCGGCGCGGAACGTGTGCAGCGGCACCCGCCCTTCGCGGTTGGTTTCCGTGCGGGCGATCTCCGAGCCGTTCAAGCGCCCGGAGATGCGCACCTTGATCCCGAGCGCACCGGACCGCATGGTGTTGGTCACCGCGCGCTTCATGGCGCGACGGAACATCACGCGCTTTTCAAGCTGCTGCGAGATGCCTTCCGCCACCAGCTTGGCGTCGAGCTCGGGCTTGCGGATCTCGGCGATGTTGAGCCGCACGTCGTTCATGGTCATGCCGAGGATCTTCGCCACGGCGGTGCGGAGCTTTTCGATGTCCTCGCCCTTCTTGCCGATCACTATTCCGGGCCGTGCCGTATGAATGGTGATGTTGGCGCGGCGCGCGGCGCGTTCGATGTGAATGCGGCTCACCGAAGCATCGGCGAGCTTCTTGTTCAGATACTTCCGCACCAGGAAGTCGGTGTGGATGTTCGAGGCGAACGTCTTCGATCCGGCGTACCACTTCGACGACCAGTCGCGCGTGATGCCGAGACGAATACCAATCGGATTTACTTTCTGACCCATTAGGCCTCTCGCTTACCGTCGGACACTTGAACCAGGATATGACTGTTGCGCTTGGCGATGCGTACGCCGCGCCCCTTGGCGCGCGCATGAAACCGCTTGAGCATGGGCGCCGGATCGACCTCGACCCGGGTCACCTTCAGATCATCGACATCGGCATTGAAATTGTTGTAGGCATTGGCAATCGCCGAGTCCAGCACCTTGAGGACGATCTTGGCGCCCTTCTTCGGCATGAACTTCAAGGTATTGACCGCCAGCGTCGCGGACTTGCCGCGAATGGTGTCCACCACCAAACGGCATTTCTGCGGAGAAATGCGCGCGTACCGTAAAACCGCCTTGGTTTGCATGGTTACTCCGCCGCCGTGACTTTCTTGTCGCCGGAATGCGCCTTGAACGTGCGCGTCGGGGCGAACTCGCCGAGCTTGTGGCCGACCATGTTTTCGGACACCAATACCGGCACATGCAGACGCCCGTTGTGCACGGCGATGGTCAAACCGACCATATCGGGGATGACCATGGAACGCCGCGACCAGGTCTTGATCGGGCGGCGATCATTCTTCTGACTGGCCGTCTGTACCTTCTTGGCCAGGTGCAGATCCACGAACGGGCCTTTCTTGAGCGAACGAGGCACTGTGATATCTCCAGACTTACAGTCGTTTGTTCTTGCGGCGCTGAACGATCATGCCGTCAGTGCGCTTGTTGCGGCGGGTCTTCTTGCCCTTGGTCTGCAGGCCCCAGGGACTCACAGGATGCGGGTTGCCCTGACCTGACTTACCCTCGCCGCCGCCGTGCGGGTGATCGACCGGGTTCATCACGACGCCGCGCACCGTCGGGCGCACGCCGAGCCAGCGCACCGCGCCGGCCTTGCCGAACACGCGCAGATTGTGCTCATCGTTGCCCACCTCGCCGATGGTGGCGCGGCAATCAACGTGAATCTTGCGCATCTCGCCCGACTTCAGACGCACGCTGGCGTAAACGCCTTCGCGCGCGGCGAATTGTGCGGAACCGCCGGCGCTGCGCGCCAATTGGCCGCCCTTGCCGACCTTGAGTTCGATATTGTGCACGGTGCTGCCGACGGGAATGTGCCGCAGCGGCAGGGCGTTGCCCGGCTTGATCGGCGCATCCGCCCCGGAGCGGATTTCATCGCCGGCCTTCACGCCCTTGGGCGCGAGGATGTAGCGGCGTTCGCCGTCCTTGTAAAGCACCAACGCCAGGTGCGAGGTGCGGTTCGGATCGTATTCCAAGCGCTCGACGACGCCCGGAATTCCGTCCTTGTCGCGCTTGAAATCGACCATGCGATAGCGCTGCTTGTGACCGCCGCCGATGTGGCGCGTGGTCTGCCGGCCGGAATGATTGCGTGCTCCGGTACGGGGTTTCTTGGTGGTCAAAGACGCGACGGGGCCGCCCTTGTGCAGGTGCGAGCGGTCGATCTTGACTACGAAGCGCGTACCCGGGGAGGTCGGCTTCATCTTGATGAGTGCCATAAGCCTGAATCCTTAACGAACCGTGCCGCCGGTGAAGTCGATCGACTGACCGGTTTCCAAACGTACGTACGCTTTTTTGTAGCCGTTGCGCTTGCCGGCGACATTCTTGAAGCGGCGGGTCTTGCCCGGCTTGTTGAGCAAATTGACGCCTTCGACCTTGACCTCGAACATCAATTCGACCGCCTGCTTGACCTCGTCCTTCGAGGCGTCGTCGCGCACGCGGAACACGTATTGATTGGCCTTTTCCGCCACGTTGGCGGCCTTTTCCGACACGTGCGGCTGAATCAGCACGGTCATCAAGCGTTCCTTATTCATTCGCGCCTCCGAGACGCTGTTCGAGCAACTTCAAGGCGCCGACCGTGGCGATCACCTTGTCGTGCTTGATCAAGGTCAACGGATCGAGCGAGGCCACCGCCATGACATCCACATGGGGAATGTTGCGGGCCGCCAGGAACAATTTCTCTTCGTAGGCCTCCACCAGAATGAGCGCCCGGGAGAGCCCGAACTCGGCCAGCTTGGCCAGCAGCAATTTGGTTCGGGGCGCCGCGAGTTCCAGGGATTCGACGGCAACCAAGCGATCCTCACGCACCAGCTGCGACACCATGGACTGCATCGCGGCGCGATACATCTTGCGGTTGACCTTCTGCGAGAAATCGCGCGGCCGCGCGGCGAAGGCGCGCCCGCCGCCCACCCATAGAGGGCTGCGAATCGAGCCGGCACGCGCCTGACCGGTGCCCTTCTGGCTCCACGGCTTCTTGCCGCCGCCGCGTACTTCGGCGCGGCTCTTCTGCGCCTTGGTACCCGCCCGGCCGGCCGCCATGTAGGCGGTCACGACCTGGTGCACCAGGGCTTCGTTGTAGGCCCGGCCGAATGCCACGTCCGACAATTGAATGTCGCTGGCCGGGGTTGCGTTCTTTAGCTGGAGCTTCATGAGGGTTACTTCTTGTCAGCCTTGGGGGCGGCCTTTCCGGCGGCCGCAGGAGCACCCTTCGCGGCGGCGCCCTTGGCGGCGGCAGGGGCCTTGTTCGGCATCAACTTCTGGCGCCGGCCCCGGCCGGCAGCTTTGACCGAGGGTCTGACGACGACGCGGCCGCCCTCGGCGCCCGGAACTGCGCCGCTGATCAGCAGCAGATTGCGCGGCACGTCGATCTCGACAATGCGCAGATTCTCAATGGTGCGGTTCTTGACGCCCATGTGGCCCGACATGCGCTTGCCCTTGAACACCCGGCCCGGCGTCTGGCGCTGGCCGATGGAACCCGGTGCGCGGTGCGAGACCGAGTTGCCGTGAGTCTTCATGCCGCCCGCAAAATTATGGCGCTTCATGGTGCCCGCGAAGCCCTTGCCCACCGTCGTGCCGGTGACATCGACGATTTGGCCCGCAGTGAACATGTCGACCTTCAGCTCGCCGCCCACGGCCAGAGCTTCGCCCTCGCCCTTGGTCAAGCGGAATTCCCGGGACGCGTAGCCGGCCGCCACATTGGCCTTGGCGAAATGGCCGGCAAGCGCCTTGGACACGCGCGACGGGCGGCGTGCGCCGATGGTGACCTGCACCGAGCGGTAACCGTCGGTTTTGTCACTCTTGACTTGCGAGATGCGGTTCGGCAACGCCTCGACGACCGTCACGGGCACGGTCACACCGGCGTCGGTGAATACTCGGGTCATGCCGCATTTGCGGCCAACCAGACCAATGGTCATTGTCAATCCTCTCGAGCGGGAACCTCTTTGGGTTAGCCCCGCATTCGTTGCGAACGGTCAGCGGTTTGGGTGTTCCGACCCCATGTACCCGTAGGATATGGCGTCCGCGCCCACGCGCTCCGACCTCTAAAATGGACGGCGGATTATATATGAATCCGCCGGTTGTACAAGCTGCGTGCCAAATCCGGCCTTTGTCGGCGGGGTCGCCTCGACCCCGCTAAATTCGCGTGTGAGCGCTAATTGAGCTTGATTTGGACGTCGACCCCGGCCGGCAGCTCCAGCTTCATGAGGGCGTCCACGGTCTTGTCCGTCGGATTCAATATGTCCATCAAGCGCTTGTGGGTCCGGATCTCAAACTGGTCGCGGGCATCCTTGTCGCCATGGGGCGCGGTCAGCACCGTGAAACGCTCCATTTTGATGGGCAAGGGCACGGGACCCTTGACCGTCGCTCCGGTGCGCTTGGCCGTGTCGACGATTTCGCGGGCCGACTTGTCGATCAAGCGGTGATCGAAAGCCTTCAGGCGAATTCGGATGTTCTGATTAGCCATAAATAACTCTTCCAATTTAAAGGACGGGGACGCTTCGACCCCGTTTAAAGTTGCGCGAAGCGCATAACAACAGTTGCGCGAAGCGCATAAAAACGGTGGCGGATCTTACGCTAAAATCCAGGTGATCGCCATTACGCGATCACTTTGGCAACGACGCCTGCGCCGACGGTTTTGCCGCCCTCGCGGATCGCGAAGCGCAGACCCTGCTCCATCGCGATCGGGGCGATCAACTCCACCACGATCTTGATGTTGTCCCCCGGCATCACCATCTCCGTGCCCGCCGGCAACTCCACCGCCCCCGTCACATCCGTGGTGCGAAAGTAAAACTGCGGCCGATACCCCTTGAAGAACGGCGTGTGCCGCCCCCCTTCCTCCTTCGTCAGCACGTACACCTCGGCCTCAAACTTCGTGTGCGGATTGATCGAACCGGGCTTGCACAACACCTGCCCGCGCTCCACCTCTTCACGCTTCGTGCCGCGCAGCAGCACCCCCACGTTGTCCCCCGCCTGTCCCTCATCCAACAGCTTGCGAAACATCTCCACCCCGGTGCACGTCGTCTTGGAGGTCGGGCGTATCCCCACTATCTCCACCTCGTCGTTCACCTTCACAATCCCGCGCTCAATGCGCCCCGTCACCACCGTGCCGCGGCCCGCAATCGAAAATACATCCTCCACCGGCATCAAAAACGCCCCCTCCACCGCCCGCTTCGGCACCGGTATGTACTCATCCAGCGCCTTCACCAGCTTCAGCACCGAGGGCACCCCAATCTCCGAGCCATCCCCCTCCAGCGCCTTCAGCGCCGATCCGGTGATGATCGGCGTCTTGTCCCCGGGAAACTTGTACAAGGTCAGCAAATCACGCACCTCAAGCTCCACCAGCTCCAGCAGCTCCGCATCATCCACCATGTCCGCCTTGTTCAAAAACACCACGATGTACGGCACCCCCACCTGACGCGCCAGCAATATGTGCTCGCGCGTCTGCGGCATCGGCCCGTCCGCCGCCGATACCACCAATATCGCCCCGTCCATCTGCGCCGCCCCCGTGATCATGTTCTTCACGTAGTCCGCGTGCCCGGGACAATCCACGTGCGCGTAGTGGCGCGCCTCGCTCTGATACTCCACGTGCGCCGTCGCTATCGTGATCCCACGCGCTCGCTCCTCCGGCGCCTTGTCAATCTGGTCGTAGGCCTTGAACTCCCCGCCAAATTTCTCCGCCATCACCTTCGTTAAGGCCGCCGTCAAGGTCGTCTTGCCATGATCCACATGACCTATCGTCCCCACGTTCACGTGCGGCTTCGTTCGCTCAAACTTCCCCTTCGACACGGCTTATCTCCAAAAATGAATGAAAACGGTTGGTTGACCTTAAGAATCTTTCTTCATGACTGCATCGGCGACATTGCTCGGCACTTCCATGTACTTCGCGAATTCCATGGTGTAATTCGCACGGCCCTGGCTCATCGAGCGCATCGAGGTCGAGTACTGGAACATTTCCGCCAGCGGCACGTCCGCGGTCACGACCTTGCCGGACGGAGAGTCCTCCATGCCGACGATCTGGCCGCGGCGGCGATTCAAGTCGCCGACGATATCGCCGTAGTAGTCTTCCGGAGTCACCACTTCGACCTTCATGATGGGCTCGAGCAGCACCGGCTTGGCCTTGCGGAAGCCCTCCTTGAAGCCCATGGAGCCGGCGATCTTGAAGGCCATCTCATTGGAATCGACGTCGTGGTAGGAACCGTCGAATATCGTGACCTTCACGTCGACGATGGGATAGCCGGCGATCACGCCGGTCTGCACCGCCTCTTGGATCCCCTTGTCCACGGCCGGGATGAATTCCCGCGGCACGGCGCCGCCGACGATGCCGTTGACGAACTGATAGCCCTTGCCGGATTCCTGCGGTTCGATCTTCAGCCACACATGGCCGTACTGCCCGCGGCCGCCGGATTGACGCACGAACTTGCCTTCCGATTCCACGGTGCCGCGAATGGTTTCACGATACGCCACCTGCGGCTTGCCGACGTTCGCTTCGACTTTGAATTCGCGCTTCATGCGGTCGACGATGATCTCGAGATGCAGCTCGCCCATCCCTGAAATGATGGTCTGGCCCGACTCCTGATCGGTGTGCACGCGAAACGACGGATCCTCCTTCGCCAGGCGCTGCAAGGCGAGACCCATCTTCTCCTGGTCGACCTTGGTCTTCGGCTCCACGGCCACCGAGATCACCGGCTCGGGGAATTCCATCTTTTCCAAGATGATGACCTTGCCGGGATCGGACAGAGTGTCGCCCGTGGTCACGTCCTTCAAGCCGACCGCCGCCGCGATGTCGCCGGCGCGGACCTCTTTGATTTCGGAGCGCTCGCTGGCGTGCATCTGCAGCAGGCGGCCGATGCGCTCGGTGCGGCTGCGATTCGGCACGAACACTTGGTCGCCCGAGTTCAGCGTACCCGAATAGACCCGGAAAAACGTCAGATTGCCGACGAACGGATCATTCAGAATCTTGAACGCCAGGGCCGAGAACGGCTCGTTGTCGTCGGCCTTGCGCGTCATCGGCTCGCCGCGCTCGCTCTGGCCTTTGACCGGCGGCACTTCCGTCGGCGACGGCATGTATTCGACGATGGCGTCGAGCACCGCCTGCACGCCCTTGTTCTTGAAGGCGGACCCGCAGGTCACCAGGCATACTTCGTTCTTGAGCGCGCGGGCGCGCAGGCCCTGCTTGATTTCGGTGTCCGATAATTCGCCGCCTTCCAGATACTTGTTGAGCAGTATCTCGTTGCCTTCGGCGGCCGCCTCAATCATCTTGGCGCGCCATTCCTCGCACTCCTTGAGCATGCCGGCCGGAATGTCGCGGTACTCGAATTTCATTCCCTGGGTTTCGTCGTCCCACCAGATCGACTTCATCTTGACCAGGTCGACCACGCCGACGAAACCGTCCTCGGCGCCGATGGGCAGTTGAATGGGGACCGGATTGCCGCGCAGGCGCGTGCGGATCTGCTCCACGCAACGCAGGAAATTCGCGCCGGCCCGGTCCATCTTGTTGACGAACGCCACGCGCGGCACGCCGTACTTGTTCATTTGCCGCCAGACCGTTTCGGACTGCGGCTGCACACCCGACACGGCGCAGTACACCGCCACGGCGGAGTCCAGCACGCGCAAGGAGCGCTCCACTTCGATGGTGAAATCGACGTGTCCCGGGGTATCGATGATGTTGATGCGGTATTCAGGGAAGCTCTTGTCCATTCCCTTCCAGAAACAAGTGGTCGCGGCGGCGGTGATGGTGATGCCGCGCTCCTGCTCTTGTTCCATGTAGTCCATGACGGCCGCTCCGTCATGCACTTCGCCGATTTTGTGCGACACGCCGGTGTAGAACAAAATACGCTCGGTCGCGGTGGTCTTCCCCGCGTCGATATGAGCGGAAATACCGATATTCCGGTATCGCTCGATGGGCGTAGTGCGTGCCATGTGCAAGTTTTCCAGGCGCTTCGCGCCGAATTCAACGGGGCCGTCGGCCCCGTCCGATAGAAATCTATATATGGCCGGACGGGCGTTAATTCCAGACGCGGCGTTACCAGCGGTAGTGAGCGAACGCCTTGTTGGCCTCGGCCATGCGGTGAGTGTCTTCGCGCTTGCGGACCGCGGCGCCGCGGTTCTCCGCGGCCTCCATCAATTCAGCCGCGAGGCGATGAGCCATGGATTTCTCGCTGCGGGCGGTGGCCGCTTCGATGACCCAGCGCATGGCAAGCGTTTGGCGGCGGTTGGCCCGGACTTCGACGGGTACTTGGTACGTGGCGCCGCCGACACGGCGGGATTTCACCTCGACCACCGGCTTGACGTTGTCCAGTGCCTGCTGCAACACAGCAATAGCCTCGCCACCGACGCGTCCGCTCTTGTCGCCGATGCGATCAATGGCGCCGTAGACGATCTTTTCGGCGGCCGACTTCTTGCCGCGCTCCATCACCATATTGATGAATTTGGCCAACATGTCGTTGCCGAACTTGGGATCCGGAAGGATGGTGCGATGGGGGGCTGCTGCTCTGCGGGACATGGAGAACCTTTACTTCTTGGGACGTTTGGCGCCGTACTTGGAACGGCCTTGGCGACGATCGCTGACGCCCGCGCAATCGAGCGCGCCGCGGACAGTGTGATAACGGACACCGGGCAGATCCTTGACGCGGCCGCCGCGGATCAGAACCACCGAGTGTTCCTGCAAATTGTGGCCTTCGCCGCCGATGTAGCTGGAGACTTCATAGCCATTGGTGAGGCGCACGCGGCACACCTTGCGCAGAGCCGAGTTCGGCTTCTTCGGCGTGGTGGTGTACACACGCGTGCAGACGCCGCGCTTTTGCGGCGAAGCGGCCAACGCCGGAACCTTGGATTTCCAAGCCGGCTCATTCCGGCCGGTGCGAATTAATTGAGTCGTCGTCGCCATAAATACCTTGTAGAGCCGCCCATGAATAGCTTAAAGAGCGGCTCGATTGCATAGACTTAAAATGAACGGGCGCTACTGCCCCGCACTTGTGCCCGGAGACAAAGGCCGGCGATTGTAGGAACCGGCCGCTTGGGTGTCAAGGAAATTGCTGTCATGCAGCAGGAATATCCTGGGTCCTGTTGCGCGGCGTGTTGAAATTGAAGGTACGCGATGAAGACCATCATTCTTCTGTTCTGCTCCAATGTGTTCATGACCTTCGCCTGGTATGGGCACCTGAAATATGGCCATTCGTGGCCGCTGTGGAAGGCCATCCTCGTATCCTGGCTGATCGCTTTGCTGGAGTACTGCCTGGCGGTGCCCGCCAATCGCTGGGGATTCGGCGAATTTACCGGCTTTCAGCTGAAAATCGTCCAGGAAGCCATCACGGTGGCGGTGTTCATCATCTTCGCCATCACCTTTCTCAAGGAAAAGATGGCCTGGAATTACGGCGTGTCGTTTGCACTGCTGCTGGCCGCCGTCGTGGTCGCCTTCGCCTTCAGGCCGGGCACATAGGACAATGGAAGTCGTCCCTCCCTTGAGGCAGCTCCTTCGTTGGTCCGCCGCGCTGTCGATCACCGCCCTCGGGACCTGCACGTCCACCCATTGCCTGGCAGCCGATGAAGTCGCTGTCACCCCCTACCGCCCCACCGTCTCGACGCCGGCCGCGCTCTCGGCAACCGATTGGGTCGAGGTGGAGTTCGGGCTATTGGGCGCCGGCGGCGGAGCGCCGCCGCCACGCGACAGTGCGCCCTACACCATCAAGCTGGCATTCTCCGACAATTGGGGGGTGCGCATCGGCGGTGAGCTCTGGGTGCGCGACCTCGGAGCCAAAGGCCGCAATATCGACGGTATCGGGGATACAGCTTTCGTCGTGAAGCGCAGGTTCGCGGTCAATGAGCAATCGGCATTCGGCCTCGAGTTGGGCGTGATGTCGCCGACGGCGCCGGCTGGTTTGCACGGCGGCAGCGGCGGCACCGACTACGGCCTGAACGCGATCTACAGCACGGATTTTGCCGCAGCATTTCACACCGACCTCAACTACAGCGTCACCCGTTTGGGACTGGTGACGGACGGCGAGAGCCGGGATCTGACCTTGTGGGCTGCGGCCCTGTCCTATGCCATCGATCCGCATTGGGGCCTGACCGGCGAATTGTCGGGCACCCGGCAGAGCGGCGCAGACCCAACGCGACAGTTGCTGCTGGCGGCAACTTTCAGCCCGTACAAGCGGGTGACCTGGGACTTCGGCTTCGCGCGCGGCATGACCACCGCCACGCCATCGTGGTCGGTGTTCGCGGGCTGCACGTTCCTCGCCGCCCATCTCTGAAGACCGTCGACTTAGAAGTCCTTCCACTCCTCGGCGCCGCTGGCGCCGTTGGCGGCGCGGGCGGGGGCGGCGGGAACGGCCGTGGGGCGTTTCTTGCCGGTCATCGGGCGCGTCGGAGCGCGACGCTCCACCGCCGGGGCCGCCGCTGCGGCCGGGCGGACCGGGGTCTGCACCTCGGGCGCCGCACCTTCGCCCACCCGGTAGCGGGAGATCAGCTGCGTTAAGTTCGAGGCCTGCTCGGTCAGCGCCTGTGCCGCCGCCGAAGCCTCCTCCACCAGCGCCGCATTCTGCTGCGTCACATCGTCCATCATCGTGATCGCCTTGTTCACCTGCTCGATCCCCGAGGCCTGCTCGCGGCTGGAACTGGCGATCTCCGCCATCACATCCGTGACCTTCTTCACCCGCACCACGATCTCCGCCAGCGCCTTGCCCGACTCGTCCACCAGCTTGGTGCCCTCGGTCACCTTGCCCACCGAGTCCTGGATCAGCGTCTTGATCTCTTTGGCCGCCTGGGCGCTGCGCGAGGCCAGATTCCTCACCTCCGAGGCCACCACCGCAAAGCCGCGTCCCTGCTCGCCCGCACGCGCCGCTTCCACCGCCGCATTGAGCGCCAGCAGGTTCGTCTGGAAGGCAATCTCATCGATCACGCTGATGATGTCCGCAATGCGCTTCGAGGAGGCGTTGATCTCGCCCATCGCGCTCACCGCCGCCCCCACCACCGATCCGCCCCGCTCGGCCTGCTCGCGCGCCGCCGAGGCCAGCTGATTCGCCTGCGCCGCATTGTCCGCGTTGTTCTTCACCGTGGAGGTCATCTGCTCCATCGAGGACGCCGTCTCCTCCAAGCTCGAGGCCTGCTCCTCGGTGCGCTGGCTCAAATCCGCATTGCCGCGCGAAATCTCCTCCGATCCGGTGCGCACCTCCGCCGCCGCACGCGCCATGCTGCGCACCACGTCGGCCATGTTCGTCAGCAGCCGGTTCATGCCCCCCGCCAGCGTCTTGAAGAATCCCTCCTTGCCCGCCTCGCCAATGCGCACCGTCAAGTCGCCTTCGATCGCCTTGCTCACGATCGTCTGCACTTCCTCTTCGGTCGCCACTTCCTGGGTCCGGTCCAGCCACTGCACCACCGTGCCGACCCGCTTGCCCGAGCCGTCCACCACCGGGTTCGCCACGATGCGCAGACTCGCGTTGCCCATCTTGGCATCCGAGGTATGCGCACTGCTCATGCCGGCCAAAAAGCTTCTCTGCATCGAGGGAATCTGCCCGAACATGTCGAAGGAGCTGCCCACCAGCTGCGACGGATCAAATCCCGGCACCTGCTTGCGAACCTCTCCCGCCTGATGGCGGAACAATGACAGGAGCGCATCATTCACATAGATGATCTTCCCCTCCGTATCTCCCAGCATCGTCCCGACCGACACCCGGTCCAGCGCCGTGCGGATCCGCGCGTTCTCCATCGCGGCGGCATGGTCCTTCTCGGTGCGTTCCCGCAACGTGGTCTGCATGCGCTGCAGGCCCTCGAGCGTCTGGCCAATCTCGTCCTGCGAGCTGACCGTGACGGTGTTGGAGTAATTCCCTTTTTCGATTTCGGCGAGCACCGCCACCGCGTGGTTCAAGGGCTTCTTGATGGCCCGGGTGATCAGGTAGGCGAGCACACAGGCCACCGCCACCGCACCCAGTGCAAGCAGGATCAGCAGGGTTCGGGTGCTTTGGTAGGCTGCGGCGACCTCGTCTGCGCGCGCGTGGATATTCGCCTCTTCGTGATCGCTGATCTTCTCCAACGTCGCGACCGCCGCCAGCTGCGCGGGACGCGCCTTCTGCAGCAGCGTGTCCTTGGCCGCCTTGATGTCGCCGGCCTGAACCTCGCGCAGGAATTCCTCATCGAGCGGCACCAGCGCACTGCGCGCATCCAGCGCGTCCTTCAGCAACGCCTTGCCTTCCGCCGATTGAACCGCGGCTGCCATCTGTTCGGCGACCTTTGCCCGTTTCTCGGCCAGGACATGGATTTTGGCGATTTCGTTCTGGATCTCCGCCTTGTCGTCCATGATCAGCAAGTTGCGGGTGTGACGCATCCCCTCGGAAATGGCATCCTGCCAGGCCTGGGCCAGCAGGACCTTGTCGAGTTGGCGGCCGGTGATGTCGTTTACCGACGTATTGAACGCGGCCAGACGGCCGATGCTCAGGGCGATGGCGACGGAAAACACGATGATCACGCCGGCGAATGCGAACATCAAGCGGGTTCCGACGGATTTGCCAAAATTCATTTCAATCTCCAATGATCCATTTGACTGTTAGGTTTCGGTGACATTCACTATTCGCGCGCCGCGGCGTGTATCGGCGCCTTCACGGCGATCTTGAGAAGCGGGCGCATGTTCAGACGGTAAGAAAGCTGAGCACGCCGCCGCCGTACTTCGGCAGCTGAATCTGAAATTCGCAGCGCCCTTTGGGCGCGCCCAGCAATGCCGCCGCGGGTGCGGGCAGCGATTTGCAGGGATAGATCTGCTCCAATTTCAGATGCGGCGAGTTGGCATCCATGACCAGCCGCGTGCAGATATTCATGATCTCGCGAATGTTGTCGATCATGACGCCGGTCAGATCGCGCGACTTGGCTGCGTCCTTGACCATGCCCGCCGGCAGCATCGAAAATGCGCAGCCGAAGCTTGCCGCAAGGTTGCCGTCGGCGCCGCACAGCGCGACCGGTTCGCCGCTGTCGGCGACGAACACGCCGAACCACGCGCCGCCGCCCGGGGTCTGATCGAACTTGCCGCCCGCCTTGACATCAAGACCGTCGAACAACAGTCCCAGCATCTGGACAATCTTCGCTGCATCGGGCAGAGGATAAGCGGTCGCCATGAAATTGATTCCTTGTTCCCTGCGATCCGGCGCTTCAGCGAATGTGGGCGCCGAGCTGTTCTTTGAACGATTCGGGGGTGAACGGCTTGGACACCAGAAATTTCGCGCCTGCGCCGAGCGCCTTGGCGCGCATGTCCGGCGTCGCTTCCGTGGTGATGAATCCGAAAGTCAGCTTGACGCCGTCGGCCGAGAGCGCCTCCAACAATTGCAGCCCCGTCATGTTGGGCATGTTCCAATCGGAGAGCACGAGATCGGGTTTCGAAGCTTTGATTGCGGCCAGTGCCTTGGCGCCGTCCTCGCATTCGGTGATGTCGTGGCCTTCGAAACCGGCGAGGCGCAGCGTCTTCTTGACGATCATGCGCATGGCAGTGGAATCGTCAACGATCAATATCTTCATCTATGAAACTCCAAACGGCGGTTGCCGCGACAGTGCTGGTTGAAGCAGTAATCGGCCCTTGTAGGATGATCTTGAAGCGATTCGGGTATTCCACTAGGCCGTTTGAGTCTTACGCTGCAATGCGTCGGCCGCAGCGCCCGCAAGATCCAGGATGCGCCCGGCAATCTGCGTCAAGGGATGCAGCGACTGCACCGCACCAATTTGCCAGGCCGCGCCCGGCATGCCCCATACCACGCTGGTCGCTTCGTCCTGGGCGATGGTCGATGCGCCGGCTTCGCGCATTTCCTTCATGCCCTCGGCACCGTCGCGGCCCATGCCGGTCAGCATGACGCCGATCGAATTTCGCCCTGCGCTTTGCGCCACGGAGCGGAACAGCACGTCCACCGAGGGACGGTGCCGATTCACCAGCTCGCCCTCGCTCAAGCGGCATTGATAGCGGGCACCGTCGCGCACCACGATGAGGTGACGGTCCCCGGGGGCAATGTAGACGTGGCCGGCCAGGATGGGTTGGCCGTCGCGCGCCTCGCACACATTGAGCACCGAACAGTGGTCCATGCGCAACGCGAAGGGCCCGCTGAAGGCCGCCGGAATGTGCTGCGCGATGACGATCCCCGGTACATCCGACGGCAGGTGGGTCAGGACCTCCTTGATGGCCTCGGTGCCGCCGGTCGATGCGCCGATGGCGATGATCCGATCGGTGGTCGCGAAGTGAGTCGGCGCGCTGCGCTTCGGCAGCACCACCCCGGCATCATGCCGGTCGGCGACGTTCATCACGGGAGCATCCACCAACGGCCGAACCTGGGCCAGGGCCGCCATCTTCACCTTGGCGATGATCTCCTGCGCCGACTCCCTGATGCCGTGCGCGACGTCGACGGCCGGTTTGGCGACGAAATCGACGGCGCCCAGGGCGAGGGCATCGAGCGCGACGGCGGCGCCTTTCTGCGTGAGCGAGGAACACATGACCACGGGCATGGGCCGTAGCCGCATCAGATTGCGCAGGAACGCGAGACCATCCATGCGCGGCATCTCGACATCGAGCGTGAGCACGTCCGGATTCAGCAATTTGATCTTGTCGCGGGCGACGTACGGATCGGGAGCCGTTCCCACGACTTCGATGCCCGGGTCCGAATTCAGAATTTCGGTCAGCAGCTGGCGCATGACCGCGGAGTCGTCGACCACCAAGACCTGGATCTTCTTGTTCATTGGAATGGCCTCCGGGTCAGAACAGTTCCACGGATCCGGATTCGACCTGGGCGGTCGTCGGTTCGAATTCGCGCTCACGCTCGAACACCGCGCGATTCACCGTCGACGTGAGCCGCTTGACGCGCACCTTCCCGGTGGCCGGGCTGTAGAACAGCTTGCGCGCGAAACTGTCGCCCAGATCCTCGGCGGTGATGAGAAATCCCTCGGTCCTGAGATAGTCGCGCACGAACTGCGCGTTGCGCGCGCCCACGTCGAGCGCCATGTCGAGCACCTTGCCGCCGCCGATCACCTTGAACTCGAGATTCGCCCGCTGGCCGCCGAGCGTCATGATGTCGTTGATCAGCCGCTCCATGGCCACGTTGCCGTAGCGCGTCGCGGAACTGACGAGATTTTCTGCCCAGGCACTGGTGCCGCCCGAGCGGTCGAGCGGCAGCATGAAGTGATTCATGCCGCCGATCCCCAGCTTGCGCTCCCGCACGCAGGCCGATACGCAGGAGCCGAGCACCGTGAATATGGCCTCGTTGTGGCGCGTGACGTAGTAGTCGCCCGGCAGCAGTTTGGCAACCGACATGCCGAGATCCTCATCCCAGGTGCGGCGGATGTGCCCGAAATGCGGCAGCGCCGCCGGCAGCTGCGGCGCGACGTTGAGTCTGCGGGTTGCCTCGCCCACGGGTTACTCCATGCGCCGGTACACGGTGCGTCCCACCAGTTTGTAGCGGCGTGTCACATTGAGCAGATTCTCCGAATGGCCGATGAACAGCCAGCCGCCCGGCTCCTGCAGATCGGCCATGCGATCGAACAGCCTGCGCTGCGTGTCCTTGTCGAAGTAGATCACGACATTGCGGCAGAAGATGATGTCGAAGGGGCCCTTCATGGGCCACGGATCGAGCAGGTTGAGCTGCCTGAAGGTGATGAGCTGCTTGAGCTCGTCGGATGCCTCGGAAAACCCCGGCCGGTCCGCAGGCTGCCGGAACCAATGGCGGACGCGCTCGTTGGGAACCCCCTTGAACCGCTCCGCCGCGTACAGCCCTTCGGACGCCGCGGCCACCACCTTCGAATCGATGTCCGTGGCGAGAAGCTTGACGTCCCAGTTGGGCAGGTGGGCGAGTGCCTCGCGCAGGACGATGGCGAGCGAATATGGCTCTTCGCCGGTCGAGCAGCCGGCCGACCACAGTCGGATGCGCCGCGTGGCGAGGCGCTTGGATTCGGCGTACGGCAGCGCTTCCTTGGCCAGCTGCTCGAAATGGTAGCCCTCGCGGAAGAACGACGTCAGGTTCGTCGTGATCGCATTGGTGAGTTCCTGCAGCTCGGTCGATTCTGTCCCTTCGACCAGCCGACAGTACTCGGCAAATGAATTCAGGTTGAGTTTGCGCAGGCGGCGGGCGAGACGCCCGTACACCAGTTCGCGCTTCGCTTCGGAGAGCGCGATGCCCGTGCGCAGGTGCACGATCTCGCGCAGGCGCTTGAACTCTGAGTCCGTGAATTCAAATTCGTGCTCGGCGGGCCGCGTGATCATGGATCGAACAACTCGTGGTCGGCGACGAACAGCTCGACCGTCTCTTGCGGATCCATGTCGGGCTCGCGCGCGCGTCCATCGTCATACGCAACCATGTGGGTGAACAGTGCGCGCTCCTGCGCCATGCTGAACGCGCGCAGCTGGGTGTCGCGCAGCGACCGCCAGGATTCGGCCGAATCGGCGCCCCGCGCGTCTCCCAGCTGGGCCTGCAGCGCGCGCAGCGCGTCCGCCACGTGAGCGAGGCCCTGCATGATCCGGTCATGAGACTGGACTGCGACGATGACGGCCGCCATTTTCTCGTCGGCGTCCCCGCCGACGGGGGCCGGCGCGCCACCGGACAGCGGCGGCGCCGGTCCCAGCATTGGCGTGAGCGCGGCCAGCATTTCGGCGCTCGCCAATTTGTCCCTGGCCAGGCATGCATCGACCTGTGCCGCCGCCCAATTCAGCCAGACGCGGCAGTGCTCCACGGCAACGCGGCTCGCCGCGGATTGTGCCGAGTGCGGCACCTGATCCGCGTCCGAACATCCGGGTCGCACTTCAGGCGGCGGCATGGGCGCGCTCGAGCGCGGCTTCGCCAACGGAGAAATGCAGCATGTCGCCGAGGCCCACCAAGTCCGCGGAGCGGCGCAGGGCGTCCGAAGCGCCGAGCCAGGTGCAGGCGATTCCGCGCTGCAGGCAGGTGCGCCACAGGCTGACGAGCATCTGCAGTATCGCCGTGTCGATTTCCTCGACCCGGGTGCCGTCGATGACGACGGCGTTACCCAGCGCCAGGCGCGCCAGCAGCGTGCGGTGCAGATCGGCCGCCTGCACGATGGTCATGCGAACGTCGAGCTCGACCGGCGCCGGTTGTTTCGCCCGCGTGGCCCTTGCCGCGCGCGTGGGTTTCTTCTTGCTCACGCCGCTGCACCTGCCGGGGAGAGTTCGTCGATGATGCTGTTGCCGATCAGCCGGTCGATATCGAGCAGAATGAGCATCTTGTCTTCAATGGTCGCGAGCGCCTTGACGAACATCGTGTCGACGCTGCCGCACACATCGGGAGGCGGCTTGGTGTCCGCCGCATCGACGTTGTAGACCTCGGAAACCGCGTCGACCACCACGCCCACCGTGCGCTCGCTGCGCCCGCTCATGACCCGCACGACGATGACCACCGTAGTCGGCCCGAAATCGATGGTTTCGAGGCCGAACCGGCGCCGCAGATCCAGAATCGGCACCACGGCACCCCGCAAATTGATCACGCCCAATACGTAGTTCGGGGTGTGCGGTATGCGCGTCACCTTGTCCCAGCCCTTGATTTCCTGCACGCGCAGAATGTCCACGCCGTACTCTTCGCCGGCGAGCATGAAAGTCAGATACTGCTCGCTGCTGTCCGCCGCGGAGCGGTCCGCGCCCGCCGTTGCCTTTGCCGTACTCATAATTGCAAATTCCTCCAAGAAATGACCTTACTCAATGATTCGTTCCGCACCTGATGCCGGAACGCCCGCGCCTCAAGCAGCGTGCGCGGTGACTTCGCCGCCCTTTCCGGCAATCGAGCGGATGAGGTCCGGGACGTCGATGATGAGAGCCACGGTGCCGTCGCCCAGAATGGTCGCGCCCGCGATCCCCGACACCGATTTGAAATTCGACTCGAGGCTCTTGATGACGACCTGCTGCTGCGCCAGAAGATCGTCGACCAGCACGCCGGCGCGTTTGCCGTCCGATTCCACCACGACCAACAAACCGTCTTCGGCGCTGCGGCTGTCGGGTTCGACGCCGAACTGGTCGCAGAGCTTGACCACCGGCAGGTATTCATCGCGCAGGCGGAACACCTCGGCACGCCCCGCCAGCGTGTTGACGCGCTCCTTCGTGACCTCGATGGTCTCGACGATGGCCAGCAGCGATATGATGTAGACCTCCTTGCCGACACGCACCAATTGCCCGTCAAGAATGGCCAGCGTGAGCGGCAGGCGGATGCGAATGGTGCTGCCGAGGCCTGCCTTCGAGGAGATCTGCACATGGCCGCCCAGGTCGTTGATGTTGCGCCTCACGACGTCCATGCCGACGCCGCGGCCCGACACGTCGCTGATCTGCTCCGCGGTCGAGAAACCCGGCATGAAAATCAGGTTGTCGATTTGCTCGTCGGTCAGTTCCTGATCCGCGGGAATGAGCGCCCGCTCGCGCGCCTTCTGCAGGATCCTCGCCTTGTTGAGGCCGGCCCCGTCGTCGCGCACTTCGATGATGATGTTGCCGCCCTCGTGGAATGCCGCGAGTTCGATTGCCCCGGTCTCGTGCTTGCCGGCGGCGAGCCGCCGGTCCGGGGTCTCCAGACCATGGTCGAGCGCATTGCGGACCAGGTGCACCAGCGGGTCACTGATCTTCTCGAGCACCGTCTTGTCGAGCTCCGTCCCCTCGCCGGTGAGCTTGAGCTCGACCTTCTTGCCGAGTTTGCGGGAAAGATCGTGCACGATGCGCGGAAAGCGGTTGAAGGCGAAGCTGATCGGCAGCATGCGAATCTGCATCACGCTTTCCTGAAGCTCACGCGTGTTGCGCGCGAGCTGCGAGAGTCCCTGGCGCAGCCGGTCCAGGTCGTTCGGATCGACGCCGTCGGCAAAGCCGGAGAGCATCGATTGGGTGATGAGCAGCTCGCCGACCAGGTTGATGATGTCATCGACCTTCTCGGTCGCGACACGGATCGAGCCCGATTCTGCGCTCCCTTTCTGCACGGGGGCGCCGGCTGCCGGGACGCGGTCGGCTTCCGCAAGCGGCGCGGCCTTCGTTTCGACGGACGCGGTGCCTGCCGCCGCGGCCGGGGCCGCTGCGGCCGCGCCCACGGCCGCGGCAGGCGCCGCCGGACCGGTCGGCGTGATTTCCAGACGGCAATGAGAGTCCACCCAGTCGAAGACTTCGTCGAGTTTGGCACGGGGGACCTGGCCCGCGATGTCGATGGTCCAAGACAGATAACAAGACTCCGGGTCGAGCGCATCGAGCAGCGGCAATCGAGAAGTGTCGGCCCGCGCGCTGAGCGCGCCCGAGCGCTGCAGTTCCGCGAACATCCGCGTCGGCTCGTTGCGCAGACGCAATAGATCGATCACGGGTTCGAACGCGATGTGCCAGCCGGCCGGCCCGCTCGCGGCGGTGACAGCGGCAGCGGCGGGAACCCCGTGCGCGGGGGCCGCCGGCTTCTCGTTCGGCCGTTCGCCGAGTATGTGCCGGATATCGGAGTTCAGGGCCCCGATGCGCGCTTGATCGAGCGGCTGCTCGGCTTCGGTCGCCGCGACCATCTCGCGCAGACAATCGCAGGCCTGCAGCAGGGTTTGAATGGCTTCCGAGGTGACCGGCCGCACGCCGTTGCGCATCTCGTCGAGGAGCGTCTCCACGCCGTGTGTGAATTCCGCGACTTCGGTAAAACCGAATGTCGCCGAGCCGCCCTTGATGGAGTGGGCGGCGCGAAATATGGTGTTGATGTTCTCACTGTCGGCCGTGGCATCAAGGCTCAGAAGACCCGACTCCATGACGTCGAGCCCCTCGCGGCTCTCTTGGAAGAACACTTTGGCGATTTCCGCCATTTCCACATCAATGCTCATGCTCGATTCCTTCGGCACATGGTCTTAAGGTGTCGCAGCGACTTCCGGGTCACAGGACGCGGGCGACCGTGGCGAGCAGCTGCGGAGGATTGAATGGTTTGACGATCCAGCCAGTGGCGCCGGCCCGTTTACCGTCCATCTTCTTCTCCTGGCTCGACTCGGTGGTCAATATCAGCATTGGCACGAACTTGTAGTTCAGAAGCGCCCGCAGTTCACGCACCAAGGTGATGCCGTCCATGCGCGGCATGTGCACATCGGTCAGGACGAGATCGACCGTGCCCTGACGCGCCATTTCCAGGGCTTCAACGCCGTCGCAGGCCTGCATCACGTCGTAGCCGGCGCCTTGCAGGGTGAGCAGCACCATTTGGCGCATCGATGCCGAATCGTCGACAGTCAGTATCTTTTTAGCCATGTATAAACCGTCTCCGCTAAGCAATCGGCGCCGTTACAGCTGAGTTCACTCAACTGCATGGAATATCGTCAGGCAATGGGCAAACTTAACAGCCGCGGCGATCGAACCCGGGAACCGGCCGGGCGCTGCGAAGTCCGTCACATTGGCGCCGCTACGCATTGCGGCATTACCTCACGCCGCTATCAGGAGAGGCAGCAGGTCCGCGGCCATTGTCTGGGTCTGCAAGGCAATGGCCAGCACGGCGGCCATGTCCAATTTGACGGCGCGCAGTGCAACGCTTGAAATGGCGGGAGCGTCGTCGGGCTCGCGGCTGCCGATCTCCGCCAGGACGGCGACGCTGTTGGCGATGTGAACCGTGGCGACCTCCAGCGGATATTCCTCGGCGCGCTCGGGCTCATGGTGGAATTCGATGCATTCCTGCAGGGAACGCGGCATCCCCCAGCTTTTTGCCAGCGCGACTCCCACCGCGCCGTGATCGAACCCCAGAATTTCGCGCTCGCACAGGAACAATCCGCGGTCATCGGCCGAATCCACCGACATCAAGAGCGCCTGCCGCGCCGGCTGCGGAGCCCGGCTGAACAGCACCAGTTGTCCGACGTCGTGCAGCAGCCCGGCAATGAAAGGGCTGTCGTCGGGGTTGCGGCCGCGGCGCCCGGCGATCTGGCCGGCGGCCACGGCGCACAGAAAACTGTGGCGCCAGAATGACTCCATCGTGACCAGTTCATTGCCGATGCCGTCGAATGTTCGCACCGCCGTCAGCCCCACCGTGAGATCGCGAACCTGCCGGACCCCGAGCACCGTGATCGCGCGGCTGATGGTCGCAATCTTGCGATGCTGGCCGAAGGCGGGACTGTTGGCGATGCGCAGGAGGCGCGCCGTGAGCGCCGCATCCTGGCTGATGGCGCGGCCGATATCGGCCGAAGATGACGACGGATCGTCGACCATGCTCGCAATGCGCAGCGCCACCTCGGGTAGGGTGACGAGATCTTTGATGCCTGCGACCAGCCCTTCCGGGGTCAAATCAACCTTGTTCACGCCGTACCTCCACCACTCGTGTCGGCAGCGGTCGATAAAAATTGAGTCAAATCGCCGGATTGCCTTGCCGCAGTTGACTTGCGCACCGCATCCGCCTCAGTCTTTTGAGCTTTTCCAGGGACTTGTGAATGATTACTGTGTATTCCGCGGATCACGCACTGCGCCGGCCCCGCACCGAGCTCAACGGCGGTGAATTGATCCGTCCGCACGAATCGCCGGAGCGGGCGCAGATCGTTCTTGAGCAGGTTCAGGCGTCGAATCTCGGCCGGATCATTGCCCCGCTCGCCTTCGGCGACGCACCGCTGCTCACCATCCACGATTCGCAATACCTGGAATTTCTGCAGGGTGCTTGGAAGGAATGGGTGGCCGCCGGCAATCGTGGCGAGGCCATCCCGGATTGCTGGCCGGCGCGGCGCATGACGCAGCGCCGGCCGAACAGCATCACCGGCAAGTTGGGGTACTACGCGATGGCGGGCGAAACCTCGATCAGCGAGGGCACCTGGGAAGCGGCCCGCGCCGCGGCCGATGTGGCGCTGACGGGCGCCTCGCAGATCAAGCAAGGCGCGGATTCGGCCTTTGCGCTGTGCCGGCCGCCGGGGCATCACGCCGCCCGCGACCTGTACGGCGGCTACTGCTTTCTCAACAATGCGGCCCTCGCCGCACAATCTCTGCGGGATGACGGCGCGGCGCGCGTTGCCATCCTGGATGTCGATTTTCATCACGGCAACGGCACGCAAGACATATTCTACGAGCGCGCGGACGTGCTCTATGTGTCGCTGCACGGCGACCCCGCTGAGGCCTTTCCTTATTTTTCAGGGTATGCAGATGAAACCGGAACGGGCGCCGGCGCGGGATTCACCCTGAACTTGCCCCTGCCGCCCGGCACCGGCTGGAGCGCATGGCAGCAGGCGCTGCGCGCGGGCCTCGAGCGCATCGCGAGCTTCCGCGCCGATGCGCTGATCGTCTCCCTCGGGGTGGATACCTTCGAAAACGACCCCATCAGTTTTTTTCGCCTGCAGTCCGCGGATTTCTCGCTTTGCGGGCAGATGATCGGCGCCGGCGGATTACCGACCCTGTTTGTTCTTGAGGGGGGCTATGCCGTCCGCGACATCGGCATTAACGTGGTTAACGTTTTGACCGGATTCGAGCAGGTCAACCCGGAGTAACATGCTGCGTTGATCACTGGGGCCGATTCCGTCGGGCGGCCAGGGTAATTTCTCAGGAGAACCGCATGCTGCAGCCTACTCGACCCATACCGCTCGTCCTCGCCGTGACGCTGTCCGCGCTGCTGGCGAGTTGCAACAACAATGACGGCCCGTTTTGCTACCCCTGCGCGAACGTCACTCCCACGGAATTCTCCAAGGGCGTCGTCAGCGCCGACTTCAACGGCGACGGCTTTCCCGATGTCATCGCGCTGAGCTCGATTCATCCGCCCGCGGCGCCCGGATCGAACCTCAAAGCCTACCTGTCGACGGCGGCGGGGGCGTTTGCCGCCCCGGCACTGACGGCGGATGGAGTCGACCCGCTGTTCATCGCCGGCGCCGATCTGAATGGCGACGGCGTGATGGACGTGGTGTCGGCCAGCTACGACGACGGTGCGCTCGCCGTGTTCTTCAATGACAAGGCGAGCCCCGGCACTTTCAACTCGCCGCTGATATTGAACAGCCCCGGTGCTTCGCAAGTGGTGATTGCCGACATGAACGCGGATGGAATGCCGGACCTGATCTCAGCGGATTTCAACGTGTCCTTGTTCGTGCAGACCTCGCCCGGCACCTTCGCCTCGCCCGTTTCCTTGTACTCCGGCGGCGCCAACTGGGTCGCGGTCGGAGATCTCAATGGCGACGGCGCCCCCGATGTCGCACTGACGGACGCCGTCGGCGTCAGAGTCCTGATGCACACCGGAGCTGCCTCCGCGACGACGTTCGCGGCACCGGTAACCGCATTCACCCAGACCGCCAACCTGGATGTCGCGGGGGCGAACATCATCGCCATCGCCGATGTGAACGGCGACGGACTCAATGATCTCGTGATCACGGACCCCGGCCCGACCGGCGGCATGACCCCGACCGTCAACGTGCTGCTGCAGGATCCGGCTCATCACGGCAGCTTTCTTGCTGGCGTCAGTTATCCCATCGCCGCTCAGGATCTGCCTCAGTCCATCCTGCTCACCGATCTGCAAGGCACCGGCAAGCTGGACATCGTCATCGGCGGCAAACAAAGCGTCACCGTGCTGCTGCACGACCCGGCCAATGCCGGCAAATTCCTGGCAGCCAGCATCTATGCTGCCGCTTGGGCGAATGAGATCGCGGTGGCGGACATCAACGGCGACGGCAAACCGGATATCGTGGTCAGCAACGGGGTCACTCACCCGATGCAGGGCGGGATCGCCACGACCAACCCCGGCGTACTGCTGCAGAGCGCCACCACGCCCGGCACTTTTGGGACGCTGCAAGACCTGCCCTAGTTCATGAAGGGTTGGCTCTCGACCTCGCGCGCCTCTTGATTGCGCTGCTGGGCGCGCAATGCGTCGGCCAGCAGGCGTCCCGCCTGCTTCTGCGCGCCATGGTCGCCGCTGGCGAGCGCCAGCGCCTTGCGGCCGCAGCCCTCGGCCTGGTGGGGATCGCTCTCCACCAGCCGCTCCCGACCCAGCTCGATCCACAACAAGGGATTGTTCGGCTCGATCCGCAGCGCCCGATCGAGCGTCGATGAGGCCCCGTTGAAATCGCCGTGCGCGAGCAGCGTCCGCGCCTGCGTCACGAGAGAACGAGTGGCGGGCGAGAGGCTGTTCTCGCGGGGCGGCGGCGGTTTGGGCGGCGCGCCCGGTGAGGGGGCGGCCGGCGGGGGCGCGATGGATGACGGCGAACCGGCGGATGGGGCGGCCGACGGCGGCGGACCCGGCGAAGGCTTGGACGCCAGCAAGGAGCAGCCGCCGAGCAGCGCGAAAACGCTGAGCACCAGCGCGGCCGCCTTCAATGAACGATATTTTTGAGCCATGTCTTGATCTTCTCACCCACGGTGGCGGGGGGCGAGGAAATGCAGTCGGGCTTGCGCGGCAGCAGGGTATCCTTCGGCAGCGACAGCAGCACCGCATCCGCGCTGCAGGCTGGTGTCGTCTCGAGGCCGTCCCCATAGCCGACCCAGCGATCTTCCACGAGTTCCGGGGCCACCGGTTGGAATGAAGCGGACTTGAGTCTCGCGAGAGTCTCCGCCCACACCGGCAGCGCCCCGGCGGCACCGGTGAGGCCGGTGGCGCGATTGTCGTCGTAGCCCACCCAAACCACCGCAAGATAGCTGCCGGTGAATCCTGCAAACCAGCTGTCCTTGGTATCCGAGGAAGTGCCGGTCTTGCCGGCGACCACCGTTCCCCGCGGTAGACGGTTCGGCGCATCGCGGCCGGTGCCGCGGGTGGTGACCAGGGTGAGCATTCGGTCGATCTGGTAGACCGCCGCGGGCGGCGCAGCCGCCTCGACCTGCACCTTGAAACTCCTGAGCGGCCGGCCCTGCTCGTCCAGCACCGCGCGCACGGCCCGCAGACGGGCGCGAAAACCGCCGTTTGCCAGCGAGGTGTAGACCTCCACCACCTCGAGCGGCGTCATCTCGACGGTTCCGAGCAGCAGCGACGGATTGAGCGCGGGCGTACTGTTGAGACCGAGCTGGTGCAGGGTCTCGGCCACCTTCGGCAAGCCGAGGTCGAGGCCGAGCCGCACGGTCGCCAAGTTCATGGATTCGGCGAGCGCGCGCGCCATCGTCACCCGCCCATAGGTCTGGTGCTCGAAATTCTGCGGCGCCCAGATGCTGCCGTCGCCGAGCTTCAGCTCAATCGGCGCGTCTTCGATCAAGGTGGCCGCGTTGTAGCGGCCGCTCTCGATCGCCGTCAGATACACCGCCGGCTTGACCAACGAGCCGATCGGGCGGCGCGCATCGAGCGCGCGGTTGAAGCCGACGGCGCCCACCTCGCGTCCGCCCACCACGGCGACCACATCCCCGCTGTTGGGCTCGGTCACGATCACCGCACCCTCGAGGGATGCGCCGCGCACTCGGCTCGAGGCATCCAGACGTTTCAAGTTCGAGGTCAGTGCGAGTTCCGCCGCCGCCTGGGCGCGCGCATCGAGGCTCGTGTACACGGCAAGGCCGGCCGCGGCGAGATCCGCCTCGGCGTAGTCGCGGTTCAAGTGCCGCCGCACCAGATCGAGATAGGCGGGCACATAGCTGCCGCCCGGCCGATTGAGCCCGAGCGGGCTTGCCGCGGCCTGCTTCGCGCCTTGCGCATCGATCAGATGCGCCTGCGCCAGTTCCTGCAGCACGAGATTGCGCCGCGTGCGAGCGCGGTCGGCGTGTTTGCGCGGGTCATAGTAGGACGGACCCTTGACCAGTCCGATCAGCAGGGCCATTTCACCCACATCGAGTTCCGACACGGGTTTGGCGAAGTAATACTCGCTCGCGAGCCCGAACCCATGCACGGCACGCGCGCCGTCCTGCCCGAGGTACACCTCGTTGAGGTACGCGACCAGAATTTCCTCCTTGGAATAATGAGCTTCGAGCCGCAGCGCCATGATGGCCTCGGTCGCCTTGCGGCCGAACGTCTGCTCGTCCGTCAGAAAATAATTCTTCACCAGCTGCTGCGTCAGCGTACTGCCCCCCTGCACCACCCGGCCGGCCTTAAGATCGGCCCACAGGGCACGCAGTACCCCGTAGACATCGACGCCGTGATGCTCATCGAAGCGCCGATCCTCGATCAATTTGATTCCGTTGCGCAGCAGCGGCGGCACCTCGGCGGGCGAGAGGATCAACCGGTCCTCGCCGTGCACCGGAAACACGCTGCCGATCACGGGCGGATCGAGGCGGAACACCGGCAGCTCCGTGCCGTCGGCACTGCGTAGATCGCTGATCGAGTCGCTGCCCGCGCGAATCGAGACCAATACGGGTTCCCGCAACTCGTCGATGAAGCGTACGCGGCGCGCGTGCAAATCGAAGGTGTCGCCGCGCCGCCGGTAGATGCCGGGCCCCGTTGACGGGTCACCGGCCCGGTAGTGCAGGCGCCGAAGCTCCTCTTCGAGGTCGCCCGCAGGCACCGGCGCGCCGACGTACAGTTCGAGCGGCGCGGCGTAAACGCGCGCCGGCACCGACCAGTGCCGCCCCTGGAACTGCCGGGTGACCACGCGGTCGAGGTGCACCACCCAAACCGCCATCGCGGCGATGATCGCGAGACAGGCAAGGACGAGGGTGCGGCGCCAGCGGAGCGCCCGGGAGCGGGCCATGCCGGAGTCAGCCGGACTGTGGAGACGGCGCGGGCCTCAGGGTGCCGCGGTGGACGACGGCCGCGCACGGGTTCGCACCCAGGCCGTAACACAGTTCCGCGGGCCGATCGATGCGCCACAGCGCAAGGTCTGCGCGCTTGCCCACTTCGAGGGTGCCGATGTCATCCAACGCGCCCAAGGCGCGCGCCGCCTGCCGCGTAGCGCCGCTCAAGGCTTCTTCCGCGGTCAATCCGAACAGCGTGCAGGCCATGTTGAGCGCCAGCAAGATCGACGTGCAGGGTGAGCTGCCGGGATTGCTGTCGGTGGCAATGGCAAGTGCCGCCCCCGCATCGCGCAGCCAGGCGATCGGCGGCGGCGTGGTCTGCCGCAGCGTGAAGTACGCGGTGGGCAAGAGCACCGCGACCGTGCCCGCCTCGGCGAGGCGGCGCGCGCCCGCGGCGCTCAAATACTCGAGATGATCGGCCGATAGTGCGCCCCACTTCGCGGCTAGCTCCGCGGCGCCGATGTCGCTCAGTTGACCCGCATGCACATGCGCCGGCAGACCCAGCCGCGTGGCGGCCTGCAGCAGGCGCTCGGTTTCTGCCGGGGTGAAGGCAATGTTTTCGCAAAACGCATCGACCGCATCCACCAATCCCGCCGCCGCCAGGGACTCGAGCCAAGGGCCGCTGACCTGGTCGACGAATTCCCGGCGATGCGCGGCGAATTCCGGCGGCAGGGCGTGCAGGCCCAGAAAGGTCTTTTTGATCGAGACCGGCAATTCCTTCTGCAGATCCCGCGCGACCTCCAGCAAACGGCGCTCCGCCGCGAGTTCGAGCCCATAACCGGACTTCACCTCAATGGTGGTGACTCCCTCGGACATCAGCCGCTTGGCGCGCGCCCCGGCCGTTGCCTGCAGCTGCTCGTGAGTGGCCGAGCGCGTTGCCTGGACGGTCGACTGAATGCCGCCGCCGGCGCGGGAAATTTCCTCGTACGACACGCCGCACAGCCGCTTCTCGAACTCCTCGACCCGATTGCCGCCGTACACCAGGTGGGTATGGCAATCGATCAGCCCGGGCGTCATCCACAGACCTTCGGCCTCGTGCACGGCGAGACCCAGCGCCGCGGCCCGGGACCGGCCTTGCGCGTCCGGTCCGATCCACGCAATCCGCTCGCCCTTGACGGCCAAGGCGGCATTTTTGATGTTGCCATAGGCCGATCCGCCCGCGACCATGGTGGCCATGTTCATGCCGACCCAGATCTGGTCCCATTCCTTATCCGACGCTTTTTGCACTTCTCATCGCCTGCTGGTGGCTGCTGCCTATATGATACGGCACCCACAGTTCCCTATACAGGTATAGTCAACATGCGGCGCTACCATCTTCAATCGGTTTTTCTGCCTCAAGGCTGGGCCCGGGACACTCTCGTCACCGTTTCCGACCAGGGCTTCATCACCGAGATTGAAGCTGCGGCGGGCGGGCACACAGCCGCGTCCGCGGCGCAGCGCATCGAGGGCATCGTCGTTCCCGGCATGCCCAATGCGCACAGTCATGCATTCCAACGGGCCATGGCGGGAAACACTGAATACCGATTGTCGACACGCGACAGTTTCTGGACCTGGCGCCGCGCGATGTACGGCTTGGCGAATCGCATCGAGCCCGGCGACTTGAAGATTCTGGCAACGCAACTGTTCATCGAAATGCTCAAGAGCGGCTACACCTCGGTCGCGGAATTCCACTACCTGCATCGCAACCTAAGCGGCGCCGCGTATGAGGGCACGAATCCTCTGTGGGAAGCCGTCGACGAAGCGGCGTCCGTCGCCGGTATCGGGCTCACCTTCCTGCCCACGTTGTACCAGTGCAGTGATTTCGGCGGCCGCCCGCTCAAGCCCGAGCAGGCGCGATTCGCATCGGAGACGGATGCTTTCCTGCGCGCGGTCGAGGAGCGCATCGCCGCGCAGCGGCGCAGCAGCAGCGCGCCCGGCGCTCCGGGGACGCAGCGCACCGGAGTGGCGTTCCACAGCCTGCGTGCGGTGCCGCTCGACACCCTGCGTGAAGCGGCGGTGCGCCTGCGGGAAATCGACGCCGGCATGCCCGTGCACATTCATGTCGCGGAGCAGGCGCTCGAGGTGCAGGCCTGCCTGCGCGAGACCGGACGCCGGCCGGTTCAATTGCTGCTCGACAGCGGCCTGCTCACTCCTCATTGGTGCCTGGTGCACGCCACTCATGCGACCGCCGCGGAACTCGCCGGAGTGGCGGCCGCCGCGGCGACGGTGTGCGTCTCCATCAGCACCGAGGCCAATCTCGGCGACGGATTCTTCGACGCCGGCCGCTTCCGCAAGGCGGGTGGCCGGGTGTGCGTGGGTTCCGACAGCCAGTCCACGGTCTCGCCATCCGAGGAGTTGCGCTGGCTGGAATACCAGCAGCGGCTGCGCAAGAGGCGTCGTGCCGTGCACGCCGACCGGCAGGAACCGCATGTGGGAACCCGGCTTTGGAATGACGCCGCGCAGCACGGTGCCCAGGCCATCGGCCAACCGGTCGGATCGATCGCCGTGGGCCGCCGCGCCGATTGGCTGGTGCTGGACGCGGCTCATCCGTCCATGGTGGGTGCGCCGGCTGACAGCGCATTGGATCATTTGCTGTTTGCCGGTGGCGATGCCGCCATCCGCGACTGCATGGTCGCCGGCCGCTGGGTGATCAAGGACCGGCGCCATGCGGTCGAAGATGAACTACGAGCCGCATTCGGCGGCCTCATGCGCAGGCTCGCCGCCGCCTGAAATTAGGGTTGACTGTACCTGTCTATACAGCTTAATCTCGCCTCCCATGAACAAGCCGAACGTGTCGCTGCAGCCGCTGTATTTGCAGGTCAAGCGGCATATTCTCGACAATATCGGCTCAGGCAAATGGGGCACGTCGACGCGGGTGCCATCCGAAAACGACATCGTCAAAAGCTTCGGCGTATCGCGCATGACCGCCAATCGGGCGCTGCGCGAATTGCGCGATGAAGGGATTCTGGTGCGCATCGCCGGAGTCGGAAGTTTCGTCGCCGACAGGTTGGCGCATGCCCATCCCCTGGAAATCCGCAGCATCGCCGAGGAAATCGCCCGTCGCGGCCATGTGCACCGCGCAGAGATCGTGTCTCTGGAGCGGCTGCGCGCCGCCGCCGATCTTGCCGCGGACTTCGGGATCGCGCCGCGCAGCGAATTGTATTGTTCGGTGATCGTGCACTTCGAGAACGACCGCCCCATTCAGCTCGAAGACCGTTACGTCCTGCCCAAGCTCGCGCCGGACTATTTGAAGGTGGACTTCACTCAAACCACTCCCTACGACTACCTGGTCAAGGCCGCGCCGCTGCAGGAAGCCGAGCATCTGCTGCGCGCCGTCATGCCGGATGAGCGCACGCGCAAACTTCTGGACATGAAGCGCGATGAGCCCTGTCTATTGGTGATTCGCCGCACCTGGACTGCCGGGCAAATCGCCTCGGTGGCTCGTCTCTACTACCCCGGTTCCCGTTATGAAATGTCAGGGCGTTTCCGCCCCTAAGGATGCAACCATGCTCGCCCCGTTGAAACCTCGAGTCATTCGCGCCGCGCGCGGCACCGCCTTGAGCGCCCGCAGCTGGATGACCGAAGCACCACTGCGCATGTTGATGAACAACTTGGACCCCGAGGTGGCGGAAAATCCCGCGGAGCTCGTGGTCTACGGCGGCATCGGCCGCGCGGCCCGCGACTGGAATTGCTACGACCGCATCGTCGAAACGCTGAAGGTTCTCACCGAGGAGGAGACCCTGCTGATCCAGTCGGGCAAACCGGTGGGCGTGTTCCCGACGCACGCGGATGCACCGCGTGTGCTCATGGCCAATTCGAATCTGGTGCCGCATTGGGCCACCTGGGAACACTTCAATGAACTCGATCGCAAGGGTCTGGCCATGTTCGGCCAGATGACCGCCGGTTCGTGGATCTATATCGGCAGCCAAGGCATCGTGCAGGGCACGTATGAAACCTTTGCCGAAATGGGTCGGCGGCACTTCAACGATCAGGTCAACGGCAAGTGGATACTGACGGCCGGTCTCGGCGGCATGGGCGGCGCGCAGCCGCTGGCCGCCACCATGGCGGGATTCAGCATGCTGGCGGTCGAATGCCGCCAAAGCCGCATCGCCAAGCGCCTGGAAACCGGTTACGTCGACGCGCAGGCGCGCAACTTGGACGAAGCGCTCGGCATGCTGGATGCGGCCAAGAAGAACTCGAAGCCGGTTTCCGTCGCCCTGCTCGGCAACATCGTCGACGTCCTGCACACTCTGCTCGAACGCGGAATCCGGCCGGATGCGCTCACCGATCAAACCTCCGCACACGACCCCGTCAATGGCTATCTGCCGCAGGGCTGGACGGTGGAACAATGGGATGAGCAGCGTGCCGGCGATCCTGCCGGCACCGCGGCGGCGGCCGCCCGCTCCATGGCCAAGCACGTCGAGTACATGCTGCGCTTCAAGCGCATGGGACTGCCGGTGTTCGACTACGGCAACAATATCCGCCAGGTCGCGTTCGACGCCGGCGTCACCCGGGCCTTCGATTTCCCGGGTTTCGTGCCGGAATACATCCGCCCGCTGTTTTGCCGCGGCGTCGGCCCCTTCCGCTGGGTTGCGCTCTCGGGAGATCCCGAAGACATCTACAAGACGGATGCCAAGGTCAAGGAGTTGATCCCCGACGACGCGCATCTGCATCATTGGCTCGACATGGCGCGCTCGCAGATCCACTTCCAAGGATTACCCGCCCGTATTTGCTGGGTGGGCCTGGGTCAGCGTCACCGCTTGGGACTGGCTTTCAACGAGATGGTCAGGAGCGGCGAACTCGCCGCGCCCATCGTGATCGGCCGCGACCACTTGGACTCGGGGTCGGTGGCGAGCCCGAACCGCGAAACCGAGGCGATGAAGGACGGCTCCGACGCGGTGTCCGACTGGCCCTTGCTCAATGCCCTTCTGAACACGGCCGGCGGCGCCACCTGGGTGTCGATCCACCACGGCGGCGGGGTGGGCATGGGCTACTCCCAGCATGCCGGCGTCGTCATCGTCTGCGACGGCAGTGATGCCGCGGCAAAGCGCCTTCGCCGGGTGCTCTGGAACGATCCCGCCACCGGCGTCATGCGCCACGCCGACGCGGGCTATGAGACCGCCATTGCCTGCGCCCGCGAGCAGGGTTTGAATTTGCCGATGATCGAGTGACCCCTTTGAGCAATACCTTGCAAATCCGCGCCGGCCAGCTTGATCTGCCGACTCTGCGACGATTATACGAACGGCCGGTTGCGGTGCATTTGTCGGCGCACGATCGCGGGCGCATTGCGGCCGCCGCCGCCTTGGTGGACAAGATCATCGCCAGGGACGATGCCGCCTATGGGATCAATACGGGATTCGGCCTGCTGGCCCAGACCCGCATACCCGCCGAACAGCTCGAGCTTCTGCAACGCAACCTCCTGCTCTCGCACGCGGCCGGGGTGGGCGATGCGCTGCCCGATGCCGTGGTGCGGCTGATACTGGCGTTGAAGATCAACGCGCTGGCGCGCGGCCACTCAGGCATCACCATGGCGGTGATCGACGCCTTGCTGGCGCTGTTGGCGCATGAAGTGTATCCCGTGATCCCCGCGCAAGGCTCAGTGGGCGCGTCGGGAGATTTGGCGCCTCTGGCACATCTCAGCACGGTGCTCCTCGGCATCGGTCAGGTGCGCGTGCGCGGCGCCGTGCTGCCGGCAAGCGAAGGGCTGCGCGCGGCCGGCCTTGAGCCGCTCAAATTGCGGGCCAAGGAAGGACTGGCATTGATCAACGGCACGCAGGTCTCCACCGCATTGGCTCTGGCCGGGCTGTTTGGCGCCGAAGACGTGTTTGCGGCCGCGGTGGTCGCCGGCGCCATGTCGGTGGACGCTCTGAAGGGCAGCGATTCGCCGTTCGATGAACGAATCCACGACGTGCGCGGGCAGCCCGGACAAATCGCCGTGGCCCGCGAGTACCGCGATCTGATCGCCGGCAGCGCCATTCGCGCCTCGCACCTCGACTGTTCGCGTGTCCAGGATCCCTATTCCTTCCGCTGCCAGCCACAGGTGATGGGCGCCTGTTTGGACTTGATTCGCCATTGCAGCGTCACGCTCACGCTGGAGGCCAATGCCGTCACCGACAATCCGCTGCTGTTCGTGGAAGCGGGCGACGTGTTATCCGGCGGCAACTTTCACGCCGAGCCCGTGGCATTCGCCTCCGACACCCTGGCGCTCGCGATCGCAGAAATCGGCAATTTGGCGGAGCGGCGGGTGGCCGTGCTGGTCGATCCCAAAATGAGCGGCCTACCCGCCTTCTTGGTCGACAACAGCGGCGTGAATTCCGGTTTCATGATCGCGCAGGTCACCGCTGCGGCACTGGTGTCGGAGAACAAGACGCTCGCGACCCCGTGCAGCGTCGATTCGATTCCGACCTCCGCCAATCAAGAGGACCATGTCAGCATGGCCACCCATGGCGCCCGCCGGCTCGGCCACATGGTCGACAATGCGGCGGCGGTGGTCGGCATCGAACTGTTGGCCGCGGCACAGGGAATCGATTTCCATCGGCCGGCCCGATCCTCAGGGCATCTCGAGCAGGTGCATGCCGGCATTCGCAGCGACGTGCCCTTCTACTCGGCCGACCGCTACTTCTCGCCGGATATCCGCGCGGCTCAGCACTGGGTCAAATCGGGACGCTTCTCCGCTCTGGTCAGGCGGGTCCTGCCTTCCCACGCCGGAAACTGATGCCGACACTGCGCCCCCCCGAACCGCTGTTCGATTACGTGCCGGGGGAAGGGCCGGTCTTGATCAGCTTCCCGCATTCAGGAACCTATGTGCCGCCCGAGTTGGCGGTGCGCCTGCGGCCTGAGGCGCTCGATCTGCCCGATACGGATTGGTTCGTGCCGCAACTGTACGAGTCCGCTGCGGCGACCGGCGCCTCCATTCTCCGCGCGACTCACACCCGGTATGTGGTGGACTTGAATCGCCCGCCCGACGGCGCGCCGCTGTATCCGGGCCAGAGGGAAACCACGGTCTGCCCCACGGAAGCCTTCGACGGCGAGCCTTTGTACCTGGCAGAAGCCGATCCGACTCCCGGCGAAATCGCCGAACGGCTATACACCTACTGGCAGCCCTACCACGACAAGCTGGCGGAGTTGATCGGGCAGATCGTGCAACGTCATGGGCACTGTATTCTGTGGGATGCGCATTCGATCCGCTCTCAGGTGCCGGCGCTGTTCGACGGGCGCCTCCCCGATCTCAATGTGGGAACGGGCGGCGGACGCAGTTGTTCAACCAACCTGATGGCACGCATCGTGATCGAGTTGGGCACACAAAAGCAATTCTCCTTCGTGGTCGACGGCCGCTTCAAAGGCGGCTACATCACGCGCCATTATGGCAATCCCGCGGCACGAATCGACGCCGTGCAATTGGAGATTGCGCAATGCGCGTACCTGCTGGAAGCGCGAACGCCGGTGTTCGACCCGCTGCGCGCCGAACCGCTCAGTTCACTGCTGCGTGATTTGCTCGGTCACGTCGCGGGCCAGGATCACGGCTGATCGGCCGCGAGCGCGGGGATGCTCGCGTCCACTTCCGCTGCGATCCTCGCCGTGTCGGCGCCGGCGGCGGGATAGGATTTTGACCACACCACGGACCCGTCCGCGACTGCCGCGATCTCGATGGTAAGAGTTCGGACGCTGCCGGCGGCATCCACGGTCCCGCAGAGAACATAGGTCGAGCGGTTCGCCCTGCCGCGCTCCAGGGCCGCGCCCAATTCGCGCGACGGCAGCGGGTCGGTGGTCAAGCCCACCTGCCCGTGGTGTGATCTGGCGACCATTCCATACGTCATGGCAAAGGCGGAGTCCGCAAGCTTTTCCGCAGCTGTGTCGCCGGCCGGTGCAGTGAAAGGTATCACGAGCAATGGGCTGCCGTCGGTGGTATCCCGGGCCGCATCGCCGGAAAAATCCTTGGCGATTTCCGTACCGAGATTGACCAGATCGTTCTTGGTCAGGCTGCCGTGGTACTTCTCCGAAATCGCCTTGAGCTTGTCGACCGTTGCCGGCGATATATCGGTTGAATCCTGATGATGCTTCGACGATTCACAGCGCGACACGAGCAATAGGGCAACCCATAAGTATGCGACGACTCTCAGCCAGCGGGGAAGCCGTCTGAAGGCCGCCCACGCTGCGCGAAATGCCCATGCAACGACGTCGACCCAGAAGCGGATCCTTTGCCCCGGCTCTTCGCGGGGGAAGGCCGGGGTCAACGGCGTTGACGAGGCAGATTTGCCGGCCCCTTGCAGACCCGCCGCGGTCGCGCCGGCTTGGGGCTGCTTGATGTTGCCGGTGGCCACTCGGCGGCAAAGCGCCTCCAAGGCGCGCGTGGGTTTCCCTCCGGGAACTCTCAGCCATTGCACCGTAAGAAATTTTTCCGGCACCCTGGCCGTCGCCTGGTCGGTGTCGTCGATGACAATGGGCAGCAGAAACAGGTGATCATCGGCCATGTCGAGAGTCCTCTCGACCGCGAGCCGCCATTCCCGCCGGAAATAGCCTTCGTGCCGAGACTCCGTTTGAGCCGATACGAGAGGCATGAAGTAGTCGCATTCGCGGATCTGCCGCCGGATCTTCTGATCCCAGGCGTCCCCGCCGCCCAAATCGCTTTCGTCGTGCCAGACCTCGAGGCCGAAGTCAGGGAGAGCGTCCCTCAGCAATCGGGCCGCCTCGCGATCTTGGGACGCGTAGCTGAGAAAGACCGACGGTCGCGGAGGTGCAGTGTCTGCGGCGTCGGGCTCAGGCAATGTCGAAAACCTCCCTAGGTGGGGGCGGTATACTGGCATAAGCCGCGGCTCTTCGCGAAGCAGCGCTGCCCGCACGGCGCTGCCGTCGTCAAGGCCTCGCGGAGCTGCCCTGCGACAATCCCAGCCGCACCAGGCTCTCGGCGGTGGCGATGATGGATTCTTCGTTCGAACGCGGCGACCAGCCCAACAGGCGTCTGGCTTTCTCGTTGCTGGCGTTCTTGGCCTTGCCCAGCTCCGGCCGGATCTGGCGCGCCACCGGATCAAAGAGCCCCACGATACGCACCAGCCAGTCGGGCAGCTGCAAGGTCGGCACTTTTGTTGCCGATGCGCCCATGCGCCGCCTCAGCACCTTGGCGATGTCGAGTATCGACATGCAATCGCCGGCGACGGCGAGAAAGCGTTCACCTTTGGCGGCGGGATTTTCCATGGCGCGCAGGTGCAGATCGGCGACGTCGCGTACATCGACGACGCCGAAATAAAGCCGCGGGCACCCCGGCACGCTGCCATCCATCAAATGCCGCACCAGCAGAATCGAGGTTGAGTAGTCCGGCCCCAGCACCGGGCCGAACACGGCCACCGGATTGATCACCGCAAGCTCCAGGCCGCCGCCTTCGTCGGCCACGAATTCCCAGGCCGCCCGCTCGGCCAAAGTCTTCGACTTCACATAGGGAGCCGCCGCGCCCCCGAGATCCGTCCAACTCGTTTCGTTGAAAGGCGTCGTTTGCGGTGGGTGGCCGTAGCCCACCGCCGCGAAGGAAGAAGTCAGCACGACGCGCCTGGCGCCGGCGGCGCGCGCAGCGCGCAACACACGCAGGGCGCCGGCGCGCGCGGGCACGATCAACTCGTCCTCGTGCTTGGGAACCCCTGCGGGAAAAGGCGACGCGACGTGAAGCACGTACTCGCATCCCGCGGCTGCTTCGGCCCAACCCGCGTCGTCTTCAAGATTGGCGGCGATGAAGGTCAAATGACCCTCCGTCTCGCCGCCGCCCTGTTTGAGCATGGCGCGGACACCCGCCTCGCGCCCGAGGCTGCGCACCGTGGTGCGCACTCGATGTCCCGTCGCCAGGAGCTGCATGATGCAGTGGCTGCCGATGAAGCCCGAACCGCCCGTCACCAGAACCGTGCTCATCACTCTCACCTCCTTCACCGGGCGCCCTCACCCGCCGGTCGGTTCTTGAGCCGTTGTGCGATTGCGCGAACTTACCGACACTATACGGTGTCATATGCGCTTGCTGCCGATTTGCCGCCTGACCCACGAGTCCACAACAATGAAATCATTCGCCGGGATCATCCTTGCCGCCGTCCTGTTTCCCTGCATGAGCCGCGCGGCGGAGCTGAACCTCGCAACCTTGAGTTGTGCCAGGTATGAAAACGAAATCCTGCCGGCCGCGGCCTCGAACCCGGCTGCGGACAACATCAATACGGTGATGTGGCTGTTCGGCTATTCGGTCGCCAGGTCGGGTGCCCATGTCATGTACCCGGACGCACTGACGGCCTTCGGCTACGCGCTGGATGGCGAATGCAAGAGCAATCCGATCGAAAGCCTGCTGGATGCGCTGGCCATCGTCAAACCCGAGACCAAGAACCCGATGGATCTCACCGCCCTGGAATGTGCGAGATTCGCCTCGCGGCACGTGGAACTGGCGCGCACGGATCCGGAGAGCGCCAACACCATCATGATGTGGTTGTTCGGTTTCTCCGTGGCGCGCTCCGGCAGCCATATTTTCGATGCCGATTCGCTCGGCGTTTTTCAAACTGCGTTGCTGGCGGATTGCGCCAGGCATCCCAAGCTCGCGTTGTTCGACGCGCTCGGTTCAGTCAAGCCCCAACAGCCGCCAAGTAGGATTCACGTCCGGTAGGATTCAAGCGACACGCGTATCGCCCGAGTCCACCTTCGTTTCGACGGCCCCGGTGCCGCTCAGCAGGTTCCGTGCGCGCGATGCCTGCTCGGCGGAACCGCAGCTCACGGACAACAGGGTGCCCCCGTTCCGCACATGGGCTTCGCAGCGCTCGGCCTCGCGTTCGGGGATCCCGATGCCGATCAGCGCTCGGACCAAGGCGCCGCCGTCCACCGCGCCGGGCTGCGGCCCGGCACGGTGCGCCGTCGGAAGGCCGGCCATGACGGGCCCCGCTCCGATCATCCGGCCGAGGCCGGGAACCGCCACGGCGCCCGCGCCCGCGAGGATGCCGATGGTGCCGCTGATGACGCCGTCCCCGCCTAGAATCTTCGGGTCGGCGGAATCGAGCAGCACCACCGAGATCGAGGAGCAAGGAATTGCTCCCGCAATCAGCGTATCCAACGCTCGCTCCGCCATTTCCTTCAGCCGGTAAATCCCCGATACCGCTGTATTCCTACCAACCATGCCGTGATTCACCCGAGGCGCATGTGCGGCTGGGCGCGAGTTCAATGAGCGGGTGTAACAGGCTGGCTTGGACTGCCCATGCTCGACTTCAATTGCTCCTTGCATGACTTCTTGATGTCCTGCTCCGACATGCCGTTGTTGGCGGCCTTGGCCTTGGCCATGCAGTCCTTCATGAACTGCTTCTGGTTGGGCTTCTGCGGCATCTGATCGCTCGTCGGCGATGTATCGTCGGCAGCGGCCTGAATTGCAACTCCCATCATGCCGGCAACGAGTAGTGCAAAGATTGTGCGTTTCATGAGTACCTCCGGTTCAAATTGATCAAGAAATCAATTGTCTGTGCGGGGTCGACGTCAGTGTCCACGCGATCTGCTGAGCAGGGCCCCCAAGCCGACCCCCAACATCGTTGCCAGCCCTACTGCTCTCCAAGGCGACTCGTGCACATAGTCGCTTGGCCGGTGCAATGAGTTCGCCACCCGTTGGTTCGCGTAATGGGCTGCGTCCTGCCATGCGCTCCTGGCGACGGCCAGCGCGATCTGCACCTTGGTGCGGATCTTCCTGACGTCGGGACTATCGACATCGGAAATGCGTTTCAGCAAATCATCGACGCTGTCCGCGAGTTCGTTGAATGGATGGACCGGGGGCGAGTGCGATGCAGCGTTTTCCATGACCTCTCCGAACTGTAGAATTCATGGATGCCATTATTCGGTGAGTGCAGTGCACGCTGGAATAGGTGCCGTGCATGTGGAAGCGTCAGATATGGCGGACAGCCCGCGGACACCCATCGGCGCCGCCCCGCACCATGAGACGGCGAATTCCTACGGCAGCTGATGCGCCGCTGTTGCAGCATTGACCGCAACCCCAACGACATAGCTCTCAGCCACTCTCGTAAGGAGACACACATGGCACAGGAATACACGGCGCCGGGAGACCACTCGTCGGACGGCAGCGACCGCATTCAAGAATTTCTCGCCCGCCATGGCGGCCCGGCGGCGCGCAAGGGGAACGCCGGAGACGTCGTAGCGGGGATCAGCGGATGGTCGGAAGTCTACGCCGCGGACGGCTATACATTGCGTTGCGACTGGTCGCGAATGGGCGGCCGCCAGGAAATGCAATTTTCCGAACAACCACCCCGATCATCGGGATGATCGGCGACCCTTAATGTGGTCCTTTGGCGGCGCGCTCCCGCAGCGCTCTGCGGCTCCTTTCAATAGCCTCGTTGGGATTGGTCGGGTCATCCGGGTCGTTCTTGAAGCCTCCCGGCCTCGACACAGTCTTCTCTTGCTGCTCGCGCTCCGCTTTGGGATCGGGACCGGACGGAGTCGCGCTGCCTTTGGACACAGTAGGATCGTTCATGAGTTCCTCCAGGTGCTGGGCGATAGAATCATGAATGGAGGTTCGTTTTCGTGCCATCGTCCTGTTCTGTCAGCGGCTGTCAGCGTGCGCCGACGCGCCTGACTTATCCGACGCTTCAAGCTCCGGCTGGACGACGTCCGATCGAGTCCTGCTGCGCTTGCCCCGCCCGCACCGGCGGTTACATTTGCACGTGAACGCCGGCATCGACGCCGGTCACTCGAGCCGGAGGAATCATGGTAAGAAAATACAGCGCGGCGGCCTCCCAGAAGGTTGCCAAGGTCATGCGTGAACGCAAGCGCGGCACTTTGAAAAGCGGTCGATCAGGCACCAAAGTAAAGAGCCGCAAGCAAGCCATCGCAATCGGTTTATCGGAGGCACGCCGGGCAGGCAAGAAAGTCCCCGCGAATCCCGCGCGCAAACGCAGATCGCGTTGATCGGCGTCGCAACGCGTTATGTTATGTTCAGCCGCTTCTTGTGAGAAAGATCCTACGTGCTCAAACGGTCGCAACCGATGCTTGACCTCACCCAAGACCCATAACAATTGTTAAAAGTTGCGGGCGCTCGAGGGGACGGTGGATGAACGCTGCGGTGGTGGAGCTATTCGACGGAGTCGACGATTTGATCAGGCGCGTCGCCGATACCGAGAATCCGGAAATCCGCAAAGTCCGGGCCAAAGTGCACGCCGCATTGATGGTTGCCAAGAGCGCATGCCAGAGCGAGTCAAGGCTGGAGCCGGCGCCCCGCGCGTGCGCGCAGATGGAGCCGGCGATGGTCGCGGACGGCAGCGTGGAGATTG
This sequence comes from uncultured Gammaproteobacteria bacterium, assembly GCA_963800375.1. Lineage (GTDB taxonomy): Bacteria > Pseudomonadota > Gammaproteobacteria > Steroidobacterales > Steroidobacteraceae > Bog-1198. The sequence goes on along the minus strand of CAWDAT010000007.1, from coordinate 649,271 downwards.
CGGAGGACTGGCTGAGCCACTATTCCACCCCAACCCTGGGTGTGGCCCTGCTCGTGGGGCTGAGCCTCGGCCTTATGTTGCGGCAATGATCCGATGGCAGCCGGGGACCCGTCCTACGCGTAAAGCCTCCCTACACCGAGTGCGACCGTGCTGTCCGCGTGGTCGACTAGGCTCATGGTCCGGGTGGGAAATCGACTATTGCAGCGCGCCGCCGATGTTGGCCTGTGCGGCGCGGTTTTGATGGGGGTAGGCCCGATCAGCGCCGCTCGGGCGGCGCCGCCGGCGGCACCGCGGTCAACATTTCAATCGGTTCATCCATGAGGCCGGCGCCCCTTCGAATCCTGTACGTCGAAGACGATCCGCTGGTGCGTGAGATCACCACTGAACTCCTGTCCCAGTTTCAGCCGCACATCGTCGCCGTGGGCAGCGCGGAAGAGGCGCTCCAGGAATTTCAAGCGAGTCCCTATGATGTAGTGATCACCGATGTGAGTCTGCCGGCGATGTCCGGACTGGATTTGGCCAAACAACTGCTCGACCTGGCGCCGGATGCGGCCATCATCGTCGCCTCCGGTTACCTATTGGATTTGAGCCCGCGCACCTGGGGTCCCAAGGTGCGTAGCGTACTCAAACCCTTCGAGCCCGCGGCGATCGATGCGCTCATCATGGAACTGTGCGCGGAAGTCGACCCTTGAGTCGGCTCAGCCTCCAAGGTTGAGGAGTGCCGCGTTGCCGCCCGTCGCCGTGGTGTTGACGGTGAGAGTCCGTTCATTCGCGAACCGCGCCAGGTAATGCGGTCCACCCGCCTTGGGACCCGTACCCGATAGCCCGGTCCCGCCGAAGGGTTGGACTCCCACCACCGCGCCGATCATGTTGCGATTCACATAGGTGTTGCCTATGGCCGTGTTCTCGAACACCTCGCGCCAGAAAGACTCCAAGCGGGTTTGCACCCCCAGGGTCAGCCCAAAGTGGCTGGCGCGGATCGCCTGCAGTACGCCGGCAATGTCCGCGGCCCGATATCGCACCACGTGCAGGATGGGCCCGAACTCTTCACGGGTCAGCTGCGACGCATTTTCAAGCTCGATGAGTTGCGGCGCGAAAAAACTCCCGTGTACGTGTGCGGAGCCGAGATTGCAGGCTTTGACGATGCGCGCCTCCTTGCGCATTCTCGCCACATGCTGTGCCAGGCCGTCGGCCGCCGCGGGCGTAATCACCGGTCCCAGGTCGGTCCTGAAATCGGCCGGATCGCCGATGATCAGTTCATCCATGGCGCCCGCGATCATTTCCAGCACCTGATCGGCGATGTCGTCCTGCAGGAACAGCAGGCGCAGAGCCGAGCAGCGCTGTCCCGCGCTCATGAACGCGGAACTCACGACATCGTCGACGACTTGTTCCGGCAAGGCGGTCGAATCGACGATCATGGCATTCAAGCCGCCGGTTTCCGCGATCAGGGGCACGATGGCGCCGCCGCGCGCCGCCAGGCTGCGATTGATGGTGAGAGCCGTCGCCGTCGAGCCCGTCATGGCCACCCCCGCCAAGGCCGAATGTCCGAACGCCACTTCACCGAACAGCCGCCCCGGTGCGGGCGCCAGATGCACGATGGAGGCGGGCACGCCGGCTTCGTGCAGTAGTTTCACGAACCGAGCGGCGATCAACGGCGTCGGCTCCGCCGGTTTTGCAACGACGGCATTGCCGGCCGCCAGGGCGGCGGTGACCTGGCCGGCGAAGATCGCCAGCGGAAAATTCCACGGACTGATGCAGGCGAACACTCCCCGCCCATGCAGGGACAACTCATTCGACTCCCCTGTGGGGCCTTCCAGGCGCTTCGGGTCGGAGAATTGCTGGCGCGCGCGCAGCGCGTAGTAACGGCAGAAATCCACCGCTTCGCGGACTTCCGCGATGGCGTCCGACAAAGTCTTGCCCGCCTCGTGCACCAAGAGCTCATGAAATTCCGCGCGGCCCGCTTCGAGAAGATCCGAGGCCCTCTCGAGCAGGAGCGCGCGCGCATCTCCGCCTTTGAGGTTCCACGCCGGCTGCGCCTCGGCGCCGGAGTCGAACGCGAGCGCGATCTCAGCCGCGGTCGCATCGCGGGTGCTGCCGACCTGATCGCGCCGATCGGCAGGATTCATGACCGGATGCGTGTTTCCCGGCAGCAGTATTCCGTTGATCACCGGCCCCGCCACCGGCAGCGACGCCGGCTTGACGGCACGGCGATTCGCCATCTGCCGCCGCAGCGAGTCGATCGCGGACGGATTGCCCAGGTCGATGCCGCTCGAATTGCGGCGGTCCGAATACAGCGCCGCGGGAACGGGCAGGCGCGGGTGCGCATAGGATTCCAAGCGCTCGATGTCCGAAATGGGGTCGCGAACGATTTCCGCCACCGGCACTTGCTCGTCCATGAAGCGGTTCACGAACGAGGTGTTGGCGCCGTTCTCGAGCAGCCGCCGCACCAGATACGCCAGCAGATCCTTGTGTTCGCCGACCGGCGCGTAGACGCGGATCCGCGGAAACTTGCCGACCTGACGGGCGGCCTCGGCATACAAAAGCCGGCCCATGCCGTGCAATCGTTGAAATTCATAGTCCGCGCCGGCCGGCGCCAGCTCCAGCACCGACGCGATGCTGTGCGCGTTATGCGTCGCAAACTGCGGATAGATCACGTCGGCGTGGCTGAACAATCGGCCGGCGCACGCCAGGTAGGAAACGTCCGTGGTGACTTTGCGCGTATAGACCGGATATCCGTCGAGGCCGCGCTCCTGTGCACGCTTGATCTCGGAATCCCAGTACGCACCCTTCACCAGCCGCACCGTCATGCGTCTGCCGCAGGCGCGCGCCGTCGCGGCGGTCCAATCGATCACTTCCAAAGCGCGCTTGCCGTAGGCCTGAACCGCCAAGCCGAGCCCCGGCCAATGTCGCGTGGCAGGATCGCGGGCCAGCGCCTCGATCACGTCCAGCGACAAATCCAGACGGTCCGCCTCCTCGGCATCAATGGTGAGCTGAATCCCGAGATTGGCCGCCCGTTGCACCAGCGCGCTCACCAGCGGAACCAAGCGCTGCATGACCCGTTCATGCTGCAGCAGGGAGTAGCGAGACTCCAGCGCCGACAGTTTGATGGAAATGCTCGACGCCTCTTGAGCCGGGCGTCCGGCCGCCGCTGCGCCGATGACGTCGATGGCATGTTCGTACGAGCGCAAATAGCGCTGCGCATCCCGTTGCGTTCGCGCGCCTTCGCCCAGCATGTCGAAGGAGCACAGGCCTACGTCCGCTTCGCGGGCGCTGCGCGCCAGCGCCTCTTCGATGCTGCGCCCAACCACGAATTCGCCGCCGATGATGCGCATGGCGCGCCGCACCGCCAGACGCACCAAGGGTTCGCCGGCTTTGCGGGTGAATTTTCGCATCCAGCCGGCGGTGTCGGTCTTGATCGAGGGATCGAGCTCGAGAATACCGCCGGTGAGCATCAGTCCCCAGGTTGAGGCATTGACGAACAAAGACTCTGACTTGCCGGCATGGGACGACCAATCACCGGTGGCCAGCTTTTCTGCGATCAGCCGATCGGCGGTTGCGTCGTCGGGAATGCGCAGCAATGCCTCGGCAATGCACATGAGCGCGATGCCTTCCTGATTCGACAGCCCGAATTCCTGCAGGAAGGCGTCGAGGAACGGCCGCTCGTCGCGGCGGGCCCGCGCTCCGTCCACGAGCGCCACCGCCAGCGCCACGGCACGGTGGCGCGCGCCGCCGGTCAGTTCCAAGGCGTGCAGCAGGCGCGTCACCGCCCGATCTTCCGGCCAGTCACCGTGATCTCGTATCGCTTGGCGCAGCGCCTGAAGGTCGGGCGCGTGCGGCGGTTCGTTCAAGTGGGCGGCCATGGCGGATCCTGAGCAGTGTCTGCGATCAAGTATCGATAAGAGCGCCGGGGAATGCCAGTGGTTTGCGCATCAGGGTGCTTTTGCCGAACAGCGATTCCACCAGATCCACCGCCAGCACCGCGGTTTTGTTGCGCACGTCCAGGGCAGGGTTCAATTCCATGATGTCCAACGAGGCCATCCGGCCGGTGTCGGCGATCATTTCCATGCAAAGCTGCGCTTCGCGATACGACAGGCCGCCGGGCACCGTCGTGCCCACCCCAGGCGCGATTTCCGGGTCGAGGCAATCGACGTCGAAGCTCACATGCAGGTGAGTATCGGCACCCATGTCCTGCAGGGCCACATCCATGACTTCTCTCATTCCCATTTCGTCGATGGAACGCATGTCGAACACCTCGAGATTCTGCTCGTGCACGAAGCGCCGCTCCCCGGTATCGACGCTGCGAATGCCGATCTGGCGGATCCATTGGGGACGGATGGCCGGTGTCAGGCCGCCGACTTGCAACAGCTCGCGCGGACCGAAGCCGCAGAGACAGGAGACGGGCATGCCGTGCAGGCTGCCGCTCGGCGACAGTTCCCGCGTATTGAAGTCAGCGTGTGCATCCAGCCACAGCACGCGCAAGGACCGGCGCTGCTCGCGGCAACGGCGCGCCACCGCCGCAATCGACCCGATGCTCAAGGAGTGATCCCCGCCGAGCAGAATCGGCAGCCGCTCTTCGCGAAGCTCCCGGTACACCGCATCGTGTACTTCGTGGTTCCAGGCGGTCACCTGCGCGAGGTTGCGGTAGCCGTTGACCTTGATCAGCCCCGGATTCGGCGGCCCGCTGACATTGCCGCAGTCCACGACGTCGAGGCCGCGGTGAGCAAGGGCCGCATGGATGCCGGCGACGCGCAGCGCCTCGGGGCCCATGGAAGCGCCACGATCGCTGGCGCCGATGTCGGTTGGCGCGCCGATGAGGCTGGCGGTGCGGGCTGCCATCACGCCGCCCTGCGGCGGCGCGCCGGCAGGCGCGCTTTGGCGCCATCGGAGGCAAGTCCTTCGAACAGATCCTTCGGATCGTCGAGTTCCGGTATCAGATCGATGCGCTGCCCGCCGTCCGGCTGTTCGGCGTTGAGGCGCTGCAGGTAGCGCAGCGCCGAGAAGTCATTGAGCGCGAACCCGACGGAATCGAACAGCGTGACCTCACCGTCGTTGTCCCGGCCGGCCTTAAGGCCGCGCACCACATCGGCGAGTTCGGTGACCTGCCGCGACGCCTCCAGCTGCTGAATTTCTCCTTCGATCCGCGCCTGCGGCTCGTACTCGACCACGATGCGCAGATTCTGGGCGCGCAGAATGTCCGGGTGCAACTCGGTCTTGCCGGGACAGTCCCCGCCCACGGCATTCAAATGCATGCCCGGGGCGATCATCGCCGGAGTGAGGATGGTCGCGTTGCGTTTGTCGGCGGTGGCCGTGGTGACGATGTCGGCGCCGCGCACGGCCTCGGCCGTGGATGTACAGCGGGTGATCTCAAGATCGGCGAGTCGCAGCTGCGCGAGATTGCGCATCAGCTTGATGGTGGCGTAAGTGTCGGTGTCGTACAGCCGCAGACTCCGCACTCCCGCCATGCGGTGGAAGGCGATGGCTTGGAATTCACTCTGCGCGCCGTTGCCGATCAAGGCCATCACCCGGCTGTCGTGGCGGGCCATGCGGCGTGCCGCAAGCGCCGAGATCGCGGCGGTGCGCAGCGCGGTGACGAAGGTCATTTCCGACAGCAGCAGCGGGTAGCCGGTGGCGACGTCGGCCAGCACCCCGAACGCAGTCACCGTCAGCAGGTTGTTGGCAGTATTGCGCGGGTGTCCGTTCACATACTTGAAGGAATACAAGCGCCCGTCGCTGGTGGGCATGAGTTCGATGACGCCGACGGATGAGTGGCTTGCATGCCGGGGCGATTTTTCGAAATCATCCCAGCGGCGATAGTCGGCTTCGATCTCGCCGGCCAATTGTTCGATGAAACGGCCGAGGCCGATTCGCGCCAGCAACTCGCGAAGACGCGCAGTCCCGATGTAGTCCACCATGATTATCCCCCGTCAACGAACAACTAGTTTCAGGGGGTCTTGGGCTAAATAATAGCCAGAAATTTGATCAAAACGCGCTATATTTTGGTCGAATTGCCAGGATATATTGACGTTTTGTACAATTAAGTACCCAGGAGGCCTATGGACTCTACCGATCGGCAACTGCTATCCCTTTTGCGCGACGACGCACGCCTGTCGGTCGCCGCGCTGGCCAAGAGCTTGCGCGTGGCCCGAGGTACGGTGCAAAACCGTCTGGCGCGAATGGAGAAGGACGGCACCATCGTGGGCTATACCGTCAAGCTCAAGCCGCAAGACGAGGACCAGCGGATCCGCGCGCTGATGACCGTGGCCGTCGAAGGCAACCGGACGGACGAAGTCTTAAGGGCGTTGCGCGGCGACCCGGCCGTCTGCGCGCTGCACACCACCAACGGCCGCTGGGACATCGTGGCCGAACTGCGCACCGACAGCCTCGAAGCCGTCGACAAGGTGTTGAGCCGCATCCGGCTGATCGACGGCATCTCCAACACCGAGACCAGCCTGCTGCTCTCCACTCACAAGTTCTAACTCGCGAGTCTCAATGTCGCCACGAACACCGAGGTCGACACGGACGAGTTCGCCGACTCCAGCCTGCTGATTCGCCCGGCACATTGCGACATGACGGCAAGGTCCCAGGGTTCGAGCGTCACCGGTTTTCCCGCGGTGATCTGCAGGGTGATCTTGCGGTCGATGGGGAAAATCAGCGTCGTTTCATGGCGCGACGCGCTCACGGCGACCGACTCGATGAAGCGTTCCACCCGCGCCGCTGCGCCGTCGGACTTCGAGGTCATGAGATTCAAGTCCACGCAGGGACCATTCAGCAATTCACACTGCGCGGCGACAGCGCCGTCGAATTCCACCAGCTCACCCACCTTGCGCAGAGTCTTGTGAGTTCCATCGGCGAAGCGCAATTCGACTCCCGCGCCCTTGAGCAGCGCCATCTTGCGGTTGTATTCGGCAAATTCGGAGAACGGCCCCGACGCATCGATGTGCGCCACGCTGACCCGCCAGCGAAAGGCACCGTCGCCCGGCGGGACCCGAATGGCTTCGTGTGTAATGCCGCCGCCGTTCTTCCAGGGGGTGGCGATGAACGATGACTTACGGATGACCTGGAGCTTTGCGTTTTGCACTCCAGTATTCTATAGGGATGAGCGCGGCAGAACTCAAGCATCCCATACCGCAACTCGATATGCGCCGCTTCGATGCGGGGAAGCAGGAGCGCGGGCAGTTCCTTGCGCAATTGCGGACGGCGGCCCACGACGTGGGATTTTTCTACCTGGGCGGCCATGGCGTGGAGGCGCAGTTGCTGCGCGATGTGATGACCGCGGCGCAGGAGTTTTTCACACTGCCCACCGCGGACAAGCTCGCGATTGAAATGGTGAATTCACCGCATTTCCGCGGCTACAACCGGGTGGCTTCCGAGCTGACCCGCGGGCGGCCGGACTGGCGCGAACAGATCGATATCGGCGCGGAGCGCCCGGCGGTGCCGCGCAGCGCCGCGTCCCCTGTTTGGTCGAGGTTGCGCGGCCCCAACCAATGGCCGGCGGCGCTGCCACAGCTGCGCGCCGTGGTCGACCGTTGGCAGCGTGCGTCCATGCAGGTGCTCGTGCGGGTGCTGCGCGCCTTTGCACTGGCGCTCGGCCAACCCGCCGAGGTTTTCGAATCGCTGTATGGCGAGGATCCGCACTACTTGATCAAGCTGATCCGCTATCCGGGGCTCGACAGCGGCGCCGCCGGCCAGGGCGTCGGCGCCCACAAGGATTCCGAATTGATCACCCTGCTGCTGCAGGACAAGCAAGGTGGACTGCAGGTTGAAACCCCGCAGGGCTGGATTGACGTGCCGCCGCGCGCCGGCACTTTCGTGATCAACATCGGTGAGCTGCTGGAACTTGCCTCCGACGGCTACCTGCGCGCCACCATGCATCGAGTCGTCACGCCGCCGACGGGCAGCGAGCGCATCTCGGCGGCCTTTTTTCTCGGTGCCCGTCTCGACGCCGTCGTGCCGCTGCTGCAGCTGCCCCCGCCGCTCGCCGATGAGGCCCGCGGTCCCGAGCGGGACCCGCATAATCCGCTGTTCCGCGAGGTCGGGCTGAATTACCTCAAGGGGCGGTTGCGCTCCCACCCCGACGTTGCCCGGCGCCATCACGCCGACCTGTTGCCGTGACTCCTCAGCAAACACCAAGGACGAATCGATATGCGAATTCTAGGCATTCTTGCCATGACCATCGGCATCTGCGCCTGCAGCAGTTTCTCTCCGGACGCGGGGCACGAGATCGTGCTGATAGAAAAGCCCATCTTCTTCGGACACGGCGGAGTGGAACCGGAATCGGTGAAGACCGGCCGCACCTTCGGTGCATTGACCACGGAAGGCGTGGATGTCTACATGCAGCCGCAGCGATTTGACGCTGAATTGAACGATACGATGACCTCGGACGGCGTTCCGGTCAGTTTTCACGCCATCGTCGCCCTGCAGGTCACGGATTCAGTGGCACTGATAAAGAACTTTGGACAAAATTGGTACAAGAACAATGTGGAACAGCCGTTTTGGACCATGGTCCGGCAGGCGGTGCGCAAGCGCGGCATGAACGAAACCGCCATCAGCACGACCGCACTCGACGAAATCGATGCGGAGATTCGCGATGCACTGACGGCGTTCATTCAAGCGAAGGGTTTGCCGGTGAAACTCATCACCATGACCGTGGGCCGCGCCAATCCGCCGGATTCGATCAAGAATCAACGCGTTGAAACTGCAACTCAGGAGCAGCGCATTCAAACCGAAAAACAGGTGAAGATGGCGGAAGACGAGCGAATGAAGGCTGAGCAAAGCCGCGCAAGTGCCGACAACGCCTACCGTGAGGCCATGCACCTGTCACCGGAGCAGTTCATCCAGCTAGAAACGATCAAGATGCAATACGCGGTGTGCGGTCCGAATGGCAAGGGCAACTGCACCTTCATTCAAAACGGCGCAATGCCCGTCTACAATCTGTCCAAATAACCGCGGGGGACCGTCAAGTCTTGCGCGGCAGCGGTCCGTGATTGGCGTGATAAGGCCGGTGTGCATGATCCGCTCTTCGGCGGTCGCGGTACGGAACCCCTATGTACACCGGATAGGCGCCGCTGGCGGATTCCTGCGGCGGGTCCGGAGAGGGATAATCCTGCGGGTACTCCGGCTCCGGCTGAAATGACCGAATGGGGGGCGCCGCCGGCGTCGGATTCATGATGTTGATCGAACTCAACTCCCGCAGCGTGGACTTGCTGCCGCAAGGGTTGTCGGAAAATGTCCTTTGCCCGTTCGTCATACATTCCCAAATTTGACCGCCCGCCGGCGCAGCCGTAGCCGGTGCGGGCGCGGCCGCCAAGAGTGGCGCGGGACCGGGCGCAGAGGCAGGTGTCGGTGCCGACGCGGGTCCGGGCGTTGGGAGTGGCGCCGAGGGGGGTCCAAGCCTAGGAGCCGCCGCCGCAGTTGCCGCCGACAAGGAGTGCGAACCATTTGGCGCAAGCCTCGTTGAACTCACCGCGAGGGCAATCGCGCCACAGGCCACCGATACCCCGGCGATGATCCACGGCAGCAGATCTCTTGGCTTGTCCATTCTTAAGATTATGCGCCGGCGATCCCCGATGTGTGAGGGATATGACAGATTGCCGGTTCTCTTGGCGTGCCGGCTGCAGTTGCGGCCGCACTGCGGCCGTCGCTGCCGCCCCAGCGCGTCAGGCGTGCAATTGAGCCGCCAGGTCCAGTGTGGTTCGCGCCAGGATATCGGCCGGAAAATCCGGCTCCGCGCCGCCACCAGGCCGCTCCTGCGGCCGCGCGATGAATGCCGTCCGCAGGCCGTTGTCCGCCGCTGCCTCGAGGTCGCTGACGTGAGCGGCGCACATCATGCATTCACTGGGCTTGAGATCGAATGCACCGGCCGCCGCGAGATACACCGCGGCCGCGGGTTTGAAGTTACGGGCAATGTCAGCGCCCAATACCGCGTCCCAGTGAAAGTCGTTTCGGCGCGCCAGATCGCACATGAGAGTGATGTTGCCGTTCGACACGGGAGCGATGCGATATTGCTGCCGTATTCGCGCGAGACCGGCGGCAACGTCTTGCCAGGCATCGAGCCGGTGCCACGCCAGCGTCAGCTGGTCCAGCGTTGTTTCATCCAGCGTCGTCAGGCCAAAGCGCGGCAGGATGGTCTGCAGGTTCTCTCGATGCAGCACGTCCAGCTTGGTGTACGGCCGGCGCCCTGCGCGAACCTCCTGCATGGCCGGCTGGTATTGATCGCGCCACGCGTCGGCGAAATGATTCCAGTCCAGCGCGTGGCCCAACGGCTGCAACAGCAATCGCGCTTCACGTGCCACCCCGGCCCGCCAGTCGACGAGGGTGCCGAACACATCGAAGAAGAGCGCCTTGACGATGTTTGTAGGCATTGGGCGGGTCTTGAGCTTGTCACCGCGCGATTTCGGCCGCAACGCTGCCATCGCCGGCGATCAGGTGGTCGCGCTGTACTAAGTTTTGGCCGACGGCGCTGGCTTGGCGGTCGAATCCTTTATTTCCTGCAGGGTGTCCCGTTGGATCTGCCGGAGTTTCTGCTGCATCGGGCCAATCAGATTTTTCATCTCCGACATGACATTCTGCATCACCACCGGCATCTTGCTGATCATCGCATCGACTTGACCCCTGACGGTGTCCATTAATTTGTGCGCATCGGTCACAGTGAGCATTTCTTGGATCGATTCATCGCCGGCCGCTGCGTCATTGGAAAAGGCGGGTGCCGCGAGTAGGAGCAAAGCGAGGAACAGCGAATGGCGCATGGTCATGGCGAATCTCCTTATTCTGATTCTGGTTTGCTGTTATCAGGCGGAATGCACTAGGCTGCCGGCTTCTTCGGCACGCGCTGCACCGGATCGTAGAAAAAGGTCTCTTTCAAGCGTTTCGGGGGTGGGCATCCCCGGAATCTAGCTCAACGCTGCCAGAATGTAACCAGCACGTACACCAGGGCAATAATGGTGAGTCCCAGATGCCCGAGCCGTAGTCTCGCCTCCGCCAGCAAGTCATTGGGCGGGGACTCCGGAACGGGCGAAAGGCGCAAAATCGCGGCGAGGAACAGCATTGAGCAACGATAGATGCACTCGCCCATAAAAGCGTGTCTCAATTCACGGTTGCCGACACTCAGTTTACGATTTCGCCATTCAATGACGGCTTCAGCCCCTGCGGCGCCTCAGTTGCGCGAACCGAGCAATGCGAAGGCCGCACCCTGCGGATCGGCCGCCTGGATCACCCAACGGTCGCCTGGAACCTGCATCGCGCCCTGCATGATCTTGCCGCCGCCGTCGCCGACCCGCTTCGCTGCCGCGTCGATGTTGCCCACGTTGAAGTAGTACAGCCAGAAGCGTGCGCCCTGCGCTGCCGGGCTGTTGAACATTGCGCCCGAGGGAATCCCATTGATGGTGAATAGTTGATAGGTGCCCATGGGTCCCATGTCCATGCTGTCTCCCTTGAGCCAGCCGAACATGTCGGTGTAGAACCCGAAGGCCTTGGGCCAGTCGGTGGTGTGCAGCTCGTGCCAACCGACCTGACCGGGCTCGCTCGACACGGCCGCACGCTCACCTGGCTGTGAGGGCTTGAACAGATTGAATGCCTCGCCCTTCGGGTCGGTCACTCCAGCGAAACGGCTGACATTGGGTATGTCCGTAGGCTCCATGAGAATCTTGCCGCCGAGTTGTTTGACCTTGGCGGCGGCACGGTCGGCATCGTCGACTTTCACGTATCCCACCCAACAGGGCCTCATCAACTCATACCAAACGAAGGGACTTTGATTGCCGGCCGCGACCGAATCTCCTCTGTGCCAGTGCGATTGCTGAGTCGATCATTCGCCGCAGCACTGATCAGGTCTTGCGCTCCACCGCTCTCTTCGCGAGCTCGGCAAGTTGCGCAAGGTCCATATCCTCGGCGGGAACCTCGAACACATCGTCAGATGTAGCGGAAACGGGCGGCGCCGGCTTGGCCGGAGCCGGCTTGATCGGCGGTAGTTTGACCGGCGCCGCCTTGGCTGGCGCACGCAGTGCCGGGGCAGGTCCCGGCCAGCTCTGTTGCATCGCAGGTTGCGTGGGCCGCACCCAGTTTTTGACCTGCTCCATCCAGCGCTGGTAGCGATCGAACGTCCACATGCCTTCCTCGCCGCCCGACTGCAGGACGTTGGCGATTTGGCTGAAATTTCCGGCTCGAATGGTCCCCTTGGCGCCCGAGCTCGGCAGCAGTATCTCGCAGCGCGGGACCCTCAATCGATGTGCGCTCAAGAACTCGAGCCGTTGGCAGCACATGCCCACGAGGCAGTCGGCCAGCTGCGCCCGGATGCTTCCCTGAATGTCTGAGGGAAAAGACATGCACAGGCGGCTCACCGCTTCAGCGCAGTTGGCCGAGTGCATGGTGGCGAGCACCAAGTGCCCGGTTTCCGCCGCATTCAGCGTCAGCCTCATGACTTCCGGCGTCCGCATCTCGCTGACGACCAGTACATCGGGATTCTCGCGCAGCGCATCGATGATACCCTGCTCAAAACTTGGAGAATGGGTGGGAATCTCCCGCTGGCGAATGAAGGAACGCCGGTTGACGTAGATGTATTCGAGGGGGCTTTCGAGCGTGACGATGTTGCGTGCGCGCGATACGTTGATCTCCTCGATGAGTGCAGCCAGTGTCGTCGACTTTCCCGAGCCGGTCGGTCCTGAGATGATGACCAGGCCGGTCGTGGCCTCGATGAATTTGCGCAAATCCGGGTGCAGGTTACAGCCTTGAAGGTCCCTGATCGCCGGCGTGAGCAGGCGGATGGCGACGGCGATGCCGCGCACGGTGTGAAAGAAATTGATCCGGCAGCGCACTCCGGACATCACCAGCGAAAGATCCGCCGAACCGCGCTCCTTGAACTGCGCCCACCCCGTGCCGCCCAGGATGTCCTGGGCAGCCTGTACCAGCGCCTCGCCGGGCACGACGGCGCCGACGGGCTGCAAATCGCCGCGCACTCTTGCCACTGGCGGGGTACCCGTCTCCAGATGCAAGTCGCTGGCGCCCAGCGACCACGCCTGTTCGATCCATTCATCGAGGGTCATTGCACCTTCCTTCCACCCGGAGGCCCTATTGTAATCTCGTCTCTTGCCTCGAACCTACGCGCGCCGAGGCCATTCCTCGCTCAAATGACGATCCAGGGGCTCAGCGCGTGCCCGACGCGACCCCGACGTTGCGTTTGACGCCGCTCGAAATCAGGAAAATCCGACCGGAATGGTAGCCGCGGACCGCGCTCCAGCCGGCGGTGATGAGCAGTTCGGACTGACCCTGGTCATCCAGCGTTCCCATACCCACCGCATCGAAACCGAACGTGTCGCCGACGATCTTGCACGTGTAGGTCCGCAAGCGCTTGCCGGTGCGGCCATCGAAGAGATAGGCGCGGCCGCCGCTGGGTGCGGCGACACCATATTGCCACGACCCGACTATGATGTCCGCGCGGCCGTCCCCGTTCACATCGCCTGCCGTCGAGTGCGTCGTGCCAAAGCCTTCGCCGGCCGTATCCCCGCGGAAGGTGTAGAGCCGTTTGCCGGTGCGACCGGAGTACACATATGTCTTGCCGGTGCCGCGACCGCGGGACGCATCCGACCAATCGGACGCAAAAATGTCCGGGACACCATCACCGTCGACATCTCCCAGCACGGACACGAACATGTAGCCGAGCGCCACGCCGGTCGGATCCGGATCGATGACGAACGCGGGGTGCGCCGACAGGTCCTTGTAGACATAGACCCTGCCGCGCGTGTGCGCGCCCGCGCCCGGCGCACCGACGACGAGGAATCGGTGCTTGACGTCCGAGTAGCCGGCGACCGTGCTGCCAAAGGCATCGCCCGCGCGCTGCCCCGTCAACGTCAGTAGGAGATGCCCGTCCTTGCCCGAATAGACGTACGCGCGGCCGGCGCCCTTTCCACCGGCGCTGTTGGCGGGCGCCCCGATGATGAGGTCGCTGTAGCCATCACCGTCGAAGTCGCCGGCGGAGGCGACGTGCTCGCCGAAACTATCGCCCTTTGTCTCGCCGTGCAGGGTGAGCAGCACGTGACCGTCGCGCCCGGAGTAGACATACGCGGTGTCGATGCCGGGGGCACTGCCGATCACGTCGGGAATACCGTCTGCGTTCACATCGCCCGCCGCTTCGATGCCGCTACCGAGCTGATTGCCCGGCAAACCGTCGACGCTCCACAGGAGTGCTCCCGTTCGTCCGGAGTAAACGTAGATCCGCCCGGCGTCCGCGCCGCGCAGATTCTTCGTCGGCGCGGATGTGACGAAGTCGTTGACGCCGTCGCCATCGACGTCGCCGATGACACGCGCGATCCAACCGAATTGATCGCCCGCGGATTCACCATCCCACTCGCGGATGATGTTCACCTCCTCGACGAAGGGATGTGCAAAATCCTCGGGTCGCGGCAATAGGTCCGCGTAACGCGGATCGCCGCGTAAACCCCCCAAGTCGGCTTCCACGTCGAGTTGCGTCATATCGACTCGCCGCGTGTCCTTAGCCTTGCGCAACCAATCGAAAGCCAAGTCGGCTTGACCCAACTGCGCCGCGGCGACACCCAGATACATCAGGGGCAGCGCGTTACCAGGCTCCAGGGACAGCGCCTTGGAATATGCCTCTTGCGCAGGGCGAGACTCGCGAAGTCTCAAGTGCGCGAGGCCGAGGCTGCGCCAGGCGCCGGCGTTGTCCCGCAGTGCCGTCATCGCGGGCTCAAGAACTCGAATGGCGCCCTGGTAGTCTTGATTCTGCAAGTCAGCGGCTGCCGCGGCCAGCGCTCCGCCCGGTGTCACCGCCGGCCCTGCGACGGCTCCCGCCTGCGAGCAAATCGCGAGGAGCAGTCCGGTTGATAGCCAGGCATTGCAACGGAGGTGTTTCATTTTGGACTCGACCCATCTTGGAGCGGTGGCCTTTGCGGTCGAGCGAACGACAGACACACGGTGCGGGAACGGACCAATCCGCGCGACGCATTGCCGCGAAGGTGGGGCAGACGCCAAAAAACATGGCTGTCGCGGCGCACGAGGTGGCCGCGCACATGATGCAGGCGTGGCGATCGGCGCCCCACACCGTCGAGATCGGCCGGTCCCGAATCTCTCAACCTATCGAGCGAGGCGTGCACCTCGATGTGATCGAGCAACGGCGCATGACCGCGCGCCAGCCGTTTGCGATTGATCGTCGCTCGCGACACCGGAATCGAATGCGTCGCGTCTTTTGCGCAGAGCAGCAGGAAAAATGCGAGCAGCAAGGGGGGGTCCCAGGAAACCGCGGCCAGGGAGCCGCGAACGACCTCGCGCTGCGCGGCCAGGTCGGTGGCCGCCTCTCGATAATAACCTGCCCATGCAGGGTCGAATCGAAAGCGCACATGGTCGAGCAAAGCCGTCATCGCAGAGCTGTCCGGTTGTCTAAGACCAAGGAATCCACCTGACAAGAAGTGCTGGTCGGAGGTCTCCGTGAATTCGCCGCGCAGGTCAATGTGCGTCTCGAGCGGCGACAGGGTGACCTCGCCGGACTCCGCGGTGCCGCCGTCCCAAAAAGTTCTAGCCACCGCGCCATAGCCGTCCCGCGTGCCCTGCAAGAGAACCCCCACCCGCCGGCCTGACACTGTTTCGCATCCGCTGGTCATCTGCGTTTCATGAATCACCTTCTGATGTACCGCGTCGTTCCACTCCACCCAGAGGCGAGGCGCTGGAATCCGCAGCACATCCAGGCATCCGGCCAGGCGAGCGCCGTTCGCAAACGCCAATTCAGCGCTGGCACGCGTGAGATCATCCCCCAAAACGAAGCGCAGCGGGCAGCCCGCCACCTGCGCCGCGAAGCTGCCGGGCCCCGACACAGTGAAGGGAGCCGCCGGAATTCGATCGAGCGCCACTATCAGCGGCGCGTGGTGGCGAGCGACTTTGTCGAGTAAGCGCATCGCGCAAAGTCTGCGATGTCCACCCTTGGGGAGCGTGGCTCTAGTTGCTAAGTTCGAGCTCGCACCCCCGGCCCGCGAGCGCACTGGTCCCGCCTATCGACGGTTTCGTCCCAGGCAGCCGCCGGGACCGAGGGCACCGGGCTAAGATCGCAATAATTGCAACATCAGTGCTTTCGGCGTCGTCGAAAATGACTCATCGTGAGCAATGGCAGCGAGGGCTCCTGATCTACCGCGAAATGCCAGCCGTATGGGACCCGTCGTTTAGACAGCACTTCTATGCGAGATGGGGACGCGAGAACGCCGTGGTCACCGCGCGCACCCGCCGGGTGGAGTATCCCGAATATCAACAGTTGCTCTCGATCAAGGTGGCGATCGGCGGCTCCGAACACTACTTTGTCGATGGACGCCGCATCGCCGTCGACGACGATACCTTCCTGATTCTCAATGCCGGCCGCCGCTATGCCAGCCGCATCGAGCAAATGAATCCCGTGCACACCTTTTCCATATTCTTTGACCAGAATATGGCGGAGGAAGTGCTCGTTGGCTTGTCGCAGTCGGCGCAGGCACTTCTCGACAATCCGCCGACCGGGACGAGCTCGCGCATCGAGTTCGATGAACGCCTGCGCGTGCACGATCGCACCGTGACTCCGGTGCTGACCTTCATTCGCCGCTCCCTGGATGCCGGTGTGAGCGACGAGGTGTGGCTGGATGAGCAATTGCGCCTGCTGCTCGGCCGCATGTTGTTCGCCGAACACAGCCACCTTCGGACGCGCGAACTGATTCCCTCAGCGAGACCGGCCACTCGGCGCGAACTGTATCGGCGCCTGGGACTGGCAACGACTTACATTCATACCTTCTCCAGAGATGCGATCAGCCTCAAGGACATGGCATCGGCGGCGCACCTGTCGCCCTTTCATTTTCTGCGCTTGTTCAAGGCCGTGTACGGCATGACGCCATCCGCGTACCTGAATCATAAACGGGCGTTGGCAGCCGAACGACTGATTCGCGCATCGAGCTGGACCATGATCGAAATTGCGGAATACGTCGGATTCGGCAGCCGCGCCTCGCTGTTTCGCCACCTCAAGGCATTGGGTATGGCGCCGCGCGAGCTACGCGGCCGCGCGCCCTGAATTATTTCTGACACTTGCCCTGACGGCCGCTGCAGTCGATACCGTGAGTCTGATTCAGGGTATCCGCCACCCCTCGAGCGGCTTGTACTTCGGCATCGACCTGCTCAGCGGTCAGGCACACCTTGGTGCGGAACTGGGTCCCGGTGACGGCTTCGTACCGGCAATAAACGGTCTGTCCATTGAGGATGGCCGCCTGATAACCGAACCTGACCCACTCGCGGTTGGCGGCCGCGGACGCCCCCAGCGCGCGCGCCGGCGCCGGCGCGCCGACCGCAGAAACTCCGGCCGGTTCCTGCGGCCGGTGGGCGCAGGCTGCCGCTACCAGCGCCGCCAAGACCGACACCGGCACCATCCTTGAGTTTCGCATCCGGCGCCTGCGCCTAGTACTTGGCCGTGAATGCGATGAACAGCTGCCTTCCCAACTGATCGTAGGTTGGGAAGGAATTCGCGGCACCGCTTGCCGAGACATTCGCCGACACAATGGGCGGGTCTTTGTCGAATGCGTTGTTGATGCCGGCGCGCACCTCGATGCCGCGAGTGATGCTCCAGCTCGCGGACAGATCGAGATAGCTGATTCCCGGCATTCGAGCGTCGAAGGCGTCGAACTTGCCGTTGGACAGCGACGGGTCCGACGAGTTGGTATCCAGCGATGTGGCGCCGATGTAGCGCCACAGTGCCGAGAATTCCACGTCCCACGGCGTAGCCCAGGAGATCCTCAGGTTGTGGCGCCAACGCGGATTCACCGTCTGGCAGGTCAGCCCATACAGTCCGGCGCAATCGTACGAGGACGCACCCGGGAACGACGTCGTGGCGTCGGTGAGCATCGCCGAGCCCGCAAGCTCGAACGCCAAGGCTCCCCACGCTTCCGCCAGCGGCAGCTTGTAATTGGCTTGCACGTCGATACCGCTCACCTTGGCCGCGCTAGTGTTGACGCTGGTCTGCAGAATGTAACCGCGGGTCTGCACGCTGGAGCCGGTGATTGAGCCGCGCGAATCGCGCTCGATCAGGTTGCAATACGTGGGATCGCCGGTGGCGAGGCACTTCTGAAGTATGATCGCAGCAGGGATGACGCCGACGGCATCCTGCAGTTTGATTTGCCAGTAGTCGATGCTCGCCGAGAAATTTCGCAGGAATGTGGGAGTCAGGTTCACACCGACGCTGACTGAGTCGCCCCGCTCCGGCTTGAGCTGCGGATTGCCGCCGGCCAGCGACGCGCACTGCAGCGCGGTGCACTGCTTGATGATGTCGGTGCTGCTGCCGTTGCCATATTCCGCCGCCGTCACTCCGGTCCGCATACAGTCGGCCAGCGACGCACTGGCCGGCGTCAGCACACCGGTCGTCGTGTCGCGGGTCGGCGCGCACGGATCGATGCCCGGCGAGCCGATCAGACCGAGCGCCTGGGGTGTGAACAATTCGATGATGTTCGGTGCGCGAATCGCCCGCTGGTAACCCCCGCGGAACCTCACATCAGAAGTGGGCGCGTATTGCACTTCGAACTTGTAGGTATTGACCCCGCCCGCCAAGTCGTACTTGGAATGCCGGTAGCCCGTATCGACCACCAGGTCCTTGGCGCCTGGTCGATCCTGAATCAGCGGGGCGCGCAGCTCGACAAAATCGTCAGTCACCGAGGTGCCGTTGTCGATGGCCACGGACGCGCCGCCGAACCCCGAGAGTTCACCGCTGAGTTCAGCGCCGTCCGGAGCAAATGAGAGGTGATCGTTGCGATGTTCGGCGCCAAAATTGACGCCGACACCCTCGTTCGCGAGAGGAGACTTTACCCCGTACTTGCCTAGATCACCGGTAATGTCCGCGTGCAGAATGCGTTCCGTCGATGTCCCATAGGAAGTTCCCGTGGTGTACAGGCTATTGTACTGCTGCGGCGTGACTCCACCGGTCTGGAAGATGTTCCACGGCACGCAGGGCGGCCCGCTGATGCAGACCGGGCCGTTGGGGCCCGTGGTGACTTGCAGCGCATTGTTGACCGAGGCGAAGTTGAGATAGTTGGAATTTGAATTGAACAGCGACGTGTAGTAGTACGACCCGTACGCATCGTAGCTCCAGGCGGTGGCGAAATCGCCCTTAGCGCCCGTGACGGCGCGATAGTTGGTGTGATCCCAGAAGGCTTCGCGGCCCCCGCCCTCGACGTTTCTGCGGCCTATGATGATGTTGGCGCTGACCGACCCCGGTGCGGCCCGGTCCGCGGCAATCTGCGCGGGAGTGCACATGAGCGCCGCCTCTTGAGCACTGAGCAGCGGGTTGCTGCAATTGATGTTGAAGTTGCCGTTGCCCGTGGGATCGAATGGATTGGTCGAAAATAGCCCGGATGGCGCGACGTTGATGTTCGTCTTGTCATTCATGAAGCCGAGTTCGGCGTATGGCTTGAAGGAGTCGCTGACGTCCACGTGCGCCAGAAAACCGCCGTTGTAGCGCTCATCGCCGCGCGAGGCATAGATGTACCGCTGAGAGTTGAAAGTCCCCGGCGGGTTCGACCCCGCTTGCGGCCAGGGCAGGAGCTGGTTGCCGACGACGGTGTAGGCGGCCCCATTGGGCAAGCCGAAGAAGTTCGAATTCGCAGATCCGCCGCAGATGACTCCATCCTGAGAATTATTCAGATTCAGCTGACAGCCGCCGAAGTCCCGCGCGCCGCTGGTGATGGGTTCGGCCTTGAGATAGCTCAGGTAGCCCGTGATGTTGCCCTTGCCGTCGGCAATATTGGTGCCCAGCAATAGACTGAAATTCCGATTCTGACCGTCCTTTCGCGAACCGGATACCACATCGAAAGCCTGCGCTTGCTCGAGGCCCTGGACCCAGCCCTCATGGTTTTGATGCCAGAACTCGCTCAACTGTCCATCGAGCTCAACACCCTCGAAGTTCTTCTTCATGATGAAGTTGACGACGCCGGCGATGGCGTCCGAACCATAAGTGGCCGAGGCGCCCCCGGTCACCACCTCGACCCGTTCCACCAACGCCACGGGAATCTGATCGAGGTCGGGCGCCGAATTGGGATTGGCGGTATTCGGGTCGCCGGTGCCGAGGCGCCGTCCGTCGATCAGGACCAGCGTGCGTTGCGGGCCCAGGCCGCGCAGGTCTGCGGTCGAAATGCCGCCGGGGGTCGTCAGGCCGGACGAGGTATTGCTGAAATCGGCTGCCGAGTTTTGAAAGTTCTGGGGCAGCTGGTTGATCAGATCGATCATGTCGGTCTTACCGCCCAGCTTGATGTCCCTGGATGTCACTACCTGGATGGGGCTCGTGCTCGTTGCATTGGGCACGGCGATGCGGGACCCGGTGACGACCACCTCTTCGAGCTCCGCGCCGTTCGCGACAGAGACCTGTGGCTGCGCCCCCGCCGGAGATAACGCGCCGCCGAGCAGGAAAACCGACAAAGCCAGTGAGCAGTACGCCCTTATTGTTTGAAGCACTCTGGGACTCCCTTTATTGATGACCGCCATCGTCGGCGCGGGCGTCCTTCAGTGCGTGTCAAATCTTGCTTAGTTTTATCGCACCGGGTCTACAGGCTCCGTGCGAGGGACCAAGAGATCCTTGGCGTACTCGACAAGGTTCATCCCGTAAAAATCCCGGCAGCGGCCCGTGGCAACGAACCCGCGCTTCTCATAAAAGCGGATCGCTTGCTTGAGCGGCGCCGTGGTATCGAGCGTGAGGCGCGTGCACTCGCTCGAGCGAAGCTGAAACTCAGCGTCACCGAGCAATTGATCCGCAACCTTCTGCCCCTGCCAGGGCGCGCGTACGGCCATGCCCCGGATGTGGCCGATCCCTCCGCGCTCGACTTTGAACGCGATCGTGCCGACCACCCCCTCGAGGTGGTTGACGGCGACCAGAACGCGCATGTCGGCCATTCGATGCGTGAGCGTCTCGGGCGCCAGTACCGTATCGGCGAAGGCGTCGGTGGTGTAATCAGGTCGATACGGCGCAAACGCGCTCTGCAAGCAAGCCAAGATGCCGGGGGCATCACCGCTCGTCGCGATTCGTACGGAGAATGTCTTGTCGACGGGCATCGGTGTCGGATCCAAGGCACGGCGACCGGGCCGCCTCGACCGCGTGCTCACGCAAAGGAGTCTGCAGGAGCGAGCTTGGGACCGTGTCGCAAATATTGCGAAGCGGGTGGAGGTGGCGACGGACCATCCGTCGAATGACCACTAAAGACTCAGCGCGGCAAATTCGCCTGGAGAAATGCGTCGATTTCCTTGAGCGTCTGAATTCGCGTCGCCGCGCCCGAAAGCCAATGGTCATCGCCGGGAAGCTTGATCAGTGTCACCGATTTGCCGCCTGCGCGAAGTGCGTCCGCCATGTTGTCAGACTGCTCGGCAGGCACCACGGTGTCGTTCGCGGCGTGAATCAGCAGGATGCGCGCCGTCACTGGCGCGGCCCGCCGAGCCGGAGAGGCCGCCACCACTTTGGGATCCAGCGGTGAACCGATGTCTTCGCGCCAGTACAAAGCGGCATCGGATAATTGGCCCGAGTGCTCCGCTTCATACTCCAGCATCTTGGGAAGATCGGAGACGCCGTTAATGCTGATGGCGCAGGTGTACAACGCGGGCGTGAACGCGGCGCCCGCGAGCGCCGCGTAGCCGCCGTAGCTTCCTCCGAGAATGCATACGCGGCGCGGATCGGCAAGGCGCTGGTCGATCATCGCCTGCACTCCGTCGGTCACGTCATCCTGCATCAGGCCGCCCCATTCGTGCCGCCCGGCGTCGCGGAACTTGTCGCCGAATCCCGTCGAGCCCCGGAACTGCGGCTGCAGCACCAGGTAGCCGCGCGACGCGACGAACTGCGCGAGCCAGTCGAAGTCCAGATAGTCTCGGGCTGCGGGACCACCGTGCGGGATGACCACCAACGACAGCGCGGTGCCGGCCGAATAACCCGGCGGGAATGTCAGGTAGGCCGGAATATCGCTGCCATCGCGGGCCTTATAGGTGATTTCGCTGACCTGACCCAGCTTGGTATCCGCCAGCGCCGGGTAGGCATCGCTGAGGATGTCGGCTCTGTGAGTCTTGTAATCGACCAGATAGTACACCTCGGGTCTGTCCGGAGCGGACACGGCGGCCACCAAACTTGTGGCGTCCGCGGATTGCCCCGCCAGCTCAAAATTAGTCCCCTTAATGGACGTTTGCAGCGCCTTGAAGCGCTGCTCCAACCGCGCATCAAGCCAATGACCCTGCACGGAGGGGCCATCCAAGTACACGCGAATCGGATGATTGTCGAAGCGGTCCAGTGCCACGCCGGTCACTCCGCGCACAGGATCCTCGTACAGCACTTGCGTTGGCGATCCATCGAGCGGCAGCCCCAAGAGTTTCGACCGGCCGTCCTGGTCCAAACCAACGGCGACAACGAGCTTGCGGTCAGCGGTCAATCCGTACAGCGTCGGTGGGTGACCGTCTTCCCGATGATAAATCGAAGCCCAGCCCATGCCTCGCTTGGCTAGCACACTGAAAGCGTGGCTCTTTTGATCCCATTCGGCACGGGCAGCCGGGTTGCCGTTCGCGTCGATCACCCATTGGCTGGTGAACTGGGACCCTTGATCGATGATGCGAGACTTTCCCGTGCGGGTGTCCACCTCGAACAACGCCGCCAGCCAGCCCGAATCCTTGCGGTCATTGGTGATGTGGCTGCCGGTCTGCATTTTCGAGGCGTTCGAGTTGAACTTCATCGAGGACATGATCGCCGTCTTCGGCTTGGAGGTGTGTGCAGCCAAGAGCTCGGCACCCGTCAAATTGGACTGGTCCGGATCGTCCCCGAGCAGCATGTGCGCCTTGCCCGAACCCAAGTCGGCGGCGAAAGCGCGAAACACCTCGTACTTGCGCAAGTTGGCACCCTCGCGCACGGTTGCGCTCGCGGTGAAGATCAGCGTGTCGTCGTCGGCCCACTCCAAGTCGCGAAGTTTCGTGTCCGGCGGACAAAGAAACACTCTCTTGTCCTTGTTGGTGACCAAGTCAAACACGATGATTCGCTCGGGAACCGACCCCAAATCGAGCCAGGCGACGGATTTGCCGTCGAAGCTCAACTCCACATGGCTGGTCCGTGGCGGAGTTCCAAAAGCCGCCGCGGGCGGCATTGCCGCAGGCCCCGCGGGCTCCGCCGCGCTCATCTGTGCGAGGGCCCCCGTCAACCACCCAAACGCACATAGCAACATCGAAATGCGCATCGAGACTTACCTCAACGTCGGTCCGAGACTGCTGATTCCCAGCCGGTTTGCCAAATTCATAAAAAAGGCCCCGAACTCTTGCGAATTCGGGGCCATCTTTTAAACGATGCTTCTTATCGTTTTATTCGGCTGCTTCTGTATCCCCCGCCGGTACTGCGTCATCTGAATCGCCCACTCCGCCGCTCACATCCATGAAGCTGCGACGACGGGTGTCGTCAAATGCACGCCGGCGACGCGCATGATACGCGAAGCCGGTGCCCGCGGGAATCAGGCGGCCGACAATGACGTTTTCCTTGAGTCCGCGCAGGTCGTCCTTGAGGCCCCGGACCGCCGCCTCGGTGAGGACGCGGGTGGTCTCCTGGAACGAAGCCGCCGAAATGAAGGATTCGGTCGCCAAGGAGGCCTTGGTGATGCCCAACAACATGGGTTCCCAGGTCGATTGGTGCTTCCCCTCGGCCTTTTGCTTGGCAATGACGTCGAGCAACCGTCCGCGATCCATCTGTTCGCCCCGCAGCAGCGCTGAATCGCCGGTATCCAATACCTCGATCTTGCGCAGCATCTGCCGCACGATGACTTCGATGTGCTTGTCGTTGATCTTCACGCCCTGCAGGCGGTACACGTCCTGGATTTCGCGCACCAGGTAGTTGGCCAGCGCCTCGACTCCCTGCAGCCGCAATATGTCATGCGGGTTGGGCTCGCCGTCGGCGATCACTTCGCCCTTCTCCACCTGTTCGCCCTCGAACACATTCAAATGGCGCCACTTCGGGATCAGCTCCTCGTACTTGTCCGTTCCCTCGTTGGTGATGATCAAGCGCCGCTTGCCCTTGGTCTCCTTGCCGAAGCTGACCGTGCCGCTGCGCTCCGCCAGAATCGCGGAATCCTTGGGCTTGCGTGCTTCGAACAGGTCGGCCACTCGCGGCAGACCGCCGGTGATGTCGCGGGTCTTGGACGACTCTTGCGGGATACGCGCGATGACGTCGCCCACCGACACCTTGGAACCGTCTTCCAGGCTGACGATGGCGCCCGCCGGCAGCGCGTAGACCGCCGGAATGTCGGTATTGGCGAAGGTGACTTCCTTGCCCTTGGCATTGGTCAGGCGCACCACCGGACGCAGGTCCTTGCCGCCCGAGCCGCGCTGCTTCGGATCCAGCACCACGGTCGAGGTGAGGCCGGTGACGTCGTCCACCTGCGTCGTGACGGTGATGCCGTCGACGAAGTCGGAGAACTTGATCATGCCCGCCACTTCGGTCACCACGGGGTGAGTATGCGGATCCCAGTTCGCCACCGATTGGCCGGCCGACACCACATCGGCATCGTTCACCGTGATGGTGGCGCCGTACGGAATCTTGTAGCGCTCGCGCTCGCGGCCGAACTCATCGACCACGCCCAATTCGCCCGACCGCGACACCGCGACCAGATGCCCCTTCTCATGGCGCACGGTCTTGATGTTGTGCAGACGGATGGTGCCCTTGCTCTTGACCTCGACGCCGTTGGCCGCCGCCGCCCGGGAGGCCGCGCCGCCGACGTGGAAGGTGCGCATGGTGAGCTGAGTGCCCGGCTCGCCGATGGACTGCGCCGCGATGACGCCCACCGCTTCGCCGATGTTGATGCGATGACCCCGGCCCAAATCGCGGCCGTAGCACTGGGCGCAGACGCCGTAGCGGGTTTCGCAGGTGATGGGCGAACGCACCATGACCTGGTCGATGCCCATCTTCTCCAGCAGCTTGACCAGCTTCTCGTCGATCAGCACGCCGGCCTTGACCAGCACTTCGCCGCTCGACGCCACGACCACATCTTCGGAGACCACGCGTCCCAGCACGCGCTCGCCCAAACCCTCGACCACATCGCCGCCTTCGACGATGGGGGTGATGGACAAACCGTTGCCGGTGCCGCAATCGATCTCGGTCACGACCAGATCCTGCGCCACGTCGACAAGGCGGCGGGTGAGATAGCCGGAGTTGGCCGTCTTCAAGGCCGTATCGGCCAAGCCCTTGCGCGCGCCGTGCGTCGAGATAAAGTACTGCAGCACGTTCAGGCCTTCACGGAAATTCGCCGTGATCGGCGTTTCGATGATGGAGCCGTCGGGCTTCGCCATCAGGCCGCGCATGCCGGCCAGCTGACGAATCTGCGCGGCGGAACCGCGGGCGCCCGAGTCGGCCATCATGAAGATGGAATTGAACGACTTCTGGCGGACCTTGTTGCCCTTGGAGTCGGCGACCTCGTCGGTGCCCAACTTTTCCATCATGGCCTTGGCCACCTGGTCATTGGTGCGCGACCAGATGTCGACCACTTTGTTGTAGCGCTCGCCGTTGGTGACGAGACCGGACGAGTACTGCTCCTGGATCTCCTTCACTTCCTTTTCGGCCGTCGCCAGAATCTTGGTCTTCTGCGTCGGCACCACCATGTCGTCCACGCCGATCGACACGCCTGCGCGGGTCGCGTAGTGGAAACCGGTGTACATCAACTGGTCGGCGAACACGACCGTCTCCTTCAAGCCCACGGTGCGGTAGCAGGCGTTGATGGTTCCGGAAATCATCTTCTTGGTCATGTCCTGGTTGATGGCATCGAAGGACAGGCCGTGCGGCAGAATCTCGGACAGCAATGCCCGGCCCGCCGTGGTCGCGACCACCCGGACGTTTTGCACCAGCTTTCCCGAAGGATCGCGGATGTATTCGGACAGGCGGACTTTGACCTTGGCCTGCAAATCGATGTTGCGGCTCTCGTAGGCGCGATGCACTTCAGCCACGTCGCTGAACGCCATGCCTTCGCCCTTGGCACCCACGCGCTCGCGAGTCATGTAGTAGAGACCCAGCACGACGTCCTGCGACGGCACGATGATGGGGTCACCGTTGGCGGGCGAGAGAATGTTGTTGGACGACATCATCAACGCGCGTGCTTCCAATTGCGCTTCGATCGACAGGGGCACATGAACGGCCATTTGGTCGCCGTCGAAGTCGGCGTTGAACGCCGTGCACACCAAGGGATGCAGCTGGATCGCCTTGCCCTCGATCAGCACCGGCTCGAACGCCTGGATGCCGAGGCGGTGCAGGGTCGGCGCGCGGTTCAGGAGCACCGGATGTTCGCGGATCACCTCTTCGAGGATGTCCCACACTTCCGGTCCCTCGCGCTCGACCAGGCGCTTGGCCGCCTTGATGGTCGAGGCTTCGCCGCGCAGCTGCAGTTTGGAGAAGATGAAGGGCTTGAACAATTCCAATGCCATTTTCTTCGGCAATCCGCACTGATGCAGGCGCAGGGTCGGACCCACCACGATGACCGAGCGGCCCGAGTAGTCGACGCGCTTGCCCAGCAGGTTCTGGCGGAAGCGGCCCTGCTTGCCCTTGATCATGTCGGCCAAGGACTTCAACGGGCGCTTGTTGGTGCCGGTGATGGCGCGGCCGCGGCGGCCGTTGTCCAACAGTGCATCCACCGCCTCCTGCAGCATGCGCTTTTCGTTGCGCACGATGATGTCGGGGGCGTTGAGTTCGAGCAGGCGGCGCAGACGGTTGTTGCGGTTGATGACGCGGCGATACAGATCGTTGAGATCGGAGGTCGCAAAGCGGCCGCCGTCCAGCGGCACGAGGGGACGCAGGTCGGGCGGCAGCACCGGCAATACGGTCAGCACCATCCACTCCGGCTTGTTGCCGGATTCCATGAAGGCCTCGATCAGCTTCAAACGCTTCGACAAGCGCTTGATCTTGGTCTCCGAGTTCGTGTTCGCCATGTCCTCGCGGACTTTCACCACCTCCGAAGGCAGATCCATGGACTTCAACAGCTCATGCACGGCTTCGGCGCCCATACGGGCATCGAATTCGTCGCCGTGTTCTTCGATCGACTCCAGGTACATCTCGTCCGTCAGCAATTGGCCGCGCTGCAGCGAGGTCATGCCCGGATCCACCACCACGAAGGCCTCGAAATACAGCACGCGCTCGATCTCGCGCAGCGTCATGTCGAGCATGAGGCCGATGCGGGACGGCAGGGACTTCAAGAACCAGATGTGCGCAGTGGGGCTCGCCAGTTCGATGTGGCCCATGCGCTCGCGGCGCACCTTCGACTGGGTCACTTCGACGCCGCACTTTTCGCACACCACGCCGCGATGCTTCAGGCGCTTGTACTTGCCGCACAGACACTCGTAGTCCTTCACGGGCCCGAAGATCTTGGCGCAGAACAGACCATCGCGTTCCGGTTTGAACGTGCGGTAGTTGATGGTCTCCGGCTTCTTCACTTCGCCGTAAGACCAGGAGCGGATCATGTCCGGAGACGCGAGGCCGATCTTGATCGAATCGAAATTCTCGACCGGCACTTGCTGCTTGAACAACTTGAGTAAGTCTTTCATAGATTAGGCCTCGCTCTCTAGTTCGATGTTGATGGCCAAGGATCTGATCTCCTTCACCAGCACATTGAACGATTCCGGCATGCCGGCTTTCATTTCGTGGTTGCCGTCGACAATCGCCTTGTACATCTGCGTGCGCCCGTTGACGTCATCCGATTTGACGGTGAGCATTTCCTGCAGGGTGTACGCGGCGCCGTAGGCCTCGAGCGCCCACACTTCCATTTCGCCGAAGCGCTGGCCGCCGAACTGCGCCTTGCCGCCCAACGGCTGCTGGGTGACCAGGCTGTACGGCCCGGTGGAGCGCGCATGCATCTTGTCGTCGACCAGGTGGTTCAACTTCAGCATGTACATGTAGCCCACGGTGACCGGCCGCTCGAACTGCTCGCCGGTGCGCCCGTCGTGCAGAGTGGTCTGGCCCGAGGTCGGCAGATCGGCCAGGGTGAGAAGATTCTTGATCTCCTCTTCGCTGGCGCCGTCGAACACAGGGGTCGCCATCGGCACGCCCTTCTTCAAGTTGCTGGCGAGTTCGATGACTTCGGCATCGCTCATGGACTTGATGTCTTCCTTCTGGCCGCCGGTCTCGTTGTAGACCTGATTCAGAAACTTGCGCAATTCCACGACCGCATGCTGGGCTTCCAGCATCTTGCCGATCTTGGCGCCCAAGCCCTTGGCGGCCCACCCCAA
The DNA here is from genome assembly GCA_963800375.1 of uncultured Gammaproteobacteria bacterium. GTDB lineage: Bacteria > Pseudomonadota > Gammaproteobacteria > Steroidobacterales > Steroidobacteraceae > Bog-1198. The sequence continues at coordinate 621,074 of CAWDAT010000007.1, read as the reverse complement.
GTGGGTCTCGAGGATTTGCCCGATATTCATGCGCGACGGCACGCCGAGGGGGTTCAGCACGATGTCCACCGGGGTACCGTCGGCCATGTACGGCATGTCCTCGACCGGTACGATGGAGGAGATCACGCCCTTGTTGCCATGGCGTCCCGCCATCTTGTCGCCCGGCTGCACGCGGCGTTTCACCGCCAGGTACACCTTGACCATCTTGAGCACGCCGGGGGCGAGATCGTCGCCCGCGGTGATCTTGGCCTTTTTCTCTTCAAAGCGCTTCTCGAAGGCTTTGCGTTGACCCTTCAGGCGCTCGGAGACCGTTTCCAGCTGCGCATTGGTCTCTTCATCCTTGAAGCGAATTTCGAACCACTGCTCGCGCGGCAGATCGGCGAGATACGCGTCGTCGATCTGCGTGCCGGATTTGATCTTCTTCGGACCCGCCTCCGCGGCCTTGCCCTCGATCATGCCGCGCACGCGCTGGAACAGGTCGTCTTCCAGAATGCGCTGCTGATCAGCCAAGTCCTTACGGACCCGCTCGAGCTCCGATTTCTCGATCGCCAGAGCGCGCGAATCCTTCTCGACCCCGTCACGCGTGAACACGCGCACGTCGATCACCGTGCCGTCCATGCCCGGGGGCACGCGCAGCGAGGTGTCCTTCACGTCGGACGCCTTCTCGCCGAAGATGGCGCGCAGCAATTTCTCTTCCGGCGTCAATTGCGTCTCGCCCTTCGGCGTGACCTTGCCCACCAGAATGTCGCCGGCGCGAACTTCGGCGCCGATGAAGGCGATGCCGGCTTCGTCGAGCTTGGCCAGCGCCGAGTCGCCCACATTGGGAATGTCCGCGGTAATTTCCTCGGGTCCCAGCTTGGTATCGCGCGCAACGCAGGTCAGCTCTTCGATGTGAATGGTCGTGAAGCGGTCTTCCTCGACCACCCGCTCCGAGATCAGGATCGAGTCCTCGAAGTTGTAGCCGTTCCACGGCATGAAGGCGACCAGCAGGTTCTGACCGAGCGCCAGCTCGCCCAGGTCCGTCGACGGGCCGTCGGCCAGCACGTCGCCGCGCTTGATGGCATCGCCGGCATTCACCAGCGGACGCTGATTGATGCAGGTGTTCTGGTTGGACCGCGTGTACTTGGTGAGCGAATAGATGTCGACGCCGGGTTCACCGGCGGTCGTCTCATCGTCGTTCACCCGTACCACGATGCGCGAGGCGTCGACGGAATCCACGCTGCCGCCGCGCCGTGCCACCACGGTCACGCCGGAGTCGATGGCAACCGCTCTTTCCATGCCCGTGCCCACCATCGGGGTCTCCGAGCGCAAGGTCGGAACCGCTTGGCGCTGCATGTTCGATCCCATGAGGGCGCGGTTCGCGTCGTCGTGTTCCAGGAACGGAATCAAGGACGCTGCCACCGAGACGATCTGCTTCGGACTCACGTCCATGAAGTCGATCTTGTCGGGAGCCGACAAGGTGAACTCGTTCTGCGTGCGGCAGGAGATCAGATCGTCGGTAAGCTCACCCTTCTCGTTGAGGGTGGCGTTCGCCTGCGCGATCACATACTGGCCTTCTTCGATCGCCGAGAGATAGTCGATCTTGTCGGTGACCTTGCCGTTCGACACCCGGCGGTACGGAGTCTCGAGGAACCCGTAGTCGTTGGTGCGGGCATACACGGCCAGCGAGTTGATCAAACCGATGTTCGGGCCTTCCGGCGTTTCGATCGGGCACACCCGCCCGTAGTGCGTGGGATGCACGTCGCGCACTTCGAATCCGGCGCGCTCGCGCGTCAGGCCGCCTGGGCCCAATGCGGAAACGCGGCGCTTGTGAGTGACCTCGGACAGCGGATTGTTCTGGTCCATGAACTGCGAAAGCTGCGAGGAGCCGAAGAACTCCTTCACCGCGGCCGCGACCGGCTTGGCGTTGATCATCTCCTGCGGCATGATGGGTTCGCTCTCGGCGATGGTCAGGCGCTCCTTGACGGCGCGCTCGACGCGCACCAGGCCGATGCGGAAGGCGTTCTCCGCCATTTCTCCGACGCTGCGCACTCGGCGATTGCCCAGGTGATCGATGTCATCCACGTGACCATTGCCGTTGCGGATGTCGATCAAGGTCTTCATGACCTCGATGATGTCTTCCTTCGACAGGACGCCGGAGCCCGTGATTTCCTCGCGGCCCACGCGGCGGTTGAACTTCATGCGGCCGACCGGCGACAAGTCATAGCGCTCGCCGTTGAAGAACAGGTTCTGGAACAGGTTCTCGGCGGCATCCTTGGTCGGCGGCTCGCCCGGGCGCATCATGCGGTAGATTTCCACCAGCGCTTCCAGGCGGGTCTTGGTCGGATCGATGCGCAAGGTGTCCGAAATATACGGACCGCGGTCCAGATCGTTGACGTACAGCGTGCGGATTTCCGTGATGCCGCCTTCGATCAATTTGCCCACCGTCGGCACGGTCAGGATCTCATTGGCCTTGGCCAGAATCTCGCCGGTCTCGGTGTTGACGATGTCGTGGGCAAGAATCTTGCCCTGCAAGTATTCCGTGGGCACGGGCAGGCGCTTGACCTGCGCCTCTTCGAGCTCGCGGACATGGCGCGCGGTGATGCGGCGGCCTTCCTCGACGATGACCTTCTTGCCGACGCGGATTTCGAAGGCCGCGGTCTCGCCGCGCAAACGCTGCGGGATGACCTCGAACTCGATTTCCTTCTTCGACAGGTGAAATGTGTTCTTTTCGAAGAACAGGTCCAGCACTTGCTCCTCGGTGAGCCCGAGGGCGCGCAGGATGATGGTCACCGGCAGCTTGCGGCGGCGGTCGATGCGCGCGAACACGCAATCCTTCGGGTCGAACTCGAAGTCCAGCCATGAGCCGCGATACGGAATAATACGGGCTGAAAACAGCAATTTGCCCGACGAGTGGGTCTTGCCGCGGTCGTGATCGAAGAACACGCCCGGGCTGCGATGCAGCTGCGACACGATGACGCGTTCCGTGCCGTTGATGATGAAGGTGCCGTTGTCGGTCATCAGCGGCAATTCGCCCAGATAGACCTCTTGTTCGCGCACGTCTTTGACGGGCTTCTTGGCGCCGCTGGCCTCCTTGTCGAGGACCACGAGGCGCACCTTGACGCGCAGCGGGGCCGCGTAGGTCAGTCCGCGCAGCTGGCATTCCTTGACGTCGAATACCGGCTCGCCCAGGCGATAACTCACGTATTCCAGCGTCGCGTTGCCGGAGTAGCTGGAAATGGGGAACACGCTGTCAAAAGCGGCGTGCAAGCCGATTTCATCGCGCTTGGACTCCGCGACATCCGCCTGCAAGAATCGCCGGTACGAATCCAATTGGATCGCCAGCAGGTACGGCGTGCCGAGAATGCTCGGACGCTTGCCGAAATTCTTACGAATGCGCTTCTTTTCGGTGAACGAATAGGCCATGAGCTGTGTTCCTCAGGCGCTCGCGCGCCACATTGACGGGGCCATAGCGGCCCCGCCTGATAAATCAAATCAAAGGCGCAGCCGATGGCCGCCGCCGGAAAGCGGCAACCATCGAACTGCGCATATCGACAATAATCACTACTTGATAGCAGCCTTGGCGCCGGCGTCCTCGAGCTTCTTCTTGATCGTCTCGGCATCCGCCTTCGGAATGCCCTCCTTGACGGTCGAAGGCGCGCCTTCCACCAGGTCCTTCGCTTCCTTGAGGCCCAAACCCGTGATCTCGCGAATGACCTTGATGACACCCACCTTGTTGGCGCCGAACTCGGTCATCGTGACGGTGAACTCGGTCTGCGCTTCCGCAGCCGGTGCAGCCGCGCCGCCGCCGCCGCCCGCCGCCGCCACCGCCACCGGGGCAGCAGCCGTGACGTTGAACTTCTTCTCCATGTCGGAAATCAGTTCGACCACTTCCATGACGGACATCTTGGAAATTGCGTCGAGGATTTCGTCTTTAGTAACAGCCATGATCGTCTCCAAATTGCTTAATGGGTCCTGTGACCCGAATCAGGTTTAATTCGCCGCCGCTTGGCTCCCGCCGCTCTTCTTGGCTTCAAGAACAGCAGCGAGGGTGCGCACCAACTTCGAGTTGGGAGCAGCCAACGTACCGACGAACTTCGAAATCGGCGCCTGCAGCACCCCCAACAGCTTCGACAGCGCCTGCGCGCGCGTTGGCAATGAAGCCACGCGCTCGATGGCCTCGGGTTTGAGCAGTTGCCCACCCAAGGACACGAGCGTCGTCACCAGCTTGTCGTTGTCCTTCGCGAACGCCTTGACGATGCGGGCGGCAGCGCCCGGATCATCATTGGAGAACGCGAGGACAATGGGCCCTTTCAGTGCCGGAGAAATGCACTCGAAAGAAGTGCCGGCAACCGCCTTGCGCGCGAGCGTGTTCTTGACGATCCGCAGATACACCCCTTCCTTGCGCGCCTTCGCGCGAAGATCGGTCATCTGCGTCACGGTCAAGCCACGGTTCTCCGCGCCCACCACGGACAGGGCTTTCGCCGCGACCGCGTTGACTTCTGCCACCACGACTTTCTTTTCTTCCAACTTGAGTGCCATATAGGTTTCCCGGTCAGAAGCGTCACACACAAGGTACGAACGCCGTCGTTCACACCCACCATTAGGAGTTCGCCTTCGAACCTCCTTGGTGCGACCTTCACCAGGAAATTCCTGATTCCGGTCCCACCATCTGCGCAGGCCTCGCTTTTAAGGGCCCCTCGGATCCGTTGCACGGAAGCAAGGGCCCGCCTGCGGTCTTCGACGGTGGTTGCGTTCGACCTTTTCAGGTCTCGCGCAGCCCTCCGTTTCCATCAACCCAAGCCTAGACTTGTCTGGTCAACCGCCACGCCCGGACCCATGGTCGAGGAGACGGTCAATTTCTTTAAGTAGATGCCCTTCGAGGTCGCCGGCTTGATCTTCTGCAGATCGGCCACCAACGCCAGGAGGTTTTCCTTGAGCTTGGACGCCTCGAAATTGGCGCGGCCGATCTGGGCATGGATGATTCCCGCCTTGTCGGTCCGATACCGGACCTGCCCGGACTTGGCATTCTTGACGGCACCCGCCACATCCGGCGTCACCGTGCCCACCTTCGGATTCGGCATGAGGCCGCGAGGACCCAGGATTTGTCCCAGCTGACCGACGATGCGCATGGCATCGGGACTCGCGATGACCACGTCGAAATCGATTTGACCGGCCTTGACCTTTTCCGCCAGATCTTCAAAGCCGACGATGTCGGCGCCGGCCGCCTTGGCGGCATCGGCATTCTTGCCCTGCGTGAACACGGCCACGCGCACGGTCTTGCCCGTGCCGTGCGGCATCACCGTTGACCCGCGCACCTGCTGGTCCGACTTGGTGGCATCGACCCCCAGGTTCACCGACACATCCACGGACTCATTGAACTTCGCGGTCGCGAATTCCTTGACGAGCTTGAGGGCATCGTCAATGGGATACGACTTACCGGGCGGCAGCTTCTCTTTCCACGTCTTGGTTCGTTTAGGCTGGGCTGGCATGTCACACTCCTTCCACGTCGACGCCCATGCTGCGGGCGCTGCCCGCGATGGTGCGTACGGCCGCATCCAGATCAGCGGCGGTCAAATCGGGCATTTTCATCTTGGCGATGTCCTCGAGCTGCTTGCGCGATATCCTGCCCACCTTGGCGGTGTTCGGCGTGGCGCTGCCCTTCGGAATGCCGAGGGCCTTGGCAATGAGTACCGACGCCGGCGGCGTCTTCATGATGAAGGTAAAGCTGCGGTCGCTGTATACCGTAATCACTACTGGGGTCGGCAACCCCTTTTCCAAGGCCTGGGTCTGCGCATTGAATGCCTTGCAGAACTCCATGATGTTCACACCCTGCTGACCCAGAGCGGGTCCCACCGGCGGACTGGGGTTCGCCTGGCCTGCAGGGATCTGCAGCTTGATATAGCCGGTAACTTTCTTCGCCATCGTCGCTTACTCCTGTGGGTACCAGCGCCCTCTGGTCTTCCAGAAAGCTCCCCTTGTTCAGGGGCTTACGCCCCGAATTCAACGGGGCCGATGCGGCCCCGCCCGATAAAACTCAGCCTTTCTCGACCTGTGAGAAATCCAATTCCACGGGCGTTGAGCGCCCCAGAATCTGCACCGCCACCTGCAGGCGGTTCTTCTCGTAGTTCACGGACTCGACCACGCCGTTGAAGTCATTGAACGGGCCGTCGGTCACTCGCACCACCTCACCGGGCTCGAACAGCACCTTCGGCTTCGGCTTGTCCACGCCCTCCTCGACCCGGCGCAGAATCGACATCGCTTCCTTGTCGGTGATGGCCGCCGGCTTGTCGCTGGTGCCGCCGATGAACCCCAGAACCTTCGGCACCTCTTTGACCAGGTGCCAGGTGTCCTCGTCCATTTCCATCTGCACCAGCACATAGCCGGGAAAGAACTTTCGGTCCGACTTGCGCTTCTGGCCGTCGCGCATTTCCACCACCTCTTCGGTGGGCACCAAAATCTCGCCGAACTTGGCTTCCAAACCGGCGCGCTTGACCCGCTCCTTGAGCGACTCGGAGACCTTGTGCTCGAAGTTTGAATACGCGTGAACCACATACCAACGCAGGGACATAGACAGCTCCGAATCCATCAGCCTGTTTGACCACCCAAAAGCCGAGTCAGAAAAGTAAGACCCATATCGAGCAGCCAGAAGAACAGGCCCATCAACACCGCAAATCCGAACACCACATACGTGGTCTTGACCGTCTCATCGCGCTCCGGCCAGACGACCTTGCGCAGCTCGACGCGTGCGGCCTGCGCGAACTGCCAAAACTCGCGGCCGTACCAGCTGAACCACATGAGGCCGGCGCCCGCGGCCAGCCCGACGATGACCATGGCAACGCGGATGAGCAGCGGCTGCTCATCGAACCAATAGAAAGCGACGATCCCCGCGAGCAACACCAGGATCGACAGCCATCCGAGCGCCTTGTCCTTGAACAGCGCGCCCGCGGGTGTTTGAACTTCTGCCATGTTTACTTGAGCAACCTACAGGTCAGTTACGACTGGCAGGGCAGGAGGGAATCGAACCCCCAACCTGCGGTTTTGGAGACCGCCGCTCTGCCAATTGAGCTACTGCCCTGTAAATGTTATGCAATCACCTTAGCAACGACGCCTGCGCCGACGGTTTTGCCGCCCTCGCGGATCGCGAAGCGCAGACCCTGCTCCATCGCGATCGGGGCGATCAACTCCACCACGATCTTGATGTTGTCCCCCGGCATCACCATCTCCGTGCCCGCCGGCAACTCCACCGCCCCCGTCACATCCGTGGTGCGAAAGTAAAACTGCGGCCGATACCCCTTGAAGAACGGCGTGTGCCGCCCCCCTTCCTCCTTCGTCAGCACGTACACCTCGGCCTCAAACTTCGTGTGCGGATTGATCGAACCGGGCTTGCACAACACCTGCCCGCGCTCCACCTCTTCACGCTTCGTGCCGCGCAGCAGCACCCCCACGTTGTCCCCCGCCTGTCCCTCATCCAACAGCTTGCGAAACATCTCCACCCCGGTGCACGTCGTCTTGGAGGTCGGGCGTATCCCCACTATCTCCACCTCGTCGTTCACCTTCACAATCCCGCGCTCAATGCGCCCCGTCACCACCGTGCCGCGGCCCGCAATCGAAAATACATCCTCCACCGGCATCAAAAACGCCCCCTCCACCGCCCGCTTCGGCACCGGTATGTACTCATCCAGCGCCTTCACCAGCTTCAGCACCGAGGGCACCCCAATCTCCGAGCCATCCCCCTCCAGCGCCTTCAGCGCCGATCCGGTGATGATCGGCGTCTTGTCCCCGGGAAACTTGTACAAGGTCAGCAAATCACGCACCTCAAGCTCCACCAGCTCCAGCAGCTCCGCATCATCCACCATGTCCGCCTTGTTCAAAAACACCACGATGTACGGCACCCCCACCTGACGCGCCAGCAATATGTGCTCGCGCGTCTGCGGCATCGGCCCGTCCGCCGCCGATACCACCAATATCGCCCCGTCCATCTGCGCCGCCCCCGTGATCATGTTCTTCACGTAGTCCGCGTGCCCGGGACAATCCACGTGCGCGTAGTGGCGCGCCTCGCTCTGATACTCCACGTGCGCCGTCGCTATCGTGATCCCACGCGCTCGCTCCTCCGGCGCCTTGTCAATCTGGTCGTAGGCCTTGAACTCCCCGCCAAATTTCTCCGCCATCACCTTCGTTAAGGCCGCCGTCAAGGTCGTCTTGCCATGATCCACATGACCTATCGTCCCCACGTTCACGTGCGGCTTCGTTCGCTCAAACTTCCCCTTCGACACGGCAAGCACCTCTTAAATTAGAAAAACTGGAGCCCACGAGCGGGATTGAACCGCTGACCTCGTCCTTACCAAGGACGTGCTCTACCAACTGAGCTACGTGGGCCGCATCCTTTTGGAGCGGGTGATGGGAATCGAACCCACGTGATCAGCTTGGAAGGCTGACGTTCTACCATTGAACTACACCCGCACTCCGCTAAAGCCTTAGCCAATGGCACCGAACCCCACATCCGCAGCTGGTGGAGGGGGTAGGATTCGAACCTACGAAGGCATAAGCCAGCAGATTTACAGTCTGCCCCCGTTGGCCGCTTGGGTACCCCTCCTCAAAATGAGCCGCGTATTTTGCGGCGCGCGGTACTTGGTGTCAATGGATTCCCAAGAGTTGCCGCGGCTTTGGCGCAAGGCGAATTTGCCGACGCCGCCTGGGTCCGCCGCCTCTTGACACTAAGCTGACCCTACATATATCGTACGATAGCTTTTAAAACATATCGAGAGTTATATGCATCACTCTTTACGTCACTATTGTGGCCGGCACCATGGCGGTCGGGGACCCGGCCACCCGGGCCGGGGATTCATGGGCGGCGGCGACATGGGCGGCCGCGCCTTCGGCATGGGCCGAAAATTAGCCTCGGTGGATTTGCAGCTGCTGATATTGGGGCTGCTCGCCGAAAAGCCGCGCCACGGCTACGAAATCATGAAAGCCCTGGAGGAACGCTCCAAGGGCTTCTATGTTCCCAGCCCCGGCATGGTGTACCCGGCGCTCACGTATCTCGAGGAAATCGGCCACGCCACTGTGGAAACCGAAGGATCCCGCAAACTTTACAGCATCACCGAACCGGGCAAGAAACACCTGGAAAGCAATCAAGATGCGGCGGACGCGATGTTCGCCCAGTTCGAAAGGATCGGCGAGCGCATGGACCGCCTACGGCGCGCCATGCAGGCGGAAGAGTCGCGGGAGGAGCCGGCCGGCGAGTTCGAGCGCCGCGGAACCAAGGAGCTGCTGCGGGCCCGGCGCGATCTCAAGGCCGCTCTCGCCGACAAATGGGATTCTCCGCGCGACGAACAACACCGCATCGTGGAGATCTTGAAGCGCGCCACCGCGGACATTCTGCATCGATGACCTCCACGCCGACCCTGCCCCGGCGCCCGCCGGCGCATCGACCGGCGGTCCAGCGACTCGCGGCGCTTGGTTTCGTCGTAATCCTGGTGTGCGCCGCCGCCTCCGTGCACGCAACGACGCCGGCCGGAGGTCCCACCGGCATGCAAACCGAGGTGGCGTTCGCCGAGTATTCACCGCTCGCGGGCAGCGCCGAACTGATGCGGCGGTTGTTGAGCCCCTTGACCGCCGAGCAGATGCGCCGCGAAAGCGCGCGCTCAGGAGAGCCGTTGCGCGGGCAACCCATCGATCTCGCGAAGGAGAAATTCACGGTCTACGTTCCCAGCCCGGCGCCGGCGCACGGTTATGCACTGCTGGTGTTCGTTCCACCGTGGCGCGACGCGTCGGTGCCGCCGCATTGGATCGGGGCTCTGGATGGTCACGCGATGATTTTCGTTTGCGCATCGAATTCCGGCAACGACGCCAATGTGCTGGATCGCCGCGAGCCATTGGCGCTGCTTGCCGCCTACAACATCATGCGCCGCTATCCCGTCGATCCGGCCCGCGTCTATGTAGGCGGCTTCTCGGGAGGCTCGCGAGTCGCCCTACGACTGGCGGTCGCCTATCCGGACGTGTTTCGCGGCGCCTTGCTCGATGCGGGCAGCGACTCTATCGGCGACGGGCAGCTGCCGCTGCCCCCGGCCGACCTATTCCGGCAATTTCAGGAATCGAGCCGGCTCGTGTACCTGACCGGACAGGACGATTCAGTCGGGCTTGATCAGGATGTGCACAGCCGGCAATCGATGCAGGAGTGGTGCGCGTTCGACCTGGATACGCAACTCATGCTGCGCGCGGGTCACGAGCCGGCCGGTTCCGCGGCACTGGATCGTGCGCTCGACGCGCTGACCGACCCCCATGCGCCCGAGCCGCGGAGGCTCGCGGCTTGCAGGGCGCGCACAGCCGCCGATCTGTCGGCAAAACTGCTCCACGTACGGGCCTTGCTGGAAGGCGGCAAACCGAGCGACGCGTGGTCATGGCTGAAAAAAATAGACACCCGCTACGGCGGCTTGGCTGCGCCCGAAAGCGTCGAACTCGCCCGGCAAATCCACGCCGATTCACCCTAACAACGCCGGGCACGGCCGCCATTACTGCAATCGTGCTTCGAACAGTCGGTAGATCCGCTTGTACTCATCCAGCCAGGAGTCGGCGTTCGCAAAAGCGTGACGATCCAGAGGATAGGGCGACAGGGTGAAATTGTCCTTGTGCAGCTCGATCAGCCGCTGATAAAGGCGCATCGAATCCTCGAACAAGACATTGTCATCGATGACTCCGTGGCAGATGAGCAAAGGATCGCGCAATCCGTCCGCGAATTCGAGCGGCGAAGAACGCGCATACGCGATCGGGTCGACCTGCGGATCGTTCAGGATTGCCGACGTATAGTTGTGGTCGTACTGCATCCAGTCCGTGACCGGTCGCAGCGCCGCACCGGCGGCGAATTCCCCCGGCGCCCGGAACAACGCCATCAAGGTCATGAATCCGCCGTACGAGCCGCCGTACAACCCGACTCGCTTCGGATCAACGCCCGCCTGCTCGGCCAGCCAACGCTTGCCGTCCAGCAAATCCTCCAACTCCGGATGACCCATCTGGCGGTAAATGGCCGTGCGCCAGTCCCGCCCGTAGCCCGCGGAGGCGCGATAATCCATGTCGAGCACGACATAGCCGCGCTGCACCAGGAAATTGTTGAACATCTGCTCGCGGAAGTAATACGGATAGCGCAGATGCACGTTTTGCAGGTATCCGGCGCCATGAATGAATATGACGGCGGGGCGCTTCTGCGCCGCCGCCGCCGCTGCGGCTGGGGCCGCAGGCCGATAAACCTTGGCGTAGATCACGCCTTTGAAATGCGTCGAGGGAACCTTGACGATTTCCGGCTGGACCCATGCCATGGATTTGTACTCGGGGGTGCGCGTATCCGTGAGCTCGCGCGCCGCGCCCGAGCCGTCCGCACGGATGACGGCGGCCTGCCCGCCGACGTACGGCGACGAGTGCTTGACGAGCAATTGCCTGCCCGCTCGGTCGAGCGCGAACTTCTCCACTCCCTCGAAACGGGTGACCCGCTGCAGCTTCCCGCCGCCGCTCGGCACCCGGTAAACGTCGTACGAATACGGTGCGGTCTGGTTGCTCAGCACATAGAACCACCGGCCGTCCTCGGACAAGAGCGGTTCCGACACTTCGAACCGCCCTTCAGTCAGGGCGCGCGCTGTTGAGTCCGGCGCCTTGATGTACAGATGTGCGAAACCGCTTTCCTCGGACTCATACCACAGCGTGCGGCTGTCGCTGAGCCAGCCGAATTCGTTGAAGGTCCAGCCGATCCAGGCAGGGTCGCTCAAGCGATGTTGCGGAACCAGTGTGTATTTCGCCAGGTCGACGCTGGCGATCCAGCGATCCTTGTTGTCCATCGACAGGAATTGGATGGCAAGTTCCCCGCCGTCGCGGCTCCAGGCGATCCCGCCGGCGCCCGGGTCCGGTTCTTCGCCCACCACCACGACCTCGCGCCGCTTCGGACGGGCATTCTGATTCGCGGCAGCGGCGGCGGCCGCCGGCGCGCCGGCGGCGTTCTCTTCACGGATCGCCTTCAAGGGATCGTCGCCGATGCCCGGAAGATCATCGATCTTGAGCGGGTGCGCGCTGTGATCGGTGAGATTCAGCAGCACCAGGGATTGCGGCGCCGGGGGATTGCGCCCGACGCGCACCCGCTCGGTCTCGAATTCCTCGTAGCCCGACTCGGTGACATAGCGGGTGAGTTTGCCTTCGAAGCCCTTGGCGGCGGACTTTGGGGTGGTCACGACCAGCAGCCAGCGCGCATCGGGTGACAACTCCGTGTCGCGGATGTTGACGTCATCGCCCAGATAGAACGGCGCCGCCGCGCGCGTGGCGTCGCCCTTGCGCATTTCCTCGGCGTGCTGTTTGCCGGTCTCGGCCTCATCGTGCAATTTCTTCAGGGTCGCAAAGGTACGCAGTTGCATGCCGCGCAAATCATCGGGCTTGGGCGGCTCATCCGGATCCTTTTCCGTCTTGAGGACGGCGGCCGGCGCCGTGACGCCGGTGGCGAAATCATGCACGAACCATTCATTGTCGACGCGGAAGCTCAACAGCCGGCCGTCGGCGGAAAAACGCGGCGCGGCCTCGTTTTGCGGGGTGCGGGTAATCTGCCGCAGGCGCCCATCCCGCAAATCGCGGACGAATACGTCGCCGTTGCGAATGAATGCGGCGCGCCGGCCGGCGCCATCGAACACCGCCGGACCATCGGCATCCGCCATCGCCCTGGAGTCCACGATCTGATCTTGGCGGCCGGCAACATCGATGCGATGCAAGTCGACCACCGGCGCACCGCGGCGATTGGCCGAGTAATAAACTGCGCGGCCGTCGGCGGACCAATACATGTCCCGGATGGACGTCCCGATCCAGTCGGGGTCCGACATGATCTTCTCAAGCGTCAGGCCCGGGGGTGTGACTGCCGCGGCAGCCGCCATGGCCGCGGCGGCGCCCGACCATGCGATGGCGCAGGCCGCCAAGGACAGCGGAATTCCGAGCTTCTTCATGAGCGGGGTACGGCCGGCACTGCGCTGTGCAGATCCAGTTCCATGTAAGACACTCCTGCCATCGGATTCAAGTAGTAGGGTTTGATTTCCCGAAATCCCAACGAACGATACAGCGAGCGGGCGGCGATCATCGGCTCGAGCGTGTCCAGGACCATGCGCCGATAACCCAGGGTGCGCGCCGCGATCGCCAGGCGCTGCGCCAGGCGCCGGCCCAGGTGTGCGCCGCGCGCGCTGGATTTGACATAGAGCCGCTTCATCTCGCACACCTCATCGGAAAATCGGCGCAACGCGCAGCATCCCACCCATTCACGGTCGCCGCCCGCGAGCAGCAGGCAGCCCGTGGGCGGTCCGTACATGGCCGGCAATCGCTCCAGTTCGGCTGCGAGGCTTTGGAAACACAGGTCGGCTCCCATCGAAGCGCCGATCTCTCCGGCATACTCCTCGATGAGAGCGTGCGCGGCGGCGTATTGCGCCGGGGTATTCGCCTCAACCAATCGATATGTCAGGGCCATGCTTGAATTGCGGGCGCCGATCGTCCTGCAGAACCGGCCGCTAGCTTACCGGAGAGATGCCGACTGCGTCGACGGCGAAACCTAAGCCGCGGCTTGACCGGCGCCCCGCGCCAATGGTATGCAACACCTACAAATTTGCCCAGTGACAAGTAGGACCGCATGACTCTCAAGTACTATCACGCCGAGCCGGCGGCAAACTCGTTGAAGTCGATGATCCCGCTCATCGAGAAGGGATTGCCGTTTCAGAGCGTCTACGTCGATCTGCACAAGTTTGAACAGCACTCGGACTGGTTCGTGGCGATCAATCCTGAGGGACAGGTGCCGGTGCTCGATCACGACGGTGCGATCATCACTCACACCAGCGTCATCAATGAGTACCTGGAGGACGTGTTTCCCGGCATCCCGCTGCGGCCGCGGGATCCGGTCGGGGCGGCGCGCATGCGCTACTGGAACAAGTTCTGCGATGAGCAGGTGATGAACTATGTCTCGATGCACGGCTGGCACCGCATGGTCGGCATCATCGCGCGCAAGCTCGACAGCGGCGAGTTCGAGCGGCTCATGGAGCACATCCCGCTGCCCGACCAGCGCACGAAATGGCGCACGGCGCGCTCCGGCTTCAGCGAGGCCGACCTCGCCCATGCGTCGGAGAAGATTCTCTACGCCGTGGACAAGGTCGAAAAGCAGCTGGCGCAGACCGCCTGGATCGCCGGCAACGACTACACCCTGGCGGACATCAATTTCTATTCCTATTGCGGCATGATGGTCGAGCGCATGTTTCCCGAAATGGAGATAGGCAAGCGCTGCCCGCGCCTCGTTGCGTGGCGGGAAAGGATGACGGCGCGGCCGGCCGTGGCGCGCGCGCTCGCCGGGGAAGATCGCACCGCGCCGGGTCTGCGCACCTGGACGGGGCACGCGCGCTGATCGAGGCAGCGCGCCCGGCCCTCAGGAGCCGAAGAAGTTCAACTCGAGCAGGACGGCGTTCGGGTCGAGGACGAAGATCTGCCGCAGCGACACCGCGGCGACTTCGTTGAGCCGGTGCTCGAGGCCGCGGCTCTCGAGCCGCGCCAGCACCTCTTGGTAGTCGGAGCATCTGAGCGCCACGTGATGCAGCGCCCCGGTCGGCCCGGGCCGCACCGCCCTGTCGTAGTGGCGCGGGCAATCGAGACTATTGATGTGCACGATGGCGCGGCCGCCGGCATCGTACATCCAGCGTGCATTCTGGTGCGTCAGCGGCGGCGGCCCGTCGCGCGGCTCGAGTCCGAGCAGCTCCTGGTAGAAGCGCGCGCTGCCCTCCACATCGGAGGTGATGATGTTTACATGATCGAGTGCCTCGACGCGCACGTTCACGTCCCCTTCAACCCTTTGCGCTGCTGGCGGTAGCTGGCGCGGCGGGTTTTCTCGAAATCGACCCGCTGGCCGTGGCCGGGATCGACGGGATAGTCGCGGAAATCCGCGATGATCTCTGCGAACACTTCGCTGACCTCGTCCTTGAACTCCGGGTGCGAAAAGATGTGGAAGCGATCTTCGCGCATCGCTTCGAGCACGCGCGCGGCGATCACGTCCGGCTCCATGCCGAATTCGTGCACCGCCGCCAGGCGCTTCACGGCCTCGCTGTCCACCGGCTTGGCGCCCGCCTTGAGCGCCGCCGGCCGCACCTCATCGCTCGCATAGATATAGGATTTGACGAGTCCTGGGCACAGCACCGATACGCCGATGCCGTGCTGTGCCAGGCTGGCCCGCAGGGATTCGGACATTCCCCGCACGGCAAACTTGGTGGTGTTGTAGATGCCGCAGGCGCCGGCCGCGAGCAGGCCCGCCATCGAGGCCGTATTGACCACGTAACCACCCTTGCCGGCGCGAATCATGCGCGGCACGAACGTCATGACGCCGTTGATCGGGCCCTGCAGATTGACCCCCATGATCCAGTCCCAGTCATCAAAGCTCGACTGCTCGATGGTCTGAAACAGATTGACGCCGGCATTGTTGAACAACAGGCTGACGGCGCCGAATTTCGCCTCCACTGCATCCGCGGCGCGCGCCATGTCCTGCCGCGATGACACGTCCACCGTTACGCCCATCGCCCGCGGGTTGTCGAGAGCGTTGAGCGCTGCGTCGATCGATGCCGCGCGGATGTCCGCAATGGCGACATTGCACCCTTGCGCGAGCAGCGCGCGCGTGAGGCCGATGCCGACGCCGTGCGCGCCGCCGGTCACGAACGCCGTGCGACCTGCGAAGTCCTTCATTTCCTGCCTCTCTTGTGGCGCGCCGTCTCGGCGGCGTGAATTGGATTGCGGAACAGCATGCTGAAGGTGCGTTTGTATTCGTCGTTTTCGGGAAGGTCCGGCACGGCCGCGCACATGGCCTGCGCCCGGTCCTCGACCCCTTGCCGGAATTCGCTGTGGGTCATGATGTACAGCTCATCGTTGAGTATGCCCTCGAGCACTCGCCGGCCGATCGCCTCCTTGGTACTGAACAGGTGGAACAAATTGGTGTTTTGCTGGCGGCGCTTGTCGGCTTCGGCATAGCCCGTGTCGGCGAGCGCCGCCGGGCGGGTCCTGCCGGATTCCGCAATGTTCGATTGCACCGCGCCCGGACAGAAGGCAGAGCAGATGATGCCTTGCGGCTCGAGCTCGGCGCGCATGCATTCCATCATGTGCACCACGGCGCCCTTGGAAGTGCCGTAGAGCGTCGCGCCCGGGTGCGGCATCAGTCCCGACATGGAAGCCGTGTTGACGATGTGGCCGCCCTCCCCATGTTTCTTGATGCGCGGCAGGAAGATGACGATGCCGTTGATCGTCCCGCCGAGATTCACCCCCATCACCCAGTCCCAGTCGGCGAAGGTCGCAAGCTCGGTGGGGCCGACGACCGCGACGCCGGCGTTGTTGCACAGGATATGAATCTTGCCGAAGCGCGCTTCGGCAGCATCCGCGGCGAGCGCGTAGGCGATGCGGTCGGTGACGTCGAGCCTGAGCGCGAGCACGCGCTCGGGCGTGCCGAGCTCCGCCGTCGCCGCCGCGAGATGATCGTCGCGGATGTCGGCGATGACCACCTTCATCCCCGCGCCGAGCAGCGCCTTGGCGATGCCGAGTCCGATTCCGCTTGCGCCCCCGGTCACGAAGGCGGTTTTGCCTGCCAGATCTTGCATCGTGTTCCCCCAATCGTCATATTGTATCTAACACATACAGTCCGGCGCTGGCAAAGCACAACGGTCGAAGGGGGAGTGATGGTTTCGGAAGTATCCGGGGCGGCAGTCGCCCAGGCAGCGTACTTGAATCCGGCTGCGGCGCCTTGGCCGGCGCGTGGCGCGGCGTACTACGGCCTCACCGTGATTATCTTCGCAACTGCGCTGAATTTCATGGACGCGCAGATCTTCAACATGCTGGCCCAGCACATCAAGGCCGATTTTCAGCTGAGCGACGAACAGCTCGGCTTCCTTCTGGGGCCCGCCAACATCATTTTCTACGTGCTGGTCGGCATCCCCCTGGCGCGCCTGGTGGACCTCTACCCGCGCAAATACGTGCTCGCCGGCGGCATCACCTTCATCGGCGGCATCACCGCCCTCGGCGGACTCGCGCAGAGCTTCGTGCAGCTGTTCATGAGCCGCATGCTGGTCGGCGCGGGCGGCTCGGCGCACGCCCCCGGCTCGTACTCCATGCTGGCGGATTACTTCCCGCCGGCACGAGTGCCGCGGGCCATCGGCTTCCTGCAGCTGGGATTCATCGGCGGCAATGTGCTCGGCATCTACCTGGGCGGGGTGCTGCTCACCCTCGTGTCGGGCTGGCCGGCCGCTCACTGGATGGGCCTGACGATCCATGGCTGGCAGTGGGTGCTCATGATGGTGGGTGCGCCCGGTTTTGTGATCGCGGGCCTGCTGCTGCTGGCGAAGGAGCCGCCGCGGCGCGGGGTGACGGCGCTGTCGCCGGCCGTGCCGATGAAAGCGGTGTTGCGTGAGATCTGGACGCGCCGGTCGGTCTACCTGCCGCTGTTCATCGGCCTCGCCTTCAGCGCCACGGAGTTTCTCGGCCTCGGGGTTTGGCGCCCGGCGTTCCTGGCGCGCACCTATGGCTGGACCCCGGCACATATCGGCCAATGGTTGAGCGTCGTGATCCTGGTGTCATACCTGGTTGGAGCCTTGGTCGGCACCGTATTCACCGAGTGGCTGGCCAAACGCTACAAGGACGCCCACGTACGCGCCGCCACCATACTCTTCGCCCTCGCGGCGCCGTTCGAGATCATCGCACCGCTCATGCCCTCGGGGGAGCTGGCGCTGCTGTGCGTGGCCTGCGGAGGCGTGTGTGCGCTGGCCTCGTCAGTGCCGCAGAACTCTGCCATCCAGCTCATCACGCCGAATGAGATGCGTGGCCGGGTGACCGCCATCTACCTGTTCATGTTCATCTTCTTCGGTGCGTTCGGGGGGCAGTTGATCGGCAGCGTTACACAGCGCGTTTTTCATTCCGAGGCTGATTTGTGGAAGAGCATCGTGCTGACGGCCTCGATTCTGCTGCCGCTCGCCGCGTTCACGATATCCAGGGGCGTCAAACCCTACGGCCGTGAGGTTGAGCGGCTCGAGAAACTCGGGCAACTCGAGGCGCAGAGCGCGGCGCCGTGACTCGGCGCACGGCCGCCGGTGCGCCGCCACCACCGCAAAAAGAGGTTCTCGCCGCCACCACCCCGCATGTCGCGGGCGACGAGGACATCGGCGAGATCCGTCATATCGTGGGCTTTCACATCCGGCTGGCCCACGGCGCGGTCTACCGGCACTTCAGCGAATCCTTCGCGCAACTCGGCCTCACCCAGAAGCAAGTCTCCGTTCTCTGGCTAATCGACGATCACCCGGACATCGCGCAAACCGGTCTCGCCCAGCGCATGCGCATGGACCGGGCCACGACCATGGCCATCGTGAACCGGCTGGAAGCGAAGGGATACCTCGTGCGCAGGAGGTCCAGCACCGATGCACGCATGCAGGCGTTGACCCTCACGGCGCCGGGACGCAAAGCGCTGTCGGCGGCGAAACGCGCCATCCAGCAGCACGAGCAATGGCTCAAGTCGCGCTTCAGCAAGAAGGAAGTCGCCAAGCTGATCGAGCTGCTCACCCGCATTCACGACTGACGCCGCCGGGTCCGCGGCCGGCCGGCTTCACTTGTCCTTGAACCCCTCGCGCGCGCGGCTGTTGTCGAGCTCTATGGGCCGGCCGGTGACAGGATGCGGGTAGTGGAACGCGACCGTATCGGTCGCGGGCCACAAGCGAGGTTGCGGATTGATGAGCGCATCGGGCCCCAGAGGATCCTGCGGATAGCAGATCTTGGCCATGGGGATGAAGTCGATCGGAGTCTTCTGCCACCCCTCCGCGAAACTGCCGTGCCAGAAGGGGAAGTAGCGCAGCGCCTTGATCTTCCATACCTCGTTTTCGCGCACGAAGTCGTTCTCGTAGATGCCGCCCTCCCACCAGCCACGCTGAATGCCCTCGGCCGTGTGATGCAGGCCGGCCTGCATCGTCGAGCGGCCGCGTAGCTGTGCCGTGCGCCGGTCCGGCGCGACGTCGATGACCATCTGCAGCTGCGGGTGATCGAGCAGCCAACCGTAGCGCGGCCCGTTGTGCCCTTGGGTGAATTGCTTCTGGAAGCGTTCGATGTACAGGCGGCGCACGCCGGCCTTGCCCTGGTAGATTCCGCCGAGAAACCACACGTCGCCGTCGTCGGCAAACAGGTCGACCACCTCGTTGTACTGCGATTTGTCGATGAAGTAGCCGTAGGTGTACTGCAGGCGGCGGATCTGGTGAATATCCTGCTGGACGGCGAGGTCGTGCTCGAGCTTTTCGATGCGGGCCGTCAGGGCGGCAATGTCATTCATGTTGCAGTCTTCCTCCTCTGACATACTTGTATGTATTGCCTACAAAAGGCAAGAGTCGTAACACCCTGGCAGACACCCGTCGTTGCTGTTCTGGCCCGAGGGAAGGGCGGCTGTTCCCGCGTGGTTGATTCGCGGTGCTCGCACCGACGAGTTATCCGTCGGCTTCCCGCCCTAGGATGCCCGCTAAGCCACAAAGCTGTTTGTTTTTCTTACAAAAATAATTGGACGTTCCAGTAACTATCGGGTCGTCAATATATCGATAATTAAAGGGGGGACGTGAGATGGAAGTTTTTCCACGCCTGATTTCCAACTTGCGATTTTATGCGGTAAGCGGGTTTGCGCTTAGCGCCATGATCAGCGGCTTCGCCATGGCGCAATCCGCAGCAACATCGGAGTCCTCCACGCAACTCGCCGAGATCGTCGTCACGGCGCAGTACCGCGAGGAGAAACTGCAAGACACACCGATTGCGATCTCGGCATTTACCTCGGCGGCGATCGAGCAGCAGGGAGCGATCAAGCTATCGGATATATTGAGCAGCGCGCCGAGCGTGTTGCTGCGGCCACAGTCCGCCGCATTCGGCAACTCGGTGGCCGCAAGCATTCGTGGCTTCGGCCAGGCCGACTTCGATCCTGCCTTCGAACCCGGCGTCGGCATCTACGTCGACAATGTCTACTATCCGCGCCTCACCGGCGCGGATTTTGACCTGCTCGACATCGAACGTGTCGAGGTACTGCGCGGACCTCAGGGAACCCTCTACGGCCGCAACTCGGAGGGCGGCGCGATCCGTTTCGTCACGCGAAAGCCGACCGGCGACGGTGACGGCTACGTCACGGCTACCTACGGCAGCCGAAATCGCATCGGCCTGACCGCGAGCACGGACTTCAAGCTCACGGACCATCTCACGGGACGGGTGTCCGGAACCTATCAGGATCAGAACGGCTATGTCGACGTGCTCAATTATGGCTGTGAAAACCCCAGCAGCGGCGTGCCCTCGGGCACCGCCGGCCTCAAGTGCAAGGAGTACTCGCTGGGTGACGTTGGCTATCGCGCGCTGCGTGGCGTGCTGCGATACAACCCGTCGGACCGCTTGGACATCATGCTGAGCGCCGATTACACCAGCAACAAGACCAACAACGGCGCGGAAGTGCTGCTGTACGGCAACAATACCAATCCGAATGCAACGACGGCGAACGGCCTGCCCTTAGACTCGCGTTTCATCTGCGGTAGGTGGTGCAATTACACCACCACCGGCCAACCAGCCGCATCTTGGGTGGCCGGCGCCATTCCGCCGCTGCAGGGATTGCCAGTACCGGCGACCTCGGGTGGACAGCTCAACAGCTTCGAGGGCTCGAATTTTGCACTCAACATCGAAGGGGGTATCACCGATTCGTTGAAGGTGAGTTCAATCACGGGCTTTCGCAACTGGACCAACGAATTCAGCATCGACGGCGACCTTTCCCCGGCAAGTACTCAGTTCGGCAACAACATCCTGACTGACCAGTTCTGGAGCGAGGAGCTGCGCCTGGACATGGAGTTTTCGTCACGCGTTCATGGGACCCTCGGCGGCTTCTACTCCAAAGAGAAGACGACCTATTACACGCTGCAGGACATCCGCTATGTCGCAGTTCCCTTGCCCACGGGGCCGCTGCCGCTGTTTCCCCTACAATTCATCGGCAATGACCCGGTTGAAACCGATTCAAAGGCATTGTTCGGATCGCTGTTCTTCAATGTCACGGATGCGCTCAGTCTCTCGGGCGGCCTGCGCTACACCAAGGACTTCAAGAGCTACACTTATTATCGCTACAACCTCGACGGCACCACGATCAACGCGTTCCTGGATCCGGTCGGCGCCGCATATGGCGCAGGCTATAACGGGCCGGATACACACAACCTGTTCGGGGGTGGGACGGTCACCGCTCTTACTGGTCGCGAGGCCACCTTCAATGGCAGCCGCACCGACTATCACTTCAGTGCCGAATACCGCTTTAGTCCGCAGGTAATGGCCTACTTCTCTGTGGGCACCGGCTACAAGGCGGGCGGCGACAGTCCGCGGCCGTTCAACGCCGCGCAGGCGATAGGATTCGGCCCGGAGAAGCTGACCTCGTACGAGATCGGCTTGAAGACCGACCTCCTCGACCGGCGGGTCCGGTTCAATACGGCGATTTTCTACAACGATTTCAAGGACGCTCAGTTGGTGCTGTTGAGCTGCCCGCAATACGGCGGCCCCGGACCGTGCGCACTGCCGCAGAACGCCGGCAATGCCAAAGTCCAAGGCGTGGAAATCGAGCTCACCGCGACGCCGGTCGACGGGTTGCAGTTCGACTTGTCGGGTTCTTATCTGCACTGGGACTGGAAATGCGTGAACCCCCAAGTGGTGGGCTTGCCGCAGGGTGCCTGCTCAAGTGATTCGTCGGTGATCAATCTCTTGTCCTCGACCCCGATCGGATTCATGAAGGAGCAGGGGCATGCCGGCGTCCAGTATGAATTCCCTGTGAGCGGTGGGGCCACATTGACACCGCGCGTCGACGTCACTTATACCGGCCCGACGGTCGGCAGCGATCTTGCGCCGGCGCCGGGCTCACCGACAGCACTCTATGGGAGCGTCGGCGGTTACACGGTGGCCAACGCTCACCTCATGTGGCGCAACGCCAAGAAGGATCTGCAAGCCGCGCTCGAAGTGACGAATTTCACCAACAAGTATTACTACTACTCGAAGTTCGACCTTACCGGAGCAGGTGCGGGGACCATCACCGGCTCGCCCGGCCGGCCGGCCGAGTGGGCGCTCACGATGAAGAAGAGCTTCTGATTCCGATCACGCGAGTGAGGCGTGACGCTTGGAACCAAAGCAGATAATCCCACAATCGCCTCGATCCCCGAGGACGACAAAGGGCGACCGAAACGGTCGCCCTTTTCTTACCTTGCGGATCGCTAGGCGAGCCCCAGCACGGCGGCCGCATTCTCTTTCAGGATCAACTCATGGACCTCGGGTTTGAATCCCGCCTCGCGAAAGTCCTTGATCCAGCGGTCAGGCGCGATCAGGGGGTAGTCGGAGCCGAACAGCATCTTGCGCTTCAATTGGGTGTTCGCGTACTGCACCAGCTGCGGCGGGAAGTATTTCGGCGACCAGCCCGACAGATCGATGTACACGTTGGGCTTGTGCAAACACACGGACAACGCCTCGTCCTGCCAGGGCCAGGAAGGATGCGCGATGATGATCTTCATATCGGGGAAATCGGCGGCGACATCGTCGAGGTGAATGGGGTTCGAGTACTTGAGTCGCACTCCGCCGCCGCCCGGCATCCCCGTGCCGATCCCTGAATGGCCGCTATGGAATATCGCCGGCAGCTTGTGTTCTGCAATGACCTCGTAGAGGCGGTAGGCCATGCGGTCGTTGGGGAAAAATCCCTGCACGGTCGGATGAAACTTGAAGCCGCTGATGCCTCCCTCCGCGAGCAGGCGCCGCGCCTCACGCACCCCCATCTTGCCCTTGTGCGGGTCGATGCTGGCAAACGCCAGCATCATGTCGCTGTTCTCGCGCGCAGCGTCGCGCACTTCTTCGTTTGGAATGCGCTTCGACCCCAGCTCGTGCTCCGAGTCGACCGTGAACATCACCAAGCCGATCTTGCGCTCGCGGTAGTAGGCGATGGTTTCGGCGATCGTCGGGCGCTTGCCGGCCTTGAAGTACTTGGAGGCCGCGTCCTCGTATTCCTTCCACACCTCATCGGCCGGTTGACGGCAGGACACTTCGGCATGTGTGTGCACGTCGATCGCGATCAGATCTTTGATGTTCATCGGCGGTCCCCCACGTCGGAAATTCTCCCGGCATCCCACTCCTTGAGCGTACGCCCCTCGCTGGCCAGGCGCGCGAGCAGCGGCGCCGGCTCCCAGTGCATGGGCCCGAACAGGCCGCGGTATTTGAGAATGCCGTCATACACGGTCTTGAGGCCGATGCTGTCGGCATAGAACAGCGGCCCGCCCCGGTACCGCGGGAATCCGTAGCCTGCGCACCACACCACGTCCACATCGCTCGCGCGCAGTGCCACGCCTTCTTCCAGAATGCGAAAGCCCTCGTTGATCAAGGGATATAGGCAGCGTTCCACAATTTCATCCGCACTGTGAGCGCGCGGTGCAATCTCGAGCCGGCGCGCGGTGCTGCGCAGGATGTCGATCGCCTCCGGATCATCGTGACGCGTTCGGTCGCCGGGCTGGTACTGGTAGTAGCCCTTGCCGTTCTTCTGGCCGAGCCTTCCGGCCGCATACAGCGCAAAGTCCGCCTGATAGTAGGACGGGTCCGGCGGGTAACGCTCGGCGTTCGCCCGATGCACATTGACTCCCACGTCGATGCCCGCCATGTCGAATACCGCCAAGATGCCCATGGCCATGCCCCAGGCCTCGAGCGCCGCGTCCACCTGGCGCGGTGCCGCGCCCTCCAGCACCATGCGCTGCGCTTCGCGCGCGTATCCTTCCATCATGCGGTTGCCGATGAACCCATAACAGACTCGCGCCACCACCGGCGTCTTGCGAAATCGTTTCGCGAGATCCAGCGCGGTACGGATGACTGCCGGAGCGGTCGCGGCGGTGCGCACCACCTCGAGCAACGGCATGACGTTGGCCGGCGAGAAAAAATGCAGCCCGATGACGTCTTGCGGCCGCCGCGTGGCCGCCGCGATCTCGGCGATGTCGAGCGTCGAAGTATTGGTCGCCAGCGCGGCGCCCGGCTTCATGACCTCATCCAGGGAGCGGAAGATCTGCCGTTTGAGATCGAGGCTCTCGTACACCGCCTCGATCACCACGTCGGCGTCGGCCAGGTCGGCGTAATTGACGCTGCCGCGGATCAGTGCCATCCGTCCGGCCTTCTCCTCCGCGGTCAACCGTCCCCGTTTGACCATGGTGTCGTAGGTTTTGCCGACCACGGCGAGTCCGCGATCCAGCGCTTCCTGGCTGCTATCGATCACGGTCACCGGCAAGCCCGCGTTCGCGAAGCAAATGGCGATTCCGCCGCCCATGGTGCCGGCGCCGATCACGCCGCCGCGGGCAATAGCGCGCGCTTGTGCATCGGCCGGCAGACCGGGAACCTTGCGGGTTTCCCTTTCGGCAAAGAAAACGTGGATCAAGGCCTTTGACTCGAGCGTCGCTTTCGACTCGTTGGCAAGTTCTGTTTCGTACAACAGCCCTTCTTCGAACGGCAGCCGTGCGGCGGCGCTGACCGCCTTGATCGCAGTCAGGGCAGCCACGCGGTTTGGATACTGGCTCCTCGCCTGGTTCGTGAGCCGCTCGATGATGGCGGGCGTCGCTGTCGCCGGATCGACGCTGCGCTCGGAGGTGCGCCGCACACCCGCCCCACCGCGGATCAGGCTGCGGGCGAACGCGATCGTGCCGGCGCGCAGCTCGCCCCGAATCTCGGCATCGATGAAGCCGAGCTTGATGCCTGTGGCGGCATCGACCGGGCGTGCCGCCAGTATCAACTCAAGGGTCTTCTCGACGCCGATGAGCCGCGGCATGCGCTGCGTACCGCCGGCGCCGGGAATGACCCCGAGTGTCACTTCGGGCAGACCGAATCGAGCACCCGGTGTCGCGACCCGGTAGTGGCAGGCCAGGGCAATCTCGAGGCCCCCGCCCATGGCGGTCCCATGCATGCCCGCGACCACCGGCACCGGCAACTGCTC
Organism: uncultured Gammaproteobacteria bacterium; assembly: GCA_963800375.1. Classification (GTDB taxonomy): domain Bacteria; phylum Pseudomonadota; class Gammaproteobacteria; order Steroidobacterales; family Steroidobacteraceae; genus Bog-1198. Next base: position 596,095 of record CAWDAT010000007.1, on the reverse strand, counting down.
CAACTGCCGGAAGAGGTCGCGGAATTCGGCCTCCTTCGGCGGCCCGGCGAATTCGCTGATATCGGCGCCGGAGAAAAAGGTGCTTCCCTCGCACACCAACACCACCGCAGCGATGCCCGAACGCGCACGAATGTCGGCGATAGCGGCAAATAGACCCTCGCGCACCGGCGCCGACACCGTATTGACCGGCGGGTTGTCGACACTGATGACCGCCACCTCGTTATCGAGGGTCACAGTAACTGGATTCAAACTCATTCAACGCTCCAAGAATTTCAGGACCGGCAGCCAAACGACGCGTGACTGTTCAGCGGCGAGACCTCATGACGGCGAGACCTGCGCTCGAACGGCCGACAGCGCAGGCGGCCGGGTGGCCCAGTGAATCCCCAAGGCGCAGGCGAACAGCACCGCCGGGCACACCGCCAGTAGGGCATAGGAACGCAGCACCGGCAAGCCGCTCGACAGCACGGCCGCCCCGACGACGGGTCCCAGAATCGCGCCCACCTTGGCGACCGACGTTGCCCAACCGGCGCCGCTCGCGCGAATGGCGCTCGGGTAGAAAATGCCGGCAATCGACAGGATGCCGAAATGCCCGCCCGAAATCAGCAGCCCGCCGAGAATATTCACCGCCAGGAACAACGGGACCGGCACGAAATCCAGGCCCTGCATCAGCAGCACCGGAATCGCGAGAGCCGGGTAGAACGCCACCGCGCGCGCACCGAGCCGATCGGTAAATCTCATCAAGGCGAGTCCGGCAACCGCGCCCAGGAGTCCGCCGAAGGAAGCGACCAGCGCCGAGGTCGCACGCGGGAACTTGAGGTCCTCGAGCACGATCGGGCCCCAGGAAGCGGCGAAGTAGATGGCAAGCGAACTCGCGATATAGCCCAGCCACAGCAGCGGCGTAATCACCCGCAGGCGGCCGAGGAACAGATCGGAGACCCGAAATTGGCGGTCGGCCTTCGGTTCATCGTTGAGCACGAACCGGTCGGCCGAGGTGTAGCCGCTCTGCGGATCCATGCGCCGCAGCGTCTTGGCGACGAGATCCGGCTTCAGTCCCTTGGTCACCAGGAACCTGACCGACTCGGGCAGCTTGAGCCACAGGGCCGCGGCGCACGCGAGAGTTCCCAGGCCGCCGGCCAGGTACACGCCCTGCCATCCATAGTGCGGCGCAATCCAGTTGGTCATGGGCGCGGCGATGAAGGTGCCGAAGCTGTAACCCATCATGATGATGGTCACGATCGTTGAGCGCATCCGCGCCGGCACGAACTCGATGTTCAACGCCCACGCCAGCGGCAGCATGCCGCCGATGGCGAGACCATCGAGGAAACGCAGCGCGAGCAGCGCCTGGTAGGAACCCGCAAAGGCGGTCGCGGTGGTCAGCAGCCCGAAACTGAATGCTGCGATCACCACCGTCGGCCGCCGGCCGATACGATCGGCGATGAAGGAAAAGCAGAACCCGCCAAGCATCATGCCGACCAGGCCGGCGGAGAACACCCGGCCAAGCATCATCTTCGAGAGACCAAACTCATCGCGCATGAAGGGCGCGGTAAAACTCACCATCATCATGTCGAAGCCGTCGAATACGGTTATCAGCCAGGACAGGACGATCAGGCCGTAGTTGAATCCGTTGAGCCGCCGACCGTTGATGATCGCCGAAACGTCCACCGTCCGCACCGCAATCGACATAGCCGCGAACCTCGAATGCCGCCGTCGTTAAAGGGGACCACGCATCCTGCGTGCTCCGTGAATCGCAGTCAATCAATGCAGGGCTCTTGCTTGCTCGACCGAGGGGGAGCCGGGAGTCGATTCCGAGGGAAGCCCTTGCTGCCGCGATCGCGCGCAACGCTGCCGCTGTTGCCTGGGATACTCGCTTGAGCACAAACTTCATGCAACGGAGGAGACACTTCATGGGATTGTCGGTTCGGCAAATACCCGCAGCGTTTGCCGCGGAAATTCTCGGCGCGGACCTGCGCCTTGGCCCTGAGCGAACGCTCATCGCCGCGGTCAACGCGGCTGTCGCCGACTATGCCGTGGTCGTGCTGCGTGATCAGGCGATCGGCGATGCGGACCAGGTGCGCTTCAGCCGGGCGTTCGGTCCCTTGGAATTGCCGCCGCAGATCAACCTGCGCGGCTCGATCAGACGGCGGCGCCTCGGGCCGGAACTCTACGACGTCTCCAATATCGATGAGAACGGCGATTTTCTGCCGGCCGAATCGCTGCAGCTCGCCTCGAATCGCGCCAACGAGGAATTTCATACCGATAGCTCGTTCAATGCGCTGCCCACGAAGTGGTCGCTGCTGTCGGCGCGAATACTGCCGCCCTTCGGTGCGGACACGCAGTTCGTCGACACGCGCGCCGTCTACGACGCCTTGCCGGCCCAGCTCCGGGAGAAGGCGCAGGACGCGGTGGCGGAGCATTATTTCTGGAAGACGCGGGGGCGCGCCGGATTCGGCGCAATCACCGAGGAGATGCACCGCGCCATGCCGCCCGTGACGCACCCTGTGGTGCGGATCATTCCGGAGTCCGGCCGTCGCGCCCTGTACATCGGCAACCATGCGACCCACATCGTGGGCTGGCCCCGCGCGGAGGGCGAACGTTTCCTGGACGAACTCAACGGCTTCGCCACACAGTCCCGGTTCGTCTATACGCATCAGTGGCGTCCGGGTGATTTCGTGATTTGGGACAATCGCTGCACCATCCACCGCGCCACGGCATATGACGTATTCAAGTACAAGCGCGACTTGCGGCGCACCACCATCAACGAATACGGTCCCGAAACATCCTCGACGACCGCGAGATTGTTATGAATCGGTTCGCAAGGCGGCCTTGCGGACCTCGACGACGCCCCGGTCGGCGTCGACCTTGACCCAGTCGCCGGTCTCGATGACTTGCAGGGGATTGCGGTCGAAATCAGTGATGGCCGGGATCCTCATGACCACCGCTCCGAGCGCGACCTTGGTCGTCATCTCGTTGAACAGCAGGGCTTTCGGTGCCGCGCCGGCGAGGCGGGCGATGTGAAACATGGCGGACCAGGCCGATGAGCCCTTGGCGCCCGGAAACACCAGAATCTTGTCCTTGAAGCTCACGCCGCGCAATTCGTGGCGGGTCTCGGTCACGGTGCCGAGCATGGGGTTGATGCCGCCCCAGCCGGAAATCGTCTGCCGGGTGACGAGCGCTTCGCCCTCCGCGATGCCACCCACGACTTTTCGCCCCTTCAGCACCACCGTGTTGTCGCTCATGGCGCCGCTCCGTCCCAGCGGCCGGTGACCGCCGCATTGATGCAGTCCTGGGTCGATCCGAACCACGCCTGAATGTTCATGATGGCGGGCAAGTAATGAGTCTGCTTCGCCGAATCGAGCGCGGCCACTTTTGTGCCGGGCGGGATTGCCTGGCTGATCGACGAGCAGGTGTCCGTCAGCAGCACCGCGCCGCCATCGCGCAGCTGCGTCGACAGGCCTTGAGCATCGGCGGCGGCCTTGACCGCGCGCGAGGTAAAGATCCACAGCGTGCAGTTGGCGCTGACCCGTCTGCCGGCCAGCATGGCGGCGGCACTTCGAATCTGCTCCAACGAATAATGAGGACAGCCGAGCATCACATAATCGACCTGAGTATCGGTGGCCTTCGAATTCAAGTTTTCATAGGTGCGGCGCCTCTCCGCCAGGCCATAGGGAATGACCTCGAGCGGCTTGCGGCCGCCGAAGGCCGCCTCGACGCTGGGAGCTTCCGGGGTCACCCCGGCGATGTGATACATCTCCACGCCGCCCGAGGAGGCCGCCGCTGCGCCAAAGTGCTTGTGGCGAATCAAGAGATCGGCGCCGGCGAACCGGCCGCGCAGCACAGGGATACGCTCCTGCACGGCGTCGCCGACAAAGTAGCCGAGCATGCCCCAGTCCATCACTGATTCGATCTCGACATCCACCTCGATCAAGTGCGAGCCGAGCCGGTTCTCATCGCGATGAAAGCCCCAATCGGGAATGACGCCCGTGAGCATCGCGGCGCTGGTGCTCTCGCGGCCTTCGGTGTTGGTGCGCGCGCCGATCACGGAGTTGCAGTAGACCACGGCGGACGATTCCATCCAGGCGCAGTGATCGCCCTGTTTCGGCACATTGCCGGCGAGGTAGGGCGTGCAGGTCTTGAGTATCTGAACGCCGCGGCCGGCGATGAACGCCTCGCTCTGCTGGCTGATTTTGAACGACTCGGCCGTGGCGCCGAGAATCTGCCAGTTGTCCGGATCAAAGCCGCCCTGCAAGTGGCAGGTATGTGCGGCGGCCTTCGGCACTTCGACGAGTTCGTCGCTGTCGAGATCGAAGAAAGAGAAGATGGCGTCGTAGCCGCCGCCGCCCTTTTGTTGGTAGTACTTCTGCAGAAAGGCATTCGTCGAGCCCGGAACGCCGGCGATATTGTCGGTTGCGACGAATCGTTCGGCGGCGAGCGCCTCGCCGTACCGCACCAACAGTTCCATTGCCTTCTGGCGCGCTTTGCCGCCCTTGCCGTCGAGCATGTCTTGTTCGTGAGCCGTTAATTTCATCGGATGTCGCCTTGTCGAATACGGTCGGCGCCGAGCAGCCGACCCTGAGCCTTGCCGGATTCCGCAATGATGTAGGCGTGAATCGCCTCGACGTCATCGACGCTCACGACATCGGCAAAGGATGCCATGCCGCGATCGGCGCGCGCTCCGCCGAGCACAATGGCCGCGAATTGTTGGTGAGTCGCCGGCGACATGAAGCGCAAGTCGGGAGTCATGCCGCCGGAGATCAATTTGCCGCCATGACAAATGCGGCAGGTCCTATTGTAGGCCGCCTCGCCCTTGGCAACCGTCCCGGCGGAGGCGGTTTGGGGCGGGGGCGGCGGCACGGCCCGGGGCGCCGTCGCCGGCAATACCGCGGTCCCGCCGAGTTTGAACACCAGCATGCGCGTCGGTGCATCGTGGATGGCGGTCAAGCCGCCGCCGATGATGATGAGCGAGCCGGCCCAGCCCGCCGACACGGCGATGTATTGTTCGCCGTCCACCGAGTAGGTCATGGGACCCGCCACCGCTCCCGTGCCGATGGGCATGGACCAGAGTTTCTCGCCGTCGCTCGCCCGATAGACGCCGAAATTGCCGTCCTCGGTACCCTCCACGAGCAGATTGCCGGCCGTGGTGAGCACGCCGCCATTCCAGGGACCGTCGTGCGGTATTCGCCAGGCCTCCTTGTTCGCAACCGGATCCCAGGCAAGGGTGAAGCCCTTGATGGGAACCGCCGCCGAGGGCGGTGGACGCTTCGCCTTGGGGTTTTGCGAAATATTCCAGGCCATGGGGTGATAGTCGAAGGTCGGGGTCCGGGAATAGGCCCAACCGGCTTCCTGCGCGGAAAAGTACACCAGATGCGTCAGCGGGTCATACGACATGGGATGCCAGTTGTGGGCACCGAAGGGCGTGGGCGACACCATCTTGGCTTCGGTATCCGAATAGAGATTGTCCTTGATTTCGACCGGCCGTCCCGTCGCCATGTCCACTTGCGAGGCCCAAGTCGTGCGCACAAAGGGGCTGGCCGACAAGAGCTTGCCGCTCTCGCGGTCGAGAACATAGAAGAATCCGTCCTTCGAGGCTTGCATCAGCACCTTGTGCTTCGCGCCGCCGATCTGCAGTTCGGTCAATGTCATCTGCTGCACGCAGTCGTAATCCCAATTCTCTCCGGGGACCTCCTGGTAGTGCCACACGTACTCTCCGGTATCGGCACGCACCGCGACAATGGAACATAGAAATAGATTGTCGCCGCCGCCGGGGCTGCGCAGATCGCGCGACCAGGCATTGCCGTTACCCGTACCGACGTAGAGTAGATTGAGGTCAGGATCATAGGAGAACGCATCCCAGGCAGGACCGCCGCCGCCGGACTTCCACCATTCGCCGCGCCAGGTCGTCGCGGCCATTTCCATGGCCTTGGATTCGAACCCCTTGGCCGGATCGCCGGGCACCGTGTAGAAGCGCCATGCCAGCCTCCCGGTGTCCGCGTCATAGGCGCTCACATAGCCGCGCACGCCGAATTCGCCGCCGGCATTGCCGATGATGACCTTGCCCGCGACGACGCGGGGAGCGCCGGTGATCGAATAGGGTTGCTTCGCGTCCGTGGTTCGCACATCCCAGACCGGCGCGCCCGTTTGTGCGTCGACGGCGAATAGCCGACCGTCGATGGTGGCAGCAATGACTTTGCCTCTCCACACGGCGAGCCCGCGCGACGCCGGCCCGCAACACATATAGCGCAGCCAGTCGCGGCGAGGCTTCGGGTCATAGCGCCACAGTTCCCGGCCGCTCCGGGCATCGAGCGCATAGATTACGTTCCAGGCGCCCACGGTGTACATCACCCCATCCACCACCAGCGGCGTGGTCTCCGAGCCGATCTTCGTATCCAGATCGACAAACCATGCCAGGCCCAATCGGCCGACATTGTTCTCGTTGATCGAGCTCAGCGGACTGAAGCGATCTTCAGCGTAGTTGCGGCCGACGCTCAGCCAATTCTGCGGTTCCTTGTCGGCATCGACGATGCGGGCCTGGTCCACGTCGGCGGCCCGATGAGCCGTCCCCATGGGTTTTGTCGAGGGGACGGCCGGCCCATCGTCGTTGCGGCAGCCGCCACCCAACAGCACGCAACCTAAGAACAGCGCCGACCGTAGTGTGTGCCGTTTCATGTCGCCGGAACCGACTCAGCTAGTCCCTGGGGTTCGGCGTCAATCGCCGAGGTCCGTCAGCACCGCGCCGGTCGCCATCGACTGCACGTCGCGCCGGTAGATGGCCAGATACCCCTTGGCATCGACCGGAAAATGAGACGGCGGTCCCGGACGCGCCGCGAGCTCCGCGGCCGGCACATCGAGGTCGAGCCGGCGCGCGGCGGCATCGATGACGATACGGTCGCCGGTGCGAACCCGGCCGATCGGTCCGCCGGTGGCTCCTTCCGGCGCGACCTCGGCGACGGTCAGGCCCTTCAGGCACAGGCCGGAGAGCTGGCCATCGGTCACGAAGGCCGTGTCGCGCGCCAGACCCGCCGCATCGATCGCGAACAGCACCAGCGAGGCGCCGCCGCCCATGGCGGGTCCACCCTTCAGGCCCTGGCCGCGCAGTACCAGCACGCTGCCCTTCTCGAGCTTGCCCGCCGCAATGTCCGCCAGTGCGCTCTTTGTGTCCTCGTAGACGACCGCACGGCCGTCGAAGTACTCCGGACGGCTGCCGTCGCGGATCCCAAGCTTCACCACCGCGCTTTCCGGCGCCAACGTGCCCCTCAGGATCGCGATCGAGGGACCGGCCGAGATTGGGTCGTCCAGCGTTCGGATGATCTCGGTGTTGCCGATCGGGGTCGCGGCGAGCACCTCGGCCAGCGTTTGGCCGGTGATGGTCAGCGCCGAGGTATCGAGCACCGGTGCGAGACGCTTGAGCATGGCGCCGGCGCCGCCGGCATCCTCGAACTGCTCGATGCGCACTTTGCCGTTGGGGCGCACGGCGCTCAACACCGGGACCTTGCGACCCATCTCTTCCCATAGCGCATAGATGTCGACATCCGTGCCGGCCTCGACCGCGGTGGCCTGCAGATGTTTGATGGCGTTGATCGAGCCGGACACGCCGAGCACCATCGCTACGGCATTGCGAAATGCGGCCTCGGTAAGCACCTTGCGCGGCGTCAGGCCTTCGTTGACCATCGCAACGATCCGTGTTCCCGCCCGGCGCGCCGCATCGAACATCTTTTCGCTGTTGGCGCGCACCGGCGCCGATCCGGGCACGCACATCCCGAGCGCCTCGACCACGCAGTGCATGGTGTTCGCCGTCGCCATTCCGGCGCACACGCCCGGACCGCGGATGGCTTGCTCACTGAGTTCGGCCATCGCGAACCGGCCCGGTTTGCCGAGTGCGGCGCCGACGCCGCCGGAGAACAGATCCTCGATGTCGACATGTTCGCCGCCGATCATGCCGGAGGCCTGGTAGCCGCCGATCACGAGCACCGTCGGGATATTGAGCCGCCCGGCGGCCATCAGATGACCCGGGGGTGTCTTGTCGCAGGAGGTCAGGCACACCATGCCGTCCAACAGCGCCGCCTCCACCTGCGCCTCGATGTCGTTCGTGACGAGGTCGCGCGCCGCCAGAATGTAGGATCCGGAACACGCGGCCCCGGTGATGAAGTCGGACGGCGCCGTCGTGCGCACCTCGAATGGAATGCCGCCGGCCGCCCGGATTGCCTCCTTGACCACACGCGCCACGCCGTCGAGGTGCGCGAAGCATACCGCGAGCTCCGACGAGGAATTGACCACCGCGATTTTCGGTTTGGCCATGTCCGCCTCCGACAGGCCGAGCGTGCGCCAGTGCGCGCGCCGGATGGCGGAATTGGCGGCGAGGCTGCGCAGGGTCGTCATGTGGGTTCTCCCTCGTACCGGTCAGTCTTCGAGATTGTGTCGGATTCTTTGCTGCAGCGCTGCCATGCTGATCGCGTGCACGCTGCCGCTGCCGGCCAGCGCGAGCGCGTGGGCCGCCGCGGCGCCCATCGCAATGCACGGGCCCATGACGCGCACTGACGACAGTGCTGCGGAATCCGCGTCGATGCAACGCCCGACCGCGCACAGGTTGTCGGCACCGGCGACCGCGAGCGAACCGAACGGCACCGTATGCACGTGATCCTCGCCAAACACCTCCCAGACGTAGCCTTCGCGGTTGTGGTGCTGCTCGAGCGGCCACGAGCAGCGCGCGATGGCGTCGTCGAACTTGGTCGCGGCGCGTACCTCGTCGATGGTCAGGTGATGCGTGCCGACGATCCAGCGCGTCTGCCGCACTCCGGTCAGACCGTAGGCGCGAATGCGTGCCCGGCCGAATGCCTCCGGATACTCTGCCCGCAGGAACACCAGCGTGCGATCAGCCTGCTCCTTGCCGTCGATCTGCTTGGCGGCCGCTTCGAACGGATCGAGCGGGGTCTCGATATGGGTCATGTTGACGATCGCCACATTGCGCCCGGGATAGCTCGCGGCAAATCCATCGCGCCGCATCATGCCGTACTGCAGGCCGCGGTCGTGGATGCGCGCCGCCATCTCGTCCCAGCCGGGCTTTTTCGAATCATCGAAATCCTCGATCACGATCATCTGCGAGCCATAGATCTGGCCGTGCTTGTGCATGCGGCAGTCAAACCCCGCCTCCCACGTGATCGCGGCATCCCCGGTCGCGTCGATGAAACCGGTCGCCGTAATGCGCACGTCGCCATGGCGGGTCGCGATGTCGAGCGAGGTCAGGCGCCGGCCCTGCCGATTGACTCTGCGAATGATCGCGCCGGTCAGCGGCGTGACCCCGGCCGCAACCACGGCCTTCTCGACCCAGCGCCCGAGCGCGACTTCATTATAGAGAGCGACCTTCATCACGCCGCCGGCGATGACCTTGACATCGTCCGCGGCTCCCAGGTCGTGCAGGATTTCGTCGGCGATGCCATGGGTCAACTGCGTGCCGTTCGGGCCCGGGGTGTAGAGCCCGCAGAACATGCCGATGATCGAATTGACCGCCTGACCTCCGAGCGTCGGCAACCCGTCCACCAGGATCACCTTGAGGCCGGCGCGCGCCGCCTCGATCGCGGCGGAGATTCCCGACGCGCCCGAGCCGACCACGCACAGATCGCAACCGCGCTCGAGCACCGGCGGCCGCTCGGTGCGCGACACGATGCGGGTTTCAGGATCAAATGGTCTATTCAGCATCTCACTGCCTCAGGACGTGATGGCGACGCGTCGGTCGGCATCATTGCCGGCGCGCACCCGGACCCGGCGCCGGGTGCGCGCCCACACTTGCGATCAGAACTTGCGCTGAACCGTCACGCCGTATTCGCGCGGCGGCGCCGGGTTGCCCTGCTCGCGACCGAAGAACGTGATCAAGCTCAGCTTACCGTAGAAGTATTCTTTGTCGGTCAGGTTGCGTCCCCACAGCGACGCCTGCCACTTCTTGTTGTCCGTTTCATAGGTGAGGCGGCCGTTGAGCAGCGCGTAGCCATTCTGGTTGTCCGTCTGGCCGCAGCCCTGCGGAGTGAGGGACCCCAGGCAGCCGTTGTTGGCCGCAAAGTAGATGGTTGACTGATAGGTCATGTCGAGGCGCGGCGTGAGCCGGCCGCCGCCGGCGAGCGTGAAACTGTATTGCGCGCCCAGCGCACCGGTGTACTTCGGCGTGCGCGGTGAATAGCAGGTCTCGCCGCCGCAATTGTTGCCGGTAAACAGCAGGGTATTGCCGCCGTTGGACGCCAGCCAGTAATTGAGGTACCCGAAGCTGCCGTCGATGCGCAGATTCTCGATCGGCTCGGCCTGCAGCTCGCCCTCCAGTCCCCAAATGCGCGCCGTGCCGGCGTTGACTTCACGGAACCAGTTGTTGCCGAGGGAGTCGAGCTGCTGAGCGAAGGTCTGCTGATTGAGGTATTTCGAATAGTAGAAGTCGGCGTTGAAGCGCACGCGATGATCCAGGAACTCGGCCTTCTCGCCGAGCTCGGCGGTCTTTAGATATTCAGGCGCGAACGGCTGTGTCTGCAGCGCGTCGGCCGGACGCGGACTGAAGCCGCCGCCCTTGAACCCCGTGGAATAACGCAGGTACGTCATGAGATCGGGCGTCCACTGGTAGTTCAGAGAGAAGTCATAGTCGAAGTGGGTGGTCGACGTGGGCACAAACTGGCCATTCACATTGCCCGCCGTGCTGGTGACCGTCGGATCGAAGTTGGTGATGTAGACGGTCGCATCCTTCTGGTCCGACGTGTAGCGCCCGCCGCCGGTGATCGAGAACGCATCGGTGACTTGAAACACACCGTGCGCAAATACCGCCCAGTTCTTGGTCGTCTGCGAGACGTATTGATCCTGCTCGTGGATGCAGACGAAGGGGTTCGGCACCGTGCACGGATACAGCACGTCGTAGCCGCGGTCAGAATCAAGCGCCGTGTAATAGAACGCACCGGTCGCCCAGTCGAGGCGGTCGGCCTTGCCGGTCAGCGTGATCTCCTCGGTGAACTGATGGTGTCGGGCATCGTCATAGGTCGAGTTCTCCGACAGCGGGCTGCCATCCGAATCACGACCGTACTGGTTGCTGAATGCGCGGTAGGCGGTCACCGACTTCAAGCTGACACTGTCGGCAAGTTTCCAGTCCAGGGTGGCGTTCACCCCCCAGTGATTCAGGTCGTTGATGTTGGGGACGTTGCGCCCGGAAATGGAATCGGTGCCGTAATTGCCGTAGCCGGTATAGAAGTTATTGGTCACGAAGCGGCTGTCGTAGCCGATCGGCTTGCCGATGTAGGCCGGCGGGCCGGCCGTGGCATTGCCGAGCGATCCGTAGGTGAGATTGCCCCACAGGGTGTTCGGGAACGCATTGGGGAACGCACCGTCGATGACGGTGTATTTGTCGGCAGGGCCTTCCTGGTTCTGCAGCGTCATGTCGTAGATCAGGTTCAACTCCGCGTCCTGACTGATGAGAAAGCGGAACGCCGCGCGGCCCGACTGGGTGTTTTCATTGCCCGAGGTCGATGTCTTGCAGTTGCTGCCCGGCGCGATCGCCGGTGCCATGCTGCCGAGGCTCCCCGGCCCATTGACGCACACATAGTCGAGGTTCGTGAAGTAGCCGTCCGCCGTCCTGCTGGCGAACGAGAAGCGCGCGTTCACGATCCCGGGGACCACCGCGATGTCGGCCATCGCGCGCGCGTCAATTCGATTGAAATTACCGAAGGTCAGCTCCGCATAGCCCGAGTCGTCGCCCTTCGGCTTCACGGAAATCATACGAATCGTGCCGCCCTCGGCGTTCTTGCCGAACAGGGTGCCCTGCGGACCGCGCAGCACTTCCACCCGTTCGAGGTCGAGCAGATCGAGCATCGCGCCTTGCGGGCGGCCGATATAGACGTCGTCGACATAGATCGGCACGCCGGGCTCGAAGGAGAGGATGTTGTCGCCAAGACCCACGCCGCGGACAAAGGCGGCCATGGTGGCGCCCCAGCCCGCGCCGAGGGGCGCCAGCACCGTGCTCGGCACGTAGGCTCCGACATCTGAGATGTTGACCAGATTGCGCGCTTCCATCGCCTCGGCGGTCAGCGCCGTGATCGCGAGCGGCGTCGTCTGCAACTGCTCGCCGCGCCGCTCCGCCGTGACGACGACCTCCTCAAGGGCGCCCGAGGTTGGCGTGGAACCGGCGGCTGACACCTGCTGCGCCCCGGCCGGTGTCGCGCCGAGACCGAAGCAGCAGGCAAAGGCAGTCAGAGTGGCCGCTGCTGCGGCAGTCATACGGGCCGGGCTCGAGTGCCGTCCAGCATTTGCTTGGATCTTCATGTGCTAATTCCCCCCAATTGCCGTATGTACGGCATTTATTTGTCGCAATGCAGTAATCTTCGTTTCTGCAATCTGGCGGGGAAAAAGTTAGCATCGACGCGCGTCCGGCAGAATGCTGTATTAAGCGTGATCAGCTTTCTGTATCGGAGAACATCGCGGCAGAGTGCACGGCGTATCGTCCGAGAGCGAAATGATGCCGTGGATCAACCATTAGTGTTGTGAGATGAACACATTAACAGTCTACTGAACCTGAAGGCGTTTCTGCGGGTCGCGCGGCTTCTCAGTTTCTCGGGTGCCGCCCGCGAGCTGGGGGTTGCGCCCTCGGTCATCACCAAGCGCATCAGCCAGCTTGAAAAGGCGCTCGGCACGCGGCTCGTGAACCGCTCGACGCGCGGGCTGACGCTCACGACGGCGGCGGAGGGGCTGCTGCCGCGCTTCGTGCGCCTGGTGGCGGAGTTCGACGAACTGTTCAAGAGCGCAGCGCCCGACGATCAGCAAATCGACGGCAATTTGCGCATCAAATCGCCGACTACCGTGACCACGGAGTTTCTGGGCAGCGCTTACACCGAATTCCTGCAGCTCAATGCCAGCGTCGATCTCGAGATCGTGCTGGTGGACCGCTCGGTGAATCCTCTCGAGGAGGGATTCGACTGCGCGATCGGTGCGCTGCCCGTGTCGTATCCGAATGTGATCGACATCCCGTTGTGCCCGTACGAACTGGTGGTCTGCTGCGCGCCCAGTTACCTGTGCGGCAAGACCGAACCGCGAAGCCCGACCGAACTGGTCGACCACGAGTGCTTGACCACGACGCTGTTTCGCACCAGCTGGATGTTCGAGAGCCCGCGCGGTGCCCAGAGCGTCGAAGTCCACTCCCGGCTGCATTCGAGCGACGGGCGGGTCATGCGCGAGGCCGCCCGCCATGGACTGGGCATTGCAGTACTGGCACGGTATCTTGCCGAGGATGACATCCGCTCGGGAAAACTGGTGCCGTTGCTGCAGGAATTTCCTCTGGCCACGCACTGGCTGAAGGCGCTGGTGCCTCGGATGAAGATGAATCGGCCGGTGGTCAGAGAATTCGTCACGTTCCTCAAGGCTCGGCTGCAGGATGCTTCGTGGGCGGCGCGGCAGGAAGCGGCTTGCCCGGTGATGCGCTCATGAATCGCGATCGCTGATCGCTGCCCGTCGTGTTGCCTTTCCTCGTCCGTCGAGTTGCAAGGGCGCATCGCGTGCAGCCTTGAGTGCCATGTCAGTCACCCTCTATCACTGGGAACCCAACGCCAACTCGGGCAAGCCCATGCTGACGCTGGCCGAGAAGGGCGTGGCCTACCAGAGCCACTACCTCGATCTGTTGAAGTTCGACCAGCATCAGCCGGCGTATCTCGCCATCAATCCGGACGGCACCATTCCGGCGATGGTGCACGGCTCACGGGTGCTGACCGAATCGACTCCGATGATGGAGTACATCGACGATGAGTTCCCCGGACCGCCGCTCAAGCCCCGCGATCCCAAAGAGCGCTGGCGGATGCGCTGGTGGATGCGCTTTTTCGACGCCTACTTCGCGCCGTCGCTCAGCATGATCGGCTGGCAGGTATTCGTCGGGCCGGCCGTGAGGCAGCGTCCTCCCGAAGAATTGCGCGCCGCCATCGACAGGATCCCGCTCGAGTCGCGGCGCATTGCCTGGCGCAAGGCGGTATTCAACGAATTCTCGCCCGAAGAGCTGGCTGAATCGAAACGGCGCGTGCTGTTCTCCACGATCGCGCTGGAGCGGCATCTGGGCCGCTTCAAGTGGATCGCCGGCGACAGCTATTCGCTCGGCGACATCAACGGCTTCAATCTGGGTTACGCGCTGCCCCTGTCGCAGCCGGATCACTGCAACGACGCGAAGACGCCCCACATCATGGAGTGGCTGCGGCAAATCTACGAACGCCCGGCGGCGCGTGAGACCTGGGTCAAGGGACGCACTCCCATGTCGGCGCGCATCAAGATTCTGGAGCGAACGCAGGAGCCCAAGTAATCTCTCCCATGCTTGAGCTGTACACCTCCGAGCCGAACACCTTTTTCCTCAAGCCGCTGATTGCGCTGGCAGAGAAGCGGGCGCCGTTCACCACGCGCTATTTCGATGCGGCCGGTCTGGAACAATTCGCCGGCGGATTCCCCGCCGATCTCGAATCCGGACTGCAGTTGGAGCGTGAAGGACCGCTGTTGGTCCACGACGGGACCCTCATTTGCAGTTCCTTCTTCATGCTCGAGTACATATCGGAAGCCCTGCCCGGCCCGTCGCTGGTCCCGGCCGATTCCTACGATGCCTACCGCGCGCGCGCCTGGGGACAGTATCTCGGCGCGAACCTGGGCTCGAGCGTGCCGGTGCTGGGTGCAGCGAAGTACCTGCGCCCGCATCTGGCCGCGCTGGATCCGGAGTGGGTGGACCGGCGCATCGCGGCGATCGAACCTTGCGAGCGGCGCGCCGGCTGGCAGGCGCTGCGCGACGGCACCTATACAGCGGCGTACCTGCAAGCCGCCCTCGGCCGCCTCGCCGCGCCGCTGGCACGCATCGAAAAGGCGCTGCAGCAGGCGCCATGGCTCGCGGGACCCGCCTTTTCGGTGGCGGACATCGACGCGTACCCCATGCTGTGTGTGCTGCCCGATCTGGCGCCGTCCCTGGTCAATCCCGACGCCACGCCGCGCATCAACGAGTACCTCGGCCGGATCGAAGCGCGCGATTCGGTGCGTGCCGCGCGGCGCGGCGCGCGCACCGCGCATCCGCAGCAGCAGTTCGTTCCCGGCCTCGAAGCCTCGCGTTGGGGATGAGGCCCGCGCGCGGCGGTCAAACGGCGGCGGCTGGCGCCCTCAACGGCAACAGCCACAAGGCGATGGCGGCCGCCAGTGAACCCACGCCCATCGCCACGGCGACGAACTCGAGCTTATAGCCCGCGTGGAATAGCAGGCCGGCAATGATGGGCGACAGCCAGGCGCTCGCGCGCCCGACTCCGATCGCGAACCCCGTCCCGGAGGCTCTCACATGGGTGGGGAATACCTGCGCAAAAATACCGTATAGGCCGACCACCCCGGCGTTGGTGAAGGATCCCGCGATCGCGCAGATCAGCGATAGCTGCGCGAGATTCGCCTGTCCCCGGCCGAACACCGCCACCATGAGCGTCGACATCACCAGAGCGAGCATGGTGAGATGCTTCAGGCCGAAGCGCAGCGACAGAAGCCCGAGCACCGCGCCGCCGGCGGCACCGCCGACGTTCGCCCAGACCAAGACACCGGCCGCGGAGGAGGCTGTAAAACCCATATCGACCACGATCTTCGGCACCCATTTCAGAATGAAATAGAACGTCGTGATGTGCAGAAAATAGGCCAGCGTCACCAGCACCGTGATGCGCAGTAGCTGCGGACTCAGGATGTCGAACGCTGACTGCTTGAGCGCCGCAGTGGACAGCGCCGGCAATTCCGCCACCGGCGGGTAGCCCATGCGGGCCAAGCCGCGGTTCACCTCGGCCAGCGCGCCCGGCGGCTGACGCCTGCACAGCCAGGAGACCGACTCCGGCACCAGCCAATACACCAGCGGAATGAAGGCGAGGGTTGCGGCGGTGCCGATTTCGAAGACCACGCGCCAGTCGCGCTGCTGCAGCAACACCATCGCGATCGTGCCGCCGGCCGCCGCGCCAAGGGGATAACCGATGGCCATCAGCGACACATTGAGATTGCGGCGCCGGGCATTGGAGAATTCTGCTGCCACCGCATTGATGGCGGCCAACATGCCGCCGATCCCCAAGCCGGTGAACACCCGCCACACCGACAGGTCGTACACGCCATGCGCGCGCGTCGCCATGAACATGCCCAACGTCATCACCATCAGGCAACCAAGGAGGGTGCGGCGCCGTCCGACCCTGTCGGCGACGTTGCCCAAGAGGATCGAGCCGACGCCCATGCCGAGCAGTTCCATCGACAGGACAACCCCCAATACGGCGCGGTCGATGCCCCAGGCGCGGGCGATTCCCGGCGAAGCAAAACTGATGGACAGCACATCGAAGCCGTCGAGCGCGTTGAGGCCCACGGTGATCGCGACCACCACGATTTGGATTGCGCTCATCGGATGGCTGCCGATGACCTCGCGAGGGTCCGCGCTCACTTGAGCTGCCAGGCACTCGGCAGCGCGGACAATCGATCCAGCAGGACGAGCAGCTGTTGACGCCCTTCGTCGCCGATTTGCGCGGTGACCCTGGCTTCATGCATGGACTGCAGTTCCGCCGCGCGCTGCAACTGCGCGCGGCCGCGCGGCGTAAGGCCGAGGGAATAGGTCCGGCCATCGGTGTGCGACTTTCGGCGCCGCACCAGGCCGCGCTTTTCCAGGTCGGCGATGATGGCGACGAAATTCGCTTTTTGGATGCCGAGCGCGGTCGATACGCTCGACTGGCTGGTGCCGGGATTCTGATCAATCATCAGCAGCACCGCAAACTGGCCGGAGCGCAGATCGAGTTCCGCCAGCGTGTGATTGAAATCCGCAAAAATGACCCCCTGCGCGCGCCGCAATGCGTAGCCAACATAGCCGCTGAGTGGCGTCATTTCCACGACTCCGTCTGTGCGTCGCGCGTTTCTCGCCGATCGCCTGTTCGAATGGTGCCGTGCGGCGAGCGGAAAAACTCGACGCAGAGTGATATGCGACTGGCCGTATCGGGCAGCGCACGTCAGGGCGCCCTGTATCCGATCTATGTAATTGAATATTAAGGCTATTATGGACAACAAACCGGGGTTGCCACCGCATTTGCCTTATAGCACGTATAAGCCGAAAGAATTGGTTTGGGGAATTAATTGTTACGTATAACTAACTCCACAAGAAGTGTAGGGCTGGACGCACAACAACGATGGTTCCCGGGATGAACGGGGGAGTTTTATATGGCACATATTGAGTCGTTCTCTACGATTGGCCTGGACCCGCGCCGCAAGCTCGCGTTCTGGAATGATCGGGCGAGCGAGAGTTTTTCACCGCTCGTGTCCGAACCTGAAGACATCCGCGTCTTCAATGGCTCCATCACCCGCGGCTCCATCGGCGACATGACCCTCGCGGAGGTGTATTCCGATGCCCAGATCGTGCGCCATTCACGCTCGCACGTGGCGCGCACGAAGGACGCCATGTTCTTTCTGCATCTGCAGCTCGAGGGCGAGAGCGTCAGCCGCCAGGACGGACGCGAGTCCGTGCTGCGCGAAGGCGACTTCACGCTGTGCGACAGCACCCGCCGCTACGAAATGATATTCACCGGCGCGAATCGCATGCTGGTCCTCGGCATCCCCAACGCGACCCTGCGCCGCCAAATCGGCTGCCCGGAGAGTCTGGCGGCCATTCCAATGTCGGGAGTCCGCGGCGCCAGCGGTCTCCTGTCGCAGTTGTTGCGCAAGTACTGGAACGAATATCACCAAGGGCTCGATGAGCAGACCGGCGGCCGAGTGGCGGTGGCCATCCTCGACCTCATCGGCGCTGCCTATGCGGATATGCCGCAGGCGCTGGCCGACCGCTCTTCGCTCGGCACGGCGCACCGCATTCGAATCATCAATTTCATCGAGGCGCATCTGAATGATCCGGATCTCACGCCGACACGCATTGCCGAAGCCTGCAAGATGACCGCGCGGTATCTGCATCACCTGTTCTCCGATCAGGACGAGACCGTGGCACGCTACATCCTGCGCCGCCGGCTCGAGGCTTGCTCGCGTGCGCTGCAGTCCCGTGCACAGCGCGGCCGCACGGTGACGGCGATTGCCTTCGACTATGGTTTCAACAGCCCGACGCACTTTGGACGGGTGTTCCGCGCCAAGTACAATGTGACGCCGCGCGAGTATCGCCGCGAGAAATCCGGCATCGCCTGAGCCGTCGGTCCGGCGCAGCGCTGCGAGAGCGACCTGGGCGGCCTGCAAGCGGCCGCCGCCGGACGATCGTCCTTCCCATTCCAATCCAAGGAAAGCCGAATGGCCTACGAGTACCCGGCAGAATTGAATCTCTACATCGACGGCGAACGTCTCGGTACCGCCGGCCGTGCGGCTCACCGCGTGATCAATCCCGCGACCGGCGCCGCCTTGGGCGAGCTGCCGCTGGCGGCCGCCGCCGATCTTGATCGCGCGCTCGATACGGCCGCCCGGGGCTACCGGCTGTGGCGCGCGCGTCCCGCGGCCGACCGCAGCCGCGTGCTCGCAGGAGCCGCACAACTGTTGCGACAGCGCATCGATCGGATCGCGGCCATCGCCACGCTGGAGGAAGGCAAGCCGCTGGTCGAGGCCAAGGCCGAGGTGATGATGGCGTCCGGCCTGTTTGATTTCTATGCCGGCGAAGTGCAGCGCGTGTACGGACGGGTTCTGGTGCGCCCACCGGGCATGCTGTCGCGAGTCATGAAGGAACCCGTGGGACCGGTGGCTGCCTTCTGCCCGTGGAATTTTCCCATCGGCAACCCGGCGCGCAAATTGGGCGCGGCGATCGGCGCCGGCTGTTCCATCATCATCAAGCCGGCGGAGGAAACACCGGCGTCGGCCATCGAAGTGCTCAATTGCCTGCTCGATGCCGGCCTGCCGAAAGAAGTGGCGAGCTGTGTGTTCGGCGTGCCCGACCAGGTGTCGCGCCACCTACTCGCCTCGCCGGTCATCCGCAAGCTGAGCTTCACCGGCTCGGTCGCCGTCGGCAAGCACTTGATGAAGCTGGCGGCCGAGGGCGCCAAACGCACCACCATGGAGCTGGGCGGCCATGGTCCGGTGTTGATATTCGACGATGCCGATTTGGAGCGCGCCGTCGGGCTGCTGGTTACGCACAAGTTCCGCAACGCCGGCCAGGTCTGCATCTCCCCCACCCGCTTCCACGTGCAGGAGGGAATCTACGAGCGCTTCGTCAAGGAATTCACTGCGAGGGCTGCCAAAGTCGCGGTGGGCGATGGCCTCGACGCCGCCAACCACATGGGACCCATGGCAAATCCGCGGCGCCCCGAGGCGATCGCCGGCTTCATCGACAATGCGCTGAAAGTCGGTGCGCGTGTCGCCATGGGTGGAGAACGCGGCGGCGGCTCCAGCGACCATGGCTTCTTCTTTCGACCCACGGTGCTGGCCGATGTACCGCTCGAGGCGCGCGTCATGAATGAGGAGCCATTCGGGCCGATTGCATTGATGCGCCCATTCAAGACCTTTGATGAGGCGATCGAACAGGCCAATCGCCTCCCCTATGGGTTGGCCGCCTATTGCTTCACCGAGAACGGACGCCGCGCGCTGCTGCTCGGAGACGCCATCGAAAGCGGCATGATCGGCATCAATACCACCATGGTCGGCGGCGCCGATTCGCCGTTCGGCGGAGTCAAGGATTCCGGGCATGGCTCGGAGGACGGCCCCGAGGGGCTGGAGGCATGTCTGGTAACGAAGGCCATTCACCAGGCTTGAATTCGCTGCCCCCAGGGCGGCCGTGTTTGACGGAAGGGCAGGTGCACATGAGCGAACTCAAGACCGGCGGGGCGCAGGGCTACCTGCGGATTGCCACTGAAGAAGCCTTCATCACTCCGCAGATCTTGTCCGCGTACGAGCGTCTGATCACCGCCGGCATCGACGATCCGGGTTTCGTGAGCCTGTGGGGCTTTTATTCGAGCTCGCCTTCCGCCCGCGCCAGCACCATCCGGGAGAAATTGCAGGACTTGGGAGTGCGCCGCATCGCCGACATGGACGCCACCGGCATCGACAAGGCCATCATCGCGCTCACCGCTCCCGGCACCCATGTCTTTGCCGCGGACGAGGCCAAGCGATTGACCACCGACGCCAACGATCAACTGGCCGCCGCCTGCCGCCGCTACCCTGATCGCTACATCGGCATGACCGCCATTGCGCCTCAGGATCCGGTTTGGTCGGCCAAGGAGATCCAGCGCGGCCATGCGTCCGGGTTCAAGGCGGTGATTCTGAACGGCCACGTCAACAGCGAATACACCGACAATGCGAAATACTGGCCGATCTTCGAGGCAGCCGAAGCGCTCGGCACTCCCATCTATCTGCACCCCCAAGGTCCGTCCAAGGGTCTGATCGGCCCGCTGCTGGAGCGGGGCCTCGACGGCGCGGTATTCGGCTTCGGCGTCGACACCGGGCTGCATCTGCTGCGCCTCATCGTCATGGGCGTGTTCGATCGCTACCCCAAGCTCAAGCTCATCGTCGGACATGGCGGCGAGGCCCTGCCGTACTGGGCCTATCGCCTGGACTACATGCATGCCGCGGGCATCCGCTCCGGCCGCTATGAGTTCTTGAAGCCGCTCGCTCTGCCGATTTCCGGCTACTTCAAACGCAACATCTACGTCACCTTCTCGGGGCTTGCGTGGGAGCCGGCGATTCAGTTCTGCAAATCCACGCTCGGGATAGACCGCATCATGTATGCCATGGACTATCCCTATCAGTACCAGGCGGAAGAAGTGGCGGCGCAAGATGCCATGGCGATGAGCGCGCCGGACAAGAAGGCGTTTTTCCAGACGAATGCCGAGAAAGTGTTCGGCCTTTGAGCGCCGCCCCGCCATTTGACGATCGAAGCCCGCATCACGGCGCGTGGCGCGTGTTCATTTTCATCAGCCGGCTCTTCGCCGCATGCAACAGCACCTGCGAATAGAGAACATGGAATCGCAGCATCAGCCGAAATCCTCTGCGCCGCGGCGGCACCTGCGCCGCGCCGCCGGGCGCCGCTGCAACCGCTGATCCGAATTGCAGCACCGTGGTGCCGCCGCTCATGGGCACGACGCGAAACCACGACCGGGTCCGCTCATAGCGGTCGCACATCAACAATTGAGTTGCGGTCCGGTCGCCGACATACCACGCCGCAAACGATGCCTTCGAACCGTCCGCCAAGCCCTGTGCATCCCGATCGCTCGAGCGCACGCCGATGAAGACGCGCAGCAGCCATCGCTCGATCCGGAACACGCGCGATGTATAAAAGGCAAACACGAATTCCCCGAGACTGACCGGCCGGCCGGCAGTGACGGAAAAGCAGTCGCCGTACCCGCCCCAGCGCTCCGGACGCAGCCCGCCTCGAAACGTATTCAACAACGCGTCCCCGGGCACGGCCTCTCGCAGCACTGAAAGCAACTTCAGTCACTCCGATGGTGGGCGCCGAGGTTCACTTGAGCGCGCCTGCGCCATGAGTTTGATTCGCGCGATCCGTCAGGCTCATCGCCACACGTCTTACTCCTGCCGGATTGGACCAAAGGCTGGCTTGCGGCAGAAATTCGATCCGCCCGCCCAAAGCCGACGGCTCGCGCAAACTCAGGGCAATCCGTAGGATGCCGCCGCCGGTCGCGACCTCTGCCTTGACGATGTTCGACAACAGGATCACCACCTCTGTCCGGCCCCGCCGAACTTTGAGCCTGTCATCGCAATCGATGACTTGGTCGGCAAGACGATGGAACCGGGCCTTGAGCACCACGTAGACCAGAAACATGGTCAAGATGCCCACGCCGAGCAAGTTGGGCAGCGGATCCGTCCACAGGCTGCGGTTGAGCAGCAACGGCGCCGCCACGCACGCCACTACCGCAGCCGCGCTTAAGTAGACCCCGCGCTTGAACAATGCGCTTTTCTTGAACGACAACGCTTGCACCGGTCAGACGGTATAGCAAATGCGGCGGCCCTGCTACGGGCCGCTCGGCGCGAGATTCAACGATTTTGCAATCCGCGCGGCAATCGCATGGGCGTCGCCTCGCGGCCGATCGGCGTAGTGAGGACACCTCACCGCAGACCCTGCGCGCCGCGATCCACCGCGCCGCTCCACCTTCCCGGAAGCAAAAGTAGACGGCGAGCGAAGCGTGGCGAATGCCCGGTCGCCGCAGGCATTCCATCACTTGACGCGATCGATTGCGACGCGTGTACTTGAGCGCAAACCCCCGGAAGGACCTGTCCATGATTGACCTCTACACCGCTGCGACGCCGAACGGCTGGAAGATCTCCATTGCATTGGAGGAGCTGGGCCTCGACTACACCGTGCACGCCTTGTCTTTCTCCAAGCAGGAACAAAAGGCACCGTGGTACCTGAAGATCAATCCCAACGGCCGCATTCCCGCCATCGTCGATCGCGGCAATGGCGATTTCGCCGTTTTCGAATCGGGCGCCATCCTCATCTATCTCGCGGAGAAGGCCGGCCGCCTGATGCCCAAGGATGCGAAGGGACGCTCCCGAGTCATTCAATGGCTGATGTTCCAGATGGCCGGAATCGGCCCGATGATGGGCCAAGCGAACGTGTTTCTGCGCTACGCCCCGGAGAAGATTCCCTACGCCATCGACCGGTATCAGCGTGAAGTGCGCCGCCTTTTCGAGGTGCTCGAGGGTCAGCTTGCGACTCACGAATATGTCGCCGGCGACGAATATTCCATCGCCGATATCGCGCACTGGTCGTGGATCAGCGGCCACGAATGGTCCGGCGTCACTCTCGACGGACTGCCGCATCTCACGCGCTGGGTGAACGCTGTCGGCGAGCGCCCCGCGGTGAAGCGTGGCCGCGCGGTGCCTCCCCCCGGGGATATCGGCGACAAGGACAAGACCACGGTCGATACCGGCCGCAAGATCCTGGTGTAACCGGCGCGTTCGCGGCGAGCCTAGTGCGCCGCAGCTGCGGCTGATCCTTCGGCTTTCTTGTCTTCGGCCGCGCGGTGAATCACATAGGCGCGGATCTCTTCGAGGTCCTGCGGCGACACCTCGTCCTTGAAGGCGACCATGCCCTTGTCGCTGCGCGCCCCCTCACGCACCGTCGCGTCGAAAGCCTCGGGGGTCTTGATGAGACTCGAGTAGCGCAGATCCGGCAGCACACCCGACCCCGTCGCGCTGTCGCCATGGCAGCTGGAGCAGAAGGTGTGATACAGCGCCTTGCCCTGCGACACCGTGGTTAATGAGGCGGTATCGGGCGGAGGATCGAGCACGGGTGGAGGGGTGACGGGCAACGGCGGGAGTGCCGCGTTACCGCCCAGCTTGTAAACCAGCACCCGCGGCAGGTTGGACGCCACGTGCGAATCGCGCGCCAATTCGCCGGCGGCAAGGCCGAAGGCGCCGCCCCAACCCACCTCGATGGCCACGTACTCATCGCCGTCCACCGAGTAAGCAATGGGCGCCGCCAGAACGCCGGCCTGAGTTTCCGCCGACCACAGGCGCTCGCCGGTATCGGCGCGGTAGGCGACGAATTCGCCGTTGCCGTTGCCCTGGAATACGAGATTTCCGGCGGTCGACGCCACTCCGCCATTCCAGGGGCGCCCCAGCTCGACGCGCCATGCTTCTTTGCGTGTCACCGGATCCCAGGCCGCGAGATGCCCCTTGAGGCCGCTCTTGATCAGGGCCTTGATCTTCGGATCCTGGGGCAGACTTCCGGCATTGAAATCAACTCCGGTGTTCCACGCCAATTCGTGCCGCTTGGCGCTCTTCTGCGGAATGAACGGGAATCCGAGTTCCGTCACGGGAATATAGACCCACTTCGTCACCGGGCTGAACGACATGGGCTGCCAGCTGTGGCCGCCGCCGGGTCCGGGCGTGGCAACGAAGGGTTTGCCGTTTTCGCTGTAGCGGGCGGCGGCTTCGACGACGGGCCGGCCGGTCTTGAGATCGACGCTCTTGGCCCAGTTCGTCACCGTATAGGGATCGGCCGACAGCAACTCGCCGGTGGCGCGATCCAGCACATAGTAGAAGCCGTTCTTGGGCGCCTGCATGATGACGCTGCGCTTCACGCCGCCGATCGGCAGATCCGCCAAGATCAGCGGTGAGCAGGCGTCGTAGTCCCACTCGTCGCCCGGAGTCGTCTGGTAATGCCAGACGTACTCGCCGCTCTCTGCCTTCAACGCCACGATCGACGTGAGATACAGCGAATCTCCGGGATTTTTCGCTCGATTCCAGGGAGTGCCGTTGCCGACGCCGATATAGATCAAATCCAAGGCCGGGTCGTACGCCATCGAGTCCCACACCGGACCGCCGCCGCCCAGCTTCCACCACTCGCCGCTCCAGGTCTTTGCCGCCTTCTCCAGCGCCGGGCTCTCGAACGGCTTGGAAGGGTCGCCGGGCACGGTGTAGAAACGCCAGATTTGCCGGCCGGTGTCCGCATCGTAGGCCGTGATGTAGCCGCGCATGCCCATTTCAGCGCCGCCGTTGCCGATCAAAACCCTGCCCTTCACCACGCGCGGCGCACCGGTGATGGTATAGCGAGCGCCGGCCGGGACGGTTGCCACTTCCCATGCCGGTTTGCCGGTCGCCGCATCCAAAGCGATCAAGCGCCCATCCAGGGTGCCGAGGTACAGGCGGCCCTTCCATGCGGCCACTCCGCGGTTCACGGCATCGCAGCAGGCATTGACTCCGACCTGGCCGGGTACCTTGGGGTCATAGGTCCAGAGCGGCGCGCCGGTTTTCGCATCGAGCGCGAATACCTTGCTCCAAGCACTGGTGACGTACATGACGCCGTCGACCACCAAGGGGGTGGATTCCTGCGCGCGATGTGCCGCGTCGAGATCGTAGAACCACGCCAACCCCAGCTGTTTCACATTGCCGGCATCGATCTTTTTCAAGGGACTGAAATGCTGCTCATCGTAGGTCCGGCCGGGACTCATCCAATTGCCGGGTTCAGTGTCAGCGGCGATCAGCCGCGCCCCATCCACCGCGGCGGCCGGCTTCGCAACCGCCGGTGATGCCGCATTGGATGCGGGTGAAGTCGATTGCCCGCAGCCGCCGAACGCGAGCCCCAGCGCCGCGACGGCAAGGAACCCGTTGTTCATGCGCCTCAGATCAGCATGCAAACGGACTTGGTCTCGGTGTACATCTCCACCGCGACCCGCCCGTGTTCGCGCCCCATGCCCGACTGCTTGTAGCCGCCGAACGGCATGTTCGGATCCACCAGATTGTGGCAATTGACCCAAACCGTGCCGGCCTTGATGCGCGGAACCAGCCGATGCGCCGTCGACAGATTGTTGGTCCAAATGCTCGCGCCCAGGCCATAGGGAGTGTCATTGGCCGCCTTGACCACATCCTCGATATCGTCGAAACGCTGCGCCACCAGCACCGGTCCAAAGATCTCCTCGCGCACCACCCGCATGTTCGCATTGACGTTCACCAGCACCGTCGGCTTGACGAAGTAGCCCGGGTGCGACGGTGCGTCGCCGCCGACGGCAACCGATGCGCCTTGCTTGCGGCCCGACTCGATGTAGCCGAGCACCCGCTCCTGCTGTTCCTTGGAGACCAAAGGACCCATGTCGGTGGCCTTGTCCAGACCCGGACCCAGGCGGATACCCGATGCCGCCGCGCTCACGCCTTCCAGAACCTTGTCGAAGATCGAACTATGAACGTACAGGCGCGAACCGGCCGTACATACCTGGCCGGCATTGAAGAAGATGGCGCCCGCCGAGCCGCCGGCCACCGCCTTCGGGTCCGCATCCGGCAGCACGATCATCGGCGACTTGCCGCCGAGTTCCAGCGATACCCGCTTGACCGTGTCCGATGCGCTCTTGTTGATCAATTTGCCGACTTCGGTCGAGCCCGTGAAGGCGATCTTGTCGACGCCGGGATGCGCGACCAGTGCCGCGCCGGTGGTTTCTCCTTCGCCGGTCAAAATGTTGACCACGCCGGGGGGAAATCCGGCCTCGCGGATCAGGTCACCGAGGCGCAGCGCCGACAGCGGCGTCTGCTCCGCCGGCTTCAGGACGCAGGTACAGCCGGCGGCCAGCGCCGGACCCAGCTTCCACGCGGCCATGGCCAGGGGGAAATTCCAGGGCACGATTTGCGCGACCACGCCCACCGGTTCGCGCGCCACATAGGTATGAAACTTGGCGCCCGGCACGCCGATCGAGGTCTGCATGGTGGTGCCTTCGATCTTGGTGGCCCAGCCTGCCATGTAGCGGAAATATTTTTGCGCGCCCGGCACATCAACGATACTGGCCATGAAGCGCGTCTTGCCATTGTCGAGGCTCTCGATCTCGGCGAATTCGTCGGCATTTCTTTCGATGAGATCCGCCAATTTCCACAGCAACGCTTCGCGTCCGGAGGGCAGCATCGTCGCCCACGGCCCGGTTTCAAGCGCGGCGCGCGCCGCGGCCACTGCGCGGTCGACATCCTCGGGACCCGCGTCCGCGGCTTGGCCGATCTCGCGGCCGGTGGCGGGATCGAACACTTTGAGCGTTTTGCCGGATCGCGCCTCCACCCAGTCGCCGTTGATGAACAGGCGCGGCTTCAAGGCGAGGAATTTGCTGACGGCGGCGGAAGGACTGAGCTGCGCGGCAATGCTGCCGGCGCTGGTATTGAGGTTTGCGTTCACGGGCGGTTCTCCACTGGTATCGGTAGCGGATCCTAGAACGTTATCAAGCACCACGCCAGGCGTCGGGGGCTCTACCGATAACGAGCATTGATTCGATCGTGAGGGAACCTGCGATTACCGGCTGCAAGGTCTGCCAGGCGCCGCCGAAGGCGTTGCACGCCGTACAGGCATCATCCTCTCATCGTCACGATCGTTGCTCAGCATCAATTGAGTCATCTTCGACGGTGAGCGCCTCTGGATCGTTCAGCACCCCGTCCACATCCGTCTGCTTGCACAGAACATCGTGGCTCGGCTACTTGACGGTCGACGCGCCGGCCTTGCATGCCACCTCGTCCTGCGATCCGGTGCCGCCCGAACAGCCGATGGCGCCGATCAATTTGCCCTTTTCGATCAGCGGGATTCCGCCGCGCGAGGCAATCACGCCGTCGAGCGTGAGCGTGTAGTAGTTCTGCTTGAGCTGGATGCCATCCTCCATTGCCTTGGTCTCACGCCTGAAGCTCGCGGCGGCACGAGCCTTGTGTTGTGAAACCGCAATCGATGCGAGTTGCGCGCCGTCCATGCGCTCGAAAGCGACCAAATTGGCGCCCGAGTCGACCACGGCGACGTTGAGTTTCCAGTTGTGCTTCTTGGCTTCTGCAATAGCGGCGGCGATGGCGCCTTGCGCCTGTGCGAGGGGAATCGGCGCCCCATAGGGAACGTCGAACGGCATCGCGTCGGGGACATTGTCGAGCGGATTGGCGGCCGGCGGTGTCTGCGCTGCACCGGTGAGGTTCACACTGAAGCCGATCGCGGCAAGAGCAATCATGAGTTTGGGCAAACGCATTGGGATTCTCCTAGGGATTAAGACTGAGAAGGCTTGAGGTGGCACCGGGCGCGGCTATTTTAGCCTGATCCCCGGCCGTCTTTGGCCGGCGCCGCGATGCCTGCCGGGCCTTCACCGATAATCGCGCGAACTAATGCGGAACGCCCTTGCTGTCCGGTATGCTGATTGAGCACTTGCTGGTCGGCGATCGGGAGACCCCATGTCCATCACTCAGAAGCATGCATCGTCCACCCTTCGATCGCTCGCCGCCCTGTTGCTGTGCGCCGCTTGCCTGCCCGCGCCGGCCGTGGACGCCGGCACAACGCCGCTCAAGATCGCCGTATTCGATTTCGAGCTGGAGGATGCCAGCGCCGCGGGAGCGGCCGCGCTGGCCGATCCCGCCAACGACTCGGCCCGCATGCAAGCCGTCACCGCCGAAGCGCGCCGGCTGTTGCTGCAATCGGGCCGCTACAGCCTCGTCGATACCCGAGGCGCCGATGCGGCACCGGTCAAGGAGAAATCCTTGCGCAACTGCAATGGCTGCGATGCGGGCATCGCATTGCAGCTCGGTGCCGATCAGTCCCTGATCGGCGTGGTAACCCGGGTCGCCAAGACGGAATATTATGTTTCTCTGCTGGTCACCGACGCCAGAACAGGCAAGGCGATCGATCAGCAGACGGCGTTTTTCACCGGCGCGGACGACGCCTGGGCGAGCGGAGTACGCATGCTGATAAAGCACGGCGTGCTCGCGAACGCCAACACCAATTGACCGACCGCCGCGCGGCGCGAGTCACCCGTGACCAATCAGCTGCATCGCAGGCTCTCTTCGCTCGGTGTTCTGATGCTCACGTTGTCCTGTCTTTCTCCGGTGTTCTCGATTTACGGAGTCGGCTCCGACGTGCTCCTGCACGCCGGCACCGGGGCGGCGGGCATGTTCATTTGCGGCATCGGCGTGGCCGTCATCTGGG
Organism: uncultured Gammaproteobacteria bacterium; assembly: GCA_963800375.1. Taxonomy (GTDB): domain Bacteria; phylum Pseudomonadota; class Gammaproteobacteria; order Steroidobacterales; family Steroidobacteraceae; genus Bog-1198. Next base: position 567,786 of record CAWDAT010000007.1, on the reverse strand, counting down.
CGGTCGTCTATGCCGAATTGGGTTCGGCGTACCCGTATGCGGGCGGCGACTACGTGGGCGTGGGTAGGGTGCTGGGCCCGTGGGCAGGTTTTGCCAGCCTCACCGTCTGGGCGGTGACTCAGGGACCCATAGTGGCGTTCCTCGCCAAGACGGTCGCAACCTACGCCTCGGACTTGCTTCCCGCCGCCTCGCCGTCCATGGTCACCTTCGCTGCGCTGGGGTTGGCCGTGGCCGTTGCGCTGCTCGCGGTCCGCACCAGCGCGTTCTTGACCGGAATTTTTCTCGTCATCGAAATGCTGGCCGTGTTTGCGCTCATCGGCGCAGGGCTCCTGCACCCGGTGCGCAGTCTTGCCACGGTGGTATTGCACCCCGTCGCACACGGTGCCGCCGGAACCTTAAGTCCGGTCGCGGTGGGAACAATGGCACTCGCGGGCGTGAGCGCGGCGTATGCCACTACCGGCGGCAACCAAGCCATTGTATTCGGCGAAGAATTGATCGAGCCGCATCGGCGCATGGGCCGTGTGATCCTGCTGGCGGGCTTGATCGGAGCATTTGCAACCGCCCTGCCGATCATTGCCGTGGTCATCGGTGCGGGCGACTTGCCGGCCCTCCTCAGGAGCCCGGCGCCGTTCAGCGCCTTCATGGCGTCGATCGCTGGACCGGCGGCGGGCCATGCCTTGAGCGCTTGCGTGATCTTGGCCATTTTCAATGCGCTGATCGCGCAGCTCATGTTCAGCGGGCGCTTGTTCTTCAGTTTCGGCCGGGATGCGATCTTTCACCCTGCGATCAATGCCGCGCTGTCAGCCGTGCACGGACCATCGGGAGCGCCCCGCTCTGCCACCTGGATGGTCGGCGCGATCGGCGCCGCTTGCTGTTTGCTGAGTGACCACGTACTGGTGGTATTTCTGTCAGGCCTCACGGTTTACAGCCTCGCCCTGGTGAGCCTTGCTGTTCTGGTCGGCCGATCGCGGCGGCTCACGGGACAGCCGGGATATTGGCGCTCATCGCTCTATCCGTTGGCGCCGCTTCTGGGGCTGCTCCTCTCGATTGGGTTCGGCATCGCGGACCTGGTCGATGCGGACGCCGGCCGGCCCAGTCTATTGATACTCGGAGCGATGATCGCCGCCGGACTTCTGTGGCATCACTTCGTCCTGCGCCGGCGGGCAGGCGGCTGGGCGCCCCGAGTGGCCGCGGCACCGTCGGTGCCGGCGGCCTGAAGCAGCAGTTCATCCGACATTGCTCAGAACTGCACGCACTGCCGCAGCCAGTCCCGACCAGTCGCCTGACCTGCGCAACCCCTCGCTCAGCTCGAGTTGCAGACCTTCGCCGGATCGGCCGCGGTTGCAGATGTTGCGTGGATCCTTGCCCGGAAAGCGGTGGCCGTCGCTCATGCAAGAGAACCCGGCTTGCTGCAGGGCCGGTTCGAGCTGCCTCTTCAAGCCCTCATGGAGACCGCCCAGCAGCACGTCGGGGCCGGCCGCCGCATAGCCGTGCACGGCCACGACGGTGTCGCAGCGCGAAATGAGATCGAGCGCGCGCGGCTCATCGAACCGGCCGCTGGATAAATGCAGACAGTCGAAATTGTCGCCCGTCGTGCGCAAGCCCTCGAAAAGGTACAGCGCGTGGTCACCCGCGGCGATCAGGCGCGCAATTTCTGAAGTGCGCCCTTCGATGCGCCCGCCGTGCGGCGCCAGAATCGCTATTCCGGATGCTTCGCGGGGCACCACGTGCACCGCGTAGTCGACGCCCTCCAGGAAGCGCTCTGCGAGATCGTCGTACGAACTGACGCTGGCGATCGCGGACTCCTTTCAACTCAATCGATAGTCCTGCTGCGTGCGCGCGTACTCGATGAAATAGTCCAGCGATTCCACATTGGACATGGCCGCGCGATTCGCGGCCTTCTCGATCGGCACTCCCGTCAATATGCGCCGCACCGGCACTTCCATCTTCTTGCCGGTGAGCGTGTACGGGATGGCGTTCACTTGATAGATCTTGTCGGGCACATGCCGCGCGGAGTAGGCCTTGCGCATGCGGGCGCGCACCTTTTCCTGCAGCGCCTCGTCGACCCGCAGGCCGTCCTTGAGCTTGACGAACAGCGGCATGAAAAAGCCGCCGTCCGGCAAGTCCAGATTCACGATCAATGCGTCGTCGATCTCCGGCACCTCGTTCAACGCGCGATAAACTTCCGCGGTGCCGATGCGCACGCCGTGGCGGTTCAAGGTGGCATCCGATCGTCCGAGCACGAAGCAGCCGCCGCGCTTGTTCACCTTGAAGAAGTCACCGTGGCGCCAGATCCCGGGGTATTGCTCGAAGTACGATTCCCGGTAGCGGCTGCCGTCGGTGTCGTTCCAGAAACCCACCGGCATGGAGGGCATGGGCCGCGTGATCACCAATTCCCCCACCTCATCGATCACCGCCTGCCCCTGATCGTTGAAAGCATAGGCTGCAACCCCGAGTTGCCTCGCCTGTATTTCGCCCGCGTACAGCGGCAGGATCACGGCGCCGCCGACGATGCCGCAGCAAACGTCCGTGCCGCCGCTGCCCGACCCCGCCCACACATCGCTCTTCACGCAGCGGTAGAACCACGCCATGCATTCGGCGGTCACCGGCGAGCCGGCCAGCATCACCGACTTGAGCTGCGATAAATCGAAGCGCTCCTTGGGCGAGATGCCCGCCTTCTCGAGAATGCTCACGTAGGTCGGGCTCGCGCCGAAGTAACTGGCGCCCGTCTGCTCGACCATGCTCCACAGCACGTCGGGCGCGGGATAGGCGGGATTTCCGTCGTACAGCACCGGCACCACGTCGACCAAGAGCGCGCTCACCAGGAAATTCCACATCATCCAGCCGGTGGTAGTGAAAAAGAACATGCGCTCGCCGGGATGCATGTCCATCTGCAGCGTCAGCGCCTTGCACTGCTCCACGATCATGCCGCCGTGGCTGTGGATGATGGGCTTGGGCAGGCCGGTGGTGCCCGACGAGAAGAGGATCCACAGGGGGTGCGCGAACGGCACCTGTTCGAATTTGAAGTCGGCCGGCGAAATGTCCGGCCCTGACAGCGCCTCTTCCCAGGAGATCGAGTTTGCCGTCAACATTGCCGGATTCTCGGGTTCGAGCTGCCGCAGATAAATCACTCGTTCGAGCGACGGCAAGGAACTCAATATCGTGACCAGTTCCGGCCGGCGGTCGTAGGGCTTGCCGCCGTAGTAGTAGCCGTCGACGCAAAACGCGAACTTGGGCGCCAATTGCAGGAACCGGTCGACCACCCCGCGCGGCCCGAAATCGGGGCCGCAGCTCGCCCAGATGGCGCCGATGCTGACGGTGGCCAGCATGGCAATGACGGCTTCGGGGGAATTCGGCAGGTAGGCGACCACCCGGTCGCCGGACGACAGGCCCATGTTGCGCAATTGCGTCGCCAGCTTGCGGACTTGGTTGCCCAGGTCTGTCCATGACAGCGAATTAAGGCCTTGGCGCTCACTCAAGAACAGCAGTGCATCGGCTCCGGCGCGTTCGTGCCGCAGCGCATGCTCGGCATAGTTCAAGCGAGCGCCGGGAAACCAGTCCGCGCCCGGCATCGTGCGCCTCCCCAGCACTCGTTCGAAAGGCTGCGATGCGCGGATGTCGAAGTACTCCCAGAGCGAACCCCAGAAGCCTTCCAGATCGTCGATGGACCATTGCCACAGCGCCGTGTAGGAATCGAAGCGCCGTCCGCGCTGCGCCAGCCAGGCCATGTAATGAGTCAGGTTCGCGTGTTCCAGGCGCGACGCGCTGGGGGTCCAGAGCAGGTCGCCCTCTTTAACCGCGCTCATTGGCAACCCCCGGCCGCCGCATCACGAACACCACCGCGGAGCCGACGAAGCACCACGCCGCAAGAAAATAGAAGTTGACGCCATAGCCCACGCCCCGATCGAACAGCCGGCCGGCGACCTTCGGCGCGATCGCCGACAGGGTCGTGTTGATCGCGATGGCAAGCCCCGCCAGCGACGCAAAGGGCCGCGTGCCGTAGTAATTGCTCAACACCGCCATCAGACACACGACGCCGCCGCCAAACCCGATGCCGATACACGTTGCAAACACAAATACCTGCCATAACGCATGCGCGTTGACGATGATCACGAGTCCGGCGCCGAACACCGCTATGAACAGGGCATATATATGACGTGGATCGATCAGGTCGCCGAAGGCCGCGAGAATCACCTTGCCGATGAGGCCGGAAACCGTCGCGATGCTCACGGCCCAGGCTGCGACCGCCGTCGTGTGACCCAGGTCCTGCAAATGCACCACGCCATGCGCCAGGAATAAAGTATAGCCGCCGCTGCCGCCGAGAAGTGAACTGAGCAGCAGCCAATACGCCGGATCTCGGGCGGCCTCGCGGAATGTCCATTCACGGCGGGTCATGAATGCCGGCCGTGTATCGGCAGCCGGTTTGCCGTCGACCGGCGGCGTGCCGAATCCGTCGGCCACCTGGCCGACATCTTCCGGCCGCTCGCGCACGAAAATCAGCGCCACGCACGCGGCCACGGCGGACAGCGCCGCCAGCAGCCACCAGCCCGCCCTCCAGGCGCCCGTCGCTTGAATCAATCGATTGAGCAGCGGCGCCGCCACGAACCCGCCGATGGCGCCGGCGGAATACAGCACCGAGAGCGCCAGGGAGCGGCGCCGCACGAACCATCGTGCGAGGCCTGCCTGAGACGCCATGGCTCCGCCCGTCGCCACCCCGGCACCGACCAGCAGACCGTAGCACAGCATCGCGCCGGTCCCGCCGCTGACCACCGTGGCCATCAGCAGCGCGCCGGCAATCGTGAACGAACTGCCCAGCAACAGGGTCAGGCGCACGCCGAAACGATTGACGCTCATGGCGACCAAGGGGCCCGGCAGCCCCGACATGATCATGTAAATGGAGAAAATACCGCCCAGCGTCTCGCGCGGCAGTCCCAAGGCCTTGGCCATGGCCGGATTGATGACCGCCGGTCCATAAGCCGGGAACCCCAGGTTCAGGAACATGATCAGCCACAGCGCCCCGAGCATGGTCCAGCCGTAGAAACTGCGTTGCGACAAGGTCCGCGGCGCCGCGGCATTCATGCGTCGCCCCACACCTCGCGCGCCACCCGCACGACCAGTTCGAGCTTGCGCCATTGCTCGGTTTCGGAAACGGCATTGCCGTGATGCGTGCTCGAGAAGCCGCACTGCGGCGATAGACACAGGCTCTCCAGCGGCACGTAGGCGCTCGCCGCGTCGATGCGCCGTTTGATCTCTTCGTCGCTTTCGATCGCGCCCAGCTTGGTGGTGACCAGGCCGAGCACCGCCCGCTTGCCGGCCGGCAGAAAGCGCAGCGGTTCGAATGAGCCGGCGCGCGCGGAGTCGAATTCCATGAAGAAGCCGTCGACGTCGATGGAAAACATGGCCTCCGCAATGCTTTCGTAGCCGCCCTCTGCCACCCAGGAGCTCCTGAAGTTTCCGCGGCAGGTGTGCATGGTGATGGTCATTCCCGCCGGACGGCCGCGCAGCGCGGCATTCACGGCGTCGGCGAAGATTCGCGGCAGCGCCTGCGGATCATCGCCGTTGAGGCGGCAGCCGTCGCGAAATTTGGGATCGCACAGGTAGGCGAACGAGACGTCATCCAATTGCAGGTACGTGCAGCCGCGCTGCGCGAAATATCCGATGGCGCGCTGATACGCGGCGGCGACGTCGCGCCAGAATTCTCCGAGATCCGGGTACATCGCGGCGCACACGGACTTGCGGCCGCCGCGCATGTAAAGCATCGAGGGCGAGGGAATGGTCACCTTGGCGGTGCCGCGGGCGATGTCCCGCAAGAACTCGAATGCATCGGCCATGATGGGCCGCGAACAGCCGAGCTTGCCGGTCACGGTGGCCATCGGCGGCTGCTCTTCGGTGCCGCCGAAACGGCTTCGATCCGGCATTTCGGCGATGGTGACGCCGTCCAGCTGCCGCAGGAAGTCGATGTGCCAATAGTCGCGGCGCAACTCGCCGTCCGTGATCGAGCGCAGCCCGATCGACTGCTGCTTCTCCACGAGGTTGCGTATGCAGTCGTCTTCGACGCCGCGCAGAGTGCCGGCGGGCAGCGTGCCTTGCTTGAACTGGGCGCGCGCCGCGGCCAAGGCCGCCGGGCGCAGCAAGCTTCCGACTTGGTCGGCCCTAAACGGCGGCTTCATCGCGGCGGTGGAATGCGTTCGAGCATGGTCCCCATGAGGCAGCCAAAGCCGATTTTGCGCTCGACCCTCCGGGAATGCCCGCTCCACCGAAAGTGCAACGCGAACGTGGCGCCGGCGGCAATCTGCTAAAATAGCCAACCGTTCCAGGCAGTGCCCTGCATGCAATTCCACCGCTTCGATCTGAATCTGCTGATCGCGCTCGACACCTTGCTGCGAGAGAAGAACATCACTCGAGCCGCCGAAAAGGTGTTCGTATCGCAGCCGGCCATGAGCGCGGCGCTGCACCGGTTGCGCGACTATTTCGGCGATCCGCTGCTGGTGCGCGTCGGCCGCGACATGGAGCTGTCGCCCCGGGGCCAATCGCTGGTCGACCCGGTGCGCGAGGCGCTGCTGCTGATTCAGGCGACGCTCGGCACGCAGCCGACGTTCACGGCCGCGACCACGCAACGCGAATTCACGCTGATCCTGTCCGAGGAGGCGGTGCCCGGCCTGCTGCCCGCCATTCTGGAGCGCGTCTCCACCGAAGCGCCGGGGATCCGCATCAACATCGAGCTGGTGTCGCACCTGGCCTTGAACCGCCTGGAATACGGCGAGGCTGATTTGTGCCTGTGCCTGGACAGCCTGCGGCTGTTCGACGTTCGCGCCTACCCTGAGACGCTGCGCAGCGTACGTCTGCGGCCGGTGCGCTGGGTGTGCGTCGTCGATCGCGACCATCCTACCGTGGGCGACGGCATTTCGTCGGAGCAGTTCTTTGCATTGCCGCACGTATTCGGCCGCCCGAGCGGCTACACGGCGACGGCCGAGGAATTGGTGAGACGGTTGTTCGACGTCGAGCTTCCCGTCCACATCACCGTGCCCAGCCTGCTGCATCTGCCGCTGGTGGTGCGGGGCACCCGCTTGGTCGCCACCATGCCGGAACGGGTGGCGCAAATGTTCGCCTCCAGCCTGCCGATCAAGGCCTTTCCATTGCCCTTCGAGACTCCCGCCCTGCATGAGATCCTGCTCTGGCACAAGCGCCATGATTCGGATCCCGCGCATACCTGGCTGCGCGACTTGGTGGCCCGGCTGACCCGGGAGCTATAGGCAGACCCCCTGGCGGCCGGCCCGCCCGTTAAGTTCTCTGTGCGGCGAAAAGCTGCTCCCGCTCGATATAGACAGCCGCACGGCCGCGAGGATGATGCATCCATGGCTCATTTCCCCCGTACCCCGGGATTCACGGGCACGCTGCGCCCGTTGCGCGTCGAAGGCGGCATCCACGATGTCGAGATCGAAGGTGAACTGCCGCCGCAATTGCACGGCACCTACCATCGGGTGCATCCGGACGCCCAGTTCCCGCCGATGTTCGACAACGATCAGTTCTTCAACGGCGACGGCATGATTGCCCTGTTTCACTTCCGCGGCGGCAAGATCGACTTCCGTCAGAGATATGCGCAAACCGACAAGTGGAAGCTCGAGCGCGAGGCCGGCAGGGCATTGTTCGGCGCCTACCGCAATCCGCTCACCGACGATGCGTCGGTGCAGGGCCGCGTGCGCGGCACCGCCAACACCAATGTCCTGGTGCACGCCGGCAAATTGTTCGCCCTCAAGGAAGACAGCCCCGCCCTGCTCATGGACCCGTTGAGCCTGGAGACCGAGGGCTATACGGACTTCGGCGGCAAGATGCAGGGCAAGACCTTCTGCGCCCACCCGAAGATCGATCCCATCACCGGTAATATGTGCGCTTTCGGCTACGCCTCGAGGGGCCTGCTGACCCGCGACTGCCGCTACATGGAATTGAGCCCGGCGGGGGAGCTGCTGTTCGAAACGTGGTTTGAGGCGCCGTACTACTGCATGATGCACGACTTCGGCGTCACGCAGGATTACGCGGTTTTTCACATCGTGCCGTGTGTGAGCTCGTGGGAGCGGCTCAAGGCCGGCCTGCCCCACTTCGGCTTCGACACCTCGCTGCCGGTGTATCTTGGTGTGCTGCCGAGGCACGGCGATGCCCGCGCCTTGCGCTGGTTCAAGTCGCCCAACTTGTTCGCGAGCCACGTCATGAATGCATTCAACGACGGCACCCGCATTCACTTCGACACCCCGGTGGCGAAGAACAACATGTTTCCGTTCTTTCCCGATGTTCGCGGCGCGCCGTTCAATCCCGCCGAGGCCATGAGCTATCTCACCCGCTGGACCGTCGACATGGCGTCGCCGGGCGACGGCTTCGAGAAGTCCGAGCGCCTCACTGACTTTTTCGGCGAATTCCCGCGCATCGACGAGCGCTATGCCACCCAGGCGCAGCGGCATGGCTGGCTGCTGGTATCCGACCGGGAAAAGCCTTTCGAGGGCCCCGGCGGCCGCGCGTCGGGGCTCATCATGAACACGATCGCGCACATTGATTTCGGCGCCGGCAAACAATCGTCGTGGTGGGCGGGGCCCCAGACCATCGTGCAAGAACCCTGCTTCATTCCGCGTTCGGCCGCGGCGGCCGAGGGCGACGGCTACCTCGTTGCCGTGCTCGACAATATGGTGACGAACTACTCGGATCTCGCGCTATTCGACGCTCGGCGCATCGCCGAGGGTCCGTTTGCCCGCGCCAAACTGCCATTTCGATTGCGGCCCGCGATACACGGCAATTGGGCGGACGCCGGGCGCATCTCAGGAGCCGCATCATGACCGCGAAACCGCGCCGCTGCATCACCGTGCTGTACCCGAACAAGCCCGGCGTGACCTTCGACTTCGACTATTACCTCAAGCACCACGCCACCCTCATCGACCGGCTCTACGGCGACAGCATCGCGAAGCTCGAACTGCGCCGCGGCAGCGCGACGCCGGACGGCTCGCCGGTGCCGTACGTCGCCGTCATCAACATTTGGATCGCCGATCAGGCGGCCTTCGACAGCGCAGGGGCCAAGCACGGCCCCACGCTGATCGCCGATGTGCCCAATTTCACCAACACCATGCCGACCATTCAGATCGACGAGATCGTGCAGTGATGTGCCGCTGCGTCAGAACCTATAGCTGAACTTCAGGCCCAGCACCCGCGGCCTGGTGATGGTCTCGGCCGGAACGAACTGCGTGGTCGACGTGAATACGCTCGTGATCACATTGGTGAGGTTTTGCGCGTACAGCTCCGCCGTCCACGCGTCCTTCGCGATTCCCGCGCTCGCGTCATATTGCGAATAGGCGGGATTTTCGAACCGCAGCTGGGTCGTGCTCACATTCCCGCCCACCGAGAGCGGCGGGTTGCTGCCGGACTGGGTGAACGAATGGCCGGTATGCGTGCCGCCGCCCTGCACGAAGGCATTGTAGTCGTTGATTTTCCACTCGTACCGCAAGCGCAAGTTGAACTGCAGCGGCGGCGAATTGGCGGCGGGACTGCCGGGCGGCCCGTAAGGATTCTGCACGCTGAGGATCGGCTGTCCGTATTCCGCCTTGGTCGCCGGATCCAAGAGCAGCGCGGGATTGTTCGCAATGAGGTACGGAGAGTTGGTCTGCTTGCTGCTGTTCCAGGACGCGCCTCCCTGCGCCGTCAGTCCCGGGGCGAGCACGGCGATGATGGAAGTCTCCAGACCACGAACCCGGTAGTTCGGGCCGTTGGTGCCGAAGCCCACATTGCCGAGCACTCCCGGGTCGAAGAAGTTGACCTGCACGTTGTTCCAGTCTTCTTGGTAGACGGCGCCGTTCCACTGCAGGCGGTGATCGAGGAATTCGGTCTTCCAGCCGATCTCGTTGTTGGTCAGATTGTCGGAGGTGAACGCCAGCGGCGAGCAATACAGCGGCGTGCCCTTCGGGTCCTGAATGTAGCAGGCGGAATTGCGATTGAACGCGCCCGGGCGGAACCCCTGCGACCACGTGTAGTAGACCAGCACGTCCGGCAGGATGTGCCAGGTCACGTTGGCGCGGCTCTTGAACCCCTTGTAGTTGGTGTGCAGATTTTCGGCGTCGATGTTGGTGGCGTAATTCAAGCAGGGGGCAGGGCCTGCCTCGTAGCAGAAGAAGCTGCCGCTGACCGCACCTTTTTCGGTATTGTCGAAATTGTAGTAACGGGTCCCGCCCGTCACCGTCAATACCTTGGGAATGATGTCGAAATCCAGCGAGGTAAAGAACGCATACTGTTTGTAGCCGCGGTGCACGTCGTTGAAAAAAGCGACATTGTCGTTGCGCGTATTGGGATCGGACACGGTCGCCCCCGGGGCCGGCGCCGTGTCGGTCAGACACCCGGCGGTCACCGTCGTGGTGCATGCCGGCAGGGTCTTGTACAACCAGTTCAGCTGGTCCTCAATCTTCAACTGCTCCCAGAAAGCGCCGACGATGCCGCGAAACCGCCAGTCGTCCGGCGTGCTGAGCCGAATCTCGTGGCTCTGATGGGAATTGTGCTCCGTCTCGTTCCAGGTGGTGCTCGGTGAATAGCACTTGGACGCCAGGCCGTTCGCCGGTTCGGCGCCATGGCATTGGTAGTAGTCCGCATACACGCCACGTGCATAATTCGTGTAGTCCTGGATCTGGCTCACGTTGCGCACCAGATAGGCCCCCGTATAGACCGCCTTGAGGTCGCCGATCCGCCCGTTGATCGTCAGCGCGGTATTTTCGAATTTGTCCTTGTTGAAGGAGTCGTTGAACAGCGTCACCGACTGCTTCGGCAGCGGTTCGCCGTCGGAGCCATTGGGCATCTGATAAAACACGCCTTCGGCGTCGATGCTCTGGTAGCTCTGTGTCACCAGTACATTCCAATCCGTATTGATGTCCCAGAGGGCCGATACGCGCAGCCCTTGGTAAGTGGCCGGATTGATCGCCCTGGCCGCAATGGCGTAGTTATTGATGGGGGCGCTGTCGGGCGGCACCTGGCAGGGGACGCCCGACCCGCAGCCCGTCGGATATTGCGCATAGCCGATGCCGAGATCGCTCGCCTTGCGGGTGAAGGTGGCCGGTACATTGTTGATGTAGCCGCCGCGCCGATCATTGTAGATGACGCCGCGGACCGCGAGCGTATCTGCAATCAGCGGCAGATTGAGGACCGCGGTCAGGTCGGTATTCGGATCGCCGCCCGCGGTGATGCCGTAGCCGGCGGACACGCTGCCTTCGGTCACGTTCATCTTGGGCTTGTTGGTGATATATCGTACGACGCCCGCCTGAGCGCCGGCTCCGAACAAGGTTCCCTGCGGACCCTCGAGGACTTCGACACGTTCCAGGTCGGCCGCGTAGATATCGAGGTTGCGGCCCGGCAGTTGACCCGACTGGTCATCCAGGTAGATGGCGACGTTCGGAAACCCGTTGATCGAACCCCCGGATTGGGTGCCGTTGCTTCCGGCACTCAAGCCCCGCATGAAAATTTCGGCCTGGCCCGGACCCGCCGAGGGCGCCGTGACATTGGGCAGATACTTGATGAAGTCGTCGAATGTCTGGATGTTCAGCTGCGCCAGCGTTTCAGCCGTGAGCGCCTGGATCGCGATGGGCACATTCTGGATGTTTTCCGTGCGGCGCTGGGCAGTCACGGTGATTTCTTGAATCGATTCGGACACATCGGTGTCGGCCGCAGGTGCGGCATACGCGCCGCCGCCGGCGCTGCCCAAAATGGCGGCAATAGCACAGGTCAATTTCGAATTTGAATACATACACCCATCCCCGTTCTTATGGATGCCTTGGTAGCACATGGTTTATTGGCAGGCAAGTTTATTACGTGGCAGATAATCCCATCGTCCACTGGCTGAACCGGCTGCCGCTCACCTGGCCGTCTGAACGCTCAGGCGTCCTCGCTGTAGATGGCATTGGAGAGGATGAACCCCACGGATGCCGCGCGTGCCGCGTCGATGGGCCCGTCGGCGATCGACGCCTCGATCTTGGCATGCCGCGCCTTGAGGACGTCGCGGAACTCGGGATGGCTGATGATGAACAATTGATTGTTCTTGATTCCCCGCAAGACATGCCCCGCAGCCTCCACGGCGTCCATGGCCACATCCATGAATGAGGTCTCGCCCTCCTTGGCCGGCGGCGGCGGTGCATAGCCCGAGTCCTTGAACTTTTCGGATCGCACGCCGCCTTCGCCGATATTGGACTTGACCGTGCCGGGACAGTAGACGGACACCCCGATGTTGCGCCCGATCATGTCCGTGCGCAGCGCCTCGGAGAGTCCCACCACCGCAAACTTGGTGGTGGCATACAGGCCGGCGGCGCCCAATGCGGCGATGCCGCCCATCGATGCCACGTTCACGATGTGCGCCTCCTGTCCGCTCGCGATCATTCCCGGCAGGAAAATCACGGTGGTGTTGATCACGCCGCCCAAGTTGACGCTCATGATCCAGTCCCAATCGCTGAAGGTTGCCCGCTCCATCGGACCCAGGATGCCGACTCCGGCATTGTTGATCAGCAGCTGGACCGGGCCATAAACGCGCTCGATCTCGAGCTTGGCGGCGCTCACGGCGGCGCGGTCGGCCACATCGACCTTGATGGGATGCACCATAGCCGGAGGATGGTCCCGAAAATACGCCATGGTCTGGTCCAAATGGTCCTGGCGGCGATAGCTGAATGCGACTTTCATGCCTTCGGCGGCCAGCACCTTGACGATTGCCTGACCGATGCCGCTGCTGCCGCCGGTGACGAACGCCACTTTGCCCTTGAGATCTCTCATGTGTCGCGCCCCTTGCCGGGAATTCAAATATCGGCGCGCGGCAGGCTCCGGCCGCGTAGGAGGTCGGCGCCCTTTTCCGCGATCATGATGGCCGGCGCATTGGTGTTGCCGCCTGGGACGTCCGGCATGACCGAGGCGTCGATGACCCGCAGCGCATCGACGCCCCGCACCTTCAGCGCCGCGTCCACCACCGCCAGATTGTCGGCCGCGACCCCCATCTTGCAGGTGCCCACCGCGTGTTGAGTGATCGCACCGGTATCGCGCACGAATTGTTCCAGGTCGGCGTCCGAGACCTTCTCTGCGCCGGGCAGAATTTCAGCGCCGGCCAGGCTGCGCAGCGGTTCCCGCCCATAGATGTCGCGGATTGCCTTGAGGCCGCGGATCGCCCGGTCCACGTCGGACCGTTCCTTGAACAGGTTGAACTGGATGCGCGGCGGGTCCCGCGCGTCGGCGCTGCGCAGCCACATCTCGCCGCGGCTGTCCTGCTTGATCATGGAGAGTCCGACTCCCAGGGTGTGCGGCGGCTTCTTGCCGAGCAGCGGAAACCACAGCTCGCGCGCACTGACTTCGCCGGACATGCAGGTGAACTGCATATCCGGCCGGTCCAGACTCGGATCGGTGCGGATGAAGAGGTTGCCGGCCGCGCCGTTGGTGGCGAACAGGCCCTTGCCGAACAAGGCCCATAGCAGCACCCACGCGGTGGCCCGATCGAACCGCAATTCGCTGCGGAACGCCCCGGGCCGCATATTCCATCCGACGAACATGAACGGATGCTCGATCAAATTCTTTCCCACTCCCGGCAGATCGACCCGCGGCTCGATTCCGACGGCGGTCAGACGGTCGGCCGGTCCCACCCCGGAGAGCATGAGCAACTGCGGCGAGCCGTAGACGCCCGCCGCGACGATGACCTCGCGGTCGGCCAGCGCCGTGAGAGTTTCCGCGCCGCGTACGTAGTCGACGCCGAGCGCGCGCCCCTCTTGAATGCGGATCCGGCCCACCAAAGTCCGAGTCTGGACTTGCAGATTGCGCCGCTGCATCGCGGGCTTCAGAAATACGCGCGCCGCGCTGCCGCGCCGGCCGCCCACGACGGTCATTTCGCTGCGTTGAAAGCCTTCGGCTTGGCGGCCGTGATAATCGTCCGTCGCCGGATATCCTGCGGCAATGCTTGCGGCGCGAATCTCCTCATACAGCATGTTCGATCGGGGAACCGTGACGGCCAATTCCCCCGCTGCGCCGTGGTACGCATTCTCGCCCAGCCAGCTCGTTTCCGATTGTCGGAAATAGGGCAGGACATCGGCATAGCTCCAGCCGGCAAGACCTTGCCGAGCCCAATCGTCGTAGTCGCGCCGGTGGCCGCGCGCATAAACCATGCCGTTGATCATGGTGGAACCGCCCAGCCCCTTGCCGCGCGGAATTTCGATCCGCCGTCCGTTCAGATGAGGCTCGGGTTCACTCTCGAAGTTCCAGTTCAAATCGCGCCGGAGCACATACTTCGGAAACGCCATGGGCATGTCTTTGAACAGCCCGGTTGACGCACCGCCTGCCTCCAGCAGCAGGACTCGCACGCTGGGATCCTGAGTCAATCGATTCGCTAGAACACATCCCGCGGACCCTGCTCCGACAATCACGTAGTCGAATCTTGCGGTTGCAGCACTCGCCATGGTTCTCCTCGCCTCAGGCCGCAAACGGCCAACGGCTCCATAGGATGCGCGCGTCGTCGCCGGTTCCGATCACACCAGAGCGAACGGGATTTCACACCACAAAGCTCGGCGCGAAATCCCCAGTTATGCGGCGCGCGGTGCGAGCGCGTCGGGACGTCTGCGGGTAGACTGACGTACACCGACGGAGGATATCTCAATGCGTGCCTATGAAATCGTTGCCGGCAGCAGCACTCTCGAGGGCTTGCGCCGCTGTGAGCGCCCCGACCCGAAACCTCTGCCCACCCAGATACTGGTGCGCATCCAAGCCGCGTCGCTCAACTATCGTGATCTGCTGATCGCCCGCGGCCATTACATGGGCGGCGCGGTCTCCGCCAGCACCGTCCCGTTGTCCGACGGTACCGGAGAAGTCATCGCCGTAGGATCGAATGTCACCCGTTTTCGGGTCGGCGAGCGCGTCGCCGGCACCTTTTTTCGGGGCTGGATCGACGGCAGGCCGCCCCGCGGACCGCTGATCGCGCTCGGCGCCCCGCCCGCCGACGGCGTGTTGTCCGAACTCGCCGTATTCGACGAGCAGAACGCGGTGGCCGTACCCCCTCATCTCTCGCCCGCGAAGGCCGCGACTCTGCCGTGCGCGGCGGTGACCGCGTGGCGTTCGCTGATCGACATCGGACGCATCGCTCCCGGCGAGTCGGTGCTGTTGCTCGGTACCGGCGGCGTCTCCATATTCGCACTGCAGTTTGCACGCCTCGCGGGCGCGCGCGTGCTGATCACTTCATCGAGCGACGAGAAGCTCGCCCGGGCCAAGGCGCTCGGTGCCGACGGCTGCGTCAACTATCGTACTCACCCCGAGTGGGACCGCGAGATCCTGCGGCTGACCGACGGGCGCGGCGTCGATCACGTCCTGGACGTCGGCGGTTCAGGCACGCTGGCGCGTTCCATCGCCGCGGTGGCGGTGGGCGGACAGGTCGCCATGATCGGGGTGCTGACCGGAGTGGGCGCGGCGGGCAGTCCCTACGGGTTGCTGGGCAAGCAGGCGAGCTTGAACGGCGTCTACGTGGGATCACGCGGCCATTTCGAACGCATGAACGCCGCCATTGCGACGCAGGGTGTGGAGCCCGTCGTGGATCGCGAGTTCGGCTTCGATGAGGCGCCCGCCGCGTACCGCCACCTGGAGAGCGGCGCGCATGTCGGCAAAGTGGTCATATGCCTTTGAACGATGACGTCAGCGTACGTGAGGCCGTCTATTCGCTGCTGCGCGAATTTGGCCTGACGACGGTCTTCGGCAATCCTGGGTCCACGGAACTGCCCATGTTCCGCGACTTTCCCCCGGGCTTCCGCTACGTGCTCGGTCTGCAGGAGTCCGTCGTCGTCGCCATGGCGGACGGTTTCGCACAAGCCCGGGGCGATGCCGCTCTGGTCAATCTGCATTCGGCCATCGGCGTCGGCCATGCCGTGGGAAGCATATTCACCGCCTACAAGAACCAGACTCCGCTGCTGATCACCGCCGGTCAACAGGCGCGTTCCCTGCTGCCCTTCGAACCGTTTCTGTATTCCGAACAGGCGGCCCAGCTGCCGAAGCCCTACGTCAAATGGAGCAGCGAACCGGCTCGCGCCGCCGACGTCCCTGCGGCCATCGCGCGCGCCTACTATGCGGCGATGCAGGCGCCCCGCGGCCCCACCTTCGTCTCGATTCCCGTGGATGACTGGGACCGGACTTGCGAGCCGCGGGCGGCGCGCGAAGTCAGCCGGCGCGTTGCCGGCGATCCTGACTCGTTGCAGCGCGCCGCCGCCGCGCTGCGCAATTCGCGCCGGCCCGTCATCGTCGTCGGCGCCTCGGTGGCGCGGGACGGCGCATGGGACGAAACCATTGCGCTCGCCGAACAGCATCAGGCCGCCGTGTGGGTGAGCCCGATGTCGGCGCGCAATAGTTTTCCCGAAAACCATCCGCTGTTCGCCGGCTTCCTGCCGGCCAATCGGGCAGCCATCGTGGCACGGCTGCAGGGCACGGATTTCATACTGGTCCTGGGCGCGCCCGTGTTCACCTATCACGTCGAGGGTCACGGTCCTCACATCCCGGAGGGCGCCGCGCTCGTGCAGCTGACCGACGATCCCGCCGCCGCGGCCTGGTGTCCGGCGGGCACGTCGATCGTGACCCATCTCAAGCTCGGGGTTGCCGCGCTGCTCGGTCACCCGCCCGCCGCCGTGCGCACGCCGCCCGCCATCCCGGCGCGGCCGCCGCGCCCGGCTCCCGACCTGTTGAGCGATCGATATCTATTGCAGCAAATCGCGGCGCTGCGCCCGGCCGACAGCATCATCGTCGAGGAGGCGCCCAGCAGCCGCGGGCCCATGCACGATCATTTGCCCATGATCGAGCGCAACAGTTTTCATACGTGCGCCAGCGGCGGACTCGGCCACGGCTTGCCGGCCGCGGTGGGCGTCGCCCTGGACCGGCCGGGCCGCAAGGTGATCGCACTGCTCGGCGACGGCTCCGCCATGTACTCGATTCAAGGCCTGTGGAGCGCCGCCGAACTCAAGCTCCCCATCGCGTTCATCATCATCAATAACTCGAGCTATCGCGCGCTCGAAGAGTTCGGCAGCCATTTCGGCATCGAGTCCCTGCCCGGGGTGCGGCTGCCGCATCTTGATTTCTGCACGCTGGCCGAGGGCCAGGGAGTCAAGGGCAGGCGCGTCGAGTGCTGCGAGGATCTCGATTCGGCCCTTGTCGATGTATTCGCAGCCACTGTGCCGATGCTGCTCGAAGTCTGCGTCAAATGAACGAGCGCACGGGGTCGGCTCCATCCCAGCCGATGCTGGCGCGATAGAACTTGCTGAACACCGTCTCGAAACCACTGCCGATCTCGATCAGTTCGACATAGCCGGGCAGCTCGGCGGTGGTGTCCATGTAGGCCACATGGCCGCCGCTCGGCACTCCCGCGAGAAACACCAGCTCATGCCCTGCGGCTTGATACTTCGCGACATCGCGGTCGAAATGAGTCGATGCGCGGCCCCAATGATGGAAGCCGTAGCCGCGGCGCTCGATCCATTCGCGATACACGGACGGCGAATCATCATTCGGCTGGATCAGCTCAATGTTCATGTGACCCGCAAAGCTCATCGCGAGCGAAACATCGGCGGTCGAATCCTTGCCG
Organism: uncultured Gammaproteobacteria bacterium; assembly: GCA_963800375.1. Classification (GTDB taxonomy): domain Bacteria; phylum Pseudomonadota; class Gammaproteobacteria; order Steroidobacterales; family Steroidobacteraceae; genus Bog-1198. The sequence goes on along the minus strand of CAWDAT010000007.1, from coordinate 550,202 downwards.
CGATATTTGGGGTCGGTGCCGCTGAAGTGATCGAGCAGGAACCACGGGCCGACCTTGAGCTTGTCCACCCAGGTCTTCATGGCCGCCCGAATATCGGGAACCACGTAGCACATCTGGATGACGCCGTCATCGGGTTGGCCGAATCCTACGAGTCCCATGTCAAATCCCCCTTATATCCGCAACACTTGCCGTCCCGCGCGCTAATGCCGCGCGCCCGACCCCACGTCGACCAGAATCTTCAATCCTTCCTGGCGCCGCAGCCGTTCCAGGCCGTGCTCCACCAAATTCTCGAAGGGAATCGTTTCCACCCACCCATCCAACGGATAGTCCCCCTGCGCCATTGCGGCGATGACGCTCGGAAAGGCGTGCACCGACATGGCCACGCCGGTGAGATAAACCTCGGGCATCAGCAGATCAAACGGCGGAATCACCACCGGGTGATGATGGATGGCGACGACCACGGCGGTGCCGTCGACCCGCGTGCCGTGCAGCATCGCCTTGAATGCCGCGGATCCGCCGGCAGCATCCACCGAGGCATGCGCGCCGCGGCCTTGCGTCAAGTCGCGGATGGCCGCCACCGGGTCGCGGTCATTGGGATCGAGCGTCTCGCGCGCACCGAGACGCCGCACCACGCTGCGCCTCTGCGGCGAAGGGTCGACCATGATGACCTCGATGCCGCGCGCTTTGAGAGTCAGGCACACGCCGATGCCGATGGGTCCGGCGCCGTGAATCGCCACCGTCTGACCTGCCTCGAGACGGCACCGATTCGCGGTGTGCCACGCCACGGCGAGCGGCTCGATGAGCGCGCCCTGCACGGGGGTCAGGCCCGGAGCCAAGCGATGCGCCATGGAGCGGCGTACGACGGTGAATTCCGCGAGTCCGCCCTGACGGTTATAGCCGTGCAAGGCCGCCTCGGGACAATGGTTGTATTCTCCGGCCACGCACCAACAGCAGCGGCCGCAGGTCTCGAGAGGTTCGACCGCAACCAGATCGCCGCGCGACAAATCCTCGACTCCGGCTCCGCAGGACACGACTTCCCCGCACAGCTCGTGGCCGAGAATGACGGGATTCTTGATCCCCGTGAGCGGGTGCGGCGTGGTGCGCGTGGTGATCGGCCCGTCGTAGTATTCGTGCAGATCGCTGCCGCAGATGCCGTTGTAGATGACGCGCAGTTTGACGTCGCCCGGACCGGGTTCGGGTTCGGCGACGGATTCAAGCCTCAGGTCGCGGGGACCGTGAAAAACCGCAGCACGCATACGCTTCCCCCGGGGATCGCGGGTATGGAACCCGAGCCGGGCATTATGCACTCAACCCATGACGCAGCCTGACTCAACCGGCAGCGAAGCACGTCCCGCTAGGCGTATTCATCGATGAGAGACTTCGGCGGCCGCGGCGCCGCAGGGTCCGCCGCGTTGCCCGCCTGAGGCGCCGGCTTGCCGGGGGGCTGCTGCTCGCCGCGCGGCGGGCCGCCGGAACCGTCCTTGGAGGGCCGCTTGTCGGCGATGGGCAGCGCCGGATAGAGGCCCGAATTGCTCAGGCGGTCAACTTCACTCATAGCGTGACCTCGCTCACTGCTTCACGGATGGCGTGCCCGGTCGCGGCGTCGCCTGCTCTTTGACCAAGACGGTGTCGAGAGTGGCGGGCGGCACACGCTCAATCAGGCGGTTCGCCGCGCTGCTGGAATCCGCGAGATCGACGCCCGGCGCGGCTTCGCCCGGTGTCGCATCGGTGGTTCTCACCGTCATCGGCGCCCCGGGCGAGACCTCCTCCAGCACCAACACCACGACGCGCCGGTTGGCGTTGCGTCCTTCGCTGGTGTCGTTCGACTGGCGCGGATGAAATTCTCCGAAGCCGACGATTTCAAGCCGCAGCGGATCGATGCCCTGCCGCATGAACTGATGCACCACGCTGGCGGCGCGGGCCGCCGACAGCTCCCAATTGGATGGAAACGCCGTGGTGCGAATCGGCCGATCGTCGGTATGTCCCTCGACGCGGATCGGATTGGGAAAGGGCTTCAAGACCTCCGCGAGCTTGTCGAGCACCGGCTCGGCGGCCGGTGCGAATTCTCCGGCGCCGCTCGGAAACAGAATGTCGGCGTTGATCTCGATTTCCAGCCACATGTTCTCGCGGCGCACCGTCACCAGCTTGGCCTCGATCAGCGCCTGCATCGCATCCTGCACCTGGCGCTGCATGCGGATCAATGCGCCGGGCAGGTCCGCAGAGTGCATGGCCTCGTTCCGGGTCGGGTCCCGCGGCACGAGATTGCCGTCCGGCGTCGATTTGCGGTCGTCGATCTTGATGAGCGCCGTGGGCGTGATGCCGATGAGCGGCTTCTCGCCTCCCTTGCCCGGCTCCTTCTCGCCGAGGTTGACCGGCCGCAACGTCTTCGGCGCGCCGTTGAAGGCGGCGATCATGGAATCGGAGAGCACGCGGAATTTTCCTTCGTTCACCGAGGACATGGCGTACATCACCGTGAACAGCGCGAACAGCAGGGTCACGAGGTCGCCGTAGGGAATCGCCCAGGCTTCCGCGTTCACATGCTCCTCGTGCTTCTTCTTGCGGGCCATGACGTCCTGTTAGTGGTGGAAGTATCCTTGCAACTTCGACTCGATATTGCGCGGATTCTCGCCCTGGGCAATGGCGATGATGCCCTCGATCACCATGGTCCGTACCTGGGATTGGCCGTGAATCACCGACTTCAGCTTGTTGCCCATCGGCAGGAACAACAGATTGGCGAAGGCGATGCCGTAGATGGTTGCAATGAAGGCGGCGGCGATGCCGTGGCCGAGCTTCGAGGGGTCATTGAGGTTCTGCATGACCGCCATCAAGCCCATGACCGCCCCGATGATGCCGAGCGTCGGCGAGTAGACGCCCATGGCCTCGAACACCTTGGCGGCCTGGGTGTCGAAGTGCTCCATGGCATCCAATTCGATCTCCATGCTGGAGCGGATGGCGTCCGGCTCGCCGCCGTCGACCAGCGATTGCAGTCCCTTTTTCAGGAAATCGTCCTTCTCCGCCTCCACCGCGGACTCCAGGCCGAGCAGCCCCTGCTTGCGCGCGATGTTGCTCCATTCGACTATCTTCTCGATCATCGCCGCCGGATTATTCGCCGGCGGTTTGAACACCCACGAGACGATCTTCCAGGCGCGCAGAAAGGTCGCCAGCGGCGTCTGTACCAGGCTCGCCGCAAAGGTCCCGACCACCACGATCACGAACGCCGCGCTGCCCACCAGCGCGCCCGCGCTGCTGCCTTTCAAGATTGCCCCGCCGATGATGGCGATCAATCCCAGCACGATGCCGATGATGCTCAGGATGTCCATTGCTTAAGCCGGCTCGAGCCACTCCGCGAGGCGCGCACGCAGACGCACCAGCGCCTGCCCGTGAATCTGGCAGACGCGGGATTCCGAGACCTCGAGAACCTCGCCGATCTCGCGCAAGTTCATGTCTTCGTCGTAATACAGGGACAACACCAGCTTTTCGCGCTCCGGCAACCCATTGATGGCGCCCGCCAGCGCATCACGGAAGCCTGCGTCCTCGATGTGGTCGAACGGACCCGGGCGCTCGTCGCGCGCATGATCCGCCGGACTCGATTCATCGTCGCTCGATCCCATCTGATCGAAGCTGAACAGCCGGCAGCTGGCGGCATCCTGCACCAGTTTGTGATATTCCTCGATCGGCACCCCGAGGCCCTCGGCGATGTCGGTGGGGGTTGCGTCCTGGCCCTTGGCGTTCTCGATCTTGCGCACGACGTCGGCCATCTCGCGCATGTGTCGATGCACGGATCGCGGAGTCCAGTCGGATTTGCGCACTTCATCCAGCATGGCGCCGCGAATCCGAATGCCCGCGTAGGTTTCGAAATTGGCGCCCTTGGTGGCGGAGTAGTGCTTCGCCGCATCCAGCAGGCCGATCATTCCGGATTGAATCAAGTCGTCGACTTCCACGTTCGGCGGCATCCGGCTGACCAGATGGTAGGCAATACGTTTGACCAAGTCGGCATGTCTCAAAACCAATTCTTGCTGCGGCACCTGATCGACCGGGACATCGTGGTCCACAATCGGTTTCGGGCCGCGTTTCTGTGTATTCGAGTACTGTGTGCTTGCTCTCATTGCAATACCGTCGAAGGACTCATCCGAGCCCCTACCATGCGTTCGACAAAGAACTCAAGGTGACCGCGTGCTCCCTGGGGCACAGACCACTTATCGGCCTTGGACGCGAGATTCTTGAGGGCAATGGAGGAAATACACGCGGGGTACGCGTCGACGACGGCGGTCTGGCGCTGCACCGCACGGCGCAGATAGTCGTCAAACGGTATGGAGCCGGCAAACTCCAGCGCCACATTGAGAAACCGGTCACAGACGCGCTCGATTTTCTGGAACAAATCCGGCCCCTCCCCGGAGCGGCGGGTCTGATTTGCCACGATCTGAAAGCGCTGCACGCCGTGCTCACGGCTCATGACCTTGATCAGCGCGTAGGCGTCGGTGATGGAGGCGGGCTCATCGCACACCACCACGACCACATGATGGGCCGCCTGGGTGAAGGTCGTGACGCTGTCGCCCAACCCGGCCGCGGTGTCCACCACCATGACCTCGACGCGGTGATACAGGTCGCTGAATGCCCGGATGATGCCGGCGTGTTCCCCTTCCGACAGGTTGGCCATGTGCTTGATGCCGGAGGCCGCCGGCACGATTTGCAGGCCGTGCGGCCCGGTGACGATGGCGTCCTCCAGCGAGCACTCGCCCGTCATGACATGTCCCAAATTGTAGCGGGTGTGCAGGCCCAGCAGCACGTCCACATTGGCAAGCCCGAAGTCGGCGTCGACCAACATCACATCCCGGCCCGAAGCCGCGATCGTCACGGCCAGATTGGCGGACACCGTGGTCTTGCCCACGCCCCCCTTGCCGCCGGTGACGGCGATCACCTTCACCGGACGGGTTGAATTGAGTTCGGCCAGCGCCTCGGCATGAGCCGCAGAGAGTCGGGTATCACGCATGGGCATGTGCTCCGTTGATGCTGCGGACGCGGCGCGCGTCGCGTGCGGGGCCCTTGCCCTCTTTCAGCTTGAGCGCGGCCTGCACCAGCCACACCCGTCTTTGATGCGCGGCGTGCATGTCCTCCGGCACCCGTTGCCCGTCGCACACATAGGCAATTTTCAGGCGGTGCCGCACGGTCGTTGAAATCACCGCGCCCAGGCTCGCCGCCTCGTCCACCTTGGTCAGGATGCAGGCGACCGGTTTCGACGCTGCATAGGCTTGCACGATCTCCTCGAGCGCGAGACTTTCGCCCTGGGCGGGCAGCGCCAACAAGATGCGCGCGCCCGGGGCGCCGAGTTGCAGCGCCGCCAGCTGCTCGGCGAGCCGCGGGTCGCGCGGCCCCATGCCGGCGGTGTCGATCAGAATCAATTTCTTCGATTTGAGCCGCTCCAGCACGCGGGCAAGATCCTTCGCACCGTTGGCCGCATGCATCGGGACGCCGAGAAGACGTGCGTAGCTCATCAGCTGGTCGCGGGCGCCGACGCGGTAATTGTCGGTGCTGACCAAACCCAGGTCCGCAACCCCGTGCCGCATGCACCAGCGCGCGGCAAGTTTGGCGATGGTCATGGTCTTGCCGGCGCCCGTCGGCCCGACGACCGCCATGATCCCGCCGCTGACGCTGGCAAGATCGTTGACCACCGGCATGTGCTTGACCAGCAGCGCCAGCGGAATGTGCGACGGATCGGCAAGGTTGGTGCGCTGCGGAGTGCGTGCCGCCAGCGCGGCGGCGACGTCGGGCGAGATATCCATGGCCGAGAGCTCCTCGAGCACGCGCGCTTTCAAGGGTTCGCGCACGCGCTTGTCGTTCCCGGTCATGCCGGCAAGCCCGGTCTCCACCAGTTGCCGCAAGTCCCGCAATTCGCGATGCATGGCGCCGTAGCTCAAGTCCGCCGCCGGTGCCGCTGCCCGCCGCAGCGCTGCGAGCGGTTCGGGCGACATGGTCAGTCTTTGAAAATGCGCGGGAATGAGTTGCGGCGATGAGGAGGGCGCCGGCGCCTTCGGGCTGACCGCCGGTATGCGCTGCCGGTTGGCGTCGACGAACAGAGCTTCGTCATAGTCGACGGCTGCGATGACTTCGATGCCCTCGTCACTGCGGCGGCTCGAGAGAATGACGGCGTCGGGGCCCTGTTCCGCGCGTACCTGCGCCAGGGCCTCGCGCATGCTGGCCGCCGTGTAACGTTTGATCTTCATGTCAACCTCCTTAAATCAAGCAAGACTCAGCGTCCAACCGCGGCAATCACTCGGATGCGGCGGTTTTCCGGTATTTCGTTGTAGGCAAGCACCGCGAGCGACGGCGTCGAATGACGCATCAAGCGCGCGATCCAGGGCCTGATCTTCGGCGCCACCAGCAGCACCGCCGGCTCGCCGGCCGCTTCCTGGCGACGTGTGCTGTCGGACAGCGCGGTCTGAATTCTGTCGGCGAGCCCCGGCTCGAATCCCGGCGAGGCGTCCCCGCCGCCGCTCATCGAATCCTGCAGCACCTGTTCGAGCGTCGGATCCAGGGTGATGACCGGCAATTCCTGGCGCAATCCGCCGATGTTCTGCACGATGCTGCGGCCGAGCGCGACCCGGACCGCGGCCACCAGCGACACCGGGTCCTGGTTCTTCGGCGCAAGTTCCGCCAGCGTTTCGCAAATGGTGCGCAGGTTGCGGATCGGCACGCGCTCGAGCAGCAAGTACTGCAGCACCTTGACGACGACGCTCATGGGCAGCAGTTTCGGCACCAAATCCTCGATCAGTTTCGGCGCGCTCCGGGCCAGGCGGTTGAGCAATTGCTGTACTTCCTCGTGCCCCAGCAGCTCGTGCGCATGAGATTGCAGCAGATGGCTCAGGTGGGTCGCGATGACGCTGCTCGCGTCCACCACGGTGTAGCCCTGCGCCTGCGCCTGTTCACGCCGCGACTTCTCGACCCAGATCGCGTCCAGGCCGAAGGCCGGATCCTTGGTCGCCGAGCCCGGCAGCGTTCCGGACACCTGGCCGGGATTGATGGCCAATTCGCGGTCCGGGAACACCTCGGACTCCCCGACCGGAGCGCCGAGGATGGTGATGCGGTAGGAGTTGGGCCCGAGCTCCAGGTTGTCGCGGATGTGCACTGCCTGCACCAGGAAGCCGAGTTCCTCGGACAGCTTCTTGCGCACACCCTTGATGCGGCCCATGAGTTCGCCGCCCTGACTGCGATCCACCAGGGGTATCAGCCGGTAACCGACTTCGAGTCCGATGAGATCCACGGATTCGACGTCGTCCCAGGACAATTCCTTTTGCTCGGTCGGAACGGCGGCCGCCGCCGCCGCGGGAAGTGCCGCGGCCGCCTGTTCGGACGCCTTGCGCTTGCTCAGGAAGTAAGCGCCGGCGGCGCAGGCGGCCGCCATCCCCAGGAACACCAGATTCGGCATGCCGGGGATGATGCCGAGCAGAGTCAGGATGCCGCTGGTGACTCCCAGTGCCTTGGGTTGGCCCAGCACCTGGGTCATGATCTGCTGGCTCATGTCGTGGGGCTTGGACACGCGGGTCACCAGGATCGCCACGGCCACGGACAAGAGCAGTGCCGGAATCTGCGCGACCAGGCCGTCGCCGATGGTGAGCAGCGCATAGGTGCGCCCCGCATCGGCCAGCGACATGCCGTGCTGTGCGGCGCCGATGATGGTGCCGCCGAACAGATTGATGAACACGATCAGGATGCCGGCGATGGCGTCGCCGCGGACGAACTTGCTGGCGCCGTCCATGGCGCCGTAGAAATCCGCCTCCTCGCGCACTTCCTGGCGACGGACGATGGCTTCGGCCTGGGTGATGATGCCCGCGTTCAGATCCGCGTCGATCGCCATTTGCCGGCCGGGCATGGCGTCGAGAGTGAAGCGCGCACTGACTTCGGAGATGCGCCCCGCGCCCTTGGTGATCACCACGAAATTGATGATCACCAGCACCGTGAACACCACCATTCCCACCGCATAGTTGCCGCCGACCACGAACTGACCGAAGGCGGCGATGACGTGGCCCGCGGCATGCGAGCCGGTATGGCCGTTCATCAGCACGATGCGCGTCGAGGCGACGTTCAGACCCAGCCGCAGCAGCGTGGCGCCGAGCAGGACGGTCGGAAACGCCGCGAATTCCAAGGCCCGCCGCACATAGATCACGGCCAGCAGGATCATGATCGACAAGGAAATGTTGAACGTGAAGAAGATGTCGAGGAGGAATGCCGGCAGCGGCAGCACCATCATGGCGAGAATCACCATGACCAATACCGGCACGCCCAAACCGTTGCGAGCGAATTCTCCGAAGGTCGCTACCGTGCCGCGGGCGTTCATACGTCAGCGTACTCATCGCTCAGCTGCGGGTCCGGCCGCGCCACCCTGGCGGCAACGGTCGGATTCAGGGTGCGGACCCGGAAGATATACGACAGCACCTGTGCGACCGCCACGTACAGGCCGGTGGGAATCTCCTTGTTCAGGTCGGTCGAGCGGTACAGGGCGCGCGCCAGCTTCGGCGACTCGAATACCGGAACACGATGTTCCTCGGCGATGCGGCGGATGTTCTGCGCGACCAGGTCGACGCCTTTGGCGAGCACGCGCGGCGCGCGCATCTTCTTCGGATCGTACTTGAGCGCCACCGCAAAGTGCGTCGGGTTGACGATCACCACGTCGGCGGTGGGAATCTTGTGCATCATGCGGCGCCGCGCCATCGTCTGCTGCACCTGGCGGATGCGCTGCTTGGTTTCGGGGCGTCCGTCGGATTCCTTGGCCTCGTCGCGCAATTCCTGCCGCGTCATGCGCAGCGCGAGCTTGAACTGATACAGCTGCAAAGGCACGTCGACCATGGCCACCAACGCCAGCGAGCCGCACAGCCAGACGAAAGCCCAGCTCACAAGGCCCGCACCGCGCCCGATCGCGGTGCGCGGCTCCATGTGCGCCAGGGCGAGAACATCACCGAAGATCGAGGACACGATGGCTGCGCAGACGCCGCCGACCACCGCGCACTTCAACAGCGCCTTGCCGAGTTCCGAGGCGCCGCGCAATCCGAACAGCCGCTTCAGGCCCGCGAGCGGGCTCAAGCGCGAGAAATCGGGAGCCATGGCCTGCGCGCTGAAATTCCAGCCGCCGAGTGCGATCGCCGCCAACACCACCAGCGCGACCAGAGCGCCGAACACCGGCAGCAGGACGGTGAGCGCGCTGATGCAGGCATCGCCCAGCGACGCCAGCATTCCGTCGGGGTCGCGCAGGCGTTGCGGATCGATGTCCAGGCCGTGGCGCATCATCTGCGACATGCGGGTGGACAGCGCGCCGCCGATGGCGACCAAGGTCGCGCTGCCGCCGATCATGGTGGCGAAATTGGTGAGCTCGCGGGACCGGGGCAGCTGCCCGCGCTCACGCGCGTCCTGCAGGCGCTTTTGCGACGGCTCTTCGGTGCGTTCGCCGCCGGTTTCTGCTTCGGCGGCCATCAGCGGGCTCCCGCCGCCGGCGCATGCACCAAGTCCGCGGCGGCATGGAGCGCGCTGTCGATCATGGCGGTGACGCCGGCCATGATTCCGTCGAGACCGACGATCAGCACGAAGAATCCGCACAGCAGAGTGACGGTGAATCCGATGCCGAACAGGTTGAGTTGCGGAGCGGCGCGGGTGACGACGCCGAGCGCCAGATTGACGATCACCAATGCAATCACCGCCGGCAGCGCAATCAGCAGGCCGGACTCGAATACGCGCGCTCCCCACAGCGCGACCGACAGCACAAAGTCCTTGCCGACCTGTGCGGAACCCACGGGAAGGGTGTGGAAACTCTCGGCGAGGACGCCGAGCAGCACGAGGTGGCCGTTGAGCGCGAGGTAGGTAAGGATGCCGATGATCATGAACATCTGGCCGATCACCGTGGTCTGCGCGCCGCGCTGCGGATCAACCAAGGTCGCAAACCCGAGGCCCATGGTGAGCGAGATCGTCTGGCCGGCGAAGATCAGTGCTTCGAAGGTCAAGGTCACCACCAGGCCGACCGAGACGCCGATCAGCACCTCTTGCGCGGCCGCGAGCAGCCCCGTGCCCGAGAAGATCGACAGCCCCGCCGGCACTTGCACCAGCGGCGCCATCAGGAAGGCCAGCGCCACCGACAACACGATCTTGATGAGCCGCGGGATGACGACTTCGCTCGCGATCGGGGCGGCCAGCACGAATCCCGCGACCCGCAGCGTCGGCCACCACAATCGGGCCACCCACGTGGAGACGTCTGCGGCATTGAGAACCAGGGGTTGCACGTCAGCGCTCAGCCGATCATGGACGGGATGCTGTTGTACAAATCACGGGTGAAATCCATGAGCACGCGCAGAATCCAAGGTCCGGCGGCGAACAGAGTGAGCACCAACAGCAGCAGCTTCGGGATGAAGCTCAAGGTCGCTTCATTGATCTGCGTCGCCGCCTGCAGCATGCCGATCACCAGGCCTGCGATCAGTGCAATCAGCAGCAGTGGCGCGGCGATCATCGAGGTCACCAGCAGCATGCGGTGCGCGAGATCCATGACGTTCTCGGGCGTCATTGGTGGAAACTCGCGGCCAGAGTGCCCATCAGCAGCGTCCAGCCGTCGACCACCACGAACAGCATGATCTTGAACGGCAGCGACACCAGCACCGGGGACAGCATCATCATGCCCATCGACATCAGCACGCTGGCAACCACGAGATCGATGACCAGGAAGGGAATGAACACCATGAAGCCGATCTGGAACGCGGTCTTCAGTTCGCTGGTCATGAAGGTCGGAATCAGCACGGAGAGCGGCACGTCGTCCGGAGAGGCAAATTGCGTCTTGCCGGCCAGCTTGGCGAACAATTGCAGATCGTTCTCACGCGTCTGCGCCAGCATGAACTTCTTCAGCGGCTGCACGGTCCGGTCCAGCGCCACCTCGCCCGCCACCTGTCCGTCCAGATAGGGTTTGATGCCGTTCGCGAACGACTGCTCGATCGTCGTGCTCATGACGAAAAAGGTCATGAACAGCGCGAGGCCCGTCAAAATCTGGTTGGACGGGGTCGTCGCCATGCCGAGCGCCTGGCGCAGAATCGACAGTACGATGATGATTCGGGTGAACGCCGTCATCGCCAGCAGGATGGCCGGCAGCAGCGTCAGCACCGTCATCAGGATCAGAACCTGGAAGGTCAGCGAGTAGGTCTGCGCCCCGTCGGCGGCCGTCTTGATGGCCACCGCCGGCAGCGCCACTTGCGCCATGGCTGCATGGCATGGCAGCAGGCACGGCACGGACAGCAGCAGCGCGCACCCGGCAACGAGAGAGCGGCGGTTGGTCGATCCGCTCATGCGGATGTCCCCGGCCGCTTCATGAGATCCCGAAGGCGGTCGGCGAACGCCGGCGCGGCCGTCGGTCCCTTGAGCGCAATGGGGGTCGCCAACGGCGTCAGCGGCACCAGCCCTTGCGCGCCGATGCCGACCAGCACCTGCGACTCACCGACACGAACCAGCACGATGCGCTCCCGCGGCCCCACGCTGAGCTGATCGATCACCGTGATTTCTCCGGAGCTGCGCGGACCGGCGAGCTTGAGCCGCTTCAGCACCCAGCTGATGGCCAGAATCAGCGCCACGATGGCGATGAGACTCAAGGTGAGCTGCGCCATGCTGCCCACGGACAGCGGCGAGGCGGCCTGCGGCATGCCCGTCATTTGGCGTGCTCCATCCTCTCGGTCGCGCTCACCACGTCCGTCAAGCGGATGCCGAATTTCTCGTTGACCACCACGACTTCGCCGCGTGCGATGCGCACGCCGTTCACCAGCACGTCGAGCGGTTCGCCCGCGAGGCGATCGAGTTCGACCACGGCACCGGGCGCCAGTTGCAGGAGTTCGCGCACCGGCATGCGCGCACGTCCGACTTCGAGCGCCAGCGTGACCGCGACGTCGAGAATCAGATTCAAGTTCATTTCCTGGCCGCCGGCACCGGCTGCGTTGGGACCTAGATCGCCGAACTGGGCACGCGCAACGGCGGCATTCTTGGGATCGGGCGTGCTCATGTGGAGGCTCCTGGAAGAATCTTGAGTGCGTTGCGCCCCTGCGAGACGCCGAAACGGCCGCGGTACAAAGGGACCTCGCCCGCGAATAAAGTGGCCTGCTGCGGCGCTTCGATGGGAATGATGTCGCCGGGGGATAGCCGCACCAGTTCGCGCAGGCTGATCTGCGCCTGGGCAAGAACCGCGCGGGTATCGACTTCGGCGTCCTGCAAGGCGGAGGTGAGCACCGGGGCCCATGCGTCCTGCTTGCGCACTGCGGTTTGGCCGCCGTCCGCGGCCAGCGCCTCGCGCACCGGCGCGAGCAGGGATTCGGGCAGCAGCCAATCAATGCGGCCGCTGCGGGCGCCGAACTCCACCGTGAACTTGAGCACCACCACCGATTCGTTCGGCGCGCCGAGCTGCACCAGCCGCGGGTTCGTCTCCTGCTTCACCAGCTCGAGCTCGACCGGCGTCACCGGAGCCCAAGCTGCCGTCAGATCCGCGCTGAAGCTGCGCAGCAGCAGCGTGAGAAAGCGTTGCGCAGCCGGCGCCACAGCCGCCTGTGCGTCGGCCAGGGCGCGGCCCGACCCGCCGAAAAATCCGTCCAACAGAGTCAACAGCAGCGCCGGTTCGACGCTCACGAAGCCGAGCCCGGGCAGCGGCTTGAGCCGCACCACGGCCAGACTCCCCGGTGTCGGCAGAGCGGCCTGCAAATCCGCGCTCTTCGCCGATTCCAGCGAGGTGAACTGCATGCTGGCGTCGCGGCTCAACAACACCGACAGCGACGCGCCCGCGCGCTCGGCAAAGCTCTTGCTGACGACCTCCAACAGCGGCAGCTGCGTGCGATTGATGCGCTGCGCCGTAAAGTCGTAGGGCCGCACGGCATCGCTGCGGTTCTTTTCGAGCAGCGCCGACACCTCTTCGTCGGAAATGACGGCGCTGGGCGGGGCATCGGTCATCACTGCACCACGAAGCTGGTGAACAGCACGTCATCCACATCCGGGCCGCCTTCCTTCTTCTGCACGGCGCGGATCTCGGCGAGCGCTTCCTGGCGGAGCTTTTCCTTGCCCTCCCGCGACATCATCGATTGATAGTTGCGATTGCTCATGAGCAGCAGCAAATTGTTGCGGATCAGCGGGATGTTCTTCTGCACGCTGTCGATGGCCTTTTGATCGTGCGCCATGACTTCCATGGTGATCTGCAGGAAGCGCACCACCGAGCCATCTTCGAAATTGACCACGAGGGGCGGGTCAATGGCATAGTAGACCGTCGCCTTCGCCTCCTTGCCATCCTCACCGTGGGCGGCGGCGGCCACCGGGACGATGGCCTTGATCTTGCCGTCCTTATCCAATTGCAGGTCGGGAAGGGGGTGCAATTTCGCGTTGACGAATCCCCCGACCACCACGGCGATGAGGGTCAGGACGAATACGCCGATCCCGTTCATGAGAGTGCCCATCAAGCCGCCGGACTTCTTCGGCGGAGGGGGAGTTGCGTCGTCAGCTGGATCGGCCATGGTTCTTCCTAGTGCGGGCACATGCCGCAGCCAGGAATCGAGCAAGTTCTATGCCATTGGCTTCTAAATGAAATTAATCGTTATCTTTCAGCCAGTTACCCAACAGAGAGCGCGCCCGGCAATACGCAGCCGCGGCCCGGCGCCGATAAATTGACGCTTACCGGGTGACTGCGAGGGCCCGAACGCCGGCTTTGGTGCAGGTGCTACCAAATACTGATTCGCTTCGCCGGCGGCACGTACATCTTGTCGCCTTCCTTGACGCCGAATGCGGCGTAGAAGCCCTCCTGATTCACCACCGGCGCGGTGCCGCGCACCGCCGACGGCGAATGCGGGTCGGTCTTGTTTCGCTGAATCGCCTCGGCCTCGCGCTCCTTGCCGCGCCACACTTGCACCCAGCCCAGATACAAGCGCTGATCGCCGCTCAAGCCGTCGATCACCGGCGGCGTTTTGCCCGCCAACGACAAGCGATAGGCTTTGTAGGCGATCGCCAGGCCCGAGTTGTCGCCGATGTTCTCGCCCAACGTCAGTTCGCCGTTGACGTGGAACCCCGGGACCGGTTCATACGCGCTGTACTGCGCGACCAGCGCGCGCGTCCTGGCCTTGAACTTCTCGTGGTCCTCCGCGGTGAACCAGTCATGCAGATTGCCGTCGGCGTCGTATTGGCTGCCCCGGTCATCGAAGCCATGACTCATCTCGTGACCGATGACGGCCACGATCCCGCCATAGTTGACGGCATCGTCCGCCCGCACATTGAAAAACGGCGGTTGCAGGATTGCGGCCGGAAACACGATTTCATTCATGAGCGGGTTGTAGTAGGCATTGATGGTCTGCGGCGTCATGCCCCACTCGCTGCGATCGACCGGCTTGCCCAATTTATCGACGTCGCGGTGATACTCGAATTCCCTGGCGCGCAGCACATTGCCCCAGAGATCATCGCGGGTCATCCGCAGCGCGGTGTAATCGCGCCACTTGTCGGGATACCCGATCTTCGTCAGCAGTTTGGCGAGTTTCGCCTGCGCGCCCTTCTTGGTATCGGCGCTCATCCAATCCAGGGTCGCAATGTCGCGGCGGTAGGCGTCCAACATGTTTGCAATCAGTGCGTCCATGCGGGCCTTGTTCTGCGGCGGGAAGTACTTCGCAACATAGCGCTTGCCGAGCGCCTCGCCGATGGCCTCGTCGACGAGCGTGATGCCGCGCTTCCAGCGCGGGCGATTTTCCGGAATGCCGCTGAGGACCGTGCCGGTGAATGCAAACCGCTCGTCGACGAAAGGCTTCGACAGATACGGCGCGGCGGCGGACAGCACATGCCATTTGAAGTAGGCCTTCCACACCGCCAGCGGCGTCTCCGTGATCAGCTTGTCGAGCGCGCTAAAGTAGCTCGGCTGGTTGATGATCACTGAATCTGTCTTGCCGGCGATATCGCCCGCGCGAACGTAGGCCTGCCAATCGTAAGCCGGCATCAGTGCCGGCAGGTCGGCGAGCGCGGTCTTGTTGTAGGTCTTGATCGGATCGCGGTTCTCGACCCTGGTCCATTGCACCTTTGCCAGCGCCGTTTCAAGATCGAGGATGGCGGCCGCGTGGGCCTGGGCGTCGGCATCCCCTGCCATTCCCAGCATCTTGGCGGTGTGCGCCAGGTACCTTGCGCGCGCGTCCTTGAGCTTGGCGTCATCCTTGAGGTAGTAATCGCGGTCCGGCATGCCCAATCCGCTTTGCCGCAAGATCACCGCGTACTGCAGGGAATTCTTGGCGTCCTGATTGATGGACAGGGCATAGGGAGCTCCCGCGCCGATCCGGTTCAGATGCGCGATGAGCGGCGGAATTTCTTTCTTTGCCGACATCGCCTCGATTGCCGCGAACTCTCCTTGCAGGGGCGTGAGGCCGAGATTCTCGAGCCGCGCCTCATCCATGAAGCTGGCGTACAAGTCAGCGATCTTGCGCGCCTCGGCGTCATCGGCGGCGCCGAGTCCCTCCACGATCCCGCGCAGCTGTTCCTGAGTATTGTCGGCGAGGAAGGTGAACGACCCGTACGACCCTTTGTCGGCCGGTATCTGAAAGGTGTCAAGCCATTTGCCGTTCAGGTGCCGGTACAAATCATCCTGAGGGCGCACTGATTCATCCACGTACTCGAGGTCGATTCCCGACAGCAGCGCCGTCTTTGGGGCGGAGGTCTTGGCCGTGGCGGCGTGATGCAGGAATCCGGCGCCGACAACGGCGGCGGCCACTGCGAGGGCAATCACCCAGTATCGCGACATGAACAACTCCTGTCAGAATCTCAATGAAACCCGCAGGCCCGGTGCGGCGTCATCGAGCACCAGACGCGCGCCGTGCAGCTTGGTAACGGCCGCCACCAGCGACAGGCCCAGCCCCGAACCCGGAAACTTGCGCGCCTCATCCAGCCGCACGCGGCGTCCCAGCACGATCTCGCGCTTGTCCGCCGGAATGCCCGGGCCGCTGTCCTCGACGATCACCTCGGGTTCGCTGCCGGAGCCGCGCAGCAGCACCCGGATATGCCCGCCGTCGGGTGTGAACTTGATGGCATTGTCGAGCAGATTCGCCAGCGCCTGCGCCAGCAGCTGCCGGCTGCCCAGCACCTGCGCCCCCGCCGCCACGGAGCTCTCCAATTCGATGCCGCGCTCCTCGCTGACCGGCGCATACAATTCGACCACGCTCGCGACCAATTCCGAGAGGTCGACCGGCTCGCGCGCCACCGTGCCGGTCTCGGCGAGCGCGATGCGCAACAGCGCATCCAGCGTGCTGCGCATATGATCCACCTCCGTGGTCACCCGCTCGAGAACCCGGCGCTCGGGCGAGCCCACGCGCAACTGCGTCATCGCGCCCTCGGCCGTGGATTGCAGGCGGTTGAGCGGCGTGCGCAAGTCATGCGCCGCGCTGTCGAGAACCGTGCGCATGCCCAGCGTGAGCTGCTCGATCTTGTCGAGCATGGTGTTGATTTCCCGGGCCAGCGTGTTGATCTCATCGTCCGCGTCGCGCACCGGCAGGCGCTGCGACAAATCACCGCGCATGATTTGGGTCGCCACCGCCGAGATCGCGCCCGCCTGCGCCAGGATGCGCCGCCCCATCCAAAAGCCGCCGCCCAAGCCGAGCAACAGGGTCATCACCACCGCGGCGATCAGTCCGCGCATCATGAGGCTCTTCACGTCCTGGCGCTCTTGCACGTCGTGTCCCACCAGCATCCGATAGCCGCCGGGCAGCGGAAAACGCTGCGCGCGCATTTCGTGCTCGCGGATTTCATCGCCGAACGGCACCGCCACCTTGAACAGAAACCACTTGCCCGCGCCGGCATCGAGCTTCGGCCAGGCCGGGACATTGCCCGCGACCGGCCGCAATTGCGGGTCCACCATCAAGTACACCGCGCCGCGCACGTCCTGATCCTGGGAGCGTTGTTCGATCAGCTCGATGAAATCGCTGCGCGACAGCACCAGCATCTGTTCGCGCAGCCCCTGCACCTCGGCTTCGATCAGGTTGTCGGTGCTGCCGTCGACCACGCGCGACACGGCGAAGTCGACCGCGCCGAGAAGCGCCGCGGCGCCGCAGGCGAATACGATCGAATACACGATGGCGATACGGAACGGCGAGGTGTCGAGTACGCCGAGAAACCGCTGGTCGGGGGCCACCTGCTTAAGCCGCTATTCGTCTTCGCGCAGGCTGTACCCTGCGCCGCGCACGGTGTGCAGCAGGGGCTTGTCGAAATCCTTGTCGATCGCCTGGCGCAAGCGGCTGATGTGGACATCGATCACATTGGTCTGCGGATCGAAATGATAGTCCCATACGCCTTCGAGCAGCATGGTGCGCGTGACCACTTGACCGCTGTGGCGCATCATGAACTCCAGCAGCTGAAACTCACGCGCGGTCAGTTCGATCTTCTTGCCGTTGCGCACGACCCGGCGCGTCATGCGATCCAGCTCCAGATCCGCGAGTTTCAGCTTGGTATTGGCCTCCGCGCTGCCGTTCTCGCCGCGCCTGGCGAGAGCATCGATGCGCGCCATCAACTCCGACATGTGGTACGGCTTGGTCAAGTAGTCGTCGCCGCCGGCGCGCAGCCCGGTGATCCGGTCATCGACGTCGCCGAGCGCGCTCAGGATGAGCACCGGCATCTTGCGTCCGGTGGCGCGCAGCGACTGCACCAAGGCGAGCCCATCGAGCTTCGGCAGCATGCGGTCGACGATCGCGAGGTCGACGGCGATCGAGGATGCAAGGTGCAGGCCTTCGAGGCCGTTGCCGGCGACGTCCACCGTGTGCCCCACTTCACGCAGCGCCTTGGCTAGGTAGTCTCGCGCGACCTCGTCATCCTCGACAATCAAGATGTGCATGTTGCTATCTTACAGACGTTGGACCCGTGTTTGTCGGCACGATAGACTCAGCAAATTCGCACGGGTTCCAACAAACACATCGAAACGCCAATTTATCCCGCCCGGCGCGATTTGCGCACCCCGCTGGCGGCCGCGCTGCTGACGGTGTGCTGGGCGGGGCCGGCGCAGCCCAAGGAGGAACCCTTGTGGGAATATGGACTCGGAGCGGGCGCCGTGGCGTTCGAGGACTATCGCGGGTCGGACAGCTCGCATGTCTACCCCCTGCCCGTTCCCTACATCCTGTACAACGGCACGTTCCTCAAAGCGGATCGCGACGGCGTACGCGGGACCTTGTTCAATCAAGAGCGGGTCGGACTGAATCTGAGCTTCAATCTGACCACGCCCGTGCGCAACGACCGCGAGCGCAACGGCATGCCGGACCTCAAGCCCACCGTGGAAATGGGTCCCTCGCTGGAGCTGCATTTGTTGCGAAGCGATGACGCACGGGTCAAGTTCGATTTGCGCTTGCCGCTGCGCGCCGCATTCACGCTCGAGGCCGCACCGCGAATGATCGGCTGGACGTTCACGCCGCGGTTCAATTTGGACGTCGCGGATCCCATCGGATTCGCCGGCTGGAACTTAGGGTTGCTGAGCGGCCCCGTGTTCGCCGACCGCCGCTACCATGATTACTTTTATACGGTCGCGCCGCAGTACGCGACTGCGGACCGGCCTGCCTACCAGGCGGTCGGCGGCTACGCCGGCATGCAGAGCATCGCAGCCCTGTCGAAGCGATATCCGAAATTCTGGGTGGGCGCCTACGTGCGCTACGACACGCTGGCCGGGGCGGTCTTTCTCGACAGCCCGCTGGTCCGGCGCCAAAGTTATTGGTCGACGGGATTCGGCATTTCCTGGATGATCCACCGGTCCTCGACCCTGGTCGAAGTCCCGGATTGAGTACCCGCGTCCATGCTGCGTCCCCTCAAGATCGTCTATGAGTATTTCGCACTCTATAGTTCGCTGACGCTGCTGGGACTCATTTGCCTGTCTTGGTCGGTGTTCGCGCTGCCGTTGTATTATGTCCTGCCGCCCCGGCTGGGCACGGCGGTGGGCCGGCGCGGCATCATGTGGGGATTTCGGCTCTACGCCTGGTCACTTGCCGTTACTCGCGCCTACTACTTGGATCTGCGCGATATCGATTCGCTCCGAGGCGGCCCGCCGCTGATCCTGGCGCCGAATCATCCCTGTCTGATCGATGCCCTGCTGATATTGACGCGCCATCCGAACATCGTTTGCGTGATGAAATCGGCGCTCATGAAGAATGTATTTCTCGGTTCCGGTTCGCGTCTCGCCCGCTACGTCAGAAACGATTCCTCGCGCCAGATGGTCAAGGAGTCGGTTGCCCATCTGCGCGACGGCGCGATCCTGTTGTTGTTTCCCGAGGGCACCCGCACCATCCGCGAGCCGATCAATGAGCTGGTCGGCAGCGTGGGCTTGATCGCCAAGCATGCCAACGTTCCGGTGCAGACCCTGGTGATCGAGACGGACTCTCCTTACTTGAGCAAGGGATGGCCGCTGTTCCGCCGGCCCTCCTTGCCGATCACCTATCGAGTCCGGCTGGGCAAACGGTTTGGCCCGCCGTCGGACGTCGCGGCCTTTACCGCCGAACTCGACGGCTATTACCGGCAAGCGCTTGCGGGCGCCCTGCAATCGCGCTGGCTCAAGCGCGGTTAGGCTTGGAGGGCGAGATGCGCAGTGATCCAGCCGCGCCCCGGCAATCCAATTCTCACCTGGTGCTCATCCCGAGCTACAACCCGGGCCCCCGGGTGTACGCGGCCGTGCGCGGCGCGCTCGATCAGTGGAGGCCTGTCTGGGTGGTCATCGACGGCAGCACCGATCAATCGGCGGAACACTTATTGGCGATGGCGGCGGCAGAACCGGGGCTACGGGTATTGGTCCTGCCGAAGAATCGCGGCAAGGGGGCGGCGGTGCTATTCGGGCTGCGCGAGGCCCGGGCGCAGGGGTTCACCCATGCCTTGACCATGGACTCCGACGGTCAGCACCCCACCGAACGGATCCGCGCATTCATGCAGGCATCCTTGGCGCAGCCCGCTGCCATGGTGCTGGGTGTACCGGTATTCGATTCGAGCGCGCCCGGATTGCGGGTCAAGGGACGTCGAATATCCAACTGGTGGGCAAATCTCGAGACCCTGTGGTCCGGCATACAGGACTCGCTGTATGGGTTTCGCGTCTATCCCATCGACCCGCTGATCTCCGTCATGCGGCACCAGCCCTGGATGCGGCGCTTCGACTTCGACGTCGAGGCGGTGGTGCGTCTGTCGTGGCGCGGTGTCCGGCCGGTCAATCTGCCCTCGCCGGTACGTTACTTTCGGCCCGAGGAGGGCGGTGTTTCGCACTTTAATTATTGGCGCGACAACGCCCTGCTGACGTGGATGCATTTTCGGCTGTTTTGGGGGTTCGTGGGACGCCTACCCCTGTTGTTGGGGCGACGCCTGCGCCCCCCGCACCGCTAGGACGGTTGCCGCGGGGGTCGGCACCTATATAATGCCCGCAACTTTGCAACCTCAATCGAAAGCCTAGCCTATGTCCGACAAAGCGTCGCTCATTCAACAGCCGGCGCCCCTGACCGATGTCGGTCTGCAGCAGGAAATCGCCACCCTGTTCGTACGGGCGCTGAACCTAGAGGTGCAGCCTCAGGACATCGATCCCGATGCCCCGCTGTACGGTGAGGGACTGGGACTCGACTCCATCGACATATTGGAAGTGGCACTCATCGTCTCCAAGCAGTACGGCATCCAGTTGCGGGCCGACGCGTCGGAGAATCAACAGACCTTCCGATCCTTGAGGCATCTCGCAGAGTACATTGCGGCGCACAGGACCAAGTAACCATGTATTGGCGGCGTAGACTGCAGCTGGCTGCGATCGTCCTTGCCGCCGTCGTCTACGCAGGGTTGTCCCACTACAACAATTCCGCCGCCAAGACTCACGATTTGGGGGTGGCTCTGGCCTTGGGCCCGGTGTTCGGAGTGGGTCTCCTTCTCATCTGGCGCTGGGGCCGCCCGTGGGCCGCGATACTCGCGGCGGCAGCGGCGGCGGCCCTCGCGCATCTGTATTGGCCGGCCATGGAAAAAAACTTCTCCCTGGTCTATCTGCTGCAGGAGGCGGGCTTTTACAGTCTGATGGCCGCCAGCTTCGGCCAATCCCTGCGCGCGCAGCACGTGGCAGTGTGCACCCGGCTCGCAGACAGGCTGCACGGCCCCCTCACGCCACTGGAAGTGATCTATACCCGGCGGGTCACCGCCGCATGGGTCTGGTTCTTCGTCTCGGTCACCGCCGCCACCGGCCTGTTCTTCTGCTTCGCGCCGCTGCGCGTTTGGTCGCTGTTCGCCAACTTCGGCGTGCCGCCGCTGATTGGTCTCATGTTCGTGGTGGAATATGCGGTGCGGCGGCGGGTGGTGCCCCAGGCGCAGCGCCGCGGCATGCTCGCCGCCGTGCGGGTTTATTTCGCGAGCGCGCCTTAAGGCGGCGCATGGAAACGATCGCGCTACTGTCTCACGCCGCACCCACGGCAGTGATTGCGTACCGAGGCGGCACGGCGATGACGGCACGGCGTTTCCTGTCCGATGCGGCGCATTTGGCGCGCACCTTGCCGGACGGCAACCATGTACTGAACGTGTGCGCCGATCGCTACCATTTCACCGTCGGCCTCGCGGCCTGCCTGATGACCGGACGGGTCAGCCTCTTGCCGTCGACTCATACCCCCGAGGTGATCGAGCAATTGCTGCGATTCGCCCCCGATGCATTCTGCCTGACCGACGAGGTGCGCTGCGAGATCGGGCTGCCCAAGGTCTACTATCCCGAACTGCCGCCTGCCGGCGAGGCAGAATGGGCGGTCCCGGAAATTCCAGTGAGCCAGGTCGCGGCCATCGTGTTCACCTCGGGATCAACCGGCATACCGCTGCCCTACAAGAAGACCTGGGGCCGGCTCGCGCGCTGCGTTCGCGACGGCGCCCCACGCCTGGGGCTGTCGGACGGGCGGTCACACGCCCTGATCGGCACCGTACCGCCGCAGCATATGTACGGCTTCGAATCCACCGTGCTGTTGGCCCTGGTGAGCGGCAATTCCTTCAGCGCCGACCGGCCCTTCTATCCCGCGGACATCGCGGCAGCCGTGGCAGCGGTGCCGCGGCCCCGAACGCTGGTGACGACCCCGATTCACCTGCGCACCTTGGTCGCATCGGACCTGGTCATGCCGCCGGTCGATCTCGTCCTGTCGGCCACCGCGCCGCTGTCGCAGGATCTGGCACGCGAGGTGGAGGCGAAATTCGCCACCACGTTGCTGGAAATCTACGGCTCGACGGAAACCGGGCAGATTGCCCTGCGCCGCACCGCCGAGTCGGCCGTGTGGCGCCTGTGGCCGGGCGTCCGGCTGCAGGTTGCGAACGAGCAGGTGTTCGCGCACGGCGGACACGTCGAACAGCTGACCGCCATGCAGGATGTCATCGAGATCACGGGCGACGATACGTTTCTCCTGCACGGCCGCACCGCCGACCTGGTCAACATCGCAGGCAAACGCAGCTCTTTCGGCTATCTGAACACGCAGCTGAATGCCATTCCCGGGGTGCTGGACGGTGTGTTCTTTCTGCGCGAAAGCGCGACCGGGTCTACCGGCGTGGCGCGCCTCGGCGCGGTCGTCGTGGCGCCGACGTTGAGCCCCGCAAGCCTGACCGAGCATCTGCGCCGGCGCATCGATCCGGTGTTCCTGCCACGCCCGCTGATCATGGTTGAGCGCCTGCCGCGCAATGCCACCGGCAAACTGCCGCAGCAGGCCTTGGAGCGCCTGGCGAACAGTCACTATCACACGAGCGATTCGCTGTGAGCACGCAGCCGGCCGTGACGGTGCACAGCCCGATTCAGATCCCGGCCGATCATCCATCGTTTGCCGGCCACTTCCCCGCGTTTCCCGTGTTGCCCGGCGCGGTTCTGCTCGATGAGGCCCTGCAGGTCATACAACGCGCGTGGGGCATCGACCTCACGCAATGGCAAATCGGATCCGCCAAGTTCCTGGATGCCGTGCGTCCGGGCGATGCGTTGACGCTGGAGCACGACGCACCCAAGAACGGCTCGATCCGCTTCACCATTCGCGCCGCCGACCGCACGGTCGCCAGCGGCACCCTGCGCCGGCCCTCCCGGGCGGGCGGCGCCGCGTGAATCCCAAGACGGAGGATTTGGCCGATCACGGCCGCGAGGCGGAATGGATCAAACACCGCGAGCGCGGCAGTGTCGTGCTGCTGCGGATCATGGCATTCGTATCGCTGAATCTGGGCAGGCGCCTGAGCCGCGTTCCGCTCTATGGGATTGCGCTCTATTTCTTCCTGTTCGCTCCCGCCGCACGGCGCCATTCGCTCAAGTACCTGCGTCTCGCACTCGGTCGGCGGCCGCGCGCCCGCGACCGTTTTCTGCAGATCTTGAGTTTTGCCAGCACCATTCACGATCGCGTTTACCTGATCAACGAGCAATTCGGCCAATTCAACATCACGCTCGAGGGCGAAGCGCTGATGCTGTCGCAGCTGGAGAGCGGGCGCGGCGCCCTGCTGTTGGGCGCCCACATGGGCAGCTTCGAGGTGATGCACAGCATCGGCCGGCGCCGGCGCGGCATCCGGGTGGCCATGGCCATGTACGAGGAAAATGCGCGCAAGATCAACGCCACCCTGGCTGCCATCAATCCGCGCTTCGTGCCCGATATCGTCTCTCTCGGACGGATCGATGCCATGCTCAATATCGCCGACCGCCTCGAACACGGGGCGTTCGTCGGGGTGCTGGGGGACCGCACGCTGGGGCGCGAACCGGTGCAGGCGGTGAGCTTGCTTGGTGAAACCGCCTGCCTGCCGACCGGCCCGATGCGCGCCGCGGCCATTCTGCGCTGCCCGGTGTTCTTCATGGCCGGGCTGTACCGGGGCAAGAACAACTACCATGTGGTGTTCGAGCGGGTGGCTGATTTCTCGGCGACCCGCCTGCCCGATCGGGACGCGGCGGTCAGTGCCGCGATCGAGCGTTATGCCGCCGCCGTCGATCGCCGCTGCCGCAGCGATCCCTATAACTGGTTCAACTTCTATGACTTCTGGCGCGCGCAACCCGAGAGCGGGCGCGCATGAGGCGGCGCACCCTGGGCCTTCTCATGCTGGGCTGGCTGTGCGCCGCCGGCAGCCCTGCGAGCGCGGCGGCGGACGCCGCGAAGGGTGCTCCGATGGGCGATCTCGACGAGGTGATGCGGCTGCTCGCGATGCGCCGCCACGGGCAGGTCGAGTACGTCGAGCAGCACTTTCTGGCCATCCTCGATCACCCGGTCGAATCCTCGGGCGAATTGCGCTATGAGGCTCCCGATCACCTGGAGAAGCGCACCCTGTTGCCCCGCCCAGAAAATCTGGTGCTCGACGGCGGCGCATTGACCATGGAGCGGGGCGGCCGCCGCCGTGTCGTGGACCTGCACCGCTATCCGCAGATTCTGCCCTTCATCGAAAGCATTCGCGCCACGCTGGCGGGCGACCGAAGCGCGCTCGAGCAGGTGTTTCACGTCGAATTCGCCGGCGGCGTGCAGCGCTGGCTGCTGACCCTCACGCCCTTGGACCATCAACTGGCGCAGGTTGTGAAGCAGGTGCAAATCGACGGTTCAAGGGACCAACTGCTGAAGGTCGAAATACGCCAGCCGGACGGTGATCGTTCGGTCATGACCTTGCGCACGCCTGCGGCGTCATGAACCGGCGGCGCGTGCAGATCTTGGCGTTGTGGATCGCATGCCTCGCGCTGGCGTCCATCGTGGTGGCGCGCGCCCGCTACATCACCGACCTGTCCGCCTTCCTGCCGGCCAAGCCCACCGCCGCCCAACAATTGCTGGTGGACCAGTTGCGCGACGGTCCGGCGTCGCGCTTGATTCTCATCGCCATCGGCGGCGCGGATGCCGGTGCACGGGCGCAGGCGTCGGCGTCCGCCGCGAGCCGCCTGCGCCGCGACCCGCAGTTCATCAGCATCAACAACGGCGAGCCCGTCACCGCCGAGCGCGATCGCGAATTCCTGTTTCAGCATCGCTACTTGTTGAGCGACCAGGTGAACGCGGCGCGCTTTTCCGCAGCCGGTCTGCGGGAGGCAATCAAGGACACCATCGATGATTTGGCTTCGCCCGCGGGACTCATGCTGAAGTCGCTGCTGCCGAGCGATCCGACGGGCGAGATGCTGCACATCATCGATCAATTGGAGCGCACGCCCGCGCCGGTCACGAACGGCGGCGTCTGGACGTCTCCCGACGGCGGACGCGCGCTGATGGTGGCGCAAACTGCGGCGGGCGGCTCGGACATCGATGCGCAAGCCCGGGCCATCAGGACCGTGCGCGCGGCGTTCGCCGCCAACCCCCGGGCATTGCAATTGACATTGAGCGGGCCGGGCGTGTTTGCGGTTGCCGCCCGCGCCAAGATCGAGCGCGCGGCCCTGCGTCTGTCGATCGCCGGCGCCGTCCTGGTGGTGGCGCTGTTGTTCGCGGTGTATCGCTCGGTACCGGCGCTCGCGCTGGGGCTCATGCCGGTGGCCACCGGCGCGGTGATCGGAATCGCCGCCGTCGCGCTGGGCTTCGGGGCGGTCCATGGGATCACCCTGGGATTCGGGATCACCCTGATCGGCGAATCGGTGGACTACTCCATCTATTTCTTCGTGCAATCGCGCCGGGTGCCGCAAGGCGAATCCTCCGGCTCGAGCTGGCAGCAGCGCTGGTGGCCCACGATCCGTCTCGGCATGCTGACATCGGTCTGTGGATTCGCCTCGCTTCTGCCCTCGGGCTTTCCCGGCCTCGCGCAACTGGGCGCCTACTCGATCAGCGGTTTGATCGCCGCCGCCTGTGTGACGCGTTTTGTGCTGCCCGCGCTGCTGCCGAGCGGCTTTGCAATCCACGATGTCACGCCGCTCGGACAGCGCGTCGCCGCGGCGCTGCGGCCGGTGCGGCGGCTGCCGCGCTGGGGACCGGCGCTGCTGTGCACGGCGATTGCGCTGGCGGCGCTGGCCGTGCTGCACCTGCACCAAACGACGCTGTGGAATCGCGAACTCTCCGCATTGAGTCCTGTGTCCGCTCAGGATCAGGACACCGATGCTCGGCTGAGGCGCGATCTGGGAGCCGCCGATGTGCGCGACATGGTCATCGTTTCAGGTCCGACTCTCGAGGCGGTGCTCGCCGGCGCCGAGCGTGCCGGCCAGGCGCTCGCACCACTGGCGCAGACGCAGGTCATCGGCGGCTTCGACACGCCGGCAAACTATCTGCCGAGCGCGGCAGTCCAGGAAGCGCGCCGCGGCAGCCTGCCCGGGCCGCCGCAGCTGCAGGACAATCTGCGGCAGGCCACCGTCGGTGCCGGGATCGGCAGCGAGCGCCTTCAGCCGTTCTTGAACGATGTCGAAGCCGCGCGCCATGCGCCCTTGCTCACGGCGCGGGATTTACAGGGGACATCGCTGCGCGCGGGCTTCGACGCACTGATCCTGCACCAGAGGGATCGTTGGAATGCGTTGCTGCCGCTGCACGGCGCCGCCGCGCAGCCGATCGATGCGGCGCGGGTGGCCGCGGCGCTCGCCGGCGCGCAGATTCCCGAGGCGCGCGTGCTCGATCTCAAACAGGAATCCGACGCCTTGTATTCCGGTTACCTGTCCGAGGCCATGCATCTGTCGCTGGCCGGCATCGCGGCGCTCATGGTGCTGCTGTTGATTGCGCTGCGCTCGCCGCTGCGCGTTGCCAACGTGTTGGCGCCCCTGGGGCTGGCGGTGCTCACCGTAGCCGCCGGTCTTGCGTTGAGCGGGGTGCAGCTCACCATTTTGCACCTGGTCGGCATGTTGCTCATCGTCGCCGTCGGCTCCAACTATGCCTTGTTCTTCGATCGGCAGGCCCGGGTGCACGAGTCCGGCAGCGAATCGCTGACCCTGGCGTCTCTGGTCATCGCCAATTCGAGCACGGTGATCGGCTTCGGCCTGCTGTCTTTTTCGCAGGTTCCGGTGCTGGTGGCGTTGGGAACCACCGTGGCGCCCGGCGCGTTCCTGGCGCTGCTGTTCGCCGCGATCTGCGCCGGCCGAGAACCCGCGCAACCCCGTTTGCCGACGCGTGCGTAGCATGACCATAGCTGCGGCCGCGCCGGCCATGGCGCCGACGCGCATGGCGTGGTTGCCCGGCGCCTACCATGGCGCAAAGGACTTTGCGACGGCCGGCTTCGCGGAGGCGGTGCGTGCACGGCGGGTACCCTTGGATCTGGTGTTTGTCGATCTCGAACTGGCCTACATCGGCGATCGCGGGGTGCTGCGGGAACTGCGCTCCCTGGTGGTGTTGCCGGCCCGCGAGGCGGGCGTGGCTGTTTGGCTGGGCGGTATTTCGCTGGGCGGTCTGATTGCGCTCGACTATGCCGCCACCTATCCCGATGAGCTCGACGGGCTGTGCCTGCTCGCTCCCTATCTCGGCAACCGGATTCTGGCCCGCGAAATAGAGCGGGCGCCCGGACTTAGCCGGTGGCAACCGGGCGAACTTGCGGAAACCGACGAGGAACGCCGAATATGGCGCTATATAAAGACTCGCCGCGCCGATTCACCGCCGTTGTATCTTGGGTTTGGGAAGGAAGATCGATTTTCGGCGGCGCATGAGCTCCTGGCGGCAACGCTGCCCGCCGCCGCGGTCGACGTGATCACCGGCGGCCACGAGTGGGCCACATGGTCAAGGCTTTGGGAGAATTTCTTGGATTCGCGCTTCACATGAGTGGACGAGACCCGCGCTGGTCGCCCGCGCCTCTGCTGTATGCGTCCGCCGCCGTCCATCTGGGCGCGGCGGCCGCCGTCCTGGCCCGGCCGCGCTTGTGGCCCTGGGCGCTGGGGGCCGTGATGCTGAACCAGGGCTGCCTGGCCGCGGCCGGACTTTGGCCGCGCAGCCGGCTGCTGGGGCCGAACTGGGTAACCCTGCCCGGGATCAGCGGCGACTCCACCGGCATCGCCATCACCATCGATGACGGACCGGACCCTGAGGTGACGCCGCAGGTGCTGTCGCAACTGGCCGAACACGGCGCGCACGCGACCTTTTTTTGCGTCGGCATGCGTGTCGAGCGTTACCCGGACCTGGCGCGGGAAATCGTCGGCCGCGGTCACGCCATCGAGAATCACAGCCAGCGGCATCGGCACGATTTTTCCCTGATGGGGCCGAGGAGCATGACCGCCGAGATTTCCTGCGCTCAAGACAGCATCGCCCGGGTCACCGGCAGCACACCGCGCTTTTTTCGCGCGCCGGCGGGCCTGCGCAATCCCTTTCTCGACCCGATACTGAGCCGCCTGCAGCTGCGGCTCGCCAGCTGGACGCGGCGCGGCTTCGATACCGTCCACACCGATGCGGAAGCCGTGTACCGGCGGCTGGCGGCTCCGCTGCAAGGGGGCGATATCTTGCTGCTGCACGACGGCAACGCCGCGCGCAGCCGCACCGGCAAGCCGGTGATTCTCGAGGTGCTGCCGCGGCTGCTGGACGCCGTGGCCGCGAAAAGGCTGCGCCCCGTCACTCTGCGCTCGGCGATTCCGCCATGAGACCATTGCTTCTCAAGAATTTCACCGCAACGAGCTGCATCGGCGTGGGCGTGGCGGCGACCTGGTCGAGTCTGGTCGAGCAGCGCAGCGGCCTCTCCATTTGCGATTTCGAGACGGTGGACATCGCCACCCACATCGGCGAGGTGGCGGGCGTCGACGAGGTGCGGCTGCCCGAGAATCTGCGCAAGTTCGACTGCCGCAACAATCGGCTGGCCGAACTGGCCCTGCGGCAGGACGGCTTCTATGAAGCAGTGCAGGCAGCGGCGGAACGCTGGGGCCGGCGGCGCATGGGGGTCTTCCTCGGAACCAGCACGGCGGGCATTCTGCAGACCGAGCTGGCCTATCGCGAGCGCGATCCGGTCAGCGGCGCGCTGCCGCCGGGCTTCGAGTACGGCACGACCCACAATTCATTTTCCGTCGCCGACTACATTCGGCGGCGCTGCGGCCTGCAGGGGCCCGCTGTCGCGGTTTCCAGTGCATGCGCGTCCAGCGCCAAGGCATTCGGTTCGGCGCGGCGCATGCTCGAGGCGGGACTCGTCGATGCCGCGCTGGTGGGCGGCGTCGATTCGTTGTGCCTCACCACGCTCTATGGCTTCCGCTCCTTGCAGCTCTCATCGACGGCACCCTGCCGCCCCTTCGATGTGGTGCGCGACGGCATCTCCATCGGCGAAGCGGCTGCGTTCGCACTGCTCGAACGTTGCCCGAACCCGCAGGATGAGGCCGCCGTGCTGCTGCTCGGCATCGGTGAGTCGAGCGATGCCTATCACATGTCCGCGCCGCATCCGGAGGGCCTCGGCGCGCGGCGTGCGATGCAGGCCGCGCTCGCAGCTGCCGCACTCGAACCCGGCGACATCGACTACATCAATCTGCACGGAACCGGTACCCCGAGCAATGATCGCTCGGAGAGCCAGGCAGTCACCAGCGTGTTTGGTCCGATGACGCCTTGCAGTTCAACCAAGGGTTCCACCGGCCATACCCTCGGAGCCGCGGGCGCGCTCGAAGCCGTCATCAGTGCGCTCGCCCTCCAGCATGGACTGATGCCCGGCGGAGTGAATACCACCCAGATCGATCCGACTCTCACGGCGCACTATATCAAGGACAACCGCCGTGCTCCGATCCGGCGCGTACTGTCCAATTCATTCGGCTTCGGCGGCACGAATTGCAGCCTGATCCTGGGCCGCGCAGGATGAGACTATCGGCCTACGTCGGCGGCCTCGGAGTCCTGGGGCCTGGATTCGCCAATTGGCCTGACGCCGAGGCGGTGCTGGCGGGCCGGCGACCCTATCGACCGGCCCCCACCGTGTTGCCGCTGCCGGCCTTGTTGGCAGCGGCGGAGCGGCGGCGCTGCGGCCGGGTCGTCAAGCTGGCGTTGGCCATTGCGCAGGAAGCCACCGCGCACGCCGGCGTGGATCCTCAGACCCTGGCGAGCGTGTTCTCCTCTTCCGGCGGCGACGGACAAAACTGCCATGAACTCTGCGTGGCCTTGTCGCTCGCGGGCCGCGAGGTGTCGCCGACGCGCTTTGCCAACTCCGTGCACAACGCGGCGGCCGGGTATTGGAGCATTGGCACAGGCGCGATGACCGAGTCAAACGTGCTGTGCGCCTTCGACGCAAGTTTCACCGCGGGACTGCTCGAAGCGCTGACCCAGGTGGTCGTGGATGAGGCGCCGGTTTTGTTGGTCACTTATGACTCTGAATATCCGCAGCCGCTGCATGCCAAGCGCCCCATTCCCGATGCCTTCGGCGTGGCGCTGGTGTTGACGCCGCAGCGACTCGCCTCCTCGGTGGCGAGAATGGACGCTGAGCTCACCGACTTGACCTACGATCGGCTGGCGGATCCGGCCTTGGAGGCGTTGCGCTCCGAATGTCCCGCGGCGCGCGCACTGCCGTTGCTCAGCCTGATCGCGCGGCGGGGCCCCGGCAGCACAGTTCTCGAGTACCTGGATGTGTCACGGTTGGAGGTGCGAACCGAACCATGCCCCTAGACCGCAGCTGGATCGAACAGAACATTCCTCATCATGGCCGCATGTGCCTGCTCGATGAGGTCATCGAGTGGAACGCGGGGCATATTTGCTGCCGCAGCGCTACCCATCGCGCCCCCGGCCATCCGCTGCTCGCGCGCGGACGCCTGGGCATTTGCTGCGGCATCGAATATGCCGCGCAAGCCATGGCCGTGCACGGTGCGCTCGCCGCAGCCTCTCCGGCCGCGGGCGGCGGCACCGTGCGTCCGCGACCCGAGGCCGGGTTTCTCGCAGGTCTGCGCGACGTGCGGCTGCATGTGCTGCGGCTCGACGACTTGCAGGCGGATCTGCTGTGCGAGGCCGAACTGATTGCGGGAGACCGCAGCAGTGCGCTCTACGAATTCGAGCTGCGCTCCGCGGTACAGCCGCTGTTGAGTGGTCGCGCGACGGTGGTTTTCGATGCCAACAAACGGTTGAACACATGAACACCCCGGCGACTCGGGCTCTGGTGACAGGCGGCAGCGGCGCCATCGGATCGGCCATCTGCCGGCGCTTGGCAACAGCCGGCCACTTCGTCTACGTCCATGCGCACCGCAATGCCGCGGCGGCTGATGCGCTGGCGGGCGAGATCACCGCGGGCGGCGGGCGGGCGGCAGCCGTTCACTTCGACCTCACCGACGCGGGCGCCACGCGCGCAGCCGTGGAGTCATTGCTGTCGGTGGGACCCGTCCAGATCTTGGTGAACAATGCCGGCATTCACGACGACGCCGTGTTTCCGGGCATGAGTCCCGCACAATGGCACCGCGTCATCGACTTGTCGGTGAATGGATTTTATAACGTGACGCAGCCGCTGATGTTGCCCATGATCCGTACCCGCTGGGGGCGCGTCATCAATATATCGTCGGTGGCGGCACTCATCGGCAATCGCGGTCAGGTGAACTACGCAGCAGCCAAAGGCGCGCTCAATGCCGCCGCCCGGGCGCTGAGTCTCGAAGTCGCGAGCCGCGGCATCACCGTCAACGCGGTCGCACCCGGAATCATCGCGTCGGCCATGGCCGACGCCGCCTTCGACGACGCCGCCATCGCCGACCTGGTGCCGATGAAGCGTGCCGGAACCGCCGACGAAGTGGCGAGCCTGGTGGCTTTCCTCGCCTCCGAAGAAGCCGCCTACATCACCGGCCAGGTCATTTCCATCAACGGCGGAATGGCGGGCTAGCCTCCCGGCAATCAGGCATAGGCATCGAGGGCGCCACGGGCTGCGCGCGCCGACGGCGCCGCTGCGGCCCCGATGGCGGCGGAGGTGTCGCGCACCGCCGGGGGCGTCCAGTCGTAGGATTGTGCCTGCGAGGGACGCTCCTGAAAGGAGCGCTGCGAAATATCGACGCTGACCTGGCCGAATCCCTGCGCGCCCAGCATTTCGCGCAGTTTGGGCGAACTCGATTCCAGCGCATCGCGCGTCACGGCACTGTGACTGGTCATCCAGACCTGCGCGTGGTCGCCCTGCACCGCGATTCGCACTTCGATGGGTCCGAGCTGGGGCGGATTAACCTGCAGTTTCGCGCCGTTCAAATTGTTGCCGATCATGTAGGACACGCGGTCCGCGAGACCCTGCCCGAATTCCGGCGTGTCGACGCCGGCGGCGACTTTCAGCGTCGGCGCCCCAGGTGCGTCGGTCGGGCTGAGTGAGTTCACGCTCAACTGCGCCAGGCCGGCGGCACCGTCGGGCGTCGTTGATGCAGGAGAATCGCTGCCGGCGTGCTTGTCCGATGCGCCCGCCTCAGCGAGCGCGGCCACGGCCGCCGGCGAGGCCGCGGGCTTCGCGGCTGCCGCCGTTGCGGCGGCTGCGGTAACTGCCGCCATCGGCCTTGCGGCGGATCCGGCGGGTCCGCCGGCTGCCGGAGCGGCGCTGCCGACGGCTTGAGTTGGTGACCCGCCGGCCGGAGGCACCGCCGAGTCCGCGGCATTGGCCGCCGCGGCAACGGCGCCGTTCGCGGCGGCGGAGATCGCCGCAGCTGCCGCTGTCTGAGTGTTTGCATCGCCGGCCGGCGGGCCGGCATCGACCGAGGCCGTCGTCGGGTCCGTGCCCGCACCTGCGCTCGCGCTCGTACCCGCGCTGCCACCGAGTCGGGAGGCCGCCGACGTGCCGGCCGCCGTGGCCGCCGCCGAGGGCTTGCCGATCGCGGCCGCCGTGGCACCGGAGCGTACTTTTGCCGTGAGCGCAGAGCCTGCCGATTCGCGGGCGTGACCCTTGCTCGAGTCTTGGACCGGCGGGGCGGCTGTGCCCACCGTGACCGCAGAGTCCATGACGGATGCTTTGCTCCCGCCGGATGCACCGGCCTCGGCGGCGGCAGGCAATCCCGGCGCCTGCGCCAATGCCGCTGCCGGGCCGGAGGCGGCCGCGGCCGCCGGGGCCGCTGCGCCCGCGGAGTCCGAGACGTCGTCGCCGGCGTGCGGCGCGGCGGGTGGGATCTGCGCGCCGGCGCTTGCCTCGATGCCGAACGCGGCGGCGTTCTTGGCCGCCGCTGCGTCGCCGGCGACCATGGTTGCCGTTGCCGCCGTAGCGGCTGGAGGCGCTGCGCTGTTCGCGGTGCCTGCGGCGGTGATGGCAGCCCCGGCCGCAACCGTGGCGGCTGCTTGGGCCGGCGTCGCGCCCAGGACTGCGGCAGGGCCGGCGGCCGCTGTCGAGTTAAGGCCGGGCGACGACGCGGAAGGGGTCACCGGAGCGGCAATGGCGTTTGCCGGGGGCGGCGGGAAATTGCCGGGCCCCGGCAACTGTCCGCCGGACGGTGTATCGCCGTGTGCCTTGGCCGGGGCGGATTTGCGGCCCGATCTGGGTCCCGCATCGCTGAGGACCGCGGCGAAATCGTGGCCGCCGCCGCTCGACTGTGGCGATTCCGCGGAATTTACGCCGTTGGCCTGGGCCGGGTCGGCGGCAATCGGGGCTGACGAGAGGATGGGTGTTGCATTCATAGCCTGGGAAATAGCAAGCGACGTGCCAAGAGCGGCGGGTCTCCCTCGGGGACGCGATGCACTATTTCAGGTATTTCTCGAACCAGCCCAGGGTGCGCTGCATCGCATCGGCACTATGCGCCGGATCACGCAACCCGTGGCCTTCGCCCGGGTAGATCATAATGGACGTCGGAACATTCATGGCCTTCAGCGCGTGCCAAAACTCCTGAGTCTGGGGAGCGGGACACTCGATATCGCGCTCTCCCACGTACTCGAAGGTGGGCGTCTTGACGTTGCGGATGAAGTTGATCGCCGACGACTGAGCGTACACCGCCGGATCCTCGTACACCGAAGCGCCGAAGTACGGCAGCATCCAGGCATCAATACCGTTCTCGCCGTAGTACGACAACCAATTGCTGACACCGGCAGCCGCCACCGCGGCTTTGAAGCGGTCGGTCTGAGTGACGGCCCACATGGTCATGAATCCGCCGTAGCTGCCGCCCGTGATGCCGAGACGCGCCGTATCGATGGGTGCCGCCGCTGCCGCGGCGTCGATGCCGGCTAAAATGTCGCGCAGGTCGCCATGGCCGAAGTCGCGTACATTGGCCAGCGTAAAGCGTTCACCTTGACCATAGCTGCCGCGTGGATTCGGCCGGAACATTGCATAGCCGTGCTCGAGCAGTGCGCTCGTCAGTCCCGGCCCGATGAAACGCGGCGTAACGGCCGCGGCCGGCCCGCCGTGAACGTCGGTCACCATGGGCAACTTGCCGTTCGAATGCTCCGGCAGCAGCAGCCAGCCTTGCACGTCGAAGCCATCGCTCTTCCACCAGATGCTCTGTACCCGGGCCGCCGCGCGCAAGCCCTGGTTGATCGAGGTCAAATTGCGCCGCCGGGCAGCCGCGCCGACTTCGATCTCAGGCGCCATCGTGAAGGATTGATGTTGGACGGCAATCACTCCCGACGGACATGCGATGGCAGGAAAGTCGCCGCCATTGCTCAGCGATTCCTCGCCGCTCCACACCACGCGTACGGCGGCGGGGCGGCCGCGTCCGGTCCCGAGATCCACCAGTTGCACCTTGTCGCCCGCGAGCAGCTGCGCCTGCAGCCGGCCGTCGCAACCCCAGGCCAGCGCGCTCGCCGAGGCGCGCATCGCCGGCGTGATATTGGCGGCCGCACCGCCGTCGAGCGGCAACGTATAGACGTCCCCGCCGGTGGAGCCGAAGTCGCTCATGATTCCCGCGATGAAGGCCACCGTCGCGCCGTCGCGCGAAACGCGCGGCGTGGCGATCTGCTGCCGGTTGTCGGCGGGCGCGTACAGCACCCTGGGCGCGGCGTCCGCCGCGGAGAAGGCGAACAGCTTGGCGCTCCACCAGTTGTCGTCGCCGTTGCCGGGGGCGGCCGTGCCGACGAACCCCTTGCCGCCCGGCCGCCAATCGTATTCGTAGACGAACAGATCGGGCGGAGATGCCCAGTGCAGGGCGCCCTGCTCGAACACGGCGATTCGCTGCTCCGGCGTCGCTTCGTCCAAGTCGCCGGCGATCGGCGTCCCGGCTTCGGTCGCGCCGACTTCTTTGTTGGCGTTTTCGGTGGCCAGCATGCCTAAGCGGCCGTCCGCCGAATATTTCAGATCGTCGAGGGTACCGCTGAATTCGAGCAGCATGGTCAGGTTGCTGCCGTCGGCGGCCACCGTGTACAGAGCGCGCGCGTGGCTGCCGGGAGTGCGCAAGCTGAAACTCAGATGCTTGCCGTCGGGAGTCCATGCGGGGGCGGCCGGCCAGCACTGCGGAACGCGGCCGCAAGGCAGCTTGACGGTCACCGCTGCGCCGTCGCGCACGCGCCGGATCACGAGATCACGAATCGGCGGAAAGAATCCGCTCGGCGGCGAATCGCCTTCCACCACGGCAACCAGCGCCGCATCGGGTGAAATTGCCATCTGCAGGAATTGATGGACCAGCCGGGGGGAGTCCGCAGCCGCCGAGAGGGTTGCGCTAGCAAACAGAGCAACCGCGAGGCCGCCTGCTTTCACCGTCAGTCTCTGCCGTGCATTCATGACCATTGTTTTCCTAGTTGACTCGATTGAACTTCAACACCAGGGTCGCGCAGCCGAGCAGCCCCGCGCCCTCGATCCAAGCCAGCCATCGATTCATGCTGCCCGACATCCCGAACTTGGCCGAGGCATGCAGTGCGCGATGCGCGAGCCAGCCGTAACCCAGCAAGATGCAGAATTCCGGAACCATCGAAGTCGCCGCCAGGAGCAGCATTTGCGGCACCACCGCCGCGGCCGGATCGATGAACTGCGGCAACAGCGCCAGAAAAAACAGCAGTGCCTTCGGATTGGCCAGCTGCAAGGTGAGCGCTCCGAGGTAGACGAGGCGCCGGTCGCCTTGTTCCCCGGGCGTGACGCCGGCCAGATCCACCGCATGACTCGCCCCGGACGAGCGCAGCGCCTTGATTCCGAGATAAATCAAATACGCGGCGCCCACCCATTTGGCAATCGTGAAGAATCGCGCGCTGGCGGCAATGATCGCGCCCAAGCTGGTCGCCGAGAGAGTGAAATAAACGGCGTTCGCGCTGATGATGCCCGCCGCCGCCGGCAACGAACGCCGCAGCGCGCCGCGCGCTCCCTGCGACACGACATAAAACACCGCCGGACCCGGCGACAGCGACAAGGCAGTTTCCATCACCAGAAATAAAAGCCAAGTCTTGAAAGTCATGCAGTGGCGCCGGATGAAAGACCGCTAGTTTACCAGGGCAATTGTGCAACCGGCGGTTTGTGCTACCGTTTGGCCATGCGAAACAAAACCCTCGCCTTGTTGTTAATTTTCTGCTGCGCCGGAGCCGGCCCGTCGCGCGGCGCGGCACCGCCCCGCGAATCTCCCGCCGTCGCCCAGGACCTGCTGTTTGAGGAATACTACCAATTTGAACTTAAGGTCCACCCTGAACGGGCCACGGCCTACGGGGACTACCGTTACAACGATCGGCTCGACGAGTACTCGCTCGCCGCGCTCGAGAGGCTGCACGCCGGCGATGAGAAGTTCCTGGCGCGCCTGGAGGCGATCCCGACCGGCGGCCTTTCCGAGCAGGACCGGCTGTCGCACGAGGTGTTGCGCAGCACGCTGCGGCAGCGGATTGCCAATTATTCCTTCAAGGAATACGAGATGCCGGTGAATCAGATGGACGGCCCGCACCTGCGCCTCGCCGATTTGCCGCTGGCGGTCCCCTTCGATTCAGTGAAACAGTACGAGGACTACCTCGCGCGCCTGCATCAGATCCCGCGTGTGTTCGCGCAGACCGAAGAGGTTCTGCGCGCCGGCCTGAAGGACAAGCTGATGCCGGTGCGGTTCCTGCTGGAGAAAGTCCCGGCGCAATGCCAGGGCGTGATCAAGGCGGATCCGTTCCTGCTGCCGACTCGGAGATATCCACCCGGCGTTTCGGCGGAAGATCAGCAGCGCTTGAGCCGGGCCATCACCGAGGCGGTCGTCAATGAAGTGCTGCCGGCCTACCAGGCCTTTGGCGATTTCATCGCGGCGGAATACGCCCCGCACGGCCGCACCGCCCTTGGCATCGCCGCGCTGCCCGGCGGCAAGGCACGGTATCTGAACGACATCCGCAGCCGCACCACGGTCAGCAATCTCTCGCCGGCGCAGATTCACGACATCGGCTTGAAGGAGATCGACAGAATTCAGGCCGACATGCTCGGCATCGCGCACAGGGAAGGATTCGCCAATCTCGCCGCCTTCCGCGAGTCACTGAAGAGCAACCCCAAGTACAAGCCCGCCTCCGCCGGCGAAATCGTCGATGTATTCCGCAAGTACATTGCTCAGATGCAGCCCAAGCTGCCGGACCTGTTCACCTTCATTCCCGGTTCGCCTGTCACCGTCGAAGCCATGCCCGAGTTCCAGTCGGCGAATGCCACGCACTATCAAACGGGCACGCCGGACGGCAAGCGTCCCGGCCGCGTCGTGGTGGCGGTATCGAACTTCGCCGATCGCTCGCTCATCGACGACGAGGCCACGGCCTATCATGAAGGCATCCCCGGCCATCACATGCAGCTGTCGGTGGCGCAGCAGCTCGTGGGCCTGCCCAAGTTCCGCCAGCACAGCCACAATTCCGGATACATCGAGGGCTGGGCGCTGTATGCCGAGCAGCTGGGGAAAGAAGTGGGGTTCTACCAGGATCCCGTCAGCGACTACGGCCGTCTTTCCAGCGAATTGTTCCGGGCCGTGCGCCTCGTGGTCGACACCGGCCTGCATTCCGAAGGCTGGAGCCGCGATCAGGTGGTCGCCTTTTTCCGGCAGTCCGGTGCGGTTGACGAACCCACCCTCCAGGCCGAAACCGACCGCTACATTTCCTGGCCGGCGCAGGCGCTGGCGTATAAATTGGGGCAGCTCAAGTTCCGCGAGCTGCGCGCGCGAGCCCAACAGGAGCTGGGTCCGAAGTTCGACATCCGCAGCTTCCACGATGAAATGCTGAGCGGCGGCGTGCTGCCGCTCGATCTGCTGGATGCGCGCACCAACAGCTGGATTCAAGGGCAAAAGGCCGGGGCAAGGGCGACCGCAGCCAATTAGGAGCCTTCCAGCCTAGCCGACTGGGGGCCCGGTGCCTCAGAATAGCCGCATGGATAACCGAAAGGCCGTCACATTGCGTCGTCTGCGCGAAATGCATGCCGCCTCTGAAAAGATCGCCATGCTGACTTGCTACGATGCCTCTTTCGCGCGCGTCCTGGACGCAGCCGGCGTCGATTCCCTGCTGGTGGGAGACTCACTCGGCAATGTGCTGCAGGGTCGCTCGACCACGCTCGCCGTGTCCATCGAGGAAATGGCATACCACACCGGGTGTGTGGCGCGGGGCAATCGCACCGCATGGATCATCGCCGACCTGCCTTTCGGCAGCTACCAAGAGTCCGCCGAGGCAGCCATGCGCAACTCCGCCCTGCTGATGCAGCAAGGCGCGCACATGGTCAAGCTCGAGGGCGGCGGTTGGACCGCGCCCATCGTGCGCTTCCTCGTGGATCGCGGGGTTCCGGTGTGCGCCCACCTGGGCTTCACCCCGCAGTCGGTGCACGCGCTCGGCGGCTACCGCGTGCAGGGGCGTGATGAGGCCGCCGCCGGGACCCTGCTTGCACAGGCCAAGGAACTCGCCGCGGCAGGCGCCGAATTGTTGGTGTTGGAAATGGTGCCGGCCGCTCTGGCGCGCGATCTGACGAAGGCCCTGCCGATCCCCGTCATCGGGATCGGCGCCGGCAGCGGCTGCAGCGGCCAGGTCCTGGTACTGCACGACATGCTGGGACTGGCCGGCGGCGAGCCGCTGCGATTCGTGCGCAACTTTCTCGACGGCAGCGCCGGCATCGAGCAGGCCGTGCGCAAGTACGTCACTGACGTGAAGAGCGGACGATTCCCGGACGATGCACTTCACGCCTTCTGAGCGGCATTCAGCGTGCAGATAATTCATACGGTCGCTGAATTGCGCGCCGCGCTCGGGATGGAGCGCCGGCCGGTGCTGGTGCCGACCATGGGCAGCCTGCATGCGGGACATCTGTCGCTGGTCGGCATTGCACGCATGCGGGGCGGCCCCGTGGTCGCGAGCATATTCGTCAACCAGCTGCAATTCGCTCCGCACGAGGATTACACCACCTATCCACGCACATTCGAGCGCGACTGCGAACTGTTGGCGGCCGGCGGCTGCGACATCGTGTTTGCGCCGAGCGATCGGGAAGTCTATCCCGAAGCTCAAGGCTACCTGGTTCATCCGCCGCGGGAGCTTGCCGGCATTCTCGAGGGCGAAGTGCGCCCGCAGTTCTTCGCCGGAGTGTGCACGGTGGTGCTGAAGCTGTTCAACATGGTGCGGCCCGCGATGGCGGTATTCGGCAAGAAGGACTACCAGCAGCTGCTGGTGATCCGCGGCATGGTGCGCCAGCTGGCGCTGCCCATTGAAATCGTGCCGGCGGAAACCATGCGCGACGCCGGCGGCCTGGCCTTGTCGTCCCGCAACGGCTATTTGAACGATGTCGAGCATGCCGAGGCCGCGCAGCTGCACGCCTGCTTGAGCAGAATGGCGGCGGAAATCAAGGCCGGGCGCACCGACTGGCCGGCGATCGAGAGCGCGGCGCGGGAATTCTTGATCGCCAGAGGCTGGCGGCCGGACTATGTGGCGGTCCGGCGGCAAAGCGATCTGCGCGAACCGTCGGCAGGCGAACCCCTGGTGGCATTGGCGGCCGCGCGGCTGGGAGGCACCCGGCTCATCGACAATGTGGAAATCTAGGTACTGACGATGCTGACGGTTTCGGTTTCAGGATCGAAGACGATTTGCGCCTCGGCGCGCCGCAGCCGGCCGATGACGTGCGCCACTTTCTCCTCCAGGGAATATTCCTTCTCCCCATAGTCCGTACCCTCGCGCAGCACGTAGGATTCGACCACCGCGTGCAGCAGGTCCGCCGCCAGTTCGGTGTACGGAACCACGACCGGCTTGGGAGCTTCGTCGCCCATACTCAGCCTACGCACCGGCCCG
Organism: uncultured Gammaproteobacteria bacterium; assembly: GCA_963800375.1. Lineage (GTDB taxonomy): Bacteria > Pseudomonadota > Gammaproteobacteria > Steroidobacterales > Steroidobacteraceae > Bog-1198. Next base: position 510,378 of record CAWDAT010000007.1, on the reverse strand, counting down.
GCGCGAAATCCAGGCGTCCAGATGCGCCGCAAAAGCCTTGCGATTCGCCAGCGTGAGCGGCGGCGGACCCCCGCCGACGTTGCCGCTGGCGCGCATCGTATCCATGAAATCCCGCATGGCGAGCACGCCTCGAATGGTGTCGGGGGAATAGCGCTCACCGCGCGGGTTGAGCGCCTCGCCGCCCTTGGCAATCACTTCGGCCGCGAGCGGAATGTCGGCCGTGACGACCAGATCCCCCGCTACCACGCGTCCGACGATCTCCCCGTCAGCCACATCGAAACCGGAAGAGACCTGAATCGCGCGCAGGCTCGCGACACGGGGAATCTGCAGCGGCTGGTTGGCGACCAAGGTGACGCACACACCGGTGCGCTCCGCGGCGCGGAACAAGATCTCCTTGATGACATTCGGACAGGCGTCCGCGTCGACCCAGATTCTCGCCTCTGCCACCTGCCGTCCTTCCACTTCGCTTGCGTGCGTCAGCGGCGCAATATACACGTGTGTGCGAAACTTCAGGCTGCGATCAATCAAGGAGCCGGCGCTGAGACATTTCCTTTGCATCATCCTGTGTTTTTGCTGCGTTCTGTCGCTGCAAGCGGCCGCGGCAGACCCGCCCGCCGATGCAGCGGCGCGATTCGTGCGCGCCGCAATGGCAAAGCAGCACATTCCGGGCCTGGCATTGCTGGTTTCGCGCAACGGCCGGCCGGTCCGGGCCGAAGGCTTCGGCTTTGCGAACGTCGAATTGCAGGTGCCGGTCAGCCCTCGGACGATTTTCCAATCGGGCTCGGTCGGCAAGCAGTTCACGGCAACCGCCGTGATGATGTTGGTCGAGGAGGGCAAGATCGGCCTGCAGGATCCGCTCACCCGCTATTTTCCGGATGCGCCGGCCTGGTGGGGAAAGGTGACGATTCATGAGCTGCTGAGCCATACCGCCGGCTTCACGGATTACCCGGACGATTTTGATTTGCGCAAGGACTATACCGAGGATGATCTCGTCAAAATCGTAGCTGCCATCCCCGCGGCGTATCCGCCGGGGACGAATTGGAGCTACAGCAATTTAGGCTACCTGACTCTCGGAATCGTCATTCATAAAGTGACGGGCGAGTTCTACGGCGACTTCCTGCGGGAACGGATATTCAAGCCCTTGGGCATGGCGACGACCCGGATCATCGGCGAAGCAGACCTCGTTCCAAACCGCGCCGCCGGCTACCGCTGGGTCAAGGGCCGGCTGCAGAACCAGGAATGGGTGGCGCCGATGTTGAACACCACCGCTGACGGCAGCCTGTATTTCTCGATTCTGGATCTCGCGAAATGGGACGCCGCGCTATACACGGAAAAGTTGCTGCACGCCTCCAGCCTGAAGCAGATGTGGACGGTGGCCGCGCTGCGCGACGGGACACCGAACGCCGGCCGCTACGGCTATGGTTGGTTCATCGGCGACAAGAAGGGCCATCGCGTGGTGGAGCACGAAGGCCAGTGGCAGGGCTTCGAGACGCAGATTTCGCGCTATGTGGATGACCGGCTCACGGTGGTGGTTCTGACGAATCTGGCGGAGGCGAAGCCGGAGCAGATTGCCGACGGCGTGGCGGACATCTATCTGCGCGGCAAGAGTCCTATCTGACTTCGCTGCGCGCGGCAATCACCACGCGCAGCGCCGCGTCATCGCCTTCGCGCTGCTCGCGCCGGTCGGCGGCGTGCTGTTCTTCCTTGCGGAAGCGGTCCACGGCCCGCCCGAGCGATTCGGCTTCGATGCGCTTTTCGCTCCACGCCGCGCGCCGCCTTTCGTATTCCGCGCGGGCATCGTCGAGCAGCCTCGAATGCTGGCGCAGCGCCTCGCTCAGGCGATCGAGAAAAGTGCGGTAGTTCTGCAGCTTGACTGCGTCCACCGCCGCCGCACCCTGCGTCGAATTGCGCACGTAGTCGTCGCGGTAGGATTGCAGCTGTTGCAGTTGCTTCTCGAGATCCGCCACCTTGCGGCCGGCCTCGCCCATCGCGCGGCTCAGATCCTGGGCCGAAGTCGAGGCGATTTCTTGAATCGGTGCGAAGCGCTTGGATTTCATCATAGGCTAGGCGCGTACTATCGGCCCACTGCCGGGGCCTGCGCCGAGAACTGCGTCACGAGTTGCCTAAGGTCGGCATAACTGCGGTCGGTTCCCACCGGCTCGTACATGTCCTGGCGCAGGAATTCCATCATCTTGGGCCATTGTTCCACGGCCAGATCCACCCGCGGGTCGGCACCACGCCGGTAGGCGCCCACGGTGATGAGGTCGCGGTTCTGTTGATAGGTCGAGTACACTTGCTTGAAGCGGTTCGCGAGGTCGAGTTGCTCGCGCGTGGCGATCTGGTGCATGGCGCGGCTGATGGAGGCTTCCACGTCGACGGCCGGATACATGCCGCTCTCCGCCAGCCGCCGCGACAGCACGATGTGACCGTCCAAGATCGCGCGTGCAGCGTCGGCGATCGGATCGTTTTGGTCATCCCCCTCCGCCAGCACGGTATAGAACGCGGTGATCGATCCGACGCCGCGGTCGCTGTTGCCGGCCCGCTCCACCAGCTGCGGCAGGCGCGCGAATACCGAGGGCGGATAGCCCTTGGTTGCCGGCGGCTCGCCGATGGCGAGCGCAATTTCGCGCTGCGCCTGTGCGAATCGCGTCAGTGAATCGAGCAGCAGCAGCACCTTGAGCCCTCGATCGCGGAAATACTCGGCGATGGCCGTGGCCAACCATGCGCCGTGCAGGCGCATCAGGGGCGGATTATCGGCCGGGGTCGCGACCACCACGGCGCGCCGCATGCCGTCGGGCCCCAGGGTATTGCTGACGAAATCCTGGACTTCGCGGCCGCGCTCGCCGATCAGGCCGACCACGGTGACGTCGGCCTTGGTGTAGCGGGTCATCATGCCGAGCAGCACCGACTTGCCCACGCCGGAGCCGGCGAACAGGCCGATGCGCTGGCCGCCGCCGACGGTGAGCAGCGCGTTGATCGAACGCACGCCCACGTCGAGCGGATCGCGGATCGCCCGCCGCATGAGAGGATTGAGCGGCTCCCCGGTGAGCGACACGCGATCCGTGCAGCGCAGTTCACCGAAGCCGTCGAGCGGGCGGCCGGCCCCGTCCAAGACCCTGCCGAGCAATCCATCGCCCACGGCAACCGAGGACACGCTGTGGGTGGGAATGACGCGTGCGCCCGGCATCACTCCGCGGATGTCGCCGGTGGGCATCAAGAACAATTTGTCGCCTGAAAATCCGACCACCTCGGCTTCGACCTGCTTGCCCTCCGCGGTGTCGATCAAGCACCGGCCGCCCACCGCCGCTTCGCAGCCCACGGCCTCGAGGGTCATGCCGACCATCCGGTTCAGGGTGCCTTCCACGACGATTTCGGCGGCCTCGGCCATGCGCGCGCGCGCCTGCCCCAGAGCCTTCGCCCATTGCTTGGGCCGCGGCCGCTCCGCGGCGGCGCTCATGAAGCGCCGCTCATGGGGCCGAACCGCCGCGCGCGCCGGCGGACTGGCGCTCCGTGCCCAGAAGTTCGCTCAGGATGGAGCCCAATCGGGTCTCCAGTCGCATGTCGATGCGCGAGGTGTTGGTGCTGACCTGACAGCCGCCGCGCGCCATCACCGGATCTTCGACCATCGTCCAGGCGCGCTCGCTCTCGGTGGGCGCCAAATGCTCGCGCACCACGGCTGCATCCTCGGGATGCAGATGCACGCGCACCTCGCGCGCCGCCACCGGCAATGCGGCGATGGCTTCGCGAATGATGCCGATGATCTGCGTCGGGTCGGTCTTCAGCTCGCGCCGCACGATCTGCCGCGCCAGCGCCATCGCCAAGGTCAGTAGCTCGCGCTCCACTTCCGCGTCCAGCGCTTCGAACGGCTTGGCCAGGTCGTAGAACATGCCTGCCAACCGCTCGACCTGGGCGCGAACCTCGGCGCGTCCGGCTTCGCGGCCTTCGGCCAACCCTTGCTCGAAGGCCTCGCGGTGCGCCTCCGCCTGCAGGTCGGCGAGACCGGACACCGTCGGCGGTTTCTGGGCCGCCGCGGGCCCTCCCATGTCGGGAGCCGTCCACAGCTGCGCGCCGCCTGCGCCCGCCTTGAGCCTGGGGTCAGACAAATTCGCCGCCGCCCTTGCCGCCGAGACTGATGGTGCCTTCCTCCGCAAGACGCTGCGCAATGACCACGATCTCCTTCTGCGCCGCCTCCACGTCGGTGAGTTTCACCGGGCCGCGCGCTTCCATGTCGTCCTTGAGGATTTCCGCCGCGCGTTTCGACATGTTCTTCAAGATCTTCTCCTGCACCTCGGGTTCGGCGCCGCGCAGCGCCACGGCCAGGGTGTCGGAACCGACTTCACGCAACAACGCCTGAATGCCGCGGTCGTCGACATCCAACAAATTGTCGAAAATGAACAGCAAATCCTTGATCTTGCCGTGCATCTCGCCGTCGGCTTTCTCAATCTTGCCGAGCTCTTCACCGCTCTTGTCGCGTTCCATGGCATTCAGGATGTTGGCCACCGTGCGCGCGCCGCCGATGCGGCGCAGCGTCGCCGGCGGCGTCGCGTTGGCCTGCTTCTCGACCAGCTGATCGAGTTCCGTGAGCGCCGATTGCGGCACTTCGTTCAATGTGGCGATGCGCATCAGCACTTCGGTGCGCATGTCCTCGGTCAGCAACGGCAGTATGGCGGCGGATTGTTCGGGCTCGAGATGCGACAACACGATCGCGGCGATTTGCGGATGTTCGCCGCTGATGATTTGCGCGACGGCCTTCGCCTCCATCCACTTCAGCGCCTCGATTCCCTGGCCGGCCTGGCCCGTCGTAACGCGATCCAGGAGCATGTCCGCCTTCTGCTTGCCCACGGCCTGGGTCAGCACGCGGCGCACGAAGTCTTGGGAGCCGCCGGCCATATTCGCCTTCGAATCGGCGACTCCGATGAACTTGTCGAGCACCGAGGTCATTTGCTCGCGCGACACTTCCTTGAGCTCCGCCATCGCGATCCCCAGTTTCTGGACTTCGCGCGCGTCGAGCTGCTTGAGCAGATTGGCGGCGTCCTGCTCACCCAGACTCATCAGCAGGATGGCGGCACGCTGCGTTCCGGCAAGATCGTCGGGCTTGTTAGCCATCCGCGGATACCCAATCCTTCACGACCTGTGCGGCGCGCCGCGGATCCTGTCCGACCAGCGTTCGCGCCGCCGCGATCTGCTGTTCGAAACTCGGCGCCAGTTTGATGGCGTTGCCGCCTCCGGGCCCTGAAATGCTCACGCGATCGCCGTCGATGTCGCCGGCCGCGGCGCCGCCCGCGGCGCCGCGCGCCGCCGGCTTGGTCAGCGATTTCATCAGCGGCCGCAATACCAGGAACGCGACGATCAGCACCAGAACCGCACCCAGGATCTGCTTGGCCAGCTGGGTGACCCACGGTGTTTCCCACAACGGCGGCCCGTCGATGGGCCCGATGGGCGCGTTGCTCTTGAAGGTCTGATTGAGCACGTTCAACTGGTCGCCGCGGTCCTCCTTCAGGCCGATGGATTCGCGCACCAATTGCGAGAAGCGCTTGATGTCAGCCTCGCTCATGGGCGAGGTGGTGACCTTGCCGTCGGCGTCGGTTTTCTGCCAGTCATCGAGCACGACGCCGACGTTGAGCCGCTTCAAGACGCCCACGGGCTGCTTCACGTAGGAGAGGGTGCGGTCGACCTCGAAATTGCGCGTGCTGCGCTGGGAACTCGAGCTGGGTCCGCCGGCGACGGCCGTGGTCTGCTCCGCGCCGGGCGTTCCTGCGGCCGGCGCTCCCGCGGCGGGTGCAGGATTCCCCGGGGTGGCGGCGCCGGGAATCGCGGGCGCACCGGAGGTGCCCGGCGGCTGATTGCTCAACGCTCCGGGAATGCCTTCTGCACCGTCGCCGCCGCGGCGCTGTTCGTTGCTGGTCTGTTCACTGCGCACCGCGGTCTTCTGCGGATCATAGTTCTCGCGCGTCTCTTCTGTGACGGTGTAGTCCATATCGGCCGTGACCGTCACACGCACCCGTCCGGCGCCGATCAAAGGTTCGAGCAGTTCGATGATGCGTTGCTGATAGCTCTCCTCGAGCTTGCGCGTGTAGGCGAATTGACGGGTACTGGCGGCCTGCTCGGCATTCTCATCGGGAGAATTGAGCAAGGTTCCGGCCTGATCCACCAGCGTCACGTCGCTGGCGGCGAGTTCCGGCACGCTGGAGGCCACCAAGTGCACGATCGCGGCCACTTGGCCGGGTTCGAGCCGCCGCCCGGGATACAGCTGCAGCATCACCGATGCGGTGGCCTTGCGGGCATCGCGCAGAAAGACCGAGGGCTTCGGCAGCGCCAGGTGCACGCGCGCGCTCTGCACGCCTTGCACCTTGACGATGGTGCGGGCCAGCTCCGTCTCGAGCACCGATTGATAGCGCGCACTTTCCATCATGGAGCTGGAGCCGAGCGCGGAATCCTTCTGAATCATCTCGATGCCCATGGCATCGCTTTGCGGCAGGCCCTGACTCGCCAGACGGATTCGTGCCTCCTGCACCTTGGATTCCGGCACCGATACCGCACCGGAAGGATTCAGCTTGAATTCGATGCCGGCCGCGGTCAGCGCATCCATGACCTGGCCGCTTTCGCGCTCCGACAGCTGGCCGTACAGCACGGTGTAGTTCTGTCCCTGGGACCACAGAACCAGCCAGATGGCCACGGCGACGGCGGCAGCCACGCCGGCCAGCAAGCCGACCTGCTTCAGACCGGGAATGTCGGCAATGCCGCGCGCGGGGGTGGGTACGATATCAGCCATGGATTAAGCCTCGCGGTCCGTCAGACCGACATGTTCATCACTTGGGTATAGGCGTCGACGAGCTTGTTTCGAACTTCGGTCATGGCATGAAAGGCCAGACCCGCCTTTTGGACTTCCAGCATCACCTTCGTCAGATCAATGCTCTTGTCGCCCGCCTCGTAGGCGTTCGCCAGCGACGTCGCCTGATTCTGCATCGAGGCGACCTGATCGATGGAATTCTTCATCAGGTTGGCGAAGTCCGAAGGCTGCGCCGCCGGACCGGGCGTTTCGGCAACACCCGATGCGCGCGCCTGCAGTGAGCGCATTTCCGCCAATACTTGCTGAATTTGCATGCTGGCCATGTTCTACACCGCCGCCAATTGATGCTCGTGCACCTGCGGCACGCGGTGACCCGCGGCCTTGAGCTGCTGCAGCTTGTGACGCAGGGTGCGCGGACTGATCCCCAGGCGTTCGGCCGTCAGCTTGCGGCTGCCTCCCGTTACACGCAGAGTTCCGAGTATCAGCTCGCGCTCGCGTTCCTTCAGGTCGTAATCCAGGCCCACCTCTTGCGCGCGCAGCGGTGGCGCGGCCTGTTCTGCGGCTGCGTCTGCCTCGTCGGCGCCGGCGGCAGCAACTCCGGTATCCAGATCCGCCGCGTGGATGACGCCTCCCGACGCCAGCCAGGCGGCGCGCTGCACGATGTTGGTCAGTTCGCGCGCATTGCCCGGCCAGTCGTGGCCCAGCAGTTTGCGTTCGGCGCCTGAAGACAGGCTCAAGGCCGCCTGGCCGCCGCGTGCGCACGCCTGAATGGCGCGGCGCGCCAGCGGCAGGATGTCGCCGAATCGCTCGCGCAAAGGCGGCAGCCGCAGCGACAGCACATTGAGGCGGTAAAAGAGATCGGCGCGGAAACGCCCGGCGCGCACTTCTTCGGGCAGATCCCGGTTCGACGTCGCGATCACCCGCACATTGAGATTGATGGTCCGGCTGCTGCCGAGGCGCTCGACTTCGCGCTCCTGCAGCACGCGCAGGATCTTCGCCTGCAATCCCAAATCCATCTCTGAAATCTCGTCGAGCAGCAACGTGCCGCCCTGCGCCTGTTCGAATTTGCCGGCGTGCGAGCCCAGCGCGCCCGTGAAGGCACCCTTCTCGTAGCCGAACAAGGTGGCCTCGAGCATGTTGTCCGGGATCGCGGCGCAATTGATGGCAACATACGGCGCCTCGGCGCGCATCGAATGGTCGCGGATGAAGCGCGCATAGACTTCCTTGCCCGTCCCGCTTTCGCCGGTGATGAGCACCGTGGCCTCGCTTTCGGCGATCTTGCGCGCCAAGGCCACCAGGCGCTTGGACTCCGGATCGACCGCCACCAGTTCATTCGGCGCAACCCGCAACGCCAGCTGGCGCCGCGCCATCTCGATCAGTGCCTGGGCGTCGAAGGGCTTGACGATGTAGTCCGTCGCACCCTCGCGCATCGCCGCCACGGCTTGGGCAACGGTGCCATAGGCCGTCATCAGCACCACCGGCAGATCGGGCCTTTGCCGCTTGATCGAGGACAGCAGCTGGTAGCCGTTGGGGCCGGGCATCTGCACATCCGAGATCACCAGGGCGATCTCTTCGCTTTGCAGCAGGGCGAGGGCGCCGGCGGCATCCGCTGCGGACTGTACCGACAGATCGGCCGCCCGCAGAGTGTCGACCAATGCCTCGCGCAGCGCGGCGTCGTCTTCAACCACCAAGACCGCTTCGTTCAAATTGCTCATGCAGTTTTCTCCGCCGGTAAATCGACGTTGTGTTCCGGCAAATCGATGATGAAAGTTGCGCCCGTAGGGACGCCGTCGGCGTTCTCAGCGAGGGAAACGCTGCCCCTGTGCGCCTCGACCACGGACTTGACGATGGCCAGCCCGATACCGTTGCCGCGCGCGCGGGTGGTGAAGAAAGGTTCGAATATCCTTGCGCGAATGTGCGCCGGCACGCCCGGGCCGTTGTCGCTGACCACGATCTGCGCGCGTCCGTCCGCGGCCCGCCGGGCCAGCAGCTCGAGATCGAGGTCCGCCGTCGCCGCCTGCAGCGCATTGGTGGCCAGATTCAACACCGCCGACACCAGCGACGGCGCGTTTGCGCGCACCATGAGATCCGGTGCCTGGGTGCGTATGGTGAGCCGGACCCCCTGCCGCAGGGCCGGCCGCAGCCACTGCGCCACCTGCTCCAGCAGCGCGCTCACGCTGACGGCCTCGCGTGCCGCGCCGCCGTGCGTGAACGCCAGCATGTCGTTGACCAGCTTATCCAGCTGTTTGAGGCTGCCGACGGTGCGTTCGGCGCAGCGTGCCAAATCCAGCGGGCTGCGCCCCGGCAGGGCCATTTGCGAGGCATACAACAGCGCCGCGGCCAGCGGCGTGCGGATCTGGTGCGCAAGCCCGGCCGCCAGTTCTCCCAGGGTCAACAGCCGCTGTTGGCGGGTCAGGAACACTTGCATCAGGTGCGCTTCGGTTACATCGGTCAGCAGCGCCACTTCGCCGCCGCTCGGTAGTTCGCGCCGTGAAATATTGATGAATCGGCCGCTGCGCAGCTCGGTGTGCTCGCCGGCGCTGACACCGGCGCCTGCCGCAGCGCGCGCCAGAGCCGCCGCGAAGGGCTGCGTCAGCAGGGGCTCGCCCAATAGTTCGCGCGCCACGGGATTGCATTCTTGAATGTCGCCGGCGGAATCGAGCACCAGCACACCGCCCGGCAGGCCGTTGATCAGCGCCGACAGCCGCGCGGCCAGGTGCTCCTTGCCGGCGTGCGCTTCGCCCAATTCCGTTCGCAGCTGCGCGACCTGGGTGCGCAGCGAGTCGAACGCGCCGGACAATTGTTCCGAGACTGAACCGAAGGCGAGGAAGGCCGCCTGCAGTTCGGAACGTCGGTTTTCGATCAGCTGAAGATTGTTGGCTGCCATGCCGGAGAAGAAAGCAACTTCTGTGCCTTGGCGCCATTTTCTCTTTCGATCAACCAGTTACGCCAAACCGGAAGCGCCCTTCCGCGGCAGCGTCAATAATTTGTCAGGCGCTCAGACGGTATTTGCGCAGCTTCTCGACGAGTGTGGTTCGCCGCATGCGCAGCAGCCGGGCCGCCTCGGCGACCGTGCCGTGCGATTCTTCCAGCGCCTTGCGGATGAGTCCGAGTTCGATGGCCGACAGGTGATCCTTCAGATCGAGGCCGCCGCGCGGCAGGGCGAATCCATTGCGACCCTCCGCCACCGCGAATGACGGCTCCTCGACGCCATCCTCGGCGTCCTCGTCCATCCCCCCATCGTCGTTGTCGGCGTCGGCGGCCATCGATGCCAACGGCACCGCACCCATGATATCCCGGGGAGCGCCTTCCAGCAGCGCGTCGACCAGGGCCGGCGGCGCGACCGGGGCGAGGCGCATGCCGTTCGCGAACCACCGGGCCGTGCCCACATTGCGGTAGCGCTCCGGCAAATCGGCGGCCGTCACGGTTTGTTCGGGGAAAAGTATGGCTAAGCGTTCGAGCAGATTGGCGAGTTCACGCACATTGCCCGGCCACGGGTTGCGCGCCAGGCAGCTCAGGGCGTCCTTGTCCAGCCGGACATGGCGCCCCGCGAGCTGTCCCTGACGCTGCACCAGGTGTTCGATCAGCACGGGCAGATCTTCGAGCCGCTCGCGCAGCGGCGGCATTTGCACGGGGAACACGTTCAGGCGGTAGTACAGATCCTCGCGGAAACGTCCGCCGCCAATGGCGGCGTCCAAATCGCGATGCGTCGCCGCGATGATGCGCACGTTGCAGCGGATGGTTCGATTGCTGCCGACCCGTTCAAAGCTGCGCTCCTGCAGCACGCGCAGCAGCTTGACCTGCATTTGCAGCGACATGTCGCCGATTTCATCCAAGAACAGCGTGCCGCCTTCGGCAAACTCGAAGCGGCCCATGCGGGTGGACAGAGCGCCGGTGAAGGCGCCCTTTTCGTGGCCGAATAGTTCGCTTTCCAGAAGATCGGCGGGAATCGCGCCGCAATTCACCGGTACGAAGGGATGTCCCGCCCGGCCCGACAGCTCGTGAATGTGGCGTGCCACCATTTCCTTGCCCGTGCCGGATTCGCCGAGAATCAGCACATTGGTATCGAAGGGAGCGACCTGCTCGATGAGCCGGTGCACCGCGCGCATCGGTCGCGACGTCCCGCTCGGGCGGAAGCGGTGGGTTCCCGGCTGCGTGGGGTGTCCGCTGCGCACGTTCTGCGCCTGATTCAATACCGCCGACAGGCGCCGCTGCTTGACGGGCAGCTCCAGATGGAACCACGTCAAATCGCCGCTGCTCTCGGCAATTTTCGGCAAGCCGTCATTGCTCAGGAAGATGATGGGTAACGGTTGCGGCATGGACCGCAATTGCGCGACGAATTCGGGGCCGGCGCCGGCCACCGCTTCCTTGCCGGCGATGACGGCCAGGTAATCCTGCGAGCCGCTGCGTGACAATTGGCGCAATTCCGCCAGGTTGCGCACGTGGACCGGCTCCAAGTCCAAAAAGCGCAGCAATGTTTGAAGGGTTAGCGCCTCCAAATCTGAGGGTTCAATCACAATTACTTTAGCGTCGGCCACTATTCGGGGCTCCTTCCCGTTAAAAAGTGTGACGGAGTGCACACTTCTCGTGTTCCGTCTTAACGTTTGCGTCTAACCCTTTGACATATCACAATGAATGTCGTGAGGAGCCACATACTAACTGATGAGGTTGTGAGAAAAGAACTTGGCTAATCCCCGTAATCCATGTAAGGGGATCTCGCAAAAATGGTGCAGTGATTGGCTATGGGTGGGGCGAATTGCTCGCGAGCCGAGCGCCGGCGACGAGGCGCCGGTGATGACGGAAAATGAGTTTTTCGATCTGCTCGACCACGGCCTCGCTCAAACCGTTGAAGCGCATTTGCGCGATGCGCACCTGGTCCTCAAACCGCTCGCCGGCCACCACACAGGGGATTTTCAGCGGCTGCGGCAGCGCAGAATTGATGTACACCGCCAACAAACCGCTCTCCCCCACCGCCGGCGTGCCGCCGCCGAACCATTCCAGCGCACGTGAAGTCAGTTTGACCCGCTGTGCCTCCGGCAGTCCGCTGTTGCGCAGCGCCAGTTCCGCCGTCAGCCGCAGCAGGATGTTCACCTTGTATTCCAGCCGCTGCAGTTCGTGCACCAAGGCGGGCGATTCATCCTTGAGAGCCTCGTGCACGCGGATCTCGTCCAGCGAGGATTCGGCGCCCAGCAGTTGGTGGTTGTCAGCGTTCAGGCGCGCCAGCGCCAGCGTGTCCGCGGGTGCGCCTGCCGTCCACATGATGGGAAGCGCTTCCTCGAATATCAGACCGTCGCCAAGAAATGGGTCTGGCATCTCCCCGCCTTGATTGGTGCGGCTAGCGTTGTTGCGGCCGGGTGGTGGAATAAGCCGCCACCGCGCGGCGGCCGACCGCGGCCAGGTCCAACGCCCGCTCAGTGATGCGCCGATGATGTTCCATCACGCCGATCGCCCGATCGTTCAATTCCGCGACTGTCTGCAATGCCAAACGATCGCCGTCGCTCAAATTGCTGCGCTCGAGCCGCACCGACTGTAGCAGCCGCAGGCGCTCCGCGTCGAGCCGTGCCAGCGCCGCCAGATCGGATTGATCGGCCGCGGCGAGCAATTGACGCGACAGCTCAATCGCGAGTTCGAGCGCCGGACGCGGCCCGCGGCTCATCGGGCGTCCGTGACGATCTGATCCCAGCCTCGCTTGATCTCAGCGATGAGACCGGCGACCTCGACGACCAGCGCCGCATCATTGGTCGCATTCGCGAGCGTCAACCGGTTCAGCGAGTATTCGTATAGGGCACGCAAGTTGCGTGCCACCTCAGCGCCTCGTTCCATGTCCAAAGTTCCGTTCAGCTGGCCGATCAGCGCCATCGCCTTGGAGAGGGCGGTCACCTTGGCGGTGACTTCTTTGAGAGGCCGATTGCCCTTGATGCGTTCCATGCAGCCGCGCGCGATCGTCAGCTGCGATATGATGTGCTCGAACACAATCTGCACCAGGCGGGTCGGACTGGCGTCCGCGACCAGACCATGATTGCGCACCACGCGGTATTGCGCCGCCGCTTTATTCTGTCCGTACATCATGATGTTCTTAAGTTGCCGCTGCTCAACGAGCTGGATTGGCCCTGCGAACCGGCGTTCGGGTTGAATTGAGCCGTCAAATAGGTTTGGGTCTGTTTGAGCAGGGCGACCGCCGTGTCCATGGCGTTGTATTCCTTGGTCAGCGTGGCGGAATAGGTTGCCATCCGTGCGTTCAACGCCGTCTGCTGCTTGGCGACGTCGGCCAAGCTCGACTGCAGTCCTTGATTGATCGAGTCGAGCAATCCGCCGGCGCTGGAATACTGATTGATCAGGGCGTTGAGTTGGGTCGCGATCCCGGTGGGACCGCCGAAGAAATTACCCACCGCCGTCAGGTTCGCCGTCAGCGCATTGCCCAAGGTGTCCGAGCTGGTGCTGAATGTACCCTGGGTGTTCGCGGTGATGCCGAGGGACGCCAGGGATGTGGCGGCCCCGCCATTGCCGGATTTGACCTGATCGAGGATGTTCGACAGTTGATTCTGGAACGACTGCAGGGTGGCGTTGCCGAGCAGGGGACCCGCTGTTTGGGTGGTCGGATCATAGCTCGTCAGACTTTGAATGCTGGTGATCAGGCCATTGAGCGCGGTCACGAAGGTGCCGATCGAGGTCTGCGCCCCGGTGGTGTCGTTGCCGATGGTCAACGTCGCCGGTGTGTTGAGCGCCGTCGTGCCGAGCAGGTTCAAGGTCACGCCGCTGATCACCGAAGTCACCTGGTTGCTCGGGCTGCTTGCGGCAAAGCCATTGACGGAAAAATTCGCATCGCCCGCGGCCTGGGTCTGGGTCAGGTTGGTGACGTTGTTCGCCGGGTCATAGGTGAGCGCCGCAAGTCCGCCGTCGCCGCCCGATTGAGTGACCGTGATGGCATTGGCGGCGCCGGTGACATTGCCGGTGAGCACCAGCCGCGCACCCGCTGTGGTCGTCAAGATGCTGGCGCTCACGCCGGGATTGTTCGGCGCCGTGTTGATCGCGGCGGCGATGCCCGCGAGGGTATTGTTGGTCGAGTCGATGCTGATCGAGGCGGAGGCAGTGCCCACCGCGAGGGTCAAGGTGCCGGTGCCGACGGCCGTGCTGCCGCCCGCCACCGGTCCCGAGGCCAGGCTCGCCGCCGTCGCGAGGTTCTGCACCTGAATCGAATACTGCGCCGGACTGGCGGCGGAGGTCGCGGTCCCCGACGCCACCTTGTCGTCGCTCAAGCTCACCGTGCGGCCGGCGAGCGTGCTTGGATTCTCCAGACTCGTCAGCGTCGCTTGCAGGGTCTCGAGAGAGCTGCTGAAGGTGCCGTAAGCCGATACTTGGGCGGTCAGCGCGCCTTTGCGATCCGACAGCTGGGTGTTCTGCGCCAAACCGGCGGCGGTGGTCAGTGAGGAGACGATGCCGGCAATGTCCAGCCCCGATCCGATGCCGGTCGAGGTGATGACCGAATTTCCGGCCGCTGAAGATGAAATGGTGGAGCTCATGTTCCTATGCCTCGATTCCGACTAGCCCATCTATCGGCAACCCAAGTCAGGACTTAAGCAAGAGGCGTACCAGTAGCGCCCCGAAATGCGCTCCGCAGGCGTGCGCTAGGCGCGGCTATCGACCAATGCACCGGACACGCCGACGCTGCGCGCCAATGCGGGAAACTCTGAAATCGCGAATTCGCCGACCACCTCGCCGCTCGCGGGATTGATCTGCTGGATCAGCTTGCCGTTCGAGTTCGGATCCACCCGATACTGATTGGGATACCCCGAGTCATTGAGATGCTTGTTGAGCTGCGCGACCAGCGCCTGAACGGAGGCGGCAGAGCTCGCCGCCGGGGCCGGATGAGCGGCAGGCTCGGGCGCAGTCTTGCCGCCGTGCGGCAAGGATTTGCCGCCGCGTTCCTGAATTGAAACCGAAATATGCGCCTGACTTCCGTGCACTAGGCCCGCCACCGGTATCTTTACCGGATTGCCGTCGCTAGCCATGTTGCCACCTATGTTTTTACAAGGGTTGCGCGCCACTCCTTCGCTCAATGTCGTTCCGTACGACTACTGCCCGGGCGCTTGCGCGCCCGGGCAGCAGATCAATCTACCTATTCCTACTTCTCGGCAATTACGGCAAAAGCTTGAGAATCAATTGCGGTGCCTGGTTGGCCTGTGCCAACACCGAGATACCGGCCTGCTGCAACACTTGCGACTGGGTCAACTTGGCGGTTTCGGCCGCAAAGTCCGCATCCTGAATGGTGCTGCGCGAAGAGGTCAGGTTCTGGCTGGTCGCCTGAAGGTTCCTGACCGTCGACGTGAAGCGGTTCTGGATGGCGCCCAGCTGGCTCTGGAAACCGCTGACCGTCTGCAGGGCCGAGTCAACCGCGGCGATGGTCGCGTTGGCACCGGCAACCGTCAACACATTGTTGTTGGCCAAGGTCGCATTGCCCAAGGAGATCGTCTGGCCGCCGGCTGAGAAGCCGATGTCAGCCGAGCCCGCACCACCGATCACGATGTTGCTGGCGGCGGACAAGGTCAGAGTGCCCTTGGCAGCGTAGGCCGTGCCGGAAGCTGCGAACGCAGCGCCCGTACCGGTCACGCCCGCACCGATGGTCTCGGTGGCATTGATGTCGCGGCCGTCGGCAGCCGTCAGCTGCAATGCGCCGGTCGAGGACAGGCCTGCCGAGACGCCGGTCTGCGAGGAGTACAGATTGATCTGTGTGGCCACGTTGGAACCGGTCAGAGTCTGGCCGGCAGCCAGCGCCGTACCTGCTGCAAAGATCGACACGCCGTTGATGGTCAAGGCGTAGGTGCTGGTTCCCGCCGTGACACCCGCCGCAGTACCCGTGACGGTGCTGAAGGCGGCTGCGGCAGTTGCCGTGGTCGAGGCGCTGGCCGTCAAGCCGGCGACGCCCGCCGAGTTGATGGCTTGAGCCTTGGCATAGGCGGAGCTCGCCGATTCACCGGCGGTCGCGCCGGCCGAGCCGGCCACGCTGGCGCCGATGGAGACGGCTTGCCCGGTGCCCACCTGAATGGTCAGGTTGCTGCCCGAGAGCGCATTCGTGGTCACGGCGGCGCTGGTCTGGTTGGCGACCTGACCGATCTGGTCAGCGCGCACACCCTGTGCCAGGTTGATGGTAATGGTGTTGCCGACGTTGGCGCCCACCTGGTACGTGGTCACGCCGCTGCTGCCGTCGAGCACGTTCTGCCCGTTGAACGACGTCTGCGACGCGATACGCGTGATTTCAGCGATCTGCTGCTGCACTTCTTGGTCGAGCGCGGCGCGGTCTGAGGCGCTGTTCGAACCGTTGGCGGATTCGACCGCCAGGGTGCGGATGCTCTGCAGGTTGTCGGTCAAGGTCGACAGCGCGCCGCCGGCGGTCTGCGCTTCCGAGATCGCGTCGTTGGCGTTGTTGACGGCCTGGTTCGTGCCGTTGATCTGGGTGGTGAACTGGTTGCTGATCGCGAGACCCGCGGCATCGTCGGCGGCGCTGTTGATGCGCAGACCCGATGAGAGGCGCTGCAAGGCCTGGGACAATGACGCCTGTGAAGTCGTCAAATTCCGCTGCGCGTTGAGCGAGTTGATATTGGTGTCAAGTGTTAATGCCATGTAAGTACTCCTGAAAGTTAATCTACCGGCCCTTCTTAGGCCCTACCGCTTGTGTTCACTTCACCCACTTCGGGCGGACCGGTGACCACATTCAAAGTCTGTATCGGATCGCCGCGGCCGTTCTTGAGTGGGTCCCGCCGGCTGCGGTGCTTTATTCTTGCGCCAGGTCTCAGATTCAGCGAAAGCCATTTGACTGCACCGCCGGCGAGAGCCGCGTTCAGGCCGTTTAGCGGCCCAACACAGCCTTTATCGGCCGGAATAGGCGCTTTTGGAGTACAATTTCGTCTTTATCCCGCCACCACTCTGAACAGCTTGAAAACCCTGAATCGCAAGAGCCCGAAAGTGGGCTTTGTCAGCTTGGGCTGCCCCAAAGCATTGGTCGACTCCGAACGGATACTCACGCGCTTGCGCGCGGAGGGCTATGAAGTCGCGGCGAGCTATGGCGCGGCCGACCTCGTGATCGTCAATACCTGCGGCTTCATCGACGCCGCCGTGGATGAGTCGCTCGAGGCGATCGGCGAAGCCCTGGCCGAGAACGGCAAGGTGATCGTGACCGGCTGCCTCGGGGCCCAGCCGCAGAAGATCCTCGACCGGCATCCGCAAGTGCTGAAAATCACGGGTCCGCAGCGCTATGAAGAGGTGGTGGCATCGGTGCACGAGCACTTGCCGCCGAAGCATGAGCCCTTTCTGGATCTCGTTCCCGCGCAAGGCGTCAAACTCACGCCGCGCCACTATGCCTATCTCAAGATCTCCGAAGGCTGCAACCATCGCTGCAGCTTCTGCATCATTCCCTCGATGCGCGGCGACCTGGTGAGCCGCCCGATCGGCGAGGTGCTGCGCGAAGCGGAGCAATTGGTGCGCGCCGGCGTGAAGGAGATTCTGGTCATTTCCCAGGACACCAGCGCCTACGGGGTCGACCTCAAGTACGCGGCCCAGCCGTGGCGCGATGTGCAGCGACGCGCCCGCTTCTACGATCTCGCGGCTGCACTCGGCGAACTCGGCGTGTGGATCCGGCTGCACTACGTATATCCCTATCCGCATGTGGACCAGGTGGTCGAGCTGATGGCGGACGGCAAGGTGCTGCCCTATCTGGACATTCCCTTTCAGCACGCCAGCGCGCGAATCTTGAAGCTGATGAAGCGGCCCGCCGCGGCGGAAAACACCTTGGAGCGCATTGCCGCATGGCGGCGCACGGCGCCGGATATCGCAATTCGCAGCACCTTCATCGTCGGATTCCCCGGAGAAACAGCGCAGGACTTCGAGGAATTGCTCGAGTGGCTGCGCGTCGCGCAGCTCGACCGCGTGGGCTGCTTCGAGTACTCGCCCGTGGAAGGGGCTGCAGCCAATGCACTGCAGCAGCCGGCGGTGCCCGCCGAAGTCAAGGCGGAACGGCGCGCCCGCTTCATGGAATTGAGCGCCGAAATCAGCGCCGCACGACTGGCGCAAAAAGTCGGCCGCCGCATGCAGGTCCTGGTCGACCGGCTGGACGGCGAGGTCGCCGTGGCGCGCTCCAGCAGCGACGCCCCCGAAATCGACGGTACCGTCAGAATTCACAAGGCCAAAGGCCTGCAGGCCGGCTCCCTGGCCGAGGTGAAAATCACCGGCTCGGGCGCCTATGATCTCGAAGCAAGATTAGCTCAATAGATTCATTACCGGCGGAGATTGCCAACGTGGAAATTGCTGCAGATCGAGTCGTACTCATTCACTACACCCTCAAGGGCGACGACGGCGCCGTCATCGACACCTCGGCGGGAGCCGAGCCGCTGGCCTACATTCAGGGGCACGGCAATCTGGTCTCAGGGTTGGAGAAGGCCTTGGAGGGCAAGCGCGACGGCGACACCGTGGCGGTATCGGTGGCGCCGGCCGATGGCTACGGCGTGCATGACGCGGCCTTGATTCAGCGCGTCCCGAAGCGCTCCATGCAGGGCTCGGGCGAAATCAAGAAGGGCATGCAATTTCAGGCCCGCACCGAGCAAGGGATGCGCGTGTTCACCGTCACGGCGGTGGTGGGCGATATGGTGACGCTCGATGGCAATCATCCCTTGGCCGATCAAACCCTGCATTTCGATGTGCAGATCGTCAACGTGCGCGAAGCGACCGCGGAAGAGCTCGAGCACGGCCACGTGCACGGCGTCGGCGGGCATCACCATTAGGGGCCGGCTTAGAGAAACTTGAACAGCGACAGGCCCTGAGTGACCGTGTACGCCTGCAGAGCGGCGGTCAGCGTGGTGTTTTGTGTGTCGAGTCGGGTGATGGCGCTCGCGTAATCCAGGCCCTGCAGCGATGAAATCGAGCTTTGCAGCTGTGTTTGCTGGTTGCCCGCGACGGATTGCTGCGTGGTGATGGAGTTCAGGCGCGCCCCGACACTGGCGCGGATGCTCGATGATTGATTCAAGGCCTGATCGATATTGTTGATCGAATTGCCGACCAGGTTGTTCAACTTGGCCGTATCGGCCGAGGTGTCGCCGCTGGTTTGCAGGGCGGACACCAGATTCTGCACCGTGGTGAACAGGCTCTGGTTGGAACTGGGCGCCACGGTGAAGGTGTCGCCGGTCGCGGGTTGGCCGTTGAGCGTGACCTGCACGCCGCGGAAGGCAATGGTGGTGCCGTCCGTGTAGGTACCCGACGTCACCAAGGCATTGGTCGAATCGCGCACCTCGTAGGTTCCCGGCGCCGTAAAATTGATGGCGTAGGTCCCGCCGTCATAGGCGGATGCGTTGGCGACGGTGGTTGCGCCCAAGATCCCCGTTCCGGTGTTCGCCGGGCCCGCGGTGGCAGCGAAAGTGCCGTTGCCGTTCTTGATCTGATTGAACACGGCGTCGCCATTGTCGCTGTCGGCAATGGTCAGACCCGCCGCGATCTGCACCTGCCGCTGGCCCTGATCGCCGTTGTAGGTCGCGCCCGTGGCGGTCAGTGAGAATGGCTGGGTTTGCGTCGAGAAGCCGCCGAACAGGTATTCGCCGTTGCCGTCCTGAGTATTGGCGAGCGCCACCAGGCCCGCCTGAATCTGCTTCGCCTGGGCGGCGATGGCCGCCCGGTCCTGGGTGGACAGGGAGGAATTGTTGGCCTCGAGCGCCAGGTCGCGCAGGCTCTGCAGCTGTATCTGCACCTGCGACAGCGCGTTGTCCTCGGTGCTCAGACGAGTCTGGGCGCTGTTGGAGTTGGTGTCGTACTGCTGGCTTTGCGCCAAGGCCTGGTTGTAGTTGTTCACGGCACCGGCGGCCGTGGGATTCTGCGCCGCAGTCGAGAACGACTGATTGCTGGAGATCTGATTCTGGGTCTGCGAGAGGTTCGATTCCAGGGTGCCGATCGACGCCAGGAATTGAATCTGATTGAGAGTCTGTGTTACGCGCATGTCATTGCCCCTTAAGCGGCCCTCAGCGAATCGATCAAGGTGGTGAACAGGCTGCTGCCGATGGCCAGCGCGTGCGCGGCCGCCTGATAGGCTTGCTGCCACTGCAGGAGGTTGGCGGCTTCTTCGTCGAGATTCACGCCGCTGGTCGACTGCACGCTGGCGAGCGCCTGACTGTTCACCGCCGCCTGCGCCGCTTGCGCCGTGTTGATCTGCTGCGCCTGGCTGCCGAGACCGGTGATCAAGGCGCTCACCGAGCCGTTGATGCTGGTGACCCCGTTGCTGAGCACCCCCACGTTTTGTTGATTGGCTATTGCGAGCGCGTTGCGATTATCGCCGGTGCCGCCCGCATTGCTCTTCACCGTGAACAGGTCGCCCGCGGCCGGGGTGCCGCTGATCTGCACCTGCCAGCCATTGAGAGTGATGTTGCCGCCGTCGGTGTAGGCGAAGCTGCCCGCGCCGTTGATCGAATAGGTGGTGGGGCTGGTGAACTGTATGGACGCGGTCGCGAGCAGATTGGGGTTGTTCGCGGCCAGCACGGTGCCGCTGCTGATGACGGCATCCCCGGCATTGCTGCCGGCCGCGGTGGTCCGTATGGGGCCGGCCGCGGCGATCTTCGACGGATCAGTCAACACCACCTTCAATGACGCGGCCGCCGCCGCCGTCGGCTGGATGAGAAACGCATCGCCCGATGCCGGAGTGCCCGACAGCACGATGGACAGGCCGTCGGCGGTGAACGGACTCGCACTCGTGCCGCTGCCGGTCAGCGCCACGCTGCTGCCGTCGCCGGCGCGGGTCAATGAATAGGCACCCCCCCGGTACGAGAGCACGTAGTCGTTCGCGGTCAGCGCGCCGAGACCTGCGGGGTTGACCGTGACGCTCGCCGTCGTGGCATCGGCGTTCAGCGAGGAAGCCACCGCCTGCGCGGTCGGGGTGGAGAATAAGTTGGTGCCGAGCTGCCCGTTCAAGTCCAGACCGTCGCCCTGCTGCGAATTGACCGTCTGCGCCACGGCGGTGGCGATTTGGCCCAATTGGTTCAATGCCGGATTGATCACCTGGGTCCGCGCCGCCAGCAAGCCCCCCAGGTCGCCCGAGGTGATGCTGCTGCTGATCTGGTTGCTGTTGGCGGCGGTCGATATTTCCAGCTGCGATGCGTTGAACTGATTGGGTACCGTCGTCAGTGCGGTGGTCTGCCCCTGCAGCACCAACGGCTGCCCGTTGCCGATGAAAACGTTGAGGGCGCCGTTGCTGTCGGTGGTCGTGGTGATGCCGACCAACGCCGACAAATTCGTGACCAAGTGATCCCGTTGATCGAGCAGTTCATTGGGCGCCTGGCCGCCGTCCTGTGCGGTGGCGACGGCGATTTGCTGGTTGAGGGTCGAGATCGACTTGGCGATGGAATTGATCTGCGTGACATCCGCGGTGATGCGAGTGTTGACGTCGGCGTTCAGCGCACTGAGCTGCGAGCTGGTATTTTGAAAACTGGTCGCGATGCCCTGCGCGGACCCGAGCAGGGCCTGGCGCGATGCGGTCGACGTCGGATCGTTCGATACGGTGGACCACGCGCTGTAGAAGCTCTGCAGCGCCGTGCTCAAGCCCCCGGCCGTGGTGCCGAGAAGATTGCTGATCTGCGTGCTGTAATTCTGCAGGGAGTTGAGCTGACCCAGCGTACTTTGCGACGTGTTCAGCTGATTGGCGGCCGCCTGACTGTAGGCGCGGCTGATTCCCGAGACGACCACGCCGCTGCCGACGCTGGTGACGCCGTTCGATTGCGGTATTCCTTCGTTGAGCAGCGTCGTTTCCCTGTCGTAGCCCGGCGTGCTGGCATTGGCGACGTTATTGCTCGTGACGTTGATCGCGGCCTGAAACGCCTGCAGGGCTGAAACGCTGATTCCAAAAATATCTGACAAGGGTTCTTCTCCAGCCTAGGCGTCGGACTCACTCAACTCCCGCACTATCGGCAGCAGTCGTCATTTCTATAATGCTGCGGTGCGGGTGCCGAGCGCCGCGCCGAGCGCGCCGCTATTCAGGATCTGATTTAACTTATTCGCGTAGTCCGGATCGGTCGCATAGCCCGATTTACCGATGCTGTCGATATACGCCTGCGGGTCGTTGCCGGCGGCCATGGCCTCGCGGTAACGCGGGGAATTCTTCAGCAGCGCGGCAAAATCGTCGACGCTTTCCTCGATCGAGCCGTAGGCGCGGAACGCGGTACGCCGGGGGGTCGCCACGCCGTTGCTGAACTCCACCGTATCCGCGGTGGCGCGTCTGCCTGCCCAGGTGTCACCCGCTTTGATCCCGAACATGTTGTAGCTGGGAGTGCCGTCGGCGGTGTGCGCCATCCGTTGGCCCCAGCCGGTTTCCAGCGCCGCCTGCGCCATCAGACCCAGCGGATTGAGTCCCAAGGCGGACGCCGCGCGGCGGATGATGGGCATGACCCGATTGATGAACTCCACCGGAGTTTGCGCGGCGGCCGGCGCGACCCCGGACAACGCGCCCGATGCTGCGCCCGTCGCGGTGGCGAGCGGCGGCTTGGGCGACGCGGGGGCGGCGGCCGGCGCGGGAGCCTTGGCGGCGCCCGACAGCTGCCGCTTCAACATCGCGCCGAGTCCCAAATCCTGGTGTTTGCTGATGGTGAGCGCCACCTGCTTGTCGAACATGTCCTGATACATGCTCATCTCATTGCTGTCGGGGTTGTTGCTGCTGCTGGCATCGCGCATGCTTTTCAGCATCATTTGCAGGAACATCGCCTCGACCTGTTGCGCCACCGCGCTGATCGCCTGCGGCGAATTGGGGTCCTTCTTCAGGGTCTCCAAACCGTTGATATCGGTGTAAGTCGTTGCCGACGAGGTGTCCGCCGGCGCGGACCCCAGCGTTGGCATCACATTGGTAAGCGGCAAAGTAGTATTCATTTATATGACGATGAGCTCGGCCTGCAGCGCACCAGCCTCCCTGAGTGCTTCGAGGATGGCCACCAGATCGCCGGGGGCTGCTCCGACATCGTTGATGGCGCGCACGATCTGCTCGAGTTCCACGCCCGGCTTGAACAAGAACATGCGATTCGATCCCTGATCGACCTTGATGGTCGAGTTGTTGACCACGACGGTCTGGCCCAGCTTGGAGAACGGCGCCGGCTGGCTCACCGACTGCTCTTCCTTGATGCTGACCGACAGCGAACCGTGCGAAACCGCGGCCGGGGTGACGATCACATTGCTGCTGATCACGACCGTGCCGGTGCGCGAGTTGATGATCACCTTGGCCGACGCCATGCCGGGTTCCACCTGCAGATTCTCGACCATCGACAGAAAGGACACGCGCTGGTTGATATCGAGAGGCGCACGCACCCGTATCGAACCGCCGTCCATGACCGTGGCGATATCATCGCCCATGCCCTTGTTGACGCTGGCGACCAGGCGTGTCGCGGTGGTGAAGTCCGGATCATTCAAATTGAGAATGATGAAGTCGCCTTGCGCGAGCTGCGAGGGCACGGCGCGTTCGACCGTGGCTCCGTTCGGTATGCGGCCCGAACTCGGCACGTTGACGGTGAGTTTCGACCCGTCCGCGCCTTCGACGCCGAAACCGCTGACGATGAGATTGCCCTGTGCGATGGCATAGATCTGTCCGTCGAGGCCGTGCAGTGGCGTGACCAACAGCGATCCGCCGCGCAGACTCTTGGCGTTGGCGATGGAGTTGACCGTGATGTCGATGGTTTGGCCGGGCTTGACGAACGCGGGCATCACCGCATGCACCGCGACCGCCGCGACATTCTTCAGCTGCGGCGTGACGTTCGGCGGAACGGTGACGCCGAGCTGCGCCAACATGTTGCTGAGAGACTGTACCGTGAAGGGCGCCTGGCTGGTCTGATCGCCGGTGCTGTCGAGACCCACGACCAGCCCGTACCCCACCAGCTGATTGGTGCGCACGCCCTGTATCTGCGCCATGTCCTTGATCCGCTCGGCGCCGGCGAACGGCGCATACAGGAGGAACAGCGGCGCCGCCAGAAACATTGTTTTGAATAGTGAGCGCATGTTCAGTACGGCGCGTAGCCGGAGTTGAAGAACCGTGCCAGCCACCCCATGCGGTTGGAGCCGTCGATCACGCCCCGGCCGGAGTAGCTGATGTGGGCGTCCGCGACCTTGTCGGAGGTGACGGTGTTGTCGGTCGCGATGTCGGCGCGCCGCACCACTCCCGAGACGTGCACGTATTCGTCGCCCTGGTTGAGTTTCAAGGTCTTGTCCCCCTGGATCACCAAATTGCCGTTGGATTGAACCTCCATCACGGTCACCGTCAGACTGCCCGCCAGGCTGTTGCCCTGAGTGCTCGATCCCTCTCCGTCAAAACTGCCGGAGCCGTTCATGGTGGTGGTGAAGATCGGCACGCCGCCGGCCGTGATGGTCTTGCCGAACAGGGTGGGACCGGTGTTCGCGACCGAGGTGGTCTTTGCCGTCTTGGTGACCGCGCTCTTGCTGGCGTTGGTGGATTCCGTCAGGCGAATCGTCAGCACGTCGCCGACGCGCCGCGCCTTCAGGTCGGCGAACAGCTCCATTTGCTGCCCGGCCTGGTAGATCGCGCCGTCGGTGCGCGGCGTGGGCGGCGGCAGCACGCGCGCGACCACCGGGTCCGCCTGTGGCTGCTTCTGCGGCAGCAGGCCGCACCCCGGCAGCAGGCCGCAGAATGATATTCCCAGCAAAACCAAGCGCGCCGCGGATCGGTAGGGCTGCATCATGATAAGTTGGTCGTCAGGTACTGCAGCATCTGGTCGGTGGTGCTGATGGCCTTGGAATTCATTTCATACGAGCGCTGGCATTCGATCATGGAGACCAGCTCGGTGACTGAATTCACGTTCGACGTCTCGAGCGCTCCCTGCTGCAAAGTGCCGAGCCCGTTGGTGCCCGCCGTGCCCACCTGCGGCGACCCGCTGGCCGCGGACTCCACCAGCAGGTTGTTGCCGGTGGGCTGCAAACCCTCCACGTTGATGAAATCCGCCAGCTGGATCTGGCCCACCTGCGTGCCCTTGGTGTTGCTCGCCGAGGTCACCGTGACGACGCCGTCGTTGCCGATGGTGACCGACTGAGTGCCTGCCGGAATGTTGATCGCCGGCTGCAGCGGGTAACCCGATGCCGTGACGACGTTGCCCTGGTTGTCCAGGGTGAAGGATCCGTCCCGCGTGTAGGCGATGCTGCCGTCGGGCATGGTGATCTGGAGAAAGCCGCGGCCGTTGACCGACATGTCCAGACTGCCGCTGGTCTGCAGCACGCTGCCCTGGGTGTAGTCCTTTTCCGTGGCGGCGATGCGCACGCCCGTGCCGAGCGTGAGGCCGGTGGTGTACTGGGTGTTCTGCGTGCTCTGCGCGCCGACCTGCCGGACGTTTTGGTACATCAGGTCTTGGAACGCGGCGCGGCCGGCCTTGAAGCCCGTGGTGCTGGTGTTGGCCAGGTTGTTGGCGATGACCGCCATCCGCGTGTTTTGCGCGTCGAGTCCGGTTTTTGCCGCCCATAGTGCGAGGTTCATTGGATATTTCCTTGATGAGTTACGAGGTCAACATCAGGCGCTCGGCGCTCTGCTCGTTCTGATCGGTTGAATTGATGCTCTTGATTTGAAATTCGTACAGGCGCTGCAGCTCGATCATGCTGATCAGCGACTGCGCTGCGTTGACATTGCTCGACTCCAGCATGCCCGAGCTGATGGAGACGGTGTCGTCGCTCTTCGCCTTGGCACCCGACTTGAGCCGCAGCAGCCCGTCGTCGCTCTTCTGCAGGTCCGAGGTCTTGGGGTTCACCAGCTTGATGCGGTCGACCTGGGTGACCGCAAACGGCGCCGAACCCTGCGGAACCACCGACACCGTGCCGTCCGTGCCGATGCTGACCTCGGTCGAGGGCGGGATGATCAGGGGACCGGAATCGGTCAGCACCGGCAGCCCGGTGGCCGTGGTGACCGCGCCGGTCGGCGTGACGCGCAGGTCGCCGGCGCGCGTGTAGCCCTCCGTGCCGTCCGCGCCGCGCACCGCGATGAATCCCTTGCCGGTGACGGCAATGTCGAGATTCCTGCCGGTGCTCTGCATGACCCCGCTCGAAAAATCGGTGCCGGCATCGCCCGCGACCGCGTTGACTCGCGTGGCGTAGCCGGGGCCGTAGATCGGCTCGCTGTCGAACGTCACCGCGTCCGCGCGAAACCCGATCGTGCTCAGGTTCGCGATGTTGTGGTTGTTGACGGCCTGCGCTTGCATGATCTGCTTCGCGCCGGTCATCGCCACATACATTCCTCTATCCATGATTGAAGGTTCTCAGTTAGCCGCTGGATCAATGCGTGATGTTGATGACGGTCTGGGAGAGCTGGTTGGCCGTCGTGATGACCTGCGCGTTGGCCTGAAAGGCCCGTTGCGCGGTAATCATGTTCACCAGCTGCGTCGTCAGGTCGACGTTCGAGCTTTCCAGTGCGCCTGACTGAATGCTGCCGAAGCCCGCGGAGGCGGCGGCGCCCTGCACCACGTTGCCCGAAGTGAAGGTCTCGGACCAGTTGGTATCGCCGAGTTGCTTCAATCCTTGAGGATTCGGAAAATTCGCCATCGCGAGCTGGCCGAGCTGCGTGGTGCGGCCATTGGTGTAAACGGCCGAGACGATGCCGGAAGGATCGATCGCGACGGTGCTCAGCTGGCCGGTGGTGAAGCCGTTCTGCGTGATCGAGGTAACGCCGAACTGCGAGCCGTACTGCGTGGTCGCGCCGAAGTTGAAGGCCAAGTTCATCGGCAGCGCGCCGCCCGGGGGCGTGAAGCCGTTGAAATTCAGGCCGCCGCCCACCGGCGCCGACACTCCGCCGGTGCTGGAGAAGGTCAGGGGCTGAGCGCCGCCGACCTGCGTGCCGTTGACCGTCATGTTGACGTTCCACGTATTGGGAACCGCGGTCTGCGTGAAATAGAAGGTGGCCGAATACTGGTTGCCCAGGGAGTCGTACACCGAGGTCGACGTGGACTGGTTGTAGGTTTGCGAATTGGTCGGATCAAACGGCGCGACCGTCGGCTGCGGCGAGTTCGCCGGCAGGTTCAGAATCACGTTGCCGGCGCTGGTCGCCAACGGCGCGCTCTGCGCGGTCTGCAGATTGAGCGCCGTCAGCGTGCCGGTGTTGAATCCGCCGTTGACCAGCGGCGGATACACCTGCAGCGCCTCACCCGTGGAGCTCACCACATTGCCGCTCTTGTCCTCGGCGAACTGGCCGTTGCGCGTGTAGGCGTAGCCGTTCGCGCTGTGCAGCGTGAAGAAGCCGTCGCCGCTGATCGCCAAGTCCAGGTTGGACGAGGTCGAGGAAATGTTGCCCTGGGTGAACTGCTGCGCGGTGGTCGTGAGCCGCACGCCCTGGCCGACCACCGAGGTGTTCAGGTTGACCGCGCCGGCCGAATACACGTCCGCGAATTCCGCTCTGGAATCCTTGAACCCGATGGTGTCGGCGTTCGCCACGTTGTTGGCCGTGACGTCCAAATCCGAACTGGCCGCCGTCAAACCCGATAATGCAATGCTGAATTGCGCCATGTCATAAGCTCCTGCTAATTAGTTTGAAATCTGTTGAACGCTGCTGAACGGCACGCTGCCGAGACCGCTGACGTTCAAGGTGAGTCCGGTTGATCCTGCGCCCATGCTGACGCTCTCCACCGTGCCGTTGACCAGCGTGGTCGCGGCCGTGCCGCCGGAGGTTGCGCCCGCGTATTGCGCGCTCAATGTGTAGGTGCCCGCGGGAGCTTGTGAGCCGTCGCCCTGCTTGCCGTCCCACGAGAAGCCGGTGAGCCCCGCCGATTGCGCGCCCAAATTGATCTGCCGCACCAGTGCGCCGCCGGCATCGCTCACGGTGAGGAGGACTTGTGAGGTGGTCTGTGGGACATTGACGGCGCCGCTGATGGTGCCGTTCGCCGCCAAGGACGCCGTGCCGCTGTTGACGAGCGCCTGGTGGCCCAGCAACGACGATGCCTGCAGGGCCTGGCTCGAGGTGAGCGAATTGGACAGCGTGCTGAACGAGGTGTTCAGCGAACTGATGCCCTGCACCTCGCTGAGCTGCGCCAGCTGATTCAAGAATGTGTTGCTGTCGACCGGGCTGGTCGGATCCTGGTTCTTCAACTGCGCCAGCATCAGCGTGAGGAAATCGGTTCCTCCCAAGGTGGCGGCGCCGGCGATCGACCCCGGACCGGGTGAAGAATTCTTGCCCGTGCCGCTCGACGAACCGGTACCGCCCACCGAAGCTGCGCCGGTGCCCGTACCCGTGCCGGTCGTGCCGGCGGCGTGCGTTCCATTGATGATCATGATGTATTCCTAGCGCCCCATCGAAATGGTTTTGAGAAGTAGATCGCGCGCCGTGTTGATGGCTTCGATATTGGTGGCGAACGAACGGTTCGCCGAAATCATGTTGGTCATTTCTTCGATCGAATTGACGTTCGACGAGAAGAGATAGCCGTCCTTGTTGGACAGCGGGTTGTCCGGCTGGTAGCGCATCTGCGGCGGCGTGGTGCTCTCGACCACGCCGAGGACACGCACGCCCATGGCGGCGTCCTGGCCCGCGAACTCGTCGGACGACGAATCCATCATGGCCTGGAACACCGGATGACGCGCGCGATAGACCTTGGTCGCATCGCCGCTCACGCTTTCGGCATTGGCCAGATTGCTGGCCGTGGTGTTGAGCCGGATGGTTTGCGCGTT
Source organism: uncultured Gammaproteobacteria bacterium (assembly GCA_963800375.1). Lineage (GTDB taxonomy): Bacteria > Pseudomonadota > Gammaproteobacteria > Steroidobacterales > Steroidobacteraceae > Bog-1198. The sequence continues at coordinate 481,940 of CAWDAT010000007.1, read as the reverse complement.
CAGCGCGCTGCCGGCGACATTGAAAACTTTGAATAGGGACATGGGTTGAGTTCCTCGAACGCTACTGGCCGGCAATGGCTAGTTGCAGCTCCGCGATCTTATGATTGATGAAAGTCAGGCTGGCTTGGTACCGGACGTTGTTTTCGGAAAAGGCCGCCTGTTCCACCGGCATTTCGACGGTGTTGCCGTCGAGCGAGGCCTGGTACGGGTTGCGGTATTTCAGCTGGCCGGCCGACAACTCACTGTCGTTGAAGGAGATGTGCGATGCCTGAGTGACGCTCATCGGCAGCGGCGCATCATCGGTGTGCCCCAATACTTCACTGAAATCGATGTCGCGCGCCTTATAGTTAGGCGTGTCCGCATTGGCAAGGTTCGTCGCCAGTACGCCGATCCGCTGCCCGTGCAACAGCAGCGCCTGTTCATGAATGCCGAAAATGTTGTCGAACATGCGAATAGTCTCCTCGGGGATAGCTAAAGCAAGAGCTGTGCCAATCCCCACCGGACCGGGAAATCGGCTCAGCAGGGCGTGTTACGCGACGGGCGGCTTGGAAACCTGCCCGTGGGGCGTTTGCAGGCGGCAAGGAATTGCCGGGGTGGCCGGCCGGGCGGCAATCGGCGATGCCGCCGGCCACCCTGGCTCCCGGCAGGCGGGATCAATGACATGGCACGCCGCTTGCACAATTCCCTATCATGCGAACAGCGCCAAAATATCGTCACTGGATACTCGGCATGGCCATGGGCGGGGCCCTGCTGGCGGGCGCGGCCGCCACGGCGGCCGATCTGCAGGACATTTCCTCGCTCGAATCGCTCGCCCGGGCGGAGGCGCAGCGCCATTTTCCTCCACTCACCGATCGGCAGAGATTCGTGATCGGCCCGATCGATCCGCGTCTTGAATTGGCGCAGTGTCCGCAACCGGTCGCGGCCGGTCTGGCGTCGGTGCACCATATGCAGGATCGCGCCACCATCGAACTGAGCTGCCCCATCCTTAAGTCCTGGCATATTTATGTGCAGGTCAGGATTGTCGGCATGTCCTCGGTAGCCGTCGCGGCGCATGCCATCGTTGCCGGCACGGTGCTCAAGGCTGCGGATCTCAAGATAGAACAGCACGATCTATCGGAGCTACCGGCGGGATTTCTGGACGACCCCAGCATTGCGGTCGGACTGACCGCCAGCCGGCCGATTTCCGGCGGCGCGTTCATTACCAACCAATATTTGGTGGCTGCGAAGGCGGTGCAACGCGGTCAATCGGTGACCCTGGTGGCCGATCTAGGGGGCATGAGCGTCCGCATGGCCGGCAAGGCCATGAGTGATGGGCTTATTAATCAACGGGTTAAGGTGGAAAACCTGTCGTCGGGCAAGATCGTCGAAGGCATCGCCCGGTCCGAACAAGTGGTCGAAATTATTTTTCAGTAGACCCTTCAGTGAAGCGCGTCACAGTCGATAACAACTCCACAGGGTCGATTGCTGCATTCGTTAAAGTTCATCCAAACCCTGACGATAACCCTTGGCATGGGCCATTGCTGGCCCTAGGAGAGTACGGTGACTGACAAAATCGGTGCATATTCAGCAGCTGAGCCGATCGCGCCCATCAAGGGCTCGAACAACGGCGTAGTTGTTGCCGACAAGTCGCAGGGCGAGGCTTCGACCGCAAGTGGGTCTGCGTCGGCCGGCGATACCGTTACCCTGACCGACTCCGCCCGGTCCCTGCAGAAGATCGAAGAAGCCGTCGCCAAAGCGCCGGTCGTCGACGCCCAGAAAGTGGCGGCGGTGAAACAGGCGATTGGTTCGGGCACCTACAAGATCGATGCGGGGCGAGTCGCGGGCAAAATCTTGAAGTTCGAGCGCGGGCTGCGCTAGGTCTATGGATCAGGATTCGCGCCGCCGTCTCGAGGACCTGCTGGATCGCGAGATCGAGGCTGCGCGCACCCTGGCCGATACATTGGCGGCGGAACGGACCGCCCTCACCGGTGAATCGCCCGGCGCAGTCGAACAGCTGGCCGCCGAGAAAACCCAGATTCTTACAACCATCGAAAAGCTCGAAGCGCAACGCCGCGCTCTGTGCCCGACCGCCAACGTTGCCGGGATTGCGGCCACGGTCGCCGAGCGCTGGCGCGCGCTGATGGAACTGATGGCCCGCTGCCGCACCGCGAATGAGGTGAACGGCCACATCATCAACGTGCGGCGCAATCAAGTCCGGCAGCTGCTCGATATCGTTCGCGGCGGACCCGCGATCACCTACAACCCTCAGGGAAAGACCTTCGCCAAGGCGCTGCGCGCGCTGGCGCGGGCATGATGTATGTTGGTGCTCAGCCGCCGCGCCGATGAATCCATCGTCATCCAACCTGCGGACGGTGTGGACGCCAACACCACCATGGCGGAGCTGTTCGCCAATGGGCCCATTCAAATCACTCTCCTCGGCGGTACCGGCCGGCGCGTGAAGATGGGCATCGACGCCCCCGAGCAGCTGGCGATTCGGCGCAAAGACAACGTCTAAGCGGGCCGGCCGCAGGCAGCTGATTTCTCCCATCCTTCCCTCGCAGGTCATTGATTTTACATATCATTGCGGCACCTCACATATGGTGCCGTTGCGTTCGAACGCTTCGCTATCGACTTCGCGATGTGCATAATGGCTGCCTTAGAACGATCACAATAAAAGGGTTCACTACGGATGGAGCGTCGTCTGCACACCCGCCACCGCGCACGTACCACCGTGTACGTCGTGATGTCCGGAAGAAAGAGCCGGATTTGCAAGGCGAAAAATCTCAGTGCGAACGGTGTGTTCGTCGAAACTGAAAATCTCGGCCTGCGCAAGGGACAGCAAGTTCAATTGGCCTTTGCCATCAATCTGGGTCTGGTGACCAAGATTCACCGCCGCACCGCCATTGTGGCGCACGTCACCCGCGGCGGCACGGGGCTCATGATGGAGCAGTTCGGAGGCCGTTAGAGAGCGGCCGGGATTCCCTGTAAACTGGCGCGGATGCCACCTTTCGATCCGCCCCGCTCGGATGTCATCCGCATCCGGGGCGCGCGCCAGAACAACCTCAAGAACCTGGACCTTGATCTCCCGCTCAACGAACTGATCGTTGTGACGGGAGTGAGTGGTTCCGGCAAGTCCTCGCTCGTCTTCGACACACTGTACGCCGAGGGGCAGCGCCGCTACGTCGAGACTTTCTCGCCCTACGCCCGGCAATTCCTCGACCGCATGGACAAGCCGCTGGTCGACCGCATCGACGGCATCCCGCCCGCCATCGCCATCGACCAGACCAATCCGGTGCGGACCTCGCGCTCCACCGTCGGCACCATGACCGAGCTCAACGATCACTTGAAGCTGCTGTTTGCGCGCGCCGCGGTGCTGCATTGCCGGGGCTGCGGGCGGCCGGTGCGGCGCGACACCCCCGCCAGCATTCAAGAATCGTTGAGCGTCCTGGCTCGCGACAATGGCGACCCGCCGCTGCTGCTGACCTTTCCGGTACCCATTCCGAAGAGCTTCGCGGCGGCCGAAATCAAGGCGTTGCTGTCCGCCCAGGGCTACACGCGTGTCCACGAGGAGCGCGATGAGCTGCTGCAGGTGATTCAGGATCGGTTCCGCTGGTCCGCGGTAGAGCCGGCCCGGTCGGCGGAAGCCATCGAGGCCGCATTGAAGGTGGGTCAGGGCCGCCTCGACGTCTATCCGCGCGCCGGCGACGGCGGCGAGGCGCGCGCCGCCTACGCGGCGCCCTGGCGCTTCTCCACCGGGTTGCATTGCCCGGACTGCGACATCGGCTACAAGGATCCCAGTCCGAGCACCTTCAGCTTCAATTCACCGATCGGAGCCTGCGAAACCTGCCGCGGTTTCGGCCGCAGCATCGGCGTGGACTACGGCCTGGTGATTCCGGATACCGCGCTGAGCCTGCGCGGCGGCGCCATCAAGCCCTGGCAGACCGAATCCTACGAGGAATGCCGGACGGATCTGCTGAAGTTCGCCCGCAAACGCGGCATCCCCATCGACACGCCCTGGCGTGATATGTCCGACGCCGAGCGCGCCTGGGTGATCGAGGGTGAGGGCGAGTGGACCAGGAACGTGTGGTACGGCGTGCGCCGCTTCTTTGCCTGGCTCGAAACCCGAGCCTACAAGATGCACATCCGCGTGCTGCTGTCGCGCTACCGCTCCTATACCGAGTGCGGTGCCTGCGGCGGCGCGCGCCTCAAGCCCGAGGCGCAGTTGTGGCGCGTGGGCAATCCGGGCCTCAATATCCGCGAATTGATGCTCTTGCCCATCGACGACTGCCGGCGGTTCTTCGATGCACTGGAACTGCGCGCGCCGCTCGATGATGCCGCCGATCTGCTGCTGCGGGAGATCCGCACCCGGCTCAAGTATTTGACGGATGTCGGTCTGGGCTATTTGAATCTCGACCGTCAGTCACGAACCTTGTCCGGCGGCGAAGTGCAGCGGATCAATCTCACCACCGCGCTCGGCACCTCCCTGGTCAACACCCTGTTCGTGCTGGACGAACCCTCGATCGGCCTTCATCCGCGCGACGTCGGGCGCATCGTCGGAGTCATGCATCGTTTGCGCGACAGCGGCAACACGCTGGTCGTGGTCGAGCACGATCCGACCGTCATGCAGGCCGCCGACCGCGTGCTCGACATCGGCCCGGGTCCCGGCGAGCATGGCGGGGAAATCGTGTTCTTCGGGACCACCGCGCAGCTGGCCGAGGCCAAGGGGTCGCTCACCGCCGACTACCTGTATCGGCGCCGGCGCATCGAGCCGCCGGCCGCCGGCGCGGCGCGCCGCCCGCTTAAGGCGGTGGGCGCCTTAGGGCTGGAGGGTGCCGCCGAACACAACCTCAAGAACATCGATGTCGAGATTCCGCTCGGACGTCTGGTGTGCGTCACCGGCGTCAGTGGCTCCGGCAAATCCACCCTGGTGCACGATATCCTGCACCCGGCGCTGCTACGGGCCAAGGGCAAGCCCACCGACAATCCCGGCCGCCACCGCGCTCTCAACGGCGCCGAGCTGCTCGACGACGTCATCATGGTCGATCAGAGCCGCATCGGCCGCACGACGCGCTCGAATCCCGCGAGTTATGTGGGCGCCTTCGATGCGATTCGCGGCCTGTTCGCCCGGCTGCCGCAGGCTCTGATGCGCAAATACACCGCCGGCACCTTCAGCTTCAACGCGGGCAATGGCCGCTGTCCGACATGCGGCGGCAACGGCTTCGAGCACGTGGAGATGCAATTCCTCTCGGACGTGTACCTGCGCTGCCCCGATTGCAACGGCCGGCGCTACCGCGCCGAGGTGCTCGAAGTGCGGCTGACCCGCGGCTCGGCCCCGCCGAAGAGCATTGCCGATGTTCTCGATCTCACGGTCTCCGAAGCGCTCGGGTTCTTTGCCGCGGATACCGAGGTGTGCACGCGCTTGGGCCCGCTGGCGGAGGTGGGTCTGGACTACCTGCGGCTGGGCCAGCCCGTTCCCACCCTGTCGGGCGGCGAAGCACAGCGGCTCAAGCTGGCCGGGCATCTCGCCGAGAATGCCGTGCGGCAACAGTCCAAAAGGCCGGCGCAGGGCAACGCGCTGCGCCGCGGCTCGCTGTTCCTGTTCGATGAGCCCACCACCGGACTGCATTTCGACGATGTGGCGAAGCTGCTGCGCGCGTTCCGGCGCCTGCTCGACGCCGGTCATTCGCTGCTGGTGATCGAACACAATTTGGACGTCATCCGCGCGGCCGACTGGATCATCGACCTGGGCCCCGAAGGCGGCGATGCGGGCGGCAAGGTGGTGTGCGTCGGTACTCCGCTCGAGATCTCGCGCGTGCCGCAGTCGCACACCGGCCGTGCCCTCCTCGACGCCGAGAAGCCGCTCACCCACGGCCACGCGGTTCACGACGCCGCGGCTTCCGCCTATCGCCTGTCCGCAAGCGCGGCGGCGGCGCCGCGCTGCATTGAGATACGCGGCGCCCGCGAGCACAATCTCAAGAACGTCGACGTGAACTTGGGGCTCAATCGGTTTACGGTGATCACCGGCGTGTCGGGCAGCGGCAAGAGCACCTTGGCGTTCGACATCCTGTTCGCCGAGGGCCAGCGCCGCTACCTGGAATCACTCAACGCCTATGCGCGGCAGTTCGTGCAGCCCGCGTCGCGGCCGGATGTGGATGCGATCTTCGGCATACCGCCGACCGTGGCGATCGAGCAGCGCACCAGCCGCGGCGGACACAAGAGCACCGTGGCGACTCTCACCGAGATCTATCATTTTCTGCGCCTCCTCTACGTGAAGCTGGGGGTGCAGTACTGCCCCGTGTGCGAAGCCCGCATCGAGCCCCAATCGGCCGACGCCATTGCCGCGCGGCTGCTCAAGGCCTATCGGGGAAAGAGCATCACTCTGCTCGCGCCGCTCATCGTGGCGCGCAAAGGCCTGTATACCGCGCTCGCAAAATGGGCGCGCGGCAAAGGCTTCGCACAGTTGCGGGTCGACGGCGCGCTGCTGCCGACGGCCAAATGGCCGCGCCTGGACCGATTCATCGAACACAACATCGAACTGCCGATCATCACCCTCGTCGTCAGCGTTGCGCGCGAAGCCGAGCTGCGCCGCGCGCTGGATACGGCCTTGCTGCACGGACGCGGCGTGGTGCATGTCGACGCTGCATCATCCGCCGCGCCGAGCGTGTTCTCGACCAAACGCGCCTGCCCCAACTGCGGCACCGGCTTTCCGGAGCTCGATCCGCGCCTGTTCTCCTTCAACTCGAAGCATGGCTGGTGCATGAGCTGTTTCGGCACCGGACTGCAATTGCCGCAATTCGATGCCGAGCAGAGCGGCGAGGAGCCGGTGTGGCAGGAAGCCGGCGAGGGACAAACCGAGACGGCGCGCCATGCGGGATGTCCCGACTGCGGCGGCAAACGCCTCAATCCGGTGGCCCTGCACGTCTTGTTCCGCGGCCGGTCGATTGCCTCGCTCGCCGACCTGCCGGTGCAGGATTTCTCGGCCGCTCTGCAGAAATTCAAATTGGCCGGCCGCGAACGCGAGATCGCCCGCGATCTGCTGGTGGAGCTCGCGGCCCGGACACGCTTTCTATGCGATGTGGGGCTCGGGTACCTGCAGTTGAATCGCGCGGCACCCACTCTCTCGGGGGGCGAGGCACAGCGCATCCGCCTGGCAGCGCAGCTCGGATCGAATCTACAGGGCGTGTGCTACGTGCTGGACGAACCCACCATCGGACTGCACCCGCGCGACAACGTCGCTCTCTTGAACACGCTCGACCGGCTGCGCGCCAAGGGCAACACGCTGATCGTGGTGGAACACGACGAGGACACCATTCGCCGCGCCGATCACGTGATCGATTTGGGTCCCGGCGCCGGCACCCGCGGCGGCTGGGTGGTGGCGCAGGGAAGCGCGGCGCAGCTCGCCGCTCTCGGCAATTCGGCGACCGGACGCTGCCTCGCGGCCCCGCTCCGGCACTCGAGATCGCGCCGCCGCGCGGTCGATCGCAGCACCCCCGCGATCGACATCAGCGGAGCCGACTTGCACAATCTGCGCAGGGTCGACGCGCGCATACCGCTGGGGCGCTTGACCGTGGTCACCGGCGTCTCGGGATCCGGCAAGTCCTCGTTGGCGCGCGATGTGCTCCTCGGCAACCTGCGACGGCTGCTGTCGCGACCCAAACGCGCCGATCGGGCCGATGGTGCGCGCAAGCCCGACACTGCCCTGGAAGGATGCGCCGGCATCCGCGGTTGGCAGTCGATCAGCCGCGTGCTCGAGGTCGATCAAACACCCATCGGCAGGACGCCGCGCTCCTGTCCCGCCACCTACATCGGTTTTTGGGAGTCCATTCGCCGGCTGTATGCAGATACCGTCGAGGCACGGATGCGGGGCTACACGGCCAGCCGTTTTTCCTTCAACACGGCCGGCGGCCGCTGTGATGCCTGCGAAGGCCAGGGGATGCAGCGCATCGAGATGAGCTTTCTGCCCGACGTCCAGGTGCTCTGCGATGTCTGCGGCGGGCGGCGCTTCAATCCCGAGACATTGGCCATATCGTTCAAGGGCAGGAACATCGGCGAGGTCCTGTCGATGAGCGTCGACGATGCGGTGGAGTTCTTCTCCGCCCAGCAGAGCGTGCGCCATCCGGTAAGTCTGCTGGCCGATGTCGGGCTCGGATACCTCTGCCTGGGACAGCCGAGCCCGACTCTGTCGGGAGGCGAAAGCCAGCGGATCAAACTCGTCACCGAGCTCGCGAAGGTGCGCACCGACGCCCTGGGCGTCGATACCGCGCGCCGCGAGGGTCAGCACACTTTGTATGTGCTCGACGAGCCCACGGTCGGCCTGCACATGGCCGACGTCGAAAAGCTGGTGCGCGTACTGCATCGGTTGGTTGACGCCGGCCACACCGTGGTGGTGATCGAACACAACCTGGACGTCATGGCCGAGGCAGATTGGATCGTCGATTTGGGACCGGAGGGCGGGTCGGGGGGCGGCCGCATCGTCGCGCAAGGGGTGCCGGAAATCATTGCGGCCAGGCCCAACCAGAGCCATACCGCGACTATCTTGGCCGGGTTCCTGGCAGAGCGCGGCATTACATAATGTGCGGACCCTAAAGACCGCCGCGCCGCGGCCGATAGCTAAGAGGGGCAGGCAGGCTACGCCCCGCCGGCTGCACTGCACGTACGAATTGAAGGATGCATTGTGAACGCTTCTCCCAAGAACACCGCCAATAAAGAATCCAACGGTTTCGCATTCGTGACGATGCTGGCCGGCGAATTATCCAAAGGTAAAGTCGATCTGCCCAGTTTTCCGGACGTCGCGCAGCGTGTACGCAAAGCCCTGCAGGACGAACATGTCACGGCCGACAAGATCGTGCGCATCGTCGGCGCGGAGCCCTCGCTGGCGGCTCGGCTGATTCAGCTGGCGAATTCGGCGGCGGTGAACGTGGGAGGCCGGCACACGACGGACCTGCGCGTGGCCATCGCGCGCATCGGACTCAACCTGGTACGCAGCAGCACCATCGTGTACGCCATGTCGCAATTGACCAGGTCGGAGACGTTGCGCAGCGTGCGCGAGCCTCTGCGCGCGCTGTGGCAGCGCAGCGCGTTGGTCGCGGCCATGGCAAGCGTGGTGGCCCGGCGCCACACCAAGGTGAATCCGGATGCCGCGGCGCTCGCCGGCATTCTGCACGGACTCGGCAAGCTCTACATCCTGGTGAATGCCGTCAAGTTTCCGGAGATGTTCTCGGACCCGGAGGCTTACAAGCAAGTCGAACAGGCATGGCATGCGAACATCGCCAAGGCCCTGCTCGAAAACTGGGACATGACCGATGACGTGGTCACCGCGGTCCATCTGCACGAGGACTTCGAATACTCGCACGAGGGCGACACTGATCTGACCGATGTGCTGTTGATCGCCAATCTCATGGCAACCTATCGTGAGCACCCCGAGGATATCGAACTCAATCTGCAGGGCGTGCGTTCCGCGCATCGCATCAGGCTCGACGGCGCCAGCTTCAAGAAGCTGTTGACCGAATCCGGTTCAGAGATCGAGGCGCTGCGTTCGGCATTGGGCAACTAAAGTCGAGGCTTATTTCCCGCGCTGGCCTTGGTCCTCGATCAGGCGCTTGCGCACGTACAAGAAGCGGACATTTTCGTATTCGAACGGCGAACCGGTCGAGTAGTAGCGAAAACTGACATTGGCGCGCTGGTCGACGGCATCGGACACGCCCAGCCACCAGGACACCCGGCCGCGGTACAGGTCGCCGAGATTGATGGCGTAGGTAGTGCCGTAGTCCGCAAGAAAGCCGAACCCATCCCGCAGCGTCGATGGTCCCAGCAGCGGAATGACCAGATAGGGGCCGGGATGCACGCCCCATTTGGCCAGGGTGTTGCTCGCGCCGGTCGGCGCTCCCGGCAGCTTGATCTTTTTCGCCACGTCGAGCAATCCGCCCAAGCCCACGGTGCTGTTGATCACGAACCGGCCGACGCTTCGCACGCCCAGCTTCAACCGCCATTGCAGCGCGTAATTGATCGTGCTGTCGATTTCCGACAAATTGGCGAAGAAATTGTGGGTCGCGGTACGAATCGGCTTGGGAATGCGGCGATAGACATTCGCCACCGGAAGAAAGATCGCTTCGTCAAACCGCGCGTTGAATCGATAGGTAAAGCGGTTCAGGCGCTCGAACGGGTCGTAGCTCGCCATGGACGGCGCATCCGCCGGCGTCAGCGGCGGCGCCGCGGGCTTGCTCTCGCGGACGGTGTTGTCCGCCTCAGCTTCGGCCGTCCCGGCGACCGCCGCCGCGAAGGCCGCGGCACTCTCGGCCGCCGCCGCATTGTCCGCCGCGGGATTCTCCGGCGGCAGGCTGCGGATGCTGATGCTCTGCGACGCGCAGCCGCCGAGGACGGCGGCCAGCAGCCCCATGGCAACCGCCAGCCTCACTTTCCGGGTTCCAACGTCGCCCCTGTCCAACGCCCGGCCAGCATGTCCAGCATGTCGGACACTTGCTGCCGTTCACCGATATTGCCGAGGTGGCCGCCGTGATCGTACACCGCGATTCTGGCCCCCATCGTGTCCTGCAGCCACTTGAGCTCGCGCTTGTCGAGAATGGGATCGTCGCTGTTGGCCTGAGCGAAGTAGTCGGGGCCGTCTCGCAAGTCGTCGCCGATGATGTCCAGGCGATTGTCGGCGATGAGAGAGGCGCCGGTCGAATTCGGCCGGTGACGCAGATAGTAAGGGGCGAATACTCTCGTAAAGTATTCCGAAAACGGCGCGTTGCGCAGTATTCGCTGCGTTTCCTCCAGCGATTCGCCGACTTTCGGCGGATGCTGCGGATCAACCACCACGCCGGTGCCGGCATACAGATCGCCGGCGAAGAACATGTTCACCAAATCGAGGCGGAAACTCAATGCGATGGCCGCGGAGAATTCCTGATCCGTCCGCAGCACGGTGGCGGCGGCGCCGAGCAGGAATGTCCGGTCGATCTGCACCCGGTCGGAGGCGCGGTACAGGTTCGCGAGTTCGGCATAGAGCCTGCGATACAGACCCTCGATGGCATCGTCGCCGGTGCCGATGCTGGCGGCGAACAGCTTGTCGAACCGGCCGACCGAGGCAAACAGGCTGACCGGGGGATCGATCATGACGACGCGATGAATCTTGAGTTTGCCCGCGTCTCGGTCGAGCGATTTCACGACGGCCGCATTGGCGCCGCCCAAACTGTAGCCGAGCAGGTCGATCTCCGTGATCTTGACCTTGCGCGGCAGGTGCGCCACCACCTGCTGCATGGCCGCGTACAGGTCATGACCGTCCTGCATCAAGTCGCCGGCCACCCCGGTGCTCGATGCCGAGACGATGAAGCCGGGAAATGTCGGGGACGGCAAGGTCAGCACGTGGTAACCGGCGCCATAGAGCGCCCCGCGCAAGGTGGACATATTGGCCGTATTGCCGTCGCTGCCCGTGCTCGATATGACGATGGCGAGCGGCGCCGGCCGACGTTGCGCGGAAAACCACACCCGCAGTTTGCGGTCGAACCAGAACACGTCGGGCACGGGCCGCGCCCAGGGCAATGCGATGTTGATTTCCGCGAGCGGAACGCGGCGCGGCATCGGCGCCAGATCCTGCGGCGGCGTGCCGAATACCGTGGCGCGCAGTCCCGCCGAATCGGCAAGACCGGCGGCGGGGCCGGGCACCGGGGGCGGCGCGATGCTCTGCCCGGGTTCCGCCCCCTGCGCGAGAGCCGCGGTCATAGCCGCCGCCGCGAGGGTCAATCTTAGGAGACCTGAATGCATCCGACTCTCCGACCTTGACCGGCCCCGCAAATTCAATTGCGCGGGGAAAACTACTGCGAGCTTAACAGCAGGTTAGTATTTACAATGCCCGTTATCGCCGGCCGTAACGCCGCAAAGGGAGCACGCATGACCCGGGCCGTTCTTCCGCCGCTTGAAGTGTTGTTGGAATCGAGACGCGGCCGGGTGCTGCCACTGCCGCCGCGGTTGTTGCGCCTGTACGGAAGCCTGCGCATGGCACCGCCACGCCCGGCACCCGCGGTGTTCAGCAATTTCGTGAGCACATTGGACGGCATCGTCTCCCTGCAGACGCGGGGTCATTCAGGCGGCGGAGACATCAGCGGGTTCAGTGCCGCGGACCGGATGGTGATGGGATTGCTGCGCGCCGTTGCCGACGTCGTCATCGTCGGCTCCGGGACGCTGGAAGCGGATCCGCGCAGCGTATGGACCCCCGAGGCCATCTTTCCCGGACTGGCCGGCGCCTATCACAGTCTGCGCAAGGCAATGGGCAAACGCGAGGCGGCGCTCAACGTGGTCGTGAGCGGCGGCGGCAACATTGACCTGCGCAGTCCGGTGTTCGTGTCCGGCCGCGTGCCCTCGCTCATCATCACCACCCCCGCCGGCGCCCGGCGCTTGAGCAGGCGAAGACCGCCCGACTCGGTCGAGATCCGCGCCATAGGCCGCAGCAGCGGCAGAATTGAGCCGCGCGCCATCCTGGAGGCGGTGATGCGCTCGACACCCGGCAAACGAATCCTGATAGAAGGCGGTCCCAAGCTCCTTGGCTCCTTCTACAAGGAGCGGCTGGTCGATGAGCAATTTCTGACGCTGGCGCCGCAGATCGCCGGGCGCATGGTCAACGACGGCCGGCTCAGCCTCGTCATGGGCAACACGTTTGCACCGCACGCACCGCTGTGGGGCGGCCTGATGGACGTGCGGCGCAGCGGCAGCCAACTATTCCTGCGCTACTCGTTCTCGTAGCGCCGCCGGCGCTCCTGGCGATCTTTTGCGCCAAGGTTTACTGTATTGAGTTCAAGCATGGGGGGGATGACCTTTGAAGAAGCAAATATTCGGAATGCTGCGCACGCTGTGCTTCGTCGCCGGCGGACTGATGGGGCTCACGGCCGCCCGCGCGGACGTCACCATCGAACAGAAAACGACGCTGGATGTGGCCTCCATGATCAAGACGCATGGTTCATCCACGACCAACATCACCACGGACAAGAAGCGCGAAGACAGTGAATCGCATTGCGAGGGCATGATGTCCCTGGTGTGCGGCAACGTGCACGGGGGCGAAATCGTGCGGCTGGATCGCGGCCTGACCTGGCGTTTGCGCCCCGACAAGAAGACCTACGCCGAAGAGGTATTTGCGACGCCCGAAGAACTCGCGGCGATGCGCGCAAAAATGCAGGCGCGGCTGGAGAAAATGCGCTCATGCCCGGTGACGCAACGGCAGCAGCCCATCGACAAATCCAAGTGTGAAATGTCGCCCCCGAAGATCGACGTGCATAAGACCGACGATCGGATGTCCATTGCCGGCCACGATGCGCAGCGCACCCTGGCCACGCTGACCGAGACCTGCACCGACAGGGAAACCGGTGATGTCTGCGATACCGTGGTCGCCTTCGATGTCTGGCTGACCCAGGACAAGGTACCCGGCATTGCCGACCGCCGCGCCTTTGCGCAGGCGTACGCCAAGCGCATGGGCCTCCTCGACGAACAGGGCGCGATGAGCGCCGAGGTCGCGAAATTTCTCGCACCCTATCAGGCGCAGATCAAGCAGCTCTCCGATAAATCAAGCGATTTCAAGGGTCAACCCCTGAAGACCAGCCTGCGCGTCATGATGGGCGGGCAGCAATGCGGCGCCACCGCCAAGTTGAAGGCGAACGGCGCCGCCGGCAGCGATGCGCCGGCGGCCGGCGGCAGCAGCCCCATCACCAATGTCGCCCAGGCAGGCAAGGCGATCGGATCATCGGTGGGCAATCTCGTGGGCGGCCTGTTCCACAAGAAGAAGGCCGACGACTCGCAGCCCGCGGCCGGTGCCGTGGCCGCGCCCGATGCCGCCGCAGCGGATCCGTACGCACAGTACCTACAAATGGCGGCGTTCAGCTCGGAGACCGTCAGCATCAATACCGATGCGATTCCGGCGGATCGCTTCGACATCCCTCCGGACTGGAAGAAGGATGCGCCCAAGACCGCCAGGCAAGGCGACGATGACTTTACTTGTCCGAAGTCCGGAGGTTAGCCGGCTGAACGAAGAGACCCTGGAACAGATCCAAACCAAGATCGCCTTCCTGGAGCGCGCCGTTTCCGAATTGAGCGACGTGCTGTTCCGCCAGCACCGGGAAATTCAGGCTCTGGAAGCCGGGCTCAAGACGCTCTCGGAGCGGCTGAGCGGCGCTCAATCGGAAGAAGCCTCCCGTCCGCCGGAACAGGAGCGGCCCCCGCACTACTGATCGGCGCTACTGGCCGCCGAACTTATAACTGAAGCGCAGCCCCAGGGTCCGCGGCCGGTTGATGGTCACCGACTTGACGTACTGGCTGTAGTTCGTAAACAAGTCCGCCCGGGTATCGGTCAGATTTTGCCCGTAGATCTGCGCCGCCCAGGCATCCTTGGCCACGCCCATCGATGCATCGTAAGTCGAGAAGCCGGGTTGATCGTAGGCGACCGAGTTGCCCTGCAAGTCCTGCGTGAAGCGGTCCGTGGTGGCGTAGGAGTGCGCTTGGTGCGTGCCGCCGATCTGCCAAAACGCCTGGTAGTCATTGACCGCGAACTCATAACGGATGCGCAAGTTGGCCTGGAACGGCGGCGACTGGGCGAGCGGACTGCCCGTGGCGCCGTACGGATTGACCGGCAGCGGCCGGCCGTTGGTGCCGATGAGCACCGGCTCGTTGACCAGCGAGCTGCTGTTCCACGAGGCTGATCCGTTGATCGTCAGTGCACGAGTGACCCGCGCGACCAGCTCGGCTTCCGCGCCCCGGACCCGATAGTTGGGTCCATTCGTCGTGAACACCAGATTGCCGAATACACCGGGATCGAACAGCGAGATCTGCACATTGTTCCAATCTTCCTGGTAGATCGCGCCGTTGAACTGCACGCGGTGATCCAGCCACTGCGTCTTCCAGCCGAGCTCGTTGTTGGTCAGCGTATCGGGCGCGTAGCTGATGGGCACCGTGAATACGCCATACACCGGCGAAGTCGGCGAGATGTTATTGTTGCCGCGATTGAAGCCGCCGGGACGGAAACCCTGCGACCAGGTGTAGTAGAGCAGCGCATCGTCGGTGACCTTCCAGCTCAGGTTTGCGCGGCTCTTGAAGCCGGTGTAGGTGGTTTCCAACCCCAGGGCGTCGAGGTTCTTGGCGCTGTAGCCGTCGAGACAGGGATCGGGCACCGTAACGCCGCTGTAAATTCCGCCCGGACGGCAGCCGTAGCTGCCGACCTTGGAGCCGAGTTCGAAGTCGGCGATGCTGTAGTAGCGCGTGCCCACCGTCAGCGTCAACTTCTTCGGGATCAGGTCGACGTCCACGGAAGCGAAGGCCGCCTTCTGCTTGTAGCCGCGGGTGATGTCGTCGAAGAATGCGACATTGTCGTTCCGCACCGCGGGATTGTTGGCCGTGGCTCCGGTGGGTGGAACAATCGGGTTGAAGCCCGACTCGGCGCTCTTGTACAGCCAATCGGCGCTGTCATTGATGCGGTAGTCCTCCCAGAACAAACCGCCGATCGCCCTCACCCGCCAATCGTCCGGCGTACTCAGCCGCAGCTCATGGCTTTGGTGGGTATTTCTTTCATGATCCCGCCAGGTCGCGCTCGGCGAAAAACACTTGCCCGGATTGCCGGGGTTCTGCGCCGCGTAATTGACGAACGGCGAGCCCGGCAATATGCACTGGTAGTAGTCCGCGTACTTGCCGCGGGCGTAGTTCGTGTAGTCCTGGACCTGATCGACGGTGCGCACCAGGTAGCCGCCGGCATACACCACCTTGAGCTGGTCGATGCGGCCGTTGATGGTCAAGGAAGTATTCTCGAACCGGTCGCGATCGTAGGACGGGTTGTACAGCTGCACCGACAGGTCGGGCAGCGGCTTGCCGTCGGAAGCCACCGTGGTTTCGGCAAACACGCCGTCCGCCTCCATGTTCTGGTACGACTGAGTGAGCAGCGCATTCCAGTCATCGTTGAACCGGTAGAGACCGGATGCGCGGATACCCTGATAGACCACCGGATTGATCGCGTTGCCGACCTGGCTGTTGTTGTTGATCGACTCGCTGCCGGGCGGGACGGTGCCCGGGGCGATGACTTTGCTGCCGCTCACGGTGCCGCCGAACAAATAGGCGATCCCCACGTCGGTGCCGGACCGAGTGAACGTGCCGGGAATATTGTTGATGTAGCCGCCGCGGGATTCGTTGTAGATCACCGCGCGCACCGCGAGCTTGTCCTCGATGAGCGGGAGATTGATCGTGGCATCGCCGCTGGTGCTTGGATTTCCGTGCGCGGTGATCGCGTAGCCGGCGTTGACGTTCGCCTCGGTGGTGTTGAGCTTGGGCTTGTTGGTGATGTAGCGGATCACGCCTGCTTGCGCGCCCGCCCCGAACAGAGTGCCCTGCGGCCCCTCGAGCACCTCGATGCGCTCGATGTCGGCGGCGTAGATGTCGATGTTGCGGCCCGGCAGCTGCGCGGACTGATCGTCGAGATACACCGCGACGTTGGGGAAGCTGCCGGTGGCGCCGGAGCCCTGATTGCCGCCGCCGGTGGTCGCGAGACCGCGCATGTAGATGACGCCCTGGCCGGGACCGTTGCTGCCCGCGGTGACGTTCGGCAGGTACTTCACATAGTCATCGAAGGTGGTGACGCTGAGCTGCTTGAGCGTCTCAGCCGTGAGCGCCTGGATCGTGATCGGCACATCCTGCATGTTTTCCGTGCGCCGCTGGGCGGTGACGGTGATTTCCTGGATCGAGTCCGATGCCGTCTCGGTGTCCGCCGCGGGCGCCGCGTGCGCGACACCGGCGGTGCCGCCGCTCAATATGCCGGCGATCGCGCAGGATAGTGTTTGCTGTTTGTTCACATGCCATCCCTAATTTTCATGCTCCCCAAATTCCGTCCAGATCGCGCTGCGGGCAATCTTCGAGCCTCTCCAGCAGATCCCAGGCCGCCGCCTCGCTCACCACTTGATAAGGATCATCCGGGTTGCGGGCTCTGTTGTGGGCAGAGTAGCAGACGCTCATGCTCAAGCGCGACAGCACCAGGGGGAACAGTGCATTGCGCTCCGTCCCGCTCAACGGGTAGAGACGGTGATAGGCGCCGGCCACCTGTGCCGCGGCCGTCAGCGGCCGCTCCTCGCCGAGCATGCTGTAGGCGAGCGCCACGGCGAGTTCGCAGACGGTGGCCGAGTAAACCGCGTCGCCGAAATCAAGCAATCCCGTCATTCGGCCGGCGCCGACGATCACGTTGTAATCATTCGCGTCGCCGTGAATCACGCTGTGGCGCAAAGCGCTCCAATCGATGCCTTCCCACCGCGAAAAATGCCGCTCGACGCAGGCCCGCCGGCGTTGCGGCAGCAGCCCGGCATTTTCCCGGGCCATTCCCGCGCGCCGCAAATCCCACTGCAGCACGCGATGCATGGCGGGGTGGGAAAAATCGCGCAGCGCGGCGTCGATTCTCGCCAAACCGGCGCCGATCGATGCGAATAGAGCAGGCCCGCGCGAGGCGCTGCGCGCGAGCACCTCCCCGTCGAGCCAGGTCAGCAGCCGCATGCAGTGCGAGGTTCGCGTTCTGGGGTTGCGGATGGCTGCAATGTCCGCGCCCGCGAGCGAGCGCACAAGCTCCTGCACCCCGCAGTCGGGCGCCGCGAGCCGCACCCGCCGCATCGCCTGGTTTTGAAAGTCCAGCAGTTCGGGCGCGTCGCCGAGGTTGGCGATTTTCAGAACGTGCTTCCCGCCGTTCTCGCGGGTCAGCAGAAAATTCTGATCGCGCTCGCTCGGCAAAGGCGCGACGCTGCCGCGGATTCCGAACTCCTCGGCCGCGGCGGCGAGGGCTTCCGTTGCCGTAAAGCTCGGAATGCTCTCCAGCGGGATTGTCATGCCGTCGTCAGACGGCCTGCAATCAGCCCCCGCACTCGGCTCACACCTGCCGGTCCGGCGCGGCCGCCTGAAAGGCCGCCAGTTCGCGGCAGGCGGCATCGATCCGCACGATGCAAGGATAGGGCGTCAGGTCCATGGCATAGCGCCGCGCATTGGCCACTTGCGGCACCAAGCATACATCCGCCAGGGTCGGCGCATCGCCATGACAGAATCGCCCGGTCGCCGCATCCCGGGCCAGCCATCGCTCGATGGCGTCGAAACCGAGACGCACCCAGTGCTTGTACCAGGCATCGCGCGCCGTCTTGTCCTGCTGCAGTTCGTGCTCGAGATACTGCAGCACCCGGAGATTGTTGAGAGGGTGCACGTCGCAGGTGATGGCCTGGGTCAGCGCCCGCACGCGCGCACGCGCCAAGGGCGCCTGCGGCAACAGCGGCGGATCGGGGTGCATCTCATCCAGATACTCGATGATGGCCACCGACTGCGTGAGCACCGCGCCGTCATCCAGGGCCAAGGCGGGTACGAAACCCTGGCTGTTGATCTGCAAAAAATGTTCGAGGTGCTGTTCGCCGGCGCGCAGGTCCAACAGCACCGGAGTGACCTGCAGCCCTTTGAGGGCCAATGCGATGCGCACGCGGTAGGAAGCCGAACTCAGCACATGCCCGTAGAGAATCATGTCCGAGAATAGCCGCCGCCGCGGCGATATTGCAAACCGTACCGCGGTACCGGCGCTCGCGTCGGTCCGATCGCTGCGACTGTTTCATGCATAACTCCTGCTGACGAACCAAAACACGCCCAAGCCGACCAGGAAGGACGAAGCCACATCGACGACCAGCGGCCTTGGCAGCGCCATCTTGGTCTTGGCCAGTATCACGACCAGCAGGGTCGCCCCGGCGACCAGGGTCAGCTGTCCGAGCTCCACGCCCAGGTTGAATCCCACCAACAGCTCCGCCATGCGCTCGGGCGGCAGCTGCAGCTGCAACAGATCGGCGGCGAAGCCGAAGCCGTGAATCAGGCCGAATACCAGGGTGATCACAATGCGCAGGCGTCCCGCGTCGCGCAATCGGCCGGAGATCATCAGATAGTTGGCGGTGAACAGACCCGCGCCCAGCAACAACAGGCTGGGCAGCCCGCCGAACCCTGAGACTTGCAGCAGGGCCATTAACGCCAGCGAGACGCCGATGGTCAGCGCTGCGAGCGTGGGCTTGTGCGTCTGAACGACGATGTTCTCTGCGCCGATCAGGGCGATGGTGAGGGCCACCAGCGCGTCGATATATTCCGCGTGGGGCCGCAGTATTCCGGTCACCGCCAGCGCCAAGGTCAGGCTGTGGCCGAGGGTGAAGCCGGTGACCACGAACACGAGATCGCGCAGGCGTCGCGAAATCAGCACCAGCCCCAGCAGAAAGGACATGTGATCGACGCCGGTGAAGATGTGCGTCACACCCATGCGGACGAACTCGACGAAGCGCGCGCTCTGCAGGCGACTGCCCTCGCCGCCCGTGACATCGACCGTGCGGTGCTCGGCGGTGATGAGCTGTTCGGTGAACTCTCCCGTGAGGGCGTTCTGCACCTGCGCGAAATTCGTGTGGCTCGCGACCAGGTCGAAGAAGGCCGCCGAATGCACCTGCAGATTGTTCGCCGTGGCGCACTTGAAGGTGAAATCGAATTTGCGAAAGCCGGCCGCCGCGGACAGGGTTTGCACCGGCGGCACCACCGGGCAGCGCCGGCCGCCGGCCAGCGGGTACACGCGCTCGGCCAAGTACGCCTTCAGCCGATCGTCCGAGGGAGCGCTCTGGTCAGTCGATAGACGATCCGCCTCCGGCACCGGGATGGTCATCACCAGATCCACATCGGCGCCTTTGAATTCCCAGACCGAGTGGGATTGGCTGCGGGTGTGAGCGCCGGCGTCGGGGACGCCGAACACTGCAGCCGCCAGCGCCCAGCACCGCAGCAGCCGCATCATTGGCGAAGATCGTCGGCGATCAACACGTTGGCGCGCTTGCGCAGAAATGCTTCATCGCCGCTGCGCAGGCGGCCGATGGCCTCATTGCGGTAGTCGGTGAGAACCTGATCGCGGGCGCCGGCGAAAT
This sequence comes from uncultured Gammaproteobacteria bacterium, assembly GCA_963800375.1. Lineage (GTDB taxonomy): Bacteria > Pseudomonadota > Gammaproteobacteria > Steroidobacterales > Steroidobacteraceae > Bog-1198. The sequence continues at coordinate 462,048 of CAWDAT010000007.1, read as the reverse complement.
CGAAGGGAACCGGCTTCTTATTTCTAACCATATAAAGTACATGGACCGCGTCGGGAAGGGCAATCGGAGCGGAAACGCCGCCATCGGACAGTTCACGAGCCGCGCGAAACAGGGTTTCCCCCAGGTGAATCTCGGCGGCGAAATAGAACTCCTCGCCGGCCACCTTGCCCGAGTCCGCCGCATGCCAGCGAGCGAGCAGCGCCGGCGTCGCGGGGCCGGTTCTCAGTGCCTGCACGGCCTCGGCGGCGATCTTGGCGTCACTTGCCGCGAACACGTAGTCCCGCAGCGTCATGACGCCCTCGCTGGCATAGCGGGTGCGGCGCGAGGCGTAATAGGCGCGCAATTGCGCTTCGCTCGGCTCGGACGTGACGGCATCGGCCGCGATCTCCAGTTCCACCGCATTGACCAGGGCCGCGCGCACCTCGGGATCGGTGGATGCGACATCCAGTTCCTTGCCCCTTTGCACGAACAACTCTTCGCGAATCATGTCGTCCAACACCTTGCGGCGCTGTGCGGCGGTTGCATGCGCAAAGTCGACTCCGAACAGTGTCTGCAGCTGCTGCAGGTAGTCGCTGCGCGAGATGGGCTGCTGATTGACCAGCGCCACGTCTTCGGCCGGGACCGCCAACGTCGAGGTACCGCGCGCGGTGAACAGCGAGTAGCCTGCCATCAGCAATCCCGCCAGCGCGCCGCAGCCCATGAGGATGAAGGATCGGCGGCTGCTCATCGCTGTGTCGTTGCGCTGCATGGCTGCCTCATGGGTGGGACAGCGAGTACACGTACACCGCGGTCTCGCGAATGCCCGCCGCCCTCATGCGCCCGATCCACGCCGGGCAGATCCCGTGCCGGCCGTAGGAAATGGACAGGCTCAAGGCTTCGCGGCTGCCGTCGCCGTACAGAGTGATTCCATCGGTCAGATTCGGCGCACCGATGGCCGAGTCGCCCTTGGCATCCACCGCGTGGCAGTCATAGCAGCCGCCCGCTCCCGTGAACAGTTGCGCGCCGCGCGCCGCTGCCGCCTCATTGGCGCTCTGCCCCTGCTCGTGAATCAGGAACTCGACCAGATCGCGGATGTTTTCCGGGGACAGCGGCTTGAGCTTCGGGTCGTGGGCGCTGGGCACAGGCCTCGCATAAGCCGGCATGATGGCCAGATTCCAGGCCTTGGGATGATTGGAGCGAATTCCGTACTTGATGATTTGCTCGATGTCACTCACCGAACCCGTTCCATACAGCCAGTCAGCGTCGCTCAAGTCGGGAATGCCGCGTGCCGGATCGGCTTGTCCCCGAGGCCCATGGCAGCTCGTGCAATACCGCTGGAACAGTCCTTCGCCGCGATCCTTGGCGAATTCCAGCAGTGCCGCGCTCCCGGAGAGGCTGCTCGGGTCGGCTCGCAGCAAACGTGCTTCGAGGTTTCTGGAATGAATCATTACCACGGCCACGATGGCACACCAGGCCGCCAACACCAGGGGAATGCGCACCGCGCAAGCCTACTCGGATGGCCTGTCGATTCACGTAATTTACTGTTTTGAGTGGAGTTAATTAACGTTAAACTGCCGGGTCATGGAGGCCGGCAGCACCCTGGAGCAAGAGGTACAGAGAGTTCAAGGGAGCGGGGTGCTGGGCGAAACCAGGATGCGGCGGTTATTCGACTACCTTGCGGCTGCTTCGCTCGCCGGCGAATCGCCCAAGGAAATCACCATTGCAATCGATGTGTTCAGCCGGGGTGCGGACTTCGACGTTTCTCAGGATGCCCTGGTGCGGGTGTACATGCACAAGCTGCGCCGGACCCTCGATGAGTTCTACGCGTCGCCTGCCGGCGCGGGCATTGCCGCTTTGCACATCCCCCGCGGTGAATATCGGCTGGCCCTGAATCCCAAAGCGACTTTTGCACCGGCTTCGGGCTCGGGCCGCCCGGCCGCGGCGCCCTCGGCCCGCCCCCCGCCATGGCGGTTGACCTTACTGTTAGCCGCAGCGGGAACGGCCGGTGCGCTTGCGGCGGCGGCGCTGATGGCGGTGTTCGGCAATGCACCGTGGCGGGCGATGCCTGAGCTTGACCTCGCACGGACGCACCCGATCTGGTCGGCCCTCCTCAAGGACGACCGCCCGCTCGTGGTGGTGGTCGGCGACTATTACTTGATCGGCGAAACCGACGATTCAATGGAAGTGAAGCGGTTGATCCGCGAATATTCGGTCAACTCCAAGAGCGATCTGGAAAATTACCTGCAACAGCATCCCGAGGCCGCCGACCGTTACATGGATGTGGGCTTGCGCTACCTGCCTACGTCGACGGCGTTCGCACTGCGCAACATCATGCCCGTGCTGGTCAACGGCAGGCGCCGTGTGAGCCTCAGCACCATGTCGGATGTGACTCCGGCGATGCTCAAATCCGCCGACATCGTATACATCGGCTATCTGAGCGGTCTTGGGATCCTGCAGCAATTGGTCTTCACCGGCTCTCGATTCACGATCGGCGAGTCCTACGATGAACTGCTCGACAGCAAGACACAGCATGTTTACATCAGCCAGACCGCGAGCCAGAACATCGGCGTGCCGCAGAGTACCGGCAAGGAGTCTTCCTACCGCGACTATGGCTTCTTTTCGAGCTTTCGCGGGCCCGGCGGCAACCTCATCGTGGTGATTTCCGGGACCCGCGACGAAGGCGTGCGGCAGACGGCGGAAGCCTTCACCAATCCCGACAGGCTCAAGGACTTGGGCTCGCAACCCGATGCGGCACAGCCGTTCGAGGCGCTCCTCGAGGTGAGCGCATTGGACGGCGTCAATCTCAGCGGAAAAATACTGCTCGCGTCCAAACGCTGAACCGCAGTCGCGCATGCGTTGAATTACTCGGTCAACAGTCTCGCCTTGGCGTCGATGAGGTTCTCGACGTCGATGACCCGGTCGTTGTCGTCGAACTTGACGCGATACTGAACCTTTTCACCCTGGGCTTTATCGGCAAGCCAAAATACCCAGGTCTTGCCGGCGTTGCTCGGAGTGTCGGTGCTGGTCGGATACCCCAGCGACATGAGGACCTGTTCGCGCGTCATTCCCTTCAGCAGGTGCCCCGAGGCGATGGCGTACTGAATGTTCTTCGGATAGCCCTTCAACACGACCTTGGGATCGTCCTGGACGATGTAGCGCTTGGCGAAATCCTGCATGGAAACGCCGCGGCTGTTGTCGTTGACGATGGCCTGGTTGGTGTTCTCCAGGAACACCTTCACGCGATGCCTGCCATAGCCGGTCACATTCAGCGGCGTTCCGAGCGGAACCAGGTGCTGGTCGGAGTCGTCGATGTTGGCGTCGCTGAGCTCCTTCCCGTCGGAATGCATGTTGCAGCAGAGAAAGCCGCTGAACTTCTCTTGTGCGAAGGCCCCCGGCGGGGCGAGCGACAGCAGCAGCAAACCGGCGCTGGGCAACATCCGTGTCATAGGCTTATTCCCGTGTTGTTCGGCTCCATGCACCTGCCAGTGTACGCAGTGTGTCTCAAAGCCGCTATGCCACTTCGAACAGACCGGCGGCTCCCATGCCGCCCCCGATGCACATCGTGGTCACCACGTATTTGACTCCGCGGCGCTTGCCTTCGATCAGCGCATGGCCGACCAGACGCGAGCCGGAGACTCCGTAAGGGTGTCCGACGGCGATCGCGCCACCGTCGACATTGAGGCGTTCGTCGGGAATACCGAGCCGATCGCGGCAATAGATGACTTGCACGGCAAAAGCTTCGTTCAATTCCCAGAGGCCGATGTCCTCGACGCGCAAGTTGGCCTTGGCCAACAGCTTGGGCACGGCGAACACCGGTCCGATTCCCATCTCGTCGGGCTCGCAACCGGCGACCTGAAAGCCGCGGAAGATCCCCAGCGGGCTCAAGCCGGCCTTCTCCGCCCGCTTCGCGTCCATGACGATGCACACCGACGCGCCGTCGGAGAACTGGCTGGAATTGCCCGCGGCGATCACGCCGCCCGGCAGCGCCGCGCGGATCTTCGCGACCCCCTCATAGGTGGTGTCGGGCCGGATACCCTCGTCCGCGGCGATGTTGACCTCCCGGGTGGCGACGGCGCCCGAAGCCTTGTCGGCCACCGCCATGACAGTGGTCATGGGCACGATCTCATCGCTGAACCGCCCGGCCTGGGCCGCGGCGGCCGCGCGCAACTGACTCTGGACCCCGTATTCATCCTGGAGCTGCCGCGAAATGTTGTAGCGCTTGGCGACGTTTTCCGCGGTCTGCAGCATGTTCCAATAGATCTCGGGTTTGTGCTGCACCAACCAGCTCTCTTTGAGCATGCGCAAGTTGGCCTGATTCTGCAGGCAGGAAATCGATTCCAAGCCGCCGGCCGCGTACACCTCGCCCTCGCCCGCCATGACCCGCTGCGCCGCGAGTGCAATGGTTTGCAGGCCGGTGGAGCAAAAACGATTGACGGTGACGCCCGCCGTGGTGACCGGACAACCGGCGCGCAGCGCCACCTGCCGCGCCACGTTCATGCCCGCGGCGCCCTCCATGAAAGTGCCGCCGACGATGACGTCTTCGACCTCCTTGGGATCGAGGCGGGCGCGCTGCATCGCATGACGCAGCACATGCGCGGTGAAGGTCACGGGATGCGTCATGTTGAACGCCCCGCGCCAGGATTTCGCCAGCCCGGTCCGGGCGGTGGACACAATGACTGCGTCGCTCATGACTGAATCCCCCAGCTGGCGAAGGTCCTGCCTTCGGCGGCAAGTTGCTTGAGCAGGGGCGCCGGTTCCCAGGCGTCGGGCTGGTAGCCCCCGGCGAATTCCCGCAAGGTGCGCAGGATGTTGGGTAGACCGACCGTGTCGGCGTAGAAGAGCGGGCCGCCGCGAAAATCGGGGAATCCATAGCCGGTCAAATACACGACGTCGATATCCGAAGCGCGCAGCGCGATACCTTCCTCGAGTATGCGCGCGCCTTCGTTGATCAACGAATACAGCGCTCGCTGCACGATCTCCTCGTCGCCGATCTTGCGCCGCGCCAGACCCAGCTTGGCCGACTCTTCGAGCACGATATTGTTGACCAGCTCGGATGGGATGGCGGTGCGGTCGCCCGCCTTGTAGTCGTACCAACCGGCACCGGTCTTCTGGCCGAACCGTCCCAATTCACAGATTCGATCCGGCGTCTTGGAGAAGACCCGGTCAGGGTACTCGATGTACAGGCGTTTGCGGATGTACCAGAGGATGTCGTTTCCCGCGAGATCGCTGACGCGAAACGGCCCCATGGCGAAACCGAACTTCTCCATCGCCTTGTCGACTTGCTGCGGCAACGCACCCGCGTCCAGCAGCAACTCCATTTGGCGGAAGTAGGCATTCATCATGCGATTGCCGATGAATCCGTCGCATACCCCGGAAATGACCCCGACCTTCTTGATCTGCTTGGACACCGCCATGCTGGTGGCCACCACGTCCTTGGCGGTGCGGGCGCCACGCACGATCTCCAGCAGCTTGCTGACATTGGCCGGACTGAAGAAATGCAGACCGACCACATCCTGCGGACGCTGGGTGAACCCGGCGATTTTGTTCACATCCAGGGTCGAGGTGTTCGAGGCGAGGATGGCTCCGTTCTTCGCGACCTGGTCGAGCTTCTCGAACACCTGCTGCTTCACCTGCATGTCCTCGAACACCGCCTCGATGACCAGGTCGGCGTTCTTGAGGTCGTCGTACGACAGTGTGCCGGTGATCTGCTTGACCCGCTTGTCGAATTCCTCCTGGGTCATACGCCCCTTCTTCAGAGTGCTTTCATAGTTCTTCCACACCGTGCCGAGGCCCTTGTCGAGCGCTGCCTGGGTGGTCTCGAGCACCGTGACCGGTATTCCCGCGTTGGCAAAATTCATGGCAATGCCCCCGCCCATGGTGCCGGCGCCGATGACCGCAACCGACTTGACTGCGCGCAGCGGGGTGTTGGCCGGCACGTCGGGAATCTTCGCCGCGGCGCGCATCGCGAAAAACGCGTGCCGCAAGGCCTTGGATTCGGGCGTGTTCAGCAGCTCGATGAACAAGGATCCCTCGACTTTGATTCCCTCATCGAAGGGCTTGAGCACGGCGGCCTCGATGGCGTCGATGCACTTGAGGGGCGCCGGATAGTTCTTGGCGAGCGGCGCGACTGCGCCGCGCGCGAAGTCCAGAAACGCCTCGACGTTGGGCATATTGATCTTGATGTCGCGCGCCTTCTTCAGCGGCGACTTCTCGGCAATGAGCCGCTCGGCAAATGCGAGGGCGGCCGGCAGCAGGTCGCCTTCGGCGATCGAATCGAGCAGTTCGGTCTTCGCCAATTCGCGCGCGCTCATGGGATTTCCACTCACGATCATGTTGAGCGCCCGCTCGACCCCCACCAGGCGCGGCAGGCGCTGCGTGCCGCCGGCCCCCGGCAGAATGCCCAGTTTGACTTCGGGCAATCCCAGGTGTGCCGCCGCAGCGGCGACTCTGAAGTGACAGGCCATCGCCAGTTCCAGTCCCCCGCCCAGCGCCAGGCCGTTGATCGCCGCGATCACCGGCTTGGGTGAGTTCTCGATTTGCGCGAACAGGTCCGCCAAAGCAGGGCTCGCGGACATGGCCGGCAAACCGAATTCGCTCACATCGGCACCGCCGCAGAATGCGGCGCCGGTGCCGATGATGACCACCGCCCGTACCGGCGCCTCGCCGGCGGCACGCTCGATGCCGTCGGCAACGGCGGCGCGCAGCCCCAGGCTCAAGGCGTTGACCGGCGGATTCTTCAGGGTGATCACGGCGACGGCGCCCTGTGAAGTATAGTCAGCGAATGCCATGCGCTCTCCTTGGTTTGCCGTGAAGTATACCGCGTTGCTGAAGCCGCTCAGCTCGCCGCTCGCACTGACCTCGGCGGCATTGTTGCTCATGTGGTGCGTCGGCATGTTCGGCCGCGGCTATTGGACACCGGATGAACCGCGGGAGGCGGACATCGCCTGGCGCATGAGCTGGCAGGCGCAAAAAGCGGTGCCGCTGTTGGCCGGCGACGCCTTCTGCGAGAAGCCGCCGCTGACGTATTGGCTTGCGGCCGTTCCCATCCGCTCTTTCGGCGCGGCGGCATGGTCGGCCCGCCTGCCCAATCTTTTGTACGCCATGATCACTGCGATCGCGGTCGGCTTGCTGGCGCGGCGCAGCGTGGGCCCGGCCGCGGGGATGGTGGGCGCAGCCGCCATGAGCACCTTTTTGCTGTCATACCAGGTGGCCATTTGGCTGGCGACCGATGCGCCGCTGCTGGCCGCCGTGTCGACGGCACTTCTGGGCGCGTATCAGGGCTTCTATGCCACGCAGCGGCGCGAGCGTCTCTGCGGCTATCTGTTGATGCACGCCGCCCTGGGAGTGGGGTTCCTATGCAAGAGCGCCGCCGCCTGGATGGTCCCGGTGTTGACCCTGGCCACTCTCATCATCTGGGAGAGGCGCTGGCGCGAACTGCTCCGCTGGGAGCTTTATCTGGGATTGCTCCTGCAAGCCGCGATGATCGCGGCGTGGGTGTGGTTCGTCTACGCGGGACCGGAAGGTCCCGCTCATCTGAAGGTGTTCTTCTGGAACAATCTGGTCGGGCGCCTGACGCGCATCGATGCGCCGAGTGAATTGCAGTATGCGGCCGCGCACCGCAATTCCCCCGGCAAATACTTGATCGAGCTGCCGCTGTATCTGGCCCCGTGGACTCTGCTGGTCGGCGCTGCCGTGCGGCAGGCTTGGCGCCGGCGCAAGATCTCCGTCGACGGCTACCGTCCGGTGCGCTTCGCATGCGCCGCCTCGCTGCCGGCGTTGGTGCTCCTATCGTTTGCGGCAACGGCGCGCAACATCTACTTGGCACCGGCACTGCCCGGCGCCGCCCTGTTGCTCGCCTGGTGGGCGCACGACCCGGACGGCGCGGACCGCTGGGACACCCGCGCCTTGCGCGCAACCGCCGTCCTCCTGCTGTTGGGAGCGGCCGCGTTTGCCACCGCCTTGGCTGTCACCGGCGCGGATGCATGGCACACAATGCAGTCGCACGCGGCATTTATTCTGATGTCCGCCGCCGGGTTGATCGCCGCCGGCCTGTTTGCGCGGCATGCGTGGTCGGCGGCGCGCGATCGGCGGCAGCAGGCGCAGTGGGCGCTGCTGCTCGCCTATTGCGCGCTCCTGGTGGGTCCGGCATCACAGCTGTACGCGCGGGTCGACGCCTGGCAGGATCTGGGGTCGATTGCGCGCGCCGTCGAGCGCGATGCCGCGGGCCGGCCGCTGATTCTGTTTGCGCCCGATGAGACCACGCGGGCCATCATCGACATGTACTCCCGGACCCAGGTCGCGCTGATTCCCGGCCCGATCGATGCCGCCGCCGTCGGCCGCCTCCGAGCCGGCGCGCTCGCGGCACCGCAAAGTCTCATCCTGGCACAAGTGCCCGGACGCGCGAGTCTGCTCGCCCGGCGCTCGCAGTCAGAACCCGGCTTGCCCTGGCGCGAGGCGGCCGGGCTGAGCGTCGTGAGAAATTATGCGCTGCCCAACGGCCGGCGCTACGCGCTGCTCGAGCTGAACCGCTGACCGGGGCTCAGGCGGCGCTGACCGCGGTTCGACGCATTAGTTCGCGGTACAGCGAATCGTATTTGACGATCTGCCGGCTCCACGAAAAATCCTGCGCCATCGCGTTCTGCATCAGCGTCTGCCACACTTTTGGCGCGCCGTACCAGTCAAGCACCGTCGCGATGGCCCAGCGCACCGCCGCGGCATCGTAGTCGTTGAACACGCATCCGGTGCCGATGCCGCTGCCGGGATTGAAGTGCTGCACCGAGTCCGCGAGTCCGCCGGTATTGCGCACGATCGGAATGGTGCCGTACCGCAGGCTGTACATCTGATTCAAACCGCAGGGTTCGTAGCGCGACGGCATCAGGAAAATGTCGCTGCCGGCCTCGATCAAGTGGGCCATGGACTCATCGTATCCGGAGCGAAACGCGACCCGGCCGGGAAAGCGCCGCGCCAGATCCTCGAAAAATGCGGCGTAGCGGGAATCGCCGCTTCCCAAGACCATAAATCCGAAGTCACGTTCCTGCAACATCGCCGGCAACGCGTCGAACAGCAGATCGATGCCTTTCTGCTCGGTCAGCCGGGTCACCATGCCGATCAGCGGCCGCGAGTCCGCCGGATCGAGGCCGGCGGCAGCCATCAACAATTCCTTGTTGGTCCGCTTGCCGCGCAAATCCTGCGGGCCGAAGTGCGCCGTCAAGTGCGGATCGTGCCGCGGATCCCAATCACGGTAGTCGACGCCGTTCAATATCCCCGTCACACCGTCCGCCCGCGCGTGCAAGGCCGCCTGCATGCCCATGCCGAGCGGTCCTTCGCGGATTTCGCGCGCGTAGGTCGGACTGACGGTGGTCACCAGATCGGCGAATTGGATGCCGGCTTTCAACGAGTTGATGACGCCGTGCGCCCAATCGCCGGCATCCAGCCGCGATTCGGGATCGCTCAGCCCCAGGTCGGCGGCCGCGGCACTCGGCATGATGCCTTGATAGCCTATGTTATGAATCGTCAAGACGCTGCGGGCTTCCCTAAGCAGTGGGTCGGACGAATACAGCGTCTTGAGATACAGCGGCAGGAATGCGCTGTGCCAATCATTGCAGTGGAATATCTGCGGCGCCAGTCCGAGGCGGCGGCAGCTCTCCAGGGTCGCACGAGTGAACAACAGGAAGCGCCGATTTTCGTCCGGATCGCGGGTATAGAAGCCGGCGCGGTCGTACAACGCGGGACAATCGATGAAATACACTGCAATGTCGGTGCCCGGAAAGACTGACGTGCGGAGGGAAAATCGGTACTCCGTGTCGCCGATGGCGAGCGGGATCTGCTCGACTCCCCGCACCGGCTGCAGTTCGGGATGCGCCGCGCGCACCGCGGAGTACAACGGCATGAAGCCGTGAACTTCGTGCCCGAGCAGCCGCAGATTCTGCACCAAGGCGCCGGCCGCGTCGGCGAGTCCGCCAGTCTTCGCGTACGGCAGGATTTCAGAACTCAACACACACAGCTTCAGCGCCGACATGGAAGGGCAGTCTAGCAAACGCCTTCCTCGGCATCGCGAGAAAAGGTGCAGGCGCCTGCCGAGTGTGGCAGGCTAAGGCATGCGACACGCCGCTCGTAGCAACACCGGACGCTATGTCAGCCGATTGACGAGCGGCACTCTCGCGGTGGTCATGGCGGGAGGACGCGGCGAGCGGCTCAAAGCGCTGACTCAGAATCGCTGCAAGCCGGCAACGCCGTTCGGCGGCAAGTTCAAGATCATCGACTTCGTGCTGTCGAATTGCGTCAACTCGGGCATTCGGCAAATCGCGGTTCTCACCCAGTACAAGGCGCAATCGTTGATCCAGCATATCCAGCGCGGCTGGAGCTATTTGCGCGGCGAATTGGGCGAGTTCGTCGAACTGATCCCGGCGCAGCAGCAAATCGGCGCCCACTGGTACCGGGGCACCGCCGATTCGGTGTATCAGAATTTGGAATTCATCCGGTCGCATCACCCGACGCATGTACTGATCTTGGCGGGTGATCATATCTACAAGATGGACTACGGTCCGATGATCGCCTATCACGAACAGTGCGAGGCCGACATCACCGTCGGGGTTGTCGACGTTCCCTTGGAACGGGCCCATGAGTTCGGCATCCTGACCACCGACGACACCAACCGCGTGACCAAATTCGCCGAGAAACCGCAGCAGCCGGATCCGCTCATCGGACAGGAGAATCTGGCGCGCGCATCCATGGGCATCTACGTGATCGGCATGGACCGCCTGGAGAAGATGCTGACCGACGACGCGGCCAATGAAGCGAGCGGTCACGATTTCGGCAGGAACATCATCCCGCCCGCCATCGAACCGCTGCGGGTGTTCGCCTATCCCTTCCACGATGTCGAGACGCGGGCGCAGAACTATTGGCGCGACGTGGGCAATGTGGACGCCTTGTACGAAGCGAACATGGAATTGGTGGCGCTCAACCCGGAACTCAACATCTACGATCATCAATGGCCCATTTGGACCTACCAGGCGCAGCAGCCGCCCGCCAAATTCGTGCTCGACGAAGACGGCAGGCGCGGAATGGCGATCAACTCCATGGTTGCCGGCGGCTGCATCATCTCGGGCGCCTACGTGAAGGAATCGCTGCTGTCGAACGACGTGCGAATCGAGGACGGCAGCTTCATCGAGAGCTCGGTGCTGTTGCCCGGCGTGACCATCGGGCGCCGCTGCAGGATCACGCGCTGTATTCTCGATGAGAATTGCATGATTCCCGACGGCATGCAGATCGGACAGGATCTGGCGCTCGATGCAAGACGGTTCTTCGTGACCAAGCGCGGCGTCGTTCTGGTGACCCAGGACATGCTGCGCGCACCGGAGCGCCAATCGGTGCAGGCGCCGGCCTAAGGCGCGCGCAATCTCAAAGCGGACCATGCAGCGATCACGCTGCCCGGCTCGATTCCCAACATGTCCGGCTGACCGGCCACTTGGCCGCACACCACCTTCACATCGGCATTCGCCGTGCCCCAGGGGCGGTACAGCGAGGGCAGCGCCTTGCCGAACAGCACCACCAGCGGACAACCCACCGCCGCGGCCGCGTGCGCCGGACCCGAGTCGACGGTGATCAAACCGGCGGCGCGCTCCAGCAGGGCTGTGAGCCGTGGAATCGGCAGATCGCCGGCCACATTGAAGAGGCGCGGAATGTCCGCGAGCGCCATGACTTCCTCATTGAGCGCGCACTCCGGGCCCGTGCCCAGCAGCACCAGGGCATGCTGTGGATTGCGCAGCCTGATGTGGCGCAGCACCTCGGCCCAGCGCTCATTGGGCCAATACTTGTTGTTGACCGCCAAACGGCGCAGACCGCGCCGCATGGTGCGCTTGTTGCCGATCTGAATCAGGACCAGCGGCGTCTGGGCAAGGCCGCGTGCCCGCAGCCATGATTCAAGTTCGATGCGCTGCCGTTCGCCGACTTCGAGCCGGCATCCCGGTACGGCGGCGGCGGCCGCCGCCGCCGGCGATTCGGCGACGGCCGCGGCAATGGCCGCCGGCATGTTGAGTGCAAAGCGCCGCCATTGCTCGGTGGCATGCTCGCCGGGCATCAACGGGTGATCCTTCACATCGACGATATAGCTTTCGGGAATGCCGATCCGCGCCAGCAAGGGGCGCGCCGCGTCGCTGCCGTCGCAGTACCAGACGGGACCCACGCCGCGTACCCGCAAGCGGCGCACGACGCGCCGCTGATCCGCGCTGAGCCAGTACGGAGTCTTGCGGCTGCGCACGCTCCAGATCTCCCCGACTCCCGGCTGCCCGCGCAGCAGCGGTTCGCTCCAGGGGCCCGAGGTCAGGACATCCACGGGAGACTGAAACTGCGCATGCAGAACCCGGATCAACGCGGTCAACAGCACCATGTCGCCGAACGCGCCGCAACGCACTGCCAACGGCCGCGTCACTCTGCTGTCACACCTTCCGTCAACGAGCGCTTGGGCGGCACGAACTCTCCGAACTTAGAGGATTACCGGCGCGCCAGTATAATTCATCGGCAACCCCTCAAGGAGAGCAGGACCCAACGTGATTCTCGCCGAGCGGATCAGCAACCTGCTGCACTCTTTGCAGCAGCCGGCACTGGCGCCGTTTCTCGCGGACTGGCCCGCCGCTTACCTGGCTCGCGAGGTGACGGCTGCGCAATTGCCGGTGCTGCGCTGGCTGGCGCAGATCGGCGGCGATCAGGCCGCCTTTGCCTCCGACCTGGTGGCGGCCGTGTGTCGTGCCGCGCCGTCGATGGCATGGCGCCAGAGCTATTCTGCCGAGGATCTCGACAGCGTCTTTCTGCACAATTATGGATGGAGCGAAATCCTGGGCGCCGGCGGCCCCTGGGTGAGCGCGCGAATCGCCTGCGGCCTTCTGCTGCTGGGCCCGTCCACCCACTACCCGCGCCACCGTCACGAGGCGGAGGAAATCTATCTGCCGCTGAGCGGCACCGCCGCCTGGCAGCAAGGGGATGGGGTGTGGCGCGACCGCACGCCGGGAACGCTCATACATCACGCCAGCGAGGAACCACATGCCATGCGTACCGGCACCGCTCCGCTGCTGGCATTGTATTTGTGGCGCAGCGCCAATCTCGCGCAAAAGGCCAGGCTCGACGGCAGCGCGCCGCAGGCGCATTCTTAAGGCGATGGCGATGCGCTCAACACCCGCAATCACGGCATGGATGCTCCGCGCCCTCTCGGCCGTGCTGGCTTGCGCGTTGCTGGGGGCGCCGGCGATCACCTCGCGCGCCGCCGGCTCGCAATCGCCGATCGGTTTGTGGAAGACCTTCGATGACAAGACGCAAAGGCCCCGTGCGCTGGTGCGGATCTACCTGCAGGACGGCAAATATTTCGGGCGTATCGAACAGAGCTTCACGCCGGGCGCCGAGACTCGCGTCTGTTCGGCATGCACCGACCTGCGCAAGAATCAACCCATCATCGGACTGTTGATCATCCGCAACATGACCTTGCGGGACGGGGAATACAGCGGCGGCGACATTCTCGATCCCGACAACGGCTCGGTGTACCGCTGCAAATTTCATCTGGAAAGTGACGGAACCGTGCTGGCGGTGCGCGGCTACATCGGCTTATCGCTGTTCGGGCGATCGCAGAGCTGGCGGCGCCAGGGCTAGCGGATTTTCATGCCGATCCGGCGCCAATCCGGCCAGCCGGGCACGCGCCAGTTCAGCCATATGCGCACCGCCTTGCCGACGAGATTGCGCTCGGGAACGAAGCCGACCACGGGAAAGCGGCTGTCCTCGCTGTCGTTACGATTGTCGCCCATGAAAAAATACTGCCCTTCGGGCACGACCGCGTCGAAGTCCGCGGCATTGCGGTCGCGAGCGAACATGACGATGTGTTGAGTTGCGCCGAACTGCTCGAGGGCCAGCGTTGCGCCCGCAAATCCATAGGCTCCAGAATAACGGCCGTCAGGCCGGATCGGAATCTGCGCCCCGTTGATGCTGATGCGGTTGTCGCGCACGATGATCCGGTCGCCGGGCAGGCCGACCAGCCGCTTGATGAAGTGGACGGACGGATCCGACGGCAGACGAAACACGATGACATCGCCGCGCCGCGGCGCGCCGATCGGCACGATCTTGACGTGGGTCAACGGCAGCCGCAGCCCGTAGGAAAATTTGTCGACGAAAATGAAGTCGCCGTCGACCAAGCCCGGCATCATCGATGCGGATGGGATCCGGAACGGCTCGACGACGAATGCCCGGATCAGCAGCACGATCAATATCACCGGGAAGAAGGAGCGCGCGTAGTAAATGAGCAGCGGTTCCGGAGCCGCGAGTCCGGCAGCCTGGCGCCGGTTCTTGAAGATCATACGATCCGCCAACAAAATCGCGCCGGTGGCGGCAAACAGCAGGGTGAACATGCCGGCTAGATCCATGATGGCGGTACCCTACTTGCGCTGACAGGCGCAGGCGGCGGCGCGGCAGCCATCGCCTTTGACGGATTGCGCCCAGGTGAGAGTGCCGACCCCCAATGCGATCACGCCGAACAGCAGCATCAGCGTATTGACCAGCGCGCGCCTGCGCTGGCGCGTGCGGATCAGCACCAGCACGCTGATCGAGGCCACGGCCGCCAATGCCGCCACGGCGCCGGCGAAGCTGCCGCTCATCAGTTCCGCCAATGAATGGGTGCGGCGCGCCCGATCCGCGACGGCGAGCAGGGCGATCAACGTGGCTGCTTCGGCGAGACAGCGGATCAAGACCCGGGTAACCGCCGCCCACGGCAACGCGCGAATGAATCGCCTCTGAGCGATCAAGATCGCCGCGGCGACCTGCCGCCAATACCAGAGTCGGCCGCGGCCCTCCTGATACTGCTCCATCAGGTCCCCCTCCAAAGAGTCGCGGTGATAGGCAGATCCCCACCGCCTGAGAAGCCACAGAGCCAGCGGCGGCGGCGTGCGTTGCATCATGCGGGTTCTCCTTCCCAGGACGAAAGTCCGCTCGAGAGCCGTCGCAGCGTCTCATGCGCATCCCGCGCCTCCTTGAGACCCGCGGCAGTGGGTTTGAAAAAAGTCCGCGCGCGTCCGCCGCGCGAGGCCGTCGGTTCGCCGAGCGCGGCACTCACCAAACGCTTCTTCTCCAGACGCTCGAGTGCGGCGTAGACGCTGGCGAGCGCGACCTCGCGCCCGCTCTTGTCCGCGATCTCCCGCGCAATGAGTACGCCATAGGCGTCGTTGGCCGGGCGAATCACGGCCAGCAGCACCATCAACTCTAATTGACCGAGATATTCGCGCCTTCTCATATATTCCACTATAATGAAGTAATGAGAGGAGCGCAATATGGGCCGGCGATCCGGCGCAGCCCGTCCGCTCGCTACTGCCCGGCCGCAGCCCGCTGCCGCCTGATCCATGCATCAAATGCGTCGAGAAACTTGACGAGGAAGTCCCGCGTCGCCGGATTGGCGAAAGCCCCGGATGCATCGAACATCTTGTCGGCCTGGCCGATATAGGCCTCCGGCTGTTGCATCGCCGGCATGTCCAGGAACACCAGCGACTGACGCAGATGATGATTCGCCCCGAACGCGCCCATCACTCCGGGAGAGACGCTGACGATCGCGGCCGGCTTGCCGGCCCAGGCGCTCGCACCATAGGGCCGCGAGCCCACATCCAGCGCATTCTTGAGCGCTCCCGGAACCGAACGGTTGTATTCGGGGGTCGCGAACAGGACGGCATCGGCGCGCTTGACCCGCTGTCGAAAACTCACCCACGCCGCGGGCGGAGCGGCTTCATCGTCCTGATTGTAGAGCGACAACTCGCGGATCTCGACAATGGTGATTTTCATGGAGGCGGGCACGAGCGCGTCGAACGACCGCACCACACGCCGCGTGTACGAGTCGCGGCGCAGGCTGCCGACGATTGCAACGACATCCAAGGGATCTTTCATGGCTGCTCCAGACGTTCGACAGTATCCACCCAAATCGGGTCCGTATAGGCTTTATGACCCTGAGTATCCTCTACCATCAGCGAGTACCAGGTTGGGCGCGGCGCCGTCAGCGGGAAATCGACGTGCGCCTGCTGCACTGCCGCATGAAACGTCTTGGTCCTGACCACCACGCCGCCGCTCACCAACTCCGCTTGTTTTAGACCGTCGACCGATTGCAGGTCGAATCCCAGCGCAAAGCTCTCGCCGGGCTTCACCTTCAGTTCGTCGCCGAACATCACCGACGGGTACACCAGCGGCCCAAAGGTCACATAACCATGGCCCTGCTGCAGCGCCCGGGCGAACGCCTCGGCGGTCACCGCGCCCTCGAGATGAGCAAACGTGCGCACGACCCCCGACTCTTCGTGCCACACATCATGGGTGTCGGTGCCCGCCGCCAGATAGTAGCGATGTCCGGCATTCCAGAAATTCCACAGCGCGTGCAGCACCTTGCCGTCATCCGCAGGCGCTTCTGCGTTGATCTCGATGAGATCGAACGCGGGATTGAATCCACCCGGTGCCACACCGGCGCCGACACTGGTGAAATAGCCGTAAGGGATGAAGGGGTGGTTCACCTGCACCACGATCGCGCCCTGGCGGCGTGCTTCCATGATGATGTCATCGATGGTCGCGGTCGCCGTGTCAATGGCCAAGGTTCCCTTCGGCGACAAGGGGTAGGCGTTGAAGTGGCCCCAGGACGCCGACAACTCCATGCCGGGAATGAACGGAACGCCGCGCCGCTCGGCGATGGTCTGCAATATTCCGTAGTTCGCGCCGGAGTCGTGATCACTGACGAAGAGCAGGTCGAGGCCGGCCGCCAGCTGCGACCGGGCCAATTCCGCCGGCGGAGTCACCGCCTCCGCTTGATCCGCATGATGATGCAGATCCGCGGAATACCATTGCCGCGACGGCGGATCGAAAAGCAGCGTCACCGCCACGGCCGACGTCCGGGTCTGACCGGGGGCTACCGTCACCGCCGCCGTCCGGCGTTGCGCAAGGAAGCCGCCGCCGGCCGAGATCGTGAACAGGTACTTGCCCGGCGCAATCGGCGCCTCGAGCTGCCCCTTGCGTTCGAGCTCGGTAAACAGAGTGGTCCGGCCCAGAAACTCCACGAAGGGCTTTTGCCCTTCGCGGATGCTGATGCGCGCATCTAAGGGGCGGCCGCTGCGGGCGTCGGTCACGGCGAAGCGGATGCGGCCGGGGATCTGCAAGTCGCGGAAGTCGCGCACGGCGGCCGCGCCGGCGGCGACCTGCACCGCAAAGCGCGCGCTCTGTGAGTAGTTCTTGGCGGCGGCGTACAGCTCGTAGCCGCCCGCAGGAAGACTCAGCTCGTACCGTCCATGCCGGCCCATCACCCACGCGTAGGGCTTGCCCTGTTTTTCGACCACGACGACCGGCGCCTCGACCGGCCCGCCGTCTCCTCCGGTCACGGTGCCTCGAACCATTCCCGACTGCAGATGCCTGCGTGCGATTTCGGCGGCGACCACCGGCTTGAGATCTCCGCTCGAGCCGATCTGCAACCATGCGGTGAACTCGCGGCTTTCACCGGGCGCCAGGGAATGCAGTTGATACATGTCCAGCGATCCATCGGAGATATGGTCGGCGTACGGAGCATGCAGCGCGATGCTCCAATGTTCATCGTAGGCAACCACCCGATCGGCGAGCGCGCCGTCGGTGTTGCCGCGCACGACCCCGGTCAACCCGGGAACGCCGAAGAAATGTCCACCCTTGGGCCACAGCGTCATGCCCGACAACAGTCCGGTGAGCGCGTCGCGCCCGCCGTTGCGCATGGTGGTGCGAATCTCGATTGAATCGGCAGTCGACTCGAGCGTGTAGACGGTGGTGATGATCACCCGGCCCCAGTCGCGCTCGGTTCGAATGACGGCCCGCTGCGGGCCGCGTTCAAGAATGTCGATGTGCTGATAGGTATTGGGCCACGCCGACCAGTTGTCCGGAATGAAGTCGGCAAATACCACGCAATCGCGGCCCACCTTGCCGTCCACCACCGGCGCCGCGTCGACAATCGCGCCGCGCGGTATGCCATAAGGAACCGGCGATCCGACTGCCAGAGCGAAGGCCAATTTCTCGTTGGCCACCGTGATGTCGTCCGCCGATCGGGCTTCGCCGTCCTGAATCGGCGTGGGTCCCACCGTGACCTGCACCGCCGCGGGGGCCGCCGCCGGCAGCCACAGCATGAAGAAGAGCAGCACGCATGGCTTCAAGAGTGGGCGACTCCGCGGTACAGATGCAGAAAATCCTCGGCCGCTTTGTGCAGGTTGCGCCGCCAATCCTCCGCCGCGCTGTGATCGGCGCCATCGGTCACATACTTGGCGCAGGCAAAGCCCGCTTTCTCCTGCCAGCACGCCTTGGCGAGCGCGTAGGCTTCCATGTCGATCACATCGCAAGCCATTCCGGTCACTCCCGTCGCAAATGAATCGCCGCTGCCGCAAACGGCGGCGGGCAGGTGCCCGAACACCGGCTCGAACCGCAGGCAGGCCGGCGCCTCGTCGAACGGCGTCACACCCAGGTCGAATCCCAAACCGCTGACGTCCATGTCGCGCTGCACGAACTCGTGGCATGCCAGCAAGGTTCCGGCGGGATGCAAACGGCTGCCGGCCGACCCGAAATTGATCACCCGCGGCATTGCCTGCCCGCGCTGCGCGTAGCGGGCGAGTTCACGCGTGAGCGCGATGGCAGCATTCACCTTGCCGACGCCGCAATACAGCACCGGTACTTTCGCCGCCTCGAAGACCCCCGCCGATTCCATCCGCAGGGCAAACACCACCAACGTCCCCGGCAATTCGGCCTTCATTCAGATCTGGTAGTTGATTGCCGCGCGCACGCGCAGGTGCCGCCACGCGTAGCTCTCGACGATATGCAGATCGATCAGCACCGCGAGCGCCCGCAGCTGGTAACCCGCTCGTTCGCACAAGTCGGCGGCGGCGCTCATCGTGCCGCCGGTCGCGAGCACATCGTCGATCAACATCACGCGCCCGCGCCCGCGCTGCATCTCCAACACGCCGGATCCGTACTCCAGCTTGTAGGCCACATCGACCACCGGCGGCGGGAGCTTGCCTTGCTTGCGGACCAGCACGAATCCCTTGCCGCGGCGTATGGCGAGCGCCGCACCCAATATGAACCCGCGTGATTCGATCCCGGCCAATGCGTCGATTTCAGTCCATTCCTCCGCCGTGAGCAGCGCCTCCATCGCCTGCACCGTGGCCTCGAAGTGGTCGCGCAACAAGGGTGAAATATCGCGAAACAGTATGCCCGGGCGCGGGAAATCAGCGACGTCGCTGATCGCTTGCTGCAAATCGAACATACCAACACCTCCACGCCGGGCACCCAACAAGGCAGTGCAGTTTACCGGAACGGCGTGTTAGCGTTCTGCCGCAGCCAGGGGTGGCTTTAGGCCATTTTCCGGACGCTTAAAGGAGAAATCGATGTGGAAGCTATCGTTGCCGTGGTGGGAGTTCATTGCGCGCGCCGTCGTCGTTTACATATTTCTGCTGGTCATTCTACGGGTGACGGGCAAGCGTCAGGTCGGGCAGCTTGCGCCGTTCGATCTGGTGCTGCTCCTGGTGCTGAGCAATGCCCTGCAAAATTCGATGAACGGCGGCGATAACACGGTGACCGGCGGGGTGATATCCGCCGTCACTCTGGTATTTCTCAACTGGCTGCTGGGCTATGCCACCTATCGCAGCAAAAAGATCGGCCGTTTCGTCGAAGGACGTCCCCAGGTCATCGTGCACAACGGGCATGTCTACCGCGACGTCATGGAGAGCGAACGCCTCACCCAGGACGAGCTCGACGCCGCCATTCGCCTCGCCGGCTGCGCCTCGCTGCACGAGGTGCATTTCGCCATTTTGGAGAACAACGGGCAAATCAGTGTGCGTACCCGCCGCTAGTTGGGGACTATGGGCCCCTGCGACGATGCTATCCTTGCGCGCTTGCGTGGTTGAAGGCGCAGTCAAGGGTGTAGATACCGCATGATTCTGGTCATTGACGTGGGCAACACGCGGCTGAAGTGGGCTTGGCTCACCAGCACCGGGCTGTCCGATCAACAAGCCATCGTGCATCGCGACGCGAAGCCCGGGATCTGGACCACGGCCCTGTTTGAGTCGGGGCAGAAGCCGCGGCGGGTGCTCGTGTCCAATGTCGCGGGGCCGGTGATGGCGAAAACCCTGGCGCGCCTGACGAAGAAGATGTTTCGCGTCAATATCGAGTTCGTGACCGCGGCCCAGGAGTACCACGGGCTCACCAACGGCTATCTCGATCCATCATTGCTGGGCGCCGACCGTTGGCTGGCATTGATCGGTGCGTGGACCAAGGTGCATTCGGCGCTCTGCGTGGTGGACGTCGGGACCGCGGTCAAGGTCGACAGCGTCGATGCCGGAGGCCAGCATCTGGGCGGGCTGATCGCGCCCGGAATCCACATGATGCGCGAGGCTTTGATGAACAAGACCAGCGACATCGCCAAGGCAGCCATGCATAGCACGCCGTCGCTGGCCGGAGTCCTGGCCAACAACACCATCGGCGCCGTGTCGCGCGGTGCCGTCTTTGCCCTGGCCGGCATGGCGGACCGGGCAGCCGAAGTGGTCGAACAGAGCACCGGCACCAAACCAAAATTGTTCATCACCGGCGGCGATGCCGGCATGATCACCGGCACCATGCGCACGCAGGGGGAGATAGTGCCGGATCTCGTGCTGCAGGGCCTGGCCGTGATCGCCGCGCAGCCGCGTTAGGCGGCCCCCTGTACCGCCCGGCCGTCAGAAATCTGATTACTGATGTCGCGGGACTTCGAGTGGGTCACGCGACCGACGAGCTCGTCCGCTCCGGCGTGACCACGGTGGTATGCACCGGGGCCTGGCCGGCCGCGGCGGACGTACGCGGTGGAGGACCCGGCGGTCGCGAGACCGATGCTTTGGCTGCCGAGAATCTGGTCGGCCGCGCGCATGCCGTGGTGCTCGCCGGCGGCTCGGTGTTCGGCCTGGCCGCGGCCGACGGGGTCGCCGCCGCCCTGTCCGTGCAGGGGGTCGGCTTGCAGTTTCGGCCCGGCACGCCGCCCATCCCCATCGTGCCGGCCGCGGTGCTGCATGATTTGAGCAACGGCGGCGACAAGAATTGGGGAACGGCACCGCCTTACCGCGACCTCGGTATTCGCGCTCTCGATGCCGCCGCCGGCGAATTCACGTTGGGAGCTGTCGGTGCAGGACGCGGGGCCATGGCGGGCCTGCTCAAAGGCGGAATCGGTTCGGCCTCCCTGGACTTGGGCGAGGGTCTGATAGCCGGGGCGTTGGTGGCGCTCAATTCGGTCGGCTCGGCGTTGATGCCCGACGGCTCGACGTATTGGGCATGGGCCTTCGAACTCAACGGCGAGTTCGGCGGCGGCGGGCCGCCGCCGCGGGCCATGGACGCCAGCGACCCTGCGCCCGAGTCATCCCGGTTGGCGGCAATCGGCCGCCTGCAGGCCGGCGCCAACACCACTCTTGGCGTGGTCGCCTGCAACGCGGACTTGACGACGGCGGAATGCAAGCGTGTCGCGATGATGGCGCAGGACGGCATTGCGCGCGCGGTACGCCCGGCACATACACTCTACGACGGCGATACGGTGTTCGCCCTGGCGAGCGGCGCGGTGAGACTGCCCACGGATGAGCGGCGTGCCGCAAGCATCGGGCGCCTCGGCTCGGCGGCGGCGGATTGTCTGGCCCGCGCCATCGCCCGCGCCGTGCACTTCAGCAACTCATGAGTCGGTCTGGCAATCGACGGCATGCCAAGGGCTTTGAAAACCGTCAAGGTGTCCCGCGATACCGCGAGCGCGTCAGCGCGGCCCGGGCGCGCGCCTGCTCCGCGAGCTGCGGCAATCCCAGCCTCGCATAGGCACGGGCAAGGGCCGTATTCACCGGCACGCCCTCCGGATCCACCCTGCGCCGAAGTTCGAGCATCTGCTGCGCCGTGCTCACGCGTCCGACCCGCGCCGCGGTGTCCGAGAGGATTTGCTCGAACAGGTCGCGTTGCGCGTGGCTGCCGCCGATTTCCGCCATGCGCGGCACGGCCGCGGCCAAATGGCCCCAGGCCGCGGTGTAGTCGCCGCGGGCGTAGGCATAGAGTCCCTCGCAGCCGGGCAAGGCAACCTCGCGCCAAGCCTCGCGCGTGAATGCGGCGGCTGTGGCGGCACGGCGCCGCACCGATTCGAGCAGAACCGCCGCCTCGGGGCGCCCTGCCCGCGCCAAGCCATAGAGATACTGGATCGTCAGGAACGGCAGCACGGTGTCGTGCGCGCGCGCAGCGAGATGGCCGCCGAGATCTTGCCAGCGCGCGCCGACATCCACCCCGGCGATCTCGAGCCGCGCCAGCAAGGAGATCGCGCCGACCTGATCCTGAGAGTAGTCCTTGGCCACGCCCCAGCAGTGGCGATCGTAGAGCTCCAGCACCTTCTCATCGCGTCCCTGGCTGAAATAGAACAGCGCCAAGTGCCACCAAAGATGCGTGACCATGAACGAGTTGAGCCCCGTCCAAGTCTCCTGCATGCCTTCGAGAAACTGCGCACCCTCGTCGATCCGCCCGCGCGTCAGGAACACGTGCGCCAGCGCGTGCTGCGCCCACGGCTCCTTGCGCTTCATGGCGAGAGCGGCCCGTGCCTCCGATTCCGCCTCCTGCAGCAGATGGCACTGCTCATACGCGAAGGCGGCCATGCCGTGCAGGTAGGGAACATCGGCGTTCGCCGCCGCCACGCGCAGCGCCGCCCGCAGCATCGCCGGGGAGTCGCCGCGATTGAACTCCAGGTATTGATGCGTCTTTACGATGACCAGGTCGCGCGGGAATTCGTCCTCCACCCTGCCGCAAAGACCCAGGCAAGCCTCGAGATCATCATCGACCCAGGCGCGCAGCACGGACGTATTGAGCTGTTCGCGCCGCGAGGCCAGCGGCGCCGCGCGCTCGGCCGCGGCCAGATATCTTGCGGCATTCGGAACTCCCTCCGGCGCCTCGAGCAGCATCCACAGCAGCCCGGCATACACATTCGCCAGGCACGACTCGGGCTGCCCGTCCGCGGCGGCGATGATGCGGTCGGCGCGCTGCTCGTAGGCCAGGTAGCCTTCGATGAAATCATCGATGCCGCGCAGTGTGGCGTCGCGTTGCGCACCGACCGGATTGCCCAGGGTGTCCCGCTGCATGGTCCGATGATACAAACGCACGGCCAAAGAGTGTAGAAATTACATGAGAAATTGGCTGTTTCATTGGTGCTTGCGTCGATGCGCTACAATTGGTTCCTCCATGCAACGAGGACTTCACGGTGCCGCGCAATTCAATCGTTGTCTTGTACGCACTGCTGCAGACCGCTGCGGCCGCGGCTCCGGCAGGCGAAGCTTCACCGCTTCCCGCGCCGAATTACACGGTGTCGCGCAGCTGGCCATTGGACGGCGCCGGCGGCTGGGACTATCTCGCCTTGGAGGGAAGCGGCGCGCGGCTGTTCATCAGCCGCAGCGACCATGTCGACGTCATCGAGACGGTCAGCGGCAAACCGGTCGGCAGCATTGCGCACACGGCGGGGGTTCACGGCATCGCATTTGCGCCGGCGCTGACGCGGGGCTTCACCAGCAACGGCCGCAGCGACACCATATCGGTGTTCGAGCTCGACTCGCTGCGCCTCATTCAAGAAGTGCCGGTATCGGGCAAAAAGCCCGACGCCATATTGTACGAGCCGCGGCACAACCACATCATTACCGCCAACGGCGAGTCCGCCAATCTGTCGGTATTCGACGCGCAGACGCTGCAGGTTGCGGCCACCATCGCGCTTCCCGGGCCGCCCGAATTCATGGCCACCGACGGCGCAGGCATGGTGTACGTCAATATCGAGACGGACCCGGGAAAGTTGGTTGCCGTCGATGCGAAATCGCTGACGGTCAGGGGAACCTGGCCGCTGCCCGGGTGCGACAGCCCCACCGGCCTGGCGCTCGACGCGGCTCACCATCGCTTGTTCTCCGTCTGCGCCAACCAAGTCATGGCGGTCACGGATTCTGTGTCCGGCAAGCAGGCTGCGCGGGTGGTGATCGGCCGCGGACCGGACGCGGCTGCGTTCGACGCGGATTTAGGGCTGGTGTTCAGCTCGAACGGGCAGGACGGTACGTTGACGGTGGTTCACGAAGATGCGCCGGATGAATACCGGGTGTTGGCGACGGTGACGACCCAGGTCAGCGCGCGCACCATGGCGCTCGATCCGGCCACCCATAGGATTTTTCTCGCCGCCGCGAAACTGGGACCCGCCCCGCCCGCCACCGACGAGCATCCGCATCCGCGGCCCGGCATCGTCCCCGGCAGCTTTTTGATCCTGGTTGCACAGCCCAAATAAGGACGCCGATGTCGAACGACGGTGTACAGGTGGTGTGCGGACATTGCGACTCGGTGGTGCGCCTGCCGGGCGATCGATTGAACGACGGCCCGCGTTGCCCCAAGTGCCACCATTCTCTGTTCGAGGGCAGGCCGGTCGAATTGACCGAGGCGAATTTCGAGCGGCATCTGACCCGCGGCGATCTGCCCTTGGTGGTGGATTTTTGGGCGCCGTGGTGCGGCCCGTGCATTGCCATGGCGCCTCACTACGAAAAAGCCGCGGCGCAGCTCGAACCGAAATTCCGCTTCGCAAAATTGAACACTCAGGATGAGCCGGCGCCGGCGGCGCGCCTCAACATTCGCAGCATTCCGACGTTGATCGTGTTCCGCGCCGGCAAGGAAATCGCGCGTCAGTCCGGCGCCTTGGACACGGGCGCGCTGGCGCGCTGGTTGAACTCCGTTTGAGCAGGCGGGCGCCGCTCCCCGGGCGTTTAGTGCGCGGCCTTGCGGAATACCAGGACGAAGCGGTCGGTCTTGCCGAGCGCGGGACCTTTGTAGCTCACCTGGTCGCGCGCGTCGTCGGGCCGGCGCAATAGGTCGCTCCTGCCGGCGACTTTCAACCCGCGGGACTCGAAATCCTTGATCGCGTAGCTCTCGTCGATCCGATGCAGGGCGGACGCCGCGGCGGCGCCGCTGCCCGCCTTCGCCGAGTGATCCACCAACAGCAGCAGGCCGCCCGGCTTCAGCGCCCGCACCAGCTGATCAAGCACTGCGCCGGCATCTATCTTCGGCCATTCGTTGCTCGAATCCACCCAGTACAAATCGTGGTACACCTTGATCAAGAACACCGCATCGAAACTCGCGGGCGCGAAATTCATGTGATTGAGATCGAGCGTCCGATGCTCGACATTGGCCAGCCGATCCTGCTGCAGGCGGGCTTGCAGAGGGCCGTCGCTCCAATGATCGAAGGCGGCATTGTTGATCATGAACACCTTGCCCCGCGGACCCACCACATAGCTCGCGAGTTCGCTGTAGTAGCCGTCGCCCGCCAACACATCGGCGACCCGCATGCCGGGCTTGATGCCGGAAAGGCGCAGAATCTCGGCGGGGTGATCCAGCGAATCGCGCTTCAGATCCGCGGCGCTGCGCCCGGGATGCGCAACAGCCGCATCGTACAGGTCCGCCGCGGCCGCGCGCCCAGGGGCCAGCAGGTACAACATGCACAGCGCCGCCGGCGTTTGCCACAGGAGCCTGGCCACGAAATTGCGAGTCATTGTTGTTCTCCCGTGTTGCCGAGCATGAGCCACGCGATCAAAGTCACGAATCCCGCCGCCGACAGATAATACCCGACAAAGGCCACGCCGTAATGCGACGCCAGCAGAGTGGCGACCGGCGGCGCCAGAGAGGCGCCCAATATGCCGGCGAGATTGAACGACAGCGAGGTGCCGGTGTAGCGCACGGCGGTGGGGAACAGACCGGCGAGCGCGCTGCCCAGAGGCCCGTAGGTGAGGCCGCTGAGGGCAAAGCCGAGCACGAGGAACACGAACACGCCGGTCAC
This sequence comes from uncultured Gammaproteobacteria bacterium, assembly GCA_963800375.1. Classification (GTDB taxonomy): domain Bacteria; phylum Pseudomonadota; class Gammaproteobacteria; order Steroidobacterales; family Steroidobacteraceae; genus Bog-1198. Next base: position 436,241 of record CAWDAT010000007.1, on the reverse strand, counting down.
GCCATGCCCGGTGAACAGCGGCCGAAACGTGCAGCCGAACGCGATGATCAGAAGCGTCGCCGCCGCCAGCACGGCGCGCTCGCCGACGCGGTCGGCGATGAAGGCGGAGATCGGGATGCCGAGGCCGAAGAACAGCACGGCCGCCAACTGCAGTACCAGGAACTGCCGGCGCCCGAATCCGAGCACGCCGATGGCCCAACCCGGCGCGAATACGGTCGTCAGGTAGAACACGCTAAAGGTGGTGGTTGCGCCCAATGTGGCCAGCACCAGCTGGCGTGGGTACCTGGTGAACACCACCAGAAGGGGTACCCGCACCCGCTCTCCCTGAGCGAGGCTGAGACTGAAGGCGGGCGTTTCGACCAGCTGCAATCGTACATACAGTCCCACCAGCACCAGCACGGCGCTGGCCAGGAACGGCACCCGCCAACCCCAGCTGAAAAGCTCTGCATCGGTCAAATGGTCGGTCATCAACAGGAACACGCCGGTGGCGCAGAGAAATCCGAGCGGCGCGCCGAGTTGCGGAAAGCTCCCGTACCATGCCCGCTTGCCCGGCGGCGCGTTCTCCGTGGCGAGCAGCACGGCGCCGCCCCATTCTCCGCCGAGGCCCATCCCCTGCCCCACCCTGCACAGTGCCAAAAGCCCCGCCGCCGCGGCGCCGATGGACGCATAGGTCGGCAGCAGGCCGATGCCCACGGTTGAAATACCCATGGTGAGCAAGGCAGTGACCAGGGTTGCCTTGCGTCCGATGCGGTCGCCGAAGTGCCCGAACAGCGCCGACCCTACGGGCCGCGCGAAGAATGCCAGCGCAAAGGTCGCGAACGACTGCAGCAGCGCCGTGGCCGGATCGCCTTTGGGAAAGAACAGCCGGGGAAACACCAACGCCGCGGCGGTGCCGTATATGTAGAAGTCGAAGAACTCGATGGTCGTGCCTGCCAGGCTCGCAAACAGGATGCGGCGCGCATGCGCCGAACCGGGAGGCGGTGACGAGATGAGCAATGCGGAGGGCTCCGGTGGTCGGGTTCTCGAGGGAGCGTCATGCTAGCAGCATCGGCGTTCTTCGCGTGCACGAAGCCGGGCGCTGCTGCAAACTGGCGCCACCACCGGGGAGATGCCGATGCAAATAAAATCGAAAGATTTTCGGGTACGTGAAGGCGTCGAGGTCAGGCTCAAGGAGTGGCCGACGCGCGTCGATCCCGTCTATGCGACGAATGAGGAATATCAGAATCTGCTGCGCAAGCACGTCGAGGCTCTCAGTTCGCAGCAAGAGCTGCTCTACGCGTCGGACCGTTACGCCATCCTGTTGATCTTTCAAGCCATGGACGCGGCCGGCAAGGACGGCGCCATCGCGCACGTGATGTCGGGAGTAAACCCGCAAGGGTGCCAAGTGTTCAGCTTCAGGCACCCGAGCGCCGCGGAGCTCAAGCACGATTTTCTTTGGCGCACCACGCGTGACCTGCCCGAACGCGGTCGCATCGGCATCTTCAACCGATCCTACTACGAGGAAGTGCTGATTGCCCGGGTGCACCCGGAGATTCTGCGCGGCGAGGGTCTGCCGGACGACCTGGCGGATGAAGAGTCCATCTGGCATCGCAGGTACCGGTCCATCGTCGATCTGGAGCGGCATCTGACCCGCAATGGGACGCGGATCATCAAGTTCTTCCTGCATTTGTCCAAGGAGGAGCAGCGCAAGCGGTTCATCGACCGCATCGACAAGCCGGAAAAAAATTGGAAGTTCAGCTCCGCGGACATCGAGGAAAGAAAATTCTGGAAGGACTACATGAGCGCCTACGAAAAATGCCTCAGCCATACCAGCACCAAGCACGCTCCCTGGTACGTCGTTCCGGCCGACGACAAGCTCAACACCCGTCTGATCGTGTCGCGAATCCTGCTCGATGCCATGCAGGAGCTGAAGTTGAGCTTCCCCACAGCCACGGCAGCGCGGCGGCGTGAACTGCTGCTGCTGCGCAAGACATTGGCGGAATAAGCGGTCTCAGTCCAAAGCCGGCGGCCCCGCCACCGTGGTCAGGGTGGCGGTGACCGCCAGAGCCAGGATGCCGAACAGCAGCTCGAGCCGGATGGCCGCACGCAGACTGCGTACGGCGCCCGCGTCGCCGCCGCGCAGGCGCGGCGTCAAGCGCAGTTTGTTGCGGGCGGCCACGCTCAGCAGACCGGCCACGAACACCAGCTTCAATGTCACCCAGCGGCCATAACCGCTGCCCCAAATTTCACCGAACCCGCCGAGCAGCAGCCACAAGAGCGTTGCGGCGGCGGCAATCAAGACGGCGACGACCCCCACGGCCGCCGCGCTGAAGCGTGCCGCGGCCGCGGCAATGCACGACAAGTCGCCGGCGCGGGCGACGACTTCCAGGGGAGCCAGCGCACCCAGCCAGAACGCAACCCCCAGCAGATGAACCCCGAGCAGCAGCACCGGCAGCGCGTTCGCGGGCAGCGCATGCGCATGCCCCGTCCACGCGAACGAGGTAGCCGCCAGCAGGGCCCCCGGGAGTGCCCACCAGGCCGGCCGTTGCGGCCGCACGCCGATGGCGGCAAGCAGAAGACCGACGGCGCTAATCAAGTTGACGCGGCCGGGACCGGCCTGCAGGACCATGCGGATGAGCGAACCATCCCACATTCCGGCCGCCTCGCCGCTCATCGAGCCCGCGGTCACCAAGAGCTGCGCGACGCCGGCGGCCACGGCCAGCACCGCCAGACTCCACACGAGGCGGCGCACCGTAAGGCGCTGCGCGTCGGGGACCAGCGCGCCGTTGTAGAAGAGAAAGAATACGGCGCCGGCGGCGCCGAGCGTGCCCGCATAGGCCAGGGTCTTGACCACGATCGCCGCCGCATCCCAGTGGCTCAGAACCAAGGGTGCCTCAGTGCAAGATCACGAATGAGAAGCTTCCCTGTGTCACGTGACCGTCGTCGACCGACAAGGCGCTCCACCGCACCTGGTATTTTCCGGGCGCCAGCGCCGGGAGCGCGACGGTGACTTGGGCCGCGGCCGGCGCGCTACGGTCGACCGTCACGGGAATATCCTTGCCCGCCGTGCCCAGGGACAGCACCGCGAGCCGCACCGCTTCGTTGAAGGTCAAAGTCAATGCCGCCGGCGCGGCTTGCAGCTGCGCGTCGGCAGCGGGCAGGCTGTTGCGCAACTTGGCGTGCCCGAACGCCGGGACCGCCAGAATCAATCCGGCCAGAGTGGCGACCGCTGAACAGGGCTTTATCATAAGTGAACTCCCGAGGCAGGAATTGCCATACTGCAAGACCTATCCTAAGCCGATCGCCGGGGATTTGCCCCGGCGCCGGCCATGCCATTGCTGGAGAGTCTGGGTGGACGATTTGAGCAACCGGATCGTGTCTATCCTCGGCGCTCTGGTTTTATTGGCCGCTGCCCCGCTGCGCGCAGCGGACGGGGAAGACATGAGTCATATGATGGTGGGCGCCTTGGGGTCCTATTCCATGTCGCGCGAGGCATCGGGGACCTCCTGGCAACCGGACAGCACCGCGCACGGCGGTGTACAAGGGATGGTGGGTGATTGGATGCTGATGGGCCATGCACTGCTCAACGGAGTGTACGATTGGCAGCAGGGTCCCCGGGGCGACAGCGACGTGTTCATATCCGGAATGCTGATGGGCATGGCGAACCGGCACTTCGACAGCGGCGACACGCTGCAATTTCGCGCCATGATGAGCCCCGAGCCCTTGATGGGCAAATCCGGCTATCCCTTGTTGTTGGCGACGGGCGAGACCGCCGACGGCACCACGCCCCTGGTCGATCGCCAACATCCGCACGACCTGTTCATGGAATTGTCCGGCACCTACTCGCATGCCCTGACGCCGCAAGACAGTGTCTTTCTTTATGCCGGCCTGCCCGGCGAGCCTGCGTTTGGGCCGCCGGCGTTCATGCATCGGCAATCCATTCTCGACAGTCCCGAGGCGCCCATCAGTCATCACTGGTTGGACTCCACGCACATCACCGACGGAGTCGTGACGGCAGGCATGGTGCACGACACGTGGAAGTTCGAGGCATCGCGTTTTCGCGGCCGCGAACCCGATCAGTTTCGCTACAACATCGAGACCGGTGCGCTTGATTCGACCAGCGCCCGCCTGTCGTGGAACCCCGCGCATGAATGGGCGCTGCAGGCCTCGTGGGCCCACCAAGTCAGCCCCGAGCAGCTCGAACCCACGAAGAACGAAAATCGCCTATCCGGCAGCGCCATCTACACCCATCAGATCGGACAGCACAGCTGGTGGTCGACCACGGCCGCCTGGGGAAGGCGCCGCAGCAGCGGCGACGAGGCGCTCGATGCCTATGTGCTCGAGAGTGCCCTGCAGCCCGTCGAGAGGTGGACCGTGTTCGTACGGGCCGAGCGCGAGAAGAACGCTGAGTTGATCGTCGCGGGGCCGCTGCAGGGCACGGCGTACACCGTGGGGAAAACTTCCATCGGCGCAGTTCGCTACTTTCCTCTGGTCGACAAGGTGAGCGTCGGCGTCGGCGCGCTGTATGCCTTCAACTTCGTGCCCGCGGCGCTGGGGCCCCTCTACGGCCGCACCGATCCCGAGGGAGCCATGGTGTTTTTACGGTTGCGGATCGAGTGAGCCTGAGAGCGGCTGCGACCGGCGCCGCGAGCGGATTCGCTGCTCAACCTCCCCGACATAGTCCGCCGCCTCCCGTTGCCGGCTGATGCCCCGATAGCGCACTTCCATCTGCGGCAGCGATTCTGGGTCCGCGACCTGCAGGTTGCATGCATGCGCCAATGCGAGCTGGACTTTCTGGGTCGTCGACAAGGGGGCTTCCGGGTGAACCGCGGGTCCGCGAAACCATGCCGCGAGCCGGCTGACGAGACCCTCGGGTGCGGGCTGCGGCAACGTCAGCGGGGCCTCGGCGTCCGATTGTCGGGCGGTCCGTAAATTGAGCACTCCTTCAAGCGTTCGCGCCTCCGCATCACGCCGCGTGAGCGCGGCAAGTCCGAAGCGCTTTTCCACCGTGGCGAGAATCGAAGTGTGGTCGTAGGTCTCCAGCGGCGATTTGCCGAGCACCGTGCCCTTCTGGGTATGAGCCGACACCACCACGGCGGGCACCCGCACACCCAGTCGATCGAAGTCGAAATGATTGGCCGGATTGGCATAGCGTGCATCGCCGCCCGGAGCGACCGCCGGCGGCGGCGGCACATGATCGAAGAATCCACCGTGCTCATCGAAGGTGACGATGAGCATGGTCTCGGCCCAGAAAGGCGATGCTCGCAGCGCCTCGTACACCCGTTTGACCAGCAATTCTCCCTTGCGCACATCGTTGAGCGGATGCATGGAATTACCGTTCAGGAAGCGGTTGCCGGTGTCGTAGTGAGGCTCGATGAAGACGTAATCGGGGAATGCTCCGCCGCCGAGATCGGCCTCGAAGAAGCTCATCTCACGGAAGTTTTCGGTGAAGATATTCAAGAACTCCGGCCGCAGGCTGTCGATGCCGGCGCTCTGCGGCAGACCCTCGTGATAGATGCGCCAGGAGCGACCGCCCGCCGCGAGCCGCTGATAGATCGTGCCGGCGGGAAAGCTGAATCCCGCCAGAATGTCGACCTCGCGGGGACTGTCGCTCAATCCGCCCGATGTCGCTGCGTGCGCAAAGAAACGATTGGGCCAGGTGGGACCGGGCAGCGGCGCATGCCAGTAGTTGATCACCGCGAATTCAGCCGCGAGCGTGCTGAGCACCCGCAGCTGCTCCGGACGGTAGCCTTGCATCACCAGAGCCGCGTTCGACGGCTGATCCGCGGCGCCCGCGGCGCTGACGACAAACCCGCTCATCGGCGCGGGGTCCTTGCGTGGGGCTGCGATCCGGCCGGCACCGGATGCGCGCCCATAGAGCTGAATCTGCACATCCGCGAAGTCATGTCCTGGATCGAACGGCATGGAAAATATTTTGACCGGCCCGGTGGCGACTGCCGGCGCGCCCGGCAGGGCCGGATCCGCCGGGTTGGAAAACTCACCGTCGAGTGCGCCTGCAATGGCGGGGTTCTGGGTTTTGAGCGCGCCCAGCACATGGTCGAAGGAGCGATTCTCCAGCATCAGCACCACGAAACGCCGAATGTTGCCGAGAATTCCGGCATCGGCCGGTGATTGGTCAGTCATGGTCGCCTCCGCTGCATCAAGTCATCCAAACGCCCCTACACCGCGGCGGTAATGATGAGCGGGTTCTTCACTCATGGCGATGGCGCCCCTCCGTGGCGGCGTAGGTGCGAGGCGGCGAGCAAGGCCCGCACCGGCTCGCCCAGCAGTTCGTAGATCGCGGAATAGGAGTGTAGCAATGCCTCGGGATCGGGAAAGTAGCGGGAAATCCCCCAATTCCGGCGCGCGCGCATTCCCACGGGCGCCGCCAGCACCTCGACGCCGGCGTCGGTGAACTCATGGGCAGCGCGCCGCATGTGGGTGGCATGAGTCACCAATACGACGCGTTTCACGCCGCCGGGCTCGAGCAGGCGAACGGCATTGCGCGCATTCTCGAAGGTGTCGTAAGCCTGATCGTCCACCCACCGCGCTTCGATCTCGAAATTGCGCAGCATCGTGGCGCGCATGGCGGCCGCCTCGATGTGATAGCCGGTCAGCAGAACGGGCAGTCCCGTCCTGCGGGCGATATACGCACCATAGGCGAGCCGCTCGAGCAAGTAAGGGTCGGCCGCCGGGCCGCCGTATTCCGGCGCGAACTCGCGCTGGCCGCCGCCGCCCAGGACCACGACGGCCTGCGCGCCCGCGGCGCTCGGCAGATTCAGCGGCGGGAACGCTTCGGCCAGCCCCTGCAAAGCGTCGGATACCCAGGGAGTCGATAGTAGCCACAGCGAGCCGATGCCGAGCACCAGGCAGACGCGCGCCAGCCGCGGGCGGCGCTTCATCAGGATCACTCCCAGGACCGCCAGCAGCAGGGATCCGGCAGGGGGAAGAATCGCGCTCTTCAGTACCGTCTTGATTCGCAGTAGCATCCACATGCAATGTCACCCACCTTTGCTCTATTCCTGTTCGCGAGCTTCATACTGGCGGTCACACCGGGGCCCGGCGTGATTTTCCTCGTGACCCGCACCTTGAGCCAGGGCCGCGCCGCCGGGCTCGCATCGATCGGCGGCGTCGCGCTCGGCAATTTCGGCAACGCCGCGGCCGCCTCGCTGGGGCTCGCGGTGCTCTTCGCGGCTTCATCGAGCGCCTTCCTCATCGTCAAGCTCGCGGGCGCCGGCTATCTGATGTTCCTCGGTCTGCGCGCCCTGACCTCGAATACCGCCCCCGTGTCCGCCGCCGGGCGGGCGCCGATCTCGCAATTCAAGGCCTTTCGCGACGGCTTCCTGGTCGCACTCCTCAACCCGAAGACGGCGCTGTTTTTTGCCGCATTTCTGCCGCAGTTCATCGGTCCCGGCGGCTCGCCGCTGCGGCAGAGCCTGCTGTTGGGCGCAGCCTTCGTCCTGATCGCCATTTGCACCGATACCGCGTACGTGTTTGCGGCACATGCTCTGGGACTCAGGTTCATCAATCCGCTGCGGCGTCCGTACGGCCGGTACCTCACGGCGACCGCACTGCTTGCGCTCGGCGTCTGCCTGGCAGTCGGCGGACGGCGCACCGCACGATAGCGGCCCTAGCGCCGATCGAGGCGGTCCCGGCAATAGAGGAACAGACAATTCCCGGCAATGCTCACGGCGAACAGCGCCAGCGAGGCAGGGATGACTTCGACGACCTTGTGCAAGCCGAGCCAATCGACCGGCGCATCCAGCCAATGCACAAATGCCGCGAGCCGGCCGGAGTCTCCGTCCTTGACGCAGCAATGCATCAAGCCCGTGCGCAAGCCGTCGTTCAGCCCAATGTGGGTCCACTCTCCCTCGCGAAACCAACGGTAGGATTGCAGCCCGACGAGATACAAAAAGGCGGCAAGACACCCGTAGCCAAACAGGGCGCCGACGGCGCCGACGGACCTCCATGCCAGGTCACGGGAGGTCATGGCGACGCCCCGGAAACCGAAGGGCATCCCTTCACTTCGAGGCGCACGATTCGGCCAGCCTCGCCTTGCAAATCGGCGGGATTCAACAAGCCGTCGGTGGGTTTCAAATCGATATCGATCCAATACACATTGCCGGTGCGCTTGCGGTCGGCCAGCCCGGGATTGAAACCCAGCGCCTGCGCTTGAGCAACCCGCGCTTGGGCGCGTTTGGTTTCGCTGTACAGACCGAGGGAAATCACGGAGCCGTCATTGGGACCCGGCATCTCCAGCGCATCATCGATGCCGCCCGCCTTGAGTTTGGCGAGCATTTGCTCCACCCCGGCCCGCGACGCGGACAGCGGCAGGTACACCCAGACCCCCGCCCAGACGTCGCCGTCGGCGACCCGTTGCCGTGGATCGTAGCCGCCTCCCCGCAGCGTGGTGGCGGCATGCGCGGCTTCCGACACGTCGCGAAACGGCCCGACGCTGATGCAGCGCTTCACGTTGGTGAGCAGGCCCTCGCCCGAATCGGCATGCGCGGTGTCGGCGCCGCCAGCGCCGGCGGGCGGGTTCGGCGTTCGCGCAGCCTCCGGAGACTCCGATGCCAGCTTCAATGTGACGGCGGGAGCGGCTTGCGCCGGATCCTGCGTTTTGGCAATGCCGCGCGCCCACAAGAAATAGCCCACGTTGGCCAGCACCAGACATACGACAATGCTCTTCAACAGCGTCAAGTGTCACCCTCGATCACTCGCAAGCTCGCCTCACCGGAGGTAAACCGGCGCATTCCGTCCGGAGTTTCGAGCAGCAGCGCCCCGTCCGGATCGACACCACGGGCCGTGCCGGATACGACCGCGTCGCCCAGCAACACTCGGGCGTCCCGGCCGCTGAGGGCATCGAGCACCGCCCAAGCGTCCCGGAAAGCGGCAAAACCCCCGCGCTCGAATTGCTCCAGCATACTCAAAAGCTCGTCCAAGATGGCTCCGGCAATCAAATTACGCGACGGCACGCCGGTGCAGGCGTCGGCCACCGCAGCGACGGCGGCGCCGCCCGCCTCGATCTCGCGGCGCGCCGCCGCCGTCAAGGTGACGTTCAACCCGATGCCGATCACTACATGGGCCGGACCGCCGGCCTCGGCCCGCAGTTCGATCAGCACGCCGCCGATCTTGCGGTCCTGGAACCAGAGATCGTTCGGCCACTTGAGAGCCACGCCCACCGCCCCGGCACGCGACAGGGCGCGCGTAATGGCGACCCCCACGGCCAGGCTCAGAGCCGACAGCGCACCTGCCCCGTCCACGAATGTCCAGGCCGCCGACAAGACGATGCCGCCGCCGAAGGGGGCAATCCAGCGCCGGCCGCGGCGCCCGCGGCCGGCGTGCTGCAGTTCGGCCAGGCAGGCATCGGCTTGACCGGGGGGCGGCGCCGCGGCGGCCAACAGCCGGGCATTGGTTGAGTCGATTTCAAACAACAGCGCGAGGCTGCGAAGCTGCGCTTGATGCTGCGCTCCCAGTTCGGCGCGGATGCGCCGCGCGTCCAGCAGTTCGACCGGATTCGCGAGTCGGTAGCCGCGCCGAGGCAGCGCCTGCACCTCGACCCCGAGCGCCCGCAGCCGCTCGACGCCCTTCCACACGGCTGCGCGGCTCACATTGAGCTCCTTAGCCAGCCATTCGCCCGAGTGCAGCCGGCCATCCGCCAGCAGCACCAGGAGCATTGGGTGATCTACACGGTTCGCGAACGAAACAACCATAAGCGCCGCACGCGGTTCTCCTGTCCGGCGCGCATGCGCGCAATGTTGCCGCGATGGGTGTAGATGAGGAAGGCCGTCACCCCCAGGCAGAAGCCCAACAAGGGAACATTGTGCGGCTCGAACACGCTGACGACCGCCACCATGGCCACGCCGGACAGCATGGTGGCGAGTCCGACGAATCCCGTGAGCAGCAGCACGATGAACCAACTCACCAGCAATGGCAGGATCAAGCGCGGTTCCACCGCCGCAATCACGCCGACCACGGTGGCCGCTCCCTTGCCGCCGCGAAAACCGAACCACACGGGATAGACGTGGCCGACAATGACGGCCAAGCCGCAGGCGACGGTTAGCCACTGGCGCGGCAGATCGGGATCGATGCCGATGCCGGGGAACACCGCTCCCGGCAGCCACCAGACCGCGAATAAACCTTTGGCGATGTCGAGGATGAGCACCAGGAACCCAAACAGCTTGCCCTGGGTGCGCAGCGCGTTGGTGGCGCCGGCGTTGCCGCTCCCCAGATTGCGGATGTCGACCCCGCGCAGCCGGCCGAGGAGCAAACTACCCAGCAGGGTGCCGATCAGGTAGGCGATGAGCAGCTTTACACCGAGTTCCAGCATTCTTCGATTATGACACTAGTCGCCTGCGCGCCCTACCGGGCCTTGGGCAGATGCAGTTCCGCCAGCATGCAGCGCACGCCGCCGCCGCCGATGCGCTCGATGGTGGGAATCGCCACCGGCAGCGGCGCCGCATGCGATTCCAGAGTCCGCCTTTGCCGCGGATCGAGAATGCGCCACGCCGCCGCCGACACCGCCACCACGGGACCGGCGGCGGCCTTGAGTTCCAGTACGTTGCCGGCGAAACCGTGCATCTGCTGCAGCGAGATGTCGACAATGTCGCGGCCGCCCGCGCGCAGCATGTCGAATACGGCGCGGCGGTGCTCGGGGTGCCCGATGGCCTCGCCGCACACCACCGCGAATCCGGTGCCGATCGCCATCACCACATTGGTGTGATACACCGGCTGCGCACTGCGGTCATGAGCCTCGAAAGTCACCAGTTCGTAGTCCAGCAGCTGCGCGAACTCCCCGAGCACGTCCAAGTCGGTCCGCGGCGACAGACTCGCGTAGGCCACGCGCCGGGCACGGTCCAGGACCACGCTGCCGGTGCCCTCAAGAAACTTGCCCTCGGATTCGCGGTGGGTCAGATCGACGGTGCGCGACACGTGAAACCGCCCCTCGCGCACCACCTGTTCGAGAATGTCCTCGCGCCGCTCCCAGCGCCGGTTGGGCGCCAGCATGGGATACAGCGCCACGGTGCCGTCGAAATGAAAGCTCACCCAATTGTTCGGAAATATGGCGTCCGGCTTGACCGGCGCGGGCGTGTCGGCGGCGATCAGAACTTCCACCCCCGCGCGCCGCAGCGAGTCTGCCAAGGAGTCAAATTCGGCCAGGGCGAGGCTTTGAACGCCGGTGTCGCCCGCCGCGTCGCCGGACTGTTGGAAGGCATTGCTGGCGGCGGTTTGGCGATTGAAGCCAAAACTCGCGGGCCGCACCATGAGCACCGCCGCGGCGCTTTGCGGTTCCTGGCCAGAATGAGCGGGGGCCGGCATGGCGGTCCACTATAACAGGCGTCCGCTTCTGCGATGCCCGTTGACAGACCCCTTGGGTTTCATCAAGGTTAGTGGGCTGGATCGGCCGATCCGGCAAATCTGCGCATCAAGCCTACGAACGACTATTTAGGGGGGGCCTTGGCGGTTTCAGTTGCCAAATCAATGCTGGTGCTAGGCTGCGCTTTCGCAGCCGCCGATGCGCGAGCCGCCAAAGCGCCTGCTCCGCCCGACAAGCCGGCCTCGACCTATCCGTTCAGCTACGAGACCTTGGTTGCGGACGCCAAGAATCGAGCCGCGGCGCCGTATTCCCCGCAGCGCAACCGGCTGCCCGCGGGCCTCGACAAATTGAGCCCCGAGCAATACCGCAGCATTCGCTTCAATCCGGACGCCGGCATCTGGCGCGCCGAGCAGCTGCCGTTCCGGCTCGAGCTATTGCGGGCCGGCTACAATATGCAGACCGCCGTGACGGTGTCCACGGTCGAAGACGGTGCGGCGCACGACGTGGTCGCGACCCCGGCGATGTTCGAGATGCAGTCCACGCTTCCGGCGCAGCTGGGAAAAGTGTCGCTGCCGCTGTCCGGGTTTCGCTTGCGAAGCCGCATCAATTCCAACAAGGTGTGGGACGAGTTTCTGGTGTTTCAGGGCGCAAGCTACTTCCGCGCCGTTGCCAAGAATCTGTTGTACGGGTTGTCGGCGCGCGGGCTCGCGATCAACACGGCCGAGCCGTCGGGCGAGGAATTCCCGCAATTCACGCACTTTTGGATCGAAAAGCCCGGCGCCCGCGCGACCAGCATCGTCATTTACGCCTTGCTGGAGAGCGAGTCGGCCACGGGTGCCTACCGGTTCACGGTGCAGCCCGGAGTTGAAACCCTCACCGATGTGGATCTGACGCTGTTCCCGCGCGCCGAAATGCGCGTCGCCGGAATTGCGCCGCTGACCTCGATGTTTCTGTTCGACGAGACCAACCGCGGCCGCCTCGATGACTACCGTCCGGAGGTCCACGACTCCGACGGACTGCAGATCGCGGCGGCGTCCGGCGAACAGATCTTTCGGCCGCTCGCGAACCCGATCAAGCTCCAGGTTTCAACCTTCACCACGCAGCAGCCCAAGGGCTTCGGACTGGTGCAGCGGTCGCGGCAGCAGGTTGATTTTCAAGATTTCGATGCACAGTACGAACGCCGCCCGAGCGCCTGGGTCGAACCGCAGGGCGATTGGGGTCCGGGCTCGGTGGAGCTGGTGGAAATTCCGTCGGGTCGCGAGAGCAATGACAATATCGTGGCTTTCTGGCGCACCCTGCAACCGCTGACGCCGGGGCGCCCGGCGCACTTTGCTTACCGCATCATATGGTGCGCGGAGCCCGCGCAGCCGAAATCCCTGGGCAAGACCGTCGCCACCCGTTCGGGCGCCAGTCTCGACGGCAAGCGGCGCGTCTTTCTGCTGGACTTCGTCGGCGCGGGCGAGAAGGTCGACGGCTTGCGTCTCGACCTGAACGCGTCTGCGGGGAGAATTTCCAACGCCACGCTCATATCGAACGGCGCGCTGCACGGACTGCGCGCGAGCTTCGAGATCGATCCGCGCGACGCCGAGCTGATCGAAATGCGCCTGCGCATCATGCGCGGCGACAAGCCCGTCACTGAAACCTGGCTCTATCGATGGACCCCCAGCTGAATCCGGGACTGCAGCTCATCACCGCCGCCGCGATCGAAGCGCGGACGGCGTCGGGCGGCATGCCGCCGGAGAGCCCGCTGGACATGCCGCCGCAGGAGCTGGGCTACCGCCCGTCGCGCCGGGGCGCGCCCAGATGGAGCGCCGCCGTTCTTTACGCGCGCTTCATTCTGCTGACGATCACCGTGGGAGTGACCGTCTACGGCGTGTATCAAATGCTGCAGGTGGTGCGCTTCGCCAGCATGACCTTGCTGCAGGGCTTGATGATTTTTTTCTTCGCCATATCGCTCGGATGGATCGCGTTCGCGGCGGCTTCGGTGCTGGCGGGCGCCTCGAAGCGGCGCGATCCCGAACCGAGCCCGGAAACCTCTCCCGCGCTCACGGCGTTGGTGATGCCCATCTACAACGAAGATCCGGTGCGCACGACGGCGGCGCTGCAAGCCATGGCGGAAGCTCTGGCGCTCATCGATGCGCATCGCGGCTTCGAGATCGTGATCCTTTCCGACTCGACCAACGCCGATGCCTGGATCCGCGAAACCCTGAGCGTGCACCGGTTGCGCACCTCCCTGCTGCCCATCATGCCGGTCTGGTATCGGCGGCGCTGGCAGAACATCGCGCGCAAATCCGGCAATCTCGAGGACTTCGTCACGCGCTGGGGCGGCCGCTACGATCACATGATCGTGCTCGATGCCGACAGCCTGATCGACGCGCCGACGCTGCGGGCCCTGGTGCAGGCCATGCAGAGCGACCCCGACCTCGGGATACTGCAGACCGCGCCGCAGCTGATCGGCGCAAGAACATTCTTCGGACGCCTGCAGCAATTCGCGGCCTGCGTCTATGGGCCCGTCATCACCCGCGGTTTGAGCGCGTGGTCCGGCGACAGCGGCAACTACTGGGGCCACAACGCCATCATTCGCATGAAGGCATTCGCGCAAAACTGCGGCCTGCCGCAACTATCCGGCCGCAAGCCCTTCGGCGGATTCGTCCTGTCGCATGATTTCGTCGAAGCCGCCCTGATGCGCCGCGGCGGATGGAAGGTGCGCATGGCCACCGACTGCGGCGGCTCCTGGGAGGAATCGCCGCCGTCGCTGATCGACATCGCAATTCGCGACCGCCGCTGGGCGCAGGGCAATCTGCAGCACATGAAGATCATCGGCAGCGCGGGCCTGAGTTTCATCAGCCGCATGCACCTCGGGGTCGGCATCATGAGCTACCTCTCGTCGCCCTTGTGGCTGGTGATGCTCGGCATCGGTTTTGCGCTCGCGGTGCAGTCGCACCTGATCCGGCCGGAGTACTTTAGCCACGACTTCCAGCTGTTCCCCACCTGGCCGCGATTCGACGTGGAACTCATGATGGCTCTGTTCTGGTTCAGCATGGTGGTCCTGTTGATACCTAAGATGCTGGGCCTGGTGCGCGCCCTGTTGTCGCGCCGCATACGCCGCGGCAGCGGCGGGGTGATCGGCGTGGCCGCGAGCTTCCTGCTGGAGGTCATCCTGTCGGCGTTGTACGCCCCCATACTCATGCTGATTCAGTGCCGTCATGTGTTTGAGGTTTTCATGGGACGCGACTCGGGCTGGAAACCGCAGCGCCGCGACGGCGGCGGCACCTCCTGGGCCGATGCGTGGCACTATCACAAACGGCACATGTTCTTGAGCTGCCTGACCGCCGTGATCGTCTGGTTTCTCTCGCCGCCGCTGCTCGCGTGGCTTTCCCCGGCGCTGCTCGGCCTATTTCTGGCCGTGCCCTTGTCGCGCGCCAGCGGCAGCGAAAGCTTGGGCAGGCTCCTGTCACGGGTCGCGCTGCTGCGCACGCCAGAGGAAGCCGACACGCCGGCGCTGGTTGCACGGCGTCAGGACTTGGTGAAGGAAGCGGGCATCCTGCCGGACGACGGACTGCGTCTGTTGGCGCGCAATCGCGAGTCGCGGCTGGCGCACATCAACGGAAATCTGGCCCGGCCGGCGGATCCGCGCGGACATCCGGACCCTTACGCCTTCACGGCGGAGCAGAAGCTGAAGGATGCCCGTTCGCTCGATGAGGCGCTGGCGTGGCTCACCGCCGTGGAGCGCGTCGAAGTCGCGGGCGATGCGCGTTTGCTCAATCAGCTGGCTTTGCTGCCCGATTCGGAGCACCCCTTGTTCTTGATTTAAAGGAATACGAATAATGGTTCGACGACGCGCAATCCTCCAATCAGCCGTGGCGCTGGCGGCCGGCCGCCTGGCCTGTTCCAGCCTCGTCTCTGCCGCGGCAAGCGCGCCGCCGGCGCCGAGCCAACCCTTCGACTACGCCTGGCTCAAGGGCCAGGCGCGCAAGCTTGGCGGCAATGCCTACCAAGCCTCACTGGACGTCCTGCCGCCGGCCATGGCAAAGCTCGGCTATGATCAGTTTCAATCGCTGCGCTTCCGCACCGATCACGCCTTGTGGGCCAAGGACGGCCTGGCCTTTCGCCTGCAGTTCTTTCACGTCGGCCGAAGCTTCACCGAAGCGGTGCGGCTCTACGAAGTCATCGACGGCCAGGCGCGCGAAATCATCTACGACCCGGCGATGTTCGAGTTCGACAAGGCCGGCATCGACCCGAAGTTGATGCGCGGCCATCAGGGTTTTGCCGGCTTCCGCGTGCAGTTCGTGACCGACTGGCGCGACGACGTCGCTGCGTACCTCGGCGCCAGCTATTTTCGCGCGGTGGGCAGCGACACGCGGCAATATGGGTTGTCGGCGCGCGCCCTGGCCGTGGACACGGCGTTTCCGCGGCCGGAGGAGTTTCCGCGATTCACCGCCTTCTGGTTCGAGCGGCCGGCGAAGGATTCCGGAACCCTGACTTTGTACGCGCTGATGGATTCGCCGAGCATCGCCGGCGCGCTGCGCTTTCAGATCGCGCCGGGCGGCACCCAGATCATGGACATCGACAGCGCGCTCTACCCGCGCAAGCCCATCGAGCGCCTGGGCGTGGCGCCGCTCACCAGCATGTTCTTCTACGGCGAGAACGACCGGCGCGGCGCGAATGACTGGCGGCCGGAGATCCACGACTCCGACGGCATCTCCATGTGGACCGGTGCCGGCGAGTGGATCTGGCGGCCGCTGACGAATCCGGCGCAGCTGCACTTCAGCTCCTATGTGGATGAGAACCCGCGCGGATTCGGCCTGCTGCAGCGGGACCGGGATTGGGATCACTATCAAGACGACGGTGTGTACTACGATCGCCGGCCAAGTCTCTGGGTCGAGCCCAAGGCGGGACCTGCGGGCGGATGGGGCAAGGGCTCAGTGCAATTGGTGGAAATTCCGACGGTGGACGAAACCTTCGACAACATCGTCGCGTTTTGGAATCCGCTCGACAAACCCAAGCCCGGGCAGGAGCTGCTGTTCAGCTACCGGCTGCATTGGGGAACGCGCATGCCGTATGCGTCGCCGCTGGGACAGACCTTGGCCACGCGCACGGGCATCGGCGGCACCGTGGGACAGAAGCGCCAATACTATTCCTGGCATTTCGCCGTCGACTTCGCCGGCGGCGAACTCGGTGCTTTGCCCAAGGACGCGCCGGTCGAGGCGGTCATCAGCGTGTCGCACGGCCAGACCGAGCACATCACGGCGCACTACATCGAAGAAATTCACGGGTACCGCGCGCTGTTCGACGTCAGGCCTCCCGATGACGGCATCGATCCCATCGATCTGCGGTTGTATTTGCGCGTCAACGGCAGACCGCTGACTGAGACCTGGATCTATCTATGGACGCCGCCGTCCTTGAAGGATCGCAAGGCGGCTCTGACCTGGAATCAACTATAGACTCAGCCGCCGTCCCGCGGCCGGGTCTTGAGACGCGGCAGTTTTTGGGTCTCCCCGGTCGCGCGGCGCAGTTCGCGCTCGCGTTGGACCCGCGGCAGGCTTTCCCGCGGATTCAGAATGACCCAGCGCCACTCGCTCAGCTGATGCTTGAGCAGGGGCAGCAGCGAGCGTTCGGAAGCGGAAACGACGTCTTCCGCCGGAAACAGCGTGCTGCAATACAGATCGAAGTACTCGGCGTACAGGTCCTCATAGTGCTGCATGGGATCGAGAAACGCCGGATCCTGCACCAAGCCGGTGCCGACATGAGTGGCGCACAGATAGCTGCCCGCCTTGCGTACGTAGCCGCCGTGCTCGGCGATGACGGCATACTGATAGCCGCGGGTGGGATAGAAATGGTTGAGCAGCCTCGCGCGGGCCGTGCCCCGAATCTCGCTGCGGCGCAGATATTCGAACAGCGCCTTGCCGTGCACCAACCGCAGCGCCGTTTGCCGGAGCGCGGCGGCCTGGGTCCGCAGGACGCTGTAGTCGGCGACTTGCCGCATCAGCCCCGAATGCTCGTGTTCCCACAATTCCCAGGTCTTGGAATTTTCGGCCAACCGGTGCGCAATCCGGTGCTCGTATTCGTCGCCGCTGCGCAGGGCGCTCTCAATCCGATCCGTGGATTCACGCATGAGGCGCGAATGACTGATCGCACTGCGGTGCACCGTTGACATCCTCCTGCGTTTGGTTTTCCGCGGTGGGGCAATGGGGACCCAGACCGCACTCCTGCGAATTGTCGTCGACAGCTTATGGCAAGAACTTGCCCCTGATAAGCTCGTCGCTATTGTGCGACGGCGGACGCACCGCTGGCAATAGCCGCGCGCGCAGCCGCGTGCGCGTGCGCCAGTGTGCGCGCAGGCCCGGCTAGGCAGCCAGCGGCGCGGCCACCTGCACTTGGTTGCGCCCCAGCCTCTTTGCCCTATAGACGGCCGCGTCGGCCTGCGCGATCAGATGCTCGCCCCAGACGCCGAGCGTGTCGCTGCTGGCGACGCCGATGCTGCAGGTCAGACGAATAGGCTCACCGAAGCCGTCCACGCTCACTCCGGCAACCCGCTCCAGGATGCGCTGCGCAATGGGACCTGCGGCCGCGGCATCGGCGCTGCTCAAGATTACGACGAACTCTTCGCCGCCGTAGCGGCCGATGACGTCCGATTGGCGCAATTCCGCGTGAATAGGATCAATGATGGCGCGCAGGCAAGCGTCCCCGGCCTGATGGCCGAACGAGTCGTTGATCTGCTTGAAATGGTCCAAATCGATGAACAGCAGCGCAATCGGCAAACCGCGCGCCCGCGCCCGCAGGCAGGCCGCATCCAGCCGCTCGATGAGCGAGCGGCGATTCAGAACGCCGGTCAGGGGGTCGGTCTGCGCCCGCCGCTCCGCTTCCGTCAGCGCCAGCCGCTGCGCCCGCAGCCGGTCTGCGACGCCAAGCGCGATGAGCACGGCCGCCGCCGCCATCGACAGCGGCAGGCCGTAGTAGTAGAGCAGCGGACTGGAGTCCGCCGACGGAGTGAACAAGAATCGCACTGCAGCGGTCATGGTGAACCCTTCGAGCAGAGCCCAGGCGACCATGAACCAGCCGGCGGCGCGATTGCCGCGCCGCCAGGCAACGAATGAGGCAACCATGGTGAACAGGCCGGCGGCGATGAACAGCAGATTGCCGAAGGCGGTCACCCACATTCCATAGCCGATCAGTTTCGCCAGATTCGCCACGGTGATGATCACGAACCCCAGCGCGAACCAGCCGAACATGGCGTAGATGCGCGGCGAGAAATGCTTGAGGTCCGCGATCTCACGCGTGAACAGGCACGCGACCGCGCCGCTCAAGCCCGCGGGCACGTTCCACGCGTATGACGTCAGTGGCTGCGCCAGCGACAGCCACGGCCATTCGAATCCTTGTCCCGACAGGTAGGCCACGTACAGCGCCTGTAGGAAGAACAGTGTCGCGTACAGGATGAAGATCCGGTCCGCCAGCACGAACCAGATCAGAAGGGCGGCGAGCGCCACCGCCACCAGGGCCCCGAAGGCCAGGGCGATCATTCGCGCATGTTCGGCGCCGCGCGCCAGCGTGCGCTCGAGAGTCGAGGCAGAAAACCTCATCGGCTCCGCGTCATCGCCGCCGGTCGAGACATGAGCGTAGAGGGGATGTCCTGCGTCGAGTCCCTCGGCGGTGAATACCGTGTCCTCGCTGCCGCGAAATCCCGGCAGTTGCGTGGCTCGCGGCAGCCTCACCACGGCGCCGCCGCGCAGGGCGTAGAGTTCGCCCTGCGTCAGCCGCGCCGCGTGCATGATCACCACCGGAATGCCCACGGCGGAGAACGGATCGGCGGACTTGAGCTTCACCCAAAAGGAATCACCGCGGCGCGGCGGTTTGCGGCTCACCGGCGCCGTGAATTTGCCGTCGAGCGAGCCGCCGGTCACCGCCTCGACGGTCGCGTCCCCGGCGGCGGGAAGCAGCACTTGAATGTCGAATACCGGTTCTGCGCCGGCCCCCGGCGCCGCATTCGCTGCGGCGGCGGCCAGCCACGCCAAGATGAGGCCCCGCACGACGCTCTTGCGCGTCAGTACTGCCGGGACAGTAGCCAATGGGCGAGCGACCGCAGCGACTGCGCGCGGTCGCCGAAGGGCGCCAACGCGTTGATCGCCTGACTGTGGAGTAGGCGGACTCGCTGCTGCGAGGCCGGTATGCCGATGACCGCCGGATGCGTGGGTTTGGCGCGTTCGCTGTCCGCTCCGGTCGCCTTGCCGAGCATCGACGCATCGCCGGTCACGTCAAGGAGGTCGTCTTGAATCTGGAAAGCCAGGCCGACGGTGGTGGCAAAACGAGTCAGCGCCGAATACAGGCCTTCATCGAGCGGCGGCGCACATTCGGCGGCCATCAACACGCTGGCGCGAATGACGGCCCCGGTCTTGCGCGCATGCATGTCCTCGACCTGCGCGATATCCAGCTGCATGCCTTGAGCCGCCAGATCGATCGCCTGGCCCCCGGCCATGCCGAAGGTGCCGATCGCCTGCGCCAGCATGTCGATCAATCGCAGACGAATCACCGGAGAGGCCGGGAGCTGCGGATCGCTGGCGAGCAGTTGGAACGCCAGCGGCTGCAGCGCGTCGCCCACCAGGAGCGCCGTCGCCTCATCAAAAGCCTTATGGCAGGTCGGCCGCCCGCGCCGCAGATCGTCATCATCCATGGCCGGCAGATCATCATGCACCAGCGAGTACACATGCACGAGCTCGATGGCGCAGGCCGCCGCCTCGACCTCGTCTTCCGACAGTCCGAGCGCGCGCGCGGTGGCAAACAGCAAGGCCGGACGGATGCGCTTGCCGCCGCCCAAGACGCTATAGCGCATGGCCGCGTGCAAACGGGCCGGCACGGCATCGGCGGCAGGAAGCCGCGCGTCCAGCGCCGTTTCCATGCGCCGCCGCCAGGATTCCAATTGCGCGCCGAAGTCCTCCGCGCCTGCGGACTCCTCAGGCGCCGGGCTGCGGCGTCCGGCAGCGTCGTTCACGCGGTTACGCCGTCGTCGGACTCCCGGCTCACGCGTTCTCCCGGCTCACGCGCTTGATTTGGCTGACCGGGATCGCAGCGACCGTGTCGTAGCGGGCCTCAGGCGCATACCTGACGGGCAAGTCGGGCGCCATCGGGCCCGTCACTCGCGGGCCGCGCAGCCACACCTTGACGGCCTTGAGAGGATGGCTGAATGCATCGTTGACCGCCGTGCCTTCGAATCCGCAATGCGCCATGCAATTGTCGCAGCGCGGGTTCTTGCCGACCCCGTACTTGTCCCATTCGGTGTCATCGATCAGCGAACGGTAGCTCGATGCATAGCCTTCATCCGACAGCAGGTAGCAAGGTCGCTGCCAGCCGAACACGTTGTAGGTGGGATTGCTCCACGGCGTGCACTGATAGGTTTGATTGCCGGCTAGAAAGTCCAAAAAAAGCGCCGAATGATTGAACGACCAGGGGCGGCGGGAAGGCCGGCGGCGGCGGCTGAAGATGCCCCTGAACAGCTGCTTGCTGGCATTGCGCGCCAGGAACACATCCTGCTTCGGCGCATGATGGTAGCTGTATCCGGGCGACACCGTGATGCCTTCGACGCCAAGCTCGGTCGCCGTGTCGAAGAACTCGGCCACGTCGGCGGGATCCTCGCCGTTGAACAAGGTGCAATTGATGGTGACGCGGAATCCCTTGGATTTCGCCAGCTCGATGGCCGCGACCGCCTTGTCGAACACTCCCTCCTGGCACACCGATTCGTCGTGACGCTGCCGGTTGCCGTCCAGATGAATCGAGAAAGTCAGGTAGGGCGACGGTTGATATTCGTCGATGTGCCGGGACAGCAAAATAGCATTGGTGCACAGATAGACAAATTTCCGGCGCGCGACGATGCCGGCGACGATCTGCGGCATTTCCTTGTGAATCAACGGTTCGCCGCCCGGAATGGACACGATGGGCGCGCCGCATTCATCGACCGCGCGCAAGGCGTCGTCCAGACTGACCCTTTTTTGCAGAATTTCCTTCGGATAGTCGATTTTCCCGCAACCGGAACAGGCGAGATTGCACTGGAACAGGGGTTCCAGCATGAGCACCAACGGGTAGCGCTTGTCGCCGCGCAGCTTGCGGCCGGCAATATAGCGCCCGACTTTGTACATTTGAAGCAGTGGAATGGCCATGTCCTATCTTACCGCGGGCGAGGCCCTCCAGCCCAATTCAGATTGCAATCCGAGCACATGGGCGCGGTAATCCCACCGGATCCGCACCGTTCGAGCATGAACCCGGCGTAAAGTTCCCGCGGCCGCCCGCCAACTGCCGCCGCAGCGGCTGCGGTGCGATTCATCGCCACGTCCCCGGTGCCGATTTTGACAGAATCGGAGCGCCGGGCGCGTCGCGGCCGAGCGCTGCTGAATCAACAATTCGCCGCTGTCATTAAAAATGAGTAATAAAAAGGCGCGGTGCAGAATCCCACGCCCTTCGTGACACAACATCTTGTTCAGATGGCCGACGCCTGCATCGGCCTCGCCCCGAGGGACATGCTGCATGTTGTGCTGTAAAGTCGAGGTTTCGTCACACGCCGCGCAGCGAGGTGCCAGCGCCATGAAAACACTGTTTCTGCATCCACCTTCATTCGATGGTTTCGACGGCGGCGCGGGCGCGCGCTATCAGATGAAGCGTGAAGTGCGCTCGTTCTGGTATCCAACCTGGCTTGCTCAGCCGGCGGCTCTGGTCCAGGGATCGAAGCTGATCGATGCGCCACCGCATGGCCTGAACTTCGAGGACATCACCGCGGAGCTCAAGAACCGCGATCTGGTGGTCATGCACACCTCCACTCCGTCCTTCAAAGCCGACGTGCAGACCGCGGCCATGATCAAGGCGATCAATCCCGGGGTCAAAATCGGCTTCATCGGCGCCAAGGTCGCCGTCGAGCCCGAGAAGAGCTTGATCGCCGGTCCCGCCGTGGATTTCGTTGCGCGCAACGAATTCGACTTCACCCTCAAGGAGGTCGCAGACGGCGTGCCTTGGAGCGGCATCAAGGGTCTGTCGTACAGGAATTCGCAGGGCATCATCGTGCACAACGAGGACCGCGCGGTGCTCGAGAACATGGATGCCCTTCCCTGGGTGACGCCCGTCTACAAGCGCGACCTCGACGTCGAGAAATACTTCGGCGGCTACTTGAAGCATCCCTACATCTCGTTCTACACGGGACGCGGCTGTAAATCGCGCTGCACGTTCTGCCTGTGGCCGCAGACCGTGGGCGGGCACCGCTATCGCGTGCGCTCGGTCGAGGACGTGGTCGCGGAAATGAAGTGGGCAAAGGCCGCCTTCCCGCAGGTGAAGGAATATTTTTTCGACGACGATACGTTGACCGACAACCTGCCGCGCGTCGAAGCGCTGGCGAAGGAACTGGGCAAGCTCGGGGTCACGTGGTCGTGCAACGCCAAGGCCAATGTTCCGCGCAAGACGCTGGAAGTCATGAAGGACAATGGACTGCGCCTGCTGCTGGTCGGCTATGAGTCGGGCAATCAGCAGATCCTGATCAACATCAAGAAGGGCATGAGGGTGGACTTTGCCCGCCGCTTCACCAGGGACTGCCACGAACTCGGCATCGTCATCCACGGCACGTTCATTCTCGGCCTTCCGGGCGAAACCCGGGAAACCATTCAGCAGACCCTGGACTTCGCCAAGGAGATCAACCCCCATACCATTCAAGTTTCCCTCGCGGCTCCCTATCCGGGCACCTTCCTGTACCGGCAGGCGAAGGAAAACGGCTGGCTGTTCAACGAGGAAATCGATCTGCTCACCCAGGAAGGCACGCAGATTGCGCCGCTCAACTATCCGCATCTCAGTCACGGCGAGATCTTCGATTCCGTGGAGGATTTTTACAGAAGATTTTATTTCCGCCCCTCCAAGATCGCGTCCATCGTGGCCGAGATGATCGGCAGCCCGGAAATGATGAAGCGCCGCATGCGCGAGGGTGTGGAATTTTTCCGCTTCCTGCGGACGCGGCGGGACGCTGCGTGAAACGGCTGATCGTCACGGCGGACGATTTCGGCGCCGCCTGCGAAGTCAATGAAGCGGTCGAAGCGGCGCATGTCGGCGGCATTCTCAGCGCCGCCAGCTTGATGGTGGCCGGCCCGGCGGCCGGCGACGCCGTGGCACGCGCGCGGCGCCTGCCCTCGCTGCGCGTCGGACTGCATCTCGTGCTGGTGGAGGGTCGCCCGGTGCTGCCCGCAGCCGCGCTGCCGCATCTGGTCGACGGCAGCGGCGCGTTCCGCACCGACATGGCAGCCCTCGGTGCCGCCATTTCCTGCAGCGCGCAGGCGCGCCGCGAGCTTGCCGCGGAAATCACCGCACAGTTCGAGGCATTTCACGCGACGGGCCTCACCCTGGATCATTGCAATGCACATCGTCATTACCATCTTCATCCGGCAATCGGACGCTTGCTGCTGGCGATCGGCGGACGCTTCGGGCTGCGCGCGGTGCGCGTACCGCTCGAGCCCCTGCGGGTGCTGCGAATGATCGAGCCCGGGACGCCGCGGGCAGCGGCGATGCTCACCGCGCCCTTTGCGTTGCTGCTGCGCCGGCGCGTTCGCGCAGCCGGCCTGCTCACCGCGGACCGTGTGTTCGGGCTGCAATGGTCCGGCGGCATGACGCGCGGCCGGCTATCCGCTCTGCTGCGGAATGTGCCGGAGGGCCTCACGGAGATTTATCTGCACCCCGCGACCGGCACCTATGCGGGGGCGGCGCCCGGCTATCGCTATCGCGAAGAGCTCGACGCGCTCATGTCGGCCGATGTTGCCGCCGCGGGCCGCGACGGCACGCTGCGACTCGGCGGATTCGGCGATTTCCTGGACTCCCCATCGGCAGCACTCCCGGGTACATCGCACGCGATGGTGCAGGGCGGCGGTTCTGCCTCATGAGTCAATGCATCACGGCGCTGCGGGGCGAACCGATCCGCTGGGGCAGCGAGCAGCACAAGAACCTGTTTTGCCGGACCCTGCTCGACACCTTTAATCCCTACAAGCCGGCGGTCATCGATTGGCCCGAACTCGATCTCCCGGCGCGGGACCGCCTGGTCAGCCTGCCGATCTGGGACATCGCCGTGCAAACCGAGGCGCGCGCCCGCCTCAATGTCGCGTCCTATGCGGCGGGCGCGTCCGATCCACTGCTGCGCAAGGCGATCGAACTCAACGCCTTCGAGGAGGGCCGCCACAAGCACGTGCTCTCCAATCTGGTCGCCGCCTACGGCATTGAGCTTGCGCCCGAGCCCGACTATGTGGTGCGAGGCGACCGGGAATGGGCCTTCATGGTCACCGGGTACAGCGAGTGCATCGACAGCTTCTTCGCCTTCGGCCTGTTCGAATCGGCGAAGCGTTCCGGATTCTTCCCGCATGCGCTGGTCGACACCTTCGAGCCGGTCATCCAGGAGGAGGCGCGGCATATTCTCTTCTTCGTCAATTGGGCGGCGTGGCACCGCCGCACCATGCCGTTGTGGCGGAGGCCATTGTTCGAGCTCAAAGTGCTCGCCGTCTGGCTGTTTCTGATTTGGGAGCGCATCGGCATCGCGCGCGACGTCGAAAACGGCAAGCAGGACAACAATTTCACCGTGACCGGGGCGAAGGCGGTCGGCGATGACATCAACGTCGCCCAATTGCTCGACCTGTGTCTCGCCGAGAACGACCGGCGCATGCGTCTTTACGATCGGCGGCTGCTGCGGCCCTTCGCGGTTCCGGCCCTGGCGAGATTGGCGCGCCGCTTCATGCGCGCTTGAGTCACGGCGCCCGATCCTACGCGTGAAGATCCGCTTCCTTCTCATTGCTGCTTTGGGGCTCGTACTCGGCCTCTACCTGGTCAGGCACATCGGCTTCGGCGCCGTGTGGTCCGCAGCCGTCGCGGTGGGTGGGGGCGGCTTCGCCATTCTCTGCGCCTACTCGCTCGGACTGTTTCCGCTGCTCGGCTCCGCCTGGTACCTCTTGTCGCCGGGCTCGTCCTTGAAGAATTGGGGGACTTTCGTTTGGGCCCGGATGGTGCGCGATGCAGCCACGGACGTTCTGCCGTTTTCCCATCTCGGGGGAATCGCGCTCGGCGCACGCGCTGCAATCCTGCACGGCATTGCGCCGCCGCTTGCGTTCGGTTCGATGATCGTCGATGTGACCGCCGAACTGCTGGCGCAAATCGTCTTCGTCGCGCTCGGTATAGTCATCCTGAGCACGAGCGCGCCGCAGACTCCTGCCGCGGGATCCCTGACGACGGTCTTCATCGCCGGCTTGCTGCTGGCCGCGGCCGCCGGCGGATCGTTTGTCTTCCTGCAGCGTCGCGGACACGAGCTCACCGCCCGGGTGGCCGCACGTCTCCTGCCGGCCGCCGTTGCAACCGCCGCGGCGGTGGGCGCCGCGCTGGATGAAATCTATCGCTCCCCCGGGCGTGTCGCACTCTCCGTCGCGCTGCATCTTGCCGGATGGATCGCAAGCGGCATCGGGGTCTGGATCGCCTTTCGCCTGATTGGGGTGCATGTGGGACTCGCCCCGGTAACGGCCATCGAGAGTCTGATTTGCGCGGCACGAAGCGCCGCCGTTGTCATCCCCAGTGCGCTGGGCGTGCAGGAAGCGGCCTATGCGGTCATCGCCCCGCTGTTCGGAGTCGGAGCAGAATTCGGGCTTGCCGTCTCCCTGCTGAAGAGAGCGCGCGACATCGCGGTGGGCGTACCCATCCTGCTCGTTTGGCAGGCTGCGGAAGGCCGGCGTGCGCTCGCCATAGGCCCCGCCGAGCCGCTTTAGTCCAGCATGCCGCGCTCGCGAAACCAGCGCAGCGCATCCTCGAAGGCCTGCGGCGGCGGGCGCCAGCGGTAGCCCAATTCAGCCGCGGCCTTGCCGCTCGAGAAGAACATGCGCTTGCGCGACATGCGCACGCCTTCAAGAGTCACTCGGCCGCTGCGTCCCGACACCGCGGCGAAAGCTTCGGCCAGATACGCAATCGGCAACACGGCACCATACGGCAGCCGGATGCGCGGCGGCTTGCGGCCGGCGAGCCCCGCGATCTGCTGCAGTATCCTCTGCAAGGTCATATCCTCGCCGCCCAGGATATAGCGCTCCCCCGGGGCGCCGCGCTCGAACGCCAGCAGATGCCCGGCGGCAACGTCGTCGACATGCACGATGTTGAGCCCCGTGTCCACGTAGGCTGGCATTCGGCCGCGCGCCGCATCCAGCACCAGTTGGCCGGTCGGCGTCGGCCTGATGTCGCCCGGCCCCACCGGCGTCGATGGATTGACGATGATCACCGGCAAGCCCGCGCGGGCCGCTTCCCGCGCCACCTCTTCCGCCAGATACTTGGAACGCTTGTAATGTCCGATCATGTCGCTCAATGCCGCGGGAGTGCGCTCCTCGCCGGGTGACCCGTCAAGCGGAATCCCGATGGTGGCAACACTGCTGGTGTAGACGACGCGGGGAACTCCGACCTTCCGCGCGGCGCTCAAGATATTGCGGGTGCCTTCGACATTGGTGCGGTAAAGCAGCTCAGGGTCGCGCGCGCCCAAGCGATAGTCTGCGGCGACGTGGAACAGCGCGCTGCAATCATCGAGCGCGCGCTCCAGCGAACTTGAGTCCGCCAGATCGCCCTCGACGACAGCCGCCGCCAAGTTGCGTAAATTGGCGCGATCGGCGCCGGCACGAACCAAGACCCGGACCTGCCAGCCGGCGGCAATGAGCGCGCGGGCAACGGCTGCGCCAACGAATCCGGTCGCGCCGGTAACCAGTGCGATCATGCGATGAATGCGTCGTGGAAGTGCATTTGCGCGTGACCGGCACGCGCAACTGCGGACAGCGAGCGAATTGCCGCCCGGTAACGCCGCGCCAATCGGATCAACGGGACGATGTCCTGCGGCGCCATGATGAGCCCGCCGATGAGACGCAGCACGCTCAACTGCCCGCCGCGGCCGGCGGCAATCACGGCTCGCGGCAGCAAATCGCCCGCACCGTCCACGATCACGCGCACGGCGACGAAGGGCAGATCATGAGCGGCGGCAACCTCGCCGATGGCCAGGCTCTCCATATCCACCGCCAGCGCCCCGGTCTCGCGGAATGCCGCCGCTTTCTCCGCCACCGAATCGATGGGCCGCGCGCTGGCGAGCAGGCTGCCGCCGACGACCGGATCGAGCGCCATCAGGCCCAGGCGCAGGTGCCGCCGCCACTCGGCCGAGGTCGGGACTCGCGCGCCGTCGCGCGAAATAATTTCATCGGGCAGCACCACTCGGCCGGCGCGCAGGGCGGGATCGAGACCGCCCGCCAAACCGAAGCTCAGCAAGGCCGATGCCCCGGCATCCACGAGACGGCCGGCCGCCGCCGCCGCCCGGGATCCGCCCATACCGCTGACCACCAGCAATGCACCGCCGCCGAGGGAGGCCAAACCATCCTGCCGCCGCACCGCGGGTCCCAAGGTGCGCGCCTCCGCCTCGAGCGCTGCGACCACTCCGATCCCGGTCAATGAGCGATTCCGCGGCGCGTGAGAGTGCGGTAGTCCGCCAGGGCCCAGAGCGGGAAATACGCAGAATAGCCGTGATACCTCAAGTAGAAGACGCGCGGAAAGCCGGGCGCGGTGAAACTTGAGTCACTCCACAGTCCATCCGTTCGTTGAGTGCGGATGAGAAACTCAGCGCCGCGCCGGGCTGCATCCGAACGGGCCTCGCCGGCAGCCAGCAACCCCAGGAGCGCCCAGGCGCTTTGGAACGCCGTGCTCGGCGATTTTCGCGCGGGATCCGCCGGCGGGGCCGGGATCGCGTAACTGTCGTTGCTTTCGCCCCAGCCGCCGTCGGCATTCTGATTCAACTTCAGCCAGTCGATCGCGCGGCGCACCGCGGGGTCATCCGCGCCGATGCGGGCTTGGGTAAAGGCCGTCAACACCGACCAGGTGCCGTAGATGTAGTTGGTTCCCCAGCGTCCGAACCACGAACCATCGGCCTCTTGCTGTCGGCGCAGATACATGATGGCGCGTTCCAGGGCCTGCGCGTCCTGCGGGCGGGCGACTCGGGCGATCACCGTCACCACCCGTGCGGTGACATCGCTGGTCGGCGGATCCAGCAGCGCGCCATGATCGGCGAACGGAATCTTGTTGAGGTAGTAATGGGTGTTGTCGGCGTCGAAGGCGGCGAAACCGCCGTCCCGGCTCTGCATTCCGACCAGCCAATCCAGCGCCCGACGGACATTCTCGGCATAGCGGCCTGTATCACGCATCTGATGCATGGCCCACGCGACCGCGGCCGTGTCGTCGAGATCCGGGTAGTAGTCGTTCGCAAACTGGAACGCCCAGCCGCCTCCTGCCAGGGCCGGGCGGTTCGCCTGCCAGTCCCCGGGCTGGTCGAGCAATTGCCGCGACTGCAGCCAATCGAGCGCTCGTTTTGCGGCGTCGGAGGACGCGGTATCGCCGGTCTCTTGCATGGCCAGCGCCGCGAGGGCGGTGTCCCAGACGGGCGACACACACGGCTGACAGTAGGCGCTCGAGGGTCCGACCACGAGCAACTTTTGCAGCGCACGCTTGGCGGTGACGCGCCGCGGGTCGTCTTCGGCATAACCCAGGATCACCATCGCTTCCAGAGCATTGACCATGGCCGGAAATATGGCACCGAGGCCATCTTCGCCGTTGAGCCGATCGAGCATCCAGTTCTCGGCCAGGCGAGTCGCGTGCTCGCGCATGCGGGCGGGAATCAACGGGTCGAGCAGGCGCCCCAGCCGGTCGACCGCGAGGAAAACCTTGGCCAGCAGACCTTTGCGGCGGAAGTAATCGCGCTCTTGCTCGGGTGGAGTCGTGAACAATTCGCGGATGTGCACGCTGCGCGGATTCTTGGCCACCGGCTTGCGTGTACACAATATGAACAACGGCACCATCACCGTGCGCGACCAATAGGCCACCTTCTCCAGATGGAACGGGAACCATCGCGGCAGCAACATGATCTCGACCGGAATGTAGGGCACGCCCCGCCAGGGAAGCTGCCCGAACAATGCCAGCGCAATCCGCGTGAACACATTGGCCCCGGCGGCACCGCCTTGCCGCAATATTGCGGCGCGGGCGCGCGCCATGTGCGGCGCGTCCGCACGATCGCCGGCGAGCTTCAGCGCATAGTAAGCCTTGACCGAGCAGCTCAAATTGAAGTCGCCGCCCTCATACAGCGGCCAGCCCCCGTGTTCGGCTTGAGCCGAGCGCAGATAGCGGCACAGCTTTGCCTCGAGCGCGGCATCGATCTCGTCCAAGAAGTGCATCATCATGATGTACTCGGCCGGAATCGTGCAGTCCGCCTCGAGTTCGAACAACCAGTAGCCTTGGCGGTCCTGCCGTGCGATCAGTGCATCGCGCGCGTCCGCGATGCTGCGGTCCAAGGGGGTGTCGGTGACGCGCCGCAACGTGTGCGACACGATGTCGGCGCGCGCGTCCGACTGGGGTGCCGGGAGCGGACCCGGCTTCGGTGCGATCCTGCTCACGATCCTGAGTTCCCGTAAGAGCGGCGAAACCCGTGCTGCGCTTCGCTTGCCGTTTCCAGCACCTGCCGGGGGCTGCGCAGACTGCCGAGTCGAGCGAGCGGCAGGCCGCGCGCCGCCTGTGCGAACAGCAGCCGCAACATCCAATCGCTGCGCCCCGCGGCATTCGTCAGCAGCCGGGTCATGGCCACGGAGGACCTTTTCACCTTCACCTGGGCGCCCGCCGTAAAGCGCGGATTGCGTTCAATCTTGCGCAGGGTCAGGACGGCCAGCCCGATGGCCCACAAGCAGAACCGGCGGATGCCGATCTCCTTGCCGGGTATCAATAGTGTGTACTCGAGCGCATTGCGCAAATGCGCATGCGCCACGCCGATGAGTTCGTGATAGCCGGCGCCGAAGCGCGGATTGAATGGCTCGCTCGACAATTGACCCAGATCGACCCCGTGTCGGGTGAATACATCCTGCGGCAGCCAACAGGCGCCGCGACTGCGGTCCTCCCATATGTCCTTGAGGATGTTCGTCATCTGCAGTCCCTGGGCAAAGGAGGCGGCAACGGCCGCAAGCTCAGGTCGGCGGCGGGCAATTTCCGGCGAATAGTCACAAAACAGCTCAGTCAGCATTTCACCGACCACGCCCGCGACGTAGTAGCAATAGTCGTCGAGGTCGCTCGAGCGGGCGAGGCCCTTGAGGCTGGCGCTGAACTGGAAATGCGGCATCCCGAGGCACATGAGCTCGACGCAGCGCTGGATGGCAGTCCGCTGCGCTTCATTCAGCCGCGCCATGACCCGGATGACGCGTTCCATGTTGCTCACCAAATCGCGCTCGGTGGCGAGGGTGCGGTCCGACAGCCGCCGCTCGATCTCCGCCGCCAGGGGTTGAGGCTCGCCGCGGCCGGCCAATACGCCGCTGAAGCGCTGCAAAAAGGCCAAAGTTTCCGGGGGCGACAGCGCCGGCTCGTCCTCGATGGTATCGGCTATGCGGCACAGCAAGTAGGCACAGGTCACGGCCGAGCGCAGGCCTGCCGGCAATTGCGGGATGGTCAGCGCAAAAGTGCGTGAGACGTGCGGCAGAATCTGGTCTTGATAGACTTCATCTGAACTGACGGAATCCATGCGGACAGTATCTCGGAAACTGTGAAGGATAGCATCATCCCAGCGGGCCAGCCGTGCTGCAAATTTGCAACAACGGAGGCGGGCGTTGCCACTGGGGTGCCGCGGCAGTATAAACTGCCGCCAATGAGCGACCCGGCCGACACCTACCCACTGCTTGAATCCATCGATTCGCCGGCGGATCTGCGCCGCCTGCCCGCCAACCGGCTGGTGGAACTCGCCCAGCAATTGCGCGAATTCCTGATCCACAGCGTCAGTACGCGCGGCGGCCATTTTGCCGCGGGTTTGGGCACGGTTGAGCTGACGATTGCCCTGCATTATGTGTTCAATACGCCTTATGACAGGTTGGTATGGGACGTGGGTCATCAGGCCTATCCCCACAAGGTGCTGACCGGCCGGCGCGACCGGCTGCATACCATCAAGCAGAACCTGGGTTTGGCGCCTTTTCCGACCCGCGCCGAGAGCGAATACGATACTTTTGGGGTGGGACACTCGAGTACTTCCATCAGCGCGGCGCTGGGAATGGCCGTCGCGGCAGCGCAACGCGGGGAAGAGCGCCGCGCCGTGGCGATCATCGGCGACGGTGCGCTGACCGCCGGCATGGCCTTCGAGGCCCTCAATCATGCAGGTTCGCTGCCGACGGATTTACTGATCGTCCTGAACGACAACGACATGTCGATTTCAGAGAATGTCGGCGCCCTCTCCAACTATCTGGCCCGAGCACTCTCGGGCCGCATGTATTCGCACTTGCGCGAGAGCGGCAAGAAGGTGTTGCGCCAGATGCCCACGGTGTGGGAACTCGCGCGCCGCTCGGAGGAACACCTGAAGGGCATGGTGCTCCCTGGCACGCTGTTCGAGGAGATGGGATTCAACTATATCGGCCCGATCGACGGCCACGATGTCAAAGCCCTGGTCAGCACCCTGCGCAACTTGCAAAAACTTCACGGGCCGCAATTTCTGCATGTCGTCACGCGCAAGGGCAAGGGCTATGCGCCGGCGGAAGCGGATCCGATCAAATGGCACGGGCCGGGTCCGTTCGATCCGGCGAGCGGCATGATTTTCAAGGAGGCGAGCACCGGCCCGACGTACTCGCAGATCTTCGGCAAGTGGCTGTGCGACATGGCGGAGCGCGACCCGACGGTCGTCGGCATCACGCCGGCGATGCGCGAAGGTTCGGGTCTGGTGGAATTCTCGAAACGCTTCCCCGACCGCTACTATGACGTCGCGATTGCCGAACAGCATGCGGTCACCTTCGCCGCGGGACTTGCGACGGAAGGGCTGAAGCCCGTGGTCGCGATCTATTCGACTTTCCTGCAGCGTGCCTACGATCAGCTGATTCACGACGTCGCGCTGCAGAATTTGCCGGTGATTTTCGCCTTGGACCGGGCCGGGCTGGTCGGCAGCGACGGAGCGACCCATCAAGGCAGCTACGATCTGACGTTTCTGCGATGCATCCCCAACATGGTGATCATGGCACCGGCCGATGAGAACGAATGCCGCCAGATGCTGTACACGGCAACCACTCTGTCCTCGCCGTCGGCGGTGCGCTATCCCCGCGGCACCGGCCCCGGCGCGGCAATCAGCGCGGATATGAGCGCGCTTCCCGTCGGCCGCGCTCAAGTGCGCCGCGAGGGGCGCTGCGGACTGGCGATTCTCGCGTTCGGCGCGCTGGTCGAATCGGCACGCAAGATCGCCGAACGGCTCGACGCGACGCTGGTCAACATGCGCTTCGTCAAGCCGCTGGATGAGAAGCTCGTGACCTCGATTGCGGCGCGTCACCGAGCCATCATCACCATCGAAGAAAATTCCGTCATCGGCGGGGCAGGATCGGGGGTCGGCGACATTCTTGCGGCGAACGATTTACAGACCCCGCTCCACCACATCGGAATACCCGACCGCTTCATCGAACACGGTTCACGCGAGACCTGTCTCGCCGCGGCGGGTCTCGATCTCGAGGGCCTGACGGCAAGTGTCGAGCAGTGGTGGGCGCAGCACAACCAGGACCGGATTCGCAAAGCGTTGTAGCGATTCGCAAGATGTTGCAGCGGCCGCGCCTCAGCCCGGGGTGCGGGTTGCGGCTTCGCGGATGAATTGCGCTATCCGTTCCGGCATGGTGATGGGCAGCATGTGGCCGCCATCCACCAGTGCGAGGGTTGCACCGGGAAGCTTGGTGGCCAGCGCCGCGCCTTGGGCGAGCGGATCGAGAATACGGTCGCCGCGGCCATACAGGATGCTCACCGGCAGACGCATTGCACCGTAACGCTGCGCCATGTCGAACAGATCCTCGGGAATCGCCACCAGGTCGGCGCACGCTGCGATGAAATGGCTGGGCCGCAGGGTCAGCAGGCCGCCCCCGCGGGTGGCGAAGTCATCCGCCACGGCCTCAGGGTCGAAAAGCATGCGCAACAACGCGCCGCGTAGGGCAATGCTCACGGGGACCGCCAACGTCCACGCCACCGCGGCGCGCACCCAGGGTCTGGCGATCTTCAGGCCGTTGAATACACGAGGGACCTCCTGCACGGGATGGGTGAGCGGTGCCAGGAGCACCAGGCCCGACACGCGCTCCGGGTGCCGCTGCGCCAGCGCCAACGCCACCGCGCCTCCCATCGAATGCCCCACCACCATCGGGCGGTCGAGTTGCAAGCGCTCGATCAGCGCGGCCAGTACGTCGGCTTGAGCGCTCAAGGCGGCCGAGGCACCCGGCGCCCGCACGGAATAACCCGAACCGGGCCGATCCACCGCCACGACGTGGTATTGGGTGGCCAGCCGGTCGACCAGATCATAGGTGAAATGACGCAGCTGTCCGGCCAGCCCATGCACCAGCAACAAAGCGGGCCCCCGACCCCGCTCCACCACATGCAGCCGCGCCCCTGGAACGTCGACGAAGTGTCCGTTCGGCGGCAAGGCTGCCTCGACCCGGTGCACGATAAGCAGGGTGAAAAGCCCCAGGGCCGCCGCCGCGGCGAGCAGCAGAACCACCAAAGCGAGCAGCCACATCATGCCTGTATACATCAGGCTTGAACGCGAGGTGCCAGCACGCGCCAGTACTGCACGGGGAGCAGGCGCTCCAGCAGGGAGATGAGGACCGCGTCGCGCCCCACCAGGATCCGGGCACGGCGCTTCTCGATGCCGCGCACGATGATTTCGCCGGCCGCCGCGGGCGGCATCCGCAGCAACTTCTCGGCCTGCCGCAGACGCAGGCTCATCTGTTCGCCGGCTATTCCCCGCGCAACGCGCGCATTGCGTGCAATGGCCGTGGCCACCCCGCCGGGGTGCACCACGCTCACCCCCACGCGGGTGCCGGTCAGCTCATGGCGCAGGGCGTTGGAGAAGCCGCGCACCGCGAACTTGCTGGCGCAATAGGCGCACTGGCCGGGCGGGGAGATCAGCCCGAACACGCTCGAGACATTGACGATGCGCGCATCATCACTGGTCATGAGCAACGGCAGGAAGGCGCGCGTCATGCGTACCACCGCGTGAAAGTTGATTTCCATCACCCAGTCGAAGTCGGACTCACTCACTTGTTCGAAGGTGCCCGCCAACGCGACACCGGCATTGTTGACCAACAGGTCGGCGCGGCCATGCACCCGCAGCACTTCCGCAGGCAGCGCCGCCACGGCTTCGCAATCGACCACGTTCAAGCGGTGGCCGCTGACGCGCACTCCCGCCGCCGACGCCTGCGATTGCGTCAGCGCCAGGCCGGCTTCATCGATGTCGGCCAGCGCCAGATGGCAGCCGCGCCGCGCCAGGGACAGCGCCGTCGCTTGACCGATGCCGCCGCCCGCGCCGGTGATGATGGCCACTCGATCTTTCAGGTTCATGACCTGGCTCCTGCGCGGAACTGAATCACACCGTCGGCAATGCGCCCATAGCGCAGACTGAGCAGATCCAATAGATAATTTTGATACACCTTCCAGGGCCGCCGCGATCCCTGCTTGGGCAGCATGGCGAGCGCGCGCTGCACGTAGCCCGAGGTGAAGGTGAGGAACGGCTGCGGCAGCATGGATGGGTCGCGGCGCGGCACGGCAATGGCATAGCCGCGGCGGTCCATGTAGCGCAGCAGGCGGCAGACATAGCCTGCGGTGAGGTCGGCTTTCAGCGTCCATGAAGCATTGGTATAGCCGAAAGTCAGCGCCAGGTTCGGCACGTCGCTTAGCATCATTCCCTTGTACGCCATGGCGTCGCCCGGGTCGCAGGCCCGACCGTCGACGCACAGCGCCACATCGCCGAGCACATTGAGCTTCAGGCCGGTCGCGACCACCACGATGTCGGCAGGCAGTTCAGCGCCTGAGACGAGCTTCAATCCCCCGGGGGTAAAGCACTCGATGCCGTCGGTGACCACCGAGGCACGGCCCTCGCGCAACTGCTGAAACAGATCGCCGTCGGGCACCAGGCACATGCGCTGGTCCCACGGTTTATAGCGCGGCGTGAAATGCGTATCGACATCGAACTGCGGGTTCAACTGTTCCCGCGCCATCTCGATGATGCGTTTTTTCATCTGCTCGGGCCGGCTGCGCGCCAGCTGATAGAGAACCATGTTCAGCAAAACGTTCTTCCAGCGCGTGAGCGCGTAGGCCATATGATCCGGCAAGCGCCGGCTCAGCCACAGTGCCAGCTTGTCGTGCGACGGCCGCGTCACCACATAGGTGGGCGAACGCTGCAGCATGGTGACGTGAGCGGCGGTCTTGGCAATCTCGGGCACCAGCGTCACCGCCGTGGCGCCGCTGCCGATCACGACCACGCGTTTGCCGGCATAGTCGAGATTCTCGGGCCAAAACTGCGGTTCCAGCACGGTGCCGCGATAGTCCGCTTCCCCGGCGAACACCGGCCGGTGTCCCCGCGCCGCACTGTAGTAACCGCAGCACATATAGAGGAAGCGCGCCCGCAGCTGCAACCCTTCACCGCCGGCTGCGCCGTCATCGCCCGCCGTCCGTTGGGCCGTGACCGTCCAGCAAGCCTCGCGGCTGGACCATTCGGCGCTGCGCACCGTCATTCCGAAGCGAATCTGCTGCCGGATGCCGGCTTCGTCGGCGGTCTCGCAGATGTAGCGCAAAATGGCCGGGCCGGCGGCGATCGCCTTGGCGTCATTCCAGGGCTTGAATTCATAGCCCAGCGTGTACATGTCAGAGTCGGAGCGCACGCCGGGATAGCGAAACAGGTCCCAGGTACCGCCGATGCAGTCCCTGGCTTCGAGAATGACGTAGCGTTTGCCGGGACAGCGCCGCTGCAAATGGTGCGCGGCGCCGATGCCGGACAGACCGGCGCCGACGATCAAGACATCGAAGATATCAGGCACGGTGCTTGGAGCCATGGTGAGTCCGTTCAGACTACAATCCCATCGGCATAATTGCGACCCGTCGGCTCAACTTAAGGGATGAACGATGCAGGACACCGACATACGGCAGGTGGGATTCAAGGACTTGCTCCGCCCGGAGGTGCTCGCCGATCCTTACCCCCTGTTCCGCCGGCTGCGCCATGAAGATCCCGTTCATCAAGATCCCGAGGGGCGCGGTTGGATCGTATCCCGCTATGCCGATGTGGAGCGGGTCTTGGCAGACCGCCGATTTTCCGCCCAGAGAACGCTGGCGATGAGGGAGGGGCAAGACACGGCGAGCGCCGTGCAAGCGGCGCTTGCCCGCCAGATGTTGTTCCTGGATCCGCCGGACCATACGCGCCTGCGCGGTCTGTTCACCAAAACCTTCACGCCGCAGCGCATGGAGGCGCTCAAGCCGCAGGTCGCCGCTATGGTCACGGACTACCTGAACCGCGCCGAGGACTTGAGGGGCGTCATCGACTTCATCGGCGAATTTGCCATCCCGCTGCCGGTGACAGTCATCGCACAGATGCTGGGA
The DNA here is from genome assembly GCA_963800375.1 of uncultured Gammaproteobacteria bacterium. GTDB lineage: Bacteria > Pseudomonadota > Gammaproteobacteria > Steroidobacterales > Steroidobacteraceae > Bog-1198. Next base: position 399,547 of record CAWDAT010000007.1, on the reverse strand, counting down.
GTTCCCACGGCGGATCGAGACCGGCTGCGCGCCTGGTCAGTGGCCTTTGGAAAACTGATCAATGGACGAATTCTCTCGCCGCGGGAATCGGCGGATGCCCAGACGGGCGTGCTGGAATTCGTCAAATACTTCCGCGACCTGATTGCGGAGCGGCGGCGGCAGCCTGCCGAAGACATGTTGAGCGGCTTGATCCAGGTCGAAGAACGCGGGGACCGCTTGAGCACCGAGGAGTTGATCGTGAATTTGATTCTGCTGCTGGCCGCCGGTCACGGCACGACCACGCACTTGCTCGGCAACAGTCTGCTGGCCCTGTCGCGTCATCCCGAACAATGGCGCAGGATGGGCGCCGCCCCTGCGCTTGCGCCCACGGCAGTAAATGAACTACTGCGTTACGATGGTCCGGTGCAGGCGACCGGCCGCCAGGCGCTGGAGGACATTGAGTTGGCCGGCAAAAGCATAAAAAAGGGCCAGCATGTGACGGTGCTTCTCGGTTCGGCGAATCGGGACGAAGACTATTTTCCGGAGCCCGATCGGCTCGATCTCGAGCGCTCGGGTGCGCGCCCGCTGTCGTTCGGGCACGGAATCCACACCTGCCTCGGCGCGGCGCTGGCCCGCATGGAAACCCTGGTCGCCTTCGGCGAACTGGCGCGCCGCTTTCCGAATCTCAAGATCGCCGATGGCGCGCCCGAGCACAATCCCAGCATCAGCTTTCGCGGCTTGCTCGCGCTCCCCGTCGCTCTCAACGGCTAGGGCGTCTCAAGGGCATTTCCCTCAGGGCTGCTTCGCTTGCTTCGAGGACTTCGGCTTCTTCGAGGACTTCGACTTGCCGGAGCTGTTGAGGGCGATGGCTTGGCGAATGAGCGCTTTGAAAGCGGACTCATCGACTTCCGCTCCTTCATGGATGTCGATTGCGCGGCGTACGTTCCCCTCCAGACTCGAGTTGAATAGACGGGCCGGATCCTTCAGTGAGGCGCCCTTGGCAAAGGTCAGCTTCACGACTTTCTTGTAGGACTCGCCGGTGCAAATGATGCCATCGTGCGACCAGACCGGAGTGCCCATCCACTTCCACTCCTCGACGACGTCGGGGTCTGCTCCCTTGATGAGCTTGCGCATTCTGCCGAGGGTTTCGCCGCGCCAGTCTCCAAGTTCGGCGATTCTCTTCGAGATGAGCTCCGCTGCCGACTGGCTCTGGTCCCGGCCCGCACCCGCACCCGACTTTTTCATGTTCACATCCTGGAAGTTCCGATGCGCCAATCGTAATGAATCTTTCGTGAAGATGTCGATTGGGTGAACGCGCGCCTTTCCTACAGAGCTCAATCCCGGTGCGTAGTAGTATCGAGGCCATGAATACCGACACATTTCCCATCGACCTGAGCAAACTCGAGCCGCTCAAGCTCGACCCGACAGCCGCCGTGTTGAGCGACACGCAGAAAGCGGCTCTCCGGCACAACATCCAGCTATGCCGTGACGCCATCGTGTTCTTTACGGCGCTGGCCGGCGCCAAAGGTCTGTCCGGTCACACCGGCGGCGCATACGACACCGTGCCGGAGGTCATGATCATCCGCGCGTTCATCGCGAACGGCAGCCCCATAGTTCCCATCTTCTACGATGAGGCCGGTCACCGGGTCGCGACCCAATACCTGTTGAGCGTGCTCAACGGCGCCATGCCCGCAGAGCAACTACTGCATTACCGGGAATACGACAGCGGTCTGCCGGGCCACCCCGAGAAGCTGCTGACCCCCGGCGTTGAATTCAGTTCGGGGCGTCTTGGTCACCTGTGGGCTTTCGTCAACGGGGTCGCCATGGCGAATCCGGGGAAGGCCGTGGTCCTGCTGGGTTCTGATGGCAGTCAGATGGAAGGCGATGATGCAGAGGCCGCCCGTCTTACGGTCGCCAAGCGACTGAACGTCAAGGTACTGATCGATGACAACAATGTCACCATCGCCGGCCATCCCCAGGAATACATGGCCGGGTACGATCTCAGCCGCACGTTGGCAGGATATGGCCTCACCACCGAGACGACCATGGGTGAGGATCTGGACGCGCTGTACATCGACTTGTGCCGGGCGTTCAGCGATGCCGCACCTCACGCGCTGGTGATCAAACGTCCGATGGCCCCCGGAATTCAAGGCGCGGAGGGCAGTCCCGCAGCGCACGAGGTTCTCAAGGCGGCGACCGCCATTCAATATCTGCAGAGCCGTGGGGGCTACACCCGGGCGGTCGAGCTGCTGCAGTCGGCAAAGCCCGAGAAGTGTCCGCTGACCTTTAAGGGATCGTCCGGAGTAGGCAGGAATCGCGATGACTTCGGCAAGATCATCAACGGCATTCTCAACGGTATGAGCGAGGCGCAGCGGCTTCAGAGCGTGCGTGTATTCGACAACGACCTCGAGGGCTCCTGCGGATTGCATCATATCCGCAAGTCACATCCTGAGATCTTCGTGCGCGGCGGCATCATGGAGCGAGGCAATTTCTCGGCGGCGGCTGGATTCGGATCGACGGCGGGCAAGCAAGGCATTTATGGCACGTTCAGCGCCTTCCTGGAGATGTGCATCAGCGAAATCACCATGGCACGCCTCAATTTCTCCAACGTACTGGCGCACTTCAGCCACAGCGGCGTCGATGACATGGCGGACAATACCTGCCACTTTGGGATCAACAGCATGTTTGCCGACGGCGGGCTGAAGCCCGGCCATGGGCAGGACACGACGCGTCTCTACTTTCCGGTGGACCAGTATCAGTTTGATGCCTGCATCAAGCGCATTTACGGCGATCCGGGTCTTCGATTTGTCTTCACCACCCGCGCTCCGGTGCCGGACATTCTCGATGACGACGGTAATCCGCTCTACAAGGGCAAGCCTTTCGAGCCGGGCAAGGATTATGTGGTGCGGCAGGCAAGAGCCGGGGGCGGCTACGTGGTCGCGACCGGCGAAACCGTTTATCGAGCGCTTGATGCCGTCATCTCGCTGCAGGAAAACGGCGTGAACGTGGGTCTGGTCAATAAACCCAGCGTGAATGTCGTCGACCCGGCCATGATGAAGATGCTGGCGGCGGCGCCGTTCGTGCTCATCGCCGAGGGCTGGAACGTCAAGACGGGTCTCGGCAGCCGCTTCGGCAGCTACCTGCTGCAGGCCGGCTTCAGAGGAAGGTTCAACCACATCGGCACCCATGTCGAAGGCGGCGGCGGGCTGTGGCAGCAAATGGGCCATCAGGGATTGGATTCCGACGGCATCCAGGCGGCGATCAAGTCATTGCTGTAGCACGCGGGCGATGCGAGTGGCTGCGCCCTGCCGGGCATCAATAAAAAACCCTCACCCGCTTTCGCAGGTGAGGGTTTCACTTTCATCAAATTAAGAGCCTGGCAGTGACCTACTTTCACATCGACAAAGTCGACACTAGCATCGGCGCAGAGCGTTTTCACTTCCGAGTTCGAAAAGGGATCGGGTGGTTCCCACTCGCTATGGCCGCCAGGCAAACCGGTCGCAACGGGGCTGGTCATGTCCGGCCCCGCCGCTAATTCGCACAATTTGTTTCGATGTTTCGTCGCATTCAAGTCAATTGATTGCACTCCACAACGATTCGACGTTAGGCAAATCGCTTGGGTGTTATATGGTCAAGCCTCACGGGCAATTAGTACTGGTTAGCTAAACGCATTACTGCGCGTACACACCCAGCCTATCAACGTCGTAGTCTTCGACGGCCCTTTAGAGACCTTAAAGGTCTAGGGAGATCTAATCTTGGGGGGGGCTTCCCGCTTAGATGCTTTCAGCGGTTATCCCGTCCGTATATAGCTACCCGGCAGTGCCACTGGCGTGACAACCGGAACACCAGAGATACGTTCACTCCGGTCCTCTCGTACTAGGAGCAACTCACCCTCAAATCTCCAACGGCTACGGAAGATAGGGACCGAACTGTCTCACGACGTTCTGAACCCAGCTCGCGTACCACTTTAAATGGCGAACAGCCATACCCTTGGGACCTGCTACAGCCCCAGGATGTGATGAGCCGACATCGAGGTGCCAAACTCCTCCGTCGATGTGGACTCTTGGGAGGAATAAGCCTGTTATCCCCGGAGTACCTTTTATCCGTTGAGCGATGGCCCTTCCATACAGAACCACCGGATCACTATCACCTACTTTCGTACCTGTTCGACATGTCCGTCTCACAGTTAAGCACCCTTATGCGATTGCACTCTATGCGCGATGACCGACCGCGCTGAGGGTACCTTTGCACTCCTCCGTTACTCTTTGGGAGGAGACCGCCCCAGTCAAACTACCCACCATACACTGTCCCCAACCCGGATTACGGGCCAAGGTTAGAACTGCGAAGTTGTCAGGCTGGTATTTCAAGGTTGCCTCCATGAAGACTAGCGTCCCCACTTCGTAGGCTCCCAGCTATCCTACACAAACAAATTCAAAGTTCAGTGTAAAGCTATAGTAAAGGTTCACGGGGTCTTTCCGTCTTTCCGCAGCTACGCCGCATCTTCACAGCGATTTCAAGTTCACTGAGTCTCGGGTCGAGACAGTGGGGCCAGCGTTACGCCATTCGTGCAGGTCGGAACTTACCCGACAAGGAATTTCGCTACCTTAGGACCGTTATAGTTACGGCCGCCGTTTACCGGGGCTTCGATCAAGAGCTTCGCCTTGCGGCTGACCCCATCAATTAACCTTCCGGCACCGGGCAGGCGTCAGACCCTATACATCCACTTTCGTGTTCGCAGAGTCCTGTGTTTTTGGTAAACAGTCGCAGCCCCCGATTATCTGAGACCTTTAACAGCTCGAAGAGTAAATCCTCTCACCATCAAAGGCACACCTTCTCCCGAAGTTACGGTGTCAAATTGCAGAGTTCCTTAACCCGAGTTCTCTCAAGCGCCTTAGAGTTTTCCTCTCACCCACCAGTGTCGGTTTGCGGTACGGACAATCATTACCTGAAGCTTAGAGGCTTTTCCTGGAAGCGTGGCGTCAACAACTTCGAACTCCGAAGAGTCCTCGTACTCAGTTCTTGGGATTGAATGAGACTCCGGATTTACCTGGAATCTCTCCCTACGACCTTGAACCGGGAACCAACCCCGGATTGTTTAGCCTTCTCCGTCACCCCATCGCAGTAATGATCGGTGCAGGAATATTAACCTGCTTTCCATCGACTACACCTTTCGGTCTCGCCTTAGGATCCGACTCACCCTCAGCTGATTAACATAGCTCAGGAAACCTTGGGTTTTCGGCGTGCGGGTTTTTCACCCGCATTAACGTTACTCATGTCAGCATTCGCACTTCTGATACCTCCAGCAAACCTCGCAGTTCACCTTCGCAGGCTTACAGAACGCTCCCCTACCGCGTAACTATCCGAAGATAATTACACCCATAGCTTCGGTGCTCGGCTTAAGCCCCGTTAAATCTTCCGCGCAGGCCGACTAGACTAGTGAGCTATTACGCTTTCTTTAAAGGATGGCTGCTTCTAAGCCAACCTCCTAGCTGTTTTAGCCTTCCCACATCGTTTACCACTTAGCCGAAACTTTGGGACCTTAGCTGATGGTCTGGGTTATTTCCCTCTTCACGACGGACGTTAGCACCCGCCGTGTGTCTCCCGTGATAACACTCCTGGGTATTCGGAGTTTGCATAGATTTGGTAGAACGGGATGTTCCCCTAGTCTAAACAGTGCTCTACCCCCCAGGGTGAATGACACGAGGCACTACCTAAATAGCTTTCGGGGAGAACCAGCTATCGCCAGCCTTGATTAGCCTTTCACTCCTATCCACACCTCATCGACGCACTATTGCAACAGTGGTTCGTTCGGGCCTCCGGTAGGTGTTACCCTACTTTCACCCTGGACATGGATAGATCGACTGGCTTCGGGTCTACTCCTAGCGACTGAAACGCCCGATTAAGACTCGGTTTCCCTACGGCTCCCCTATTCGGTTAGCCTTGCCACTAAAAGTAACTCGCTGACCCATTATACAAAAGGTACGCAGTCACCCCTTGCGGGGCTCCCACTGCTTGTACGCACACGGTTTCAGGTTCTATTTCACTCCCCTCTCCGGGGTTCTTTTCGCCTTTCCCTCACGGTACTAGTTCACTATCGGTCGACAGAGAGTATTTAGCCTTAGAGGATGGTCCCCCTATGTTCAGGCAGGATTGCACGTGTCCCGCCCTACTCTTTGTGCTCCATGCGCTCGTCTTTTCGTGTACGGGGCTATCACCCACTATGGCCAGACTTTCCAGACTGTTCCACTAAGACTTACGCAATTATGAGCACTGGGCTGTTCCGCTTTCGCTCGCCACTACTAACGGAATCTCGGTTGATTTCTCTTCCTCCGGTTACTGAGATGTTTCAATTCACCGGGTTCGCTCTCTCCACCTATGTATTCAGTAGAGAGTACCGCCGAAGCGGTGGGTTTCCCCATTCGGAAATCTTCGGATCGAAGCATATTTGCCGGCTCCCCGAAGCTTATCGCAGGCTACCACGTCCTTCATCGCCTTCTGTCGCCAAGGCATCCACCATGTGCGCTTATTCACTTGACCATATAACCCCAAGCGATTTGGAGTCATATAAAAACACAATCAACTGGTTCTCGAATGCGACACCCAACTTGCAAGCTTGCGCTTGAAGTCAGACATCAAAACAAATTGCCGAATTTTTAAAGAACACATACGAGTCTCATGACTCGCATGCCATGAATCATGCGATCGCCCCGATGGGAGGGCCCCTCTTGCCGGGCAATACGCATGACTCATGACACGCTGTGAACGAATAGTTGGTGTGGTGGAGCCAGTCGGGATCGAACCGACGACCTTCGCGTTGCAAACGCGACGCTCTCCCAGCTGAGCTATGGCCCCTTCCGCTAAGGATCCCCGGTGCGGAAGCACCCATGCTTGCTCGACGCTGCACCCACAAAACGAGATTTGGTGGGTCTGGGAGGAGTTGAACCTCCGACCTCACCCTTATCAGGGGTGCGCTCTAACCAACTGAGCTACAGACCCCGAGCCATTGAACGGGGGCCTGCGTCGGGTTGCCCGGAGGGGGCACCAACCAACTAACATTTGAATAGGTAA
>CAWDAT010000007.1:0-390000 GCA_963800375.1 uncultured Gammaproteobacteria bacterium | reverse complement strand
ATTTGCGGCTCCTGGCCGTAGGCCTCCTGCATCTGCCGCCCGACCAGCAAATTGAATTTCTGATCGGTGCCCCCGAGCTCAACATCCGCGTGCAGCGCCACCGAGTCATATCCCTGCACCAGCGGATAGAGAAACTCGTGTATGGCGATGGGCTGGCCGCTCTTGTAGCGCTTTTCAAAGTCATCGCGCTCGAGCATGCGCGCCACCGTATGTTTGGCGGCGAGCTCAATGATGCCCGCAGCATTCATCTTGCCGAACCACCGGGAATTGAAGTCGATGATGGTGCGTTCCCGGTCCAGGATCTTGAATACCTGCTCCTGGTAAGTGAGGGCGTTGGCAGCGATCTCCTCGGTGCTCAAACGTGGACGGGTTGCGTTCTTGCCGGTCGGGTCGCCGATCATGCCGGTGAAGTCGCCGATCAGAAAAATCACATCGTGGCCGAACTGCTGGAATTGCCGCAGCTTGTTGATGAGCACGGTGTGCCCGAGGTGCAAATCCGGGGCGGTGGGATCAAACCCCGCCTTCACGCGCAGCGGCTTGCCGCGCAGAATCTTTTTGCGCAGATCGGCCTCGTGAATGAGATCCACGGCGCCTCGTTTCAGCTCGGCGAGTTGTTGTTCCAAATCCTTCACCAAAGGCACGCCCCTTTAAAAGATGATGCGCAACGGCGCGCTAATTTACGGGGATTCCGTTGCGGCGGCCACCGTGGGCGCCAAATCAGGCCGCGGGGCGCGCGATTTTGGGCCCGCAGCGGCGCAGATGGCACAGTGTCAACGAAGCTGCGCAGGTTATATGGACGGCGTCGCCTTCCCTCCGGCCGGCAATTGCCGGTCCGCACACGCGATCGATAGCTGAATAGCGGGAATCTTTTGCGCGCGCCGTTCACCGCCGCCGATCGCCCGGGCGTCGCGCGGCCGCGGATTGCCCGGCCCCACAGCCGATTCTTCTCGCCGCTTGGCCGGCAAGTCACTAGGTGAACATAATGTATATTGGGAATCTACCCTCTGGGCACCGAGGGTCGTTCCGCCGTTGCATGGATCGAGTGCCTCGATTGGATCGGTCGGCAACTCCTACAGCTAGCGTCCCGAAAGCCGATAAAGAGTAACGGACGACACAATGCCAAAAGCAGGATTCACTCCGGGCAATCATGCTGCCCCGGCCCGATTGGCAGCCACCATCACCACCCTCATCGGCCTGGTGGCTTTGACCGGCTGGGTGGTTCGCATTCCGGCGTTGGCCAGTGTGCTGCCGGGCGCCGCAGAGATGACCGCGAATACCGCCGTCAGCCTCATCCTGTGCGGCGCGTCCCTGCTCATTCTCGCCGACCGCGTCTCGCCCAGACTCGAGCACCTCGCCCAGGCATTTGCGCTCGTCGCGACGGCAATCGGTGTCGCGACGCTCGCCGAATATGTCATCGGGCTGCAGCTCGGCATCGATGAACTGCTGATCAAGGACTACGACGCCGGCAACATCAGATTTCGCGGGCGCATGTCGCCGTTCAGCGCAAGCGCCTTCATCGTTCTCGGCTTTGCCCTCGCGGCCATGCGCCGCAAGTCTCTGGGCTGGGCCGCCCAATCCGCCGCCGCCGTCGTCATCATCATCGGCGTCATCACACTGGCCGGGTATGTGTGGAACGCGGGGGCTTCGATCGCCGACCCCTGGCTACCCCCGGTGGCCGTCAATACGGCGGCTTGTTTCGTGATGCTGGGCGCCGGCATCCTCCTGTCGCCGAGCGGACCGGGCGTGGGATTCGACACTCAGCTCACCGCTCTCGCGACCGTCGAGATCAAGATCCTGTCCGGATTCCTGCTCGCCATGGCGCTGCTCTTGTTCGGCGGCTCGTACACCTACCGAGCCAGCGTCGGCTTCGGCGACACAGTCGAATGGATCGCGCACACGCAGGAGGTGCGCAAGATGCTCGCCGATGTCTACGGTGCACTGGCCGGCGCCGAACTCGCGCAGCGGGACTTTCTGCTCACCGCCGCGGGGGCGCGGCGGGACGATTACCTGCGGTTGACCAAGATCCTGCAGATCCATCTTGCCGAGCTCGAGCGGCTCACCGGCGCGGACCCGGCGCAACGGGACAACCTGGCCGCCGTGAAATCGGCCGTTGCGGCACGCTTGGACTACTTGGCAAGCGGCCTCGCGGCCTATGAGAATTTCGGACTGCCCGCCGCGCGCGCCGTCTCCGGCGAACTCGGTCCACACAACAACATTCGCGCCGTTCGCCTCGCCGTCGAAGCCATGGATGCCGTCGAGGTGCGGCAGCTCGCGGCGCGGCAGGCCAAATCCGCCCATGACCGCCGTACCACCCTGACTTCGCTGTTCATCACCCTGGGGGCCGCGTCGGCGCTGTTCATCGCGTTGTTTCGCGGCATTCATCGCGAGATGCTCGCGCGCCGCGACGCCGAGCGCGCCATGCGCGCCAGTGATCAATACAATCGCAGCATTCTGGACAGCTCACCGGACTGCGTGGCCATCCTGACTCCGGACGCGCGCCTGAGCCAAATGACGCCGCAAGGAATGCGGCTGATGGAAATCAAGGATTTCTCTTCGATTGCCGGCGCCGATTGGTTTGCGTTCTGGAGCGGCGAAGACCAAACGGCCGCGCGTAGCGCCGTCGCCGCGGCGCTCGACGGCAGCCCGGGCCGCTTTCGCGGGCACAGCCCGACTCAGGCCGGCGTACCGAAGTGGTGGGATGTCATCGTCATGCCGATCAAGGGTTCCGACGGCAAGACCGAACGCCTGTTGTCGGTGGCCCGCGATATCACGGAGATCATGCACGCCGAATCAAGCTTGCTGGCGAGCAACCGCTTCCTGGATTCCCTGATCGATAATCTGCCGCTCATGGTGTTCGTCAAGGATGCGACGCATCTGCGTTTCGTGCGCCTGAATCGCGCCGGCGAGACGCTGCTGGGATTTTCGCGCAATGAAATGATCGGCAAGTCCGATCGCGACTTCTTTCCGCCGGAAGAGGCCGAGCACTTCATGGCCAGGGATCACGAGGCCATCGCCGCCGGCAAGATGATCGATATTTCCGAAGAGTCGGTGCATACGCGGCTGCTCGGCACCAGAACCCTGCACACCATGAAGCTGCCCATTCTCGACGCGGACGGGTCGCCGCAGTTTCTGCTGGGAATCTCGGTGGACATCACCGAACGCAGACGGGCCGAAAGCGCGGTTCGAGAACTGAACCGGGAATTGCGCGACAACGCCGCGCAGCTCGAAGCCACGAACAAGGAGCTCGAGAGCTTCAGCTATTCGGTCTCGCACGACCTGCGGGCACCGTTGCGCGCCATCGATGGATTTGCGCTGATGCTCGAGGAGGACTGCCACGACCGGCTGGACGCCGAGGGGCGGCGCTATCTCGCCGTGATTCGCGAGAACAGCCGCCGAATGGGCGCGCTCATCGATGACTTGCTGGCGTTTTCGCGGCTGGGCCGCCAGCCCGTGGCCGACCGCGAGGTGAACATCGAGTCGTTGGTGCGCGAAGTCGTCGCCGAGGCCCTCGATGGCAACACGGTCGGCAAGCCGGGACGTTCCGAAGCCGCCCCGCAGATCGAGGTCGGCTCGCTGCCGCCGGCCCGCGGGGATCACGCTCTGCTGCGCCAGGTGTGGGCAAACCTCATCTCCAATGCCATCAAGTACAGCAGCAAAACGCCCAATCCACGCATCGAAATCAGCGGATGCGAACTCGGTTCGGAGAACCAGTACTCAGTCCGCGACAACGGGGTCGGCTTCAATATGCAGTACGTGGAAAAGCTGTTCGGCGTGTTCCAGCGGCTGCATCGTGCCGATGAGTTTCGCGGCACCGGCGTGGGCCTCGCCATCGTGCACCGCGTGGTGACGCGGCATGGCGGCCGGGTGTGGGCCGAGGGCAGGGTGGATCACGGCGCGGTGTTTTCGTTCGCGCTGCCGACAGGAGACCGGAATGGATGATTTTGAGGCGGTCGAAATCTTGCTGGTCGAGGACAGCGATGCCGACGCAGAGCTGATCCTGCGTGCGCTGCGCAAAGGCGGAGTCGTCAACAAGGTGATGCGGCTCCGCGACGGAGTGGAGGCGCTGGAGTTCCTGTTTCGCGAAGGTGCGTTCCAGCAGCGCGGCGGGGGCCAGCCGCGGCTGGTGCTGCTCGACCTCAAGATGCCCCGGCTGGGGGGGATCGACGTTTTGAGCCGCCTCAAGGCTGATGCGCGCACCAGAACGATTCCCGTGGTCGTACTCACCTCGTCGGCCGAAGAGCAGGACGTGGCGGACAGCTATCGGCTGGGGGTCAACAGCTACCTGGTAAAACCCGTCGATTTTTCGGCGTTCACGGCCGTCATCACCAAGGCAGGGCTGTATTGGGCCGTCATGAACCATACCCCGGCCTAGCATGAACGCAGCCCGCAAGATCAAGGTGCTGCTGGTCGAGGACCGCGTCGAGGACGCCGAGATGCTGTTGCGGGAAATGCGCATGCGCGGCCTGTCGGTGGTCAGCCAGCGTGTGGATACCGGGGCCGAATTCGAAGAGGCGCTCACGGCATTTGCCCCTGATTTGATCCTGTCGGACTACAGTCTGCCGGGTTTCGACGGCACGGAGGCGCTGCGCATCGCACAAAAGCACCGGCCCGACACCCCCTTCATTTTCGTCTCCGGGACCATCGGCGAAGAGCGCGCCATCCAGGCGCTGCGGCAGGGCGCGGTGGACTACGTGCTCAAGGAGAATCGGGCGCGGCTGGTGCCGGCGATCGAGCGTGCGCTGCGCGAGGCGGCCGACCGCGACGCCCGGCGCTGGGCGCAGCGTGAACTCGAGGAAAGCGAGGAGCGCTTCCGCTTTGCCATGCACTTCTCCTCGGTCGGCGTCGCTCTGGTCGCACCCGACGGCCGCTGGCTCAGCATCAATCCCGCGCTCTGCGATATCGTCGGGTACAGTGAATCCGAACTGCTGGCCACGGACGTTCAGTCGATCACCTATCCCGACGATCGAGACGCCGATGCCGCGCAGATGCGCCAAATGCTCGATCGTGCGATCGAGACCTATCAAATCGACAAGCGCTATGTCCGCCAGGACGGGCGGGTGGTCTGGACCCAGCTGTCGGGGTCGCTGGTATGGCTGCATACCGGCGAGCCCCACTATTTCATCCATCAAATCCAGGACATCACGGACCGCGTGCGGGCCGAGCAGGCTCTGCGCGCGAGCGAAGAGCGATTTCGCTCCATCGCCGAGGCCACCCAGGAGTGGATTTGGGAGATCGACGCGGACGGCCTGTACACCTTTTGCAGTCCGGCGGTGGAGGCAATCCTCGGGCATGCGCCCGACCGCCTGATCGGCACGCACTGTCTGGACATGGTCTCGGAGAACATCCGGCAATCCGCCGCGGAGCAGCTGCTGCGCGGCAAGGCCGAAAAAAGAGGCTGGCGCGACTGGGTGCTGCATCTGCGCCACGCCTCCGGCGGCATTCGCTGGATCGACAGCAACGCCCTCCCGCTGCTCGACCACGCGGGGCACGTCATCGGCTTCCGCGGCGTGGCGCGCGACATCACCCACCACCGTCTGCAGCAGGAGCGCATCACCCGCTTGAGCCGCATTCAGGCCGTGCTCAGCGGCATCAATTCGACCATCGTGCGGGTTCGCGAACGGCGCGAATTGCTGCGCGAGACTTGCCGCATCGCGATCCAGCAAGGCGGCTTCAAAATGGCCTGGATCGGCCTGGTCGAAGCCGGCGCACTGAAAGTGACGCCCTTGGTCTGGGAGGGCTTCGAGCAAGGCTACTTGCAGGAGCGAGCCCTGGTTCTCGCCGGTCGCGAAGACGATCCCGGCGCGGTCGGCGAGGCGCTGCGCCATCAGAAAATGGTGGTCGTGAACGATATTGAGACCTCCCCCGACCTGTTGATGCTGCGCCCGCAAGCGCTGGCGCGCGGCTATCGCTCGCAGCTGGCGATGCCGCTGCTGGTCGAGGGCCAAGCGGTGGGCGTCCTGGTGCTGTATGCGGCGGAAGCCGGGTTCTTCGACTACGAGGAACAGAAGCTGCTGAAGGATCTCGCGGGCGACATATCCTTCGCGCTTGATTACATCGGCAAGGAAGAGAGGCTCACCTACGTTTCCTACTACGACACCCTGACGGGCCTGGCCAATCGCCAGCTGTTCTTCGATCGCCTGGCGCAGTCGCTGCAGGCGGCGCGCGCCGAACGCCGGCAGCTGGCGGTCATGATCATCGACTTGCGGCGCTTCAAGCGGATCAACGACACCTTTGGGCGATCCGCCGGCGACCAAGTCCTCAAGGAACTCGCGGCCCGGCTGCAGCGCACCAGCAGCGAGTCCGCCACTCCTGCGCGCGTCAGCGGCGATCGCTTTGCCTTGGTGGTCCCCAATTTACCGGGAACCTCCGTAGCACGCTGGACCGAGGAATGGATCGTCAACTCCTTCGCCGAGCCGTTGTTGATCGAGGATATCGAACTGCGCACCACCGTGAAAATCGGCATCGCCCTGTATCCCGGAGACGCCGACAGCGCGGAAGGCCTGTTCCTGAATGCCGAGGCCGCCCTGAAGCGCGCCAAGGACGCCGCCGACCCCTACCTCTTCTACTCTGCGGAAATCAACTCGCGGGTCGCCCAGCGTCTACGCCTGGAGAGCCGGCTGCGCAAGGCCGTGACCCAAAATGAGTTCGTGCTTCACTATCAAAGCAAGATCGATCTGGCAACGCGCCGGGTGTGCGGCCTGGAGGCACTGATCCGCTGGCAGGATCCCGAGTTTGGCCTGATATCGCCGTTGGATTTCGTGCCGCTGCTCGAGGAGTCGGGCATGATCGTGGAAGTCGGCCGCTGGGTATTCGAGCAGACGGTCGCCGACGCCGCGCGCTGGAAATCGCGGCAGCTGGTGGTACCGCGCGTGGCCGTGAACGTGTCGGAAGTACAGCTGCGCCGCCCGGATTTTGTCGCCACCGTGCTGGCGGCACTGGGTCCGGTCTCGCCGCACCCCACCGGGATCGACCTCGAAATCACCGAAACCATGCTCGCGCAAAACACCGCCGCGAATGTGCAGAAGCTGCTGCGGTTGCGTGAAGCCGGAGTGCAGATCTTCATGGACGACTTCGGCACCGGCTACTCGGGTCTGAGTCAGATTGCCCAATTGCCGCTCGACGCCTTGAAGATCGACCGCGCCTTCGTGGTCGGCATGACTATGAGCGCCGAGCACATGGCCATCGTCTCCACCATCATCAATCTCGCGCGCGCGCTGCGCATCGACGTGGTCGCCGAGGGAGTGGAAACCGAGGAGCAGGCCGCACGCCTGCTCGCCTTGGGTTGCGATGAGGCGCAGGGATTTCTCTTCAGCCGGCCGCTGCCGGCCGAGGACGTCGCCCAACTGCTGCCGCGGGCCGAACCGCAGCCGGTCAATGCTTTTGATTGACCGCCTCAAAGCTCACGGCTAGCCTAGTCGGCCGTTTCGCTTGGAATCAGCTGGTGCGCCGCAACAATATCGGGACCTCAAAAATCTCCTGGCGATTCAAGAAGCTGATGACTCGGCTGGCGCCTTTTGCCGCGGCCGCGAGCGCTGCGTTGATCCTTTGGCATGCCGCGCGCGATACGCCTCAATCCGAGATTTACTCCGCGGCGCCCTTGGTTTACCCGAATGCGCGGCCCCCGAGCGCCCCTGCGCCGGCCGCACCCACGGTGGCCGGTGCAGCCGGCGCGCCGCTCATGGCCCAACAAGCCAGCGTTGGAGCGACCATCGAAGTCATTGTCGGCCGCAACGACACTCTGGACGCCATTTTCCGCCGCATGGCGCTCGACACTGCGGATCTGGCGGCGATTCGCCAGCTGCCTGGTATTCGCCAAAGTCTGGATTTCCTCAAACCCGGGGATGCCATCAAGGTCACCCATGCCGACGGCGAGATCAGAGAACTGACCCGCAAGGTGAGCGAGACTCAAACTCTCAAGGTGGTTCGGCAGGAAGAGGGCTTCGCGGCCAAGATCATCGAGAACCCGGTCGAGACGCGGATCCGCACCGCCACCGCCACCATTGATTCGTCCCTGTTTCAGGCAGCCGAGGCGGCCGATGTATCCGATACCGTGGCGCTGAAGCTCGCCAATGTGTTTGCCTGGGATATCGACTTCGTGCTCGATATCCGCGAAGGCGACCGCTTCACCGCGGTTTACGAGCAGATCTATCAGGACGGAAAGTATCTGCGCGACGGCGAGGTGCTGGCGGCCGAGTTCATCAACGCCGGCCGCGTCTATCGGGCGGTGCGCTTCGTTGCGGATGGCGGCCATGCCGGCTACTACAATGCGGACGGCGCGCCCATGCGCAAGGCCTTCCTCAGAGCGCCGGTCGAATTCACGCGGGTCAGCTCGGGATTCAATCCGCATCGCTTGCACCCCATTTTGAACCTCATTCGCGGCCACATGGGCACCGACTACGCCGCTCCGACCGGCACGCCCGTGCACGCCGCAGGCGATGGACGGGTCAGTTTTGCGGGGCGGCGGGGCGGCTACGGCAACGCGCTGGTTCTCGCCCATAGCAATAGCGTGTCGACGCTGTACGGTCATATGTCGCGCTTTGCCAAACACATTCGCGTCGGATCACACGTGCAACAGGGCGACGTCATCGGCTATGTGGGCATGACCGGCCTCGCGACGGGTCCGCACCTGCATTACGAGTACCTCGTCAACGGCGTGCACAAGAATCCGCAGACCGTGCAGCTGGCGGGCGCAGAACCGCTGCGCGCCGATGCCTTGCGGAAATTTCGCAGCGAAACGGCTGCACTGCTTGCGGCGTTGCCGCCTGAGACCTACGCCGCCGGACCTCTCGCGGCGCGGCCCGCCGCGGCACCGCCCGCCGCACCTCTCGCCGCCGGCCCGCTGGCCGGCGAGCCGCCGGCGAATGGTCTGTTCAGCCGCTCCGCGCTGCTCGACGATAGCCGCCACGATCTTGGATCCTACTTCGGCGACAGCCGATCGCCATTCGCAAGCAACTGATCGAAAGCGAGTCCGAGCACGCATGGGCTTTTATCTCGGCCTGATGTCCGGAACGAGCATGGACGCCATCGACGCGGTCCTGGTCGATTTCGACGCCTCGCCGCTGCGGATCGTCGCTGCGAGCGCCACCGCCTTCGATCCCAAGCTCAAACGCCGGATTGCCGATGTTCTCGACTCGCCTGCCGGTGTCACCCTCGATGAACTCGGCCAGCTCGATGTGCGGCTGGCGAGGGACTTTGCCGAGGCGGCGCTGACTTTGCTGCGCGGGGCGGGAGCCGGCCCCGGGAGCGTGACAGCCATCGGCAGCCACGGCCAGACTCTGCGCCACCGGCCTGAATTGGCGACGCCTTTCACCTGGCAGATCGGCGATCCCAACACGCTGTGCGAGATGACGGGAATCACGGTGGTGGCCGATTTTCGCCGCCGCGACGTGGCCGCCGGGGGCCAAGGGGCGCCGCTGTTGCCCGTATTCCATGACCAGGTATTTCGCAGCGACAGCGAAGATCGCGTCATCGCCAATCTCGGCGGAATTGCCAACATCACCATTCTGCGGCGCGGCGCGACGGTGACCGGCTTCGATACCGGACCCGCCAACCGCTTGCTCGACGCCTGGATCTCGTTGCATCGAGGGAGGGACTTCGACGCCGGCGGCGCTTGGGCCGCCACCGGCCGCTGCGATGACACCCTGCTGCAAACTCTGCTGGATGAGCCCTATTTCGGGCTGTCGCCGCCCAAGAGCACCGGCCGGGAACTGTTCAACATGTCCTGGCTCAAAACCCGGCTGGGACCGTTCGAGCGGCGGCCGCAGGATGTGCAGGCCACTTTGCAGCGGCTCACGGCCGTGACCGTCGCGGATGCGGTGGTCAAGTACGCCCCCGGAGCCGCCATGTATGTGTGCGGCGGCGGCGCGCACAACGCCGGTCTGCTCGATGCCCTTGCCGAGCGGGTGGCGCCGAACCGCGTCGCGAGCACCGCGGTGCTCGGCCTCGACCCGGATTATGTCGAGGCGGTGGCGATGGCGTGGTTCGCGCGCCGCACGCTGGCGGGCCTCCCCTCGAGCGCCGGCAGCGTGACCGGGGCGAAGGGCGCACGCATCCTCGGTGGCGTGTATCGTTACGCGTAGGAGCCGGGGCTGCACGTTTCGGAACGACATGATTCATCAAAACGCCATACGCCGATCGTCAGACGCTGCCGCATGAACGATACCGACCTGCAAACGCCGCAGCTGTACGTCAACCGCGAGCTGTCGTTTCTGGAATTCAACCAGCGGGTTCTGGATCAGGCCAAGGACAGCCGCATCCCGCTGCTCGAACGGGTGAAATTTCTGTGCATCTCCTGCGCGAATCTCGATGAGTTCTTCGAAATCCGCGTGGCCGGCCTCAAAGAGCTGCTGGAGGCCGGGGCCGTGCAGGGCGGACCGGACGGATTGCCGGTTCCGGAGCAATTGAAGGCGATTCGCGCCCGCGCCGTGCGCCTGGTCGATGAACAGTATCAGCTGCTGAACGACGTGCTCATGCCGGAACTCAGCGCCAACGGCGTGGTGTTCGTTTCGCCCGACATGTGGACCGGAGCCCAGGCCGAGTGGCTCGCCGAGTATTTCAGCCGCGAAGTGGAGCCCGTCCTGAGTCCGCTGGCGCTCGACCCGGCACGGCCGTTTCCGAAGGTTCTCAACAAGAGCTTGAACTTCGCCATCGTGGTCGACGGTGAGGATGGATTCGGCCGCAACAGCGGGCTTGCCGTGGTGCAGGCGCCGCGCTCTTTGCCGCGCATCATCAAGCTGCCCGACGAGCTCGGCAGCCGCAATTTCGTCTTCCTGGGCACCATCGTCGAAGCCTTCGTCGCGAAACTGTTCGCGGGCATGAACATGCGCGGCTGTTATCAGTTTCGAGTCACCCGCAACAGCGACTTGTTCGTCGAGCAGGAGGAAGTCGATGACCTGCTGCGCGCGGTCGAGGGCGAACTCGCCTCGCGCCGCTTCGGCGACGCGGTGCGCTTGGAAACCGCGCACGACTGCCCGGAGGAGATCCTCAGCTATCTCCTGGGCCAATTCGGCCTCACCGGCGATGACCTGTACAAGGTCCCGGGGCAGGTGAACCTGAATCGCCTGATGGCCGTGTACGACTTGGTGGACCGCACGGAACTGAAGTACACGCCGTTCGCGCCCAGCGTGCCGGAGCGCCTGCGCATGGGCAGCGATCTGTTCGCCACCTTGCGCGCCGGCGATGTGCTTCTGCACCACCCGTTTCAAGGGTTCGGCCCGGTCGCCGACTTCATCAAACAGGCGGCGAACGATCCCGCCGTGCTCGCCATCAAACAGACTTTGTACCGCGCCGGAAGCGATTCAACCATTGTCGATGCGCTCGCCGAGGCGGCGCAGGCCGGCAAGGACGTGACCGTCATCATCGAGCTGCGCGCGCGTTTCGACGAGGAAGCGAACATCGACATCGCCACCAAGCTGCAGGAGGCCGGCGCCCACGTGATGTACGGCGTGTTCGGCTTCAAGACGCACGCGAAACTCGTCATGGTGGTGCGGCGCGAGGAAAAGGGCCTGCGGCGCTACTGCCACATGGGCACGGGCAACTATCACGCCAAGACCGCGCGCCTGTACACCGACTATGGGCTGCTGACCGCCGATGAGTCCATCGGCGAGGATATCCATGAGATGTTCCTGCAGCTGACGGGACTGACGCGCGTGCCGCGCCTGCGCAAGCTGCTGCATGCGCCGTTCAGCCTGCATCAAGCGCTGCTCGCCAAGATCGAGCGGGAGTGCGACCACGCCAACGCGGGCAAGCCCGCGCGCATCATTGCCAAGCTCAACGCGCTCACCGAGCCCACCATCATCCAGGCGCTATACCGGGCATCGCGCGCCGGCGTGAACATCGACCTGATCGTGCGCGGGGTTTGCTGCCTGCGGCCCGGCGTAGCCGGCGTGTCGGAACGCATCAAAGTGCGCTCCATCGTCGGCCGTTTCCTGGAACATTCACGCGTCTATTATTTCGAGAACGGCGGCGCGCGCGAGATCTATTGCGGCAGCGCCGATTGGATGGACAGAAACCTGTTCCGCCGCATCGAGGTTGCCTTCCCGGTGAAATCGACGGAACTGCAATCGCGGGTCGCCGACGACCTGGCCTTGTACCTGGCCGACGACACGCAAGCCTGGGTCATGAATTCCACCGGCAGCTACACGCGCGCCGAGGGTGCCGCCGACCACGTGTGCGCACAAACGCGCCTGCTGAGTCTGTACGACGAGCGCGTTCCGCTGATCGACGCATGATGCCCGCCGCCCGGGAGGCCACGGAGGCGACCGCCTCGTTTCACGCTTGGACGATACTCAGGCGAAAGCCCGCGTCCTTCAGGTAGAACCGTTCCTGCTCGAGGTCCTCGAGGGTGAGCGGATGCTCTTTCATCCAGGCCTGCGGCAATTGCATGGCGACGGTACGGCCCTTCACCCGCAGGCGCACCTCCGGCAGGGGCTGCGGGCTGCGTCCGCGGTGCAGCAGCACCGCGAGTCTCAGCACCACGATCAGAAACTCCGCGAGATGGTCCCAGGGCGGCAGCAAATCCTCGAGCAGCACCACCGACAGTTGCCGGCGGTGACCGCCGACCAGGGCCGACAGCAGCAATTGCTCCTCGCGCGGAAACCCGGGCATGTCGGCGTGCTGCAGCAGATACGCGCTGTGCCGTTGATACTTCGAGTGCGCGATGTCCAGGCCGGTTTCGTGCAGCCGCGCCGCCCAACGCAGCACCGACTCCGCCAGCGGATCCTCCAGACCCCATTCGGACTCGACTTGCTCGAGCAGGTTGACCGCCGTGGCTTCGACCCGATCGGCCTGCACCGAGTCGACGTGATAGCGCATTTCCATGGCGCGCACGCTGCGCACGCGCGCATCTTCATTGGTGAAGCGACCCATCAGGTCGTACAGCAACCCTTCGCGCATGGCGCCCTCCGCCACCCGCACCCGGTCGATGGCGAAGTTCTCGACGATTTCCAGAAGTATCGCGAGTCCGGCCGGAAACACCTCCGCACGTTCCGAATCCACGTCCTCCAGATCCAGTTCGTCCACGTGGCCGGCGGCAATCACGCGCTCGGCGAGCATCCGCAGATTGTCGAGAGTGATGTGCGGCGACTCGGAATTGAGCCGGCGCAGCACATCGCCGATGACGCGCACCGTTCCGGAACTGCCGAAAGCCTGCAGCCAACCGAGCTTGCGGAAGGCCTCATGGATGGGCTCGAGTTCCAGGCGCACCGCCGTGCGCGCGCGCTCGAAGCGCTTCTCGGAGATCTTGCCGTCATCGAAGCAGATCGCGCTCAGCCCCACGCAGCCCACCGACAGGCTCTCGAGCAGCAGGGGATTGAATGCCTCGCCGATCACGACCTCGGTGGATCCGCCGCCGATATCGATCACCAGGCGCTTGTCCGGGCTCATGGGGCTGGTATGCACCACGCCGGAGTAGATCAGCCGCGCCTCCTCCAGCCCGGAAATGATCTCGATGGGATGGCCGAGGGCGGCGCGGGCACGCTCCAAGAACCAGCGCTTGCGCTTGGCGCGCCGCAGGGCGTTGGTGCCGACCACGCGCACGCTGTCGGCGTGCATGGCCCGCAGCCGTTGCCCGAATCGCTCGAGGCAGCGCAGCGCGCGTTCGGTCGCCGCGTCGTCGAGGCGCCCGCTATCGCCCATTCCCGCGGCCAGTCGCACCATCTCCCGCAGGCGGTCCAGAATGACCAGTTGGCCGTGCGAATAACGCGCCACGACCATATGAAAACTGTTGGAGCCCAAGTCGACGGCGGCGAGCACGTCGGGAACGACACGGCCGCCGCCCATCTATGCGGTCGTCTTCAGGCTGAGAATGAAGATCCGCAACCGCAGGTGGTTTTGGCGTTCGGGTTGCGAATGACGAACTGGGCGCCCTGCAGGTCCTCTTTGTAGTCGATTTCCGCGCCCATGAGGTATTGCGCGCTCATGGGATCGACGAGCAGCTGCACGCCGTGATTTTCGACGCAGAAATCCCCATCCTCGATCTTTTCATCGAAGGTGAATCCATATTGAAACCCCGAGCAGCCGCCGCCGGAGACGAATACCCGCAATTTGAGGTTCGGGTTCGACTCCTCGCGAATCAGTTCGCCCACTTTGCCGGCCGCTGCGTCGGTGAAAACCAACACGTGCGGCGGGGGGGGGTCGCCCTGAATTGCAGAATCTGGTGTCGCGTTCATAGGTTGCATTCTACCCCGCCGGCGCCCGGCCGATCAAAGTTCCGGCTTCTCTTTGCGACCGGGTTCACTCGTGCCGGTTCCCGGATTCGCCGCGCCGGCCGCCGAATTGGGCCGATGGATCAGTTTCCCATTGATTTGGGCGCCCACGGCCGTTTCAATGATGGTGTAGTGAACATTGCCCAGAACGCGCGCTTTGGCGCCGAGCTCGACACGATCGCCCGCCTCGATGTCGCCTTTCACGATGCCGTTGAGAATGACGCTGGGAGCGACCACCGACCCCTCGATGCAGCCGGACTCGCTCACCGACAGGAAGGTGTCCGCCGCGGCGGTGCCCTTGACGTTGCCATTGATATGGCCGTCCAGATGCAAGCCGCCGGCAAACTCCACATCACCGTTGATGCGCGTCTCGGCACCGATCAAGGTGTCGATTTTCGCGCTCTTATTCTGATTCCGTTTGAACATCTACACCACCCTTGACCGCAGGATTGGCCCCCGCCTCGGTTTCGACCGACATTCCCTGCGCCTTCCAAACGAAGGCCTGTCGAAAACTGTGGCTGGCGTCTTTGTCTCTGCCGCTGTGTATTTCCACTCCGACCCGCGTCGGCTCGAACCCCGGCGGCAATTGTATGGGTTCATCGTAGTCCTGAAAGTAACGGAAGGAGTATGCCAGGCTGACGCGCCGGCTTGGCGAAAGCTGCGCAAAGGTCAACGTCAGCGGCTTGCCCTGCAGCAACCCGTCGATGGCGATCGCGGCGTTGCCGCCCACCTCGCGGTCCGGCTTGCCGGTCTGCATCAGCACGAATTTCAGGCGGAATTGACCCGCGGCGGTTTCGGGCACGATCTGCATCTGCTGCACTTTCACGTGAATGCTCGAGTCCGGCTGCACCAGACCGCGGTAGAACGACAGATCCTGGTTCAGGCGCGCGATTTGACTCTGCATGTCGCCGAGACTGCGTTCGACCTGCTTGTAGCCCTCGCGATCGACGCGCCGCGCCACTTCGGCCGCCTCCAGCTGGCTGCGCTGCTTCTCGTTCTGCGCTTCGAGATCGCGGATACGGGCGCTCGCCGAGAGCGCGCCACGCACCGAATCGACCACGCGAAACCCTGCATCGTAGCGGCCCAGCTCGAACGCCGCGTACAATATCGCGGCGGCGAACAACACCGCCAGACCGATGAGTACCGCCCGCAGTTTCGGCGCATGCGATCGGACGACCAATTTGCCGAAATAGTCCGCCATAATCGATTCCGCGCCGTTCTCACCGAAGTGGCAGACATTATACGAAGCGCCGCCGCCGCGAGGCAGAACTTTAGGCGCCGGACGGCGACAGGCCGGCCGCTGCGGTATACGATTCCCGGCAAAAGGCGGCAATCATGCTCTGGCTCAAGGCATTTCACGTCATCGCGGTAGTCACCTGGTTCGCGGGATTGTTCTATCTACCGCGGCTCTTTGTCTATCACGCGGATGCCGATGATGCGATCAGCATCGAACGCTTCAAGGTCATGGAGCGCCGCCTGTTTGCGCTCATGACCATCGGTGCCGCGGCAGCCGTGCTGCTGGGCGCGGCAATGCTCGTGGCCTCCCCGGCCTACCTGGATCTGCAGTGGCTGCGGATCAAACTTGCGTTGGTCCTGTTGGTGATTCTTTACCACGCGTACTTATACAAGCTGATGCGGGATTTTGCGCAGGATCGCAATGCGCACAGCGCCCGCTGGTTTCGCGCCTTCAACGAGGTACCCTCGCTGTTGCTGATCGCCATCGTGCTGCTGGCCGTGGTCAAGCCCTTCTAGGAGTGGGCAGTCTCGATTTCCGACCACCACTCAGGATAGGGAGGCAGCCCTTCGGGAAACATCAATTGACCCAGATCGTGCAGCGCCCGGGTGTACACCCGCCGCTTGAAATACACCACCTCGCGCACGGGGGTCCAATAGTCGGTCCAGCGCCAGCGGTCGAACTCCGGGGTCGTGGTGGAATCGAATCGCAGCTTCGACTCGTCGCCGATCAGCCTGAGCAGAAACCAGCGCTGCTTCTGGCCGATGCAGCGGTCGCGAACATACTGCCGCGGCAAGCGATACCGCAGCCAGCCCCGGGTCGAACCCAGTACCTCGACGTCCCCGCGATCCAGGCCGATTTCCTCTTTGAGCTCGCGAAACAGGGCTTCCTCGACCCGTTCTCCGCGGTTGACGCCGCCTTGGGGAAATTGCCAGCCGCGCCCACCCACCCGGCCGCCCAGGAACACCTCGCGGGACTCGCGCGTCAGCACGATACCCACATTGGCGCGAAAACCGTCTTTGTCGATGTAGTCGGTGGCTTGCGGGATGGACATTGAGTCAATTGTTCCATATCACCGGCTGCTTGTGGTCGCGGCGCGGGGGCCCTATGGTACGCGGCACATGAAACCCAGCACGCTGCTCCCAATACTGGCACTGGCCGCCCTCTTGAGCCTCGGTTTGGCGATCTCCGTGGGCAGCACCGCCCTGCGGCTGGACACCGTGTGGGCGGCCCTGCTGGGCGGCCAGGATTCCGTGGTCCGCGAGGTCATTTTGGACCTGCGCCTGCCGCGGGCCCTTAATGCCTTCAGCATCGGCGGCCTGCTGGCTTTGGCCGGCGTGCTCATGCAGGTGTTGCTGCGCAACCCCCTGGCCGATCCCTACGTTCTCGGCATTTCCGGCGGTGCCGCCGTGGCGGCGCTGGCGGCGATGCTATTGGGTTTCGGCGGCTTGATCATCGATTGGGCGGCGGGAACCGGCGCCTTGGGCGCCACCCTGCTGGTATTCGCACTGGCCCATGCCCGTGGCGGTTGGACCCCGCAAAGACTCTTGCTGAACGGCGTCGTGGTCGCTTCAGGCTGCACCGCGGTGGTGAGCCTGATGCTCGCGCTGGGCGATGAAACTCGATTGCGCGGCATGCTGTTTTGGCTCATGGGTGATCTGTCTTTTGCGCCCTTCTCGCCGGCCGCGCTATGCCTGCTGGCGGCCGGCGGCGCTCTTGCCATTGCCGGCGCGCGCAGTCTCAATGTGCTGGCGCGCGGCGAGGTCGAATCCCAATCCTTGGGGCTGGCGCTATCCCCGGCGCGCATCGCACTATTCGGCGCCACCGCCGCGCTGACCGCCACCGCGGTCACCACCGCGGGAGGCATCGGGTTCATTGGCCTCGTCACGCCTCACTTGGTGCGCCTCCTCGCCGGCAGCAACCACCGCATCGTCGTGCCGGCATCGATATTGTTGGGCGGCACCTTGCTGACCTTGGCCGATATCCTGGCGAGAATCGCCGCCGCGCCACGGCAATTGCCGGTGGGCGCTCTGACTGCGCTGATCGGAGTGCCTTTGTTCCTCATGCTGATGCGGCGCGAACGGCGCATCACGTCTTGAGCTACTGCCGCTTTGCCGCTCCAGCGAACAGCTCCGGCACCGAGGTGTTCAACTTGACCGCGATGGCCAGCAACGTCAGGACAGTGATGTTGTAGGAACCGCGTTCCAGGCGTCCGACGACATTCGGATGGACTCCCGCCTGATGCGCCAGCGCCTCTTGACTCAGGTTGCGCTGTTTGCGGCGTTCCCGAACTTCTTCACCAAGGCCTCGAAGGATCGTTCTGGTGCGCACGCCACAAGATTCAATCCTTGAACAGAATAGTGTCCAGACACTATAATGTTGATGCGGACGTAATGGATGCGAATGACGTCAAGAGGCAAGGGATATGCTCATTTTGACCCGCCGGCCGACGCAGGCGGTAACCATCGGCAGCGAAGTCACCGTCACGGTTCTAGAGATCCGCGGCAATCGGGTCCGGATCGGGGTGGATGCTCCGCGCGACACTGCAGTGGTGCGCGTGGCAAGGCTGGAAAAGGTGAGGTCTCGCCGGGCACCTGAAGACGATCACTGACGCAATTCCTCAAGGCTGATGCAAAGGGGGTTGTACGACATATGAAATCCCGCCCCGCGCATTTCAAGCGCCTGCTGAAATTCCTGCGCCGCAAGGGCCGCACCCACGAGGATGCCGAGGATCTCATCCAGGAGGCCATGCTGCGCCTGCATCTTTATGGCCGGGCCGTGCCGGTGTTGAATGAGGAGGCCTTTCTGCGCCAGGCCGTGACCAACTTGTCCATCGATCAACACCGCCGTCATCGCCCGGATCTGCGCAAGGAGGTCCCCATCGAGGAGGCGAACGCCCGCAGTCCGCTGATTGCCGGAGAGGCGACCCCCGAACAGGCCCTCGAGGCGGAGCAGCGCCTGAGCCGCATTCGGGCGGTGCTCGATGCTGTGAGCCTGCGCACGCGTGAGATATATTTCGCGCATCGCGCCGGCTACAGCTACGCGGAAATCGCCGATCACATGAACATCTCTCGCATCACGATCAAGCGGCACATTGCGCGTGCCCTCTTGGCCATCATGGAGCACGGCGACAGGGAGGCAAATGGAACGGCCCATCGCGTCTCTGAATAAGCTCACTGCCCGGCGCATTCGCAAGCAAGCCGCCTGGTGGGTGATGGAATTGCATGCACCGGACCGCGACGCCGCGCTCGAGGAAAAGGTCAGGCACTGGATAGCGCAGGATCCGCGGCACGCCGCCGCGTTCGAACTCGCCACCGAGGCTTGGCAACAGACCGGCGACCTCCCTGGAACTCTGCCGGAGCGCCCAAACGAAGCGCTACGCAAGCGGGGCCGCCCCAGAGTCTCCGTCCCTGTCCTCGCCGGCATGGCGGCCCTGTGCGCCACGGGCATCGCCGCCGTCTATCTGCTGCGCAACGACAGTTTGGCGACGGGGCCCGGAGAACAAAGAACGGTGGAGCTGAACGACGGGACCCAGGTATCCCTCAATGCCAATAGCCGGGTGGTCGTCCAATATGATGACCAGGTGCGCAAGGTCACCCTGACGAGGGGCGAGGCGCTGTTCAATGTCATCAAACATCAGCTGCGCCCGTTCGTGGTCATCGTCGGCGACCGCAAGGTCGTCGCCATGGGCACTTCCTTCGAGGTGCGTCGCGAGGATCCCGCCGGGTCCGCCTTTGCGGTCACGCTGGTCGAAGGCCGGGTCGCCATCGAACCCATTTCCTGGCCCGACGCATTGCCGAGCGAATCAATCTCGGGATTGAAGCTGCTCAATCCCGGCGAAAGACTGCGCTTCGACGGCAAGGCGAACGAGAAGAAGGATTCCCCCGCCATCGAGAGGGTCACCGCGTGGCAGCGAGGGCGGCTGATTTTCGCAGACACCTCGTTGAGCGAGGCCGCCGCGGAGTTCAACCGCTATGGCACGCACAAGCTTGTCATCGATGGCCCTGAACTGGGAAAGCTGCGAGTCGGTGGCGTATTCAGGATCAGCGATCCATCGAGTTTTGCGCTCGCCATGGCCGCTGCCTTCCACCTGCGAATCCTCAATCGCGGGCACACGACGGTTCTCACCGACAAGCAAGCAGACCGGCAGTAAGAAAATGCCGGTTGATTGATCCCCAACGCCCCGGCGTTTACGTCCTTATGTATTCGAGAACCATCGCGGCTCTCGACCATTAGAACAACCTAACCAAACGCGCAAGGGAATTGCCAGGGGGATTCATCACATGTGCAGATGCGCAGGGAGCGTTTTGCTCGCGATTTTTGCAACGACACTGTCACTCGCCTCGCCGTCACTCTCCGTGGCGGCATCGGCGCCGGCCACAGAGATCAAATCTCATTTCGATTTGGCCCCTGGAGCCTTGGACAAGGCGCTGCGTGATCTTGCCGTTCAAGCCAACTGCAATATCTCCTACGAGCCGGCGATCGTTGCCGGCCTAAGGGCGCCGGCGATCAATGGCGACTATACGGTCGAGCGCGCTTTGTCACTTCTGTTGAAGGGCACGAGTCTTCGCGCGGTCAGCATCAACGCCGACACCATTCAAATTCTTGAACCTGCCTCGTCCATCGGCGATGCCGATCGACGCGAAAAGGATCTCCAGGAAATTATAGTCACCGGCACGCACATTCGCGGCGCCAAGGATTCCCCGTCCCCGGTCCAGGTTTTCACCCGCGCAGATATAGATGCGGCGGGAATGATCACCGTGCAGCAGTTCTTGCAAACGCTGCCGCAGAACTTCGGCGGAGCGTCGGAAAATACCATCAACTCAATTGCCTCCAAGGGTCGAACCAATAACTCTGTCAACGGCAGCGCACCGAACCTGCGTGGAATAGGAGCCGAAGCCACGCTCGTGCTGATAAACGGCCGTCGCGTCGCGCCCGGCAATAGTGATGGAAGCTTCGTCGATATCTCCATGATCCCTTTGGCCGCCGTCGAGCGCATCGAAGTGATCACCGACGGGGCGTCGGCAGTCTACGGATCCGACGCCGTGGGCGGTGTGGTCAACATCATCTTACGGAGCAAAGTCGACGGCGCGGAGACTCGGGCTTTGTTCGGGTCGGTCGGCACCGGTTCTATGCACAACATCCAAGCAGCGCAAACCGTGGGAGATGCTTGGGCGAAGGGTTCAGCGATGCTGAGCTACCAGTATTCCGATCAAACCCCCCTGTCTGCGGGTAGCCGCAACTATCTGCACTCCGTCCTGCTACCGTTCAATTTGCTTCCCGAACAAGTGCAGCATGCGGCGTTCGCCAACATCGATCAAGAAATCAAGCCGGGCTTCGATCTGCACGGCGACGCGATGTACTCGCACCGATCGACCAGTTCCGTATTTAGCTATGACGATGGGCTATACGGAAACTTCTTCACCAGGGTTCCTTCGGAAGTAGACGCCTATGGCGCCTCATTGGGCTCCACAGTCCAGCTGCCTCGACAAAGCAGACTTGCGGTCGTGGCAGCATATTCGGAAAGCGATACGAGCCAGCAAGAATTTCAGACGCCGCCCGCGAATGCTCCGTTGGTATACACGGCTAAGACCAAGTCTGCCCTCATCTCGATGGATGTGAACATCGATGGGGTCTTGGTGGCGCTCCCCGCGGGCTCGGTTCATTACGCCGTGGGCGCACAGTACCGGCGAGAATCGTTCGGCAATACCTATTTCTTTCCGCCTACCGACAATGTCTTCTACCCCACGCGAAACGTGGGAGGCGGCTATATGGAACTGCGTATCCCCGTCATCGGCCAGAGTAGCGGCAGCCACGGAGATCCCGCTCTCGAGCTGACCGTGGCTGATCGGGCGGAACACTATAGCGATTTTGGAGCGACCAATAATCCGCAAGTGGGAGCGATTTGGAAGCCTATCTCCGCTCTTGCGATTCGCGGCACCTATGGCACCTCGTTCAAGGCCCCAATACTCAGTGAGCTAAACCCCATTCCGACTCAAGTAGTTCCTCTTCCCGGTGCAGTGTTCAATCCGGTGCCCGGCGGCGCACCCAATACGCTGTTGGTAGACGGCGGCAATCCGGAACTGAAACCCGAGAAGGCGACCGTCTGGACCATTGGCTTGGATTTCAAACCATTGGAGATTGCGGGTCTCACCGCGAAATTGACTTACTACGACATCAAATTCAAGGATGAGATTGTGTCCCCCCAAACGAGTGTCGCTGTAACGGACGTATTTGTCGACCAAGCTGTATTGGGTCCTCAAGTTGTGCAGCGAAATCCGCCCAACTCTCTCATTCAGCAATATGTGTCGGCTCCTACGTACACGAATCCCTTCAACGTCGACACGGCAACGATCGGCGCCATTTTTGATGATCGCTTCTTGAATCTGTCCACGCTCAAGACGCGAGGATTGGACTTCGGAGCCGGCTATAAGGCTTCTTTGCTCGACAGTTCAATCGACGCTGGGATCGACGGCACTTACATCTTTAGTTTTGACAACCAGTTCACGAACAGCGCCCCTATCACTTCGTTTTTGAATACGACGTATAACCCCGTTGCTCTACGCCTTCGCGGACGAGCGATCGTCAGCCTGGGGCCGTGGAGCGCGGGCTTATACGCAAACTTCACGAATGCCTATACGGACAACAACATCACGCCCAACGGACACGTTGCCTCGTGGACAACGGCAGATGCCGTTGTCAGTTTCAGCTTCGAATCGGCCGGCCCGTCCCCGAGTGGCGCTTCGATTGCGTTGAGCGTCACCAACTTGACGGATCGGGATCCGCCGTATGTTACAAACTACGCCGGGTTCCCGATTACGTACGACGGTGCAAATGCCAACGCCCTAGGTAGATTCTTTTCACTCCGACTGCAGAAGCGCTGGTAATGCGTAATGCCTGGTGGCTCGCGCTTTGCGCTTGCGACATGCGGGCTTCCTGTCGAGTAGCGGGGGTACTTCTCACGTCAGCATTAGCCATACCAGTGACGTGCGGAGCCGTCATCAGCAGCGAAAGGCCGCTGACGGTTGACGACCTCTTGAAATTGACTGACCTGGGCAGGGCGATCGTTCGACCGGGAAGCGAAACGTTCGTGTGGGAACAATCGCCGCCTTACGACACCCTTGCTGACTACGGAGCGGGCGCTTCGGCAACCTCGCAGGGCAGCGACTACGCGATATTTACTGTCGGGTCCAACACGAAGGTGCCGGGTGAGCTATTTCGACCGGCCCACGGAACAAGCTACCGGCTGGGCGATTTTTCGCGGGATGGGCGCTTCCTCACACTCTTGGCCATGCGCGACGGGAAGGTCAGACTTGCTGTATACGACTTCCAGCGGCGTCGACTGAAAGAGTTTGCACTCGCGCCACGTTTCCCAGCCGTCCAGTTGGATCCTGATTGGGCATGGGTCGATAATCGCCGCCTTGCAGTGGCCGTGTATCCGCCAGGAGAGGGGCCTTGGCAATTCACGTTTCGACGGGGCATTGGCAAACACCTCACCGAAAGCTGGGAGAAATCGTGGAAAGGTAAGGAGGTTTCGGTCGACCAGTACGATAGCACTGCGAGCGACACTATTCGGCCGCTGGCTGGAAGACTGATGATTATTGACATGGTTTCCGGCCGAGCTCAACAACTCGCGTCCGGACAATTCTCGGGACTACACCCGTCCCCTGATAGCCGCTGGTTGGCGGCGGTCCGACAATCAGTGCTGCCTCAGGCCACACTGGAGCACCCCCACCTCGATTGGACCTATGCACATTCCACCCTGGTCTTGTTTTCCTTGACCGGAGCACCCGCCTCGCGGGCAGTGGCGCGGGAATTGGACGTGCTGCCCAGCAGCATCGAATGGAATCCATCAAGCAGGGACTTCGCCTTTTTCGCATCCCATGACGAAACGGGTTTGCGCGGCGGAGACTTTTGGATTGTCGATCCAGCGAACTCCACGATTAGGGTCGCACCTCACATGGGTCTCAGCCTTGCATCGCAGCGAGTACGCGGCGGACCCCAGTGGCCGGAGCGACCTGTATGGGTCGGAGATTCCCTCGCGGTCTTCGCGCGCTCGACACCTGGTCAGCGTGGCACGCTGACATTCGAAGACATAAAGAGCAACGGAATCGTAGATCCACGAGTGGCGCTGGCCTCCGAACCGTCGCATTGGTTTTTGTTGACAGCGAATTCAACGCCGCGCGATTTGACGCCTGGAATGCAAAACGTGTCACCTTTCCCGGTCATTTCAGACAAGTCATTTGTTGTTCTGGCCGACGGACAAGCATGGCGCCTGGATGCGTTCGGGCCGCCCGTTCGTCTCTTCCCAGAATCTCCTCAGCGACTTTCCCCTCTCGCGCACCAAAATTACTTTTCTCTGGTGCGATCAAGCGGTGGAGGCGGTATCGTTTCGGTCGCCGGCGGATCGGAAACACTGGCCCAAATCGTTCTCAGCGACGAGGCGCCAGTCTTGAGGTTCTTGACCACGCCACCGGAGACCTCGGTACTGGCGCTATCGAATTCCGGCACGGCTCTTTTACAAATTGGCACCGGGAAAGGCGCTCACCTAGTTCTCATGCGTGCTGATAGCTCGGCGATCATGCGGAAGAAATTAAGCCCATCTCTCGATGGGATCGCCGAAACCCGGTGGGCAGCCTTCGACTATGCTAATACGGAGGGCACCACGCGAGAGCGCCTTTCCGGATGCCTGCTTCTTCCTCCCTACTACCAGCCCGGTCACAAGTATCCTTTGATCGTGGAAGTGTATCCCGATCGGCCGGGCGGGTGTGCCTCGCCGGAAGCACGGCATAGATATGCCATGGGTGCGTACCCCACGTCATACAGCGAACATCTGCTGGCCGCGCGAGGCTTCGTTGTTTTTCATCCCGACACCGGCGGCGGCATCAGTCGCACGGCGGAAGGGCCTCAGGCCCAGTTGTCAGCGATAGTCGACCGTGGCATCGATGCCATCCTGGCGGCGGGTTATGGCGATCCAACCCGAGTGGGTCTGTTGGGCTTCAGCCAGGGCGGTGTCGCTGCTCTTTGGATCGCCACGCAAAGCCAACGATATAAAGCGGTTGTCTCGTTGAATGGGTGGTCTGATATCGCCACGGGCTTTTTTGAAACTAGTTGGGCACAAGAGCTGGCGCCAACCGACATACCCGAACGAGGCCATGTAGACCGCTACCTCAGCTCCGTTGCGTCCAGCTTCAGCATGGGAGGCGCTCCATGGCAAGTTCCTCAACGCTACATTCAGAACAGCCCGCTTTGGCGCTCAGATGCCGTCTCGGCTCCTGTTCTCTTGATACATTCAGATATGGATCAGTTTGACGACGGAAGTTACAAGGCCTTCTTTAATTCTCTTTACATTCAAAAAAAGGACGCCAGACTGCTCATCTATCGAGGCGAAGGACATTCGCCGTCGAGTCCTGCGAATATCAGGGATATGTGGAGGAACATATTCTCATGGTTTGACCACTATCTGAAAATCCTACGAGATTCGGCTGGTAAGGTAATTTTGGCTGATTAGCGCGAGCGGCTGGCTCTCATGCCAGGCGCCAACCGGCGGCGGCCCATTTTCGGGCCCACACTTCGGCGGCAATACAGGACAAGAAGGGCCACAGAACGCGGAGATTCATCGGACGATTGGCCGCCAAATAAGGTGCCAAGGTCGCTCGTTCGATGATCCTCTCCTGAACCAGCACACCGTCGAGCAACAGATCACGGATGAATGGAAGGGATTCGCGAATCTTGCTCATGAAGGCCATTGCAATTGTCCCTTTATTCTCGCGTTGGATGATGGACTCCGGCACGCAGTCGCGAAACGCCGTACGCTCCAGCGCGCGATCGACCCCACGCCTCAGCAATGTGTAAGTAGGAATCCGCAGGCAGAGTTCAAGCAGCGGCTGAGAGAACAGCGGGTGATGGTGGTCCGCATACTGCAGCCCAGGAACAGGTCTATGCCTATGAATCAGGCATGCAAGCAATCCGATTTGCCAGCGTTTGCCGGGCGGGAGATCTGAGCTGTCCAACCACGGCTGCCAAACGTAGTTGATGATATTCGCCGGCAATATTTCCGCGTTTAAAAACGTGGCCTCTCGATGGTACTCGTCCTCCGGTTGCCAGTCGGAGCGAAATAGCCCCAACCGAATCGATTTTTGGAGGACAGCCCAATAGGATGATCTGGACAGGCGGACCGCGTCGCGTACATGCTCGGCGAAAGCGCCCGCGATCCCATGACGATAGGCGTAGTCCACCGCCCCAAACGAGGAATGTCCCTGAAAGAACAGTTGGTCACCACCCTGTCCGTCCCAGATTGCCTCAGCTTTCGTTTGCGAAGGAATGAGATTCCGGAGGTCGGATTCGATAGTGATTCCCAGGTGTGCAACGCTCGGTTTCGGCGCCCTCGGCAGTCGAAATATTCGCTCGTCGTATCTTGAATGCTGCGAGTATCCGGGTTGAACCACCAATTTGAAACCCGCGGCCCCGGCGACGAGCCGCGCAAAGGCGGATTCGCTTTCCCCTGCTCCACTGGATTCCAGATGCACACAGGTAACCTGGGGCCGAAACGCCGACGTTTTCAAACAACCTAGAATCACCGAGGAATCGAGACCACCGGACAACTGGTGCACGATACGGTCATATTTGGAGGCCCAGAAGTCCACGCACGCCTGTGTAACCCTCCTCACCTGGCGGGCCGCGACCCCAAAGTCCTCGACGACATTCTGCTCACATATCGCGCGCGGATCCCACAGAGAAAATTGTGTGGCTCGCGCGGACTTCAGTTCGAGGGATTCTCCGGCCAGCAATTCTTTCACCTCGTTCAGCGCGCACTCCCGCTGCGATAACTCGGCGCTGTAAATGAAACCTGCGAGGAATCGCGCATTGATGGAAAACCGGGGTAAAGCAAGGGAGTCGAGATCTTCGATATTCGCCGTTAGGATGGTGATGTCACCGTGGGCAACGATGTAGCAGGGTAGTTTCCCCGAGCAGTCACGCACGACGTGGTGCACTGTACCGTCGCGGTTGGCGAGGAACGCAAGATAGCCGCCCCAATATTCGTTCATCAAGTGGCGTCCCTGCGTCCGCACTATCTCCTCCGCACAATTTTCATCGATTACTGGAGTCCAGCCGCGAGGCGACACTTCCAGGTTGGCGGGGAACAGCGTGCCCAGTATGGCTCCGCTTCCCGCAGGCAACACGATTGCACCCATCGATCGTCCCGCGGGCGGCGCGTGAAATAGCGAGAGACCTCTCCCCTCGTCCAGCAGCAGCCACTCAGGATGGAGTCGCCGAAACTGATTTGTCAGCTGCTGCATCGCGACGTTCACGCTCGGGTCTTGGGCGTTCCTAATGAAGGCTACGTACGGATACACAGACGACTCGACTCGTTCACATGCTCAGAATGGGTTTATATTGACAAACCCGCTCAAGCTCATCGTTGAGTACTATGTTGCCGTCCTGGAGCCAGCAATGAGCTTGGAACGGATCTGCAACGACACCGAAGACAACTCGCGGAAAGATACGATAACTCGCAAGAAATTCGAGTAGCGCGAGGGAATCGAACAGGCAGAGATACGCACGCGGGTAAATAGGGCGCAGGTGCTTGAAAGCCGCGATCAGCATTGGGATACGGCTGTCATTGTGGAAGGCGGCGGACGATGGTGCCCGAATCCGTCGCCGTTCAATGCCAGCCAGGATACGAAAGAGACCCTTCTTCCGCAAATGCCAGTCGGTTTTCGCGCACGCCACACAAAAGCGGGCGACACAAAATCGGGGTTGCCTTGCCGACGCATAGGGCTTGAGCACTTCTATCGCCCTCTCGCACACGGGACACTCGGTCTCCGTGAACGGCTTTCCATCGCCTGGGTTTCCGGTGATGATGCCGTTCATCGCCAACGATGTGATCAAATTGTCCGCCTCGATGCCGAATTGCGAGAAACTTCCCACAGCTTCACGGTGATCCCGCCACCCGTGAAGTCGCTGACCGATCGACATAAGGTCGGCATGCGTGACGCACAGATATTTATCGCGTTTCGCGTTCAAAACGATCCAGAAGTTCTGAGTCTTGCACGCAAAGCAATCCTTTGAGAGAAAATACATCGAGGCTCCCATGGCCTGACTCGGCTGTCCCACATAGTTGGCACGATGCGCGCCATGGGTGGCCGCGCACCGTGCCTATGCCTACTGGTGCAGGCTAGCCGCGGGGACCGGAAGTCAGGTCTCCCGGAGTCTCTAAAATGCCGGGATGGAAGCCTTTCGTCTCCTCGGAAACGGCGCCAAGTTCAATTACCTTGCTTGTGTCCATTGCAATCTCCTTCAATCATGTCGATGTGAGTCGGATTTGTGCTTTTCGCGAAAGCGGCTCTACATTGAATTGACGGCATCGCGGGCGCAACACACCATGCGCGACACTTTGTATGGACAATGTTCTTTAAAAAATCACGCAAGCGAAAAGCGTGGTGCCGCATTCAGGGACATCAGAACAACGTGCGAGCGCTAGATTTCTCAGCGACTCAATGGCTTGTATGTGCGTCTCGGAGCGCCGAGTGTTCGCAATGGCTTCAATCCCGATTTCACTTGAACGCCCTTACACGAATCCCTGAATAGCTGCTCCGACACCGCGGCCGTACTGCTCGAGATCGGGCCGCCGCCATTCTCTTCCGGGCCCACCTTGGGCTATATTGAGCAGACGCGTCAGATGTGACGCCACTTGTTTGGTTGTTTCAACCACATGTTGACCCTAAGGAATGGGGTGCGTATGTCAAAATTTCGATTGCCCGTGCTCAACTGGTTGCGAGCCTTTGAGGCCGCGGCGCGGCACCAGAGCATAAAGAGAGCCTGCGAAGAACTCCACGTGACGCATACGGCAGTGAGCCGGCAGATTCAGAACTTGGAACTGCAGCTGGGACGCGACCTGTTCGAGCGGCATCATCGGAAAATCGTGTTGAACAGTGCCGGAGCGATCCTGCTCAATGCCGTCACTGTCGGCTTCTCTCACATCCAACGCGCGATCGCGCAACTGAGTGCGAATCAGGAACCGCAGCCGCTCGTGATTTCGGTCGATCCCGATTTTGCTGGGCTCTGGCTCGTGCCCAGGCTCGCCGAATTCAGTGCAATCGCACCTGAAACGCTGGTTGAGATTCGCTCCGAGAGGGGTTTCAATTGCTTGATCGATTCGGAGATTGGCTGCGCCATTCAGTACGCGGAAGCGGGGATCGATATCGAGAACGGCGAGGTCCTATTTCGCTCTCGCCTCTTTCCCGTCTGCACCCCGGTGTTGGCGCAGCTTTCGCCGCTGCGCACACCGGCGGATCTTCGCGGTCGTACATTGTTACATGATCGTTCGATCTCCGAATGGCAAGAATTTTTTCGGAGTTGCTCCGTTACGATCGACATTGATGTGGGCTCTGGCATCATTTTCAGCGAAACGGCACTTTGCCTGGACGCTGCCGCGCGCGGACAAGGTATTGCCATCGGCGACGATTTCCTAGCCGCGATGCACTTGGCGGAAGGACGTCTGGTGAATGTGTTCGACTCAGGGTTTCTGTCCAAGAATGCCTATTACTTCATCGTTCCCGAAAGAGCTTCGCGGCATCCCGCCGTCAACGCGTTTCGCTCCTGGCTTTTGCTGAGCATCGATCGTCATCGCAGCGAATTGGCCGGCCGTCGCGACGGCAGCTAAGCGCTGGGCTGGCGGTATCGCCGGCCTTGGGTGCCAAGACGTCACCCCAAACGCGACAAAACGTTGCTTGAACGGCTAGTCCTCGTTCGGCATTCTTGCCTAGAACCGAATGTTTCGCATCTTGCTCACCGAGGATCGATGAGCCATCGTAGTGCGGCGAGCTGCAACGGATGCAGGGGGAACGACATGTATACGGCACAGGTGACGGCGGGAAATGGATTTTCGAACAGTCAGATATGTCACGACGGCGACGAGAGCTACCGGGGATGCTTCAGGCACCCTGCGGTCGCGGCGGTGCGTTCATTCAATCGGGATTTCTCGTCCCGGCCGCTGACTCGCTCGGAACTTCTGCTGTTTCTGGCGAGCATGGCGACCTTCAATCGGCACACCATCGGAGGCATTGCGATCCTTGCGGGAAGACTCTCGGATCAAATTCTTCCTCTATTGCCCAAGAGCGGCCACGAGATAGGAGCCTACGTGCTGGATGCGGCGGTGGACGAATACGGCCTGAGGGAATCTGTCACGCACGTCGAGCTGGCGCGGAATTTTGCGGGCTATTGGGGCTTTTCCACCGCGGAGATCGAGGCGCGCGCAAATGCGTGCTCCGCGGCGATCGTGTTGGGAGATGCGCTCTTTTCCTGGTACCGCGATATGCCCGTTGCGTTCGCCCTGGGCGTGCACGCTGCATCGGAGGTCACCAGCGTGGAAGAGTTCGTTCCATGGCACGACATCTTCCTCAAATTTCCCCAATACGGTATGTCCCGCGAGAGTCCGGAATTCGAGTATATGCGCGCGCATTACGTTCATGAGCCGGACCACATCGACAATGCGAAGCGCTGCATCATGAGGTATCTCGAGGTGTTGCCGCAGCAGGGCGGGCGCTTGCGCGAAGGCATGCAAGCGTATCTCAATCTATACCAAAAAATGTTTCAACAGCTACACGTGAGAATATTCGGTTAGGGTCGGCGCAAGCTGGGCCGCGGTCAATCCGATGCGGTTGCGGTTTCACGAATCAATGGTGGACAGCCGAATGGAGTTTCTGGTGCGGTCGTCGGACCCCCTTGCTCTGGACGGGCTCAACGTCATTCGCGGCCTTTCGGGCTCGCCGAAGCAAATCTCGTCGGTCTATGTGTACGACGAAATCGGCACCGGGCTTTTTGAGCGTCAATGCTCCACGCCTGAGTATTATCTGCGGCGGTGCGAGACTCAGCTGTTGAGCGATCACGCCGCGGACATTCTTGATCTCTGCGGATCTCTTCCAATCGTCGAACTGGGCGCGGGAACCGCAGAGAAGACTCGAATCCTGTTCGATGAATACGGAAAGCGTGGGGTGCCCTGCGAGTACTATCCAATCGACGTCGATGTGGAAACGCTTGCTCAAAGTGCGCGCCGGTTGATTTCCGCCTTTCCCCTTCTGTCGGTTCACTGCCTGGGAACCACGTATGAAAGGGGGCTTTTTGCCTTGCCGCCATCGGCGTCATCGAAACTATTCTTGTTCTTGGGCGGCTCTATCGGAAATATGGAGTTGCATGAAGTCGACGCACTGCTTTCGCAGATCTTCAACAACAGTGCACGGAACGACTTCTTGTTGCTTGGTGCCGATTTGGATAAGGATCCGGCCATCATCGACAAGGCCTATAATGATTCCGCGGGCTATGGGCCGCGGTCTACACTGAATATGCTCGATCATCTGAATTGGCGCTACGGCGGCAACTTCGTTCGCGATCAATTTCGATATCGATCCCGATATGATTCCCGCACGAAGCGCAACGAGGTTCGCATCGAGAGTCTCGTGGATCAAACGGTCACGCTTTCGTCTCTGGGCATCACCGTATCGCTTGCCGCGGCAGAGCTGATCAACGCGGAGGTGATGTTGAAATTCGATTCCGACGAACTCAATGCAATATTGGACCGAGCCGGCTTTTCGATGATGCAAGCATGGATTGAGCCCGAATATCGGTACGGTTTGTTCTTGTTGCGCCGCAAGTAACGGCGTCGGCACTCGACTCT
The DNA here is from genome assembly GCA_963800375.1 of uncultured Gammaproteobacteria bacterium. GTDB lineage: Bacteria > Pseudomonadota > Gammaproteobacteria > Steroidobacterales > Steroidobacteraceae > Bog-1198. Next base: position 358,886 of record CAWDAT010000007.1, on the reverse strand, counting down.
GTGCAGTCGCAGACCAAGCGGGCGCCGTCGGAATACGGTAAGCCGGGTCCTTCCTTGATCTTATTTCGCAATAGATGCCGCTGCAGCGCCAGCGAATCCAGGCCGTTGATCGACTGCCTCACCAACTCCCGAGCCAGCTGCGCGACGTCCGGGTAGTACGGCCTGTTGAGGGTGTCGGTCTCATTTTCCATTGCGATGGCCAGGCAGCCGAGCACTGATTCAGCTTTCGATAGAGTGCTGCGCTCATTCTCGATTGCTTCGTGCAACGCCTCGGGGACGGGCACGCCGTACGCCCGGTCCCGCAAACGGGTTAGAGGAGTCCGCGCCCGCCGTGTCTTTGCAGCAGTTCGTTGCGTAGCCATTGTCGCTCCTGACGTTCGAACTCTACCCGCGTGAATCGTACAGCATTATAACTGTATGTATAACCAGCTTCACCTGTCTTGAGTGATTTCACAGGGGGTGCGTAGCACTGCTGCGCGGGACGACAAGCGATTGAAATATTGAGTTTTTTTCGTCTAACCCGAGCCAACCTGCACGCGATTACGCCCCAAAGCCTTGGCTCGATACAGAGCCGCGTCGGCATCGGCCAGCAGCCGATCGGCCACTGCCTTCAAATCCGTCTCATCGCGCCCGGGCGCAATCGAAGCCACCCCGACCGAGACCGTCAAACTGCGCTCGATTTGCGCGGTGAGAGCGAACGGTACCGCCGCGATGACCTCGCGGATGCGCTCGGCGAGCTTTGCCGCCTCGGCGGCGTTGGCGTCGGGCAATAGAATGGCCAACTCGTCGCCGCCAAAACGCGCGGCCGTGTCCATGCTGCGAATCTGGGATTCAACCCGATGGGCAATCTCCTTGAGGGCGTTGTCGCCCGCCAAGTGCCCATAGCCGTCGTTGATGCTCTTGAAGCGGTCGATGTCGATCATCAGGCAGGCGATGACTCCGGTGCGCCGCTGCGCGCGCGCCAACTCTTCTTTCAGGCGTTGCTGCAAGTAGCGCCGATTGTGCCAGCCGGTCAAGAAATCGGTGATGCCGGCGCGCAGCAGGCGCGCCCGGTTGACGGCATTTTCGATGCACACGGCGGCTACCGCGCCCAGGTGCGCCAAAAAATCAGTTCCATGATGGCGCGTGAAGCGAGTCGGGTCGCGGCTGGCGAAGCACAGAGCCCCGGTGGCGCGATCTTTGCGGGTGAGCGGCACGAGCGCGGCGCTCTTGAGATTCGGCGTGCCAGGGAACAGCAGGTGGTGATCCGCTCCGACGAAGGGACCGAGCCATGGCTTATGCAACGCCGCCAATTGCGGCGCGAGGCCCACCAATGAATCGACGAAGAAAATCTGCTTGAATTCTTCCGGACGATCGCCGCCCGCCAGCAACAAATGACGCACTTCATGTTGCGGATCGAGCAGCACCACGCTGACCGCATCGAGGGCATAGGACTCGCGCAACCCGTCGACCATGGCGCGCAGCAGCTGCGCCAGGCTGTCTGCTCCCAGCAGAGTCAGCTCGCGGGCCTGCGTGCGCTTCAGGATGGTCTCGTTATTGGCGGCTTCGGCCGTCAGTTCTTTGAGGCGCCTCTTGAGCTCTTCGTTTTCCTGAGCCACGTCATCCATGTCCGATATCCCCGCGGCGCCGATCAGCCGGCACGCGCCGCCGCCCGCACATCCAGATAGGCCCGCCCGCGATTCATGATGGCGGTGAATTCCTGCGAATTCCCTGATTTCACCGCGGCAATCAGCCGCTCCACCGCCTGCTGCAGGGCAAGCAAGGATTCGCCGCCGTAATCGTTCAGGCTTTGAATCTCAAAGTATAGATCCGGGCTTTCGGCCGCAACCCGGCTCGCGACCTCGAGTTGCGAATCGAAGGTGGTGCTCGATAACTTCGCCAATCGCGGTGCCGCTTCGCCGCTATCCGCCAGCGCCGTGAAGAACGCAATGTTGAGCGCGTGCGACAGCCCCAATACATAGGCAATCAAGCGATCGTGCTCGTCCAAACCCATGACCACCCGCTCGGCCATGGTGGGCGCGAACAATTCCTGGGCCTCTTGCAATGCACCTGCATCTCCCAAATCGATGAAGATGACATGCCGGCCGGACAGCAGTGCCGTGTCGGGTCCGAACATGGGGTGCAAAGAGGTGACGCGGCATCCGGCCTTGACCAGCGCATCGAGGCCGGCACGGAGCGGAGTCTTGAGCGAGCCCAAGTCGAAAATCAAGCCGCGGGGTGCGCGTTGCGCCAGAAATTCGAGCAGGCGGGTGGTCGCGCTCAAGGGGGTGGCCAGCACGATCAAGTCGAAATCCAAGGGATCGTTTTGCCAATCAGCAACCGTATCGAATCCCGGCAGCCCGCCCTTGGGGTCGGCGATCGCCACGCGAAATCCCTGCGACGCCAGAAATTCGGCAAACCACCCTCCCATCTTGCCGTGTCCGCCGATCACCAGAGCACGTTTGCCGCTGCCGTGCGCCTGGGCGGCGACCCCCGCGTGCTCCTGGGTGGCCAGGGAGGATTGAATCAATTGCCGCAGCAAGGATTCAGCCAGGTCCGGGGACACACCGAGGCGTGCAGCATTGTTTCGACCCCTCAAGATCACCTCTCGCTCGCGTCCGAAGTCACGAATCGCGCGTCCGGTGGCCCGTTTGACGGCGGCAACCTGTTCACTCAATGCCTGGCGGCGTGCCACCAACTCCATCAGTTCGCCGTCAAGATCGGTCAGCGCGGTGCGCAATTCATCAAGATTCATGTCGCGAGTCCCCAAATTCCGCCTACCGCAAGCCGGACGGCACAGCTACCATTCCCCCATGAGCACCAGCATAAAGAAAATCTGGACGGAAACCTTACCTGATCCATTGCCGGGTAACCCCCTCATCATTGCAGAGCAGTGGCTCGCGCAGGCGCAGCTCGATGCCGAGCAACCCAATCCCAATGCCATGATCTTGGCGACGGCGGATGGCCGCGGCTATCCGTCCGCGCGCGTCGTGCTCTGCAAAGAGATCAATTCGCGGCCCGGATACATCGTTTTCTACACCAACTACCAATCGCACAAGGGCCGGGAGCTGCAGGCCAACCCCCGCGCCGCGGTGGTGTTCCACTGGGATCATCACCATCGACAGGTCCGCGCCGAAGGGCTGGTTGAAAAGTTGTCGGATGCGGAGAGTGACGCGTATTTCCGCACCCGGCCGTGGCAGAGTCAGCTCGGCGCCTGGGCCAGCGCCCAAAGCCAACCGGTGGAGTCGCGGCAGGCGTTTGGCCTGGCCGTGACCGCGATGGCACGCCGATTTGGAATTCCTTACGCGGGACCGGGCACTGCCGAACCGGAGAATGTCACGGCGGACGTGCCGCGGCCGCCGCACTGGGGCGGCTATCGTTTGTACCCGGAGGCCGTGGAGCTTTGGGTCGAAGGCGAGTTTCGCATCCATGATCGCGCGCGCTGGACACGGCCACTCGGTGACCCGCCGGGCCAAAACCCCGGCGCACCCTGGACCGTGACGCGCTTGCAGCCCTGACCGCAGTTTCATCGTATGAGGTCGCCGCCGCGAAATAGTCTCGTTGCCGTCTCGAGAAAAGCGCGCAGCTTCGGCGACAGATGACTACGGCTCAAGGTCACGAGCTGTACCGGCAGAGGTTCGGGTTCGAAATCCTGCAGTATCCGCACCAAGGTTCCGGCAGCCAATTCGGCGGTCACCTGATAAGAGAGCGGGCGTGCTATGCCGCGGCCGGCGAGCGCAGCCTGAAGTTGAGCGTCGACATCATCGACCAAAAGGCGCGGCACCAGCCGCACCACGCTGCCGCGCGTCGACGGTCCAAAGCGCCACTCCCGCGCCGGTGAGCGCGCCATGCCGAAGATCGTGTCGTGTCCTGCAAGATCCGGCGGTGTTCGAGGCTCGCTGCGGCGCGCGAGGTAGTCAGGGCTTGCCACCACCACTCGCCGCACACTGCCGATCTGCCGGGCGACCATGCTCGAATCTGCGAGCGGACCGATGCGAACCGCAACGTCGAGTCCCTCCTCGATGAGATCGAGATTGCGGTCGTTGAGCGTGAGCTCGACCTGCACTTCGGGGTATTCGTTGAGGAATGTCGAGACCACGGGGGCCACGTGGCGACGGCCGAACTGCACCGGAGCCGTGACGCGCAATACACCGCGGACAGGTGCATGCCCGACCCCCAGCAACGCCGCGTCATAATCGCCGAGCAGCGTGCGCGCCCGTTCGGCAAGCGCGCTGCCGGCTTCGGTGGGCGCCAGGCGCCGGGTTGTGCGTTCCATCAGCCGCAGACCAATGCGGTCCTCCAATGCGCCGAGCGCGCGCGTCACCGCCGGCGGCGAGCGGCGCAGCCGGCGCGCGGCGCCGATCAAACTGCCGGCCTCGATGATGGCGACAAAGACGGCAAGCTCGTCGAGACGATCCATTTATTCTTCCAATTATTGGAATACTAACTTTCCAAAATGACATATTCACTAAGAAAATTGCAATAGTAACATGGCGCAAATGTCCAACCCTCAGATCATTCTTTATGGGACAGAACTGTCGGGCCACAGCCATCGCGTCGAATTGCTGCTGCGGATGCTCGGCCTGCCTTACACCTTCGTCGCGGCTCCCCCCGCAGTCCGCGGCACCCCGGAATTCCTCAAACTAAACCCTCTGCGCCAGATCCCCGTGCTGCAGGATGGCGATCAGACCTTCGCGGACAGCAATGCCATTCTGGTGTACCTGGCCAAGCGCTATGCGCCCGGCAGCCATTGGCTGCCGGATGAGCCGGCCGCCGCGGCCCGGGTCCAGCGCTGGCTCTCCATCGCCGCCGGAGAAGTCATGTACGGGCCGGCGGTTGCCCGCATGGTGTCCCAGTGGAATCTTCCGGGTGATCTGCAGCGCGCGAAACAGATCGCCGCGAGACTGCTCACGTTCATGAACCAACACATGAAGGACCGCGCGTTCCTCGCGGCGGAACACGTCACCATCGCCGATCTCGCCTGCTACGCGTATGTGGCACACGCGCCCGAAGGCGGCATCCCCATCGACGAGTACACCGCGATCCTCGCGTGGTTGCGCCGCGTTGAAGCACTGCCGCGCTTCAAACGCATTCCGCCCTCCCCCCTGCCGCGGGCCGTGTGAACGCCCTTGATCGGCGCACCATTCAAGGTCGATGAACCGTTCAACTCCGACGAGTTGACGGCGCAGGCGTTGGCCGGCGGCGGACCCCGCGGCAACGGCATTCAAGAATTCATGACGCAGCAAATCAGGGCCTTCTTCGCCCAACTGCCCTATGTGTTCGTGGGCGCGATTGACGCGGACGGTTGGCCGCTCGCGACTCTGCTCACCGGACAGCCGGGATTCGTGCAATCCCCGGATTCCGTGACCTTGCACATCGCAGCGCTGCCGAATGCCGGAGATCCCGCGGCCGCGGCGTTCGCGCCGAACCGTGAAATCGGCATACTGGGCATCGACTTCTCGACACGACGGCGCAATCGCGCGAATGGTCATATTCTCGAGCGTGAGCCTCTTGGTCGGGACGGCGCAGGCGGTATTCTGGTCGCCGTCAGCCAAAGTTTCGGCAACTGCCCGCAATACATCCAGCAACGCGCCCTTGCGACTGCGGCCGGAGCGGCGGCGAACGGGGTACCGCCCGGGGTCGAATCCTTCGTTGACTTGGATGAAGCGGCGAAAGCCGCCATCAGGGCGGCCGACACTTTGTTCGTCGCTACGCGTTCGCGTCCCGGCGTCGGCGCGGCGTACGGCGCAGATATTTCGCATCGCGGCGGCCGGCCAGGTTTTGTCCGCATCGACGGGGATGTGCTGACGATTCCTGACTTTCGCGGTAACCGCTATTTCAACACTTTCGGCAATCTGATCGCCGAGCCCAGGTCCTCGCTGCTGTTCGTCGATTTCGCAAGCGGCGACCTGCTGCAACTGCAAGGCACCGCCCAGGTGGATTGGAATGGCGCGGCAGCGAAAGAATTCACCGGGGCCGAGCGCTTATGGCGTTTTCAAGTCGCACGCGCGTGGCGGCGCCGCGGCGCCACGCCCTTGCGTTGGTCATTCGTCGGTTATTCCCGCGCCCTTGCCGGATAACAATATCGGGATGGCGCACCAGTGCGCACGGTTGATCGGCAATGCGGACAGCGATGCGATCGCTTCCCAACCGGCCGTTCCGCCCTCCGGATTGGGCCATTTTTGCCCCACCGTCGCCGGGTCCCGGAAATGATACAGCCGGAAAGTCTGGTCATAGATCCAGAACTCGCGGCGATCATCGGCGTAGAAGCCTCGCACGTGCTGGAATTGCCGCAGGGGACCCTCGGCGTTGAAGGGAATGCCGACTTCCTCGGACCACTCACGCTGTGTCGCCTCATCCAGCGATTCTCCGGATTCGATGCCGCCGCCGGGAAGTTCCGGCACGTCGGGCGCGCAGGCCTCCGCCGACAACATGATCGCGCGGTCGCGAACGGCAACGGCCAGGGCGAAGACGCCGCGGCGGGGTTTGATGACGGACCCGGCGCCGGGCATGACGACGTTGCCGTGCCGGTCATAGAACGTGATTGACGCAGCCTTCACGCAGTTGCCGGACGTTACCGATACCGGGCCATGAGCTTGTCGAGCGCAGCCCGCCCGGGCGACAGCTTCTCGAACGGAATGCTATTCAGGGGAGCTTCTGCGGTGCGGTTCAAATTGTGGAACTCGGTCGAATCGGTTTCATTGATGTGGATGAGCCCGGTCACATATTCGTTTTGCTTGAGCTTGGTCTCGATGTAGTTGTAGGCGGCGGTCCGGTCCGTGGGATCGTAGGCCGGATCCAGCTTCCGTAGAATGACCCGGCTGCCGTCGTGCAGGCTCACCGGAATGGACTCACCTTCGGGGTAATCCACGGCAATTTCCTGCGCCCGCGGCACGAAATCCGTCTCCATCGCCGGATGATAGTGCTCGCGCGTGAAGGTGTAGCTCTTGGTCGATCCTTCATGATCGTTGAAGGTGACGCAGGGTGAAAGTACGTCGATCAGCGCAAAACCGTTGTGCCGCAGTCCGGCCTGGATGAGCGGAACGAGCTGCGCCTTGTCGCCCGAGAAACTGCGCGCAACGAAGGTCGCTCCCAAGGTCAGCGCCAGCAACACCGGATCGATGGGCGGCGAGGAATTGACGTCGCCGCGCTTGGCCTTGGTGCCGATGTCGGCGGACGCAGAGAACTGGCCCTTGGTCAGCCCATACACGCCGTTGTTCTCGATCAAGTACAGCATGTTGATGTTGCGCCTGATGGCGTGCACCAATTGGCCGATGCCGATGGACAGGGAATCGCCGTCGCCCGACACGCCGACGTAGGTCAGCCGCCGGTTGGCGGCATTCGCCCCGCTCGCGATGGAGGGCATGCGTCCGTGCACGGAATTGAAGCCATGCGAACCACTGACGAAATAAGCGGTGGTCTTCGATGAACACCCGATACCGGACAACTTGACCAGCTGCTCGGGGCGCATGGACAGCCCCCAACACGCTTCGACCATCGATGCCGTCACCGAATCGTGGCCGCAGCCGGCGCACAGAGTGGACATGCTGCCCTCGTATTGGCGGCGGGTCATGCCCAGCGCGTTGGTGGGAAGGGACGGATGAGCGACTTTGGGCTTGTTGATGTATGACATGGTGGATTCTCAGGTCTTGCGCGGCACGGCTGTGAGCCGCGGAGCTTCCTCGAGCTTCGCGCGAATGCCGTTGACGATCGGGTCGGCGGCCATTGGAAATCCGCTGTAGCTCAGGATGGAGAACAATTTCGACTTCTCCACGGCGGTTTCCAGGGTCAGCAGCGATCTCAACTGTGCGTCGCGATTCTGTTCGACGACGAAAATGATCGAATGCGATTTCAAGAAGGCCTCGACGTCGCTGTTGAAGGGAAAGGCCTTGACTCGAAGGTAGTCGACGTCGATTTTCTGCCGCCCGAGAATGTCGAGCGCTTCGCGAATGGCGCCGTCGCAGCTGCCGAGGCTCACGATTCCAACCTCGGTGCCGCCCTTGCCCACCAACACCGGTTTGGGCAGGTATTTCGGCGCGTTGGTGAATTTGCGCTTCAACCGGTCAAGAACGACCTGGTATTCCGCGGAGTCCTCGGTATACGCCCCGTACTGGTTGTGCCCCGAGCCGCGCGTGAAGTACGCGCCCTTGGAACTGGTGCCGGGCAGGGTGCGATACGTGATGGCATCGTCATCGCGGTCCACGTAGCGATAAAACTTCTCCAGGCCGGCGAGTTCTTCCGGCGACAGCATCTTGCCCCGATCCGGCCGGTACGCGTCGTCCCATTGCAGATCCGGGCACATCCAATCGTTCATGCCGATATCAAGGTCGGAAAGCACGAACACCGGAGTCTGCAGGCGTTCGGCAATGTCGAACGCCTGTACCGCCAAATAAAAACACTCTTCGGGGTTGGCGGGAAACAGCATCACATGCCGAGTGTCGCCGTGCGACGCATAGGCGCAAAGCATCAGGTCGGACTGTTGCGTGCGGGTGGGCATGCCGGTGGAAGGACCCACCCGCTGCACGTCGAATATGACGCAGGGCACCTCGGCGTAATACGCCAGCCCAACGAATTCGTTCATCAATGAAATGCCGGGTCCGCTGGTCGGGGTGAAGGCACGCGCGCCGTTCCACGATGCACCGAGCACCATGCCGACTGCGGCGAGTTCATCCTCGGCCTGCAATATCGCAAAATTACGCTCGCCGGTCTGCGGATCGACCCGGTAGCGTTCGCAAAATCCCTTGAATGCGTCCATCAGCGAGGTCGAGGGGGTGATGGGATACCAGGCGCCGACCGTCGCGCCGGCGTACACGCAGCCCAAGCCGGCGGCGGTATTACCGTCGATCATGATGTGGCCGCGAGTCTTGTCCATGTGCTCCACGCGCAGCGGCAGGGGCGATGTCAGATGCTGCTTGACGTAGTCGTACCCCAGGCGCAGGGCCTTGGAATTCGAGTCCAACAATTTCGGCTTCTTGCCGTAGCTCTCGTTGAGTAGTCCGGCGATCACTTCGAGATCGACGTCGATCAGCGCCGCGAGCACGCCGGCATAGGCAATGTTCTTCAGAAGAATCCGGTTGCGCACGCCGTCGAAATTTTCATTGACCAGCTTGGCGAGCGGCACTTCGATCACGGTGATGTCGCCGCGCTGCAGGAGAGAACTGCGCGGCCACGTCGAGTCATAGATCAAGTAACCGCCCGAACTCAATTCGCGCACGTCCCGCGAATACGTCTCCGCGTTCATCGCCACCATGATGTCGACGTGGGCGGCGCGGGCGGCATAAGCGTCGCGCGTCACCCGGATCTCGTACCAGGTCGGCAGTCCCTGGATGTTGGAGGGAAAGTAGTTCTTCCCGGTTACCGGAACGCCCATGCGAAAAATAGCCTTCATAATCAGCGAGTTGGCGCTTGCCGATCCGGTCCCGTTGACGTTGGCGAACTTCACCACGAAATCGTTCACGCGGTTGGCATTGGCAGTCAGGCCGGGCATACGGAGACCTCCTCATCGATCGCGTGCGGAATCCGGATGGTCGACTTTTGCATGTCCCAGGCGGCCGTCGGACAGCGCTCCGCGCACAGCCCACAATGCACGCAGACGTCCTCGTCCTTCACCATGACGCGCGCGGTTTGCGGCAGCGCCGCCGACACGTACAGCGCCTGCGTGCGGTTTGCCGCCGGCGCCGTCAGCCGGCCGCGCAGCTCGGCTTCGGTGCCGTTCTGCGTGATGGTGAGGCAATCGACCGGGCAAATGTCGATGCAGGCATCGCACTCGATGCACAGCTTCGCTGCGAATACCGTCTGCACGTCGCAGTTCAGACAGCGCTGAACTTCCAATGCTGCCTCTTCCGCGGTGAACCCGAGTTCCACTTCGATGTTGATCTTCTTGAAGCGCTCGACCAGACCCACATGGGGCACGAGACGCCGTTCCACGCCGTTGTACTCGTTCTTGTACGCCCATTCGTGCATGCCCATCTTGCGGCTGGACAAGGTCACTCCGCGCGGCATCCTCTCCTCGACGGCCTCGTCCCGGCAGAACTTGTGAATCGAGATGGCGGCTTGATGGCCGTGCTCCACGGACCAGATGATGTTCTTGGGTCCGAATGCCGCGTCTCCGCCGAAGAACACTCGAGGCAACGTGGACTGATACGTGACCTTGTCGACCGTGGGCACATTCCATTTGTCGAGTTCGATGCCGATGCCCTTCTCGATCCACGGAAATGCGTTTTCCTGGCCGATTGCGAGAATCACGTCGTCGCACGGGAAAAACACCTCGCCCAGGGAACGCGTCGCTTTGATGTCGCCGCCGTCGATGTCGTATTCCAATTTCTCGAACATCATGCCGAGCAGCCGGCCGCCTTCGGTCACGAAGGACTTGGGGGCATGGTTGACCACGATCGCAACGTTCTCGTGCTCCGCATCCTCCAGTTCCCACTCGGATGCCTTGAAGAACTGGCGCGGTTTGCGCGCCATGACTTTGACGTCCTTGGCGCCGAGGCGCAGCGAACTGCGGCAGCAGTCCATCGCCGTATTGCCGACGCCGATGATCAAGACGCGCTCGCCGACGCGCTCGATATGGCCGAAGGCCACCGACTCGAGCCAGGCGATGCCGATGTGAACACGGTCGGTGTCGTGGCGGCCGGGGAGATCGAGTTCCTTGCCCTTGGGTGCGCCCGATCCCACGAACACCGCGTCGAATTCTTCCGAGTCGAGCAGCTGCCGCATGCTCCTGACCGGCGCATTCAGGCGCAGGTCGGCGCCCATGTTCACGATATAGCCGATCTCTTCGTCCAGCACGCTCGCGGGCAGCCGGAATGCAGGAATATTGGTGCGCATCAAGCCGCCCGGAACGGCGTACTGTTCGAATATCGTGACCTCGTAGCCCATCGGCAAGAGGTCGTTTGCAACCGTGAGCGACGCCGGGCCGGCGCCGATGCAGGCGATGCGCTTGCCGTTTTTCTCGCGCGGAGCTTTGGGGAGCCGTGCCGTGATGTCGTCGCGGTGGTCGGAGGCAACGCGCTTCAGCCGGCAGATGGCGACCGGCTTCTCCTCGATCCGGCCGCGGCGGCAGGCGGGTTCACAGGGCCGATCGCAGACCCGGCCCAGAATCCCCGGAAACACATTGGATTCTCGATTCACCATGTAGGCATCCGTGAACTCCCCTTGGGCGATCAGACGGATGTATTCGGGAACGTCGGTGTGCGCCGGACAGGCCCACTGACAATCGACCACCCGATGGAAGTAGTCAGGTTTCGCAGTATCGGTCGGCTCCATGTTTCCTCGTAGTCCCCCAAACCAGTCTCGAAGTATAGCGGCCCGCCGGTGTTTTTGACGGTGCAGGAGCACATTGTGCGGCTAAACTGCCCCAAAGCCACGCAGGCGGCCCCCGGGTAAAATTGGAGATTCAATGCCATTATGTTGAGACTGCGCCGATGAACCTAATTCAGGGCCAAGACGCCATTTGTCCGCATTGCTGGGAGACGATTACTCTGACTCTCGACCTGTCGGTGCCCGAGCAGTCGTATATCGAAGACTGCCCGGTGTGCTGCAAACCCATGGTGGTGTCCTACACCACCGCCGACGGTGAGCTCGGCGAACTCAGTGTCGAGGCGGCCGAGTGAAACCGGCCCCCGCGGCCGCGCCGCGCAGCAAGGTGCCGCGGAGCAGCAGATGGAAGATGCTGCGCGTCCTGATCTTGCTGCTGATCTTGCTGCTGGCCGCGGTGACGAACTGGCAGCAGCGCCGTCTCAGCACGCGCTGGCGCGACCCCCTGTATGTTGCGATCTACCCCGTCGCGGCCGACGATAGTCCGGTGACGCGGACCTATCTTGCGGCGCTCGACGCCGAACGCTTCAAGCCCATCGACCATTTCTTCGCACGCGAGGCTGAGCGCTACCGCCTGCAAACCAGCGAACCGGTCAGAACGCGTCTCAGAGCTGAATTGCAGGCACTCCCGCCGCAACGGCCGGCGGACGCCGGTGTGTTGACGACCGCCCTGTGGAGCCTGCGGCTGCGGTACTGGGCCTGGCATGTCAGCGGTCATGTGCGTGAGCCCGAGGATATTCGCCTATTCGTGCTCTATCACGACCCGGCGCTGACTCCCGCCGTGCCGCATTCCTTGGGTCTCACGAAGGGGCTGGTCGGCGTGGTGTACGCCTTTGCGGCCCCGGAGATGAACGGTGCGAACAATGTGGTGATAGCCCACGAACTGCTGCACACGGTGGGCGCGAGCGACAAGTACAATCCCGCGGATGACTCGCCGCGCTTCCCCGACGGCTACGGCGATCCGGCGCAAAAGCCGCTCTATCCGCAATTGACGGCGGAATTGATGGCGGGGCGGCGGATGCTCGCGCCGGACCGATGGCCACAGGCGGCGAGCCTCGATGAGGTGGTCATCGGCCCCGTCACCGCGCTCGAGATTCGGTGGACGCAGCATGCTCGCTGAAGCGGCGGCGGATCAGAGGGAGGCCGCGACGCCGCTGCTCGAATGCCGGGGCATCAGTGTATGCGTCGGATCACGCGTCCTGGTGCGCGGGCTCAACCTGCAGGTGTGCAGCGGTTCGGTGCTGGCGATTCTCGGTCCGAACGGTTCCGGCAAGAGCCTCTCCTTGCATACCTTTGCCGGCCTACGCCCCCCCAGGGCGGGCGAGGTTCTGATCTCGGGGCGTCCCATCACCGGGTGGTCGCGCCGCGCCCTCGCCCGTGAGATGGCGCTGTTGCCGCAAAACGTCGAAGATCCCTTTCCGGCAAGCGTCATGGAAACGGTGCTGCTCGGACGCCACCCGCACATCCCTCGCTGGCAATGGGAATCGGCGCGCGACCTTGCCATCGCCTCCGCGGCACTCGCTGCGGTGGGGCTCGCCGGCTACGAAGACCGCGATGTCCTCACCCTGTCCGGCGGCGAGCGGCGGCGGGCGTCGTTGGCCGCGGTCCTGGCGCAAACCCCGCGCCTGTTTCTCCTGGATGAGCCGACCAACCAGCTCGATCCGAATCACCAGCTCGAAGCGCTGCAGCTGCTGCGCGAACGCGCCGATGCGGGCGCGGCCGCCGTCGTCACCCTGCATGATCCGAATCTCGCCGCCCGGTTCGCCGACGCCGCTCTGCTGATCGGCAAGGACGGGGAATGGCAGAGCGGCCCCATCGCCGACATCCTCAACGCGCAACATCTGTCGGCCCTGTATGAAACCCGGTTCGAGGCTGCCGAGATCGGCGGACGGCGGGTGTTTTTCCAGGCCTGACGCCGGCGCCTAACTCAGTGCCGCCAATATCGCGGTATGCAGACGGCCGTTGGTTGCGAGCACCGAGGTGGACTCGAGCGTGATCGGCGCGCCGCCCAGGTCCGTGAAACGGCCTCCTGCCTCATTGACGATGGCCACGCAAGCCGCAATGTCGAGGATATTGACGTCGGATTCGATCACGGCATCGATCTTGCCGCTCGCCAACAAGTGATAGTGAAGAAAATCGCCGTAGCCGCGAATGCGATTGACTCGCGCCACCAGCGCCCCGTACCGCCCCCACTGGCCGCCGGCGGCGAGAGATTTCATATTGCCTGAGGACAACGCGGCCTCCTCGAGCGTGTCGATGCTGCTGACCCGGATCGCCTTGCCGCTCAGATAGGCACCGCGCCCGCGCTCGGCGAAGCTCAATTCGCCGTACACCGGCGCGCTCGATACGCCGAGCACGATTTCTCCCCGGCGCATCAGCGCTATTTGCGTGGAGAACATCGGATATTCGCGCACGAAAGCCTTGGTGCCGTCGATGGGATCCACCAGCCAGAGATTTTCCGCATTCGCATCGCGGCTGCCGGTCTCTTCGCCGAAGAATCCGTAGGATGGAAAGCGCTTCTCGAGAATCTCACGAATCGCCAATTCACAGCGTACATCCGCCTCGGTTACCGGCGACTTGTCCGCCTTGACGCGCACTTCGATATTGCGCTGGAACATCGAACGCGCGATTCCAGCAGCTTGTTCCGCGGCATCGAGCGCCGCCTGCAGTTCCGGCGAGGGATTCATGTGCGCCACATTAGCAAACGTTGTGCTACCGTTGCAGTCCGGCTTGGGAGATTTCGAGCAATGGGCCACCGGCTCAGCAAGATTTATACGCGCACCGGCGATGACGGCAGTACCGGCCTCGGGGATGGATCGCGCGTCGCCAAGGAGACTCTGCGGGTCGAAGCCTACGGCACGGTCGATGAAGCCAACAGTACCATCGGCGTGGTGTTGAGCGTCGGCGGCCTGCCGGCCGCAATCACGCACTGCCTCACCGAAGTGCAGCACGATCTGTTTGATCTCGGCGGCGAACTGTGCATCCCCGGGCATCGCATCATCGAGGCGGCGCACGTGGAGCGGCTGGAGACCGAACTGGACGGTTTCAACGAGGAGCTGCCGCCCCTGAAGGAATTTATCCTGCCCGGCGGCGGGCCGGCGACTGCCGCCTGCCATGTTGCCCGCGCGGTGTGCCGTCGCGCGGAGCGCCGCTGTTGGTCGCTCGCGCGCATCGAGAGTGTGGCTCCCGAGGTGCTCCAGTACCTGAATCGTTTGTCCGATCTGTTGTTCGTACTGGCCCGCGTGCTGGCGCGCCATGAGCACGGCAGCGAAGTGGTCTGGCGGCGGACAAGAAAATAGCGCGCCTGATTGCCATGACGCCGATCGCACCACAACTTGCCCCGGGGAAATCGTTTTGGCTGAGTGCCGCGGCCTTCTTGGTGGTGATTTGCTTCGTGGACTACCACTTCTCGACGTCAAATCAGATCCCGAGCGATGGCCCTCTCCAGATTGGTTTCCCGATGACCTTCTACTGGATGGTGTGTCCGATGATCGCCGCGGGCTCCGGGGCCTGCAGGAGCGGGATCAGCGTGCCGGGGTTCGCGGTGGATGCGCTTTTCTGCATCGCCTGCGCGGGTGTGGCGGCGGGCATTGCAATTCACGTTGCAAAGTTGGCTTGCGTAAAGCGCAAGCGCTTCTGGATGATCACGAGCCTGGTGTTTGTGCTGGCGTTTTTGCTGGTTTCCCTGGCCACTGCGTTGCATTCGGCGTCTCATCATGGCCGGGCGCTGGCGATGGGCTTCCCGGCAGTCTATCTATACGAATACGCCGGGGACTCGTTCAACACGCTCAATTTCGTGGTTGACCTGGTGCTGTTCTATGCCGCCTCGTTGCTCGGCGTGGCATTGCTGTTCGGGGCGGGAAGGGACGCAAACCGCTAAGCAACGCTCGCTGCGTTGAAATGATGCGAATGCAGCCAGTCGGCGTGCCAGCGTTCCAGCTCCGCAATGACCAGCGGCCGGCAGAATAGATATCCCTGCACCTGGTCGGCATCCCGCGTCTTGAGATATTGCCACTGGGCTTCGGTTTCCACGCCCTCCGCCACCGTCGCCAGGCCCAAACTCTTGGCCATGGCGATGATGGCGTCGACCAGCGGTGCATTGCCCCCGGTCTTCGAGGCAATGTCGCGCACGAATACCCGGTCGATTTTCAGCGTGTCGATCGGAAAGTGACGCAGATACGACAAGGAACTGTAACCGGTGCCGAAGTCATCCAGCGCCGTCGCGACACCAAGCGCCTTCAGCCCCTTCACGGCCTTGCTGACCGCGGTCGAATATTCGATCAAGGCGCCCTCGGTGAACTCCAGTTCGACCATCTTCGGTTCGATTCCCGCCGCATCGATGGCGCGCGAGACACGCGACACCAGGCTGCCGTCGCGAAATTGCACGCCCGACACATTCACCGCGACCTGCCATGGCGGCCCGCCCGCATCGCGCCAGCGGCGCACCTGGGCGCTTGCCTCGCGCAGCACCCAATCGCCGATCTCGACGATCAGGCCGTTCTGCTCCGCAAGCGGAATGAACTCCGTGGGCGCAACGAAGCCGCGTTGCGGGTGCCGCCATCTCAGCAAGGCCTCGACCGCCTCGACCCGCAGGTCCTTGAGCGCCAGCCGCGGTTGATAGTTCAAGGTGAATTCGCCGCGCTCCAATGCTTTGCGCAAGTCCGCCTCCATGGACAGGTGCTTCGCCGCGCGGGTGCTGATGGATTTGCTGAAGAACTCGAGCGTACCCTGTCCGGCCTTCTTGGCGTGATGCATGGCCGCGTCGGCATTCTTGACGAGGGCCTCGGGAGTGGCCGCATCGCCCGGAAACAAACTGATTCCCATGGTGCCCGACAAGGTTATTTCCTGCTGGGCGAACATGAATGGATGCGCCAGCGCCGCCTGGACCCGTTGCGCCACGGCTTGCGCGGCGTCGGCGCCGGTGACACCCGGCAGCCCCAGCGCGAATTCATCGGCGCCGGTGCGCGCCACCCAGTCGCCGATGTCCTTGGTGCCGATGGCATCCTGCTCCTGGTCCAGGGAGCGCTGAGCGTCACGCAGGCAATTTTGCAGGCGAAGCGCAACTTCCTTCAGGAGAGCATCGCCCACGGCCTGACCCTGCGTGTCGTTGATGCGAGAGAAATTGTCCACGTCGAGCATCAGGACCGCGAGGCCGCGCTGCCGGGACGCCGCCCAGGCGAGCTGCTGTTCCAAAATCTGCAGCAGGCGCTGACGATTGGGCAATGCCGTGAGAGGATCGTAGTAGGCGAGATAGCGCACGCGCGCCTCGCTTTCACGCAGCTGGTCCTGAGTCTGTTTGGCGCGCACCAGGAACTTGACTCGCTGCGCGAGCAGCATCGGATTGATGCCCTTCGACGAGAAGTCCGTGGCTCCCGCGTTGTAGGCACGGTTGACCGACTCCATGTCATCGAGACTGGTCTGCATCAATATCGGCACGTGGCGGCAGTCCGGCAATGCGCGCAAGGCGCTGCAAACGTCGAATCCGCTCATTCCGGGCATGACGACGTCTAGCACCACGCAATCCGCGGGCTCGCTGCGAAATTGGTCCAAGGCGGCCGCGCCGTCGGCCGACGTCAGCACGCGGAAGCCCGCCATTTCCAACGCGGTTCCAACCAGCAAGCGCGCGCCTGGGTCATCGTCGACGACCAACACGGTCGCCGCATGAATGGGTTGAGATTCGGCTGTCATCATTGCTTCCTTCGGCGGCTACGCTGCATTGGGCGATCGCTCGCGCGACAGCGCGGCGCAGAACTCTTGATACTCTTTGCGGATTCGCAGAACAATCGGTCCGGCCTGGGTGATCCCGCCCTCCCGCACCAGCGCCTCGCATTCCTTGGCGGCCATGGCGAGACGCGTTCCTCCGAGATTCGAGGTGCTGGACTTCAGGGTATGCACGGCTTGCGAAAGCGCGTCCGCCTGCATGTTGGCCGCCGCGATTTCGATCGCCCGGATCAGCCCGGGCGAGTGCTGCAGGTACAAATCGATCATCGAGTTGAGCAGTGCCGGCTTCGCCAGTGCGGCGATGTTGCGCAGCACGCCGGCATCGATCAACGGTACCCGCGACAGGTCGCGGCGCTCGGATTCGGGCAGCACGCGCAGGGCCAGCCAGCGCCGCAGCAGCGTTGCGAGCTGCTGCTGAGTGAAGGGTTTGCTGAGAAAGTCGTCCATCCCCGCGGCCAGACAGCGCTCGCGGTCTCCCTCCATTGCATTCGCGGTCAACGCGATGACGGGCACGCGCGCCGTGCCCGAGGTCTGCTCGCGCCGCCTTATTTCCCCGGTGGCCGTGAGCCCGTCCATCACCGGCATTTGGCAATCCATCAATACTGCGTCGTAAGCTTGCGTGTTCATGGCCTCGATGGCGAGCCAGCCGTTTTCCGCGGTGTCGATGGTGCAGCCCAGATTTTCGAGCATGCCGACGGCGACCTCGCGGTTCACCGGATTGTCCTCGACGACGAGAATCTTGGGACCGCCGGCGCGCGCCGCAGCGGCGGCCGCGGGCGGTGCCGATTCGCCCGCGAAGGCGTCCGGCGGGGCTCCAGGTTGCATGGTCATCACGCGCGAGAGGCAGGAAAAGAGCTGCGAGCGCCGCAACGGCTTGGTGAGCACGGCGCTGAACAGCTGGGATCGTTCGGAACCGCCGTCGTGGTCGTCGCGCGTGCTCTGCAAGATGAGCCGCAGGTCAGCCCAGCGGCGATCGCGGCGGATGTGCTTCGCCAGCTGGAGCCCGTCCATGCCGGGCATCTGATCGTCCAGCAATCCCAGGTCGAACCGACCGCTTTCCGCGTCGAGCGCCGCCAGGGCCGCGGCGCTGGTCTCCACCGCGACCACCTCGACGCCCCAGGAGTTCATATGCTGCTGCAGTATCTCGCGGCTGCTGGCGTTGTCATCGACGACCAGCGCGCGCAGGCCGATGAGCTTCGAGCGGGGCAGTCGGGTCATGGTCGGCGAGGCATCGATGACGGGTTCCAGACGCACGTCGAACCAAAACGTGGAGCCGCAATTGATTTCGCTGTGAACGCCGATTTCGCCCCCCATCAGGGTGGCGAGTTGACGGCAAATTGCCAAACCCAAGCCCGTGCCGCCGTATTTTCGCGTGGTGAAAGAATCGGCCTGATTGAACGCATTGAATATTTGGGCCTGTGCCTCCGCGGGGATGCCGATGCCGGTGTCGACGACCTCGAAACGCAGCAGCCCATCGTTCCCGGCGGTTTTGACCCGCACGATGACTTCCCCGGAATCCGTGAACTTGATGGCGTTGCCCACCAGGTTGATCAGCACCTGCCGCAGGCGCATAGGATCGCCGCGCACCGTGCCGGGCACGTCGAGTTCGATCGCGCATGCCAGTTCCAAATTCTTGGCGTGGGCGCGCCCGGCGAAGATCTCGATGGTTTCCTCCACGGCCTCGCGCAAGGCGAACTCGACGTGCTCGAGTTCGAGCTTGCCCGCCTCGACCTTCGAGAAATCCAAGATATCATTGATGATCTGCAGCAATGCTTCGGCGGAATGAGAGATGGTTTCCGAGAGATGCCGCTGGCGTGGGGTGAGCTCGGTCGCCTGCAGCAGTTCCGACATGCCCATGACGCCGTTCATCGGCGTACGGATTTCATGACTCATGCGCGCCAAGAATTCGCTCTTGGCGCTGCTGGCGCGTTCGGCAGCTTCTTTGGCGCGGTTGGCTTCGCCGATGGCGAGCTTGAGCTCGAGATTGGCGTTGCCCAAGTTGATCGTGCGCTCCTCGACCTGCTGCTCGAGGAATTGGCGATATTTCTCCAGGCGCGAATCGCGATGCCGGATCTGCGCCAGCATTTGGTTGAAGCCGTCTATCAGCGAACCCACCTCATCCTGCGAGCTGCGTTCGACGCGCAGACTGTAGTCTTCCTCGGAGGATACCCGCTGCATGGTATGCGCCAGGTTGACGATGGGGCCGGAGATTTGCTGCTGCAGGCGCGCGGCCAGCCAGTAGGCCGTCAGCACCGCGATCGCGATGGCCGCGAGCGTGATGACGACGTAGCCGCTCCAGTCCTGGTAGAGGGCGGCAAGTGGCACTCGGATGTGTATGAATCCCAGCACTTCATGACTGCGCTGCACGGTCGCCATGATGTGCAGTTGACCCGCCTGCAGGTATAGCCGCGGGGGCCCAGGGTCGGCGCCGGGAGCCGTATCCGGAATTGTTCCGGATACGAGGGCAGCCGCGGACTGCAGGCGCGCCTCCCCGTCGGCGCGCCGGTAGCTGGCGAGCGCATGACCGTTCGGCGCCAGCAAGTCGACATCGCTCGCCAGCCACTCATCGCGCAGCGTGCCCAGTGCCTTGAGCGCCGCCTTGTCGTCACCGAGACGCAGCGCATCGATCGCGCTTGCACCGGTAACCCGGGCAATGCGCGCGGCGCTCCACTGCAGGTCGTCGCGCAAATGCAGCAGGTTCATCCCGACGTGCACGATCATCGCTACCGTAAAGACGGCGATCGCGGGTACCAGAATGACCATGCGCAGCTTGCGCTCGATGGGAAGGTCCGCGAACCAACGAATCAATAGCCCTCCCGGGTCTCTTGGAAACATTACATGTCCCCTAAGTGTCGGCTTTGCCGGGAAAATCTAGTGTCGTCGGGCTGAGGATAGGCCTCTGGAAAGTGTGATCGAGTTCACGCTTGCCGGGAGCTTGAGGGGCGGGCCGACTACCCTATTAAGGTATTGCCGTATCCGGGGGGCCGCCGGGCGGCAGCAACGATCAGGCGGCGGGCGTGAGTCCAGTCGAAGGCCGGTCCCGGGTCGGTCTTGCGCCCGGGAGCAATGTCGCTGTGGCCGACGATGCGCTCAGGGGAAAGCCGCGGATAAGCCGCACACAGCGCGGCCACCACCTTCGCCAGGGTGCCATACTGCGCAGGTTCGTAGGGCAGCGTGTCGGTCCCTTCGAGTTCGATGCCGACCGAAAAATCGTTGCAGGCTTCACGGCCCTGGTAAGCGGACTTGCCGGCGTGCCACGCACGCTCGCTGAACCTGACGTATTGCGTTACCGCGCCGTTGCGCTTCACGACCAGGTGGGAAGACACGCGCAGCGGCCCCACTTCGGCGAAATAGGGGTGCGCATCCGCGGGCAATGAATTGGTGAACAGCCGGTCTATCCAGGGACCCCCGAATTCCCCGGGCGGCAAACTGATGCCGTGCACGACGATGAGGTCCGCCTCGACACCGGCGGGGCGCGAATCGAAGTTCGGCGAAGCGATCTGTCTCGCGCCGCGCAGCAGTCCTGTCTTTAAGTCAACCCGCAATGGCGCCTCCTTCGGTTGCCGTTGCCGGCATTAGCATATGCGACAATTCCTGCCATATGAACGCCATTCTCGAGAATCAGGCGGCCCAGGGCCCGCTCGCCGCCCGCGACCTGCGCGTCGTGTGGCATCCCTGCACCCAGATGAAGGACCATGAAACCCTGCCGATGATCGCGATCCGGCGCGGCCGCGGAGCCTGGCTCGAGGACTATGACGGCCATCGCTATCTCGACGCCGTGAGCTCGTGGTGGGTCAACCTCTTCGGCCATGCCAACCCGCGCATCAATGCGGCCCTCGCCGCGCAATTGGGCGAGCTCGAACACGTCATTTTCGCCGGCTTCACCCACGAACCGGCGGTGCGGCTCGCCGAGCAATTGGCCGCTCTGACGCCACCCGGCCTGACCCGCTGCTTCCTGGCCGACAACGGTTCCGCCGCCGTGGAAGTGGCGATCAAGATGAGCTTCCACTACTGGCGCAACCGCGGATTGCCCGACAAAACGCGGTTCATGACCTTGCAGAACAGCTATCACGGCGAAACCCTCGGCGCCTTGGCGGTGGGCAACGTCGAACTCTATAAGTCTCTGTACAAACCGCTGCTGATGGATGTATTCACGGCCCCCTCGCCCGACTGTTACCACCGTGAAGCCGGCGAATCCTGGGAGCACTACTCGCTGCGGCAGTGCGAGCCCATGGAGCGGCTCCTGGCCGAACACGCGCACGAGCTCGCGGCGGTAATCGTCGAGCCCCTGGTGCAATGCGCGGGCGGCATGCGCATGTATCACCCGGTTTACTTGACGCGGCTGCGCGAGGCCTGCACCCGGCACGGCGTGCATCTGATCGCCGATGAGATCGCGGTCGGTTTCGGTCGCACCGGAACTATGTTTGCCTGCGAGCAGGCGGGCATATCGCCCGACTTTCTGTGCCTCTCGAAGGGCCTCACGGGCGGCTACTTGCCGCTGTCCGCGGTGATGACCACGGAAGATGTCTACGCCGCGTTCTATGATGAGTATGCGAACCTGAACGCCTTCCTGCACTCGCACAGCTATACCGGGAATCCGCTGGCCTGCGCGGCGGCGCTCGCGACTCTCGGCATCTTTGCATCCGAGGGCGTCATCGAACGCAATCGCGTGAAAGCGGCCTATCTCGGCGCCCGGGCGCGCTCACTCGAAGATCATCCGCATGTGAGCGAAGTCAGGCAATGCGGGATGATTGTCGCCGTCGAGTTCGTCAAGGACAAACGCAGCCGCGAGGCATACCCTTGGACCGAACGCAGGGGGCAGCGCATCTACCGGCACGCACTCGCCAACGGCGTGCTGCTGCGCCCCATCGGCAATGTGGTCTACTTCATGCCGCCCTACATCGTCGATGACAGTGAGATGGACTTGATGGTGCAAGTGGCCGCCGACGGCATAGGGCTCGCTGCATGCGATTGACCCGGGTGTACGTCGACGCCGAGCTCACTCCGGGAACTGCGGTGGAGTTGCCCCGCGAAACCGCATCGCACCTCGCCAAGGTGCTGCGGGCACGCGGCGGGGATGAGCTGATCCTGTTCAACGGCGACGGGCGTGAATTCAACGGCGCGATCGAGACGGTGCGCGGCGCGCGCGTCTCGGCATTCGTCGGCGATGGCCGGCCGGTGGATCGGGAATCGCCGCTGGCCATCACGCTGGTGCAATGTGTGCCGCGGGGCGATCGCATGGACTTCATCGTGCAAAAGGCGACTGAACTCGGGGTGGCGCGGATTGCGCCGGTATTGAGTCAACGCAGCGTGGTGCGCCTCGATGCGGCGCAGGCGGAGTCCAAAGCCAATCACTGGCGGGCCGTCGCGGTGAGCGCCTGCGAGCAATGCGGCCGCAATCGACTGCCCGTCATCGACACCGCGCAACCGCTGCTCAACTATCTCGGTGAATCGGCGCCCGGCGGCGGGCCGCGCCTGGTATTCGAACCCGAATCCGCGCCGCACATCACGGCACGCCATGGCGGCGAGCGGCCGACCGCGGTGCTCGAGGCGCACATTGCGATCGGCCCCGAGGGCGGATTCGCACCCGATGAACTCGAGGCTTTCCGCGTCGCGGGCTTCTCTCAGGGGGGGCTGGGACCGCGCGTGTTACGCACCGAGACCGCCGCCATCGCGGCGGTGGTCTGGCTGCAGTCACGCTTCGGCGACATGTAGGCGAATTCACATAAGATGTTGCGCATTCCCGACGCTTGAATGCGAGCCCCTCATGGGTGTAATTGCTACACATGCGCCACCGGTCTTCGTTGTCGTTCTGCCTCACCGCATGCATGCTGCTGCCGGCCTGCGGAGGGGGCGCGGGCGGCGGCTATGCCGCCCCGCCCATGACCCCGCCCCCGACCTCTTCCGTCCCCACCATTACCGTGCAACCCGCGGATCAAACCGTATCCGCGGGGCAGACGGCGACGTTCACGGTGTCCGCCTCGGGTACGGCACCCTTGGGCTATCAATGGCGGAAAAACGCGACGGCGATCGCAGGCGCCACCGCCGCGCGCTTCACGACGGGCGTCGTTGCAGCGGGCGATAGCGGCGGCAGTTTCGCGGTCGTCGTTACCAATGCGAGCGGCAGCGCGACCAGCCGCAGCGCGATGTTGACCGTCACGAGCGGCCCCGTGGCGGCTGGCACCGACGTGCTGACTTACAAGAATGACTTGAGTCGTACCGGCCAGAATCTCACCGAATCGATCCTGACCCCCGCGAACGTCACTTCTTCGGGTTTCGGCCTGCTGCGCAACTTGCCGGTGGACGGCAAAGTCGACGCCCAGCCCTTGTACCTGTCACAACTGCGCGTGGCGGGCTCGGCGCACAATGTGGTCATCGTGGCGACGGAACACGATTCCGTCTATGCCTTCGACGCCGATACCGGGTCGACGCTGTGGCAGGTATCGCTGCTGCCGGCCGGCGAGTCATTGAGCGATACGCGCGGCTGCAGCCAGGTGAGCCCTGAAATCGGCGTCACCTCGACTCCGGTCATTGACCGCAACGCCGGGGCGCATGGCACTCTCTATGTCGTCGCGATGTCGAAAGACGCCGCAGCGAACTACCACCAGCGCCTTCATGCGCTCGATCTGATCACAGGCGCCGAATTGCTCAACGGGCCGACCGAGATTGCCGCAAGCTACCCGAGCGGCGGCGGCGGGTCGACCACCTTCAACGCCGGTCAGTACGAGGAGCGGTCGGCACTGCTGTTGTTGAACGGGAGCATTTACACGAGTTGGACTTCGCACTGCGACATTGTTCCGTACTTCGGTTGGGTCATCGCCTATTCCGGCAGCACCCTGTCGCGCACCGCCGTGCTCAACCTGGCGCCGAACAGCGGCGGTGTGGGGCCCGCCATTTGGATGAGCGGCGGCGGCCCGGCGGCGGATGCGGCGGGCAACATCTATTTGCTGACGGCGAACGGCGCCTTTGAGACCGCCATGGATGCCAACGGCTTCCCCCAGGGTCAGGACTACGGCAATTCCTTCCTCAAGATATCAACGGCAGGCGGATCAATGAGCGTCGCCGATTACTTCACCATGTATAACGAAACCAGCGAGTCGGCCGCAGACCATGATTTGGGATCGGGCGGAGAAATGCTGTTGCCGGATTTGACCGACTCGAGCAACACCGTCAGGCACCTCGTGGTCGGGGCCGGCAAGGACGGCAATATTTATGTCGTCAATCGCGACTCGATGGGCAAGTTCGACTCCTCTGGAAACAGTCGGATTTGGCAGCAGCTCAGCGGTGCATTGCCGGCCGGCATTTGGTCCACTCCCGCCTATTTCAACTCAACGGTGTACTACGCCGATTCGGGCGCGACCTTGAAGGCATTTGCCGTCGCAGCCGCCAGACTGCAAAGTACGCCGCAGTCGCAGTCGCTGGCGCAGTTTCCCTATCCGGGCACGGCGCCGAGCGTGTCGGCGAATGGCACCTCGAACGGCATCGTTTGGGCGCACGAAAACTCCAATCCGGCGGTGCTGCGCGCCTACGACGCCGCGAATCTCGCCCATGAGCTCTACAACAGCAATCAGGCGGCCGGCAACCGCGATCACTTCGGCGCCGGCAACAAATTCATCACCCCCACGGTGGCCGACGGCAAGGTGTTCGTCGGCAGCGCCGCCGGCGTCGCCGTATTCGGATTGCTGCATTGATGCCTCCCGATCAAGCGATGGGCCCACACCAACCCGGCAGATAATCCGCCTCGCTGCCCTTGGCGAGCTTCAATGCCCGGACCAGCGCCGCGGGAAAGTCATTTTCCAGCAATTTGCGCTTCAGCCGGCGGCGCAGAAAATCCGCCCACAAGAATTCGCTGAACGGCGTCGTATCCTTCGCATAGCCGCCGCTCTGCCGCAGTTCACCGGCCAGACTTCGGTACGGATCATCCACCAGCGCCGAGATCCGTTTCGGCACATCCTTGTACGTGCGCCGCCGGCCGTTGTCGTCGAAGGGATGCAGCCAGCCGCGGTTGTCCAGGTAGATCCAGAAAGCTTCGCGCGGCAGCCGCCGCAGATCGGCAACCACCGTGGTCGCAATCTCCTTGACCCCCTCCTGGTGCAGCGCCAGGCTCAAGTGGTGGTGGTCAATGACGTAGTACTCCTCCTTCGGGCCCCACACGACCGGAATCAGATGTTTGCCGAGAAAATCCGCTTTTTTCCGATCCGGGTGATTGCGCCAGCTTTTGCGCTTGGCCTTCACCTCGCGCATTCCGACGGTGATCTGCGTCGGCCGCAGCGCCATGATCGATACCGGATGAATCCGCGGTTCCCTGGATAATGTCGTCATGGTCGTCTTCCTTAGTACTCGAACTGATAGGACAAACCCACACTGCTGCCCGGATCGTTCTCCGGCGTGGTTCCCTGCGCCGAAGGGGTGCCGTTCCCCAAACGGGTCTGCAGCTTCAAATGCTTGGTCAGGTCGATGTCGGTTTCCAATTGAGTGCCGCCCGTGGTGTTCTGCCTTGCCTCGACGTAGACGCGCCGTGAGATGTAGCGTCCCGCTTCGATGCTCGCACCGGTGTTTGTTGCGCCGGCGGCGGATGTTCCCGTGGCCGAGCCGACGGTGAGCCGGTCGAGCCCCAGGCTCTTCTGCAGTCTGGCCAGCGGATTGAGACTGCCGTCGCCGCCCACGCCGCTGAGACTCGCAAACGCCGCGCCGATTTGCGCCGCCTGCAGCGCCGACAGCTGCGCGACATTTTGACCGAATAGCAGCCGGGCCATGATCTCATCCGGCGGCAGCGCCGGGCTGCTGGTGAACTCGAACTGCGGTGCGTCCGCGTAGCCGGTGATGTGCAGGGTGACGGTCGCGTCTCCGGACGTGGTCTGCGCGGTGAAATCCAAAGTCGGATCGATCTTGTTCTTGAGGCCCGCGCCGTCAAAGCTGACTCGGCCGGGCGGCGTGAAATTGAGCCGGGTACTGGCGAGTGAAAAGCTGCCGCGCTGCAGATCGAAGCCGCCGGCCACCAGCGGGGCGTCCGTCGTGCCCGTGATGTGCAGTTCTCCACCGACTTCGGCGTCGAGACCGCGGCCTTGCACCAAGATTTCACGGGGCGCCTGCAATGTCACGTCCAATCCGATGACCAGCCGTTTCCCGGGCGGCGCAGGGGCCGCCTTACCGCGCCTGCGAACGTCGAGCACCGCGACATTGGGAGGCAGGGTGCGCACGATGTCGATCACGGTGCGGTTCAAGGTCACGGTTCCGCCGACATCGAGGCGCTCGCGCAGCGTGCCCTTGACCGTGAGGTCGGCGTTGAAATTCGACGTGACCATTTTGCTCGCGATCGGCTGAGCGTTGCGGGCCATGATTTGCAGATCGACGGGCACACCCGATTGCAGCACCCCGACCGTACCCTTCATGGACAGCGTTCCGGGGGCGGCGGAGGCCGTGAAGCTTTGGATTTGCAGCTTGCCCTCGCGGCCGGCGATTTCGGCGGTGATGTTGGTTACACTGATGCCCCGCCCGTAGTCGGCAAAGGAGCCATCTTTCAGGTTCACCGTGCCATCGATGTGCGGCACCGTGATGCTGCCCGAGAGGGTTGCATCGATACTGAGCTGGCCGCTCGTGTGCTGGCCGCCCCCTTCGAGCAAGGGATTGAGCAATCCCACATCGAGATTGCCGCTGATCTTCAAATCCTGGGCGCCCTCGACCGCCAGCGGCACATGACCGACGACGGCGAGCTGCGAGGCGGAACCTGCGTTCAAGCGTGCATCGATGTCCGCGGTGGTGCCCTTCAACTCCGCCGTGGCCTGCAGAGCCAGCGCCGGCAGGCCGAGCGCCGCATCATTCGCCATGCGCATGCCGCTGCCGGTCACCCGGATTCGACCCGCGGGCGAAGCCCAATCGCCTTGCAGGCGGGCACGTGCCTCGATCATTCCCGCAGACAGCAATCCTGGAATGAACACGTTGACCAGCGCCGGCTCCACCTGCCGCAGCGATGCGCGCGCATCGAGGGCGGGGGAAATTCTGCCCTTGAGATCAAGCACGGCCCGTTGCGCTCCTGCCTTGAGATCGTCAATCACCACGCCGTTCGCAAAGGCAATTCGCGCGGGCGACAGCAGGCGAAAATCCTGTCCACGATACTTCGCCACCGCGCTCGCCACCGTGAGGTCGCGGGCGTCTGCATTAAATGTTCCGGCGACCGACAGACTCGCCTCACTTCCCCCCAAGCTTGGAGTCTTGACGTCCAGCTTGACGTTCAACGCATCGGTAAATCCATCGCCGCTCGCCCGGACGCTTCCCGCAATACCGCCCACCGCCAAATCCGGCGCTTCGACTTGCAGCTGTGCATGCGTTCGGCCCTTGTCCGGATGCAGCTCGATCGTTCCCGCCAAGCTGCCCGCGATGTCGCTGCCGACGATATGCTGCAAGTCTCTCAGTTGCGCCATTTTCAGATGCAGCTGACCGTGGGTTTGTGCGAAAACCGGCGGTATGGTCACATCGCCATCCGCGTGAGCGCTTTTCCATTCGGCTCGGCGAATGAGTGCGCGCAGCGACCCGGCCTGACCGCGTTCCAGGTCAACTTCGACGTCCAGCGGCGATCCGTCAAGCAGTCCATGCGCCGCCAGCGTGCCGCTCGGGGCAGACGGCAGGCCGCGCAGCTTCGCTGCGGCCGTCACCTCGCCGGTCGGAGTACCGCGGACGGAAAGCGCCGATGTCAATTGTGCCGTGCCGTTCATGGCCGTCGTCGGGCCCTCCAACAGGCCGGACGCCTTCAGGGTGCCGGCAAGCGCCGGCGACAACGACGCAAGATCGGACACATTGAGAGTCCAAGGCAGATGCAGTACCCACGGACTAGAATCACGGCCTGCGGCGACCGCGCGTTTGGCACTGCCGCTCGCCGCCAGGGACACGACGCGGCCCGAGAATTTCAAGCTTTCGAGGGTCACGGCCTTGTCCGTCAAACCGCCCGAAAGCTGCAGCGTGGGGCGATTGCCCACGGCCGCCGACCATCTCTCCGTACCGCCGATCAGTGCTGCGCTCGCGTCGAGCACCAAGCGCATCGTCGCGTCGTCGCTCTGCAACCCTGCCTTGAGGATCGCGCTGCCGCGAACCTGCTGTCCGCCCAGTGCCGCGAGCGGGGCCAAATCCGGCAGCCGCAACTCCACGGTCGCGCTGCGCCGGCCGGCCTTCACCGCCCGAGTCTCCGCGTGTGCATTGAGCGAAAACAATCGATGTGCGGCGGTGAGGTCGAGAGGCCGCTCCGGTTGGTCCAAATGAATCGAGGCGTCCATGGTTACCGGGGAGTCCTGCAACAATCGAGGCTCGGGGCCGGGTAGCCGCAGTCCGCCGGCCTGAGCCTTCAAGGTCGCCGTCCCTTGGCTCGCGGTCGCATCGGCGCTCAAGGTCGTGAGCGCGGTCCCGCCCGGCAGCTGCAAGTGATCGACCTCCACATGACCGTCCGCCATCGGCGCTTTGAGGTTGCCGTGCCAGTGGCCCTGCAGGGCCGCTCTATCCCACGCGAGTTCCGGTCGAGGGCTCATCGCGGCCGAGCGGAAGGCGAACTCCAAATCGCCCGACAGCTCGTTCACATTGACGTTGCCGTGGGCGCTGCCCTGCAAGGTGCCCGCGTCGATCGAGAGGTCAAGATGCTCGGCAGAGCGGGGCCCGCTCAAATTCACGGTGGCCGACAACGCGCCCAACCCCGGCACCTGCAGCAGGTTTGCCAGCGGTCCGCCGGCCGGCTCGTTCACCTTGAGCATCGCCTCCATGCGCCTGGGATCAAACTGCAAGTGCAATACGTAGTCCCCAAGACCATTGATGCGGCGCGCGTCGGCCTGCAGAGTCATGTCGGTCACCGAGCGCAGGTGAGCGGCGCCGCGCAGCACCAGCGGCGCCGGCACGATGTCCAGCTGCAGTCCAAGCTTGAGCTCATCGACCGACACGCTTTGAACGTCGATGTGGGGTATCGAAGGCGGCGTGGCGTTCGCCGTACCGGAACCGTGCGGAATGCGCTCCATGGTCACGCGGGCAGCCTGCAGATCGTCAATCTGCACGTGGCGCAGCAGCAATGCACTCGGCGTCCATCGCAGCGAGATATGCTCCGCCGTCAGCCACACCCCGCCATCATCACTCAACTGCAGCTTGTCGAGCGTCAGTTCGTGCGGAAAGGATCCGCCCAAGCGGGTCAACTTGACCTGGCCGCCGGTGAGCCGCTCGGTCAGGTTCGCGATCATGGCCCGGCCCGCGTCGGTGTTTCCCGCGATGAACAACGTGCCCACCGGCAGCAGCGTGAGGAGCAGCAACCCGCTCACGGACCAGGCGATGATTTTCCATGCACGGCGCATCAATAAGCCTGTCCGAGTCCGATATAGATCTCGAACGAATCATCGCCGCTGCGGCGCTTGGTGGGCACGGCAACATCCAGTCTGATGGGTCCGATCGGTGTGTAGTAGCGCAACCCCAACCCTACACCGATGCGAAAATCGTTCGGTACTCCGCTCGAGCTGGCGGTCACCGCGCCGCCGTCGACGAACGCAGCAGCAGCGAAATTGCCGATGATTCGTTGCCGGAATTCTATGCCTGCCGCCTCGATCTCGGTACCTCCGATCGGATCCAGGGTACCCTGGAATACGGGACCGACCGATTGATAGCGATAACCCCGGATGGTGGTGCTGCCTCCGCCGTAGAAACGCTGGTCGGGCGGCAGGCTGAATTGTGAAGCACCCTTGGCGATGCCCGCCAGCGCCCGCGCGGCGAGCACGCTGCGTCCGGGATCGGTGCCCAGCAGCTTGTTCAAATCGAAGTAGCCGGCGATCTGGATCTGCTCGATGATGAAGGTGGCATCCGGATGGCCGATTGCAAGTGTCGGCGTCAGCCTCAATGAGCCGCGAAATCCATGCCGCGGATCCTCGAGCGGGGTGGGCAAATTGGTGGAGTCGTAGCCCACGGTCAGCGGCAGCGCCACGAGTGTGTAGTAGTAGATGGTTTTCGGCACGATTACCGCATGGGTCTGTGGATCGACCACATCGTCCACCGGCTGAATGATTTTCTCATTGACGGTCGTCAGTCCGGCGCTGACGCTCCATATGCTCGATAACTTCCGGGTCACGATCGCGCCGGTGGTGGTTGCGGTTTGATCGTAGGCCTGCAGCGATTGCTTGAGCGCGCCCACCGACACTTCCAATGACTGGTCGCGGTGCAGGAAATCGGGCTTGGTGAATTGCGCGCTGGTATCGTAGCCCGCTCCCGTGGTATCGCTGCCGCTGAGACCGATGACCGAAGCGCGTAATTTCAACTGTTCGGCGTTGCCGAACAGATTGCGGTCGGTCCAGGTGACGCCGCCGCTGCCGCCCAGGTCGCTGGAATACGCGGCATTCACGGTGACCGCATGGCGCGGGCGCTCGTGTACTTTGAACGTGACCGGCACGCCCCCCGTGCCGTCGACGGCCGTGCCCACCTGCACCGTAACCTGGCCGAATACACCGAGTGCCAAGAGATCGCGGCGTCCTCGTTCGATCGCGGAAGGCCTGTAGGGATCTCCGGTACGCAGCAAAAGAGCCTTCCGCAGCAGTGATTCATGCGTCCGTTTCTGGCCCTCGATATGAATTTCACCGAGGTTGGTGCGCGGCCCCGTCACGACATGAAAACTCAGATCGAGCGCAGGTTCGTCCGCCGCCTCATAGGCCACGGGGGCGTCCACCTTCGCGAAGGCATAGCCCTGTTCCTGGAGGACGCCTTGCAGGCGGGCGCCTCCGGCCAGCACGGTCGACGCAACCGCGGCATCACCCGGCTTGAGGCCGAGGGAATCTCGTGCAGATTCGGGAAACTCGCCCTCCACTTCGATCTTGCGCAGATGATACAAAGGCCCCAAGGTGAAACTGACCTCGACCCGGGCGTCGCTGCCCTTGGGCACCGCGGCCAGCGCGTCGCGCAGCGCCGAATCCTTCAGCGGCATCCCGTTGATTTTGACCGTCACGCCGCTTTGGTAGTAGCCGAAACTCTCGAGCACGGTGGTGAACCGGTCAATGTCGCTGCGCGCGCGAGCGATCAATCCAAGCGGGCTGACGGGAGCCGAGGTGCGCAGCGTCTGAAGATCGGAAGTAGATTTGAGCGTGGCGTCCATGTAGCCGTCCCCGGTTGAGGCAATGTCCACCCGGTAGGACTGGGGATCAGCGGCATGGGCGAAGTGGCCGAACGCGATGCACGCAGCCGCCAGCATGAGTTTCGAGCAACTCAAGCGCATCGCACGAGCTTCAAGAAACCCGACGTCATGCCTTTAGGCTAGCAGGCCCATGCAGGAACGCCTACCCATCGCCGGCGCGCCCATTGCCGGCGCGCGGCCCGTTTTGCGTTCGACGGCGACCGACGCAGTTGAAGTCTTTACAATTCGAGCCCGGCGATTCCCCGGGTCAGGTGGGCATCACCGAGGTTTCCTCGGCGATCATTTGCTCCAGTCGTTCCAAGTCCGGAATCAGCGGCGCTTCGTTGACCATGCGGACCTGGCAAATGACCGGCGAGCGCTCCGGGAAGCTGCGCGTGGGGTCCGGCCGCACCACATCGGCATTCACGCGCACGAGTTGCGGAAAGCCCTGGGTCAGCATGCCGAAGTAGCCGCACTGCAGCTTGCCGCCGGTGGCATGAAAAACCACGATGCGGGTGCGGGTGGAGACGCCGGGCAACGTCTGGCCGAATGCGCCCTCGAAGGACACGACCGGCACGCTGCGCCCGCCCCAGCTCACGAGCCCTAAGTACCACGGCGGCGCATTGGTCATTTCCGCCGGCGGCTGGTAGCCGATCACTTCGGCAACGCAGGCGCGCGGCACGATCAATCGTTCTCCGGCCAGCGGCACCAGCAAGCTATACAGCTCATCGCGCAAATCGGACATGGATCTATCTCGCGATGGCGCTGCGGCGATTGACCAGGGGCTCGATGGCATCGAGCAGCTGATTTTCCTGGTACGGCTTGCCGAGATAATCGTCGACGCCGAGCTCGATGGCCCGCGCCCGATGTTTCTCGCTGACCCTCGAGGTGATCATCACGATCGGAATATTCTTGAGGCGCGGGTCGTTGCGGACATGGGCGGCAACTTCGTAGCCATCCATCCGCGGCATTTCAATGTCGAGCAGGATGATGTCCGGCAGGTGCTCCTGCAGCAGAGAGACGGCGTCGACGCCGTCCTTCGCGGTCAGCACGCGCATGCCGTTGCGCTCGAGCAGGCGCTGGGTTACCCGGCGCACGGTGATGGAATCGTCGACGACCAGCGCAAAGGTGCGCCGATCGCGCTGATCCAGCACCACGGTTTCAGTGGGGCGCGCGCGCCATTCCGACCGCACCAGCGAGCCCATGTCGAGAATGATGACGATGCGCCCGTCGCCCAGGATCGTGGCGCCGGCGATCCCGCGAATGCCCGAGATCTGCGGGCCCAATGACTTCACGACGATTTCCCGGCTGCCGACCAATTCGTCGGTCACCAGGGCCGTGGAATGCTCGCCCGCGCGGACCAGCACCACGGAGATGGATACGTCCGCTTCGGGAAGCCGCGTCGCGCCCAAACCCACGAATGAACCTAGCTGCTGGAAGCGATATTTCTGGCCGCCGTACTCGAACAGCGGCGCGTCCTTGCCCAGGTGCCGGGACACGATGTTACGCGGCAGACGCACCACGCCTTCGACCGTCGCCAGGGGCAGCGCATAGGCTTCGTCCCCGACGCGGACGATCAAGGCCTGGCTGATCGCCAGGGTGAAGGGCAGGCGGATCGTAAAGCGCGAACCCTTGCCCGCCGTCGTGTCGATGAACAGGCCGCCGCCGAGCTTCTTGACTTCGGTGGCGACGACATCCATGCCGACGCCCCGACCGGCCGCTTGCGTGACGTGGCCGGCCGTGCTGAAGCCGGGTTCCAGAATGAGCTGCACGGCCTCTTCGTCGGTGAGTTTCGCCTGCGGATCCGTCAATCCCAGGGCGATGGCCTTTTCGCGAATCAGCCGGACGCTGATCCCGGCGCCGTCGTCGGCAACCACGATCACCACCTCCGCCCCGTCGCGCTCCAAACTGATGGAGATGCGGCCGACTTCGGGTTTGCCGAGCGCCGTACGGCGCTCCGGTGTCTCGATGCCGTGCACGACGGCGTTGCGCAGCATGTGTTCGAGCGGCGGAACCATGCGTTCCAGCATCTGCCGGTCGAGTTCCGCGGCCGCCCCCTGCACCACGAGCTCGGCCTTCTTGCCGGTGTCATTGGCGGCCTGCCGTACCAGGCGCGTCAAGCGCTGTACATGTCGCTGGAAGGGCACCATGCGGGTCCGCATCAGGCTGTTCTGCAGCTCGGTAATGACGCGCGACTGCTGCGTCAGCAGATTCTGCGCCTCGCGAGTCAAGGTCTCCAGCAAACCCTGAATGCTTGCGACGTCACCCGAGGTCTCGGCGAGCGCGCGCGAGTACTGCTGCAGAGAGGAATAGCGGTCGAGCTCCAGAGGATCGAAGTCGCTGCGCCGCGGCTCCACGTCCTGATGTCGATTGAGCACCTGGGCTTCGGTCTCGATCTCGAGGCCGCGCAATTGTTCCTTGAGGCGCGTCACCGTGCGCGCCAATTCCGCCAGATTGAAATCGATCGAATTGACTTGCTGGTCGAGCCGGGCGCGGAAGATGCTCACCTCTCCCGCATTGTTGAGCATGGTGTCCAGCAGATCCGCGTCGACGCGCGCCATTTCCACCCGCTCCGCCGGAGCGCTCTCGCGGCCCGGCAATACCGGTGCGCTGCTGAGCTCGAGACTCACGGCCGAGTCGTCGCTCATGGCGGCGGCAACACGCTCTTCCGCGGGCGGCATGGACGCGCTGAGCTCGAGGGATGGCGCCTCCGTGACGGGTGCCGCAGCGGGCGGCGGCATGGCGGCCGCGGGCGGCCTCACCGTGGCGGGCGCCGCAGCCGCCGGTCGCGGCGCGGCCGGAGCGGGCGCCGGTTGCGGCGCGGCCGCAGCGGCCGGCACGGCGGGAGACCGTCCGGGGGTTGCCACTTCCCGGATTTGCGCTATCAGCGCCGACGCGGCGCCCGGCACGGTGCCGCCGCTCACCTGGTCGCGCATCCGCGCAAGCTCATCGAGGCTGGCCTGCATGACTGCGTGGGCATGGTCGTCGCCGGCCACGGATCCACTGTCGATCTGTATCACCAACGTCTCTAGTTCATGGCTCAAATCGCCCATGGCGCTGATGCCTGCCATGCGCGCGCCGCCTTTCAGGGTATGCAATTGGCGCTGCAGCTCGGCGACCCGTTCCTTGTCCTTACGGTCGCGATTCCAGGCGGTCAGCGAAATCTCCGCCGCCTCGAGCAATTCGGTTGCTTCTTCGCTGTAGATGTTCGCGATTTCGTGATCGAACTCTTCCGCCGCCGGCGTGGGCGCTGCTTCTGCCGCAACCTCGGGGAGTGCCGGGGCCGCCGCGGGCACCGCCACGAGGGCCGGGACCATGGCGGATGCACTGGTGTCGATGGCATCACGGGCAATCGCCGCATCGAGCTGGATTTCGATCTCTTGCAATCGAGCCAGCAGCAAGGGTTGTTCCGGGAAGAACGCCGTCGATTCGTTGATGTGCGAGATGACATTGTCGATCGCGCGAACCGCATCCCCGAGGGTCGCGAGCCCCGCATCGGTCAAGCCATGCCCGCTGTCGAAGACCTTGCGCATGACCTTGTTCAGCGGCTCGGTGATCCGGATCCCGTGCCGCGCCTCGGCCATCTTCGAGCTGCCGCTCAAGGTGTGAATGGCGCGATAGACCGGTTCGGGCAAATCGTGCGGTGCCGGCTGACCCGCGCGCTTGCGCAGATAGTCGCGAATTTCCGTCAGATGGCTCGACGTTTCCTTGCTGTAAATGTCGTGCAGAACCGGATCCATGACCGGCGGCGGAGCCGCCGCGCGTTGTGCAGCGGCGGCCGGTTCGGACGCCGCAGTACGCGGCGCCCCCGGCGTCGGCATGATCGGGACGGGGGTCGAACCCGTGTCTTCCGGCACCAGGGTCGCGGTGCCTTGGTCCGCCTCGCGGCCGTCGGCATAGGCGAAGGCGCGGGCCATGAGCGCCTCGGCCGGGACCGGGCTGTGCCGGCCGGTCTCCAACTGTTCCACCAGTTGCGGCAGGGCGGCAACGGCGTTGCGCAGCAGCCCCATCATTCCCGGTGTGCGCGTCAGCGTCTTGTCGATGATCCGATTGAGCAGATTTTCGATTGACCAGCCGAACTCGGCGATCGACCGGGCGCCGACCATGCGGCCGCTGCCCTTCAAGGTGTGAAAGCTGCGCCGCATCAGGGCCAATGACTCCAAGTCCATTGGATTTTGATCCCACTGCGGGAAGCTCTTTTGGATGGACGCGATTTCTTCCTTCGCCTCCTCGATGAACAGCTCGAGGAATTGCGGATCCACCGGTTCCGGTTCTGGCACCGCGATCAACGGATGGGTGGCCGCATGCGCGCTCTTGGTGCGCTCCAGCGCGATCGTCTCCGCCGGATCGAGCTTCACCGTCTTGGCCGCGTCGCTGCTCGAGATGCCGATGTCCGGCACGCGCGACGGCGCTTCGTCCGCCAGCGTCTTGATGCACATCTCGGCGTTGTCGAGCATGTACCAAGGGTCGTTGCGGCCGCTCTGCACCGTCTCCATGTAGTACTCGATGCTGACGATGGCGTCGGCTACGCGCTCCAGGCGGAGCGCGTCGGGCGCCGGCGCCCCGGGTTCGATCAGATTGCGCACCTGCGCGCCGATCGCATCCATCAATTCCACCGCCCTGCCCTTGCCGAGCATCAGAAGGCCGGCAGTGATGCCGCGCAACAGCTGCGGCACGTTGTCGAGGCCCTGCGCCTGGAAGTCGCCCGGCTTCTGCACGGCGATGGACACCGCCTCCTTGATGCGCGCCATGTTGACGATGCACTCGCGCAGCACCGCCTCGCTGACCAGCTTGAATTCGAGATCCTGATCGACGGGCAGTGCGGCGAGCTGCGCGTCGGGTGTGGTCGGCAATATCAGGCGCACCAGCTGATCATCGAGGCTGTCTTCCACGGACAGCAGCACGCCGGCCACCTTGATCAACGATTCCTCGGGGGGAGTCTTGCCGTCGGTGACTATTTCGGAAAGCTCGGAAATCTCCTCCTGCACCCGCTGGCGCAGCTCTCCCAATCCCAGCACGCCGAGCGTGTCGCTGATCTTCTTCAGCAGTTCGAGCTGCGGGATGAGCTCATCGCTGCGGCCGCCGCCGCGGCGCACGAAGATGTCGAGGACGTCCTTGACCTTGGACAGATCCTCCTTGATCGCCGCGGCGACCGTGCGCATCAGCTTCACGCTGGGCGCGGACAGGCTTTCGCGCTCATGTTCGATCGAATCGTCGACCGGCAGCAGTTCCGCGAGTTTGAACGAGGCCCGCACCGCGGCGATGCGGCCGCCGGTGGTGGTCGCGCGGGCGACGTAGTACAGCAGGTTGTTCAGCAAATCGACCGGGGGATCTTCGCAGTAACGGGCTTCGCCGAGCTCATACAGGGTCTTGATCTGGCGGTCCGCCTGGCCGAGCAGGCGCTTCAGCGTGGCGCTGCCTTCCAAGCCGTTGGCGCGCACCGCCTCGAGAATGGCGCCGGTGACCCACCACAACTGAAACACCGGCTGGGTGGTGGCGACCTGCTCGAGTTTTTCGGCCACTTTCGCCAGAATCTCCAGATTTTGGACGGTGCGTTCGCCGCGGATATATCCCAGCAAGCCGATCTGGAACCGCGGCCGCAACCGCCGCGCCCATTGCGTCACCGAAATCCCCTGCTCGCCCTGGCGCAGCGATTGCGGCTGCGCCGGTTGATCGGATTTCAAGTTGAGCAACAGCAGCGTGCCTTCCGACAGCAACGGGCTGCCGCGCACGGACCGCAGATCGTTGAGCAGCGGCAGCAGTACCAACGCCAAATCGCGGCCGCCCGACAGGACCCGTTCGAGGTAGGTCGGCAACTGCACCATGGCGCGCATCAATGCATCCAATCCGTCGACGTGCCGCTTCTGGTCGTTGTCCGAATTCAACAGGTAGCGGGTGACGTGCTCCATTTCCTCGGCGAGCAGCGCTGCGCCGTAGACTTCGACCAACCGCAGAACTCCAT
The DNA here is from genome assembly GCA_963800375.1 of uncultured Gammaproteobacteria bacterium. GTDB lineage: Bacteria > Pseudomonadota > Gammaproteobacteria > Steroidobacterales > Steroidobacteraceae > Bog-1198. The sequence goes on along the minus strand of CAWDAT010000007.1, from coordinate 321,789 downwards.
GCGCGGAGTGCAATTGGTCGGCGCACTTCTCGAGCAGCGCGCGTTGATCCGGGCGTTCTGCGTAAGCTTCCAGGGAGGCGCGCGCATCGTTCAGGGTGGTCGCCAGTTCCTTGGCGACGATGTGCAGAGTTTGCGAACTGATATCGGTCATGCCGGAATCGTCTTCAGGTTTCAGGCGCCGAAGCCGCTGGCCTTGCGCATTTTCCCGGAACTACCGGCGCTGCTGTTGTTGGTGTTGCCCACGCCGCCCGCGCTCACCGGCACACTCGCGGGGCCCGGCCCTGCGCTCGGGCTTGCGGGCTCTTTCAACGCGGGCAAACGCGTGGCCGAGGTGGCGCCGACGGTGGTGGTGCCGCCGCCGTAGTCGGGAAGCCGGAATCCCGCCACGGACTTGCGCAACTGCGCCGACAAGGCCGCCAGCTTGGCGATCGAGGTCGATGTCGCCGTCGAGCCCTCGGCCGTCTGGGTGGATATCTCGCGCACCACTTGCATGTTCTTGGAGATGTTCCCGGATGCGGCGGCCTGCTGCCGGGCGCTCGCCGAAATATTCTGCACCAGGCTCGCAATTTGATTGGACACCTGCTCGATCTCCTCGAGCGCGGCGCCGGCATTTTCCGCCAGCAGCGCTCCGCCCACCACATCGGTGGTGCTGCGCTCCATGGAAACGACCGCCTCATTGGTGTCGGTTTGTATGGTGCGCACCAGCACTTCGATTTGCTTGGTGGCGTTCGCAGCGCGCTCCGCCAGTCTCTGCACCTCGTCCGCCACCACTGCGAAACCGCGGCCCGCTTCGCCTGCCATGGAAGCCTGAATGGAGGCATTCAGCGCCAGAATATTGGTCTGCTCTGCGATGTCGTTGATCAGTTCGACGATGTTGCCGATTTCCTGCGAGCTCTCCCCCAGGCGCTTGATGCGCTTGCTGGTCTCCTGGATGGTCTCGCGAATGGCGTTCATGCCGTCGATGGTTCGCCGCACCGCATCGCCGCCCTTGTGAGCGATGTCGACCGAATGGCGGGCAACGTCCGAACAGCGTTCGGAATTACCGGACACCTCTTCGATCGAGGCGGCCATGTCCGCCATGGATTCGCTGGCAGCGGAGATTTGCCGGGACTGTGCGCTGCTGGCCTTCGCCATGTGCGCTGCCGCGCCCTGGGTCTGTTTGGCGGCGCCATCCAGCTGAATGGCACTGTCATTGATGGTCGTGACCAGTTCGCGAAGCGCCTCGATGGCGTAGTTGATCGAATCGGCAATCGCGCCCGTAATGTCCTCGGTCACGGTCGCCTGCACCGTCAGATCGCCGTCCGCCAGGCTCGACAGCTCGTCGAGCAGACGCATGATGGCCTCTTGATTGCGTTCGTTCTCGCGCACGCGCAACTCACTGGTGCGCCGCACGTTGACCGATTTACGGTAGGTAAAGACAAGCAAGGCCAGGAGCATGACGGCGAGCCCGAGCAGCGCCAGCACCCAGGGCCGGTAGTTCGCCTTGGAATCGGTCCGCGCCGCCGGTGCATCGGTCAATTCACCCGCAAGAGTGCTGGCCACGGCCGGCAATGCGCGCGCGGCAGCTTGCGCCTTGGAGAGCGCTTCGGCGGCGCCGATGGCCTTGCGCACGCTGTTCCCGTATTGCTGGTTGCGGGCCACCACGGCCTTCAGACGCTGCTCGGCGTCCGCGCCGGTGACCTTCGCCAAGGCCAGGCCGGATTCCTCGCCGGTCAGGCCGCGCACGACCTGATTCAGAAATTCCAGGCTGTCCGCGAGGCGCTGGGCCGCCGGAGCGGCATCGCTGACCCCGGACGCCAGACCGTTCAAATCCTGCTGAATGCGCTGCACCATGAGCTCGAATCGTTCCAAGTAGCGGCTCATCCCGTCGAGCTTTTGCGCACCGACCGCGCTGGCAAGATCGCCGAGTTCGGACAGCAGCTTGGGCGCCAGTTCACGGGCCTCTTGATTCGATACCCCGATGGTTTCCACGGCGGTCCGAGCGGCGCCGACGGTGTTCACGCCCTCGGTCAACTTGTTCCACTCAGCCGCGCTGCCGCCGCCCGCGCTTCGTTCGGACACCGCGGCACGCAGGGTTTTCAGTCGGGACGCGCTCTTGGCCAGCGCATCGAAGGCGCTCGATTCGCCGCGCAACGCGTTCTGCGCCTCGAACGGCATGCGCTGCACCACCAATGACAGTTCGGCGGGCGCGGCGGGCGGGGCGGTCTCGTGGGTGAGCAGGGTCAGGGCGGCGGCGGCACCCAGGCACAGCAAAATGAGCGCAGCCAGCACCGGTAGGAAGCTCGCCCTGGATCCCGAGTCATTTTGCGTCATCATCTTCTGTTGCACTGGAAATTCAGCTCGCGGCCTGTAAAAAGCTCTGGCTCTCCACCAAACTCTTCAAACTCAATACCGGCCATACCTCGCCGCCGCGGCGAAAGGCTCCGGCCAGATAGCTATCGCAACGGATCACGGTCGGCGGTGCTTCGGCATTGAATTCCGCCTCCGCAAAGCGCCGAAAGCCCAGCACTTCGTCCACCATCAGTCCCGCCGGTATGTCCCGGTGGTTGACCACGACCACCCGGGTATTGCGCCCGGCCGTGGTCGCGCCGCTGCCGAGAAATTGCCGCAAGTCCAGCATCGGCAGCAGTTGTCCGCGGATGTTCGCGAGCCCCTTCACCCAGCTCTTCGCGCCGGGGATGCGCGTGACCACCAAGGGGTAGCCCAACACCTCGCGGGTTTCCTCGCGCGCCACCAAGAAGGTCTCGCCGCCCATGCGAAATGCCACTCCCACCCATTCTAGGCCGGCACTGGTCTCCGGCACGTTGCCCGCCGTCACGGCCCTGCTGCGCTTTTCGAGTTCCTTGAGCAGTTCGAACGGACGGTCGCGCAAGCCGCGCAAGCTCATCGCAGAGCCACCGACGACGCTCGTCATACGGCCAGCGCGGCCTGCGCCTTCTCGACCAATGCCTGCGCCGACACCGGCTTGACCAGGTAGTCGACCGCACCCTGCCTCAATCCCCAGACCCGGTCCGTTTCCTGACCCTTGGTGGTCACCATGATGATCGGAATCAAGCTGGTCTCGGGATCGTTGATCAGCATGCGGGTGGCTTGATAGCCGTTGACCCCGGGCATGACGATGTCCATGAAAATGAGATCCGGCTTCATGGCCTTGGCCTTGCGGACGCCTTCTTCGCCATTCTCGGCCGCAGCGGTCTTGAAACCGTGTTTCTCCAGGGCCTTCTGCATGACGAAAACCTCGGTGGGGGAATCGTCAACGATGAGGATCAATGCCATTCTTTCGTTCTCCGTCATTTACCGACGTGAGCTTCGATCGCGCCCAACAGTTCGTCTTTGGTAAACGGCTTCGTCAAATAGTGCTCCGAGCCCACGATTCGACCGCGCGCCCGATCGAACAGGCCGTCCTTGCTCGAGAGCATGATGACCGGGATTTGCTTGAATACCTTGTTGTGCTTGATCAGTGAGCAAGTCTGATAGCCGTCGAGGCGCGGCATCATGATGTCCACGAACACGATGTCGGGCTGGTGGTCCGCAATCTTGGAGAGCGCATCGAATCCGTCCACGGCGGTGAATACCTCGCAGCCCTCCTTGGTCAGGAGAGTTTCGGCGGTCCGCCTTATGGTCTTGCTGTCGTCGATCACGAGAACTTTGAGTCCGGTGAGTTTCGGCTTGGCCGTGCTGATCATGCTCTCCATGAGTCTGCCCTGTGGGGACCTTTTGACTGCGTGTGCGTAGGTGCTGGAATCTTGTGGCTTTTTAACATATCCAAGCCGTGCAAGCCACGGTATGGGGTCGACATTTCGGGGTATGCGGAGGCAAACAACGGTGGCGTGGTTCACAGTTTTCTCAAGAGACCTCCGCGATGCCCGCGGCGTCAGCGTGCGCTAGACTGCGGCCAATGAGCAACTCTTCCCGAGTGCGCCTTGTCGTGGTGATGGATCCCATCGAGGCGATCAAGCCCGCCAAGGACAGCACGCTGGCCATATTGCTGGCCGCCCAGGCACGCGGGTGGCAGCTGTTTTACGTGCAGCAGAAGGACCTATGGCTGCGCGATGGGACCGCCTGGGGGCGCCTCGCGCCCCTGCAGGTGTTCGACGACCCCGGCACATGGTTTACCCTCGGCGCACCGCAGCCCGCCAAACTGGGTGAATTCGACGTGATTCTCATGCGCAAGGATCCGCCCTTCGATACCGAGTACATCTACACCACGTACATTCTGGACCGCGCCGAGACTCAAGGGGCGCTGGTGTGCAACCGGCCGCAGGGCTTGCGGGACATGAACGAAAAGGTCTACACGGCCTGGTTCCCCGAGTGCTGCGCACCCACGCTCATCACCCGCGACATGCGCGACATGAGCGAATTCCTGCGGGAGCACGGCAAGGCCGTGTGCAAACCCCTGCATAGCATGGGAGGCAGGTCCATATTCGTGCTGGAGCAGGGCGACAAGAACCGCAACGTGGTGTTCGAGACCCTGACCGACTATGGCACTCACTATGCCATCGTGCAGAAATACCTGCCGGAGATCGCGACCGCCGGTGATTGCCGGGTCATTCTGGTGGATGGAGAGCCGGTCCCGTTCGTCTTGAAGCGCGTCCCCACGCCCGACGACCACCGCGGCAATCTCGCCGCCGGCGCACGTGCCGACAGCCGCCCGCTCAACGAGCGCGACCGTTGGCTGTGTGCGCAGATCGGTCCGAAGCTCAGGGAGGCCGGAATGCTGTTCGTCGGCCTCGACGTCATCGGCGACTACGTCACGGAGATCAACGTCACCAGCCCGACGGGGATTCGCGAACTAAACAAGAAGCACGGTGTCGACATTGGGGGGATGCTGGTGCAGGCCATCCACAGGACATTGAGCGCTGCATGACTTCCGATATGCATCAAGCCGGCGAGATGTTTCGGGCCGGGCTGCCGCCGGCGCACGACCGGATGCTGACGACCTGTTTTCTGGCGGCGTTGTTCCACGGCATCGTCATTCTCGGCGTGACATTCAGTTCGCCGCACGGCAAGTCCGGCGGCGATCAGGCGCCGGCCCTGGAAGTCGTATTGGTCAACGACCAGGCACCCAGCGTTGCGAGCAATCCGAATGCTCAGTACCTGTCCGAGCGCAGCCAAAAAGGCTCCGGCAACACCTTGAAACGGGAGCGCACGCTCATCCCCAAGTCGTCCTTGATGCCGGTCGAACGCCCGGGAATCCCCAGCGGCGACGGCTTGGCCGCTCAAGCCGCCGGCACCGACACGGGAGACGAGGAACTCATCGCCACGCACATGCCGGCGCAGAAAATCTTCTATTTCGCCGCACCCACCGCCGCCGCGGTGCCCTCGCAACTGCCGCAGCTGCTCGAAAAGCGGCCGGATCTCGCGATGACCCCGAATGATGACGGGGTTGAGCTGCGAATGCGCGGCGAGGCCATGCATCAGCTGTGGATCGCAGCGGACACCCGGGAATCCGATGTTGCCGTGTACTTGGACGGCTGGCGGCGCAAGATCGAACGGGTGGGCACCATGAATTTCCCCGATGCTGCCCGGCGCCAGAAGCTCTCCGGCACTCCGGTGATCGAAGTGACCATTGGTTCCGACGGAAAACTCCTGGACACCGTGGTTCGGCGCAGCAGCGGGCACGTCGAAATCGACGAGGCCGCCATGCGAATCCTGAAACTCGCGGCCCCCTTCGATCCGTTTCCGGGCGAATTGGCCGGAAAGCACGATGAAATCCGCATCGCCTATGAATGGCAGTTCCTGGGCGGCGCCTCGCAGGGAACCAGCGTCTTCTATGCGGAGCCGAACCATTAGCGAATCAGGCTATCTGACCAACCAGTTGCTGATCGCCATGCCGGCCATGGGAGATCCCAACTTCGCACAGACGGTTGCCCTGGTGTGCGACCACAGTTCGCGTGGCGCACTCGGCCTGATATTGAACAAACCGCTGCCCATGCGCATGAGCGAGATATTCCAGCAATTGGAGATCGAACTTGCCGTGGAACTGCCCTTGCGGGAGCGCCAGGTGCTGCGCGGCGGCCCGATGCAGACCGACCGCGGCTTCGTCGTGCATCGGGCCGGGGGTGACTGGGATTCGACCCTCAAGGTGTCCGACGTCATTCATGTCACGACGTCGCGGGACATTCTCGCGGCGATGGCCCGAGGACAGGGTCCCGAGGAAGCCGTCGTCGCCTTGGGCTATGCCGGTTGGGACGGCGGACAGCTCGAAGACGAGATCCGAGCCAATGCCTGGCTCAGCGCACCGGTGGACCCCGGCCTCATTTTCGAGGTGCCCTACGAGTCCCGCTGGCTGGCCGCCGGTCGGCTCCTGGGGGTGGAGTTGCCCCGCATCAGCCCGATCAGCGGCAATGCCTGAAGCAGCCGCGCGCCAAGCGGCGCCGAGCGGCGCGCCTCGAGTCGTCCTGGCTTTCGATTTTGGGTCAAAAAGGATCGGGGTCGCCTGCGGCGATACCGTGAGCCGCACCGCGTCGCCGCTGCAGGGCCTGCCGGCCGCCGCCGGCGAATCCCGCTGGGAGGCGATCGGCGCGCTGCTGCGCGTTTGGCAGCCGGCCTTGGGCGTGGTCGGCTTGCCGTATAATGCCGACGGTTCCGATAGTGCAATGACCGGTGCCGCGCGCAGCTTTGCGGCCGAGCTCACGCGGCGCTTTGCGCTGCGTGTCGAACTCATCGACGAGCGTTACTCGTCGCTGGAAGCCGAAGCAAGGCTCAAGGCAGCGCGTGAATCCGGCGTGCGCCGGCGGCGCGTCGCCAAGGCCGACGTCGACGCGGCAGCGGCCTGCATCATCTTGGAACGTTGGTTCACCGAAGGATCATGAGGCGCAAATGCGTTCACAACAAGACAGCGCGGGGGGCCTGCGCCACCTCATCACGCTCGACGGTCTGACCCGCGACGCGTTGGCGGCGATTCTCGACCGCGCCGAGAGCTACCGCCGTCTTCCCGGCCAACCGGCCTATGAGGGCCGTGAGCTCGCCGGCATCACTCTCGCGAATCTGTTCTTCGAGCCGAGCACCCGAACGCGCGCCTCCTTCGACCTCGCCAGCCGCCGCTTGGGCGCGCACGTGCTGAACCTGGACCTGCACTCGAGCTCGCGCGCCAAGGGCGAGAGCATGCTGGACACCATCTACACGCTCGAAGCCATGAATACCGACGTCTTCGTGATCCGCGATTCGGAGGCCGGCATGCCGGAATTCCTGATCGACCACGTGGCCCCGCACGTATCGGTGATCAGCGCGGGCGAGGCGCACGTTTCGCATCCCACTCAGGGGTTGCTCGACGTGCTCACCATTCGTACGCACAAACGCCGTTTCGCCGGCCTCAAGGTGGCCATCGTCGGCGATGTCAGGCACTCGCGGGTTGCCCGGTCCGCCCATCAGGCGCTGACCACCTTGGGCACGACCGACCTGCGTCTGGTGGCGCCCGAGGCGCTGCTGCCGGCGGAGGTCGAATTCCGCGGCGCTCAGCGCTTCACCCGCATCGAGGACGGAATCGCCGGCGCGGACGTGATCATGATGCTGCGCATCCAAAAGGAGCGCATGGCCGAAAGCGCCTCGCTCGACGATGCCGCGTATTTCCGTGAATTCGGTTTGGATGCCAGACGCCTCAAGCTTGCCGCGCCGAGCGTTCTGGTCATGCATCCGGGCCCCATGAACCGGGGCGTTGAGATCGCATCGGACGTGGCCGACGGACCGCGATCGGTGATTCGTGAACAGGTGAACAATGGCGTGGCGGTGCGCATGGCGGTGCTGGCATCCATTGCCGCCACCCTGACGCGGCATCGCCGGCCCCTGTGAAACAAGCCGTGCCAGGGACTGCGTTTACCGCAGGTTGATCTGCGCCGCGGCAGCCACGGGCCCTTGGTTGACCCGCTGCACCAAGACGGCGGCGCGGTTGGCGTCGGCCGGCAATGCTGCGAGCGCGACGCGGAAGGTGGCGGCCTTCCCGGTCCAGGCACCCAACCGTCGAAATTGTCTCACGATGTTGAAGTCGGTGAGCGTACGCCCCGAATTCTCACCGCGCCCAATCGCCGTCGTCGCTTGCGGGAGAAAGGCGGCGAGATCGACGTCGTAGATGCCGCCGTCGCCCCCGTCGGGCAATGACACCACGAGTTCACCGCCGGCAATTCGGGCGTCGATCGCAACGCCCTCGCCGGCTTGCGCGATGGCCGCCGTGATCGCGGCAGCGATCCCGCGCGCGTCCGAACCCACGGCACTGCGGCTGCCGGCGACCACCAGTTGCGGCGTGAACGCCGACGGCAGCCGCAGCGCATCGACGTAGCGGCTTTGACGCCGGGTTGCGTCCGGCATGGAATAGCGATCACGCCAACCGCCACCGTCCCAGTAATCGACGTGGAAGCCGAGGGCAATGACATTGGGCTGCCCCGCCAGCGCGCCGAGCAGCGCATCCGCCGGCGGGCATGAACTACAGCCTTGGGAAGTGAACAGCTCCACCACCACCGGCGCGCGCGCCGCGGGCGGCCCGGCAAAGCCGCGGCTCGCGCAGCCGAGCATCAGGGCGGCAAAACTCGCTCCCAGCACCCATCTCATGATTCACATCCGTCTTGAGGAACCTACAGAGTAGACCGGGGATCCGCGGTTTTTCTGTCGACTTGCATCAAGGCCTGCCCCATTCGAACGGAGGCGCCTGCGGCGATTGAATCGCTCAAGCGGACACTCGGCGGTGCGAACACGATGATGGTGGAACCGTGCTCAAACCATCCCATCTCCTCGCCCCTGCGCAAGGCGCAGTCGCAGGGGATGATATTGGGCCCCCGATAGCGCAGGTGCAGCAGGACGTCGAGAAACTTGAGGCGCATGCTCGCAACCAAGATTGCCGCTACCGGAACCAAGGTGATCAATGCCCCGCAGGGCAGCCGGCAGCGGATGACCGCCCGTTCGTTCTTGCAGAACAACCGCTCGACCCGTTTGAGTGCGATCGGGTTCACGTTCCAGGTATCGCCGGAAATATAATTGACCTGTTCCACCCGGCAGTCGGCCGGCGCATGGAAGCGGTGATACATGCTCGAGGTCAGCCGCAACGTCGCGTACTGGGCGTCCTGGTGGTAGCGCGCCAACTGCGCATCGCCCAGCAGATCCAACAGGGGATACGCAGATCCCTTGGCCTGCAGCACCATGCCCTCGGCCACCCGTCCGCAGGCGCCGACCAGCGCATCGCAGGGACTGACCAGGATCTCCGGATCCGGATCGATGGGGCGCGCGCCCTCCTTGAGCTCGCGGGTAAAGCAGTCGTGCACGCTCTTGAAACGCCTCGCCTTCGCCTCGTTCAGGTCGAGGTCGGAGAACAGCCGCCACACTGCGATGCAGCCGCGGCAAACCAACGGCTGCTCGATCCGGCTCAGCCAACCCATCAAGTGCGTCAACAGCGCCCGCGGCACGCGGTTGGTGAGCAGAAAATTGAGGTCTTCCTGTTGGGCCCAGCGGGCGATCAGGGACTTGGCAGTCATCTCAGTGTCATCCGCCTGCAATAGAGTTCGCGCCCGGAAGGTCCACTCAAAGGAAAGCCCCGATCAACACGCTCATCTTGTATCTCGTCGGCGCGGTCGCTCTGCTGCTCGCGCTGCGCCGGCTGCAACTGCGGCTGCAGCTCTCGCGCGCCAAGCATCGGTCGCTGACAGGACATTCGCGCATGGCGCGCCGCTTCGCGTCGCTGGTGCCGTTCTATGAATACGGCGAGTCCCAGTTCTTCGACACCGACGGCGCTCCCGAAGAGGTTGCGGCGGCGCGGCGCGCGGGCTTCCTGCGGTTGGCGGCCATATTCGCGGAACGCTTCAAGAAGACGGCGGCGTTGACCGCCGATGTCGCCGGCAGCATCTCCGACCTCGAATTCACATCCCGGTACCGGGTGCCGTTTCAATTCAGCGGCTTCGTGCGGCGCCACTTCAAGGCCGGCAGCTTCGTCGAATCCTCCGCCGGGGTGACGGTCACCGATCTGGACGGCAATCGACTGTACGATTTGACGGGCTCTTATGGAGTCAATGTCTTCGGCTATGACTTCTATAAGGAGTGCATCGAACGCGGCGCCGAGAGGGTCCGCAGCCTCGGACCGGTGCTGGGCGCCTACCATCCCGTGACCGCCTACAACGTGCGGCGGCTGCTGCAAATCTCCGGTCTGGACGAAGTCTCGTTTCACATGTCGGGCACCGAGGCCGTGATGCAGGCGGTGCGGCTCGCGCGCTACCACACGCGGCGCACGCACCTGGTGCGCTTCTGCGGCGCCTACCACGGATGGTGGGGGGACGTTCAGCCCGGCGTGGGTAATCCGCTCGCGGCCCGTGAAACCTACACCTTGAAAGACATGGATGAGGCCAGCTTGCGGGTGCTGCGCAACCGCCGCGACATCGCCTGCGTGCTGGTCAATCCCCTGCAGGCATTGCACCCGAATGCGAGCGCGCCGGGCGATTCCACCCTCATCGATAGCGGGCGCGAGGCGCATTTCGACCGTGCCGCCTACGCCGCTTGGCTGCAACGCCTGCGCGAGGTGTGCAGTGCGCGGGGCATCGTCCTGATCTTCGACGAGGTCTTCGTCGGCTTTCGCCTCGGATTGGGCGGCGCGCAGGAATTCTTCGGCGTGCGCGCCGACATGGTCACCTACGGCAAAACGGTGGCAGGTGGACTCCCCGTCGGGGTTCTGTGCGGGGCGCACCACTACATGCGCCGGTTCCGCGCCGATCGGCCCGCCGATATCTGCTTTGCGCGCGGCACGTTCAATTCGCATCCCTTTGTCATGGGTTCCATGTTCGAATTTCTGACCAGGCTCGACAGCGATGCGGTGCGCGGGTTGTACCGCGATCTCGACGTGACGTGGAATTCCCGCGCCGATACCTTGAATGAACGATTGGCGGCCGCGCAGCTGCCGGTGCGGGTCGCCAACCTGTCCACGATCTGGACCGTCTACTACCTTGGCGCCTCGGGTTATAACTGGATGTTCCAATATTATTTGCGAGCCGCCGGACTTGCCCTCAGCTGGGTGGGGACCGGGCGCCTCATATTCAGCCTGAACTACACGGCGGCGGAATTTGCCGAGGTCGCCGACAGAATGGTGGCCGCGGCCACGGCCATGCAAGGCGACGGCTGGTGGTGGTCGCAGCCGCAACTCACGAACAAGTCCATCAGGCACCGGGTATTCAAGGAAATGCTTCAGGCTCGGTGGGCTTCGACCTCGCCCATGGGGTCGATGAGCTCGCCGCGCATCAAGTAATACGGCGCCTTCCAGTAGGCCTTGACGTCGTTGAACGGGTCCGTGACGATCTTGGTCAGCCACACGAGGCCGGTGCGTACGTCCTTGAGAAAGAACAGGTGCACGGTGCGGAACAGCAGTGCGCCGACGCCGACGACGAGCCAGATTTCGCCCACGTGGCGCACGAATTCGGCGGTGCCGGCGGCCGGCCGGAACAAGCCGAAAAACGTCGGATCCACCCACAACAGAGCCGGGCTCGAGGCCCAAACGGCGTGCAGGATCACCTTGCGCCGCAGGTTGTACCCGACCTTGATATGTTCCTTGTACTCGTGGGTCGCCCGATTGACCTCGTCATACCCCTTGGGCTCGAAGAAGAAATGACCGGACTGCCGGCTGACCATGGACACGAGCCAGCCGATCAGCGCGGACTTCGCAGGGTCGGTGAATGCCGTCACGTAGGCCACGATGAAACTGATCGCACTCAACAGGTGCAGCGACTGATTGATGCGGCTGTGATGGTAGTAGCGATGATCGTCCCAGCGTTGCGTCCGCAGTTCCGCCCAAAAACTTTGCATGGTGGTTCCTCGAGATTTGCTGCATGAGTTCGGCCATGAAGCAAATATAGGATTTTCGTTACAAGGCTATGACAAGGACCCGTCCGGAACCGCAATCGCGACCCGCGTCGCATCCCCGAAGAAGTCTCATCGACGCCTTTCATCGTATCGTCATCCGGCGATGCCACTGTTTGCGCATGAGAATCATGATCGTCACCGATGCGTGGTTTCCGCAGACCAACGGAGTGGTCAGTACTCTGGCGCAGACCGCCGCATGGCTCGGCCGGTTCGGGCATGAGGTGCGCATCTTGAACCCGCGTGATTTCCGCAACGTCGCCTGCCCGACCTACCCTGAAATCCGGCTGTCCCTCCTGCCCTACCGGCGCCTGCGACGCAGCATACTGGCGTTCGCGCCGCACGCCTTGCACATTGCGACCGAAGGTCCGCTCGGCCTCGCCGCGCGGCGCTTCTGCCGGCGTCACGGCATGCGCTTCACCACCTCGTATCACACGCAATTCCCGCAGTACCTGCGCGCGCGCTTTCCCATTCCCGTGAGCGCCTCGTATCGCGCGCTGCGCTGGTTTCACGGCGCGGCCGCGCGCTGCATGGTGAGCACCGCCTCGGTGCGCCGCGATCTCGCGGAGCATGGATTCGAGAACCTCGCGGTGTGGCGCCGCGGCGTCGACACCGCAACATTCAAGCCCCACCCCAAGGATTTCCTCGACCTGCCGCGCCCGATCGCCGCCTACGTGGGCCGGGTCGCGGTGGAGAAGAACGTGGACGCCTTTCTGAAGATGAGCTGGACAGGCACCAAGATCGTGGTCGGGGACGGACCCGAGCGTGCCCGTCTCGAAAAGCAGTTTCCGGACGCGCTATTCATGGGGTATCGATTCGGCGAGGACCTCGCGCGGCATCTGGCGGCCGCCGACGTCATGGTATTTCCGAGCCGCACCGACACGTTCGGCCTCGTCAATCTCGAGGCCATGGCCTGCGGTGTGCCGGTGGCCGCGTATCCGGTGACCGGCCCCGTCGATGTCATCGAAGACGGCGTGACCGGCGCCCTGGATGCGGATCTCGCGGCGGCGGCGCGCCGCGCGCTTGCAGTGGATCCCAAGGCATGCCGGGAACGCGCGGTCAATTCGGGCTGGGATGCGTGCAGCCGCGAATTCGAAAGCAACCTGGAGCGTTGCGAGGTCCTGCTTCAGCCGAAGTTGATCTTGGCCTCGAGATTGGTGCGCGAATCGGCGCTCGACAGCGCCTCTTCGAGCTCGATTCGGCCTTCGCGCACGAGATTGTAGAGCGCGCTGTCGAAGCTCAGCATGCCGCGCTCGGTGCCGGTACGGATCGCCTCTTTGACGCCGATCACGTCGCCCTTCTTGATGAGTTCCGAGATGTGCGGCGTGTTGACCATCACTTCGGAGGCCGCCACCCGCATGCCGTTCTTGGCCGGAACCAGGCGCTGCGACAGGATGGCGCGCAGGTACTGCGACAGGTCCAGGAAAATCTGGTTGTGCTGGTCGCGCGGGAACATGTTGATGATGCGATCCAGGGTTTCGGCGCAATTGTTGGCGTGCAGGGTTGCGATGCACAAATGCCCGGTGCCGGCGAGCGCGATCGCTGCTTCCATGGTCTCGCGGTCGCGAATTTCGCCCACCAGGATCACATCCGGAGCCGAGCGCACGGCGCTGCGCAGCGCGCGGGCGAAAGACTTGGTGTCGAGCCCGACTTCGCGCTGGTTGACGATGGATTTCTTGTTGGTGTGCAGGAACTCGATCGGATCTTCGATGGTTAAGATGTGATCCGATGAGGTTTCGTTGCGGTAGTTGATCATTGCCGCAAGCGTGGTGGACTTGCCGGCGCCGGCCGCGCCCACCATCAGAATCAGGCCGCGCTTCAACATCACCAGGTCTTTGAAGATATCGGGCATGCCGAGATCTTCGAGCCGCGGCATTTCCGCCGTGATGTAGCGCAGCACCATGGCAGGGTAGCCGCGCTGGTAGAACACGTTGACTCGAAAGCGGCCGAGGCCGGCCTCCGATATGGCGAAGTCGATCTCCAACTCCTCGTTGAAGTGCTCGATCTGCTCCTGGGTCATGAGTCCCAAGGCCGCCTGGCGCACGGTCTCCGGACTCAAGACCTGCTTGTTGACGGGGAATATCTTGCCTTCGATCTTGATCTTGACGGGCGCATTGCAGGTGAAAAACAGGTCCGACGCCTTCTTCTCAACCATGAGCTTGAACAGCGGCTTGGTGTTCATCACCTGAGCCGGTGCGTCGGGTGCCGCGGACATTAGAACACCTGGCCTTCTTCTTCCTCGACGATCTGCAGCGCCTGGCCGCCCTCTTCAGGATTCTTCATTTCGCGCTTGCTCTCGAGCTTCACCCGCAGACGCAGTTCGTTCTTCGAATCCGCATTGCGCAGCGCATCTTCGTAGGAAATCAAACCCGCCTCGTACAGGTCGAACAGCGCCTGATCGAAGGTCTTCATGCCCAGTCGATTGGAGCGCGACATGACCTCCTTGATCTTGGCCACTTCGCCCTTGAAGATCAAATCCGAGATCAGCGGCGACGCCAACATGATTTCCATGGCCGCAATCCGCCCTGCCCCCGCCTCACGCGGTATCAGGCGCTGCGAGATGAGGGCGCGGATGTTCAAGCTAAGATCCATCAGCAGCTGCTCGCGCCGCTCCTCGGGGAAGAAATTGATGATTCGGTCGAGTGCCTGGTTGGAGCTGTTGGCGTGCAGCGTGGCCAGCACCAAGTGTCCGGTTTCGGCGAACTGAATCCCGTATTCCATGGTCTCGCGGTCGCGGATTTCGCCGATGAGAATCACGTCGGGCGCCTGGCGCAGTGTGTTCTTGAGGGCCAGGTGCCAGCTCTCGCAATCGACGCCCACTTCGCGGTGCGTGACCACGCAGCCTTTGTGGGCGTGCACGTATTCCACCGGATCTTCGATCGTGACGATGTGGCCGCGCGTCTTCTCGTTGCGGTAGCCGACCATGGCCGCCAGCGAGGTGGATTTGCCGGAGCCGGTGCCGCCCACCATGATCACGAAGCCGCGCTTGGACAGCACGACCTCCTTCAAAATGGGCGGCAGCTCCAGCTCTTCCAGCGTCGGAATCTTGGCATTGATGGTTCGCAGCACCGCGCCGGTGAATCCCTGCTGCACGAAGGCACTGACGCGGAAGCGCCCGATTCCGGGCGGCGCGATGGCAAAGTTGCATTCCTTGGTCGAATCGAATTCCTTGGTTTGCCGGTCGTTCATGATGGCGCGGACCAGGCCCGCGCTCTGTTCAGGGCTCAAGGAGCGGTCGGACTGGGGCCGAATCTCGCCGTCGACCTTGATCGCGGGCGGAAACCCGGCGGTGATGAACAGATCCGAGCCCTTCTTCTCGACCATGCGCCGGAGCAGGTCCTGCATCAGGCGTATTGCTTGTTCGCGTTCCATTAGATGCTGTCCTTGTTCTGCGCCTTGTACTTGGCCTCTTCGCGGCTGACGACGCCCTTCTGCACCAGTTCCTGCAGGCATTGGTCGAGGGTCTGCATGCCCTGGCCCTGGCCCGTTTGGATCGCCGAATACATTTGCGCGATTTTGCCCTCGCGGATCAGGTTGCGGATGGCCGGCGTGCCGATCATGATCTCGTGCGCTGCAATACGGCCGCCACCGACCCGCTTCATCAACGTCTGAGAGATTACCGCCCGCAGGCTCTCGGACATCATGGCGCGCACCATGTCCTTCTCCGCCGCCGGGAACACGTCCACGATACGGTCTATGGTCTTCGCCGCCGAGCTCGTGTGCAAGGTGCCGAACACCAGATGCCCCGTCTCAGCCGCGGTGAGGGCCAGGCGGATGGTCTCAAGGTCGCGCATTTCGCCCACCAGAACCACGTCGGGGTCCTCGCGCAGGGCCGAGCGCAGCGCCTCGGTGAACCCCAAGGTGTCGCGATGCACTTCGCGCTGGTTGACCAGACAGCGCTTGCTCTCGTGGACGAATTCAATGGGGTCTTCGATCGTGATAATGTGGTCCGGGCGGTTGTCGTTGCAATGATTGACCATGCCGGCCAGCGTCGTCGACTTGCCCGAGCCGGTGGGTCCGGTGACCAGCACCAGGCCGCGGGGAAGCATGCAGAGATCTTTGAAAGTCTTGGGCGCGTTCAATTCGTCGAGCGACAGGATGGTGGAGGGAATATTGCGAAATACCGCTCCGGCGCCGCGATTTTGGTTGAAAGCATTGACCCGGAACCGCGCCAGCTTGGGGATCTCAAACGAAAAGTCCGTCTCGAAGAACTCCTCGAAGGCCTTGCGCTGCTTGTCGTTCATGATGTCGTACACCATGCTGTGCACTTCTTTGTGCACCAACGCAGGCATATTGACGCGCTTCATGTCGCCGTCCACGCGAATCATCGGCGGGACTCCCGCCGACAGATGCAGGTCCGACGCATTGTTCTTCACCGCAAAGGCGAGAAGCTGCGCGATATCAACCGCCATTTACGGCTCCTAATTCGGCTGGTTTTAGCCACTAGCAGTATATAAGAGGGTGTCGTCACCCAATATGTTAATTGGTCCGCAGAATTCGACGCTTCATGTGAACCACGTCCGGTCTCGGATACATAAGGCCTGCGAGGCCGCGGGGCGAGACCCCGCCGCGGTTACCCTGGTCGCCGTCACCAAGGGTCAGACTGCCGAAACGGTGCGCCTGGCCGCCACGGCGGGCGTCACGGATTTCGGCGAAAACTATCTCCAGGAGGCTTTGCCCAAAATCGACCGCCTGGCCGACCTGCCGCTGCGCTGGCACTACATCGGCGCCATTCAATCGAATAAGACCCGTGCCATCGCCGAACGCTTCGATTGGGTGCACAGCGTCGATCGCTTGAGCGTGGCGCGGCGGCTGTCGGAGCAACGGCCCTTCCACGCACCGCCCCTCAACCTCTGCATTCAGGTGGAACTGGAGCCGGAAGCCACTAAGAGCGGCATCGAGCCGGCCGGCGTCGCCGCACTCGCGGCCGCGGCGGCCCTGCTGCCGCGGGTCCACCTGCGCGGCTTGATGTGCATACCGCCGGCGCACCCTGATCCGGCGGTAGGGCGCGCCTATTTTGCGCGGCTGCGGCTCCTGCTCGAAGAGCTGAACGCCAACGGCCACAAGCTCGATACACTGTCGATGGGGATGAGCGGCGACTTCGAGTCCGCCATCGCCGAAGGCGCGACGCTGGTGCGGATAGGTACGGCGATATTCGGGGCGCGGACCGCCGCCGGGCGGGGACGCTGAACAATGAGGGATGGGGAATGAACAATATACGTAGGCTGGCCTTCATCGGCGGCGGCAACATGGCAGCCGCACTGATCGGCGGTTTGATCAAGCGTGGTCTGCCGCCGGCCCGGGTGGTGGTCGCCGATCCGAGCCGGGATCAGCTGGACCGGCTGGTGCGCGAATACGGCGTCGCCACCGCTCCCGACAATGCCGGCGCCGTCAAGGGCGCGGAAGTCGTCGTGCTCGCCGTCAAGCCGCAGCAAATGCGAGCCGTCGCATTGGGGCTGGCACCGCACCTGGCCGAGTCCCCGCCGCTGCTGATATCGGTCGCGGCCGGCATCCCGCACGCCGCGCTCGCGCGCTGGTTCGGCCCGCGCATCCCGGTGATACGCACCATGCCGAATCGGCCGGCCTTGAACGGCTTCGGCGCCACCGGTTTGTTCGCCCCGCCGAGCGTGGGTGCCGCCAACCGCGCACTGGCGGAAATGATCATGGCCGCCGTCAGCGCCACGGTGTGGGTGGAACACGAGTCGCAGATGGACACCGTCACCGCGCTGTCCGGCAGTGGTCCGGCGTACTTTTTCCTGTTCATGGAGGCTCTCGAGGCGGCCGCCCACGAGCGCGGGCTGCCCAACGACGTCGCCCATCAGTTGACCCTGGAGACGGCCTTCGGTGCGGCGCAAATGGCGCGCCAGTCGTCCGACTCGCTGGCCGCGCTGCGCGAGCAGGTCACCTCCAAAGGGGGCACGACCGCGGCGGCGCTCGAGGTGCTGGATGCCGCCGGTCTTCGTGCTATCGTCGCTCATGCGGTAGCGGCAGCCGACCGCCGCTCCGCCGAACTCGCCGCCGAGTACGGCGCCCCTTAGAATTCGGTCGGGGTCGCCTCGACCCCGTTGAAAGGTGGCGCGAAGCGCCTAAATATTCATGGACGCGATTAGATACATCGTCGATACCCTGCTTTGGCTGCTGACCCTGGCGTTTGTGCTGCGCCTGCTGTTCCAATGGGCGCGGGCCGACTTTCGGGATCCCATGGCCGATGCCATCGTGCACATCACCAATTGGCTGATAATGCCGCTGCGCAAGGTTTTGCCGCCGATCGGCAAGATCGACACCGCCACGGTGGTCGCCGTCCTGGCCATCGCCTCGGTGCGCACGCTCACGAACTTCCTGCTGATGGGCGTGGGTGTCGGCGACTTGGAATCCTTCCTGCTCGTCACCATTCTCGAACTGGCCCGCATGGTGCTGCGCATCTACCTATTCGCCATGCTTTTGTTCTGGTTGACCAGCTTCGTGTCGCCGGGTGGCTACGCTCCCGGCGTCCGCCTGCTCGCGCAGCTCTGCGAGCCGATCTTGAAACCGGTGCGCCGGATCATTCCGCCGATCGGCCAAATTGATTTTTCGTTCCTCTGGGTCTCGATCGCGATCGGCGCCTTGCTTGTGTTGCTTCGTTGAACATCGGCTCCTACATGCCTGAAATCACAGTGAACGGGGCGGTGCGGCGCGGCGCCGGAGAGCCCGTATCGGCGCGGAAGCCTGAAAAACCAGTGCCAGGCATCAACCGCAGCGCGAATCTTTTTTCTCATTTGCGCTAAACATCGGCTTTTTTCTATGTTATTTTCGGCGCCGAGTTGAATTTGCGGGCATTTGCTGCCCGCGCTCGCAAACATAAGCAGGAGATTTAATATGGCGAAAAAGAATGCAGCACCGACCAAGTCTGAAATTCTCGCTAGCATATCGAAGGAAACAGAGCTCTCTAAGAAGCAGGTCGGAGCCGTGTTTGACTCGCTTTCAGCCTCGATCAAGAAGAGTCTGCGCAGTCACGGCTTGTTTACGATGCCTGGACTTCTGAAGATGAAAGTCGTGAAGAAACCGGCCACGAAGGCGCGTGAGGGTATCAATCCCTTCAACGGCGAAAAGATGATGTTCAAGGCGAAGCCTGCGAGCAAGAAAGTGCGCATTGCCGCGCTCAAGAATCTCAAGGAATTCGTGAACTGATTTGCCCTCGCATTCGGAGCGGCTGCGGTCAGCCGCTCCGAATCGCATCACTCACGGTCTGCCGCAGTTCATTCAGGCGGCCGTGAAAGAAGTGTCCGACCCCGGGCAGCACCACCAGCGTAGGCTTTGGACGAAGGGTCTCAACCCAGCCGATGACGCCTGCGGCATCCACGACGTCATCTGCGTCACCTTGAACGATGAGCCACGGGGCCGGCGGCACCGCATTTGCAGCCGGATCGATGTTCTGAATCGCCGGCGCGACGGTAATCAGGCAACGCGGCGTGCATCTCTGCGCGAGGCGCCACGCGACGTAGCCGCCGAAGGAAAATCCCGCGAGAACCAGGGTCCTGCCGGGCCAGCGGCGCGCTCCCCACGAGGCAACGGCCTCCGCATCCAGGGTTTCGCCGGCGCCTTGGTCGAATACACCGGCACTTGAACCCACCCCGCGAAAGTTGAATCGCACCGTGGGTATGCCGGTATCGCGCAACGCCCGCGCCATCGTGGTCACCACTTTGTTGTCCATGGTGCCGCCCTTCAAGGGATGCGGATGGCAGACCACGGCGTAGCTCGGGCCGGCGACCCCGGTGTCCTCGACGATGGCCTCGAGTGCGCCAGCTGGTCCCTCGATGGAGAGTCGTTCCGCGCCTGAACTCATTCAATGGCGACGAGATCGATATCGAACACCAGGGTTGCGCCGGGCGGGATCACACCGCCGGCGCCGCTGTCGCCGTAGGCCATATCCGGCGGAATGATGAGCCGGCGGCTCTCGCCGACCTTCATGCCGACGACACCTTGATCCCATCCCTTGATGACCTGGCCCGCGCCCACGGGGAAGCGAAAAGGCTGCCCTTGGTTTCGCGAGCTGTCGAACTCTTTGCCCTTGTTGTCCTTCGCGGCCGCTTCGTACAGCCAGCCGGTGTATTGCACTACCGCAATCTTCCCGGGCGTGACTGCCTCCCCGGAACCGGCCTTGATCTGCGTGGATTGCATCGAGGTTACCGCGCTCGCGGGCGGTACTGCAGCGGGCTTGCCGCCGCAGGCGGAAAGACCGGCGAGCATGGCGGCACCGAGACTCATCAGGAATTTATTGCGTGCCATGACCTCCATCTTAGAGGATTTTACAGTAGCGGTGGTTCGCGGCGAGACGTCAGCGGCCGGACTCCAGCGGCGCGCCGCGGATCTTCAGGGCGGCCGCGACACTCAGGACAATCGCGGCGCTGGAAATCAACGCAAGCTGGGCGCCCGCCGCGACGGCCGCGCCGATGGCGGCGATTCCGAGGCAACCGGCCGCCGCCAGACCGATTTCGGCCGCCAGTCCGACGCAGCACAGCCGCACTGCGCCAACCAGGTCGTCGAGTTCGTCGAGCACTTGTAGCATCCACTCCATGTATCTTGAGTCTAGGTGAGCCCGGACGGGCGCACCGTGAGTGGGATCACACCCTTGCTATGGTGCCTGGGGCTGCGTAGGCTTGAGGCCACATGCAGCGAATTCTCGTCCTGAATCCGAAGGGTGGTTCGGGTAAAACGACGATAGCCACGAATCTCGCCAGTTATTTTGCGAGCCAGGGTGACCGTCCGCTGTTGTTGGATAACGATCCTCAAGGGTCGAGCACGCGCTGGCTGAAGAAGCGCAAGCCCGAGCAGGCATACATCAACGGCGTGGCCGCTTTCGAGCGCAATACCCGCATGACCCGCGCCTGGCAAATGCGCGTTCCGCCGGATGCAGCGCACGTCGTGGTCGACACCCCGGCCGCGATACCGGCGGCTGAAATGCCGGAAATGACCAAGAACGCCGACGCCATCATCGTGCCGGTGCTGCCGTCCGACATCGACATTCACGCCTGTTCGAAATGCATCGCCGACCTGCTGCTGATCGCCAAGGTGCGGCGCGACGAGAATCGCATCGGTGTGGTCGCCAATCGAGTCCGGCGCAATACGCGGATCTATCAATCACTGATGCGGTTTCTGGAAACCTTGCGGATTCCCGTCATCGCGACCTTGCGCGACTCGCAGAACTACGTTCGCGCGGCCGAGCAAGGCTTGGGGCTGCACGAGATGAAGCGCTACACGGTGGAGCAGGATCTCGGCGATTGGCAGCCGCTGCTGACCTGGCTGAAGGCCAAGGAGGGCGTGTGGCGCCCGGCTGAGGGGATCAATCCGCTGTCGGAAACCGCCTGAGCCGGCGAGAATCGGCTTATTTCTTGTCTTCCCAAGAACCGCGAATTTTCTCCGCCCAATTCTTGTAGCTGTGCCAATTGTAGAGATTGTTGGTGATCGCGCCGTGGCGGCCGCCGGTCTTGTACAGATCTCGCGGCGCGGCACCGGGTTTGAGCACTCCCGTCTCCGTACGTGGGGCCCTGCGGTCCACTCCGGTGTATCGAGGTTGATTCTTGAAGTCGCTCATTGATGGTGCCTCTATCGATGGTCACGACAGTAAGTGCACTGCACCTCCCAGGGCAGGAACTGTGTCACAGGGGACTTAGACCTGTCGTCGGTCGGCGACGCGCATTGCGATGCGCATCTCAGAGCCCGTCACGGTAAGTTAAATCGCCCGAAATTCCGCGCCGCGCCACGCGTCGAACAACGGCTTGAGCTCGTCCATCGAACACGCGAGCGCCGCGGGCAAAAGCGTGGTGTAGGCGTCGAGCAGCGCCATTGCGTTGCGCGCGGGATCGGTTCGCGTCGCAGCGCCCAGGCGCCGCGACATGTCGCGATTCACCACATGCAAGTTCTCATACAGCTCTTCCAGCGCTGCAAATCCTCGAGCGCCGCTGCTGCCCGACAATTCGCGCGCCAGCAGAAACATGCTGATGCAGCGGTACACGGTTTCGGCTTCACTCGCAAACGGCAGATGGAAGCGCGCCATCGGCCGCAGACGGTCGGTCCAGGGACAGCCCGCGGTGGCCATGATCAGGCCGAGCACCGAACTCATCGCCGCCTGCGCCGTGGTTTCGGCGTACATGGTGCGTTCCGCCTGGGTGACCGTCACGCCGACCGTGTCGAACGACACGAGCGCTTTCAGCGGCTCGATCGCCGAGACCATTTGCAGCGCGGCCGGACAGTGCGGATTGTCTGCGGGATTGAGCGGGCAATTGGCGCATTGATTGAACTGCAATTCGGTCCATGGCGGCGGTTCCGCCGGCGCCGCGTTGACGAGGCGAAAATCCGCGGAATCGAAGGTGAAATCCAGCGATTTCTGCGATCCGTCGGGCAGATCGAAGCGGTAACGGATGCGCTGCGGCTCGTTCATGCCACGAGTCGGTAGCAGGGCGTGTATTCGGCGCCGGTAAATTTCATCCGGCCCTGCGCGACGAACGAGCGCAGCAATTGATCGAGAGGTTCCATGATCGACGGCTCCCCGGCGAGTTCGAACGGCCCGTACCGCTCAATGGCGCTGATGCCGTAGTCCTTGATGTTGCCCGCCACGATTCCGGAGAACGCGCGCCGTAGGTTCGCGGCGCGATCGTGCGCGGGCTGATCGCGCGACAGGCGCAGCGCGCGCATCGAGGCGTGCGTGACCTCGAACGGCCGCTGAAAATCCAGGGGTATCCGCAGCAGCCAATTGAAACCGTATGAATCGCTTGCCTGGCGCCGGTAGTCGCGGACCACGCCGAGCCCCTGCACCATCGCGCGGGCGACTCCCGCCGGGTCATCGATGATGATCTGATAGCGCCGCTGCGCCGCCGATCCCAGGGTCGCGCCGATGAAGCGGTGGATTTGCTCGAAGTACTCGGCGCTGTCGGCCGGTCCGGTGAACACCAGCGGAAAGGGCAGGTCGCGGTTGGCCGGGTCGAGCAAGATCCCGAGCAGATACAGGATCTCCTCGGCCGTGCCGGCCCCGCCCGGGAAAACCACGATGCCGTGACCCAGGCGGACGAAGGCCTCCAGGCGCTTCTCGATGTCCGGCATGATCACCAACTGGCTCACGATCGGATTGGGCGGTTCGGCGGCGATGATGCCGGGCTCGGTGATCCCCAAGTACCGGCCGTCGACGATGCGCTGCTTGGAGTGCCCGATGGTCGCCCCCTTCATCGGTCCTTTCATCGCGCCCGGACCGCAGCCCGTGCAAACATCCAGGCCCCGCAGCCCCAGTTCATAGCCGGCTTTCTTGGTGTAGTCGTATTCGATCCGCCGAATCGAATGGCCGCCCCAGCACACCACCAGGTTCGGCCGGGTCTGCAGCTCCAGCACCCGCGCATTGCGCAGAATGTGAAAAACAGCGTTGGTGATGTTGGCAGAGGAGGCAAGATCGAAGCGGCCGCTTTCCATGATCTCGTTCGAAATGAAAACCACGTCGCGCAGCACCGCGAACAGATGCTCCTTCAACCCCCTGATCATCACGCCGTCGACGAAGGCCGCCGCCGGCGCGTTCTTGATCTCGAGCTTGATGCCCCAGGCCTGGCGCACGATCCGCAGGTCGAAGTCGCGGTACTTCTCGAATATCACCCGGGCATCGTCGATGTCGCTGCCCGAATTGAGAACGGCGAGCGCACATTGGCGGAACAAGGGATACAGGCCGCCCTGGCCTGAATCGAGCAGTTTGGCGATTTCCTGCTGCGACAGGTTCTCCATGCTGCCTTTGGGCGCCACCCGCGCATCGACCATGTCGGACGACAGAATCGTGGTTTCCATCGCCGTCCTTAGGGATCGATTTCGATCGGAATGTTGTCTTGGGTGCGCATCCACACTTCGACCATGTCCGAATTGGAGAGGGCGATGCAGCCGTCGGTCCAATCATTGGATTCGTAGTAGCTGGCCGGATGCTTGGGCTGGTTGGGGAAGCCATGAATCATGATCGAGCCCCCGGGGGCCCAACGGTTCTTGTGCGCGCGCAGTTCGTCCTCCTTGTTCGGATAGGACACTTGTATGGCGAGGAAGAACTCGCTGCGTGTGTTGCGCCGGGCCAGAAAGTAGCGGCCTTCGGGGGTCCGGAAGTCGTGTTCGCGTTCCTTCTGTCCGGTCGGGCTCAGACCCAGTTGCACCTTGTATTCGCCCAGAACCCGGGTGCCGTCGTACAGGTACAGCTTGTGTTCCGCCTTGTGGACCACCACCCGGGTGGCGGCCGCGATTTCATCGGCGGAGGCGCCTTGCACGGAGGCCCCAAGGCAGCCCGCCAGTCCCAGTGCCGCCCATAGAAATCCGGCCGCGTGACGGCTGATTCGCTTGCTCATGGCAAAATTATAGCGTGTAGTCGGTGCGACATAATCGGCTCTAGCTCACGTCCCGGTATACTTGGACCCATGTTCTTGCGACTGATTCCGGTCTTTATACTCGTCGGCTTGGCCGGCGCCTGCGCCAGTCAATCCTCCGTCAAGCCCGTCGAAGCCCTCGACGAACGCACCGGAGTCACGTTGGGCGCGCTCAAAAAGCCCATAGAACTCGTGCCCAGCGCGCAAAACGCGGTCATCTCGCGCAAGCGCGCCACCTTCGCCTACCTGGGTCCGGTCGAGTGGAACCGCAGCGGCAATCTGACCTACGGTCTGTGGCTGCACATTGCGCCCGGCAGCGACCGGCCTCTCGGCGATATCCGCGGAGCGGCGGCCCCCACCCTGGTTCTCGATGACGGACCGCTGGTCCTGTCGCTCATCGACCCGCCGCAGCTCGGGCGGTACGCCTACCGGCAAGTTGTTTCCTGGGGCCAAACCGCCTATTACGGCCTCACGGTGGCAACTTTGCGGCGCATGGCCGCGAGCCGCAAGCTGGAGCTCGATGTCGCCGCGGTGGACGGATCCACCATGAGCTTTTCCCCTGTGTTGGATACCCGCGCGGTTCTGACTCAGTACCTGCAAGATCGCAGCCTCACTGGCGATTGATGGGTGCCACCCGCGGCAGCGTGATCAACGTCCCCGGCCGCACATCGCTGAAATCCACGTCGGGGTTGTATTGCACGACCAGCCAGACCGGCAGATCGGCATGTTGTTGGGCGATCACCCACAGGGAATCGCCGCGTTTCACCGCATAATTCTCCGTGCCGGCGATGCGGTGTGCCGCAAAGTATTCTTCCTGTAGGTGCTGGTGATACTCGCGGCGGGCAGCCGCAAACTGTTCGGCGCTCACCTTGGAGAAGTCCAATTTGACCTTGTGGCCGAGCGTCACCATCGCGTTCTTGTGTAATTTATTCAAGGTGCGCAGCGCCTGTGCATTGGTTCGCGACCAATCGGCATAGTGCCCCAAGGTTTCGGCGGCCTGCACGATCACCGTGTTGTCGGCGGCCACGCCATAGTCGGTGGTGTCGGTATTCCCGGTCGGCGCCGCGGCCGGCAACAGCGCCTCGCCGCCGGTCTGCCGCTGGGAAACCGGTTCCGGCGGCGGCCGCGCGGCCTTGACTGCAGCGGCTGGCGGCACCGGCTCCGCCACGGGCTCCGGCAACGGTGCGCTTTCTGCCGCATGGGGAGGCGATGCAGATGCAACGATGGCGGCCGACGCACCGGCCCCTTCGGCGCGCGACGCCGGCTGCGGAATGCGCACCATCTCGCCCCGCGCCGGCGTGTGATCGGCGCTCCAGCCATTCGCAGCCAGCAGGCGATTCAAGGTGACGCCGCTGGCGGCGGCGATGGCGGCCAGAGTCTCGCCGCGGCGGATTTTGTGGCTGCCGTCATTGCGTTGAGCCAGGTAGCGATTCGCCGGCGCGAGGCGTTCCCATGCGGCGGCAATTTCGGCGTGCGGCAGCGTGCCGGGGAGGCGCAGCGCATAGCCGCGCGGCACGAAACGGCTGCCGTTCCACACCGGCGGCCGCAGCGCCGGGTTCAGCACGCGCAGCGCTCCCAGATCGACCTTGAAAGCCCTGGCGAGCGCTTCCACCGGAATGTAGTCGGGCAATTCCACCAGCGTTGAGTCCGTATCGGGCAGCCGCGTGATCGGGCCGAAATACCTGCCGGCGTTGCGGTCCACTTCCAGCGCCGCCAGGAACGCCACGTAGAAATTGCGCGAGGCAAAGCCGAAGGTCGCGCCCTGATAGCGCTTGACGATGACGGCGATGTCGCTGGTGCCCAATTCGTCCTGCGCCCGCCGCAGCCCGCCCGGTCCGTGATTGTAGGCGGTGACCGCGAGCGGCCAGGTGCCGAGCAGGCGGTAGTTGTACAGCATCAAATTAGCTGCCGCTTCAGTGGCGCTGTAGGGATCCAGGCGCTCGTCGACGATCCGGTCGACGCGCATGAATCGCCGGGCCGTCGAGGGCATGAATTGCCACAGGCCGGCCGCGCCGACCTTGGAGTAGGCCGCGAGATTGAAGGAGGACTCGACATGCGGGAGCGCGGCGATCTCCGCCGGCACGCCGTGCTGAGTCAGGGTGCGCGCTATCTCCTTCTCCCAGGCCGCGGCCCGGATCAACCCTTCGTGAAACCGGTCCGCTTGTCCCAATTGGAAGCGGATCCGCTCGATGGCATCGCGAAAATCCCGCGGTGAGGCATTGGGTCCGAAGGCGTGCAGGATGCGCTGCTCGTGCGCCGTGAGATCGCCGGTCGAGCCTGCCGCAAAGCGCTTCAACAGGGCGGCGTAGCGGGCCTTCGCCTCCGCAACCCGCCGCTCGCGCTGCGCGGGCGAGGCGGCGGGATCGAAGCGCAGGACTTCATAGACCAACCCCAGGTTCCAATCGTCATGCAGCAGCCCCTGATCGGTGGTGACTTCGGTGTAGACGCGAATCCAGAAGCGCACGTCCTTTTCGAGTTCTGCCGGGGGCGCGAAAGGATCGGGCGACTGCGCACGCGCCGCGTTCCCGGGGGCGAACAGCAGCGGCAGCAGCAGTGCAAATGCCGCAATCTTCAGCGCGCGATACAGCCACATTGGCGGAGAAGCCCGGGTGCGGCGCCCGGGGCCGCCGGCGCTATACTCGCCTGCATGCGGAATGTTCGAGTGTTGCTGTTCGATATGGGCGGCGTTCTGGTGGAACTGTGCGGCGTCGAGGTCATGCTCGAATGGCTGGGCAACACCCTGACCGCCGATGAGCTTTGGCGCCGGTGGCTGCGCTCCGTCCCGGTGCGGCAATTCGAGACCGGCAGGATCGGCGCCGAGGAGTTCGCGGCGGGCGTGACCTCGGAATTCGGTCTCAAGGTTGAACCGCGGCAATTTCTGCAGGCGTTTACCGGCTGGCCGGCCGGGCCCTATCCGGGCGCATTGGCAATGCTGCAGCGAATTCCGAATTCTTATCGGCGCGCGGTGCTGTCGAACAGCAACGCCCTGCACTGGCCGCGCGTGCGCGATGACATGGGATTCGGCGCGGCATTCGACAGCCATTTCGTGTCGCATCTCACCGGGCGCATCAAACCGGACACGGACGCGTTCGAGCATGTGCTGGACTCGCTCGGTTGCCGCCCGGCTCAAGTGCTGTTTCTCGACGACAATTTGCTCAATGTCGAAGCGGCTCAAGGCCTCGGCATGAAAGCGGTCCGCGTGCGCGGAACAACTGAGGCGGAACGCGTGCTCACGGACCTCGGCATCATCGAGCACCGCGCCTAACGGCGTACACCTACCCGCATTTGGAGTCGCCGCAATTCAGGCAGGTATTGCACCCGTCCATCATCACGACGGCGGCGGTGCTGCATTTTGCGCATAACTGCGCCCCTTCGGGAAAATGCGACTTTGAAAATGCGTCGGTCTGCTTGGTGCGCGCCTCGAATTCCGCGCGCTTCTCCTGCACCAGCTTGCGCTGATGTGCATCGAGTTCGGGCTTCTTCAGCAGCCCGATCGATTGGAGGTGGCGCTCGATCACATAACCCAGCTCGGCGATGGTGGAGGGCATGAACTTGCCGCCCGGCTGCCAGTAGCCGCCCTTCGGATCGAATACCGCCTTCAGCTCGTCGACCAAAAATGTGGTGTCACCGCCCTTGCGGAACACGGCGGAAATGACCCGGGTCAGGGCCACGATCCACTGGAAGTGATCGAGGTTCTTCGAATTGATGAACACTTCGAAGGGCCGGCGCTGCTCGTGCGGGGTCCCCTCGTTGAGCACGATGTCGTTGATGGTGACGTACATGGCGTGGTCGGACACCGGCGTCTTGATCTTGTAGGTCGAACCGATCAGAACCTCGGGACGCTCGAGTTTCTCGTGCATCCAGATCACGTTGTCCTGCGCCTTCACCGGCTCCTTGGGAGCCGCCGGCGCATCCTTCGCCTCCGGCTTCTGCACGCGGTACTTGGCGATCTTCTTGTCGATTTTGATGTGAGCCATGATCAGAATTTCCCGTAATAGCCTTCTTTCAGCGCATCGTAGAGATTGGCGGCGGTGTGCATTTCACCGTCGTATTCGATCTCCTGGTCGCCCCGCGCCTCGACTTCCGTGCCATCCTCCAGGGTGAACACGTAGGTGGTGTTCTTGAGATCATCTTCCTTGACCAGAACGCCCTGGAAAGCCTCCGGATTGAAGCGGAAGGTGGTGCAGCCCTTGAGGCCCTGGTCGAAGGCATACATATAAATGTCTTTGAAGTCTTCGTACTTGTAGTCGGTCGGAACATTCGCCGTCTTGGATATCGAGGAATCCACCCACATTTGCGCGGCTGCCTGGATGTCGACGTGCTCCTTGGGGCCGATGTCGTCGGCAGAGACAAAGTAGTCGGGCAATTTTTCCGCGGGGTTCTGTGAATTGGGCATGGCGCGCGAATTCACCATTTCTCGGTATGCCAACAGCTCGAACGAAAACACATCGACCTTTTCCTTGGACTTCTTGCCCTCGCGGATCACGTTGCGGAAATAATGATGCGCGAACGAGGGCTCGATTCCGTTCGAGGCGTTGTTGGCCAGCGACAGCGAAATCGTTCCGGTCGGCGCGATCGAGGTGTGATGTGTGAAGCGCGCCCCGACTTCTGCGAGCTCATCCACCAGTTCGGGCGCCGCCTCGGCGATCCGCTGCATGTAGCGGCTGTAGCGGGCATGCAGAACGCGGCCCGCGATCCGCGCACCGACACGCCATCCGTCCTTGACCATCTCGGGGCGTTTGCGCAGCATGGCGCGCGTGACCGTGAACTCCTCGTTCATGATCGGCGCGGCGCCCTTCTCGCGCGCCAGATCGAGGGCGGCTTCCCAGCCCGCCACGGCCATTTCACGCGAGACGTTCTGCGAGAACGCCACCGACTTCTTGGAGCCGTACTTCATGCACAGCAGGGTGATGGTGGAACCCAATCCCAGGAAACCCATGCCGTGGCGGCGTTTGCGGATGATCTCGTCGCGCTGCGGCGCCAGCGGCAGGCCGTTGATCTCAACCACGTTGTCCAGCATGCGCGTGAACACCTTCACCACCTTGCGGTAGGTTTCCCAGTCGAAGCGCGCAGTGTCGGTGAACGGATCGACGACGAACTTGGTGAGGTTCACCGATCCCAAAAGACAGGAGCCGTAGGGCGGCAACGGCTGTTCGCCGCAAGGATTGGTGGCGCGGATGTTCTCGGTCCACCAATTGTTGTTCATCTCGTTGACCCGATCGACCAGGATGAATCCCGGCTCGGCAAAATCGTAGGTGGAGGACATGATCACGTCCCACACGCGGCGCGCCGGCAAGGTCTTGTAGATCTTGCAGGCCACCAGGCCCTCCTCGTTCGCCACATAGCCTTCGGTGTGCGGCCATTCGCGCCACACAAACTTGCTCGTGTCGTCCAGGTTCGGCCGTTCGCTCTCGAATTCCTGCCGTCCCAAGGGAAACGCCAATTGCCAGTCGCCCTCGCGCTTCACTGCCTTCATGAAGTCATCGGTGATCAGCAGGGACAGGTTGAACTGCCGCAGACGCCCGTTCTCGCGCTTGGCGCGGATGAACTCCAATACATCGGGATGTCCGATATCGAAGGTGCCCATCTGAGCGCCGCGGCGGCCGCCGGCCGAGGACACGGTAAAACACATCTTGTCGTAGATATCCATGAACGACAGCGGGCCGGATGTGTAGGCGCCGGCGCCCGACACGTACGCGCCACGCGGCCGCAAGGTCGAGAATTCGTAGCCGATGCCGCAGCCGGCCTTGAGCGTGAGACCCGCCTCATGCACCTTGTTCAAGATGTCATCCATCGAATCGCGGATGGTGCCTGACACGGTGCAATTGATGGTCGAGGTGGCGGGCTTGTGTTCGAGCGCGCCGGCATTCGACGTGACGCGCCCGGCAGGGATGGCGCCGTGACGCAGCGCCCACAGAAATGATTCGTACCACTGCTCGCGGCATTCCGCGAGCTCGACATCGGCGAGCGCGCGCGCGACGCGCTTATAGGTGTCATCCATCGAGTTGTCGATGGGTGAACCATCCTTTGCGGTAAGACGATATTTCTTGTCCCAGATGTCGAAAGACGCTTCCTGGAACGAAATATCGCCGACTTCTTTGGGCTGTATTTTGACCACCGTATTCATGGGTTTTAAAGCCGCTCCCTTATAATTATCGCGCCAAACTAGAACGGAAATTCCGGCGATCCCTGTGCGACAAAGCTGATTGATGCTGAATCAATGCCGACGAGAATTAACGCGAACGACCACAACATATTGTATGAGGGCGTTGAGGTTACGGCGCGATGGCAATCATCGTCAAGACATTTCTCGTAGATTTTTTGGCACAAAAAACGTATTTATATCAATCAGTTATAAAGTTGTCCCGAGAAATTGCCTAATTACCCCTCGAGGGTCCGCGGTCAAGTGGAAAAAACCGGAATCGCAATATCTTGTGTTTGCACACCTTATCCACAATATGTCCAATTGACTTTGAACTGCGTCTCACTTTGCATCGCCGCGCTCTTGGCCGCTGCAGCTTGAAATGCTTCATTCGCGACCCAAATCCAGAGTCAAGCGCGCGAATTGGATTTTTCAGGAGCCGGCATCGCAGCGGCTTTGAGCAACACATTTTATTTAGGAGGATTGCAATGACCGTCGTACGTTACGAGCCGTGGGCACTCGTCAGCCGGCTCCAGAAGGACATCGATCGTTTGTTCGGCGCGCCGTCGACCACCGCCGCCGATTCCGGCGCCTGGTTGCCGCCGGTGGACATTCATGAGGAAGCGAACCAGTTTTCCCTGCATGTGGATCTGCCCGGCGTGGATCCCAAAGCAGTGGAGATCTCCACCGATCAGGGCGTGCTGACCATTCGCGGACGGCGAGAGGATGCGCGGCGCGAATCCCGCGAGGGCTATCGCCGCGTCGAGCGCATCACGGGTGAGTTCCAGCGGCGCTTCAGCCTGCCGGATTCGGCCGATACCCAGAACATCAAGGCGAAATTCGTCAATGGGGTGCTGGAAGTCGCCATTCCGAAGTTGGCGCAAGTCCAGCCGCATCGGATCACGGTGGAAGCCGCCTAAAGTGGGTCCGCCGGGCGCTTTCTTACGTGTAAGATCTCGCCCACGATCCTAACGCAGTGCAAGGCCGGACGGCGTCCCCGTCCGGCCTTGTTTTCTCGCGTGGATTAAGAGCTATCAAAACGGAAGGACCGGGCATGAATCTGCGTTCCAAATTTGCGGCGGCCACGCTCGCCGTGGTGATGGCCGGACCTGCGGCAATGCTCGCTGACCCCGTCCGGGCCGCGCTGCCTGGTCCCCTCGCAGATGCCGCACTGCCCTCGCTCGCTCCCATGGTCAAGCGGGTGTCGCCGGCCGTGGTGAACATCGCCACGCGGGGCACCATTAAAGAGCAGCCGGGCGAGCGCAATCCGCTGCTCGATGATCCCTTTTTCCGGCGCTTCTTCAACACGCCTCCTGATTCCAGGCCGCACGAGCGCCAGTTCCAGAGCGCGGGCTCCGGCGTCATCATCGATGCCAAGAACGGCTACATCGTCACCAATCATCACGTGGTGGAGAACGCCAGCGAGATCACCATCACCTTGCTCGATAATCGGACGTTCTCTGCCAAGGTCATCGGCAGCGACGAGGGCGCGGATATCGCCGTGCTGCAGGCCAAGCAGCCCAATCTGACGGCCATGAACATCGGCGACTCGGCGAAATTGGAGGCCGGCGACTACGTCGTCGCCATTGGCAATCCCTTCGGCCTCGCCCACACGGTGACCGCCGGCATCGTCAGCGCTCTGGGGCGCACCGGCATCAATCCCGACGGCTATGAAGACTTCATTCAGACCGATGCCTCGATCAATCCCGGCAACTCCGGCGGCGCGCTGGTGAATTTGCGCGGCGAATTGGTCGGCATCAACTCGGCCATCCTGTCGCGCAGCGGCGGCAATATCGGCATTGGCTTCGCCATCCCGGTCAACATGGTCAAGGGGGTCGTCGACCAATTGATCAAGTACGGTCAAGTCAAGCGCGGGGTGCTGGGAGTCAACATCTATCCCGTGACGCCGGACATCGCCAAGGAATTCGGCGTCGCCGAATCGAGCGGCGCGCTGGTCGCCGGAGTGGCGCCGGGGTCGGCCGCCGAGCGCGCCGGCGTCAAGACCGGCGATATCATCACCTCGATCAACGGCGTGAACATGCGGGACGCCGGCGAGCTGCGCAACACCATCGGCATGCTGCGCATCGGCGACAAGGTTGAGATCGGCCTGTTGCGCGACGGCAGGCCGCGCAAACTCACCGCTCTGATTGCCGAGCGCAGCGACCTCGAGACGGCGAACGCCGTGGACATCAACAAGGGCCTGGAGGGTGCCGAACTCGGCGATGCACCGGACGGCGGCGGCGTTCTGGTCAAAGCCGTGCAGGATTCCAGCCCCGCGGCGCAGAATGGACTGCGCGCCAACGATTTGATCGTGGGGGTCGCCCGCACGCCGGTGACCAACACCAAGACCTTCAAGGAGGCGGCCAAGAATGCCAATGTTCTGGTGCTCAATGTGCGGCGCGGCTCGGTTGCGCAGCTGATACAAATTCGCTGATGCCGCGCCTGCAATCCATCGTCGTTCTCGGCGGCACCGGCTTCCTGGGTACCCGGCTGGTCGCACGGCTGATCAAGGACGGGCACCGGGTCACCGTGCTGTCGCGTGACCGCGAACAACACAAGCATCTGTTGGTGCTGCCGGGCCTGACGCTGGAGAACTGCGATGTCTATGCCGAGGCGCAACTGAGCGAGCGCTTCCGCGGCAAGGACGTGGTGATCAATCTCGTCGGCATACTCAATGAACGCGGCTTCGGCGGCGCGGGATTCCGGCGCGCGCACACCGAACTCACCCAGGGCGTGCTCCGGGCGGCCCGCTCCGCGGGCGTGACCCGCCTGCTGCAGATGTCGGCGCTCAAGGCCGCTCCGGACGCGCCGAGCTACTACCTGAGCTCCAAGGGCGAGGCGGAGCAGCTGATCCGCGACAACGCCACCGCGCTCGACTGGACCATTTTCCAGCCGTCGGTGATGTTCGGTCCCGGCGACTCGTTCCTGAATCGCTTCGCCGGCCTGCTCGCAGTCATTCCGGGGGTGCTGCCGCTCGCCAGGCCGAATGCGCGTTTTCAACCGGTGTGGGTCGACGACGTGGTCGAAGCCGTGCGGCGTTGTCTGCACGGCGGCGCCTGCAGCCATCAAACCTATGAACTCGGCGGCCCGCAGGTCTACACCTTGCGCGAAATCGTCGCCTTGGTGGCTAGATTGACCGGCCGGCGGCGCTGGATCATGGGTTTGCCCGACTTTGTGGCGCGAATCCAGGCGCTGCTCATGGACTTCGTGCCGGGCCGGCCTTTCTCCAGCGACAATTACCACTCGCTGACCATCGACAGCGTGTGCGCCGAGGATGGTATGGCGAGGCTCGGCATCAAGCCACAGTCGATGGTGGCCTCGGCGAGCCAGTTCCTGGGCGCGTTCGAGGACAATGCCCGCCTCAGCCACGACCGAGCGGCCGCCGGCCGCGCCAAGGCCCTTCGATCCGCGCCGCTGCGCTAGACTCGAATCATGCACCGGCTGCGCAAACCCTATCTGCTGTTTCTCGGCGACGTACAGGATCGGTTGACGGCAAAGACCGCGTTCGGCCTCAAGGACTGGTGCAAGGATGACGTTGCCGGCGAGTGGAGCCTGCCGGGTTGCGGGGTCACCCTCGGTCTGGAGCGCCTCTCCCCGCAGCAGGCCCGGCGCCGCGGCGCCGGCTCCATCGTGGTCGGAATTGCGCCCACCGGCGGCAAGCTTCCGCCGCATTGGATCGCGGAGCTCAAGGCAGCGGCCGAGGCCGGCCTCGACATCGTGAGCGGCCTGCACACCCGCCTGACTTCCTTCCCCGAACTGGTGCACGCCGCCTCCCGGCACGGCGTGCGGCTCATCGATGTGCGGCACAGCGACAGCACCTATCCGGCGGCGAGCGGCCGCAAACGCAGCGGCAAGCGGGTATTGACGGTGGGGACGGACTGCGCGCTCGGCAAGAAATACACGGCGCTGGCGCTGACCGCGGACTTGAAGTCGCGCGGAGTTGCCGCCTCGTTCCGGGCGACCGGTCAGACCGGCATCATGATTTCGGGGGAAGGCATTGCCATGGACGCCGTGGTGGCGGACTTCATCGCGGGTGCGGCGGAGCAGCTCTCTCCGGACAATGCAGCCGATCATTGGGATGTGATCGAGGGCCAGGGATCGCTGTTCCACCCCGCTTACGCCGGCGTAACCTTGGGACTCCTGCATGGCTCGCAACCCGATGCCATCGTGCTGTGCCACGATCCCTCGCGCCGCACCATCGATGAATATCCGGATTATCCCATTCCGGACTTGCAGGTGGCGATCGACGATTATCTGCGCGCCGGCCGGCTCACCAATGGCGCGATTCGCTGCATCGGCCTCAGCATCAATTCCTCGAGCCTCTCCGATGCAGAGTGCGCCGCCTACTTCGGGCGGCTGACGGATCAGCTGGGACTGCCGGTGTGCGATCCTTTGCGCACGGGTGTTGCGCCGCTGAGCTCGGCGCTGCTGGCGCTAACGCGGTAGCGGCCGCGCACCTGAATCGGGGCCGTAGGCTTTGAGCGTCGGGTTCGCCACCTCGGCCTCCGGCACGAACAGCTTGGCGATGGCGATCGCGGTGCCGAAGGGCAGCGGGTCATTGCGGTTCGTCAGCACGATGACCGTGAAGCGTCGCTCGAGGAGGCGCACGATGACGTTGCGAAATCCCAGCGATTCCCCCGAATGCCAGCGGGCCTCGCCGCTGATTCGCCAGCCGAACCCATAGTGGACCGCCGGATCGTCGGTCGGGGTCGCAGGCGCAAACGCGAGGCGCAGCGATGCCGGCTGCAGCAGTCCCTCACCGCACAGCGCGGCTTCCCATTTCGCCAGGTCATCGATGGAGGAATAGATCCCGCCGTCGCCGAGCGTGGCGCTGGTCAGGCTCTGGTCGGTGCGAATCCACGAATCGCCCCGCGCACTGTAGCCGAACGCTCGCTGCGCAACGGTCGACACGCCGTCCTCGAACGCGACCGTCTGCTGCATGCCGAGCGGCTGGAAAATCCGCCTGCGCAGGTAGGTTGAGTAGCCCTCCCCCGCGGTGCGCTCGACGATCAGCGCCAGCAGGACGTAGGCGCCGTTGCTGTAGCGATAGTGGGTCCCCGGCGCAAAGTACCGGCGGTTTTCCGCCTCCAGCAATTGCAGGACATCGGCATCGCGCAGCGGCGAGGTCCACGACGGCGGAATCACGTCCTCATAATCGATGAGTCCGGAGGTGTGCGTGAGCAGGTGGCGAATGGTCATTCCATTCGCAGCATCCGGCAGACCGGGCAGCCATTGCCGCACGGGATCGTCGATTGCCAGCCGCCCGGCTTCCATGAGCTGCAGAATCGCGGCCGCGGTGAATTGTTTGCTCATCGAGGCGAGCCGGTAGTTGGTCCCCGTGGTGGCGGCGATTCCGGCCTCGACATCCGCAAGACCGTAGGCGCGGCGCAAGAGGGGTATTCCATCCTGCAGCACGCCAACGCCGGCGCCGGGCACCGCGCCGCGGTAGCGGCGCATCAGGGCATCGACTTGCGGCTCGGCCATGGCTTAAGCGTCGGGCCGGGGGAAATCGCGCGCCGCCGCAAAGATCCACTCGCGAAACTGCGCCACCTTGGGCAGCGCAAGGAAATTCTTGGGGCACACGAAATAATAAGCCAGGCCGTAAGGCAGTGCGCCGCGGCCCGCGAGCCGCAGCGTGCCCTTCTGCAGCGCACGCGAGACCAGGGTCCAACGCGTGAGTACATAGCCCAAGCCCTCCTCGGCCGCCGTCAGCAAGCCTGCGGAGTCGTCGATGCTCGGCGCGCGCGACAGCCACGCCGCCTCTTCGCCGGTCTGGCTCCAAACCGTCCACGGCTCGTCGCCGCTTTCGAGCAGCGGATATTTGCTCAATTTGGCGCCGCGCTCGATCATGCCGTGTTGCTTGATGAGGTCGGGATGGGCGACCGGCACCAGCCAGTCATCCATGAATTTCTCGCTGTGCAGATTCGGATAGTCGCCGCGGCCGAGGCGGATGGCGACATGGTTGGTGGTGCGCGAGAAGTCCACCAGCTCGCGCGACGTGTGAAAGCGCAGTTCGACATTCGGGTATTTGCGGCGGAACGAGCGGATCCGCGGCAGCAGCCAAATCTGCAGAAACGATGCGATCGTGGTGATCTGCAGCGGTCCGGCGCGGCGGTGCTGCTTGATTTGCTGCATGGCGGATTCGAGCTTTTCCAAACCCGCGCGCACCGCAGGCAGCAATTCGCAGCCCTCGTCGGTGAGCTCCACCCGCCGGCCGTTGCGCCGAAACAGCGGCACTTGGATGTATGACTCCAGCGCTTTGATCTGCTGACTGACGGCCGCAGGGGTGACGTTGAGCGCCTCGGCCGCGGCCGAGAAGCTCAGCTGAGTGGCCGCCGCCTCGAACACGCGCAAGGCTCCGAGCGGCAGTCGATCGTAGGCGGAGGTCACTTAAGTTTTCCTTAACAGATTGTCAGTCATTGGATTTGTTGTGAATCGGCGCGCGGCGCAGCCCCTCGCAACGTCGAAGTCAACCGGCATCAAGGGTACATCATGAAGCAAATCAACATTGCCGCAAGGGTCGCTCAGGGGCTGCTTGCCGTCACCATCGTGTTCGCCATCGGCGTCGTGATTCAGCCGAGTCTCGTGTAGTGAACTTCATGGCTTGCCGCAAACACGGGCATCGCGCTGCTCTTGATCGAGTTTCGCCAAAGCCCGCGCCCGGTCGTAAAAGGCGCCGAGGTCGCCGCCCGCCGCGGCCAGCTCGCGCTCGAAGCCGGGCACACAGTCGAAGTAGGTGGCAATCGATGCCAGATGGGCATTGTTCAGGTCCTCGGTGAACCAGGCCTCGAACGGCGCATGTCCGCCCCATTCGGCCTTGAGATGCGCGAAGGATGATCGCAGCGCATCGAAGGCGGCGCGTTTCTTATCGCGCATCGCCTGCGCCGCAAGTCCCGCGGCATAGATCGTCCGCAGCTCGGCGCGGGTTGCGCTCAACAGGCCGATGACCTTGAGATAGTGCTGCCGCTGCACCTGCCGGTTCTCGAGATCTGCGGCGCGCCCTTGCGCGCGCAGCCAGCGCCGCACCCCCTCTTCCTCGACCGTCGTCGCCAATGCTTCATTGAAAGAGGAATCATCGGGCACATACACCAGCTGATGCGTGAGTTCGTGAAAGATGATGGCCGCCAGTTCCACGTCGTTCCAATCCATCATGGTGTTGAGCACCGGATCATTGAAATGGCCCAGGGTGGAATAGGCGGCCACGCCGCCGACCATGACATCGAGGCCGCGGCCGCGCAGTTTGGCGGCGTAGCCGCGGGCCCTGGCTTCGACGAAGTAGCCGCGGTAGGCGACGCAGCCCACGACCGGATAGCACCACTGCTTGGGATCGACCGAGAATTCGGGTGCGGCGACCACATTCCACACGACATAGCGGCGGCCCAGATCCGCGTAGCTGCGATAGCTGCCGTTGTCGGGCAGTCCCAATTCGCGGGTGGCGAAGTCGCGTATCGCAGACACCGCTTCCAGTTGGCTGCGCAAAGCCGGCGGCGTCGATGCTCTGGCGATCACGCGGCCGATGGGTTCGCGCTTGGACATGAGCGACAGCTGGCCCTGCACGCTTTGCAGAACATAGCAGCCGCCGCCGGCCGCCGCGATCAGCACCACGATCAAGGCCGCGCGGAACGTCGCGGCTATGCTGCTAATATTCACTCATGCAAGTGTATCTGGTCGGCGGAGCGGTTCGGGACGCCTTGCTTGGGCTGGCCGTCAAGGAACGGGACTGGGTCGTGGTCGGCGGCACCCGCGAGGAACTGCTGCGCCTGAAATACCGCGAAGTCGGCCGGGATTTTCCTGTGTTCCTGCATCCTGAAACCCACGAGGAGCACGCCTTGGCGCGGCTCGAGCGCAAGGTGGCGCCGGGCTACCGCGGGTTCGCGGTCGAATTCGGCCCCGAGGTCACGCTCGAGGAGGATCTCGCGCGCCGCGATCTGACCATCAATGCCATTGCGCAGTCGGCGGACGGCACGCTCATTGATCCATTCGGCGGCCGGCCCGACCTCGACGCCCGTGTGCTGCGCCATGTCTCGCCGGCTTTTTCCGAAGATCCGGTGCGCGTGCTGCGCGTGGCGCGCTTTGCGGCGCGCTTCGCGCCCCTGGGATTTCAGGTGGCCCCGGAAACTCTGGCGTTGATGCGCGCCATGGTGGAGCGGCGCGAGGTCGATGCGCTGGTGCCCGAGCGGGTGTGGCAGGAAACCGAGAAGGCCTTGCGCGAACCCAAGGCATCCGAATTTTTCCGGGTGCTGCGCGCCTGCGGCGCATTGCAGCCCATCTACCCGGAAATCGACGCGCTGTTCGGCGTGCCGCAGCCGGCGCAGTGGCATCCGGAGATCGACACCGGGGTGCACACCCTGATGGTGCTGGACCAGGCCGCCGCCTTGAGTGCGCAGCCCACGGTGCGTTTTGCCGCGCTGGTGCATGATCTCGGCAAGGGCACGACGCCGCGCCGGGAATGGCCGAGCCATCATGGGCACGAGCAGCGCAGCGTGGCATTGATCGAGGGGCTCGCGCAACGGCTGCGCCTGCCGGGCGAGTATCGCGACCTCGGCGTCATCGTGGCGCGCTACCACGGAATCGCACACCGTGCCTTCGAACTCAAGCCCAAGACCGTTCTGGAGTTCATGGAACACGCCGATGCTTTTCGGCGCCCCGAGCGCTTCGCTCAGGCGCTGCTCGCGTGCGAGGCGGATTCGCGCGGCCGCACCGGCCTGGAAAATGTGCCGTACCCGCAGCGTGAATATCTACAAGCCGCGCGTGCCGCCGCCGCCGCGATCAAGCCCACGCCTGAAGAAATCAGCGCCCTGGCAGGAGCGAAGATCGCCGAGAGCGTGCAGCGGCGGCGCCTGCACGCCATCGCCGAACTGCGGCAGCAACAGCTGGCGCCGGGCAAGTCATGAACTCGGCGGCGGACCCTAGAATTTGTAGCCGAATGACGCACCGATGACGCGCGGCCGCAGGGGCGTCTGCGCGACGATGAATTGATCGGTGCTGACGAACGTGCTGGCGTTCGAATTGCTGAGGTTCTCGGCATGCACGCTCGCGTACCAGGCGTCCTTCGCTACGCCGAATGAGGCGTCGAAAGTGGTGTATGCGGGGTTCTCGAACCGCAATCTTCCGGTACTGACGGAGCCGGCCTCCGCGATCGTGGGATTCGAACCTGCCTGCGTGAACGAATGGCCGCTGTGAGTGGCGGCGAATTGAACGAACGGGGTATATCCGGCAAAACTCCACTCGTAGCGGGCGCGCAGACTGAACTGAATCGGCGGCGCATCCGCGCTCGGTGCGCCGATCGGACCAAACGGGTTGGTGACCGGGGCGCAATTGGCGCCGGTGCTGTCGCAGTTCTGCGTGATCGGCTTGCCGAAGTTCGCACTGAGCGGATTATTGTCGATCAGCGCGGGCGAATTCGTCTGCCTGCTGTTGTTCCATGATGCCGCACCCTGCAGCGTCAGCTCACTGGTGACTCTGGCCACCAGCGACGTTTCGATGCCCTTGATGAGGAAGTTCTGGCCGTTGGCGTTGTAGAAGATGTTGCCGACCAAACCCGGATCGAAGAATGCGACCTGCACGTTGTTCCAGTTCTCCCGGTACACCGCGCCGTTCCATTGCAGGCGACGGTTGAAAAATTCAGTCTTCCAACCAATTTCATTGTTCGTCAATTTGTCGGATTGGTATGAACTCGGGATCAAGTACTGCTGCACCGCATCCGTGCCGTAGGCATGCGCCGTACCGCCGTTCTGGTTGAAGCCGCCCGGGCGAAAGCCCTGGGAATAGGTGTAGTACACCATGTAATCCGGCGTGATGTGCCAGGTCACGTTGCCGCGGCTCTTGAAGCCGGACTCGGTGTCATGAAGATTCTGGGCGTTGAGGTTGTAGGCCCCGCCGTTGCACCCGCCCGCCGGGGTGCCCTGGTCGAAGCAGCCGAAACTGCCGGTGACGCTGCCCGCCGAGGTATTGTCAAAGCGGAAATGGCGTGTGCCCGCCGTAATGGTCAAGACCTTGGGAATCACATCGAAGTCGGCGGACGCGAAGAATGCCGTCTGCTTGGTTTGTCGCACGGTGTCTTGGTAGAAGGAGGTATTGGGACCCTGGACGCCGGGATTCACGACGGTCGTTCCGGGTGCCGTGCCGATATCCGTGAAGCAGCCGGTATTGCCCGGCGTTCCCACGGCCCCGTTCGACGTACACGAAGGAACGGTCTTGTAGTTCCAACCGGTTTGGTCGAATAGTCGGTTGTCCTCCCAAAACGCGCCGGCGATGGCGCGCACACGCCAGTCGTCCGGCGTGCTGAGGCGAAATTCGTGTTGCTGGTGCGTGTTGCGCTCATCCGAGTGCCAGGTGGCGCTCGGCGAGAAGCAGGTCGGCGCCAGAGTTGCTTCGCCGCCCGATCCCGGGCCATAGCATTGGTAGTAATCGGCGTATACGCCGCGAGCGTAGTTGGTGTAGTCGCCGACCTGTTCGACCTTCCTCACCAGGTAGCCGCCGGTATAGACGGCCTTCAATTCTCCGAATTTGCCGTTCACCGTCCAAGCGCTGCTCTCGAACCGATCCTTGTCGAAGGCGTTGTTGAACAGCGTGACTTCGAGCGGCCGCAGCGGCGCGCCATCCGAAGCATTGGGCTGCTGATAGAACACGCCCTGGGAGTTCATGTCCTGGTACGACTGGGTGATCAGCGCATTCCAGTCATCGTTGAACTTGTACAGCGCCTCCACCCGTATTCCTTGGTAGGTGACGGGATTGATGGCGCGGGCGGCCACGCTGTTGTTGTTGATGGCGGGACTGCCGGGCGGCACACAGTAGCCGGCGTTCGGCTGCCCGTCCGGGCATTGTCCGCCCACCGCCGGGTAGTTCGCATAGTGGATGCCGATGTCGGTGTTCTGGCGCGCGAACGTCGCCGGTACGTTGTCGATGTAGCCGCCGCGTTGGTCGCTGTAGATCACGCCGCGCACGGCCATGGTGTCGGCGATCAGCGGCAGGTTCAACACCGCCGTCAGGTCGCTGTTCGGATTGCCGTGAGCGGTCACTCCGTAGCCGGCTTCGATGTTCCCTTCGGTCACAT
Organism: uncultured Gammaproteobacteria bacterium; assembly: GCA_963800375.1. GTDB lineage: Bacteria > Pseudomonadota > Gammaproteobacteria > Steroidobacterales > Steroidobacteraceae > Bog-1198. Next base: position 280,412 of record CAWDAT010000007.1, on the reverse strand, counting down.
TGAGCTTCGGCTCGTTCGTGATGTAGCGGATCACGCCGGCCTCGGCGCCGGAGCCGAACAGAGTTCCCTGCGGCCCCTCCAGGACCTCGATGCGATTCAAGTCGGCGGCATAGATGTCGAGGTTGCGATTAGGGAGCTGGCCCGATTGATTGTCCAAGTAGATCGCGACATTCGGCCACAAGCCCGTTGAAGCGCTGCCCTGGCTGGGCTGCGAACCGGCGCTGAGGCCGCGCATGAACACCTCGCTCTGGCCCGGCCCGTTGTTCGCCGTCGTGACGTTCGGCAGGTACTTGATGTAGTCGTCGAAGGTCGCCACGTGCAATTGCTGGAGCGTCTCCGCGGTCATCGCCTGAATGGAGATCGGCACGTCCTGCATGTTCTCCGTTCGCCGCTGGGCGGTAACGGTGATCTCCTGAATCGAGTCGGAAGTGGTATTGGCATCGGCATCGGTTGCCGGCGCGGCATGGACCATTCCGGCGGATGAACCGCCCAATATGGCGGCGATCGCATAGGATAATTTTGAATTCACGGTTCATCCCTCTATGGTTGCTCCGGCGCCGCCCTGCTTTCTTGCGGGCTGCGCCTAGCGCATGTTAAGTCGGCAGTGAGGGCGGGACTTGCAGTATTGCGACGATCTAATGCCCAGACGCGACACGGATCTTTCATCCCAGCATGGGCGTCGGCGACGGCAGCCGCACCGCTACGCGGCAGCCCTCGCCGATCACTGCGTCGACTTCAAAGGTCCCGCCCGCGGCGCGCACCCGCTCGCGTATCTGCGCGAGGCCGAACCGGTCTCCGGACGGCGGCGCGGCGCGCCGCCCGTCGAATCCGATGCCTTCGTCCACCACGGTGATTTCGATCGCGGTCGGCGACAGGTCGACTTCCACCTCGGCGGTCTGCCGCTGGGAGTGCTTGCGCGCGTTCATGAGCAGTTCGCGAATGCAGCGGTAGATGAGCCGCAGACGGTCGCGCGACAGGTCGGCGGTGCCGTTGACGCGCCACACCACGCGGAAGCCGAATCGGGTATTGAAAAAGTCGGCCAGCCACCGCAGCGTCTCATCGAGCGACGCGCGGTCGAGCCCCGGAGGAGTCAAGTCCTGGATCATGACCCGCAAGCCTTCCTGTGCCTCGCGCGACGCTTCGGTCGCCTCGTCGAGCAGCACCGCGAGCGGCGATTGACCGGCATGCGCGCGCATGGCCGCGAGCGTCATGCTCTGGCCGGCCAAGACCTGGCCGATGCCGTCGTGCAGGTCCGCCGCCGTCTTGCGGCGCGCCGTCTCCTCAGCGACCGTGAGGGCGCGCGCATATTCACGCAGCGCCAGATGCTCGCGCGCCAGCTCATCGAGCAGCGCGCGCTGCTTGAATGTCATCAAGTTCACCAACAGAGCGCCGCCGCAGCCGATCACCAGAAACACGTCGATCGACATGACGACTTCGCGCCAGCCGGCGATGTTGGCCAGGTTGCTGTAGATACCGACGCCGTAGCCGGCGAACAACACCACGCCGGACGCCACGATCACGACGCCGATGTTGGTCGCGCGGCGCGAGAATCGCAGGGCGAGCCACGCCAGCGGGACGGCGAACAGCATGGGCTCGACCAGCGGATCCACCGGCCGCCACGGCACCGGCACTACCGCAAAAAAACCGAACAGCGCGATGACGATGGCCGACACCGCCCAGCCTTCCCAGCGCCTCACCGGAATCGCAGTCGGCTCCGAAAAGCCCAGCAGCAGTCCGAACACCATCGGCCCGAAGGTGACGATGGTGAGCACCGAGGCGAGCACCCACAATCCAACATCCGCGGGCGCCAGCGGGACAGATCCCGCGTATGCACTGGCGGCCGCGCCAAGAATCGCCCCGGGCAATGATCCGGCGACGAGAGCGACGATCCACAACGGCGAGATCACCAGCGAAAAGCGGTCTTGTCTGCGAAACAGCCGCATCGTCCGCGCCAGGCTCGCCGGGCCCAGGGTCGTCAGAATGTTGGCAAAGGCGAAACTGAAACTCACCGCCCAGGTGGTGTAGGACTGTACCGTGAACAGGTAGAACAGCGGTCTCGCCAGTATCTCCCAGGCGATCATGCCGAGGGCGATCATCGGCCACACGCGCAGGGGCAGCAGCATGAACGCCGCAAAAGCCAGCGCGTGCGCCGGCCAGATCGCCGCCGATCCCGACACCGACTTCGATAGATAGCCGAGCGCGTAGAGCAGCGGGTATCCGACGGCCAGCCACCAGATGATGCGACGATTGAAGTGTCGCATGGCGCGCGCCGCCGGCAATTTAGTCCAGGTCATCGCAATCCTCTAAAATCATCTCACAACGTCTGACGCAGATCCTTGAGCACAAAGCCCGACAAGGGCAGATCCAAACCGCGCAGCCACGCCATGGCCTTGAAGCGTTCTCCCATCTCGCCCGGCAGCATCAGCTGCCGCGCCTGATTGGACAAACGAGCGAACTCATTGGCGTCATCACCCGCCAGGATGCGCATCTCCTCATCCACTGCCAGTCCGGCCAGGAAGTAGCTCTGCGTGGTGAAGCCTCCCAGCGTGAAACCGGCCTCGCGGGAAGCCTCGGCAAGCGAGGTATAGTCCACCCATGCCGTAATGTCCTGCAATCCCGGATTGAGGAACACATCGCCGTGCGCCCGATGACGAAAGTGACACAGCAAGGTGCCCTCGTGCCGCTCCGGCAAATAGTATTGCGATCGAGGCAGGCCGTAATCGAACCAGAGCGCAGCGCCGGTGCGCAAAGAGCCGGTGACGCCGTACGTCCACGACTGCAGCCGCGGGCAGTATTCCGACTCGTAGCCCTCGTCCCAGCCGCCGCCGGCGGCGGCCAGGCGCAGGCAGGCCGCCGCCAGCCTCCGGCCCGCCGCGCGCGGCCGCCACGCGAAGCCGTCATCCTCGATCGCGACCCCGAGTTCCAGGGGAGCATCGGCGTGCCAGCGGAAGCGCGTCACCGGCAAGGCATCCAACACCTCGTTGGCCAGAATGATCCCGTCAAATGGCTCCTGCAACGGGCGGTCCAACCAGCGGACGCGCTCCAACAGATGCGGCACCTGCTGCGCCAGCCGGCGGCGCTGACGCTCGCGCAAATCCGCGCTGATTTCGAGAATCCAATAGCGCCCGGGCAGATGCCCGAGAGCGTCAAGACGCGTGAGAACGTCCGCGGCAAGGCGGCCGCTGCCCGCGCCGATTTCCAATATGCAACCCGCCTCGAGCACGCTCAAGACTTCCGCGCATTGCCGCGCGACGCAACCGCCAAACAGCCGTGAAACTTCCGGCGCGGTGGTGAAATCGCCGCCCGCGCCGAATTTTTGCGCACCCGCGCTGTAGTAGCCCAGCGCCGGTGCATACAGCACCGTGTCCATGTATTGCTCGAAGGAAATCCAGCCGTCCGCGGCGGTGATCTGCTCGCGCAACTGCGCGCGCACTCGCGCGCAATGCCGCCTCTCGGCATCGCTCAGCTCAAGTTCACGCTGCGCGGGCATTGCGGTATCGTTGTTGCATGAAAGCCAGTATCGAGAATTCTTCGCTGCGTGACCAGGTCGTGCTGATCACCGGCGGAGCCCGCCGGGTGGGCGCCGAGATCGCGCGCACGCTGCACGCCGCCGGTGCGAACCTGCTCATTCACTATCGCTCCTCCGCGGCCGCCGCCATCGCGTTGGCGGACGAGTTCAATCAGCTGCGCCACCATTCCGCGGCGATCCACTGCGCGCATCTGTCGACGGCGGAGGCGCCCGAGAAATTGGTGGCCGCCACGCTGCTGGAATTCGGGCGCCTGGATATTCTGATCAACAATGCATCGAGCTTTTATCCGACGCCGGTCGGCCAGATCAGCGTGCCGCAGTGGGACGACCTCATGGGCAGCAATTTGAAGGCTCCGTTGTTCCTGTCCCAGGCGGCCGCCCCCAGTCTGGCCAGGCAGCGCGGACTCATCATCAACATGATCGACATTCACGCGCTGCGCCCGCTCAAGGGACATGCGGTGTACAGCACGGCCAAAGCGGGACTCGCCATGCTCACCCGCGCGTTGGCGCGCGAGCTCGGACCCGACATCCGGGTCAACGGCATTGCGCCCGGGCCGGTGCTGTGGCCGGAGGGGGACATGGACGAGGGGTTGAAGCGCGAGATCATCGAGAAGACCGCGCTCAAGCGCCACGGCACGCCGCGGGATATCGCGCGCACGGCGCTGTTCCTGGCGAAGGATGCGCCGTATATCACCGGCCAGATCATTGCCGTCGACGGCGGCCGCAGCATCTAGCGACCGCCGCAGGCCTTCACCCGGACAACCCCTCCAACAGGGGCGCAGGCTGCGTGAGCAATTCTCGGCCGGCGTGTATATCGGCGCCCAAAGGACGATCGTCCGCATAGTGAGGAATTTGCGCGCGGGTGCGCCGGTAGAGCGCATCGGTGCGCGCCGCGCGGGCCGCCGCGTCCGGCTGCAGTTCGTAGGCTTGCACCGCGGCGAGCAATTCGATGGCCAGGATGGTTGCTGCATTGTCGATGATCTTCAGCAGTTTGAGAGCGCCCGGCGTCGCATGGCTCAAATGATCTTCCTGCATTCCCGAAGTGACCCCGCCGTCCAAGCTCGCCGGCGCGGCGAGCCGGCGATTGTCCGCGGCCAACGAGGCCGCCGTGTACTGCGCAATCATGAACCCCGAACGCGCGCCGTCATCCGCCGCGAGGAACGCCGGCAGATTGCTCAGCAGCGGGTTCACCAGGCGGTCCACGCGGCGCTCCGACATGGCCGCCACCTCCGCTACAGCAATTCCCAGCGAATCAGCGGCCAACCCGAGCGCGGCGCCGACCGCATTGGCGCCCGACGCCGCGCGCGGCCGATCGACGGTGCCGAGCATCACCGGATTGTCGGTCACCGATTTCAGCTCATCGTTCACGACTCGCGCCGCCTGCCAGTACAGGTCGCGCACCGCGCCGTGCACCTGCGGGATGGCGCGCAGGCTCAAGGGATCCTGAGTACGCCGGCCGGCGCTTCCCCGCAGAATGGCGCTGCCGTCCAAAATGGCGCGTAAGCGCTCGCCGACCAGCGCCACACCCGCCGAGGCGCGCAGCGACAATGCGCCGGCATCGAAAACCGCGACTTGACCGCGCAGATTCTCGAAGGTCATGGCCGCGATGAAATCCGCCCAGTCGAGCAGATGCTCGGTACGGCGCAACGCAAGGGCCGACAGCCCCGTGGCGCAGGGAGTGCCGTTGACGAGACTCAAGCCCTCCTTGGCCTCGAGCACCAGAGGGGCGAGGCCCATCGACTGCAGGGCCTCGGTGCCGCTCAAGCGCCGGCCGCGCGAGCATGCCGCGCCGGACCCCAGCAGCACCAGCGCAATGTGCGCCATGTGCGTGAGGTATCCCACCGACCCCAGGGCCGGCACCTCCGGCACGCAGTCGTGAGTCAGCAGCGCCAGCAACCCCTCCACGACCGCCGGGCGGACACCCGAATACCCGTGCGCAAAATTGTTGATCGCGGCGGCAATGATGGCGCGTACCGCGGCCGGCTCGAGCGCCGGCCCCACCCCGACGGCATGGCTCATCACGATGTTGCGCGACAGTTCAGCCTGTTTCGATCGAGGAATGACCGTATCGCACAGAGCGCCGACCCCGGTATTCACGCCATAGGCGCGCACACCGTGTTCGACGATGGATTCGACCAGCCGGTGCGCCGCGCGAATCCGCCGCTGCGCGCCGTCCGACAGGACCAGGGGTGCGCCTGCGCCCACTTGCGCGACCTGCAGCGAAGAGAGGCAGCCATCCAAAAGAATACTCGGGGACATTCAGCGGATTTCGGGTGAGCGCCGCTTCAGGGCTGGGCCGGGGCGGTCCGCGAGCGCCATTTCTCGAGATCGCCGCGGGTGCGCTCGAGCATCACCCCGACGTCGCGCGAGCTGCGGATCGCGCCGGGCTTGCTCAGCGAAATGCTCACCCACCCGATGCCGAAGTCTTCCAGAAGCAGCATGGCGATGTGCTCGGCGAGGGTTTCGACCAGATGAAACTTCGACGCCTCGACGAAAGCCAGCACGCGTTTGGCGATGCGTTTGTAGTTAAGCGTGTCCTCGATGGAGTCGGACAATGCCGCCTTGGCGATGTCGGCGCCGATCTCGATGTCGACGATGACGGTCTGCTTGACCTGCCGCTCCCAATCGAAAATCCCGATGATCGCCTCGGTCTTGAGCGCATGTATGAAAATCTTGTCCATTGATTGTCCAGACCCTCTAGGCTCCGATGCTCCCCAATTCCCAGTTCGCCCGCGCGCCCGAGGGCGCGCCGTGATGCATGCCGGCCGCCAATCGCATGCATCCGGCCAGCGCGATCATCGCGCCGTTGTCCGTGCAGAACTCGGTGCGCGGAAAATACAATTCGGCATGCGCAGCGTGCGCCACCACGGCCAGCCGTTCACGCAATCGAATATTGGCGCCGACGCCTCCGGCAATGACCAGGCGCCGGTGTCCGGTCGCCTCGAGTGCGCGACGGCATTTCTCCGCGAGGGTCTCGACCACCGCCTCCTGAAAGCCGCGTGCGACGTCTGCTCGAATCGCGTCGTCCAGAACGCGGCCCCGCAAGGCTACTAGGGCGGCGGTCTTCAAGCCACTGAAACTGAACTCCAGCCCCGGTCGATCGAGCATGGGCCGCGGGAACACGAAGCGTCCGCCGTGTCCTCGTTCGGCGAGCTTCGCCAGCGCGGCGCCTCCGGGATACGGCAGGCCGAGCAGCTTGGCAGTCTTGTCGAACGCTTCGCCGGCGGCATCATCCAGGGTTTCTCCCAGGATGCGGTATTCCCCCAGCGCCGCCACATCCACCAGCTGGGTATGGCCTCCGGACACGAGCAAGGCCAAGAAAGGAAAGCTGGGCGGGTTGGGCTCCAGCAGGGGGGCGAGCAGGTGGCCCTCCAGGTGGTGGATGCCCAGCGCCGGCCGGCCCCAGGCGGCACTTAAACCGGCCGCAAAGCCCGCCCCGACCAACAGGGCGCCGATGAGGCCGGGTCCCGCGGTATAGGCCACTGCGTCAATCGAATCCGGTCCGGACCGAGCCTCCCTCAGGGCCTGCCTCACCAGAGGCAAAAGCCGGCGAACATGGTCCCGGGAGGCCAATTCCGGCACCACCCCGCCATAGGCCTGATGCATCGCGATTTGACTGTGCAGACAATGGGATAGCAGTCCCGAATCGGCGTCGTACACGGCCACCGCCGTCTCGTCACAGGAGCTCTCGATGCCGATTACCCGCATAAACCCTCTGATAACCCAAAAATTCCCGCCAAATCCGGCCGCCCTAGCGCTTCTAAGCCTTTGCCTTTTACGGGGGCGCACCTTAGAATGCGCCCCCCTGTCGCCGAATCCCGGCGGCCGCGCCATACATTTGAGGTTTGAATGCCCAGCGTTCGAGTTCGCGAGAATGAGTATTTTGACGCCGCCTTGCGTCGCTTCAAGCGTGCCTGTGAAAAAGCGGGCGTGCTCACCGAGCTTCGGCGCCGTGAATTCTACGAGAAGCCGACCCAGGAACGTAAGCGAAAAAAGGCCGCGGCGGTAAAACGTCATTTGAAGCGCCTCTCCCGGGAAAATATGCGCGGCGCGGGCGGTCCCCCGCAGAGCCCGCAGCCGGCGGCTCCGGCCCGACCCTCGTACTAGGGGTTGTCCGCGTACGGATGACTCTCAAAGAGCGCATTACTGAGGATATGAAGGCGGCGATGCGCTCCGGCGAGAAGGAGCGCCTGGGGCTGATTCGCATGATCACGTCGGCCATCAAGCAGCGCGAAGTCGACGAGCGCATCACACTCGATGACGGACAGGTCATGAGCGTCCTCGAGAAGATGATCAAACAGCGCAAGGAATCGCTGGTGCAATTTCAAGCCGGCAATCGCCAGGACTTGGTCGACAAGGAAGCGGCGGAAATCACTCTGCTGCAGGCTTATCTGCCTTCCCAGCTGAGCGATGCGGAACTCGACGGCCTGATCAACGATGCCATCGCGGCGAGCGGTGCCGCCAGCATCAAGGACATGGGCAAGGTCATGGGCATCATCAAAACCAAGGCGCAGGGCCGGGCCGACATGGCCGCCGTCGGCGCGAAAATCAAAGCCCGCTTAAGCGGTTGAACCCGCGCGGTCCATGGCCGGCCGCATTCCACAGACGTTCATCGACGAAATCGTCGCGCGCTCCGACATCGTGGAGGTCATCGGCGCGCGGGTCCCGCTCAAGAAATCCGGGCGCGAATTCAAAGCCTGCTGCCCCTTTCACAACGAGAAATCCCCGTCGTTCTGGGTGAGCCCCGACAAGCAGTTCTACCATTGTTTCGGCTGCGGCGCGCACGGCACGGTGATCGGGTTTCTCATGCAATACGAGAAGATGGAGTTCTTCGACGCCGTGGCCGACCTCGCGCAGCGCATAGCTCTCGAAATGCCCCGCGAGGCATTGAAGGGCGGCGATACCGGCAGCGCCGACCTGTACGGCATCATGTCGCGAGCCGCGCGCTTCTTCGAGCAGAACCTGGCTGACAACGTGCGCGCGCAAAAGTATGTGACCGCGCGCGGCATTGATGCGAAGACCGGCGCCAAATTCGCCCTGGGGTACGCCTCCGACTCCTGGGATGCCCTGCTCAACCGCTTCGGATCCCATGAGGAGGAACGGGCTCAACTCCTGCAACTCGGTTTGATCATCGAACGCGATACCCGCGGCGGCGAGCGCGCGGCGGGATTCTACGACCGCTTCCGCGATCGGCTGATGTTCCCCATTCGCGATTCGCGCGGACGGGTCATCGGGTTCGGCGGACGAATCATCGATCAGGGCGAGCCGAAGTATCTTAACTCGCCGGAAACACCGCTGTTTCACAAGGGACGCGAACTTTACGGCCTTTACGAGGCGCGGCAGGCGCGGGCGGATTTCAAGCGTTTGATGATCGTCGAAGGCTACATGGACGTCGTGCGCCTCCATCAAGCCGGCATCACGTATGCGGTGGCCACGCTCGGTACCGCGACGACCCAGGAGCATCTCAACAAGATTTTCAGGCTGACCAGCGAAGTGGTGTTCTGTTTCGACGGCGATCGCGCCGGGCGGCAGGCGGCATGGCGCGCGCTCGATAATTCCCTCCCGCTGGCGCGCGATGGCCGGGAGCTCAAGTTCATGTTTCTGCCCGAAGGGCACGACCCGGACACGTTGGTGGCTGAAGAAGGCCCCGAGTCCTTCGAGAGGCGCCTCAATACCGCCCTGCCCTTGTCTGAATACCTGATTCAGCAGCTGATGGCCGAGGTGAACCTCGAACACATCGACGGCCGAGCGAAACTCAAAGCCCTGGCGGCGCCTCTGTTTGCCCGCATGCCCGAGGGTATTTATCGTGAAATGCTCGCTGAGAGCCTCGCCGCTCGAGTCAGCATGCCCGCGGCCGCGCTCAAGAAGGCGTTCGTGACCGGCGACCCGAAGCGCCCCCCAACCGACCGACCGGAACCGGCGCCGCGGCCCCGTGGTCGAATCAGTGCCGGACGGGGCAACCTCCTGACGCAGGCCATTACGCTGGTACTGCACCATCCGGCGGCCGCAGCTGCGGTACCGGACCCCGAGGCGCTCGGGGACATCGACAAACCCGGGATCGCGGTGCTCAGGGACCTGCTCACTCAGGCCCGGACGGCGTCCTCTGCGAGCACCGCGATGTTGCTGGAGCGCTGGCGGGATCTTCCCGAATACCCCCGGCTGGCGGAACTCGCGATGGCCGAACCCTTGGTGCCCGGCGCCGCGGCCGCCGTGCAGGAGCTGAAAATGGCCATTGAGAGGCTGATCGAGGAATACGGGCCCGGTCACAGAATGGACGAATTATTGCGAAAAGCGGAGGAAATGGGCTTGAATTACGAGGAAAAGGCCGAATTAAGCCTACTTCTCCAATCCAAGCGCCGGCCCCGTAAGTCCTCCTAGCTCCTCGCTTTATGTGGCTACGCAGTGGGTGGAATCGTATACTTGTCGGCTTGCATTGAAATTCCAGATCTCTAACGAGAGGCGTCCACCTTGATCAAAAAAGCGCCAGCAGGCACCGCGACTCAAATCGCGGACGAGCGTCAATCGCAACTGAAGTTATTGATTGCGCGCGGCAAGGAACAGGGCTACCTCACCTACGCTGAAGTCAACGATCACTTGCCGAGCGAAATCGTCGATCCCGAACAGATCGAAGACATCGTCAACATGATCAACGACATGGGCATTCCGGTGTACGAAAAGGCGCCGGATGCCGAGTCTCTGCTGTTGACCGACGCAACCGCCGCCCCCGACGAAGAGGCGGTGGAAGAAGCCACGGCCGCTCTGGCCAATCTGGACGCGGAATTCGGCCGCACCACCGACCCCGTGCGCATGTACATGCGTGAAATGGGCACCGTGGAACTGCTGACCCGTGAAGGCGAGATCCGCATCGCCAAGCGCATCGAAGAGGGCTTGGAGGCGGTCAAGATCGCGCTCGGCAGTTATCCGGGCACTTATGAGTTGCTGCTGCGGCACTATGAGACGGTCAAGGCCGGCCAGATGCGCTTGGTCGACGTCATCGTCGGATTCGTGGACCCGAACGCGCCGGATGAAATCGCGCAGCCGCAGAACCCGAAGATGATGGCGCTGGAACGCGAAGAAGCCGCCAACGACGACGACGAAGCCGACGGCGACGAAGACGAGGAAGCCATCGACACCGGGCCGGATCCTGAAGAGGCCGCGAAGCGCTTCAGCTCCATCGCCAAGGTCCATCACCAGTTCCTGAATGCGCTCGACAAGCTGGGGTCGAAGGACCCGAAGACACTGAAGATCCGCAAGAAAATCTGCGGCGAATTGATGGAATTGAAGCTCGCGCCCAAGATGTTCGACCAGCTGATCGACAATCTGCGCCAGCACGTGACCGAAGTGCGCCTGCTCGAAAAGGAAATCATGTTCCTTTGCATCAAGCAGGCCGGCATGCCGCGCAAGGATTTCATTTCCACCTTTCCGAAGAACGAGACCAGCACGCGCTGGCTCGACAAGCACATCAAGGCCAAGAAGCGCTATTCGGCGCCGCTCGCCAAGTTCAAGGACGAAGTCGAGCGCCGCCAGAACAAGCTGAAGGATCTGGAAGGCCTGTTCCACGTGCTGATCAGCGAAATCAAGGAGATCAACCGCGAGGTTTCGATCGGCGAAGCCAAGGCACGCCGCGCCAAGAAGGAAATGGTCGAGGCCAACCTGCGCCTGGTGATTTCGATCGCCAAGAAATACACCAATCGCGGCCTGCAGTTCCTGGACCTCATTCAGGAAGGCAACATCGGCCTGATGAAGGCCGTCGACAAGTTCGAATATCGGCGCGGCTACAAGTTCTCCACCTATGCGACCTGGTGGATTCGCCAGGCCATCACCCGCTCCATCGCCGACCAGGCCCGCACCATCCGAATTCCGGTGCACATGATCGAGACGATCAACAAGCTGAATCGCATTTCCCGGCAGATGCTCCAGGAAATGGGCCGCGAGCCCACGCCGGAAGAACTGGCGGTGCGCATGGAAATGCCGGAAGACAAGGTGCGCAAGGTGTTGAAGATCGCCAAGGAACCGATCTCCATGGAGACGCCGATCGGCGACGACGAGGATTCTCACTTGGGTGATTTCATCGAGGATACGTCGGTATCTTCGCCGATCGACTCGGCGACCACGGAATCGCTGCGTGAAACCACGCACTCGGTCCTCGCCCAACTGACGCCGCGCGAGGCCAAGGTGCTGCGCATGCGGTTCGGCATCGACATGAACACCGACCACACGCTCGAGGAAGTCGGCAAGCAATTCGACGTGACGCGCGAGCGGATCCGGCAAATCGAGGCCAAGGCCCTGCGCAAGCTGCGCCACCCCAGCCGCAGCGAGCAGCTTCGCAGCTTCTTGATGGATGATTAGCCGGGCCGGACCGCGCTGCGTCAGCCCACGGTCACTTCGGCCGTGAGATGGCGCTCGCTGGTCAGGGAATTGGCGACCAGGCAGGCGAGTTCGGCTTTTTCCAGCAGCTTCTTCGCACGTTCGGCATCGGCACCGGCCGGCACGTGCAGTTTGGCGTGGGTGTCAAACCGGGTGAAGCGCATCTTGCCGTCGATGCGGTCCAGCGTGCCCTCGGTGCGCGCCTCCAGGCTGACCCAGGAAAATTTCGACGCCGCGGCAATCGCCCGAAAACTCAACACGAAGCAATCCGCCACGGCCGCCGTCAACAAGCCTTCGGGCGACCACTGATTGCCGGGCCCGTCGAACTCCTTGGGCGGAGCCGACTCGATGATTCTCACGCCCTCTGCCGACAGCGGCACGTCTCCGCCGGGGCGCATGGTTGCGTTGACGACATAGCGATGAGGAAAAGGATGCATCGGCAACTCCGCGGTTCGGTTTCAATGATTGGCCGGAATCGAACGCCGGGTGCGCTGCATGCCCATACACGCCCGAACCCCAAGAAAGCCATTAAAGCACCTGTATATGAAGGATGCCGGACAATCCGCCAGGGTCCGGCGCCGACCTCCAATGGATGATGGCGTGCCGACGGATCGGCAGCGACGCCGCCGTCATCTTCCGGCCGGTCCGGGTCCGTACAATTTCAATTCCGAGCCGTGCTCCTCGAGTCTGATCATTCGTTCGAATTTGAGTCCGATTCTTTCCAGCACCGCGATCGATCCCAGGTTGTCGGGCGCCGTGATGGCGACCACGCGCCGCAGCCGCAGCACTTGCTTCGCGTGCGCCAGGACCGCCGCCGCGGATTCGACGGCAAATCCCTGCAGTCGATGCCGCGCCAGGAACGCGAACCCCACATCCACCTCCGCAAGTCCGTCGCGCTTGACCAGCCCGCAAATTCCCAGCGGCGTGCCGTCGCGCAGGCAAGTCGCGTACAAGCCAAAGCCGTGCCGCGCATAACTGTCGCCCGGTCCCTTCATGATGTAGGCCTCGGCGTCGGACAGGGTGCGCACCCCCTTGTCGCCGATGAATTGCAGGAACGCCGGCTCATTCAGCAATTCGAGGATGAAGGCGGCATCACCCGGTTCGAGTTGCCGCAATACCAAACGGGCGGTCTCGATGACGGCGGCGTGGCCTGCCGCTGCCTGGCGCGCGCCGCGGTTACTCGTGCGGCTCATGCCGCCGCGCGTCGTTGTAGGACGACAATAGCGACGCAATTTCGCGGGCGTCGGCGCTGCCGGCACTCAAGCCGTTGACGACGCCCTCGCGATTGGCCGCAGGATGGTTCTGACTCATTTTCCATTTGCCCGTCAGACGGACGATCGACAACTCGAACCCCACGATAAGGGACAGCATCTTCTCGATGTAGGGCTGGGGGGCGTCAGTGACCTTCCAGGGATGCGGGCGCGAGGCCTCGTGCGCGTCGGTCAAGCGCGTCACCAATGCCCTGAGCCATTCGGCGTCCTGCACGAAATTCAGCGTGCCATGCGCATGCACCACGGCGTAGTTCCACGTCGGCACGACTTCGCCGGTCTTTTGCTTGGCCGGATAGAAGGACGGCGATATGTAGCTGTGCGGTCCCTGGAAAATCGCCAGCGCCTCGGCGCCGGCCGGATACTGCTGCCATAGGGGATTGGCGCGCGCAATATGTCCCCGAAGCATTCCGAGCGGCGCGGGCTGCGCCGCTGTCTCGACCGGCATGTGATTCGCCACCAATCCTGACTCGCACAGTGTCACCAGCGTTGCAAGCGGACGGGAGCGCATGAGTGCGTGCATCACCTCGGTCCGTGTTTCATTGAAGTACGCCGGTAAGTACACGATTTTCCCTTGGGAACCACCGAAGCCAAAGCCTAGACTAATAGTTCCGCCGGGGCAGTGCCAGCGGCGTCATAAAAAGCCTTGACCGTTTCACGCGTCCTATCGTGTACTGATGCGAGGATTCAAGCGGCCGACGGAGTCTATTGAAAATCGTGTTGACATGGATCAAAGCATGGCGGCCTCGAGTCGCGTTTATGGGCGTGCTCGGCGCGCTGACATGGGCAGACGGAGCGATCGCCGCCGGGGTCAGCAGCTATCTGCCGCTCAATCTCGAGCCGGAAATGGAGCGGCAAATCGAGCGGGTGCTGATTCTCGCGGACGAACCCATCCTCAAGCGGCCGTTCGCGGTGGCGCTGGTCGAGGATGCGCTGCCGCAGGCATGCATGGTCGACAAGCCGCTCTGCACCAAAGTCAAGAAGTACCTGCAGCGATATTCCCGCGACTTCGCGGTGACGCACGCAAGCGCGACCGGCTCGATCACGCACGACCGCGACGAGGGCGTGGTGCCGAACGCCCACGGCATGCCGGTGGACAGCGCTTGGGAACTGTCCGCTCAAGGCTATGTACAGCCGAACGACTATATTCTCCTGAGCGGCGGCGCCATCGCCTATGGCGGTCGCACCGTGCCGACCGGCTCGATGTTGAGCCTCGGTTTCAACTGGGCGCAACTCGATATCGGCTACCGCGATCACTGGCTCTCCCCCGCCACCGACAGCAGCCAGTTGATCAGCACCGAAGCGCCGACGACGCCCTCGGTGACTCTGTCGAACTACGAGCCGCTCACGCGGCTTGGACTGCAGTACGAACTCTTTTGGACGCGCCTGTCGCAATCCGATCACATCGTCTACCTGGGCAAGGAAAGCAGCGGCAAGCCCAATCTGTTCGGCGCGCAAATCTCCTTCGAGCCCTTCCCCGGTTGGTCGATCGGCGCCAATCGGAATCTGCAGTACGGCGGCGGCGACGGCATGCCCGATTCGATCCATTTTCTGCTCAAGGATTTCTTTCAGCCGAGCGGTCTGGTTCAGACCCAGGGCAATCAGCAGGCCTCCTACGTCAGCCGCTTTATTTTTCCCGGAAAGACACCGTTTGCCGTGTACTTTCAGTACGGCGGCGAAAACACGTCGGACGGCGGCAGCTACCTGCTGGGAAATGCGGCGCTCACCGCGGGCATCGACATTCCGCGGCTGGGGCGCCACTTCGACCTGACGCTCGAGACTTCCGAATGGCAGAACAATTGGTACGTGCACTACATCTACTTGGACGGCCTGACCAGCGACCGCCTGGTCATCGGCAATTGGGGCGCCGACCAGCGCAACTTCGGCGACGGCCTCGGCGCACGCAGCCTGATGCTGCGTGTTGGCTGGGAGCCGCCTTTCGGCGGCTACTTGGAAGAGCGCGTGCGCAGCGTGATCAATCAGACCTATTACGGCGGCGACTTGCGGGTATATTCGCCGGCAACCGGCGCCTTTCCGTACCGTCACTACTATGATGTGATGGTGCGCTACACGCGGCCATGGAAGGACCTTACAGTGGGCGGCGAGCTGATTGCAGGACGCGACGTCTTCGGCGCGTCGTTTACCAGACTGTCCGGCTTCCTACGTTATGGCGGCGACGCGCGCACCCGCGATGACGGCGCGCTCGACGAAGATTCCTACGCCGGCGGTCCCCAGGAACATGGCGCGGAGCGGTTCATCGATGCCGGCGTGACCGTCAATCGGGTGCGCACGGATGTGCAGAAGGGCATACCCATCACGACCAGCAATGCGGGCGTTGATCCGCACATCGGACTGGGCGCGCGGCGCGCCGTCTCCGCCAACAATGATTTGGGCGTGCGCGTCGAAGTCGATGAGGCGGACGGACACTCGCTGATCGGGGTCCGCGCCATCGACTATCGCCATCGATTCAGCGACCGTCTGGCACTGGGTCTGTTCGCCGGCGCCGCCCGCTACAACGTGGCGACGCCGGCGTACGGCATTTACTTCGGACTCGGGATGTCATGGCGGGATCTGTTGCCGAAATGGGATTTGAGTGTGGACGTGCGTCACGTGCAGAACGCGGCGCGTGATCACATCCTGGCAAGCGATCCAGCCGGTGTCAGGCCGGATTCATTCTACAAAGTCGAGAGCGGACTGTTGTATTTGTCCCGTAGATTTTGACGCGGCGCCCGACGTTTTCCCAGCCAACGCCCATGCGCATCATGCACGTCATCCTCTCCCGCGGCTTTGCCGGATCGGAACGCTACGCCGCGGAACTCGCCAGCTTCCAGTCCGCCGAGCACGAGGTCATGCTGGTGGTGCGCCGCACTCATCGCAACGGGTTCGGGATCTCCATCGTCGACGCGGTCTCGGACCGGGTGCGCGTCTCTGCGGTTCCGACCTGGTTGCTCACGCAACACGCAATCGAGCGGCGCGTGCGTGAATTTCGCCCGGACATCGTCCATACGCATCTGCGGCGTTCGGGCCGCATCATTGCGCGGGCGCGCGGCTCTGCGCCCTCCGTTGCGACCCTGCACAACGGCGCCAACGGCCCGCATTTCTTCGAACTCGACGGGCTCATCTGTAATGCGCATTGGCAGGTGCGGCAGATTCCCGCCACCTACCCCGGACAAGTGTTCAAATTGAATCAGCTGTTCACGCCCCATCGCCGGGTGGATGCCGCCGAAATAGCCGCGCTGCGCTCCTCGCTCGGCGTCGCTCCCGAGCATTTTCTGGTGGGCGCGGTCGCGCGACTGGCGCATAGCAAGGGTCTCGACCATCTGATCGAGGCGTTTCGTGCCGCCGACCTGCCGAACGCTCGGCTGGTCATCCTCGGGGAAGGCCGTGAGCGCCGGCGGCTGGAGCGGATGCTGGGCCCCAACATGTCCATGCCGGGGTTTCGCAAGAACATCAAGGACTACTACCAGGCCTTCGATCTATTCGTGTGTCCATCGCGCCGTGAACCCCTGCCGCTGGTCATGCTCGAGGCCTTCGATGCCGGCCTGCCGATGGTTGCATCGACGGCCGACGGTTGCCGCGAGCTGATTGAAGAGTTCGGCGGCGATCTGTTTCCGATCGGCGACGTCGCGGCGCTGGCGGCGATACTGCGCGCCCGCGCTTCTGCGCCCCGCCAGCGGCTGGTGCACGATCTAAGTCCTCATTTCATCGAGAACGTCAACCGAACCATCATGGACGTCTACGACAAGCTGTTGGCACGCCGCCGGCAGCATGAGAGCAAACATGAGTGAAACTGAATCCACCCATGGCGGCGGCTGCCTCTGCGGCGGCGTTCGCTATTCCGTACGCGGCCCGCTGCGCCCAGTCATCGCCTGCCATTGCTCGCAATGCCGCAAGACCAGCGGACACTTTGCCGCCATGACCAGCGCGCCGTCGGGAAACATCGACCTGACGAATTCCGAGCAGCTGGTCTGGTACCAGTCCTCCGACACCGCCGAGCGCGGCTTCTGCCGCCGTTGCGGCGGAAATGTGTTCTGGAGACAGCACGGCCGCGACGACATCAGCATAACCGCGGGGACGCTCGATACACCGACCCACCTGGTCATTGAGAGCCACATATTTGTCGCCGACAAATCGGACTATTACACTTTGGACGACGACGTCCCCAAGAAGCAGCAATGGTAATCCTATGTGCAGAAGCATCAAGACTCTGTTCAACTTCGAGCCGCCGGTAACCGACGCGGAGATTCGCGCCGCCTCGCTGCAATTCGTGCGCAAGGTCAGCGGCTTCGCGCATCCGTCGAAATCGAATGAACCGGCCTTTGACCGTGCCGTGGATGAAATCGACGCCGCGTGCCACCGCCTGCTCAACTCGCTGCAGACCCATGCGCCTGCGAAAAGCCGTGAAGAGGAGGCCGCCAAGGCCCGGCTCCGGGCAGCCACGCGATTTACGCCGCTACCGAAGTCCACCGTCTAAATTGCGCTGCGCGGCCGCCGCGCGAAGATCATCACGCGTGGACTTGATGTGCGAGTGGCTGAGCGCGCGGGCTTCCTTCGATTTCCCCAGGCTCCAGGCGCGCAACAGCGCCACGTGCTCGCGGGAGGCGCGCCTCACGCGTCCTTCGGGGCGCAGGTGCGCCTGCACATAACGTTGGGCCAGGGTATGCAGCCGGCTCAAGATGTCGGCCGCCACGGGCTGCAGACGCGGCACCAAGAGCAGCAGATGGAACGCACGGTTGAGTTGACCGGACTCGGAAAACTCTTCGGCCGCCAATGCGTCCCTCAGCGCATCGAGCGCGTGGCGCGCGGCAGCGTGGTCCTTAGGGGAGGCAAGCCGCGCCCCCCGGGCCACGGCAGCGGGCTCGATCTGCAGACGCAGGCTGAAAATTTCGTCGAGTTCGGTGGCCGCAAGAGGACGAACTTGAAAGCCGCGATTGGGGAAAATGTCCACCAAGCCCTCGGATTGCAGCTGCACCAGCGCCTCACGCACCGGAATCTTGCTGGTGCCGAATTCGGACGCCAGGATGTCCTGGCGCAGCGCGGAGCCCGGCGCGTAGGTGCCCGCCAAGATCCGCTCCCGGAGGCGGACGATGAGCTGGCTGGTGATGGATGGTATCAGGGGCGCGTTCATGCGCGGATGCCCCAACAGAAAGGATCGCGCGGGTCCAAGCGCAACACGCTTTCGCCGGTGACGTATGCCGTGCCGGTGAGGGTGGGCAGGATCTCGCCCTTGCCGCGGTCGTGCCATCGAAAGCGGCCCTCGAAGGTGCTGCCGATGAGGCTCTCCTGGACCCAGGAATCCCCCTCGGCGAGCTTGCCGTCCGCGGCAAGACAGGCGAGTTTCGCGCTGGTGCCGGTGCCGCAGGGCGAGCGGTCGTAGGCCTTGCCGGGGCAGAGCACGAAATTCCGGCTATCAACGCCGGCACACGGCGATGCTGCAAAGACCTCCACATGATCCACCATGGGGTATCCCTGGGCATTGACCGCCGCGCGCACCCGCCCGGTGAAGTCGGTCAGCGCATCGATGTGCGCCAAATCGATGATCTGCTCGTGTTCGGAGATCAAGAAGAACCAATTGCCGCCCCAGGCCACGTCACCGCTCACCGGGCCGATTCCCGCGACGCTGACGCTGACGCGGCGCGCCGAGCGGTAGCTCACCACATTGCACACGCTGATGCGGCCATCCGGGTTCAATGCGGCCTCGACGGGTCCGACGGGTGTGTCGATCTTGACCGCTCCCGGAGCAAGGCTGCCGCGGTGGTGGAGGGATGCGATCAAACCCATGGTGCCGTGCCCGCACATCCCCAGGTAGCCCACATTGTTGAAGAAGATCACGCCGTAGTGGCAATCGTCGCGGTGCGGTTCGACCAGCAACGCGCCGACGAGGGGATCCGACCCGCGCGGCTCATTCACGATGGCGCAGCGATAGGCGTCGAAATTGTCGCGGAATCGTTGCAGCCGGTGCGCGAGCGGCCCTTCACCCAAGTCAGGGCCACCCTCGAGCACCAGGCGCGTCGGCTCGCCGCCGGTATGCGAATCGATGACTCGAATGGCCTGCGTCACGGGGGAGGCGTGTCGCGTGCGCGGTCGATCAGGGCGATCACGGCGGCGCGGCGCTCGCCCGCCAGCGGCAGCCGCGGCGGACGCACCCGTTCCGAGCCGCGGCCCATGATCTGTTCGGCCAGCTTGATGGTCTGCACCAGATCGTGTTCCGAATCCAAGTGCAGCAGCGGCATGAACCAGCGATAGATCCGCCGCGCCTGCTCGAGGTCGCCCGTGCGCAGCGATTCATAGAGCCTCAATGACTCCACCGGAAAGACGTTGGTCAGACCCGAGACCCATCCCTTGGCGCCCAAGGTCAAGCCCTCGAACACGAAGTCGTCGAGGCCGGCGAACAGCACGAAGCGCTCGCCGAACGCGTTGATGATGTCGGTGAAGCGCCGCGAATCCGGCGCCGATTCCTTCAGCGCGACGATGTTCGCAACGTCCGCCAGGCGCGCGAGCGTCGCAATGTCGATGTTCACCCGATAAGAGGGTGGATTGTTGTACAGCATGATGGGCAGGCCGGTGGCTTGCGCCACGGCGCGAAAATGCTGTTCGAGTTCGGCAGGCGTGGGCACGTACACCATCGCCGGCAAAACCATGAGTCCGGCGGCACCGAGGCGCTCGGCATCGCGGGCGAAGCGCACCGCCGTGGCGGTGGTGAATTCCGACACACCGGCGATGACGGGCACCTTGCCGCCGCTCACTTCCACCGCCGCGGCAAGCACGCGGAGCTTCTCCTCCGCGCTCAAGGAGTTGCCCTCGCCGACGGTCCCCATCAGCACCAGGCCGTGCACGCCGGCCCGCAGCAAATCCTGCTGCACCCGCTGCGTCGCCGGCAGGTCGACGTCCAGGGCGCGATCGAACTGGGTGGTCGCCGCCGGAAATACTCCTGACCAATGGCATGGCAGGCAAGTCGACATGGATGCCCCGTCCAATTGCTCTTCAGATCGTAGATCGTATACGGTGCAACCATGGAGCAGCAAGGTACGATCGCGGTGATCGGCGCCGGCATCATCGGCGCCGCCGTGGCGCTGGCCCTGGCGCGTGAGGGACATGGCGTAATACTGTTGGACCGTGCCGACCCCGGGGTCGCAGGGGCAAGTTTCGGCAATGTGGGGCACATCGCCGCGGAGCTGGTGCAGCCGCTGCCCTCCGCCGGCCTGTTGTGCGGCTTCTGGCGCGAATTGATTCGTTTCGGCGGGCCGCTCGATCTGCCGCCGCGGCAGGTGCTGCGCATGCTGCCCTGGATCGGCCGCTTCGCGGCGGCGGCATTTCGACGCGGCGAAAACACCCGGCAGCTGGCGCCGCTGGTGCTGCCGGCCGCCGCCGATTGGGCGCGCTGGCTCGATGCCATCGGACGGCCAGAGCTCATGCGCCGGCACGGGCATTACGAGATCGGCTTCGGCCCGCGGGCCGAGGCTCAGATCGCGGCACAGGCGCGGGCGATGGCGCAACTCGGGATCAGGACCCGGGCCATCGCAGCGGAACAGCTGTTGCCTGTGCAGCGGGCGGCGCGCGCCGCGACCGCGGCGGGCTTGTGGTTCGAAGATACTGCGCATGTAATCGATCCGCTGCAAGCGGTGCGGGCGTTCGCCTCGGCTGCCCTGGAGCGCGCGGCGACGTTCCGGCGGCTGGAGGTGCGCGCCTTGCGCGCCGGCAGCGGCAAGATCGAAATATTGAGTGATCAGGCGCCCTTCTTGGTCGATGCCGCCGTGGTATGCGCCGGCGTCAGTGCACAGCCGCTGCTGGCGCCATTCGGTTTGCATGCCCCGCTGCAGCCGGTTCGCGGCTATCACATCGAGCTTCCCGGACAAGCGCCCCTTCTGGATGCGCCCGTCGCATACACCGGCGAGCACGTGCTGGTGACGCCGATGGCGGGACGGCTTCGCGCCTCGAGCTACATGGAATTTGCCGCCGCCGATGCCCCCGCGGATCCGCGCAAGCCGGCGCGCCTGCGCCGGTTGGTACGCGCGCTGGGGTATGCCTGCGAGCCCGAGGGCTCAAGCTGGGTGGGCGCGCGGCCGGTGTTGCCGGACTATTTGCCGGGCATCGGCCGCGCGGCCGCAGGCGCGAAGGTGTTTTATGCCATCGGGCATCAGCACATCGGATTGACCACAGCCCCCGTGACGGCCGACTTGATCGCGGACCTCATCGCCGGACGCACGCCGCGGCACTCAATCGAGGCATTTGATCTGCGACGCTTCGGTTGCTCCGTGCCATGATCACGCGATGCCATCCAAGGGAACCGTCATGCATTCACTGTATCCCTGGGCCCTGACCGCGGCATGCGCGGTCGGTGTGAGCGTGTCGCCCCCGCCGTGCGCCGCCGCTTCCGGCACGGCCGACGCCCGCTTTCAGGCCATCTATGGCGCCGAGTGGCGGTGGCGCGAACAGCAATTCCCCGACAACGAAGACTCACAGAAGCCGATTCAGGATCATCTGCCGAAGGTCGATCCCAAGTCGCAGGAGTTGCGACTGCGCAGGTGGCAGAACGTGCGCCGACAACTCGAGGCAATCCCTACCGGCAAACTCTCGGCCGCCGAGCAGCTGAACTACGCCGTGTATCGCCCGCAGATCGAGACCTTGATCGCCGGGCAGCGGTTCCGAGACTATGAAATGCCGGCGAATGCCGACACGACCTTCTGGACGGACCTCGGCTACACCGCCCGCCGGCCCTATCGCACCTTGCAGGACTACCGCCATTGGATTGCGCAGATGCAGGACATCCCGCGGTATTTTCGCGAGCAAATGGATGAAATGCGCCGCGGCCTCGAGCGCGGATTCACCCCGCCGCGGGTGACTCTCCAGGGACGCGACGCTTCGCTCACCGCCGTCACCGAGGCCGCGCCGCAGGCCAGCCTGTTCTATGCGCCTTTCAAGGACATGCCGGGCATCACCGAAGCCGACCAGATCGGCCTGCGCGACCAGGCACAAAGTGTCATTCGCGACTCGGTCCAGCCGGCGTACCGCGAACTGCTACGGTTCATACGCACCGAATATCTGCCCCGCACCCGCACCACCCTCGCCGCCTACGACCTGCCGGACGGACGCGCCTACTATCAGGCCAAGATCCGCGAGTACACCACGCTCGATCAGGACCCGGCCGCCATTCACGCTTTCGGCGAATCGGAGGTCGGGCGGCTGCACCAGGAAATGCTGGCGGTGATGCGGGAGACCGGCTTCACGGGGGATTTCTCCGAATTCCTCAAGTTCTTGCGCACCGATCCGCAATTCCAGGCGAAAACGCCGGCGGAGCTCTTGATGCGCGCCGCGTGGATCGCCAAGCGCTTCGACGGCAAGGCCTCACAGTACTTCGGACTGCTGCCGCGGGCGCGCTTCGCCATCCGGCCCGTGCCGGATGATATTGCGCCGTTCTACACAGCCGGGCGCGGTGGTCCGGGGCTGTACTTGGTGAATACCTATAATTTACCGAGCCGACCGCTGTACAACTTGACCGCGCTGACCCTGCACGAGTCCGCCCCCGGCCACGCTTTTCAGATGCCGCTCGCGCTCGAGCACAAACAACAGCCGCAGTTTCGCCGGCACACCTACCTGTCTGCCTTCGGCGAGGGATGGGCGCTGTACTGCGAGCGGCTGGGTGTGGAGATGGGCATGTACGAGACGCCCTATGACCGTTTCGGCATGCTGAACTATCAAATCTGGCGCGCCGCCCGCCTCGTCGTCGACACCGGCATTCATGCCCAAGGCTGGAGCCGCGAGCGGGCGCTGGCCTATTTTCACGACTACACGGCGCTTCCGGAACACGAAATCGAAACCGAAGTCGACCGCTACATCGCGTGGCCGGCGCAGGCGCTCTCCTACTATCTCGGCGAAGACGCGATTCTCAAGGCTCGCGCCAAGGCGGAAAAGGCGCTGGGCGCGAACTTCAATCTGCGCGCCTTCCACGACACCGTGCTGGAATTGGGCTCGGTGCCGCTGCCGGTTCTGGCGGCGCGCATCGACCGCTTCGTTGCGGACGGCGGCAAGGGCCCCTACCCGGAGTTGGAATGAGTGCGGTTCAATGGCGGTCTGCCGCGCTTCGCGATGCGCGCGAAGCGCGGCGACATTGCGCACTCCGAGACTCAAATGAACGCCTGTCCAGCACCAAACGGCAGTCAGCCGGTATAATGACTCAACGCCTGGGGGAGGCGGGCTTAGAGGGAGTTTTATGACTAGAAATCACACGACGGGCGCCGCCTTCGTCTGTTTGTCAGTTGCAGGCGGGATGCTCGCGCAAATTGCAGCCGCCCAGCAAACACGTTCCGACACTTCGCAGCTCGAGGAGATCATCGTCACGGCCGAGAAGCGCGAAAGTACCGTACAAACCACGCCCATCAGTCTGACGGCCGTCTCGGGCGCCGATATTCAGCAGCGCGGGCTGACGGACCTGGCCAACTTGGTGCAGTCGGTTCCGGGGGTGTCGATGCGCACCAGCGGCCCCGGCATGGGTGAGTTCGAGATGCGCGGCGTCGCCTCCACCGGAGGCAATTCGCCGACGGTCGGCTTTTACTATGATGACACGCCCCTGACGGCGCCCTCCGCCTCCAACGAGGGCAAGATCGTCATTTCCCCGGCGCTCTATGACTTGAACCGGGTTGAGGTGCTGCGCGGGCCGCAGGGGACCTTGTACGGGTCGGGGTCGATGGGCGGAACCATCAAGGTGGTCCCCAATGCGCCGAACCCGGCCGCCTTCGACGCCTCGGCGGAGGTGGTATTCGCGGACACCGATCACGGCGGCTTCGATCACGCCGAGAATGCGATGGTCAACCTTCCCTTCGCCGGGGGCATGGCGGCGCTGCGATTGGTGGGCTCGTACTCGCATGACGCCGGCTGGATCGATCGCGTGGTCATTGCGCCGGGGGAGTTTCCGCCGGCGAACGGCGCGGTGCGCGGCAATGTCCTTGCGGCGCCGGTCGCCACCGAGTACCACGACGTCAACGATGTCGAGCGCACAACGATTCGCGTCAGCGCCCTCATCAAGCCCATCGAGGGGTTGAGCATCACGCCGTCTTTCTTCTATCAGAAGCTGAGTGCCGGCGGATTGCCGTACATCGACAGCAACCCGGGCACCGACGCGCACTACCAGCCCTTCGATGTGTCCGAGAACTACCGCGACGAGTTCAAGCTCGGCGCCTTGACCGTCAAGTACACGACCTCGGTGTTGGAGTTGAGCTCCACCACGTCCTACTGGTCGCGGAACGAGCCGCTGAATCAAGACACGTCGGAGTCCTGGACGACGGGATTGGGGCTGACCGGCTACACGGCGGCCCAAGGCGGCATCGGTGCGGCGTCCGCGATCGAGTACAACCCCACGCATCAGACCACCGAGGAGCTGCGCGTGGCCTCGGTGGGCGATGCCAATCCTAAATGGCTGGTCGGTTATTTCTACGAAGATTTCCACTCGGCGTGGAACATCGTCTTTCCCTCCGAGAACGGTGCGGCGATCTACGGCTCGAACAATCTGTTCAGCTATTTCAGCCCGATGCCGATCTACCAGCAATCCGTGTTCGGCGAGGTCACTTACAACGTCACGGACCCTTTCGCGATCACCGTGGGGCTGCGCCGCTACCATTACAGCGCCCCGGTCAACATCGACCAGTTCGGTGCGCTCACTGCGACAGTCGTGACCTCGACTTCGGAAAAGGACCAGGGCATCACGCCCAAGGTCTCGCTTTCCTACGATGTCACCAAGGATTTCATGCTCTACGCCACGGCATCAAAGGGTTTTCGTCCCGGCGGCGGCACGGGACCGGTGCCGACCTCAGGACCGCTGTCCTGCGAAGCCCAATTGCAGCAGGAATACGGCAGCACTTCATTCGTGGACGGTCCGATCTCGTTCAAGTCGGACAATGTATGGAGCTACGAGTTGGGCGAGAAGCTGCGCCTGGCCGACAATCGCGTGACCATCAACGGTTCGGTATATTTCGAAAAGTGGAATGGCGTGCAGCAGACGAATGCGCTCTCCTCCTGCGGTTACGTCTACACGGCCAACGCAGGCAACGCGCACGTGCGCGGCGGGGAATTGGAGATCCAGGCCATCGTGGCGCGCGATCTCACGGTGTCAGTGAACGCCTCGTACTCGCATGCGGAAATGGTGAGCACGGCTCTCATCGATGCGGGGTTCGATCCGGGGACACCGATCCAGCAGGTGCCGCAGTGGACCTCGTCCGCATCGATCGCCTACCGGCACAGCTTGACGGGGCAGCTCGCGCTCACGGCACGCGCCGACAACACCTATGTGGGCAGCCGCACGGACGAGACCTACTCGGTCAACCAGCTGCCCTCATACGATCTGACCAATGTTCGCGCCGGGATCGATGGCGGACGATGGTCCGCGGTGCTGTTCGTGAACAACATTGCGGACAAGAGGGCGCTGCTCAACAACATCACGCAGGATGCCGTGAACCTCCCGACCTTCAACCGTGTGGCGTTGAGCCAGCCGCGCACGGCAGGCATCGATCTCAACTACCGGTTCGGCAACTAGCCCGGCGTGCGCACGGGCAGAGGCACATTGCATAGATCGATGTGCCCCGGGTTGAACTTGAACCACGGCTCATGCCGCTCGCGCCGTTGTTCGAGCACGGCGCGGAAGGTCGCGCTCTCCGTGCGCAGGACTTCTATCGGCGTACGCTTGCTCTGCGGGAGGTCTGAGGCAAGACGCATCGAGCCGATGGGCACCGGAGTTTCGGCGGCGACGTAGAACCCCATCTCGCCGCTCCCGCGGGGCAGGCTGGAGAGAAGCTCCATCCCCTGCAACACCCGTCCGACCAATGAGACGTTGCGGTCCAGTTGCCGCGGCGCATTGCCGATCACGGCATACATTTCCGTGCCGTCGCTGTCCGGCGGATCGTCGCGCCCGGCACCCACCATGCCGTAACAATGCGCCAGCCAGACCGTGTGCGTGCCGGGATCGCGTCCTGCCGGGAAGCCGTCGATAAATCCGACCTCGGGAGCATAGAGGTCGCGATCCGGAAGGGGCTCGAAGCGCGGCGCGGCGCGCGCATCGGCGGTGAATTCGACTGCGGGGCGCACACCGGCCGGCACCGGGCGATGATGATCAGGATCGTCCCATTGGATTACATAGTTATCCTGCACCCGGACGATGGCGAGACCGTCGAAGTAATGGGCGCGCACCAGCGCCTTGATGTTCGCGGCATGTTGGGGCGCGATGCGCGTCGCGAGTTCTATCACGACTCGTCCGCGAGCAAGCTCCAGGTACAGCGTGTCGTCGGGAGCGGGTACGCGCCAGTCGGCGGCGGGCGATCCCGCCAAGAGATCCGCCACGGTGACGGGCTTGGCGCCGAGTTCCGCCGCCGCACATAGACCCAGCACCATCGCGAATGCTCCGAGCGCGGTCAGCGTGACGGGCCGATCGGCTCTCATTTCGTTCCACCCTGTTTAGCCGCCGGGTCTGGCTCAGCCGCCGCCGCCTTCTCCACCCCATGCAGCATTCGATCGAGTGCCGGGCGGTCGAAGTAGCGCCCCGCCAGGATGACGGCGCCAATCCTTCGCGTATTGGCGATATCCTCGAGCGGATTGGCATCGAGCAGCACGAGGTCGGCAAGCTTGCCTCTTTCGACGCTGCCCAAGTCCGCGAGGCGGTTCATGAACTTGGCCGGGTTGAGCGTCGCCGTCTGTAAGGCCTGCATCGGAGTCAGCCCGGCGCGCACGAACAGGGCGAGCTCTTGGTGGAGGCTGAAGCCCGGAAAGACGTGAACGCCCGCTGCCGTGTCGGTGCCGGCCATGAACGGCACCCCGGCGCGGAACATGGCAAGCGTCATGTCGAGTTCCATCTGCACGAACTTCTTGCGCACCGGCAGGGGATCGGTGTCCATGGTCTTGATGATGTCGCTGACGAACATCGGCCAGGTGTGCTCCTTCCAGGCGGCCGGCGCATATCTGGTGAGCGGGTCGCGGCTCAAGTCGATGTCATCGACCAACCACTGTCCGCGCTCCCACACCAGCGTGGGCACCTGCCAGGTTTGATTCTTCGCCATGAGCGCGATCAAGGTCTTGGCACGCGCAGGGTCGTAGTTCTTGACGTTCAGCCCCAGGCTCTTCGGACCCTTGATCAGCCGGTCCTCGATCGCCGTGCACCCTTCGAAGATACCGGTGAAGTGCTCGATGCTCTTCTGGCCGGCATTGGAAGCTTCCGCGGCGCGCACCGCATCCGGTACGTGGCCCACGAAGACGATGCCCAATTTCTTTGCCTCGTCGGCCGCCGCGAAGTAGCCGTCGCGCGGGATGAGCGACTGGATCTTGATGAAATCGACGCCCCGGGCCTTGAGCTCGTCGACTATCCTGCGACCGTCCGCGGCATTCGCCACCGGCGCGGAACTCGGAAAGCGCGGCTCGGGACCATCCAGCATGGGACCCGCAATGATCATGCGTGGACCCAGAAGCCGCCCGGCCGCGATCGCCGCACGCCACTCCTTGAGCGCATCGAGATCGCCGCCCATGTCGCGCACCCCCGTGACGCCGTTCGCGACGAACAGCGGCAGCACGACCTTCTCGTCCCGGGGCAGCCAATCGCCGAACACCGTGTGCACGTGCATGTCCCAGAGCCCCGGGATCAGGAATTTGCCTGAGCCGTCCACGGCCTGCGCACCGGCGGGCGCTTGTACGGCACCGCTCTTGCCGAGCTCGACGATCCGCCCGTCCTTGATGATGACGGTCATGTCCGCCTGCGGCGGCGTCCCGGTCGCGTCGATGACGTTCACATGAGTGATTGCCAGAGCGGAGGCCGAAGCACCCGCCGCCGCGAAAGACCCCAGCATCGCCAGGCACGCCGCAAATAGTCGTCTCATACCTCGCTCCCTGAATGCGAATGGATCCCGCCTTCATGATACATCCGTAATGCCCACACTATGCGTATTACAAATTCGACGTCAATGGTTTGCCCACGTTCGTCTCGGCGCATTTGGTGCACGCCGCCGGCTCGGTCCCGTCTTTGGACAGGCCGGCGAAGCGGAATAGATTGAAGAGATGGGAAGTCTCCTATGTCAGTGATCCATCGATCAGGAGATTCTGCATGCCCTCATGCCTCTCGCCCTTAAACCGACACGCAATGCCATCACAATGAATGTAGAGAACGCCTCGCAAGAGGCCGAGCGGCCAGCGCGTGCGCGACACCAAGCACTCACGATTACGCTGCATTGGATCACGGTGTTGCTGGTCTTCACGCAGTTCGCCCTTGCTATCATTCACGATCAGGCCGGCGACGCTGAGGTTCGGCGAAGCGTTCTGACCGTGCATCGTTCGTTGGGTGTTGTCATTTGGCTTTTGGTGGTGGCGCGCCTATTGTGGCGACTCTCTTGGATGCGGCTGCCCCCCTTCCCTGCGGGCATGACGAGGTGGCATCAATGGGGCGCGCGCTTGAGCGAATGGGGGCTCTACGGACTGCTGCTGGCGCAACCCCTCACCGGGATGGCCGCGACCGTTCTTCGGGGTCGACCGTTTGATCTGTTCGGGATTCCAGTACGGTCGCTGATCGCGGGCGATGAAGCATGGGCAGCCACCGCCCATGGGCTGCACATCCTGGGTGCTTATGCACTGGCGAGCTCGGTGTGGTTTCATGCGGGCGCGGCGATTCTTCACCGTTTCATTGCGAACGACGGCGTTCTCGAATCAATGCTCCCAGCTACGCGCAAGCGCAGCGGACTTGCGGATATCGCCCAGAATCGGCCATGACGGCGAGAGTTGCTGCTGTGCGAGGGAGAGCCGATGGAATTCAATTAGGTTTGCAACCTAGCCCGGATTTCTCACCGATAGAGGATGCATCGAGTCTCTGAGTGAGTGAAACTTGTTGTACCAGAACGAGTTATCACCGAGCACAGGAGAGACCCGATGCCGACACAGTGTAACGCCGAACAGCTGCAATTTTCATGTGTTGAAAGACGCCAGGTGGTGGCGGGATTTGACGGCGGGACGGTCAGCTCGGATGCCGGGGCATTGCTGCTGGGCCGGGCGGATGAGGCGATCGGATTGATCGATCGGCTGGCGGGATGTTTTCTCGACGCCCGCAAGCCGCAGTTGATCGAGCATGCGGTGATGACCGGTCGGCGCGAATTGGTGTTGACGGTTCCGACCAACTCAGCTGCTGGCGTTACTATTGGTCGTGTGTTTCTCGATGTAGTCACGGACGATCGGCAATTCGAGAATAAGCCCGGTGATCCGTCCACGCCGTCGATGGATGGCGATGTTACGAAAGTTCCGGCGAAGGACAAGGATCGGATGATTGGTCGTCAGCGCAACAGTTTTGGACACGCGATGGGTGATGTCTCTCTGGCGGCAGATGACACGGTGACCAAGGAAGTCCGGTCGCTGATCGCGCAGGGCTTGCGCCGCAAGGGCTTTCAACTCACGCCGGATCCCGGCGCTCCCAACGTCATGACGATTTCGACAAAGGAATTTTGGTCGTGGATGACGCCTGGTTTCGTCGCCTTGACCTTTGAAGCAAAGATTCAGTGCGCCATTACCGTGACGAATGCGACAGGCTCCCATACCCTAGTGGTAAAGGGTTACGGTCTGAATCACGGGCAATTTGCAAAGGATATCAACTTTGTGGGATTACGTCCCGATACAGCGAGCGAAGGACAGCATCAGTAGCCCAAATAACATGCCGAGCCCGCCCCCTGCGGCCCGATGATCATCACGACAGCGAAGCCGCACACTTTTGCTGTACCACGCCACGCCTTGAGCAGGCGGCGCCGGCCAAAGCATCTCGTGAAAATGGAAAACGCGGCGGCCGCCCCAAGGACAAGACGGCGACATAGCTCGCAGAGTGCGGCTAGACGGCTTCGTCCTCATTGCAGTCCGTTGGCCATTCAGAGGCCCTGAATTTACGCGCCAGAAGCTCGCGCGTGAGCAGCGGCGGCGGCGGAGCAAATTGCGACAGTGCCTGAGTGACCGTGTGTGTCCCCGACACTCCCCCATTGTGGCCGACTCCATCAATCGGGTCCGACAATGTGCGAAAAAACGACCGCGCTTCTGACGGCGCGGTCGTTGTTCACTCAAACCCGGCTTTCCAATCAAGCTCGAATCGAAGCTGCCCGCCGGCGTTGCGCGGCCACACCCAACAACGACAACGCCACCAGCTCCCACAACCCCATCGCACCGCCGCCGCCGCTCTTGCCGCCCGAGCCGCTGGCGGCAGCTGCCACAGTCAATGTCGCTGCGCCATTCGCAGTTCCCCCCGCCCCGGTGCAAGCCAGGGCATAACTCGCAGTCCCAGTGGCGCTTGGGCTGACGCTCAAGGTGCCGCTGGTGGCTTCCGCACCGCTCCACGTGCCGCTCGCCGTGCACGATGTTGCGTTGGTCGATGACCAGGTCACCGTTGCGCTTTGGCCGACGGTGATCGAGGTCGGCGACACAGCAATCGAAACGGTCGGTACAGGCGGCGCGGTCACCGTCAATGTCGCGGTGGCGTTCGCGCTGCCACCCGCACCCGTGCAAGTCAGCACATAGCTTAATGTACCCGCTGCCGTCGGCGTTTCGCTCATGGTGCCGCTCACCGCTTCGCTTCCCGTCCAGGCATTGGACGCCGTGCACGCGGTGGCATTGGTCGACGACCAAGTGAGTGTTGCACTCTGACCGACGCCAATGCTCGTCGGTGCCACGCTGATGGTCACGGTGGGTGCCGCCGCGCTGACCGACACACTCGCGGCGCCTGAAGCGGAGCGGCCATTGGCCGCGTCGCCGCCGTAGGCCGCGGTGATGGAGTGCGCACCGACGCTCAGACTGCTCGTGCTGTACACCGCAATCCCGGTACCGTTCAATGTCATCGATCCTAACGACGTCGTACCGTCCTTGAAAGTCACCGTGCCGGTGGGCACGCTGGAACCGCCCACCTCCGCCACCGTCGCGGTCAAGTTGACCGCGGTGCCGACAGTCGCAGAACTCGGCGCCGCAGCCAAAGTGGTCGTGGTCGGAGTCTGAATCACGATCTTGGCCACGAAGGCATCAGAGCTGCCGCCGCCGTAAGCGCTCTGGAAGGCACCCGACGTCGCCGCAGAACTCGGCGGCGAATTGACGCTGCCGGCGACGTAGATGTTGCCCGCGGTGTCGAGCGCGAGACCATCGGCCACCAGCTGGCTTTGGCCGCCGGTGCTGAACAGCGTCGAGAACATCAGCGTCGTCAGACTCGAATTGAACTCCGCGACAAAGGGCGAAACCGCACTCCCCGCCCCATTGTTGCCACTCAACGAATTGACTTGCGCGAGCCCGCCGGAGGCGGCACCCGCGATATACACATGCCCTGCGGCATCCAAAACGATCGGACCCATCGAATTGATGCTATCGACCACACTGTTCAGAACGCTGCCACCGAAATAGGTGCTCGCCAGCAGGGCGGTGCCGCTCGGGTTGAGTTTGGCTATGAACGCGGATGCACACTGACTATTCGTGTTGCCATTGACCCCGTACTGATTGCACGTCGTCTGATAGGCACCCGAGGTGGTAGGAAACGTGGCTTGGTTGGTAAAGCCAGTGACATAGGCGTCCCCCGCCGCGTCGGCGGCAATGCCGGTCATCAAGTCGCCGTATGCGGAGATGACCGTATGACCCAGGTAGGTGCCGTAGATCAGGCTCGGGGTCCCACTGCCAACGGGCGAGAACTTGGCCACGAAGGCACAGTTGAGCAGCACGTTGTTCGTCACCGTGCCGCAGCTCGACGCATTCGCCTCATACGCGCCGGCAGTGGTCGGCAACGAGGCGTCCTCCGTGGTGCCTGCCAGGTAGAAATTCCCTGCAGCATCCACCGTCACCGCCTCGCCAAAGGTGAAACTCGCGCCTCTGAATCCGACACCGGCGTTGGAGACTTGCGGCTCGCCGAACAGTGACGAGTAGACCAAGGTGCTCAAGGTCGGATCAAACACAGTGATGAAGGCGTCATCCTGGGCACTCAGTACGTTCTGATATCCGGCAACGCCGGTCGAATACGGCGGCGTGACCAACACCGCGCCGGCCGTGGTCGGAAAGGGTATGGCCTGGGGACTTCCGCCGGTACCGGCGGGCACGATTGCACCGGGAAGTGTCTCCCCTGCCACGTATGCCCGTCCGGAAGCATCCACTGCCACCGCGTACGCAGTAGTGTTGGTGTTGGTGCCGCTCAAAAATGTGGAGTGCAGCAATGCGCCGCTCGGACTGAACTTGCTCACGAACGCGGCGAATCCGCCGGCATCACAGTTCGGCACTTCCGTATTCGGGGCGCTGAACACCGGGTTGCACACGGTCTGATAGGCTCCGGAGGTAACCGGGAAATCATGAGAGACCGCGACACCCACCACGACGGCATTGCCGCTTGGGTCCACCGCAATACTCGCTGCCCGATCATTCCCACCCGTGCCGCCCAGATAGGTCGAAAAGATCAGCGTCTTGGCGTCGGGCGCAAACTTCGTCACAAACGCCCAAGACTGACCGCCGTTTGGGTTGGTCTTGGCCGGCGGTGGCGCAAATGCGGACTGCGTCGGGAAATTGGTGGAGTTGGTATAGCCGGTGACATATAAATCACCGGCGGCATCGACCGCCGCCGCTTGTCCAGAAAAATAGGAAGAGCTGCCCGACGGCGGCGCCATGCCCGCGACGTCGTAACCGCTGCCGCCCAGATAACTAAAATAGGACAGCACAGGATCGATGATCAGTGGCTTGGCGTGATCGTAAGCACCGACTTCGAAGCGCACCGCGGCGCCGTTCAGACGGTAGCGCGCACTCACCGGCGACCGTCCGCCCGCATCGTTGATTTGATACGCCACCGGACGCTGGAAAGCGAACCCGCGATCGGACGTCTCAATTTCGAGATCACCGCGCGAGTCGATGCGCAGCTGCCGCGCACCCTCGAAATTCAGCGCGATTTTCCTGGCATCCGATCCCGGCGCTACCGCGAAGTCGTATTCCAACCTGCCCTCGCTGCCGTAATAGACCAGATCGATGCCGGGATAGACATTGGCGTAGCGCACCCTGTGATAGGTCGCAATATTCGTATGCCACTTCGCTGGATCATTGCCGATGAAATAGTTCACCCGCCCCGCCATCGCTTCTTCGGCCGTGGGTTTCGTGGCGTGAGCAGCGCCTTGCACGCGCAAGCGAATCGGCTTCGCGGCCTTAAGCGTCTCACCGGCGAAGGCCAGTACCGCCCCCTGCTCCGTCAGTTCAATGGAGTAACGCGGTCCGTGCGCAAGAAATTGCACATCGTCCGGCGCTTGACCCAAATTGCGTTCAAAACTCAGCGGCAGTCCCGCGATGCTCGCTGGCTTGGCCAAGGACGGCGTTGTTACTGCGGCCAGCGTTCGCGCGCTGAACCCACCATTGCTAAGCGCACCCACGAGCAAGACCAACAACACCTTGCCGCCGTGCGATCGGTTGGCGCCTTGATGCCCCAAGATACTGTTCATCTGATTTTCTCCCCGAACCTTTGAGTTGCGGAGCCGCGAATACGGTCCCTAGGGAGAGAAGGCGTAAACCTGAAGGATTTCGTATCAAGTGCGCGGCAGAAACGCGCGGCGGGCTTCTACGCCGCTAGGGTACTAGCTTGGCATTCCAGGCGGCTGCGTCATCGGCCTTACCCAGGGTCGCGTAAAGCTCGCGCAGTGCGCGATAGCCATCCTGAGTTCGCGTAAACCGGGGTCCCCGTGCGGTTTCGAGCCCCGCAACGGCGGCCAACAGGGTGGATTCGGATTCGCCATACTGACGCATGTGATACAGGCACACGCCGATGGCCAGTTGCGAGCTGTAGATAGCCCAGGTGCCCGGCGGATAAATGCGCTGCCGAGCAGCGGCGACGCGTCGCAGGGCCGCAATACCTTGGTTCTCTTGGTGGCTGCCGCAGGCGGCGAGGCCATATTGATGCCATGCGCCCATCGCATACAGATTATCGGCGCCCAGCAGCGATTCAAACGCGCGTGCGACGGGTAACCCGAGTTCTGCCGCTTCCCCGTCCCGGTGTTGATCCAAGAGGTCCGCGACCAGCGCCAGTTTCGTCAGCAACGTGGCCTTGTGTTCCGGCCCCAGTACTCGCGTCTGTGCGGCGATGACCTGGCGAAACAGCGGCTCGGCCGCCGTGCTCTGATGCATGGTAGCCAGCGTGTTGGCATACGCCGTTTCGATGTTAAGGAGATCTGGATGATCCGCCGGCAGCGCCTTGCGGGCCATTTCAAAGGCTTGACGTCCAAACTCTGCGGCCTCCGCGTAGCGCGCCTGATCGCCCAACAATATGGCCAGCCCGTACAAGGGATGCATTTGTTCCGAGCGCAGCTGCGCCCCGCCCGCCATTTCGATCGACATTTCTTCGTGGTAAGTCGACTCAGCTGCTTTGTCTTGATCTAAGTGCGCCAGAACGAAACCCAAGGTATCGAGTGCATGGCATAGATCCAATGGCACGTGCAGGGGCTTGAGCAACGCCACCGCCTGCTGCAGTGGCGGCAACGCGTCGGACCACTTGCCGAGTTCCCGCAGCACATCGCCGCGCGTCGAGAGCGCGCGCCCCAACTCCAAGGTGCTGCCGCCGTGAGAGTCGAGGATGGCCAGCTCACGATCGCTGGCTGCCATGGCCTCAGGGTAGCGGCCGAGCGATGAATTGGTTCTGGCAATCATGCCCAGTATGGAGGCTTCGACCAACGGCTCACCGCCGAGCTTGTTGTCCAGCTCTTGGGCTGCCGAGTCCAGCAGCGCGGCAACACTGACGTTCGGTTTGCCGCTGCCGGGATCCGCGGATGCCAGCAAGTTCTCGATGAATTCTGCCCGGCGCGCCGCAACATCGCGCGCTTGCGCCATACGATTGCGCTGCAGCCCCACTATGGTTCCACCCACGACAAGGGCCACTACAAGCACACCGACGAGGCCGACCGCGAGCGTATTGCGGCGGACGAATTTACCGAATCGATAGCGGAACGTGGGAACGCGCGCCTTCACCGGACGGCGCGTCAGATAATTCTGTAGATCCTCTTGCATGTCGATGGCAGAGACATAGCGGCGTGCGGGATCTCGCTCCAGAGCCTTGCACAGAATGGCGTCCAAGTCCCCTTTGAGTTGCTGCGCTTCAAGTGTGCGGCCGGCCTTCAGCGCCGCGCGGCTCGGCAGTTCCACATCGCGCTGCGAGATCGCCAACATGTAGTCGAGGGGTTCGATCGCATCCGCAAACGTCGAGCGTCCGGTCAGCAACCGATAAGCCAGTGCGCCCAACCCAAACACATCGGTCGCCACCGTGACCGGGCCGCCATTGATCTGTTCCGGCGCCGCGAATCCGGGCGAGAACAATCGACCCATGCCGATGGTGGCCTGCCCGCCCGGCAGCGCTGCCCCCGCTTCTTGCAGTGCTTTGGAGATACCGAAGTCGATAAGTTTCGGCGCACCCTCGGCAGTGACCAACACATTGGCCGGTTTGATGTCGTTATGCACCACCAACATGCGATGCGCTGCCGCCACCGCGCCCGCAAGCTGCTTGAGCAATTCCACGATGTCGTTTGTGCATAAGTTTTTCGCTCGGCAGTAGTCGTCGATCCGCAGACCGTTGACAAACTCCATGGCAATCCAGGCGCGACCGCTTTCCACACCGGCATCCACCAAGCGTGCCACCGCGGGATGTTCGATTTGAGCCAGCAATTGCGCTTCGCGCTCGAATCGAACCTGACCGGCATGCCCTACGGTCGTGGAAATGAGCTTGATGGCAACCGATTGCTGCACGCCATCGGTACGCTCGGCGCGATACACAACGCCCATGCCGCCCTCGCCGATCCGCGTCGTCAAGCGGAAATGTCCATACGACTGCCCGGCCAGCTCTTCTATATGCCGCCCGGACGTGGCCAGCAGGGTGCCGGTCGCGGCGGCATCGCGGGTTGCGATCAACAGTAGCGCATCGACTTCGGCGCGAAACTCTGCGTCCAGCCCGCACTCACGCAACAAGAATTGCCTGCGCAGCTCCCCCTCGTAATCCAGCGCGGCCGCAAACAGCTGGTAGGCGCGCGCGCGACGCTCGGCGCCGGTTACGCCCCCCGGGTCAGTTCTCGAGCCAGCCATGCTTTGCCCGTCACCCAGCGCCGATTGACCGTCGGCACGGATAGTTTCAACACTTCGGCCGTTTCCTCGATCGACAGCCCGCCGAATACTCGCAGCGAGACGATATCGGCAGCCTCCGCGTCGAATTGCTGTAGTTCGGCGAGCAAGGTATCCACATCCAGCGCGTCGTAGGCAGCTTCCGCCACGCCGAGATTCGTGTCGCTCAAGGTCACCGCCCGACCACCGTCTCGCTTCTCAGCCCGCCGCCGCCGCGCCTCATCCACCAACGCCTGACGGGTGACGCGAGCCGCCATCGACAAGAAGTGTGCGCGGTCCTGCCATTGCATCTGACGCAGCTGCGATAGTCGCAAGTACACTTCGTGCACGAGCACCGTGGGCCGGATGGTGAGATAGCGTTCACGATGCAGCTGCCGCACGGCAATGGCGTGAATATCGCGATATAAATGAGTCAGCAATTGATCGTAGGCATCCTTTTCGCCTTTTGACCAACGTTCCAGCAAGGCTGAGAGCCTCAACGAATCCGATTCGCTTAAGTCCGTCATCGATTGAAAACTCTACCACGCGGACCTCCTCCGATGGCCAATGCGACAATACGCGTCCCGGAACGGGAGTGAGTCGACACTTAGGGGCGCCTTTAGTCAAAGGCGTAGTTTTCGGTCAGTTCGTATCAGCAGATAAAAGAGGCGCTGGTAATCGCCGCGGCCATTGGCGCAATCAATTAGGACAGATCATTTCGTTGGACGCGCGAACGCCCCCGAACGCTGGGGAACGTCAGCGGAATAATGGGCCCGCTCGCGTCTCAGTTTGAATCTCTGGATTGGAAAAGCGGACTTCCGGTTATTGGTCACACCTACAATGCGGCCGGCAGAAAGTGTTCAACCTCACTTCCGCGCGACGTTGGCCCAAGCTATTCTGAACTTGGGAAGGAGATTTGCAGCATGGCGAAACTTGTCTACGGATTGAACCAGTCCCTGGACGGCTACGTCGACCACACGGAATTTGGCCCGCCTGCGCCTGCGGTCTTCCGTCACTTCATCCAGCAGGTGCGCGGTCTGACAGGCATGGTATACGGTCGCCGAATGTACGAGGTAATGCGTTATTGGGACGAAGACCTTCCTGATTGGGACGCGGAGGAACGCGACTACGCGGCGGTGTGGCGAAGCCAGCCGAAGTGGGTCGTGTCGCGTTCGCTTAAGTCAGTTGGCCCCAACGCCACGCTTGTCGTGGATAACCTCGAGGCGGTGATACGTAGTCTGAAGGCTGAGCTGCCTGGCGAAATTGAAGTTGGGGGACCAGACTTGGCGCGAAGCCTAACCGAGGCCGGTCTTATCGATGAGTATCGACTCTACCTCCATCCCGTCGTGCTTGGTCGCGGCAAGCCATTCTTCGGCGGCCCCCGGCCACCGCTCCGCCTTGTGGCCAGCGATCTAATCTGCGACGACGTGATTAGGTTGACGTACGTTCCTGCTTAGTCGCGCGACTCATCCGTGTTTTCGCTCGAATTCCGTCCCTCCCCGATCGTTACCGACCAGCGCGAATTAGTGGGCCTGCTCACCATCGAATTAGCATTAGCGCGTAAACGGCTTGTTTTATGGGCAATTCGTCAATTCGAGGCGCGAAGTTGCCCAGGTAAGCTACTGCCTTGAACGCGTCGCGAGAGTTACCCCGGCAGTAGCCGTCGCAGAAAGGGCCTCACGCGGCGTCTAATTGACGCACTGCGAGAATGTCTTTTGGGCCGACCGGCCGCACTAGTTTGGTGTGAGAGTCACTAATGCCTGCGTGTGGCCGGAGGCGGGAAGACGGCTCGCAAAGGTTGATCGGCAGCTGACGACCCCGAAGCTGCCTGACGCGCCCGGCCGCTTGAGAGCACGTAAATCGAGAAACGGCCAGCGCGGGTATTAGCTGTGATTCTCTCGATCTTTATGGTTGAACTTTTATCTCGACACGCACCAAGGGCGGGTCATTGGGTGAGTAGTAGTTTTCAACCGTCTCGATAGCATGCATCGGTTCAGGCTTCATCCAATGTACCGACCAGCGCCCAGGGTGCGCGGGCGTGTCCGAACTCTGGACGTCTCTGACTTTATCCCCGGGTTGGTGGTAGCGAATATGTGGTGACTTCCCACCTGTATCCCAATCCAGAAAGAAGCCAGGCCAATGATGATGATGCATGGGCTCAGTTTTGCCGGGGGGCGGCATTGTGACCTCTAAGACTCGGACGAGCGCGTTCTCGAATATGACTCGGTGGCTGCCGGGCGCTGCCGTCACGGCGTCATATCCTGGCGGGAAATCGGTCTCACTTTGCGTAATACCCAGGGCTTGCCGAGCGCATATGGCGATCAGGACGCTCGCAACGATGGCAATAGCTATCTTGACGCCCGACCGATAAGAACTTGCTTTGGTACTCATCGCGCCAAAAGTACAGCGAAATTGAACCGCGTACCACAAGTCTGCGGGAACGTCGGCTTTACGCACGTCACTTTTCGGTCTCCAATGGCAACTCTTGGCCCGCAAATCGCCATACGACGGTCACCCGCCCATCAGGCCCATAACGCTGATAACGGGACAGCGCGAAGATTCTCGGCGAATGAGAGCGTTTGACTTCCATCGTACAAAACAATCCCCAGCTTGAATGCAGATCCAGCAGCGCTGGCCACCCGTTCCAATCCCAGGAAATCGCGACGGTGACCGACGCGGCCGATTTCACTTCGATACCGACGATTTCACCGGCCGAGTTCTCAAGAACAAAATCGACCTCCAGCTGATCGCGATCACGGTAGTGAAACAACATGACCCGCTCTTCCGTCCATGCCGACAGCTTGAGAAGTTCGGAGAATACGAAGCTCTCGAGCAACGCACCGAATAGAGTTTGGTCGGCCCGCAAACGAGATGGGGAATACCCAAGCATTGCGGTCAACAGTCCCGAATCGAGAAGTGAAGCTTCGGTGTCTTGACTAGCCTCGACAGTTCGTCGCGAAACCAGGGCTGGGGAATCCAACGCCGGCTGGTTGGGAAATCGGATCCGGCTATCTGGGAAAGTGGTGGGCCCCGCTCACCATCGCATTAACGCGGAAGACACGGCTATGACACCAATTCGATAATTGCAGTTACCCCGAACGTTACCCCGTTTATTCACCCCGCAATCAGTGTTGGGGTTTTGAACTGTTGTCGCATCGCAACGTCGTGCCCGATTTGCTGTTTTCGGCATGTCCGGCATCACGCCAATAGAGGGTTACGAACCTTCACCGCCGAAAATCGTGAAAAGTCCCGATCGGCGGACCATAGCTCGCGAACTCCGTGAAAGCGGCAGATCGCGGCAATTCTCGCGTCGTGGATCGCTCCACCTTGCACGCGTGCAGCAAGTGCGATTCCTGAAAGGCTATCGAGGTAACCATCTGCCTCGCCGATGAACTCGAGAGTCGGGCAGGCATTCAGCTCTGCGAGCGCATCGAGAGCGCGCTCGAGCGGTGTGGGCGTTTTGTATATCTTGGGGTGTGTGACGATCGCGATGAACTCATGCGCACAAGGCCACGGGACCGCCCATCGCTCGGTTCCCGCCGCGAGCTTCACGAGCGCGGCATTCGCCTCCGCATGAAATTTCGCGTCCTCCCGATGCGCGTACACCAAGAGGTTGGTATCGACCGCAATCATGATTCTTTGTGCGTCGCTTCGCTGTAGATCGTGGTCCGAATCTTTTCCCAGTCAGCCTCGCGAAATTCAGCGTTCAGGCCACCCTTACCGAAAGTCGGAAAGCGAAATGGGCGAGAACCGGGCGTTCGGCGGTCTTTGAGAACCAAACGCAATCCTTCTTCCAATACGGCTCGCAACGTCGATCCTTCACGTTTAGCTAACTGCTGCGAGCGTTTCAAAAGATCGTCCGCAATGTCTATGGTTGTTTTCACTATGGGTCACCCATATATCACAGTATGGGACGTAAGGGTACTATTTTTCGAGTCAATTTCCAATGGGATTATGGCAGCTGCCGATAGACTGGTTACGACCGAGAGTTCGCATTGATATCCGACGGATCCGAATCGCAGAAATATGGTGCGTGGCGGCATCTCCGCTTCCGCCCTCAGATGGACTCAAGGCGTGTTGATTGGCAACTGCTTAATCACTGTGGCCGGCAATCGCGATTCGGATCCCCTCCGCCATCACCTCGTCGAGAGCAGATGCGCGGACGTCGCAGGCCAACGATGCCATGCTTGACCAGATCGACCGAAACAGTCGGGTGCTGCAGAACGCGGTGAGGCGGGGATCGAATCGATAGGGAGACATGAATTTCAGAATAGCCAGCCTCACCCGCCAATGAGGCACACATTGAGTATTGGAATGCTGGTGCGGGTGCAACATGGGTACTGCATCAGGAGCAGCTGGTTCGCCAGCAAATGGAGTCTCGTCATCCAGCGCAGGGCGCGGCCGAGTCGGAAACCCACACTAATTGTCGGACTCGCCGTTCCCTCGACGAGCCACTGACGTGTTGATATGCCACACGGAACACCGTAAAGAGTGAGCACAGTTTCGAGGCCGAATGGCGCTGCCTCGATACATCTCACGGCCGATCGTTCCACACGTCAGCGCTATAACTATAAGGGTCGCGTGGCTGACATCCGGTCCTGCAGGGCGAGCAACAGATCATGTCGCAACACTTCGCCAACAAGTGTTGCTCGCCAAGCGCCGGAAGTGACCGGTAGTGCCGTGACATTCTCTCGCAAGAAACGATCAAGCGCCACAGTCAAACTCATATCCAGCGTCAATGCGGATTGCACGGGTGTGGACAAGACAAGCACTGGGGAGCGCACGTCAATCTGTTTGCGCTTCACCTGCGCGAGAGCCAGCCGAGGATCAATAGAGGCGACCAATTCGCGATCTCGATTGACGATATAAACAGCGCGTATCGGTCGTCGGGGAAGGCGTTGTAGCATTTCTTGTACTGAGGTCGTGTCATCCACCACCGCGGCGGCAGGTTTGATGAGCTCTGCTATGGTGCGCAGCTGCCAGTCCATTGGCGCGGTGGTCGGCACAGCGGTTTCCAGCGAGTCGCGATAGATGGATGCGCCTTCACGGTAAACTTTCGCAACGTAGTGCGCCGTCACACACGCGAGGATCAGCGGTAGCACCACTTGATGATCGAGTGTCATTTCAAAGATCATCAATACGGAGGTAAGAGGAGCGTGCGTGGTGGCCGCCAAGAAGCCGCCCATGCCAACGACGGCGAAGGCACCTGAACCCGATGTCATATGGGGGAATGCCAGCCGCAGCGTCGAACCAGTCAGCGCACCAACGGCGGCCCCAATGAACAGGGTTGGTGTGAACACACCGCCGACGGCACCGGATCCGACCGTGGATGCGGTACTCGCAACCTTGGCGAGCAATACCGCCAGGAGCAACCAACCGGCGAGTCGGTCGTGCAAAATGGCATCGACCACACTGTACCCATTGCCCCACACTTGGGGGAAAATGATGGAGACCAAGCCAACGATCGCGCCACCGAATCCAAACTTCAAATAGAGCGGACCTGGGAGAGCAGCAAACCGCGCCTTGCTCCAAGTCAGCAAGGCGAGGAACGGCGGCGCCAGATGCCCAAGGAGGACGCCGAATGCCGCATATAGAATGAGCTCCCAATTCTCGCCGAAATGAACGGCTGGTACGTCGAATACTGGTCCATAGCCCAGCAGACGATGGATGGTCGCATCGGCGCTCACTGATGCGACCAGCAGAGGACCAAAACTCTCCATCGCGAAGGAACCCATGACAATCTCGGCCACAAACAACGCACCCGCGATCGGAGCGTTATAGGCGGAGGCGATGCCCGCGGCAGCCCCGCAGGCGACCAGTAACCGCCGTCTTGGTA
The DNA here is from genome assembly GCA_963800375.1 of uncultured Gammaproteobacteria bacterium. Classification (GTDB taxonomy): domain Bacteria; phylum Pseudomonadota; class Gammaproteobacteria; order Steroidobacterales; family Steroidobacteraceae; genus Bog-1198. The sequence goes on along the minus strand of CAWDAT010000007.1, from coordinate 238,345 downwards.
TAGGGGCCTTTCTCAGCAGTGCGATCTTCGAGCCGATCAGCGCCGCCAGTTGCACCATCGGGCCCTCCCGACCGATAGAGCCACCCGAGGCGATGGTCAACAGCGACGAAAGGCTGCGAATAAGGGTCGGTCGAGCCGAAATGATGCCATCGCCGACGGCGACCGCCTCCATGTAATCGACGGAGCGCTTCGCGGAGATCAGAGCGGCGCCGTACTGAACCACCAGCCCTGCAAACAATCCCCCAATTACTGGCACAATGGCACGACGCACCCCATGTAATTCGCTCGCCGCGCCGACCAAGCTGCCCGAGTGACCCGTAATCGTCAACTCGAATGCGTGGATCAACTCGCGAAACGCCACGCTCGCCAATGCCCCGCAGATTCCGACGAGCGCGGCCCAGAACACGATAGCGGTAAGCTCCTCGGGCCCCAACACGATGAGCCTGAGTTTTGTGATCCACTCATTCATTCTTGTGGCAAATACCGCGGCCTTTAATCTCGTGGTGGTCGCGAGGCTGCGCATTGCGTCGGCTCGATTACTCATGCACACCTGCTTGACGAGTTCCGAAGCTGGTGAAATTGATCTCGTAATGCATGGCTCGTGGCTCGTGCAATGGACCCCGCCCCCAAGCGGCGCCCAGTGCGTAAGGTGATCGAGAGCAAAACGATTACGAGAACAATGAATGGCGGTTGAACGTGCCGATGATCAGTTCTTGCCGATTGGCAGTCTCTCTCGTCAGCTGCTGCCACGTAGCGTATTACTGCAAATCCGCAACCAAGAACTCGGTGGTATTGTCGTCCGCCATAATTTTCAAGTCCGCGTTCTTAGTGTTGCCGCCCGGTGGAAAATAGGTGGCCAATCCAGTGAACATGACATTGACCCCGTTGCATGTGCGCGTATAGCTCTCGCTATATGCATTGAAGTATGGGTCGATGAGGCCAAAGGCGCCGGAGTAGGTGCAACTGTTCGAGTCTGTGGCGGAGAAGGTCCCGTCGGGTCGTATCGTCGAAGTCAAGTTAAAACCGTTCGCCGCCGTATAACTCCAAGTTCCCGCTAACGTCGTGAGCGAGGAGCCCAAGTTGTAAACTGTGTCAAAATTAAATGCCAGGGATTCGACTGCGCCGGTCTGATCCGAAAGAGTACCACTCAGATTTGGCGAGGCGACCGCGGAGATCGATCCGGAGGTTGCTTGGGTCCCATTCGGAAAATTGCTCCCCTGCGAGATTCCAAAATACGTTCCAGTCACTTTATTTCCCGGTAAGCTCACGCTCAATCGATAGTAGGTTCCGTCCTGACCGGCGATCGCCCCGTCGCCGTTATCCGCAATTATTGCGACAATGGGCGTTGGCGGATTGCCCTGACTGCTCAAGGTGCCTTCATAATAGCCATCGCCTGTGACGACAGGCGCAACGCAGCCACCGGACGAGCCATACGAAGACCCGTAACCGCAAGATCCGCCATAATTTCCGCCACATCCCACCATTAGCGAACTGCCGGTGAAGGTTACGATGGGTAATAGGCGGTTGTGAGAGCTCATAATATTCCCCTTGCCACGATTTTATAGTCACTTGCCCGCATATGTTGGATCGGAATGCATGCCCCTTGGTTCCAAGCGATCGGCAAAGAAATAAGACGGCGCACGAGCGAGATAGAGGTGCATACTCGCCATGCACAGCATCTGCGGACAGCGCTTTTTGAGCAAGTTAATCGGCCAATGTCATGGGTCTTGAATTCAAGCTCTCTGACCGGGAGTTACCAGTCTCCCCGGTGTTCGTCCGCTTTCTCGCGCAGGGGCTTCGAGGACTACCATTTGATCAGGAGATCTGGGCGGATCAGCGCTCAGAATCCCTGACACCGAGCCAGGTCGATCCACAGGAGATCGCCGCCGCGGCTGCAATCGTCATGGACAGCCCTATCGGACGTGAGCGCTTGGCTCGCGCCTACACGCTGCTCTTTGCGCTCCTTACCGGTGATCTTGCGCCGCTGTACGAGTTGCAATCACGCTTTCACTTCGTCAACGTCATCGGCATTCCGCGCACCGGCGGCTCGTACCTGACGGCGGAACTGTATAGAGCACTCGGCAGGGTGCCGGCGCACGTACCGAATGGGCTTGCCCACGATAGCTTCCCTGAGTCGGGACCGTTTCAGTTGCAAGCCGGTATCAACAGTTGGGTGGTGAATCTCAAAACGATGGCGGAATACCTCACCATGGTTGAAATCTATTTTGGCGACCAACAGCCGCACCGGGGAAAAATTGCAGTGCCGAAGAAGCTCACCAAGGCCGCATACGCAGGAGCTCTTTTCCATCGCGTGTTAGGCGATATGGCCGAACACATTGTGACAGTGCGCCACCCCGTCGCGAGCTGTGTATCGACCTATGACAAGTCCGGTGGTTTACCTGCCGATGGGCGATTTACCGTGCGCTCGAACATCGAAGAGTGGTGCCATCGTGACCTACAACACATGGGCTGCAGCGCGGAACAATTGAATCACATGGACTATTTCGACGCATACCTCCGGTACTGGGAGTACTATCACTGGTCTCTAGCGACATCCGGTTTGTCGGCGAGTCGGAATTTGAAGGTCGTCGCCTTCAGCGAGACCGCTCTGCGCGCATGCGCGCAGAGCTTCCACGATCGATACCAAAGCGGATTATTGCCCGAGGAGTTCCATGTTTCGGCGAAGGCGCGCCGGCTGCATCCAGAATGGATTGCGCGCGCGCAGCCCGCGATGGATCGTATCGCTGCGGTTTGGCTTTCGGTCGCTATTCCGTTTCCTGCGGAGGAGATCGAAGGTTGTTGGTGACATTAGGTTCCCGCGCGTCCTGTCCCACCAGACAATTGCGGGGTGGTTGTTAAGGCGCGGCGACCGTCGACATGCACGTTATCGGGCTCTGATGCCAGAAGGTCCTGGGATTTACAGCATCCAGTTTTCCGGCATACCCCTGTCCTTTCCTTACAATATATGCCGGAATCGACATCCCCCCGAACGCCAGCGAACGTCTCCGGAATAGTGGGCCCGCTCACCATCGAATTAGAGCAGAAAATGCCTAGTTTTATAGCCGTTGCACTAATTCGAAGATCTCTGTGACCCCGTAAGTTACCCCGGCGGTTTCGCCTGTAAGTTTCCCGGTGCAAGCGGGGCAAAACCCATTTGTTTCATGTGATATCGACAGATTGCGACAGGATCCTGTCAATTGACAAAAATATGTCCATGAGCGCACTCACGATCATGACGCCTGCGCAACCGGAAACGGTGGCAAGGGATCTATCGCCACCTGAGTTCGCAGCCGCACGTTAAGTACGTCCAGAATCTTGGCCGCTCGTTCAAGCGTGATTCCGAAATACTCATTGCGCTCATCGCGGGAGACCTGCGTCTCGTGCACACCCAGACGTCGTGCGAGATCGCGCTGCGTAATGCCCTGGGCGATTCTGGAGGTAATGAGCAGGTGCCCTAGGCCTCGAAGGTTTTCCAGTTCTTCGAATTCTCCGCGCTTCAATCTCTCATAAGCTTCCACTTCTTCCTTTAGCTGCAGGTGAAAGGATTCGAGAGGATCGATTACGCGCTGAATCTCGATCTCACCTAAGCCTGCTTCCTTCAGGCGGGCGCGGTGCTCGTCGAGCCGCCCCAATTCCTCGAACAATCTCTTCGAGGCCTCTTGGTATTCAGCTTCGTTGCGGATCATGTTGGTTCTCCAATTTCAATTTGATGATGCCTCGCGGTCTGCCGTCACGGCGTGATTGGCGAAACGCCGACGGGAACTCGAGCTCATGGCCTTGGCCGTCTCGAATGCCGCTGGAAAATCCTGCGACATGTGGATATAGCTCTATGCGATAGCGATGCCACATTGGAAGCTGCTTCTTGGGATAGCCACGAAAGGCTTGCCGGGAGCGCGGATCCCACGTCCAAATTTTATAGGGGTCGAGTAAATTCAACTTTCGCGTCAGTTCTCCGCTCGCAAGGTCGGCCAGGGCACAGACGAAATATCCGTCGATGTCATTCGGGTGATCCTTCTCTTCGACGAAGGAACCATCGGCAAACACGTCGCTGATGCCGACCTGCCACAATTGGCGCGTCATCACCTCCAGATTGCCAACGAGCGACTCGCGCCAGGCTGTATCCCAAGTGCTGTCCGCACGCCCGGGACCTCTCACCAATAGAGAGCGCCGAAGCTCTTCAAACGTGGATGAACGATACTATATGACATTTATGCCTTGCTTGCTTTATTTGTAGAGCGGACCGGTGGACCTGACGGCAGATCAAGCTAGATCAGCACGGATCGCCGCACCGCCACTTCAGCGCGCACCCAATTGCCCATCCAATTCCATCCAATACGAACGATTGCTCCTCGATTCCTGAAAGGCGCGAGCAGAGGTCTCTTCTCCACCTCGCTCCGTGGGGTTTCATCTTCGTACTTGCTACCTTTCTATCTTATAGTAAGATAGATATACCTAGGAGCGGCAATGCGTACCATTACAGTATCTACCGACGTCTTCGCGCGGATTTGGGCGTCCCGAAACCCCGGCGAAGAAAGTGAGGACGCTATTTTGGACCGGTTAGTCCCCGGCAAGTCCTCCGCACCACCAACGAGCGCTGCGCTCAACACTCCCCCTAATCCGGGCGGCCACATCGAGCGGCGGTTCGGTGTGCATTTTCCCGCGGGCTTCGAGGTTTCGCGCATTTACTTAGGACGCGAATATCACGCAAGTGCCGTTAGTGCGGGCTGGACTTTGGCCAACGACGGTAAGACCTATGCAAGCCTCAATGAACTCAGCAAGGGGATCGGGGCTAAGGTCGAGAATGCATGGCAGAACTGGTTTTACTTTGAGGGCAGCGTACGGAAGCCAATCGCCGCGTTACGGGACCCAAACAAAATCACACGTCGGAGTAACCGAGTCATTGCCACCGACAAACTGCTTGCGGAATTGGATGCGCTTCCCGGGGTCTCGAAATAGGACGCGGGGTCGCGAGAAGTTTCTTCGAAGGTGCACCCAAGGTGCAGCTCAGCGAACCGATCCTACTAGGTTCCCTTCGTCACAACACTACGCCTATCCATCGGCGTAGTGTCGCGTCGAGCAGATCGCAAGACGTTTTGGGAGAAACGTCGGGCGGCACGATATCTCCTTCGTAAGTCTCCAACTCAGCGCTAACCGCTTTTCCGCGATTTGGTTCGAGGACGATTTCTCCTTTCTCCGGCGTGTCGCGTTTCGTTGCAATCAGATCTGCGAGGTAGATCCGCTCGTCCACGCTCGCAACATGTTCGACGATCACATGAAACTCCGTCGGCGGCTGAGATTTGTATTGTCGAATCCACCGGCATGCCAGTTGCGCTCTGGCCGCATATAGAAACTTCTTGATCGATATCCGGTTTTCGGAGGTTAGGTTCGACAGCGCCTGTTTCGCCATGCTTCTATAGTGGTGCGTCGCACGCGTCGAATTGAAATACATCGGAATTAGCCCGCGAAGTTCAGAGCGGAATTCCGACGTTTCGGAATACACTACGGGGGAACCGAGCCACTCATTTAGGGCAAGATTGCACTTGGAAAAGAGTCGAAGGCTCTTGCGCAAATCCCAACCTGAGACATCTAATTCGCCCGGCAGCATTTTCTCGATTACGTCGCGAGACTCGAATACAGTGAGATACCACGCGGGCTCATGCACGTAGATGAACCGCACATCATAGTCACTATCTGGCGATGCAAATCCCCAGGCACGGCTCCCCGACTCTACCGCCAAGAGAACTCGCACCTGCGCCTCGGCTTCGATTGAGCGCAGAGCAGCCAGAATCTGGTCCCTCATGCGGCCCTGTTCTCCCACGCATGCGTAATATCGACTAACAGCTTGTCTGCGGCAACTCGATCGCATTCGTTCGGAAGTGGGGCAATGCTCTTCAGGCGATCACATTCGGCCAGCAAGTCATTTGCGACGTTCATAATCTGTTCAAATTCGAGCTTGCCCCCGCGGATGTCGAGAAGAAGACCAAGATCCTTTCCCTCGAATCTGACCATTGGTTCGCCGCATTCGAGGATAGACCGGCCACTCATTAGCAATCTCACGGTGTGCATCATATTTTTCGCGTCATAATCCAGCCGCCCCGCCTCTTGCTGCTCCCACCGCGCATCGTTGCGGTTCTTTCTCCAGCCCCAATAGTTTTGGTGTTCCGTGAAAGACTGCTTCCAGGCTTGCTCGTTGAAGATCAAAAGGCCGGCAAAACGACTAGCCTCGTCCGGCTCTGGGATCGACTCGCATACCAACACATCCCCTCGAAACGTGCCGCGAGCGTTGCTGCCGTAGTGATAAAGCCGGTAGGTATCCGGAACGTGCTCCAGTCGTGCTGCGTGATATTGCGCTAGTTCCCAGCCAATTTGATTCAATGGCACCGGGCGGCAAGGCGGTGCATCAGATAGCGCAAGACGTGCTTTCGGGATCACATAACAGAAGTCTTCTTTTCGGGGCGCCGCTTTTGGCTTTGGATTGTTGATCCATTTGTTCTGGCCGCGCGCTCTCTTTATCTGCGACATTGCATATCCGATATGCGTGTCGCCGCACTGGCGTGTTACGAAAATGCTTCGAGCGAGAATGAGTTGCTCCATCTCTTTCGAGACAATTTGAACGCAGTCCTCGGGCGAAAAAAGGAGCTCTAGAATATTCGGATTCGCTTCGCCTAGCAGTTCAATACAGCGTCGCAGGCTGTAGTACACCGTATTGTTGCGGTCATCTGAAAGCTGGACCGGTTCTTGCTCAATCGGCAAATAGGCGGCCGATGGCACCATATAAATCCCGCGCACGTCCTCGTCGCTTCCTGGAATCTGAGTACCGTAGGCGCGACTTCCTGCGACGCAGCTGAAAATGATGCGGTCATTGCCAGCTGTCAGTAATTGGTTGAGCGTCTTCACAGCAGTGTTTGGGTTCGGAGCGAGTCAGCGTGTCGCGATGACGGTAACAAATTCGATAATCGGACGACGGCAATTAATTCGGTAATGCAGGGTAGGAAATCGAATTGAGATCCGGGAAGACGAATTAGCGAGGATTACATGCAGTTCTCGCGCTGATTTTTCTCATCAATCGGCGCGTCACGGGGGTAACTCCAACAGGACACCTAAAGTTACCCCCAAAATGTCCGGCTGCCCCCGATCCTCGGCGATCGTTAGCGACCATCGTTTGTAGGCCGATTCGAGTCCGATATCACCTGTTTTTCCGGTGTTTTGACCCGATTGCCGTCCCTCCCCGATCGTTACCGATCGTCACCGAACATCGCGAATTAGTGGGCCCGCTCGGACTCGAACCGAGGACCAAGGGATTCACTTAAGCCCCGCCGTTTCCGGAGGGAGTGGACTATCTCTTCACCCCAGAGGGGTGCGGGACGCTCTCGCCTGTCATTAAGCGCAACTCAAGCGCTCAGGTAGTCTCTGCACCTTCCGGCGGTGTACCGCCGGCTTGGCTCAGGATTGCCAGCGGCTCACGCCGTTGAGGTTTCCCTGAATTCATCCCGTCCACTTCGCACCTTGCGATGCGAAGGCACCATTAATTGATGAGTCCCCTGCTCTAACCAACTGAGCTACAGGCCCGACGGGGCGGATCTTAACATGCGCGGGCCGGGGCCACCCGCGCCTAAGGCGTGCAGGCTTGAGTTATCTTAAGGAGCACGTGAACCTGCCGCCGCTACCCGAATTGCCGATCAACGAAGCCCTGCCGACGCTGGGGCAGGCGCTGGCCGGCCGCCACGGCGTGCTGCTGGAAGCACCCCCGGGTGCCGGCAAGAGCACCATTGTGCCGCTGTCCTTGCTCGGAAGCCCTTGGCTCGAAGAACGCAAGATCCTCATGCTGGAGCCGCGGCGCATTGCGGCGCGGGCCGTTGCGGGGCGCATGGCGCAACTGCTCGGCGAGAAGGTCGGCCGCACCGTGGGATTTCGCACCCGGCTCGACACGCGCGTCAGCCACGAGACGCGCATCGAAGTGGTCACCGAAGGCATACTCACGCGCATGCTGCAGGAGGACTCGAGTCTCGCGGACATCGGCTGCGTGATCTTCGACGAGTTCCATGAGCGCAGCCTGAACGCCGACTTAGGGCTGGCGCTATGTATCGAGAGTCAGCAAAACCTGCGCGAGGATCTGCGGCTGCTGGTCATGTCGGCCACCTTGGATATGCAGCCCATCGCCAAACTGCTGGGGGATGCGCCCATCGTCGCCGCGCGCGGCCGCAGCTTCGAGGTGGCCACCGAATACGTGGCGCGCCGCCCGGAAATCTTTCTCGAAGCGCAAATGGCGCAGGTGGTGCGCAATGCGTTGCGTGGGCAGGAGGGCGACATCCTGTGCTTCTTGCCCGGAGCGGCGGAGATTCGCCGCCTGCAGCGGGGGCTCGAAGACTCCGCTCTCGACCGCAATGTGCGCGTGCTGCCCCTGTACGGCGACTTGGAGGGCGCGGCGCAGGATGCGGCGCTCGCCCCGGCGCCCGCGGGGCAGCGCAAAATCGTGCTTGCCACCAGCATTGCGGAAACCAGCCTCACCATCGAGGGGATTCGAGTGGTGGTCGATTCAGGACTGCGCCGCTATGCGGAATTCGATCCGGCGACCGGCATGAGCCGCCTGGTCACGACCAAGGTGTCGCAGGCGGCGGCGGATCAGCGGCGCGGCCGCGCCGGACGCCTGAGCGCCGGCATTTGCTACCGTTTATGGTCGGAGGGAACTCAGGCAAGCCTCGCGCCGCAAACGGCGCCTGAGATTCTGCACGCGGATCTCGCGCCCCTGGCTCTCGAGCTCAGTTGCTGGGGCGCGGTCGATGCCGCGGCGTTGTCCTGGCTCGATCCGCCGCCCGCGGCGCCGCTGGCGCAGGCGCGTGATTTGCTGCGGCAGCTCGAGGCCATCGATGTTTCCGGCCGCATCACGCCGCATGGCAGAAGCCTGGCGCAGCACGGCACTCATCCGCGGCTCGCACACATGCTGGTCAGGGCGTGCGAGCACGGCGCTGCGCGGCTGGCGTGCGATCTGGCCGCCATCCTGGGTGAGCGCGACATCTTGCGCGCGGGCGCCGGCGCACGCGATGCGGATCTGCGCCTGCGGGTGGCGGTGCTGCGCGGCGACGTGCGCGACCTGCCGCCGGGTATCAGCGTGGACGAGCGCGCCAAAGCTCAAGCTGCGCGCAGCTCCGCGCAATGGCAGCGCGATTTCGCACGCCAGCGCACCGGTGTGGCAGGCGGCGGCTCCGTGTCGGCGGATCCGCACGAAGCAACCGGGCTGTTGTTGGCGTGGGCCTATCCCGACCGTATCGGCCGCTCGCGGGGCGGCGATGGCCGGTATCTGCTGGCGAACGGCCGCGGCGCCCGCTTCGCCGAGCCACAGGCCCTGTCCAAGTCAGAGTTCATCGTCGCGGCAGAATTGGACGGCGCAGAACGCGAGGCCCGCATCTATCTCGCGGCACCGCTGCGGCTCGCGGACATCGAGGAACATTTTTCGGCGCATTTACAGAGTCTTGAGCAGATCGTCTGGGACGACCGCGAGCAGGCCATCCGTGCGCGGCGCGAACGCCGACTCGGCGCCCTGGTGTTGGCATCTACGGAATTGCGCGATCCCGATCCGCAGGCCATGCAGCAGGCCTTGCTCGCAGGGCTTCGGCAATTGGGCATCGGCGGTTTGCCCTGGACCTTGGAATTGCGGCAGTGGCAGGCACGAGTCATGCTGATGCGGCAGTACGCAGTGCCCTCGCCGGAAGCGTGGCCGGACTTGAGCGATGCGGCGCTCGCGGCATCGGTCGAAGAATGGGCGCCGCCCTGGATCGTGGGTTTCAGCCGGCGCGAGCATTTTGCGCGCATGGACTTGAGCCACGCGCTGCATGCTCGCTTGAGCTACGCCCAAGCGGTGATCCTGGATCGCGAGGCGCCGACGCACTTTACCGTGCCCAGCGGTTCGCATGTTCTGATCGATTATCTGGACGGGGAGGTACCGACCCTCTCGGTGCGGCTGCAAGAGATGTTCGGCTTGCGTCAGACTCCGAGCGTGGCCGCCGGCCGTCTGCCCCTATTGCTGAAACTGCTCTCGCCGGCGCGGCGCCCTGTGCAAATCACCCGCGACTTGGTGAGTTTTTGGAATCGCGGCTATCACGAAGTCAAAAAGGACTTGAAGGGCCGCTATCCCAAGCACTACTGGCCTGACGACCCGTACGCCGCGGAACCCACCCGCCGGGCCCGGCCGCGCCCACCGCCTCGATAGCAGGGTTTACAATGCTGCGTGTGGCTCCAAGGTGCGACGAATTGAAGACTCGATGAAAGACTACGGCGCTCATTTTCGCCAGTTGGTGGAGCAGCACCTGCCCGATGATTCGCGAATCCTCATGCCGCGCGGCGGACAGGACATGATGATCCTGGCTTCCTGGCGTTTGACCACGGATATGTACAAGGCGAGCAAGCGCTCGCGGATGATCCGCATCGTGATCTCCGAAGAGGCGATCCAGGACTATGCCCGCGGCAGCGACGACACCCGTCTCGCCGGCGACCAACGGTTCGTCACGTGGTTGAAGCGCCAGTTGAGCGTCTTCGACCCCAATCATGATTCGCCGCTGGGCGTCGAGCCGCCGCCGGTCACCTGGCCGGTCAGCACCATGGCACTGAACGGCAATGCACACGCGTGACCTGTTCGAAGTGCCGGCGGATACTCGACGCGAGCGCCTCGCGCCGGGTGCGTGGTTGCTGCATGGGTTCGCGTACGATCGGGTCCGCGAGCTATTGGCTGCCGCCAAGGACATCGAGCAAGCCGCCCCCTTTCGTCACCTGGTGACCCCGGGCGGCTTTCGCATGTCGGTGGCCATGACCAATTGCGGCAGACTGGGCTGGATGAGCGATGCCCATGGCTACCGTTATACCGCCGATGATCCGCAAACCGGCCGCCCTTGGCCGCCGATGCCGCGGGTATTTCTGCAGTTGGCGGAGACTGCCGCCGAGGCGGGCGGCTTCTCTGGATTCAAGCCCGACGCCTGCCTGCTCAACCGCTACGAGCCCGGCGCCCGCCTTACTCTGCATCAGGACAAGGATGAGCGCGATTTCGGCGCGCCCATCGTCTCGGTGTCGCTGGGACTGCCTGCGGTGTTCCTGTTCGGTGGTCCTGCGCGCAAGGATCGGCAGCGGCGGCTGCCCCTGCAACACGGCGACGTGGTGGTCTGGGGCGGTCCGGCACGTTTGTACCACCACGGCGTGCTGGCGCTGAAAGACGGGCAGCACGAAGTCCTGGGCCGGCTGCGGGTAAACCTGACCTTCCGCCGCGCCGGCTGATTTCTAAGCACCGCCGCAGCCGCGTCAGGTGTTGGTCGCGCCGCTCTCCAACGCGTCGATGCCCGGGGTACGCCAGCCGCTGCGCACTCCCCAGAAATAGAAGAACAGCGAGGCCACCGCGACGCAGAGCTGATCCCAGCCGTAGCCGATGTAGTCATGCCCTTCAAATTCCTTGCTGCCCGCCCAGGACAGCGCGGTAATCGTCAGCAAATAGACCAACAGCCACCAGGATGCGCGCAGCTGCCGGTCGAAGGTGGGCCAACCGGCCTTGTGCTGGTAATAAAGGTACACGGGCATCGGCAAAATCAGCAGCAGCATGATCTCGCCGGTATGCGGCCAGCGCGCCCAGAACAGCATGAGCGTGGCGAGCACGAAGGCGAGCGGCGCAAGCACCGGCAGACCCGGCACCCGCAGCGGCCGGTGCAGATTGGGCGCCGTACGCCGGAGCACCATGACGCTGATGGGCACGACGAGGTAGGTGATGATGGTGGCCACCGAGATCACCGCCGCGAGCTTGCCCCAGCCGCGGAAGAAGAACAGAAAGATGAAGGACACGAGCAGGTTGAACCACATGGCCGGCCGCGGTATTCCATAGCGCGGATGCACGCGGCCCAAGATCTTGGGCACGGTGCCGCTGCGCTCCATGGCATAGATCAAGCGCGCCGTACTCGCGGTGTAAGTGGTGCCGGTGCCACTGGGGCTCACGAAGGCATCGGCGTACAGCAGGATCGCGAGCCAGTTGAGATTGAGCGCAAGCGCCAGTTGCGCGAACGGCGAGCTGTATTCCAGGCCGGCCCAACCCTCGCTCAGGTGTTCCGGCGACACGGCGCCGAGAAATGCGATCTGCAGCAGCAGGTAGACCACGGTGCTGAGGGCGATGGCGCCGAAAATCGCAAAGGGCACGCTGCGCCCCGGGTTGCGCGCCTCGCCGGCGAGATTCACCGGATTTTGAAAGCCGTTGAAACTGAACACGATGCCGCTGGTGGCGACCGCGGTAAGAATGGCGGCAACGTTGCCCACATGTTGGCCGCCGTGAATGCCCACGTGGAAATTTTCCCAATGAAAGCCGGTGAACATCAGCGCAACCGCGGTGGCCGCGGGCACGATGAGTTTGAAGAAGGTGATGGCGCTGTTGGTGTCCGCGAAAACTTTCACGCTCCAGAAATTGACCAGAAAATAGAGCACCACCAGCACCGCCGAAATCATCAGACCGCCCACGGTCAACTCACCCTGACCATTGGCGGCATGCACATACAGCTGCTGCGCCCACTCCCAAGGCCAGGAACTCATGTATTGCACCGAGGCTTCGGCCTCCACCGGGATCACCGAGACGATGGCGATCCACGCGGCCCACCCGGCGACGAATCCCACCAGTGATCCATGCGAATAATGGCCATAACGTACCGCCCCGCCGGACTCCGGAAACATGGCCCCAAGCTCGGCATAGGTAAGGGCGACAAATAGAATGATCACCGCGCCGATGATCCAGGAATAAATCGCTCCCGGCCCTGCCAGTTGGGCAGCCCGCCAGGCGCCGAACAGCCAACCCGACCCGATGATGGAACCCAAGCCGGTGAACATCAGAGCGATGGCTCCGACTTCGCGGCGAATCGCATTTTCATTGGACATACATCATTCTCCCTGGAATCGACTGTAACGGCTCGACGGGGTCTGCGCCATGCCAATATTCATCTCACCTCCCGGCCCCATGGCTCATTCGTTATCGCGCCGGACCGGCTGGCGCTGTGTGTGGCGATCGGGGTGGTGGTCGGCAATATACCCATCCTCGGCGTATCGACCATTCTCTGCGCGGCGGTCGCGCTGGCATTTCGTCTCAATCTGCCGGCGATGCAAATCGTGCAGGCCGCCATGGCGCCGACACAACTGCTCCTCATCATCCCCTTTGTGCGCCTCGGCGAATGGCTGTTGCGCGCGCCTCGGCAACCGCTTTCGATCAGGGAGGCACTCACGCCGGCGGCGCAAGGCGCCGGCCACGCGATCGCGGTGCTGCGGGACGCGATCTTGCACGCGGGATTTGCATGGATCTTGCTGGCGCCCGCGGCGATTTTTCTGCTTTATAAGATCTTGACGCCGGTTTTCGCGCGCGCGGCAATGCAAATCAGGTAGCGCCGCCGGCGCCGCTCAGGCTTCGGCTGCGGTTTCAGTTTCGGTTTCGCAACCGTGTTCGCAGCGGTCGCGTTCGATCTGCAGCGTTGCGTGGTTAATGTGAAAGCGGCGCTTGAGATTGGGCGTAAGGGTGTGCAGCAGCGCATCTTCGGCGCCGCGATCCGGCACCACGAGGTGTGCGGTGAGCGCAACGTTGGTGGTGCTGAGCGCCCAAATGTGCAAGTCGTGTACGTCGGTCACTCCCCGCTGGTCGGCGAGGTAGGACATCACCGCCGCCGAATTGACGCTGGCCGGCACGCCGTCGAGCGACAAATGCAGAGAATCGCGGAGCAGTCCCCAGGTGCTCACCAGGATCGCGGCGACGATCAGTAAACTGACGATGGGGTCCAGGCGGTTCCAACCGGTGAACACGATGAGCGCGCCCGACAGCAGCACGCCGCCGGAGATGGCGGCATCTCCCAGCATATGGATGAAGGCACTGCGTCGGTTCAGATCACCGTGACTGCCGGCGTGCAGCAGCCATGCCGCCAAGCCGTTGATGACGATGCCGCTGGCCGCGACTCCCATCACCATCGAGCCCGCGACGGCCGGCGGCGCCGTCAATCGTCCCAGCGCCTCCCAAGCGATGGCACCGCAGGCCAATAGCAGCAATACGGCATTCGCCAGCGCCGCCAGCACGGTGGAACGTCCCAGGCCGTAGGTGAAGCGCGCGCCGGGTGGGCGGCGCCCCAGGAACATGGCGGTCCAGGCGCACACCAGGCCCAGCACGTCGCTCAAGTTATGACCCGCATCGGCAATCAATGCCACGGAGTTGGACAAGAACCCAAAGCCGCCCTCGATGACCACGAAGATGAGATTCAACGCCACCGCAATCCCCATGCGGGCGTTGATGGCGTGCGTGGTCAGGGCATGACTGTGCCCGTGACCATGGGCGTGGCCGTGGCCGTGCTCGCGCGCCGGTTCATGATCATGGTCGTGCTCATGGTCATGGTCATGGCCGGATTCGTGGCCATGCCCCTGCTCGTGTCCACGGTGCGGGTGCTCTTCCATGCGTCAATCATACGTCACTTGCCCGATTGTCGGCATGCGGCAAGTGAGTTCCGGCTCACAGCCCGAGGTCGCTTAAGTTCGGGTGGTCATCCGGACGGCGCCCCGGCGGCCAGTGGTACTTGCGGTCGGCGGCGGCAATCGGCAAATCGTTGATGCTGGCGATGCGCACCCGCATCAGCCCGTGCTCGTCGAACTCCCAGTTTTCGTTGCCATAACTGCGGTACCAATGGCTGCTGTCATCGTGCCACTCGTAGGCAAAGCGCACCGCAATGCGGTTGTCGTGAAAGGCCCAGACCTCTTTGATCAACCGGTAGTCGAGTTCCCGCGACCATTTGCGAGTCAGAAAGGCCTGGATGGCGTCGCGGCCCTGCAGGAATTCCGCGCGATTGCGCCAGCGGCTGTCGATGGTATAGGCCAGGGCGACGCGGGCAGGGTCGCGTGAATTCCAGGCATCCTCGGCCATGCGCGCCTTTTGGGCGGCGGTTTCCGCGGTAAACGGGGGCAGCGGCGGCTTATCCATAGACGTCCTCGAGCATTGGTTGCCCGCAACAGGGGCGGTGGCTGTCAGCCTAACCAGGCTCCCCCAAATTAGGCAAGCAGAAGCCAGGACCGCGGCCGGGCCGCGGGCGCACGCGCTGCTAGCGAACCGGCGGGACGATCAATTGCGCCGACTTGCAACCGCCGCGCAGGGCGTCGGCGGAACAGACACGCGGCTTGAGATCGCGATCCAGGCAGATGTGCACCTCGCGCAGCCGCGGGACGCCCTGAGCGCTGCAGCTGACCACGAGGGATTGCGGCGGAAAGCGCGGATTGGCATGCAGGAATGCCGCGCTGATCGCCGCGGG
The DNA here is from genome assembly GCA_963800375.1 of uncultured Gammaproteobacteria bacterium. GTDB lineage: Bacteria > Pseudomonadota > Gammaproteobacteria > Steroidobacterales > Steroidobacteraceae > Bog-1198. Next base: position 223,061 of record CAWDAT010000007.1, on the reverse strand, counting down.
AGGCACATCGATCGCCCGCGTGGGGTTTGCCAGCTCGCCGGGGATCGCGATGCTCGAATAGGCGCGTCGCACCAGCGAAAAGAACTCGGCCGGTGCCAATCCGCTGCAGGTGCCGTGCGCCGACCACTCGTGGTAAACCAGCCCGGGGGCCGGCATCAAATCCGCGATGCCCTGCACCACGTCGTCCGGCACGGAGCGGTGGACGGCGCAGTACTCGGGCCAGCCTCGTTCGTTCTGCGGCCAGAGGCCATGAACGATGAAGCCGAAGCGGCGCGGACCAGTGCACTCGTCGGCACCCGGCGATGACAGGCAGTACGCCGGAGACCAGGACAATGACAATAAGTAGTAGGTGAAGTCGCCGGGCGCGGCGTCGGCGTCGTGGGTGCGATGGCGTGCCGCCGCGCCGCCGCTCGCCGCCAGGTAAGCGAGAACCAGCAAGGCGCCCGCGGCTGCGCCGCACATGCTGAATGCGCGTCGCCGTTGCTTCATGACCATGGCAGGCATCACCCTCCGGCGCGTATCGAGGTCACGTCGAAGCCGCCGGGGCCACTCAGCCAAGTATCCTTGTCGCGAATGATGGCCTGTGCCGGCAGCACCTGGGTCTTGACCCCCATGCCGGAGAGTTTGCGTACGGCGGTGCCCACCGCAAAGATTTCGACCAGGCTCGACCCGAGCTCGATGATGTACGTCTTGATGCCCACGACTTCCTCGGCGCCGAGCGCCCTGGCCTCGCTCTTCAGGCGCTCGAACACATGCTCGCGCGCGTCATAGATGAGCGTGGTGAGATCGCCGATTTCTCCCTTCACGAAGCTGCGGAAAGCGGCCTTGATTCCACCGATGGCGCCGAGCGAATAAACGGAGGTGGAAATGAGCAGCTTGACGGGCATGTAGCCCAATTGGGCCATGCCCCACAATTCCTCGCCGGTCAGGTCGCTGGTGATCGGTGCTGATCGGAACTCCGCCGGCAGCAGCGGATGGAATGCGGCGGTCCCTGCCATGTACATTTCATGGAAGCCGGCGAAATGCAGCACGTTGGTCCGCACGCCCACCACCGCGTTGGCTCCCACGGCCTTCGCGTGAGCGGTCAGCCGCTCGAGCGCGTGATGGCGCGTTTCGTTGAAGACGTCGCTGAACTCCTTGATCTCGCCGCGCACCAGCGTCTTCAGCGTCCCGGCAATGCCGCCGACGGCGCCAACGGAGTAGGCAATATTGCCGAACACGAACTCTTTCGGTTCGTAGCCCGCGTCCATGTGGCAATAGAGCTCCTGAGCATCGCCGGCGCTGGTGAACAACGCGGTTCCCTGCGCGCCGATGACGCCGGAGCCGACGAACAGGAACTCGGAGTTGCCGCTCAGGCTGCGCAGCTCCGAACTCACACCGACGACGCCGTGCACCTGCTCGCGGTTCGCCTCGGCCCGCATGCGCACGAACGCCGCCTCCCGGCCCTCATGAATCATTTGGGTGACGTCGGGGATTTCGCCGCCGACGATGCCGCGGAACGCCGACCGCACCCCGCCTAGGAATCCCATTGATTGAATGCTGTTGCCGATCACGACACCGCTCGGCGTCAGTCCCTTGAGCCGCATGCAGTAGATTTCGTTGCCCGACAGCCCGCTCAGCCTGCACTCAACTGCCATAGCGAGCCCTCCAACCGGCTCGGATGTTCTTCGAGGTCAGCCCCAGGCCGTCGGCACGCCAGCCGGGAGGGCCGAAAACCACCCCCACCGCTTCGCGCAGCGAGCGCGCCGTCGTGAGCTCGCGCACCATGGCCGCCCATTCGTGGAAGGCAATGCGAATCGGGTTGAACGTGTCGATGTTCTTGACGATGCCGTAGCGCGGCGGCTCCTGATCGCGCTCCGCGACGAAGGTGCCGAACAGGCGGTCCCACATCATCAACACCCCGGCATAGTTGCGGTCGAGATAGCGGGGGTTGGAGGCATGATGCACCCGGTGATGCGAGGGAGTGTTGAACAAGTATTCGAACCACGCCGGCATGCGGTGCACCACTTCGGTGTGAATCCAAAACTGATAGAACAAATTGAAGCCCTGCTGCGCCAGAATCATGCTGGGCGGAAAGCCCAGCAGCGCCAGCGGGATCCAGGGCGTCCAGGTGCCGACGACCACGCTGGTCCAGGATTGACGCACGGCGGTGGACAGGTTGTATTGCTGCGACGAGTGGTGATTGACGTGCGCCGCCCACCAGAAGCGGCACTCGTGGCTGATGCGGTGAAACCAGTAGTAGATAAAATCGTCGAGAAAGAAGATGGCCGCCCAGGCCCAGGGCGAACCCGGCGATATCGTGAACAGGCGGACCTTGTAGACCGCGGCCAAACCGGCGAACACGATGCCGGCCATCATGAGATTCATGACGATATTGCCGGCCTGCATGCCGAGCGAGGCGAAGGTGTCCTTCGTCCGGTAACGCGCCTGGATCATGGCAAGCCCGCCGAGCGCCGCCTCGACCGCGATCAGGCTCAAGGAGATGCCGAGAAATATGTCCGGCAGATGCGCCTTCCAATTCATGCGCGCAATCTTAGCGCAGTGCCGCAGCCGCGGCCGCGAAGAAATCCTCATCCGCGATGACTTCCTTGCCCGTAGGCTTTGGCAAGGCGCTCCAGACGACGATCACGACACGTTCCTTGGGGTTGACATAGATATGCTGGCCGTAGATGCCGAGCGCCTGAAAAGCGCCGTCGTTCACAGAGCCCGGCGTCGCGGCGAACGGCCAGATCATGTAGCCATAGTCCACGATCTTGCCGCCGATCATCTTGCGGCTGCCCGCCTCGCGCACCCAGCCGTCCGGCAGAATCTTCTCGCCCTTCGCGATGCCGCCGTTCATGAGAAACAGGCCGAAGCGGCCGTAGTCGCGCAAGGTCGCGCTCAGCCCGCTGCCGCCGATTTCCAGTCCGTCGGGCGACTCCAGCCACCAGGTTGCGTCGGCTTCCATGCCGGCTTTGGTCCAGATCCGCTCCGATAGGTAGTCCGCCAGCGGCCGGCCCACCGCAGCGCGCACCACGGCGCCGGCAACGAACGTTTCCCCGGTGCTGTAATTCCAGATCGTGCCCGGCGCACCGGCCCGCGGCAGCTTGGCCATCAAGTCGAGGATGGCGCCGGGGCGCTGCGCAATTTGCGCCTCCAGCATGCGGCGGCGGTCCGATGCGGGGTTGGTGTAGGTCTCGTCCCATTTCACCCCCGAGGCCATTTCCAGCAAGTAGCGGATGCTCACGCCGTCGTAGGCGCTGCCCTTTAGGTTCGCCACATACTGGGTGACGGAATCGTCGATGCTGCCGATGTGTCCATCCTGAATCGCCGCGCCCACCAAGGAAGACGTAATGGACTTGACCACGGACATGGACATCCAGCGCGTCTGTTCCGTATTGCCCATTTCATAGTCCTCGAAGGCGATCTTCCCGTCCTTGAGCACCAGCAGCGCGGTGACGCGATTCAGCGCCATGTAGTCGATCAGATCGTAGGCCTTGCCGCCCGACGTGAATTCGACTTTGGCGAGCAGCCGGCTCGCGCGCGGCAGCGCGAGCACGTGTGGACCGTGCTTGACGATGCGCACCGGAAACAGCCGGTCGATGTGGCGAAACGTGTGGACCTGGATGTCGGAAGTCAACGTGCCGTCGTAGATGTCGGCGACGGTGCCGATGGTTTCCTTAGGATCGGCAACGGCGGGGCGAGTCAGCATGCAGGCCATCCCTATGATTGTGGCGAAGAACGCGGCGCCCCGGCGGGCGCCACCCGAGGTATCGAACGCTGCGCTGAGATTCACTTAAGACTCCATGCACCCGTTCCAGATGCGACAATCACATTATGAAGGCGGTTCTCCTCAAAGGTCACGGCGGCTTCGAGCAGCTCGAATACCGGGACGATGTGCCCCTGCCGGCGCCGCGTGCGGGCGAAGTGTTGATCCGGGTGGCGGCGGCGGGGGTGAACAACACGGATATCAACACCCGAACCGCGTGGTACTCGCGCTCGGTGACGGCAGGAACCACGGCCCAGGATGGTGCGTCCGGCATCGCTGAGGCGCGCACCGAAGACTCCGGGTGGACCGGCGCGCAGCTGATGTTTCCGCGGATCCAGGGCGCGGATGCCTGCGGCCGCATCGTCGCGGTCGGCGACGGCGTCGATCCGCGGCGCATCGGCGAACGCGTGTTGGTGGAGCCGGTATTTCGGGTGCATGATGCCGCGGGACAACTGCAGGCGATCTATTTTGGGTCGGAATGCGACGGTGCGTTTGCCGAGTTCACCCGCGCGCCCGCTGTTCACGCCCACGCCGTTGATTGCAATCTGACCGACGCTGAGCTTGCCTCCTTTCCCTGCGCCTATGCGGCCGCCGAAAACATGCTCACGCGCCTGAACCTGCAATCCGGTGAGGCCGTGCTGGTGACGGGCGCCTCCGGCGGCGTGGGATCGGCCGCGGTGCAGCTCGCGAAGCGCCGCGGTGCCACCGTTTGGGCGGTTGCCGGCGCATCGAAGGCGGCGGCGGTTGCGACCTTGGGGGCGGCCCGGGTCATCGCGACCGATGCCGATCCGCTGCAGGAACTGGGGCGAGAACGGCTCGATGCCATCGTCGATGTGGTCGGCGGCAGCCGGTTCCCCGCATGGCTCGAAGTCCTGCGCCGCGGCGGCCGCTATGCCGTTGCCGGCGCCATTGCCGGACCCGTGGTCGAATTGGATCTGCGGACCTTGTATCTGAAGGATCTGCGCCTGCTGGGCTGCACCGTGCTGGAGCCCGGCGTGTTCGCCAACCTGGTGCGCTATATCGAGCGCGGCGAAATTCGCCCGCTGCTGGCCGCCGTGCACCCGCTTGCCGCCATCGTTCAGGCGCAGCAGGAATTTCTGGCCAAGAGCCGCATGGGCAAGATCATTCTGGTGCCGTGATTGTCCGCCGGGGCGCGGCGCGCTATTGCGGCAGGTGACGATTCACGAGCGTCACCATGCGCTCGATGGAAGCATGAAAAGGATCCTGTCCCAGCTCCGGCAGATCGACGTAGTGGGCGCCCGCTCTCAATAGCGGCTTCACCCGTGAAGTTTGCTCGATCAATTCATCGTGCGGAGCGAACACCGTCAGCGGGGTCTTCAGGCTCTTGAGCTTTTTCTCGATCGGGTAGCTGCAGGCGGCGCGAAATGCCGCCCCGGGATTGGCCGCCAGCACATGCTCCACGAAACGGCGGTGCATGTCGGCCAGATCGTACGGCGGTTCACGCAGATAGAAGCCGCCGCGCCAGGCGCCGAGCACATGGCCGCCCTCGGTCAAGGGTTTCAGCGGCTGTTCGCTGTACATTTCCAGCCGCCGCTGCTGTTCTTCGGCCGAGAACAGCGGCATCCCCACGGCGACAACCCGCCGTACGTGCGAACCGATTTGGTGAGCCACCTCGATGGCCTCCATCGAGCCCGTGTGCATTCCCAGAATGTCGATGTCGCCCTTCATGCCGGCCGCCTTGAGGGCGTCGACCGTACTTTGCGCATATTGCTCGAGCGACAGGGCCCACGGCGGAGCGTCGGAAAAGCCGTAGCCCAGCCGATCCGGCGCATGGGTCGGCCGCCCGAGCTTCTCCTGCAGCAATTCCCACATGGCGCCGGAGCGCGGCGACATGTGCAGCAGCACCAGAGGGACGCCCTTGCCGTCGTTGCTGCGCAAGTGCATCTGTCCGAAACGCGTCGGATAGATTCGGCGCAGCATCAGCAACCTGTCTGATGCCGGTCCAAGAAGGACTCGACCAGCGGCGCGACCGCGTCCGGCCGTTCGATGTGCAGCATGTGGCCCGCGCCAGCGATGCGCGCAAATTCAATATGAGGAAATAGGGCGCGGAACGCCTCCTCCGTGCCGTCGGCACCGAGCTTGGCCAGGAGATCCGACTGGTCACCCACGAGCATGAGTAGAGGCGCGCGTACTTCGCGCCAATACGCCTCGGTGTCTTCGCGCTTGTACAGGATTGGATTCACCCAATGATGACGCGGATCCCCCGCGAGCCGCACGCGGCCGTCGGCATCGAGTTTACCCCAGGCCGCGGCCACGAATGCAGCCTGCGAACTTGAGAATCGCGGATAGCGATAGCGAACGATGCCGGCCAGTTCCTCGAACGAGGCGTAGTCCTTGTCCCTGGGTGCTGCTTTCAATTGATCCAGCCATTTGCGCATGCGCGCGGGCGCCTGCGCGGGTGCGGTTCTTGGCAGTCCGAAGCCTTCCAGATTGACGACGCAGCGCACGCGATCGGGACGAATGCCGGCGTAGGAGCAGGCGATGTTGCCGCCCATGCTGTGCCCGACGAGGCGCGCAGGCGCCGACGGCGAGAGCTGATCCAACGCCGCATCCAAATCCCCGAGATAGTCGGGAAACCAGTAGCCCTGCTGTGGCCACTCGCTACGACCGAATCCGCGCCAGTCGAGCGCGGCCAGGGGCCAATCCCGCTGCAGCGCATCCACCATGAACTGAAAGGTCTCGCCGCAATCGAGCCAGCCGTGCAGCAGCACCACCGGCGGCGCCGACGCCGAACGCGCCGGCCCCCAGCGCGTCACATGCATATCGAGTCCGCGTACGCGCAGAGTCTCGTGCCGCGGCTCACGCAGCACCTGATAACCCGTCACTTAGGCCGAATCAGTGATGCAAGCAGGAACCGATCAATGCGCCGACCAGGCCGCCGACGAGACCCCCCACCCCGGCGGCCAGGGCAAATTTTGTCTGCGGCGGCTTGTCATCGCCCGCAGGGGTCACCGTGCCGCCATGACCGGGACTCGTTCCGGTACCGGTTCCCGTGCCGGTTCCTGTCCCGGTGCCAGTCCCAGTCCCCGTACCGGTTCCGGAACCCGTGCCCGGCGGCGGTTTCTTGGGGTCGTTTCCATTGCTCATGTGATTACAACTCCTTACCTGCAATCCTGCCGTACGTTCATACACGCAAGCAGCACCCTGCCGCAAGGGCCGCCGCTGGTTTGCGGTTCACCCGCGCCGGAGCGCATGCTTTGAGCCATGGATGGCGACCGGATAGGACCGTATCGCGTGCTGCGCACTCTGGGTGTGGGCGGCATGGGAGAGGTTTATCTGGCGGAGCGCGCGGATGCAGAGTTCGAGCAGCAGGTAGCCATCAAGGTGGTCTTTGGCGGCTCCCTCACCCGCGGAGTGCAATCACGAATCAAGATCGAGCGGCAGATCCTGGCGCAGCTCGACCACCCGAACATCGCCCATCTCCTGGACGGCGGCAGCCTGCCGGACGGCACCGCCTACATCGTCATGGAGTATGTCGACGGCATCCCCATCGATGTTTTCTGCGACTCGAACAAGCTGGACATCGTGGCTCGGCTCAAGCTGTTCCAGACGGTGTGTGCCGCGGTGCATTACGCCCATCAAAACCTGATCGTGCACCGCGATTTGAAGCCCTCAAACATCCTGGTCACCGCGGCCGGTGTCCCCAAGTTGCTCGATTTCGGCATTGCTAAGCTTCTGGATGAGCGCCAGGCCGGACACCACACCCTCGCCGTCACCCATGCGGATTTTCGTTTGATGACGCCTGATCATGCGAGCCCCGAGCAAGTCCGCGGGCAGGCCATCACCACCTCGAGCGACGTCTATGTTTTAGGCGTGCTCCTCTACAAATTGCTCACGGGTACCAGCCCCTTCGTCATTCCGTCCATGCGGCTCACCGACATCGAGCGCGCCATTTGCGAAAAGGACCCGCCGCTGCCCAGCCATGCGCTCGGCAGCGATGTCTCAGCCGAAGCATTCGGCATCACCGAAGCCCGCGGCGTCAGCGCCAGCCGCCTGCGGCGCACCCTGCGCGGCGATCTGGACAATATTGTCATCATGGCCATGCGCAAGGAGCCGGAGCGCCGCTATTCGTCCTCGCAGCAGATGGCCAGCGATATTCAGCGCTTCCTGGACGGCAAGCCCATCATGGCCCGCCGCGACACCATGTCGTACCGCACCGCCAAGTTCGTGCGGCGTCATTGGCTGCCGGTGACGGCGGGAATGAGCGCGCTATTTCTGATCCTGGCCTTCGCGACCACAACCTACGTGCAATCGCTGCGCATCGCCGCGGAGCGCGACCGGGTCGCCGAACAGCGTGGACTCGCCGAGCGTGAACAGGCCCGCGCCGAAGAGGTATCGAGCTTCCTGATCAATCTGTTCAAGCTGTCGGACCCGGAAGAGAACCGCGGCAACCAGGTCACCGCCCGCGAGCTGCTGGATTCGGGCGCGAAACGCCTGCGTGCCGGACTTCAGAATCAGCCGGAGACCAAGGCGGCCTTGCTGTCGACGGTGGGGGCCGTGTACGACAGTCTCGGACAATATCAGGATGCGCTGCCCATCTTGAACGAGTCCTTGCAGCTGCAGCCGCAGAGCAACGATCGGTCGCGCCTCAATACCCTGTTGGAACTGGGTCAGGCCCATATCGGCGCGGGCGATCTCGCGGCCGCCGAAGCGCCGCTGCAGGAGGCGCTGCGCCTGTCGCAAAACAGTTTCGGCGCCACCAGTCAGGAATCGGGACGCGCGCTGTGGATCCTTGGAAAGCTCAGGCATCAGCAAGGTCGCTTCGGCGAGGCCAAGGTTTTGTACAAACGCGCCCTCGGCATCTCGGAATCCACGCTCGCTCCGCAAAGCGACGTGTCGGCCATACTCGATGACCTGGCGCAGATATACGCGCGCGAACAGCAATGGGCGCTTGCCAAGCAGACCTATGAGCGCGCCCTGGATGTCGATCGGCATGTGCTTGGCGATGATCACCCGCGGGTGGCCATGCACTTGCACAATTTGGCGGTGGTCGCCCAGAACATGGGCGACCTCGAGCTCGCCGAGACGCTGTATCGCGATGCAATCCGCCGCAAGGAGCGCGCCTATGGAGTCGGCGACCCGCAGACTGCGGACGCGATCGACAACTATGGTCTGATGCTGCAGCGGGAAGGACGATTGGCCGAGGCAGAGCCCCTGCTGCGCAGCGCGTTGGCGATGACGCTGTCGCAGTACGGGCCGAACCACTACAAAGTCGGCTACGCCCGCGTGAGCCTGGGGATACTGCTGCACGACCAGGGCAAATTGGCGGGGGCCGAAAGTGAATTCCGCCAAGCTCTCGGCATCTACGACAAGACGCTGCCGCCCAATCACGATTGGCGCGCCGCGGCCCTGATGCATTTCGCGCGCCTATTGGTGGATCGAGGCAAGCCGGAAGAAGCGCTCGCCATGAGTGAACAATCCCTGAACATCTGGATCGCCACGACGCCGGCGTCGAATCCAAGAACCGCGCAAGCTCACACCATCCACGCCTATGCCATGGCGCATCTCGGCAGGCCGCGTGAAGCGGCGGATGAACTCGAGGCCGCCCTACCGGTGTTGGTGAAGGCCCGCGGCGCGGATGACCCGGTGGTGCGCCGCGCGCAGGGCTGGCTCAAGGGAATCCGGCCCGCGCCGCTGCAGACTGCGAGCACAAGCCGCCCTTCCGGCTAATCGAATCGACGGTCGGCGGGAGTTGCCAGAATGGCATGCTGTTCCTGCCCGCCCTGCGAAGCCTCACCCGCCCAAGAATATCTTGTAAGCCGGATTGTCCGTCTCTTCGGTGTAGGCGTAGTGCAATTCGTTCAGGTGCAATAGAAAATCGGTGCGCGTTTCCTGCGGGACCTGGATGCCGGCGAGCACGCGTCCGTAGTCCGAGCCGTGATTGCGGTAGTGGAACAGGCTGATGTTCCAGCCCGTACCGATGGCCTGCAGAAACTTCAACAGCGCGCCGGGGCGCTCCGGAAACTCAAAGCGATACAGGCGCTCGTCGGTGAGCCCGCGCGCCTGACCGCCCACCATGTAGCGCACGTGCAGCTTCGCCATTTCATTGTCGGTCATGTCGCGCGCGGCGAAGCCGGCGGCGGCGATCGAGCGCAGCAGTTCATCGCGCTCCGCGCGGCCCTGGGTGAGACCCAACCCGACGAATATCTGCGCCGCCTTCAAATCGCCGAAGCGGTAGTTGAATTCCGTGACGCTGCGCCGGCCCAGCAGCTCGCAGAACCGCAGGAACGAGCCCGGCGCCTCGGGAATTTCCACGGCGAACAGCGCCTCGCGCTGGGCGCCCAGGTCCGCGCGCTCGGCCACATAGCGCAGCCGGTCGAAGTTCATGTTGGCGCCGCTGTTGATCGCGATCAGGCTGCGGCCGCTGCAATTTTCACGCGCCACATATTTCTTGATGCCGGCCACCGCCAGGGCCCCCGCGGCCTCCGTGATGGAACGAGTGTCCTGGAAGATGTCCTGGATGGCCGCGCAGATCTGATCGGTGGTCACCAGAATGATTTCATCCACGTACTGCCGCGCCAGCCGGAACGTCTCTTCGCCGACGCGCCGCACCGCGACGCCGTCGGCGAACATCCCCACCCGCTCCAAGGTGACGCGTTTGCCGGCCCGCAGCGATTCGTGCATGCCGGCGGCATCTTCGGGCTCCACGCCGATGATCTTGATGCGCGGGTACAGCGATTTGGCATAGGCGGCGATGCCGGCGATCAGCCCGCCGCCGCCCACCGGAACGAAAATGGCATCGATGTCATCGCCATGGTGCTGGCGCAGGATCTCCATGGCGATGGTGCCCTGCCCTGCGATCACGTCCGGGTCGTCGAAGGGATGCACGAATACCAGGCTGCGCGAGCGGCCGAGTTCGAGCGCATGCTCGTAGGCTTGATCGTAGTCGTCGCCGTGCAGCACGATTTCACCGCCCAGTTCGGCGACCGCCTGCACTTTGATCTCGGGCGTGGTCAGCGGCATGACGATGACGGCGGGAATGCCGCGGGTGCGCGCGCCGAGCGCCACCCCTTGGGCATGGTTCCCCGCCGAGGCGCAGATGACGCCGCGCTGCGCGCTGAAGGGCGACAGTTGTGCAATCTTGTTGTAGGCGCCGCGAATCTTGAACGAAAACACCGGCTGAAGGTCTTCTCGTTTGAACCAGACGCGATTGTTGAGACGGCTCGACAGCCGCGGTGCGGCGTCGAGCGATGTCTCGACGGCAATGTCGTATACCTTTGCTTTGAGGATGCGTTCTACGTAGTTTTCTTGCATGGGCGGCACGTTCAAGGGGCACCTACATTAGCTCAAGCGTCCACGAAGCGGTATGGTTGACTGATACTGTGAGATGCGGCACAGCCCCGGGGAACCAGAGGCGTTTTACCCGCCTCAATTGGGTAACATAGCGCCATGCGCATCGTGAAATATTGTCTGTTGGGGTTGTTGCTGGCCTCGCCGGCGGCGTTCGCGCTCTCCGGCGCTGTCGTCGCCACGGACAACGTGAAGGCGCGCTTGGTGAGCGAAGTGAACGCGATCGCGCCCGGCCAGTCGTTCTGGGTCGCGTTGGAACTCAATATTCGTGACGGCTGGCATACCTACTGGCGCAACCCCGGCGATTCCGGCCAGGCGACCACGCTCAAATGGCAGCTGCCGGCGGGCTTCACCGCGGGCGACATCGTCTGGACCGCGCCCCATCGCTTCGACATTCCGCCGCTGGTGAACTATGGCTACGCCAAGCATGCCGTGCATCTGGTCAAGATCACGGCATCCAAGGATTTGCCGGTTGGCCCGCCGGTGGTGCTGTCGGCGAAGGCCGGCTGGCTGGTGTGCTCCGATGTCTGCATTCCCGAGGATGCCGATCTGCAGCTGAAGCTGCCGGTGAGCGGGGCGCCCGGCGCCGTCGATGCGGCCGATGCCGCGCTGTTCTCGGCGGCACGCGCCGAGGTCCCGAGCGCGCAGTTTGCTGCCACTTCCGCGCACATTCAGGGCGGCCAGCTGGTGCTCACCCTCGGTAAGGAATGGGGCGCCGGGCTGGCACAGATCAAGTCGCTGGCGTTCTTTCCCTATGACGAGGGCAGCATCGAGTATGCCGCCCCACAGACGCTGACCCGCGGCAAGGACGCGGTCGAGCTCGCCATGAAGCTGGGCGATCAGCCGCCCAAGGCCGGGGCCATTCGCGGTGTGTTGCTGGCGACGGAAGACACCGGCAACGGTTTGAGCGTGGTGCCGATGGAGATCGCCGCCGACATCGCGGGTGCCGGCGCCGCCCGGAGCAAGGGCAGCGGGGCTGTTGCCGCCGGCGCCGCCTCGAGCGCCGCCCCCGCCGCTACCGCCGCTACCGCCGCTACCGCCGCCGGTGCGGCCGACAAATCGCCGGCGTCGCTGCCCATGCTGCTGCTGTTTGCCATTTTGGGCGGCTTGATCTTGAATTTGATGCCCTGCGTGTTTCCGGTGCTGTCGATCAAGGCCATCGGCTTGGTCGAACAGGCGAAGAAGCATCCTGCGGCCGTGCGTGCCAAGGGCCTCGCCTTCGTGGCGGGGGTGATCGGCTCGATGCTGTGTCTGGCCGGCACCCTGTTGGCGCTGCGCGCCGGCGGCGAACAGGTCGGCTGGGGCTTCCAACTGCAATCGCCCCTGTTCGTCACGCTGCTGGTGTACCTGCTGCTGGCAGTGGGCCTGAACCTATCGGGGGTGTTCGAAGTGGGCGGTGGACTCGCCGGGGTGGGTGACGTCCTCACCCAGGGCGACAGCTATCGAGCCTCTTTTTTTACGGGCGTGCTGACGACTCTGGTCGCGACGCCGTGCACCGCGCCGTACATGGCGGTTGCCGCCGGCGCCGCGCTCTCACAGCCGGCGTTCATCGCGCTGTGCATTTTCGCGGCGCTGGGATTCGGACTGGCACTGCCCTATTTGTTGTTGTCCTTCGCGCCCTGGATGCGCCGTCTGCTGCCCAAACCCGGCGCGTGGATGGATACGCTCAAGCAGGCGTTCGCGTTCCCGATTTATGCCTCCGCCGCGTGGCTCCTGTGGGTGCTGGCACAGCAAACATCGCCCTTCGGCTTGGGCGCCGCCTTGGCCGGCGCCATTCTGATCGCGTTGGCGGCGTGGGCCTACCAGAAATCCAAGTCGAGCTCGAGCCGCGGCCGCGTGGCCGCGATCGCGACCGCGACCATTGCCGTGTTGTTGGCCATTGCTCTGCCGGTGCGCTTCGCCGACGTGGCCGCCGCGTCGCCCGGCGGGTCCACGGGCGGCGCGCCGACCGCGGATGAATGGCGGCCCTACGATGCCGCGCAATTGGCCAAGCTCACCGCAGCCGGGCGGCCGCTGCTGGTGAATTTCACGGCGAGCTGGTGTCTCACCTGCCTGGTCAACGAGCGCAACGCCTTCACCGACTCCGCGGTTCAGCAAGTATTCCGCGACAAGGGGGTCACGCTGATGAAGGGCGACTGGACCACCCGGGATCCGCGCATCACCTCGGCCCTGGCCGCCTTCGGACGCGCCGGAGTGCCGCTGTACGTGGTTTATAACTCAAAACCCGGCTCGACCGAGCCCGTGGTTCTGCCGCAGCTGTTGACGGCAAGCGTGGTGCAGGCCGCGTTTGCCGACACTCCCAACCGCACGGCTCCTTGAGATTTTCACCGCGAAGATTTTCAAGGCGCCGTGAATGCGGCATGCTGCGGGGATGGCACCCGACAACCCCGGCACCACCATTACGGTGATCGATTTTCGCCGCCACAGCATGGTGCTGCAGTGGCACGCGCTCGGCGGTACCTGGAGCGCCTGCGACAATCCGACGGCGCTGGTGCACGGCGTCGCGCTGATCCGGGTCTCGCAGCCGAACGTCTGTCTGTACGGGCAGGGGGGGCGCCTGCGGCTACAGGTGGGCCCGAACCAGTACGCGCTGTCGGAAAATTCCCCGCGCATCAGCTGCACGCGCGGCGTCGCCAGCTTCGGATTTCGCCGCCGCTTCAACATCGAATCGAGCACCGGCGGCATGCTCTACAGTTTTGCCTACTGGACCAATCAGCATCATGATTTCTTCCACTGGCTGGCGAGCAAGACCGAAGATCCCGACTGGCGCGTCACCAGCGGCCGGCAATGGTCCGAAGGGGTGGCCGCGAAAGCGCTGCGGTCGATCTAGCGAAGGTTTTCCTCCGGCAACAAACCGGCAACTTCGGCGTCGGTCAGGTAGCGCCACTGCCCGCGGTTCAGGGGCGCCAAGTGAATATTCATGATTCGCACCCGCTCGAGGCTTTGCGCCTTGTAGCCGAGCGCCGAGCACATGCGGCGGATCTGCCGGTTCAGCCCCTGCGTGAGAATGATGCGAAACGATTCCTGGTCGATGCGGCTGACTTTGCAGGGCTTGGTCAGCTCGCCCATGATTTTGACGCCGCCGGCCATCATCTTCAGCGCAAGATCGGTGATGGGGCGATCGACGCGCACGACATACTCCTTTTCGTGATTGTTTTCGGAGCGGAGTATTTCGTTGACGACGTCGCCGTTATTGGTCAGGAGAATCAATCCTTCGGAGTCCTTGTCCAACCGTCCGATCGGAAAAATCCGCTCGGCATGCCCGATCAGATCGATGATGTTCCCCTCGATGTGGGCCTCGGTGGTGCAGGTGATGCCGGCCGGCTTGTTCAGGGCAATGTATATTTGTTTTTTCTTGGCGCCGATCAATTCGCCGTCGATGCGTATCTCATCGCCCGCGGCAACCCGCGTGCCCAACGCGGCGAGCTGCCCATTGCAGGTAACGCGGCCCGCCTCGATCCACTTGTCCGCCTCGCGCCGCGAACAGACACCGGTCTCGCTGATGTACTTGTTGAGCCGCAATCGAGCTCAGCGGCCGCGCAGAAACGCGCCGACCTCGGCTGCGAAGTTCGACGCGGCGGCACCCAACGGGTCGTTGCCGTAGGCGGCGCCGTCGAACACCTTGTGCTGCTGCTTGACCCTGCTCAAGCGTTCCGCGGACGGGGCGCCGGTGAGCACCAAGCGCCGCACCAGTTCCGGCCGTGCGGCGGCGAGATCCAAGGCAACTTCGGCGCCATATTGCACACCCAGCACATCAATCTGGCGCAGCCGCAAATCATTGGCGAGATCGGAGATGGCGATGGCAGCGTCGGCAATGCTGCGGGCGGGCGAGGAGTCCGACTCGCCGAATCCCGGCAGATCGGGTGCGTACACCGAGCGCACGTCCGCAAGTTCCGGCAGGATTCGACTGAACGTGCGACTGGAGGCATCGATGGCATGCAGACAGAACAACGTCACTAGTTCATCGAAGCCGCCGGTGGTGGGAAAAGCCGTTCGGACGTGCAGTTGCCCAAACTTGCAATCGAAGTAGGCGCGCCGAGTGCGAACGGCCACCGCTGCATTGGTTGATCTTGAGACCTTGACCACGACCTTGAGTCCCCGAAGTGAGCGTTTTGTTGCGCTTAGGATACGCGAAGTCGCCGCCCGACCCCGCACCGGCCCGGCCACCGTGCCGGCTTCTTTTGTTGTTTCTATGCTACATTAATTTTTGCACTTCTTTGCATTTGTGCTAGCTTCGTTGACAGCGTGGAGCTAGAGTGTTGCCCGGACGCAATAGGACATTAGGGAAGTAGAGAGACCAATCATCGCCGTAGCGCGAAACAGAACGCCACAAATAAAGGCATGGGGACTTGAAAGCCGGGCACTGCCCGGCTTTTTTATTTAGTTGGTGCGATCCCACACGCGGGACATCGTAAAGCCGCTCGAGCGGCCGCCCTTGAACCCCACCACTTCCACCAGCCGGCGGCCGTCGTCGGAAAGGCTGAAATGTTGATCGAATGGCGGAGGGTCATCGTCGGGCTCACCGCTTAGCACGATCAGCGTCTTGTCAACCCAGCCACAGCGTGGCGGCGGTGCTTCGCGCGACCGGGACGATGCGCCGCGGCCCTCCCCGTGAGACCGATGCGGCTTTTCACCCTCCACGGGCTGACAGATCACGCTGTTGCCGTTCGACGTGAAGGCCACCACGCCGGCGACCTGCTTGATTTCGAGTTGCTTGCCGGGCCAGCGCAGGCCTTCGCTCATGGCGCTCACCGACGGCATCGCGGGCCCCCCCGGAACACCCGTTGCCATGCCGCCCATCCCGCCGCGGGCACCGCCTTGGCGGCCGCCGCCGCCCGCTCCCGCAGGGCGGTTCGGGCTCGAGGATGGATCGCTTTGGGCCTGAATCAGGCGCTGCGGATCGTCGCTATCGGCCTCATTGAGCTTCCAGCGTCCGCTGAAATCCACACCGGCGGGGGGCGCTTGTCCGAGCTGTTCGCTCGCACAGGCTGTCAGACACATGAGCGTCAGAGCCACGACGATTCGCATTCTTGGGATCTTATAATGAAGCCCGCCCCTGCGGGTACATCGAGACTCAGCCGGCGGAGCGGCGTGCCCGGGGGGTGGAGCGTAAATCGTTCGGCCCGCAAATCCAGACGCGGCCCTCGAAGGGCTGAAAGCAAACGCGCAGTGCTTCGGTTCGGCGCGTGGTTTGAGTGCCGCAGGCAATCTTGCCGTCGGCTAGATCCGCCTGAATCAGATCGACCAGCGAGGCGCTGGGTTCACCGGCATCGGTCGGCGGCAATGCATGCGCGAGGATGCGCGCCTGCACCTCGTCGCCGCTGGCGGTATTGCCGAGCACGGCACGCTTGAAGCGGTCGAGCACCACCAGTACCGAGCTTAGGGTGTTGTCCGTCACGTCGCTGGGACGGCCGGTGCCGCCCATGAAACGCAAATGCAATAAACCGCCGACGCCCCGCCCCTCGTCATGCAGACAAAGCGCGAGGGCACCGTTCAATTCGGCGACCAAGAGCATGGGTTCAGGCGAGACATGATAAGTGTCCGGCGCGACCATGACTTCCGTGAGATCTGTTGCCAATGCGGACCCCTTGACTGACCCCCGCGATGCTGCACGTAACCGTGAATTCCCTCTGCCGAGCAAATCACGGTTTTAGGAGGCTGGGGGCGCGCATTTCCGGCAGGCGGGCGAGAAACCGGGGCGGTTGCACTAAACCTTGGGGTCTAAGCTCATGCTTTCCGGTAATTGGCGGCCCCGGGCGCCCCGGACGTATCGTTACGCCATGTATCGATATGACGTAGTCGACAAAACGCTGGTCAGGGAACGTGTCGCACAATTTCGCGACCAGACACGCCGCTTCCTGGCCGGCGAGCTCAGCGATGACGAATTCCGTCATCTGCGGCTGCGCAATGGGCTGTATATCCAGCGTCATGCTCCGATGTTGCGCGTGGCGGTTCCCTATGGACTGCTGTCGTCTCGACAATTGCGCACCCTGGCTCACATTGCGCGCCGCTACGACCGCGGCTACGGGCATTTCACGACGCGGCAAAACATCCAGTACAACTGGCCCAAACTCGAGGAAGTCCCGGACATCCTGGCCGAGCTTGCCGAGGTCGAGATGCACTCCATCCAGACCAGCGGCAATTGCATCCGCAACACGACCTCCGACCACTTGGCCGGCGTGACGCCGGATGAATTGGAAGATCCGCGCCCGTGGTGCGAGCTCATCCGTCAGTGGTCGACGTTTCACCCGGAATTCACGTATTTGCCGCGCAAATTCAAGATCGCGGTGACGGGGGCGGCGCAGGATCGGGCGGCCTCGCTGGTGCATGACGTCGGCGTGCACATCGTGCGCAGCCCCGACGGCGAGCCGGGTTTTGAAATTCTGGCGGGCGGCGGTCTCGGCCGCACCCCCATCATCGGCCAGGTGGTGCGCAATTTCCTGCCGCGCCGGCACCTGCTGTCCTATCTCGAAGCCATCTTGCGCGTCTACAACCTGGAAGGCCGGCGCGACAACATCCACAAGGCGCGCATCAAGATATTGGTGCGCTCGCTCGGGATCGAGGAGTTCCGCCGGCGGGTGGAAGCCGAATGGGAAAACACCCGGGGCGCCGGACCGGTGGTGAGCGAGGAGGAGATTGCGCGCCTGCGCGGCTTCTTCCTCCCGCCCGCCTATCGCGAGCTGCCGGACCGTGACCCCGCCGCCGGCAAGAGCACGGCCTTTCGCGCCTGGTACCGCTACAACACGGCGGCGCACAAGGTGCCGGGCTACCGCGCGGTGTACGTCTCGCTCAAGAAACCCGACGTGGCACCGGGCGACATCACCGCTTCGCAAATGGATTTGGTGGCCGATCTCGCCGACCGCTACAGCTTCGGCGAAGTGCGCGTCACCCACACGCAGAATCTGTTGCTCGCTGACGTGCAGCAGGAGCAGGCTTTCGAACTCTGGCGGGCGCTGGACAGCGCGGGCCTTGCGACCCCCAACATCGGCACCTTGACCGACATGATCTGCTGCCCCGGTCTGGATTTCTGCAGCCTCGCGAATGCCCGTTCCATCGACGTGGCCAAGCTCATCAATGAACGGTTCGACGACTACGATTACCTCTACGACCTGGGCGAGCTCGATATCAAGATGTCGGGCTGCATGAATGCCTGCGGCCATCACCACGTGGGCCACATCGGCATTCTCGGCGTGGATAAGGGCGGCCAGGAGTGGTATCAGATCACCGTCGGCGGCGCCGCCGGCGCGGATGCTTCGCTGGGCGAAGTCATCGGGCCGTCGGTGGCCAAGACCGACGTCCCTGAGACCCTCGCGCGGCTGCTGGACGTCTATGTCGAACGGCGGCTGCCCGAAGAACGATTCCTGGACACGGTGCGCCGCCTCGGGATCAAACCATTTAAGGAAAGAGTGTATGCCGCGCCGGTTGCTGCGTGACGGTGTCATCGTCGACGACGACTGGTCGTACCTGGCCGAGGCCGGGAGCAACCCGGCTGCCTCGCTGATCCTGACCGTGACGGAGTGGCAGAACGACCGTGACCTATGGCTGGCGCGCGGCGGCCGCTTAGGCGTGGTGCTCTCGCCCGCGCACAAGGTGGACGTGCTGGTTCCCGATCTGTCGCGTCTGGCGCTGATCGGCGCGGAATTTTCGGGGCCCAGCGAAGGACGCGGCTACTCGCAGGCACGGCTGCTGCGCGAGCGCTGGAAGTTCAGGGGCGAGTTGCGCGCCACGGGTTTCGTGCGCCGCGATCAATTGATCTTCATGGCGCGCAGCGGCTTCAGCAGCTTCGAGCTGCCCGATGGCGACATCGATCAGGCAGCCACGGCGCTGGCGACGTTTTCGCGGGCCTATCAACCCTCGAACGATGCCGGCCTGCCGTTCAAGCTGCCGCTCCGTCCGCGGGATACAGCTGCCAGCGCCTGAAGCGCAGTCCCACTGTCTGGCCGGCAACGAAGCGCTCGCTGGCGTAGCGCTCTCGGCTGATTTCCGCTTCCAGCGGTTCATTGACCGGCCGACCCTCGGCGCACAGATCCAACCGCACGATCGGGCCGATCACGCGCACCGCCGTGATGGTCGCCGGCCAGCCGCCGGCAGCCGGCCCGATCTCGATCTCATGGGGCCGGATGAGCGCGATCTGATTCGCGGCGGCCGTGCCGGGCGCCGCCGCGGGCGAGATGTCGATCGGCCCCAGGTAGCGGCGGCCGTCGCGCACCTTGACCGGCAGTTCGTTCACCTGACCGAGGAAGCGGTGGACGAAAGCCGAGGTCGGCAAGTCGTAGACCTCGCTGGGGACGCCGGATTGTTCGATGCGTCCCCGATTGAGCAACACGATGGTGTCCGCCACCTCAATGGCTTCCTGTTGATCGTGAGTCACGAAAATGCTGGTGAAATGCAATTCATCGTGCAGGCGCCGCAGCCAGCGGCGCAGCTCATGGCGCACCTGGCTGTCGAGCGCGCCGAAGGGTTCGTCCAGCAGCAGCACGTCCGGATCGACCGCCAGCGCGCGCGCCAGCGCCACGCGCTGACGCTGGCCGCCCGAGAGCTGCGCGGGATAGCGATCGCCCGCCCAGTCGAGCTGCACCAGCGCCAACAAAGACTGCACTTTCCTGCGCATCTCCGCGGGCGCGGGGCGTTCGCGCCGCGGTTTGACCTTGAGGCCGAAGGCGACATTTTCGAACACCGACATGTGGCGGAACAACGCATAGTGTTGAAACACGAATCCCACCTTGCGGGCGCGGATCGGCCACAGCGTGGCGTCGCGGCCGTCGAACAGTACCTGACCCTGGTCCGGTGTCTCGAGGCCCGCGATGATGCGCAACAGCGTGGTCTTGCCGCAGCCCGAGGGACCGAGCAGCGCGATCAATGCGCCGGTCGGAACGTCCAGATCGATGTCCTCGACCGCGGCGAACTCGCCGAATTGCTTGGCGATGCCGCGTAGCGCAATGCTCATGTAATTGCCCTCCGAGTACGGTCGCGCGGCTGGGCGCGGGTGTGCCGCAGTTCCGGCTGCCGCCATTCGAGAATGCTCTTGCCGGCCAGGGTCAGCAGCGCCAGCATGGCCAGCAGCGAAGCGACGGCGAATGCCGCCGCGTAGTTGTATTCGTTGTACAGGATCTCGACGTGCAGAGGCATGGTGTTGGTCAGTCCCCGCACGTGCCCGGAGACCACCGAGACCGCGCCGAATTCGCCCATGGCGCGGGCATTGCACAGCAGCACCCCGTACAGCAGCCCCCAGCGGATATTCGGCAGGGTGACGCGCCAGAAGGTCTGCCAGCCGGTGGCGCCGAGAGACAGGGCGGTTTCCTCATCGTCCTTGCCTTGCGCCTGCATCACCGGAATGAGTTCGCGGGCGATGAACGGAAAGGTGATGAATATGGTGGCCAGCACGATACCGGGCACCGCGAACACCACGCGGATGTGATGCAGCCGCAAGAATCCGCCGAACCAGCCGTGCGCGCCGAACAGCAGGATGAAAATGAGACCGGCAATGACCGGCGACACCGCGAACGGCAAATCGATGAGCGTGATCAACGCGCTCTTGCCGCGGAACTCGAACTTGGCAATGGCCCACGCGGCCGCCACGCCGAACACCAGGTTGAAGGGCACCGCGATGGCGGCGACGGTGAGCGTCAGTTTGACCGCGGCCCAGGCGATGGGGTCGGTGATCGCCGCGGCATAGGCGTGGAGGCCCTTGGACAGCGCCTGCACGAACACCGTGAGCAGCGGCAGCACCAGAAACAGACCGAGGAAGGCCAGCGCCACGGCAATGAGCAGCAGTCGGCCGGGCTCACGGCGGCGCTGCCCCGCGCCGCGCATGTCAGCGGCCGCCATGGCGCGTCAGGGCCCAGTGTTGCAGCGCATTGATGCTCAGCATCAGCGCGAACGAAAACACCAGCATGACCACGGCGATGGCGGTGGCGCCGGCAAAGTCGTACTGCTCCAATTTGGTGACGATCAACAGCGGCGCGATCTCCGATTTCATCGGCATATTACCGGCGATGAAGATCACCGAACCGTACTCGCCGACGGCACGCGCGAAGCTGAGCGCGAACCCCGTGAGCAGCGCCGGCCACAGCGCCGGCAAGATGACGCGGGCGAACGCCTGCAGTGCCGAGGCGCCGAGAGTGGCCGCGGCTTGTTCCACTTCCTGGTCTAGGTCTTCGAGCACCGGCTGCAAGGTCCGCACCACGAAGGGCAGACCGATGAACGTCAATGCCACGACGACGCCCAGCGGTGTGAACGCCACCTGTACCCCGAAGGGTTTGAGCCAGGTGCCGAGCCAGCCGTTGGGCGCGTACAGCGCGGTCAGCGCGATTCCCGCGACGGCCGTCGGCAACGCGAACGGCAGATCCACCATGGCGTCGACCAGCCGCTTGAACGGGAACGCATAACGCACCAGCACCCACGCGACGATGAGGCCGAAGATCAGGTTGATCGACGCGGCGATCAGCGAGGCGCCGAAGCTCAGGCGCAGCGATGCCAGTACCCGCGGCGCCGTCACGACGTCCCAGAAGTGGCCCCAGCCCAGGCCTAGGCTGCGGATGAACACCGCCGACAGCGGAATGAGCACGAGCAGCGACAGGTACACCATGGTGTACCCCAAGGTCAGCCCGAAGCCGGGCAATACCCGGCGCGCGGGCCGTTTCCGCATGAGTTTGGTGAATTCGACTGCCGCGAGCGTTGCCATGGGGGACTGTTCTGAAGCGATCTTCAGGACAAGTTGCGATTACTGACCGTAGATCCTATCGAAGGTACCATGGTCTGCGAAATGCGTGGCCTGCGCCCGGGTCCAGCCGCCGAACACGGCGTCGACGGTGACCAGCTGCGGGATGTCGGCAAATTGCTGTGCGTAGCGGGCCGCGACGGCTGGATCGCGGGGTCTATAGTAGTGTTTTGCGGCGATCTCCTGGCCCTGCTTCGAGTACAGATATTTCAGATACTCCTCGGCGACCTTGCGGGTGCCATGCTGATCGACGTTGAGGTCGACCAGCGCCACCGGCGGTTCCGCCACGATGCTCAGACTGGGCGCCACGATGTCGAACTTGAGCGGTCCCAGCTGCTTCACCGCGAGAAAGGCTTCGTTCTCCCAGGCGAGCAGCACATCGCCGATGCCGCGTTGCGCGAAGGTCACGGTCGCGCCGCGCGCGCCGGAGTCGAGCACCGGCACATTGTGATACAGCTTTTTGACGAAGGCTTCCGCCGTGGCATCACTGCCGCCGGGCTGCTTCAGCGCCCAGGCCCAGGCGGCCAGATAGTTCCAGCGCGCCCCGCCCGAGGTCTTCGGACTCGGCGTCACGACCGAGACGTCCGGCCGTGCCAGATCACCCCAGTCACGAATGTGCTTCGGATTGCCCTTGCGCACCAGAAATACGATGGTCGATGTGTAGGGCGCGCTGTTGTTCGGCAGCCGCCCCTGCCAGCTGGCCGGAATCAGCCCGCCGTGCGCCGCCAGGGCGTCGATATCGTAGGCCAGCGCCAGTGTCACCACGTCGGCCTCCAGCCCGTCGATCACGGCGCGGGCCTGTTTTCCCGATCCTCCGTGGCTTTGGTTGACCTTGACGTCATCGCCGGTCTTGCCCTTCCAGTAGAGCGCAAACGCCTTGTTGTAGTCCTCGTACAGCTCGCGGGTGGGATCGTAGGAGACGTTCAGCAGGGTGATTGTCGCGGCCTGCGCCGGGCGCGCCGCGGATCCGGCCAGGATGAGCAGCAGCGCCAAGGCGAACCAGAAATATGCGCGCGAGCTGCGCCTGCCGTTGGCCTCGATCATTTCACCCCTACTCGAAAGCGCGCTCGATCAGCGAACCAAAGCAGGCTAGCGGCTGGCGGAGCACGCCGGAACTAACATCCGGTCATCTGCATATTCACTTACGGTATGTCGCGCAGCGGGATCTCAAGATCGCTCAAGATCCGATTCACCTCTTCCTGCGTCTCCAGTTTCTCAGTTTCGCGCACCAATTTGCGTGGCAGGTGCGGCGCCAGCAGCTCGATGAATTCATACATGTAAGCGCGCAGCAGCGCGCTGCGGCGAAAGCCGATCCAGGTCGTGTGCCCCTCAAAGAGATGCGCGGCGTCGAGCACGGCGAGATCGGCGTCGGTGACCGGGTCGACGGCCAGCCGCGCCAGGATGCCCACCCCCAAGCCGATGCGCACGTAGGTCTTGATCACATCCGAGTCGCGCGCCGTCAACGCCACGTCGAGCGACAAGCCGGCGGTCTCGAACAGCGCCGGCAAGGACGAGCGGCCGGAAATGCTGAAAACATAGGTGACAATGGGGTACTCGGCCAGCTTCTTGAGCGTGAGTTTGCCGGCCGATTCGAGCGGGTGGCCGCGCGGCACCACCACCGCCCGGTGCCAGCGGTAAACCGGCAGACGCACCAGATGCGGGAATTGCTCCTCGGACCCCGTGGCGATGGCAAAGTCGACGCGGTCGCGCGCGACCATTTCCGCAATCTGCTCCGAGGTCCCTTGATGCAAATGCAGGCGCACCTTCGGATACTTGGCGCGGAAGGCGCGAATCACCGGCGGCAGCACGTAGCGCGCCTGGGTGTGCGTGGTGGCAATGGACAGCGTGCCGCCGTCGGCTTTGCGCAGCTCCGCGGAGGTGCGGCGGATGTTCTGCATCTCGCGCAGAATGCTCGCGGCGCGCGAAATGATTTCCTCGCCCGCGTCGGTGGTGCGGGTCAATGCGCGCCCCTCGCGTTCGAACAGCTGAAAGCCGAGTTCCTCCTCCAGCAGCTTGAGCTGCCGGCTGACCCCCGGTTGCGAGGTGTGCAGCTGGCGCGCGGCCGCGGTGATGTTCAGGCCGTTTTCATGGACTGCCACGAGATAGCGTAATTGCTGGAACTTCATCGCCCGTCCGGCTTTGTTGCTGATTGAATGATTGCCGTCCTAGGATATAAGTTTAGTGCCGCCCGCGCTGCGGCGGGTGCCCCTCGCCATCACTAAAACGCATGTCCTCATGCTCCCTAGTTCGTTTCGCGCGACCGGCCCGACACCCTATAGTTTCCTCATCATGTCCGAGCTCTCCAAGGCCCTGCGCGCCCGCGCAGAAGACTCCATTTCGCAGCTCCGCAGCGCGGTCGCCGAGTTCAAAAATGTGTGCTATGCCAATAGCTTAGGGTCCGAGTCCGTGGTCCTCACGGATCTCATCTGGGGCGCCGTGCCGCAAATCGATATATTCAGCATCGATACGGGGCGGCTGTACCCTGAGACCTATGATCTCATCGAGCGATTGCAGCAGCGCTACGGGCGGGCCTTGACCATCTACTATCCCAGGAATACGGATCTTGAAGGCTGGGTGGGCGAGAACGGCATCAACGGCTTTCGCAACGGCCTCGAGCAGCGCCGCGCCTGCTGCGGCATTCGCAAGGTGGAACCGTTCCGCCGCGCGATCGCGGGGCGCAGTGCCTGGGTCACCGGCATCCGGCGCGGACAATCGGCCAGCCGCGCGCTGGCCTCGCCGGTGGAATGGGACGGCGAGTACGGCCTGCACAAGGTGAGTCCCCTGCTCGAATGGTCGGAAAACGAGATTTGGGAATACATCCGCAAGAAGCGTCTGCCCTACAACGTCCTGCACGACAGCGGCTTCCCGAGCATCGGCTGCGCGCCCTGCACGCGCGCCGTGCAACCCGGCGATGACGAGCGCTCCGGCCGCTGGTGGTGGGAGCGCCATGATTCGCGGGAATGCGGCCTGCATCCGCGCCGCCAGGCAGGATTTTCCAAATGAATTACTTTCCGGTGTTCTTCGATCTCACCGCGCAGAAGGTGCTCATCGTCGGCGGCGGCGAGGTGGCGCTGCGCAAGATCTCGCTGCTGGAGCGCACCGGCGCCTCGATCAGCGTGGTGGCGCCGCACATCGCGCCCGAACTTCTGCAGCGCGCCGCCGCCGGAACGCTGACGGCGGCAGTGCGCGAGTTCGTTCCCGCGGACTTGGACGGCGCGCGCCTGGTCATCGTGGCCACGTCGCGGCGCGCCGTCAATCGTTGGATCGCCAAGTTGAGCGAGGCGCGCGGCATTCCCGTGAATGTGGTTGACGACCGCGAGGCGTCGCGCTTCATCGTTCCGGCCATCATCGATCGCGACCCGGTGCTGGTGGCGATAGCCACCGGCGGAGCCTCGCCGGTGCTGGCGCGCCGCTTGCGGGAGCGGCTCGAAGCGCTGATTCCGCGGCGCATCGGCGCATTCGCGGATTGGCTCAAGGCGCTGCGCGCCGGTGCGCGCCGCCAACTGCGGGATGCGGATCAGCGCCGGCGCTTTTTCGAGGCGATCCTCGACGGCCCGGCGGGACGACGCTTCATCGAGGGCGACGCCCAGGGCGCCCAGCGTATCGCGCAGCAGCTGTTGACCAGGACGGCGGCCGCGCCGCGCGCCGCCGGCGAAGTGATCCTGGTCGGCGCGGGGCCCGGAGATCCGGAGCTGCTGACGCTCAAGGCGCTGCGCGCGCTACAGGACGCCGACGTGATTTTGCATGATCGTCTGGTTTCCGCCGAGGTGTTGGATCTCGCGCGGCGCGATGCGCAGCGAATCTGTGTGGGCAAGGCGGCGGGCAGCGTGGGCAGCAGCCAGGAAGAGATCAACGCCCTGATGATAGAGCAGGCGAATCAGGGCAAGCGCGTGGTACGCCTCAAGGGGGGCGACCCGTTCGTGTTCGGGCGCGGCGGCGAAGAGCTGCAAGCGCTGGCGGCGGCGCAAATCAATTTCTCGGTGGTACCCGGCATCACGGCGGCCTTGGGCGCGGCCGCGTATGCGGGAATACCGCTGACCCACCGCGGATACGCGCATAGCGTGAGCTTCGTGACCGGGCACGCGCAGGACGGCGCGCAGCCCGATTGGCGCGCCCTGTCGAATCCCGGAACCACCGCCGTGTTCTACATGGGCCTCGCGCGTCTCGAGCGCATCGTGGCGAACCTCAGGGAACACGGCGCTCCCGGCACCCGGCCCGCCGCGCTCATCGCGCAGGCGTCGACGGCGCGGCAGCGGGTAATTGCGGGGACCCTGGCCACTCTGGGGGACCTCGCGGCGCGCGCCGGCATTGAATCCCCGGCACTGCTCGTGGTCGGCGATGTCGTCGACCTGCACGTCGCGTTGGCGTGGTTCAACAGCGGCGCGCAACCCGATCTGTCGCAGACGGCCTGAGCCCAAGGCTAGCCGCGCCACCGCCCGCCAGGGCGCTTTAGGCCGGTCTGGCGCCGAAGGTGCGCCCGGCGGCCTTGAAGGGTCCAAGGTCGCCCCAGGGGCGCGCCATGCCGTTCAGCCGATCGCCTCGAGAAAACCGCGCTCCTTGACCCAGTCGCGGTTGAAGAGGCGCGACTGATACTTCGCCCCGCCGTCGCACAGGATGGTGACGATGGTGTGCCCGGGCCCCATTTGCCTGGCGAGGGTTGCCGCGGCCGCGACGTTGATGCCCGAGGTGCTGCCGAGCAGCAGGCCTTCTTCGCGCAGCAGCCGGTAAACGAAGCGCATGGTCTCTGCATCCGGGATCCGCAGCGCCTCATCAATCGGCGCCCCCTCGAGATTCGCCGTCACGCGGCCCGTGCCGATGCCCTCGGTAATCGAGGACCCGCCGTCGGATTTCAACACTCCGTCCGTGAAGTAGTGATACAGCGCGCTGCCGGGCGGATCGACCAGCACGATTCGCACCGCGCTCGATTTGGATTTGAGGTACTTGGCGGTGCCGGCGAGAGTGCCGCCGGTGCCCGTGGCCGCACAAAAGGCGTCGATCTTACCGTCCGTGTCGCGCCAGATCTCGGGGCCGGTCGACTCGAAATGAGCGTCGCGATTGGCGGTGTTGTCGAATTGATTGGCCCAAATGGCGTCGGGCAGCTCCTGCGCCAGGCGGCCGGCCACTTTTTGGTATTGATTCGGATTGCTGTAGGGCACCGCCGGCACTTTGCGCAGCTGCGCGCCCAGGGCTTCGATGATCTGGTATTTCTCCGCCGCCTGATTGTCCGGCATCACGATCACGCATTTGTAGCCGCGCGCATTGCACACGTGCGCGAGCCCGATGCCGGTATTGCCCGCGGTGCCCTCGACCACGGTGCCGCCGGCTTTCAGCACTCCACGCCGCTCCGCGTCCAGCACGATCCACTTCGCGGCGCGATCCTTCACCGAACCGCCGGGGTTCATGAATTCGGCCTTGCCCAAGATCTCGCAACCCGTTTCATCGCTGAGGCGGCGCAGCCGAATCAATGGAGTATTGCCGACCGCATCGGTGAAGCCGTCACACACACGCATCGCTAAGTCCTTCCGCGCTTGTTCTCGAGTTCTCGGCGCATTGTGACCACATCCAGCGCGCCGGTCCATTTTGCGACCACCAGGGTGGCGACGCCGTTGCCGATCACATTGGTCAATGCGCGCGCCTCCGACATGAACCGGTCGATCCCCAGTATCAGCGCCAGCCCCGACACGGGCAGCGTGCCGACGGAGGACAAGGTCGCGGCCAATACGATGAAGCCGCTGCCGGTCACGCCGGCAGCGCCCTTGGAGGTCAGCAGCAGCACCGCGAGCAGGGTGCATTGCTGCGTCAAATCCAGGGGAGTATTGGTCGCCTGCGCGATGAACAACGTTGCCATGGTCAGGTAAATCGAGGTGCCGTCGAGATTGAACGAATAGCCCGCCGGGATCACGAGGCCGACCACCGGCTTGGCGGCGCCCAGCTTCTGCAATTTATCGATCATGCGTGGCAGCACCGTTTCCGAGGACGATGTGCCGAGCACGATGAACAATTCGTCGCGGATGTAATTGACGAATTGCCAGATGCGAAAGCCGTGCAGACGCGCCACGATCCCCAGCGCGCCGAAGATGAACAGCAGGCAGGTCGCATAGAAACTCGCCATCAGCAGGCCGAGCGGCAGCAGCGAGGCAAACCCGTACTTGCCGATGGTGAAGGCCATGGCGCCGAAGGCACCGAGCGGCGCCAATTTCATGATCACCCCGACGATGCCGAACAACACACGCGACAGTCCGTCGATGAAGCCCGACACGGCCGCGCCGCGGGCCCCCGCGCGTTGCAGCGCAACGCCGAACAGCACGGCGATCAACAGAACCTGGAGGATCTCACCCTTGGCGAATGCGTCGACCATGGTCGTGGGGATGACGTTGAGCAGAAAATCGGTGACCGACTGCAATTTCCCCGGGCCGGCATACGCCGCCACCGGGCCCGCGTCGAGGCTGCGCACATCGACGTTCATGCCGTGGCCCGGCCGCACGATGTTGGCGAGGAGCAGCCCGACGAGCAGCGCCACGGTGCTCATGAGCTCAAAATAAATCAGCGCCAGCCCGCCGGTCTTGCCGACCTTCTTCATGTCCTCGACGCCGGCTATGCCCGCGACCACGGTACAAAAAATGACCGGTGCGATCAGCATCTTGATCAGCTTGATGAAGCCGTCGCCCAAGGGCTTCATCATCGCTCCCGCATGGGGGTACAGGGCGCCGAGCAGCACGCCGAGCGCAATGGCGACGACGACCTGGAAATACAGGGAACGCAGCAGGGTTTTCACGCCGTTTAAGTTACACGGAGGATTCACAGGGAGGTTCAAAAGAATCCCCGGACTTGCCGGGGAATTCGAGTGGAACAGGTGCCAAGTAAAAACCCGGCACGTCCTTGATTGGAAGATACGTATGTGGCTTAAGTGCCCCTACGTTCACCCTTGTTTGTATCAATCCAGTGTTGCAACTAAGTAACGCTGGTTACAAATCCGCGCTGCGCCGACGGAAGGATGATACTCGTTAATATAGATAAATCCAATAGTTATATAGCCTTGTTTTTGTGATGCTGCACTATGTCAAATTCGTCGCCGATTTGTGACATCCGAACAACAGCGGTAGGGAACAGGTCCCGGCAGGGACGTTGCGCTGCGCACAGCCATGCCGAGCGCACGGCCCCAAGATCCGCCCAATTTGCTTTTGTGCATCGCTTCCCCCAAATTTCCCGTCATCACCAGGATGAAAGCCCATGAAATATTTACACACCATGGTTCGCGTGACGGACATCGAGCAATCCTTGCGCTTCTACCGCGATGCTCTCGGTTTGCGCGAGCTGTCGCGCCGCGACTTTCCGCAGGGGCGCTACACGCTGGTGTTCCTGGCGGCCCCGGGGGACGAAAGTGCGCAGGTTGAGCTTACGCATAATTGGGATCCGGAACCCTACGCCGGCGGCCGCAACTTCGGGCATCTGGCCTACGCGGTCGAGGACATCTACGCGACCTGCCGGCGCTTGATGGATCACGGGGTCACCATCAACCGGCCGCCGCGCGACGGCCGCATGGCTTTCGTGCGCTCGCCTGACGACATCTCGATCGAGCTGCTGCAGAAAGACGCCGCGCTCAAGCCTGCGGAACCCTGGACCAGCATGCCCAATATCGGCGCCTGGTAGCGGGCGCGCGTTAGAACATTTCCGAGGCGTCGGGGGTCTTGATGTCGACGCGGGTGCGCGAGGGGATGTGATCGCCGGTGATCATGTCGGCGTAGGCCTGGCCCGGGCCCACCATGGGATAGACGCCGGCATCCGGGTCGATCATGACCTCCAAAAAAGCCGCCCCGCTGAAGCGGATGAACTCGCCGATGACGCGGGGCACATCGGCCTTCTTGTCGAGCCGCACGGCATACTTGAAGCCGTCGGCCTGCGCCGCCTTCACGAAATCCTTGGTGTGCAGGCTCTTGTCGCTGGCGCTCAGGCGGCCCGCATGGAACAGCTTCTGCCATTGCTTGACCATGCCGTCGCCGCAATTGTTGAGCACCACCACCTTGATGGGCAGATCGTAGGTCGTGACCGTTTCGAGTTCGCCGATATTCATGCGGATGCTGGCATCGCCGTCGATATCGATGACCAGCCGGTTGCGCTGCGCATATTGCGCGCCCACCGCCGCCGGCAGGCCGAAACCCATGGTGCCCATGCTGCCCGAGGTCAGCCACAGCCGCGGGCTGCGGAAGTCGAAATACTGCGCCGACCACATTTGATGCTGGCCGACGCCGGTGGTGATCACGGCCTCGCCGCAGGTCAAGCGGTTGATTTCCTCGATGACATAATAGGGCTGGATCAATTCACTGCCGTGATCATAGTTCATGGCGTACGTCGACTTGAGCTCGGCGCAGTGCCGGTGCCATTCGGACCAGTCGCGCTTGAAGCCGGTGCGGCGGCCGTAGTCCAGCAAACTGAGCAGCGCATCCGGCATCAACCCCAGGTGGCTCCAGTCCACGCGCTTGACCTTGTTGATCTCCGACGCGTCGATGTCGAGGTGCGCGATGAATTTCGCACGGCCCGCGAACCGGGCGGGATTACCCGCGACGCGGTCGTCGAAGCGCGCGCCGATCGCGAGCAGGCAATCGCAGTCATCGACGGCATAGTTGGCGAACGCCGCGCCGTGCATGCCGAGCATGCGCATCGACAAGGGCTGCGTGGTGTCGATGGCGCCGATCCCCATCAGCGTGGTGACCACCGGCACCTGAAATTCCGCGGAGAATTCGCGCAGCGCATGCGCCGCATTGCCGTTGATGACGCCGCCTCCCGCGTAGATCAGCGGCCGCTCGGCGGCGCCCAGTGCCGCGAAGAAATCGGCGCTCGCCGCTTCGGGCACCTTGTTCGCCTCCAGCCGGTTCATCCGCTGCCGGTAGCCGGCCACCGGCAGGCGCCCCGATCCATGAAACACGCCCTTCCAGTTCTGCACGTCCTTCGGCACATCGAGCACCACCGGGCCCGGCCGGCCGGTGCGGGCGATCTCGAAGGCGGTGCGCACGGTCGCCTCGAGCTTGGTCGGATCGGTGACCAGGAACACGTGCTTGGCCACGGCACCCATGATGCTGGGCACGGGCGCTTCCTGGAACGCATCGGTGCCGATGGCGGTGGTGGGCACCTGGCCGCAGATCACCACGATGGGCACGGAGTCGGCCATGCAATCGCGCACCGGCGTCACGGTGTTGGTGGCCCCCGGCCCCGAAGTGACCAAGGCCACCCCGACCTTGCCGCTGGCGCGGGCGAATCCCGCCGCCATGAAGCCGGCGCCCTGCTCGTTGGCGGGTACGACCAGCGGCATCGCGGACTGATGGTCCTGGTTGTAGCGGAACACGGCGTCGTAGATCGGCAGAATCGCGCCGCCGCTATAGCCGAAGATCGTACTGACGCCCTCATCGGCCAGCACCTGCACCAGCATGTCGGCGCCCGTCATACTGGCGCCCGCCAGCGGGTGCGCCGCCTGATTCAGCATGTCGTATCGGTCTTTCACGGTGAAAGACTAGCAGTTCCCGCCCTGGCGCCCAAGTGCCACCCTCCCGTATGCTAAGAAATCCATGCGGCACCTCATAGCAATACTCCTGCAGAATGAAGCAGGCGCGCTGACGCGCGTCACCGGTCTGATCTCCACCCGCGGCTACAATATCGAGTCGCTGTCGGTGGCCCCCACCAACGACCCCACGGTGTCGCGCGTCACCCTGGTGACCATCGGCTCCGACCATGTCATCGCGCAGATCAACGCCCAGCTGTTGAAGCTGGTCGATGTCGTGGCGGTCGAGGACATGACCAGCGAGTATCACCTGGCGCGCGAATTGCTGCTGATCAAGCTGCAAATCCCGGGCGAGCACATCGATGCCGTCGGCGCGCTGCTGCGCCGCGTCGGCGGCAAGGTGTTGTCGTCCAACCCGTCGAGCTACATCGTCGAGCTCACCAGCACCGAAACCGAAATCGGCGAATTCATCGCCAATGTCGCAGCCTTCGGTGAGATCGTCGAGGTCGTTCGCAGCGGCGTGCTCGGCATCGCGCGCGCCAACCCCCGCCTGCATATCGTCAAATAGGAAGATTCGCATCCCATGCCTGAAATCGAAGTCAAACCGGAGCATGCCTCCGATCCCACCACGCGCCGCGTCGGAATCTTGGTCGGCGTGGTCGGTATTCTGTTGTCCGTGGTCACCATCGCCTCGCATCGCGCGCATACGCAGGCCGTCATTCATCGCACCGAAGCCAACGACGATTGGGCGTACTACCAGGCCAAGAAGAACCGCGAGTACACCAGCGAGGTAACCGTATCCTTGCTGCAATCCCTGGGATCAGACCCGGCCAAGACCGACGCGCCGGTGCGCAAGCTCAACGCCGCCCATGACAAGTACGCGGCGGACGCCGAGAAGATCCAGGAAGACGCCAATCACAAGGACGCGGAGACCAAGGTCGAGGAGCGCCGCGCCCTG
Organism: uncultured Gammaproteobacteria bacterium; assembly: GCA_963800375.1. Lineage (GTDB taxonomy): Bacteria > Pseudomonadota > Gammaproteobacteria > Steroidobacterales > Steroidobacteraceae > Bog-1198. The sequence goes on along the minus strand of CAWDAT010000007.1, from coordinate 190,831 downwards.
TTCTTCGACATCGGCGAGGGGCTCCTGGAGCTCGGGCTGGTGCTGTGCTCTCTGTATTTCCTGGCGCGCAAGGATTTCTTCCCCATTTTCGGCGTGCTGGCGAGCATCGCCGGCACCGTGCTCGGCATCTGGGGCTTCCTGCTTTGAGACAACCGTTCGCCCTGTGGTGCGCCGCGCTCGCCGTGGCGGGGGTGACGGCAGCGGCAGTTGCGGCGGATGCCCCCAGCGAGTCCGCCGCCCCGCAGCGCGTGGAGGCACGGTCGGCCGACCTGCTCGCGGTCGGCCTGGTGCGCGGCGATCGGATGAGCATTCATCTCAGCCGGGTGATCGACAATGCGCCGGTACGGGACGCGGCCGTCATCGTGGTGCTGCGCGGCGCGGCGCACCCAACCACGGCCGAAACCGACGGCAGCTTCACGCTGCAGACCCCGGAGCTGGCCATCCCGGGCGCGGCGTCGGTCGAATTTCAGGTGGCGCAGGCCGGCGGACGGCAGAGCCTGCAAGGCACGCTCCAGATCGCCGGCGCGGGCACCCGGCCCGATGACAAGAACTCCGCCCGGCAACTATGGTGGTGGGTCCTCAACTTCGCCGTCTGCATCGGCTTTCTCTGGCTGGTGTCGCGGCGTCGCAAATCCTAGAAGCTCTGCATCGTCTGCACCAGGAATTGGAATTTCTGGATGCCGGCGATGTTGTTGAGGGGAAACGCGAAATCGATGTGCAATACATTGCCGAGGCCGGAGCGTGTATTGCCGAGCCGCAGACCGAAGCCGACGTCGCGCAGCATCCCGGGATCGCTGTTGCCGATGACGCCGCCGCCCCAGGTGCGGCCCACATCGGCAAATACCGCGGCGCCGACGCGGGCCAGCCGAAACGGATACCAGTCCGTGAAGACCCGCTGCTCCACCGTGAACAGCGCGCGCGACGTGCCGGACTCGTAGCGCAAGGGATAGCCGCGCAGGCCGTTGTCGCCGCCGAGCAGCAGCTGCAGTTCAGGATCCAGCGAACTCGTGACGGTTCCCGAGACGGCGGCGTACAGCAGCCAATCCTCGCGCCAACGCCAGTAGTACTTGGCGCCGGTGTTGGCGATCAGATTGCGCGCGCGGCCCTCCTCGATGCGCGACGCGACATCGCCGGCCAGGAACAGCTGCTGCAGCTCGGTCAATTCAAAACCGCGCAGCGCCTTCAACACCAGCATGATGGCGTTGCGGTCCGCGCCGAACGCCTGGTTGCTCAGGCCGATTTCGCCGCTGACCTCGGTGCCGAAGTACAAGTCCTCGGTGCGTCCGATCTGATTCTGATCGCCGACCTTCTTGTACTTGTCCTGGAGGATGTCGAAGCCGACGAAGGGATAGGACAAGACCCGGTCCGGCGGCAGCTGCTTCGCCGGCAGCGAAGTGACCGGCGTGGGGAGAAATTCGTTGTTGTCGTAGCGCATGCCGAAGGTGAGGCGCTTGGTCCAGCCATCGACCAGCCCGTTGGAGATGCCGCCGCTGAGCTCGTAGGAGGCTTGATTGTCATTGAATTGATCGACGATATTGCCCAGGTTGTAGCGCGAAATGGTGCGGTCGAACTTGACGGCCGTGATCTGTGTGCTCCAGGTCGTATCCAGGGAGTAGAAGGGGCGCGCGATCTGCAGAGTTCGGGTCGAGCCGTCGCTGGCATCTGAATAAAGGAGCTTCGACATCCAGCGCGTACCGAAGACATTGGGGTCGGTCCAGGCGATCGTGGAGCTGGTGCGGTCGACATTGCTGCCGTGCGACAACTGCAATGATTTTCCCCAGCCCAGGAAATTCGAATCCTCGAGATTGAACCGGGTATTGTTGCTGCCGCCGGCCCGGCCGAAGGAGATGCCAGGACTCAAGGTCCAGACATCCTTGGTGATCACCTTGATGTCCACCATGCCGTCGACGAAGCGGACCGGCACCACCCGGGCGTCGTAGACATAGCTGAGCAGCCGCAGCGCGCGTTCCGTCTCCGCCAGCCTGCGTCCGATGTATTTGTCGCCGCTCGCAAACAGAAGCTGCGCCTTGATGGTCGAGCGTTTGGTGCGGATGTGCAGCTTGTTCGCGAGGTGATACAGACCGTTGCTCTCGCGGCGGTCGTGTTCGTCGAATATATTGCGGATATCGATGTCGATCGCGCCGATGACGGCTCCCGCCGCCTCCAGCGCCGCGTCATCCGGAACCTCCGCCGGACGCGACAGCTCGATGCGGGTGTGTTCCTTGTCGGTGAGCTTGGCCGCGAGGCCGAGGTTCGCCAGCGCGGCGCCCAGCAGGACTAGCGCTATCAGACGGCCGGCGTGGGGAAACCTCATCCGCCGCGACGGCTACAACGCGGCGTTGTCGGTCTCGCCGGTGCGGATGCGCAGAACCCGCAGAATGTCCGTCACGAAAATCTTGCCGTCGCCGACTTTTCCGGTTTTCGAGGCACCGACGATGGCTTCCAGGACTTGATCGACCAGCTCGTTCTTGACCGCCACCTCGATACGCGTCTTGGGAACGAAATCGACGACATACTCCGCGCCGCGGTACAGTTCCGTATGACCACGCTGGCGCCCGAATCCCTTGACCTCGGTTACCGTCATGCCCGACACGCCGATTTCGGACAGTGCCGCGCGCACGTCATCGAGCTTGAAAGGCTTGATAATGGCAGTAATCAATTTCATTCTGGACTCCGGTCGTCTTTGGGCCGTCGCGGCCATACTAGGATACTCCCATGATTTCCACCATCCTCATCATCGGCGGCGGCCAGGCAGGAGCGCAGGCGATCGATACGCTGCGCCGAGAAGGCTATTCCGGCCGTTTGGTGCTCATCGGCGATGAACCCGAGCTGCCGTACCAGCGGCCGCCGCTGTCGAAGAAATACCTTGCGGGAGAAATGGCGGCGGACCGTCTCCTGTTCCGGCATCGCTCCTTCTACGACGAGCACCGGGTCGAACTCAAATTGGGCCGGCGGGCCGTAAGGATCGATGTTCGCGCGCGGCAGGTCGAACTCGCGGACGGCGAGCTGCTGGGGTATGACCGGCTGTTGCTGTGCCTGGGCGCCGAATCGCGCCGTTTGAGCTGCCCCGGCGCCGAACTTGCGGGTGTGCACTATCTGCGCGGCCTGAAGGACGTGACCCCCATTCAGGCCGGGATCAAGCCGCGGGGACGCATCGTCATCATCGGCGGCGGCTACATCGGACTGGAGACGGCGGCAACCTGCCGCAAGATGGACTGCGACGTCACCGTGCTGGAAATGGCCGACCGGATCATGAATCGAGTAGTCGCTCCGCTGGTGTCAGAATACTTTGCCGCGGAACACAGACATCACGGCGTCAACATCCAGTGCGACATGCGGGTCACCCGGCTCGAGGGTCCGGAGCGCGTGGAACGCGTGGTCTGCGCCGACGGCAGCAGCCATGCGGCGGACCTGGTCATCGTCGGCGTCGGCGCGGTCGCGGTCACCGAACTTGCGCGCGCGGCGGGGCTTGCCTGCGACAACGGCGTCGTGGTGGATGAATACTGCCGCACCAGCGATGCCGCGATCTATGCCGCGGGCGACTGCACCAACCATCCGTCGCCGCGCTTCGGCAGGCGGGTGCGCCTGGAATCCGTGGACAACGCCTTTGAGCAGGCAAAGACCGCGGCGCTCAATCTATTGGAGCGCCCGGCCGTGCACGATCGGGTGCCGTGGTTCTGGTCCGATCAATTCGACAACAAGCTGCTGATCGTCGGGCTTACGCAGGACTACGACCGGCAAGTGCTGCGCGGCGACCCGGCCTCGCGCAGCTTCAGCGTCTGCTATCTGAAAGGGCGGGAGCTGCTGGCGGTGGAGGCGATCAATCATTCGAAGGATTACATGGCGGCGCGCAAGCTCATCGCCGAACGCGCGCTGCTCGATCCCGCAAAGCTGGCGGACAACGACCGGGCGCTCAAAGAAGCGGTCTGATGCCGAAGATCACGTTCATCGAGCCGGGAGGCACCCGGCGTGAAATCGACGCGCCCATCGGCGTCACCTTGATGGAGGCGGCGCGCCAGCACGGCGTTGCGGGCGTGGCGGCGCAATGCGGCGGCGCCTGCGCCTGTTCGACCTGCCACGTGTACATCGATCCGCGGTGGCTGGCGAAGCTCGAACCCCGCGAGGAAATGGAGGAAGGCATGCTGGAGAATGCCTGGGAGCCGCGCGCGAACAGCCGCCTGAGCTGTCAGATCCACGTCACGGCGGCGCTGGAGGGAATGCAAGTGTCCGTGCCGCAGCGGCAACGGGACGCGTAGGGCCGGGCGCTGCCTCTTTCGTCATCGGCGCTCCCTCATTCGTAGACGATCAGCAGGTCTTTGGTGTCGACTTGCTGGCCGGGCCTGCCCAGGATCTCCTTGATCACCCCATCGCGCTCGGCGCGCAACGTGGTCTCCATCTTCATGGCCTCGAGCGTCAACATCACCTCGCCCTTGGCAATGCTTTGGCCGGCGTGCACGGGTACCGTGGCGATGGTGCCGGGCATCGGTGCGCCGACGTGGGCTTGATTGCCCACCTCGACCTTGCGCCGCGGCGGCCGCTTCGCCACCTGACTGCGATCGGCGACGCGAATCGGACGCGGCTGGCCGTTGAGCTCGAAGAACACCGTGCGAGTGCCGTCCTCATGCGGGTCGCTGGTGGTCACGTAGCGCACGATCAAGGTCTTGCCGCGCTCCAGGTCGATGGTGATCTCCTGGCCTGATTCCATGCCGTAGAAAAACACCGCCGTCGGCAGCGCGGCGACGTCGCCGAAGGCCGTGCGATTGGCGGCGTAATCGACGAAGACCTTCGGATACATGAGGTAGGAAGCGAGTTCATTCTCGCTGATCGCCCGGCCCACTTTGGCTTCGGCGCGCTTGCGCTCCGCGTCCAGGTCGGCCGGCGGCAGCAATTCCCCGGGCCGCACGCTTAAGGGCGCCCTGCCGCCCAAGACCTTCTTCTGCAGTCCGGGCGGAAAGCCGCCGACCGGCTGCCCCAAATCGCCGTGAAACAAATGCACCACGGAATCCGGGAATGCGATTTCAACGGCCGGATCGAGCACCGCTTCGCGGTTCAGTCCGCTCGTCACCATGGTGATGGCCATGTCGCCGACCACCTTGGACGTCGGCGTCACCTTGATGATGTCGCCGAACATCTCGTTGACCTCTGCGTAGGCGTGGGCCACCTCGGGCCAGCGGTAGTCGTCCACTCCGAGGACACGCGCCTGCTCGCGCAAATTCGTGTACTGCCCGCCCGGCATGCCATGGACATAAACCTCGGAGGCGCCCGCGCGAATGTCGCTCTCGAAGGCAAGGTAACCGCGGCGCACCTGTTCCCAATACATAGAGATCGACCGCATCTTGTCGGGATCGAGCCCCGTGTCGCGCGGCCCGAAGCGCAGCGCCTCGACGATCGATCCCAGATTGGGCTGCGAGGTGAGGCCGGACATGGCATCGATCGCGCCGTCCACCGCGTCGGCGCCGGCCTCGACGGCGGCGAGCACGCTGGCCGCCGCGATTCCGCTGGTGTCGTGGGTGTGAAAATGAATCGGCAGGCCCACTTCTTCCTTGAGCGTCTTGACCAGCGCCGCCGCGGCGCGCGGCTGGCACAGGCCCGCCATGTCCTTGATCGCGAGCACGTGCGCGCCCATGCCGCGCAATTCCTTGGCCAGTTTGACGTAGTACTGCAGGTCGTACTTGGTTTCCCGCGGATTGGTCAGATTTCCCGTATAGCAGATCGCCGCCTCGCACAGCCGGCCGGTATCGAGAACGGCTTCGATCGCGACCCGCATGTTGTCGACCCAGTTCAGGCAATCGAACACGCGAAACACGTCGATGCCGGCATCGGCCGCTTGCCTAACAAAGTGCCGCACGACATTGTCGGGATAGTTGGCGTAGCCGACCGCGTTGGCCGAGCGAAACAGCATCTGCAGCAGCAGATTGGGGATCGCCTCGCGAAACGCGGCGAGGCGCGCCCAGGGATCCTCGCGCAGGAACCGTAAGGCGACATCGAAAGTCGCGCCGCCCCAGCATTCCACCGACAACAGCTGCGGCAGCAGTCCGGCGTAGAACGGCGCGATCAACGCCATGTCGTGGGTGCGGAAACGCGTGGCCAGCAGCGACTGATGGGCGTCGCGCATGCTGGTGTCGGTCACGAGGACGCGGGGCTCGTGCAGCATCCAGTCGGCGAACTTCACGGGTCCCAGCGCATCCAGCCGCTGCTTGGTGCCGTCCGGCGGCGGCGGCAGCGCGATCCGCGGCAGCCGCGGAAACACGGCCTGCTTGGGCCGGGCGCGCCCCTTGACCTCGGGATTGCCGTTGACGATCACGTCGCCGATGAAGCTCAAGAGCCGCGTCGCCCGGTCGCGCTTGCGCGGACTGCGGAACAGTTCCGGCGTTTCATCGATGAACTTGGTGGTGTAGTCGGCGGAGACGAATCGCGGGTGCATGATCAGCTGGTCCAGAAACCGCAAATTGGTCACCACGCCGCGGATGCGAAATTCCCACAGCGCGCGGTGCATGCGTGCAATGGTCTCTTCCGGGGTGGGCGACCAGGCGGTCACCTTCACCAGCAATGAGTCGTAGAAGCGCGTGATGATGGCGCCCGCATACGCGGTGCCGGCGTCCAGCCGGATGCCGAACCCGGCCGGGCTGCGGTAGGCCGTCACCGTCCCGTAGTCGGGCACGAAATTATTTTCCGGATCCTCGGTGGTGACGCGGCACTGCAGGGCGTGGGCGTTCACGCGGATGTCTTCCTGCCGCGGCACGCCGCTCTCCGGGGTGCCGATCCTTGCGCCCGCCGCGATCCGGATCTGCGCCTTGACCAGATCGATCCCGGTCACGCACTCGGTGACGGTGTGCTCGACCTGAATGCGCGGATTGACTTCGATGAAATAGAACTCGCCGGTATCCGCGTCCTGCAGGAACTCGACGGTGCCGGCGGCGCGGTAGCCGGCGGCGCGGCCGATCTTGAGCGCCGCTTCGCACAACAGAGCGCGCTGCGCGTCGCTGAGGAAGGCGGCCGGGGCGCGCTCGACCACCTTTTGATTGCGGCGCTGAACGGTGCAGTCTCGCTCGTACAAATGCACCAGATTGCCGTGGGCGTCGCCCAGGATCTGCACTTCCACGTGGCGCGCGCGCCGGATCAGTTTCTCGAGATACACCTCGTCCTTGCCGAAGGCCGCCTTGGCTTCGCGCCGGGCGGCCGCCACGGTGTCGATCAGCTCGCGGCCGTCCTCGACGATGCGCATGCCGCGGCCCCCGCCGCCCCAGCTTGCCTTGAGCATCACGGGAAATCCGACCGCGGCGGCCATGGCGGCGACCTCGCCCGCATCGGCGGGAAGCGGCGGCGTCGCCGGCATCACCGCAACGCCCGCGGACGCCGCCAGGTTGCGCGCTTGCACCTTGTTCCCCAGGCGGCGCATGGTGTCGGGTGTGGGACCCACGAAGATGATGCCGGCGGCGGCGCAGGCTTCTGCGAATTCGGGGCTCTCGGACAGAAAGCCGTAGCCGGGATGCACCGCGTCCGCCCGGGCCTCGATCGCGATGCGCACGATGTCGGCGATATCGAGATAGGCGTCGACGGGACCCTTGCCCTCGCCCACCAGGTAGCTCTCGTCGGCCTTGGTCCGATGCAGCGAGAAGCGGTCTTCCTGCGAATGGATGGCGATGGTGCGAATGCCGAGCTCGGTGGCGGCACGCATCACGCGAATGGCAATTTCACCGCGGTTCGCGATGAGAAGGCTCTTGATAGCCCCCGTCTTGGGAAATGGATTCATCAGCGATTGATGATAGCCTTGCGGCTATCGAGCGACCAGAGGAACTCCATTGAAAATGTTCGGGCTGGCAATTCACGGCGGCGCAGGCACCTTGCCGCGCGCCGACATGGGCGCCGACAAGGAGGCGAAATATCGGGCCGGCCTCGCCGCGGCACTCGATGCGGGATATGCAGTGCTGCACGGGGGCGGCACCAGCCTCGACGCGGTGACGCAAGCGGTGACGGTGCTCGAGGACAATCCGCTATTCAACGCGGGCGTGGGCTCGGTGTTTACTCTCGACGGCCGCAACGAATTGGATGCCTCGATCATGGACGGCAGCACCCTCGGCGCCGGCGCGGTGTGCGGCGTGACCCATATCAGGAACCCGGTTCAATTGGCGCGCACCGTCATGGAGCATTCCGAATTCGTCATGCTGAGCGGCGATGGTGCGGAAGAATTTGCCCTGAGCCGCGGAATTTCTCTGGTACCGCACAGCTATTTTCATACCGCCGAGCGCTGGCGGCAGCTCGAACGCATCCGCGACGGTGATACCGGCCTGTCGGCATTGACCATTTCGCACGTGGGCACGGTGGGAGCGGTTGCTCTTGACGGCGCCGGCCGGCTGGCCGCGGCCACGTCCACCGGCGGCATGACGGGGAAACGCTACAACCGCATCGGCGATTCACCCATCATCGGCGCGGGCACCTATGCGGATGACCGGTCCTGCGCGGTATCGGCCACCGGTCACGGCGAAGTGTTCATTCGTGCCGCGGTGGCGCACGATATTTGTTCTCGCATGCGCTTCGGCGGCCGCACCCTGCAGGCTGCGGTGCGCGAAGTCGTGCTCGAGGAGCTTCCCCGGTTGGGCGGCGAGGGCGGCGTCATCGCCATCGATGGCAGCGGCGAGATCTCGATGGAGTTCAATTCGGAAGGGATGTTCCGCGCCTGCCGGCGCGGCGGCGAAGAGGCCCGGATCGCGATCTACCGGCCCTGAAGGCGCTGCCGGCGGCCTGGCGTCGCGTTGGAGCTAACCGGCGCGGTGGCCGCGGCGCTTTTCGAAGCGGCCGGTCTTCAGCGTGTGGTATTCGGCCTCCATCACCACCACGCGATTTCTACCCTGCTCCTTGGCGGTGTACAGGGCTTCGTCGGCCAGCTGAATCAGTCCCTCGGGAGAGCGGCTGCTGCTGGGCAGGATGAATGCCGCACCGATGCTCACCGTCAGCCGGCTCGCCACCCGGGACGCTTCGTGGGCGATGTTGAGCTCGGCAATGGAGCGTTGAATCCGCGTCAGCACCTCGGCCACGTATTCGCGGCTGGCTTCGTACAGCACCACCGCAAATTCCTCTCCGCCGTAGCGGGCGACGAAGTCCAGGGGCCGCCGCGCGCATTGACTCAAGGAAACCGCCACCGCGCGCAGACATTCATCGCCCGCCTGATGTCCGTAGCGGTCGTTGAAATCCTTGAAGCAGTCGATGTCGGCGAGCAGCACGGCGACGCGCACCTGCTCGCGCACGGCCTGCTGCCACACCCGCGCAATGTGCTGGTCGAACATGCGCCGGTTTTGGATGCCGGTCAGGCCGTCGCGCGCCACCAACTCGCGCAGCAAGCAGGCCTCGAGAAAGCGCATGCGGCTGATCTTCTCGTTCATGTAGACCACCGACGCCCCGAATATGTTGGCGGCGACCATCGCCATGGCGTCATAGGCGAACTCGCGGCCCGGCAGCTGCAGCGCGGTGCCGACGCCGAGGTAGACCAGCATCACGATCACATTGGCGGCGACCGCGTGATAGAAAATGAGTCCGGCCAGGAAGTAGACGAAAACAATGCTCAGCATCAGGCACGGAAATAGAATCGACACGCCGCCCAGGGTTGCGATGATTTGAATCGCCACCACGCCGAGACCGAGCGCGGTCGATGCGATCAGCGCGAGCGGCGGATAGATCTTATGGCGTTGTGCGGCGAAAGTCGCCGCCAGTCCGATCAGCAGAACGGGAACGATCATCAGCATGTGAATCATGCTGGGAATGCGGTTGAGCTGCGGGCTCAGCACCACCGAATCCATGGCGTTGAAGGCGATGGTGATGATCGCCGCCAGGCACAGGTTGACGCGCGTGTGCAGCAGATTCTCGTCGAAATGCGCGCGCCGGAAATCCGGTTCGAGTTCGCCGCTGAATCGCAGCCACGGAAAACCCTCGCGCAGCTGCCGGGCTTGCGGAGAATCCGGCAGATCTGCCATGGCCAGTCGATCGGGGTCGTTCATGCACCACACCGTACTGACCTGCGGCGGCGTGCTCAATGAACTGCACCACTTTATTTAGGGAAAGGAGGCCGGTGCAGCCGCTGCGTTATGTCAAATATCCCCGTCAATCGGCCAGATAATTCGTCAGATAGGTATCGAAATCCACCTTGTCCGCGGCTTCGATCCGCGCTTGCGCTTCATGTGACTCTTGCGCCGCTGCGGCAAATTCCGCCAGGCGGCGTTCATTGGGCGGATACAGCCCGAGGAAATAGTCCTTGTGCAGCTTGGACATGCGCTGGGCCAGCTGAAAAAACGATTCGCCGCTTTGCCGCATGTCGGCCAGCAATCGCGCCGAGGGCGTACGCTCCACGTCGTCGATTTTTGCCCGCTGTTGCTCGAGAGCGGAGGTGTAGGGGCGCGAAGCCTCGCCGTGATCGAGCAGCTCGCACAGTCCCTGCATGGCATCGAGCAATTCTCGCGCCCAGTCCAGCATCAGAAAGTCGCGCCCGTCGCGCTTCAGGGTGAGATTGGGCTCCCGGCCGCGCCGCGCGACCAAGAGATGATTGGCGTCGAGGCTCGCTTGCTCGCTTTGCCCGATGGGCTCGCTCTCGCGCAGCAGGCACAGCGCGAGAAAGGCCTCGAGGAAGCGCAGCTTGTTCTGGTTGACGCCGACCGGATCGAAGGCGCTCACATCGAGCGCCCGCACCTCGACGTACTCCACCCCCGCCCGCTGCAATGCCTTGGTCGGGCGCTCGCCGGACCGCGCGATGCGCTTCGGGCGGATGAAACTATAGTATTCGTTCTCGATCTGCAGGATGTTGGCGTTGAGCTGATTGTATTCGCCGCCGACCTTGACGCCGAGCTTTTCGTACGGTGGATACGGCGTGCCGATCGCCCGCGAAAGATCGCGGACGTACTCCTCCAGGCTGTTGACCGACACGCTCACCGTGGCTTGATTCTTGTTGCGGTAGCCGATGTCGCTCATGCGCAAAGAGGTGCCGAACGGCTCGTAGAAAGTGTCCTGATCGAGTCTGCCTAGGGCGGTTTCGCGCCCCGCAAAGAAACTCTTCGACACCGCCGGCGACGTGCCGAACAAGTAAAGCACCAGCCAGCCGTAGCGCCGGTAATTGCGCAGCACGCCGAAATACTGCTCCGACACGAAGGCCTGCCCCGGCTGCTTCGCCTGATTGATGCCTTCGAGCACACCCCACAACCGGGGTGAAAAGGAATAATTGAAATGCACGCCGGAAATCGCCTGCATGATGCGTCCGTAGCGCACCCCCAATCCGTGCCGGTAAATGGTCTTCATGCGCCCCACATTCGAGGTGCCGAATTGGGCGAGCGGAATGCTCGCATCGCCCTGCAGCGCGCACGGCATGCTGGTCGCCCACAGCAGTTCATCCGCCAAGTGGCGGTAGACGAATTGGTGGATGTCGCACAGATACTGCAACAATTCCCAGGTCTCGCCGAACGGCGGGGTCACCAACTCGATCAGCGATTCGGAGAAATCCGTCGTGATGTTTTCGTTGGTCAGCGGCGCGCCGAGGGCGGCGGGATGCCGGGTCTGCACGATGTCGCCCGCCGGCGAAACGCGCAGCGACTCCTTCTCGACGCCCTTGCGGCCGCCGCGCAATACGCCTCGCTCCCCGGAATTGATCAGCCCCGCGAGGCGGCGCTCGAATTTCTTATCAACCACGTTTCGCAATTCCTAAGGTCCCCGGATCGTCGATCTACGGCAACTCGGCGACGACCTCGATTTCAACGAGGAATCCCGAATCCACCAATCGCTGCACCTGCACCCATGAGGTAGTCGGCAGCCGCTCTTTGTCGTAATACTCGAACCGCAGATCGGAGGCTTTCAGCAGCGCATCCATGTTGGTCGTGTAGATCGTCTCCTTGACGACCTCATCGAAGCTGGCCCCGTGTGCGCTGAGCGTGCGGCGTATATTGGTGTAGACGGCGCGCAATTGCCCGGCCATGTCGCCCGGCGCCACCAGGCGTCCGTTCTGATCCGCGGCTACCGAGCCTGAAATATACAGGGTTTTGTCGACGAGCACGGCTTGGGAATAGCCGAAGTCCTTCTCGTAGGGGTTCAGATGGAACACCTGCTTGACCCGCTGGGGCGGCGGTTCCTGCGGGCGCTCACAGGCCGTCAGCCCCAACCCCGACGCGATCAGGGCCATGAGGGCGGCACGGTACAGAAGGGTCCCGTCAGTGCGTGGTCTGGCTCTGCACGAGTTCGGCGCGGGCGCGCAGCGCGCGCAGCATCTTCGGCAAATCGCGCCGCAGGGCGGCGCGGACGATCCAATGCGGAACCCAAAAGCCCGGCTCCAGGGCCACCGTGTAGTGCGCGACCGTGTCGTCGCCGTCGCTTTGCAGTACCCACGAGCCCCGCAGCACGCGGAAGTCGCCGGAGACGCGCTCGATCGACACGCGGGACGGCGGATCGTAGGAGGCGCGAAATTCATAGGTGAGCTTCGGAACGTACCAGGAGTAATCCAATACATGCCGAATTCTTTGCCACGAGCGATCGGGCGCCGTTTCCAACACCTCGCAGCCGACCAGGCCCGGAACCAGATGCCGTGCTTCGGCGCAACTGGTGATCAACGACCAGACCATTTCGCGGTGCGCGTGAATCTTGACGGTCGCGCTGGCGCTGCCGCTCTGTTCCCCGGCATCGAGCGTCACCGCCACGTCGATGTCGCCATGTTGCGCGGATTCCTGCGCGAGATCCGCGGCGCCGGCGGCGCATGCAGTGAACAACAGGACGGCAATGGCGAATGGTTGACGCACTGGATATTTTGACCCCGAACAATCCTTGCTGTTCGATTGAAATCGCCGCCTGGCGGTTGTATTGGACTAGATTGTTCACGGCCGAGCCTCCATCCAAAGCCGCATTCTTGCCTCCAGAATATCCAGGGGCATGGGCCCGTCCTTGAGGATCCGCGAATGAAATTCGCGGATGTCGAAGCGCGCGCCCTGCAGGGTTTGCGCCCGGTTGCGCAGCGCCTGGATCTTGAGTTCGCCCATCTTACAGGCCAAGGCGTCCCCGGGCAGCGCCGCGAAGCGGTCGATCATGGTATTGATCTCGTCCGCATCGGTGCTGAGCTGCGCCCGTAGATAGGCGACCGCCTGCTCGCGCGTCCAGCCCTTCGCGTGCAGGCCCGTGTCGACCACCAGGGCCGCCGCACAATTCAATTGCGCCGCCATCACGCCCCGTTTGCCATCGTCGTCACGGATGAGTCCCAGCTCCTCGCCCAACGACGCCGAGTACAGGGCCCAACCGTCGACAAAGGCGGGATCGCCGCCGAATCGCCGGAATTTGGGCAAGTCGGTCCGCGCCTGCTGAAGCGCGGATTGATAGTGACGGCCCGGCAGCGCCGCCGCGAGAAAGGCCGCGACATCCACCCCCGGTGGGCGCGCGGCGCTCCATGCGGCGCCCGGTGCGGTGTTCACGAAGAGAATGGCAGGCGACCCGGCGTCGGGCGCGGCGGGTTGGTAGCGCAATTGTCCTGCCTCGTCCCCGAACAGCGCGAGTTCCAAAATCTCGACGTCCGCCGGCGGGGCCGCCGAGAACAAGCCGGGCAGCGCCGCCAGAGCCTGATCTTTCAGCGCCTGGTAGCCGCTCTGCAACTCCGCCGCATCAAGGCGCGCAGCGGCCGCCGGCGCAGTCACGGCCGGGGGCGCGGGCAGCGCGGCCAAACGTGCGCGAATGTGCTCCACCTCGGTCACGCCGATGGCGTGGATCTCGTTGGGGGTCAGCTGGGTGCCGGTGGCGCGCTTGACCCGGTACGCATACCAGGACGGCCCCAGGGGCAGCGCCGACAAGGCGAGGCTGAGCCGGGTCCGCGGCAAGTATTCGCCTTGAATGAACTCGTGCAATTCGCGGTAGGCGGGCAGCAGCCTGTTCTTGACGGCGCCGCTCAAACGCTCGGCCAAGCGCGTCCGCTCAGAGGACCCCAGGGTCTGCGGCAATGTCTGCAGCGCCAAATAGAACACGCTGGCGTCGTTGTCTTCACCGAGCCGGCGCAGCAGCGGCAGAGTTCGTTCCACGACGGACCGCGGCGAGGTATAGCCGCGCCGCATGCCTTCACGCATGTTGGCGATCGCCTGTCGGGACCAGTCCGCATACTGGTCGATCCGCCGCAGCCAATTCTCGTACTCCTTGGCGGTTTTCAGCGGGTGCGAACGCATCTGCGCGGCGGCCAGCGCCATGTCCCGCGGGGGCCCGGCGAATGGATTGACCGGCAAGAGTTCGGCCGGATACGTGAATCCTTCGATGTCCGTCTCGAGCCGACGCTCCAGGATGTCGTAGGTCAATTGAGAATCGCCGTCCAGCGCGGTGCGCGCAATGGCGCGAAGTTCGGCGAGCAGGCGCCGCTCCCGGCCGAGCGAATCCGCCATCAGCTGCGGCGCGATCGGATCTGCGGGAGCGGCAAGTTCATCCCCATAGCGCTCGGCGATGTGATTCAACCGGTCGGCCGGCACGCCCAGGTTGACCGCCGGGGCAGGAGCCGGCGCGGGCGCCGCGCCGCAGGCTGCGAGCCCCAGCAACGCGAGTCCGAGCGAGGCCGCATGAGAAAATCGGGTCATGAAGCGATTATAAGCCGGTCGGTGGGTCCATAATTCGCAAGGTTGAGTCACGGAGTACGGGAGAACCCTATGCTGGTCGGAGCAAATCCAAGGCGCGTCGCCATCATCGGCGGCGTGCGCATTCCATTCGTACGCGGCAACGGCGCCTACGCACAGGTGGGCAATCAAGAGATGCTGACCGCAACACTGCGCGGCGTGGTCGAACGTTACGGGCTGCAGGGCCAGCGTCTGGACGACGTGGCCGCGGGCGCCGTGATGAAGCACTCGAGCCAATGGAACTTGACGCGCGAGTCGGTCCTAGGGTGCGGACTCGCCGCGGAAACGCCGGGGCTCGATCTGCAGCGCGCCTGCGGCACCAGCCTCGATGCCGCGATTCTGCTGGGCAACAAGATTGCCCTGGGCCAGATCGACTGCGCCATCGCCGCGGGCGTCGATACCGTGAGCGATCCCCCCGTGGTCTATCCGAAGAGTTTTCAACAGCTGCTGTTGCGCAGCTACCGCGGCAAGTCATTCGGCGAGCGCGCCGGCCCGTGGTTCGGTTTGCGCCTGAAGAATCTGCGTCCGGTGCTGCCGGGAATCGCCGAACCGCGCACCGGCCTGTCGATGGGCGAGAGCACGGAACTGATGGTGAAGACCTGGGGCATCGGCCGCGCCGAGCAGGATCAGCTCGCGCTCGAGAGTCATCAAAAAGCCGCGGCCGCCTACGCCTCCGGTTTCTACAAGGATTTGGTGCGCGACTATCTCGGCGTTTCCCAGGACAACAATATCCGCACCGACACCTCTCTGGACAAGCTGGCCAAGCTCAAACCAGTATTCGATACCTCGGGAGCGGGCACCCTGACCGCGGGAAATTCCACGCCGATGACGGATGGCGCGTCGGCGGTGCTGCTCGCGTCCGAAGCTTGGGCGCGCGAACGCAACCTGCCGGTGCTCGCCTTCCTGAGCTATGGGGCCGTCGCCGCCGTCGACTACATCGACAAGAAGGAAGGCTTGCTGATGGCGCCGGCGTATGCCGTTCCGAAAATGCTGAACGACGCGCGTCTGACGCTCCAGGACTTCGACTACTACGAGATTCACGAAGCGTTCGCGGGCCAGGTGCTGTGCACGCTCAAGGCCTGGGCGGATCCGGTGTTCTGCCGCGACAAGCTCAGATTGCCGGGCGCCCTCGGCAGCATCGATCGGTCGAAACTCAACGTCAAAGGCGGCAGCCTCGCGATCGGCCATCCTTTCGCGGCAACCGGCACGCGCATCATCGCCACGCTTGCAAAGATTCTCGACGAGCACAAGGCGAAGCGCGGATTGATTTCGGTCTGCACCGCCGGCGGCATGGGGGTCACCGCCATTGTCGAACGTTGACGATTGTTGAGCGCCGGCGAATGAACGCGCTATTCTTTGCCTTCGCCTCTTGAGGACATGCAAAGCCATGGGAACCAACATTGAACTCGCCGCGGCCGACGGCCATCGCCTGTCCGCGTACCTGGCGGAGCCGCAACTCACGCCGCGCGGCGGCATCGTCGTCATCCAGGAGATTTTCGGGGTCACGCGCCACATCCGCGCGGTCGCCGATCAATACGCCGCGGCGGGGTTTCTCGCCGTTGCGCCCGCGCTGTTCGATCGGCTGGAGCGCAACGTCGACGTGCCCTATACCGACATGGCCAAGGGCTTCGGCTACGTCCAGGCGCTGAAGGACGATCAGGTCATGCTCGACGTGCAGGCGGCCATCGAGCGCGTGCGCACCGCCGGCAAGGTGGGGGTGGTGGGTTATTGCTGGGGCGGCACCATCGCGTACTTGGCGGCGGCGAGGACCAAGATCGACGCGGCGGTCGCCTATTATGGCGGCGGCATCAGCCGCCATACCGCGGAAAAGCCGCGGGTACCCGTCATGTTCCACTTCGGCGAGGAGGACAAACACATTCCGCCGTCGGCCGTCGCAGAAATCAAGGCTGCCTTTCCGCAGGGCATCTACCACCTTTATCCCGCGGAACACGGCTTCAACTGCACGGACCGGGCGAGCTTCGACGCCGCGAGCGCGAAGCTTGCCCTGGAACGCAGCCTGGAATTTCTGCATCGTCACGTCGGTTGAGAAACAAGCTCATGAAACTCAAAGATCCTCAGTTACTGCGCGAATTGTGCTACATCGACGGGGGCTGGCTCCCCGCCGACAACTCCGGCACCGTGAACGTGCACAACCCCGCCACCGGCGCCATATTGGGGACCATCCCGAACATGGGCGCGGCCGAATGCCGCCGCGCCATTGCATCCGCTGCGGCGGCGCTGCCGGCCTGGGCCGCGCGCACCGCCAAGGATCGCGCCGCCATCCTGCGGCGCTGGTTCGATCTGATGCTGGCGCATCAAGAAGATCTGGCCATGCTCATGACCGCCGAACAGGGCAAACCGCTGGCCGAGTCCAAGGGTGAAATCCTCTACGCGGCGTCCTTCATCGAGTGGTTCGCGGAAGAAGGCAAGCGGCTCTACGGGGACATCATTCCCGGACATCAGGCGGACAAGCGGATCATGGTGCTGCGGCAGCCCGTGGGCGTGGTCGCGGCGATTACACCGTGGAATTTTCCGTCCGCCATGATCACGCGCAAGGCCGGACCTGCGCTGGCGGCGGGATGCACCATGGTATGCAAGCCGGCGACCCAGACGCCCTATTCGGCGCTGGCGCTGGCGGAACTCGCAGCCAGGGCGGGGATTCCCAAGGGGGTGTTCAATGTCATCACGGGATCCGCGGCCGCGATCGGCGGCGAGATGACCTCGAATCCGGCGGTGCGCAAATTGACCTTTACGGGATCCACCGAGATCGGCAAGAAACTGATGGCGCAGTGTGCCGCTTCAGTGAAGAAGATTTCGCTCGAACTCGGCGGCAATGCACCGTTCATCGTGTTCGACGATGCCGACCTGGACGCCGCGGTGCAAGGCGCGATCGCCAGCAAGTACCGCAACACCGGGCAGACCTGCGTATGCGCCAATCGCCTGCTGGTGCAGGCCGGAGTGTACGACGCTTTCGCGCAGAAGCTTTACGAGGCCGTGGAAAAGCTGCGAGTGGGCGACGGGCTGGCGGGAATCACCGACCAGGGACCGCTGATCGACGCCAAGGCCGTGGCCAAGATTGAAGAACACATCGCGGACGCGGTGGCCAAGGGCGCCTCGGTCAAGTTGGGCGGCAAGCGGCACGCGCTCGGCGGCACGTTTTTCGAGCCCACCATCCTGACCCAGGTGACGCCCGACATGTTGGTGGCGCGCGAAGAGACCTTCGGGCCGGTGGCGCCGCTGTTCAAGTTCCAGACGGAGGCGCAGGCGATCGCCATGGCCAACGACACCGAGTTCGGCTTGGCCGCCTATCTCTACACCCGCGACCTGGCGCGAAGCTGGCGGGTCTCGGAAGCCATCGAATACGGCATCGTCGGCTTGAACACCGGCATCATTTCCACCGAGGTCGCGCCCTTCGGCGGCGTCAAGGAATCAGGCATCGGACGCGAGGGCTCCAAGTATGGAATTCTCGACTACACCGAGTTGAAGTACGTGTGCATCGGCGGAGTGAGCTGACAGAGCCGTGCTGGGGCGGTTCCTGGAGTTTTCGCTCGCCACGCCGGATATTCAGGCCTCGCTGGATTTTTACTCCAGGCTGGGATTCTCGCAGGCGGAAGTGGGCGAGGCTTGGCCGCATCCCTACGCCGTGGTGACGGACGGACGAATCTGCCTCGGGCTGCATCAACAGCCGATGCCGGCACCCTCGATGACCTTCGTCAGGCCGGAATTGCTCAAACATCTGGAATCCTTCGAGCGCCTGGGATTGGAATTCGAGTTCCGCCGGCTCGGCAATGATGTATTCAACGAAGTCGGCTGGCTCGATCCCGGCGGCCATCTGATCAGACTCATCGAGGCTCGCACCTTCTCGCCGAGCAAGCGGCTCGGCACCGACACGTCGCGCTGCGGCTACTTTCTCGAGTTCGGCCTGCCATCGCCCGACCTCGAGGCATCGAAAGCGTATTGGGAACAATTCGGCTTCGTCGGGATGGATGAAATGGGCGATCGGGTGCCGCATATTTCCTGCACCAGCGACTACGTCGATCTGGGACTGTATGAGCCCGCGCATCTGCGCCGATCCACTTTGCGGTTCGAAGTCGACGACGTCGGCGGGACTTTGGCGCGGCTGGCCGATGTCGGCATATCGCCGACCGGCGAAATTCCAACGCCGCTGCGCCAGGTGCCGGCCGCCGTGCTGATCGCGCCCGAGGGGACGCCGCTGCTGCTGTCATCGAGCACGTGAACGCTGCCGCGTCGGCTAGACCGGCAACGCGATGATCTTGAATTTGACGGTCATCGCATCCTGAACCTGCAACGCGCCCAGCATCAGGCTGTACGGAGTCAGCCCGAGCTCCGTCTGGCGCAGCTCAAAGGACCCGCTCACCGATAACCGACCCGGATCGCTTTGCAATTTGAACGGTACGTCGATCCGCGATTCATGTCCCGCGATGCTGATGGCGACGGTGGCGATGAAATCGCCCGCGCCCGCCGTGTCGGGCGCAGTTGCAACGGCGACGCTCTTCACCACGATCTGCGGAAACTCGGCGGCGTCGAGCACCGCCGTGCCCAGCATGTTTTGCAGCGTGCCGGCTTTGGCCTCGTCCGGGACGTCGGCGGCAAAATCGGGCCCCTCCTCGGCTCGCGCCCGGGCGTCGTCGACCGCGAAACCGGCGGCGGGCACATCCAGCCAGAATGCCGAGTCGCCGGGTGCATCCGCCAGATCGACTGCGCCGCTTAAGGCCCGGTTGACCATGACGTGGTTGTGGCCGAAGCGCGCCAGCGGACCGGCGCGGCGTACCAGCACGCGCAATTCGGATTGCGCGGCATCGACTCGATAGGTCTTGCCCTGCGGCGCACCGGGCCGGGGGAATTCTGCGGGAATCCGTTGCGCGGCAGGCTGCGATTTGAGCGCGCCGCACGCGGCCAGTACCAGCGCAACGGCGCAAACGCCGAGACTTTTGAACACGAGCGGCCCCGCTGTCTTGCTAAACTATCGGCGCAGTCTGCACGTGGAGCCTGAAGTATGCCAAGTCGAAGTTCGCCGCCGCGCTACGGCGCGGTCGCGCAAACATTTCACTGGATCATCGCGGCGTTGGTCGTGACTCAGTTCGTGCTTGCCTATTCGGCCGACGATCTGCCGATCGGGGTTCACAAGCTGGCGCTGCTCGCCCGCCACAAGAGTGTCGGCATGACCATACTCATGCTGGCGATATTGCGCCTGGCATGGCGCGTGCGGAACCGGCCGCCCGCGTTGCCCACGGGCATGACTCCCGTGGAACGAATCCTGGCGCGTGCGACGCATGGGGTCTTCTATCTGCTGCTGTTCGCGATGCCGCTGACGGGATGGATGATGTCATCGGCGAAGAATTATTCAGTGAGCTGGTTCGGGCTGTTCACCTGGCCGAATCTCATCGGCAAGAACCAGGCGGCCTTCGAGGCGCTGCGTTCGACGCATCACGTGTTGAGCTACCTGCTGTTTGCAGCCGCGGTGTTGCATGTCTTGGCGGCGCTCAAACATCATTTCTGGAACAAGGACGATGTGTTGCGGCGCATGCTGCCCTTATTCAATCCAGGGAAGGCCAAGCCGGAGAATGGGCATGATTAGAAAATTTCTCTCCGTATCGATGGCGCTGCTCGCCGCCCTGTCCCTGCCACCGGCGGCGGCGGGTGCTGCGGCAAGCTACTCCGCCGACCCTCAGCAGAGCCGATTGGAGTTCACCGGGGTGCAGGCCGGCGCGGAGTTCAAGGGTTCGTTCCACAAGTTCTCGGCCACCGTCGATTTCTCACCCGAAGCTCTGGCCGGTTCGAGCATCGACGTACAGATCGATCTGAATTCCGTTGATACGGGGGACAAGGACCGCGACACCACCATCCGCGGACCCGACATTTTCGACGTCGCTCACTCGGCGACGGCACACTACGTGACCCGCAGCTTCACCAAGACCGCGGCGGGTTACGCGGCGATCGGCGCCCTGACGCTGCGCGGCGTGACCAAGGATGTGCCCATCGATTTTCAGTTCGCCCCGGGACCGGCGGGCGCCAAGCTCACCGGCACCGCCAAGCTCAAGCGCCTGGATTTCGGCGCCGGACGCGGCGACTGGAAGAGCACCGAATGGGTGGCCGACGAGGTGAAAGTGGGTTTCTCGCTGGTGCTCAAGCCGAAAACTTGAGGGTCGCCGCGAACACGCCAAGCTCTCGGCGCGACTGTCAGCGCACCGGCAATTCCCGCGATTTCTGCACGGTGCGCAGGGCAAAGCTCGACTGCACCCGCGCAACGTTCGGCAGCCGGGTCAGATGCTGGCTGTGCAGGCGTTCGAAGTCGGCGGTGTCGGCCAACACTACCCGCAATAGATAGTCGTATTCGCCGGACATGAGATAGCACTCCATGACCTCGGGGACCTTGCGCGCCGCCTCCTCGAACGCGTGCAGGTGCGCCTGTTCCTGCCGTTCCAGGGTGATGTTGACGAACACGTTGACGGGACAGCCCGCTTTTTGTTGATTGATCAGCGCGGTGTACCCTTCGATGAAGCCCGCTTCCTCCAGAGCACGAACTCGCCGCAAGGTGGCCGACTCGGACAGGCTGACGCTCTCGGCCAGCTGACTGTTGGTGATCCGGCCATCGAGCTGTAACGCACGGACGATGGCGCGATCGTAGCGATCCAATTTCATTTTGACGGCCCTCGCCCATATTCAGCAGTTTCTTGCGTAGAACAGCCGGTTGTCGCTGCATTCTGCCATAAAGCGGGTCCGCGGGACCGGCTTTTGCAAGTTTCCAATCATCCGCGCCAGTTACCTTACGCGGCATCCTCAAGACCACCGCCCGCGGAGAATACATATGAAAATCGGCGTCCCCAAAGAGATCAAGATTCACGAATATCGGGTCGGCTTGGTGCCCGCGGGCGTGCGAGAACTCGTGGACTCCGGACATCAGGTCGTGGTCCAAAGCGGTGCCGGGGCGGGAATCGGCTTCGAGGATTCACACTATCAAGCGGCCGGCGCCCAGATCGCGCAACGCGCGCAGGATGTGTTCGCGGCCGCGGAACTGGTGGTGAAGGTCAAGGAGCCGCAGCTCGCGGAATGCAAGCTGCTGCGCAGCGGACAAACCTTGTTCACCTATCTGCACCTGGCGGCCGACCGCGAGCAGGCGCTGGCGCTGCTCGCCTCCGGCGCCACCGCCATCGCCTACGAAACCGTGACCGCACCCGATGGATCGCTGCCGCTGCTGACGCCGATGAGCGAAGTCGCGGGGCGCATGTCGGTGCAAGTGGGAGCCAACAGCCTGCAGAAAGCCAACGGCGGCTTCGGTGTTCTGCTCGGCGGCGTGCCCGGAGTCGCCCCCGCCAAAGTCGTGGTGCTGGGCGGCGGCGTGTCCGGCACTCATGCGGCCGAGATGGCGGTCGGCCTGCGTGCCGACGTGACCGTGGTGGATCGCTCGGTCAAGCGACTGCGGGAGCTGTCGTCGATCTTCGGCAATCAGCTCAAGACTGTGTATTCGACCGCGCACGCGATTGAAGAGCTGGTGCGCGATGCCGACCTCGTCATCGGCGCCGTGCTCATCGCGGGCGCCGCGGCACCGAAGCTCGTGACCCGCGCCATGGTCAAGACCATGAAGCCGGGCGCGGTGCTGGTCGATATCGCCATCGATCAGGGCGGCTGTTTCGAGACCAGCCGGCCGACCACACATGCCGAGCCCACCTTCGCTCTCGACGGCGTCATTCACTATTGCGTGACCAATATGCCCGGAGCCGTGCCGCGCACCTCCACCTTCGCCTTGACCAATGCCACCCTGCCCTATGTGCGAGCGCTCGCCGATCACGGCTGGCGCCAGGCCATTGCGAATGACGCGGGGCTCGGCCGCGGCCTCAACGTTCACGCGGGCCAACTGACGCATGAAGCGGTGGCGAGCGCGCTCGGGCTGGACTACCGCGCCTTCCGCGCAGCCTGACGCTCGAGATCGGCGCCGCACGGCGCCGTGCCGCGTGCAGGTTGCTACTGTACGGTCGATCAATTACTCTGCGCACACTTCAGCGGCCGCGATACGCCCAAGGAAAGCAACATGGCGCGCAATCCGCGCTTCGACGTCTTGTTCGAACCGGTGCGTATCGGACCCGTCACCGCGCCGAACCGCTTCTATCAGGTGCCGCACGCCAGCGGGATGACCAACGCCCTGCCGCAGGTGCGCGCCGGCTTCCGCGAGACCAAGGCCGAAGGCGGTTGGGGCGTGGTCTGCACCGGCGCGGTATCGATCCATCCGAGCTCGGACGACTCGCCGCTGCCGTTCGCCATTTTGTGGGACGACAAGGACATTCGTTCGCATGCCCTGATGACCGACGCCGTGCACCGGCACGGCGCCCTGGCCGGCGTGGAACTGTGGCACGGCGGCGCCTGCACCCTGAACCGCACCAGCCGCATGGCGCCGCTGTCGCCCTCGGGCATGCCCTGGCTGTCCACGCATCTGGGGTTCATGGGCAATCTGCGTCCCCGGGCCATGGACGGCGCCGACATCCAGGACCTGCTGCGCTGGCAGGCGGCCGGCGCACGCCGCGCCATGCAGGCCGGGTTCGATATCGTGTACGTGTATGCCGGCATGGGATACCTGCCATATGAATTCCTGCTGCCCGAATACAATCACCGCACCGACGCCTACGGCGGTTCGATCGAGAATCGAGTGCGCCTGGTGCGCGAGATGCTGGCGGTGACGCGCGATGCCGTCGGCGACAAGTGCGCCGTCGCGCTGCGGATCAGCATGGAAGAATTGCGCGGCAAGCCCGGGAGGCACGCCGAGTCCGAGGCGCACGAAGTGGTGGCCCTGCTGGCAGACCTCCCCGACCTGTGGGACGTCAAGATGGATTCCAGCCCGACCGATTGCGCGCCGTCGCGGTTCTCCGCCGAAGGCAGCCACGAGCCCATCGTCAATTTCGTCAAGCAGCTGACCCGGCGCCCGGTGGTCGGAGTCGGCCGTTTCACCTCGCCGGATGTCATGGTGTCCCAGGTGCGCCGCGGCATCCTCGATTTGATCGGCGGTGCCAGGCCCTCGATCGCGGACCCGTTCCTGCCGAGGAAGATCAACGAGGGCCGCGAGCACGAAATCCGCGAATGCATCGGCTGCAATATCTGCATTTCGAGCTGGCACGACGGCGTACCGGTGCGCTGTACCCAGAACCCCACCGCCGGCGAGGAATGGCGGCGCGATTGGCATCCCGAACGTTTTGCGCCGCCGGCCAGCGATTCATCCATCCTGATCGTCGGCGGCGGACCGGCCGGGCTCGAGTGCGCCACCACGCTGGCGCGGCGCGGCTATGCGGTGACGATCGCCGATGCCGCCGGGGAATTCGGCGGCCGGCTGCGGTTCGAAACGCGCCTGCCGGGCTTGAAGACCTGGGGCCGCGTGAGCGACTGGCGCTTGGGTCAGCTGCGGGAGCGGCCGAACGTCAACCTCTATCCCGGAAGCGAGCTTGGGGTGGACGATATTCTGGGATTGGAGCACCGCCACGTCGTCATCGCGACCGGCGCGCGTTGGACCCGGCTGCTGTTTTCCACCCTGGAATTCCCGGTCGGCGAACTCGACGGCGCGGCGGTGTACACCCCCGACGACCTCGCCGCCGGCACCGTGCCACAGGGTCCCGTCCTGGTGTTCGACTTCGACAACTATTACATGGGCGGCGCCATCGCCCAGCAGCTGGCCCTGTCGGGGAGTGAAGTCGCCTATGTGACTCCGGCGGGCAATGCCTCGGCTTGGACCTTCATGACCAATGAACTGCCGCTGGTGCACCGGGCCCTTTGCAAGGCGGGCGTGGCGATCCACACTCTGCAGCGGGTGACGGCCTTCGACGGCGCGGCCGCGACCCTCGCGGATGTGTACAGCGGGGCGCAGAAGCGTCTCGCCTGCAGGTCGATGGTCATCGTCGGGGTGCGGCGGCCGCGCGACGAGTTGTACCGGGCGCTGATCGCCAAGGGACCGGAACTCCAAGCGGCCGGGATCGCCGGCGTGACCCGCATCGGCGATGCATTCGCGCCGGGGGCGATCGTGCACGCCGTTCATAGTGGACACGCTTTCGCGCGCGAGTTCGACACGCCGCCGCCTGCCGCACCGTATGTGAGGGATTATCCCGTATGAACGCCGCACAATTGGAACCGACCCTGCCCTCCAGCTGGTATCGCAGCGCGGAGGTATTCCGGGCCGAAAAGGAACGCATCTTCTGCCGCGAATGGATCGGCGTCTGCCGGGAGGAGGAATTGGCGGGCCCGGGCGACTATCAGGTGCTCGACGTGCTCGGCGAGAGCATCCTACTGGTGCGCAACCGCGAAGGGGAGCTGCGGGCGTTCTACAATGTATGCCGGCACCGTGGTTCCCGTCTGTGCAGAACCCCCGCCGAAACGCAGGCCCTGGGGGTAAGCCTCCCCGGCGGCATCACCGGCGGCCGCCTGATCGTGTGCCCCTACCATCAGTGGTCTTATGATTTCAACGGCGCGCTCATCGCCGCCCCGCACCTGAGCGCCGCCGCCGGCTTCAAGAAGCAAGAATTTCACTTGTATCCGGTCGCCGTCGATACCTGGGGAGGATTCATCTTCCTGAATCTGACCCCCGGCACCGGCGCGCCGTTGGCGACGCAATTGGGCGGCATTCCGCAGCGGCTGCAGCGCTATCCGCTGCGCGATCTGCGCATCGGAGCCACCCTCCGCTACGAAGTCGCCGCGAATTGGAAGATCATTTGTGAAAATTACAACGAGTGCTATCACTGCGGGGGCGTGCACCCCGAACTTTGCGCCGTCGTGCCGTCGTTCCGCGAAGGCGGCGGCGGCAATCTGGATTGGAGCCGCGGCATACCACATCGCGAAGGCGCCTATACCTTTACGCACAGCGGCACCACGGCGCGGCGCGCCTTCCCCGGCCTCGATGCCGACGAACAGGTGCGGCACAAAGGCGAATTGGTCTATCCGAACCTGTTCTTGAGCGTGGCCTGCGATCACGTCGCGGCGTTCATCCTGCAACCGCGCGGCGCCGAACGCACCGATATCACCTGCCACTTCTTGTTCGAGACCCATGAAATCGGAAAACCCGGGTTCGATCCGTCGGACGCCGTGGACTTCTGGGACCTGGTCAACCGCCAGGACTGGGCCGTGTGCGCGGGGGTGCAGAATGGGATCCGCTCACGCGTCCACCATCACGGCTACTACGCGCCGATGGAAGACTGGAACCTCGATATCCGGCGCTATGTGACGCAGCGGATCGGCGCCTTCGTGAGCGAGCAGCCGTCCTAGCGGCGGCCCCGCGCGTCAATTGCATCGCGCTCCGGTATACTCCCAAAAAAAGGGAGTTGAATGGCCACCAAGCGGCATGTACCGAAATTTCATCGTGCAACTCCGGCGGTGCGCCGCGAGGCATTGGTCGATGCCACTCTGCGCTGTCTCAAGCAGTACGGCCATGCGGGAGTCTCGGTGCGCCGGATCAGCGCCGCGGCCGGAGTGTCCATCGGCTTGATCAACCACCATTTTCCAAGCAAGTCGGGTCTGATCGCCGAAACCTATGAGACCCTGGCCCTGTCTTTGCTGGATTCGATCCGCCACCAGGCGGAAAACAAAGCGTTCTCGCCGCGCGAGCGTTTGAGCAATTTCTTCCGCGCCTCGTTCGCGCCGGAAATTCTCGATCCGCAGCTGTTCAATGTATGGCTGGTGTTTTGGAGCATGGTGGCGCACTCGGCACAGATTCGCGCCGTTCACTTCAGCACCTACGGCAAGTATCGCGCAGTCCTGGAGTCCTTGCTGGGCCAGCTCGTCGCTTCGGGGGCGGCGCCGCCCTTCAAGCTGCGGCCCGCCGCGATTGCGCTGTCGGCGCTGCTCGACGGATTTTGGGTGGAATTGAGCCTGAGCCCGACGGTGTTCAAGCCTCGCGAGGCGATTTCCCTGTGCGAGGACTGGGTCAATGCCCTGTGCAGCGGCGGTTTTTCGCGCCTGCTGGCCGCGCCCGGCACGGCCAGAAGCGGCGCGACGAAGCGGCGCAAACTCTAGGGCCTGCCGCCTCGCAGCGGCCCCGCTAGTGGGGCGCATCCCCTCTTGTTATTCTAGTGTTCAACAAGATTCGAGAAGGCCATTGGACATGGAAACGGAAGGATTCAGTCTGCCCGGGTGGATCTATCGGGATGCGGAATTCCTGGAAGCCGAGAAAGAGCGCGTGTTCGCCTCTTCATGGCAGGTGATCTGCCATCTCAACGACATCCCCGATCCCGGCGACTACCACACCCTGGAATTTCTCGGCGAACCGCTGATCGCGGTACGCGGCCTGGATCGCGCCGTCAGGGCGTTCTTCAATGTGTGCCGGCACCGCGCGGCGCGGCTGCTCGACGGCGGCGCGGGTCACTGCCCGGGTAGAATCGTGTGCCCGTATCACGCCTGGACCTATGATCTCTCCGGCCGTCTGATCGCCGTGACCCACCGCAAGGAGTTTGCCGACTTCGCGCTCGATCAGTTCGGGCTCAAGCCGGTCGAGACCGAGATCTACAAGGGTTTCGTGTTCGTGCGACTGCATCCGGGGCTGCCGAGCGTCGCCGAGATGCTCGCGCCCTATGAAGCCGAATTGGCCGCCTACCGTCTCGAGGAATTGCAGCCGCTGGGGCGGGTGACCCTGCGCACGCGCCATGTGAACTGGAAGAACGTGACCGACAACTATTCGGACGCCATGCACATCACGGTGGCGCATCCCGGCCTCACGCGTCTTTTCGGCCAGAGCTACGGCGTGGAGGCGCAGCCCTGGGTGGACAAGATGTGGGGATATCTGCGCGATGTTCCGTCTTCGCAGCTGTCGGAGCGCCTGTATCAGACGCTGCTGCCGAAGTCGCCGCACCTGCCTGACGACCGGCAGCGACTGTGGGCATACTTCAAGCTGTGGCCGAACGTGGCCTTCGATGTGTATCCGGATCAGATCGATTTCATGCAGATGCTTCCGGTGTCGCCCACGGAAACGCTGATCCGGGAGATCGCCTATGTGCACCCCGACGACCGGCGCGAAATGCGCGCGGCGCGCTACCTGAACTGGCGCATCAACCGCCGCGTGAGCCTGGAGGACAAGGCGCTCATCGAGCGGGTTCAGGCCGGGATGGGTTCGCGCAGCTACACCCCGGGCCCGCTCGGACGCACCGAAGTGAGCCTGCGCAGCTTTGCGCGCCGTCTGCGCAATCTGATTCCGGAGAGCCGGCTCGACGCCGCCCCGAGTCCGGGCTGGCGAGTCCGCAACGAGAGAGCTGCGACCCATGGTTGATTCAAAGATGCGTGATGTCGTCATCGTCGGCGGCGGACACAACGGATTGGTGTGCGCGGCATATCTCGCCGCGGCCGGCCTCAAGGTGACGGTGCTCGAACGGCGCGGCGTGGTGGGCGGCGCGGCCGTCACCGAGGAATTTCATCCGGGTTTTCGCAATTCCGTGGCCGCCTATACCGTGTCGCTGCTCAATCCCAAGGTCATCCGCGATTTGCAGCTGCCCCGCCACGGTCTCAAGGTGGTGGAGCGCAAGCTCGCCAATTTTCTGCCGCTGGACGAGCGGCAGTACCTCAAGGTCGGCGCCGGCAGGACCGAACAAGAAGTGGCGAAATTCTCGGCGCGCGATGCGGCGCGGCTCGGCTCCTACGGCGAGCGCCTCGACCTGATTGCCGATGTGCTGCGGGATCTGGTGCTCGAGACGCCGCCGAACGTCACCGCCGGCGGCTGGTTGGCGGCGCTGCCTGAACTGCTGCGCGGCGCGCGCATGGGCAAACGCATCGCCAGGCTCGACATGCCGATGCGCCGCGAACTGCTGGATCTGTTCGTCAAGTCTGCCGGAGATTATTTGGATGCGTGGTTCGAGAGCGCGCCCATCAAGGCGGCGTATGGCTTCGACGGCATCGTCGGCAATTACGCGAGCCCCTATGCCGCGGGCTCGGGCTACGTGCTGCTGCACCACGTGTTCGGGGAGGTCAACGGCAAGAAGGGCGCGTGGGGCCATGCCATCGGCGGCATGGGCGCGATCAGCCAGGCCATGGCCAGGGCGGCCGCCGAACGCGGCGTGGACATTCGGGTGTCGAGCCCGGTGCGCGAAGTGTTGGTCGAGTCGGGCCGCGCGGTCGGCGTGGTCACCGAAGCGGGCGAGGCGATCCGCGCGCGCGCGGTGGTGTCGAACCTGAATCCGAAGCTTTTTTACGGTTCGCTCATCGATGCCGGTGCCCTACCCCGCGATTTTCGCGAGCGCATCAGTCATTGGCGCTGCGGCTCGGGCACGTTCCGCATGAATGTCGCACTGTCCGAATTGCCCGATTTCACGGTGTTGCCCGGCCGTTCGCTCGCCGAGCATCACACGTCCGGCATCATCATGGCGCCGAGCCTGGCCTACATGGAGCAGGCGTATCTCGATGCCAAGGCCGGCGGATGGTCGAAACGCCCCATCGTCGAAATGCTGATTCCCTCGACTCTGGACGACAGCCTGGCGCCGCCGGGACAGCACGTGGCCAGCCTGTTCTGTCAGCACGTCGCGCCGGTCCTGCCGAACGGCGCGTCCTGGGACACGCATCGTGAACAAGTGGCCGACGTCATGATCGATCTCGTGAGCAGTCATGCGCCGAACTTCAAAGCCTCGGTTCTCGGGCGGCAAATCATGAGTCCCCTCGATCTCGAGCGTACCTTCGGCCTGACCGGCGGCGATATATTTCACGGCGCCCTGAGCCTGGACCAGATGTTTTCCGCGCGGCCGATGCTGGGACACGGCGATTACCGCGGCCCCTTGCAGGGACTGTACATGTGCGGCTCGGGAACGCATCCCGGCGGCGGCGTGACCGGCGCTCCCGGCCACAACGCCGCGCGCGAAATCATCGCCGACTTTCGCCGCGGGCGTGTGAAGCCCGCTTAAGACGAATGGTTCACCCCGCTTCGATCCCCGGGCACCGGGTTGGATTCGCCTGGATCACGGCGTCCGCGCTGGCGTGGAGCACCGCAGGTTTGTTCACCCGGCTGATTCCGTCGGACTCGTGGACCATGCTCGCGTGGCGCGGCATCTTAGGCGCGCTGGGTCTCGCCGTGGTGCTCACCGTCATGCCGCAAGAGGGTTCCTGGCGAGCGCTGCGCAAGCTCGGGCCGCTCGGCTGGTTCTTCGTACTCCAATCATCGGCGGGCATGATTTTCTTTTTGACGGCGCTCAGGGCGACGACGGTCGCGCACGTGGCCGTGATCTATGCCACCGTTCCCTTCATCGCCGCCGGCCTCGGCTGGCTGGTGATGCGCGAGAGACCGGGCGCGGGCGCCGCCGCCTCCAGCCTGATGGCGCTCGGGGGAGTGGCCATCATGGTCGGCCTGGGACACGATGGGCACTTGAGCGGCGATCTGCTCGCTTTCGGCATGACGTTCACCATGGCGGTGGCGATGGTGATCGCGAGACATTTCCCCGCCCTGCCCTTCCTGCAGGCATCCTGCATGTCGGCGCTGCTCAGCGGTTTGATTGCGGTGCCGTTCGGCGCTCCCTTGAGCGTGTCGGGGCACGATGTCTTGATGCTCACGTTGTTCGGGATCACGACTTTCGCCATCGGTTTGCCGCTGTTCACTCTCGGAGCGCGCCGGCTGCCGCCCATCGAAACCGCGCTGATCGGGTCCCTGGAGGCGCCTTTGGCGCCGCTCTGGGTGTGGCTGGCCTTCAAGGAAGCACCGAGCGCCGGCACCTTGATCGGCGCATCGATCGTGTTCGCCGCCGTGGGCATCCATCTGGTCTTGGGATACAACGGGATCCCAAGAGCCGCCGTTGCCGAGTAGCGCTTGCGCCTAGGTCATTTCTTCGCCGGATCCGCATAGTGGAAGGGATCGGTCACGCTCGGCTGCGTGGGCAGAACCTTGCGGGGCAAAGGCCGCTCGCTGTTCGCCGCATCCATGAGGATGGTCGCGAGCACGACGGCCGCCTGCCGCAGATCTTCCGGCCGCAGATGATCGAAGGTGTCGAGATCGGTGTGATGGACCCGGGACTCGTAGTCCAGCGGATCTTGAATGAATTGAAACGCCGGCAGGCCGGCGCGGCTCAAGAATACGTGATCCGTCGCATCCGTGGGTTCGGCCACCACCGCGGCCGCGCCCAGGCTTGAAAACGGCGACAACCATTCGCGAAAAATCGGCACCACGGCGAAATTGCCTTCCGTGTAGATTCCGCGGACCTTGCCGGACCCATTGTCGATGTTGAAATAGGCGACCATGTCGGTGTAACCCGGCAACGCCTCCACGGGGTAGGTATCCAAGGAGAAATACACGGGAAGATCCGCGAGTGCCGGATCGGTGACCGGGGGGCGCCGCGCCAGATGCTTCTCGACGTACGCGGCCGAGCCCAGCAGTCCCTCCTCTTCGCCCGACCACAGCGCGAACCGAATGGTGCGCTTGGGCCGCGCTCCGATGCCGGCAAGAATGCGGGCCGCCTCCATCACCACCGCGCTGCCGGCGCCGTTGTCGGCGGCGCCGTCGCCCGCCACCCAGCTGTCCAGATGCGCGCCGGCCATGACGTAGCCCGACTTCGGATCGCCACCCGGAATGTCGGCGAAAATATTGTAGGCGTTATGGTCCGCGTCCTCGAAGTGAACGCGGCTGTCGATCTCGAGTTTGACCTCGCCGAGCTTCGCCAGCCGGGCGAGGCGCCGGTAGTCTTCGGCCCCGATCTCCACGCCGGGCAGTTTGGGAGTCTTGCCGACGCGATAGCCATAGCCCTCGCCGTGCACCACTCGCCCTTCGGTGCGCGACATCTGAACCCACGCAACGGCGCCCTCTTCCGCCAGGAAGGCATCCAGTTTGGCTCGAAAACGAAAGCGCTCGATGCGCTTCTGCCTGGCTTCCGGATCGAAGGTGGGCTGCTGGTACTTGTCCAGCTTGGCGATGTCCGCCTCGCTCAACCGCTGGAACGGCGCCTCGCCGTCGTCTTTCGGCGGGCCGGGCCAGGTGACCAGCACGATCTTCCCGGACAGCTTGCCCTTCCAATCCGCGAAGTCCTTGTCGCTGATCATGGGCGCGACGATCACGGCGGCGCTCAATACGCCGTTGGTCGCGGGAGTCCAGGCGATGGGAATGCCATGCAGTTCGAGCGGCCGCGGCGCCAGCATGCGCACGTGCGCCGATTCGATCCACCAGCCTCGGCCAAAGTCGAACCCTTCGGTCCTGACGTCCTTCAGTCCCCAGCTCTTGAACCGATCCTGGGTCCAGCGCTCGGCGCGGCGCATGGCGGGAGAATTGGTCATTCGTCCGCCGATCTGATCCGCCAGATGGGCGGCGATGTCGACGACTTCGCCGTGATTGAATGCCGCATCGGCGATGCGATTGACGATGACGACGTCCGCCGGCGGAGCGGCCGCATACGACGATGCTGCGAGCAGAACACAGGCGCAGGCAGCCGTTAGGTTTCGCACCGACATCCCCCGGGTGAGTATTTTGCGCCAATCCTAGCAAGCTGTGCCGGCAGCTTCCATCGGCCTGTCCGCCGCTTGGTGGTCAGCCGCGAATGCCGGAGGCCGCCGTGCCGGCCGCCCTGTTGCAGAAGCACGGCGAGAGTCCCTCCCGGGCGGCAATTGCGCTGCAAGGTTGCCAGAGCGGATGCCGCATCGACGTACTCGAAGATCAATGCCGCATAGGTGAAATCGACGGGACGTCGCCAATCGCTATGCCTCGATTCCCTGTCCCTTGAGGTATTCGTCGTACGTGCCGCGGAAGTCGGTGATGCCGCCGCCGGCACGCAGTTCGATGATGCGGGTGGCCAAGCCACCCACGAACTCGCGATCGTGCGAGACGAAAATGAGCGTTCCGGGATAATGTTCGAGGCCGATCTGCAGCGACTCGATGGTTTCCATGTCCATGTGATTGGTGGGCTCGTCCATCAGCAGCACATTGGGTTTGGTCAGCATCAGCTTGCCGTAGATCATGCGTCCCTTCTCGCCGCCGGAGAGGACCTTCACGGATTTCTTGGTCTCCTCCCCCGAGAACAGCAGCCGGCCCAGAGTCGCGCGGACGATCTGATCATCGTCGGCCTTGCCCGTGTATTGGGACATCCAGGAAAACAAATCCGTCTTGTCGTCGAATTCGGCTTGCGGATCCTGCGGCATGTACCCTGGTTGAGCGTTTTCGACCCATAGGATGCGGCCGGAGTTGGGCCGCAATTCGCCGGCGAGGCAGCGCATCAGCGTCGTCTTGCCCACGCCGTTCGGTCCGATGATCGCGATTCTTTCGCCCGCTTCGACATTGAAGCTGAGGTTGTCGAATACTTTGTCGCCCGTGCCCGGATAGCCGAAACTCAGCTTCTCGACGGATACCGCCGAGCGGTACAGCTTCTTGCCCTGTTCGAAGCGGATGTAGGGGTTCTGCCGCGATGACGGCCTGATTTCCTCGATCTTGATTTTCTCGAGCTGCTTCTTGCGGGAAGTCGCCTGCCGCGCCTTGGAGGCGTTGGCGGAGAAGCGGCGCACGAATTCCTGCAAGTCCGAAATCCGGTCCTTGGCCTTGGCGTTCGCCGCTTCGACGCGGGCGCGCGCCTGGACCGAGGCCAGCATGAAATCGTCGTAGTTGCCGGGATAGATCTTGAGCTGCTGAAAATCGAGGTCCGCGACGTGAGTGCACACCTGATTGAGGAAATGCCGGTCGTGGCTGATGATCACCATGGTGGCGTCGTAATTATTGAGCGCGCTCTCCAGCCAACGGATGGAATTGATGTCGAGGTTGTTGGTGGGCTCATCCAGAAGCAGCACATCCGGCCTCGAGAACAGCGCCTGCGCCAGCAGCACGCGCAGCTTCAGTCCGGGGGGCACTTCGCGCATCGGTCCATTGTGCCGGGACTCATGGATGCCGGCGTCGGTGAGGATGCTGCCCGCGCGGGCCTCGGCGTCGTAGCCGCCGTATTCGGCGAACACGCCCTCGAGCTCCGCCGCCTTCATGTAGTCATCGTCGGTGGCATTGGGATCGGCGTAGATACGGTCGCGTTCCTTCAGCGCCGCCCACAATTCGGTGTGGCCGCGCATCACCACGTCCAGCACCCGCTCATCCTCATAGCCGAATTGGTTCTGGTTCAATTTGCCGAGCCGCATGCCGGCTTGCAGCATCACGTCGCCGGCGCTGGGCTCGAGGTCTCCTCCCAGCACCTTCATCAGGGTGGACTTTCCCGAGCCGTTTGCGCCGATCAGTCCGTACCGATTGCCGTCGGAAAACTTGACCGTGACCTGCTCGAAGAGCGGTTTGGCGCCGAACTGTACGGCGACATTGGAAGTAGCAAGCATGTTTATCCAAAAAATTAAAAAATGCGACCGGCCTGGGCGGCCGCGGGCGCTAGTCGGGGGTACTCGGACGGAGTCGCGTCGCTGCGGACAGCCCCCAATCCGGCGGCGGATTCTAACCGAGCCGGCGCTTCGAGTCTGCGATTTTCGACATATCCGCCAATCCGGCGGCGTTTGCGCGCGAATGCCCCCGCTTTTGGGGTCAAACCGTGCGCAGGAAACTCAGCAAATGCCTGAAGTAGACCTCCTGGTCGTCCCACATGCACAGGTGGCTGCCGTTGGGGCAGTAGCCATAGCTTGCGTTGGGCATCAGGGCGGCCATCTTCTTCATGTCCTCCGGGTCCATTTCATCGTAGCGGGCGCCGATGGTGAGGGCCTTGACCTTGATTTCATGCAAGCGCTCCCAGCGCTCCCAGGTCTTGAGGTTGCCGGTCACCAGGAATTCGCTCTTGCCCTGCATGAAGTTGTAGATCTTGTCGTTGGCGTGCCGGAACACGCGGGTGACGGGTTCCGGCCAGGGAGTGATGCGGCAGAGCATCTTGGGATACAGATCCTCCATCATGATCTTCTGGTACTCGGGCGAGTCGTAGTCCTCCCTGGCTTCGAGCGCGGTGAGGCGGGCAAGGGTCTTGGGCGGCAGCTGGTGCTTGAGGAAGGCGGCGCGCTTGAGGAAGGATTGCACCCCGGCCGTCATGTTCGAGATCACCACCGCGCGCAGATGCTGCTGATGTTGCAGAGCATATTCAATGGCCAGAATTCCGCCCCAGGAATGACCGTACAGAACGAATTGCTCCAGGCCGAGCCCGCGCCGCACCTCTTCCACTTCTTCGGTGTAGCGCGCCAGCGTCCACAGCGAGGGATCATCCGGCTGATCCGAATTGTTGCAGCCCAGCTGATCGTAGTAGTACATCTCGATTCCCGCCTGCGGCAGGAAGGATTCGAGAGCCTCCAGATACTCGTGACTGAAGCCGGGCCCGCCATGAAGCAGCAATACCTTCACGGGGCCGGAACCGAGCTTCTTGGTCCACACTTTGTACTTGCCGCCCACCACCGGCAGCATGCGGATGCCGGCCACGCGAATGCCCGGGGGATTGAGGCCGTCCAGGGTATTGCCGGGGTCCATCGACTGCCCGCCGTCGACGGCGGCCGGCGCGGGATTGCTCACCGCACCCATCACCAGGGATGCCGCCGTGCCGGTAAGAAGGTTTCGTCGATTCATGCTGACTCCCTGCTGCGCCTGTTCTAAGTGTGTGGTCGCTGTCCGGTATTGTGCACCCAGAACAGCTGGAGAAAGGCTTGGCGAAAGCTCAGGCGTTGAGGAGCCGTTCAAGGGATTCCGACGCCTGTCTGCCGAACCGCTGCGCGAGGCGGCGGATCAGATCAAGATCGACGGTTGCGCCGCCGGCGGTGATCGCGCGTGCCGCATCAACCAAGTCCATCGGGCCGCCGGCGAACGCCTTCATCGCAATGAAATCCTCGAGCCCGATGAATTTCAAAGTCGTTCCCTGGAAGGTGACATCGATGGATCGCGAAAACGCCTGATGATCGAGCCCCTTTAGGCCGATCAACAAATCCACGCGATTGCCATGAAGGTCGGTGACTTCGAGCAAGGCCGGGATGGGGTCTTCCAAGTCGCCACGAGTCAGCTGTGCTTGAAATCCAGCCGCCGCAAGTGTGCCCTCGAGACTTTTCGCCCGAGAAAGCCCTACGGACAGGATCACGTCGGCGTCCATACTGGCCCGCACAGCACCGTGTACTGATGCCGCCAGCGCACCAATCACCGCGTACTGGATCTTGTGACTTGCAAGATGGTCGATGACGTCCAGCAGCAGAAGTACCGATTCACCTGATTGGGTCGTTCTCACGGCCGCCGTCGCAATGGAGAATCCTGCACTTTCCGGCCAGCCTCGAACAGTTCCATGACCAAACGGCAATGAGCCAAAAACGCGTTCAGGCGCTCTTCGGGACTGAGCCGCTGTGTAGCTTCGATCAAGGCGCGCTCGGCATCTTTTGCGACCTTCGATTCCATGGCTCGAAGTCTAGCGGAGCCTCGCACCGAACGTCACCTGCGACGTCGGCGTGAAGTGGACGGAACCCACCTCCTTGGCGAATTTCGTGTCGAAAAGCGATACCCGCGGCTTCTTGAAGCGATACCCGCCGCCGCACACCGGTTTCATGCCATCGAGAGACGGCGTATTGCCGGGCGCCTGGACCCGAACGGGCCAGCCGTTGGCCGGGCGCTGAGGGGCGCCCGGGCGGCTGTCGCTCCCGCTCACCAATAGTCGAACCAGTAATTGACGCCGATGCGGATGATGTCCGCCTTGAAGCTGTTATGGCTGGTGTCGAATGTTACGCCGGAAAATTCCGCACACGCCGCGGCAGGGCCGCTGCAGGTTGCCGTGGAATCGGATCCCTTGCCGAGATTCGCGCGCAGATACTCCAAGGAGATCGACCACGGACCGTTGAATCCGTATTCGACGCCGCCGCCGGCAGCCCAGCCGGCTGATGAAAAGTTCTTGCCGCCGTTGAACGAGACGGTGGGCTTGACCGCCCCCGCCGGGGTGTAGCTCAGCGTGCTGTTGTGAGATCCGCTGGTGATGAGGGCGCCGACTTTGAGGTAGGGCAGCCATTGCAGGCTCGCAAAGCCGACGCGCATGCCGAGAAAGCCGAAGGTATTCGGGTTGAGTTTGCCCGACAGGGTATAGGTGCCCGCCGGGGGCGCCGCGCCGCCGGCCGTCGCCGACAGGCTCTGACTCTTGGCGCTCCCCAAATCGAGATCTGCGCTGAATCCCAGCACAAATTTCTTGTATTGAAAATCATCGGCTATCTGCCCGCCCCAAACAAAGGAACCGCCGCTGGGACAGATTTGATTGAAGTCCGTGGCGACCAGCCCGGCGTTCAGCGTCCCGCTGACGCAGGCTCCGTTGCGCACCTCGCCCGCATTGATTCCGGCGGAAATCCCATTCCAGGGATTGTCGCTCTGGGCGGATGCCGCTCCCGCGATCATAGTCAGCGCGAGCGCTGCGCACCGGAGAGCCTTAGGTTTGCGCATGGGTTTCCTTCACAAATCGAGCGGCGAAACGCCGAACAAGCGCACGTGCGCCCACCCGATGAAGATCGCGTAGATCGCCACTCCGAGCGTGACGGCGAGGGCATCGTTCCAGGCCCGCGGGGCAGCGGATCGCGGTAATTGCGGCGAGGCGCGGCGTTTGAGCGAAATCCGATCCGCGACTGCCCATGCGAGAAATCCGCCGAACAGCAACACATCCGTCAACGCTCCGTTGGCGAGCAGATGCGCGAACGCCCAGATCTTGACCGCAGCCAGCATCGGATGCTTCGCCGCGGTCTTGATCCGTCCCGGCAAGTAAGCCGCCAGAATCAGGGGAAACACGGGCAGCATCAGGATGAGCGCGATGTGGTGCATCCAGAGCGGCGGTGAATAGAGAATCACGGGCGAGTGGCGCGCCATCGCAAAGCCCCAGCAGATCAATACGAAACCGGCCAGGGAGATCAGCGCATACAGCGCCTTCCAGGTACGTTCGCCCAGGCGGTGAATCGCCCGGGAGCGCCACGCCGGCGAGACGATGGCAATGGAGTGAACGCCGAGGAACAGGGCCAAGCCGACGATCAACAGCGGCATGGACGTTCCGGCACCGGCCGCCTCATCATTTCTTGCCGCGTGGCTTGCGCCGCACGGCCTTGACCGCGGCGCGCCGGGATTTCACGGCGACGGCCGCAGGCTTCGTCCGCTTGCCGCGTGCCGCGGGCATGCGGCGCTTGGCGGGCTTCTTGCGCGCCGCGGGCTTCTTGCGCGCCGCGGGCTTCTTGCGCGCGGGCGGCTTGCGGCGCCTGGCTGCAGCCTTGGCCGGCTGCACGGTCGGGCGCGCCGCTGTCTTCTTGCGCGGCGCCGCCGTTGGCGCCGGCGCGGCGCCGCGCAGCTGCTCGAGGATCGCGGGATTCTCCAGGGTCGACATGTCCTGGGTGATCTGCTCTCCCCGGGCAATCGAACGCAGCAAGCGGCGCATGATCTTGCCTGAGCGCGTCTTGGGCAGATTGTCGGTCAGGCGAATTTCATCCGGTTTGGCAATAGGACTCAACTGTTCGCCGACCCAGGCGCGCAGTTCCTCCATCAATGCGGCGGCGGCGGCTCCCGCGGGTCGCCGTACATTGAGCACGACATAGGCAAATACCGACTCACCCTTGATGTCATGGGGTTTGCTGACCACCGCGGCTTCGGCCACCAGGCGGTGTGCCACCAGCGCCGATTCGATCTCCATGGTTCCGAGCCGATGGCCGGCGACGTTCAGCACGTCATCGATCCGGCCCATGATCCAGTAGTAGCCGTCCTTGTCGCGGCGCGCCGAGTCCCCGGCGACATAGTAGCGGTTCTGGAACTTCTCCCAGTAGGTGCGCAGATACCGCTCGTTGTCGCCCCAGATGGTACGCAGCATGGAAGGCCAGGGGCGCGTGATCACGAGGTAGCCGCCGCCATCGGGGGTTGTGACGGGCCGGCCTTCGTCATCGACGATGTCGACCGAGATGCCCGGCAAAGGCTTGGCGCAGGAACCGGGTTTGGTCGGCGTGACGGCGGGAACCGGCGTCATCATGGTCGCTCCGGTCTCGGTCTGCCACCAGGTATCGACGATGGGGCAGCGGCCCCCGCCGATCACCTTGTGGTACCAGATCCACGCTTCCGGATTGATGGGCTCACCGACGCTCCCGAGCAGCCGCAGCTTGCGCAGGTCATACCCTCCCGGAATGGCGTCGCCCAGCTTCATGAGCGCGCGAATGGCCGTCGGCGCCGTGTAGAGAATGTTGACGCCGTGTGCCTGGCAGATCTTCCAGAAACGTCCGCCGTCGGGAAAGGTCGGCGCACCTTCGTACATGAGCACGGTGGCGCCGGCCGCCAGCGGTCCATACACCACGTACGTGTGTCCGGTGACCCAGCCGATATCTGCGGTGCACCAGAAAATGTCGTCCTCCTTGAGGTCGAACACCCAGCGTGTGGTCAGTTTGGCATTGAGCAGATACCCGGCGCTCGAGTGCTGGATGCCCTTGGGTTTGCCGGTCGATCCCGAGGTATAGAGCAGATACAGAGGATGCTCCGCATCCACCCATTCGGGCTCGCAGACCGCAGCCTGTCCGGCCACGACGTCGTGCCACCACGCGTCGCGGCCGCCCTGCATGGGGCAGTCGCCTCCCGTGCGCCGATAGACGACGACGCTGCGCACGCTCGCGCAACCCTCGGCGAGGGCCTTGTCGACCGCCCGCTTGAGCTCGACCGCGTGGCCGCCGCGCCAACCGCCGTCGGCGGTGATCACGACTTTTGCGCCGGCGTCCTCGATGCGGTCCTTGACGGCATTCGCGGAAAATCCTCCGAAAACCACCGAGTGCACGGCGCCGATGCGGGCGCAGGCCTGCATCGCGATCACCGCTTCGGGAATCAGGGGCATGTAAATGACGACGCGGTCGCCGCGCGCCACATTCAGGGTCTTGAGCGCATTGGCGAACCGGCACACCTCGCCGTGCAGCTCGGCGTAGGTGAGCTTTCTCACGTCGCCCGGCTCGCCCTCGAACACGATCGCAGTCTTGCCGCCGCGATCGCGCAGATGCACGTCCAGACAGTTGTGCGACACGTTCAATTGTCCGTCGGTGAACCAGCGGTAATTGGGGGCCTGGGTATCGTCCAAGCGCACGGTGAACGGCCGATGCCAGTCGATTTCGCCGGCGGCGAGATCCGACCAGAAGCCGACATCGTCATGCGCGGCCTTGGCATACATCGCCTGCAGCTCACCGGCTTTGAGCGCTGCGTTCTTGCGGAAATGGGCGGACGGCGGAAACACGCGCTGCTCTTGCAGCACCGATTCAATGTCTTTTTGGGTCATCGTCTTCCCCCCAACCTCGTTGCCGTCTACGAACACGGTGCGCCGGCTGCGATGCGGCGCGCCTGCTGTCGCAAAATATTACCGAATCCATGCCGATCAAAGAAGAAGTCGAGCCCGGCGCCGTCCGGCCGCCGCGGTTTCAGATCATCGAGCGTCGCCTCGATCGGCATGTCACAGACGATGCCGGTCAAGCGCCGCGCCAGGTAGGCGGCCTCTTTGTGGGCCAGCAACCGGGCGGCGATCGCGGCCGCGCCGCGCAACTTCATCGAGGGTATCCGGTCCAGATTCGCGTACAGTTCATCGAGCGACCCGAAAACGGCAAAAAGCTCCGCCGCCGTCTTTTTGCCCACGCCCGGCACCCCCGGAATATTGTCCACG
Source organism: uncultured Gammaproteobacteria bacterium (assembly GCA_963800375.1). Classification (GTDB taxonomy): domain Bacteria; phylum Pseudomonadota; class Gammaproteobacteria; order Steroidobacterales; family Steroidobacteraceae; genus Bog-1198. The sequence goes on along the minus strand of CAWDAT010000007.1, from coordinate 150,732 downwards.
CTATCGCCCGTGAGCGCCAAGAAATCCGCAATCAGCTCGGGTGTGGCGCCGAAACGCGGTCCGATGTCGTGGTAGTGATAGCGGGCATTGCCGCTGTAGTCCCAGAACACGTCGCCGGCGCGGATGAGCTGCGACAGATCCTTGTCCCGGGTCACCAATACATTGCGCAAGCCCGCCGCCCGCGAACGTGCGGCAAGTGTGCCGATGATGTCGTCGGCTTCGTAGGTCGCGCTCGCGAATTCGGCGAGGCCCATGTGCCGGCAGAACTCGCGGCATAGCGCGAATTGCCGCTCCAAGTCGGCGGGCGGCGCTTCGCGGTTGGCCTTGTAGGCCGGATAAATGCCGTTGCGGAACGACGTGTCGCTGCGCAAAGAGAGATCGAAGGCGACGCCGATGCGCTCCGGCCGGACCTGTTCCAGAAGATCCGACAGGAAGCGCGCGAAGCCGTACAGGGCGTGGGTCGCGTTGCCGTCGGCGTCCACCATGTCGGACGGCATCGAATGATAGGCCCGGAAGATGAAATAGCTGGCGTCGATATGGTAAACGACACCGGCTCGCGCGAGCGGCAGGACGGCGCCGGCGTTCACATGGGCCAGCGTTGCATGCGCTCGTGCAGCGGGCTCGACCGGGGGAAATGCGCGATCAGGTATTCCATCTGATCGGCCAGCACGCGGCGGCCTTTCAGGAATATGTATTCCGCGTAGGTGGGCGTGAACGGCACCGCCAACAGCTGCATGCCCGCCTGCTCCGGAGTTCGCGAAGCCTTGGCGTTGTTGCAACGGCGGCACGCCGACACCACATTGCTCCAGGTGTCGTGCCCGCCGCGGCTGAAGGGGGTCACGTGGTCCCGGGACAACAGGCTGTACGTGAAGCGCGCGCCGCAGTAAAGGCACAGATAGGCGTCCCTGCGGAACAAAGTCTGATTGTTGAGCGGCGGGGTGTACGAAGCGCCGCGCAGGTTTCCCGGATTACCCGACGTCCCCAGGGTCGCGATGATGGAGTTCACGTCGACGATGGTGCGAAGTCCCGTCCGCGCACAGGTGCCGCCAAACAGGCGGTACAGCAGGGTTCCGCAGGTATAGGCCACTTGTTCGGTGTGATAGAGACGCGCGGCCTCGCGATAGTCCACCCATTCCAAGGGCATGCCGGACACGTCGGTGCGCAGGATTTGCTGCGACAACGGGTGCCCCCGCGGCACGACCGTGAGGTCATCCCGCCAGTCCAACAGGCGCGATTTGTCCTGGTGCATCGGCTTCATAACGACTAAAGATAGTCGAGTCTTATGCCATAATTCAATGTTCCGCATCATTGTACGGTTTGGGGAGAGATCTGCATGGCTGTCGTCGTCGGTGTCCTCACGGAGACCGCTGCCAAAGAAACTCGTGTCGCCGTCGTCCCGGAAATCGCGGCAAAGCTCAAGGCGGCGGGCGTGCGCGTGCAGATGGAGCGCGGCGCGGGCGCGGCGGCTCACTTCCCCGATTCCGCGTATTCCGACGTCGAATTCGCGGATGCCGCCGCCATTCTCGGGTCCGCGGATGTTCTCTTGAAGGTTCAGCCGCCGAGTCTCGAGGAAGTGAAAGCGCTCAAGAAAGGCGCGGTAATCATCGGCTACCTGCAGGCCTATGCGCGGCCCGATCTGGTCCGGGCCCTGCAGGGGGGCGGCATCACCGCCTTCGCCATGGAGCTGGTGCCGCGCATTTCCCGCGCACAGTCCATGGACGCCCTGTCCTCGCAGGCGTCCGTGGCGGGCTACAAGGCGGTACTGATCGCGGCCAATACTCTTGAAAGGTTCATGCCCATGCTGACCACGGCGGCGGGCACCATCCGTCCGGCGTCGGTGCTCGTCATCGGCGCGGGCGTGGCCGGCCTGCAGGCGATCGCCACGGCGAAGCGCCTGGGAGCCGTAGTCGAAGCGTATGACGTGCGTAGCGCGACCAAGGATCAAGTGAAATCTTTGGGCGCGAAGTTCATCGACACCGGCGTCTCCGCGGAAGGCGCGGGCGGCTATGCGCGCGAGCTCACCGCCGAGGAGAAGACCAAACAGCAGGAAGTTCTGGATGCGCGAATCGCCGCCAGCGACGCCGTGATCAGCACTGCCTCGGTGCCGGGCCGGGCGGCGCCGCGAATCATCACTCAGGCGGCCGTCGAACGCATGAAGGCCGGATCCGTGATCGTCGACATCGCCGCTGAACAGGGCGGCAATTGCGAACTGACGCGGGCGGGTGAAACCATCGTGCACGGCGGGGTCAAGATCGTGGGCCCCCTGAACCTGCCGGCCTCGCTGCCGTATCACGCCAGCGAAATGTATTCCCGCAATCTGTTCAATCTGCTGAAGCCGGCCCTCTCGAAGGGCGAGCTCGCCATCGACTGGAAGGACGAAGTATTCGCGGGCTGCGTGTTGACGCACGACGGCCAGATCAAGCACGAAGCAACGCGTAAAACCATCGAGGGATAGTCAATGATCGACGGCGTCATAGCGCTCTACATATTCATGCTGGCCGCGTTTACCGGCTACGAAGTCATTTCCCGCGTGCCCGTGATCCTGCACACGCCGCTCATGTCGGGGTCCAATTTCGTGCACGGCATCGTGCTGGTGGGCGCGATGGTTGCGCTGGCCGCCGCGGACACCACGCTGTTGCGGATCATCGGCGTCATCGGCGTGATTCTCGCCGCCGGCAATGCCGTCGGCGGCTACGTGGTGACCGAACGCATGCTGAAGATGTTCGTTTCAGCCGGCAGCAGAAAGAAAGGATAACGCCGTGCCCTCCGCTTCGATCATTCAAACTCTGACGCAGTCGTCCTATCTGGTGGCCGCGGCGCTGTTCATCCTCGGTCTGAAGCGCATGAGCTCGCCGGTGACCGCCGTGAGCGGCGTGCGCTGGGCCGGTTTGGGCATGCTGCTCGCCACCGTCGTGACCCTGGTGTTCATGGGCGCATCGCCGCTCAACCTGGCGCTGGTGATCGGCGCCGTCGCGATCGGCGGCATCATTGCATGGGTCAGCGGCAAGCGTGTTGCCATGACCGACATGCCGCAGATGATTGCCTTGTACAACGGCATGGGCGGCGGCGCCGCGGCCGCGATCGCGGCGGTGGCGCTGTACCGCGGCAGCGAGCACAGCCTCACGCACCTGACCATCGCCGCCATCGGCGGATTCATCGGCTCGGTGTCGTTCAGCGGGAGCCTGATCGCCTTTGCGAAACTACAGGGCTTGATCACCAAGTCGGTGCGCTTCAGCGGCCAAAAATTCGTGAACTTGGCGATCCTGCTGATCACTCTGGCGCTCGGCTTCATGGTGGTTTCCGGCGTCGGACCGGCCGGGCTGCCCGCCGTCTCCCTGTTCTTTGCCTGTGCGCTGGTGCTGGGCGTGACCATGACCTTGCCCATCGGCGGCGCAGACATGCCGGTGGTGATTTCCCTCTACAACGCACTGACCGGGCTTGCGGTCGGATTCGAAGGCTTCGTGCTCGACAACGCCGCCATGATCATCGCCGGCACCGTGGTCGGCGCGGCCGGTACCTTGCTGACTCAGCTCATGGCCAAGGCGATGAACCGCTCGCTCGGCAACGTTCTGTTCTCGAATTTCGGCGAGACCTCCGCTGCCGGCGCCGGCGGCGCCGCCGGCACCCAGAAGCCCATCGAAGCCTCGGATGCCGGGGTCATGATGGCCTATTCGCAAAAAATCATCATCGTCCCGGGCTATGGCCTGGCCGTGGCGCAGGCACAGCACAAGGTGTGGGAACTCACGCAATTGCTGCTCGATCACGGGGTCAAGGTGCGGTTCGCCATTCACCCGGTCGCGGGCCGCATGCCCGGGCACATGAATGTATTGCTTGCCGAAGCAGGCGTGCCCTACGACTTGATCTCCGACCTGGACGAAATCAACGCCGAATTCGAAACCGCCGATGTGGCTTTGATCATCGGCGCCAACGATGTGGTGAATCCCGACGCGCGCGCGAATCGCGCCAGTCCGATCTACGGCATGCCGATCTTGAACGCGGACAAGGCCAAGAACGTCATCGTCATCAAACGCGGCCAGGGCCAGGGCTTTTCAGGCATCGACAATGCGCTGTTCGGGCTCGATCAAACGCGCATGCTGTACGGGGATGCGCAGGCGGCCGTGAGTCAGCTCATCCAGGCCGTGAAGGCCGCCGGTTGATCCCACAACGGCGCTCCATGCCGGTGAAATTTTTGCTCTGCACGGTGCTGCTGGCATGGAGCGCGGCCAGCGCAGCCGAGACCGGCGGCGGCGATAACGCCCGCCGGCAGCGCCATGCGGCACATGTCCAGATCGTCCGCGACAACTGGGGCATCGCGCATGTCTACGGCAAGAGCGACGCGGACACGGTATTCGGCACCATCTACGCGCAGGCCGAGGATGACTTCGGCCGCATCGAGCGCAACTACCTCAACGCCCTCGGAAGGCTGGCGCAAGCCGAGGGCGAGTCGGCAGTTTACAGCGATCTGCGCCAAAGGCTTTTCGTTGATCCGAAGCGCCTGCAAGCCGACTACCGAACGAGCCCGGCCTGGCTCAAGGAGCTGATGGGAGCCTGGGCCGACGGGTTGAATTACTTCCTCTCCAAACACCCCGCGGTCAAACCCAGGGTCATCCGCCGCTATGAACCCTGGATGGCGCTGTCGTTCACGGAAGGCAGTATCGGCGGCGACATCGAGAGCGTCGATCTTGCCCGCCTGCAACAGTTCTACGGACGAGAGGATCCCAAGACTCCCCGTCCCGCACGATCATCGGCGCTGGCCGGCCCGGCGCCGGCGGCCTTGGCCGAACCGCCTCCGGGCGGCTCCAACGGCTTCGCCATCGCGCCCGCCCGCAGCGCGTCGGGACATGCGCTACTCTGGATCAATCCTCACACCTCCTTTTATTTCCGCTCGGAACTGCAGATGGTCAGCGAGCAGGGATTGAACGTGTACGGCGCGGTCACGTGGGGTCAATTCTTCGTCTACCAGGGATTCAATGCCCACAATGGCTGGATGCATACCTCGTACGGCGGCGACGCCATCGACGAGTATGCGGAGACCATCGTCAAACAGCCGGACGGCCTGTATTACCGCTATGGCGACGGTCTGAGAAAGCTCAAGGTCAGCCGAATCAGCATCGCGTACAAGCAGGGCGCGGGATCGGCGACCCGGGACTTCACCGTGTATCACAGTCACCACGGCCCCATCATCCGGGCCGACAATGAACGCTGGATTGCGGTCAAATTGCTGCAGACTCCCGTGCCGGCGCTCGAACAATCGTACCTGCGCACCAAGACCAAGGACTACGCGTCCTTCCGCAAGACTCAGGAGATGCGCACCGACACCTCCAACAACACCGTCTATGCCGATGCCGACGGGACTATTGCGTACTTCCATGGCAATTTCATTCCCAAGCGGGATCCCACTTTCGATTACACGCACCCGGTGGATGGCAGCAACCCGGCGACGGAATGGCAGGGACCCCTGGCGCTCGAGGACACCATCACTTTGCGCAATCCGTCCACCGGGTGGATCCAGAACACCAACAGCTGGCCCTTCTCGGCGGCGGGCGCCGCCAGTCCCAAGCGCGAGGACTATCCGGTCTACACCTGGATCAAGGGGGAGAATCCGCGCGGCATTCATGCCGTCGAGGTGCTGCAGAACATTCACGGCGTCACCGTCGACAGCTTGATCGCCGCAGGCTACGACAGCCATCTCACCGCGTTCGACGTGCTGTTGCCGCCCCTGTTCAGTGATTTCGATCAGCTGGCGGCGGACGATCCGCGGCGCGCCGACCTGAAAGAGCCGATCGAAATCCTGCGCGCCTGGAACCGGCGCACCGCCGCCGACTCCGTGCCGACGGCAGTCGCCATCTTCTGGGGCCAGGAGCTGCTCGAGCGCAAGGGGCCCGAGGCGCGCGACGCCGACGAGCCGGTCTATGACTACTTGGTCGGCCATTTGACCGCCGCCGAACGCATCGACGGCTTGACCGCGGCGATCGCGAAATTGCAGCGCGACTTCGGCCGATGGCAGACGCCGTGGGGCGAAATCAACCGTTTTCAACGATTGACCGACGATATCGTGCAGCCGGTCGACGATGCCAAACCCAGCCTGCCGGTGGGCTTTGCGTCGTCCAATTGGGGCGCTTTGGCGTCGTTCGATGCGCCCTATCCGCGAAAGACCAGGAAGATCTACGGATCAGTCGGCAACAGCTTCGTTGCGGCGGTGGAATTCGGGCCGACCATTCATGCCAAGGCCATCATGAGCGGCGGCGAGAGCGGCGACCCCCAATCGCCCCACTTCACCGATCAGGCCTTGATGTTCACCCTGGGAAATTTTCGCGACGTGCTGTTCACGCCCGAGGACGTCGCCGCTCATGCCGAGCGCATCTATCACCCTTGAGCCGATCTAGACATGCGCGCACGCTCGACGCCATCGCTACCGCGGGTTGCGCCGCGGCGGCGGCGGCGGCGGACGCTGAATGAATCGGCGGCGCTGTTCCGGGCTCATCTGGCGCCACTGCCGGCGCAATTCCATGCGCCGGTTGGGCGGCATCTGCCGAAAGCGGTTGAAAGATTCACGCACGTGCTGCTGCTGTTCCGGCGGCAAGCTCTTGTACTGCTGCCAGCGCTGGCGCAGCACCTGCCGCTGCTCCGGGGGCATGGCGCGCCATTGAGAGAAGCGCTGCTGTGCGCTCGACTTCTGTTCCGGCGTCATCGAGAGCCAGCGCTGACTGCCCTTGGCCAATGCCTGCTGCCGCTCCGGCGACAGGCTTTCCCACGTGCCTTGATAGTTGTGCAGCAACTGTTGCTGCGGCGGCGACATCGAAGACCACGGCTTGGGCGCGGCGGGTGCCGCGGGCGCGGACGCCGGTGCCGTCGGGGGCTCGGGCCCAGCCGGCGGAGTGTCCGCCCGCACGGGGACGCTCGCCGCCGCGAGAAGCACGCTGGCACCAATGACGAACGCCCTGATCATCGCTTTGCATCCTGCGGTGGCGTTGCGGGAGGACTGTCCCCTCGCGGCGGCACCTGCTTCAAGAACTCCCACCAAGCGGCATCACCCACATCATCGCCACCCAAGAATTCGATGAAATCATCATCGGGCGCGCCCTGCGGCAGCGCGGGCGTCGCCGACGGTGGCGGCGGCGGCGATGGTGGTGGTGGCGGACCGGCCCAACACACCATGCTCACGGCACACAGCAACACGCCGGCCCACAGCCGATTGCGCCCCACCGTCAACGAAATTTCAACCCGAGGCTGCTGACCCCGGAATCGCGGCCTTGTCCGCCCAGTCATAAAATTCAATGTCGTCTTGCAGCATGTCCATGGCATCCCCAGAACCCTCATCGGAGGATGCGACAAGTTCCAGATCTTCGAGATTCGGCTGGCCATCGGCTACTGTAACGGCGTGCCGGGCCAATGGCGATCCCAGCCACAGGATGGCGCCCAGAACTGCCGCGGCGGTCATGCCGGCCGGCGCGAGCACTCCAATGCGGGTAAACCAGGGGCGGCGTTTCGCCGCCGCCTCGATCGCTGCATGGCGAGCCTGCGTGAGACGCGAGCGCAGCGCGAAATCCAAGCTCTCGACGCTGTCCTCAAACAGGGCACGGCTGCGTTCCTCGAAGGAAGCAGTTGGCTCGCCATGTCGTTGCTCGCTCATCACCACACCTCGCCCAGTTGCTCGCGCAGGGTGTGCACCGCACGCGAATAATGCGTCTTGACGCTGCCTTCCGAGCAACCCATGGCGCTCGCCGTTTCCGCAACGTCCAGACCCTCGAAATTGCGCAGCATGAACGCCTCGCGCTGCCGCGCCGGCAACGCCCGCAGCGACTGTTCGAGCTGCTGCATCGCCTGTCCCTGCATCAACACCTCGGGGATCGCAGGCCCCGAATCCGCGACATTGTCGAGCGGATCCTGGGCCTCGCCCTCGGGATCCTCCTTCGGACCCGGCAGCCACGTCATGAAGCGCTTGCGCACGGACCTGCGCCGCTGCAGATCCCGTATGCCGTTTTCCAAGATTCGATAAAACAGGGGCCGCCATTCGCCGCTGGGACGGGAGGCGTAGCTGCGTGCCAGCTTGAGCATCGCGTCCTGCACCACATCCAGCGCATCGTCGGGATCACGCAGCGCGACCTGCGCCATCCGGAAGGCGCGACGCTCGATCTCGGCCAGAAACTTCTCAAGTTCTCGGGGGTACTCCAGAACCGCTTCCTCAGGTGCTGGAGCGGGACCATCCCAGGCCATCCAAGCAGAGTTCAGCGTACCAAAGCGGGGCATGCCTCGTCCTCTCAACGTCGACGGACCACAACCATCCAGGTATAAACGGCCATCCACCGGCACGGTTGACGGCACGGGTTGCGCAAGATCAGCGACTTACGCACACCGAATGTGACAGTCACTGCAATATTTTCGAACGACACCTCAGCGCGCGATGTAGAGGGAGCTGTAACTTATTGAATTCAAATAATTCATTTCGATTTAGGACACTTTTTCGCCAAATTGAATGGGACTCGAAACGGAACGGGCACTTAGGGGGATGATCCTGAGCTTCTCAACAGACTTATCCACATGATTTGTGGACAAGAGGAACCATGATTCTGCAGATTGCGCTGGACACTCCCTTGCGCCGCATCTTCGATTATCGGCCTCCGGCGAAACTCTCGGGAACCTGCGACAACAAGATTCCGCGCGCCGGGGTGAGGGTGCGTGTGCCCTTCGGACGGCGCCAGCTGGTCGGCATCCTGGTGGGCACGGTCGCCGAATCCGCCGTGGATGCCGGCAAACTGAAGTCCGCGCTCGACATTCTGGACCAGCATCCCGTTTTTGACCCGGTCACTTTCGACCTGTTGCGTTGGGCCGCCGAGTATTACCACCATCCGCTCGGCGAGGTGTTTGCGGCGGCCTTGCCCGCCGGATTGCGTGCCGGCCAACCCGCACTACAAAAGACCGAATGGTGGTCCTTGAGCGAGACCGGCCGACGGGAGCTGTCGGCACCCAGCGATCGGCGTGCTCCCCAGCAACGGGCCCTGTTGGCGTGGCTGGGGGAACGAGGGCGTGCGACCGCCGAGGAGGCCGCCGAGGCGTTCAAGCCCGCGCACCTGCGCGCCTTGCGGGAGCGCGGCTGGATCGCGGTCGAGGAAGCGCTGCCGCTGCCGCCGCCGGCGATGGAATTGCGCCCGAGCGATGTGGCGCTCACCCCGCCCCAGGCGCAGTGTGTCGACGTTCTGGTCGCTTCACTATCGGCTTTCTCCGCGCATCTCTTGTACGGGGTGACCGGCAGCGGCAAGACCGAGGTGTACCTGCGCGTCATCGCCGCGGCGATCGCCCAAGGCGGTCAGGCGTTGGTACTGGTGCCGGAGATCGCCCTGACGCCGCAGTTGGTGGCGCGCTTCCGACAGCGCTTCAGCTCCGGTGTCGTGGCGGTGCACTCAGGCCTCACGGGCCTCGAGCGCCGCGACGCCTGGCGCGCGGCCCACAGCGCTGAGGCGCGCATCATCATCGGCACCCGCTCCGCGGTGTTCACGTCCCTGCCGAAACTCGCCCTGATCGTGGTGGACGAAGAACACGACGCGTCCTATAAGCAAGCGGAGGGCTTTCGCTATTCGGCGCGCGATCTGGCGGTTCTGCGGGCGCGGGGCGCGGCTGTTCCCATCCTGCTCGGCTCCGCGACACCCTCGCTGGAAACCCTGGAAAACGTGGCGACGGCGCGCTATTCGAAGCACGTATTGCCGCAGCGGCCGGGCGCCGCCCGGGCGCCGCGAATCAGGCTGGTGGATCTGCGCAAGCATGCGGTGGATCAGGGCCTGTCGACGCCCGCCATGCAGGCCATCGAGCAGCATCTCGGTGACGGCGGCCAAGTGATCGTGTTCTTGAACCGCCGCGGCTACGCGCCTACCTTGTTCTGCAATGCCTGCGGCTGGGTCGCGGCGTGTGCGCACTGCGATGCGCGCATGACCCTGCACCGCCGCGCCCAGCAGCTGCGCTGCCATCACTGCGGCGCGCACGCCCCGGTGCCGGCGGCGTGCGGCAATTGCAATCAGCCGCTGCATCCCGTCGGTCAAGGCACCGAACGGGTCGAAGAAACCTTGCAGCGGCTGTTTCCCCTGGTGCCGCTGGCGCGGCTGGATCGCGATACCGCCGCCGCACGCGGCGCAGTCGAAACCGTGCTCGGCCGGGTGCATAGGGGCGAGGCTCGAATCCTGGTCGGCACCCAGATGCTCACCAAGGGTCATCACTTCCCTGAAGTCAGCCTGGTGGTGATCCTGAACGCCGATCAGGGCTTGTTCGCCGGCGACTTTCGCGCGACCGAGCGGCTCGCTCAAACCATCACGCAGGTGGCGGGGCGGGCGGGACGCGGTTCCAAAGCCGGGGAGGTCTTGATTCAGACCGAGTTTCCCGAACATCCGCTGCTGACTCGGTTGTTGACGGAGGGCTACGAGGGGTTCGCAGTCAGCGCCTTGGAAGAACGCCGCGAAGCCGGTTGGCCGCCCTATTCGCGGCTCGCCATGCTGCGCGCGGAGGCCAGGGACAGCGCGGCTTTGGACGCGTTTCTGCGCGCGGCGGCGGACCTTGGCCGCGCTTTGCATGAACCGGAAGTGAGGATCCTGGGGCCCGCCAGCGCACTGATCGCGCGCCGCGCCGATCACTTTCGCGCACACCTGCTGATCGAGACCGCCGCACGGTCCGCCTTGCAGCGCTTCCTGAAGGCTTGGCTGCCGCGGGTGGAGGGGCTGTCCGGCCGCCCGCCGGGCCTGCGCTGGTCCATCGATGTGGATCCTCTGGAAGTAGATTGAGGAGTTTGCGTTAAACTGCCGACCCTTTGCCCTTAAGCCATGGATTCGCCTTGAAGACCTTGATTGAGAAATTGCTGTCGCATGCGATGGCGGAGCTGCCGGAGGACCTGGTGCCGGCCGCGGCGCGGATCGTGAGCGTCGAGGTCGAAAGCACGCGCGACCCTCAACACGGTGATTTCGCCAGCAATCTGGCCATGCGCCTGGCCAAGGCGACCCGGCAAAATCCGCGCAAATTGGCCGAAGTGCTGGTGAGCTTGCTGCCGGCGAATCCGGCGGTCCAAAAAGTCGACATCGCGGGCGCCGGCTTCATCAACTTCTTTCTGGCAAAGGATGCCTACCACGCCGAAATCGCCAAGGTTCTCAAGGACGGCCGGCGCTACGGACGATCGCAGGCCGGCGCGGGCCGTTCCGTGCAAGTGGAATTCGTATCGGCAAATCCGACCGGCCCCCTGCACGTCGGCCATGGACGCCATGCCGCCTACGGCGCGAGCGTTGCGAACCTGCTCGAGGCCGTGGGTTACCGCGTCGAGCGCGAGTACTACATCAATGATTCAGGCCGCCAAATGGACATCCTGGCGGCGAGCACGTGGCTGCGGTATTTGGAGCACTGCGGCGAGCGCTTCAATTTCCCGGCCAACGGCTATCGCGGCGACTACATCGTCGCGATCGGCGAGCGGTTGTTTGCCGCCGAGGGCCCGGGGCTGCGGCACGGCGCCGCGGAAGTCTTCAGGGATTTGCCGCCGGACGAGCCGCAGGGAGGCGACAAGGACATCTACATCGACGCACTCATCAGCCGCGCCCGGACGCTCATCGGGGACGCCACGTTCCGCAGCGTGCGGGACCTCGCGCTGACCGGCATCCTCGACGACATCCGCGAGGACCTGAAGGAATTCGGCGTCACCTTCGACTGCTGGTTCTCCGAGCGGCAATTGGCCGAGGACGGCTCGGTCGACCGGGCGCTGGACGCCCTGCGCGCGGCCGGTCACGCCTATCTGAAGGACGGCGCATGGTGGTTCAAGAGCACGGACTACGGCGATGAAAAGGATCGCGTGATGGTGCGGGAGAACGGCGCGAAGACCTACTTCGCGTCGGACATCGCGTATGTGTTCAACAAGCTCGAGCGCGGCTTCGATCACTTGCTCTACATCTGGGGCGCCGATCATCACGGTTACATCACCCGGCTGCGCGCGGGTCTGGTGGCGCTGGGCGGGCCCGCCGATTCCTTCGAAGTGCGGCTGGTGCAGTTCGTATCCCTGTTCCGCGGCGGTGAAAAAGCGCAGATGTCGACGCGTTCCGGCGAATTCGTCACCTTGCGCGATTTGCGCAAGGAAGTGGGCAACGATGCGGCGCGGCTCTTCTACGTCATGCGCAGCAACGATCAGCATCTGGATTTCGATCTGGAGCTGGCCACCGCGCGCACCAACGACAACCCGGTGTACTACATTCAGTACGCGTACGCTCGGGTCGCGAGCGTGATGCGGCAGCTCCGGGAGCGCGGACTCGGGCACGACGCGCACCACGGCCTGGCCTCCTTGGGCAGGCTCACCGAGCCGCAGGAGGTGCAGCTGATCAAACGCGTGAGCGCATATGCGGAGGTCGTGCGGCAGTGCGCGGCGCAGCGCGCGCCGCACACCCTGGTTCACTATCTGCGCGACCTGGCGAACGATTTCCACACCAATTACAGCGCGCATCAGATCATCGTAGAGGACGCGGGATTGCGCGACGCGCGCCTTGATCTCGCGCTGGCGGCTCAGACCGTGATCCGCAACGGGCTCGAATTGCTGGGTGTCTCCGCGCCCGAGACGATGTAGCGCGGCTCGTGGCTAAAACCGCGTCACGTGACTACAGATCCAAGCGCGGCAGCGGTGCCGGGTTCTCCGGCTGGCTGGGGGTGGCATGCGGCTTGGCGCTGGGCTTGGCGGTGGCTGCCGTCGTGTACATCAAGGATCACCGGCCCGACGCGCAAGTCGCGCGAATCGGGAAGCCGGACAAACACCGTCCGCGCGCCAACGAGGTTCCGGATAGTGAGGCGGCGGAGGCGGGGGCCGAGGAGCCGGGGAAGTCCTATGACTTCTACGACATGCTGCCCAAGTTCGAAGTGGTGGTTCCGGAAAAGGAAAAAGACGTCCGCCCGGACACCAAGTCCGTGCCCGAGACGCGGCGCGGCACCTATGTGCTGCAAGCCGGCTCGTACAAGAACTTCGCCGATGCGGACCGCGTGCGCGCCAAACTCGCGCTGCAAGGGATCGAATCCAAAGTGCAAAAGGTATCCGTCGACAACGACACCTGGCACCGGATCCGCATCGGTCCCATATCCAAACTGGATGAGCTCAACCGCCTGCGGCAAGTTCTGCGCAAGGCGGATGTCGACGTATTGGTGATCCGCGTCGGCGACTAAGTCTTTTGCCGGCTCAATCCTCGCCTAATTGCCGAAAATCGACGCCCAATGCCCGCAACTTGCGGTACAAATGGGTGCGTTCCATGCCCACCCGCTTGGCCAGCTGACCCACCTTGCCGTTGCACAGCAGCAGCTGCTGCTGCAAATAGGCCCGCTCGAACTGCTCGCGTGCCTCGCGCAGCGGCAGCGCCAGCAAGTCCTGTTTCACCAGCGGCTCGTCGACCGCCAGTTTCACCGCCAGTTCGCGTTCGATCTCCTCGAGGCGAATTTCCTCGCCCACGCCGAGTATCAACACACGCTGCACCAGGTTCTTCAGCTCGCCGACATTGCCGGGCCAGGGATAGTTGCGCAGGCGGTTCTGCGCGGCGACGCTGAAGCGGCGCAGCGGCAGATGCTGATCGTCGACCAGCCGGTCGACGTAGTAGCGCAATAGGTCGGGCACATCTTCGGCATAGTCGCGCAACGGCGGCACCCGCAGGGTGATCACGTTCAGATGAGCCACCAGATCCCGGCGGAAAGGCTCCGGCGAGGCCGCCGATTCGAAGGCGTCCTGGGCCGAACTGATCCAGCGGACATTCAGCGGCACCCGCTGCCGCCCGCCGACGCGGGTGTAGCCGTTTTGTTCGATGGCGCCCGCCAGCGCGCGCTGCGCCTCGCTGTTCAAATCCTCCAAGCCGTTCAAATACAAGGATCCGCCGGCCGCTTGATCGAGCGCGCCCATCTCGACGCGTCCATCGCGCTCGCTGCCGAACAGCGCCGCGCCGGGGTCCTTGCCCAAGCTCGCGGCAACCACCATGAAAAATGGCTTCGACGCGCGCGCCGACAGCGAATGCAAATAGCGCGCATAGGCCTCGCGCCCGGATCCCAATTCTCCGATCAGCAGCACGGGCGAGGCGCTCGAAGCGGCGTGCTGCACCTGCTCGCGCAGCGCCTGGGTCACCTTGCTCTTGCCGATGGGCACGGCCAGGGTCGGCCGCTGCGCGCGGGCCGACAGCCGTTTGCGCCTGCCTGCATCCAGCGCCCGCTCCACCGTGCGCAGCAGCTTGGTCAGGGACAGCGGCTTTTCGACGAAATCAAACGCGCCGAGGCGCGTGGCCTCGACGGCGGTCTCGACGGTGCCGTGGCCGGACATCATCACCACCGGGCAATCGTAGCCGTCGGTCACCGACCATTCGCGCAGCAGGGTGATGCCGTCGGTGTCCGGCATCCAGATGTCCAGCAGCACCAGGTCCGGAACCTGAGTCGCGCGGGATGAACGCGCCTGCGTGGCGTCCGCCGCGACATCCACGTCGTAGCCCTCTTCGGAAAGGATCTCCTTCAACAATCCGCGGATATCCGCCTCGTCGTCCACCACCAATATTCTCGAAGCGGTCATACCCGTTCTCTCCTGTGTTCGCCTTTACGCGGTTCGCGCGAAGCCGTAGAGCGCGCACCGTCGCCCAACGGCAATAGAATTCGCACGCGGGCGCCACCGGTGCGCTGATTATCCGCCTCAATGCGTCCGCCGTGTTCCTCGACGATTTTCTTCACGATGGCAAGCCCCAGGCCGGTACCCTTGGGTTTGCTCGTGACATACGGGTCGAACACGGTGCCGATCAAGTCCCGTTGGAATCCGGGACCGTTGTCGGCGACCACGATCGCCACCGACGCCAAATGTCTGGGACCTTCCTCGGCCACATGAGTTTCGATTTCGATGCAGGCCCCCGGCCGGCCCTCCAGAGCCTCGAGCGAGTTGGTCACGAGGTTGTTGAGAATCTGCCGAATGCGCATCCGATCCGCCGAAATGACCGGCAGCTGCGGGTCGAGCAGCAATTTCAGTTCGGCGCTGGAATCCTGCACCCGGTACAGGTCCACGACCTCGGTGATGAGCTGATTCAGATCGAAGCGTGAAAAGTGCATGTCGGGGGCGCGCGCGTACTCGCTGAAGGCGTTGACCATCTGCTTCATCGCATCGACTTGGGCGACGATGGTGTGCGTCGCGCGCTCCAGAATCTGCGCATCCTGCGCGTTCATGCTGCCGAGGAACTTGCGGCGCATGCGCTCGGCGGACAGTTGAATCGGGGTCAGCGGATTCTTGATCTCATGCGCCAGGCGGCGCGCCACTTCGCCCCAGGCGGCGTCGCGCTGCGCCTGCAGCAGGGTCGTGATGTCGTCGAACACCAGCACCACGCCGGGCGCGCGGCCCGAGTCGTTCGGTAATGCAGTGCACGCGCACATGAGCACGCGCTTGCCCGAATCGGACACCAGCTCGACTTGCTCGCGCCAGTCCAGATCCTCCGCGCCGAGGTGTGTCGTGAGCGCCGCGAGAAATTGCGTGAACAGCGTCGTGTCGCTGATGGATTCGTCGAAGCGCTTGCCGACGGCGGCCTCGAGATCCACCCCGAGGATGGCGCTGGCCGCCTGATTCGCGGTGCGCACCGTCAGATCCGCCTCCAGCGACACCACGCCGGTGGACAGACGCGCGAGAATGACGGCGAGGCCGGCGCGCTCGGCCTCCACCGCCTGCTGGCTGCGCAGCGTTTCCTCGCGCGCGCGCCCCAGGCGTTTGGTCATGTCGTTGAAGGAGGTGACCAGAAAGCCGAGCTCATCGCGCGAGGGCAGGGGCAGCTTGGTGTCGTAGTTGCCCTTTGCCACGGCGCGCGTGCCGGCGATCAAATCCTGCACCGGCTGAACCAGGCGCTGCGCCGCAAAGAACGCGCCATACACCGCGGCGATCAGGGACATCAGCACCACGAAGCTCAGGATGAGAACAAAGGTCGATTTGAGCGGCCGGCGCAATTGCACCAAATTTGCGTACTGCGAATAGGACCGCTGCACCGTGTCGGCCAGCTGGCTGAGCTGCAGCGGCACGGGATACAAGGCGATCAGGACCCGCGCGTTGCCGCTGCGGTTGGCATCGAGCGGCGCCGCGGCGCGAATCACGTAGCCGCCCACCGAGTCCGTGTCCAGGCTCACGTAGGGCTCGCCGCGCCGCAGCCGCAGCATCATGTCGTCGGTGGCGGGCACCGGCAGCATGTCCATGGGCCGGTCGGAACTGGTGGCGAGGATCTGCGCCTGCGCACCGACGATGGTGAATTCGAGCGCCGTGCTCTCGCGCCGCTCGCGGTCGAGTGTCGCAATCAGCTCGAATTCGGAACTGGCGGACAGGGCGTGGGCCACCACCTGGGTGTGCTGCAGGAATTCGCGTACCCGCACTTCGAGCGCGGCGTGCGACAGCTCGCGGGTGTCCTTGAGCCCCTGGCTCACCTCCAGCTCGAACCAGCTGTCGATGCCGCGATTGATGAATTGCAGCGAGAAGTAGTACACGACGAGAATCGGCAGCACGGCGAGCGCGCTGAAAATCGCCACCGTGCGTCCCTTGAGGCGCGAACCCGGGACATGCCTGCGGTAGTCGCGCACCAGCCGCGTCAGTTTGGCGGCGAGCAGCACGAACAGCGTGAGCAGTCCCGAGATGTTGATCAGCAGGATCCACGGCATCCCCTTCTCGAAGCCGGCGGAATTCTGCGCGGCGGACGCGAGCAGATACAACGCCACCAGCCACAGCGCCACGCCGATCGAGCCGAGCACCGTGGAGCCGTACTTGCGGATCATGGCTGCAGCGTCCATGTGTACCAGTCGCTCTCGCGGTGCCAGTCGTTGACCCAGAACATCACCACGCGCAGGCTGAAAGGCACCGAACCATAGTCGACTTTGGCGCGCACATTCGCCTCGTAGCGGCGGCCCGGGGTGATCAGGGCCTTGTCCAGAACCGGCAGTCCGCGCACTTCGGAAAGCTGCTCGATGGCGGCATCGACGGTGCTCAGCGACTCTTGCTGGCCGCTGTTGTCGTTGCGCAGCACATAGTGCGCGCTGACGGCGTTGTATTGCAGGTGGTAGCGCTGCGTCAACTCGGCAACCTTGGAATTCGGCAGCAATTGGCGCACCCGTTCGATGTCCAGATCGACCTCGACGGTCAACGGAACGCCTTCCGCCAGGCCGCGCCGCACTGCGTCGCTGACCGGCAGGTCCATGTGCGCGTTCAAGTGATAGACGCCATCCTTGAGCTGCAGGTCGGCGGAGCGGACTTCGAAACGGCCCTCGAGACCATCGGCTTGCAGCGGCGGCATCCACAGCAAGGCGGCGATCAGGACAAGCGCCGCGCCCAGCAGCCGCGCCTGCGCGGCACGTCCCGGCGGGTGCGGCCCCGGGCAGGCACTGCGTGGATTTGATCGAGAGGCGTTCATTGTTTGGTCAAGGCAGCATAATAGAAGCCGTCGGCACCCGCCTCTCCGGGAAGTATTTGCCGGCCGTAGTCATCCGCTTCGCCGAAGTTCGGCCAGCCCTCCCAACTTTCCGCCGGCACCGAAGCGGCGTTGGGAGTGCTGCGCAGAAACGCGGCGATGAGATCGCGATTTTCGCTGCGGGTCACGGTGCAGGTGGCGTACACCAGGCGCCCGCCGGGCTTGAGCAGGCGCCACGCCTCGGCCAGCAATCGTGCCTGCAGCTGCGGTAATTTGTCGATATCCGACGGGGACTTACGCAGGCGGATATCGGGATGGCGGCGGATCACGCCCAAGGCTGAACAGGGGGCGTCGAGCAAAATGCGGTCGAACGGAATTCCGTCCCACCACGAGGCTGCAGCGGCGGCGTCGCCATGGACGAGTTGGGCCTGCAAGTCCCCCCGGCTCAGGTTGTCGCGAACCCGCGCCAGCCGCTGCGGATCGATGTCGACCGCGGTGAGGTGGCTCAAGCGCGGTTCGCGTTCCGCCATCAGCGCGGTTTTCCCGCCGGGCGCCGCGCAGGCATCGAGCACCCGCTGACCCGCGGCCAGGGCGAGCGGAAAGGCGACGCATTGCGCCCCCAGGTCCTGGACGGACACCGCGCCTTGCGCAAATCCGGGCAGCTCGTGCACATCACGCGGTGCATCCAGCACCACCGCCAGGGGCACCCGCGCTTCGGCGCGCGCGCCGATGCCGGCCTGCCGCAGCTGCTCCAGATAGCCCTCGGTGGTCGCGCGCTGAGGGTTGACGCGCAGCCACATCGGCGCTTGCGAATCGCCCGCGGCCAGCAGCTGTGTCCAGCGCACCGGCCAGTCGGCGCGCAGGCGGTCCGCGAGCCAGACCGGCGATGCATGACGAGTGGCAGGATTGCGGGCGATCTCCGCATCCAAGGTGCCGCGTTCACGCAGGTAACGGCGCAGCACGGCATTGATCAGTCCTGCGGCGCGTGCGGCGTCGGTGGACTTGGCGGTCTGCACCGCCGCATCGACCACCGCGTACTGCGGCGTCTTGTCGTCCTCGAGTTCGTACAGCGCCACCGACAGCAATGCGCGCACCAGGAAATCCAGGGACTTCACCGGCGTCGACAGCAGGATTCTCAAGATCGCCTCGTGGCGATAGTAGCCGCGCACCGCGCCGTAGCTCAAAGAGCGCACCGACGGCGCGAGCCTCGAGTCGGCCGCGGCCAGAGCATCCTTCAGCGCCGCATCGAGAGTCACGCCCTCGCGCAAGATTCGCGCCACGGCGTGGGCGGCGAGGGACCGCGCGCTGGCGCCCGTGGTTTTCATGCGTGTTCGAAGCGCCGACCGTCGAGCTTGAGCCCTTGAATGAATTCCCCGGCGCTGAGCGGTTTGCGGCCGGCGAGCTGCAGGCGATGAATTCGCAGCACTCCGGGACCGCCGCACGCCACGTCGATACCTGCGGCGCCGGCGGCGAGCACCGTCCCCGGCAATGACCCGGCGGCGCATGCCGGTGCGTCGTTCGCCTCGGCATCCCAGATGCGCACCTGTGCGCCGTTCAGGCGCGTTTCAGCCATCGGCCAGGGATTGAACGCGCGCACCTGGCGCGAGAGCTGCACCGCATCCTGTCGCCAGTCGATCGGCGCCTCGGACTTGTTGATCTTCCTGGCATAAGTGACTCCGAGCGCGGACTGCGGCAGTTCACGGAGGCGGCCGGCATCGAGCTCCTCCAAGGTCTCGCCGATGAGATCCGCACCGACCCGCGCCAGACTGTCGTGCAGGCTCTTCGCCGTATCGCGGGCTCCGATGGGAACTTCGCGAGCCGCCAGAATGGGGCCGGTATCGAGGCCCTGCTCCATGCGCATGATGGTAATGCCGGTCTTGGCATCCCCGGCGAGCAGCGCCCGCTGAATCGGCGCCGCCCCACGCCATCGCGGCAGCAGCGAGGCATGAATATTGATGCAGCCCAGCCTCGGGTACTTGAGCGCCGCGGGCGGCAGAATCAGGCCGTAGGCAACCACCACCAGGGCGTCGAGGCTCAAATTGCGTAGCAGATCGAGTGCCTCGGCTGAATTGAAGTTCTGCGGTTGATGCACGGGCAACGCCAATTCGAGGGCGCGAGATTTGACCGGACTGGCATGCAGCGGCTGACCGCGGCCGGCCCGCCGGTCCGGTTGAGTGAATACGGCGCAAATCTGCTGCGATCTTGCCAGCGCATCGAGCGCCGGCACGGCGAACTCGGGGGTGCCGGCGAAACCCAGCTTCAAGCGGCGAGATCCCTTCTGCAAGGCTCTAAAGAGCCGGCGCGGACGCGCGAAGTTCGTTCCCTGGGGATCTTTGCCTACGCTCTTTGGCCAACCGCCGGCGAATCAGCTCGCGCTTGAGCTCGGACAGATAGTCAACGAAGAGCTTGCCTTCCAGATGATCCATCTCGTGTTGGATGCACACGGCCAGCAAGCCGTCGGCGTCCAGTTCAATGGGGTTGCCATCGCGGCCGAGAGCACGTACCCGAATATGCGTTGGGCGCGACAACTTGTCGTAAATGCCGGGCAGCGACAGGCAACCTTCCTCGGCGGGCGCGGAGCCTTCCTGCGCCAGAAGCTCCGGATTGATCAGCACCAACGGGCGATTACGCTCCTCACTCACGTCCAGCACGATCATTCGCTTGTGCACGTCGACCTGGGTGGCGGCGAGTCCCACCCCCTTGGCCGCATACATGGTCTCAAGCATGTTGTCGGCCAATTGACGCAGCGCGTCATCGACCACCGTCACCGCCGCAGCCTTCTTCCGCAGCCGCGGATCGGGATACTCCAGAATTACGAGCTTTGTCATGGGAGTTATGAGAGCAATATCGTGTTTTTGGCCGAAGAATGTTGCTAAAGTTCCGCCGCTGCTTAACTTAATGCCTGCTACGGCGGCGCGCACCGCGCCGGCAAACGGCAAAAACGGGCGATACGTCCCAGTCTTGGCGGCAGGGCAGCAGTATATCAGTCGGCCAGCGAGATCAGCGAAAGGCCACGGGAGCGAAACGAATGCAATGGTCTAAATTAATTGCCCTCACTCTATCGGTGGCGCTGGTCGCCGGATGCCGGTCTGATCGGCAAATGACGGCGGCGCCGGCTCCGGTTGCCGCGCCGGCGGCGGAAAGCAACGTGCAGGGCACGGTGGTCGGCGACGACCGGACGGCCATGGAGGCGGCGGTGGATGCGGCTCAGCCCAGCACTGCGCACCCGGCCGAGGCAGCTCCCGGCGCCCCGGTCATGAATCCCAATGCCCCCGAAAGCTATGTCGTGAAGCGCGGCGACACCCTCTGGGGCATCGCCAAGGTCTTTTTGCGCGATCCGTGGTTCTGGCCGGAGATTTGGCAGGTCAATCCGCAGGTCCAAAATCCGCATTTGATCTACCCCGGCGATACGCTGCGCCTGGTCTACATCGAAGGCCGGCCGACGCTCATGCTGCAACGCGGCGATGCCGCTCGAGTGCTGCCGCGCGTGCGCAGTCAGCCGCTCGAAAGCGCGGTCACCGCGATCCCTTATGAGACCGTCGCCGCCTTCATGTCCAAGCCTTCCGTGTTGTCCCAAGAGCAGATCAAGGGCGCACCGTATGTGCTCGCGACCCGGGATCTGCATGTGGCCATGGCCGACGGCGATACCCTGTATGCGCGCGGATTCACCACGCCCGCCGAACTCGGCACTCATTACAATGTGGTGCGGGTGGGCGACGCGCTGCGGGATCCGGACGACAATCGCATCGTGGGCTACGACGGCATCTTTACCGGAGCCGGCCACGTCACTCGCATCGGCGACCCCACCACCCTCATCATGACCGAATCGGCGCGCGAAACCGAAGCCGGCGACAAGCTGTTCGCCGGCGGCGTCGACGTGCCGCTGGATTTCATCCCCAGCCCGCCGCGGAACAAGATCAACGGCCGCATCATGGCGGTCTCGGACGGCGTCACGGTGATCGGTCAATACCAGGTGGTGGTCATCAATCGGGGCGCGCGCGACGGCCTGGCACCCGGCAACGTGCTGGCCGTGTTTGACGCGGGCGCCCTCATCAAAGACACCGCGAACAAGGGCTTTTTGGGTTCGATGACCCGATTGGGCGCGACGACCGTGCGCCTGCCGGATGAGCGCAACGGTACCTTCATGGTGTTCAAGACCTTCGAAGGCATGAGCTACGGTTTGATCATGGAAGCCACCGACATCATCCGCGTCGGCGACCGCGTCGAGAACCCATAAGGAACGGCAGCCGCGCGAATCTGGGCATTGCCGCCGCCCCGCCGAGCGGCGTTCGCGCGGCGCCTGATTGATACTGCGCCCGATGCAGTCGGGCGACGAGGCGTTGGCTTGGATGGCGCTCACGCGCGCGCCGGCGCTCAGCGTCGCCACCCTGGCGAGAACACTCGACGTGCTGGGGTCCGCCCAAAGCATCATCGCTGCATCCGATGCCGCGCGCCGCGCAGCCGCGCTGCCGTTCGCAACGCGCCGCTTCCTGTCGAGCGCTGCAGCCGCACCCACGGCGGCGGAGCGGCAATGGCTTGCGACTTCCCGCAACGCGCTGGTTCCGTTCACCGACGCGCGCTATCCGCGGCTTCTGCGCGAGACCCTGCGAGGACCCATCGCGCTTTACGTCGCCGGCAATGCCGATGCCTTGAACGATCCGCAAGTGGCCGTGGTCGGCAGCCGCAATCCCTCGGCGCAAGGTCGCGGCACCGCGCAACAATTCTGCGAATATCTCGCGGGGCGAGGACTCGCCATCGTAAGCGGGCTGGCCGTCGGCATCGACAGCGCGGCGCACCGCGGCGCGCTGGCCGCGCAGGGCGTGACGATCGCAGTGCTGGGCTCGGGAGCCGATGTCCTCTATCCGCGCAGCAACCGGGACTTGGCCCTGGAGATCCGGCAGCAGGGTGCCTTGGTCAGCGGCTTTTCGCTGGGCACTCCCCCGCGGCGGGCGAATTTTCCGCAGCGGAACGGACTCATTGCGGGTTTGAGCCTCGGCACATTGGTCGTGGAGGCGGCCCGCGGCAGCGGCTCTCTGATCACCGCGCGGCGGGCGCTGGCATTCGGGCGGGCGGTATTTGCCGTTCCGGGTTCGATCCATAGTCCCCTGAGCCGGGGTTGCCACGAGCTCATCCGGGAAGGAGCAAAACTCGCTGAAACGGCGCATGACATATTGAGCGGCTTGAACTTTTCGCCATTTTTTCCTCTGCCGGCGGGCACCGCTCCGGGCCCGCAGAGCGCGGCTGCGCATGAACTGGGCATGGACAAGGAACACAAAATCTTGTTAGATGCGCTCGGCTTTGATCCCGCGGACCTCGATGCATTGGTCGTTCGTACCGGATTCAAACCAGAAGCCGTGTCCTCGATGATGCTGATCCTCGAGCTCGAAGGCCACGTTCAGGCCGCCCCGGGGGGCCGCTACTCCCGAGTCGTTAGGAGCCGGAGGTGAAAGATAACGTTCTCGATCTGCTCATCTACCTATTCGAGAATTACATGAGCGCCGATGACGAGCCGCGGCCGGACGCCCAAGTTCTGAAGCAGGAATTGGAGAAGGCGGGATTCGCCGAGCCTGATATCGAGCGGGCACTGGAGTGGTTGGACGGACTGTCCGGCGAACAGCTCGGCAAAGTCGCGGAGGCCACGGCACGCGCCGTGCGCGTCTTCAGCGGCCAGGAGTTGCTGCGCCTCGACACCGATGTGCGCGGCTACCTCATGTACCTGGAGAACGTGCGCATACTCTCGGGCACTCAGCGCGAACTGGTGATCGACCGCCTCATGGCGCTGGAGGCCGACGAAATCGACATCGAACAAGTCAAATGGGTTGTCTTGATGGTGCTCTTCAGCCAACCGGGACAAGAATCCGCCTACGCGCAGATGGAAGACTTGGTCTTCGAAGAGCGCTCTGACGCCCTGCATTAGACGCCATTGAGCAGCAACCTCGTTATCGTGGAGTCGCCGGCCAAGGCGAAGACCATCAAGAAATACCTCGGCAAAGACTTCGAAGTCCTTGCCTCCTACGGCCACGTGCGCGATTTGGTGCCGAAGGAGGGTGCGGTCGATCCCAAGCACCACTTCGCCATGAAGTACCAGGTGGTCGAACGCAACCAGAAACACGTCGACGCCATATCGCGCGCCCTCAAGAAGGCCAAATCGCTGTACCTCGCGACCGACCCCGACCGTGAGGGCGAAGCCATTTCGTGGCACCTGTTCGAGCTCCTCAAGGCCCAGGGCGAACTGAAGGACAAGCAGGTACAGCGGGTGGTGTTCTACGAAATCACCAAGAACGCGGTCCGCGAAGCCATGGCGAGCCCGCGCGAATTGTCGATCGACTTGGTGAACGCGCAACAGTGTCGTCGTGCGCTCGACTTCCTGGTCGGATTCAACCTCTCGCCGCTGTTGTGGAAGAAGGTGCGGCCGGGCTTGTCCGCCGGCCGGGTGCAGAGCCCCGCTCTGCGCATGATCTGCGAGCGCGAAGATGAAATCGCCGCCTTCGTGCCGCGGGAGTATTGGTCCATCGATGCCGAGCTGGAATACTCGGAGCAAAAGTTTCCCGGCAAGCTGGTCGAATACCAGGGCGCCAAAGTCGAGCAATTCAGCTTCACCACGCAACGGCAGGCCCATGATGTGGAGCGCACGCTCAAGGACGCCGCCAAGGGTGAACTCAAGGTCCTGGCAGTGGACCGCAAACAGCGCAAGCGCAATCCCGCGCCGCCGTTCACCACCTCGACGCTGCAGCAGGAAGCCGCGCGTAAACTGGGATTCAGCGCGCAAAAGACCATGCGCGTCGCGCAGCAACTGTACGAGGGCGTCGACATCGGCGAGGGCCAGGTGGGGCTCATCAGCTACATGCGCACCGACTCGCTCAATCTGTCGCAGGAGGCCCTCGGCCAGATTCGCGAGGTCATCGTGCAGCTGTACGGCGCAGCCGGGCTTGCGGAAGAGCCGCGGATCTTCCGCACCAAGTCCAAGAACGCGCAGGAAGCACACGAGGCCATCCGTCCGACGGCGGCAAACGTCGTGCCCGCCGACATCGAATCGAAGCTCGAGTCCGATCAGTTCCGGCTGTATTCGCTGATCTGGAAGCGCACCGTGGCCTGCCAGATGGCCCCCGCGATCTTCGATACCGTCGCGGTGGAAATGCTGGCGGGGGAGGACGGTCCGAAGCGGACCGTGCTGCGCGCCAACGGCTCAACCCTGGTGACGCCCGGCTATATCTCCGTTTACCAAGAAGGCATGGACGACGTCGTGCAGGACGACTCGGACCATGTGCTGCCGCCGATGAAGGAAGGCGACAGGGTCAAATTGACCGGCGTCATACCCACTCAACATTTTACCGAGCCGCCGCCGAGATTCTCCGAGGCATCCTTGGTCAAGGCGCTGGAGGAGTACGGCATCGGCCGGCCGTCGACCTATGCCTCCATCATCTCCACGCTGCGCGATCGTCAGTACGTCGATATCGAGAGCCGGCGCTTCACGGCCACCGACATCGGCAAGATCGTCAGCCGCTTCCTGACGCAGTATTTCACCACCTACGTGGACTACGACTTCACCGCCAAGATGGAAGACTCGCTCGATGCGGTGGCGGACGGCGAACAAGAATGGGTGCCGCTGCTCGACAAGTTCTGGAAACCCTTCATCCAGCTGGTCAAGCACACCGAAACCTCGGTCAGCCGCGACGAAGTCGCGCAAGCGCGGGATCTGGGCAAGGATCCCGCGAGCGGCAAACCGATGAGCGTGCGGATGGGGCGCTTCGGACCCTTCGTGCAGATCGGCACCAAGGATGATGAGGACAAGCCGCGCTTTGCGGGCCTGCGGCCCGGCCAGAAGATGGATTCAATCACGCACGCCGAAGCGATCGAACTGTTCAAATTGCCGCGCAAGCTCGGTATGACCACGGCGGGCGAGGAGATCACGACCAATGTCGGCCGCTTCGGTCCCTATGTAAAGTACGGCCCGAAGTATGTTTCGCTCAAAACGGACGATCCTTATGAAATCACCCCCGAGCGCGCGCTCGAAGTCATCCGTGAGAAGGAAATCGCGGATGCCAACCGTCTGATCCTGGATTTTCCCGAGGCCGGCATTCAGGTATTGAACGGCCGCTATGGCCCCTACATCAGCGACAAGTCGCGCAATGCCAAGATTCCCAAGGACAAGGAGCCGAAGAGCCTGACCTTGGACGAGTGCCGGACGTTGCTGGCGGCGGCGCCGCAACGCAGCTTCGGCAGATGGGGCCGGAAGAACGGCAAGGGCGCGCCCAAGACCCGTCCTGCCAAGAGCGACGCGTCGGCGGCGCCGACCGCGCTCGCGGCCAAGGCGGTGAAGGCATCCGCCAGCAAGAAGGCGCCGGCCGAAACCGCCGCGGCACCCAAGGCCAAGTCTGCAGGCCGCGCCAAGGCGGCCGCCGCACCCAAGGGCAAGCTCAAGCCAAAATCGAGCGCCGCCAAGAAGAGCTCCGCAAAAAAGACGGCGTAACCTTCCATGGACGCATCCGCGGTCAAGCGCTACTTGAACGACCTGCATGATCGAATCACTGCGGCCGCGGCGGCGATCGACGGCACCGCCTTCCGCCGTGATCCCTGGACAAGACCGGAGGGCGGCGGCGGCGAGAGCCGCATTTTAAGCGAGGGCGCCGTATTCGAGCGCGCCGGCGTGTCGTTTTCCCATGTCTTCGGCGACAAGCTGCCGCCGTCCGCGTCGAGCTCGCGGCCGGAGATTTCAGGCGCGCCATTCGAGGCCATGGGGCTGTCCTTGGTGCTGCATCCGCGCAACCCACACGCACCCACGACTCATTGCAACGTCAGATTCCTCCTCGCCTCGCCGAGCGCCGGTCCCGCCCATTGGTGGTTCGGCGGCGGGTTCGATCTCACGCCGTACTATCCCTACGAGGAAGACGTGTTGCATTGGCACCGCACCGCGCGCGACGCCTGTCTGCCGTTCGGCGCCGAAACTTACGGCCAATGCAAGGAGTGGTGCGACCGGTATTTCTTCCTGCCGCACCGGAACGAAACCCGGGGCGTCGGCGGTTTGTTTTTCGACGATCTCAATCACGGCGGATTCGACCGGTCGTTCGCATTCTTGCGCAGCGTCGGCGATCACTTCCTTCCCGCCTACCTGCCCATCCTGGAGCGGCGCAAAGATCTGCCGTTCGGCGAGCGAGAGCGCCGGTTTCAGCTGTACCGGCGCGGCCGCTACGTCGAATTCAACCTGGTTTACGATCGCGGCACCTTGTTCGGTCTGCAGTCCCGCGGCCGCACCGAGTCGATCTTGATGTCCATGCCGCCGCTGGCGCGCTGGGACTATGACTGGCATCCCGAGCCGGGATCGCCCGAGGCGCGGCTGTACCGGGATTTTCTGCGCCCGCGGGATTATCTCGCGGAGCTCGGGCGGTCTTGAGCGAGTCAGTGTCCGAGCGCGAACACGTAGTACTTGCGCAGATTCTCGTGCACCGTCCAGGTGCCCTTGGCACCGGTCTCCACGATGAACACATCGCCGGTCTTGAGCGTCACCGGGGGCTTGCCCTCGATCTCGATGGTGCAGCGTCCGGCAAGAAGATGGCAGTATTCCCAGGCGTCGTAGTCGATCTTCCACACCCCGGGAGTCGATTCCCAAATGCCGGCGAGGATTTTCCCGTCGTCGGAGGTGTGCAGGTTCCAGGTCTTGGTATGAGGATCACCGCTCACCGCGGTTCCCGGCCATGGCGCGTCATTTTCCAGCGGTGCAGTCAGATCGCGCAGCGGCAATACTCGATTCGCCATGTCTCGTCCTCGATGGGGGGGTGCTGCACGGTAGCGTCTCGCGCCGTGCGCTTCAACTGCCGGCGGGTCCGGCGAGATCGATGCGCTCGATGATCCCTTCCAGGGTGTCGGAGCCGAGCGAGAGATACACATGCCGTTCGGCCACCGTCAGCGTGAACTCCATGCGACGGCTGAGGCGCGCCGCGAGGCCGGCCAGCCAGGTGCGATCCACCGCGTACAGTTCCA
Organism: uncultured Gammaproteobacteria bacterium; assembly: GCA_963800375.1. GTDB lineage: Bacteria > Pseudomonadota > Gammaproteobacteria > Steroidobacterales > Steroidobacteraceae > Bog-1198. The sequence goes on along the minus strand of CAWDAT010000007.1, from coordinate 123,370 downwards.
TGGCCTCGACCCGATGAATGCGTTCCAAACGAAGCCGGGCGGCGAGCTGAACGGCATCCTTGTTGCAATAAATGGCCACGCGCGGCGCCGCCTTGGCGGCCCGGTGCAGGCGCGCCGCTTCGGGCGCGCCGACATCGATCCAGGCGCGCAGTGCGCCGGTCAGATCGCGCACCGCGATCGTCGGCTGATCGGCTTCGAACAGTCCGTTGGAGAAATTGATTCCTTCGGCGTACTCGAGGCAGTAGGCCAGCACCCGGGTCAGCAAATGATCTTCGGTTTCCGACGGATGGCGCGCGAGGCGCAGCTCCAAGGGCTGATAGACGCCGCGGTCCGAATCCGCAAGATCGATTCTAAAGACGTAGATCGTGGCGCCCAGCGCCATGGCTCACCTCCGGCGGGGCACTCTAGCATCGTCCGCGAGCATGCGGCGTCGCGCCGCAAATACCGCAATCGTCTACACTCGCATACCCTCTCATGGAGCCATGCATGAAACAGTTGCTCGCCGCCGCAGCCGCCTTATTTTCTCTGTCGGCGCTTGCCGCCCCGCCCCGGGACACTCCGGCGGGCGAACAGCGCTTTCGCGCGCTCTACAAGGAACTGGTCGAGACCAACACGACCCTGTCGGCCGGGAGCTGCACGCTCGCCGCCGAGCGCATGGCCGCGCGGCTGAAGGCGGCGGGCTTTGCGGACAGCGACCTGCACCCGTTTGCCGCACCCGATCACCCCAAGGAGGGCGGGCTGGTCGCCGTCTATCCGGGGCGCGATCCCAAACTCAAGGCCATACTGCTGCTGGCGCACATCGACGTGGTGGAGGCCAAGCGCGAGGACTGGACCCGCGATCCGTTCACGCTGGTGGAGGAAAACGGTTCGTTCTACGCGCGCGGCGCGAGCGACGACAAGGCCGAAGCCGCGATCTGGGTCGATACCCTGATCCGCTACCGCGCCGAAAAGTACCAACCGCGGCGCACGCTCAAATTGGCGCTCACCTGCGGCGAGGAGACGGCGGGCGCGTTCAACGGGGCCGAATGGCTCACTCGGAACCGCCGCGAGCTCATCGACGCCGCGTTCGCGCTCAACGAGGGGGCGGCCGGTGAACTCGATGCGCAAGGGCGGCGCGTTTCCCTCGACGTCGAGGCGGGCGAGAAATTTCCGCAGAATTACCGGTTCGAAGTGACCAACCCCGGCGGCCATAGCTCGCGGCCGGTCAAGGACAATGCCATCTATCATCTCGCGGCGGCGCTCACCCGGGTCAGCGCCTACGATTTTCCGGCGCAGTTCAACGACGCGAATCGCGGCTATTTCAGCGGCATGGCGAAGATCCAGGCCGCCAAGGGCCAATCCGAGGTCGCCAACGCCATGAACGCGTTTCTGCGCGACCCGGCCGATGCCGAAGCGCTCGCGCTGGTGTCGAGCAAGGACCCGAGCTGGAATGCGACGCTGCGCACCACCTGCGTCGCCACCATGCTCGATGCCGGGCATGCGACCAATGCGCTGCCGCAGCGAGCCCGCGCCATCGTCAACTGCCGCATCTTCCCGGGCGTCAGCACGGAAAGCGTGCGCGCGAAGCTCGAGGAGCTGGCGGCCGATCCTGCCGTCAAGGTCACGGCGCTCGAAACCCGGGGCCCGACGTCCGCGCCGCCGCCGCTGACCCCGGCCATCCTCGGACCCATCGAAAAGCTGGCGGCCGAGTTCTGGCCCGGCGTGCCGGTGCTGCCCATTCTGCAGGCGGGCGCCACGGACGGTGAGTTCACCAACGGCGTCGGCATCCCGACCTTCGGCGTGGAGCCGGTGTTCGTCGGCCCGGACCTGGGGCACATTCACGGTCTCAACGAATACGTCGGCGTCCAATCGCTGCTCGAAGGCCGCGAGTTCCTCTACCGCCTGGCCAAGACCTACGCCGATCAGAAGTAGCGCGGACATCCACGCCATGGCGCGCTAGCGCGCGGGCTCAGTGCGGGACCTCGATCCAGAAAGGCTGCGCCGGATCGATGGGCAGGGTCGTGGCCGGGCCCTCGCCCGTGATCTGCACGACGACGGTCTCGTTGCCGGCGGAACCGTCCCAGTGAACCGCCTTCGCGGGATGCAGCATGATGCTGCCCGGCTTGAGCGGCACGGCTCGGCCGAGATCGAAGACGTCGCCGGTGCCCGTGTACCAGGTGCCCTCGAGCACCGTCACGTATCGAGCATTCGGATGGCGATGCGGGCGATCCATGACGTACGGCGGAAACTTGGCGCGAATCACATAGATGCCCGGCTTGTCCGGGTCGCCGAGCAGCGTGGCCATCCGGGCACCGTGCGCGCCGGGAATGTCCTGCCAATGCACATCGGCGGGCGCGATGCGGACGAATCCCGGGCTGTCCTTGGCCAGACCGACCGCGGCGGCGCAGACCGCGGAGATCAACAAGCAAGCCGTCGTCTTTGGAGAATGACTTGGCATCATGTTGCCTGCTAGAGCCGATCGGTGACCAAGACGCGGCCCTTCGCGCCCACCGCCGTCAGCCCATCTTGAGCCTTGATGCGGCCGCGCAGCTCGACAATCTCGCCCTTGAGCTTCTCATTCGGAGTCACCTTCACCACCAGCCACTCCAAGCGTATGGTTTCATCGGCATAGATCGGGCGCCGAAATCGAACCCAAAACTCCAGTCCCACCATGGCGCCGATCTTTGAAAAGTGCGACGCCGTCAGCCCGAGCAGCAGTGCGGTGGTATGCGTGCCGCTGGCGATCAAGCGACCGTAGCGGGTCGACGCCGCAAATTGCCGGTCGTGATGCACGGGATTGAGGTCGCCGGCGGCCAGTGCGTACGCGCTGGCCTGCGCCGGCGTCAGCGTGAACTGCGAATGGAAGCGCTCTCTCGGCTGCACTTTCATGCGCCCCTCCTTAAACGGTGACGACGATCTTGCCGACCTGCTGGTTCGATTCGAGGTAGCGGTGAGCCGCCACGATCTCAGCCAGCGGAAAAGTCTTGGCGATGACCGGCTGCAGACGCCCCTCAGCCAAACCGTGCAGGATCAGATCCCGGTAGCGAGCGAATCGCTCCGGCTTGTTCCAGATCTGCGAGGCAACCCAGCCGCGCAGGCACAATCCCTTCAGCGCCGCCGGCCAATGCGGATAGGGAGTCGCCTGGCCGCTCAAGCCCCCATAGATGATGATGACTCCTTCCTCCGCAGCGGCCTGCGCGAGAGTATCCACTTCAGGGCCGCCCACCGGATCGAACACGATGCGCGCGCCCCTGCCCGCGGTGATCCGCTTCACCTCCGCGATGAGGTCCGCCTCTTGAGTGGCTATCACGTGTTTCGCCCCCTGCGCTTTGAGTGCCGCCGTCTTGGCGCCGGTGCGGGTGGCCGCAATCGAGTCGGCCCCGGCCCAATTGGCAAGTTGAATCGCGGCGAGTCCCACGCTGCTCGATGCGGCACGGATGAGGACGGCATCGCCGGGGGAGGCGTGGCCGACCTCGTAAATTGCGAGCGCCGTGAAGTACTGCATCCATATCGAGGCCGCTTCGATGACGGTCAGACCCGGCGGCGGCGCAATCAGACTGCGCGCCGGCACCACGGCTTGCTCGGCGTACAGTCCATACTCGCCGATGCGGAAGTTCGGCAGGACACAGACGCGGTCGCCCGGTGAGACACCCTGCACGCCGGATCCCAGCGCCTCGACGATGCCGACGGCTTCATAACCGATCAATGACGGCAGCTGCAGCGGCGGCAGATAAGCGCCCGCGCGAAACATCGCCTCCGCGCGGTTCAGACCGATGGCTTCCACCCGGATCCTGACTTCCGAGGCTCCCGGATCTCTTGGCGGCAGCTCTTCGATGCGCAGCTGCTCCGGCCCGCCGTGCGCATGAAATCGAACCACCTTGCTCATCGAGACCTCCTCTCACCGGCACGTCCGCGCCGGCGAAGTATATCCCCGCCCATCGGCGCCCGAGTTCCATTGGCGCCGCAGCCATCATTTATGATTACATGCCCTTCCCTGAGATAAGCCGCACCACCCCCCCCCCCGACCCACGCATGGATGACAAGTCCGCTCTGCTCAACCAGCTGCGCATCGATCGCAGCGATGCGCCGGCGCCCTCCGGCAAGCGTTGGCTCTGGCTGGGGGCCGCCGCGGTCGTCGTGATTGCCGCGGCGCTGGCGGCCTGGTGGTGGACGAAACCCGGCGCCGTACCCGTGCACCTGGCGGTAGCGGCGGCGATCGCCGGCAACGGGGCGGCAGCCGCGGGCTCCATTCTCGACGCCTCAGGATATGTGGTGGCGCGCCGTCAGGCCACGGTGGCATCGAAGATCACCGCCAAGATGGTGGAGCTCGACATCGAAGAGGGCGACCACGTCAAAGCCGGCCAGATCATCGCCAAGCTCGATGATACCAACATCCGCGCGGCGTTGAACCAGGCCACGGCCCAGCTCGAGTTCGCCAAGGCCGGTCTCGCCGAGACCCAGGTCAATCTCACCAACGCCGAACGCGACTACGAGCGCCAGAAAGCCCTGGTCCAAAAGCACTTCGTCAGTCAGGCCGCGGTCGACAATGCGCAAACTTCGGTCGATGCCCTGCGGGCGCAGCTCGCCACCCAACGCAGCAACGTCGACGTGGTCGCGCGTTCCGTGAGCGTCGCCGAGCGCAATCTCGACGACACCATCGTGCGCGCGCCGTTTTCAGGCATCGTCACCGTCAAGGCGGCGCAGCCCGGTGAAATGGTGTCACCCATCTCCGCCGGCGGCGGCTTCACGCGGACCGGCATCGGCACCATCGTGGACATGGATTCACTGGAAGTTCAGGTCGATGTCAACGAGAATTTCATCAACCGTGTGCAGGCCGCGCAGCAGGCCACCGCCAGGCTCAATGCCTATCCGGACTGGCAGATTCCCGCGCACGTCATCGCCGTGATTCCGACCGCGGACCGCAGCAAGGGCACCGTGACGGTGCGCATCGCCCTCGACCAGAAGGACTCACGCATTCTGCCGGAGATGGGTGTGCGCGTGTCCTTCCTGGCCGAATCGCCCCAGGAGGCGGGCAGCAGGCCCGCGGGCGGAGTGACTCTGCCGGGCGATGCCGTGCAGGCATCCGGCGCCACCGGCACGGTATTCGTCGTGCACGGCGACACCGTCGAACGGCGCGCGGTGCGGCTTGGCGCCGGCAGCAGCGACAGCATCATCGTCCTGTCCGGTCTCGCGGCCGGCGAACGGGTGGCGGTCGGCGATTTCGCCCGACTGAAGGACGGCGCCAAGATTCGCGTCGAGCATTAACCTGCAGCCGCGGCAGCCAGGGAGCCAACACATGACCGAAGCCATCGTACGCTTGCGCAAGGTCGAGAAGCGCTATGTCCGCGGCAAACAAAGCGTGGAAGTGCTGCAGGGACTCGACCTGGATATTCCGAAGGGTGATTTCGTCGCGCTGATGGGGCCGAGCGGTTCCGGAAAAACCACGCTTCTGAATCTGATCGGCGGACTGGACACGCCGACCGCGGGCGAAATCACGGTCGCGGGCCAGCGGCTCGACCGGCTGAGCAGCGGCGCGCTCGCGCGCTGGCGCGCCAATCATGTCGGATTCGTGTTTCAATTCTACAACTTGATGCCGATGCTGAGCGCGCAGCGCAACGTGGAGCTGCCGCTGCTGCTGACACATCTGTCCGCCGCGCAGCGCAAGGCCAACACCATGGCCGCGCTGACCCTGGTCGGCATCGCCGACCGCGCCAAGCACAAGCCGAACGAATTGTCGGGCGGCCAGGCGCAGCGCGTCGCCATCGCGCGCGCGCTGGTCGCCGACCCGATGCTGTTGGTCTGCGACGAGCCCACCGGCGATTTGGACCGCAAATCCGCCGACGACGTTCTGCACCTGCTGCAGATGCTGAATCGCGATCACGGCAAGACCATCATCATGGTCACCCACGATCCGAAGGCTGCCGAGTTCGCCAGCCGCCAGCTGCACATGGACAAGGGCGCGCTGCTGGAAGCCGGGACCCTGGCTTGAGCGGCGGGGGGATGCCATGAAATACCTGCCGCTCATCTGGGCCACGCTGTGGCGCAAGAAGACCCGCACCATCTTCACGCTGCTGTCCATCGTCATCGCCTTTCTGCTGTTCGGCGTGCTGGAGACGATCGACTACGCGTTCTCGCATCCGAGCGCCGGCGTCACCGGCGCCGACAAACTCGTCACCACCAACAAGTATTCCATCACCCTGTCGCTGCCGTTCGCCGACGCCCAGCAGATCCGCTCGGTGCCCGGCGTGGCCGAGGTCACGTGGATGTCCTGGTTCGGCGGCTACTATCAGGAGAGCAAGAACTTCGTGTTCGCGCTGCCCGTGGACGTGGACAGCTATTTCAACCTGCACAAGGGCGAATTCGTGGTGAGCGACGCGCAAATGCAGGCCTTCCGCAGCACGCGCACCGGCGCTCTCGTCAATGCGGCGCTGCTGAAGAAGTTCGGCTGGAAGATCGGCGACAAGGTGCCGCTGCATTCGACCATCTGGACGAGGAAGGACAACGGTTCCCTGGATTGGACTTTCGACATCGTCGGCAGCGTCACGGTGAAGGATCCGACTCAGGCCAGCGCGCAGGCCACGACGCTGCTGTTCCACTACGAACTGTTCGACGAGGCCCGCAGCTTCGGCAAGGGCACCGTGGGCTGGTTCGAGGAGCGCGTCAGCGATCCGGCGCAATCCGCCGCAATTTCAAATCGCATCGATGCGTTGTTCGCAAACTCTCCCAACGAGACCAAGACACAGCCGGCGAATGATTTCGCCATGGCCTTCATCAAACAGTTCGGCGACATCGGGTTTGTGCTGCGCGCGATCCTGGGGGCGGTATTTTTCGCCCTGCTGTTCCTGACCGGCAACACCATGATGCAATCGGTGCGCGAGCGCATTCCGGAGCTTGCGGTACTGAAGACTCTCGGCTTCGGCGACAGCAAGGTCTTGAGCCTGGTGCTCGCCGAATCCCTGCTGTTGTGCATGATCGCGGCAATCATCGGCCTTGCCTCGAGCTACGCGGCGCTGCCCATCATCAAGATCGCCTTGCAGGGCGTGGAGCTCAAGGCGACCGCCCTGATTCCCGGAATCGGCCTGGCCGTGCTGCTGGCCCTGGTCGTTGGCACCGCACCCGCGCTGCGGGCGATGCGGCTGAACATCGTCGATGCGTTGGCGGACAAGCGCTGAGCGTCCAGGAGCTTTTCATGTTCAAGCAGTTTACCGCCGTCATCGGCATGAGCCTGCAGACCCTGCCGCAGCGCATCGGCGCCTCCAGCGTCATCGTCATCGGCATCGCAGGCGTCGTCGCGGTGCTGGTCTCGGTGCTGGCAATGGGCGCCGGATTCAGGCACACGCTTGCGGACAGCGGCCGGGCCGACCGGGTCATCATCTTGCGCGGCGGCTCCGACGCCGAGCTCAACAGCAATCTGACGCGCTCCGACGTGGACATCATCGGCAATGCGCCGGGACTCGCCAAGGATGCCGCGGGAAAGGCGCTGCTGTCGAGCGAGGTGGTGACGGTGGTAAACGTGCCGAAAATGGACACGGGCACCGATGCCAACGTCACCTTGCGCGGCGTCGGCCTCAAACTCACCGAAGTGCGCCCGGAGCTCAAGATCACGGCAGGCCGCATGTTTCGACCCGCAGTGCGCGAGCTGATCGCAGGCGTCGGCGCCGCCAAGCAGTTTCGCGGGCTCAGCGTGGGCAGCGTGCTGCATTTGCGCAACGCCGATTGGACGGTCACGGGAATCTTCTCGAGCAACGGCGACGTGCACGAGTCCGAGCTCCTGGCCGACGTCGACACCGTGGCCTCCGCGGTCGAGCGCAACGGCTACAGTTCGGCGGTCGGACTGCTCACCGGCGCGGCGCAGTTCGGCCGCTTCAAGGACGCGCTGACCACCGATCCGCAACTGAAGGTCGACGTGCAGCGTGAGCCCGACTATTACGCCGCACAGTCGAAGAACCTCACTCAGGTCATCAATGTCGTCGGCAAGACGGTGGCCATCATCATGGCGATCGGCGCGATGTTCGGCGCCCTCAACAGCATGTACTCGGCGGTCGCCGCGCGCGGCCAGGAGATTGCCACGCTGCGCGCCATCGGATTCGGCGCGCTGCCGGTGCTGCTCTCGGTGATGATCGAGGCGCTGCTGCTGTCGCTGCTCGGCGGAATCATCGGCGCATCGCTCGCGTGGCTGTTCTTCAACGGGCATAGCGTCAGCACCCTGGGAGGCGCCTTCGCGCAGGTCGTGTTCCAGCTGACGGTGACCCGCACCTTGATCATCACGGGCATCGTCTGGGCGTGCGTCATCGGCCTGCTCGGTGGTTTGTTTCCCGCCCTGCGGGCGGCGCGCTTGTCCGTGGCCGAGGCCTTGCGCGCCTCCTGATGAATCCGCCGCGCGCGGCACGGCGGCAAGCCCGCGACTCCCACATGCGCGATCCGCGCGACGCTCCTTGGCGTCTGGCACAATGCCGCCGCAATGAATTACAAGCATATCTATCACGCGGGGAATTTTGCCGACGTGGCCAAGCACGTCGGCCTGATCTACTGCCTCGGTGCATTGCAGCGCAAAGAAGCCGCCTTTTTCGTGCTGGACAGCCACGCGGGGCGGGGCTATTACGACCTGCAGGCCCCCGAGGCGCAAAAGTCCGGCGAGGCGCAACGCGGCATTCAGCGGCTGATCGAAACCAGCATCGGCGAGGCGGCGCTGACCGGCTACTTTGCGGCCATTCACGCGCGCCGCGGCAAACGCCTGGCGCGCTACCCCGGTTCACCGGCGCTGATCGCCGGCGGCTTGCGTCCGCAGGATCGCGCGCTGTTCGTCGAGCTGATGCCTGCCGAAGCCCGCGCCGCCGAGCGGGAGGTTGAGTCGCTCGGCCGGACCCGGACCGAGATCGGCGACGGCTACGCGGCGCTCAAGGCGTTTCTCCCCCCGGAGGAGCGCCGCGGCCTGGTGCTGATCGACCCACCCTATGAAAGCCTGGATGAGTTGAAAGCGATGCTGCAGGCGTTTACGGAGGCCTACCGACGCTGGCCGGGCGGCATCTTCCTGATGTGGTACCCCATCCGCAGCGCCGTCCAGCGCGGCATGGTGCACGCACGGTTTGAAGCGCTGCGCATCCCGAAAATGCTGTACGCCGACCTGGCCATTCACCCGGACGATGCAGGGGTGGGGCTCGCGGGCAGCGGCTTGATGATCGTCAATCCGCCATACGGCGCGGACGAACACCTCCGCCAGGCCTATGCTGTGATTCATCGGGGGATCGCGGCTCCCGGGGCCGGCTACGTGGAAGTGGCCCGCCTCACACCGGAACGAATGGCACAATAGGACGGGGGGCTTTATATGGACAAGAATTCCTTACGCGATCTGGTGGCCAAGCTGCACGCGGAAATGACCGATGCGCTTCGAGCGGACCCGAAATCCAGGGAAGCCTTGAGCGACATGATGCGCGACATCAATCGCCTGGTGGACGCACCCGCCAAGTCGCCGGAGTCCCCGCAGGGAACCCTCCCGGACCGCCTGGAACGGATTGCGGTGCAATTCGAGGCCGATCACCCGACGCTCGCGGCGAGCGCGCGGCGGCTGGTGGATCTGCTCAGCGAAGTGGGGATTTAGATCAACCGGTCCAGCTGATCGAGTCCAACACTTGGGCGGCGATGAGCTCGACCGTCTTCAAGTCCGTAGAGGCTCCGTGAGTGAGCACGGCCAGACTGCCGTGGCCGGCCACGGGCACGATGACTCCCCGATAACCTTGCTCGTCAAAGCTCACCGGCTTCTGCACCCGTTCGTGCACCAGCACCATCACGGTCACCGGTCCGGATTCGGTTTGGATCACCAGATGTGGAACGTGGTGTCCGCGAAACGCACAGCTGCTGGCATAGCTGACCACGCCCGCCCCTGCGCCCAATCGGACACGCGAATCCTTCAGCACGCTTTGCAGTTCGGGACCCGGCACCGGCACATCGGTTTGCAGCCAGGCGCCCGGCTCCCCGCCCATGTGCGTCACCACATCGGCGGCAAGGCTCGGCCCCGGCGAGGCGAGCCACAAGGCGCCCGCCACCACGAGGGCCAGCAGCACGCTGGCCGCCATCGCGAGCCAGCTCCTGCGGTAGACCGCCGCACGCGGCGCCGCCCGGGCGCGCAGCGGCGCCGCCGCGGCCTCCGCCAGGCCTACCCGCGCGGCGCGCTCGAGCCGCGACTCGAAACTCAACAGCTTCTCGGTGAACAGCGTGCACTCACGGCAGGTCTCACGGTGCTCGCGCAAGGCCGCATCCGGCTCGCGCGGATCCGCCATCACCGACCGTCGATAGGTGGCGCAGTCCATCATTCCGGCGGATCCAGGCGTGTGTCCTCGCCGCACAACACGCGCAGCTGCTTGCGTGCACGAAACAGCCGCGTCAGCACCGCGGCTCCCGAGAGATCGAGTTCGCGCGCGATCTCCGCGGTGGTCAGACCCATCAGCACCTGCAGCATCAACGGTTCGCGGTACTCATCCGGCAGCTTGAACAAGGCGGCGCGCATCTCGGCGAGATCCTGCTCTTCGGCGCCGGCGAGCATCGGTTCCTCGCGGGCGACGAGCTCGTCGACGTCCACGGTCACGAAGCGCTTGCGCTCGAAGGTGCGGGCATATTCACGGCGAATGATGGTCAAGAACCAGGGTTTGGCCGCCGCCTCGTCCAACAGAGAGTCCTGTGCTTTCCAGGCGCGCAGCATGGTTTCCTGAACCACATCTTCGGCCAGGGCGCGGTCGCGCGACAACCAGAAGGCGAAACGCAGCAGATCCGGGCGCAGGGATTGGCACAAGGCCTGGAAGCGCGCCCGCCTCTGATTTCCGCCAACCTCATCGTTCATGGTTAAATCAGCACCCGGCTGAAGATGTCTTCCCCACGATACTACCGCGTTACGCCGATGGCGCCGACCGCCGAAGGTATGAATCGGGGGCAGGCGGGCAGAATTCCCCGCGCTGAAGCTGAAGTGAGGAGTCACAGTCAAGATGACCGGAACCGCCGCCAATACATTTCCAAAGACCCGCATGCGGCGCATGCGGCGCGACGATTTTTCACGCCGGCTGATGCGCGAAACCCACTTGAGCGTGGACTCCTTGATTTACCCGGTATTCGTGGTGGAAGGCCGCGGCGAACGCCAGCCCGTCGCCTCCATGCCCGGGGTCGAGCGTTTGTCGATCGATGAGCTGGTGCGCGAGTGCGAATCTCTGGTGCGGCTCAAGATCCCGGCCATTGCCCTGTTCCCGGTGACTCCCGCGTCGAAAAAGACCCTGGACGCGCGCGAGTCCTGGAATCCCGACGGCATCGCCCAGGCGGCGGTGCGGGCGGTGAAAAGAGAGTTTCCGGCCCTCGGCGTGATCACCGATGTGGCCCTCGATCCCTTCACCACCCACGGACAGGACGGTTTGATCGACCCTTCGGGCTATGTGGTCAATGATCTGACCGTGGAGACCCTGGTGCGCCAGGCGCGCTCGCATGCCGATGCAGGAGCCGACGTGGTGGCCCCGTCCGACATGATGGACGGCCGCATCGGCGCGATCCGCGACGCGTTCGAAACCGCCGGCCTCAGCAATACGCGGATTTTGGCCTACGCGGCCAAGTACGCGTCGAGCTTTTACGGTCCGTTTCGCGAGGCCGTGGGGTCCGCGGGGCAGCTGGGGTCCGGCTCCAAGCACACCTATCAAATGGACCCGGGCAATGCCGACGAGGCCCTGCGCGAGGTGGCCCTCGACATCAGCGAGGGCGCGGACATGGTCATGATCAAGCCGGGCCTGCCCTACCTCGATATTGTGCGCCGCGTCAAAGACCGCTTCGGCATGCCCACCTTCGTCTACCAGGTCAGCGGCGAGTACGCGATGATCATGGCCGCCGCCGTGAACGGCTGGGTGGATGAGCGGGCCGTGGCGCTCGAGACATTGGTGTCCATGAAGCGCGCCGGCGCGGACGGCATTTTGACTTATTTCGCCAAACGCGCGGCAGGGTGGCTGGCAGAGTGAACCAATCGCAGGGACCCGACACGCCGGACCAATACGGGGTCGTGGGTCACCCCGTCGCCCATAGTTGGTCGCCGTTCATTCACGGCATGTTCGCCAAGGCAACCGCCCAGAACTTGGTGTACCGCCTGTTCGACATTTCCCCGGAAAACTTTCGGCGCGAGGCGCTGCGCCTGTTCACCGGCGGAGTGCGCGGCCTGAACGTGACGCTACCCCACAAGCAGGCGGCGGCGGAACTCGTCAATGAACTGACTCCGCGTGCCGAGCGGGCGCAGGCGGTGAACACGATTGCCTTTTTCAAGGATACTTCGCTCCTCGGCGACAATACCGACGGCCTCGGTCTCACCGCCGACCTGGAACGCAACTTAGGGATCAGCCTTGCGGCCAAGCGAGTGCTGATCCTGGGCGCCGGCGGCGCGGTGCGCGGCGTGCTCGGCCCGCTCATGGAGCGTGAGCTGGCCGAGGTGATCATCGCCAACCGAACGCCCGAGCGGGCCCGCAAATTGGCGGCCGAGTTTGCCGACATGGGCCAGGTCTCCGGCTGCGGTTTCGCAGAGTTGTCGGGGCCGCCCTATGATCTGGTGATCAATGCCACGTCGGCCAGCCTCCAAGGTGAAATGCCGGTGATGCCGGTGGGTCTGGTCGGCGAAGAAACCATCTGTTACGACATGGCCTACGGCCGCGGCCACACCCCTTTCACGTTGTGGGCGAAATCGCTGCACGCCGCGCGCACCACCAAGGGATGGGGCATGCTGGTCGAACAGGCCGCCGAGTCGTTCCTGCTCTGGCGCGGCATACGGCCCGACACTCAGCCGGTTCTGCAGGCCCTGGTGCAGCACGCCTGAAGCGGCCCGGCGCAGCGGCGCGCCGCTCATCGCATGGTGACCAGTTCTTCGGCGCTGGTCGGGTGAATCGCAACGGTGTCGTCGAAGTCGCGCTTGGTGGCCCCCATGCGGATCGCCACTGCAAAGCCTTGCAGCATTTCATCGGCGCCGGTGCCGATGACGTGGCAGCCGACGATTCGCTGTTCCGGTCCCACGCAAACCAACTTCATGTCGGTGCGCGTCTTGCGCGTGGTCATGGCGTGGTACATGGGCGTGAAATCGGCGACGTACACTTTCACCGCGTCGCCGAACTGGGCGCGCGCCTCGGCTTCGCTCGCTCCCACGGTACCGATGGGCGGGTGGGTGAACACCACGGTGGGAATCATGCTGTATTCCAGGCGGCGATCGCTCTTGCCGCCGAACAGGCGGTCGCTCAAGCGACGGCCCGCGGCGATCGCCACGGGCGTGAGGGCGGCGCGGCCCGTCACATCGCCGATCGCATAGACGCCCGGCACCTGGGTGTTCTGGAAGCCGTCGGTCACGATGAAATTCCCGTCATCGACGGCGATGCCGGCCTTGCCGAGATCGAGGCCGTCGACGTTGGGAGAACGCCCCACCGCCCACAACAAACAATCAAAGCCCGCAAAGCTGCGCCCGTCCGCCGCCGTCAGGCGCTTGAGGCCCGCCTCGTCGCGCACCGACGCCGGCACCACATGAGGGTGGACGGCGATGCCCTGCTCGCGCATTTCGCGCATCAGGGATTTTCCGAGCATCGCATCGAAGCTCATGAGCACATGATCCTTGCGGATGAACAGCTCCACCTGCGCACCGAGTTCGTGGAAGGCGCCGGCGAGCTCGCAAGCCACATAGCCGCTGCCGACGATGGCGACGCGCTTCGGCCGCTGCTCGAGCGCGAAGAAGTCGTCCGATGTGATGCCGAGCTGCTTCCCCGGCACATCGGGCAGCGTAGGCTTGCCGCCGGTGGCGATCACGATGTGCCGCGACGTCAGGCGCTCGCCGTTCACTTCCACGGTATTCCGGTCGAGGAAGCGCGCGGCGCCGCGCACATAGGCCACTCCCTTGGCGGTGAGATTGCGCTCATAGATGCCGTTCAGGCGCAGCACATACGCGTCGCGCTTGTGCTTCAGGGCGCCCCAGTCGCTGCCGCCCACGGCGACGTCGAATCCGTAGTCGCCGGCATCGGACAGGCTCAAGGCCACGCCCGCGGCGTTCCACATGACCTTCTTCGGCACGCAACCGACGTTCACGCAGGTTCCGCCCAGGCGGTGCGGTTCGATCACCGCCGCCCTGGCGCCGTATTCGGCCGCGCGCTGTGCGCAGGCCAGACCGCCGCTGCCGCCGCCGATGCTGATGAGATCGAAGGCTTGATCGGACACTGTGAACTCCGTGCTCAATGACGCGAAAACCCCGATGATATACTGGCCGCGGTCATAACTCGCGCACGGGGTGCCACGGTGATCGGTCTGGTCGTGATCCTAGCCTTGAGCCTCGCTTTGATCGTCTATCTCATCGGCATCTACAACGGCCTGGTCAGTCTGCGCGAGAACGTCAAGGTGGCATGGGCGAACATCGACGTGCTGCTGAAGCAGCGTCACGACGAATTGCCGAAACTGGTCGAAACCTGCAAGCGCTACATGCAATTCGAGCAGGAAACTCTCGAAAAAGTGATGCGTGCCCGGGCATCGGTCAGCCAGGCCAGCACCTCCGGCAATATCGCCGCCGTCGGCGCCGCCGAGCAGCAACTGCGCGCCGGCGTCGGCCGCCTGTTCGCGGTCGCGGAGAATTATCCGCAGCTGAAGAGCGACGAGACCTTCAAGCAGCTGCAGGGCAGGATCATCGCCCTGGAAGAATCCATCGCCGACCGCCGTGAACTGTACAACGAGCAGGTCAACCTGAATAACATCCGGGTGAAAGTGTTTCCGGACGTGGTGATCGCCCAGAAATTCGGCTTCCGGGGCGCGCAGCTGCTGGAATTCGCGGACGAAGAAAAGCGCGACGTCAGCGTGGGCGCGCTGTTCGGTACTTAGCCGGACATGTCCGGCAGCCACTTCAAGCTCTGGCTTCTAGTCATCGGCCTGATATCCGGCGCGGCCTATTCGTTCTGGTACGCGTTCAAGGCATGGGCGAAGAATCGCACCATCGAAGACACGCCCACGTCGCGCGTACGCTCCGCGGCGCAGGGCTATGTGGAACTCAGCGGCCGCGGCCTCTTACCGCAGAATGGCGCGAACAAGGCGCCTCTGAGCGGACTGCCCTGTACCTGGTGGCGCTACAAGATCGAGGAACGGCGCTATACGGGCCGGTCGCGCTCCTGGTCCACCATCCAGAGCGATACCAGCGCCACGCCCTTCGTGCTCGACGACGGCACGGGCCAGTGCCTGATCGATCCGCGCGGTGCGGAAGTATTTCCCGGCGCGACCGACGTTTGGTACGGACCGACGGAATGGCCGCAGGTGCGCGTGCCGAACGGCAGCGGGATCCTCGGCTGGCTGGTCGACAGTTTCGTGACCGATCGATATCGCTACACGGAGCACCGCCTGCAGTCGCACGAAGCGCTGTACGCCATCGGGGCCTTCCGCAGTCTCGGCGGAGTCAGCGTCGAGGATCCGGAGGCCGCAGTCGCGCAATTGCTGCACGCCTGGAAACAGGACCCGGCCGCACTGCTGGCGCGCTTCGACGACAACCACGACGGCACGCTGAGCGGCGCGGAGTGGGAGCAGGCGCGGGCAGCCGCGCGCCGCCAGGTTCTGGAAAGCCGCGCCGCCGACGCCCGGCCGCCCTCTTTGAACGTCCTGGCGAAGCCTCAAGACGGCCGCTCATTCCTGCTGGCGGCGTCCGGCGGCGAAGCGCTGGCGCGGCGGTTCCGGCGGCGTGCGATGGCCGGCATCACCGGCTTCGTCGCCGGCTGCAGCGCGCTGACCTGGATACTGATGCGCGTCTGATAGAATCGCCCCCGTGAACAACCCACTGTTGGAATTGGAATCGCTGCCGGCGTTCGGCCGCATCGAAGCGCGTCACGCCCGCCCGGCGCTCGAGACCGTGCTGGCGGAGAACCGCGCGCGCCTCAAGGAGCTGACGGCGCAAACCCGTCCGACATTCGCCTCGCTGGTCGCGCCGGTCGAAGAATTGAGCTACCGCTTGAGCCGGGTCTGGAGCCCGATAGGCCATTTGAATGCGGTCGCCAACTCAGGCGAAATGCGCGAAGCGTACAACGAGTGCGTGCCGCTGCTCACGGCCTATTCCTCGGAGCTCGGACAGAACACCGCGCTGCAGGCCGGGTACGCCTACGTGCTCGAGCACGAGGGCGGCACTCTCGATCCGGCGCAGCGCAAAGTGGTCGACAATGCGCTGCGCGATTTCCGGCTGGCCGGGGTTGATTTGAACCCCGAGCAGAAGGTGCGGTACTGCGAGGTCGCGCAGCGACTGGCGCAGCTGGCCACCAAGTTCTCCGAGAACGTACTCGACGCCGGCCGGGCCTACACGCGCAGCGTCACCGACAGTTCGGAACTCGCCGGCTTGCCCGCCAACGCCATCGACCGCGCCGCCGCCGACGCCCGCGAGGCGAATCAGACCGGCTGGCTGTTCAAACTCGATCAGCCGACCTACATGACGGTCATGGCCAGCGCGGAGAACGCGCAGCTGCGCCGCGACATCTACGAAGCCTGGGTCACGCGGGCGTCCGAACTCGGTCCGAGCGCCGGCCAATTCGACAACACCTCCATCATCGCCGACATTCTGCCGCTGCGTCACGAATTGTCCCACTTGGTGGGCTTCAATAATTTCGCCGACTATGCCTTGGCCACGCGCATGGCCAAGAGCAACAAGCAGGTGCTCGGCTTTTTGGATGATTTGGCGCGGCGCTGCATACCCGCGGCACGCCAGGAGTTCTCGGACCTCGAGGAATTCGCGGGCCGCAAACTCAATGCCTGGGACATGGCGTTCTACGGCGAGAGATTGCAGGAAAGCCGCTTCAGAGTCTCGCAGGAGGCGCTGCGGCCCTACTTCCCGCTGCCCAAGGTGCTGTCCGGTTTGTTCATCTTGATCAGGCGCCTGTACGGCATCGCGGTACGCGAGCGGCCTGGGATCGGTGTCTGGCATCCCAGCGTGCGTTACTACGATCTGCTCGATCAGGACGGAGAGGTCGTCGCCGGATTCTTCCTCGATCCGTATTCGCGCACCGAAAAGCGCAGCGGCGCGTGGATGGATGAATGCGTCATCGCGAAAACCCTGCCGACCGGCACGGCGCTGCCGGTGGCGCAGCTGGTATGCAACTTCACGGCGCCGGTGGGCAACGCGCCGTCCTTGCTGACGCACGACGAGGTGACCACGCTGTTTCACGAATTCGGCCATGGGCTGCACCACATGCTGACGCGCGTGGCCTACCCCAGCATCGCCGGAATCAACGGCGTGTCCTGGGACGCGGTGGAGCTCCCCAGCCAATTCATGGAAAACTTCGTCTGGCGTCCGGAGGTGTTGCCGCTCATATCCGCGCATGTGGATACCGGCGAAAGCCTGCCGGTGGACATGCTGCAGCGTCTCCTCGGCACGCGCACCTTCAATGCGGCGCTCGATACGCTGCGGCAGATCGAACTCGCGAGCTTTGATTTTGAATTGCATGCCAATTTCGATCCGACGGTGGGCGCCATGGTCGCCGAGACTCTGGCCGGAGTGCGGCAGCGCGTGGCCGTCGTGCCGGCGGCGCCCTTCAACCGGATGCCGGCGAGCTTTGCGCACATCTTCGCCGGCGGGTACGCCGCCGGCTATTACAGCTACAAATGGGCCGAGGTGCTCGCCGCGGACGCGTTCGAAGCCTTTGAGGAAGCCGGCGTGTTCGACAGCACGACGGCGACGCGCTTTCGCGAGTCGATTCTTGCCCGGGGTGGCAGCTTGGATGCCATGGACGCCTTCGTGCGATTTCGCGGACGCGAGCCGGACGTGCGGCCGCTGCTCAAGCAAACGGGAATCGCCGCGTGAAGCGCCGGTCCCTGCCGGCGGCGGCAGCGGCGGTGCTGCTATGGTCGGCGCTGCTATGGTCGGCGCTGCCGGCCGCCGCCGTCTTTGCGGCGACCGCCTATGTCAGCGATGAACTTGTCTTAGGGATGTACGCCGAACAGAACGGCCAGGGCCAGCGTCTCGCCACGCTGCATTCCGGGGCCAATGTGGAAACGCTGGCGGTCAACGGCGAGTTCACCCAGATCCGCCTGGGCGACGGCACCGTCGGTTGGGTCAAATCGGCCTATCTGACCACCCAAGAACCCGCGACGGTGCGGGTCAAGCAGCTGCAGGAGGAACTGGACCGCAGCCGCGCGACCACCCCGGAGCTTGCCGAGGCAGCCGCCCGCAGCGAGCTGGAGCAGCTGAAAACCGCACTCCTCAACAAGCAAGCCGAACTCGACGCCGCACGGGGCGCCGCGGCGACGCCGGCGGCGGTCGTGGGCATGGCCGTTCCCGGCGCGGCCGCGCCCGCCCATCCGTGGGGAGCGATTGCCGCGCTGCTGGCGGCGCTCGGCGGCGGCTTTTGGCTGGGATATGCGACTCTGGCGCGCCGCGTCAGGCAGAAATTCGGCGGCATCAAGGTCTATTGACTTAATTCCAAGGCGGCATCCGAAGGCCGCCACGCGGCTTTGACATATCGGTCATTTCGGTGCCGAGCGCTGCAACAAAAGAGAACTAGGCACGTGGCATCGCCGGCCCGAAGAGCCTAGACTTGCACGGATGCATGACCTACGCCGTAACGACTACGACGTCACGAATTCAGTACAAGTCAGTTCCACGGCGGCAGTGACCGACGCGGTACGCGAACTCTTTTCCTCCGCGTTTCCCGGCGAGCCGTTCGACCGGGTGGCGGTCTCCTTCGAAGAGTTCGACAAGCTCTTCACCGGCCGCATGCCGGGCTACCACGGCGTCGACACCGTCTATCACGACCGGCAGCACTCGCTGGACATGACCTTGGCCATGGCGCGTTTGTTGGTGGGGTACGAGCGCACGGTCGAACCTCGCATGCGCTTCGGCGCCGAGCGGGCGGTCATGGCGCTGGTCACATCGCTGTTTCACGATGCGGGCTACATCCGCGAGTTCGGCGATCGCCAGCATCGCAACGGTGCCGAGTTCACTCTTTACCACGTGACCCGCAGCGCGCGATTCCTGGCCCGCTTCCTGCCGAGCATCGGCATGGAGAACTGGGTGCCGGTCTCGACGCGCATCGTGCATTTCACCGGCTATGAAATCAAACTGGATCAAATCCAATTGGCCGACCCTCGTGATCGCAAGCTGGGACACCTGCTCGGCACGGCGGATCTGATCGCGCAAATGGCGGATCGCTGCTACCTCGAAAAGTGCCGCGACCGGCTGTATCCGGAATTCGTGCTCGGCGGGATCGCCGCCGCGACCGGGACCGACGGGGCCCTGCAGGTTCGTTATAGCTCAGGCTTGGATCTGTTGCGGCAGACTCCGGAGTTCGTGCGCGAAACCCGCGTGACGCGGCTGGAAGGCGAGTTCGAGCATGCTTATCGGTATGTCGAACCGTTGTTCGGCGGCAAGAATCCCTATCTCGAGGCCATCGACCGCAATTTGGTGTTCTTGCACCGGGTGCTGCGCACCGAACGCTGGCTCCTGCTGCGGCGAAATCCCCCGCTGTTCACCTCGGGCGACAATCAGCTCGGGCAGGTGCGCGGCCTGATGCTGACTCATCTCAAGGCTCTCTGGGCCTGAACCGCCGCCGCCTCGAGGGTCACGGCCAATCGATGGTCGCGATGTAGCGCGCGTGCAGCTCATCGAGTCGCGCCAGTACCTCATCCTTTCCGAGCAGCGGCGCCTCCTCGATGGCCTTGCGCAACACCGCCGGCACCAGGGCGCGGCGGGCATTTTCGGCAACGGGCGCAAAGCTCACGTGCCAGGGTTCGGGCTGAACGCCGGACCGCACTCCGCGAAACGGGCGAAAGAACCCGAATTCGGCGGCGTGGACCTCCAACCATTCATCGAGCGCCGCGTAGGGGCCGCCCGCGGCGAATTCCTGCGGCGTGAGCTGCGGCTTGTAGCCCGGCGGCCCCGCGCGCCGGTCGATCACATCGACATCCGTGCCCCAATGGTGGCGGCTTGCTCCGGGAAGGGCGGACCAGAGCAGTATCGAGTCGACGCGCTCGCGAGGCGCCAGTTTGCCCGCCTCCAGGAGCCGGCCCGACGCATCGACCATGGGTTTCTCGCCGCTGAATTTTGCGTTCCAGATCGAGAGCTGCCGCGCAAAGTCGCGAAAGCTGCTCACCGGCGCGAGGTCGAATCCGTCATTCAGGGCCGCGCGGCGCAGATTCAGAAACGGCGCGACCACGAGCGCGTGCAGGGCGCATCGCGGTTCCGGGATGTCGGTGATGTGAGTGCGGAGCTGACCGGTCAGTTCGCCGCCGTTCACGGCGCCACGTCGCGCGCCGCGGCGAAATCGGCGACCTGATCGAAGATGCGCGCCAGCGATCCCACGTCCTGGGCGCCCGACACCGTGTATTGGCCGTCGAAAACGAACGTCGGGACGCCGGTGATCCCCAGCACCGAGGCATGACGTTCGGCGGCGATCACGCCGTCCTGCCCTGCGCGCAGAATGAGTGCGGAGCGGGACTCACGCTCCGAGAGGCCCACGTCGACGGCGAGCCGAACCAATTCCTCGATGTCGCCGACGTCGCATCCCTCCTCGAAGTAGGCGCGCATGATGCGATCCTTGACGACAGCCTGGCGGCCGGAGCGGGCCGCATGGGCGATCAGCAGATGAGAGCGGCGTGTATTCGGCATGCGCTTGATCAGATCGAAGCGAAAATCGATGCCGGTGGCCTCGCCCTGGCGCTTGAGCTCGGCATGCGCAGCGGCCACGCGCTCCGTATTGCCCAGCCGGGCGGCAAGATAGGCCGCGCGATCGACCCCTTCGGCCGGAATCTCCGGATTCAGCTCGAACGGCCTCCAGGTCACGCGCGGCTCGAACTGTGGGCGCGCGGCCACGGCGACGTCGAAACGCCGCTTGCCCAGGTAGCACCAGGGACACACCGTGTCGGAATAGATATCAATGCGCATGGTCGCCATCCATCTTAGAACGGATTGTACCGGGCCCCTTATAGGGTTGGGCGTGAACGGGTATCATTCCTGCGGGGCCAGAATACGGGGCGGCTGGTGTAGTTAATGGCGCGAAGCTTAAAAACCAAGTACTTGCTGCTTGCATTGGCGGTCGGCGCCGTGCTGTCGCTGGTCTGGGGGGGCCTGGCGTACTACGAGCACCGGGTCGATGCCGCCGACGCCAACCAGCTGACCTACGCCACCGTCGCCCAAAAGCTGGAAGCTGACCTCGAGACCCGCGCCAGCAGCCTCTCCGAAATCACCGGAACCTTGCTCGCCCCCGCCTTGGGCTCGGGCAACAAATCCGCGGTGGCATCGATTGCCCAAAGGCTGCTCGACGAGCGCGACATCGAAAGGGTCGAGGTATTGGACGCGAGCGGCCACGTCCTGTTCAGCGGCGGCGACCCGAGCGTGCTGCGGACGGGCGACTGGTTCGTGTTCCAGAGCACCATTCACTCGAATCTGGTCTCGGCGCCGGTGCAGCATGTCGGCAGTCTGCAGATCTGGATGAGCCGTGCCGAAATGCACGAGACGCTCGCGAGCATTCGCAAGCAGCTCGAAAGCCAGCAGGGGATGCAGATCAAGCGCATGCGCGGCTTCTTCGCCGGCATCACTCTGCCGCTGCTGCTGTTGGGATTGTTCGGCGCCTGGTTCATCGCCCGGCAGCTCGCCGGCCCGATTTCCGCGCTGGTCAAGAGCGCCGACCGGATCGGCGAAGGCGACTATACGCGCCCGCTCGCCGTGGTGCGCCACGATGAGCTCGGCGATCTGCAGTTCGCGCTCGAGCGCATGCGGCAGAAATTGAACGAAACCACGATCACCAAGAATTATCTCAATACCGTGCTGAACAGCCTGAGCGACGCCGTGCTGGTGACCTCGCCGGACGGCACCGTGAAAAGCTGCAACGAGGCCGCACAGCGCCTGCTCGGCTACCAGGAAGCCGATTTGCTGGAAAAGCCGCTGATCAGCTTCATCGACGAACCGCACCGCGGCGCCTTCGATTTGTCGAATTCGGCGCCGGAGGCGCGCGAGACCGTGCTGCGCACCGCCAGCGGGCAGACCATTCCCGTCTCCATGGCGAGTTCCGCGATTACGACGGAAGATCCGCAGTTCCAGGGCAACATCTACGTGGCGCGCAACATCACCGAGCGCAAGCGCGCCGAACGGCGCATCCGCTACCTGGCGCGCTACGACACGCTCACCAAGATGCCGAATCGCATGCAGTTCCAGCATCTGCTGCAGCAGGCCATCGCGCGCGCGCGCCGCAACCAGCGCACGCTCGCGCTGCTGTACCTGGATTTGGACCGCTTCAAGGAGGTCAACGACACCTTCGGCCACGCCGCCGGCGACAGGACCTTGGAGATCCTGAGCGAGCGGCTGACCAGGAACTTGAGCAAGGACACGGTCATCGGGCGTCTCGCGGGGGACGAGTTCGCCATGTTCCTCGATGATCTGCCGGCGGACGTGGACAATCGCGCCGCCATCGGCAGCCTTGCCCGTACCCTGCTCGACGAAATCAGCCGTACCTTCTATGTGAACCAGCAAGAGGTGTATCTGACCGCGAGCGTGGGCATCGCCATCTGCCCCTATGATGCGGAAAATGTGATCGACTTGATCCGCAACGCCGATGCGGCGATGTACCACTCCAAGCAAAACGGCGGCAACACTCAGGCGTTCTATGTGCCTGAAATGAACGCCGCGGCGGTCGAGCGCCTGATGCTGAAGAGCAAGCTGCGGCGCGCGCTGGAACGGGACGAATTGGTGATCCTGTATCAGTCCAAGGTTGATCTGCGCAGCGGGCGGGTGGTGGGCGCGGAAGCACTGCTGCGCTGGCGGCTCCCCGGTCACGGCGACATATCCCCCTCGCACTTCATTCCATTGGCCGAGGAAACCAGCCTGATCCTGGACATCGGCGAGTGGGTTTTGAATCGCGTGTGCTCGGACTACCGCGAGTGGCAGAAGAGCGTGCCGGAGCCGGGACGAATCGCGATCAATCTGTCTCTGCGCCAGCTCAAGCAAGCGAGCTTCATCTCGCGCTGCCGCGGCGTGTTCCGCAAGCACGGCGTCTCGCCCACCTGTTTCGAACTGGAAGTCACCGAAACCACCTTGATGACGGATCCGAAACGCACCATCGGCCTGTTGAACGAGCTGTACGCCATGGGCTTGAACCTCGCCATCGATGATTTCGGCACGGGTTATTCCTCGCTCTCGGCGCTGCAGCAATTCCCGATCGGCACCTTGAAGATCGACCAATCCTTCGTCCGCGACGTCGCCGTGGACACGGATGACGCCGCCATCGTCCGCACCATCATCGACATGGGCAAGAGCCTCGACCTCGAGGTGATTGCGGAGGGCGTTGAGGCAAGCGAGCAGCTCGAATTCCTGCGCAGGCATGGCTGCTACTACGCGCAAGGCCGCCTGTTCGGCGACGCCATGGAAGCCGACAAGATGCTCGCAATCCTGTCCCACCAGGCGGGCGGCGCGGCCTATCACGCGGCATTGTGCGTTCCCACGATGCTGCGGTCGATGCGACTGTCCTCGTAGCCCCGGCCAGTGTTATCTGCTCGGGATCTCACCCTGCGGCGCGGTCCGGAGCCGCTCATCGAGCAGGTCAATTTCACCGTCTTCCGCGGCGACAAAGTCGGCATCACCGGCGCCAACGGTTCCGGTAAATCAAGCCTGTTCGCAGCGATTCGCGGCGAGCTGCACCCTGACCGCGGCGACATCGACCGGCCGGCCGGCCTCAAGATCGGCCATGTCGAGCAGGAGATCGACGCGAGCCCGCGCGCCGCGATCGAATTCGTGCTGGACGGCGACACGGAGCTGCGCACGGTGCTCGCCGCCATCGGCCGCGCGGAGGCCGGCGCCGCGCACGGCAACGATGCGGCGCTGGCGCTGGCGGAGGCCCACGCCTCGTATCAGAGCATCGACGGCTATCGTGCCCGCGCCCGGGCGGCGGCGATCATGCACGGACTCGGCTTCAAGACTTCGGATCACGAACGGCAGGTGGCGCAATTCTCAGGCGGCTGGCGGGTGCGGCTTGCGATGGCACGCGCGCTCAATTCGCGCGCCGATTTGCTGCTGCTGGATGAACCGACCAATCACCTGGATCTCGACGCCATCGTTTGGCTGGAGGATTGGCTGAGCGCATTTCCCGGGACGCTGTTGATGATTTCTCACGATCGGGAATTTCTCGACGCCATCATCGACCGCGTGCTGCACATCGAGAATCGGGCCATCCATGCCTACCCCGGCAACTACTCGCAGTTCGAGCGCAAGCGCGCCGAGGTATTGGCGCAGCAGCAGGCGCTGCAGGCGCGGCAGGTCAAGCGCGTCGCGGAAATCACTTCCTTCGTGAACCGCTTTCGCGCCAGCGCCACCAAGTCGCGCCAGGCGCAGAGCCGGATAAAAATGCTGGAGCGCATGGAGCTCATCGTCCCGGCGCACGTCGACAGTCCCTTTGAATTCGAATTCGCGGCCCCGCTCAAGACGCCGCGGCCGCTGTTGACGGTGGAAGGCGGCGCATGCGGCCACGGCAACACGCGCGTCGTCGAAGGCGTGAACGTCTCGATCGGACCCTCCGACCGCATCGCGCTGCTCGGGCCGAACGGCGCCGGCAAATCCACCCTGACCAGGATGCTGGCCGGCGAGGCGGCGCCGCTTTCCGGCAAGCGAATTCCCGCCGCGGATCTCTGCGTCGGCTACTTTGCGCAGCAGCAGCTGGAACAGCTGCAGCCGGATTGCGATGCCTTCTGGCACCTTCGCAATCGGGGCGGTCCGGACTTCGCCCGGGGCGCCGATGAGCGTGTGCGCGACATTCTCGGCAGATTCGGCTTCGAGGGCAATCGTGCGTTCGAGGCCGTCGGCCGGTTTTCCGGCGGCGAGAAGGCGCGCCTGACCCTGGCGTTGCTGGTGGCGCGCCGGCCCAACCTGCTCCTGCTGGACGAACCGACCAACCATCTGGACATCGACATGCGCCATGCGCTCACCGTCGCGCTGCAGACCTTCGAGGGCGGTCTGGTCATCGTTTCGCACGATCGCCACTTGATCAAGACGGTGGCGGATTCGCTCTGGCTGGTGGCGGACGGCAGGCTGCAGACGTTCGGCGGCGACCTGGACGAGTACCAGCAGTGGCTGCGGTCACGGGGCAAAGCGCCGCCGGCCGCGGCCAGGCCCGGGTCAACGGCGCAGCCGCGCGGCGCCGCCAAGTCCGCCGCGACGCCGCGCGGCCGGTTGAGCAAGCTGCGCCGCGAAATTGCCGACATCGAGACGCGCATCGCCGCCGTCGCGCAGCGGCGCGCGCACGTCGAGGAGGAACTTTGCAGGCAACCCTTGGATCAGGGGCTGCAGGCTGAGTACGCCGAGCTCAACCGCGAGGCCGCCTCCATGGAAGTCCGCTGGATGGAAGTGGGCACGGCGATCGAAGCGGAAGAGCCCCGCGCCGGCGCACCGGACTGACGGGGCGTGGCTGCCGGCACTTCGCGCTGGGGACACCTCGCCAAGATCGTTCTGCCGGCGCTCACTCTGGCTTGGATGTCACTCGCTCTGTGGCATTGCGCAAAGCCGCTGCCGCCGGGCACCCACGTCGCCTCGCAGACCTCGCGGGTGTCGGAATCCGACGTGGATTTCTGGACCGAGCCGGCGCCGCGGCCGGCCGCCGCGGCGAGCGAACTCACGGCGATCGATCATGCCGAACAATTGATCGTTCTGGACCGTTCGCCGCTCAATTCTGAATTGGCCGAGCACCTGCTGGCGCGAAAGCGCGCGCGCCCGCATATCAAGATCGTGCTGGTGACGGACCCCGCCCACCCGGCCTTCGGCGGAACCCGCGCGCAGATGCTCGCGGCGTTGGAACAGTCCGGCATCATCGTGAGCCGCGTGCGGCTCACGCGGCTGCGCGATTCGAATCCCTTGTATTCGGGTCTGTGGCGGCTGCTGTTCGGCTGGTGGAGCGACCCGTTCGACGAGCCGCAAGACCGGGTCACGCCGGCGACCCGGATGCGGATGCAGAACGGCAAGGCCGATCAGCGCCAACTGACCGTTGCCGACGACGGCTCCGGTGGATGGATTGCCGTGCTGGCGCCCCCCGACGCCGCGGCCGGCCTCACGCTGCGAGGCTCGGTGGCCCGGGCCATGATCGCCAGTGAACTGCAAATCGCGGCGTGGTCCACCGAGGATGACCGCCTGCCCGCGGGGCCGCCGCTGGAGGGACGCGGGGTGGGCGCGATCGATGTTCGATTCTTGACCGAGGGGGCGATCGCCGTGGTGCTGCTCGATGACATCAGGGCTGCCGGCAGCGGCGATGAGATCAGCGTGGCGGTCGAAACCCTCGCCGATCGGCGTCTCATCGCCGCGCTGCTGGCGGCGGCGGGGCGCGGCGTGCGCGTGCAAGTGCTGCTGGGCGCCAAGCGCATGCCGAATTCGAGCGTAGCCGGTGAACTCACGCGCGGCGGCGCCGGGCGCATCGAGGTGCGCCGGCATGCCGACGCGGCCGGATCGCATCTGAACCTGCTGTCGGTCCGGCACCGGGCGGATTCGTGGGTGAACTTAAGCTCGGCAAATTTCACGCGCCGCGATCTCAATGACCTCAATCTCGAGGCGGGAGTGGAGTTGCGCATGCCGGCGCGCGCCGTCCCGGCACGCGCGGCCGCCGATTATTTCGCGAGGCTGTGGGCAGGCGCCGACGCGGCGGGCACTGCCGCCGCCGGCGCCACGGACGTTGCGCAGGTGTCCGCCGCGGAGTACTGGCGCTATCGATTGGCGGAAGCCACCGGGTTATCGAGTTTCTGAGGCCTTGGCGAGGGTTTCATCGGTGCGCACGGCGATCTCGGCCAGAGCGGCGTCGGCCGCGCGGCCGTAGGCCTCGACGATGGCAGTCAATCGATTCTCCGCCGCCGGCTGCCGGGACTCGGCCTCGAATCGGCCGAGGATGCGCCGGTAGCCTGAATCTCCGATGCGCGCCAGCAGGTGCACGTGCACCGTAGGCGGCCCGGACGCGGCGGTATATTCGGCCTGAAAATCCAGGGCTTCGATTTCCAGCCAGTAGCCGCTGGTGAATGCCGAGGTGTCTCCGGTCACCATCCGCAGGTGCGTGCGCGAGTGAAATTCCCGCAACACGAGGTCCTGCAGCACGTCGGGCAGCGGCCCGCTCCAGCGCGCATCCGCGAAATAATCCAGCCGCCGGTCGGCGTAAAGCACGGCAATGCGATCCGACTCGAGGCCGGTGCTCAAGTGAGGCTTGAGCACCGCCAGATCGGCGGGAATCGCCGCAGCGCCCGGCGAGGCAAGCTGGGTCGACAGCATGTAGACGGTGGGCGGCGCGGCCTTGCTCTTGAACAGCGAACCCGTGCACGCCACCGGCGCAGCCGCCGCGAATGCGGCAACCGCGAACACGGCGAGTCGGGCACGGCCGCTCACTTCGCCACCTCGACGCCGCGGTAATTCGGCTCGTAGATGAACTGCGATGGATTCTGCTTCAGGCTGCGGGACAGATCGCGGAAGTCACGCACCGCCTGCCGGCTCTCGCGCAGCAGCTGCTCCAGTTCCGGCAGACTCTGATGCGCGAAGCGTGACACCCCCGGTTCGTTGTCCGCCGCGAAACTCTCCAAGCGCTGCGAAACCTTCGCCAGATTGTCGGATATCTGCCGGATGTTCGTCAGGGCGGACTCAATGTCCGGAGCGGTGTGCGTCTCGATGCCGCGCAATTCGGCGGCGGCTTCCCGCACCTCGTCGCTGCTGCGCTGCACCGCGGCCACCATTTCCTGCACGTCGCGCAGCGTGCCGGGCAGGCGCTCGCTCGTCAGCCGCGCGTTGTCGAGGGTGACCTTGAACGAACGCACGTTCTCATCGCTGAACACCCGGTTGAAGCGGTCCACGAGTTCCACCAAGTGCGTGCTCAGCGCCGGCAGGTTGCTCAACAGCACGTCGAAGTCCGAGGGCACGGAGCGGATGACCGGATAGTTGAGACCGTTCAGCAACGCTCCCGGCACCCTGGCCTTGGGGTCCTGTTTCAAATCGATGTACAGGAGACCCGTGATGCCCTGCAGACTCAAGGAGGCGTTGGTGCGCCCGTCGATGGGCGCCGTGTTTTCGATGTCGGCGATGACCAGGACCCGGTTGCGCTGATCGGGGTCGATCATGATACGCACCACTTTGCCGACATCGACCCCCAGGTAGCGCACCGGGCTGCCCGCGCTCAATCCGCTGACGGTGCCGGGAAAGTAGATTTCATAGCGCTCGTAGGTGCGTTTGTCGCGTTGGTCCGTGTACCAAAACACGAAGGATATCGCCATGCCGATCACCAGCAGCACGAAGGCGCCCACGGCGACGTAGTTGGCGTCCCTATCCATGCGCGTCCTTGTCCGCCGCCCGCGCGCGCGGACCGTGAAAATACTCGTGGATCCACGGGTTTTGATTCTGCAGCAGCTCGTCCAGGGTGCCGCTGATCATGCGCCTGTCGACGATCACTCCGACCCGGCTGCAGGTTTGAAACAAGGTGTCCAGATCGTGAGTGATCATGACGACGGTGAGCCGCAGTTGGGAATGAAGGTACAACAGTAGCTCATCGAAGGCCGCCGCGGAAATAGGATCGAGCCCCGCAGTCGGCTCGTCGAGGAACAGCAGCTTCGGTTCGAGGCCGAGCGCCCGGGCCAACGCGGCGCGCTTCACCATGCCCCCGGACAGTTGCGCCGGATACTTTTTGCCCTCGTCCGGCGACAATCCGACCAATCCCAAGTTCAGCTCCGCCACTTCGTCGAGAGCTTTCTCGGAGGCCGGATAATATTCGCGCAGCGGCAGCTGAATGTTCTGCGCGACGGTCAGCGAGCTGATCAACGCGCCGTTTTGAAACGTCACACCGTAGCTGCGCACCAGCGAGCTGCGGTCGGCCGCGGCCATCCGTTGCACATCATTGCCGTACAGTTCGACCGAGCCGCCCTCCGGCGCGCGCAGCCCCAACATCGTGCGCATCAGCACTGATTTTCCGGTGCCGGAGCCGCCGACGATGCCGAATATCTCGTTCGGTCGCACCTCCATGTCGAGGCCGTCATGAACCACCTGCGCGCCGAAGCGGCTGACGAGGCCGCGGACGCTGATCACGGGAGCAGCGCTGGAGTCGGACGGCATCATCAGAAGTCGATCTTCATGAACAGGACGGCGAACAGCGCATCGGCCAGAATGACCAGAAAAATGGATTCCACCACGGCGACGGTGGTCAGGCGTCCGAGTTCGCGGGCCGAATCACGCACCTGCATGCCGCGGTAGGTGCCGACCATGGCGATCAGGATGGCGAACACCGGCGCCTTGATCAGCCCGGCCCAAAAGGTGGTCGGCGACACGGCTTCGCGCAGGCGGTACACGAATTGCACCAGCGGAATGTGCAGGTTGAGCAGCGACAGCAGGCCGCCCCCCGCCAGTCCCATGGCGTCGGCGATCACCGTGAGCAGGGGCAGCGCAATGACCAGGGCGATCAGCCGCGGGAGCACCAACAATTCGATGGGGTTCATACCCATGGCGCGCAACGCGTCGGTTTCCTCGTTGATCTGCATGACGCCGATCTCGGCCGCGAAGGCGCTGCCGGAGCGGCCGGCGACGATGATGGCGGTCAGGAGCACGCCCATTTCACGCAGTACTGAAATGGTCACCAAATCGACCACGAAGATATCGGCGCCGAATTTCGACAGCTGCTGCGCGCCCAGATAGGCCACGACGACGCTGATCAGAAAGGCAATCAGAGACACGATGGGAATGGCGGTGACGCCGGTCTCATAGATGTGGCGCGCCAGCGAGGACGGACGCAGCGCCCGCGGCCGGGAAATTGCCTCGCCCATGACCCTGACGATGCGGCCGAAGAACTCCAGCGCCGACCGCGCAAGTCGGCCCTGCAGCACGGACCACCGTCCGAGCGTGCCGATCGGTCCGACCGTGCTCGCAGCTTCGGCGACGGCGGGAGCAGTGGGACGCTGCGCCTCCAGCTTTTGCAGCAGCTGCAGAAAATGCGGCGGATTGCCGCTATGGCGAATGTTGAGGGGCGGGCTGCCGCAGCCGCCCAGGCGCGCAAGCTCCCCCAGGCGCATCAGCAAACCCCAGGCCGTCCCCATGGCCGGGTCCTCGGCCTGCGACCAATCACAGTCCAGGGTGCCGTGCAGTCCGCCGGCTAAGTCGGCGAGCTGCGCTTCGACTTGCGCCAGCGCCGCCAATGACCAGTCGCCATGAAGACGCAACCGCCACTCGCCGGCTTCTCCTTCGAGCGTGAGGGCGGTCATACTGGAGCTCATCGCCCTATGCTAGCAGGCAACACCCGATGCACAGCGATCCGCTGCTACAAATCCTGATCCTTCTGTCGGCTTCCGTGTGCGTGGTCGCCGGCGTGCGCAAGCTGAAACTGCCGGCGATCCTCGGGTATCTGGTCGTGGGGATGCTGCTCGGTCCGCACGCCCTCGCGCTGGCGCAGGGCGGCGCGACCACGCAGCTCCTGGCCGATTTCGGCGTGGTCTTCCTGGTCTTCACCCTGGGGCTGGAATTCTCCCTGCCGCGACTGGTCGCGATGCGTTGGGAAGTGCTCGGCGTCGGCGGCGCGCAAGTGTTCATTACCACCGGCATCGTGGCCGTCGGGCTGACCCTGCTGCTCGATGTCGCCCCCGCGGTGGCGGTGGTGATCGGCGGCGCCGTGGCCATGTCGTCGACCGCCATCGTCATTGCGCAGCTCACCGAGCAGTCGGAGAACAATCGGACCCATGGCCGCATCGCCGTGGCGATCTGCCTGTTTCAGGATCTGAGTTTTCCGCTGTTTCTCGCCCTGGTGTCGGTCTTGACCGGCGGCGGACAGGCCGCCGACGCCCGCCACATCGGCGGCGCCATCGGCATCGCCGTGCTGGCATTGCTGATGGTGCTCGCCGCCGGCCGGTGGCTGCTGCGACCGCTGTTCCTGCTCATCGCGGGAGTGCGTTCCGCGGAGTTGTTTTCGCTGGCGGTGCTGCTGGCCGTGCTGGCATCGGCCTGGGCCACTCACGCCGTGGGTTTGTCGCTGGCGCTCGGCGCCTTTCTCGCCGGCATGATGCTGGCGGAAACCGAGTTTCGTCACCAAATCGAGGCGACCATCCGCTCCTACCGCGAAGTGTTGCTGGGGCTGTTCTTCATCACCGTCGGCATGCTGCTCGATGTCGGACTGCTGTTGCGGCACTTTCCGCTGGTGGCGGCGATCCTCGCCGGAATGCTCCTGCTGAAGACGGCGGTGGTAACCCTGGTGGCCGAACCTGCGACCAAGAGCTGGTTCAAATCCCTGCGCAGCGGCGTGGTGGTGAGCCAGGGGGGGGAATTCGGCTTTGCGCTGCTGACCCTGCTGCTGAGCCGGGAACTGCTCGACCCGGCGCTGGTGCAGCCACTGCTGGCCGCCACGGTCCTCAGCATGGTCTTATCGCCCATCTTGATCCGGCACAACCGGCGCATTACCCGCGCCTTGCTCGCCGAATCCGGTCCGCCGCACAGCGCAGCGATGCGTGAGACGCGGGCGACCCTGGCGGCGGCCGGACGCGATCACGTGGTCATCTGCGGTTTCGGGCGCGTCGGCCAGAACATCGCGCGCGTGCTCGAGCAGACCGGATTCGAATACATCGCTCTCGATGTCGATGCACACCGGATACGCGCCGGAAGGCAGGCCGGCGATCCGGTGATCTACGGCGATGCCAGCGAGGTCAAGGTCCTGGAAAACGTCGGGGTTGCGCATGCCAGCTGCGTGGTGATCACTTTCGCAAGTCCCGAGGTGGCGCTGCGCATTCTGCGATCGATCCGCGAACTGCGCAACGACGTGCCGATCCTGGTGCGCACCCAGGATGACGCCAAGCTCGAAGACCTGCAGGCGGCCGGCGCCACCGAGGTGGTGCCCGAGACCTTCGAAGCCAGCCTCATGCTGCTGTCGCACCTGCTGCTGTTGCTGAAGCTGCCGGTGCCGCGGGTGATCCGCACCGTCAATGACATACGCAACCATCGCTACGGCATGCTGCGCCAATACTTTCGCTCCGCCGATGCCGAACCTCCCGACTCCAGTCATGCCTTTCGCGAGGAGCTGCACAGCGTCATTCTGCCGCCCCAGGCCTGGGCGGTGGGGCGCAGCATCGCGGATCTGGCCGCCCGCGGCT
Source organism: uncultured Gammaproteobacteria bacterium (assembly GCA_963800375.1). Classification (GTDB taxonomy): domain Bacteria; phylum Pseudomonadota; class Gammaproteobacteria; order Steroidobacterales; family Steroidobacteraceae; genus Bog-1198. The sequence goes on along the minus strand of CAWDAT010000007.1, from coordinate 91,339 downwards.
CGCGGGCGGCGGTCAGCGCGGTGCGGCGCGATGGCATCGTCGGCCGCGAACCCAGCCCGGACACCCTGTTCAAGGAGGGGGACGTGGTGGTGGTCTGCGGCACCCCCGAGGCCGTCGAACACGCGGAAACCCTGCTGCTGATGGGCTAGGAGGCCGTCCGGCTCCCCCCGGTATGGGGGTCCGGCGGCGCCCGGCCCAGGGGCTATCCCGCGCTCAAAAAAGCGCTTTACAGGGACGGCGCATTCATCGCATAGTATTCAGGCTGTTCAAGGGCAAACCCGCCGAAAGGTGGGGACGCAAAACCACCGGTCTAAGGGGCTTCCACAGGAAGCCTGACGATAGCGGGGTCGCCAGTATCTTGAAGCGCCATACGCGCACCAAAACCATCCGGTTTTGCACCCTCCCGACAGCATGCAGTAATCGACTTGGGATCGTCTTCCGGGGGGAAGCATATGGTAAGCAAAGTCACTCGTCCGAATGGCACGGATTCATCGGGCATTTTTCGCCGGCCGCGTCTGGTCCTCAAGGTCAAGCGTGTCGAAGATTTGCCGAGCGTTCTGGCCAAGACCAAGAGTTATCCGACCCCCGTGCGCATGGTGGGAGCCGACTACTCCCAGACCCGCTGCGTGGGCGGCGACGGCGGCACCACCGTCGACACGGGCGCGCTCGACAAGATTCTGGAATTCGGTGAAACCTTCGTGCGGGCCCAGGCCGGCGTGCGGGTCGGCACCTTGGTGCGTGCGCTGGCCGAGCGCGGTCTCGAGCTGCCGCTCACCCCGGAAATGGGCCAGATTTCACTGGGGGCGGTCGCCGTCACCACCCTGCCCCAAGCCTCCTTCGAGGCCGGGGTGGCGCAGCTATCCTCCTGCGTCGCCGAACTGAAGATGATCACGCCGCAGGGCAAACAGATGATCGTGACCGAGCGTGAAAAGGACCTGATGCGGGTGCTGCGCTCGAGCTTCGGGCTGCTCGGCGTGGTGCACGAAGTCGTGTTGCGGGTGCGACCGATGACGCCGGTGAAAATCGACTATCAAGTGCTGACCCTCAAGGAGTTCGGCGGCCGGTTCAAATCGCTGGTGAACGCCCCGGGTGCATTGCGGCTGCATGTCTCGCCCTTCACCGACAAGATCACCGTGGAACGGCGCACCCTCGACGAATCCGCCTCCGTGACCCGCTCCGGAATCTGGCAGGTGCGCAATTCCGTGATGCGCAATGTGCTGCCGGCCTTCGGTTCGACCGTGGGCAGCGTGCTGGCGGGCGCCGGTTTGCTATCGGGTGTGCAGCGCGCGCTGCGCGCCACCCTGGATCGAGGCAGCACGCGCGGCGTGGCGCTGTATGCGCACGAATGGATGCGCGACATGCCGAACGAAGCATGGAAGGCGCGCCACACCTACAGCCTGTGGGCTTTTCCTGAGGCCGACTTTCCCAAGGTCCTGTCCGAGTACTTCGCGTTCTGCAAATCGTATTACAAGGAACACAAGTACCGCTGCAATTTGGTCAGCGTTGCCAACCGTCTGCATCAGGACCGGGGATCGTTGTTCAGCGTCAGTTACGCCGGGCCGGTGATCACGCTCGAGCCCTCGTCCACGGGCGATAAAGGCTGGGATGATTTTCTGATCGATTTCAACGATTTCGCATCCGGCCTGGGCGGCACGCCCACGTTCAATCAAACCCGGGCGCTGCAGCCCGAACATGTTGCGAAATCCTTCGGCGAGCGCGTGAAGCTGTTCCGGGCGTTGCGGCAGCGGACCGATCCGCTGAACCGGTTGCGCAACAGCTATTTCGCCCACTTGCTGGGCTAGGCTAGGCAGCCGGCAACGCTACAGGCCGGAAACGATCTTGGCCTTGATCGACTCGAACTCGGAGTCGCTGATGAGCTTGGCGTCGAGCATTTCGCGCGCCTGACGCAGCCGCCGCGCCGGTTCCGATTCGGCGCCGCCTGAGTCCGCGCCGGCATAGGCGGCCGGGGCGCCGCCGAACTGCACGCCGCCCGATTTGGCGCGCAATTCCTCGAGTTCCCGGATGCGCCGCTTCTCGCGCCATACCTGGTCGTGCTGCTGGCAGATGCGGTACATGGCCTGCGCCTGGTCCTTGCGCAGGCCGGCAAAGGTCCACACGCGGTTCACCTCGGAGCCGATATTGAGATCGGAACTGCTCTGCGCCACCAGGGTGAGATCCGCCGCAATGATCCCGGCGCTGATGCGGGTTTCCTTGAGATCCTGCCAGCGAATATCCGCCGACTCATAGCCGCCGAGCAGGCGCCGCTGCAGCGAAATGAAGCGCCCGCTGGTGGCTGCGACGCAGGCCCGGCGGTGCGTCAGCGCATACAAACGATGCTGCACTGCCCACGCTTCCAAGGTTTCGCCGGAGGTGAGCAGCCCGCGCAAAGTCGCGAGGGCGGGCTCGAGGCCCGGCTCCTGCGCGGCGCCGGTCGTGGGATCGTTCATCATGCCTTCTCTTGCAGATGCGCCTCGAGGAACCAAAGGTACTTGTCGGTCTCACGGGAAATTCCCGTGAACAGATCCGCGGTGTCCGCATCGCCCAGTTTATCCGTGTCCTCGATCGCTGCGCGCACCGCCTTGCCGAAGGCTGCGAGTTGGGTGGACAAATAGAATAGATGGTCCTTGCCGGAGGTGATGGACAGGGGATAGTTCTTCAATTTGCTGCGCTTGGCGGCCACCGCCACCGTACCCTCGGCGGTGCCGCCCAAACTGGTCACGCGTTCGGCGATTTCGTCGATATGCTCCAGCACCACATCGGAAATCTTGTCGAACAGTTCGTGCAGGGCGATGAAATTCGGACCCTTCACATTCCAGTGCGCCTGTTTGACCTGGCTCTGCAAGTCGATCGCGTCTGCCAGGCGATCGTTGAGTATGAGGATGACATTGCGACGGGTCTTCTCCGACAGGTCAATCTTGGTCTTGTACATGGGCGCTCCTTCGATTTCGATGCGTGAAGGCGCTATTTTGCACTGCTTAGTCGCGAATCCCAAGAAAGAAGGTGATGTCGGGAGCGGTGTTGACGGCGGTGTCCTCGGCGAACCCCATCTCGAGGCGCCAGCGGCCGTGCAGAGTGCGGGCGGCCCCCAGAGTCAATTGCAGGCTGGAACCGAGAAAACGGGTGTCGCTGCCGGCGACGTGGCCGGTTTGACCGTCGAGCTGCGCGCGCAGCGACCATTGGGTTCCCAGCGCGCGAGTGGCCGCGGCGCGCGCGAACACCGAACTGCGGTGCGCCCTGCCGGCGAACAGCTCGTCGCCGAAGGGTTGCGCCACGCCGAGTTCCGCCGCCAGCTGCCACAGTGACCAGCGCCCGGCGGCATGCGCCCATACGGCGCCGTCCCACGCCCCGTCACTGGTCAAATCCGCGACCGTTCCCGTGGGCGCCTTGAGACCCGCCCACAGCGAGAGGGCGCGGCGTGCGTCGTCCGCCACGTACCAACCGAAGTCGGCCGCCAGATCGCCGATGCTGGTCTGCGCAGCTCCAAGGTCGATGCTGGCGCTGCCGCCCGAATAAGAATAGTTGATTTGCTTCTTGGGATAGAAGGGCCGGTTGCCCCGCGAAAAGCCGAAAGCTTCATGCCAGGTGTCGATGAGCGAATCCAGGACCCCGCCGCTGTCGTGGACGATGGGCAGCGTGAAGCGATAGCGCCAGTTCGCCGACAGCGAATTCTCATAGGTGAGATCGAGCACCGCGCTTTCGCCGTCGACCAGCAGGGATTCGTGAGAGTTGCTCTCCACATTCAGCGTATTACTGACGAGCAGGGTCGCCGACAGGGCCGTGCCCGCATCCCGCCGGGCATCGCTCGGCAACGGCAGGTAAAACCCGCGCAGCAATGGATTCTGATCGCGGGTCGGGAAAAATTCCTCGGCGCCGGCCGCGCCGGACGCGGCCAGCCACACGAGCGCCGCCGCCGCCGAAACGCGCCGCCGGTCAGTGGCCGGACGCCGTGGCGGCGGGCGGGGCGGAGGCACGGGGCGCTAGATCTCGGTGCGCCGCATCCGCAGTTGGATGGCGCAGGCGATCAGGGCGGCGCCGATGGCGGCGCCGATCCAGGTATCCGCGGCGGAAAAGAATCCTGCCGGATTGAAAAAGTGCCACAGATTCACCGGGGTGGTGATTTCGTCGCGGCCGACCGCCGTCGTGATCCAATTCGCGTCGCCGGGCATGTACTGCATCGCATGCCCCAGGTAGCCCCCGATCCGGTTCTCGACCAGACTCCAGATGTGGTGGCTGCCGAGAAACACGCGCTCGGCGACGAACACCGCCAGCGGCGGCAGGATGGCCCAGAGAATCACCGCGCGTTTCGCCCAGGCGGACACGATCAACAGCCAAGCCGCGACCGGCAGATACCAGATCGCGGCGGTCACGATCATGTAGAGCCACAGCCCCTGGATCTGCAGCCAGAGTTCGCCGCGCCACAGAGTACTGCCGATGTAGGAACTCGCCCGGACCGAGATGACGAAGGCCATCACCAGGGTGGTCACGTCGGCGAGCACGAAGTACACCAGCGGGATGACGCACAGCGCCAACCCCAGCTTGGACAGCACCGTGGCCGTGTCGGAAATCGGCATGGATTTCCAGAACAAAATGCTGCGGTCCTTGCGGTCGGCGTACAGACAATCCAGAAGATACCAGGTGGAATAGATCAGCATGACGGTGAAGAACGCCAGCGCGATCAACACCATTCCATCGAGTGCGCCCGCCTGCACCACGGTGCGAACGGTGGCGAGATCGGCGGCACCCAGCACCTGGTAGCCGCCGAACAGTGAGGCGAGGATCAACAGGGCGCCGAACACTGCGGGAATCAGCCAGATTGCGCGATTTTCCCAAAATTCCCGGCGTAGCAGCCAGTTGGCGGTGTTCATGCGGCACCTCCCGACAATTTGGCGACGAACAGGTCCGCCACGCTGGGCGTATGGACCTCGCCGAATCCCGCGAGCTTCGCAAGGTCGGGCCGTTCAAAATAGAGAATCACCTTGCCGAGCATGCGGCGCTCATAAAACGGCTTTTCGGCGCGCGCCGCATCCAATTGTTCGGCGGCCACCGCCACCGCCGCGTAGCGGCCGCCGATGTCATCGAGCGATGCATCGAGCACGATGCGCCCCTTGTCGATGAACAGCACGTCGGTCAGCAGGTTCTCGATCTCCTCGACCTGGTGCGTGGTGATCAGGATGGTCCGCGTCTCGTCCATGTAGTCATTGACCAGTGCGTCATAGAAGGCGCTGCGTGCCAGAATGTCGAGCCCCAGAGTGGGCTCGTCGAGCACCAAGAGTTTGGCATCGATGGCCATGGTCAGCGCCAGATGCACTTGAGTCTTCATGCCCTTGGACAACTCGCGCATGCGGCGCCTGCCCGTGATCTGCGTCTTGGCCAGCAGCGCCGCCGCCCGGTCGCGGCGAAATCGCGGATGCACCCCGGCGACGAAATCGAGGGCATGATCGACGCGCAACCAGGAGGGCAGCACCGCCACATCGGCGATGAAGCAGGCATCGTGCATCAGCGCGGTGCGTTCGCGCATCGGTTCGCGGCCCAGCACCTGCAATTGTCCCTGGTACGCGGTCAACCCCAAGATGGCGCGCAGCGCAGTGGTCTTGCCGGCGCCGTTCGGTCCGATGAGCCCGACGATGCGGCCCTGCTCCACGGAGAAGTTGGCACGGTCCAGCGCCACGTGCGCCCCGTACTTCTTGGTCAAATCACGAGCTTCGATCAGCGCAGACATGATGGGTCTCATTCTTCCTTGGGTTCGCCGCCGCGAGGCGGCGGGGCCGGGTGGGTCAGCGCCGGCGTCTGTGCGAACAATTCCTGGGACGAGAATCCGAGCCGATGGATGACCGCCAGGATCTGAGGCCACTCTTCGTGCAGGAACCGTTCGCGTTCCCCGGCCAGCAACAAGCGCCGGGCGCCATCACTGACGTACATACCCCGGCCGCGGCGTTTCTCGACCAGGTTTTCATCGACCAGTTGCTGATAGCCCTTGAGGACCGTCAGAGGATTGAGCCGGTAATCGGCGGCAACCGCCCGCACGGAGGGCAACGGGTCACCCTCCTTGAGCGCGCCCTCGAGGATGAGGGCGACCATTCGATCGCGCAATTGGCGATAGATGGGTTGGTTGTCGTTCCAATTAGGGTCCATTCCTCTCTCGATTTTACTGTTGTGGCTATATAGCACTCTAGTCTAAGACAACGCACTCATCGCCATGGGTGCTCAGACCGAACCCTGGGCGGCGGGAGCGGCGGCCTGGACCAGCGAGGTGATGGCGGTATGCTGGTGCAACTGGCCATTGAACACGTAGGCGACACCGCCGATGATCAGGCTGTTCATCATCAGGGCAATGGCGAGGGCGGCGAGTTTGGTTGAGATCTGGGTGTTCATGTGAGTCTCCTGTCTATTGTCATCGAAGGTGTTTCGGTGACCTGGTGATATAGTCACATAGAACACTGATACATGCAAGCGCTTGATCAATTATTTTTTGGGGCCTTGGGCGGGAGTATGCTGCAATGCATCAATCCAGCGAGAGCGTATGCTTGAAATCATGGAACCGTCCGATGAAGACGCGCGGCTGATGCTGCGCTACCGTGACGGCGACGCCGAGGCATTTGCCGCGCTGTATGCCCGGCACAAGGGTCCTCTGTATCGCTACCTGCTGCGCCAGGTCCGCAACGCCGGCGCCGCCGCGGATCTGTTTCAAGATGTCTGGTCGCGTCTGGTGGCAAACCGCGGCCGTTATCAAGCGCGCGCGAAATTCGCGACGTATCTGTTCCACATTGCGCACAACTGCACCATGGATTTTTTCCGGCGCGATCTGCGGCTGCCGCATGCCGTGCGCTCGGACGAGGCCGAGGCACCGGGTGCAGAGCCCGAGGTGCCCGAGTATCAGCGGCCCGACATGCTCGCGGAAATCGCCGAACGGCAATCGGCGTTGCTCGCGGCGGTGAGCGCCCTGCCGCAGGAGCAGCGCGAGGCGTTTCTGCTGCATGAAGAATCTGGATTGACCATCGAGGAAATCGCACGCGTCACCGACGTGGGGATCGAAACGGCCAAGAGCCGGCTGCGCTATGCGGTTCGCAAATTGAAAATATCTCTGGCTCCGGCGCAGATTCCCGCAGTGCTGCCGCTGCGCGCCCGCAGGCACTTGAAGGCGGCCCAACTCAATGCATCCACCTGACGAGTTGGACGAGTACTTGCGCGGCGACAGCGCGCTGTCGTATCAGTACCGCAGAGAGCCGGCGCCGGCGCCGCCGCCGGCGCTGGATCGCCGCGTGCTTGAGTTGTCGCGGGCGGCCTGTGATGCGCCCGCGACGTGTGATTCGCGCACGGGGCGCCCGACGCCGCACCGTACTCCTTACCTGGCACCGCTGGCGTTCGCGGCCAGCGTCCTTCTGTCGGTGGCCTTGGTGCTCGCCATCGTGTTCGGCCCGCAGACGGCCAAGCACATCGACGAAGCGCCGCGAGTGATGCGCGTCGCCTACAGCAGTTATCCCAGGCCGGCACGCGCGCCCAAGGCCTGGCTTGCCGATATCGCGGCGCTGCGCCGCGCGGGTCACAATCGGGAAGCGGATGAGGAATTGCGGCGCTTTCGCAGCACCTACCCCGCCTATGCAACCGGCGATCCCTATATCCGCCCATGACGCCACCCCGCCGCACGTTTATCGGCTAAAATTCCCGGCTTTGCGCCGGAGCTATTCATGAAGAAGCCAGTCACTGTCACCATCACGGGGGCGGCCGGAAATATCGGCTATGCGCTCGCGTTTCGCGTCGCGTCGGGTCAAATGCTCGGCGCGGATCAGCCGATCAATCTGCACTTGCTGGAGATACCGGCGGCAATCGCGGCGGTGCAGGGCGTGGTGATGGAGCTCAATGACTGTGCCTTCCCTACTCTGAACCGGGTGACGGCGACTCATGACGCCGACGCCGCCTTCAAGGATTGCAATTTCGCCATGCTGGTCGGCGCACGGCCGCGCGGCCCGGGCATGGAGCGCAAGGATCTGCTGCTGGAGAACGCCAAGATCTTTTCGGCCCAGGGCAAGGCGCTGGACGCGGTCGCCAGCCGCGACGTGCGGGTGCTGGTCGTGGGCAATCCGGCGAACACGAATTCGCTGATCGCACAACGCAATGCGCCTTCGCTGCCGCCGCATCGCTTCACGGCGATGACTCGACTGGATCACAACCGTGGATTGGCGCAACTCACCGAGAAGAGCGGCGCACCGCTGGCGGAGGTCAAGAAGGTCATCATTTGGGGAAATCACTCCGCCACCCAGTACCCCGATTTGCACCATGCCACCGTCTCCGGCAAGCCGGCGCTGTCGGTGGTCGAGCCGGGCTGGTTCAAGGACACCTACATCCCCACCGTGCAGCAGCGCGGCGCCGCTGTCATCAAGGCGCGCGGCACCTCCTCGGCGGCGTCCGCCGCGGCAGCGGCTCTCGACCACGTCCACGACTGGATGCTCGGCACGGCGCCGGGTGACTGGGTCAGCATGGCGGTCGCCTCGGACGGCAGTTATGGGATTGCGGAGGGAGTGATCTATTCCTATCCGGTGACCTGCAAGAGCGGCGAATACAGCATCGTGCAGGGGTTGAGCATCAACGATTTCAGCCGCGACAAGATGCTGGCGACACATCGTGAATTGTTGGAAGAGCGGGACGGCGTGAAAGACCTGATCTGAATGCGGATTCCCCATGAATAGCGCGGCCTTGAGCGCAGGCGTCTTCGCGGCCTGGGCGCTGCTGTTCCTGGGAGTCCTTCTGGTTCTCGCCTACCGGCGCGCAGGTCTCTTCTTGAGTTCCTGCGTTCTCGGCGTGCTGCTGTTGGCTTACCTCGCGCTGTCGACCGCGCCGCTGTGGTGGAAGGCGGCCGTCTGCGTTCCTTACGTATTGCTGCTGCTGCTGAATATTCGCACCTTGCGGCTGCGCTTCGTCACCCGCCCTTTTCTGCGCGGCTATCGCCGCCTGCTGCCGTCGATGTCCGCCACGGAACGCGAGGCGCTGGACGCCGGCACGGTGTGGTGGGACGGCGAGCTGTTCACCGGCGGCCCCGATTGGCAGAAGCTCATGTCCGCGAAGGTGCCGGTTCTAACCGCCGCCGAACAGGCCTTTCTCGACGGGCCCTGCGAAGAGCTCTGCGCCATGCTCGATGACTGGGATATCACCCATCGGCGCGCCGACCTGCCGCCCGAGGTGTGGAGCTTCATCAAGTCGCGCGGCTTCTTCGGGATGATCATTCCGCAGCGCTACGGCGGTCTGGAGTTCTCGGCGTACGCGCATTCCTGCGTGTTGATCAAGATCGCCTCGCGCTCGGGGACGGCCTCTTCGACCATTGCCGTGCCGAATTCCCTGGGTCCGGCGGAACTGCTGCTGCACTATGGGACCGACGCGCAGAAAAATCATTTCCTGCCGCTCCTGGCGCGCGGCGAAGAAGTACCCTGCTTCGCTTTGACCGGACCGCGTGCCGGCTCGGATGCCGCCTCCATCCCGGACACCGGCGTCATCTGCAGGGGCCCATGGCAGGGCGCGGAAATCATCGGCATCAAGCTCAACTTCTCGAAGCGCTACATCACCCTGGCACCGGTCGCCACCGTGGTCGGACTCGCCTTTCGGCTGTTCGATCCCGACCGGCTGATGGGTGAGAAGACGGATTTGGGGATCACCTGCGCGTTGATTCCCCGGGATACTCCGGGGGTCACGATCGGGCGGCGCCATTTTCCGCTCAATGTCCCGTTCCAGAACGGGCCCATCCAGGGGCAGGATGTGTTCGTGCCCATCGACGCCATCATCGGCGGCTTCTCCATGGCGGGGCAGGGCTGGCGCATGCTGGTCGAGCAATTGTCGGTGGGCCGCTGCATCTCGCTGCCGTCGAGCGCCGCCGGCGCTGCGCAGGCCGCGGTGTACGCCACCGCCGCCTATGCGCGCATTCGCCGCCAGTTCAACATGTCCATCGGCCGTTTCGAGGGAATCGAGCAGGTGCTGGCGCGCATGGCGGCGCGGACCTACATCATGGATGCGGCGCGTTCGGTCACGGCGGGTGCGATCGACGGCGGCGAAAAGCCCTCGGTGCCGTCCGCCATGCTGAAATACCACTCGACCGAACTCGGCCGCATGGTCGCCAACGACGCCATGGACGTGCACGGCGGCAAGGGCATCTGCCTCGGTCCCAATAACTACCTGGGGCGCGGCTATCAGATCGTGCCGGTTGCCATTACGGTCGAAGGCGCCAACATACTGACGCGCAGCTTGATTATTTTCGGCCAAGGGGCGGTGCGCTGCCATCCGTTCGTGCTCAAGGAAATGAATGCGGCGCGCAATCCGGACCGCGAGGCCGGCGTGGCCGAGTTCGACCGTGCGCTCATGGGCCACATCGGCTTTGCGATTTCCAATGCGGCGCGCTCGTTGGTCATGGCGCTGACGCTGGCGCGCTTCACCAAGGTGCCGCAGGTCGGCGCAACCACGCGTTATTTCCAGCACATCAACCGCTACAGCGCGTCGTTCGCGCTGGCCACCGACATCGCCATGCTCGCTCTCGGCGGCTATCTCAAGAAAAAGGAGACCCTGTCCGCGCGTCTGGGCGACGTGCTGTCGATGATGTACCTGGCGTCGATGGTGCTGAAGCATCACGAGAATCAGGGCAGCGAGGCGGCGGATCTGCCGCTGGTCGAGTGGGCCTGCCGCAGCCTGCTGTACCAGGCCCAGGAGCAGCTGCACCTGTTCCTGCGCAACTTCCCGAACCGGCCGCTGGCGGCGTTCATGCGGCTGCTGATCTTTCCGCGCGGGCTCACCTACTTTGCGCCGAGCGACCGCTTGGGGCGGCGTATCGTCGAATTGATCATGAACCCGACGGCGGCCCGCGAGCGGCTGAGCCGGCACATCTACAAGACGCAAGCCGACAACAATCCGCTGGGACTGCTGCAGGAGGCGCTGATCCTCTCGACCATGGCCGAACCCCTCGAGAAGCGCATTCGCGTCGACGGCGTGAAAACCGGCCGCGTCACGGCATTGGATCTTCCGGGACAGATCGCTCAGGCCGCCGCCCAGGGCATCTTAAGCTCCGCCGAAGCCGCCGTGCTGCGGGACTACGATGCCAAGGTGTCGCATCTCATCCACGTCGATGATTTTGCGCCGCGCGAGCTGGGCGCCGGCTAGTGTCTGCCCGCCTCTGCCTGAACTGCGGTGCCGCGTTGACCGGACGCTACTGTGCGAATTGCAGCCAGGCCGCGGACGTTCACGTGCCGAGCGCCAAAGAGCTGTTGCACGACGCCCTCGAGGGCGTCACCCATTCCGACTCGCGGCTGTGGCGCTCTTTATACCTGCTCTGGTTCAAGCCCGGGAAACTCACCCAGGAGTTCGTGGCGGGACGGCGCGCCTCGTACCTGCCGCCGTTTCGCCTGTACTTGATCTTGAGCATCCTCTTTTTCCTGATCGCATCGGCGGCGAATACCTCCGCCGAGTTCGTGCGCTTCGACGACACGACCTCCGCGACGGGAGTACCGGAGCCGGAATGCGCCAAGGTGAACGCCACGGAATTCCGGGTCACGCTGTTCGGCCGCGACTGGGCTCCCCGCATCAAGCATGTCTGCAACGAAATCGCACGCGACAACGGCGCGAATCTGCTGCACGTGGCTCTCGCCACCGCGCCGAAGGCCATGTTCATCTTCCTGCCGCTGGTCGCGTTTCTGCACATGCTGCTGTATTGGCGGCCCCGCCATCGATATGCCGAGCACCTGCTGTTCTTCCTGCACCTGCAGGCATTCTTTTTTTCTGCGATTACGCTCGCGGTCCTGATGGGGCGCGCCGGATCGGCCTCACCGGTCGTGCTCCGCGTGGCGGATATCCTGGTGCCGCTGCTGCTCTGGACCCTGCCGCTGTACACCGTTCTCGCCATGCGGCGGGTGTTCGGCGGAAGCTGGACGCGTACGCTGCTCAAGGCGTCGGCGCTATCCGTGGCGTATATGGTCGTATTGGGCATCACCTTGACCGCAGTATTCGTGTATGCCGTGCTGCAGCTGTAAGATGGCCGGGACGGTTCGTTTTGCCGCCCACTTTTGAGGAGAACCGCATGAATCGTATGACTCTCGCCTTGGGCCTTTGCTTGCTGGCGACGTTTGCCGCGGCGCAGGAACGCACCGCACCCGGCGCCAATGCCGAGGTGTACTTCATTTCACCCGGCAACGGCGCGACGGTGCACGGGCCGGTCAACGTGCGCTTTGGCTTGAAGGGAATGGGAATCGCGCCGGCGGGGGTCAAGTTCGACAACACCGGACACCATCATCTTCTGGTCGACACCGACTTCAGCGAATTGAAACTCGATGCGCCGCTGCCGGCCACCGACAAAATACTGCATTTCGGCAAGGGTCAAACCGAGACCACGCTGACCCTGCCTCCCGGCAAGCACACGCTCGAGATCGTGTTTGCGGATTACCTGCACCGGTCCTTCGATCCGCCGCTGCACTCGAAGAAAATCACCATCACCGTGAAATGACATGCGGGCGATACTGCATATCGACATGGATGCTTTCTATGCATCCGTGGAGGAACAGGATCGCCCGGAACTCAAAGGCCGACCCTTGATCGTCGGAGGGACCAGCGGCCGGGGCGTGGTAGCCGCCGCAAGCTATGCGGTGCGCCGCTTCGGCGTGCGTTCGGCCATGCCCATGGGCGAGGCCTTGCGCCGCTGCCCGCAGGCGGTGTGCGTGCCGCCGCGGATGGGGCGCTACCAGGAAATCTCGCAACGCGTGTTCGCGATCTTTCATCAATTCACGCCCCTGGTGGAGGGGCTGTCCCTGGACGAGGCGTTTCTCGACGTCACGCAGAGCCTGCGGCTGCTCGGTAGCGCGGAATCGATCGGCAGTGAAATCCGGCGGCGCATCCGGCAGCAAACGGGACTGACCGCGTCCGTCGGAATCGCAGCGAACAAGCTGCTTGCCAAGATCGCCTCGGACCTGAACAAGCCGGACGGCATGTACGCCATCGGCCCCGACGCCGCGCGCGACATCCTGGATCGCCTGCCGGTGGAGAAATTATTCGGCATCGGTCCGCGCACGTTGCCGGCGCTGCAGGCAGCGGGAATCCGCAGCTGCGGCGACTTGCGCAAGACCGGCGACGAGACATTGTGGCGCCTCTTCGGCAAGCATGGGAAAACCATGCGGGATCGCGCCTCGGGACTCGATGACCGGCCGGTGGAGCCGGACCGTGAGGAGAAGTCCATCAGCGCCGAGGAAACCTACGCGGTGGACATCCGGGACCACTCGCGGCTGCGCGTCGAGCTGCTGCGCCTCGCCGACCGGGCCGCCTCGCGGCTGCGGGCACACGATCTGACCGCAGGCAAGGTGAGCGTGAAGATCCGCCGCGGCGATTTCACCACGTTTACCCGCCAGCGCGCCCTGGGCTCGCCCACCCAGGACACCTCGACGGTGTCCGCCGTGGCCGGGGCGCTGCTCGAGGGGTGGCTCGCGACCCAGCCGACTGCCGCGGTCCGTTTGCTCGGGGTGGGGGTGGGCGATCTGCGCACCTTGCAGCAGGCGGATTTGTTCGCCGGCGGCGCCGTTCCGGGCACCCGTCTGGACGCCGTCATCGACGGCATCCGCGACCGCTTCGGCAGGAACAAGTTGACGCGGGCCAGCCTGCTGTCGCGAAACGCGGGTGGCGGCTCCGGCCCCTAGCTGAATTGGTATTCTAGCGCAGCCATGTACACGAGCTTCTTCGGTCTCAGCGAAAAGCCTTTCGCCATCACGCCCGATCCGCGCTACCTCTATCTAAGCGAGCGCCATGCCGAGGCCCTGGCGCATCTGCTCTATGGCATCAATGAATCCGGAGGCTTCATCCAGCTGACGGGGGAGGTGGGCACCGGCAAGACCACGGTGGTGCGGACCCTACTATCGCGCGTGCCGCATCATGCCGACGTGGCGGTGATATTGAACCCGCGGATGACGCCGGGGGAGTTCCTGCTCACCATTTGCGAGGAACTCGGCCTCGCCATCCCCGACGCCGACCGCGACAGCGTGAAACAGATGGTCGATGCCCTGAACCGGCGTTTGCTCAACGCCCACGCCGAAGGCCGGCGCATCATCGTGATCGTGGACGAAGCGCAGAACCTGTCCGCGGAAGTCTTGGAGCAGGTCCGGCTGCTCACGAATCTGGAAACACCCACGCAGAAGCTGCTGCAGATCATCCTGATCGGCCAGCCGGAACTTCGCGATTTGCTGGACCGTACCGAGCTGCGGCAGCTGGCACAGCGGATCACCGGCCGATACCACTTGGAACCGCTGTCGCGCGAGGAAACGAAGGGATACGTGCGCCACCGTCTCAAGGTGGCCGGCGCCGCGGGGGAGATCTTCCCGCCGTCGGCGCTGACCGAGGTTCACCGGTTGGCGGGAGGGATTCCGCGGGTGATCAACGTGACCTGCGACCGCGCGCTGCTCGGCGGCTATACGCGGGAAACACGCCGGGTCACCGCGGCACTGGTGCGCCGCGCCGCCGGCGAGGTCTACGGCCGACGGTTTTTGCCGCCGTGGCTGGGTTGGGTGGCCGGCGCTCTGGGTCTGGCCGGGGTCGCCGGTGCGGCCCTCGTCGGCTGGCAATTGTGGCATCGGCAAACACTGCCCCTGCACGCTGCCGCGGCCAGGGCGCTGCCGCACGCGGCCCCGGCGCCGCCGGCCGCCGCGCCCGAGGCCAAGCCGCTCGCTGGCGGACCCAAGCCTGCGGCCGCACCTGCCGTCTCCCTCAATGCCCTGCTCTCCGCCAACAGCGCCAACACCGGCGATGCCGCGGCCTTCCGCCGCCTGCTGTCCCTGTGGGGGACCGCCATGGCGGACGACAAGAATCCCTGCGGGCAGGCGGCCAAGGCGGGTTTGTCCTGTCTGGATCAGCATGGCTCCTGGGCGCAGGTCAGAGCCCTGAACCGACCTGCCATCCTGACCCTCACCGACGATCAGGGACAGCGGCATCGCGTGGTGCTGTCGGCGCTCGACGATCGATTCGCGACCCTCGACCTCGGCGAACACAACCAACGGGTGCCGCTCGATGAACTGTCGCGGGATTGGTTCGGTGAATTTACCGTGGTATGGAAGCCCAAGACCATCGGTATCCGGCCGCTGTCGCTCGGCATGCGGGGGGACGAAGTCCGCTGGCTGCGGCGCAGCCTCAACGCCCTGCAGGGCGCCGCATCGGATCCGGAACGCGCCGACGTCTACGACGAGGAATTGGCGATTGCCGTGCAGAATTTCCAACGCGAACATCGGCTCAATGTCGACGGCATCGCGGGCATACAGACTCAAGTAGTCCTGGATACCGCCTTGGCCGAACCTGGCTCGCCACTGTTGCTGCCCAACGCGCCGCGCGGCGGCTGAGGTCATCATGTCCTTTATTCTCGACGCACTGAAGAAATCGGAGATTGAACGGCAGCGCCAAAGCGTGCCGGGTTTGATGGACACCCGCTTCAAGGAGCGGCGCACCGGCCTGCCCGTCTGGGCCGCGGCCCTCTGCGTCTTGTTCGGCGTCAACCTGCTGCTGTTGACCTTCGTGCTGTGGAACAGGAGCGCGCCGGCGCCGCACGCCGCGCGGCCGGCGGATTCAGCGCCGGCGGTCGCTGCCGCGCGGCCGGCCGCCGACGCGGCGCCCCCCACGGCGCAGCATTTCAGTCCCTTGGATCCCTCCCCGGTGTACGCACCGGAAATCCCGGTGCCGGCCGCCGTGCCGGCCGCCGCCGCCCCGGTCAAGCCGGTCATGCATGCCGCGCGCCGCGCGGATCCGATCCTGTCCAAAGAGGACCCTCCAGCCGAAGACCAAGAGGTCCTGCCCACGATCAACGAGCTGAATCTGACCGGCGCACAAGCCCTGCCGGAGCTGCATCTCGACGTGCACGTCTATGCGAGCAGGCCGGCCGACCGCTTCGTCTACATCAACATGCGCAAGTACCACGAGGGGGCGGCGCTGCAAGAGGGTCCGGTGGTGGAGCGCATCCGCCGCGACGGCGTGGTGCTCAACTACCAGGGACTCAAGTTCGTCCTGCCGCGCCAGCCTTGAGCGCTGCGCCGCGGCGGCTACTCGGCCAGCACGAAGGTCACCTTCAACCGCACGCGGTATTCGGTGATCTTGCCCTTGGCAACGACGACGTCCTGGCTGGCGACCCAGGCGCCGACGACGTTCTTGAGCGTTTTGGTCGCGCGCTTCACGCCGTTCTTGAGGGCATCGTCGAAACTCTTCTTCGATGAAGCGATGATTTCCGTAACCCGTGCGACTGATGACATTGTGCGGCTCCTCTTTGTTTTCGATCATTGAGCTTGGCATTGCGCGTCGTTAACATGCAAGCGATGGGTCACCCTGCCGTTGCGCGCGTGTTTTTCGGGGCTTTGGCGCCGCTCGCCTTGAGCGCCGGCGCCGGCGCCGGCACGATCGAGGGCGTCCTGGTCTTCCCGAGTCAGGTGGTTCCGGCGATGACGGTGTACGCTTCGGAACTCGATTCCGCGCGGGTGCATACGGCGCGGCTCGCGCGCGGACAAGCGAACTTCACCATCGAAGTGCCTCCCGGCCGCTATCTCTTGTTTCTGGCGCCCAACGAGCCCGGCGCCCCCGACATCTATGGCGCGTACACCCGCTACAGCCTGTGCGCGCCGCATGCCGTCGACGGCCAATGCGAAGACCACACGCTGATGCCGGTCGTCGTCGGCTCGAAGGCTGCCCGGGTGGCGGTCGCCATCGATGACTGGTACCTGACCGACGAGATTGCAGCACAGATCGACCATATCTTGGGCGCAGCCGCCGCCGGCGCGCGCGCCGCCGCGGGGCCCTTGAGCGCGCCGCGATTTTCGGAGTATCCGAGCGAAGCGTTCGAGCCGGGCGCGGTGCCCAAGATCGAAGCCGCCGGCGAACTGTCCGAGGAGGATCGTGACATCGTGCGGCAGGCGCTTAGCGTGGGCCCGAACTTCGCCGGTCATGTGACCCTCAGCCTGACGAGCTGCGGGCTCGCCTGCGGCCGCATCGTGCTCATCGATTGGCGCAGCGGCGTGGTCTCCGAACTGGCGCCGCAGGGTTCGAGCGACGAGACCCAGGCAACGCTGCCGTGCCGGCCCGATGAAGCGCTGCTGTTCCGGCGCGACAGCAGGCTGCTCAGCGTCACGCGCGTGCGCGGCACCGCGGTGGTCACGCAGTACTATGTGTGGAACCAGAAGAGCGCGGCGCCGATGCGAGGCGTCGAATATCAGCGGCCTGCGCAAGCGTTCTGTGCGGTTGCGGCAGGCTGAGCCCGATCATGCGATGATTGAGCCATGCGCAAGATCTTAAGGCTGACCATGAGCGGCTTGGTGACCGTGCTGCCGCTGGCATTGACGGTGTATGTGATCTGGTGGCTGGTGCACACCGTCGAGGACTGGCTGCGGCGGGCTCTGATTGCCCTGGAAATCGTCAGCCCCGAACGCTACTGGCCGGGGTTGGGACTCATCACCGGATTTCTGCTGCTGCTCGCCGTCGGCAGCCTGGTCAACGCCTACGCGGGGCGGATTTTGCTCAAGGCCTGGAACGATTTTTTGGGCCGCATACCCTTCGTGAAGACCTTGTACGGCGGATTTCGCGACGTGGTCAGCCTGCTGCCCTCGGGCAGCGGCGAGAAGCGCGACTTGCAGCGGGTGGTCCTGGCGCGATTCGCGGACGTGCACGCCATCGGCTTCGTCACGCGCGAGGACGTGCCGAACGTCCTGCTCGCGCATGGCGGCCACGACTGGGTCACCGTGTACTTCCCCATGAGCTATGCCTTCGGCGGCTATACCCTCTACCTGCCGCGCGAGCGCATTCAGCCTCTCGACATTTCTGTCGAGGACGCCATGCGATTGGCGATCACCGCAGGCCTCACGGCCGCCGGCAGCCGCGCCGACGGCTGAGCCGACGGATCGGCCCACAGGTCATGCGCTGCTTGCCGGTACTTGCACTGTTGGCGGCTCACTCCGCGGCCGCGATCGGCGGCCCGCCCGCCCTTTCAACACCCTCGTCCAATTCGCACGCCGCCGCCGCGAGGTATCAGGCCTGGAAAAACGCGGCCGTGGCGATTCTGATCGCGCGCGCCGATGCCAATTCCTTGGCCACCGCCGCGGCGCTGCGCTACACCGGCCCGGCCAACCTGAAGGCCGGGACCGGAACTGCCAGGCCGGGACCCACGGCCGTGGAGTTGGCGGCACGCGCCGGCGAGCTGGCCCCGCAAAGCGCGAGCATCGGCTGGCTGCACCTAGAGTTGTGCGCCGGCACCCCCGGCTGCGACATCCGCGACGTCGCAACCGTGATGCGCTGGGTGGATGCGGACAACGGCGCGGCCTGGCTGCAGACGCTGGCTGCGGCGCAAAAAGAGAAGGACACGACGGATGTGGACCGGATCCTGGCCGATATGGCCGTCGGCGCGCGCTTTGATTTCTATTGGAACCGCATCGTCGTGATGATGGTCGATGCCCTCGCCGCCGCGCGCTACGAATTGCCGGGCGGCTTCGCCGCCTCCGATTCGGCGCGGTTCAACACCGTGAGCGGGATTGCGAGCGGCGAAATCATTCCGCCTTTCGCGCCTCTGGTCGACGCCTGCCGGGATTCGAGCGCGCCGGAGCGCCGCGAGCCCTGCCTCAAGCTATCGAAGACCATGCAGCGCAGCGACACCGTGGCGGCGCAGCTGGCGGGCTTCAGCCTGGCCAGGCATTTGCTCGCGCCGGACAGCAAGGAGGCGCGCAACATCGCCGAACGGCGCCGTGTTCTGGAATGGCGGGTCGCGGAGGCAGCCAAGTTCGACAATCCGCTGCTGCCCTGGACCAAGAACGCGCGCGCCCGTGCGCGCCTTGCGCAAATGCGGGCCCTGCCGCGCGAAGAGGATGTTTGCATAGCGATATTGAAGGAACATAGGGTGGCGCTGGATCCACCGGAGGTGCACCCGTGATCGACTTGTACTACTGGCCGACCCCGAATGGTCACAAAATCACGCTGTTTCTCGAAGAGACGGCGATGCCTTACACCATCATTCCGGTAAACATCGGCAAGGGTGAGCAATTCCGCCCGGAATTCCTCGCGATTTCGCCGAACAATCGCATGCCGGCCATAGTCGATCACACGCCGATGGAGCGCGGCGCGCCGATCTCCGTGTTCGAGTCCGGCGCCATCCTGCTGTACCTGGCGGAGAAGACCGAACAATTCCTGCCCAAGGACCTGCGCGGCCGCGTCGAAGCGACGCAATGGCTGTTCTGGCAGGTGGGGGGATTGGGACCGATGGCCGGCCAGAACCATCACTTCGCGCGGTATGCGCCCGAGAAAATTCCCTATGCGATCGAGCGCTATGTGAAGGAAACCAACCGGCTCTACGGTGTGCTGAACAAGCGCCTCGCCGACCGCGAGTACCTCGCCGGCGCCTACTCCATCGCCGACATGGCGGCGTACCCATGGATAGTGCCGTACGAGGCGCAGAGCCAAAATCTCGACGACTTTCCGCACCTGAAGCGCTGGTTCCTCGCCATCAAGGACCGGCCCGCCACGGTGCGCGCGTACGAACGCGGCGCGAATATCAACAGCAGTCCGACCATCACCGAAGAATCGCGAAGAATTCTCTTCGGTCAGACGGCGCAGAATATCGGCAACACCTGACTCAAGGCGCCGGCTTTACGTCGTGCGACTTGAGCCAGGCGAGCACATAGGCGACCTTGCCGATGAGCAGGCTGGGCCGCGCCGAAATGTCATGCGAGGCATTCGGGACCCGCACCAAGGCCGTGTCGATCTTGCGCAGCTTCAACGCCTCGTAGAACTGTTCGGCCTCGCTCGAGGGCGTGCGGTAATCGGCTTCGCCGGTCATGAGCATGGTCGGGGTATGCACGTTGCCCACATAGGCGAGCGGTGACCGCTTCCAGTAGGACTGCACGTCGTCCCACGGGAAGCCCTCGAACCAGTAGCGATAGAAGTAGTTGGTCATGTCGGCGGTGAGCACGAAGCTCGCCCAGTTGATCACCGGCTTGACCACCACGGCGGCGCGGAACCGGTCGGTATGGCCGACGATCCATGCGGTGAGAACTCCGCCGCCGCTGCCGCCGGTGACGAACAGACGCTGAGGATCCACATAGCCGCGGCCGACCACCGCGTCCACACCGGACATGAGGTCGCCGAAGTCGTTGTCGGGGTAGTCGTGATGGATCAAATCGGCAAACTCTTCGCCGTACCCGGTGCTGCCGCGCGGGTTGAGATACAGCACGACGTAGCCGGCCGCCGCGTACAGCTGAATTTCGGCCGCGAAACTCGGCCCATAGCTTGCAAAGGGCCCGCCGTGAATTTCGAGCAAAAGAGGATATCTCTTGGCTGAGTCGAAGCCGGGCGGCTTGACGATCCATCCCTGCATGCGGCGATGATCAACCGACGAGTCGAATGAAATTTCCTCGACCGCCCCCAGGGTCCTTTCCGCGAACAAGGGATCGCTGAGCGCGGTAAGCGTCACGATATCGCGCGGCGAGGTGCCGGTGGCGAGCGCAGGGGGAGCCTGCGGCGCGGCCCTGGTGTAGGCGAAGCGGGCGCCCGAACCCTTGCCCGCGGCGGCCACCGAGAAGGTGCCGCCCGAGTACGGCCGGGTCACGTCGCTGCCGCCCACATCGGCAGCCAGAACCTGCATCTTGCCGGCGAGATCGATCGCCGCGATTTTGATGGTCCCGTGGTCGTCGTATTGAAACAGTAGCTGCCGGCTGTCGCCGCTCCAATGCGGATTCGCGGCATCGCGGTCGAGAGTGGGGGTGAGCGAGCGCGAGTGCGTGCCGTCGCTGTCCATGACGTACAGCTGCGTCGCCTGATAGCCCAGCCTCTTGTCGTCGAATCCCAGGTAGGCAATGTGCTTGCCGTCGGGAGACACCGCGGGGTGCTGGTCGGGGCCGCGGCGATCGGTGAGCGCATGAATGGAATCGTCCGCCAGATCGACGCGGTATATTTCCGTATCGAGAGGCTCATAGTCCGCGTCTGCGCGCCGGTTGGCCGCGACCAGCACGCTCTTGCCGTTCGCCATGAAGGCGGGCGTGCCGTGGTGGTCGAAATCGCCGTGCGTGAGCTGGCGGACCGCACCGCCGTCGGCGCCGATGATGAACAGCTGGCTGAAGACATTTGGCAGGTAGCCTTCACCGTCCACCCGGAAAACCATTCGGTCGATGAATTTGGGTGGCTCCGCCCACTTGACACCCTTCGGCGCTTCCGGCAATTCGACCTTCAGCGGCTTGCGTTCGGCGGCGACCGGCATGGTAAAGGCAATCGAGCGGCCATCTGGCGACCAGGCCAATCCTGAAGGCGATTCGGTGAAATTGCTGATGGCAGCGGTGGTGTTGCTTTCGGCCCAGTAAACGAACAGCTGCGTCGACTCATCGGCTCCCTTGCCCAAGTAGGCCAGCCGGGTGCCGTCCGGGGACCAGCGCGGCGAGCTGCTCGAGGCGGCACTCGACAGGGGGCGGGCGTGCCTGCCGTCGGCGCCGACCAGCCAGATGACGCCGCGCTGCCGATCGGTCTTGATGTCGAAACTCATGCGCACGTAGGCGATGCTGCGGCCGTCGGGCGAGACCTGGGGATCGCCCACCCATTGCAACCCGAAGACATCGAGCGGCTGCAAGGCGGG
Source organism: uncultured Gammaproteobacteria bacterium (assembly GCA_963800375.1). Taxonomy (GTDB): domain Bacteria; phylum Pseudomonadota; class Gammaproteobacteria; order Steroidobacterales; family Steroidobacteraceae; genus Bog-1198. The sequence goes on along the minus strand of CAWDAT010000007.1, from coordinate 69,759 downwards.
TTTGACGGTTTGCGCAAAACCCGGCGCCAGGAGCGCCCACAGACCTAAGGCGGCCGCGATGCGCAATCCTCGATGATCATTCATGCCGAATTCCTTTGAGTCACCCAACAATGGCGTTGATGTTCATCGACCATTCCCACCGCCTGCATGAAGGCATGACAGATGGTCGACCCGACGAAACGAAAGCCGCGGCGCTTCAAATCCTTGCTCATGGCATCGCTATGCACCGTGGATTGGGCGATGCCGCCCAGGTATAGCGGCCGGCGGCGCAGCACACGCCCGCCGGTGAACTGCCACAGGTAGTCGTCAAAGGACTTCCCGGAGGCGCGGATCTCGAGGTACGCCTTGGCATTGCTGATGAAGGCATCGACTTTGAGCCGGTTTCTGACGATGCCGGCATCGAGCAACAGGCGCTTGCGCTTGGCGGCGCCGTAGCGCGCCATTTTCTCGGCGTCGAAACCGTCGAAAGCCGCGATGTAGGCGTCGCGCTTGCGCAGGATGGTGAGCCAGCTCAAGCCCGCTTGCGCGCCTTCCAGGCACAGCATCTGGAAAAGCTTCTGGTCGTCATGCAGCGGCCGTCCCCACTCGGTGTCGTGATACGCGATGTACAACGGGTCCGCTCCGCACCAGGCGCAGCGGAGTTTGCCGTCGGCGTGCCGCTGCGCTCCCAGTCTTCGCCGGTGTGGTTGACTCGCCATCGGAACCTGGCGGGACTCAGCCGTGCAGCCGCACGGCGTGCCGATCCTTGTATACCAACTCGATGCGGTCGACTCCGCGCGTACGGCGCGCTGCGCTGCGGATTTCGTGCATCAGTTTGAGCAGCACCCGGGTGTTGAGCTCCGGCGTGAGACTGAGACGCGGCTCGAGACCCAGATGCAGCACCGCGAAGCGTTCATGCGCCGAGCGCACGAACACGGCAACGCCCAACGGCCGGCCGACGTCCGATACTGCGAACAGGGTCTGTACACCGGCGATGTCACCGACCCGCACGCGCAAGCCGCCGTCTTGCTCGTAGAGTTCCGGCACACCATAGGTTTCGATGGACTGCTGGATCCCGACCCGCACGCGGTGTTGATTCACGTTGAAGAACAGCAACTGTTCCAGCGCAGTGCGCTGGTCTACTGGTAACTTCGACGTGATCCCGATTGAACCGCTCAATGCTCTCCCCGCCAAGAGCGCTATCGCTCCTTCGATGAGTGGCCAGTCACAGATTTTACTTGACGCACTGCAACAGACATTGTCTGCCGCTTAAGACTCCGTATCGTATAGCGTTGCCCACGCAATGACACTAGCCTCAGGGCTCCTGCGTTAATTCGGTTGCTGCAATGCGGTAGGCTCTCATGAAAGGAAACAACGGGTGCTAGCTTCCGACGAAGAAGGCGGCACCCTGGATGCGCTGAGGTTCAGCCTCGCGAGCGACATCGTCGAACTCGTGGTGCTGACCTCGGACGAGGCATTCCTGCAGACCCTGCGCGAAGCGGTGGGCAGCGCGCGCCGCCTGTGGCACGTCGCAGCGGCCGACAAGGTCAGCGACCTCTTGGTCGCCGGGGAAGTGGGCATCCTGGTCCTCGACGTGCAAACCTTGAACGAGGCTCCCGGCGTGTTCATCGGTCAGATCAAACGCCAGTTCCCCGATCTGGTGATCGTGGTCGCCGGCAATCGAGATGCGGAAACCTCGCTCGCCGGCTTGATCAGCGCGGGGATCGTCTATCGCTTCATTCACAAGCCCATGTCGCCGGGCCGGGCAAAGTTGTTCGCGGATGCCGCGGTCAAGAAATATGACGAACAGCGAAAACGCGTTGCCACGAGCATCCCCGTGCAGCGCACTTCCAAACCGCATCGCACCTGGCTGACCGCGGCCGCAATCGGCGTCTGCGGCGGAATCGCCATGGCCGCCTGGATGCACTATAGGAACGTCGAGACCGAGTCCGGCGCGCCGCGCGCCGGACTCACGCAGCATCCGGCCGTGACAGAGTCCCCGCTGCTGATCAATGCCGCCGCCGCGCTCGCGGCAAATCGGCTGACTGAACCCGCCGGCGACAATGCGCTCGAACTCTATCTTCAGGCGTTGGCGGCCAATCCCGCCGATCCCATAGCCCGCGCCGGCGTCACCGAGGTCCGCGAGCGGCTGCTCGCCCGCGCGGAAAATGCATTGCTCGAAGAGCGCCTCGATGAAGCGGCGGCGGCAATCGAGACCGCGCGGCAGTCCGGCGTCGAAAGCGGCCGCATCGCTTTCCTGACGGCGCAGCTCGCCAAAGCGCGCGAACAAGTGAAGGCGGCGGTCCGCACGCGCGCGGCGTCCAAGGCCGACGAGGACAAAGTGTCGCCCCTGCTCGAGCTCGCCGCCGGGCGAATCAGTAACGGACACCTCATCGATCCGCCGCAGGACAGCGCGCTGCACTATGTGCAGGAGGCCTTGCGGGTCGACCCCAACAGCGGTGCCGCGCAGGAGGCCGAACAAGCGCTCTCGGTACGCCTGCTCACCGAAGCGCGCAGCGCCGTCGATCGCCGCGATTTCACCCATGCGGACCGTTGGCTCGAGGCCGCCAAGAGCATCGCGGCGCCGGCGAATATCGAGGCGGTTTCCGGATTGCTGGCGACGGCGCGGCGCGAAGCGGACGCCGACGCCTGGCGTCAACTGCTGAAGAACGCCAACGAGCGCCTGCAGCAGGATCGGCTGATCGAGCCGGCCAATGACAATGCCAAATATTACTTGCAGACCCTGCGGGGCCTGGACCCTGACAACGCCGGCCTAGCCGCCGCGACCGCGGATCTGGGAGCGCGACTCACAGCCAAAGCACGGCGCGCGCTCGCCCTGGCGCAGTACGACGCGGCGCGCAGCTGGCTCGATGAAGCGGCCGCGATCGGCTTTGGCTCGGCGGAGTCGGCGGCGGCGCGCCGCGACCTGGAGGCCGCGCTGGCCGGGCAACAATTTCTGGCGAACATCGTGCCCGCGGGCGAGCTCACGCTGGTGAAATCGGTGCAGCCCAAATATCCGCCGAAGGCCGAGGCGAGCAAGGTCGAGGGCTGGGTGGAATTGGATTTCACCGTCGCGGAGAACGGCAGCGTCAAGGATGTTGCCGTGCATGCCACCAACGCGCCCGGCGTATTCGAGGAAGCGGCTGCCGGAGCGCTGTCGCAATGGCGTTACAGGCCCGTCCTGCGCGATGCCAAACCGGTGCCGCAGCGGGCGCGCATCCGCATCCGCTTCACGCTGGCCTGAAATCCGGCGCGCTCAGGCGGCCGAACTGCGGGTCAACGCCGCGGCGGCGGATTCCTGCACGAGCGCACCGATCTCGGCCCCGATGCGCAGATCATCGACGGCGCCGAAGGTGTGCTTGCGCACCAGACCGTGCCGGTCGATCAAGACCAGGCTCGGGGTGCCGCGCATCTTGTAGCGTTCCATGGTGTTCGGAATCGGGCTCGCCGGGTTCGGCTGATCGAGCGCGATGGGAAACTTCAGGCGGTATTCGTGGATGAAGGCCTTGAGCACCGCGACGCTGAATGCATCGTGGTGTTCGAACGTGGCGTGCAGACCGATGACCATCACATCGTCCGGCTCGAAAGTCTCGAAGATTCTCTGTGCCTGCGGAACTCCGGCACCGACCGAGGACGGGCATAACACCTGAAACGCCGCCAGCACCACCACCCGTCCGCGCAGCGCCGACAGCAGCAGCGGCTTGTCCGTGTTGAACCAGGTCTGCGCGAGCAGTTCGGGCGCGTATGTTGAATTTGTCATGAAAAGCGCGGAGCGCCACCGGCTGAACCGGCGAACTCTTCCCTTCGTTGGTTTTTTTGATCGAGCCTGAAGAGTCTATTGTGTGCCCGAAGCAGGGATCAATTACAAGGGGCACGGAAAACTTCGCGTCGGATCTCTTGCGAATCTTGCGGCGATGAGCTAGTGCGCCCGACCGCGTCTCAAGGCGTGGTGTCGCGCTCGCGCTGTTTGCGCTCGGCGATTTCCTGGCGGTCGACCGCCACGTTGCGCGGCGCCTTGATGCCGATCCGCACCTGCGAACCGTTCACCGCCATCACGGTCACCTCGACATCGTCGCCGATGCGCAGGCTTTCACCGGTGCGCCGAGTGAGAATCAGCATTAAGAGACTCCGCTCTATGTGAGCGCCTATTGGGTCACACGGCGGCCGCGCTCGGTATGCGCGTTTTTCTGCGAGCTATTGTAGGACTGCGCTGACCCGCCGTTGCGAGGCTAGCTCTGCCGCAGGATCTGATCCAAACCGGCGTCGGGCGCGCTCCAGTCGCTGACGGTCGCCTCGTAAATGGCCAATTCGCGCAGTAGGTCCTGCAGCGGCTGCGCCTTGCCCATCGCAAATCCCTGGCCGTAATCGACCCCCAAATCCGCCATTCGCGCACGCAGCACGTCGGTCTCGACGTATTCGGCGATCGTTTCCATGCACATGACTTTCGCCAGCTGAGCAATGGCTTTGATCATCGATTCCGAGCGCGCGTTGACGATCGCATCGCGGACAAAGCTGCCGTCGATCTTGAGATAGTTCACCGACAGGTCCTTGAGGTAGGCCAAAGAACTTACGCCGGTGCCGAAATCGTCGAGCGCGAACTGGCAGCCGAGATCCTGCAGATGACGCATGAAATTCTGTGCCTTGGCAAGGTTGCCGATGGTCGCCGTTTCGGTCAACTCGAAGCACAGGACCCCGGGGGGCAGACTGCTCGCCTTGATCTGGCCGACCACGTACTCCAGGAACGATTCGTCCTGCAGCGACTGGCCCGAGAGATTGATGGCGAAGCGTGCGATTTCCTCGCCCACCGAGGCGCTGTGTTCGCCGAGCAGCTCGCAGGCGCGATGCACGACCCATCGGTCCACCGTGGGCATGAGCTGGTAGCGCTCGGCCGCGGACAGGAATTTCCCCGGCGGGATGATTTCGCCGCGGTCGCCGAGCATGCGGATCAGCAATTCGAACCGCGGCCGGCCGTAGTTGCCGCGCAGCGGCAGAATCGGCTGCGCGTCCAGGCGAAAACTGTCGTTACCGAGGGCATCGCGCAGCTTGCCGACCACCAAAATGTCGGTGTGCCGCCTGATGATGCTCTGATCCGAATCCTGAAACATTTCGACGCGATTGCGGCCGCGATCCTTGGCCGCCTTGCAGGCAATCTCCGCCGTCGCCAGGGCGTGAGGCAGCGGATTCTCCGAGCGGATGATGGGAGCGACCCCGAGACAGACGGAAACCTCGAAGGACCCCTGCCCGGCGCGCGGCGCAATGGCGGCGGCGGCCGCGCGAATCTTCTCCGCGACCAGCGCGGCTTTGTCCATGCTGGAATTAGGGATGAGCGCGGCCAGGCGATCGCCGGAAATGCGTGCCGACAGAGCCCCCGGCGGCAGCGATTTCGCCATGCATTCGGCGACATTGACGATCACATCGTCGCCCACGTGCATGCCGAAGGTTTCGTTGATGACGTGCAGCCGGTCGATGTCGAGATACAGGATGATGTGCGTGTCGGCGGAATTCGGCGCCGCGAGCAGCGCGGAGGCCTGGCGCTCGAATGCCTGTCGGGTCATCAGGCCCGTGCTGGCATCGTATTGCGCCTGAATGATGCTGGTGGCCCGCTTCGCCAGCACTTCGGCAATCCGCGTTTGATGCAGATCGAAGTCCTGGGCGCTCGGCGGATTGAACAGCGCGAGCACGCCCATGACGCGCTCCGACGGGTGACGCACGGGACAGGCGAGAATCTTGTAGGGGGCGGCGACGTCGCTCGCGATCTTGGAGATGTGATTGACGACGATGGTGCGCTGCTGCAGCTGCATCCACGCCATCAGGTGATGCTGGGCACGCTGCAAGGATTCCGGCGACATGGGCTGGCCGCTGCGGGTCAGGGACAGGGTGATGTTCTTGTCCGGCACCCACAATGCCGCGAGCGCGCAACCCATGCGCTCGAGTCCGGTTTTCATGATGAGGCTGAATTCGTCGGTATCGCTGGTCGCCGCCGACTGGTGCGAGGAGATCTCCAGCATCAGGTCGAGGTCGCGCTCGCGCACGTCGAGGTCGCGTTCACGCGAACCCAGTTTCGAGCGCAGCGACAGTTCACGCCGCAGACATTCCAACGCGGGTTGCACCAGTTGACGCACGGTTTGCAGGGGGCGCGCCTCGGATTGCCTGCCGGACAAGCGCGCGATCAGGCTCACGACGCCGAGCAGCTCGATGTGCTCGCCGCGTATGGCAAACGAGTACACGGCACGGTCCGCATCGAGAGTGCGCACCAAGCCGGCGAACTCGGTCGTATCGGAGAGCGCGATCGCTATGGTGTCCTTGATGATGTCGGGCTCATCGGTGAGATCCCATTCATCTGAGGCCCACACCAGGTTGGAGAAGCCGTCGTGCACCACCACGCCGTGCAAGCTGGGCATCAGCATCCGCAGCAGGCGGCCGTAGGGCTCGAACGAGGCGTCCGCGGCGGTGGGCTCGATGGCGTTCGACTTCATTTCCAGCACGGCGGCCATCCTAGCGGGTTCAAGGTTTGGAACTCACACTTCAATGTGCTGGAAAGCAGGGCAACTCAGCGTTGACGAGAGTCGCAATTCAGCATAACCCCTACGCGCCGTGCGGGAGCGTGTTGACAATAACGGCGGATTCTTGTGATGCAGATCGCGGATTCAATGCCGCGCGCGGCTGCGGCGCGCCAACGCGCCGAGCAGGCGGCGGCCGCCGGGAATCCGCACCAGCAGAAAGATGCGGCGCCAAAAACGCCGTGCCTTCGCATCGACAGTGGCCAGCGGCAATGCAGCGTACAGCTCGGGGAGCGGCTGGTGCACGATGGCGCTGCGCCCCGCGACGGTGGTGCGCCGGCCGGCCGCCGTCAGCGTCAACTGCGCCGCGGCGTCGTGCCATTCGATGTCGATGTCGGCGAGATCCGCGGCTTGCAGCACGTCCGCCGTTCGCGGCAGCGCGCCCCGCAGGAAAACATCGGCGGGTGCGGCGCCGCCGCGCGCGAGGCGCCAGGCATCCCCGGCCAGCTGCCGCGCCAGAAATTTTCCGGGTAAATGGCGTCGCATCTTTGGTTTCATTGCTTCATCCTAGCGGGATGGACACCGCGATGAAACTCCTCCCGGGGCAGGCGCTCGGCGCCGGCGGCCGCCTGCGGATCGACGTCCCTGCGGTTGCGGCTCTGGCCTTCCCCTTCATGCTGAACAGCGCCGTGCAAGCCGTGCTGAACGCGACCGACACCTGGTTCATCGGGCGGCTGTCGCCGGCCGCCACCGCCGGCGTCGGCGCGGTGTACTGGCCGATTCTGGTCTGCGTGCTGCTGTTCGGCGGCATCGGCTTGTCCGTGCAGACGCTGGTGGCGCAGGCCTATGGCGCGCGCCGCTATGCGCGTGCCTCGCAGGCGACCTGGACCGCGCTGTGGGCATCGCTGTTCACGGTTCCCCTGTTCGTCCTGCTGAGCCTCAGCGGCTCGTGGTTGTTCGCGCCTTTCGGCATTCCCGATGAAACCCTGCACCTCGCCCTGGAGTACTGGTATCCGCGCGTGCTCGGCGGCTCGCTGGGGATCGCCCTGTGGTCGCTCCTGGGGTTCTTCAACGGCATCGGCCGGCCGGTGATCACGCTGTGGGTGACGCTGAGCGTCGCCGTGGCGAATGCGCTGCTGAATCAGCTGTTCATGTTCGATTTTGGTTTGGGAATCGCCGGCTCCGGCTGGGCGACCGATGTGGCCCAGCTGGTCGGCATCGTTGCCGCCGGAATACTCTTCCTCAATAAAGGCATGCGGCAGCGTTACCGCCCCCAGCTCACGGTGCGGCTGCACGGCGGAGCGCTGCTGCGGCAATTCAAATTGGGATTTCCGATGGGCCTGCTGATCGCGGCGGACATTTTGGGGTTCGCGCTGTTCCAGCTGATGCAGGTGCGGCTCGGCACCGTGGACGGGGCGGCGACGCAGATCGTCATGATGCTCACTTCGTTTTGCTACATGCCCGCCGTGGGCATTGCCATGGCGGGTACTACGCTGGTGGGGCAGGCCATCGGTGCGCAGCGCCGCGATTGGGCGTTCACGGTCGGCAACGGAATCATCTGGATGTCGGTGATCTACATGGGCGCGATCGGCGTGCTGCTGGCAGCCGCGGGCCCCTGGGTGATGCCCTTCTTTACCAATCGCGCGGACCCGGACGCGGCCGGTGTGGCGGCACGCGGCTGCCTGTTGCTGTGGATTGCCGCAGGCTACCAATTGTTCGACGGCTTCAACATCAGCAGCAGCGCGTGTCTGCGCGGCGCCGGCGACGTGCGGCTTCCGGCCGTCATGGTGCTTGCGCTATCGTGGCTGCTGTTCGTGCCGCTGGCTCACAGCTTGTCGTTTGCGCCGGGGGCAGGCTGGGTGGACTGGTTGCCGCAATTCGGATTGGGTGCGGTCGGCGGCTGGTTTGCCGCGCTGGCCTACGTGTGTTGTCTGGGGTTGATGCTGTTCGTGCGTTGGTGGTCCGGCGCGTGGCAGCGCATCGCGCTGCCGCTCACGTGAGCAGGATCATGGGTCGAACACGTGCCGCGCTGCTGTTGATCTTGAGCATGCCGTTGGGCGCGTGGGCAAGCGCCGAGCGAGGCTTGCCGGCACCGGTGATGCAGGTCATCGCGGCACAGCGGCTGCCGCTGAACGCGGTCAGCGTGGCCGTCATCGACCTGACCTCCGACCGCCTGGTACTGGACCAGCAAGCGGATATCCCGCGCAGCCCCGCCTCCACCATCAAAGCGCTCACGACCTTCGCGGCACTGGATCTTTTGGGGCCGGCGTATACCTGGCACACGCGCGCCGCGATTCGCGGCGAGATCGACGCGGGGGTGCTCGACGGAGATCTCATTCTGCAGGGCGGCGGCGACCCCTACCTACCGTTGGAGCGGTGGTGGAACTTCGCACAAAGCCTGCGCAGCCGCGGGCTCAAGGCGATACACGGCGACATCATCATCGACAATACGGCGTTCTCGCTGCCCGCCGAGGACCCCGCTGAATTCGACGGCCGGCCGAACCGGACTTACAACGTCGTGCCGGACGCGCTGATGGTAAATTTCCAGTCGGTCGAATTCCGGGTGGTGCCCGATGCCGCCGCACGGCGGATCGACGTCATCGCCAGTCCCGCGCCGGTCAATCTGACCATCGAAAATCATGTTCGATTCGCCGCCGGCCGCTGCGGCGGCGCGGCGGGCAGAGTCGATTTCAAGGTGGCATCCGAGAGCTGGGACCGGGTGGTATTCAGCGGCGCCCTGTCGCCGCACTGCACCGAACGCAGCTTTACCCGGGTGCTGCTGCAGCCGGCCACCTACGCGTTCGGCACCTTCGTCGAGTTGTGGCGTGAATTGGGGGGCGAATTCGCCGGCAAATTGCGGATCGAAGCAGCCCCGGCGGATGCGCAGCCGCTGTTGAGTTTCGATTCCTTGACGCTGGGCGAGATCGTGCGCCTGACCAACAAGTTCAGCAGCAATCTCATGGCGCGCCAACTGCTGCTGACCATGGGCCAGGAACGTTCCGGCAAGCCTGCAACGCTCGACAAGGGTGCCGCCGCCATCGAGGCGTGGGGCCGCGGACGGGGCCTCGATCTTGCCGGATTGGACATCGACAACGGCTCGGGACTGTCGCGCCGCACGCATATTTCGGCCCTGCAATTGGCGAAGATCCTGAGCGCCGCCTATCACAGCCGCTACGCGCCTGAATTTCTGGCGTCCCTGCCGCTGGCCGGACTCGACGGCACGTTGCGGTCGCGGATGAAGACCGCCCCCCAGGGAGCGGTGCGCCTGAAAACCGGGCACATCGACGGAGTCAGCGGCGTCGCGGGCTATGTGACGACGGCCGCCGGGAAGTCTTACGTGCTGGTGTGCCTGGTCAACCATCCGCGCGCGGATTTTGGCGCGGGTGAACCGGTCCACACGGCGCTGGTGAACTGGATTCTCGACGACCTCTAGCCTGCTTTGAACTCAGGGGCGTTCGAGGTCCCAGAGTATCGCCGTCACGTTCTTGCGCAGCCAGACGCCGAAGCCCAGATAGTTGAAGTGCCGGCGCAGGCGGCGGCGATACCAGTCGCCCGGCCGCAGGTGCACGGCGCCGTCGGTGCGCGTTCGATCGCAGTTTTCCCGCCAATCTTCGCGGGTCAAGGCGGAAACGTACAGCGCGCCGCGGCTGAGCCTGGCGAGATTCGCGATGGCGCGGGCGGCGCTGCGATCGTCGAGATATTGCAGCACGTCGTAGCAGATCACCAGGTCGCTCGGGGAGCGCGGCGCGAAATCCACCACCGACCCCTTGATCCATGGATAGCGCGCGCAGAGGTACTCGCTGGCCTCCAGCCCCTGGTAGCGTGCGCGCGGCATCACCTCGGCGAAGGGCTTGCGCAGCAGTCCGATGCCGCAACCGGCATCCAGAATGCTGCGGACCGGGATGCAGGCGTGGCGCAGGATGGCGCCCACCAACCGCGCGCGGCCGCGCATTTCCGCCGCCGTCGTGACGCGGGTGGCGGCATTGAAATAGTATTTGTGGAAGTAGCGGGAGTCGAAAGCGGTGCTTTTGGAGCGAAGAGGACGATGCTGTCGCAAGAGAGTGCCAATCCCGCCTGAATTAAAACCTAGCTCATTCCAAGCTAGTTCAGAAACATCGGCCGCGTCAAGCCGTTGAATCGAGCAACGCCCGGCAACGCCTCTATTCGGCGGCCAGTTGGGCGCCGAGCCGCGCCGGATTGTGAACTTCGTTGTTCATCGCCTCGGTACGTTGACTCGTCAACCTGCGGCCTTGTTTGCGCAATTCGCGACTCTCCAAACTCAGCATGTATTTGTCCTGGCCCTCCGTGGAGTCGTTCAGCATGAGCGCTTCGCGATCGCGCGATACGGCCCGCAGTTCGACCGACCGGATTTCGGCGCTCAACTCGTTCACCGCCAATGAGCCGTTGCCGCGTACGGACAGGAGGAATCCATCGCCGTCAAGCTCAGTCTGGTCAACCACCAACTGCGATTCCATGATGGGCCAGCCTTTGCCCTTGATTGCTTCCAGGGTGGCGGGCCGCGCAGAGATCGCGTTGTCGCCGGTCGGGCTGTTCGATATCGTAAACAAGTAGACGTACACGTCGGTCACTGGATTCCCCTGGGTCGGCGTAGGGGAGAATTGTAGGGTTTACAGGATTCACGGTCGGTGCGGTAGCAGACACAGGCGCGCCACGCGGCAGAATCAAGTCATTGGAGCAGCTGGGCATACATCCGCCGCTCGAGCACGTAGCAATCGCAGGCGGCCGCTTCCAGACCCTCGCGGTCGAGCACTTGCAGTTGACCGCGTTGATACTTGATGAGCCCGCGTCGTTGCAAGTCTCCGGCTGCTTCCGTGATGCCCACGCGACGCACCCCGAGCATGTAGGCCAGGAATTCGTGCGTGACGCGGAAGGCATCGGCATGGGCCCGGTCCTGGGTCATCAACAGCCAGCGCGCCAGGCGCGGGCCTATTTGATGAAAACGCAGACAGGTCGCCGAGGCCGCCAGCTGTGACATGAGCACGTACAGATAGCGATTCAAACAGCGCTGCAGGGGCACACTGCGGTGAAGCTCCTTGCCGAACGGGATAGACCCGATGCGCCATGCCTCGCCCGCTCCCTGTACGATCGAATGGAACGGAGCCGCCGGCACACCCAGGGCGAGATGTACCCCCAGCATGCCTTCGTTGCCCACCATTCCCACTTCCAACATGGGCTTGCCGTCGATCGCCGCCACCAGGGAAATAAAGGAACTCCTGGGGAAGTACGCGTAGGGGGCCCGCTTTCCCCCTTCGGACAACACTTGCTCGATCGGCAGTTCAACCGATTCGCAGACGCGCAGCAGGCAAGTACGGTCCTTGCGCGGCAACAATTCAATCAGATGGTTCTCGCCGCCTGCCAAATCGGAATTCTCCAGCGCGCCACTCGGCCCCTCCCCGGACGCGAGTGTATGAGAACCGCCGTCCGGCAACCGTCTGGCAACGTACAGAGCAGCGAAAGGGTGAGGGCCGGCTTGCAGATCCGCCGGAAGATGTATGTGCGGTAACGAACATACAATGCCATACTGAAACGCTGTAATGCGCCTTGAGGTGTTGAGCGATGGCGGCGGCGGCGACCGATTTTCAAAGCAACCACTTGCTGGCCGCGCTGCCGGCTGACTCGTCGCAGCGCTGGGCGTCGCAGCTGGAACGCATCGATTTGCCCCTGGGGTCGGTGCTTTACGAGTCGGGCGGCGAGCTCAGCCACGTGTATTTTCCAACGACTGCCATCGTTTCGTTGTTGTACGTCATGGAGGACGGTTCTTCAGCGGAAATCGCCGTGGTCGGCAATGAGGGGATCGTCGGCATTTCATTGTTCATGGGCGGCGAATCGACGCCCAGCCGTGCCGTGGTGCAAAGCGCCGGCAAGGGATTCCGTCTGAACGCGCCCCTGATGAAAGCCGAGTTCGACCGGGCGGGTTTCGTGCTGCACCTTTTTCTGCGCTACACCCAGGCGCTCATTACGCAGATGGCCCAAACGGCCGTGTGCAACCGCCACCACTCGCTTGATCAGCAACTGTGCCGCTGGCTGCTGCTCAGCCTGGACCGCCTGCAGGGCAATCAGCTCGTGATGACGCAGGAATTGATCGCCAACATGCTCGGCGTGCGGCGCGAAGGCGTGACGGAAAGCGCGCTCAAGCTGCAGAGCGCCGGATTGATCCGTTACGCGCGAGGCCAGATCACGGTGCTCGACCGCGCCGGGTTGGAAAAGCGCAGCTGTGAGTGCTATGCGGTGGTGAAGCGCGAGTACGACCGCCTGCTTCCGCCGAAATCGGCGGTGCCGCATTGAGTTCACCGAAAAGCGGCGGGAAGATGTTGAGCATCACCCGCCGCGTCGTACCCCGAGGGCTTAGGAGCGGCTGCGGGCCGCCACCGCCTCGCCATTCTCTCCGCCGATGACGATTTCCACCCGGCGATTGAGCTGCCGGCCACCGGAATCCGCATTGCTTGCGACCCCGAATTCCTTGCCATAGCCGCGGCTGGCGATTCGAGAAGAATCGATGCCGCGCGTGACCAACACTGACTTGACGGTGTCGGCGCGGCGTTGTGACAGGTCCAAATTGAATGAATCGCTGCCGACGCTGTCGGTATAGCCGTCGATCTCGACGCGCCGATCGGGATGCGCCGTCAGAAACTGCACCAATTGATCGAGATTGCGCGCCGCGCCGGGATTCAATTCCGCCTTGCCGGTATCGAACAAGACATCTCCCAGCGTGAGCACCAGACCCCGGTCCGTGGGCTTTGCCTTGAGTGCATCCAGTTCCGCCTGCAAACCGTTCGCCTTCTGCGTCGCTTGATCGCGCGCCTGCTTGGCCGTGTCGACCTCGGTCGTGCGCGCATCCAGCTGAATCCTGTTGCGGTCGGTTTGTCCGGCGGCAACCCGGGCATCGTCGGCCTTGGCGGACGCCTTGAGTTGCGCCAGTCGGGCAGTCTGCGCCGCCATATAGGCAGGTTGGGCGATGCCTGCCTCGTTGTGCTTCATGGCCGCCGATTCGGCCGCTTGCAGCTCGCCCTTGGCCGCTTGCAGATCCACGGCTGCGTACCTGCTGACGTTCGGGTCCGCCTCGGCCGATTGCACGGCGTTTCGCGCCGTATCGAGCGCGGGATATGATTTCGGCATGTCGGCGCATCCGGCAAAGGACAGCGCCAGGGCCATGGCAGTCAAGAGTTTGGTATTCATGAGTATCCTTATTGAGCGGGTTGCGAAGCGCGTGTAGATTCTTGACGAAGCGCCTGCATGCTCGTGTCGAATTCCGTCGCGGCTTTCTTGGAACGTGCCTGCACGGCCATGGCTTCCGCCACCTGTGCGTCAATGTTGGCCTGATCCGCCAGCAAGGCGGCAGGTTTCGCATCGTGGTCGGCGTTGGCCTTCTGGGCACGGGCCAATTTGTCACGTGCCGTCGCGAGTTCCACCGGCGCCGCCTGCGGCGCACCGGATTGCTCCGCACGATCGACCGAGGCCTTCGCCACGGCAATTTTTTCGTCGGCGATGTGATTGGCGGCGAGAGCAGCCACTGCGGCACCGGTCGCCAGCAGCGCAAACGCGACTTTGGAGAATTTTAAGAATGCTCTGTCCATATGAAGGTCCTTGTGATTTCTTTCGGGCATGTCGATCGGAAGCGCGATCCCTTGCGAGCGGTCGCAGCTGCGTTGAACAGTCGTCGGGGAATCAGCGGATCGAGACGCAATCGATGGCCGGTTCTAACTGCGGCATCATCGCCGCACGGGGGCTATCCGGCTGTAGGTGTGCGCGGTGAAGCCGCGTAGGACATCTGCGCGAAGGCCGCGCGGAGTGGCCGCGCGGGAGCCGTTACTCCACCGTCAGGCTCTTCGCGAGATTGCGGGGCTGATCGACGTCCGTGCCCTTGAGCACCGCCACGTGGTACGCGAGCAGCTGCATGGGAATGGCGAACACCACCGGGGCTTGCAGTGCGGTGGCGGTCACAGGCATCTCGATCACCGTCACTCCATCCTCGCTGTGCATGCCTGCCTGCGGATCCGCGAACACGAATAGTTTGCCGCCGCGCGCCCGCACTTCTTGAAGATTCGACTTGAGCTTTTCGAGCAGCTCGTTGTTGGGCGCCACCGCCACCACCGGCATGTCCTCGTCGACCAGCGCCAAGGGACCGTGCTTCAATTCGGCGGCGGCATAGCCTTCGGCGTGAATGTAGGAAATTTCCTTGAGCTTCAGCGCACCTTCGAGAGCGATGGCATGCAGGGATCCTCTGCCCAGGAACAGCGCGTGCCGCTTGTCGGCGAACACTTCCGCGAGCACGGCAATGGCGGCGTCCAGCTTCAGGGTCTTCTCGACTAATCCCGGCAATTCGAGCAGTTGCGACGTGAGGTCGCGCTCCTGCGCAGCAGCCCGGCCATTTTTCGCCAGCGCCACGGTGAGCATGGCGAGCGCGGTGAGCTGCGTCGTGAAGGCCTTGGTCGATGCCACCCCGATCTCGGGCCCGGCGCGGGTCAGCAGCACCAGATCCGAGTCCCGGACCATGGAGCTTTCGGCGACATTGCAAATGGTGAGCGTCGCCAGATACTGAGCGCGCTTGGCATTGCGCAGAGCCGCCAGGGTGTCGGCGGTCTCGCCCGACTGCGAGATGGTCACGAACAGAGTGTCCGGGGTGATCACGGGATCGCGGTAGCGGTATTCGCTCGCGATTTCGACGCGCGCCGGGATGCGGCAGATGTGCTCGATCAGGTAGCTCGCGACCAATCCCGCATGGAAGCTGGTGCCGCAGGCCGCGATGTGCACGGCCTTGACCTTCTTGAAGATTTGCGCGGCGGCGGGGCCGAAAGCGGCATCCAGCAGTTTGCCGCCGGCGATGCGCTCTTCCAGGGTTTGCGCGATGGCGCGCGGCTGCTCGTGGATCTCTTTGAGCATGAAGTGCCGGTACTGGCCGCGCTCGACGGCATCGGCGGGCAGCTCACTTTCGCGCATCGCGCGCGTGGCGCGCACCCCCGCGGCGTCCACGACGGTGATCGACCTGCGGCGGATCTCCGCCACGTCGCCTTCCTCCAGAAACATGAAGCGGCGCGTGACCGGCAGCAGCGCGGCGACATCGGACGCCACGAAGTTCTCATCGATGCCGAGACCGATGACGACGGGACAGCCCTCGCGCGCCACGACCACGCACTCGGGGTCCGACTCACTCACCACGGCCAATGCATAGGCACCCTGCAGCTCGGCCACCGTCTTGCGCACTGCGGCGAACAGGCCGGCGGAAGTGCTTAGGTGATGGTGAATGCGATGGGCAATCACTTCGGTGTCGGTTTCGGAGGTGAAGTGGTAGCCCATTCCTTTGAGGTCGGCGCGCAGCGTCTCGTGGTTCTCGATGATCCCGTTGTGCACGATGGCGATGCCGTCGCGCGAGATGTGCGGGTGGGCGTTCTCGGTGGTGGGGATGCCGTGAGTGGCCCAGCGGGTGTGCGCGATGCCGACGTGACCCGCGACCGGGGCGGCATCGAGCGCATCCTGCAGGGCTTTCACCTTGCCGACGGTCCGCAGGCGGGCGATGTGGCCGTCTTCGATGACCGCGAGCCCGGCCGAATCGTAGCCCCGATATTCGAGGCGGCGCAGACCCTCCATGAGAATGGGAACCGAGTTGCGCTCCGCAACCACACCCACGATCCCACACATATCAGCGCTCCGCTCCGGACTTAAAAAGGCTGCCTAGTGTGCCCGACCCAGACCGGAAGTCCAGTCTGGCCAGGGAGAGCGATCTAGTGAGTAGTAGTTGATACCATTTGCCATCTACTATTAGCATCTATATAGTATTGGCTCATGGACGATAGCAATGCCAAGAAATTCCAAAAAGACCTCAACGGGGGCCTGGTGGGCTTGGTTCTGCTCGCGATCCTCAACCAGTCTGCCGAAGATCTCTATGGCTATGAAATTGCCAAACGGCTGGCCAGCGCCAATGACGGCGTGTCGATCTTCAAGGAGGGCACGATTTATCCCGTCCTTCGCGCCCTGTCGGCCGGGGGCTTGCTCACCAGCCGCATCGTGCCCTCGTACTCAGGACCACCTCGCCGCTATTACCGCATTACCGAGCAGGGCCGCCAGGTGCTCGCGCAGTGGAGCGCCATCTGGGCCGGAACCCGGGACTTCGTCGACCGTTTCATTGATAAAGGACCCTCGCCATGACCCGCAGCGCTCCTCGTTCCATCGATCAATATCTCAAGGCCCTGCGCGAGGAGCTCGCCGGCGAAGACGCCGCGCTGATCCAGGATGCGCTATACGATGCGGAGGAATATCTGCGCGCGGAGGTGGCGGCGCACTCGGGTAAATCCGAAGCCGACGTACTGGAGTTGATCGCCTCCACCTATGGCGCGCCGGATGAGGTGGCAACCGCCTACCGCGACACGGAAGCCAAGGTGAAGGCGGCGATGACGACGCCGCGCAAGATTCCGAAGAGCGGGCTCGGGGTATTTTTCGGCGTGTTCCTCGATCCGCGCGCCTACACCTCGCTGTTCTTCATGCTGCTGTCGCTCGCCACCGGCATCATCTACTTCACCCTGGCGGTCACCGGCCTGTCGTTGTCGGCGGGTCTCTCGGTGCTGGTCATCGGCGTGCCGTTCTTTCTCATGTTCATCGCCCTGACTCGCGTGATCTCGCTGGCCGAGGGGCGATTGATCGAGGCCATGACCGGGGAGCGCATGCCGCGGCGTCCGGTGCACCAGGGCGAGGCGGCGGGATTCTGGACGCGCGTCGCACACATGCTCAAAGACCGGCGCACCTGGACCACGCTTGCGTACCTGATACTGATGTTGCCGCTGGGAATCATCTACTTCGTCATTGCCATCGTCGGCGTTGCGCTCAGTCTCGCCTTGATATTTGCCCCGCTCCTGGCGGCGGCGGCGACCTACGGCTGGTTCGGCCTATCCGGAGAAATCGAGTGGAATCCGCCGTGGCTGGGGTCTCCATGGGCACAGCCGCTGATGGTGCTGGCGGGCGTGGTGCTGCTGACCTTGCTCATGCACCTGGCGCGGGGCGTCGGTCGGCTGCACGCCCGATATGCGAAGGCCTTGTTGGTGGCACCGACCGCCGCGCCGGCGCCCTGAGCGTTTAGGAGGCGCTTGAGGCCTCAGGCTTTGGGCTTTTTCAGCGCGGCGTCGATGGCGGCCGCCTTGTCTTTGTCGCCGAGCTTTTGCGGCCGCTGCCATCCGGCCACGGTGGTCTGCTTGGCCCGGGTCAGGGTGAGCTCGCCGTCCGGCGCATTCTGAGTGATGGTGGATCCCGCGCCGATGGTGGATCCCGCGCCGATCCGCACCGGCGCCACCATCATGCTCCCCGATCCGATAAAGGCGCCGTCCTCGATGATCGTCGGCCACTTGTTTTGGCCGTCATAATTGCAGGTGATGCTGCCGGCCCCGACATTGACACCGCTGCCCACCTGGGCGTCGCCCACATAGGTCAGGTGATTGGCCTTGCTGCCCGCGCCGATGTCGCTGCTCTTGATCTCGACGAAATTGCCGATGTGCACATCGTTGCTCAGCCGGGTGTTGGGACGGATCCGCGCGAACGGACCGATGCGGCAATTCTCCGCCACGACGGCATTGTCGACGATGCTGTTCGCAAACACCTCGGTGCCGGCGCCGATCTGCGAATTGGCGATGCTGCAGTTCGGTCCGATCTTGACGCCGGCGGCCAATGACACCTTGCCCGTGAGGACCACGTTGACGTCGATGGACACGTCACGCCCGACGTCGACTTCGCCGCGGATGTCGATGCGGGCCGGATCCATCAGAGTCGCGCCGGCCAGCATCAACTCCTCGGCCCGCTCGCGCCGATACAGGCCCTCCACTTTCGCGAGCTGGATCTTGTCGTTGACGCCCATGACTTCCGACGTGTAAGCGCACCGCACCGGATCAACGCGATGACCGGCGTGCACGGCGCCGGCGACCACGTCGGTCAAATAGTACTCGCGCGCCGAGTTGTTGCTCCCGAGGCCCAGCAGCCACTCGCGCAGAAGCCGCGCGGGCGCGGCCATCAGCCCGGTGTTGAGTTCTCGAATCTGCAATTGCTCCGGGCTCGCGTCCTTGTGCTCGACGATGGCGCGGATCTGGCCCTCGGCATTGCGGACGATGCGTCCGTAGCCCGTAGCGTCCTCGAGATCCACGGACAGCACCGCCAGCGCGCCGGCGTCGGCCAGGGTGATGAGTTTTTTCAGCGACGGAGCCCGGATCAGCGGCACATCGCCATACAGCACCAGCACCGTATGGTCATCCGGTATGACGCACATGGCCTGCATCACCGCATGGCCGGTGCCCAATTGATCGGCTTGCAGAACCCATTCGACGGACTCGTGCGCCAGGGCCGCCTGCACTTGCGCGCCGCCGTGCCCGTACACCACGTAGATGTTCGCAGGCTCGAGCGCGCGCGCGGTGCGGATCACATGCTGCAGGAGAGGTTGGCCTGCCAGGGGCTGCAGTACTTTCGGCAGGTCGGAATGCATCCGCTTGCCCTGACCCGCAGCGAGTATGACGACGGAAAGCTGCATGACAGTTCCGCGGGGCTCTAAGCTCCTAGCGTTTCTTGCGCAGCCGTGCAATGAGCGCGAGCTGGGCGATGGCGCGGGCCAGTTCGGCCTGCGCCTCGGCGATGTCCATCTTGTCGCGGCTGTCGCGCACGGCATCCTCGGCGCGCTGCTTGGCGGCGAGCGCGGCCGCCTCATCGAGGTCGCGCGCCCGCGCGGCCGTGTCGGCCAGCACGGTGACCGAATGCGGCTGGACTTCCAATGCGCCACCGCCGACGTAAAAGGACTGCTCTTCGTGACCCTCGGACTGCACGCGCACTTCGCCGGCCTTCAGGGTGGTCAGCAGCGGCGCATGGCGCGGCGCGATGCCGAGTTCGCCCTGCGACCCCGGCGCGAACACCATGGTCGCCTCGCCCGAGAAGATCTGGCCTTCGGCGCTGACGATGTCGATGTGGATGGTGTTGGCCATGGCTGCTCTTTTAGGCGAGCGACTTGGCTTTTTCGACCGCCTCTTCGATCGCGCCGATCATATAGAAGGCCTGCTCGGGCAGGTGATCGTACTCGCCGGCGATGATGGCCTTGAAGCCGCGGATCGTGTCCTTGAGGGGAACGATTTTGCCGTCCTGGCCGGTGAACACCTTGGCCACGTTGAAGGGCTGCGACAGGAAGCGTTGAATCTTGCGCGCGCGGTACACGGAGAGCTTGTCTTCCTCCGACAGCTCGTCCATGCCGAGGATGGCGATGATGTCCTGCAGCTCCTTGTAGCGCTGCAGGATGGCCTGCACGCCGCGCGCGGTTTCGTAATGCTCATCGCCGACCACCAGCGGATCGAGCTGGCGGCTGGTCGAGTCCAGAGGATCGACCGCCGGATAAATGCCCAGCGAGGCGATCTGGCGCGACAGCACCACGGTGGCGTCCAAGTGCGCGAACGTGGTGGCCGGCGAAGGATCGGTCAAGTCGTCCGCGGGGACGTAGACGGCCTGAATCGAGGTGATCGAGCCGGTCTTGGTGGAGGTGATGCGCTCTTGCAGCACGCCCATTTCTTCGGCCAGCGTCGGCTGGTAACCCACGGCGGAGGGCATGCGGCCGAGCAGCGCGGAGACTTCCGTGCCGGCCAGCGTGTAGCGGTAGATATTGTCGACGAAGAACAGCACGTCGCGGCCCTTGCCCGATGCCTGCTTTTCGTCGCGGAAATATTCGGCCATGGTCAGGCCGGTGAGCGCCACGCGCAGGCGGTTGCCGGGGGGTTCGTTCATCTGGCCGTACACCATGGCAACCTTGGAGTTCGCCAGATTGTCCTTGTCGATGACCCCCGATTCGATCATCTCGTGATAGAAGTCATTGCCCTCGCGGGTGCGTTCGCCGACACCCGCGAACACGGACAATCCGCTGTACTGCTTGGCGATGTTGTTGATGAGCTCGAGCATGTTGACGGTCTTGCCGACGCCGGCGCCGCCGAACAGGCCGACCTTGCCGCCCTTGGCGAAGGGCACCAGCAAATCGATCACCTTGATACCGGTGACCAGAAGATCCTGTCCGCCCGCCTGCTCGTCATAGGCGGGCGCGGGGCGGTGAATGGGGAGGTATTCCTTGGTTTGCACAGGACCTCTTTCGTCCTGCGGCTTGCCGAGCACGTCCATGATGCGGCCCAGGGTGCCGGCGCCGACGGGCACGGAAATGCCCTTGCCGGTTCCGTTCACGGTAAGGCCGCGGCGCAGGCCTTCGGAGGGTCCCATGGCGATGGTGCGTACCACCCCGTCGCCCAGCTGCTGCTGCACTTCGAGGGTGAGGTCCACGTCATCGAGTTTGAGCGCGTCATAGACCTTGGGGATCTGATCGCGTGGAAATTCCACATCGATGACCGCGCCGATGATTTGCACGATTTTACCGCTGGACATTGAATAACCCTCTTGACTTAAACCGCTGCCGCGCCGCCGACGATTTCCGAAAGTTCCTTCGTGATCGCGGCCTGGCGGGCCTTGTTGTAAATGAGTTGCAATTCATCGATGAGCGAGCCTGCGTTGTCGGTGGCGCTCTTCATGGCCACCATGCGCGCCGCCATCTCGCATGCGACGTTTTCGACCGCGCCCTGGAAAATCTGCGCCTCGATGTAGCGCATCAGGATGCCGTCGAGGATCTCGATGGCGTCCGGCTCGTAAATATAATCCCAGCGTTCCTGCAGCTCGTCCTTGTCGACGGTCTGCAGCGGCAGCAGCTGCGAGACCACGGCCTTTTGGGTCATGGTGTTGACGAACACGTTGTGCGCCAGCAGCAGTTGGTCGACCTTGGTGTCGCGATAGAAATCGAGCATCACTTTCGTTGTGCCGATCATGTCGCTGACGTGCGGCCGGTCGCCAAGATGCGTGACCGAGGCGGCGATCTCGATCCCCTGCAACCTGCGGAAGAATTGCAGCGCTTTCGAGCCGATCACGCACAAATAAACCTTGGCGCCCTTGCTTTCGGCCTCGCGCACCGCGCTCAAGGTGGCCTTGAACAAATTCAAGTTGAGCGAGCCGCACAGACCGCGGTCGGTGCTGATCACCACGATGCCGACCGCTTTCACCGGCCGTTCCAGGGTGAAGGGATGCTTGTAGTCCAGGTTCACCTGCCGCAGGTGGCCGATGATCTTGCGGATCTTCTCGGCGTAGGGGCGCGCGGCGCGCATGCGGTCCTGCGCCTTGCGGATCTTGCTGGCTGCCACCATTTCCAGGGCCTTGGTGATCTTGCGGGTATTCTTGATACTCGCAATCTTGCCGCGGATTTCTTTTGCGCCTGCCATTGCCGTTCCGTTGCCTTACCCGAGCGTCGCGAAGTAATCGTCGCAGCACTTCTTGAGCGCCGCTTCCACGTCTTTCGACAGGTCGGGTTTGGCGTTGATGCCCTTCAAGAGATCCGCGTGGCTGGAGCGCGCAAATGACTGCAGCCCTGCCTCGGTTTCCACCACCTTGCGGCGGTCGACCTTGTCGAAGTAGCCGTTGTTCGCGGCGTACAGCGACAGCGCCATCTCGGCCACGGACATCGGCGCGTACTGCTTCTGTTTCATGAGCTCGGTAACGCGCTGTCCGCGCTCGAGCTGACGGCGCGTCGCTTCGTCCAGGTCGGAGGCGAATTGCGAGAAGGCGGCAAGCTCCCGGTATTGAGCGAGGGCCAGGCGGATTCCACCGCCCAGTTTCTTGATGATGTTGGTCTGCGCGGCGCCGCCGACGCGCGACACCGATATGCCGGCGTTGATGGCCGGCCGCATGCCGGCGTTGAACAGGTCGGTTTCCAGGAAGATCTGGCCGTCGGTGATGGAAATCACGTTGGTCGGAACGAACGCCGTCACGTCGCCCGCCTGGGTTTCGATGATAGGAAGTCCGGTCAGCGAGCCGGTCTTGCCTTTGACGCGGCCATTGGTGAATTTCTCGACATACTCTTCGTTGACCCGGGCGGAACGTTCAAGCAGCCGCGAGTGCAGATAGAACACATCGCCCGGGTAGGCCTCGCGGCCGGGCGGGCGCCGCAGCAGCAGCGAAATCTGCCGGTAGGCGACCGCCTGCTTGGACAAGTCGTCGTAGACGATCAGCGCATCCTCGCCGTTGTCCATGAAGTACTCGCCCATGGCGCAGCCGCCGTAGGGGGCAAGATACTGCATTGCCGCCGGAGTCGACGCCGAGGCCGCCACGATGATGGTGTGGCCCATGGCGCCGTGCTCTTCGAGCTTGCGCACCACATTGGCGATCGAGCTCTGCTTCTGCCCGATGGCGACGTAGACGCACTTAACGCCGGTGCCCTTCTGGTTGATGATGGTATCAATGGCCACCGCAGTCTTGCCGGTCTGGCGGTCGCCGATGATGAGTTCGCGCTGGCCGCGGCCGATCGGCACCATCGAGTCGATGGCCTTGAGTCCGGTTTGCACCGGCTGGGACACGCTCTTGCGGAAGATCACGCCCGGTGCCACGCGCTCCAGGGGCGATTTCAACTTCGAATTCACCGGACCCTTGCCGTCAATGGGATTGCCGAGTGCGTCGACGACCCGGCCGAGGAGTTCGGGGCCCACGGGCACTTCGAGAATGCGCCCGGTGGTCTTGACCGACGAGCCTTCGGAGATGTGTTTGTAGTCTCCCAACACCACTGCGCCGACCGAGTCGCGCTCGAGGTTCAGCGCCAGGCCGAATGTGTTGCCGGCGAATTCCAACATTTCGCCGTAGCGGGCATCGGCGAGTCCATGTACGCGGACGATGCCGTCGGTGACGCTGACCACGGTGCCGACGTTGCGCGCCTCGGTGGCGGATTGGAATTTGTCGATGCGCGCCTTGATCAGGTCGCTGATTTCCGATGCCTTGATGGACATAATTACTTCCTAGCTTCCCAATTCTGTTGCGAGTCGTTCCAAGCGGCCTTTCAATGAACCGTCGATGACCAGATCCCCGGCGCGCACGATGGCGCCGCCCAAGAGTGCGGAGTCGACCGAATTCTGCATACGCACCTCGCGCTTGAGGCGCGCGTTCAGCGCCTGCCTCAGGCTTTCAGATTGCGCCGCGCTCAAGCTCACCGCGGATATGACTTCGACGTCCACGGTGTTCTCCACCGCAGCACGCAGTTCTTCGTACTGCGCCGCAATTTCCGGCAGCAGCGGCAGGCGGTGATTCTCGGCCAACACGCGCACGAAATTCTGCATTCCGGCGTCGAGATTCGCAGCCGCGACGTCATTGACGAGGCCGGCCAGATCCGCAGCCGTCAAGCTGGGGTTCTTGCTGAGTTCGGACACGCGCGCATCGGCGGCGATCGCGGCCGCCGTCGCGAGTCCGCGCGACCACTGCGGGAAACCCTTGGCCTCGCGGGCGTATTCGAACGCCGCCTTCGCGTAGGGCCGCGCAATGGTTGCGCGCTCAGCCACGGGCGATCTCGGCCGCCAATTTGTCCAGGAGCTCGGCGTGCGTCTTGGGGTCGATCTCGCGCCCGAGCAGCCGCGAGGCACCCTGGACCGCAAGCTTCCCCACTTCCTTGCTGAGCTGTTCGCGCGCACGCGAACTTTCGCGCGCCACTTCATCGCGGGCCTGGGCGACGAGGCGCTGCGCCTCGCTCGAGGCGGTGCCCTTGGCTTCCTCGACGAGTTCGTTCGAGCGTTTGCCCGCCTGGTCGACGATCTGCGCGGCGCGGTCGCGCGCCTCTCGCAGGATTTCCTTGGAGCGCTTCTCCGCTTCGTCCAGATCCTTCTGGCTCTGGCTCGCCGCAGCCAGGCCGTCGGCGATCTTCTTTTGGCGTTCCGCGATGGCCGTCATGAGCCACGGCCAGAAAAACCTCATGACCGCCCAAGCGACCACAAAGAACACGACCCCTTGGATGACCAGCGTAAGTGCTAAGTTCATTGCCTAACCTACTCCTTGCTCGGCGCTCACGAGGCGCCGATGCAGCAACTTACTTGAGGCCCAGGGCGCCCAAGAAAGGATTGGCGTACAGCAACAGGAAGCCGACGGCCACGCCGATGATGGGCACGGCATCCAGCAAGCCCGCAACGATGAACATCTTGGTCTGGAGCATGTTGGTGAGTTCCGGCTGGCGCGCGGAGCTCTCGAGGAACTTGCCGCCGAGAATGCCGAATCCGATGGCGGCCCCCGCGCCGCCCAGGCCGATCACCAAGCCTGCGGCAATCACGGTTGAGCTCATGAGTTGAGCGATTTGGGTCACGTTGTCCATTATTGTCTCCGGTCTTGAATGTCTTGAATGAAATCTAGGTCAGTGTTTCTCGGCCGCGATGCCCACGTACACGATGGTCAGCACGCCGAAGATGAAAGCTTGCAGTGTTATGATCAGGTAGTGGAACAAGGTCCAGACGATCCCGGCGAAGAGCTGGCCGGCGCCAAGAAGGTAGGTCGACGCGTGGTTGAGCGCCGCATCGAGAGTGAAGCAGGCGATCAGCAAGAAAATGAGCTCGCCCGCGTACATGTTGCCGAACAACCGCATCGACAGGGACAACGGCCGCACGACTTCCTCGATCACGCGAAACGCGAAATTGATCGGCGCCAACAGCAGCTTGAAGACGATGTTGTGGGCGTGAAACGGCGCGGTGAACCACTCGCCGGCAAAGGCGCCGAAGCCCTTGTGCGTTATGCCCACCCATTGAATCAACAGGAACACGCCGAGCGCCATGCCGACGGTGGTATTGAGATCGGCCGTGGCCACCGTGCGCAGGTGTTCCACGCCGAACAGCTTGGCGGCGGCGGGCAGCGCATCGACGGGGAGGATGTCCATGAAATTTTCGAGGAACACGATGCAGAAGATCGTGATGGCGAGCGGCGCGATGAATTTGTTCGAGCCGTGGTAGGTATCCTTCACCATCGCGTCGACCCCTTCCACCAGGATCTCCACCGCGGCCTGCAATTTTCCCGGCACCCCGCTGGTGGCGCGGCGCGCCGCCAGGGAAAGCACCAGAATGAAAATGAAGGAGATGACGAGGGTAAAGATGATGCTGTCGATGTGGACGGACCAAAAAGCCCCGTGTCCCGTGTCCACGGTAAGATGGGTAAGGTGGTGCTTGATGTAGCCCGTCACCCCGCCCGACACGTCTTCCTCTGCCATCATTCCAAAACGCATAAATCCCCAGGCTATTTGCGCCGCATCAGTCCGACCCAATATCCCAATTGCGCGGCCACCACTCCAATCAATAGCGGTGCCGCCTCCAGTTTCAAGCGCGTGAGCGCGATATAAAGCGCCAGCGCAAACCACAGCCATTTCATCGCCACGCCGGCAAACATCGCCGTGCCGAGCACGGGAGCGGCGGCAATTCCGGGCTTGAACGCTCGCCAGCCGAACAGCGCGCTGCCGACAGCCACGATCAACCCACCCACCAGTGCCGCAAGGCCTTGGTGCGCGCCTTTGAACACAAGAAACATAGACGCGATCAACACCGCGCAGCCTGCTTGCAGGAGCACGATCCGAACGACCAGCCGGTAACTCCGAACCAGTACGTCACTCATCGCGAAGGGAACCGGACCGGCGTCGGCTCATACCGTCGACGCGGCGCACGACGGCGCGCTACCCTCGATTTGCACATATGAGCCGTCGCCAGTCGAATTAGCCGGCGCATTATAGTGAGGCGGCCCCGCAGCAGCAAGGCGTTTGCGACCGGATCTTTGTCGGCTGTTTTTTACTGAATGTGGCCGAGAATGCCTTCGAGTTCATCCAAGCTGTTGTAGGCAACGACCAGCTTGCCCTTGCCCGAGGCCGTGTGCTGGAACAGCACCTTGGCTCCCAATTTATCGGCCAATTCACGTTCGAGACGCTGGATGTCGGGGTCTCCCGCAGGCCGCTCTTGAGGGTTGGTGGCGTGCGGATTCATGATGCGCCGCACCAATGCCTCGGTATCACGCACCGAGAGGGATTTCTTGGCGACCAAACCCGCCACTTCGACCTGCTGGCGCCGTGTGGTCAGACCCAGGAGTGCCCGGGCATGGCCCATTTCGATGCGGCGCTGCTCCAACAAGGCCTTGACCTCGTCGGCGAGCTCCATGAGGCGCAGCAAGTTGCTGACCGCGGCACGCGAGCGGCCGACGGCCTCCGCGGCCGCCTGATGGGTCATGCCGAATTCCTCGACCAGGCGCGAGAGCGCCGCCGCTTCTTCCAGGGGATTGAGATCTTCGCGCTGGATGTTCTCGATGAGCGCCATGGACACGGCGGCTTCGTCGGGTACATCGCGAATGACGGCGGGAATTTCCTGCAGTCCCGCCATTTGCGCCGCCCGCCAGCGCCGCTCGCCGGCGATGATTTCGTAGCGCTGCGATTCGCCCGGATTGCGCACCCCCACGGGGCGCACCAGGATGGGCTGCACCAAGCCTTGTGATTTGATCGAATCGGCGAGTTCGCTCAAGGATTCGGTACGCATGTCGACGCGCGGCTGAAACTTGCCCCGCTGCAGCAAATCGAGCGGCAATTGGGCCAAGCGGTCGCCGGCGAGCACCGGGGCATCCGGGGCGGACAGGGGCACGGGCGCGGCGGCGCCGGCTCGCTTGGCGAGCAGGGGGCTCAACTCAGCGAGGCCGCGACCCAGAGACGGTTTTTTGCCCGACATGAATTCGATTATACGGGGCCCGGCGGCAGCTCGTCGCGGCGAATCATCTCCCCGGCGAGCGCCAAATAGGCGAGAGCCCCGCGCGACTCCTTGTCGTGAAACAGCGCGGGCTTGCCGAAACTCGGCGCCTCGGCCAAGCGCACGTTGCGGGGAATCATGGTGCGAAACACCTTGTCGCCGAAGTGTTCGATCAGCTGCGCGGACACCTCGTTCGCGAGATTGTTGCGCGGGTCGAACATGGTGCGCAGCAGACCCTCGATTTCCAGCTCCGGATTGATGCTGGTCTTGATCTGCTCGATGGTTTGCACCAAGGAGCTCAATCCCTCGAGCGCGTAGTACTCGCACTGCATGGGCACCATCACCGAATCCGCCGCCACCAGCGCATTCAAGGTCAGCATGTTGAGCGCCGGCGGGCAATCGATCAGGATCACGTCGAAGTCCTCGCGCACCGGCTTCAGCGCATTGCGCAATTTGAACTCCCGTCCCGCAATCATGCCGAGCAGGCGCACCTCCGCCGCGGTGAGATCTTGATTGGACGGCATCAGCATGAAACCGCCGTACTCGACCGGCACCAGCGCCTCGACCGCGGTGCAATCTCCCAGCATCACATCGCAGCTGGTACGGGGCTGCGCATGCTTGTCGATGCCGCAGCCCATGGTGGCATTGCCCTGAGGATCCAGATCGATGAGCAGCACGCGCCGTTTGGTGGCCGTGAGTGAAGCGGCCAGATTGACGGCGGTGGTGGTCTTGCCGACGCCGCCCTTTTGATTCGCGATCGCGATGACCCGCTTCATGATTTGCTCGATTTGGGCCGGACCGGTGAGAGTTCCACAAGATGCCGCTCGTCGTCCAGCCCCGGCACCTTGAGCCGGTGCACCGCGAGCACGCGGAAGGCCTTGGGCAGCGCGGAGATCTCCTCGTCAGGCCGCTTACCCTTCATCGCGAGCAGCCGTCCGTCCGGAGCGCACAAATGTCCGGCGTAGGCCGCAAAGTCCGCCAGTGACGACAGCGCGCGAGCCGCCACCGTGTCGAAAAGCTCGAAGGGTCGGTAGCTCTCAGCGCGCGAATGTACGACCTGCACATTGTCCACCCCCAGGCGCTCGGCCGTTTGCTCGACAAATCGAGCTTTCTTGCCGGTGGCCTCCACCAGAGTAAAACGCCGCTGCGGATTGACCACGGCCAGCGGCAGTCCCGGAAATCCGGCGCCGGTGCCGATATCGGCCACGCGCTCGCCGCGCAGATAGGGTTGCAGACTCAGGCTGTCGAGCACGTGTTTGCGCAGCATCCCCAAGCGGTCGCGAATCGCCGTCAGATTGAATTGCGCATTGCCGAATTCGAGTTCATCGACGAGCTTGAGCAGCGTCTCACAGCGGTCTGCCTCCAGGGCAATTCCCAGGTCGCGCGCACCCGCGGCGAGTAGCTCATGTTCGGACTCTCGGTTCACAGCGGCCCCGCGTCAAGGATCGGAAACACTCTCGAGCACAATCGACAAGGCCGATTCCTCCCCCAGGTGGGCGCTGAAGCGGATGTCGCCCGCGCTGCCTTGGCAGTCGCCGGAACTGCCGGCGGCGCCGGCCGGTGCCGGGTTTGCCGCCGCCGGCGCGGCACGCTGCAGCCAGTGGGCGCAGGCCGCGGCGAAAACTTGCGGCGCGTCCGCATCGCTCAAGCGCACCGAGGCGTGAATGCGCGCCAATCGGTCCTGTTTGAAACACAGCAGGTACTCGTCCGGCGCGCGCCCGACGAAACGAGGCGCCGGGGAGTCCGGAGCATAGCACTCCCCATCCTCGGGGGCGGCGCCGCCCTGTTCATCATCCCGAAACAGCAGCACTTCATGCAGTACCTCAGGAACCTCCTTGAGCACGCTGCCCAAGGGGGCGATCAGCAACACGTGCCAATCATCAGTGGCATCCGTGACCGCTCGCGGCGGCGGCGGTTCATGCGCCGCCGCTGCCCCGGGCGCCGGGGTCACCCGGGATGCGGGCGAGTGGCAGGCGGCCGTGAGCAGCGCCGCGGGCAACCATAAACGCAGTGGGCTGAAGCGGCGCAACCGATTCACGTCGCGGTCAAGGCGCTCGCGAGGTGTTCGAGTTCCGCGGCGGCATCCGGGTCCTGCGGACGATCGCGCTCGAGCACCCGCTTGAGCGCCTGCACCGCCGTGTCCTTCAGTTTGACGCACGCACTGGCATAATGAATCCGCCAGTCCGCGATCAGCTCGTGCTCGAAGACGTCGTAGTCGCGATCGTCGACCACCGCATCGAGGACCATGGCGCAGACGGCGAGCTGTTGTACCCGCCTCCAAGACAGCGCGGGCGCCGAGCAGCCCTCGGCGAAGCAGCGGCGCAGATAGGCCGGTGGATCGGCGCTCGCGATGTCATCGAGCTGATCGCTGATGTCGTAGGATTTCACCAGATGTTCATAGGTGGCCATCGGGGCCCATTATCGCTCTGACGTGAGAACATAGGAATGATGACTCGAACTTATATGTGGCTATTGCTGGCCCCTCTTCTGTACGGCGCCGCGGCGGGCGCCGCGCCGCGGGTGGAGCACGGCAATCTCATCTTTGACAACATACCGGAACCGACGGCGGATCTCACCGAGAAGCTGGATGCCTATCTGAATGCGCGCCAAGCCACTCCGCTCGGCTTTTCGCCGAAGGGGCAGCTGCTCATCAGCACCCGCTTCGGCGACGTCGATCAGCTGCATCTGGTGGAGCAGCCCGCCGGCGAGCGGCGGCAATTGACCTTTCAGCGCGAGCCGATCACCCAGGCGGCATTCTCGCCGGACCCCGGCCGCAGCGCCTTCGTCTACCTCAAGGATGTGGGCGGCAATGAAAATTCCCAGCTGTACTACCAGCGTTTGGGCGAGCCTTCCGCCAAGCTGTTGACCGACGGCAAATCTCTGAACGGCGGTCCCGTGTGGTCGAATACCGGCCGCGAGATCGCCTTCTTCAGCACCGCCCGCGACGGGGTGAGCCATGACATCGACATCGTCGATCCGGATTCGGGTTCGCTGCCGCGCCTCGCCGTCACCGGCGACGGCGCCGACTGGTTTGCGCTCGACTGGTCGCCGGACGACCGCAAGCTGCTGGTGCTCAAGTCCGTGTCGATAGCCGAAGCGTATTTATACGTGGTGGATGTGTACACCGGGCAGCGACGCGAGGTCGAGCCCTCGCCCGGCAAGGTCGGCATCAGCGGCGCAAGATTTTCCCGCGACGGTCAGGGCGTGTACTTGATCTCGGATCGCGACAGCGAGTTTGCGCAGCTGCGCTATGTGAACCTTTTCACCGGCGACAAGACCGTGATCTCCGGCCGCCTGGCGTGGGACATCGAGGAATTGGCGATTTCGCGCGACGGCCATTACCTGGCCTACGTCAGCAACGAGGCCGGCAGCAACAAACTCAATGTGCTCGATCTGCACAGCCATCAGGATCTGATTCCGCCGCGGCTGCCTGCGCCCGGAATCATCGGTTCCTTGAGTTTCGACGCCGAGGGCAAGCGTCTGGCCTTTGCCTACGCCGCGCCCAATCAACCGCGTGACGCCTATGTGTTCGACATTGCGGCGAACGCTCTCGAGCCATGGACCCGCAGCGAGGCCGGAGCGGTCAACTTGGCCAGGTTCGTCACGCCGCGCCTGACGCAGTTTCCGACGTTCGACCGCAGCGACGGTCAGTCTCGTCAGGTGCCCCTGTACGTCTATGAGCCCGCCACGCCGGGTCCGCATCCCGTGCTGATCACCTTGCACGGGGGCCCGGAGTCGCAGTTCCGGCCCGGCTTCGATCCCTGGCTGCAGTACGTGGTGAATGAGCTCGGTTTTGCCGTGGTGGCGCCCAATGTGCGCGGCTCTTCCGGCTACGGAAAAACCTACCTCACGCTCGACAACGGCACGCTGCGCGAGGATGCCGTCAAGGACGTCGGAGCGCTGCTGGTTTGGCTCGGCCTGCAAAAGGCGTACGACGCCAAGCGCGTGGTGGTATCGGGCGGTTCCTACGGCGGATACCTGACGCTCGCCACGCTGGTGAATTTCAGCGAGCGCCTGCGCGGCGGGGTCGACATGGCCGGCATCACCGACTTCGTCAGTTTTCTGACGAATACCGCGCCGTACCGTCAGAACCAGCGCCGTGCGGAGTATGGCGACGAACGCGATTCCGACATGCGCGCGTTCTTGCGGCGCATTTCACCCCTGACGAATGCCGAGCGCATCACGCGGCCGCTGCTCATCGTGCATGGCAAGAACGATCCGCGGGTACCGCTCTCCGAAGCGGAGCAGATCGTCAATCGAGTGCGCAGCAAGGGCGGCGAGGTTTGGTACTTACAGGCCCTCGACGAAGGCCACGGCTTCCGCAAAAAGCAGAGCCGCGACGCTTATTACCGCGCTTTCGCGCAATTCCTGGCGGCCTCGGGCAAGTAATGCGCTACTTGCTGCCGCTGCTGGCGGTGACCAATGGCGAGGTTTGATTGGCGAAGTAGGCGGCGGCAATTCTGACGTCTTCGTCGCTGGTGAGCAGCTGCGCCATGCCGTCCATCACCACGTTCTTGCGGCGGCCGTTGCGGTAGGCCGTCAGCGCCTGCTCCAGGTAGTCGACGTGTTGTCCGGCCAAGACCGCCGGCTTCGGGGTAAGGGGGGCCTCGACTCCCAGCCCGTTCTCGCCGTGGCAGGCGACGCAGGCGGCCACTTGTTTGGGCGCCTTGCCGTTCACCGCGGTGCTCGGCTTCGCCGGTTCAGGCCCCTGCAGGTAGGCGGCGATGTCTTCCATGTCCTGGTCGGACAGGGAGGCAGCCTGCGCATGCATGGTCGCATGCGGGCGCTCGCCGCTGCGGTACTCTTGCAGCGCCGCGACGATATACGAAGCGTGTTGATGGCGAAGCTTGGGTACGCTGTAGTCCGGGTAGGCATTGCGGTAGTTGTCGATGCCGTGGCAGCCATAGCAGGTGTAGAACTTCTTCTCCCCGAGTGCCGGATCGCCTGCCGCATGCGCGCCGACTGACCAACTCAAGCTCAACGCCGTGCTTGCGAGCCACGCCAGGGCATTCAATCGAGAAAGCATCTAATTCTCCGAGCCGCGGGGTTCAAATGGAGCGCTGATGTTAAAGAGTGGAGGGACAAATTGCCACTCGCACTAGAGAACGTCGGCCAAGTCCTGCAAAAACACCGCATCCGTCGGCTGGGTGGCGGATGGATAGCGGCAGGCGACCCGACCGTCGCGGTCGATGAGGAATTTCTCGAAATTCCAGCCGATATCTCCGGGAAAGCCGTTTTCCTTGGCCGTCAGCCACGCATACAGCGGATGCCGGTGCGCGCCGTTCACCTCGATTTTTGCGGCCATTGGGAAGCTCACGCCGTAGTTGAGCGAGCAGAAGCTTTGAATTTCGGCCGCGGTTCCGGGCTCCTGCGCGCCGAATTGGTTGCAGGGAAAACCCACCACGGTGAAATTCTGCGTCTTGATTTCCTGGTAGAGCTGCTCCAGCCCGGTGTATTGCGGCGTGTAGCCGCACCGGCTGGCGACGTTGACCGCCAAGGTCACCTTGCCGCGCAGGGCGGCAAGAATGTCCTCGCTGCCGTCGAGCCCCGTCACTTTGAAGTCGTAAAAGAAGGCCATCGGACTCTTTGCGCATCAAGCCGCGCGGTCGCGCTTCTTGAGATGGACCAGCAACAGCGACAGCGCGGCGGGCGTAAGGCCGGGAATCCGCCCGGCCTGACCCAGGGTCTCGGGGCGCACATCGCGCAACCGCTGGCGCACTTCGTTCGATAGTCCGCCGACATCGCCATAATCGAGATCCGCGGGCAGGCGCCATTGCTCATGGCGCTGCTGACGTTCGATTTCCTCGTGCTGGCGCTTGAGGTACCCGGAGTATTTGGCCTGTACGTCCACCTGCAGCTTCACCTGCTCGGCCAGGCGTTCATCGGCCCGCCAGCCCGCCGGCGCCCCACACTGGGCATCGGCGCAGGGCGCAACGAGGTCCAAATCGTCATAGGCCACTTCGGGGCGGCGCAATAAGTCCAAGGCATGCGTTTCGCGCACCAGGGGCGATCCCAACTTGCCGAGCAGCATCAAGTCCACGCTCGCCGGCTGGACCACGGCCGCGGCCAGCCGCGACACCTCAGCCGCGACGGCGGCGCTCTTTAGCTGAAAGAATTCCCAGCGCCGGTCATCCACCAAACCCAGCCGCCGGCCTTGCTCGGTGAGGCGCAGGTCCGCATTGTCTTCGCGCAGGCTCAGGCGATACTCGGCGCGGCTGGTGAACATACGGTAAGGTTCCGGGGCGCCGCGCGTGATGAGGTCATCGACCAGCACGCCGATATAGCCTTCGCTGCGCGCCGGCCACCAGGCGTCCAGTTCGCCGGCTTTGAGCGCCGCATTCAAGCCTGCCAGCAATCCTTGCGCCGCGGCCTCTTCATAGCCGGTGGTTCCATTGATCTGGCCGGCGAAGAACAGGCCGGACAGGAACTTGCTCTCCAAGCTGTGCTTCAGATCGCGCGGGTCAAAGAAATCATATTCGATGGCATAGCCCGGACGCGTGATGTGCGCGCGCTCGAACCCCGCGATGGTGCGCACGAACTCGCATTGCACGTCGAAGGGCAGACTGGTCGAAATCCCATTGGGGTAGATTTCGTGAGTGTCGAGGCCTTCCGGCTCGACGAAGATTTGATGCGAGCGCCGGTCCGCAAATCGCACCACCTTGTCTTCCACCGAGGGGCAGTAGCGCGGGCCGGTGCCCTCGATCAGTCCGGTGAACAGGGGCGAGCGGGCGGTGGCGCCACGGATGATGTCGTGGGTGCGTTCGTTGGTGGCCGTGATATGGCAGGGCAGCTGCCGCGGATGCGCGGCGCGGGTACCGAGGTACGAGAACACCGGCCGCGGCTCATCGCTGTGCTGCTCGCGCATCACCGAGAAATCGATGCTGCGGCCATCGATCCGCGGCGGGGTGCCGGTTTTCAAACGGCCGACGCGCAACCTGAGTTCGCGCAGCCGCGCCGCCAGCTGCAGCGACGGCGGATCACCGGCGCGGCCGCCGGCATGGCTCTCCAGGCCCACGTGAATCCTGCCGCCCAGAAAGGTGCCCACGGTCAGCACCATGGCACGGGCCCGAAATTCGATGCCGCTTTGCGTGACGACGCCCACCGCGCGATCGCCCTCGATCGTAAGATCGGCGGCTTCCTGCTGAAACAGGGTGAGATTCGCCTGAGTCTCGAGCATCCGGCGGATGGCACGCTTGTAGAGTTGCCGGTCCGCTTGCGCGCGGGTGGCGCGTACCGCGGGTCCCTTGCTGGCATTGAGGGTGCGGAACTGGATGCCTGCCTGGTCGGTCGCCATGGCCATCGCACCCCCCAGGGCATCGATCTCTTTGACCAAGTGGCCCTTGCCGATGCCGCCGATCGCCGGATTGCAGCTCATCTGCCCCAGCGTTTCGATATTGTGGGTCAATAGCAGGGTGCGCCTTCCCATGCGCGCAGCCGCGAGCGCGGCCTCGGTGCCCGCATGGCCGCCGCCGATCACAATCACCTCGTATTCAGTGCCGAAACGCATCACGCTGAATCCACTCGATTTTCAAGAGGCGCCACTGTAAACGCCCGGTTCGCAAAGCACCAGAAGTAAAGCCGGCCTTGCCGGGGAACCCCCAAGACCCCGCTGCCGCGCCTCAGAAGCTCATGGCGTCGGCGTTGCCGCGGAAACGCCCGGCTGACCGAACAGTGGACAAAACACGTTGCCGCCGCAACGTCGGCGACACGCAGTGACCCGGCCCTACGGTTGTGCCGTCAAGTACTGACCGCGACCGGGATGCCGGCAAATTTTCCAGCCCACGCCTTGGGTCCCGTCTCGTGCACGGATTCACCATCCGAACTCACCGCCACGGTGACCGGCATGTCGCGCACCTCGAATTCATAGACGGCCTCCATGCCGAGTTCGGGAAAGGCCACGATGCGGCTGCTGCGAATGGCGTTCGACACCAAGAAGGCGGCGCCGCCCACCGCGATCAGGTAGGCCGAGCCGTGCCGGCGAATGGACTCCACGGTCTCGGGGCCGCGCTCGGCCTTGCCGACCATCGCCAGCAGTCCTGATTTGCCCAGCATGGTGTCGGTAAACCGATCCATGCGATTGGCGGTGGTGGGGCCCGCCGGACCCACGACCTCCGTGCCGACGGGATCGACCGGCCCGACGTAGTAAATCACGCGGCCGTGAAAATCCAGACCATCCGGCAGCGGCTGGCCGGCATCGAGCAAGGCGCAGATGCGCTTGTGAGCGGCATCGCGGCCGGTGAGGAGTTTCCCGGACAGCAGCAGGCGCTCACCGGGTTTCCAGCCGGCGATCTCTGCGCGGGTGAGCCCCTCGAGCGACACCCGCCGCGAGGCCGCATCGGGGGCCCACTTCACCTTCGGCCACAGATCCAAGTTCGGCGGCGTAAGAACCGCGGGGCCGGAACCATCCAGCATGAAATGAATGTGCCGGGTGGCCGCACAATTGGGAATCACCGCCACGGGCAGGGATGCGGCGTGAGTGGGGTAGTCCAGCACTTTCACGTCGAGCACGGTGGTGAGGCCGCCCAACCCTTGTGCGCCGATGCCGAGCGCATTGACCCGCTGGTAAATGTCCAGCCGCAACTCTTCCAGCTTGCTGTTCGGGCCACGCGCGAGGAGATCGCCGATGTCGATGGGTTCCATCAGTGATTTTTTGGCCAGCAGCATGGCCTTCTCGGCGCTGCCGCCGATGCCCACGCCCAGCATTCCGGGCGGACACCAACCGGCGCCCATCTCCGGCACCACGTCCAAGACCCAGTCGGCCACCGAGTCGGACGGGTTCAGCATGGCGAACATGGATTTGTTTTCGGATCCGCCGCCCTTGGCGGCGACGGTGATCTCAACCACATCTCCAGCAACGAATTCGGTATGGATCACCGCCGGCGTATTGTCGCGGGTGTTGGCGCGTTTGAAAGCGGGATCGGACACCATGGATGCCCGCAGTTTGTTGTCGGGATCCAGGTAGGCGCGCCGCACGCCTTCGTTGATCATCGATTCGAGATCCAGCGCCGCGTCCCAGCGCACGTCCATGCCCACCTTGACGAACACCACCACGATGCCGGTGTCCTGGCAGATGGGACGATGACCTTCGGCGCACATGCGCGAATTGGTCAGTATCTGCGCGATGGCGTCGCGCGCCGACGGACTCTGCTCCCTGTCGTAGGCGCGCCCCATGGCGCGAATGAAATCGGGTGTGTGGTAGTAGGAGATGTACTGCAAGGCGTCGGCGACGCTGGCAATGACATCGGCTTCGCGAATGACATTCATGGCAGATCTTCACTTAGAATCGAACCTAAGCGGCAAATCTATCAAGACGCGGGCCAGGGCTGGTAGGAGATTCGCATGGGGAGAGCGTTGAGAACCCTGGCTTTGAGCGCCTGTTGCATCTATTGGGCCGCGGCGCCCGCGGCGAGCCTATCCCTGCATGAATGCCGTCTCGAACATCCCCTGCGCTTGGCCTCGATCGCGGCGCGCTGCGGCGTGCTCAAGGTGCCGGAGGACCGGAGCGCGTCGAACGGCGCCACCATCGATTTGCGCGTCGCGGTGGTGCCGGCGCTCAATCGCCGCGCCGCGTCGGCGCCGTTGTTTTTGTTGGCCGGCGGCCCGGGCCAGGGCGCCACGGCCATGTACGCGGGATTCGCGGCGGCCTTCGCGCGGGTGAACCGCGACCACGACATCGTGCTCGTGGATCAGCGCGGCACGGGCGGATCCGCGCCGCTGTCCTGCGATTACCCGGAAGATTGGCGGGCGTCGGATGACATCATGCCGGCCCTACGTCAGGCAACCGCGGCCTGTCTGCAGAAATTCGGCGAACGGGTGCGCTTCTACACCACCAGCGCGGCGGTGGCCGATCTCGCGGCGGTCGCCAAGGCCCTCAACGCGCCGGCCATCGATTTGTACGGGGTCTCCTACGGCACGCGGGTGGCCGAACTGTACATGCGGCGTCATCCCGACTCGGTGCATGCCGTGATTCTGGATGGAGTGACCGTTCCCGAACAGGTGATCGGGCCGGACACTCCGCTGGACGGCGAGCGTGCTCTGGATCTCATCATCGCCCGCTGCAAGAACTCCACGGACTGCGCCGCCGCTTATCCGCAGTTGCCGCAAGACCTCGACGGCCTGCGCCGGCAATTCGGGCCGCAGAAATCCACCCTGGTCATCGACGATCCGAGCAGCGGCCTGCCGCTGACCTTGGAATTCAATCGCAGCATGCTCAATGCCAGCTTGCGATTCCTATCGTACAGCGCCACCCAAGCCTCGCTGCTGCCCACCCTGATTCACCGGGCGGCACAGGGCGCTCTGGCGCCGCTGGCGGCACAGACCGTCATGACGGCGCGGCAAGTCAGCGAGCAGCTGGCGAGCGGCATGCAGAACAGCGTGATCTGCAGCGAGGATGTGCCGTTC
Source organism: uncultured Gammaproteobacteria bacterium (assembly GCA_963800375.1). Lineage (GTDB taxonomy): Bacteria > Pseudomonadota > Gammaproteobacteria > Steroidobacterales > Steroidobacteraceae > Bog-1198. Next base: position 32,315 of record CAWDAT010000007.1, on the reverse strand, counting down.
TTTGCCGGCACCATTGACCGGAACGCCATTTCCCGCACCTACCAAGGCGGTGATCAATTGGACGCCTTCCTGGAGATTTGCAAACTGTGGCCGCGCGGCCCGGTGGATCCCGATTTGCACAGCCCGCTGCACAGTGAAATTCCCACCTTGCTGTTGTCCGGTGAAGCCGATCCGGTGACGCCGCCCGCCGATGCCGAACGCGCGGCCCGGGGACTTGCGCATCATCGGCACCTCATCCTCGCGCGGTGAAGGACATGGCCAGGTCGCCACCGGCTGCGTGCCGAAACTGATGGCGGAGTTCCTGAACGCCGCGGCGCCCGAGAAACTCGATGCGGCCTGTCTCGAGCAGCACCGGCCGGCGCCGTTTTTCGTGAGCATGACCGGCCCCGCGCCATGATCGAAGCCTTCAATTTGAGCAAGCGGTTCGGGGTCATCGAGGCGGCCAAGGACGTCTCCTTCACCGCCCGCAATGGTGAGATCACCGGCATCCTGGGTGCGAACGGTGCCGGCAAGTCGACCTGCCTGCGCATGCTGTACGGCGTGCTGACGCCGGACAGCGGCAAGGCATGCATCGACGGCATCGACATCCTCGGCGAGACTTCGACGGCGCGCGCGCACTTGGGTGTGCTGCCGCACGCCGCCGGCCTTTACGGCAACCTCACGGCGCGAGAGAACATTCACTACTTCGGTTCGCTGCAGGGCTTGGGGCCCGAGCGCCTGAAGCTGCGTACCATGGAACTCGCCGGCATCCTCGGCATGGAAACGTTCATCGATCGCCGCACGAAGGGCTTCTCGCAGGGGCAGCGCATCAAGGTGGCACTGGCGCGGGCGCTGGTTCATGACCCGGGCAACATCGTGCTCGACGAACCCACCAACGGACTGGACGTGATGGCGATCCGCAACTTGCGCGACCTGCTGCAGCAGCTGCGCGCCCAGGGCCGCTGCGTGCTGTTCTCCTCGCATGTCATGCAGGAAGTCGCGGCCCTCTGCGATCGCGTGGTCATCATCGGCCACGGCAGGGTGCTGGCGGACGCGACGGTGCAGTCGATTCGCGAGCAAAGCGGCTTGGGCTCGCTGGAAGAGGCGTTTCTACAGGTGCTGGGCGACGCAGAAGGGGTGAGCTGAGGTGCGCGCGCTGTTCACGGTCTTCGGTAAGGAATTCCTGGAGAATCTGCGCGACCGCCGCACGCTGCTGTCGGCGCTGCTGTTCGGACCTCTGTTCGGGCCGCTGCTGTTCGGTTTGATGGTGTCGCGCATGCTCGACCAAAGCGTGGCTGAGTCGGATGAACCGCTCAAGATCACCATCTCCGGCAGCGGCCATGCGCCCGGGCTCACCGCGTATCTCGAGGCTCATGGCGCCAAATTGGCGCAAACCGAACTGTCGGAAAGCCAGGCGCGGGCCGCCGTGCGCGCCGGCCAGCACCAAGTCGTGCTCATCATCCCTGAGGAATTCGGCCCGCGCTTGCGCGCGGCCTCGCCGGCGCCCGTTCTGCTGGTGGCGGATAGCGCGGACTCGCAAACCCGCAAGATCGCCGATCGCGCCCGGCTCCTGTTGGGAGGCTACGGCAGCGCCATTGCGCAGCTTCGGCTGCAGATCCGCGGCGTCAATCCGCTGCTGGCGGTGCCGGTGGCGGTCAACGAAGTCGATGTGGCGACGCCGGCCGGCCGCGCCGTCGTGGTATTGGGCTTCATGACGTACTTCGTCTTGTTCGCGGTTTTGATGGGGGGACTGTACCTCGCCATCGATTCCACGGCCGGTGAACGGGAGCGCGGCTCGTTGGAGGCGCTGCTGAGCCTGCCGGTGGCACGCTCGAGCCTGGTGGGGGGCAAAATCCTGGCGACCTGCGCCTATATGTGCATCTCGTTGGCCTTGAGCCTCACGGCCTTCGTCTGCGTATTCCGCTTCGTGCCGCTGGAAAAGCTTGGCATGAGCGCGAATTTAGGCGCCGGCACCGCACTGATCTTCTTTGGAATTTGCCTGCCCTTCGTGCCCTTGGGCGCCGCCTTGATGACCTTCGTCGCCTCATTCACGCGCAGCTATCGCGAGGCGCAGACTTATCTCACGGCCGTATTGCTGGTGCCGACGCTGCCCATCGCCTTCGCCAGCATCTACTCGCTGAAGACCAAGAGCTCATTGATGTTCATACCCTCTTTGAGCCAGCACTTGCTGATGACCAGCGTGCTCAAGGACGACCCCGTCGCTGCCGCGGATGTGTGGGTATCGGCCGCGGCGACGCTCGCCCTGGCCTTGGGATTGATGGTGCTGACCGCCCGGCACTGGCGTCGAGAGACGATGCTCGGGTAATTGAGCGATTAAGGGACTTTACTATATGGTCGTTTAGCAAGAGTCCCTGTATAAGGGTCTCGGAGTTTGGCACCGATCGGGGGATTAAGGCATGACCAACTCGTCGCACCACGCGCGAACGAATATCGTCGCCCTGTTGGCAATCTTGGCGCTGTCCGCAGCCACCATGGTCTGGCTGTTCTGGCACTTCCCGCTAATCACGGCTCTCGTGACTCTTGCCATCCTGGCGGTTCTCGGTGTTTGCGCCCGCCTTGCGCGATTGACCGATACCGACATGATCGAGCTACAAAGGCGCAAGCAAAGCGTTTGACTTTGCACTGCGCCGCGGGTGGCGCCAGCCCGCGGGCGCGAGCGGCGGTGAGATCCGCTGCCTCAGGCTTTATTTCCCTATACAAAAGCTGCCGAATATCTCGCCGAGCAAATCCTCGCTGGTGAATTCACCGGTAATTTCGCCCAAGGCCCGTTGAGCGAGGCGCAGGTCCTCGGCGAACAACTCGAACGCCCGCGACCTGTGCAAAATGTCGGCGGCATTTTCTACGTGCCCGCGCGCGCGCTTCAGCGCATCGAGATGCCGGCGCCGGGCGGCGAAGGCCCCCGAGTCGGCCGTCTGGTAACCCGCGCTTTCCTTGAGATGGGCGCGCAGCAACGGCAGCCCCGCGCCCGTGAGCGCGCTCAAATAAACCCGCGGGGGTGCAGAGTCCGTCTCGAGACGGGCCGGCGTTGCGGCCAGATCGATCTTGTTGAACACCAGCGTGACCGGAACGCCGGGCGGCAGTTGCTCGAGTTCGATGGCCGCCGGGGCAACGCCCGCGTCCAGCACGTACAGCACCCGGTCGGCGCGCGCGATCTCGCTGCGTGCACGCCGCACCCCCTCAGCCTCGACCACGTCGGCCGCAGCGCGCAGCCCCGCGGTGTCGACCAGGTTCACCGGCAGCCCATCCAAGTGCACCTGCCGGCGCAGGACATCGCGGGTGGTGCCGGGAACATCTGTGACGATGGCCACCTCTTCGGCCGCCAGTTTGTTGAGCAGGCTGGATTTCCCGGCATTGGGCTTGCCGGCGATCACCACAGTCAGCCCCTCGCGCAGCAACGCGCCCTGGCGCGCGGCCGCGGTGATGGACTCGAAGCCGGCGAACACCCCTCTCAATCGCTCGCTCAAGGCCGGTGCCGACAGAAAATCGATTTCTTCGTCGGGAAAATCGATGGCCGCCTCGACATAGATGCGCAATGCCGTGATCGCGGTCTGCAACTCGGCGACCCGGGCGGAGAATTCACCCTGCATGGAGCGCACGGCCGCGCGCGCCGCGGCGGCGGTGCCTGCTTCGATCAAATCCGCGATGGCCTCGGCCTGAGCAATGTCGATCTTGCCGTTGAGGTAGGCGCGCTCGGTGAATTCGCCCGGCCGCGCCATGCGGCAGCCGAGTTCGAGCAGGCGCTGCAGTACCAGATCGACGACCAACGCACCGCCGTGGCCCTGCAATTCGAGCACATCTTCGCCGGTGTACGAGGCCGGCGCCGCGAAGTACAGGGCGATGCCTTCGTCAATGGCGGCACCGCGAGCGTCGAGAAACTTGCACAGTTGCGCCCGGCGCGGGAGCGGCAGCAGTCCGAGAATGGCCTCGGCAATCTGCGGCGTCTTGGAACCTGAGACCCGGATGACCCCGACGGCGCCGCGACCGGGAGCGCTGGCGACGGCGACGATGGTGTCGGGGGACATCACGGGCGGGCTAGGATCTCGGCTTGGCCGCCTCGCGTTCGACCACCTGGTTGACGCGCCACTGCTGCAGAATGGTCAGCAGCGTGTTGGTCAGCCAGTAGAGCACCAAGCCGCAGGGGAACCACGCCATCATGCCCGTCATGACCAGCGGCATGAACTGCATGATCTTTGCCTGCATGGGATCGGGAGGCGGCGGATTGAGCTTGAATTGGGCGAACATGGCGGCGCCCATGAGCAAGGGCAGCACGAAGTACGGGTCGCGCGAGGACAGATCATTGACCCACAGCAGGAACGGCGCCTGACGCATTTCCACACTCTCGAGCAGCACTCGATAGAAGGAGATGAAGAAAGGAATCTGCACCAGCATGGGCAGGCACCCCGCCAGCGGATTGATCTTTTCCTTCTTGTACAGCTCCATCATGGCGCGGCCCAATTTTTCGCGGTCGTCCTTGAAGGTGTCCTGGATCTGTTTCATGCGCGGCGCGACGGTGCGCATTTTCGCCATGGAGCGGCCGCTCGCCTGGCTCAAGGGATAGAAAATCAATTTGATCAGGGCCGTGACGATGATGATGGCCCAGCCCCAATTGCCGACGAGTCCGTGCACCCAATTGAGCGCGACGAACAGGGGTTGCGCCAGCACCGTCAGGATACCGAAGTCGACGGTGCGCTCGAGGTGGGGGCCGGCGGCGGCCAGCTGCGACTGCAGTTTCGGACCGACAAAGAGCTCTTCGTGGAGTTGCGCCTTGCCGCCGGGCGCCACCTCGGCGGCGGGTCCGGTGGCGCTCAGCAGATATTCCTTGTTGAGAACCTGCAACTTGTAGTCGTAGGGCTGATCGGCGGCGGGAACGATCGCCGAAACGAACTGATGCTGCAGCGAGGCCAGCCAGCCGTTGGTAATGGTCTCGGAGAATTTACTGTCGGTGTCGTTCTCGACGTTCAAGTCGCGGGACTTCGTGCCGTCGTAGACCGCCGGCCCCTTGAAGGAGTAAGTCTCGACATCGAAGTAGGAGCGCGACGGATGCTCCCAATGGCGCAGAATTTGTGAATACGGCGCCAGCTTGCGCGGCGCGGCGCCGGCGTTTTGCACGTCGTAGACCAGATCGATGGAATACCGGCCGCGGGTGAACACGAAGGTCTTGGTGACGCTCAGCCCCTGGCCGTCGCTCCAAGTCAACGGTACGCGCAATTCCTTCGCGCCCGAAGCGAGCACGAAGGATTTTTCGGCGGCGGACCACACCGCGTGATGCGTCGGAGCAGCGCCGCCATCGACGCCGGTCAGGCCGGTCTGCAGCAGATACAGCGTCGAAGGATCCCGGCTCAACAACGTGACCGGAACGTGCGGCGTATCTTTGCGCAGGGGATACAGCAGCAGGTCGGCATGATCGAGTTCGCCGCCCTTCAGATCGATGGTGACATCGAGGACATCGGTGACCACGTGCACCGGCGGCCCCGACGCCGTTTCCGTTGCGGGGGCGGCTACCGGCGCTGCGGGCGTTTCCGGTGCGGCCGCTGCCGGCGCAGCGGCAGTGGGGGCGGCGGCCGGCGCCGCGCTGCTCGCGGCCTGTGGCACCGAGTCGCCGAGCGAGCTTGGGGCGGGGCCCGCGGACTGCGCAGAGCTGGCAGGTGCGACGGACGGCGGATAGTCGTGCATCCAGATCTGGTAACCGTAGAAGAGCAGTGCGGCCAGCGTGCCCCACAAAGCCAAGCGGATATTAGGCATTGATTATTCTCTTGTCCGGCACGGGGTCGTAGCCGCCCTCGTTGAAGGGATGACAGCGCAGCAGCCGGCGCAGCGCGAGCCACGCGCCGCGCCATGCGCCGTGTTGTTCGATCGCGGCATGCGCGTAGCAGGAGCAGCTGGGATAAAAGCGGCAGCTGGGCCTAAGCCATGGGCTCACCAACAGCTGGTAGGCACGGATCGTCCAGAGCAGGAGTTGACGAAGAGTCAGCATCGTTGAGTGATCGACTTCCAGTGCTTGTCGAGGCTCGCGCGCAAATCCTGCGCCGTGGCTTGGCGCGCCGCCTCTCGTGCGGAGACGGTGACATCGACCGGCGGCAGTGAGTGTTGGTTCAAACGAAAGGACTCTCGTGTGAGGCGCTTGATGCGATTGCGCGCAACCGCAGTGCCGAAGGTTCGCGTCGCTATGCTCAACCCCAGGCGGGGAAAGGTTTCATGATTCGCCAGCACCGACAAACTGAAATAGGCATCGGCGAACTTCTTGCCGCGCCGCTTGATGTCGCGAAATTCGGCCGGCTGATGCAAACGCTTGCGCGGCTCGAACCTCAGCCTCTTGATAAAATTGGGGATCGTTAGTCAGTCCTGAATTTGTCAGGGACAGAGGCGCTTGCGCCCTTTGGCGCGCCGGCGGGCGAGCAAAGCGCGGCCGCTCTTCGTGGCCATGCGCGCGCGAAAGCCGTGGGTACGGGCACGATGTAAATTACTGGGATTGAAAGTACGTTTCATAGCGCAACTCGAACAAAAACCACGGGGTAAATCAATGAATTGGGAGATTTACGAAAGGCGGCAAGGGTACTGAGCAAGCATGGATGTGTCAATAGACGCCCCTCCAAGTTGGAGCTAGACTCCCTGCCCTTTCGATTATTTTGCCCTGGCCGAAGCTTTAGGAGAGCGCTCTTGTCGGAGTCGCTATGGAACCGTTGTCTGCGAGTGCTCGAGAGCGAACTCCCGGAGCAACAGTTCAACACCTGGCTTCGGCCCCTGCAAGCCATGCAGCGCGACGGCGAGCTTAGGCTGCTGGCCCCCAACCGTTATGTCATTGAATGGTTGGGCCAGAATTGCCTGCCGAGGATCAAGGAACTGGTGCGGGCGTTCGCCGATTCGGCCTTGGAAGTGGTGCTCGATGTAGGTACGCGGACCGGGGTGACGGCCCCCGTCGCGGTCAACGGCGCCCACGAATCGAGCGCGGGCGCGCCGCAACGAGCGCGCCGTCTTGGACCATCAATTCTCGGCGCGCCGATCAATTCCGCTTTTACCTTCGACAGCTTCGTCGAGGGAAAGAGCAATCAGCTTGCCAAGGCGGCCGCCATTCAAGTGGCGGGGAATCCCGGAAGGGCCTACAACCCGCTGTTCATTTATGGCGGCGTCGGCCTCGGCAAGACGCATCTCATGCACGCCGTGGCCAACAAGCTGAAGGAGCGCAATTCGGAAGCGCGGCTTGCCTATGTGCACAGCGAGAGATTCGTCAGCGATATGGTGAAGTCGCTGCAGCACAACACCATCAATGAATTCAAGACCGCCTATCGTTCCCTCGATGCGCTGATGATCGACGACATTCAATTTTTCGCGGGAAAGGACCGCTCACAAGAAGAGTTTTTCCACACCTTCAACGCATTGCTGGAAAGCCAGCAGCAAGTGATATTGACCTGCGATCGCTATCCGAAGGAGGTCGACGGTCTCGAGGAGCGTTTGAAGTCGCGCTTCGGTTGGGGCCTGACCGTTGCGATCGAGCCGCCGGAACTGGAAACCTGCGTGGCCATTTTGATGAGCAAGGCCGCGGCCGCGCTGGTTGATTTGCCGGAGGAAGTGGCCTTCTTCGTCGCCAAGCGCATTCGTTCCAACGTCCGCGAGCTGGAGGGCGCATTGCGCAGGATCGTCGCAACTTCCGAGTTCACCGGCAGACCCATCACCTTGGATCTGGTGAAGGAGGCGTTGCGAGATGTCTTGGCGCTGCAAGAACGGCTGGTGACCATCGAAAATATTCAGAAGACCGTTGCGGAATACTACAAAATCAGAATCGCCGATTTGCTGTCGAAGCGTCGCAGCCGTTCGATCGCCCGGCCGCGCCAGGTTGCGATGGGGTTGGCCAAGGAGCTGACCAATCACAGCCTGCCGGAAATCGGCGATGCGTTCGGCGGTCGGGATCACACCACCGTGTTGCACGCGTGCAGGCGGGTCAAAGAGTTACGCGAGACGGACCGGCGTGTCGGGGAAGACTATATGAACCTGTTGAGAACCCTGGCGGGATAGGGTAGGAGAAACTGTGGATGACACTGTGGATAAAGATATCCACAGATCGATGACAAGTTGCGAGCGGACGTTGGACAGGAGTCAAAGGGTAGTTGCAAGAGTTACAATTCATTGATTGTTATCAGTTTACTGGAGTTATACCGGAAATCGGGCTGCTTCATAATCATAGTAATAATCTCTTTTAAGAATCTAAATCTAAGATTGGTCAGACGGGTGTCCCCATGAAATTGATGGCTGAGCGAGAGAAACTGTTGGCCCCACTGCAGGCGGTGATCGGAGTGGTGGAACGGCGGCAAACCATGCCGGTATTGGCGAACGTATTGCTGGGGGTTCGCCAAGGCCAATTGTTCATCACGGCCACGGATCTCGAGGTCGAGTTGGTGGCGTCGACGGAAGTCACGGTGCAGGCCGCGGGCGATATCACGGTGCCCGGCCGCAAATTTTTAGACATATTGCGAGCTCTTCCGGAAAAGCTGTCCGTATCCCTGGCGGTTGAAGGCGAAAAGGTGGTGATCAAGGCGGGGCGCAGCCGCTTCAGCCTATCGACCCTGCCCGCGGCGGAATTTCCGGTGATCGACGATATCAATGCGCAGCAGACCGTGCAGCTGCCGCGCAAGGAATTGTTGCGTTTGCTGGAGAAGACCCATTTTTCGATGGCACAGCAAGACGTTCGCTACTATTTGAACGGAATGCTGCTGGAAATAGATGGTCAGATTTTGCGCGCGGTCGCCACCGACGGGCATCGATTGGCGCTCTGCGAAGCGACCCTGGCCACCAAAGCCAAGACGTCCCAACAGGTGATCGTGCCGCGCAAGGGTGTCTTGGAACTGCAGCGAGTGCTGACCGATGAGGGTGTCGCCGATCTGGCAATCGGTACGAATCACGTTCGCGCCCAAATCGGCGATGTTCGCTTCACTTCTAAGCTGATTGATGGCCGTTTCCCGGAGTATTCCCGGGTAATCCCGGCGGCGCCGGCGTCCGCCATACGTGCCGATCGCGATATTTTGCGTCAAGCGCTGCAGCGGACCGCGATTCTCTCCAACGAAAAATACCGCGGTATTCGCGTCACGGTGAAAAAGAATGTGATCACGGTGCAAGCTCATAATCCGGAACAAGAAGAAGCGGAAGAGGAAATCGAGGTGGGCTACGACGGCAGCGACCTGGAGGTCGGGTTCAATGTGAATTACCTGCTCGACGCTCTGGCGGCCATCGATGGCCAGGAAGTCGAACTCGGCCTCACAGACAGCAACAGTAGCTGCCTGATTCGCTCCCCCGGCACTGCGTCGGCTCGCTATGTCGTGATGCCGATGAGGCTTTGAGCCGTGCCGCTTCGCCGGGTGCAAGTAACGGATTTCCGCTGCTTGCAGTCGGCGGCCCTGGAACTCGATCCCCGATTTACGCTGATCAGCGGACTTAACGCCTCGGGCAAGACCAGTCTGCTCGAGGCGATCTACGTATTGGGCCGAGGGCGATCGTTTCGCACGCGGCGACTGGAACACCTCATCCGGCACGGAGCACAGCAATTCATCGTTTTCGGCGAAGTGGAAAGCGCAGATCGGCGCATTCCGCTGGGAGTGGAAGGGAGCGCCACGGGTATCCGAGCGAGAATTGGGGGCGCCCGCGCTGCGTCGCTGGCGGAGCTGGCGTTGGCCCTTCCGGTACAGATTATCGATCCTGAAGTGCATCACCTGATTGAGGAGGGTCCTGGTCGCCGGCGACGGTTCCTGGATTGGGGGGTGTTCCACGTGGAACAATCCTTTGTCGCCCATTGGCAGCGTTACCGGCAAGCGCTCAAGCAACGCAATGCGGCGTTGAAGGCGGGACAGGAGCCTGCCGTGGTTTCCGCTTGGGACGGGGACCTTGTGCACTACGGCGAATTGCTGACCCAAGCTCGGTCCCGTTACGTTGGGTTGCTGGCGGAACATGTCACCCTCATTGCCCGCAATCTATTGGGAATGGAACTCGCGCTCGGTTATCGGTCGGGATGGGCCCGTGATCAGAGCTTTGCCGAGGCTCTTCAGCATAACGTTGCGCAGGATCGGCTGAATGGATACACCCAGGTCGGGCCTCATCGGGCGGAACTGAGCATTCGATTGAACGGAATGGGAGTGAAGGATCGGATATCGCGCGGACAGCAAAAGCTGTTAGCCGCGTCGCTATTGATCGCCCAGCTCAAGCTGTTTCCCGAGAACGCGCCGCTTCAGCCGAGCCTCTTGTTGGACGATCCGGCCGCCGAACTGGATGACGAAAGGCTTGCCGGACTTATCCGTGAGGTGTCGGGACATTCGGTGCAACTCGTCGTGACGACCTTGCACGGGGAGTTCTCGGCATTCGGCACACCTGGGCGGCGATTCAGTGTTCAAGAGGGGCGGATAACAGATCTCTAAGGTTCCACGTGGAACATCGCTCCGAAGACAACTCAAATCAGTTCGTCTTGGAGCGCAGCGACAGGCAGTGGCCGAGCCGCCCAGCACCCTGGACCAGCCCGCAACCCGCCTGGCCCGAGGATTGCCAATTTGCCGCCGCCGGCACAGCGATATTGGGGATGCGGTGTCGAGGTCCCTACAGCTCTTCGCCCGCACAGAAAGTGAGCTTTAAGCAATTGATTTAAATAAGAATTTTGAGACACAATGATTCGTCATTATTGGCGGAAGCTGTTAGAATGGCGGGTCTTCCACCAGGATCAATCATGTCCGATAACGACGTTTACGATTCCAGCAAAATCAAGGTCTTAAAGGGGCTCGACGCGGTTCGCAAACGTCCCGGAATGTACATCGGCGACACCGACGATGGCAGTGGTTTGCATCACATGGTGTTCGAAGTGGTGGATAACGCCATCGATGAGGCCCTTGCGGGTCATTGCGACCGGGTAGTGGTCACCATCCACGCCGATGAGTCGGTGACAGTGTCGGACAACGGCCGCGGCATCCCTGTGGATATCCATGCCGAGGAAGGGCGCTCCGCAGCCGAAGTCATCATGACGGTGCTGCACTCCGGCGGCAAATTCGATGACAGTTCGTACAAGGTCTCAGGCGGTTTGCACGGCGTCGGTATTTCCGTCGTCAACGCGCTGTCGGATTATTTGGAATTGCTCATCCGGCGCGACGGCAAATTGCATCGCCAGGAATATCGGCTGGGCGAACCGCAGGCGCCGCTCGCCGCCATCGGCGACACCGACGAGAGGGGCACGACGCTGCGCTTCAAGCCGAGCTCGCAAATCTTCACTCACATTTCCTTCAACTACGACACGCTGGCGAAACGCCTGCGCGAGTTGTCCTTTCTCAATTCGGGCGTGCGCATCGAATTGAATGACGAGCGCGATGAGAAGAGTGAGGTGTTCCAGCATGAGGGTGGCCTGAAGGCCTTCGTCACGCATTTGAACCGCAGCAAGACGGCGGTGCACCCCACGGTGCTGTGGTTCCAGACGCGCGACGGCAATACTCAAGTGGAAGTCGCCATGCAATGGAACGACTCCTACCAAGAGAGCATGTATTGCTACACCAACAACATTCCGCAGAAGGACGGCGGCACGCATCTCGCCGGCTACCGCGCGGCATTGACCCGCACGCTCAACAATTACATCGAGAAAGAACTCGCCGCCAAGAAAGAGAAAATTCAAACCACCGGCGATGATTCGCGCGAAGGCTTGACGGCGATTTTATCGGTGAAGCTGCCTGATCCTAAGTTCTCCTCGCAGACCAAGGATAAGTTGGTGTCCTCGGAAGTGAAGGGCGTGGTCGAGTCCGCGGTGGCCGGCCGTCTCGAGGAATTTTTGCTCGAGCATCCGCAAGAAGCGCGCGCCATCGTCAACAAAATTCTCGAGGCCGCTTACGCGCGCGAGGCCGCGCGCAAGGCGCGCGAAATGACGCGGCGAAAGGGCGCTCTGGACATCGCGGGTTTGCCGGGCAAACTGGCCGACTGCCAAGAAAAAGATCCGGCGCTCTCAGAGATGTTCTTGGTGGAAGGCGATTCCGCCGGCGGTTCGGCGAAGCAGGGCCGCGACCGGCGCACTCAGGCCATCCTGCCGCTCAAGGGTAAGATCCTCAACGTCGAGAAAGCGCGCTTCGACAAAATGTTGGCGTCAGCCGAAGTTGGCACGCTGATTACGGCGTTGGGCTGCGGCATCGGGCGAGATGATTTCAACGTCGACAAATTGCGGTATCACCGCATCATTATCATGAGCGTGGACGGCGACGAGCATGTCTTCGTGAGGGATGACCGCCGCGGCGTGCGCATGGTGCGGATCGGAATCTTCATTGATAGTGCGCTGGCATTGCAAGCGTCCAGCGGCGGCGTGGACAAGCTGACCGGCGAAGATTTGGGCGATGTCCTTTGTTTCGGACTGCAGGATCACACCGTCCGCTTTCGCCGGATCAAGAGCGTCATCCGGCACCCGTTGGACGAAAAGCTTTACGAGATCCGAACCTCCTACGGCCGACGCGTGCGGGTCACGTCCAGCCACAGTGTTTTCGTGCACGACAACGGAGAAATCAAGCTGAAGCGCGGCGATGAGCTGCGCCTGCACGATCGCCTGGTGGCACCGCTTCGCACTCGATTCCCGGTCACCGCACCGGAGCGGATCGATCTGCTGCGCGCCTTGCATGCAGTTCCGCAAGCAGCAAAGCAAATCTGGGTTCGCGGTCCCGCTGTGGAAGACTGGTTCAAGGCCGCCATCCTCGCGAGGAATGCGCAGCAGCCGGAATTGACCGACCCTCGGGTCGAGATTCCGCCCGCGCTACGGGAGGAGTTGGCGCAGCAGCGACGAGTCAGCGGCGTTACCCAAAGCGCGCTGTGTGCGACCGTCGGCATCAAGCAGCCGGTTACGTTTTATGGCTGGGAGAAAGGATCATCCCGGCCGACGCTACCGCATTTCAAAGCTTATTTGGGAGCCATCGGTGCGAATGCAGAAGATGTGTTGAGTCAAACGCAGTTGGGGCCGAGCCGTCTGGAACGCATCTGGGACGAACAGTACACAGGGTCGGGACGAAACCTGGTGCGTGACTATGTGCGGTTGTGCGATCTCGATGCAGAGGACTTGGAGTGGTTCTCCGCGAGAGCGGACCTGGAGTTGACACCCGAGCACTACGGCCGCAATGGAATTCCCCGTTTCATTGCCGTGAACGAAGAACTCATGGGATTGCTCGGCTTCTATCTGGCCGAGGGTTCATGTTCTGATCGCAACGGAATTCGCCTGTCGATCGGCAAAAACAATCAGCGCTACGCGCAAGAAATGGCGAGTAAATTCATGAGCGTGTTCGGACTGCCGGCGATGACCTATTCGTCGCCGCAGCGCTGCACTGAGCTCAAACTCGTGAATCGGGTTGCGGCCCTCGCTTGGCAGCATGTGTTCGGATTCGCGAATGCGGACTCGATGACGAAACAGATTCCCGGTCTGGTCTTCAACGTCACTGAGGAGCTGCGTGTTGCCTTTCTGCGGGGTTACCTGCTCGGCGACGGCACTGTCTGCCAAAACCGAATCGCGTTCGGCACGTCCTCCTACGACATCGCCAGCGGCATTGTATATGCCCTCAGTTCGTTCGGCGTGGTGGCGTCGATGTCGGAACGGGAGCCCGACGGCGTAATTCGAGAAATCAACGGCCAGCCTTGCGAGACCAAACACCGGCATTGGACCATCAGTGTCACGGCGAAAGAAGACCTGCGGATACTTCGCAGTGTCTGGACGGATCACGCGGGAGCCGCCGAACTCGAGGAGTTCTTGGCGTCGCAGCGATCGGGAGGCAAACGGGATTTCCAGAAGCTCGATGGGGATCTGATGTCCTTGCCGATTCTCGCGATTGAAGAAGTGCCGGCGAGCAACGGCAACGTCTACGATTTTTCCGTGGAAGGCGACGAAAACTTCATCGCCGGCATGGGAGGTCTGTGCTGTCATAACACAGACGCCGATGTCGACGGAAGCCACATACGGACGTTGCTGCTGACATTCTTCTATCGACAAATGCCCATCCTCATCGAACGCGGCCATGTCTACATTGCGCAGCCGCCGCTCTACAAGGTGAAGAAGGGCAAACAAGAAACCTACGTCAAGGATGATCTGGAACTGAACGCCTTGCTGCTCAGCACCGCCATCGACGGCGCGGCATTGCATGTCAATGCCGAAGCACCGCCGCTATCGGGATTGGGTCTGGAGTCTTTGGCGAGGAAGTACGTCGAGGTGCAAGCCATCGTGCGCCGCTGGGCACGCCGCTATGACGAGCGCTTCTTGGAGCAGCTGCTGTACATGCCGGCACTGAGCACCGAATCCTTTGACCGCGTCGATGCACTGCGCGACTGGTGCAAGCATCTGGAACAAAGGCTCAATACCCTGGACGATGTGTCGCGCCGCTACCGCGTCACGGTGGAGACCATGGCCGGCGGCGGCCATCGGGTCAATTTGCAGCGCCTCGAACACGGCCTGACCTCGGAGAAGCACATCCCGCGGGAGTTCTTCGAGTCCGCCGAGTACTTGCGGATCGCCGAGCTTGCGCGGACCTTGAGCGATCTCATGGGGACGGGCGCTTTCATTCAACGCGGCGATGAACGCCAGGACGTGGCGAGCTTCAAGGTTGCCATTAACTGGCTGTTCGAGCAGGCCAAGAAGGGCCAGAGCATTCAACGCTACAAGGGTCTGGGCGAGATGAATGCCAGCCAACTCTGGGACACCACCATCAATCCCGAAACCCGCCGGCTCATGCAGGTGCGGATCGAGGATGTGGTCGCGGCCGACGATATCTTCACGACGCTGATGGGCGATGCGGTCGAACCGCGCCGCGAATTCATCGAAAAGAACGCGCTGCAGGTATCGAATCTGGACGTGTAGCGGGGCAGCAGAGCGGCTTCATTTCAACACCGGGAATTTCGCCGGCGCATGCCGGTGCCGGGTTGCTTGCTCGTAGGCGTAGGCATACTTGATCAGGGTCGCCTCGCCGAAGGTGGGACCGAGAAACGTCAGTCCCGCGGGGAGCACCCCGTGGGTGTATCCCATGGGCACGCTGATCGCCGGAAATCCGGTCTGTGGCGCCAGGATCTGGCTGTTGTCGCCGGCGGGGCTGCGCCCATCACCCACCTTGCGGGGAGCATTGCTCCAGGTGGGATAGACGATGGCATCGACTCTGTGCTGTGCCATCGCGGCGAGAATGGCGTTGCGAAACGCGATTTTCTTGTCGTCGTGGTAGACGTCCGGACACGGGGTGCCGTCGGTGTCCGTGGCCGCCTTGGGCGCCGCCGCTTCCTTGAGCCGGGCTTCGATGTAGGGTAGATACAGGCCGGAGCGGATAATCTCCACGAGATTCTTGTAGGGCGCTGCCTGCCCGTGCTTCGCCAGATAGTCATTCAAGTCGGCCTGAAAATCGCCGCAGAAAATATCCTGAGTCAACGCGTCGAAATCCGGAATCACGAAAGGATCGACAATCTCGGCGCCCTGCGCCTTCAAGTCCTGAATCGCCTTCTCGGTCAGTGCTTTGATCTCGGGATCGCCCGAGGGCGCATCGACGTAGGGCCGGAATACTCCGATACGCGCGCCGCGCAGTCCGTTCTTGTCCAGAAACTGGGTGTAGCTTTTGGGTATGTGGCCCGCGGAGCGTTCGGTGATGGGATCGGCAGGGTCGTATCCCGCCACGACGTCCAGCAGCAGCGCCGCGTCCTCGACGCTGCGCGCAATCGGGCCGCCCACGTCGGCGCCGAGTATGAGCGGCACGATGCCGTCGCGGCTGGTGAGTCCAATGGTCGGACGAATCCCGACCAGGGCGTTGTGCGACGAGGGCCCACGGATCGAGTTGCCGGTATCCGTGCCGAGGCCGATCTCGCCGAGGTTCGCCGCCACCGCGGCGGCGGTTCCGCCGCTCGAGCCCGCAGGCACATAGTCGAGGTCATAGGGATTGCGGGTGATGCCGGCAATCGAACTTTCGGTGAGATAGGGGCTGAAAGCCCACTCGGCCATGTTCGACTTGGCGAGAATGATGGCCCCGGCGGCGCGCAGCTTTTGCACCATGAACGCATCCGTCGCCGGAACGAAGCCTTTCATGGCCAGGGAACCCGCCGCGGTTTGCAGGTCCTTGGTGTCGTAGTTGTCTTTGACGATGACGGCGACGCATTGCAGGCCGTGCAGCTGCCTCGTGCGAACAAAGTCGGCGTCGATTTTGTCGGCCTCAGCCAGAGCGTTGGGATTGACCACCACCAGGGAATTGAGTCGGGTGCTCTGGTCATAGGCCTGAATGCGGGTCAAGTACGCTTGAACGATGCCGTGGCAGGAGATTCTATGATTGCGGATGGCAGCCTGGGTCTTTGCAATCGTGGTCTCCGTGACGTCGAATTTCTCCTCAACCGCGGCAGCGCCCTCCCGGGTGCACAGCAACAGCAGTAAAGCGGCGGCGATCAGGCCGAGGGACGGCGGGCATCTGCGTGTGGTCATGAGCGGCCTATTGCTTGGCGTTGTAGTGCTCACTATTCTATTCTCATGAACGGCACCGGATCTCCCAAGCGCCGAGTCGTTGCAGCTCCGCCTCCCAGCAGCCCTCTGCTGCGGTCACTGGTGCTCAATGTCGATTGCGCCGACAACGAAGATGTCGAATGGCGGTGGACTGAAGCGGCCGAAGGCCGGTTCGTCTCCGGTTACCGCATTGTGCCGCGTCAGGTCACGCCACCTGTTTGAACTGAACGAATTGGAACATGCCGCGGCGCTGGTGCACGGCGTCGTTCCGCCGACGCCGCAATACGCGTGGCCGAAGCTCAAGGAGCGCGCCGGCTGCACGGTGTGGGTGAAGCACGAAAATCACACGCCCACCGGCGCATTCAAGGTTCGCGGCGGACTCGTGTATCTCGATCGGCTGCGCCGCGCCGATCCCCACACCCGGGGAGTGATCACGGCCACCCGCGGCAATCATGGTCAATCCATCGCCTTTGCCGCCGCCCGCACCGGTCTTGCGGCCACCGTCTACGTACCGCGAAACAACTCTCTCGACCAGAATTCAGCGATCGCAGCGTTCGGCGCCCGGGTGGTGGAGTTCGGCCGGGACTTCGACGAAGCCAAGCACGAAGCCTTTCGCGTCGCAGCCGCCGAGGGGCTGCACTTCGTGCCGTCATTTCACCCGGACCTGGTGATCGGTGTGGCCACCTATGCGTTGGAGTTATTCCGTGCGGTGGCCGGGCTCGACGCCGTCTACGTCGGGGTCGGCATGGGATCCGGCATCTGCGGTCTGATCACGGTGCGGGATCTGCTGGGCCTGAAGACCGACATCATCGCGGTGGGCGCGGCCCAAGCATCCGCGAGCGCGCTGTCCTATGCCGCCGGCCGGCCGGTCAATGCGGCCTCCGCCCGCACCTTTGCCGACGGCTTGGCGACGCGCGAGCCCCAGGCGGCGGCGATTGCGGCCATTTGCCGGGGTGTGACGCGCTTCGTGCAGGTCAGCGAGGACGAGATCGCCGAAGCGATGCGAATCTATTACGACGATGCGCACCAGGTGGCGGAAGGGGCCGGCGCGGCGCCGCTGGCGGCCCTGCTGCAAGAGCGCAGCCGCATGGCGCACAAGAACGTCGCGGTGGTCTTAAGCGGCGGCAACATCGAGCGCGCCCGTTTCCTGCAAGTCCAGAGCGGCCATACCCCCGCCGTGCCGTGAAGCTGCGCGCCCGCCCGAAGTGGTTCTTGCCAAGGCGCTCAGCTCATGACGGACGCCGCCGCCCGGCGAACGGCGGCAGAGCGCTCGTTCTTCACGGCATCCAGGCGCTGTAACGCCGCGCTCACGATGTCCGGCCGCGCCCGCTCCGGCCGGCCCGAATCGAACGGCGGCTCCGGCGCATACTCGATCGCCAGCTGCACCACCTGGGCATAGTCTGCGCCGGCGATCTCCGCCATCACCGAGAGGGCCATGTCGATGCCGGCGGTCACTCCGCCGCCGGTGATGATGTTGCCGTCGCGAACGATCCGCGCGGCATCCGGCACCGCCTGAAATTCAGCCAGCAATTCGCGCCACGCCCAATGGCAGGCCGCGCGTTTCTCGCGCAGCAATCCGGCGGCCGCCAGCAGCAGCGACCCCGTGCACACCGAGGTGACGTACTGCGCGTTCGCGGCCAGCCGCCGCAGCTGCGACAAATAAACCGGGTCTTCCATGGCGGCGACCGTGCCGAAACCGCCCGGCACAGACAGCAGCGCGCATTCCGCCACGTCGGCCAAGCGTGCGACGCCGCTGAAGGTGATGCCGCCATCGCCTTGGATCGTGCCCCCGTCGACCGACGCGAGCACGCAACGGGCGCCCGGCAAACGCGCGAATATCTCGAAGGGTCCGGTGAAGTCGAGCTGGGTGACGCGCGGATAAAGCGCGAACACCACCGGGAAATCGCTGGCCATGATCTGCTCCGTGGTTTGACGGTGCCTACGATAGACGAGTAGGCTTCGTCCCAAATGACGTTAAACCCTCGTTCTCCGCCATGACGCGACGGATCGCCTTTCTCATTTATCCCGACTTCCAGTTGCTGGACGCGGCCGGTCCGATCGCCGCCTTCGAGATTGCCGGCCGTCATGTGCCGGGCAGCTATTCGCTGCAGGTGGTGGCCGCCGAGCCCGGACTCATCGAGAGTTCGTCCGGCGCCTGCATGCAGGCACGCCCGCTCGGCGGCGCGCGTCACATCGACACTCTGGTCGTTGCCGGCGGCGATGGATCGCGCACCGCCATGCACTGTGCCAAGACGCTGCGGTTCATCGGGGACTGCGCCGCGCACGCACGGCGCACCAGCAGCGTGTGCTCGGGATCGTACCTTCTTGCGGCGGCAGGGCTGCTCGACGGCAAACGAGCCACCACTCACTGGAGCCGCGCCGCGGATTTCGCCCGAAAGTTTCCGCGAATCCGCCTGGAACCCGATTGCATCTTCGTCAGGGACGGAAGCCTGTGGACCTCGGCGGGCATCAGCGCGGGAATCGACCTGTCGCTCGCGATGATCGAGGACGACTTGGGCGAATCCGTTGCGCGCCGCACTGCGCAGCAGCTCGTGGTGTACTACCGCCGTCCGGGCGGTCAATCGCAGTTTTCTGCATTGTTGGAAATGGAGCGGGCCAACGGCCGCTTTACCGCGCTGCTCGATCATGTGCGCAGCCATCTGCAGAAACGCCACAGCGTCGCGGATCTCGCGGAGCAGGCATGCATGAGCCCGCGGCATTTTTCACGCGCCTTTCAAGCGGAAACCGGGATGACGCCCGCGAAGGCCATCGAACAATTGCGCGCCGAGACGGCGCGCGGCGCCATCGCCGGCAGCGGCCGCTCCGTGCAGGACATCGCGCGCTCCTGCGGTTTCGGCAATGCCGAGCGTATGCGGCGGACCTTCTTGCGATTGTTCGGCGCGCCGCCTTCGGCCGTCAAGTATCACGGCCGCTGACTACAGAGTGACAATGATGGCGATGAACAGCGCATACAGCGCGGCGAGCGGGATCAGCCGGCGAGCGTCGACTGCGTTTTTCGAGAACAGCCCCAACAATGCCGCCATCGCCGCCATGGTGATGACTCCCGAGACCAGAAGTTCGCGCGAGAATATCCAGGATGTAAAGAACAAGCCGAGAGCGGTGGGTACCGTGGCCTGTATCATCATGGCGCCCGAAATATTGGCCAACGCAAGCCGCTCCTTGCCCTGACGAACCCAGATGAGCGCATTCATGGTCTCGGGCAGTTCGGTGGCCACCGGACTGAACAGCAGTGCGACCAGTTGCGGCGATAGTCCGGCCCGGATCCCGATGGCTTCGAGCTGACCGACGAACACCTTGGATGCAATCGCGATCGCGAGCAGTGCCAGGGTCGTTTGCAGCAGCGGCCACGCGAGGCCCGGATCACCGCGCGGGTGCAGCTTGAGCGGCTCAAGCACCTCTTCGCTCAAGACTTGCGCGCCGCGCAGCTCGCGCAGCAGGTACACCCCGTAGGCCAGCAGGAACAAGGCGCCAAGCCAGGGCTTGTAGCGGAACACCGCGAGTCCGAGGGCGACCTTGGCGATGAAAAGGCAGAGAAACCACGCCTGATCGCGCAGCAGCCGCTTCGAGTCGCACTCGATGAACGGAGTGGCGCGGCCGAGCCGCCGATAGTTCCACAGCATGGCGCCCCCGACGACGGCATAGGAGATGGTGGCGAGCACCATCGGACCGCCCAGGGCGGCGCCGACGCCGATATCTTTCTGTGCCGTATTGCGGCCGAAGACCACGGCCACGAAAGTCACCGCGCTCTCGGGCAGCGCGGTGCCGAACGCCGCGAGGATGGTGCCGGTGGCCGTTTCCCCCACGCCGAGTCTGCGGCCCAGCCACTCCACGCCATTGACGAAAAACTCGCACGCAACGTAGATCGCCGCGGCGGATCCCAAGAACAGGATGACTGTGAGCATGGACGCCAAAAGTATACGATAGCCGGCGGTGAACGACCTTCAACATCGCGATGTGAACGCCAACGGCATTCGCATGCATTTCGTGGAACTCGGAGCAGGACCATTGGTGCTGCTGTGCCACGGATTTCCGGAAGGCTGGTATTCGTGGCGAGAGCAGCTGCCGGCACTCGCCGCCGCGGGCTTCAGGGTGGTGGCGCCGGACATGCGCGGCTATGGACGCAGCGAGGCTCCGCCGGAGATCTCCGCGTACGGCATCATGGACATCGTCGGCGACATGGTCGGACTCGTCGGCTCGCTCGGCGCCGAGCAGGCCATCATCATCGGACACGACTGGGGCGCCAATATCGCGTGGCATGCGGCCCTGTTTCGGCCCGATGTGTTCTGTGCCGTGGCCGCTCTCAGCGTGCCGTTTCGTCCGCGCGGTCCCGCGCCGCCGCTCAGCATGCTGCGCAAGGCCGGCCTGCTCACTCATTATTGGTTTCACTTTCAAGAACCGGGCGTGGCCGAGGCCGAATTCGAGCGCGATCCACGGACGGCGCTGCGGCGCGTCCTGTACTCGATCTCGGGCGACGCACCGCAGGCAACCCGCGAATTGACCTTGCATCCCGGACAGGGATGGCTGGCCAATACCCTCGATCCCGAACACCCGCCGGCGTGGTTCACGGAGGCGGATCTCGACCACATGACCGCGGAATTCTCGCGCAGCGGATTTCGCGGCGGACTCAATTGGTACCGCAACATCGATCGCAACTGGGAGCTGACAGCGCCCTGGGCCGGCGCATCAATCCGCCAGCCGGCGTTGTTCATCGCCGGCAGCGTGGATCCCATCATTGCGGGAGGATTCGGCGCGGCGGCCTTGGCGGCGCTTCCGGCCACGGTGCCCGGACTGCGGCGCACGGTGCTCATCGAGGGGGCCGGGCATTTCATCCAGCAGGAACGTCCGCAACTGGTCAACGCGGCGCTGCTCGAGTTTCTGCGAAGTCTGGCGGCGTGATGGCAACGGTCGAGGAGCACTACTCCCGGCATCTGGGTCCGGTGTATGCCTGGATGGTCGGCGATATGGACGCCGCCTTCGCGCGCAGCGATCTTGAACTCAACGCACTCGGGGTGGCGACACGGGGTCCGGGCACCGCCATCGATCTCGGCGCCGGCCTCGGCCTGCACGCCATACCCCTGGCGCGGCGCGGCTTCAAGGTGACCGCCATCGACAGCGATGAACTGTTGCTGCGGGAGCTGACCGTGCGTGCCGGCTCTCTGCCCATCCGCACCGTCAAGGCCGATCTTCAGGACTTCGGCCCGCTCGCGCAGACCTCGGTCGACATCATCCTCTGCATGGGCGACACCCTCACTCATCTGCCGAGCCATGCCGCCGTGGCAACGCTGCTGAAGAACGTGGCGGGGAATCTCAATCCCGGCGGAATGTTCGCGGCCACCTTTCGCGACTACGCCACCGCGCCGCTTCAGAGCGATGCGCGTTTCATACAGGTGCGCAGCGATGCTGAGCGAATCCTGACTTGCTTCCTGGAATGCGCCGACACCACGGTGACCGTGCACGATCTGCTGCAGCAGCGCGAGGGGTCAAGCTGGCGGCTTCGCGTCAGCAGCTATCCCAAGTTGCGGCTGGCGCCGCAGTGGGTCGCCGATCAATTGACGGCGCTCGGTCTCGCCGTGCGCCGCGACACGGCAGCGGGCGGGATGATCCGCATCCGCGGCCACCAAGTCATCAGCACCCGGCGCTAATGCGGGGTGGGAGTCGAGGCGATATGCGCAAGGCCTGCTTCGATGGCTTGCCGCACTTCCTCATTGAGCTCCCTGGGGTTCTTGCCCGCGGGTTCGATGGCTTCGCCGATCACCACGCGAATGGTCCCGGGCTTCTTCACGAAGCCGCGCCTTGCCCAGTACAAGCCGGCGTTGTGCGACAGGGGAACCACGCTCTTGCCGGACGCGATCGCGAGCAGAGCGCCGCTCACGCCGAATTTGCGGGTTTCGCCCGCGATCACCCGGGTGCCTTCGGGAAAAATGATGATCCACAATCCATCCGCCAGGCGCGCCTTGCCTTGCTCGACGACCTGGTTCACGGCCCGGTGCCCCTCGCCGCGGTTGATGGCGATGGGGCGCAGCAGCTTCAGCCCCCAGCCGACGAACGGAATCCACAGCAATTCGCGCTTCAGCACCCAGACCTGCGGCGGAAATATCAGGAACTGCGCCACGGTCTCCCATGCCGAGGTGTGATTGCTCATCACGATGTGGTTTCCGGGAGGTATGCGCTCCCGGCCCTCGACCACAAACCCAAGGCCGCACAAGCGTTCGAGCATCCACAGCAGGATCCGCGCCCAGGCGCGGGCGATCGCGAATTGCGCGCGGTACGGCAGCCAAAAACCCAGCGCCATCACTCCGCCGAACACGCAGGCGGACAGCATCATGTAGGTGGTAAAGAGCAGCGACCGAAACAACTGCACGGCGTCGCTTCAACCCGGCAAGCGTGACAGATCGGCGACGCCGCCGAGCAGCAACTGCAGATCGCGCAGCAACGCCAGACGGTTGTTGCGCCGGCCGAGGTCCTCGTCCATGACCATGACGCGCTCGAAAAATTCGTCCACCGGCGCGCGCAAGGCCACCAGCAACCGGAGGCTCTGTGCATAGCGGCGCTCCGCGGCCGCCTCGGTGACCGGAGCGCGAAGCTCGCCGAGAACGCGATGCAGTTGTCGTTCGGCCTCCTCGGTCAGCGCGGCGGCGTCGACCGCGGCGTCCGGGCCGATCGAGGTCTTCTTTAGAATGTTGGCAACCCGCTTGTTGATGGCCGCGAGAATGCCGGCCTCGGGCAACAACAGGAACTCGCGAAGTGCCTGCAGGCGGGTGAGGGCATCGAGCGGCGAGCGCGGGCGATGGGCAAACACGGCGTCGAGCATTTCCACCGTGGTGCCGGCCTCTTCCAGCAGCAGACCGCGCAACCGCTCAGCGATGAAATCATAAACCTCGTCGGCGACGCCGGCCCGCTGCACGGGTTGCGCGGCAACCGCCTCCTCGAGCAATGCCATCAAATCCAACTCCAAGCGGCCCTCCAGCAGAATGCGCAGCACCCCCAATGCGGCGCGCCGCAGACCGAAAGGATCCTTGGTGCCCGTCGGCCGCTGCTCGATGGCGAAGATGCCCACCAAGGTATCGAGCTTGTCGGCGAGCGCGAGCGCCTGCCCGGTCTTGGTCGAGGGCAGAGCGTCGCCGGCATATCGCGGACGGTAGTGCTCCTCCAAGGCCCGCGCCAATTCTTCCGGCTCGCCCTGCGCTTCGGCGTAATACCGGCCCATGATGCCCTGCAATTCCGGGAATTCGCCGACCATGGCCGTCATCAAATCGGCCTTGGCCAGCTGGGCGGCGCGCGCCACGAGGGCTCCCGCGCCGATCCGTCCGCCGATCAACTGCGCCAGCGCCGTCACGCGCACGGTCTTGTCGGCATAACTGCCGAGCTTCGCCTGAAAGGTCACGCCGCTCAAGCGGGCCGCGTGCCCCTCGAGCGACATCTTGCGGTCCTGCTCCCAAAAAAAGGCGGCATCGCTCAAGCGCGGCCTGACCACCCGTTCATTGCCCTCGCGAATCTTGGCGGGGTCGCGGCTCTCGATGTTGCTGACCGTGACGAACCAGCCGGAGAGTGCGCCGTCGGCGTGCTGCACGGCGAAGTAGCGCTGATGATCCTGTACCGTCGCGATCACGACTTCGCGCGGCAGGCTCAAGAAGCGCTGCTCGAAGCGGCCGGCGATGGGCACGGGCCACTCCACCAGGGCGGTCACTTCATCGAGCAGCGCCGCGTCGATCAGCGCCGTGCCGCCCACGGCCGCCGCCGCCGAATTCACGCCCTCGCGAATCAACTCGCGGCGCGCCGCGAACTCGGCGATCACCTTGGCGCGGCGCAGGCGCGCCGCGTAACCCCGGGCCGATTTCAGCACGATGGGTTTCGGCGCATGAAAACGGTGGCCGTGAGTCACCCTTCCCGCCGCAAGCCCCAACACCTCGGCGCCCACCACCGCCTCGCCGTAAAGAAGCACGACACTGTGAACCGGTCTGACGAACTCGGCGGGGTGATTGCCCCACCGCATGCGCTTCGCAATCGGCAAGGCGGCGACAGCCTGATTGACAATGGCGCCCAGCAGGCCGACGGTGGGCGCGCCGCGCTCGATGCCGCGAAATATCAGCCACTCACCCTTGTCGGTCTTCAGCACGGTGAGTTCGTTCGCCGGCACGCCGCAATTCCTGGCGAAGGCGGCGGCGGCCTGCGTCGGCGCGCCTTGTGCGTCGAAGGCCGCCTTGAGCGGCGGGCCGCGCTTTTCCACTTGTTTATCGGGCTGCTGTTCGGCCAGTCGCTGCACGTGCACGGCGAGGCGCCGCGGCGTCGCAAAACCCTGCACCCGGCCGTGCGCAATGCCGGCGGCATCGAGGCCGGCGAGCACGCCCTCGGTCAGCGCGTTCGACAGACTCAGCAGGGTGCGTGGCGGCAGCTCCTCCGTGCCCAGCTCGAACAACAATTCTCGAGTGCTCATCCGGCGACGGGCTCGGCGGCGGTGTTCTGGAGCAGCGGAAAGCCCAGCGCCTCGCGGCTGGCCCGGTACGCTTCGGCCACGGCGCGCGCCAGAGTGCGCACGCGCAGGATGAACCGCTGCCGTTCGGTGACGGACACCGCGTGCCGCGCGTCCAGCAAATTGAACGCATGCGATGCCTTGACCATCTGCTCGTAGGCGGGCAGCACCAGCTTGTCCTCGAGCAGCCGCCGGCAGGCGGTCTCATGCGCATCGAAGTGCGCCGAGAGTACCGCAGTGTCGGCCTTCTCGAAGTTATAGGTGGATTGCTCCACTTCGTTCTGGTGAAAGACATCGCCGTAGGTGATCCTGCCGAACTGGCCGTCGGTCCATACGATGTCGAAGATGCTCTCCTTGCCCTGGATGTACATTGCCAGGCGCTCGAGGCCGTAGGTGATCTCACCCATCACCGGCCGGCAATCCAGGCCGCCCACCTGCTGAAAGTAAGTGAACTGCGAAACCTCCATGCCGTTCAGCCATACCTCCCAGCCCAAGCCCCACGCGCCCAAGGTGGGTGATTCCCAATTGTCTTCGACAAATCGGATGTCGTGCGTCAGAGGATCGAACCCCAGGCGGCGCAGAGACCCCAAGTACAGTTCTTGAAAGTCATCCGGAGAAGGCTTGATGCATACCTGGAACTGATAGTAGTGCTGCAAGCGAAATGGATTGTCGCCATAGCGGCCGTCGGTGGGCCGGCGCGAGGGCTGAACGTAGGCCGCGCTCCAGGGTTCGGGCCCCACGGCGCGCAGAAAGGTGGCCGCATGGAAGGTGCCGGCGCCCATTTCCATATCATAGGGCTGCAGCACGATGCAGCCCTGCTCCGACCAATAAGTCTGCAGGGCAAAAATCAGATCTTGAAAGGTGCGGGGTGGCTGAAGAGCTCGGGCCATCGGGTGCTCGCGGCGAAGGCAAAGGCCGGGAGTATAGCGACGCGGGTCAACACTGTCTTAGGGTTGTCCGTGCACCCAAGTTGCACATGCCCGCCTCCCAAGGCTGCCTTGCACCAAAAAGGGTCGCGAATTGTCCCTATTTGATCCATTATGATGCACATCTGCGCCCACTCCCGTCGCAAGTACTTGATCCCACGATGCAGGGCAGTGGCACATTAACTGCAATAGCAGAGAACCCCGGCCTAAGCCGGCGATTCAACAACCTTTCGCGAGGACGCACATGACTCCCGCCGATGTTCTGAAATTGATCAAAGAAAAAGAGGCGAAATTCGCCGATCTCCGTTTTACTGACACTATCGGAAAGGAACAGCACGTGACCATTCCGACGCGCCTGGTGGACGAGGGCTTCTTCAAGGACGGCAAGATGTTCGACGGGTCGTCCATCGCGGGTTGGAAGGGCATCAACGAGTCGGACATGATTTTGATGCCGGACCCGACGACCGCCGTCATCGATCCGTTTTATGAAGAGACCACGGTCGACTTGCGTTGCGACGTGATCGAGCCCATGACCATGCAAGGGTATGAACGCGATCCGCGTTCTTTGGCGAAGCGCGCGGAGGCTTATCTCAAGTCCACCGGCATCGCCGACTCGGCACTGTTCGGACCGGAGAACGAATTCTTCATCTTCGATAATGTCACCGTCAGTTCGAGCATGAACGGCTGCTCCTACGAGGTTGACGCCTATGAAGGCGCGTGGAACAGCGGCAAGACTTACGAGGACGGCAACAAGGGCCACCGTCCGGGCATCAAGGGCGGCTACTTCCCGGTGCCGCCGGTGGATTCGCAACAGGACATTCGCACCGCGATGTCCATGGCCTGCGAAGAAATGGGCTTGAAGTTCGAAGTTCACCACCACGAAGTGGCGACCGCGGGCCAGGGCGAAATCAACGTGGCCGCGAACACCCTCACGCGCAAGGCGGATGAGGTGCAGATTCTGAAATATGCGCTGCAAAACGTTGCGCATGGCTACGGCAAGACGCTGACGTTCATGCCCAAGCCCCTCGTCGGCGACAACGGCAGCGGCATGCATGTGCATCAATCGCTGCAAAAGGACGGCAAGGCGCTGTTCGCGGGCGACAAATACGGCGGCTTGTCCGACATTGCGCTGTACTACATCGGCGGCATCATCAAGCACGCGCGCGCCATCAATGCCTTCACCAATGCCAGCACCAACAGCTACAAGCGCCTGGTCCCCGGTTTCGAGGCCCCGGTGAAGCTGGCCTATTCCGCGCGCAATCGTTCCGCCTCCATCCGCATTCCCTGGATTTCCAATCCCAAGGGCCGCCGCATCGAGGTGCGCTTTCCCGATGCGACCGCGAATCCCTACTTTGCGTTCGCCTCCATGATGCTGGCCGGCATCGACGGCATTCAAAACAAGATCCATCCCGGCGATCCGGGCGATAAGGATCTGTATGACTTGGAGCCCGAGGAGGACAAGAAGATACCGACGGTGTGCCATTCGCTGGACATGGCCCTCGACTACCTGGACAAGGACCGGGGCTTCCTCAAGGCGGGGGGCGTTTTCACCGACGACCTGATCGACGCCTACATCGAATTGAAGATGAAGGAAGTGACCCGCGTGCGGATGACCACTCATCCGATCGAGGTGGAGATGTACTACAGCTTGTGAGGTCTTTCAGCGGATGCTGAGGTTTTCCAGGGGTGCTTAAGGGCGTGAAGGTGTGGTCGGTCACAACCTCCACACCTGGTTTTGTGGCCGGGAGGCGATAGGGCTATGCTTTGCACTTATGCACCCTTGGAGACCATGGATCGTGCTGGCAAGCCTCGCGGCGTTCGCGGGACAGGCGGCGGTGGTCTACAAATGGACCGATTCCGACGGCGTGGTTCACTATTCCGATCAGCCGGTCCCCGGCGCCCAAAAGATCTTCACGGCGAGCAACGCGACCATTGGTTCGTCGTCATCCGAGTCGCCCCCGGAGTCGCGGACGTCGGCGGCACAAAACCAAGCGCCCTTGGGCTACACTCAGTTCTCTATAACGACTCCCGCGCCCGATCAGACATTCTTCGGCGACGACGTCGTCAGCGTGCACTTGACGCTCGAGCCGGGACTGAAGCCCAATCAATCCATCACCTGGCACTTGAACGGCAAGCAGCTCGACGAACAAGGCATGCAATTCGCGCTGCCGCACATGGACCGCGGCACCTACATCATTGCCGCCACCGTCACGGATCTGGGAACGGGCGAATCGCGGACCAGCGACAGCGTCACCTTCTTCGTCCGTCAACCCTCCGAATTGTCGCCGCAGCACAAGAAGCCCTAGTTCTCGCCCCGAGCCAAGCATTGCTCGCGGGCCCGACGGATGCTCCGTTTGGCCGCTGAACTCAAATTGGACGCGTTGCGGATCGAGGGCAACGAACTGCTCGACAGCCTGGTGACCAGCGTGTTCCTGCTGGATCAGGAGCTGCAGGTGCTCTACTTGAATGCAGCCGCGCAGACCCTGCTGGGTCTCGGGTCCAATCAAGCATTGGGACGAAGCATCACCGAATTGACGCGCGGCGCCGAAACGTTGATGCCGCTGTTCGAGCGCGCCCGCCAGGGCGGCGAGGGCGTGGTGCAGCGCGAGCTCGCGTGGCCGGCGCCGGGCGGGGTGGATCGCATTCTCGACTGCGCCGTGACGCAGGTTACGCTCGGCCAGGAAAATTTCCGGCTGCTGCTGGAAATCGAGGACATCACCCAGCATCGGCGCCTGACGCGCGAGAACGCGCTGATCGCACAATTGGGCGGCAGCCGCCTGATGGTCCGCCAGCTCGCGCACGAAATCAAGAACCCCCTGGGGGGAGTGCGCGGCGCCGCGCAGCTACTGGAACGGGAGCTGTTGGATCCGGCCCTGCGCGAGTACACACGGGTGATCATCAGCGAAGCGGACCGGCTCACCAATCTGCTCGATTCCATGCTGGGTCCCGGCCGCCCGCCCGCCAAGCAGCTGATCAACGTGCACGAGCTGCTGGAGCGGGTGTATCACCTGCTGCGCAGCGAGGCGCCCGACGGCGTGACCGTCGATCGGGACTATGATCCGAGTCTGCCGCCGCTCACCGTGGATCCGAATCACATCATTCAGGCCATGCTGAATCTGGGCCGCAATGCGCTGCAAGCGCTCTCCGGAGCCAATGTGCATGCGCCGCGGCTGGTGCTGCGAACCCGCGCGGTGAGCAATGTGAGCGTCGGCACACGGCGTCACCGCCTGGCGGCGTCGATTCAGTTCGAGGACAACGGTCCCGGAGTGCTCGCCGAAATCCGCGACACGATTTTCTATCCGCTGGTATCGGGCCGCGCCGACGGCACCGGCCTCGGACTCGGCATCGCCCAGGACCTGGTCAGCCGGCACGGCGGCCTGATTGAATTCGACAGCGCTCCGGGCAGGACCATCTTCGTCATCTCGCTGCCCATGGATTCGGCATGAACGCAAAGCCTCTGCAGGTCTGGCTGGTCGACGATGACGCCTCGATCCGGTGGGTGCTCGAAAAGGCGCTCAAGGGCAGCGGCATGGCGGCGAAGTGTTTCGATCAGGCGGACAATGTATTGTTGGCTCTGCGCTCCGATGCCCCGGATGTCCTGATGACCGACATCCGCATGCCCGGCCGCAGCGGCCTCGATCTGCTCAAGGAAATTCAGGTGTCGCGGCCGGGCCTGCCGGTCATCGTCATGACCGCGCATTCCGATTTGGACGCCGCGGTCGCCGCCTATCAAGGCGGTGCATTCGAGTATCTGCCGAAGCCCTTCGACATCGACAAGGCCGTGGATCTGGTGCGCCGCGCCGCACAGCAGGCCACCATTTCCATCGATGCCGAAGTCGCCCGGCGCAGCATCCCTGAATTGCTCGGCCAGGCGGCGGCCATGCAGCAGGTGTTTCGCGCGGTGGGCCGGCTATCCCGTTCCAGCATGACGGTGTTGATCACCGGCGAGTCGGGCACTGGCAAGGAACTGGTGGCGCGGGCCCTGCATCGCCACAGTCCGCGCTCCAGCAAGGCCTTCGTTGCGCTCAACACCGCGGCCTTCACCGCGGATCTGCTGGAGTCAGAACTGTTCGGCCACGAAAAGGGCGCGTTCACCGGCGCCGATGCGCTGCGCCGCGGACGCTTCGAGCAGGCGGACGGCGGCACGCTGTTCCTCGATGAAATCGGCGACATGTCGCCCGCATTGCAGACGCGGCTGCTGCGCGTGCTGGCCGAGGGCGAATTCTACCGGGTCGGCGGCCAGACGCCGGTGAAGGTCGATGTGCGGGTCATCGCCGCGACTCACCAGGATCTGGAGACGCGGGTGAATTCCGGGCATTTCCGCGAAGATCTGCTGCACCGGCTGAACGTGATCCGCATCGAGATTCCGCCGCTGCGCGAACGGCGCGAAGACATTCCCGAATTGCTGCGGCATTACCTGGCGGTGGCGGGACAGGAACTCGGAGTCGAACCGAAGCTGCTGACCTTGCCGGCCGAGAGTGTGCTCGTGGCCTTCGACTGGCCGGGCAATGTGCGCCAGCTGGTGAATGCCTGCCGGCGTCTGACCGTGACCGCACCCGGGCGCGAGATTCGTGCCGAGGACATTCCCGCCGATCTTGGCGGCGTGCCGGCCGGCCATGCCGCGAGTCATGATTGGATGGCGAAGCTGTCGCATTGGGCCGAGCAGGAACTGGCCGCCGGCACGCAGCGGCTGTTGGATCAGGCGGTCCCGGAGGTTGAGCGCATCCTGATCCGCGTGGCGCTGCGCAAGGCGGACGGCATGAAGCAGGATGCCGCCAAACTCCTGGGTTGGGGCCGCAATACGCTGACGCGCAAGATGAAGGAGCTGGGCATGGAGGATGTCAGCTAGCCCCGCAGGCGCGGCACCCGCCACCCTTGCGTCTATAATTGCCCGCATGGGCGATTATCTGTCACACAAAATCGCAGCACTGCAGCGGCTGCTGCTGGGAAATTCACTGATGGATTGGCTGGCCGCCGGGATCGTGGCCGTTGCCGTCTGGTCGGCGCTATGGATCCTGCAGCGCTTTGTCGCCGCGCGCTACAAGAAGTCCTCGGCCGGCCGTCATGCCGTGCCCATCCGTCTGATCGCCTACCTTATCGGCAACACCAAGCAGCTGTTTTTCTTCGGGGTCGCACTGTACGCGGCGCAGGCGATCTTGACGCTGCCCGAACGGATCGAGCGCGCGCTCTCCAATATCGTCCTGCTCCTCATCCTGGTGCAGATCGGATTGTGGGGCGGGCGGGCCCTGCGCTTCTATCTGGAAATGAAGGAGCGGGAACGCGGCGTCGACCACTCCTTGACCGGCTCGCTGGACATCATCAAATTCATCGCCCACATACTCATCTGGTCGATCTTGATCTTGGTGGCGCTGAGCAATTTCGGCGTCAACATCACCGCCTTGCTCGCGGGTTTGGGAGTCGGCGGCGTGGCCGTGGCACTCGCCCTGCAAAACGTGCTCGGCGATCTGTTCGCCTCGATGTCGATCGCTCTGGACAAGCCCTTCATTGTCGGCGACAGCCTGACGCTGGACACGTTCACCGGCAAGGTCGAGCACATCGGCATCAAGAGCACCCGGCTGCGCAGTGAATCCGGTGAACAGATCATTCTGTCGAACGCCGACATCCTGAAAAGCCGCGTGCGCAATTTCGGCCGCATCCCGGAGCAGCGCGTATTGGCGACGCTGCGCGTGAGTTACGACACCCCGCTCGACAAACTGCGCAGCATACCGGCAGTGCTGGAGGGCATCGTCCGCGAGCAGGCGAACGCGCGCTTCGAGCGCTGCCACTTCAAGACCCTTGGCGATTCGGCGCTATATTTCGAGCTGTCGTATTTCGCGCAACAGCCGAGCGCGAATCCGCCGCTCGACCTGCAGCAAACCGTCAACCTGCGCGTCATCGAGGAGTTCCGCCGCCTGCAGGTCGAATTCGACTATTCGACGCAGCGGGTGATTCTGGCGCAAACGCGCGACGCGGCCGGCGGATGATCCAGGTGGTGCTGTTCGAGCCGGAGATCCCGCCGAACACCGGCAATGTGATCCGCCTGTGCGCGAATAGCGGCGCGGCGCTGCACCTGGTGAAACCGCTGGGATTTCGCCTGGACGATAAAAGTCTGCGCAGGTCCGGGCTCGACTACCACGATCTCGCGTCGGTCAAGGTACATGCCGATTTCGCTGCATGCCTCGCCGAGCTCGGGGGCGCGCGCCTGTTTGCGGTGGAGACGGGCGGGCGGCATTGCTACAGCGACATGCGGTTCCGCGCCGGCGATGCATTGTTGTTCGGTCCCGAAACCCGCGGCCTGCCGCCGGCCGTGTTGCAGCGGGTGGGACCCGACGGGTCCTTGCACATTCCCATGCGCGCGCCGAGCCGCAGCATCAATCTGGCCAATGCGGTGGCGCTGGTCGCGTACGAAGCCTGGCGCCAGCTCGGCTTCGACGGCGCAGCCGCCGTCTAGCTACTTTCCGGC
>CAWDAT010000006.1:0-495063 GCA_963800375.1 uncultured Gammaproteobacteria bacterium | reverse complement strand
TCACACTGGCTTTGCCGGTGCCGCTCTATGCCGCCACCAACGCGGTACTCGAGAGCTATCGAGCTGCCGCACAGCAAGAAGCGCCCGGCTTCAAGGATTTCTCGGCGTCGCGAGGAGAAGCCTTGTACCAATTGAAGACAGGCGCGGTAGCCTGCGCGACCTGTCATGGCGCATCGCCAAAAGAGACTGGAAAGCATGCAAGCACGGGCAAGGCCATACTACCGATGGCGCCTTCCTCGAATCCGGAGCGCTTTACCGACGCCGCCAAGGTCGAGAAGTGGTTCAAGAGAAATTGTAACGATGTCTTGAAGCGGGCTTGCACCGCCACAGAGAAGGGCGACTTCATTACGTACATGTTCTCGATCAAATAGGAATACAGACTGTGCGCGCCAACCCATGGATAAATGCCGTCAACGGCGGCTTATTTGCCGCTTGTCTATTGCCGCTGGTCACAATCGCGGACGAGGTCCGCGCGCCAATGCTACCCGCCCAAGTAAATGCCAAATGGCAACAGGAATGCAGCAGTTGCCACATCGGTTACGCACCAAGCCTCTTGCCCGCAGAATCTTGGCGCAAGGTCATGGCCGGTCTCGACAAGCACTTTGGCGCTGACGCTTCGATGACCCCCGCCGATACGCAAGAGATCACGGCCTATCTGGTCAAATTCGGCAGCAATCGATGGAGTGGCGCGGCCACGCCACTGCGAATCACGGAAACCGCCGGTTTCAAGCGCCAGCATGGCGGACGCGAACTCCCGGCCGGGGTGTGGACCCGACCCTCGGTGAAAAGCGCAAGCAACTGCCAGGCCTGTCATGCAGGCGCAGACAAAGGCGACTTCAACGAAGACACGGTCAAGATCCCGAACTGACCGTCCGTGGCGATGGGAATGAAGCGACTGTTGATCTGGGACCTACCCACGCGTCTCTTTCATTGGCTGCTGGCCGTGAGTTTCGCGATCGCTTGGTTGACGAGCGGCTCGGATCAGTGGCTGTCCGTGCATTCGTTCTTCGGCTACCTGATGTTGGGACTGATCGGCTTTAGACTGGTCTGGGGGTTCGTCGGTGGCCACTACGCACGATTCGCCTCCTTCGCGTATGGGCCGGGGGCAGGGTCCGCTTATTTGCGCAGCCTGCTCGCGCGTGGAGCCGCCAGATACATCGGGCACAACCCCGCCGGCAGCCAGGCAATATTTTTGTTACTCGGCCTCGGGGTGATCGTCGCTATCACAGGGATCTTCGTGCAAGGCGGAGAGGAGCAACAATTGGTTGCCGCCGGCGTCACCAGTATCGCCGGCGGGACGATCATCAAGCAAGCCCATGAATGGGCGGCGTACCTCATGTTGGCGGTGGTCGTCGGACACTTGGCGGGCGTCGCCATCGATAGCTGGATGACCAAGGAGAATCTTCCGCTGTCAATGGTGACAGGCTTTAAGGAAGTACCTCCCGACACCACCGTGACACGGGGGCATTGGCTTGCGGCCTCGGGCATGTTGGCGGCTGTGGCCGCCTTCACGATTTGGTGGTTTCTGTATGCATTACCGGCGCCACTCGCGAAATTCCTGGGAGCAACCGCCGCAGGACCTCGTGTCGCATTCACCAGCGCCACGCTGGTCGACAACCCCACGTGGCGCGAGGAATGCGGAGCCTGTCATTTGGCGTTTCATCCAAATCTACTGCCGGAGCGGTCCTGGCGCGCGCTGATGGCCGGCCAAGCCGCTCATTTCGGTTCAGATCTTGGTTTGGATGCCAGCACCCAGACCACCATCCTTGGATTTCTGGTGGCGAATGCAGCAGAAGGCAGCTCGAGAGAAGCCGCCTATAAAATCCGCCGGTCCATCCCCGCATCAGCGACCCCCTTACGCATTACGCAGACTCCGTATTGGCTGACCAAGCACAGCGAGATCAATGCCTCAGTCTGGATTCTTCCGAACGTCAACAGCAAGGCAAACTGCTCAGCGTGCCACCTGGACGCCGAGGCAGGTACCTACGAAGATTCCGCCATGCGGATACCGCGTTAGCGGCGTTCAATGACGGCCGGCGCTGACCGCCAGAATGGAATGACGCGGAGCTCAACCGCCATCAACACGACTGCGCGGACCAAAGAAAAGTTTGACGCCGGGCCGATTTCCGCGTTCTTCACGCTGGTGCTTGCGGTGACGATAGATTTAGTTGCCGTCGAACGTGGCCGGCTGAAACGCTTCTCTCTACTCTGCGAAGGCGGCTTCGGGCTGTCTCCGGGCACCAATCCCCGTGAAGTGATAACCATAACGTACCGCTCGAATCCCGTCAGTGTCTGCTGCTTCATCGTCTCTCCCGACTTCCTACGGCCCGATCCTGTACCATTTTAACGGACGAAGCAGAATAGTCCCCACGAACATCAAGATCAGAAATGAGACCGCAGCTGATGCTCCGGCAATTAAGGCCGTGACGATCTCCGCGTTTATGAACGCGCCACACACAAGTCACACCGAACAGTTCATCGTCACCGCATTGCGTAAGGCCGGGCTCCTCACGATCTCACTCGTCGCGGATGCTGAGGGCACTGTGATCGGACACGTGGCTGTGTCTCCAGTATCCATATCGAATGGTGCGTCTGGCTGGTTCGGGCTCGGTCCCATCTCAGTACTGCCTGAACATCAACGTCGTGGCGTGGGTTCCCTCCTTATGCACGAAGCTCTGCGTATCCTTCGCGAGCATGGCGCGGCCGGCTGTGTACTGGTCGGGGAGCCCGAATACTACAGCCGCTTTGGCTTTCAAGCCGATCCGAACCTCATTCTTCCGGATGTTCCACCTCAATACTTCCAGGCGATCTCGCTCGATTCATCGCGGCCGCACGGCACTGTCTCATTCCATCAGGCATTCAATGCGCGGGAATGACTCGGTAAATCAGAGTGTCCTTAGATTGCGATGAGTATGGAACAAAGAATGAACAGCAACGAGCAACGCGGCATCCCAATCCGTCCTCGGCATCGACGTGAGGCTCGTAAGGCACAGCGAAGTTTGCCCTGCTTTTGACGTTGGGTAGATTCCAAACTGAGGCATTGATGTCGTCGTGCTTGGCCCCCCAATTGCGAGTCTCCGCAAGCTGCTCGCAGATAGCGCTCGTCCAAAGTTCCGGCGCCTCCTTTGGCAATACCTTGCGAAAGCCTGCAGACCAAATAACCCAATGGTCAACTAACAAATTGCTCTAGTCGCTCGCGACCGTCCGGCTCATCAGCGATCGCCCTAGGGATCGCCCGTGGAGAAGCAGGTCGGTCTCAGAAGGAGGCGCACCGGTTCGAGGAGCGCTGCCGTCACATCTATCGCATTGGAATCGTGTGGAATCGAATTCGTAGTCACGACGTGGGCGCCGGCTGCGCACAAGGCCTCGTATGCACCTGAGGCGAACGCCGCATGCACGCCGAGACAAATCGGAGTGGACTCTGCTACAGATCTCCATTGGCCCACGCTCTCGATCATCGTTCGGCCCGAGGCAATGATGTCGTCTACGAATACCGGCGAGTAACCCGCCCAGCGCGCAGCCTCGGGGATCCGCGAGACCGTCACCGCCCGATCTTGTTGACGGGTCTTTTCAAGGACGATGTGCGGACAGGTCACTGCATTGGCAACCGCACTGACCCATTGTTGGCTCTCCATGTCCGGCCCGATAACCAGCGGCTGCGCGACATGCGTTCGAATCCACTCGGCGAGCAGTGGGGCGGCGTGTACTGCCATCGCGGGTATCGAGTAGATCTCCGCGAGCGAATGCAGTCGGTGCAGGTGTGGATCCACCGTCACGAGCCAGTCGAATCGCTCACCAATCAGCCGCGCGAAACTGGCAGAGGTCAGCGCTTCGCCAGCACGAAAGCGCATGTCCTGGCGCATATACCCGAGATAGGGTGCAACCAGGCCAACGCTGCGC
The DNA here is from genome assembly GCA_963800375.1 of uncultured Gammaproteobacteria bacterium. Lineage (GTDB taxonomy): Bacteria > Pseudomonadota > Gammaproteobacteria > Steroidobacterales > Steroidobacteraceae > Bog-1198. The sequence continues at coordinate 491,163 of CAWDAT010000006.1, read as the reverse complement.
GCCCCCAACTGACGCAGCGTATCAGCGATAAAGATGAGAGGCAGGATCTTCTGGTCCGGCTCGCGCAGCGTGCACAGCAGCGCCACCTCGCGGCCCTTCACATCGCTGTCGATGCGTAGGTAGGTCTCCCCGTCGGGGAAGCGACGCATCTCGAACCGCACCGCTTCTGCCGGGAGCTGCCTACACAGGCTGACGCCAAGCGCCTCCTGACCTGGCCATGCGAGCCACATCGGCGTCATGATTCCTCAACGAGCAAAATGTCCGAATGCTGCGCGGCATAGGCCCACGCATACTCAAGCTCCCCGGGGGCTTCCGCATGTACCGTGTAGAGCGGCTCTCCCCTCACGACCCGCTGGCCCAGCCGCACATGGAGGTCCACACCTGCGCAACTCGCGCGCGGTGCCCCGGAGAGCTTCGCGACTCGCGCAAGGCGTCGGTTGTCGAGCGCAACGTACCGGCCACTTCGCGTTGCCGTCACCGCGCGCGTCAGCGGTGCACGCGGCGGCTCGCGCAGACCACCTTGCGCGCTGCAGATCGCCTCGAACTTCCGTAACGCCGCCCCGGACTCCAGAAGCTGGCGGGCCATATCCAGGGTGGCGCCAGGCACCGCGCCTGGCGCGAACTGCAGCACCTCGGAGGCAAGGCTCAGGGAGCGTTCGCGCAGATCTGCTGGCGCACCGGGCTCGCCCCGAAGGACTGCCAGGACATCCCGTGCTTCGAGTGCTGGACCGATGCCCCGTCCGACGGGTTGCATCCCATTGCTTATATATATTCTTGCCTCGACCCCAAGTGCCTGGGCGACTGCTTCGAACCGCTGCCCCAGCGCCCGTGCAGCTCGTGCCGAGCGCACCTTCGCGGTCGGTCCCACGGGAACATCGATCAGAATATGGCTCGAGCCTGCGGCGATCTTTTTCGAGAGCACGGAAGCAACGAGCTGGCCCTCGCTATCAAAATCCAGCGGGCGTTCCACCCGAATCAGCAAATCATCCGCAGGGCTCAAGCGCACATTGCCGCCCCAGACTATGCAGCCTCCTTCCTGCTCTACGACGCACCGCATGCGCTCAATAGTGAGATCAACCGGCGCAAGGACCTCCATGGTGTCAGCCGTGCCCGCAGGCGAGGTGATGGCGCGCGATGATGTCTTGGGAATCGTCAACCCCGCCGCTGCGACGATTGGCACCACGATAAGCGTGGTACGATTTCCGGGCAGACCACCCACGCAATGCTTGTCGACGATGCGTGAGTTCGGCCATTGCAAGCGCTCACCGCCCTCGACCATGGCCTGCGTGAGCGCGACCGTCTCGGCCAGATCGAGTCGATCCCCCGCGCAGGCGGTGACGAGCGCAGCCAGATGCAGCTCGGAATAGTGGCCCTCGACGACGTCCGCAAGCACCTCGCGCCAGCCGGGTAGCTCGATACGCTGACCATACACCTTCGAGCGCAAGATGCTCAGCGATTCGAGCGGATCGGGATGTGAGACCTGAACCTCGGCGCCCTCCTGCGCGTCGAGCGCGCGCCATGCGCTCTCGGAAAGGCTCGCCTCGCCATGCCCCACCAGCATTCGACACCACGTTCACGGTGGCAATCAGATGACGCGCACCGAGTGTCACCTGAACGCGTGACTGCGCGGCAAACCCCTCGGCGCGGCACACGTGGCAGTCGCGCGTCACATAGACGACCGCCTCCTGATAGGTATCAATTCCGAGCCGGCGCAAGCGCAGCGTGCCGCGCAATTCCGGGCCTTCCCCGCCTTCACTTTGTTGCATCGATCACCTGAGACAAATCGGGCATTACAACGAGACTCCCCAGACCTCGGCGGCTTGATCTGAAGCGCTGTGCGTGCAGTGGATTGTACTGCAATGATACTGGCCGTCTTCGCATTGATCCGGTACGACACTGAGCGGCCGATTTCCCTGAAGTGGGCGACGAACGCCCGACCAGCGCAACGATCCATATTGTCTGCCCGACTACCCGCGAGAGATACCCGTGGAAGTACGTAGTTGCCTTGCTGAGACGCGCAGCGCATCTTGCACCTTCGAGGCGGCGACTATCTGTCGATCTTGGGTATTCTTTCCATCCTCCTAGTTAGAGAACCAACTGGTGTCGCCGCGGGATGGCAGGCCCAATCGGTACATAGGCAGCGGGAGGTATCTATGAGCACAATAAAAGCAATTCTCGCCGCCAGCGATTTCTCACCGGGCGCCTCAAGAGCGGCGCGGCGAGCCGCACTTCTGGCGCGGGAGCACGCGACCAGCCTGCGGCTGTTGCATATCCTGCCGGCGCTTTCCTTGAGCGGGTTCGGCTTGGTCTCTCGCGCCTCGGTTTACGTCGAACAGCACAATCTCGCGGACGCCACGCGTCGCCTGGCGGTTGTAGCCAAGGAGCTCCGATCCGTCGTCGACACCGTGCCCGAGTGCTGTACGCGCATAGGCCGGGTTCTGGACGAACTGCTCGCCGCCGCTGAATCCGCGGACCTCGTTGTGGTTGGCGCACATGGGTCACGCCAGTTGAAAGACTTGCTCATTGGTACGACAGCGGACCGGCTGCTGGGAAAGAGCCGGCGCCCCACGCTCGTGGCCAAACAAGACCCAACGTGTGAGTACCGTCGGGTCATCGTGCCGGTGGATTTTTCTGCGCCATCGATCAGCGCGCTCCGATTCGCGCAGCAGCTCGCACCGACTGCGGAGCTGCTGGTTTATCACGCTTACGATGTTCCCTGCATAGGCGAACTACGTCAGGGGGACGCGGCCGACGGTGAGATCGAGCAGTTCCGCAACGACTGGCGCGATGAGGCACTGTCCAACATGGCGCGCCTTCGGAATAGCCATGAAGAGTTTGGCGCGCGCACCGCATTTTCCGTGGAGTCCGGTAATGCCAAGATGCTCATTGCGGCGAAGGCCACCGAACTGGGGTCCGATCTGATCGTGATGGGCAAACATGGGCGCTCGCCTATCGGCGAATTCTTCCTCGGCGGCGTGACGCGCCATACGGTGGCCCGTGCACCCTGTGACGTGGTGGTTGTGCCGGAATTCCCTCGGTCCTGACCATGCAGGCACAGGCCACTTCGCTCCTTGTTGGTCTGACCCAGGCAGAAGCGCGGCGACGCTTCGAGCAGCTGGGTGCGAACGAGCTGCCTGTCTCCAAACCTCGCGGTGTGCTGAAGCTGCTTCTTGAGGTCGCATCGGAACCGATGTTCCTGCTGCTGGTGGGCTGCGGGGCGATCTACATGGGGCTGGGCGATCGGCGTGAAGCCCTCATGCTGCTGGCTTTCGTCTTTGTGGTCATGGGCATCACGTTCGTCCAGCAACGGCGCACGGAGCGTTCGCTCGAGGCCTTGCGCGATCTGTCGAGCCCGCGCGCCCTGGTTGTGCGCGACGGACAGGCGCTGCGGATTGTCGGGCGCGAATTGGTGTGCGACGACATCGTGCTGCTGGCTGAGGGAGACCGTGTCCCGGCAGACCTGCACCTGCTCGAAGCCTCCAACCTCGCTGTGGACGAATCCTTGTTGACCGGTGAGTCTGCCCCGGTTCTCAAACGGTCCGACCCAATGACCGCCGGCACGGCGAGCGCGCCAGGTGGCGACGATACCATGAAGGTGTTCTCCGGGACCCTGGTTACGCGAGGCACCGCGCGCGGGTGCGTGTACGCCACCGGCGAACGTAGCGCCCTGGGACGCATCGGCAAGTCACTTGAAAGCATCGGCGCAGAGAGCACGCCGATTCAGCGTGAGACGCGTCGCATCGTCAAGCGTGTCGCTGTCGTGGGACTTGTCTTGGCGTGCGCTCTCGCACTGGCCTACTGGTTGTCGAGCGGCGACTGGCTCCACAGTTTACTGGCTGGTCTCACCCTCGCAATGGCCGTCTTGCCCGAGGAACTGCCGGTGGTGATGACACTCTTTCTGAGCCTTGGCGCCTGGCGCTTGGCCAGAGAACGAGTCCTGGCACGCAGTATCCCAGCGGTCGAGCTGCTCGGCGCCACCACGGTGTTGTGCGTGGACAAGACTGGGACGTTGACCGCGAATTGCATGGCCGTCCGCAAGATCTGGTCGGAGGGCGCAACCTACGACATCACGACGGCGGGGCCCGCGCTGCTGGAGGAGGCCCTGCATGGGGTTCTGGAGTTTGCAGTGCTGGCGAGCCACCGGCGTGCTTTCGATCCGATGGAGACAGCAATTAGTGCGGCAGGGCAGCGCTTTTTGGCGGACACGGAGCACCTGCACACCGATTGGTCGCTAATCGATGACTATCCGCTATCGAGTGAGATGATGGCGATGTCGAGGGTGTGGCAGTCGCCCGACCGGCGCGCGAGGATGGTCGCTACCAAGGGCGCACCGGAAAGCATCCTCGATCTGTGTCACCTCGACGCCGTGCGTTGCGCGAGGATCGCGGGCGAGGTCTCCGCCATGGCAGCGGATGGCCTACGGGTACTCGGAGTCGCACGGGCGACGTTCGAGGCGGATGTTCTGCCAGGAACTCAACATGATTTTGAGTTCGAATTTCTGGGTCTGATCGCCCTGGAGGATCCAGTGCGGCCTGATGTCCCCGCGGCCATCGCCGAGTGCCATGCAGCTGGAATACGGGTCGTGATGATGACCGGCGATCATCCTGTCACCGCGATTTCCGTTGCGCGGCAGGTGGGACTACCTGCCGGTCGCGCCATTAGTGGCACGGAACTCGCCGCGTTAAGCGATCCTGATCTGCAGGCGCGGCTTGCCGACACCCACATCTTCTGTCGTGTTCAGCCCGAACAGAAGCTGCGCCTCGTTCAGGCATTTCGTGCGCGTGGCGAGGTCGTCGCGATGACGGGAGACGGCGTGAACGACGCGCCTGCGCTCAAAGCCGCTCACATTGGCGTCGCCATGGGCGCTCGCGGCACTGACGTGGCACGGGAAGCCGCCGCACTGGTCCTGCTGAACGATGACTTCACATCCTTGGTGACCGCCGTACGGTACGGACGCCGCGTTTTCGCCAATCTGCGCAAGGCCATAGTCTTTGTCGTTGCAGCGCACGTTCCGATTGTCGGGCTGTCGATTGTGCCGGTGGTGATCGGATGGCCGATGCTGCTGATGCCGGTACACATCCTGTTCCTGCAACTGATCATTGACCCGGCCTGCTCAGTCGTATTCGAGGCCGAGCCTCTGGAAGGAGACGCCATGACCGCACGGCCGCGGCATCCGGACCAACGCCTGTTCGACTCGACCGTACTCACGCGTGGGCTCTGGCAGGGAACCGGCCTGCTACTGCTGCTGCTGACCGTGTACGGCGGCGTTCGATCCGCCACGAACTCTGACGACACAGCGCGCGCCGTAATGTTCATGGTACTTGTGCTGTCCAACCTCGGCCTGATCCAGGCCAATCGTGCGTGGCGGCGGGGGGGGCACATGAGCTGGCGCAGCCACATCACCTCCAACCCGTCCTTCATCTGGATCACTCTGGCCTCGCTGATCCTACTGGTGTGTGTATTGGGAATTCCCGCGGTAGGTCGCCTTTTTGCGTTCGCACGACCGACACCACCTATCCTCCTGGCGGGCGCCGCTGTGGCCGTCGTAAGCCTTCTGTGGCTGCAGATCGTCAATTGGGGGTTCGGTCGATGGCGCGCTGATCGAAAGCTCTCAAAGCCAGGCCGGTAGGCGCGCGATCGCTCCTGCACCGGCGCCATCGAATCAAAGTGTCCTTAGGGGTAGATGCGGACTTTAGTCTTCACCCTTGCGCTCATAGTCGGCGTGGGGAACCACTGCGATTGAGACTTATGACCGCTCCGACTCTTCTTGCCTACATCTGTGCGGCGGTGCTGCTGCAATTGCCGCGGGCATCGGCATCGCACTGTGGCGGCGAAGTGCGGGAGCCGCGAGAGAGAGCAACGCACAACGTCGTACCGCCGAAAGTGGAATATAGCCGGACCGAAACTGGAATGACTTTTAAGCCAATATTAGATTCGATCGTCGAGTGGTGGTTGGCTGCCGCGCACAAGGAAATCCTGAGACACAATTGCGGTTCAAAGGCGCGTGCCCTCTGACGGATTTCGTCATCGAGAACTTCGACAAGGCTTGAGTCGCAAGACTCCGAGCCGAAGTTAATCGCCTGCGTTGAGAACGAGAATGATAAGAGGCGCCTTATCAATCGCAGCCCTACGGCATGTCGTCTGCGTTCGGTGCCACCTTCGGTGCGCGGCGCAGATACTTGAGCATGTCCTTGGGGTTCTCAGTTCCCGCACGTTCACGCAGGAAGTCATCCGCGGCGTGCAGGGAGCCTACCTTTTCTGCCACTGCAGCCGCGATGAATTGGTTGAGCGATACGCCGTCGGTAGCCGCCAATTCCGCGGCCGCCTTCTTCACCGACGTGGGAGGTTTCAATGGATAGGTGTTCTTGCTCATTTCCTCATCCTCTGGGGCATGCCAGTCGTCAAACGCTTCTTCGGCCGATTGAGACGTCCTCATATTCAAGAAACAAAGCTTCATTCTTTCGTCGAACCCCAAGGGCCTTTGTGCGTCCAAACATCAGCCGCCCTGGCGTCCAGGTGCCCTCTAATTCCAGCCGGTGGTGGTCATGATGCTTTCGCCTCCGACTGCGCCGACCAGGGCTTGATCTTCGCAAGCTTTCTGGCGAGTGCCATCCGTGCGAGGCGCGTGTCATAGTCGCCCTGAAGCCGCAACCACCAGCCGTCGGTGAGTCCAAAGAAGCGGCACAGTCGCAGATCGGTATCCGCCGTGATCCCCCGCTTGCCCGCGATGATGTCGCCGATGCGCTGCGCCGGCACATTGATCTCCTTGGCCAGCCGATAGTTGGTGAGTCCCATCGGCTTCAAAAATTCATCGCGCAGCATCTCCCCGGGCGAGATCGGTGGAATTCGCTTGCCGCCGGCGACCGTTACGGAGCGGAAATCCATCTTTGCCAAATCCTCAATTCGAATGCTCATCGGTTGCCCTCCTCCTCACTCGTAATGCTTCGAAATCTCCACATCCTCAGCGCCGTCTTTGCCGAAGACGAAGCAGAGCCGCCACTGCTTGTTGATGCGGATGCTGTGCTGTCCCTGGCGATCTCCCGCGAGTGCTTCGAGCCGGTTGCTCGGCGGAACACGCAAATCCTCTAAGCTCATCGCCGCATCAAGCTGTTGCAGTTTGGCGAGCACGCGCTTTCGAATATTCGGTGGATGCAATCGGACGGGAAGTTCGGCAAACGCCGCGGCAGTCGCTTTGTCCTTGAATGACTTGATTGCCACAGCGAATAGTAACGAATAGCGTTATTAATGACAAGCGTCATTATGTGCCAATGGGAGGATGGCTACCAAGATTAATGGCTAGTCCATTCTGCTGGAAGGGCATAATTTAGGGAACGCACCGGTCCATGCCACGAATCCCGGCAGTCAACCAACGAAACGAGCCCCGTGGGCCCCATTCGAAGCGGAGAACCTCGGGAACCTGGCCCGCGTGTCGAATGTCCTACGCAGAGCAGGCAACGGCCCGGCCGCGCCCGAAGGCACGGCACTGGCGCAAGCAGTGCGCATCATGAGCGTCCATGAGAAAGATCTAGAAATCAGCTTCGAACAAGACATGCCTATCTTCGCAGTGGGCGGGGAAGAGTGTGTGATCCCTACGCCAGCGTTTTCTCGCCGCAATTTGCTAGTGGGTGGGACTGCACTTGGTGCAACCCTGCTGCTGGGTCGAATGGCCGAAGCAGAACGTTTTGCGGGGGCGGCCCAGGCTGGCGCTCCTTTAGGGAGGACACAATCCTTAACCGCCCGCACTTTCAGCTCCCCCCGCCACACAACACGCTACTGGGAGGCTGGACCTGCGGATGGGCTCCTGATGATCTTCCTCCACGGCTGGCCCGAGATCGGTCTGATCTGGCGAGCGCAAGTCGAGGCCTTCGCGTCAGAAGGCTGGCACTGCGTTGCACCAGACATGCGCGGCTACGGTGGCTCATCGGCGCCAACTGCCGCCGAGGCGTACGCACTAAAGGAGATCGTAGAGGACATGGTCGAACTTCACGACCATCTAGGCGCCCGCCCGGCAATTTGGGTCGGTCACGATTGGGGAAGCCCGGTGGCCGGGGCGCTGGCTGCACATCATGCAATGCGCAGTCGCGGAATCGTGTTGATTTCCCTCCCTTACTTCCCGGCCGGATTCGGCTTGCCGAGTGTTCTTCCTCTGGTGGATCGTCAGTTGTACCCGGCCGACCCGATATCCGGACGGCCAATGGGATTACTACCGTTTTTATCTGACTCACTTTGACCAGACGGTCGGTGACATGGGAGCGGACATCCCGGCGACTCTGGCATCGATCTATCGGCCCGGGAACCCTGCGTCCGTCGGCAAGGTCTCCCCCTCCGCCCTAGTCACGGCCAATGGAGGGCGTTACGGTTCGGCGCATCGCGCACCGCCCACAGCGCCTGACTCCACACTCTGGCCATCCGCCGACTTCGACGCTCTGGTCGACGCATTCCGCGCCACAGGTTTCCGCCCGGCCAATGCCTGGTACCTCAACGACACCACCAATGGCGCCTATGCCCATTCGGCACCCGGCGGCGGCCGTCTGCGTCAGCCGGTGCTGTTCGTCAACGGTGACTGGGATGCTATCACCGACATCAACCGCAGCCGCCTTGGGGAGCCCATGCGGTCCGCATGCGGGGACTTGACCGTGACAAACCTGCCGGCCGGGCACTGGTTACTGGCAAGGATGCCAGCCCATTCGCTTCTTGGAGGGTCGATCACGCGGCGATTCGAGTACCGGACTTTGATGCTGCTATCGCGTGGTATACAGAAAAGCTCGACTTTCAGCTGAGGAAACACGTGTCATTCGCAGGTCTTACATTCGCTTTCCTCTCCCCCGCCGGGGACGATAGTTTCGTCTTCGAGTTGCTAGCGGGCCCAGGCGCGGACAGTCGCCCAACGTATTCGGATCTTCATGCCAGCTACAAAACGGCAGGATGGCATCACGTGTGTTTTCGAGTCGGCAGTGTTGATGCCGCGATCGAACAGCTGCAACACCGGGCCGTGACCATCGTCTCCGAGCCGCACGACGTAGCCGCGATGGGGCTTCGTGTGGCTTTCTTTGCGGATCCATGGGGTAACCTTTTTGAGTTTACCCAATCGCTCGGCAATCGCGGCTGAGGGCGTTTCAGTGACTAGGGCGCAAGTGGATTGTCAGTGTGAAATTAAGGGGCGCACCGTGAGCAACAATACGAGAAAACTTGAGTTCGATTCGAGAAGCGGCATTTCAGCGGAAGAAGATAAGTCTTTAATTACTGGGAACACCATGTCTCGCCGCGCTGTGCTTGCAGGTGCAACAGCCCTTGGCGCGGGTCTATGGCTGGACCACTTGGCGAGGGCAGAAGACACCGCAGGCACGTTGAGTGTCCCTATCAAAGAATATGACATTGCGACGAACGGCATCTCGCTGCACGTCACCGATCAAGGGGATGGCCCGGTCGTGCTCTTCTGCCACGGGTTTCCTGATACAGCCTATACCTGGCGCCGACAGATGAAGGCGATCTCGGCCGCCGGCTATCGAGCAATTGCGCCTGACATGCGTGGCTACGGCCGCAGCTCCGCGCCGGCGGACGCGAATTTGTACACGCCGCTGTATACGGCCGGAGACTTGATTGGTCTGCTCGATGCGCTGAAGAGCCCCAGCGCTGTGCTTGTGGGCCATGACTGGGGGGCAACGCATGTGTGGAATGCGGCGCTGATGCGCCCCGATCGATTCAAAGCCGTCTTCTGCCTGAGTGTGCCGTACGTTCCGCGTGGAGATGTCAGCGTTTTCGAGAAAATGCGAAAGTCGGGCCATCAAAACGATTTTTACATGTTCGAACAGATCCGACCGGACGCCGATCAGATTTGGGCTAATGCAGCAGTCACTATTCCAGGGATTTTGTATTGGGCATCGGGATCTGCTCCAGCCGACAAACGATGGAGTCCTATGGATCCTGCGCGCAGCCTTCATCGTCCGGCTCCCGGTCCGTTGCCCTCATGGGCGGAACCCGACTACGTCGAACACAACATCGCGGAATTCCAGCGTACCGGGTTTCACGGTGGCCTGAACTACTACCGCGCCGCCGAACCGCATTTCAATCTGTCTGCCGCTTTCAAAGGTGCGAAGATCACTCAGCCTTCTTTTTTCATTTGGGGAAAGGCGGACGGGCTGAAAGAACTTTATCCGCTGACCATAGACCAGATGCGTGCCGGTCTCCCGGGCCTCGCGGGAGGGCTCGAACTCGACAATGTTGGCCACTGGGTGCAACACGAAGCCCCCAAGGTAGTCAATGAGCAGCTGGTGAAGTTTCTGCGTACTGTGAATCCGGTCTAACGTCCACCGCACTGGCGCAGCTGCATCGGTCAGGCGATTTTTCAACGCGTTGAAGGTACGTCCTTTGGCTTACGTGTCCTTAAGTCCCTCCGGTGCTGGACCCATTTCGGAGGAAAATCTGGATAAGAAGCGCCTTATCGTGCGTACGGCAGGGGAGGATTTTCTCGCTTAGTGAGCGCGAGGGGCGAACTAGAAAATTCACCGCCCCGTTGAACCCAAGTATCTGCCCAATCGAAGATACCCTTCCGCCTTGAGAATCGCCAGACAATCACCTTAGCCAAACATGCCGTGTTCGATCTCGGCCAACTGCTCCTCGACAACGAGGGCCCCGGGCTCGGTGGCAAGCAAATGCAACGGCGTGCGATCACCCAACGAGGACTTGGGCTCGCGCAGCCAAGCCGCGGCATACGTGGGCTGTCCAGCGAAGACCTGTTGGGCGCGGGCCGTGACGCGCGCGACCCGGATATTGTGACGTACTTTTCGCGCAGCCATTAGCTTTGGTCGTTGCCCTTTACGAGACGACGGCCGCGTCGGCGGCCAACAGCACGCGACTCGACTCTCTTTGATAATCATACCCCAAGACCGCAAAAGCTGGCACTGCGAAGTCGCCCACCCCGTAATTTAGCTCAACCCGCGAGCAGTTGCTTAGTCCACCATGATTGGCGAACATGCGATCATGTCAGATAAATTTGTAAGTGTTCACGCAACGAGAACACGCCCTCTACCGACCATCACTCGCAGCAAAGTACACGGCGTGCGTTTCTTCGCATCTTGACCGGACATGACTCCAGGTCGAAATGATCCTTGTCCCTGCGGAAGCGGCAAGAAGTACAAACACTGTTGTCTGCGAGCGGCGATCAGCTCCTCCGACTCATCGGAAGCGCTCGCCTGGCGGCGGGTGCGGCGTGCGCTTGACGAATTTGCCATGGCGAGCACGATGCTCCCTTTTGTGGCCGAAACGTACGGTCCCGACGCACTTGAAGAAGCCTGGGAAGAATTCTCCGGCGCGGAAGAACCCTTTGATCCCGAGACCCCGCACATCCAGGTCTTCATGCCGTGGTTCTTTCATCGCTGGACGCCGGATCCCTACAGCACCCAGGTGGCGCACACCGCGCTTCACGAGCGCAGTCCGACCGCGCTTTTTCTCGAACGCAGAGGTGCACGGCTGGACCCGGTGATACGACGATACCTGGGGTCATGCCTTAAGGCCCCTTTTAGTTTCCACGAGATTTTGCGCTGTGATCCCGGGCACGGGTTTCAGGCCCGCGATCTTTTCACAGGCGAGGAACGGGCGGTGCTCGAACGGAACGCAACCCAGGGGATGCAACCCGGCGATATCGTATTCGGCCAGCTGGTCACGGCGGAGGGCATCACCATACTGGAGGCCTCCTCACTTTGCTTTATCCCGCCGATCTACAAGATCGAGCTCATCGATTTTCGCAAGGAATTGCTGCGCGGCGAGCCCCGTTTCACCGCCGCAAACCCTGTGTGACTGGGACCTCGAGCTCATCGAGCGTTACCTCGATATCATGGACAAGGTGCTGCATCCTGAAGCTCCCGAAACTTCACAACACCGATGGCGAGCCGCTGGAGATGCACCGCCTCGTGTTCGACATCGAGTCTCCCGAGAAAGTGCTCGATGCGCTCAAGTCGCTCGATTCAGGCCGGTCCGAGGAGGAGATCATCTCCGCCACGAAGCGTACGGCGCGCGGCCACTTCAAGAGCGTGGAATTCAACTGGACCAAGGCTGGCAATCAATTGCACAAGGATTGGTCCTCCACGATCGTCGGCCACATCGAGATCAAGGGACGGCGACTAGTGGCCGAAGTCAATTCGGCGGGCCGTGCGCACGAATTCAAGACCCTGGTCGAGGAACGGCTGGGAGGTGAGGCGCGGCTTCGCGCTGACCGCATCCAGTCGGTCGAAAAAATGTTGGCCGAGCGCAAGCGCGCCGGCCCAGGGACTTCAGTCCGAGAGGCGGAATCCGACGCGCTCGCGCAGCATCCTGAGGTACAGGCCCGCGTACAACAGATGATGGCGGAGCACTTTGAGCGCTGGGTGACCGAGAAGATTCCAGCGCTCGACGGGCAAACGCCGCTCCAGGCAGTTCGCGATCCTGACGGCCGCGAGAAAGTCATCGCGCTCGTCATCGAGGCAGAGCGCGGTGCGCGCCGCATGAAACCCCCTGTAGATCCAGTCACCCTGCGCCGAGTCCGAGAACGGCTGGGGCTCGCAGACGATTGAGATGTCCTGCCCTGCCCTGGAAATCTCACTCGCAGTGAGCCTGCGGCGGGTTTCGCGGGGTCGCATCGATAGAAGGCGGTCCAACGCAGGCCAATTGTCCTGTAATCGCAGTTCTTGCTATTTTATGGCAGAAAATGGAATGGGGTTCTGGAGGCCTTCGATGCAGAGCTTGAACATTTCCCTGCCGGAATCGCTCAAGGAATTCGTCGCTGGACAGATCGCGGCCGGGCGCTATAGCAGTGCCAGCGAGTACGTGCGCGAGCTCATTCGCGCCGATGAGAAGCGGAAGGCCGAAGAGCGTCTAGAGACGCTGCTCCTCGAGGGGCTGCAGAGCGCCGAAACGGAATTGACTCCGGCCGATTGGAGTGAGATTCGCCAGGATGCCATCGTGCAGGTGAAGGCTCGACGACAAGCGCGCTGATGCCGCGCGTTTTCAAACGGGCTGCAGCGCGCCGCGACCTCGCCGCATTGATCTTGCATCTTCACGCCGACGGTTATGCCGCACGTTGGTGATTTGATTCTCTAAGATTTGGCAATCCGCCGGTAGGCAGCCGTCGCCGCGGCGGGTGTCAGTTCCCCCCGCGCCGCGGCCTTGTCGATGCTCGCGTACGCTTTGCCGTGGGCCGACCAATGCGGATCATCGGGTGTCGCCGTGTGCGGATTCTCGGAACCTAAAAATTTGATCTCGGTCACCGCGGGGTTGTTCTTGAAAATTTCCTTAAGAAGCGGATCGACTTGGATCGTGTAGTCGCTCGGAAAATCCCGGGTCACACTGACATCGCCGGCGGTCGTTTGCACCACCAATCCACCAACCTCGGTAAAGAGTTCGAGAATCCGCTCAAGCGCCTGGCGCGTTGCCGCATCGATTTGCTCGAGACTGGGACCGGTGAGCATGATCTGCCAAGGACGTTCCCGTGGGGCCTCGCTGGGGTCTTTCGTTGCTCGACTCATAAGTGCCGTTCCATGTCTCTAGCCCTTGCGGGTGATGATATCGACAACAGAGACGTCTACAAGCGGGGCGACGCCACCAACGCTGCGGCGAGAGACGCGCATTGCGCCTGAACGGCACGCCAGTTATTCCAAGGCGCAACGATGCCTTTGTATTCCGACAGATCAATATCGGTGAGATCATAGGGATCGGGCAGTGAAAGCTTGACGACGACGGCGGTGAGCAGGTCGCCGGCCTCGTCCTCAAACTCGGCATAGAGTTCGTTCATGCGCTCGAGCGCTGCAGCGCTTTTTGTCAGGCCGATATGGTGGGAAAGTGCCGCAACGTCGAGATAATCTCGGGTGGCATTGCGATCAACCACGAGAAAGGTCTTGATTCGCAGCGTCTCCTCAATCGTTGGCAATCGAAGGCGGCGCCCATCCTTGCACAACGACCTCCGTGGTTTCGAGCGGCGCAGAGCGCCGCTGGTTGCGCAGTCCGGCAGCAATCTTGTTGACATTCCCAAGCACCATTTTGCCCTTTACACGACGGTGTGTGTGCCAGCCGGCGATGGATTCCAAGGCGAGAATGGCGGCGTCGTAGTTCTTCGCCAGGTCTTTGACGACGTGATCATGGTCAAAGGAAATGCGATGGCCGGCGTGCACGGCCGCGGCGGTGCCTCCCACGAGGATGGCCGCGGGTATTTTCGCCTGCAGCAGCGCGGCATGCGCCAGGAGGGTTTCCCAATCGGGTATTTCCGTTTTCTTGGTCACTCGGCGGCAGCGTCGTGCGATTTGCGTGGGAGCTTGCGCAATAGTGCAGCAAAGGCGCGCGCCTTCGGGTCACGCTTAACCAGGGTCTGAGCCACATCAGTCACTCGACGGGCGATGCGACCGGTCTTATCCGCGTCCATCGCTTGAAGGAGCTTGCGCCAGGTACCAATAGTGCCCCGGGTGATGATGTCATCGATAGCAGCCTTGGTGAGCTCGCGGCCGGCGACCTCGGAGAGATGCCGATGCGCCATCAAGGGTTGGTTGAGTTCCAGTGGCCGGACCTCGAGTACAAGATCCACGGCCGCACACAGCCGAGCTACTCGTTCCAACCCGAGTTCGTGTAGCTTACCGGCCTCGAGGGCCGCCAAAGTTGAACGGCCGACCGCTGCTTGAGCGGCTAGTTGAGTGAGCGTCAGGCCTTTGGCACGCCGCCGCTCAGCGATGAGATGGCCAATGGTTTGCAAGTTCATTGGTCCAGTATATTGGATTATCACCGGGTAAGTCTAGTATATTGGACTCCTATTCGCTTCCGAGAGCGGTGGCATCGGGCCCACAGAGGGTCTACAAGTGGTCGCGTTCCCGGAAGATAGCGTGAACTTACCCGATTGGCATAACCGCCAATTATCGCGCATGCCGAAACAACAACTTGGAGCGGGCGCTGGTTGGCGTCCAATCAGCTCACCGGTTCACCCTCCCAGTGAAAAACCCTAATCACGATCGGCAAAAGTCTTATTTTGAAAGTGATACGACGGCTATGGTTAGTATTCCTGCCTTGGTAACGTACATCTACGCCATATCCGGAAGTGATCGCGCTCCGGCAACAAGACGTACTCGCAGTCAAATGTCCAACTTGACCCTACTGAGTTGCGACTGATTGCCCCGCAAACCCCAGAGCAGCCTCATGCACAACATAGGCATGGATAGCCTCAGCATCGTGACGGCTCAGCACATCGTCGAAGCGACCCATTCCGAGAGGCTGCAATATGCCACCGAGCACAATGTCGTAGAAGAGCTGATGCTTCTCCGGAGTTAACCTGCGTAGGTCGGGCAGTATTCCGCGCCCAAACACATGGCAGCGAGAACAAAATCTGTTGTAAAGAATCGCACCGGCCGAAACTTGTGTCGGGGAGCCCTCGTCAGGGGGAGGAGCGGGAATGGGCTGCGCGCTGAAGCGCGAGGGCAAAGGAGGTAAGGGTCCTCCTAACTTCAGGGCGATGATTCTACCCTCATTGCCATAGCGGTAGGCCGCTGAGTTCTCCGGCAGCGTCTCGCCGATCTGTCCCCCGCCGTACCCAGCCATGACCGCGATATATTGAATTCCATTGACTTTGTACGTCATAGGGGCGGCCATGATTGAGGTGCCGAGGGACAGACTCTTCAAGCGCTTGCCTGTCGCCGCAGCGTATACATTCATTCGCCCGGCGATATCCCCTTGGATCACCAAGCCACCATCGGTCGACAAGACGCCGCCGTTCCAATAGGTTTCGGTTGCCACTTCCCAAACGAGCCGCTGCTTTACCGGATCCCATGCACGCAAGTAGCCGCGATTTGTAGCCGGCGGTAGTCCTTTGGTGAGAGAGGCCAGTGGCGGCAGGGGCCCATAAAGTGCCGCCAAGGCTTTCGGATCGTAGTCCTCCACGCCAATGATGGGCGACGTAAACTGCCCCTCGGTCAACCCCGCCGGCAGCCGAGCCGCTTCGATCTGTATGTCTCCCGCTTCGACAACCGGTACAAATACGAGTTTTGATTGTGGGTCAAGCGACATCGCTTGCCAGCTGTGCGCGCCGCCTTCCCAAGGAAAGACAAGCTTCGGAGAGCGAGAGTAATCGACTGTGGGATTAAGCACCGGCCGGCCGGTACGCGGATCGAGACCTTGGGTCCAGTTAGCAAAAGCGAACGGCTTCGCCGAGATGAATTGACCGTTCACCCGATCGAGCGCATAAAAATAGCCGTTCTTTGAGGCCTGCATCAGTACTTTGCGGGGCTTCCGATCGATCCTCAGATCCGCCAAGATCATCTTTTGTGTGCTGTCCAAATCCCATTTATCGCCCGGCAATACTTGATAGAACCACTTGAGCGTTCCAGTATCGGCGTTCAATGCAAGAATCGAATCGCTGTAAAGATCGTCACCGCCGGAACGGCCGTCCTCCGTTAAATCGTACGGAGCGGCATTCCCGGTGCCGACATAAATGAGATTGAGCTCCGGGTCGTATGATATTCCGTCCCACACGGCGCCACCGCCGCCGGTTTCCCAGCGATGACGGGGGTCCCACGTCTTCACTGCATCCACTAGATGGGCTTGATCCTGCGGTCCAAGGTTCGGATCTCGCGGTACCGTATAGAAACGCCAGCGAAGTGCACCGGTTCTGAGGTCAAGAGCCTCCACGTAGCCGCGCACGCCGTGAAAATCGCCGCCGCCCGTGCCCACGATCAGTAAATCGCCGGCCACTACCGGCGCCCCAGTCAGCGTTAAGGGAGATTTGGGTCCACGCGACGGAAAAGAATCAACTTTCCATATGCGTCGGCCTGTCGCGGCGTCGATCGCATGCACGTAGCCGTCCAGTGCGGCCACATACACACGGCCTTTAGAAACCGAGACGCCACGATTGACGGCATCGCAGCAAGCGTACCTTCCCGACTGGCCATCAACGCCCGGATCATAGATCCAACGCTGCATTCCGGTGGCCGCATCCAAGGCGTAGACCCGCCCGAAGTTCCCGGAGGCATACATCACGCCGTCAACAACGATGGGCGTCGCCTCGAGACCACGGCGCGTTCCAAGTTTATAGTCCCACGCGAAGCCCAAGTGAGCGACAGTGCGTGAATTGATATCGTGGAGTGACGAATGAAACGTGCCGGCCATATCGCCGCCACCGGTCATCCATTGACCTTGTTCGTTGTCAGCAGAGACTGCCAACGTGGCGTGTGCCATCAAAACCAGAATTCCGACAACCAATGCGTCGAGACGACTAATCATGTCCGTGACGCAGCTTTTCGAGCTTGCTCAAATCAATCTTCCAAATCTCGCCGTGTATTTCGTCCAAGATCCAAGCGTACCCATACCCCACCCGCAGCGTATCATCTTTCTTTCCCCCTACGAACTGACGAGCGAGCCGGTTACTGTCCGGATCCACCTGCGACAGCGGAACGCCTTCAGCACTCACCCAGACGTATCGGTTGTCGACGGAAAGATCACCCCCGTCTCCAGGCACCCCGACCTCGATCGTCGCTACCACGCGATTGCTCGTCGGATCGATGCGAATCAACGTGCCGTCGCTCTGACACAGAACCCAGATCGCGTCTTTGTTCGCTATCAAGAAACGTGGCAATGCATGTACGGGGATCTCCGCGACCACGGCGTTCGACCGAGGATCAACCCGCGTGACTGTGCCGCCTCCGGAACTGGTTACCCACACGGATTTAAACGCCACTATCGCAGCGTGAGATTTGGGCCTTACTGGAATATTCGCGGTAGTTTTGCCGCTCGCCGAATCTATTCGAGTAAGCGTGCCGGCATCAGTACCGCCTTCGTTTGTCAAAACCCAAATACTTCCCTCGCCGACTCCGATCGAACCTTCCGGGTCGGCGGCGATATTCACGGGGATCGTACGCACCACCTGGTTGGTCCGCGGATCGATCTGGGTGATCGTATGGTCCTTTGGGTCCGCAACCCACGCGAAATCCAGGCCCATGCCGATGCCGAGCTCGGGGTCGGAGCCCACGGCCATTTTCGCGACTATATGATCAGTAACGGGATTAATACGCAGTGCGATGTGACTGTCGCTTTTAGTAACCCACACGGATCCGAATCCCACCTCGAGCCAACCGGGACCCACCGGAACCTTGATCCGATCGACGATGGGAAGGCTCGCCAGAGCAAACTGTTTGGACGTTATCTTCGGCGTCACACCGCAGACGGCAGTGCCGCTGAAGAGACCAATCAATGCGATCGCGTACAGTCTGTTGATTCGTAATTGGGCAGGGGCATTATTGCGCGACATGCTTATACCGATCGAACCAGGCGAGAATGGCGCTCATTTGCGCGGCCATCTGTGACGGGCTGAATACCGCGTGCGATGCGCCGGGGATAACAATTAGCGCAGTGGGTACGTTGTGAAGCTGTAGCGCCTGATAGAACTCTTCGGCTTGTCCTAATGTGGTGCGCAAATCGCGATCCCCGTCGATCACCAACGTGGGCGTTGTGACATTGTTTACGAGAGAGAGGGGGGATTGACGCCAGTAGGTTGCCTCGTCTTTCCACGGCGGCTGTTCGAACCAATTCGATACCACATGCGCGTACACATCAGAAGTAACCACCCAACTGGCCCAATCAACCACGGGTGACTGGGACGCAGCCGCTCGGAACCGATGCGTCCGGCCGACGGTCCAAGCGGTCAGTATTCCGCCGCCCGACTGGCCTGTCACGAAGAGATTCTCAGGATCAGCGCCGCTGCTCTGGATCGCCGCATCAACCACGCTCATGAGATCGTCGAAATCATGCTCGGGATAGTGATGCTGGATCAAGTTTGCGAATTCTTCCCCGTAGGAAGTCGAACCGCGCGGATTTGCATACACCACAATGTATCCTGCCGCTGCGAAGACTTGATCCTCCATTGAAAAGACCGGTCCATAGCTTCCGTAGGGTCCGCCGTGAATTTCGAGTATGAGCGGATGTGTTCCCTTCGTGCTTGTACGCGGGGGCGCGAGTTCCCACGCGCCGATCGACCGGCCGTCGAATGACGAGGTTACCTTCAATGGGCGAACCGCGGACAGGTCGACGGCCGCCAACGCCTCATCGTTTAAATGAGTCAGCTGCCGAGTCCTGCCCTCTGCGTAAACAAACAGCTCGGAGGGGCGACTCGCGTCGCCACCGGTATAGGCGAGCATGCCACCCTCCGAGGCAGAAAACTCGCCGCCTGAGTAAGGCAAATCGAGGGAAGAATCTCCGTTGGCCAGGCTTAACACCAGGCCTTTGAGGCGGCCGTCCGGGGACATTCGGGCAACTTTGGTTGCGCCGGCGTCGACGTAGGAAATATATACGCTGCGGCCGTCGGAAGCCCAACAGAAGGCCTCGATGGGCCGATCCAACGGACCGATAGGCGGCCGTTCTCCTTCACGGGTACCGACGATGGTCAACTGCGAGTCTTGATGCCCGAGGCCC
This sequence comes from uncultured Gammaproteobacteria bacterium, assembly GCA_963800375.1. Classification (GTDB taxonomy): domain Bacteria; phylum Pseudomonadota; class Gammaproteobacteria; order Steroidobacterales; family Steroidobacteraceae; genus Bog-1198. The sequence goes on along the minus strand of CAWDAT010000006.1, from coordinate 471,753 downwards.
TTATCCTCGAAGCCGAGGTAGGCGAGAGTTTTGCCGTCGGGCGACAGAGTGGGCATTCGAAACGAGCCCACTCGAGTGCTCAATGGCGTGAGTGAGCCGTCCGCCAAGGTCAACCGATAGATCGTTTGATGCCTCGGATGCGAGCCCGAGGCGTCGATGGGTTCTCGCTCCCAGTCCTTGTCTCGATTGCTCGTCAACAGCAGGTGAGCCCCGTCGGGCGTCCATGCCAAAGGGCCGACTTCGGTGTACGGCCCGACGCTCACTTGCCGTGCGGCACCCCCCTCGGCGGGAACCACAAACACGTGCGAATAGCCGCGCTTTAAATAGCCCTTTCCATCGGCCTGATAGTTGACCGCATCGATGACGCGAAGAGGCTCGGCCCAGGTGGCTCCCGCGGGCTTCTGCAATGCTGTTCCCAGCGTCAGGGGCGGCTCGGTAACCAGCATCAGGAAGGCAATCGAGCGGCCGTCCGGCGACCACGCAATCTCCCGTGGTGTTTGCGTCCCAGCGGTGATCGCAGTGGTCTGACCGGTTCGCACCGAATACACCCCAATCTGGGTGTTCTTGCCGTCCGGCCCGGAAAACACATAGCCAAGCCGATCGCCCTGCGGTGACCAGCGAGGAGAGGAGTAGAAGCCTGCTGTACCGACTTGCTTTTGTGCGCCCGTCGCAACATCAACAAGCCAGATCGAACGCACCTCCCGATCCGACATCTCGTCATAGCCGTGACGCACGTACGCCACCCACTTGCCGTCGGCACGAATATGCGGATCCGATACCCACTGCAACGCAAATAAATCCCTGCCCTCGAGTAAATGCTTAACATCCGCCGCGTGCCCAATCCGCGCTCCCATCGCCGCGATCCCCAACATCAAGACGGGAATCACGAAGCCGAATAATTTGCCAACATTGACTATCACTGGCGCGCCGCTTGCTTGTAACGTTCGAACCACGCAAGGATCGCATTGGTCTCTGCGGCCAACTGCGATGGACGATCAACGCCATGGCCAGCGCCCGGAACTACCACAAGGTTTGTCGGTGTATGAGTCAATTGGAGCGCTTGGTAGAATTCCTCAGCCTGCCCGACGGTGGTCCGTAAATCTTGGTCGCCGACGACCATCAGGGTTGGCGTCGTGACATTTCCAACCCGAGACAGGGGAGATTGCCTCCAATACGTGTCATGGTCTTCCCACGGCAATTTCTTGAACCAAGTTTTTGCGACATAGGCATACACGTCCGACGTCACCACCCAACTGGTCCAATCGACGACTGGCGCTTGAGAGGACGCGGCGCGGAATCGATGGGTGTTGCCCACGGTCCAAGCCGTCAAAATGCCACCACCCGATCCGCCGGTGACGAAGAGATTATTGGCATCCACGGTGCCCTGGTTAATGGCGGCATCCACCACGCTCATCAGATCATCGAAGTCGTGATTGGGGTAGTCGTACTGAATGAGGTTTGCAAACTCCTCGCCATAAGAAGTCGAGCCTCGGGGGTTGGCATAGACGACGATATAGCCTGCGGCCGCGAACAGTTCGTCTTTAAATGAAAACACGGGCCCATAACTCGCATAGGGGCCGCCATGGATCTCCATGATCAACGGATATTTTCTGCGACCGTCAAAATTGGAGGGCCTCAGCTCCCAGGCACCGATGTGTCGATTGTCAAACGATGATGTGACGGGCAGTGCCGCCAGCGATCCCAGCTGGACTTTGGCAAAAAGACCATCATTCAAGTGACTGAGCCTTAGATTTTTTCGATGGTCGGCCAAATACAGTTCGGGAGGCCCGTGCCCCATGCCACCGGTATAGACAACGATTCCGTTGGATGCCGCGGAGAACTCGCCCCCGGAGTAAGGAAGATTCAGTTCGTCGCCCGAGAGGCCTTGGGCGATGGACTCGACTTTTCCTTCGAGCGACATACGCGCCACTTCCGTAACGCCCTCTTGCGTATAGGCGATATAAAGACTTCGGCCATCAGAGGCCCAGCGATACGCATCGATCGACTGACCGAGTGAATCGCTGATCGACCGCGAATCGCCACCCTCTATCTTGGCGAGCCTCAAATGGTACTCCTGGTACCCGAGGCCTTTATCCTCGAAGCCGAGGTAGGCGAGAGTTTTGCCGTCGGGCGACAGAGTGGGCATTCGAAACGAGCCCACTCGAGTGCTCAATGGCGTGAGTGAGCCGTCCGCCAAGGTCAACCGATAGATCGTTTGATGCCTCGGATGCGAGCCCGAGGCGTCGATGGGTTCTCGCTCCCAGTCCTTGTCTCGATTGCTCGTCAACAGCAGGTGAGCCCCGTCGGGCGTCCATGCCAAAGGGCCGACTTCGGTGTACGGCCCGACGCTCACTTGCCGTGCGGCACCCCCCTCGGCGGGAACCACAAACACGTGCGAATAGCCGCGCTTTAAATAGCCCTTTCCATCGGCCTGATAGTTGACCGCATCGATGACGCGAAGAGGCTCGGCCCAGGTGGCTCCCGCGGGCTTCTGCAATGCTGTTCCCAGCGTCAGGGGCGGCTCGGTAACCAGCATCAGGAAGGCAATCGAGCGGCCGTCCGGCGACCACGCAATCTCCCGTGGTGTTTGCGTCCCAGCGGTGATCGCAGTGGTCTGACCGGTTCGCACCGAATACACCCCAATCTGGGTGTTCTTGCCGTCCGGCCCGGAAAACACATAGCCAAGCCGATCGCCCTGCGGTGACCAGCGAGGAGAGGAGTAGAAGCCTGCTGTACCGACTTGCTTTTGTGCGCCCGTCGCAACATCAACAAGCCAGATCGAACGCACCTCCCGATCCGACATCTCGTCATAGCCGTGACGTACGTACGCCACCCACTTGCCGTCGGGACGAATCTGCGGATCCGATGCCCACTGCAGGGAAAAGACATCCTTCCCTTCCAATGATCGTCGCGGCGTTGACTCGCCCGCAACGCCTGAGCGACCTGTCGCCATCGTCAACGTAAATATTACGGCCAGCGTTACGACGCGCATTTGCATACCTTTCTTACCAACGGCATCTGGCGAGAGCAGCCCCTGCTATTTGTAGCCATAGTCGAGCTGAATGCCCATCGTTCGCGGCTGCTGGCTGATGCTCGTGAAGGGGTACGGCGAGGCCAGGGGCACGCCGCGACTGTTACCCACGTTGTTGCAGTAGAGCATTGTGCGCCAATGCGACGGCGCCATTACCGCCAAGCTCACACGGGCCGTCGTGATGCTGTCGCTCTCATCGACCGTTGTGGGTAATCCGTCTCCGAACGAACCCGTCGTTGTGGTCTGTCGTGAGGTATAGCGCCCGCTGGCCGCCAGCTGCCCGGTCCAGCCGGTCGATGCAAACGGGAACTCGTAACGCGCCGAGGCACCAGCGGTGGTGGCAGGTGAACTGTCGATCCGGGCGCCCTTCGCAAACAGCAGCACATCATTCGAGTACACTGCGGAATCCTCGCGCAGTCCATTCCAGCCAAAGTTGACGCCCAGCTCAAGCCCCGGGATCGGTCGGTAGTTGACCGCCAAGTCAACGCCCGTGCCACTTGCTGACTCGCCGTTCACGCTTGCTGTAACACAGCATGCGCCCGAGCCCGGAATTGGTATGCCCAGCTGTTCCTGGATGTCGTTCCATTTCATGTAGTACACGGCGGCCTCGAAGCCCAGGCGATTGTCGAACAGGTTGCCCTTGGCACCAATTTCGTAATTGTTCAGCTTGTCGGGCTTAATCGGCGGCAATTCCGGCGCCGCCAGTAGGGTGAATTCCCCCTGCGAAAAGCCGCTGCGGAAGCCCTGCGAGTAGGATGCGTAGAGGGTGTAGTCATGGCTCGGAAACCAGCTAAGCACCACTCGTGGCGTTAGAGCATGGAACGTGGCTTCAGCGAATTCCAGCGGAGTGCCTGGTAGCTGCCCTGATACGCCATTCCCGTAAAGGATAAGCTGATGCAGGCCAACGTCGTCGTGAAAGTAGCGTGCGCCAACGGCCAGTTCGAACTGGTTGTCGTCGAAGCGGCGCGCAAGCTCGCCGAAAACAGCCTCCGAACGGGACGTATCGGCCTGATCGACGGGCGCCAGTAGGAAGTCGCCAAACGTCTGGTACGTGATGTCACGAGCGTTTCGATAAAACGCGCCGGCCGACCATCGCCACGGGCCGTCGACCGTGGAGGTCAGATTAAGCTCCTCGCTGAACACTCTTGAGGATTCGCGGGTGCGGAGCGGCGGGTTGTCGACGCCCGAAAAGGTGTCCTGGAAGCTGTCGTTGGCGAATGTGAGATAGCTGGTCGAACTCGATACGGTCGCCCACGGCGTGCGGTCCTCGATCCTGATGTCGTAGGCACTGAAGCTCTGTGCGATCGACTGGTTCAGGGTCGAGGGCGTGTAGTCATTGGTCGCCGTCGGTGGCGCCCCGTAGCTGGCATTCTCATGGTTGACTCCCAGTTTGATGCTCAGATCGTCGGTGGGCTGGGCAGTCACCTTGACGCGTACAGTCTTGACGTCGCCGTCGTTGATATTAGTTCCGAGCGGACTGTCAATCCAGCCGCCGTCGTGTTCGTCGCCGACCACGAGACGCGCCGCGAGCTTGCCATCGACAATGGGTATATTGACGGCTGCGTCCTGGCGCCAACTTCCGCCGCCACCCTCCGTGGAGGATAGGGTACTGCGAGCCTTGAAATCGAACTCTTTCAAGTCCGCGTCATTGGTAAGTATCCGCACCACTCCATTCAGGGCGTTGACGCCGTACAAAGTCCCCTGCGGTCCGCGCAGCACCTCGATTCGGTCGAGGTCGTAGGAGTTCACGTCCGGCACAATTGCCGACCGAACCAGGCCAAACGGAACGGAGTCCATGTAATAGCCGATCGGGCTCGAGCCGGTAAACAATGAACCGGCGGCGGTGACGCCACGAATGGTCAGCTGAGTTTCGCCACCCTGACCGTTTATGTTGACGGCAACGCCAGGCACCATGCTGAGGGCATCCGATACGCTCGTGATGCTGGACTTGTCGAGGTCGGCCCCACCCATCACGGTCATCGAGATGGGCACGTCCTGTTCGCGCTGTTGACGCTTCTGCGCGGTGACAATGATCTCTGTAAGCTCGGTGACTGGTCCGGATGTCGCGTCTGCCGCGGCTGCGGCAGCGACTGCCGCGGGAAGCACCGAAGCGAGCAGCGCAATGGCCGGGAGCAGCGCAGCGCCATAACGAAACAACGATGTTGGTGAATTCATTATTCGTCCCTTAAGTTCTTATGCGCGAAGAGGCCGGTGCCGCTGTTCTTCAAATTGAATTTTGATGCTAAGAGTTCGGTTCAAATCTGTAAAATGAAAATATTCGTACTCAGTATGCGAGAAATCCGATGATTACATTCACCCGGCAATTTAATGCGTTTCTTACCGTTGCTCGATTGGGGAATTTTACGCGCGCCGCGGCGAAGCTCGCTATTTCGCAGTCGACGCTGACGGTTCAAATTCGAAATCTCGAACAAACCCTTGGGGTGCGTCTCTTTGATAGAAATCGGCGGCAGGTTAGCCTCACCACCATTGGCCGGGAACTGATCGGTCCTCTCGATGATATTGTCGAGAGAATTGAGTCTCTCGTCGCGGGTACACAGGATGTATCAGCATTGAGACGGGGCGTCGTTACTGTCGCGGCGCTGCCGTCGATCGCAGGCAGCGTGCTGCCGCCCATTATCGCGGCCTTTATTGCAGCGAACCCTGGCCTCAAAGTCCGGATCCAGGACGTGGTGGCACAACGCATCGTAGAACTCGTCAAGGCAGGCGATGTGGACTTCGGGATAGGCAGCCTTGGGCGTCGCGATCGAGACATCATCGTCGAATCGCTCTGGGAAGACGATTTGTGGATTTTTGTCGATCGACGCCACGAGCTTGCTGCCAAACGATCAGTGCGGTTGATGGATTTGGCCAAATACCCCCTGATATTGACTACACGCGACAGCAGCGCCCGCCAGGTGTTCGAGAAGGCTGCCGACCGAGTCGGAGCAGTGTTCACCCCAGTATACGAGACTCATTACATGTCGACGGCGCTTGCCCTGGCCCGCGCTGGGCTTGGCGCCGCGGTGCTTCCCGAATCGGCGCTAATGCCACTGGTTGACTCACAACTGACGGCCGTGCCGATCCGGCAGCCTGCGATTCAGCGAAAAATAATGTTGATCCGCAAATCCGGCCGCGCCTTACCAAAGGCGGCGGCCATGCTTCTGGAGCGACTTAGGTCAGAGAGCACCCATTGAGGACGCTTCAATTCACCTCGTCGGCATACAGCTTGACCACTTCGTAGAGAAAGCGGCGGCCTTCCATCAAGGACTTTACCCTAATGTGTTCGTTGAGCCCGTGGGCATGACTGCCCTCAGCACCATAGAACATGCCGGATATGCCATAGGTAGGCACGCCACTCACGTTCAAGAATCGACCGTCTGTGGCGGCCACCAGCATGGTAGGGACGATCGCCACGCCCGGCCAGATGGTATTCGCCACCCGGCGTAGGGGCCCCGTGATGTTCTCCGAGAGCGCGGGTACGGACGCCTCCACTCCGGGTACTCCCGCCGCGGTAACGGAAATCTTCTCATCTTGAAGAACCTTGATCAGTTCGTCTTTCACCGAGCTCACAGGGGTTCCGGGCAAGATGCGACAATTCACAGTGGCGCTCACGTGCTGGGGCAGCGCGTTCGGCGCATGGCCGCCCGTTATTTGAGTCACCACACAGGTGGTACGTAGTGCAGCATTCCAGGACGGACTGACCGTCCACAACCGCTGCGCGGCCGCTTCGTCCGGTGGATTCTGCAGTATCGCCCGCATGTCGGCGGCAACCTCCGGCGATGCGAGTTTTGCTTCCGCCTGGAAGTAGCTGTGTGTGATCGGGTTCAACGAGATTGCAAAGTTGTAACTTCCAAGCTTTGCCAGGCCCACACTCAGCCGCACGATGGGATTGTTCCTATTGGGCCGTGCGCTGTGGCCGCCAACATCTGACGCCTCGAGGGAAAAGTCCTGATAGACCTTCTCTCCTGCCTGAATTTGCAGAACGATTGGTTTGCCGTTTTGGTCCAACTCCCCGAACGCCCCTTCATTCAGGGCGAAGGCAGCCTCCAACACTTTGGGCTGCGTCTCGGTCAACCAGCGGACGCTGTTGAAAATATCTGGTGTTTCCTCACCGCACGTGAGCGCGAGCTTGATGCCGCGACGCGGTTTGAAGCCTTCCTTTGTGTATCGGATCAGGCTGTCGGTGAACACGGCGGCCATCGCTTTATCGTCGCTCGCGCCACGCGCATAAAATGTGCCGTTCTCTTCAATCAATTTGAACGGATCGCGTTGCCATTCCTCTCGCTTAGCTTCCACGACATCGATGTGAGCCAGTAATAGTATCGGTTTAGCGCTACGATCCCGGCCCGGAAGAGTCGCGATCAGCGCACCGTCTTGGGGGCGCCCGGGAGGCGCTAACACCCGCATTTCCGTTGAAGGGACTCCGCCCGCTAACAGCCGTGACCGCATTGCCTCGGCGGCTTGGGTACAACTGCCGGTCGATCGAGTCGTATTGATGTCGACAAGGGTCTCGTAAGTTTCCCGAAACGATCGCTCATCGGAAGTGGCGCCCGCTGCCTTGCCGGCAATCGGGGCTGCCAAAGCCGCGGAGAGAAGAATCACATATCGAACACGAATGCTCATACGCAAGAACCCCTGGTAAAACCATTGCAATGATCACTGATCGTCTTTATCGAATACTGAGTACACATAATTCCATCTCTGCGCCTCATGAATTACCTTAGCATTCTCGACGAGACGAGAACAATAGTTTGATAGGGGGATAAACAGTGCGCCTGCCGTACCTCAAAACCTGCGATCCTTGGCATGTCTCGGCTATCTTGCTGAACTACCTGCGGCTTCGCGGCCCCTATACGCCGGGCCACGCGCAGTGACCCGGAGTCGCTCATGACGGCGTGGCTCGGTTTATTCACCGTAGTGACGCTTCTCGTCCTCATCCTGAGCAGGCGAGCATCTCCTCTGGTCTCGCTGATTGCGGTGCCGACTGCGGCTGCGCTGATCGGCGGGTGCGGTCCGCAGGTGTCCACGTTCATCCTTCACGGGCTTCAAAGCATGGCGCCGGTGGTTGGCATGTTTGTATTCGCCATTCTGTTCTTTGGGGTCGTGACAGATGCGGGCATGCTTGATCCAATCATTCATCGCGTCATACGGCTTGCGGGGGGACGAGCCTCGCGGGTGGTACCCGGCACGGCGTTGCTTACATTGTTGATCCATCTGGATGGCTCGGGGGCCGTCGCGTTTCTCGTGGTCATTCCGGCCATGCTTCCCGTCTACGATCGGCTGCGAATTGACCGACGGGTTCTTGCGTGCGTGACCTCCATGGCCGCGGGGGTCAACTTCCTGCCCTGGACTGGCCCGATGATCAGGGCATCAGCGTCCTTGCACTTGCCTGTATCGCAAATCTTTAGGCCCTTGATACCGGTACAGATAGTCGGTCTTCTCTTCGTCTTCGGCTCCGCCTGGTACTTAGGCATGCGCGCGGAACGCCAATGGGCGAAGACTGGAGGTCCGGACACGGAGAATTCCGCTTCGGATCTTCCGCGGTTGAGCGATGAGCAGCGCGCTCTACGCCGTCCGGGGCGGATCTATGTCAATTTGCTTCTGACCGCATGTGTCATGGGACTGTTGGTGAGCGGCAAAGCGGAACCTGCAGTTGTCTTTATGGTCGCCACCGCGCTCGCGTTGATGATTAATTTCCCAAGCTTTGATGCTCAACGCGCCCGTATCGACGCTCACGCAAAGGAAGCTCTGCTGATGGCTGGTATTTTGTTGGCGGCGGGGGCTTTCACGGGGATCATGTCCGGTTCCGGAATGTTGCGCGCCATGGCGGGATCCGTCGCCGGCTTTATTCCATCCGACGGAGCGAGTCACATTCCCTTTGTGCTCGGCCTGTTATCAATGCCCCTTTCGATGTTGTTTGACCCCGATTCCTTTTATTTCGGCGTGCTGCCGGTCATCGCGGAAGCGGGTACGACGCTGGGCGTGACGCCCGTATCGGTCGCCCAAGCGGCGCTACTCGGCCAGATGACGACGGGATTCCCTGTGAGCCCGCTCACCCCAGCAACCTTCTTGGTGGTCGGGCTCTGCGGAATCGAGCTGGGAGAGCATCAGAAATTCACCATACCGTTCTTGTTCGCGGCGTCTGTGCTCATGAGTCTGGCCGCCGTCGCTTTTGGCGTATTTACCTTCTGACGGATAGACATGAAAATTTTGAGAATAGGATCGGGAGCGGGATATTCAGGCGATCGAATAGAGCCCGCGGTGGAGTTGGCCCGAGACGGCAACCTGGACTATTTGGTCTTCGAGTGTCTGGCGGAGCGCACTATTGCGATTGCCCAACAGACGCGTCTTCGGGATCCGGACAAGGGCTACGATCCGTTACTGGCGGAACGAATGGAAGCTGTCTTGCCCGAGACGCTCTCTCGCAAGGTCAAAATAATCACCAATATGGGCGCGGCCAACCCGTTGGCAGCCGCTGCTTGCGTCGCAGCAATCGCAGGGCCGATCGCCCGTCGCCTTGGTCGATCTGTAAGAATCGCTGCGATTACGGGCGATGACGTGTTGACGATGGTCCAAACAGGCGACTATCGACTGCTGGAAAGCAGTCGCACGGTTGCATCTCTCGGAGCGCAGGCTATATCTGCAAATGCGTACTTGGGGGCATCGCCGCTGGTCGATGCGCTGACGCAGCGCGCCGACATCGTAATCGCAGGACGTGTAGCGGACTCTGCCATGTTCCTTGCTCCGCTTATGTACGAATTTGGGTGGCGAGACAACGACTGGACCCGATTGGGACGCGGCACGATCGTCGGCCATTTGCTCGAGTGCGCCGGCCAAATCACAGGCGGTTACTACGACAATCCCGGTCCCCAAGACGCCAAGGTGCTCGCTCGTCTGGGCTTCCCATTGGCCGAGGTGAATGAGGACGGGAATTGCGTGATTACAAAGGTAAATGGTAGTGGTGGCGCGGTCACGGTCGCGACGTGTACGGAGCAACTTCTCTACGAGATCCACGATCCACAGCATTATCCCGTCCCCGATGTCACGGCGGATCTCAGTGGCGTGCAGATGAAGCAACGGGGTACCGATCGGGTTGCCGTATGGGGAGGGACTGGGCAGGCTGCCCCCGAGCAGTTGAAAGTGACCGTCGGTATTGTGGACGGCTTCCTCGCCGAGGCGGAGATCTCCTACGCCGGGCCAGGTGCGGTGGACCGCGGCCGCCTAGCCTGCGAAATCGTAGCCGAACGTCTGCGTATGACGGCCGGCCAATTCGAAGACATACGCTTTGATTTGGTCGGTATCGACGCACTACACGGACAGCGGCTGTCGCAGCGGGCGGAGCTCCCGTATGAAATCAGGGTCCGAGTCGCCGCACGATCACGCGATTTAGGGGATGCGGAGCGCGTTGGTCGAGAGGTCGAAGCTCTTTATACGAACGGACCTGCGGGGGGAGCCGGCGTGCGCCGCTCGGTCAGGGAAGTACTCTCGATCGAATCCTGTCTCGTACCTCGCCGGCAAGTGCGGCCGGACGTCAGCATGCAGGAGATCGGCCAATGAAGCTATTCGAAATCGCCCACGCGCGTGCAGGCGACAAGGGTAATATTTCCAATATAGTGGTCGTCGCCAATACGAGCGAAGATTATCTGATGCTTCTCGGTGTGCTTACCGCGCCTCGCGTCAAGGCGCATTTCGGGGGGCTTGTCATGGGCGATGTTTATCGCTACGAGCTGCCCAATCTTCTCGCGTTGAACTTCGTGATGCACGCCTCCTTGCATGGTGGTGTAACTAAATCGACCGCGTTGGACGGGCACGGGAAATCCCTGTCCTCAGCGCTGTTGAATATCACGCTCTAGCGAAGGAGCGCGAGCCAGCTGCCTGATTTTATATGGCAACTAAGTGTGCCGCCCAAAGACAGCTCGGATCGCAAGCATCAGAAACAACGTGTAATGGTGGCAGGGAGGGAATTGAACGAGACGCGGAGAGCCTATTAAGAACAGTCTTTCTGAATGTCTGAAAACTGAATTACCCGCACTGTTACCCACAGGTCATTATTGAGCAGAACCGCCCGCTCGACGTGCACAGCGCGTACCCGATAACTGTAATTATCGTTCATTGACAACATCTATCAAAACAATTGGCTTGATCGAGAAATTCCCGCTAGCAGGCTAGGCACATCTTCAAATTGAGATCGGCCTGAATTGAGTGCGTTGCTTTATCCGATACATATATTGATCGAACAATGGCACGGTGAACGCGGTACCCCCACGACTGGGGCTCTAGATCATCCCCTTGGAAATTAGCTGAATTCGCCTCAGTCCAAGCGAGGGATTTTTCGCCCCGCACATTGCGATACGTCGTAAGCGTCCGCCGAAGTCATCTGTAAGCGTGCCCGCGCGAGTGCAAGGATGAGCCTTCACTCTAACGTTAGGTGTACATATGTCCACTTCGGAAGGAACGGTCATCGCGAGCGGTAGACGCCGTCGGCGGCGCCACAGCGCGCTTTTCAAGGCCGAAGCCGTTGGGGCGTGCCAGCAACCCGGTGTGTCGATCGCGGCGGTCGCCCTGGCGCGTGGCCTGAACGCGAACATGTTGCGCGACTGGGTAAGGAAGGCGGAGCGCAGCGGCAGGCCGATCGCGATACGGCCCACCGCGCCGAGCGACTTGATGCCCGGAACGGAAGGGTTTATGCCCGTGGCGCTGCCGGCGAGTCCCGCCGCGAGCGCGATCCGCATCGAGTGCGGCGCAACGGGCGAAGTGTGAGCATCGAGTGGCCGGCATCGGCGGCGCATGAGTGCGCGCTGCTGCTGCGCGAGCTCGTGAAGTGATCCGCGTCGATGCGGCCTGGTTCGCGGTGGAACCGCTCGATATGCGCGCCGGCGTCGATAAGGCGCTGGCGCGCGTCGTGAATGTGTTCGGCGAAGCGCGCGCTCATCATGCGTACCTGTTCGTCAACAAACGCGCCAACCGCATGAAGGTGTTGGTGCACGATGGCTTTGGCCTCTGGCTATGTGCGCGAAAGCTTTACGAAGGCAGCTTCATCCGCGCTGGTGCGAGGCATGATCGTGGCATGCCGCTGAGCCACGAGCAACTTCAGGCGATCGTCGTGGGGCTGCCGTGGGAGCGGCTCGATGAGCGCGCGAAGATCCGGATGCTGTGAAAAAAAGGCGCGAAAAGTATGTTGAAATCGCTGCAATTATGGCAGCATCGAGTGCATGGAGTTGTCGCGCCAGCTCGATAAAATGAACGCAGCGGAGCTGCGAAATCTGACCGCGACGCTTCTTGAAAAACTTGCCGATCGCGACGCACAGCTCGCCGATCTCGATGCCGAACGCAACGCTCACGCGGCGCTCCTCGCCAAGCGCGACGCAGAAATCAAACTCAAGCAACTGAAGATCGACCAGCTCACGCACGAGATGGCGACCTTGAAGCGCTGGCGCTATGACCGACGCAGCGAGCAGCTCGATGTCGTGCAGCGCTCGCTGCTGGATGAGAGCATCGATGCGGACATCGAGGCGATCAGCCTCGAGATCGAAGCGCTCAAAGAAACGCCCGCCTTGCCCAGAAGGAGAAGCCGCGCCGCGTCGCGCTGCCGGCGTCCTTCCCGCGCCGGGAAGTACGCCACGAGCCCGAAACCACGCAATGCAACTGCGGCTGCAGCCTGGAGCGCATCGGCGAGGATGTCAGCGAGAAGCTCGACTACACCCCGGGCGTGTTCGAGGTCGAGCGACACATCCGCGGCAAGTGGGTCTGCCGTCCTGCGAGCGGTTGCTCCAGGCGCCGGTGCCGCCGCACGTCATCGACAAGGGGATCCCGACGGCGGGTCTGCTGGCGCAGGTGCTGATCGCCAAATACTTGGATCACGCGCCGCTGTACCGGCAGGAAAGCATCTTTGAACGTGCCGGCCTTGCGCTGCCGCGCTCGACGCTCGCGCAGTGGGTGGGCGCCTGCGGCGTGAAGCTCCAGCCGCTCGTCGAGGCGATGAGAGCGATGCTGCTGACCCGGCCGGTGCTGCATGCGGATGAGACGCCGGTGCCGATGTTAAAGCCCGGGCTCGGCAAAACGCATCGGGCGTATCTGTGGAGCTACAGCACGAGCGAATACGACGAGCTGCAGGCCGTCGTCTACGACTTTGCCGACAGCCGCGCGGGTGTGCATGCCCGCGAGTTCCTGGGAACCTGGTCAGGAAAGCTCGTCTGCGATGACTACTCGGGCTACAAGGCGCTGTTCGAGCGCGGTGTCATCGAGATCGGCTGCATGGCTCACGCTCGCCGAAAACTCCATGATCTTTACGCCAATCATCGCAGCGAGATCGCCGAAGAAGGCTTGAGGTACTTCGCCGCGCTGTACGAGATCGAACGCGAAGCGCGCGAGCTGAAACTGGATGCCGATGGCCGGCAACAGCTGCGGCAGCAACGATCAAAACCGGTCGCCGAGGCCTTGCGGCAGTGGCTCACCCGCCAGCGCGGCCAGGTCCCGGATGGCTCCGCGACAAGGAAAGCGATCGACTACAGCCTCGGACGTTGGGCGGCGCTGATCCGCTACCTCGATGATGGCGAGCTGCCCATCGACAACAACCATATCGAAAACCGGATCCGGCCGGTCGCGTTGGGCAGATCGAACTGGCTCTTTGCCGGTTCTCTGCGCGCCGGTCAGCGTGCCGCCGCCATCATGAGCCTGATCCAGTCCGCAAAGCTCAACGGGCACGATCCGTATCGCTACCTCAAAGACGTCCTCGAGCGTCTGCCAACCCAGCCTGCCAGCCGACTCGAAGATCTGCTTCCGCATCGCTGGCAGTCGTCGCCGATCAGCCAATAGTCAAGATGCCTTGGCCAGACGCTTACGATACGTCTTCAGAACGTTGAATTAATCGGCGGACTGACGCTTCCGGACGTCGATGATGGACATGTCCTCGCGACAGCGACTGGAGCATTGCATCGCCGATGCAGAGTCGATGCTTCCAACCCAGAAAGTCTTATGGCTTTCTAGCGACGACTTTGCCCTTTTCCCAAACGTAAATCGGCGTGCCATACATTCGCGCAGTTTTCTGCGCGTCCTTTGCTGCGCGGCGCAAGGCACACCCCACACCAGCGGCAAAGCTCGGTGGGCGTGTTGGCTTCGCTCGCGTTTTCGGCTTCATCAATTTTTCTCCAATAGTCGCGGCGCGCGTCCCGAATTGTCGTACACCGCCCAGCTGTCGGCCAATGAGCGATAGATGCGCTGAAAGTTTTCCCAGCCTCTTACGAACCTGCGAAAAACGTCAGCCTGCGGAACATTGTGGCCACCTTGACGCACTCTCGCGGCGACTCTCCGCAGCGCCAATCGAGAGGAACTGAGCTTAAGATACACGATGTCGATGCGGTAGCCGGCACGCTTCCAAGACTTAAGCCGGTGCACATAGGTGAGCCCGCTTACGTTGTCTCGAAGGCGAAATCCGCTCGGTCAGCCACGAGACGATCTATCTCACCCAATACCATTCGGGCCGCCGCAATGGCCGCGATTTCTGGTTTCAAGGGCGACAGGCCGCTCGCTATGAGATCGGCATTGACGAAGTGGACCACCCTCGCGTTTTCGGGCAGATAACGGCGTGCGAACGTCGTCTTACCGGCACCGTTGGGACCTGCAATCAAGATGCATCGAGGTCGTCGCTTGGTCTTCGTCACCAAGCCATTGTCCTCGATTGACGAGGGACTGCGCTAACGCACTGCTCTACGAAGCGAAAACGGACACGGAATATTCCACACTAGCTAGAATAATTTACAGTTGAGATTAGCCAAACGCGCGCAAGTCTTTGATTTTATGGTGGCAGGGAGGGAATTGAACCCCCGACGCGCGGATTTTCAGCCGCGGGTGGAGTTTATTGGGGCTTATTAATCAATCACTTGCAGCGCTTGCCATCCCTCTTCCCTGGCACACCAAGGCACCATCCTGGCACACTCAATCTGAGTTGGTCACATTCCTGGCGCAAGCGATAAGTGGCGGCCAGAGCATGGCTTCGTTCGAACTCGGACGGAAGGATGCATTAATCTTGGTCCCATGACTCGAGAAACCCTAGCGGTTGCCGACAGCTTGCTCGAATTCGTTGCGAGGTGTATCGATACCTTGAGAGCGTGCGCACCTTGATGGCACAGCGTTGCTCGGCCGCGGTCCAGTAGAGCAAGCGAACGTGATCCTTCCCGCTCGAGAGTGGCTGCTGGTCGAACGAGAGAAGATCCTTGATTATCTGCTCAATCTGGATCACCGCTACGGCGCGAGTAAGGCCCGCTTCTTCGGCGCCTTCGGATTCCGCCGGGATGCCTGGGAGGTGCTTCGCGATGCATTGTGTGAACATGGCCGCCGCTGGGAGGTCAAGAAGGACGCGGACCAGACGGCGCCACGGCTTATCACTGCGTATCCTTCGGAGGAATCATGATTAAAGAACACGACTGCGTCGTGCTGACGAGCGATCTGGCCGGTGAGGGTCTGCTGTCGGGGGATGTGGGAACGGTTGTCCACATCCACCGCAATGTCTCCGCGTACGAGGTGGAGTTCGCCACCCTCACCGGAAAAACGATCGCGGTCACCACTGTACTGTCATCGCAGTGCCGGCCCATTGGTCACCGCGATATCAACCACGTGCGCGAGGTGCACGCGGTCTAATAGCCTGCGGGGACTCGGCTGCTCGCGCTCAAGGAGCGAGACGACTTCATATGACTCCCCGGAAGCGCAAGCGGCGAGAGCCTTCGCGCCTCACTAAGGTGAGGCTTGCCGAGATGGTCGAGCAAGCGACCGTCGATGCCTGCGGGGACTCCGAGCAGATTACAGGCTGGCTCACAATGATGAAAGAATATCTGGCGGTGCCCTTCGAGACGGAGGTGCTCGGCGCACTAATCACTGTCGAGCGCGTTGATTTCGATGGCAGCGAGCAGATTGTCGCGATATGTAGGCACGGGCGAGCGCGACGATCACTCCCAATCATCGATCTACCCTTACCGACGCCGCTGCCGGATGGAGCTGAATGGATAAAGGCGTACCGCCACTGGCGTGCCGAAAGTCACCTTCCGGGAGGCCCAAAGTGAGCGAGTACCAGTACTTTGAGTTCCAGGCTATCGACCGGCCACTGAGCAGGAAGGAAATGGCAGAACTGCGCTCCTATTCGACACGGGCTCGAATTACGCCGACGAGCTTCGTCAATGATTATTCCAGTCTTGCAGAATTTCTGCGCATCGATAGGAATCTCATCCGGGTCGCGGCAGATCCCGCGGCAACGAGCCCGACCGTCGCAGACCTCATGAAAAATCTTGAAGCGGAGTCCCGAAAGCAGAGCCGCACATTATGAGTCGGATCACAGTGGATAACCTCGCTGCGGCGATCCGCAAGGTTCGCGCCTTGAGCGCGAAGGAGAAGGAAGCGTTAGCCGACGAGATTTATCTGCACCAACCGCACTTGCTGGCTTCCTGCTTGGTTCAGTCGAGGCTCGACGTTGAGCCGGCTGCCATCGAGTTCCTGCTCAATATCCTGCTGGTGTGCTATCAGTCCATGAAAGAATCAGGTTTGCGGTGGCCCGTCATTGCCGAAGATGTGCAGGAGCGGCAAATGCAACGCTGGATCGGCGCGGTACAATTTTCGGAACACGCGATGCGGTCCGCCGCGGACGTGGCTCGAGAGCAATACGCCAGTGAACATCCAGAACAACCGCTGTTGGCATTTGTCGTGAATGAAACGAACCTGTGGCTGCGCGAGATTTGCGAGCGTAACGCAAAGGCGGAGTCCGACAAGTTCGTTATCATGGCATCCAGGCTCCATGAACTTAGTGAACTGTATTGCGGCTGCTCCCGTTTCATCCGAAGTGCATGGGTAACACCTGGATCGTCGACCTTCGGCACTATCTCGACCCGTCGGGCGCATTCGCCGATATGCCTACCCCAGCAAGACGACTCGCCGAGTACTTCGCCAGCATTGTCGTCGATGCCACGGCCAATCTGGATGATGAACCCAGCGTCCGATGTCGCCGACGTCCGGGGCGGCGACCTTGCACCGGCATCATCATGTCGTATCCCAGCGCCGATGACCTGGAGCGCATTCATTGGCACTGCCCGGTTTGTAACGATAACGGATTCATCAGCGGCTGGCAGGACACGCTCTGGGACGGGTTCGCGGTAAACGATAAAGCTCACTAGGCGACGTCAGCTACGCTTCCCTGATCGCTTACTTCCGATCACCCGACACTCGGATATTTCGTCCGAGTGTCGGGGGCTACCAATCGCAACTTACTGATTTCATGTAATTTTCAGTCAAAGGCGACAGCGAATCAAGGGTCGCCTTTGGGCTGTCGCCCCCTAATGCAACAGAACCGCCCCTTCCCAGGCACATCACGGGTGAGTCGACGACTGGCGCGGTGTTGGTAGGTGCCTCTCAACTGTTGCCGCCCCTTTCGTCTGGCGGTGTCGCAATCAAAGCACCGTGAATCCGTCTCCAGTCGCCGCTCATCGAACCGGACATGCGGGACCGCATCCGGCTCTCGGACAAGATCTCAGGCCTTCGTTCTCGGAAAGTCATGCGCGAGACGTGCTGAGCTCAACGAGGCCCAACTTGTCATAAAGATGTTCGTACGGGAACGAAGTCGCCCCTGCAGTGCGCACCTTATGTTTCTTGCATAACCACCGGCGCAGCCGTCGAGCGGTGTACCGGTCGATCGCCCGGTAGGCTTTCCCAGTCGGGCCGAGACTAAAGTAGTTGGCCCACCCGAGGAGCTTGCGGTTGATTGTCTGTACCATCTCGTCGGCCTCCAGCCACGATGTCCTTCGTTCGGTCGCCTCGCGGATCGCTCCGATGAGGCGTTGCACACTCCGCTTCGAGGGCCACGGGCACAAGTATGCCCAACCGGTCTGCGGAGAGTAGTACCGTCCAAAGGTGTAGCCCACAAAGTCGAATCGCTCCTTCGGCAGATGACACACGCGTGTCTTGGCTTCATTAACCGTCAACTTCAGCCGCCGCATCATCCAATGCATCTCGGCGAGTGCCTCATCGACATCGCCTTTGCAGCAGATAATATAGTCGTCGGCGTAAGAAACGATCTTTGCTTGCAGCCTATGTTCCGCCCCGCGCTGCTTCCAGCCCAGCACAAACCGGCGCATGTACAGATTACCGAGGAGCGGCGACAGCGGAGAACCCTGCGGCACCCCGCGTCCGCTATCTTTGCCCGGCGTCGTTCGTCTCTTGCCACCCTTGCCATCGTCTTCCTCGACCGGAGCGATCAGCCACATCTTGATCAGATGCAGCAGGTGCCGGTCAGAGACCCGGCGCGCCACGGACTTCAGAAGCTCGGCATGGGGGAGTGAGTCGAAGTAGCCGGCCAAATCCCCTTCGATAAATCTTCGTGTGACCGGTCCTGAGCAGACCGCGCACCGAGCGCACGGCCGTGTGAGCGCTGAAATGGGCACGATAAGCGTGCTGCTCGGCTGGCAAATCGACCTCGAAGATGGGGCTCAGCACCGCCACCGCGGCCGTCATCACCGTCCGATCCGCGACACAGGGGACACCGAGCGGGCGCTTTCTGCCGTCCGACTTTGGTATCCACACACGCCGCACCGCCTCAGCTCGATACGTCTTTGTGCGGAGTTTGTCCGCCAGTTCACCCAACCACCGCTCTTCCCCATACGCCTCGATGTCCGCAAAGTCTTGGCCGTCCACCCCCGGTGCGCCGCCATTGGCCTTGCAGCACCGATACGCGTATGCCAGCACGTCTTTGCGATACAGCTTGTCGTACAGCAGATAGAAGCGATAGTCAGGCGCTTCCTTCGCTTTCGCCTGCAACGCTGCCTGTAGCTTCTGAACACTAGCTGGAGGTTCGAGGATCATTGATCCAATCTCCTGCGTCCTTCACCACGTCTTGCGTTCACCTTGAACCAGGGCCCCTTTCCTCCGCCGGCATTACACCGACCTCGTTGGTCATACGAGCCCATCCGCCACCCCATGAGGCCGGGTCCGATCCTCGCGGATCCTCCGTTGACCGGCCTCGTCCGCCAGTCACCCCACAGGGCTTCCCGTGTTGCCACGATCCCCCTGCGCACACATCCCGCCGCCACTACCCCGGTGGAATCGCTGGGTGCTTCCTTCGCTCGCTTCCCCGGCGATCACAGCCTTCCCCGTTTTGTGGCTCGGGTCGGCTTCCACATCAGCCCTTTCGAGGCCTGCACGGCGTTCGCTTCACGCTGCGGTCTGCATGCTCACCAAGTCACCTACGTGACCCTCTACACCGAAGGCTTCGGCCGCTTCGTTTCCTCCACGACCGCTCCGATTGCTACCGGCTGGAGCGACAGTTGCCGGGTGGGTCTACCTCCCACTGGGGAATCGCGCCTTTCCACGGCGCACCACAATTACGGCACACTCAATCTGAGTTGGTCACATTCTTGGCACAGTCTGGAACGCGCTCTCGTGATGTAGTACATTGTAATACATGAGCACTTTGACGCTTCGTGTACCGGATGACTTGGACAAGGCCCTCGAGCGCCAGAGCGCCGCTCTTGGAATTTCGAAAAGCGATCTTGCGCGTGAGGCCTTGAAACGCTATCTGCGGGTCGCAGAATTTCGAACGCTGCGAACCAGGCTGGTTGCGCGTGCGCAGGCCGGCGGGGTCAATACCGATGAGGATGTCTTCGAAGCACTCAAGAAGAAGTGAGGATCGCGCTTGACTCATCGGTACTCATCGCGGCGCACATCAGCCGTGCGGGGGTATGCGCGGAGATGCTTGAGGATATTTTGCTGCACCATGAGCTGGTGATTTCCGACTTTATCCTCGAGGAACTGGGGCGAAAGCTCGTCGAGAAATTCAATTTTCCGAGGCGCGATTCGGACCAGATCGGCGCCTTCCTTCGTCGAGTTGCCATTGTTGTACAGCCGGCCGAACTGCCGT
This sequence comes from uncultured Gammaproteobacteria bacterium, assembly GCA_963800375.1. GTDB lineage: Bacteria > Pseudomonadota > Gammaproteobacteria > Steroidobacterales > Steroidobacteraceae > Bog-1198. Next base: position 451,831 of record CAWDAT010000006.1, on the reverse strand, counting down.
CAGACCTGTGCCCTACCGATGTACCGGTGCTGGGCACTGCGGTTGCCGGTGAATGCGCGCTCCTGATCAGCGTCGATCGCGATCTTCTCGATATGAAGACGATTCGGGAAATTCCGATTATTCGTCCCGGAGAGTATTGGCGGCGAAGTACCGAGATCGAATGATCACTCCGATCTTCACCCATCCGCCGCCACGTTCTTTCCCGCAGAGCGCGCAGGAACCCATCGAATCTCCCCTCACCTATAAAGCGAACACTCCCAATCACAGTACCCGGGGCTCCCCCACACCACCGACCATCTAGATTATCTGGCGCCCGAATCACTGCGGCACGCTTGTGATCATTCGACGGTCTCCGGGAGCAGCGGGGTCGCTAGCTACCCCGCTGGCAGAAACGTGACAAGGAGTTTGCGACCTGCGCCATTCCGCTGGTGTCGACTTCGGAGTTATCCGCCGTCTCACCACTCTTAGCGAGGCGGATGCCCGTCAAACCTCCAGGCATCAAAGCCACAATATTGCCTCCCCAGCCGATCATTCTAGGATAAAACAATCGGCAATCTTGCGATGGTGCGTACGATGTGACCCAAAACGCATTGGTATAGGTTGTTTCGCCCGCCGGCAGCTTCTCGCCAGTGGGAAATCCCCGCGGATTGGGGCCGGCTAGTAACTCTCGAATGCGCGGCGCGTACAGGATCTGTTGGTCTAGGTGCTTGCCGTGGCTTTGGTAAAGCCGCGCTATTAACACCATATCGCTGATTGTTGGGTAGTAGCCGTAGGCCATGAGTGGATGCCCGGTGCTGCCATCCGCTTCGATGGTGCGGTTTGTCGGTGCGTGATGGATGCCGATTGGTCCAAACACCTCTTGTTGCAACATCGACCAGATATTGGCCGTAGGTCCCTCCTTCGATTTGAGAAAGCGGTCCATCGCGACTCCAAGGATAAACATGTCCTGATCACGGTAGCGTGTGACCTGGCCAGGACCCCACGGATACACGCCGCCGTCCTTGAGCAGTGCGGTTACCTTTTCCTGGGTCGAGCGGGCCTCGTACCATTTCGAGTAACTAGGATCGAGATATCCATCACTCGTGTCATTCGGCTCTCGTTTCGCGCTGCCATTTCCGATTCCAGTCGCCATGTTGATTGCATCTTCGAACCGCACGTGGTCCCACCCGGGGTAGCGCGCCGCCTCTGGCAAGTAGTCTGCAATTTTTAATTCGAACACCGTCGGGCCGTACTTCTCGGCGAGTCTCAATAGCGCCGTTTCATTCGCCAACGCCTTGGTGGCAGACCACACTCCGAAGCGCGCGCGATCGCACCACGGCAACTGACCACCGGCACTCTGGCAGGCTTTCAGGTAGAAGGTGCCTTGATAGTCCAATCCCGAAAGCACAATGTCGCTCGCTCGCATCGTGCCATCGAAATTGGCTAGTTTGGCACTGCCCACCTTTGCCGCGAGTTCGTCCCAACTGGCAATCGGAACTGCATCTGTGCGGTCGGCTTCGTAGACCTGCTTAAGAGAACTTAGTTGATCGGTCGCAACGGGTGCAAAGGTCGCCCTAACGAGACCTGCGGCGACGAAGCTATCCTTAATGTAGAACGGCGCCGTTTGTTGCACGATCTGAAAGCGCAAATTCGATACTCGCCCGTCCTTGTAGAGGAATGTCGCCAAGCCATTGTGCGTCTCGCCCTCGATGGAGTTCACTAGCGCAAAAGGGAACGCGGCACGCGACCAGCGGCCGTCGCCAAGCTGAGACCAAACCCGGCCAGGCTGGACAATAATGTCCCAGTAGCTGCGCCCTCGATTGTTGGAACCGTACCGAATCACGTCTTGCGTGTAGGGAATAAGATCGCCATTGTCGGTGAAGAAGGAGATGGCGACACCCGGAAATAACTTCGGATCCCGACCAAGGACTGACCGAGGAGAGAATTCCGCAGGTTCAGTGACCATTTCCGTTTCGGTCAAGTGCAGCGTTCCCAAAAACGGCGTGCGCTCCGCGACAGCATCTAAACCCGGAGTGAACGCGCTATTGGCGGTCACTCTGCCAGACCATGTCGGCGAAAGTAATTCGGCGGCGCTAATGCGCTGAGCGGCCGCGGTTGCATAATGCGCACCGGTCAACGTAAGGACGCATAGAATCAGCACCGGAAGTTGCCATGAAAATCCCCAACGATCGAACACATTCGCCATATGTCTCTACCTTGGACAGCCGATTGGAGCCGCTAGCTCTAGCTTATCCAATAACCGACGCCCGAGAGTGGCAGTTCCTTGTGTGCGCCGTGCGCGTATTGTCAATATTGAACCTCGAGGCCGATCATCAGTTACATAGCCGCAGAAATTTCCAAAACTGACGGATGCAATGAAGTCATGGAGTATTAGGGTATGACATACATTTCTAGAGTTCAGATTTGATTCATCGCAGTTCTGAGAATTAGACGAGACTACCGGCGACTTCTTTCCCGGAGGCTAAAATTGATTGGCTAACGAGCGGCCAGTCACGGAAGGCAGGATCATTCAACCGCGAAACTCGAAAGCCATCGGCGAGCGTCGTTCATCGGCCCCAAACGCGCGCAATCCGGCCGAACGAGGCTTCCTCGAGCGCCGCGAACGCGCCTGAGGCGCCTTACGTGGGCGGGAAATTCCGGCGGGACCACAGGATGACGTTGACGAGGCTGGCATGCGCGGGCACCTTAGCGCATCGTCGCCAACGTCCAACTCGGCGACGGAATCGTTGGAGAGGCCTGGCCCGCTCTGGAATGGGTGGTCAAGGGCGCCGTTCAGAGCTTTCAAGGGGGTCTCATGGCTGAGAGCGACAAGGTGTTCGCGGGCTCGATCCCGAAGTTCTACGACACGCTGATGGTCCCCCTGATCTTCGAGGCCTACGCCGCCGACTTGGCGGAGCTTGTCGCCGCCTCCTCGCCCGGCTCGGTGCTTGAAACGGCCGCCGGCAGCGGCGTGGTCACGCGGGCGCTTGCGACGAGACTCAGCGCCGACGCGTGCTACGTGGTGACCGACCTCAACCAACCCATGCTCGACTATGCCGCCACCCGGCAGGGGTCCGATGGCCGTATTGAATGGCGGCTGGCGGACGCGCTCGACCTGCCGTTCGAAGATGCCTCGTTTGACGTCGTTTGCTGCCAGTTCGGCGCGATGTTCTTTCCGAACCGGGTCGCCGGCTATACCGAGGCGCGTCGCGTGCTGAGGCCGGGCGGGCGCTTTGTCTTCAATGTCTGGGACCGCATCGAAGAGAACGCCTTTGCCGATGACGTCACCAACGCCGTCGCCGCGCTCTTTCCACACGACCCGCCGCGATTCCTCGCCCGCACGCCGCACGGCTATCACGATACCTCACTGATCCGCGAGGAATTGAGCCGGGCAGGGTTCGCCGACATCAAGATCGAGACGCGCGAGCAGGTGAGTCGCGCGCCCTCGGCACGCGACGCCGCCACCGCCTATTGCCAGGGAACGCCGCTGCGCAACGAAATCGAGGCGCGCGACGCCAGCTTGCTTCAGCTCGCTACGGACCGCGCGACGGAGGCGATCGCCAGCCGCCATGGCCAAGGCCCGGTGGCCGGCAAGATTCAGGCGCATGTGATCGTGGCGGCGGGATAGCGGGGTCCCGGCGCAAGGCAGTCGCGACCCCGACCCGCATTTGCGATAAACGCGGGCATCTGAGGCGCGGCGCTGCGCATCCCATCCCGCCGCCACCACAACCTGCGATAACAGCAGCACCATCGAAAGCGCGTGGATGCGTGTGAACCGGCGTGCAATTCTGACCTGATTTATATTCAACGCTGGTTCACAGGCCTCGGTCAATCATTGCCGTATGCGGATTTAGCGTGCTCATTTGCTCTGGGCCTCGAAGAAGTCAAGAATCAGCTTCCAGGACCAATCGAAGCTGTACGTGTGCCCCATGGGAGCTCGACAGTCGAGCACCTTCGGCCAGCCGACACGAGCGTAGCCTCTAGACCCTCCGTCAGCCGTGCGGCCGCAATAGGTTCGGCAATCGGCCTGCTTGATGCCCGTGTCGAAAGAGGTCGCGGGTGTCCCGCTGTAGGGGCAGCCATCGGCGGCTCCCCAGGCTCGGGTCATGGCGGTCGCGCCCGTATAGAAGTAGGCGTTGCCGTCACTCGTGGTGGTGTAATTCGGATCCTCCCAGGGGCCGGGGGGCACCGTCGTATCTTGCGTCCCGGTTATGACCAAGACGGGCAAACCGCCCCTTTTTCCGGGCGGTACGAGGTACCCGCGATGGGGCAAGCCGATGAGCGATGCGATCGCCCGGAAAGTCGGCGCACTGGCGACATTCTGTCCCAACTCCCAGACGAACATCCCGCCATTCGACCCGCCTGCTGCGAAGACTCTGCCGGTATCCACGCAAAGTTTCGATTCGACCTCGTGAATCAGCGAAAGCGTAAATGCCACGTCATCGGCTTGGCACTGCGTCCACGAACAGGTGTTGCGTGCGACGGACTTGCACGACGGGTAGGTGAAATTGGGAGTGCGCGCGACATCGCAGATCGGTGCGGCTGCGGACCCGGCTGTAGGCCGGGCGTCTTGGGCTGCTCCTGCGAGACCGGTCGTCGATCCTCGAAAGGACCAGGAATTGGGGTTCGAATCGGGGCGAGATGATCCCAGCCCTCGAGGTGCTACGACGATATACCCCCGTTCGTCCGCGAGATTGGTGACATTCTTGTCGGCGAGGAACTCGTTCTCATCACCGCCCCACCCGTGGAATACCACCACCAGCGGATATGCGGTGCCGGGTCGGTAGCGTGAGGGGACGAAAACACGGTAACTGCGCGTGGCTTGCTGGTCGGTGATCCGGTACGTACCGCTGGCGAGCGTCTTGCCGCAGCCGATGGAGGAGGTGGCGGCCGCTGCCCACGCCGGCGCCAGGAACGTGACAAGTAGACAGCGTGTCAAAGCGCGCATGGTCATCCGACCCTCCTTGCTGCGGCTATATTCGCGTGCCGCCCGTAACCGGCACAACCTCACCGGTTATGTACGAAGCGCCGGCACAGAGATACACGATGACCTCTGCGTAGTCTTCCGTTTGTCCCACCCGCGCGAGCGGCACTGTCGCCTTGGCCGCCGCATCCATGTCGCCGAACGAACATTCCCAATTGGAATTCACGTACCCAGGCGCAATGGCATTGACGCGGACGTCTGGAGCGAGGCCTCGAGCCAATTCGCGGGTCAAGCCTGCGAGCCCCGCTTTTGCCGTCGCGTAGGCGGTGCTGCTCGCGCCGCCGCCGAGCGCCGCTACCGACGCCGTATTGACCACCGCACCCTTGGACTGGATCAACGCAGATGCGACTGTCTTGGTCATCCAGAAGGCACTCAGCAGGTTGATCCGCAGGATCCGGTCCCAGAAATCGTCCGTCAATGCGTCGAGATCCGAGGGAGGAATCGGTGTACGCGTATAGGGTGCGCCTGCGTTATTGATCAAATAGTCGAGCCCGCCGAGCACCGTCAAACCCTTCAGGCCCACCTCGCGCGCATTCGCCGAGTCGCTCAAGTCTCCCGGTACCGCTTCGACCAAGAAGCCTTCGGCCTTCAAGTCGCCGACGGCGCGAGCGAGCGCCTGCGTCGGCAAGTCGTTCATCGCGACGTGGGCGCCGCTCCTCGCGAGCCGCTCGGCCGTCGCGCGACCAATCCCGGACGCGCTGCCCGTCACCAGCGCCCGCATGCCCTGGAGCTTGAACTCGATCAACTGAGCCTTGGACATGGATTTTCTCGATTTTCCTTGGAGGAGCGCCGCTATGCTGCGGCGATCGGAGCCACCGCGGGTGTCCACTGAATAGGGGCGATCTTCCCGAGCATGAGCACCCAGCCAATCAGGCCGAGCACGTTCACACCGGCGGCAAGCGCGAACGCCACATCGAAGAGCCCGGTCTGATCGACCAGCACGCCGGTGATCGCTGGTGCGATGAGCCCCGCCGCATTGCCGGCGGCGTTCTGAACTCCCACCCAGCGCGCACTTGCGCGGGGACCGGCGAGGACTTGCGGGATGGCGAACAAGCCGGGGTAGGAGCATCCGCTGATGATCTCGAACACGAACAGCACCGCGATCGATCCCGCCGGCGGCAGCATGACCATGCCGATCATGCAGGCGATGCCGGCCAGGTGATTCGCGGCCATAATGCACTTGTAGACGATCGTGGCGCTGTGTCCGGCGCGAAGCCACCGGTCTGCAAGCCAGCCCATGGCGAGCGCGCTCAGGGCGTTGAGCAGGTAGGCCCAGGATGCGATGGCGACCATCGAACCCATGGAAAAGCCGCGGGATTTGACCAGGTAGAACGGCAGCCACGACACGATGAAGTAGTAGCCGTAATTCGACGCAAAGTGCCCCAGGGATGCGCCCCACAACTCACGGCGGCGCAAAATCTCTGGGAACGAGGGTTGTGACTCAGCGGCGGATTGCATCGGTGCTGAGGGCGGCGGTGGCGTCATCCTGGCGCGACTCCAGGGCCACAACCATAGGAGCGAGGCCGCGCCAAAGATGATGAATACCGGTCGCCAGCCGAACACGGTCATCAGGTAGCCGCCCAGCAAGGTACCCACAGCGGGCCCCAAGAGGTAGCCGAAGCTCAGGATGCCGTTGGCGACCCCGAGACGGCTGACCTCGACTGCATGCGCCAGTATCTTCGATGCACATGGAAACGCGCCGCTCTCGCCAATGCCGAGCAGCACGCGAAGCGCCAGCAGGGTCAGGAAGCTTCCTGCGAAGCCGGTTGTCAATGTGGCCAGCGACCAAACAGCAACCCCCGCCCCGAGCACGATTTTGGCGCCGTAGCGCTCCGCGAGCCATCCCATGGCGGGCATACAAACGACATAGCCGTAATAAAATGCCGACAGCAGGACGCCCAACTGACTCGCACTCAAGTGGAGCTCGTCCTGCATCAGCGGAGCGGCCGTCGCCAGGTTGCCCCGATCGATGTAATTGATGAAGACGGCCCCGGTCACGAGCAGCACCAGGCGCGCTGCCGATGCGCTCTTATGCACCGTGCCGGCTCCGGTCAGATCCGCGCTCAACTGACCGTGACGACGACATTGCCGATCACGGATCCGATCTCCACGGCGACATGCGCCTGAGCCGTGTCTGCCAAGGCAAACCGGGCACCGATAGGATTCTTCAAGATGCCCGCCTCCAGTGCTTCGTTGATCAGCCCGCAGGCGCGTTGACGCTGCACAGGGGTGAGGAGGTAGACGAGCAGCATCTGCACCGTGGTGTGATTGAACATCATCGGGTAGAACGGCAACGGCGGGGTCGGAACGGCCGCGGACCCGTAGGCCGCGATCACGCCGCCGACTTTGAGTACCTGGTTCGAGACCGCGAGATTACCGCCGAACTCGACCTCGACGATGCGATCCACGCCAGCGCCGCCCGTCAATTCCTTGATGACCGCCGCGACCTCCTGTTCGCGATAGTTGAATGACGTGATCCGCCCCGGCCGATTTTGCGTGCGCGGCTTTCGCCACACCGCTCACCGTTGTGATCACGCGTGCGCCCGACCATTTGGCGAACTGAATCGCGTAATGACCTACCGCGCCGGCGCCACCGGTCACCAAAACGGTTTTCCCCTCGAGCGGCCCGTCGCCGAGGGCTGCGTGACAGGCAGTCATGGCGGGAATGCCAAGACAGGCGCCGGCGTCGAAATCCGTGCTCGGAGAAAGCGGTACCGCCTGCTCCGAGGGCAGGCAGACGAACTCGGCGCAGGTTCCAAACGGCCGCTTCCAGGCCGCATTCCAGGTCCAAACGCGCTCGCCGATTCTCTGCGAATCGACCCCGCTGCCTATTGATTCAATGACACCGGCGCCATCGGAGTGGGGAATCACGTACGGATAGGCGAGCGCTCCGCGAGCTCCGGCTCGGGCTTTGACATCCGATGGATTGACGCCCGAGGCAGTGCACCCGGATTCGAACCTCTCCCGCCTGAGGTAGCGGCGCAGGCCGTTCACCTACCTGAATGACATCAAAAGCAGGTCCAACCGACTCGTAATAGGCCGCTCGCACTTGATGTCTTCCCCCGCCTCTTTATCCAAAGACACTAATCGCTGCCGCCCCTCATATCAACCGATCATTTGTCCTGGACAGGTGAGATAATCTCAAGTTGCGATGACCGCGGGACCCACCATGCGCTCGATACCTCCGCTCAATGCATTGCGCGCCTTCGAGGCAGCAGCACGGAGAGGCTCCTTCAAGGACGCCGCGCTCGAACTGCATGTGTCGCAATCGGCGATCTCGCACCAAATCAAGCACCTTGAAAAAGTGTTGGGGGTGCAACTCTTCGATCGCGGTACTCGTGCCGTGGTGCTGACCGAGGCGGGCCGGACATATCTTCCGTTCCTGCAGCAGGCTTTTGACTCAATCAGCGACGGCACTCGGTTGCTCACACGCGTGACTCGAGAGGACGTTCTGACGGTCCGGATGTATTCGACATTCGCGGTTCGCTGGCTGGTCTCGCGCCTGCAGCGCTTTCAAGAGAAGCATCCCGATTTGCAGGTGCGCCTCATGACCTCGCAACTCGATCCTGTCTTTCCCGACCAGGATATCGATCTCGCAGTCGTGATCGGTCGGCCAGTCCCGGGACGAGTTCACTACGAGTATCTGTTCAGTCCTACCATGTTCCCGGTCTGCAGCCCGAAGTTGATGACCGCGCGAAACCGCATCAAATGCCCGAGTGATTTGGCAGGCTTCACGATACTACAAGTGTACCCCTCGGCAGGGGATTGGGCAGCATGGCTGAAAGCGACTGGCACACCGGGGGTGAATCCCGACGCGGGTTTGTCCTTTGACAGTTACGATCATGCGTTGCGGATGGCGGCGCGTGGCATGGGGGTCGCCCTCGCAATGCAGCCCTACGTCAGCGAGGATTTGGCCGCCGGCTTGCTCGTAGCACCGTTGCCCCGACACACCGTACCGGCGCCGGGAAACTGGTATCTCGTCTACATGGCGGACCATAGGAAGCTGCGCAAGATAGTAGCGTTCCAGGCTTGGTTGCTCGAAGAAATCCATGCGGATGGCAGTCTGGCGAAGCTGCGCTCCAAGAGGGTTAAGAATTAGTATTTCTCACATGTTGCACAAATATCTCATTTGTACGCCATGTGCTTCTTGTGTCAGTGTAATTACAAATTGGGTGCCGCTCGATGATCAAACTAGAACCACTCCTGCGCTTTACAAATAGCGTGACTGCACAGTCCATCGGCAAAACGCCGTTTGGGGAGCGCACCACCTACATCGTGGGTGAAGGCGTGTTCACAGGGCCCAAGCTACGGGGGCGAATTTTGGCCGGTGGCGGCGATTGGTTTGTCCGCGGCGCAAATGACCTCGCCCGACTGGATGTGCGCAAGACATTCGAAACCGACGATGGCGCGCTCATTCATGTCACCTACGTCGGCCTGTACAAATTCAACGCCGCCGTGAGCCGTACTTTGTCGAACGGCGGCGACGCGCAATTCGGCGACACCCTTTTTATGGCGCAAGTGCAATTTGAAACCGGCAATCCAAAGTACGCGTGGCTGAACGAAACATTGGCCGTGGCCGAAGCACGGGAAACGTCTTCTGGCGTTGAGTACCAGATGTACGCCCTGTTGCATGCGTAAGGCTCGACTCGTAAGCCTATTAATTACGGCGTGCTTGAATGACCGAAAACCGAGTTACCCGCGCTGTTACCCACAGCTGATTTTGGGTAATTCGGCTACTGAACCGCAGACACTCGGCCGAGTTTCCGACGCGTCTACTACGCCACTTTCTGCAAATTGACCGTACGGGTGTGAACCGGCATCCAATGTTGACCAGAATTTCATGCCGCTGCGCCAATTTGATCAATATGTTGCGACGCCGGTTGGCGTCCAATCGCGGCGCCTGTTTACAACCTTGCTCCCGCAACGCCTCTGTCGCGGCATAATACTACTATCATCTGTAGTATTGGTTAATTCGGGCTATACTTACAGTATGCGTCCCAATGCTTCCAAAAATGCCGGTCATGCCTCCATCGGAGCTTTCGGGCCCCTGGAGCAACTTGTTTTGACGACAATTCGCAAGCGACGTTCAGCAACGGTCGCTGACATTCATGCAGACTTGGCTAAGTCCCGTTCGATTGCTTACACCACCGTGATGACCACCATGTCAAGATTGGCCAACAAGGGCCTCTTGGAGCGTCGCAAGCAAGATCGTCGCTACGTGTATCAACCAGTCCCGGACGAAGCTCCAGCAGCGGCCCTGCATTTCAAGCGCTTGTTCGCAGGGTTGTTTGCAGGCTTTCGCGGGCCCGCGATACGGCATTTTGTCGAATCCGTTTCGGCACTCGACGACGAATCGCTCGCCGAGTTGGAAAGGGAGGTTCGCCTGGCGAAACGCAGAAGAAAGCACGGCGAAAAATGAACGATCTCCTGCTTCCCATCCTGGCAGGATCGCGGCTGCTCTTCATCAATCCGTATCACTGTGATGGTACGGCGTTGTTTCAAATTGGCTTGGTGTTGTGGATTGGGTTCCTTGCCGGCCGGCTCATCCTGAGCGCAGTTGCGGCGCGCATCGCAATCTCGACCCTGACACCTTTTTGCATCGACAAAAAGGGTGCTGCGACCGCGGAAATCGCGCGAGCACAGTCCGCAGGGATATGTTTTTTGCAGGCGGGTGCCACGACCCCACCTATCGCGACGGTTGGTTTTTTTTCTCCCAAGATTCTGATTGCCCCCGCCCTGCTGAAATGTTTGAACAGCCGCGAGATTTCGGCAATTACTACGCACGAGCTGGCGCACGTTCAGCGCAGAGATACGATCCGAACAGCCCTGATGTCGTCCGGTGGCTCATTGGCATTCTTAATCTGCACGCTCGGGCTGGTCCTCTACAGCGCCTTTCCCGCACACCTTTTCCGCCTGGACCGCACCCTTGCCGGCGTCTTGAGTGTTCCTCTTGCCGGAGTACTCATCGCCGTGTTTTACGGCATTGAAGCTTTCGTGCGCTATCGGTCCGAAATCGCCTGCGACGCCGCTGCGTGCCGCGAGGTGGGCGGAGAAGCGGTTGCCTCCGCGCTGATTAAAGTCGCGCGGGCTGGTATGCGAGCCCGCGGGGTGCTGGGAGGGTCGGTTGTGTCCTTCGGTGAGAGTCGTGGTCTCAAGAGCCGGGTGAGACGGGCGCTGCAATTTTCCGCGAATTCGCGGACCCTCGTGGGTGCCAGGATGTTTTGGATGGCAACCGTCGCCGCGGGTCTACTGATCGCCTACGAGTCCGCGGTGTTGCGACAGTTGAATGCGGGCGTGGATGTATCCGGCTGTTCAGTCTGCCATCTCCTGTCGTACGAAGCGCGCAAAGCTACAAAGGAGCCCTTTGCACCCTCCAGTGGATCGCGATAAACTACACGGAGTAGTACAAACGGTTGAAGCCATATGCACGTTAGTTTGCGGGTGAACGGACTGATACGATCCGTCGAGGTGCCTGGGGAAATGCCGTTGCTATGGGTGCTTCGCGATTTTCTAGGCCTCACCGGTACCAAATTTGGCTGCGGCGCCGGCCTCTGCGGGGCGTGTACGGTCCATTTGAACGGCCGAGCAATTCGGTCGTGCCGCATGCCCATATCGCAGGTTGCGGACGGTGAGATCGTTACCATTGAGGGTTTGGGTAAGGGCCCTCTGCATCCGGTCCAGCAGGCATGGATTGACCTGAACGTCGTGCAGTGCGGTTACTGTCAATCCGGCCAGATCATGCAGGCCGCCGCACTACTGCAGGAGACGCCCCAGCCAACGGATGCTGATATAGACCGGCAAATGTCGGGCAATATTTGTAGGTGCGGCACGTATCAACGAATTAGGCTAGCCATTAAGCTCGCCGGCGAACACCTCAAGAAGTCAACGAACGATTCCCGTCCGCTCGATCAAGTAGGTTCATAGGCTGAGGTCTGCTCTGGATGAGGGTCTCGGTTCAAATCGAATAGCCGCTTGCCGACAGGGGCAATTTCCGAATACGTTTTCCGGTTGCGGCGCATATTGCGTTTACTAAGGCGGGTGCCGCCGGTGGAACAGGCGGCTCGCCGACTCCGCCGATCGCAGAATCGTGGCTTGCAAGTACAGTCACCTCGATCGGGGGTGCGGACTTCAACCGAATCGGTGTGTACGTATCGAAGTTCTTCTGAACGACGCGCCCCTCGCTGAGGGTGATAGCCTCGCCCAATGCGGCAGACAGACCAAGAAGAATTCCTCCCTCAACCTGCGCCTTGATCAGTTGTGGATTGATCGGTGTACCCGGATCGATTGCGCAGAAAACTCGATGCAGCTGGATGCGATTCGGCTCCTCAATCGATAGCTCGACGATTTCTGCAACTGCTGTGCCCCAATAGCTGCTACCCATAAACCCTATGCCGTGAAAGTGACCGGCCGGCGCATGTCCATAATGGGCCATCTCGGCGGCAGCGTTCAACGTCCTGAGTCCGCGCGGGTCCTCCGCCAGCAGGCGACGCCTGTAATCAAGCGGGTCGATGCCAGTTTTAAAGGCTATTTCATCGATGAGAGACTCAAGGAAAAAGACAGTGATCGACGGATCAACTGAGCGCCATGAACCGATGGGAACGGAAAGCGCCACGTTTTTCTGCCGCACAATGACGCTCGAGATTTTGTAGTTGCGTCCCAGTCCGCCGATAGCAGTGTCATTCGTCGTTGCACCCCGGTAGTCCAGCGCCTGAATCATGGATTGCTCATCGAGTGCAGCGCGTATGTGCCCGACACTCGCGGGGCGATAAAATCCATGGGTCATGTCTTCTTCACGCGTCCAGACAAGTTGGACTGGGCGGCCGGCAATTCGCGCGACTCGCGCCGCCAGGACACCGTAATCCGTTTGCAGGCGGCGCCCGAAGCCACCTCCGATCAGAGTCGTATGCAGGAGGATGGAGTCGCCGGGCAAGCCGAGCGCTTTGGCAATCTCATTGCGCATGTTGGTCTGCGCTTGCATCGGGGCCCAGATTTCGCACCCGGATGCATCGACCTTCGCCGTCGCATTCATGGGCTCCATCTGAGCATGCGAAAGCAATGGCACTTCATATTCGGCCTCGACTATTCTGTGGGCGCTCGCGAACGCGGCTTCGCTGCGCGATGTGGCTGCCTTGGTGTCCTTCTCGAGCGCGACCACTTGCGCGTCGGTCGCCCCTGCCTCGGCGCGCAAGGACTGAAACATGGTCTTGTCCGAAGCGATGACCGTAGCCGGCTTATTCCAGCGAGGGCTCAGCGCAGCCAAGCCCTGTGTTGCCGACCAGAAATTATCAGCTGTTACTACGACGGCGCTTTCAAGTTTGATGACGGAGTGCACCCCCGCGATCGAACGCGCGGGCCCTTCATCGACGTCGATGAGCGTCCCACCAAAGTAAGGACATTGCGCGATGGTTGCCGAAAGCATACCTGGAATCCGGATATCGATCCCGTATAAGGCTCGACCGGTGACCTTGTCATAGGAAGCCAAGGTGTTAAGTGACTTACCTATAAACACCCTTTCACCAATTGGCTTGCGCTTAACACTGGCGGGAATGGGCAACTTGGCGGCGTCCGACGCAAGATCTCCGTAGGCAATTTGGCGTCCCGTTGAGGGCTCGAAGACTTTGCCGTCTTTCGTCCGCAAAGAGTCAGGCAATGTTTTCAGTCGTGCCGATGCTGCGGTTACCAGCAACGCGCGAGCCGCTGCGCCGGCGTTTGCCAAGGCCTCCATCTGAAAACGGATTGACTGCGATCCGCCGGTGTAGTATTCACCGGCCTCTGTCATATAGTCGGTCGTGACTGGAGCCATTTCAACGCGCAGCGTGCTCCAGTCTGCGTCAAGCTCGTCGGCGACTATCTGAGCCAAGCCGGTTTGCGCCCCTTGACCCATGTCTACACGATTAACGCGAATGCTCACCTTTCCGTCCGGTGAAATTCTGATCCATTGATTCAACGAGAAGCCGGACGCAACTGGGGCTTGCGACTCACCGGTGCACCCGCTGACACCAATTACGAGTCCCGCGGCTGCCGATCCAGCGGCAATCAAGAAAAAGCGTCTAGAAAAATTCTCCATAGGCAAATTGTACCATCGAAGGGTCACTGATCAGTCACATTACTACACAGTGTAGTATAAATGAACTCACGAGTATTTGGAGAGCTGGGAGCTCATCGGGCCGGCCGCAGGCATGAATGGCAAGAACGGCTATATCGTGTTGACCGAAAAGGGACTCAAGACGGACCCTCAAGTGGACTTCGAGGGCTTGCGGCAGCGGCGATTGCTGGTCGCCGAGATGTTGCACCCAGCGTTGCGCGCGGATGTGCACGCGGATTTTCTCGCCGGCAAATTTGGCAAGGCGGTATTTGGCGCATTTAAGATCGTGGAGATGCAGGTTCGCAAGGCGTCTCGCCTAACTGAGTCCGACCACATATGAAGGTCGTTTATGTCTACAAATTCTGCTCAAGGCGGCGTCGAGCCGGGCGGCATGGGCGCATGTCGGCGAGTCTCGATTTCCCGGTGGGTGAATGACCACACGTGGGCGAGCTGGCACGTGCAAGGCGGGACGCCACTCTTCGCGTTACAGGAACTCGCAGGATGGGAGACCGAGAAAATGGTGCGGCGGTACGCCCACCTCGCCGCGGAGCATCTAGCGGTCTATGTCGGCAACACGGAGAGTCACGGGTGGAGTCGACGACTGGCGCGGTGTTGGTAGGTGCCTCTCAACTGTTGCCGCCCCTTTCGTCTGGCGGTGTCGCAATCAAAGCACCGTGAATCCGTCTCCAGTCGCCGCTCATCGAACCGGACATGCGGGACCGCATCCGGCTCTCGGACAAGATCTCAGGCCTTCGTTCTCGGAAAGTCATGCGCGAGACGTGCTGAGCTCAACGAGGCCCAACTTGTCATAAAGATGTTCGTACGGGAACGAAGTCGCCCCTGCAGTGCGCACCTTATGTTTCTTGCATAACCACCGGCGCAGCCGTCGAGCGGTGTACCGGTCGATCGCCCGGTAGGCTTTCCCAGTCGGGCCGAGACTAAAGTAGTTGGCCCACCCGAGGAGCTTGCGGTTGATTGTCTGTACCATCTCGTCGGCCTCCAGCCACGATGTCCTTCGTTCGGTCGCCTCGCGGATCGCTCCGATGAGGCGTTGCACACTCCGCTTCGAGGGCCACGGGCACAAGTATGCCCAACCGGTCTGCGGAGAGTAGTACCGTCCAAAGGTGTAGCCCACAAAGTCGAATCGCTCCTTCGGCAGATGACACACGCGTGTCTTGGCTTCATTAACCGTCAACTTCAGCCGCCGCATCATCCAATGCATCTCGGCGAGTGCCTCATCGACATCGCCTTTGCAGCAGATAATATAGTCGTCGGCGTAAGAAACGATCTTTGCTTGCAGCCTATGTTCCGCCCCGCGCTGCTTCCAGCCCAGCACAAACCGGCGCATGTACAGATTACCGAGGAGCGGCGACAGCGGAGAACCCTGCGGCACCCCGCGTCCGCTATCTTTGCCCGGCGTCGTTCGTCTCTTGCCACCCTTGCCATCGTCTTCCTCGACCGGAGCGATCAGCCACATCTTGATCAGATGCAGCAGGTGCCGGTCAGAGACCCGGCGCGCCACGGACTTCAGAAGCTCGGCATGGGGGAGTGAGTCGAAGTAGCCGGCCAAATCCCCTTCGATAATCTTCGTGTGACCGGTCCTGAGCAGACCGCGCACCGAGCGCACGGCCGTGTGAGCGCTGAAATGGGCACGATAAGCGTGCTGCTCGGCTGGCAAATCGACCTCGAAGATGGGGCTCAGCACCGCCACCGCGGCCGTCATCACCGTCCGATCCGCGACACAGGGGACACCGAGCGGGCGCTTTCTGCCGTCCGACTTTGGTATCCACACACGCCGCACCGCCTCAGCTCGATACGTCTTTGTGCGGAGTTTGTCCGCCAGTTCACCCAACCACCGCTCTTCCCCATACGCCTCGATGTCCGCAAAGTCTTGGCCGTCCACCCCCGGTGCGCCGCCATTGGCCTTGCAGCACCGATACGCGTATGCCAGCACGTCTTTGCGATACAGCTTGTCGTACAGCAGATAGAAGCGATAGTCAGGCGCTTCCTTCGCTTTCGCCTGCAACGCTGCCTGTAGCTTCTGAACACTAGCTGGAGGTTCGAGGATCATTGATCCAATCTCCTGCGTCCTTCACCACGTCTTGCGTTCACCTTGAACCAGGGCCCCTTTCCTCCGCCGGCATTACACCGACCTCGTTGGTCATACGAGCCCATCCGCCACCCCATGAGGCCGGGTCCGATCCTCGCGGATCCTCCGTTGACCGGCCTCGTCCGCCAGTCACCCCACAGGGCTTCCCGTGTTGCCACGATCCCCCTGCGCACACATCCCGCCGCCACTACCCCGGTGGAATCGCTGGGTGCTTCCTTCGCTCGCTTCCCCGGCGATCACAGCCTTCCCCGTTTTGTGGCTCGGGTCGGCTTCCACATCAGCCCTTTCGAGGCCTGCACGGCGTTCGCTTCACGCTGCGGTCTGCATGCTCACCAAGTCACCTACGTGACCCTCTACACCGAAGGCTTCGGCCGCTTCGTTTCCTCCACGACCGCTCCGATTGCTACCGGCTGGAGCGACAGTTGCCGGGTGGGTCTACCTCCCACTGGGGAATCGCGCCTTTCCACGGCGCACCACAATCCTGGCACACCCAATCTGAGTTGGTCGCATTCCTGACACAGCACTCTACTTGTCTGGGCGGAAAGCCGCTCGCGTCGCTAAGCCGTCAGGGCGACGATCTTTCCGTTCTCCCAAACGTAGATCGGAACACCGTGCATGCGGGCAGTTCGGCGCGCGTCCTTCGCAGCCCGGCGCAGTGCGAGCCCAACCTTCACTGCAGTCGTGCGCGACGTCTTGTCGGTTCGCTTGACCTTCATTCGTTTTTCTCCAGAAGCCGCGGCTCTCGCCCAGAATTGTCGTATACCGTCCACACATCCGCCAGTGTCTGGTAGACGCGCTTGAAGTTCTCCCATCCGCGCGAGAAACGCCGGATGACGTCTGATCGCGGTACATTGTGGCCGCCTTCGCGAACTCTTGCAGCGATCCGCCTCAGCGCGAGCCGCGTGGATTGCAGCTTCAGGTACACGATTTCAATCTTGTAGCCAGCCCGTTTCCATGCTCGGATGCGGCGAACATATCCCAACCCGCTGAAGGTCGTTTCGAACGCAAAATCCACCCGCCTTGCCGCTAATTGGTCCACCTGTTGGAGAACCAACCGCCCAGCTCTCATTGCCCCGAGCTCCGGCTTCAGCGGCGATAGCCCGATTGCAAGAAGATCCGCGTTCACGAAATGGACAACTCCCTCGTCCTCCGGTAAATAACGGCGGGCAAAAGTGGTCTTGCCTGCACCGTTCGGTCCGGCGATCACGATACAGCGGGGTGTCTTCTTTCGCTTGGGCACTTGGGAAGCATACAGAGTTTGTAAGGATTTGGACTGCCCGGCCCGTCCCGGCATGATCCTGACACCCAGTCTCAGTTGATCAGGTTCCTGGACCGCTGACCGGACCCGCAATGTCGACGATCGCATCGCGCAATTGACATCTCGAAGAATGAAAAAAGCGGCGGCAGCCGTGTCGTTCGCGCTCAGCTTCGGCGCTGATTAAGTCACCGCTGTGCCATTGGAAGCCGATTGAAGGGTGCTGAGGCGGACACCCCCTCGCGCTCGAACGCTACTGCTGTGAATCGGCGTGCAATTCTGATCAGGCGAGGGGTGAAACCGGCGTCCAATATTGATCACCCCATACTCTTTACGGCTTTACCGGCCGTACGGAGTGAACTGAGGTGTTGTGCGTGGAAACGATTGGGAAGATTCGAAGGCGTCGGTATGACGATCGGATTTGCCGCTGCCTCGGCGGCTCATGCCGATGCCTGGCATGCGGCGGGCCTTGCTGCTGGCGGCACTACCTGTGAAGACCCTCCAGGTGTGCGCGAGGGCAGCACGGGCAAATTCTATTTGGCCTATCTTCGTGATCTTGATGGGCACAAGCTCTGCGCGTTGCACAGGATATGAACGTCGCACCGCGCCCACAATGCAACCATTCCCGCCACCATCCTGCCCCGAGCCGCCGGCCAGGGCGACCTTTCCTTCGGCTTGGGGGCGTTTAGTTCCTTCGATTCGAATCCATTGCGGCTGAGCAGGCTCGTTACGTTGGAGTAAATTGGAACGCCCGCCGGTTGGTGGTAGCCCATGAGACCACGTGCGGTGGCCCGATATTCGTTGATCGATGATGGGCAGCATGGCAAACGTCCATACCGCCTCGAAGCCGTAGGTACCCTTCACACCGTACGCCTGCCCGACATACCCCAGCACCAACAGGATCCCCCCAAATGCTGCGGCTGCGAATATGAATACTCGGGCGTACGCGCGCTCAGGCATCGCGTAGCGATGCGATCAGTGCGTTGCCGGCCGACAGGGTGCAACCTGCGCCGACACCCGCCAACGCGCGCCCCACGAAGAGCACACCCACGTTACCGGTGATCATCGACGTGGCGTGCTCGGCATAATTGATTCGCTCCTTGGCGACTATTAGAGTATTAGGTGAGGGCTCGGTCCCAGATCCGCGTCCGAGCGAGAATTGCCTCTTGCGAATCCGATGGGCAAGCTCGATGCCGGCCAGTGTAATCGCCGCACTCCGGAAAGACTTGAAGCCTCCCATCGAGGCGCATCGGCGTTTTATCGCTCGATGATCCTGCTCAATGAGATTGTTGAGGTATTGGCTACACCTCACCTTAACGTACTTCCACTTCGGATCCTCCCGCCGCAGATACCGAAGGGCCAGGTGACTCTGCTTAAGGCCATCGAGCGTTATCTTGCGCGGCCACCGCGGCAAATACATCGCCAGTGCTTTGCGGAAGAATGCTTGGGCAGCGGCGATGCCACGATCCGGACGAAGCAGAAAATCCACCGTCTTGCCGTGCCTGTCGACGGACGCACACCTCGATGATCTCGGCATCGAAGCGGCGGCGTTGGTAGATGGGATCTCGGGCAATGGGCCTGGTCATTTGGGCATCCCGTCGATGCCCGAATCGTACGATACTGCCCCTAAATGCAACGGAACCCTTTGCCTCGCTCCGGTTGGGTGACAGTTTCGTCTAGACAGCGGGCTGTTGCTGCGTCACACAATGGATGCCCCCTCCATTTTCGTAAATACGATCAACTTCTAAAGACACGACAGTCCGGCTGGGAAACAGGCGGGTCAGCATTCCAAACGCGAGAGCGTCCGCTTTTTTATCCCCGAATTGCGGCGTGTAGACCGCCCCATTCCCGACGTAGTAGTTGGCGTATCCGGAAAAAAAGTCCTCGTGAGTCGAGCGCACGTGCACGGCGCTGGGAATCTCCGCAATCTCGAATGACCGCCCCCTGGCGTCGGTGCTCTTCGAGAGAATCTTCTTCGCCTCGGCGTTAGCCAGTGCCCATTCTGACTTCTTGTCTTCGGGACTCGTGCCCATTACGAGGACGCCAGGGCGAACGATCCGCACTGAGCCATCAATATGACCATCGGTGATGTCCTTGCCGCGTACGCCGGGTAACCAAATGACCTTGTGGACTCCGAGACCCGCTTTGAGTTCCAGTTCGATTTTCTCTCGCGACCATCCGGGATTGCGATTGTCGTTGACCCAGCAGCTATCGTTCAGGATCAGCGTACCGTCGCCGTAATACTCAATGCCACCCCCCTCGCCGGTCACGCCGGACTTGAAGTAGGCGCAGCCCGTCAACTTGGCGATGGATGCGGATATTCGCTGGTCCCACCGATGTACCTGCTTGCGACCCCATCCACTGAAATTCAAATCCAGTAACGCCACTTTGCCTGTGCTGTCCCGGAGGAAAACCGGTCCCGAATCCCGTGCCCACATGTCGTCGGTCTGAATGTCAACCAATGTGACCTTGGGTCCGCACAGTCGCGCTGCCAGTGCCTGATTATCAGCCGCCACCAGCATCGAGACGGGCTCACGTTCGGCAATTGCAGCTGCGAGCCTGCCAAGCGTTTCTTGGACACTCTCGAAATAGCCGGTCGGGCCCCCGTAGATCGACCGGTTCGGCGCCCAACACATCCATGTACGAGCGTGCGCGAACTCTTCGGCCGGAGCGAAGAAGCCCAGTGCAGCCGCCTGTGCGGCAAACGCAGCGCGGCCTGCCGTCATTGCAGCAATTACCGCTCCGAAGAAGTTTCTGCGGTTAATAGCCATGTTCTCCACTCCCAGTTCGGGGCACTATCTCGCGACGGTCATCTGGCAGCGTTACCGTCGGAACCGCCCGAAACCCACCATTCACCGATTGTTCCAAGGAAACCCCGCCGCCAGAGTCATTTCTTCGTTAACGGGGAATACGCGCGGATAGAAGCCCACCCCCGTCGCCGCTCCAGCCCTCACCGCTGTCAGCGCCGTATCGAGATCACGCAGGTCCTGCATGGACAGCCACGGAGCCGACACCCCTCCGTTCTTACGGCAACAATGGGCAGTCCAGAGAACCGTATCGACCGGAAGTCTCCGCAGCAACATCTGCGCCGTCGCTTGATACGCCGACAGACTGGCACCGGGCAAGAAAGCATAAAGAGTTGTCGGATAGACAAAGTCGCCGATGAACAGCCTACGGCTCGTCGCGTCGAAGAGTGCCGCGGAACTCGGCGTATGACCCGGTGTTGCTAATATCTGCAGCGTCCGATCGCCCAGATCAATAAGGGCGCCTGGCGCGAGCCATTCGCCGACGCGAAACGACGGCGCGGCGAGGCCATCGTAGAAACCCAAGTATTCGTATCGGGAGGGGTGAAAGTGCGCTTCATGCATATCCGCCCGTGTCTCCGGTAGATCGATCATCGCGACGCGGGCGAACGGACCGATCCCGCCCAAATGGTCGTAATGCAAGTGCGACACGATGACCGTAACTGGTAGCGTCGTTAAATTTGCGATGACCCTACTGATATCCCGAGTTCCCGAGCCAGAATCGAACAGTAGCGCCCGGGTCTTCCCAAGGATCAAGTACGAGTAGTTCTGCTGGTAATAGCGCGGCTCACCGATCGCGAATGTGCTTTCCCCCAAGTCCTCAACGGCGAAATAGTCGTCCACCATCCGGCCTTTTGCCAGGGACACTGTCGCGGCATCCACGATCGTGTGAGGCTGGGTCCAGACCGCGAGTTCCGCGTCGACATAAGGCGCGAACAATGCAGCGATAACGCCCACTGAGAGAAGCACGCCAATGATGACGATGATTGCACGCATGATGCGTGTCACGGACCTTCGCTATTGGTCGGCATTGTCGATATCGATGATCGCTTTCCACTGTCCGCTCGCCTGTTTCTTCCAGACGACGACAAACTTACCCGTCGATTTGGTCGGCCTGCCCTGCGCATCCTGGCCGCTCCCGACATAAGTGCCGCTCTGGTAAGCCAGATCACCCGACGCCGCCACTTCGATCCGGGTCGTGGCCTCCTCCGAGGCGAAGCCGGGGCTGGCGTAATCCTCGATCCACAACTTACGCCGCCCCTCCTCGGTCGATACGGCGGCTCGGCCAGCAGATAAATATTCGGCATCGGTCGCATAGAATGACAGCGTCTTCTCGAGGTCCTTCGCCTCGATCGCCTTGAACCAGTCGCGTGCCGCAGCCTGGATGGCCTGTGTATCTGCCTCGATCGCCGCCTTGTCCGGGGGCGTCGGGGCCGGATGGCAGGCCACAAGGCCCGCCAGCAGCAAGGGAGCAGCGTAATTACGGCGCCGGCCAGAGCTTCTCATGAGATCACCTCGGCGGGTTGTTGTTGTGTTATGCAGTGAATGCCGCCGCCGCCACTCGCGAGACCGGTAATGTCGACCTGGACGATCTTCCGATCCGGAAAAGCAATCTTGATCACGGCGAGCGCCCGTTCGTCGCCCGGTACGCCGAAGCACGGCATGACGATACCCCCATTGGCGATGTAGAAATTCACGTAAGAACGACTGAACAGTTGGTGTCGCGTGGCGACTTCGAAGGCGTCGTCGATTGTGATGATTTGCAGACGACGGCCCGCAGCGTCCGTTGCAGCCTCCAACGCGCGTCGATTCACCACGGCCAGCTCCGCTGCCGCACCAGTGGCGGTCGGGTCGCGTTCATAAATGACGACACCAGGTTTCACGAACGACACCAGCCCATCAACGTGTCCGTCGGTAATGTCGACGAACACGGACGCAGGATCGCCCGGCAACCAGATTACTTTGGTGACACCGAGGGCATCGCAAAGCTCGCGTTCAGCGGCGCGTTTGCTGATGCCCGGGTTCCGATTGGCATTCAGCACGACAGACTCGGTCGTAATCACGGTGCCCTCGCCGTCGGTGTGAATGCCACCTCCCTCAAGACATAGGCTGGATTGATACACCGGCGCCGAAGCACGGCTCAGCACGCGGCCCGCGAGCCGGGCGTTATGTCCGTAGTCCGACGTCTTTCCGCCCCAGGAATTAAAGCGCCAGGCGGTGCCCCCAAGCGTGCCGTCGCCTCGTGCCAGGAAGGTGGGACCACTGTCACGCATCCATGGATCGTCGATTGGAATTTCGATGCACTCGATGTCGGTGCCGCACAGCGCGCGCGCTTCCTCGACACGACCCGGCTCGACCACCATTCGAACCGGCTCGAATCGGCAGATGGCGCGGGCCACGGCTGCGTAGGTTTCCTGCGCGCCGACCAGACCATCTGGCCACTGATCAGCCTTGCTCGGCCACGACATCCAACAGCATTCGTGTGGCGCCCACTCGGCCGGCATGCGGTAACCGCCATCGAGAGGTGTGTTCAGCATCAATTCGCCGCATGAGTCTTTCATACGACAAGCTTAAGGATCGACTCGGCGAAGGACAAAAGAGATTATTTCACCAAATCGATGAACGTTTCTAGCTCTTGGCCTCGCGGATGAACCAATCATAGAGCCGGCGGACTTGGTCGTCGTCGAAGGTTCGCAGGTCACAATAAATGCGATAAGGGGACTGTGGGGATGTTGGCCCATCCAGAATCCTGAGCCTTCCACTGCTCAAATAGGGATCGGCGCAGACGACGCTCCCAAGCGCGACGCCATGGCCTTCGGCAGCCACGGCGACCATCATTGCGTGGTCGGAAAAGTTCGGGCCGCTGACCGTATCATTGTTCGTAAGGCCGGCGCTCGTAAACCACTCGCGCCAGGTGACCTGGCCCTCGTCGTGCAAAAGGGGCCAGGCTGCAATTGCGATGCTCTCGGCGGGCATGCCACCCATGCGCTCGATCAACAAGGGCGACGCGATCGGCGCCCGCTTATCGTCGGTCAAGTGTGCATCAATCGCGCCATGCGCTGCGATACCCTCAGCCTGCGAGATGAGGATGTCGATTTCGTCGTGCTTGAAATCGACGGCGCGCTCGCTGGTATCCAGCCACAAATCGACGTCAGGCAAGTCGGCACGCAGCCGCCCCATCCGCGGCAGGATAAAACCCTGCGCAAACGCTCGCGTCGTGTAAAGGACCACGCCGCTCGGTTTCTGATAAGGCGCGAGCCGCGCAACGCCGTCCCCGAGGCGCCGCAGAATGTCACGGACACTGCGCGCGAAGTCATCACCCGCGTCGGTGAGCACGACGGCACGGCCGACGCGGCGAAACAGGGGCTGCCCCAACTCTTCCTCGAGCAGCTTGATCTGGTGACTAACAGCCGAATGCGAGAGATGCAACTCTTTCGCGGCCAACGCAAAACTCGCGAGCCGGGCAGCCGCCTCGAAACCACGCAGTGTGCTCAAGGATACGGAAGGTCTCGCCACGAGGCATTGATGAATTAATTTAGCCGAATTGTCAAGAATTGATCGTTTGTCGCCTCGTTGCTCCGATGTTTTGCTAGATCCCCAGGAAAACACTGACTTTTCTGGAGATCCGAACGTGCAACAGGAACTGGAGAAAGCGGTATGAAAAGGATCCCCAGCAAAAGCGTGCGAGCGCTTCTGGCAGCTCTTTTGATTGCCACTCTCGACATGGCACTGGCGCGGGCAGCTGGTGTCGATCCGACGGCGGCTTGGGGCGGTCTCGAGGAAATCGTCGTCACGGCGACGCGGCGCGCTGAGCGCCTGCAGGATGTCACCGTCAGTGCGACCGCATTCACGCAAGAGAAGCTGGACGCGCAGGGCCTGAGGAACATCGACGACCTAACCCGGCTGACACCCGGCGTGACGTTCCAGCGAGACGGCAATACTTCGGCTGGCAATTTCAACGACGAGGACTCCGACATCAACATCCGTGGCGTCGATTCGACTGCCGGGACATCCACGGTGGGGATCTACATCGACGATACGCCGATCCAAGGGCGTCACATCTCCTTCACATCCTTCAACGCGTTTCCTGCGTTGTTCGATCTGGAGCGTGTCGAGGTGTTGCGTGGCCCACAGGGCACGCTTTTCGGCGCTGGGTCCGAAGGCGGTACGGTGCGCTTCATACAGCCGTCACCCGACCTGCACGCGGACTCTATTTACCTGCGGTCGGAAGTGGCAACGACGCGCAGTGGCGGCCCGACCTACGAAATTGGTGGCGCGATCGGCGGCCCAATCATCGATGATAAGTTCGGGTTTCGGATCAGTGCATCGTTCCGCGAGGACGGTGGCTGGGTCAACCACGTCGACTACCTGACGCGGGCCGTCAGCCGGTCGAATGCCAATTATGCGGATACGGTCGTCGTCCGAGGCGCATTGAAATGGGCGCCGACCGACACACTGTCAATAACCCCTTCGATCTATTATCAGCAGTTGCGACTCGGGGACACTTCATCATACTGGCCGTCGCTATCGAATCCCGAGGGCTCCAGCTTCAATAACGGAAACGCCCAGCGGAACCCGAGCACCGATCCTTTCTATCTTGCGGCGGTCAAGGTTGACTGGGATGCCGGGGGCATCCACCTGACCTCGAATACGTCCTATTTCTCACGCCAACAGCATTCGATTTCGGACTACACGCAGTTCGACCGCGCCCTGTTTGCGTTGACGCTTCCGCCACCGCCCGGCGACCTCGGCACGTCGCATGATACCGACAACCAGGAGAACTTCTATCAGGAGATTCGCCTGCAATCGGTCGACTCGGCGGCGCCGCTGGTGTGGACCACCGGAGTATTCTTTGCGCGTCTCAATGAGAACACGACGGAACACGTTTTCGATCCAAACCTCGACTCCGAGTACAACGCCGCCTATGGGGTGCCGCTGTGTTCGCCACAGGCACCTTGTTCGAATGGCGAAATCCTCACCCAGCCGGTTTCGCGGATCATCGACACGCAATACGCGCTTTTCGGCGAAGCGACGTGGAAATTCGCGGATGCTTGGAAAGCCACCGCTGGTGTGCGCGCGTCGCACATCCGTTACACCGGCGACCTGGTCTACTACGGACCATTTCTATCCCCGACCGCGAGTGCGATGACGCCGCTCGTCGCCGCCGGCTCGAACGGCGAGACGCCGGTTACGCCCAAAGCCGTGCTCGCGTACCAGCCAAACCAGGGGAACCTGTTTTACGTGAGCGCTTCCAAGGGCTACCGTCCCGGCGGCATTAATGGCGAGCTTTCCTCCCTCTGCGGACAGAATCTCGGATCGATTGGCCTGTCGGCCGGACCCGGGCTGTACGCCGCCGACTCCCTATGGAGCTATGAACTCGGCGCGAAAAATTCCCTGTTGGATGGGCGGATGCAGGTCAACGCGAGCATCTTCTTCATCAGCTGGAACAACATCCAGCAGGCCGTTTACCTCCCCGGATGCGGCCAAAATTTCGTCGAGAATCTTGGCAAGGTTCAGAGCCTCGGTGGCGAAGTTGAAGTGCAGGCTCGCCCTGTCGACGCGCTGCTGCTCGATCTTTCCATCGCTCATGTTGACGCGAAATATACGCAGACGGTGTGCGGTGGCCCGGCCGCCTGCACTGGGCCGAATGCAACGACAAGCCCGGTTGTGACACAGGGGGATCGGCTGCCAGGCGCCCCGTGGACGTTCATTGCCTCGGCCGAATACATGGTTCCGACTGCCGAGATCCGCAAACCCTATCTGAGAATCGACTATCAATACTCAACTGCACAAACTGCGCTTCAGCCGATTCAGGACCCGAACAACGGCGTATCGGATCCTACATACACCGGATTGTCTCTGATCAGGAACCTGTCGATGCGCGCCGGCCTGCGCTGGGGCGGAATTGACTTGTCGCTGTTCGCACAGAATCTAACGGATTCTCACCCCGTGTTGTCCCATACGCAGGACACGAGTTCCACCGGATTGTTCTTCAATCACACGCTCAGGCCCCGCACCATCGGGCTCAGTGCGACCTATCGCCGCTGAGGGGAGTTGCGATGAAGCCTGCTGACCTTGGATTTACGATGCCCGCCGAGTGGGAACACCACGCAGGGTGCTGGATGGCTTGGCCGCAACGCGCCGCCCTGTGGCGCGAGCACTTCGAGTCGGCGCGTGCCGATTATCTGCGTGTGGCCCAATCCATCGCCCAGTTCGAGCCCGTCACGATGATCGCGCATCCGGACCAGGCCCATGAGGCCGGCTTGAGATGCGGTCCGTCGATCAAGGTCGTGCCGGTGCCGATCGACGATTCCTGGCTGCGCGATTCGGCGCCGACGTTCGTTGTTGACCGGAAAGGAGGGCGTGCCGCGACCGCGTTCACCTTCAATGCGTGGGGCGGGAAATACCGTCCGTACGACCAGGATGCGGCTGTCGGTGAGCGCATTGCCGCCCTGGCCGGTGTCCCAGCCTACCGCTCGGAACTGGTCGTCGAGGGCGGCGGATTCCTATCTGATGGCGAAGGGACCCTGATAACCGCCGAGACCTGCGTGCTGAACCCGAATCGCAATCCCGGTTGGACCAAGGAACAGGCCGAGGCGGAACTATGCGCGATGCTTGGCGTGCAAAAAGTCATTTGGCTGCCGGGCGACGTCATGGACACGGAAACGGATGGCCATGTCGACGGCTACGTCGCCTATGTGCGTCCAGCGACCGTGTTGCTCGAAGTGGTCGCCGACCCGGCGGATCCGAGATACCCGATCATGGCCGAGAACCGCAAGGTACTGGAGATGGAGACGGATGCCCGTGGTCGTCGCTTCGATCTGCTTCCGATAGCCGAGGCGCCCCGCTCGGCCATTCCGGCTGGGGAGGACGGCTACTGCCGGTCCTATGTCAATTTCTACGTCGCCAATGGCGGCATCGTGGCGCCCGCGTACGGCATTGCCGAGGACGCGAGGGTCCAGGAGACGCTGCGCCTCGCCTATCCAGAGCGCAAAATCGCGATGGTTCCGCTGCGCGACCTCTTCCGCGGTGGCGGCGGCATTCATTGCATCACGCAGCAGGAGTCGGCCCCCAGGGCCGGTGACTGAGCTGGTCACAGGGAGAGAATAGCCTATGCGTAACGTGTCCCTGGGGGCAGTTCAGTTCAGCTGCAGCTGGAGCCGCGATGACAATATCGCCAAGGGCCAACGATTGGTCCGGCAGGCGGCCCGGCAGGGAGCTCAGGTCGTGCTGCTGCCCGAACTGTTCGAGACGCCGTATTTTTGCGCCGTTCAGAATAGCGATTACCTCGCCTTGGCACAGCCGCTGGAAGGCCACAGGACCGTCGCGCAATTTCGCGGCCTCGCCGCCGAGCTCGGCATCGTCATCGCGGTGTCCGTCTATGAACGCGCCAACCTGGCACTGTTCAATTCTGCCGTCGTGCTCGACGCCGATGGCCGTGTGGCAGGCCACTATCGCAAGAGTCACATTCCGCAGGCGCCGGGCTACGAGGAGAAGTACTATTTCTCGCCCGGAGACACCGGCTTCAAGCCGGTCAGGACAGCCTTCGGCACGCTGGGCCTGGCAATTTGCTGGGATCAGTGGTTTCCGGAAGCGGCGCGCGCGCTGGTGCTGCAGGGCGCCGAGTTTCTGCTGTATCCGACTGCAATTGGCAGCGAACCAAATAACCCGGATCTCGATTCGATGGAGCATTGGCGTATCGTCATGCGCGGCCATGCTGGTGCCAACATGGTGCCCGTGGTGGCTGCCAATCGCGTTGGAGAGGAGTTAACCGATGGTGTGCAGATGAACTTTTACGGCTCGTCTTTTATTGCCGATCACCTGGGAGCATTGGCGCAAACCGCTGATCGCCAGTCGGAGCAAGTGTTGGTATGTCGCGTGGATTTGGATGCCTGTCTGGCCTATCGGCAGAGCTGGGGATGCTTTCGGGATCGCCGACCCGATCTTTACGGCGCCCTGGCGTCTTTGGACGGAAGTCCGCAGACCGGTCATGAGCGAACTCGACCATGAGCCGCCTCGCGCAGGGCTGTGCGCTAACCGCCTTCCTAGGTTTAGTCGCGACCCTGGCCCACGCCGGCAATGATCGACAAAGCGTGCTCAATATCTATGCGTGGTCCGAATACTTTCCGGCCTCGGTTGTGCATAAATTCGAGGCCGAGACCGGTATCCACGTCAACTATTCGGTGTTCGACTCGCCGGAGACTGCGGAAACGGCTTTATCGTTGGGACACTCAAACTTTGACATCGTGACCATGAATGCCGTGCCGCATCTGGCGCGGGAGATACCGCAAAACTTTTGGGAAACGCTCGACGCGGCGCAGATTCCCAACGCGCGGAATGCCGATCCGTTGATCCTGAA
Organism: uncultured Gammaproteobacteria bacterium; assembly: GCA_963800375.1. Taxonomy (GTDB): domain Bacteria; phylum Pseudomonadota; class Gammaproteobacteria; order Steroidobacterales; family Steroidobacteraceae; genus Bog-1198. The sequence goes on along the minus strand of CAWDAT010000006.1, from coordinate 423,255 downwards.
GCTGCTGGATCGGGTCGATCCCGGCAATACCCATGCCGTGCCGTGGATGTGGGGCACCACCGGCGTCATCTATAACGCCGACAAAGCCAAATCGCTCGCGGGTGCCGTGCCGGCGGAGAGTCTCGATTGGGTCTTCAAAAAGGAATACTTGGAAAAATTCGAGCGATGCGGCGTGAGCGTCCTGGATAACTGGCAGGACATCCTACCCCTGGTGGCCCGTTATCTCGGTCAACCAAAGCTATCGGCGGAACCCGCGCAACTCAACGCCGTCGTGGCCAAATTGCATGAAATCCGGCCCTTCTTGCGGCGCATCGCCACCGCGGGTTATTACGAACAGCTAGCCGAGGGCGAGCTTTGCCTAGCCATCGGCTACTCTGGCGATGCGATGGTCGCACGCCGAATGGCGAAGGAAGGCGACACGCACGTTCAGATTGACTACGCCTTTCCCGGCGGTGTGGTGCCAATCTATGTGGATAGCCTCGTGATCCCAGCGGACTCACCAAACGTGGCCGGCGCACTTCGATTCATCAATTTCGTCATGCGCCCCGAAATCTCCGCGGAAGTCACGCGATACATCGGCTTCGCGTCGGGCAATGGTGCGGCCATCGCCCTGTTGGAACCTGCCGTGCGTAACAACGTAATCGTCTATCCGACGCCGGCGGTCCGTGCCCGCTTCGACACCGGACAGATCTATTCAACGGATGAAATGCGGACGTTTACCAGGGTCTGGCAGCGATTCTCGACGGGGCAATAGGCAATCACGGCGCAGCGCCTTGGCATTCCCAGCCGACAAGCACCGGCGGCCGGTGGTCGCGCACGCATCGAAGCCGGCAGCAAGAAGTTGCCCCTGATTTGGAACTGGTGCATTACCGGCACTCGAAATGACGGTCCCGGAACGATTTACGCCCAGATCGGCACGCTTGAGATTCTCCCCTCCCCGGGGAAGGACTACGCGAGTGCTCGTTCCCAGATTTGCTTGAGCGACCCAAAGTTTCGATATCGACCGCGCCCAAGCGAGAATTGCCTTTTCCTAATCCGATGGGCCAGCTCGATGCCGGCCAAGGTAATGGCCGCAGTCCTGAATGACTTGAAGCCTCCCATGGAAGCGCATCGACGTTTAATCGCTCGATGATCCTGCTCGATGAGATTATTGAGGTACCGGCTACTCCTCACCTGAACGCACTTCCACTTCGGATCCTCCCGTCGCAGATACCGAAGAGCCAGGTGACTCTGTTTAAGTCCATCGAGCGTGATCTTGCGCGGCCACCGCGGTAGATACCTGGACAGTGCTTTGCGAAAGAATGCTTGGGCAGCGGCGACACCACGATCCGGACGAAGCAAGAAATCTACAGTCTTGCCATACCTGTCGACGGCCCGATAGAGATAATTCCACTTGCCCCGGACCTTTACGTAGGTCTCATCGACGCGCCAGGAATTGTTCACGGGTCGTGCGAAGCGGTTCCAGCGCTTCTCAAACTCCGGCACATAGCGAATCACCCAACGGTGGATCGTCGTGTGCGACACGGCAATGCCCCGCTCGGCGATCATCGCCACGAGATCTCGGTAACTCAGGCAATAAGTGATGTACCAGCGAACGCACAACTCGATGATCTCGGCATCGAAGCGGCGTCGTCGGTAAATAGGATCTCGGGCGATAGGCCTGCTCATTTGGGCATCCAGTGGACGCCTCAATTGTACGATAATGCCCGTTAATGCAACGGAACCGCAAAAACAGCTCGACTCGTAACTATAAGAAAAATAAGGGAGTTTTTTGGTGGCCAGGGAGGGAATTGAACCCCCGACACGCGGATTTTCAGTCCGCTGCTCTACCAACTGAGCTACCTGGCCGTCTCTCGAAGAGCCGCGTATTAAACAGGCGAGAGCGCGGCTCGTCAATGAATAATCGTAAAATCAGCCACTTACGCGGCAAAATCTGGGTCCTTCCGCCTATTTCGGCACGAATTCCTTGGGTTTCTCCGAGCCCGCGCCGAACAGAAACTTCTCCATTTCCGCCACCAGAAACGCTCGCGCCTTCGGTTCGATGGGGGTGAGCCGATTTTCATTGATCAGCATGGTCTGATGCGCCACCCACTGCGCCCAGGCTTCCTTGGAGATGTTGTCGTAGATTCGGCGGCCGAGTTCGCCGGGGTACGGCAAGTAATCGAGGCCTTCGGCCTCGCGCTTCAACAGAACACAGTGGACTTGTCGTGCCATCCGACAATCTTACGCTAACCGCCGCCGGCCGCGGCTTCGCGCAGGCGCTCGAACAGCTTGAGAATGGGCTGTGGCAAGCCGACGCGGGGCGGATCGGTGAGGCTGTACCACAGGCGATCGTCCGCATCGCCAATGCCGAAGCTGCGCCGGCAGCGCACGTGCAGGGGGTTCAATCGCAAATCGAAGTGGGTGAAGGCGTGGTGGATGGGTGCGAGGGATCGCGATCCGAGTTCGGGCTCGCCGAGTTCGCGCCGACACCAATCGAGTGCGGCGAATTCACTCTCGAACTGCGGCGGTGACCACAGTCCGCCCCACAGGCCCGGCGCCGGGCGGCGTTCCACGAACACCGCAAGCGCACCTTTCTTTCCGGTCTCGGCAATCAGCAGGGTGGCCTCGCGCGAGCCGCGCTCGCGTCTTATCTTGCGTCCCGGCAGTTCTTCCTGGCGTCCCTCGAGCGCGGCGATGCAGTCGGTGCTCATGGGGCACACCGTGCAGGCGGGGTTGGTGCGGCTGCACACGGTGGCGCCCAGATCCATGATGGCCTGGGTATAGGCCGCGACCTTTTCGGTGGGCGTGCACGCCTCGGATTGCTTCCACAGCGCCGCGGTCACCTCGGCCGAACCGGGATCGCCGGCGATGCCGAACACGCGCGACAGCACGCGTTTGACGTTGCCGTCCAGAATCGGCTGCCGCACTCCGCGCGACAGCGCCAGAATCGCCCCGGCGGTGGATTTGCCGATGCCGGGTAGCGCCGTGACGGCGCGGATTTCCTCGGGAAACTCACCGCCGTGGCGCGCCATCAGTTCTTGCGCGCAGGCCCTTAAGTTTCGGGCCCGCGCGTAATAGCCCAACCCCGTCCACAGGTGCAGCACCTCATCCAGCGGCGCCGCGGCGAGCGACTGCACATCGGGAAAGCGTTCCATGAAGCGGTCGTAGTAGGGGATCACCGTCTGAACTTGCGTCTGCTGCAGCATGACTTCGGACACCCACACCCGGTAAGGCGTGGGGTCCAACTGCCACGGCAGATTGTGCCGGCCATGGACCTCGAACCAGGTGAGCAGGCGGTCGGTGAATTGGGAGGGTGCGAAGGTCATGTCTCTTAGCTGACGCCTCGTTAAAGTCCTTGAATCCTGGGGGTTGCCCGCCGGCACGGGCCATGGAATCCCGCAATTCCGGGGCCCCACAGAGCGCTTGCCCCAGAGTCCGTTTCTCAAGGTCTTAGGCCCGCCTCTCACCCCGATGATAGCTCAAGAGCTCAGCCTTGCCGCCGATAAAGACCGGGTGGGCGCACGCCCACCAGCGGATATCGCCCTTCATGTCACGCACACCGTCCCAAGACCCCCTCCTCACCGACCTTGGTCTGACCATAGGCGCGGCGGAAGGTCCCCCGGGCGGTGGTGCCAACACTCGCGACGCGCTATTACGCCGCTCGTCCGAGTTCCTCGAGTTTGCCCAGGCCGCCGGCGGGTTCGGCGTCTATGACCTGGATCTACTCAACGGCGATATCAGCGGCACCCCTCTTTACTTCCAGCTCATCGGCCTGCCGGCCTGCGATGAGCGGTTGTCCCGGGACGCCTGGGTCGCCACCATCCACCCCGAGGATCTCGAGGCCGTGGTGGTGGAATTGGGCGCCGCCATCGACGGCGGCACGGTGTACGAGTCCGAATACCGCGCCCTCCTGTTGAGCGGCGAGGTGCGCTGGCTGGCGAGCCGCGGCCAGGTCTTGAGCGGGCATGACGGTCAGCCCTGCCGGGTGGTCGGCACCTTGAGCGATATCACCTTGCGCAAGCAGCTCGAAGAGAAGCTGCGCTACGCCACCGAGTCCTTGAACATTGCACAGACCGCGGCCGGCCTCGCGACCTTTGACTTCAACTTCGGCCGCAACAGCCGGCTCTGCTCGGACAATTTCCACCCTCTGCTCGGGATCCCGAGGTCCACCCCGCTGGAGGACATGAATCTCTTGGTGGCTCGGGTGCACCCCGATGATGTCGCGCGCATGCGCTGCGCCCCCGGCGACACCACGCCGGACGAGCCTGCCTACTGCTGCGAATACCGCATCCTGCTGGAGGGCGGCGGTGAACGCTGGCTGGGCGAGCGCGGCACGGTCACGCGCGATCAGACCGGCGACATCACGCGCATCACCGGCGCCATCGTCGACATCACCGATTTGAAGCGCACCGAAGCGGCGTTGGATTCCATCGAGGATCGTTTCGAGCGCGCCGTGCGCGGCACCCAGGACGGCTTGTGGGAAATCGATTTCGTCGCCAATGTTTCCTGGGCGGGGCAGCGCTTCAAGGAAATGCTGGGCTACAGCGTCGCCGATCTTGGCGGCGTCTCCTTGAGCCGCATTGAAAGCATCATCCATCCCGATGACCGGGCACGCGTGCGCGCCGCGGTGGTCAGCCACCTGCGCCACCACACCGTGTACGACATCGAATTTCAGATGCTGCACAAGGATGGGCACTACGAGTGGGTGCGCTCCCGCGCCCAGGCCGAGCGCGCCGCCGACGGCACTCCGCTGCGCCTGGCGGGCTCGACGCAGCTCATCACCGACCGCAAGCGCGCCGAGCAGGCCACCCTGGACGCCAAGCTCGCCGCCGAGGCGGCGAATCGCGCCAAGAGCAACTTCCTCGCCAATCTCAGCCACGAAATCCGCACCCCCATGAACGGCGTGATCGGCATGGCGCAGATCCTCTCGGAAACCGCGCTCGACAGCTCCCAGCGCGAATACGTCGACATCATCCGCGGCAGCGCCAAGGCGCTGCTCTCGCTCATCAATGACGTGCTCGATCTGTCCAAGATCGAAGCCGATCGCCTCGAGCTCGAGCACATCGAGTTCGACCTGCGCGATGTCCTGTTCGAGACCGTGGCGGCCACCTCGCTGCAATCGGCGGTCAAGGGCATCGAGCTCGTGGTCAACATCGGCGCCGACGTGCCCGTCATGGCCCGCGGCGATCCCGGGCGGCTGCGCCAGGTCATCGTCAATCTCATCGGCAATGCCATCAAGTTCACGCACGAGGGACATGTGGTGCTGGAGGTCGGCGTCGCGGCCCGCGAGGACAAACGCCTCACCTTGCGCATCGAGGTGACCGATACCGGCATCGGCATACCGCCCGACCGGCTCGACCGCCTGTTCAAGACCTTCTCGCAGATCGACTCCTCCACCACCCGCCACTACGGCGGCACCGGGTTGGGGTTGTCCATCGTCAAGCGTCTGGCGGAACTCATGGGCGGCGCTGCCGGCGTGAAGAGCAGCGTGGGCTTGGGCTCGAGCTTCTGGGTCACGGCCCAGGTCGACGCCTTGGAAGAACAACCGGTGCGCGAACCCGTCGGGCTCGGGCGCCGGGTGCTCGTCGTCGATGACATTCCCGCCAGCCGCGACAGCCTGGCCGCCAAACTGCAATTGTTCCGTTTCGAGACCGTCACGGCCGGCGGCGTCGATGAAGCGTGGCAGCAACTGCAGGAGTCCCGCTTCGATCTGGTGCTGGCCGATGAATTGATGCCCATGAAAGGCGGCCTGGATCTCCTGGCGGCGATGCGCGCCGATCCCCGCTTCGCCGCCCTGCCCTTCGTATTGCTGTCGCTGTTCGGGGTGGAACAAGACGCCGCCGAGCGCCCGCATCGGCCGGACGCCCTTGCCTTGAAGCCCATCCGCGCCATCACCCTCTCCGCCATTGCCCACCGGGTGCTGACCGGCGGTTCGCCGCGCAAACCCAAGGCTGCCGCGGCGGCGCAGCCCAGTTCCACGTTCAGCGGCCGGCGCATTCTGCTGGTGGAGGACAATCCCGTGAATCAGCGCGTCGCGCAGCGGGTGCTGCAGAAGCTCGCCGCGAACGTCACCATCGCCAACAACGGCGCCGAGGCATTAGAAAGGCTTGCGGAGCATGGTTACGATGCGGTGTTGATGGATTGCCAAATGCCGGTCATGGACGGCTTTACCGCGACGCGCCGCATTCGCGAATCGGAGCGTGCCGCCGGCCGCGGTAAACGGCTGCCCATCATTGCGCTCACCGCCAATGTGATGAGCGAGGATCGTGAGAATTGCATCGGGGCCGGTATGGATGCTCACTTGGGCAAGCCGATTGAACCTGCTCAATTGATCGACTGCCTGGGGCGCTACTTGAAGCCCGATGTGGTGCTCCCGGAAGTCGACATGAACGCCTTGCGCGAGATCACCGGCGGGGATCCAGATTTCGAGCGCGAACTGGTGGAGACGTTCATCAGCAGCGGCGATCAATGCCTGGCGCAGATCATCGCGGCCTATCGTGCCGGTGATCTCGAGACCATCGGCAAGCGCGCGCATGCGCTCAAAGGGGCCAGCGCCAATATTCACGCCTCCGGCTTGGCGGCCGCCGCCTCGAGCTTGGAGAACGCGGCGCGCGCCAATTCAACCGGCGACATCGATGGGTTGGTGCAGGTGCTGACCGAAAAGCTGCAGGCGGTCAACGCGCAGCTGCGCAAAGCCGGCTAAGACGGGAGCCGATGCGGTCAGCCGTTGGCGAGCAACCCGCGCGGTAGCTGGATTTCGTGGCCGACGGTGCGGTCGCGGCCTTCCTGCTTGCTGCGATACAGGCATTCATCCGCAGTCTTAATCATGGCGTCGACTTTGAGGGAGATGTCGGGGCCGTTGGGACCGGTCGACACCACGCCGAAGCTCGCGGTGATTCGCGCATCGCCCATGCGGGTCGAGAACGGGGTCGAGGCGATGGCCATGCGGATCTTCTCCGCCACCGCCAAGGCACCCTCGTACGGGGTTTCCGGCAGCACGATCAGAAATTCTTCACCGCCGTAGCGTGCCACCCAGTCGCTGTTGGCGCGGATGGATTTTTGCGCCCGTGCCGTGAACTGCTGCAGCACTTCGTCGCCGGCCGCATGGCCGCGCTCATCGTTGATCTGTTTGAAGTGATCGATGTCGCACATCAGCACCGACAGGGGATAAGCGTAGCGGCGGCAGCGCTCGAGTTCCCGCGGCAATTGCTCCATGAGGTAGCGGCGGTTGTAGCTGCCGGTCAGGGCATCGGTGATGGAGAGGATGCGATTGCGCTGGTTGGCGGCCCGCAGCGATTGCTCCAGGTTCAAGATCCGCCGCCCGGCATTCAAGCGCGCGATCAATTCGGGTTCGTGCACGGGCTTGACCAGATAGTCATCGGCGCCGGCTTCCAGTCCCGTGATCACGTGTTCCTTTGAATCGCGCGCGGTCAACAGCAGCGCATAGACATAGCCGTCGAGCTGCATATTGCGCACCGCCTTGCACAGCGCCACGCCGTCCATCTGCGGCATTTCCCAGTCCGTCACCAACATGGGGTAGTAGCGCTGGGTCATCTTGTCCAGCGCTTCGGAGCCGTTCGCCACCGCATCGACCTCATACCCGGCCTTCTTCAAAAAGCGGGTCATGAGCATCCGAGTCACCGGGTCATCCTCGGCAAGCAAGATCGTCGATGATGGCTCGACTGTGAGGGAGGTCACAGAATCCAACTCAGACACGTTTGGCAACCCTCGCCCGGTTTCTAGTAACTGGAGATATCGGCGTTTCACGAATCGACTTGACCAAACTTATATACACATATTGTAAATCTCTGCATGAGTGCTACTGCAGTTATTTGCAGGATTTGTGAGCTGATCGCTGAGGCATCTGCCTAGGAAAGTCCTTTGTGCCATCAAGAGCGCAGTGCAGCGAACCGATAGGAGGGAATGTCTAGTTCGGAGCATGGACCCCGCCCGACCTCTGCGCCCGGCGCGGACGATTCGTCGAGCGCCGAAGGTTTGTGGGGCCTCAGCCTGTGGAACGGTTCCGCTTGGTTCAGCGAGTGGTTCTATCAGCGGCTGCAATGGCCGCCGGGGGTCAAGCGCAAGCGGCTCGAGGACCTACGCCCGCATCTGTCGGAGCACTCCTGGCAGACGTTGTTGCTCGCCATCCGCAATCATCTGGAATGCGCCGCACCCTTGGATGCCGAGTTGGAGGTGCCGCTGCCCCAGGGCCGCGTCGCCTGCTGGCGGGTGCTGGGGTTGGTTGAGCGCAGCGTCGGCGGGCAGCCCGTGCATCTGGCCGGGCGCATGCAGGACATCACCGACCGTGGGCGCGACGCGCGGCCCGGCGATCCGGAGTCGCCGTAGGGCTTACGTGTCGCCGCCGGCGGGGGATCCGGAAGAATCCTTGGGCGGCGGATTGGCGCCGCCGGCTTCGCGGCCGGTAAACCAGTTCACGGCGTACTGCACCAGCTGCGTGCCGGTCGAGAGATTCAGCTTGCGCTTGATCCGCTGCCGGTGCGATTCAATGGTCTTGATGCTCAGGTTCAAGGATTGCGCGGTCTCGCGCGTGCTCATGCCCTTGCCGATCATGTGCAGAATCTGCAGCTCGCGGTTGCTCAGGCGATCGATGGGGTTTGCCGAGATGTAGGCGCCGCCCGCCGCAAACTTCTGAATCATGTTGTTGCCGACGGCTTCGGAGACATAGATGCCCCCGTCCAGGACCCGGCGCAGGGAAGCCAGGAACTGATCGCTCGCCGCCTGTTTCATGATGTAACCGTTGGCACCGGCGGACAGCATGCGCTCGGCATAGATCGTCTCATCGTGCATGGACAGCACCAGAATCGGCAGCTGCGGATGGTGGGCACGCACGTCCCGCACCAACTCGATGCCATCCCCCTGTTTCAGGCTGATGTCGGCGATCACCACGTCCGGGTTGAGTTCCTTGATGGCAATCCGCGCGTCGCGGGCCGATTCGGCCTCGCCGCACACCGTCAGATCCTCTTCGTTCTCCATGACCCGGCGCAGACCCTGACGCACGATGGGATGATCGTCGACGATCAACACCCGCCGCACCTTGCGCTTGCCATTGTTGGATCCCTGGGGGGAACCCGGCGAACGTGCCCAGGTATTACTGGCAACCATCAAAATTCACTCCTTTAATTGATGTGGGCCAAGCGTATTGGCCGCCCCCAGTGATCGCTCCCCGATCACTCGCACCACGGTACCCCGCGGCTCCCGGGATGCAATTTCAAGTCTCGCCCCGACCATGCCGGCGCGGTATCCCATGATGTTCAAGCCCATCCCAGTATACGACGATTTGAGCTCTCCCATCCCCTCCCCGTCGTCGCTGACCGAGAGCGAGAAAGAACTGCCGGTCGCCACCAGGACGATATCCACCAGGGCCGCGTGCCCGTGGCGCGCCGCATTATTGAGGGCCTCTTGTGCGATGCGATAGAGGTGCGTGGCCCCCGTCTCGTCGAATTGCAGGTCCCGCGCCACTTCAGTACGCAAATTGACCTCCAAGCCGTACAAATCCCGGCTGCGCGACGCCAACTCCTGGAGCGCACGCACGAGGCCCCCCGAGTCCGCGCACACCGGCAAGAGACCCCGTGCCAGCGAGCGGGCGCTCTCGATCGATCGATTGACCACCCCGGCAATCTCCAGCACCGAGTCCCCGAGCTCCACAGAATGCTCCCGGACCCGGGTCGCCAGACCCCGCAACATCAATGCCACCCCGGTCAGCTCCTGCCCGAGTCCATCGTGCAGGTCACGCCCGATGTTTTGACGTTCCCGGCCGGAGATGGTCAGGACCTCTTGCTCCAAGTTCTTCCGTGAAGTGACGTCCAGCGACAGCACCACCAGACCTACGATCCCGGTGGCGCCCTGCAGCGGCTGGACGTCGACCTCGAACCAACGCCGCGGCCCCTCCAATGACCTGACTTCGAGTGCGTCCGTATGAAAGTGGCAGCCCTGCCAGGCGCGCGCAAAAACATCGAGCTGCAACGCCGAGGTGGGAGTCAACGACAGAGCGGAGGTACCCAGTAATCCCACCTCCCCCTCGTGCGCACACCGCGCGCTCGCGTTGGCGTAGGTGATGTTCAAATCACCATCCAACGTCAGCACGTCGAACGGCATGTCATCGACCGCCATGATCAGACCGGATCCAGGAACCGGAGCAAAGGTGAGCATGAACAAACGCTGCCCGGCCGCCCCGGCCAATAACCTGATGTCCGTCATGACGGACGCCTCGCCATCCCGCATTCGCCACGTGAGGATGCAACTCACGGACGTTTGGGTTTCCGCCAAGGTCGCGAACGTCGCCTCAACGGCCGAGAGGGACCCGTCAGCCAACCAAAGATGCAAAGGGGATTCAACCAACTCGAGACCGTCTGACATCGCGGTCATGCAGCGGCGCGCTGACGCGTTGGCGAGTACCACCGGTAAATGTCTGTGGCGGGCATCGACCACCACTACCGAATCGCGCAGGCTATCTAACGCCGCGTCTGCCAAGGCCCGCGACGAACTGATCGCAAGCCTCAGATAATCCGGAGATGTCGCCATCCCTTCGTGCTCCGGGCATACAGGAAATCCTTGTGCTTATAACTTATAGCTTTTGGCATCCTGCGACTATGCCTTTGCGGCAATTTAGGGGATCCCCTGAATGGCAGGTTTTGCAAATGACCGGGCGACATAGCCCGAACGCGCGGATGCGGATCCGTGAATTTCGCCCGGTCCGTGAGCGGAGCGGCAGAAGGCTTCTCAAATCCCGCGGCGACAAAGTCGCGACGTCATTTTTTGAATAGATCGTCGAGCGCAGATTTCACGCGCGCAAGCTCCGCAACATTCTTTGCGACGTACGCTCCCGCTTTCGGTTTGAAGTGATCGCAAAAATTTGCCTCGTCCTTCTTTCGCACTTCTTCCGCCGTCGGCTCCTTGCAATGCTTCGCGTACGACGTGTCGTACTCAACGCACATCTTGCAGACATGCAATTCCGCATTGCATGCCTTGCAGACGTCGAGTCGACGGAGCGGCAGACTAAGTTCAGCGAGAGAGGCGCCGCAGCGCCAGCAGACGAGGGAGTGGGACATGGAGAGATTAGGAACTAGGTGATCTCACGCAATTTATCCACGAAGGAAAAATTCTCGAATCAGAATTTTTGCGCGTGTAGCTGTGAGTAGAACACTCCGTAGTAGTGTCAGCTACTATGGAAATTTTCGTCCTGTTTCTCGATTGAATTCAAACGACTCAACTAACGCGCTCGAAAATTATTTTAAGCCGCTGCCGGTCTGGCCCAGCGTCTTTGCACCACTGCCTGTTTGACCCATCGTTTGAAATCCACTACCGGTTTGCCCTTGCGCTTTCATGCCACTGCCAGTCTGACCTGCCGCTTGAAAGCCACTGCCGGTCTGGCCTTGCACCTTTATTCCGCTTCCCGTCTGGCCCGCGGTTTGAATTCCGCTGCCAGTTTGGCCTTGCACCTTTATTCCGCTTCCCGTCTGGCCCGCGGTTTGAATTCCGCTGCCAGTTTGGCCTTGCACCTTAATGCCGCTGCCGGTTTGACCCATGGCTTGAAAGCCGCTGCCTGTCTGGCCGGCGGTGTGGATGCCGCTGCCGGTTTGACCTGCTACCTGGAATCCGCTGCCGGTTTGACCTGCTACCTGGAATCCGCTGCCGGTTTGACCCATGGCTTGAAAGCCACTGCCTGTCTGGCCGGCGGTGTGGATGCCGCTGCCGGTTTGTCCGGCGGTTTGGAAACCACTGCCGGTTTGACCCATGGCTTGAAAGCCGCTGCCTGTCTGGCCGGCGGTGTGGATGCCGCTGCCGGTTTGTCCGGCGGTTTGGAATCCGCTGCCGGTTTGTCCCATGGCTTGAAAGCCGCTGCCTGTCTGGCCGGCGGTGTGGATGCCGCTGCCGGTTTGACCTGCTACCTGGAATCCGCTGCCGGTTTGACCCATGGCTTGAAAGCCACTGCCTGTCTGGCCGGCGGTGTGGATGCCGCTGCCGGTTTGACCTGCTACCTGGAATCCGCTGCCGGTTTGACCCATGGCTTGAAAGCCACTGCCTGTCTGGCCGGCGGTGTGGATGCCGCTGCCGGTTTGTCCGGCGGTTTGGAATCCGCTGCCGGTTTGTCCCATGGCTTGAAAGCCGCTGCCTGTCTGGCCGGCGGTGTGGATGCCGCTGCCGGTTTGACCTGCTACCTGGAATCCGCTGCCGGTTTGTCCCATGGCTTGAAAGCCGCTGCCTGTCTGGCCGGCGGTGTGGATGCCGCTGCCGGTTTGTCCGGTGGTTTGGAAACCACTGTCGGTTTGACCCATGGCTTGAAAGCCACTGCCTGTCTGGCCGGCGGTTTGGAAACCGCTGCCGGTTTGTCCCAGCGTGTGGATTGCAGCTGCAGCCAGGTGAGCCACACCGTTATCTGCAAACAACTTGCTAGTGTCGGTAAATCGCAAACCGCCAAAGGACACGACGGTTCCCACCGCTATGTCTTCCGCGACTAGAGTGTGCAACGCACCCGAGTAATTTACTGATAGCGACCCGATTCGCGCCGTGCCGTGCAGGCTGTCGATTGCCGAGATTGACCCCTTCAAATACAAACGAGTCGAGCCCGCAATGTAGTCTTGCGATTTTTGCTCGCGGACTGCCGTTACTTCGAGGGTGCCATCCGCAGTCACGGATCCGTAGACGGCGAGCACATGGCCACTCAGATCTTGCGACGCCTGACTAGCTGAAAGCGGAATCCATTGACCGAGCACTTGTACCCGGGACTTCGATTGATCGACCTGGTCCACTGGCCCGAGAACTAACAAGTCGCTGTCAGCGATCGCTTGAAATTCCGCCGCAAGCCTACCGGCACTCGCCAAATCAGCGGCATTCGCTGAGGCCCACGCTAGCGTGAAAACGGAGGCTGCAAAAGCCACTCGCATGCGTGCGGTGACTGAAGCTTTATTTTTCATCCTTGACCCCTTCAACCCTTAGCGTCTTCCCGAAGTCTCGCTCATCCTCTTCATTCACAACGTAGTGATAGAAGCCGATGCCTGTCTGCACCGTGTCTGCCTGCCCTTCGTGCGATCGCGCTGACAACCAGTTATCAATGTCATCAGCAAATATTTGACCCCGATCGCGTATGTATTTGTCGAATGCCCCAAGCGCTCCACGCGGCAATCCATAGTCTGCAAATACCGTTCGTTCGACTCGTCTGGCACCGCTCTCAGACCTCCGAAGGTTTACTTCAAGAGTTTCCGTTACGTTGTGCACAACCTGAGCGAATCGCCGAATGCTCTCGGCGCTCAATTGCTCCGGAACATATGAACGCGTCAGCGCCCTATAAAAGCCGTTTCCTAAGTCCTGTACACAAGCTGTGCGAACCAACTCATCCAACAAAACTTTTGGTGGATAGCCCGCGCAATACCGCTGCGCGAGTTCCACAAATCCCCTGACGTCCCTCTTCCCGGGAACATCAGATCTAGCAAATGGGAGATCCCTCACTAAGCCATACGGGCCTATGTACTCCCGATCCGTGTGCCACCCGACCAACACGCGGGCGGCCGCATTAATCTTTTGTTCAGCCTCACCGAGTTTTGCGTCGTCAGGCGACAGCAAAAGATCGCGCACATCCTCCGAGCTAATTTCGGTCATGATCGAAACCGCGTCTGGGGTTAGCTCCCGCCCTGACGCTTTCAGTTGCGCTGCAGCGACGTTTACGTATGCGTCTTGAACCATCCCCGCGAAATCTGGGTAAGCAATCCCATTTCTGATCGCGATACGAACCAGCGGCCTAAGTAAATAGCGAAAAGCCGCCAATAAGTTGTGTTTAACAGATTGCCCCACGCCACAACATAATACAACCGATTTAGTGATTAACTTCACAGATTCAGGAATTGCCTCAATATTGCGTTGCAACAATTTCATTCGCGAAATGACATAATTGGTCACAAAGGTCCGAAAGTGCAGACCTCATTCGTGTTGGAATGGCACTTGGGAGGTGGCTACAAAAGCGACGGCCGCCAGGGCCAAACCTTGGGGTCTAAGACGATCGTTGAGTACGCACATGCGACCACTTGCACTCGGCATTGCGATTGGCCTATTGACCCTGTTTGCGGGCCAAGGTTGTGGCCCGAAATCCGACCCGTCGTCTGCTAAAGCAACTAATCCGAGCGAATACGTTCTTAGACGAGGTATTGGCGGAGAACCTGCGTCCTTGGACCCCGGTCAGGCTGCAGACATCTTTTCCTTTGAGGTAATTCGTGATCTGTATGAGGGTCTGGCCACAGAGACACCTGACGGCACTGTCGTACCCGGCGTGGCTGCCTCATGGACGGTTGATGTTTCTGGGACTCAATACACGTTCCATCTGCGTCCGGATGCGCTGTGGTCAAACGGGGCTCCGGTCCGCGCTCAAGACTTTGTGGAGGCTTGGAGGCGCGTAGTTGATCCACAGCGCGCTTCGCCCGTTGCGGATACTCTTCGATCCGTAGCGGGTGCAGCAGCAATCATCCTTGGCCAGATGCCCCCAACGTCGTTGGGGGTTACTGCAATTCGCGACGACCTTTTAGTAGTAAAACTAGAACAACCAGCGCCGTACTTTCCTCAAGTATTAACCCACTCGGCTACGTTTCCAGTGTATTCGGACGAGTCCGCCAAATCCCACGACCCAAAATACTGGGTCTCCAATGGCCCCTATGTTCTTTACAGTTGGACACCAGGCTCGAATCTAAAATTGAGGCAAAATTCATCTTACTGGGATCACGCGAACGTCCGAATCCCAAACGTTGAGTACATTCCTATACCTGACGAGAACGCTGAGTACCGTCAATACCGCGCGGGGCAATTGGACCTCACACAAAGTGTGCCCAGCAGTGCGCTGGCATCAGTGAAGGCAGAGCGGCCCAACGAACTCCTTGTCGCCCCTTTTTTGGCAACGGCCTATTACGCGTTGAACCTTCGTTCACCTTATTTCGCATCGAATTTGAACTTACGAAAATCATTGGCGTTGGCTATCGATAGAAAAGCTCTCGAAAACACGATATTGCCTTTTGGGCAAGCACCAGCATATGGTTTTGTTCCACCTGGAACTTGGAACTATGACCCGCAATTGTGGGGTTGGCATGATTTGCCCGACTCAGAAAGAATCAAGGAAGCGCAACGTCTCTACGCCCTCGCGGGATTCTCAGCGAAAAATCCACTGCACCTGAGGGTTCTTTTCAATTCCAATAATTCCATCAAACAGGTGGCGATCGCAATCGCGTCGATGTGGAAGGAAACGCTGGGCGTTGACTCCGAATTGATCGACGAAGAATATCGTGTTTTTTTGGATTCGCGCAGAAACACGTCTCGATGGGAAGTGGCGCGGCTAGGGTGGACGGCGGATTACAACGATGCTTCGAATTTTCTCGATATTCTCAGAAGTCGCTCGCCAAACAACGACGCCCGGTACGATCGACCGGAATACAACGACCTGCTTAACCGAGCGGCCTCCACGGCTAACTCTACCGATCGTCGACATCTACTTGAGAATGCTGAGAAGTTAATGCTGTCTGACTATCCAATATTGCCAATATACTTTTTTAGCTCAAAAAGGCTTATAAAGCCTTACCTGAAGGGCGCAACTCCAAACCTATTGAACCGACTCTATTCTAAGCAACTGGAATTCAATGAGCATTGATGCGCATTGTGTAAATCAAGGAATGATACGAAATGCCAACTCCCCCAAAGCACACCGTGCGCCGGAGCAGCACGAAAGAACAGCGCGGCCAATTCCGTCGTGAAATCACCGTCGATGATGTCATCAAGGATCTTCTCGAGCTATTCAGCAATCTAGGTCTTGATGCTGGTCCACTCGCAACTCGAGTGGCAAATATGGACCCCGCGGCGCTAGCCGCCGGTCGCCTGTATCCTCATGCGTCCGCGATTGGGGAACTGTTGAGGGCATGGCATCAAGACCCAGAGTACCTGGACGACCGTGGCTTCCCCTCTCCTATCAAAATGCGGTCGCGTCGTCGATCTTTCCGTGTCTTGGCCAACAAGACCGTGCCTACTATGAACCCAAGAACTCTTTTACTTGAGCTTGAACGAATTGGTGCGGTCACGATTGATACAAACGGACACATTCGGGTTCAAATGCGCTCAATACCAGTCTATGAGGACAAACACCTGGCCATACAGCACACCCTAATATCCCTCGACAGCTTTATCAGGACCCTGAGGCACAACCTCAACAGCGCAGCATCCAATTCCGATCAACTTTTTCATCGCGTGGCTTGGAATGGGGATATGAGTCCGAGTGAGCTTCCCGCACTAAAGATAAGAATAAAGAGACACGCGCAAAGCTTTTTGGAATCGTGCGATAACTGGATGACTAGCAGAACCGAATCATCAGTGCGCAAATCAAAAAACAAAAGCAAGCCGCTCCAAGTATCAGTTGGAGTATATCTCTCCGTGGATGCAAACTAGTCGATCTCTATACACGATCAAACATCACGCCGAAAATTCCGCCGCTTTCTAATCACCACAGTTTCTGCTTTCTGCCTTTTCTGCGATTCATGACAAAAAATTGTGACGCTTACTCGATTCGAATGCGACGGATTCTTCTTGGATCTCTTCGTGGCTTCTCGCGCAAGGAAATCGCGAGTCTCGGTCAAGAAATCTGCGCCCCTATTCGCCAACTCGTTACGAAAAAGTGGCATCACCGCTGACGAAATATTCGACTCCGATACGCTCGCGATGAATTTCGGACTATCTGGATTTCTTAGATTCTGCAGCATCGTCGAAAGAAGTTCGGTTGCTCGCTCCCCAAAAGTTCGCACAATTTGTGGAGTCAACCCGGAATCGCTTGAAATCAATGTGTTTACTCGTACAAGACGTGATGGCAGCACTTCGGCAGCTCCGGACTGCGTCAATTCATCGAGCACTGCTCTTGTGGGAATACCTCGACCATGTTTTTTAACTAATGCCTCGAATGTCGCGCCTCGCCCGTATATTTTCAGGTCCGCAGGCTTGCCGGCTGGCGTAGTGAATCTTGGATCTTGATGCCACACGGCAAGTATCCGGTTCGTCGACTGCTGCTGGCGATCAATCAACTCGCGCGAAGAGTCCGCGTGTGCCTTCAGTATTCTTGAAACTTCCGCCCTCGGTATGCCGGTTGATGCGGAAATACCGGAAATATTGATGCGTGTTGCTAGCTCCAGTTGCCTTGAGGCGGCACTTCGAACGACAGCCTCACGCAAGATGGAGTGCAATTCAGGAGCACTAAGGCCACAATCAAGAACGAACGACACCAATGGCTCAAATAATTGTAATAGCGCTTTTTTGGCAAGGGTTCGTGCGTCTTTTCGGCCCCTCCAAACCGGCTGTTGAGATTCGTTGCCTGGCACTTGGAATAATTCCGGGACTACTGGAACTGCCAGATAGCACTGCGCAGTTCCGCGATTCCTGCGATCAACCGTATCGTGAGGATGTTCACGCGCGAACTGTCGATATCCCGTTTACAACGCTGGATTCAAATATATCTCAAATGGAAATCTATGGCCGAACAGTCTGAGCGTCATCGAATAGCAGCGCTTTGAATTGAGTTCATACAATGGAAAAAGGGAAGGATAGATTACGGTTAAGTATTTTTCGCCATCTCCTCCGCCCCATCCGCGGCGGTGCCGCAGCCGTGCTGGTCGTCTTCGCCGTGCTTCTCACCTTTGCGGCGAAGGCCGGTCTCATGGGCCTCCCTGCGACCCTGATTTTGACGTCGTGGTTCTTCAAGTACGCCTACATTCTGTTCGATCACACAGTCCGTGGTTTCGACGAGCCCCCGGTTCTCGATATCCAAATGCTCAATCCTCTCGATGAACAACGTCCGCTCGCGCAAGTCGTGATCATCGCCCTGATCTATGTGGCCGTCGGCTTTGTGCGGCACACGCTGGGTTCGGCCCCGGCCTTGGGTGTGGCCGCGGTCACGGGCCTGCTGCTGCCTGCCTCGGTCGCGGTCCTCGGCATGGAAGGCAATATCCTGAAGGCAGCGTACCCCGTGGCGTGGATTCGGGTGGTTCACGGTTTGGGTTCAATGTACCTCCTGGTGCTCGCGGTCATCGCCGGCTACGCATTACTTATAGGGATCTTGTATCGCTGGGAAGTGCCGTTACCGGCGCAATTCGCAATATTCATGTTTTGCGTTCTCTCCGTATTCAGCGTCTTGGGCGGTGTCCTATACGAGCGCCGGCATGAATTGGGCCTCGAGACGTGGGTGTCGCCGGAACGCACCGAGGAGCGCCGGCAGGCACAGGAGCTGCGCCAGAGCGAGCATCAGGTGACCGAGGCCTACGGACAGGTGCGCGTTGGGTCGCACACCCGTGCCTGGCAGCTCTTGCAGGACTGGCTGACGGCGCGCGGCCAGTCGCCGGAGGACTACCGCTGGCTGTGCGCCAAGGTCGCAAGCTGGGGTGATCCACGCTACTTGACTCGACTCACCGAAGACTATGTCGACCGGCTGCTGCTGCTCAAGCGCACCGGCGAGGCGCTCAATGTGGTGGCGGCGCGTCTCGCCGACGATCCCGGCTTCCGGCCCAAATCCGCCGCCGCGACGCTGCAGGTCGCACGCATTGCCGCCGCGGGCGGAGCGCCGCGCGTTGCGCGAATCCTGCTCGCCGACTTCTCCACTCGTTTCGCCGGTGACCCCAGCATCGCCGCAGCGGAAATGCTCGCTCGTCAATTGGGTTAGCTCAAGCGCACCATCAACCACCGGGGCATCTCGCGCAGCAGCAGCCTTCAGCTCGCGGCGGCAGCCGCGAAGTCGTAGCCCGTGAGCGAACTCGGCCGGCCGAGCAGGTACCCTTGCGCATAATCGACGCCGAGCGAGCGCACCGCCTGCAGTTGTGAGTCCAATTCCACGGACTCGGCCACGGTTTGAATGCCGAGATCGCCGGCCATGCGCACGATGGCGGAAATCATCGCCCGCGCCACCCGATCGGTGGGCGCCGCGCCGACCAGGGCGCTGTCGATCTTGAAATAGTGCGCAGGCACCCCGCGCAGGTAGCCATACGAGGGCGCGTGCCCGCCGAAATCGTCCAGCGCGACTTCACACCCCAAGGCTTCGAGCCGGTTCATGGACTCGGCCACGCTGATGTTCCCGGAGGCGGCGAAGCGCTCCTTGATCTCGAAACACAGCGCCTGAGGCGGCACGCCGCTCTTGATCACGCAGGACTCCACGTAGCCGACGAAGTTCGCATCCGTCATCGATTGCGGCGCCAGGTTGACGGCGAATACCACGGGCACCCGCGCCCACGATTTGCGGTTGTTGACCAGCCATACCAGCAAGGTGCGCAGCACCCAACGGTCGATGGCGGGCATCAGGTGCCGATCCGCGGCCGTGCGCAAGAATGCGCCCGGCTCGAGCAATTCCCCGCCCGTGGTACGCAGCCGCAGCAGTACTTCGTAGTGCGCCAGGCCCTCGTCCTCGTGCAGCGAGCGGATGGGTTGCAGGAACAGCTCGAATCGCTCCGCATGCAGGGCGCTCTCGATTTCCGCGAGCCGCTGCGCATCCTCGCGCGGCAGCGATGGCAGCGTCCCGCGCCGCTCGAATTCCGCCGCCAGGCATACCAGCACCGGTGCCAGCCGCGCTTCCAACGGTTCTGCGGCACGGCCCTCGATGATCTGCGAATCGATGCTGAGACGCACCGCGCCGTTGACCGCGCCCTGCGAGTCGCGCACCGGGATGGCGACTGAATAACGCGCGCCGTCGTGGGCGCCGTAAGTGATTTCCGAATTTCCCTCCACCGTGCCGGACAGCGAGTCCTCCACCAATTGGTGATCCTCGGGCAGCAGGAAATCCTCGCTCAGCCAGAGCGCGTCGGCAGCGAAATCATGGAACGACACACTGCAAACTTCCGGCGCCAGGGCGCGAATGACTTGCGCCAATGCCTCAAAGGGCTTGCTCGATGCGGCTTGCGAGAGTTCGCTCAATCTAATTTTCACGTCACACACCCATGGCTGCAAACAGTCGCCATGGTAGGGCCGGGCGCGACCGTCGCGGGATGTCGCGGCGCAGCGACGTAAGGCACGAGCGACACGCGCTATTCGTCCGCAGGGGCGCGGCCGTGATGATTGGGCTGCTTAAGTCAAAGGGCCCTGCCGCGCGGCACCCGGCCCCCGCCAGGAATCGTCAAATTGGCGCCTCGAGCAATCGCGCATACACCGAAAAATCTCCAGCGGAAAAGCAGCAAAAAATGACTTCGTCGATTTCCTCAGCGTGTGCGGTGAACTCGCGCACCACGCGCACCGCGATCGGCGCCGCGAGTTCGATCGGGTACCGGTAAACCCCCGTGCTGATCGACGGAAAGGCCACGGTCTTCAGACCATGCGTGACGGCCAAGCGCAGCGAATGTTCATAGCACGAGGTTAGAACCGCCGGCTCTCCCTGGCCGCCGCCGTTCCAAATCGGACCCACGGTGTGAATGATGCGCTTGGCGGGCAAGCGATGGCCGCCGGTGATACGGGCGTGTCCCGGAGGACAGCCGCGCAGACGCTCGCATTCGCGCAGCAGCGCGGGTCCCGCCGCGGCATGGATGGCACCGTCCACGCCGCCGCCGCCGAGCAGCGATGAATTCGCGGCGTTGACAATGGCATCCACTTTTAGTGTTGTGATGTCCGCATGGATCGTCCGCAATAACGCCGCCATCCGTCCCCTCCTTGGTCCGAAAAATCATGAGCAAAGCCGCGGCCGGTGCGCCTTCGCAGCGCACCAAAGCCCGTCCATTTACGCACTTGCGCTCGCGCCTGCGCCCGCAGGCACCGCCGCCTTCCACTGGAGCTGCGCGAGCTTCGGCACCATCCACAGCCAGCCGATCAGACCCAGCATGCTCATCGCGGCGGCCACCACGAAGGCATTGGTGAAATGGCCCGTGCTTTTCACGATGTATCCCGTGAGCCACGGCGCAATGATTCCCGGCAGGTTGCCGAGCGAGTTCTGAATTCCCACCCAGCGCCCCGATGCGCGTGGGCCCGCGAGGATCTGGCACATGGCGTACACGCCGGGCGATGACGCCCCGCACAGCGCCTGGAATACGAACACGCTGATCAGCGCCACCTTCAGCGATCCCACGGCCATGGCGAGCATGCACACCACCGATCCCACGTGCGCCACGGCCATCACCGATTTGTAGCCGACGTTGGCCGATCCGCCGCGCCGCAGATACTTGTCGATGGCCCATCCGGCCAGGAATGCGCTGGCCGCATTGACGGCGAAGGCCAGCGTCGCCAGCTGCGTCATGGCGATCAGCGAAAAGCCGCGCTCGGTTTGCAGATAGTCGGGCAGCCAGTTCAACATGAAGTAGAACGTATAGTTGCTGGAGAAGAGGCCGAGCGCCGTCCCCCACAGCGATGGCTGTTTGAGAATCATCCACAGCGTCGGCGAGTCGTCCGCGCTCGCCTGCACCGCCGTGCGCACCCGGCGCGCCACGCGCGACCAGGGCAACAGCCACAGCAAGGACAGCGAACCGAATACCCAGAAGGCTGCGCGCCAGCCGTAATGCGCCATCAGGAGACCGCCGAGCAAGGTGCCCACCACGGGGCCCGACAAATAGCCGAGCGCCACGATGCCGTTGGCCGTGCCCAAACCTTTGGGCGGTACACTGGCCGCAAGTATTTTGGCGACGCAGGGGAAGCCGGCACTTTCTCCCAACCCGAGCAGCAGCCGCATCACCAGCAGCATGGCAAACGTGTGCGTGAAGCCCACCATGATGGTGGCCGATGCCCACAAGATGAGCCCGGCTGCGAGGATACGGTGTGCGCCGTAGCGCTCGGCCAGCCAGCCGACGGGGATTTGCGAGACGGTGTAGGTCCAGGAGAAGGCGGACATGAGCATGCCCATCTGCAGATAGTCCAGGTGCAGATCGCCCTGCATCAAATGCGCCGCCGTGGGCAAGGCGCCGCGGTCGACGTAGTTGATGAACAGCACCGCCGCCGCCAGGAAAACGATGGAGCTGCGGGCCGCCCGCGCGGGATCGACCGCTGCTGGTGCGCTGGGATTCAGACGGCGTAATCCGCTGCGCTGCGGTCGAGCACGCGCTTCAAGGCGTCGAAGTGCAGTTCCGCGCGGTCACGGCCGCCGACGCTGGTGCAAGCGGCGAATTGCGCCACGGTCTTCTTGATCACCGCGTCCGGAATGCGCTTCAACGGCCGCCCCGTCGACAGCGCCAGCACCTGCGCCTGTGCGGCGCGCTCCAGGAAGTACAGGCGTTCGAAGGCCTGCGGCACGGTCTTGCCCACCACCAGCACACCGTGATTGGCCATCATCAGCACCGATTTGTCCCCGAGGGCCCGCGCCAGCCGTTCACCCTCGTTCATGTCGAGCGCCAGCCCGTTGTAGCGGTCATCGTAGGCCACGTCCTCGTAGAAGCCGAGCGCGGTCTGCACCGCCATTTCCAGGCGCGGATTCTCAAGCATGCACAGCGCGGTCGCGTACGGCATATGGGTATGCAGCACGCAGCGGCCCTGCGGCGACAGGCGATGCGCCGGCTGGTGAATATAGAGAGCGGTGTCCTCCACCGCGCCTTGGCCGCCCAAGGCGCGCCCGTTGAAATCCACCACCAGAAAATCGCTGGCCTTCACTTCCGACCAATGCATGCCGAAAGGCGCCAGCAAAAACCGGTCCGAATGACCCGGCACCAGCACCGTCATGTGATTGTCGATGCCTTCGTTCAAGCCGAAGCGGTCCGCCAAGCGATAGCAGGCGGCAAGGTCCACCCGGGCGCTGCGCTCCGCGTCGGCGGAAGGCTGGACGGGTTTGAGACTGGCATTCATGCGAGGCGCCTCAAGGGGTTCGACCGCTGAAAGTATAGCCCGGCGCGGATCTGGGACACAGGGCATTCCCGCTAATTCAACAACCGATCCAGTACCGGCAGCGGCACTGCACCTTCTTTCAACGCGCTCTCGTGAAACTGCTTGAGACTGAACGCGGCGCCGCGCTTAGCCTGCGCATGCTCGCGCACCGCGAGCCAGCCCTTCAAGCCGGCGTAGTACGTCGGCAATTGACAGGACGACAGCTTCGCGCGCTGCAGCTTGGCGGTGGCCTCTTCCATTTCCTGGTAGGTGTTCTTGGTCATGAGGTCGAGCGCCTGGGCATCGGTCATGCCCAGGGTTTGCAGCCGCACGTCCAGAATGGTGTTGGCCAGTACCCGCAGCCATTGCTTCTGCAGCGTCAGGCGATAGCCCGGCGCGTCGGCGAGATACCCCTGGTCGGCCATCAATTGCTGGGCGTACACGGCCCAGCCCTCCACATAAGGGCCGTTGCCGAACACGTTGCGCAGCAGACGGCGCGAACGCGGCTGCTGCTCATTGGCATACTCCGCCTGCACATAGTGGCCCGGCATGGCCTCGTGCACCGTCAGATGCTGCATGCCGGAATCATTGTATTCGCGCAGCTTCGAGTCGATGCGCGACTGCGGCCAGGAACTCGGGATCGGGGTCACCCAAAAGAAAGCGCCCAGCTGCGGCTCCAGCGCCGGCGCCGGATCGAAGCCGCCGACCCCGTAGATCCCGCGCATGAACACCGGCGTGTCGATGACTTGCAGATTGGCGTTGGGCGGCAGGGTCAACAAATCCTTGGCCTTGACGAAGGCCGTGGCGGTTTGCAGCGCCTGTTTCGCCGACGTCATGTAGCTCGCGACGCTGGCATGCTGGCGCGCCACATCCGCCAGCGCCTGCTCCACCGTCTTCGGTGCGGCCAGGCGCGCGATCTCGGCCCGCGTTTTCACCAGGTCCGCCTCGGCTTCGGCCAGCAGCGCCTCGGGAGTCTTGCCGGTCTCCAGCACGTATTTGAATTTCTTGGCGTAGCGCTCCTTGCCCAGCCGCCAGTCGCTGACCCGCTCGCCCAGGTGGTCTTCCAGCCAGTGATTGAATCCTTGCAGGGCCGCGATTGCGGTGGCCGCCGCCTGGTCGTAGCGCATGCGCTCCCCGGACGGACAATCGGCGCGCAGCGTGGTGTCGATCAGGCTGATGTTGCCGGCGTTCTCGTCGCGCGCGACCTGGTTCCACACCACCGGGGAATCCTGCAGGTTCGCTTCGGCTTGGCGGATGAGCTCCGGAACCTTGTTCAGCCGGTTGATGATGTGCCGGTAGCGCACGGGCGCCTCCGCGTAATGCAGCACGTACGGCGAGTACAGCCCGTTGCCCAGCAGCTCCACATAGATCGTGGGATTGTGGCGGTAGCTCTGGATCTCATCGAGCTCGAGGCGTGATGCCCCCAGCGCATCCCGCATCATTTCGACGTCGGCGCGCTGCTCGGGGTCGAGCGATGCGGCATCGAGCCGGGCGATCCGGGCGTCGATGTCGTGCACCAGCGCCGTCGAGGCGGCGATGCCGGCCGGGCTGTAATCATCCAGCATGTCATCCAGGGAGGCGCCGTGATGCAAGTGATAGCCCTGGCCCGTCGCGGTCGTCGGCTCCAGCGCCAGCGTGCCGAACACGAAGTCATCGACCAGTTGTCCGAATTCGCCCTCCGTCGCCGCTGTCTTGGGTGTGGTCGCGGCCGCCCAGGCGCCCGATGCGCACAGCGCGCCGGTCAGCGCGCAGGCCAGGTGAAAACGTCGAATGTTATTCATCAGCTATCTTCGGCCAAATCCCGTGCCGTCGTCCAGCCGCCGCGAGGGTTAGGCTAAACTTGAGCCATGCCCACCGCCCGCCACCCTGAAACTCTGACCCGTCACGCTGCCCTGGTCGCTTTGGGTGTCGCGCTGCTCTTGTGCCGGCTCGAGGCTGAGGTCCCCGACCCATGCCCGACACTGTGACTGCCGCTGCCACCGCCCCCGCGACTGCGTCCTCCACGGCCCCCGTCGCGTCGAGACTTCGCCGCGTTCTGGTTCGCATCGCGCTCGGCGTCATCCTCCTGCCGGTCGCGTTGGCGGCGGCACTCTGGCTCAGACCGCCCGATCTCCTGCGAGTCGGCGCCAACTATTCCGCCAAGATCGTCTGCTCCAATGTGTTTCTCGCCGGACGCGATCCGCAAGAAGTGCTGCGAACCGATGTGCAGGCGCCCGGCATCGCGCTGCTGCGCCTCATGCGCGTCTCGGTCGATCGCGAGCGGCGCGTGGTGCGCGCCGGCCTGCTGGGATTCATCGGGGACGGACTCGCACTGGCACGGCCGGGCACCGGCTGCTCCGTGGTGCCCGACGGCAATCTTGATGTTGCCGCGCGCTCGATTTCTCCGCGGCATGAGGCCATTGCGGCCGCACCTCGGGCGTCGCAGGCGCCGGCGCAGGCAGCGGGCGGCAGCGGCGCACTCTGGCCCGACGGCGGCAGCGTGGCCACCACGCCGGCCCTCGATCGCATTCTCGACGACGACGCTCTCGCCGGACCCGGCATCCGTGCCATCGTCGTGGTGCACGGCGGGCGCATCGTCGCGGAACGCTATGGCGCGGGATTTTCCGCATCGAGCCCGCTGCTCGGCTGGTCCATGACCAAGAGCGTGGTGGCCGGCCTGGTCGGCATGCTGGTGAAGGACGGCCGCCTCACTCTCGAGCAATCCGCCGGCTGGCCGGCGACCGGCGATCGCGCGCGTATTCGCATTGCGGACCTGCTCGCCATGTCGAGCGGTCTGCGCTTCAACGAATCCTATGGCGCCGTGTCGGACGTCACGCGCATGCTGTACTTGCAGCCGGACATGGCCGGCTTCGCGCGCGAGCAGCCGCCCCTGCATCCGCCCGGCGAGTATTGGAGTTATTCCAGCGGCAGCGCCAACATTCTGTCACGCATCGTGCAAGACGCGGCGGCGCCGCTCGGCGCGGCCTATCCGGCCGAGCGCCTGTTCAAGCCCTTGGGGATGACCAGCGCCACCCTGGAGACCGATGAGTACGGCACTCTCGTGGGTTCCTCCTACATGTACGCTTCCGCTCGGGACTGGGCTCGGTATGGTTGGTTCCTGGCGCAAGGCGGCGTGTGGGGCGGACAAGAATTTCTGCCGCCGGGCTATGTGGCGATGATGGCCACCCCGGCCGCCCCGTCCGGCGGCGAGTACGGTCAGGGGCTGGTGTGGCTTTGGGGCTCCGACGGCGTCGCCCCCGGCCAAAATCCCGATGCCGACTTCGGCATTCCTGCCGACACGTTCTGGATGGAAGGCCATGACGGGCAAAGCACCGCCATCATTCCCTCGCATCAGCTCGTCATCGTGCGCCTGGGATTGACGCCGTCGCGCGATCACTATCAACCGCAGCCGCTGGTCAAGGCCCTCCTCGAAGCGCTGCGCTAAAGCAATGCCCGGCGCGCCGGCCTCCGGCGCTTCGTTCCCGCGCCTCAGCGCGCCTGCTCGGCGTACCGCTTCACCAGCGCGAACAGAAAATCGCGGCCGTCATACAGCGACTGCACACGGATGCGTTCATTCAGTCCGTGAATGTTGCCGAGGTCGGGATCCACGAACATGCCGCTCAGGCCGTAGGTGGGAATTCCCGACTCGGCCAGATAAATCGCATCGGTGCCCGCCGCCTGCAGCACCGGCACCACCTCGATGCCGGGATAGACCTGCCGCATCACCTGCTGGATGGGCCCCATGATGGCCGGCGTCAGCGGCGGCGGCAGCACCGGCGGATCGGACGGCTCCACCGTGGTCACGCTGATTGTGGGATCAGCCAGAATCTGCAGCAGGGTTTGGCGCACGTCCTCGACGGCCACGCCGGGGAAGATGCGGCAATTGACCGTGGCGCGCGCCCGCTGCGGCAGCGCATTGGTCGCGTGGCCCGCGTCCATGAGCGTCGCCACACAGGTGGTACGCAGCATGGCGTTCAAGCGCGGATCCTGCGACAGCACCGCCGCCGCGTGGGTGTCCGCCGCATCCTCGACGAGGGCTTTCATCGCGGCGCCCACATCGCCGCCGACGATGCCCGACATCCGGCGCGAGTACTCCCGCGTGGTCTCGTTCATCTGCACGGGAAACTCGTACTCTCCGAGGTGGGTGAGTCCGGCGGCGAGATGATAGATGGCGTTGTCTTTGACGGGGCGCGAGCTATGGCCGCCGGGGTTCCGCACCTCGAGAACATAGTCCTGGTCGGTCTTCTCGCCGGCCTCGATTTCCATGACCACGCGCCGGCCCTGATCATCCAAAACGCCGTAGGCGAATTCGTTGAGCGCGAACGCGGCATCGATCAACGCACGCTCGTGCTTCACCAGATATTCCGCGCCCTCGAACGCCGCGCCTGCTTCCTCGCCGCAGGTGAGCGCCATCTTGATGGCGCGTTTCGGCCGGTAGCCCTGCTGGCGCAGTCGCGCCAGCGTGTCCACCCAGACAGCGGCCATGGATTTGTCGTCGAAGGTGCCGCGGCCGTAGAAATAGCCCCCTTCCTCGACCAGGGTGAAGGGATCCCGCGTCCAATCCTCACGCCGCGCCTCCACCACATCCAGGTGCGCCAGCAGCAACATCGCCTTCGCCCGCGGGTCCCTGCCCGGCAGCACCGCGACCAAGCCGCCGTCCTTTGGGTGGTCGGCCACGGCGAAGGGATGCAGCTCGCCCGGCGTGAAACCCGCCGCCCGCAGGTGCGCTGCCATTTTCTGCGCCGCCAGCGTGCAGTTGCCGGCGGAATGGCTGGTGTTGGTCTCGACCAACTCACGGTACAGTTCGCGGAATTGCAGCTGATCGGGGCGCGGCGCGCCGGCGGCCGAAGACGCCGCGGCGGCCACGGTGGCGATCACCCCCAGCATCAGGCTTTTCACCCCGCTGCCGTTTCCCGTACGCGGCGGCGGCGTGCAATCCACAGGTACACCGGTGCGCAGGCGATCATCAGCAGTGCCGCCACCAGCCCGGAGCGATGGTCCTCCTCAATGGCAGCCGCGAACAGCAGCACACAGCCCAGCAGCACGATGGCGGTGGTGAACGGGAAGCCAAAGGCGCGGTACGGCCGCGGCGTCTCGGGTTCTCGGCGGCGCAGCACGAACAGCGCCGAGTATGCCGAGACATACATGAGCAGAAACAGCACCGAGGCGACCGCGATGATCTGTTCGAACGAGCCGCTCATGATGAGCGCCGCGGCGCCGAAGCCCGTGACCGCGAGCGCCAGGCGCGGCGTGCCGCTTTCGCTGACCACCGCCGCCCTCTTGGTGAAGAAACCATCGCGGCCGACGGCCAGCAGGATGCGCGGCGCCATCATCAGCGTGGCATTGACCAGGCTCAGGACCGTGGTGAGCGAAATGATCGTAACCAGTGTGGCGCCGCCCCGCGGCAGCACCACCCGCGCGGCGTCGGTCGCCGGCAATTGCGAGGCGGCCAGCACCGGCAGCGGCAGCACGCGCAGGATGGCGACGTTGATGATCACATACATGGCCGCCACCAAGAGGGTGCCCCCGATGAGCGCGCGCGGCAGCATGCGGCTGGGGTGGGTGCTCTCCTCCGACAGATAAATCGGCGAATACCAGCCGTCATAGGTCACGAACACCGCGCGCAGCGCCGTCACCACCGCGGCCAGCATCCCGAAGGACAGCAGCGGCAGGGCGGCGGCCGAAGTCGCGGGCGGCGGTGCGGTCGACACCGCGGCGGACGGCGACAGAAAGCAGCCGACCACCAGCACCAGCAGCATGAGCCCCACGGCCAGGCTGATGATGCGGGTAATCGTGCTGCTCAAGCGCAAGCCTGCCCAATGCAACGCGGTGAACAAGGCAATGACGCCGATGGCCACGCCCCGCGGCGCGGCCGCCGTGACCGGCCACAGCGCGCCCAAAAATACCGAGGCGGTCAGCGCGGCATAGGCAATCGCCGCCGTCTGATTGACCCAATCCGCCCAGCCGACGACGAACCCCGCGCCCTGGCCGAAGGCGCGCCGCGTATACACATAGAAACCGCCCGCCTCCGGCAGCATGGCGGCTAGTTCGGCGACGGCCATGGCGCCGAGCAGCGCATATACCCCGCCGAGTATCCAAAACAGCACCACCAGGCGCGAATCGCCGAGCGCCGCGGCCAAGGTCCCGGGCAGGCGCAGAATGCCGGTGCCGACGGTGCCGCCGAATACCATGGCGAGCCCAAATCCCAATCCGAGAATTCGCCGCAGCGGACGCGCGGTCTCTGTCATTATTCTTGCGCGGAGGTGAACGTCACGGGCCCTAAGCTTGCGCGAGCAGCGAGCCGACCGCAAGCGCCGTCGCCTCGCTGGCGGGCTTTGCGCTAAGGGCCGAGCAATCGCGGACCCGGCCCCTCGGCACCGAGTACGTCGGCGGGATTGCGCAGCGGGCAGACTTTCAGCGACAGGCAGCCGCAGCCGATGCAGCCGCTGAGCGAGTCGCGCAAGCGCACCATGCGCGCGATCCGCTCGTCGAGCTCCCTCTTCCAGAGTCCGCTCAAGCGGCGCCATTCCGCCGCCGTCGGACTGCGACCGTCCGGTAAACTGTCCAGCGCGGCGCGAATGGTGGCCAGCGGCAGGCCGATTCGCTGCGCCGCCTTGATCACCGCCACCCGCCGCAGGATGCCGCGCGGATAGCAGCGCTGATTGCCCCGATTTCGGCGGCTGCGAATCAAGCCCTTGGCTTCGTAGAAATGGATGGCCGACACCGCCACGCCGCTGCGCGCCGCCACGTCGCCGACCCGCAGCTCCTGGCGGATGCCGCCGCCGTTTGCCTTCGCGCCCATGCCCGCCCCCTTGACCTCAAGTAAGCTTGAGGTCTTATCTTAGCCGAGCGCGATTTTCAACAACGGATTCTCAACGACGGAGTTCGACCGACCGTGATTCACGCCGACCGCAGCGATACCTGGCACAGTCTGTACGCCTCGGGCCAGCTCTCGCGCTTCGTCGTGCTCTGCCTCGGCATCTGGCTGCACGCCGCGGACACCCTGGTCACCGCCACCCTTGCGCCGGCCATCGTCGATGACATCGGCGGCGTCGCCTACATCAATTGGACCATCATGCTGTACGAGGTCGGCGCCATCGTCGGCGGCGCCGCGGCGCCCATGCTCTGCCGGCGCATCGGCATCAAGCGCCTGCTGCAGCTGGCCGCGGTCATCTATGGCGGCGGCTGCCTCATCGGCGCGCTGGCGCCCTCCATGGCGGTGCTTCTCGCGGGCCGGCTCGCACAGGGGATTGGCGGCGGCATCCTTCTCTCCCTCTGCTATCTCGCGATTCAGCAATGGTTCACGCAGGCCTGGTGGAGCCGCCTGTTCGGCATCGTCGCGCTGATCTGGGGAGCGGGCTCGCTGTTGGGTCCGCTGATCGGCGGCGTGTTCGCCGGCCTGCACGCCTGGCGCATGACCTTCGGCAGCTTTGCCGCCCAGGCAGCAATCCTTTGGATCATGGCGTCGCTGTGGCTGCCGTCGCAGACGCTGCCGCAATCGCCGCCGCCGCGCACCGGCAGACCGTGGCCGCTGCTGCCGCTGCTGGTGCTGACGGCGGCGACCCTGCTCATCGCCCGGAGCAGCGTGGCGGGCGCCGTCTCGCTGTCCGTGCTCGGCGCCGTGATCGGCACCGGCCTGCTGCTGCTGTCGGCGCGCCTGGACCGCCGCGCAGGCTCGCGCCTGTTCCCGTCCAAGGTACTGGATGTGCGGCACCCCATCGGCGCCGGACTGCTGATGGTGTTCGTGCTGTCGGTGGCGACCACCGGCTTCTGGGCCTACGGCCCGCTGATACTCAAGATCCTGTTCGGCACGCCGCCCCTGGTGTCCGGCTACATCCTTGCCGGCGAAGCGGTCGCATGGAGTCTTGCCACCCTGGCGGTGTCGAAAGCTCACCCGTCGGCGGGCTGCCGGCTGATTCGCGTGGGGGTGAGCATGGTCGCGCTCGGCGCGGCCGGCTTCGCGCTGGCGGTGCCGGCGGGCCTGCTCGACGGGATGGTGCTGTGCGCGCTGCTGCAGGGATTCGGTTTCGGTCTGTGCTGGCCGTCCATCGTGCACCGCATGGCGCAATTTTCAAATGACGACGAACGGCCGTTGGCCGTCACCTCCCCCGAAACCCTGCAGCGCATCGGCTATGCGGTCGGAGCCGCGGCGGTCGGCATTGCCGCGAATCTCTCCGGTCTCGCGGCGGGCATCTCCGTTGCAGCGGCCAAGGCCGCCGCCTTCTGGGTGTTTGCCGCCTCCGTGCCGCTGCTGCTGGTGGCGCTGTTCCTCGCGTGGAACTTCACGAAGGGTCCGGCGCCGCAGTCAGGCTCCGCTGCGCCGTCGTGAGCCGCTCGAGCGCCGCCGCCGTCGCCGCGCGCCATTCCTCGATCATGCTGCCGTACCGTGCCGGCTCGAGGAAAGCCTCGACCCCGGCCTTCGCGGCGTCGTTGAGCGGGGTGAGGGTATAGGTAACGCTGACCTCCGTGCCGCCGCCCGCAGATTCCGTGCAAACGACATCCACCAGACCGATATGGGCGCCCTGCGCCAGGCGCGCGTAGCTCGCGCGTCCCTCCGCCGCACGGTAGTCCACCACGATCCAGGTGGTCGCCTGACCGTTGCGGCAAGTCTCGAAGGCGCTGCCGCGCTCCACGTCGCCGCTCAAGATCACAGGATCCCAGCCCGGCGCCCACTCGCGCTCGCCGCGGGCGGTGAACAAAGGAATCACTCGCGCGCGCGGCGCATCGAGATGAAACTTGCCGGTCTGACTGCGGGGCTGGCTCGCCATGGGCTTCTCCTGTTTGGTACAATGGTACCATGGTAAAATCCGCCCCTTCCCCGGCGCCGCGCGTCGTCGACAGAATCCAGACCGGCGTGCGCCTGGAGAGGCGCCTCCTCAAGGTGCTCAAGGGCCTGGCCGAATACCTCGACCTGTCGCTCGGCGATCTGCTCGAAGGCATCGCCCTGCATGCGCTGGAGAACAAGCCGCCCTTCCGGCGCCCCACCCTGAAGAAGATCGCGCAGCTGCGCCGCGTCTACGGACTTGACCTGGCGGCCGGGGACAGCCATAAGCTGCGCGAACGGGACGGCGCATGATCCATCCCAGGGAGCCTTGAGTGACCACGTTTCTGCTGGCCTTCGGTGCGCTGTTCTCCATCGTCAACCCGATGTCCGGCGTCTTCATCTTTTTCGGCGCCACCCGCGAGCTCGATCCGCGCGTGCGCCGCCAGGTATCGCGCTGGGTGGCGATTTACGCCTTTTGCATCGTCGCGGTATCGCTGTACGTCGGCGCCTATGTGTTGAGCTTCTTCGGCATTTCCATTCCGGTGCTGCGCGTGGCGGGCGGCATCGTGGTCGCCATGTCCGGCTGGCGGATGTTGAACGAGCCCGACGCCACCGAGCAACGGCGCAGCGAGACGCCGAGCCCGCGCTCCATGGACGTGCCGCCGAGCCGCCTCGCCTTCTATCCTCTGACCATGCCGCTGACCACGGGCCCCGGCACGATCTCGGTGGCAATTTCCCTGGGCGCCAACCGACCCCGCGGCTTCCATCCCGCGACCCTGGAATTTTTTGTCGAGACCCTCGCCGCGGTCGTGCTGCTGTCGGCGCTGGTGTATGTTTTCTACCGGCATTCGGCGCGCCTCGCCGGCTGGATGGGCGCCACGGGAACCACCATCGTGGTGCGGCTGTCGGCGTTCTTGTTGTTCTGCATCGGCATCCAAGTGTTGTGGAACGGCGCCGCCGAACTGTTGGGCACGCTGCCGCTGGGCACCGCCGGCACCAGTTGAGGACGGCGGGCAACATCACAAGGAGCAGGGAGTGGGGTCCATGAAGAACCGGGTCGACCGCCGGCAATTTCTCGCCGGCAGCAGCGGCGCTCTATCGCTGGCCCTGGCCGGCAGAAGCTGGCTGGCGAATGCCATGCCGGCCTCTGCGCCCGGCGCGGCCGCTCTGCCCGGCCCGCCCAGGGTGCCGCCCGCGCCGGTGGCGCGCGTCGAGGTGGTGCGCGACACCTACTTCGGCGAAACCCTGAGCGATCCGTATCGCTGGATGGAGAACCCGAAGGATCCCGCGTGGCTGCCGTACTTGAAAGCGCAGAACGACCGCACCCGCGCGGTGCTCGATGGGTTGCCGACCCGGCGCCGGCTGCTCAAGCGCATTCAGCAGCTGTCGGGAGATACCGTCGCCACCAGCCGCGTGCAACGCGCCGGCGATCTGATCTTCTTCTCGCAGCGGCCGCTCGGCGCCGACAACTACAAGCTCTTCGTGCGCCGGGGATCGGGCGCGGGGCGCGACCGCGTGCTCATCGATCCCACCAAGACGCGCGGCGGCCAGGCGGGCCACGTGTCGCTCGACTGGTGGCGCGCCTCGCCGGACGGCCGCCATGTGGTGTACGGCTTGTCCCAGAACGGCAGCGAGGATTCGATTCTGTACGTGCTCCGCGTCGCCGACGGCAGCCTGCTGCCCGAACGCATCGCCAACACCGAGGACGCCAACCCGCACTGGCTCGAGGACGGCAGCGGCTTTTTCTACAATCAGCTCACCGGCACCGTCGGCACCCCCGAACGCTATCTCGACAGCCAGGCACGCTTCCATCGCCTGGGCACGAATCCCGATGCCGATCCGGTGCTCATGAAGCGCGGGCTCGTCGCCGGGATCGAGTACGACACCATCCAATCACCCTATGTCATCACCTTCCCCGGATCCGCCCACGCGGTGCTGCTGCTGAGCGATGTACGGCCCGAGTCGCGCGGCTACATTGCGCCGCTTGCCGATGCCGTCGCGGGGCGCGCCCGCTGGACCGAGTTCGCGGCCTTCGAGGACGAGGTCACCGACGTCGAACTCGACGGTGAGGATTTGTACCTGCTGGTCAACAAGGGCACGCCGCGCGGCCGCCTGGTCAAGACTTCGGCCACGGCGCCCAGCATCGCCACGGCCGCCGACGTGGTGCCGCAGGGTTCCGACGTGATCGAGAATACCGTGCGGGCGCGCGACGGCATTTACCTGCGCATCATGGACGGCGGCATCAGCCGCTTGCGGCGGCTGCGGCGCGACGGCCGCGTCACCGACATCGCGCTGCCTTTCGACGGCACCATCGGCGCGGTCTATGCCGTGCCCGGCGAGGACGGCGCTCTGCTGTCACTGGGCGGCTGGCTCACCCCGACGGGCATTTACGCGGTCGACGGCGGCGGGAAGGTGACCGACACCGGCATCACGCCGCGGCCGGCCGTCGATGTCAGTGCGTACGAGGTCAAGCGGTCGTTCGCCGCCGCCAAGGATGGCACCAAGATTCCCTACACCCTCATCTACCGCAAGGGCCTGAAGCTCGACGGACGCGCGCCGACGTGGATTTCCGCCTACGGCTCCTATGGCGCCGCCGCCTACACGCCGGCCTTTGCCGGCCGCTCGCTCGCCCTCATCGATGCCGGCGCCATCGTCGGCTACGCCGCCGTGCGCGGCGGCGGTGAATATGGCCGCGAATGGCACCGCGCGGGGCAGCTCGACAACAAGCCGAACACCTGGCGCGACCTGATCGCGGTGTGCGAGGAGTTGTGCGCCCAGCACTACACCTCGCCGCAACATCTCGCCATCGGCGGCCGCTCCGCCGGCGGCATCACCGTGGGGCGAGCCATGACCGAACGGCCCGACCTGTTCGCCGCGGTGATCGACGGCGTGGGGTGGTCCAACCCGCTGCGCTACGTGGTCGAGCAGAACGGCTTCGGCGAAGAGCCCGAATGGGGCGCCATCAATGATCCTGCGGGCTATCGCGCTCTCAAGAGCATCGACAGCTATCAAGCGGTGAAGGACGGCACCGCGTACCCCGCGGTGCTGTTGACCACCGGCGTCACCGATCCGCGCGTCGCCCCGTTTCACGTCGCCAAAATGACGGCCCGGCTGCAGGCGGCATCGAATTCCGGGAAGCCCATCCTGCTGCGCGTCGACTACGACGCCGGGCACGGCATCGGCTCGACCCGCTCGCAGCAGGACCGCGAGGCCGCCGACACTTACGCCTTCCTGCTCTGGCAGCTAAGCGCCTAGCGGCGCCGGCTGCGCGCGCCGGCGGTGGGCGCCGGCGGTGGGCGGCTCAGCGGCGCGGACTCACGTACAGGGTCCCGCCCTTCATCACCAGCAGCGGATGCTCGGTGCTCTGCATGTGGCTCAAGGGGTTGCCGGCCACCGCCACGATGTCGGCCGCTTTGCCCGCGCTCAGCGTGCCGGTCTGATCGGCGACCCCCAACAGGTCGGCGCCGTTCGCCGTGCCCGCCATCAGTGCCTGCTCCGGTGGCAGACCATTCTTGGTCATCAGCGAGAACTCGCGCGCGTTCAAGCCATGTGGCTCGACGCCGGCATCGGTTCCCATGGCGAGCGGCACCCCGATCTTCACGGCGTGCTGGAACATCTGCTGCGCCTGCGCGGCCGCGGCGCGTGCCTTCACCGCAATGGCCGGCGGGAAGGTGTCCAGATGTTCGCCCACCCAGGCGCCGGCAAACAGTGTCGCCACCAGGTACACATGCTTCTTCTTCATTTCCGCCAGCGTGTCGTCCTTGAGGAAGCTGCCGTGCTCGATCGAGTCCACTCCCGCGAGAAGCGCCATCTTGGCGGCGCGGTCGCCGTGACAGTGAGCCGCCACTTTGCGTCCCCAGTTGTGCGCCTCCCCGACGATGGCGTTCATCTCTTCCTGAGTGAGCTGCGGATTGTCCACCGGGTCCGACAGCGACAGCACACCGCCCGAGGGCATGAACTTGATCACGTTGGCGCCGTACTTGATCTGATAGCGCACCGCTTCGCGGCATTCTTCCGGGCCATTGCACACGCCCTGCAGGGGACCCGCCACGGCAATGCGCTGCGGCGGCACGGGGTCTTGATCGGCATGGCCGCCGGTCGCGCCGATGGCGTAGTTGGCGACGAGCATGCGCGGACCCGGAATCGCTCCCGCCTCGATGGCATTGCGCAAACCGAGCGAGATGTAATCGCTGGAACCGAGGTCGCGCACCGTGGTGACGCCCGCCTCCAAGGTGGCCTTGGCATACTGCGCGCCGTACAAGGCCTGCTCGGCAGGAAAGCGCATGATGCTGTCGAACCAATCGTGATACCAATGCGGTCCGGCTTGTTGTCCCAAGTGGACGTGGGCATCGATGAATCCTGGCATGAGGGTGGCGTCGCCAAGGTCGATGACGTCGGCATCGGCCGGGATGGCGGCATCGCTTCCCACGGCCACGATCTTGGTGCCCGCCACCACCACCACGCCATGCTCGCTGAGCTTGCCCGACACGGCATCGAACAGATGCGCAGCCTTCAGCACGATGGGCCGCGGCGCCGTGGCCGGCGCATCCGCGGCGATCGCCGCCATGAAGAATTGGCCCGCGGCCGCCGCGGCTCCTATCACCCAAGCACTCGCCCGCGCACGCTGTCTCATGTGAATCCATCCCCGCCTTTGGAATCGAGGGCGGAGAATAACTCAAATTTGCCGTTATGGGCGCCGGCGCAGGCCCGCGGGAATCAACACGATGCCCAGCAGCTCGAAAACCCCGTGCGCCACCAAGGCCATCAGGGCGGCGGGAATGGCGCCGGTGAGAATGATGCGCACGTCGTTCAAGGCCAGACCGGACACGATGGGCGCGCCGTAGCCCCCCGCCCCCACCAGGGCGGCGAGGGTTGCCGTGCCGATGCTGACGATGGTCGCCGTCTTGATTCCGGCCAGCAGCGTCGGACTCGCCAGCGGCAGCACCACCCGCCACAGAACCTGACGCCGGTTCAAGCCGAAGGCGCGCGCATTTTCCAAATGGATGGGATTCACGGCGCGGATGCCGGTGAAGGTGTTGAGCACCACCGGCAACAGGCTGTACAGGCACAGCGCCGCCAGGGCGGGCTTGGTGCCGACGCCGAACACCGGAATGAGAAAGCACAACAGGGCGAGCGACGGCACGGTCTGGATCAAGGCGCTCGACAACAGGATGGCCTGACCGGCGGCCGGAAAACGCACCGCCGCCACGCCCAACGGAATGCCGACCAGCACCGAGAACAACAGCGACACTCCCACCAGCCACAAGTGCTCGCGCGTGCGGTGTCCCACTTCCTGCAGCCAGCCGTGCGAATTCGGCGCCGCCGCACCCAGGAATCGCGCCGCAATTTTGTCGAAGGGAATTTTCTGGATGTCGGCCTGCGCATTCATGTCGAGCATGGCCTGTTCGCTGATCTTGCCTTCGAGCGAGCGCAGCGCCTGCCATTCGCGCGGGTGAGCCTCGACGAAGGAGGTGCGCGCCACCCACACCGCCTGGTACACGGGGAAATAGTTGTGATCGTCCCGCAGCAACTTCAAATTGAGCTTCTTGATTTTCGCATCGGTCGAATACACGTCGATCACGTCGACCGCATTTTGATCGATGGCCTGGTAGCTTAAGGAATGTTCCATGCGGCTGACGTTCTGCGGCGCCATCGCCAAGTGATAGCTGCCGATCAGCCCGGGATAACCGTCCTTGCGGTCCATGAATTCGTAGCTGAACCCCGCCCGCAGCGTCGATTCGATGGGAAGCAAATCGCCGATGGTCTGAAGATTGTGCCGCTGCGCGAACTCATCCTTCACCGCGAGCGCGTACGTGTCGTTGAATCCCAGCGAGCCCGACATGGTGAGACCCATCGCCGCCAGGGCGCGGCGGATCTCATCGGCCGATTTCAAATCCGGCCGCTTCAGAATGGCCTCCGCCAGCGTGCCGGTGTAGTCCGGATACACATCGATGGCGCCGCTCTTCAACGCCTCGAACAGGATCCCGGTGCTGCCCATGCCGAGCTTGCGCGTTACCGGCACACTGGAGGCGGCCTCGATGGTTTGCGCCGCCATCTCACCCAACACATAGCTCTCGGTGAAGATCTTGCCGCCGATCACGATGGCCTCGGCCGCGAACCCGGCACCGGGCAGCAGCGCCGCCGCCAGCAGCACCATGGTCGCCGCCCGCCGCAAACGCGCCCGCCCAATGGCCGCCCGCCCAATGGCCGCCCGCCTCATTGCACCTCTCCCGCCTCGGTCAGGGTGCGCTGCGCGTTGATGAACTGCGTGACGAAGTCATTCGCCGGGTTTCGCAGCAGGTCGCGGTAGCTCCCGGACTGCACCACCCGGCCCTCGTGCAGCATGGTGATCCGCTCGGCGAGAAACACCGCCTCGCCGAGATCATGCGTCACCAGCAGCACGGTCTTGTCCAGCCGCTGGAAAATCGATTTCAATTCCTGCTGCACGCTGCGCCGGATCAAAGGATCGAGCGCGGCCATCGGCTCATCCAGCAGCATCACCGCGGGATTCATCATGGCGGCGCGCATGATCGAGACCCGCTGCTTCTGGCCGCCGCTCATCTCGCGCGGAAAGCGCGTCAGAATTTCCGGATCCAGATCCACGGTCTTGCGCAGCTCCTCCACCCGGTCGTCGATCATGGATTTGCGCCAGCCGCGCAGTTTGGCCACCAAGGCGACGTTGTTGCGCCCGGAAATGTGCGGGAACAAACCGCCGTCCTGCGGCACGTAGCCGATGCGGTCGGCCCACTCGGCCTGCGTGACGGACAAGAGCGCCTGATCGTTGATCTTGACGTAGCCGCGGTCGAACGGAATCAAGCCCAGCGTGATCCGCAGCAGCGTGGTCTTTCCCGAGCCGCTCGAGCCGATCAGCGCATGCGTCGCTCCTTTGGGAACCAGCAGGTTCACATCGGCGAGCACGATTCTGTCCTCGAAAGTCTTGTAGATGTTCTGCAGCTCGAGCATGCCTTTAGGATCTCGCGGCCGGTCCCTCGGCCGCCGGATCGACCAGGGTGCCCTGGTGATACAGGATCTTCCAGCCGGCGCTGGTGCGGCGCCACAGCGTGGCCCGGCGCGTTACGCGGCGGCCTTGCAATAGCGTGTACGTGATCAAGAAATTGTCCGCGGCAATCTCCGCGCAATGCAGGTCCCGCGTCTCCCACACATCGGCGCCGCCCTCAAGCGCCCGGTTGTCGAGAGTGTTCAAAATGTAGTCGCGGCTGTAGCGCCGGCCCGATGCGCCCACTTCCCAAAATCCGGGATCGGTCATGTCCTCGTAGTCGCGGCGGGTGGTGCCCAGTTCCGGCCGGTGAAAGATCGGTTCGCGCCGCGTCAGTTCCTGCAGAACGCCCTTAAGATGCGCGGCGGTGGTGAGCGAGGGTTCCATGGTCGCGCTCTCAAGGCTGGGCGGCCACGACCGCGATTTCAATCTTGAATTCCGCGGAGGCCAGGTGCGAACTCATTACCGTGGCGCGCGCCGGGGTTGCGCCCGGGGTCACCCAGGCCTGCCAGACCACGTTCATTTCCGCGAAGGTGGCCATGTCCGTGAGCCAGATGGTCGCCGACAACAGCCGGCCCTTGTCCGTGCCCGCCTCCTTGAGCAGCGCGTCGATCCCGGCCAGTATTTCCCGTGCCTGAATCGTGACGCTGGCGCCGGGGGCCACCTGTCCCGCGAGGTAGACGGTCTTGTTGTGGATCACCGCCTGCGACATGCGTGGGCCGGTCTGAATGCGCTTGATCGTCATGGTCGCTCCACTCGAGTTCTGGTTGTGCTGCTAGCCTATACTGGCTCTACGATCGAGTCGCGGTCATTGCAAGCACCGCGGTACCATTGTAAATCTGACAATACTTCGACGGGGGGTGGGGCATGGATTTGGGCATTCGCGGGCGCACGGCGATCGTCTGTGCATCGAGTCAGGGGCTCGGCAAGGCCTGTGCCCAGGCGCTCGCCGAGGCCGGCGTGTCGCTGGTCATCAATGGCCGCCGGCGCGAGCCGCTCGAACGAACGGCCGAGGAGATTCGTCAAGCCACCGGCGTCGACGTGCGTTGCGTGGCCGCCGACGTCTCCACAGTCGAGGGCCAGGCAGCGCTGCTCGCAGCCTGTCCCACGCCCGACATACTGATCAACAACAACGGCGGTCCGCCGTTCAGGGACTTCCGCGAACTGGATCGGCAGGCCATGCTGGCCGGCCTCACCATGAACATGGTGACCCCCATCGAACTCATTCAACGGGTCATCGGCCCGATGGCGGCGCGCGGCTTCGGCCGCATCGTCAACATCACCTCCATCAGCGTCAAGATGCCGGTGGCGGGGCTCGATCTCTCCAGCGGCGCGCGCGCCGGCCTCACCGCCTTCCTGGCCGGCGTCGCCCGCAAATTCGCCGACAAGCACGTCACCATCAACAACCTGTTGCCGGGTAGTTTCGACACTCAGCGCCTACGCAACGGCTTCCTCGCCGCCGCCAAGCAAACCGGCAAGCCCGAGTCGGCGATGCGCACTCAAGCCATGGGGGAGATTCCGGCCAAGCGCTTCGGCACACCCGAGGAATTCGGTCACACCTGCGCCTTCCTGTGCAGCATGCACGCCGCCTACCTCACCGGTCAGAACATCCTGCTCGACGGCGGCGCGTATCCCGCCGCGTTTTGAGGGACTGCACTTCGCCCGCGGTGAGCATCCGCCACTGTCCCTTGGCCAAGGTGCCGAGTTCGAGCGGGCCGATGGCCACGCGCACCAGACGCAGCACCGACACATCGAAGGCCTCGAGCAGCCGGCGGATGTGCCGATTGCGGCCCTCCTTGAGCACGATCTCGAGCCACGCATGCTTCTCGCCGCTGCGCAGCGCGCGCGCGGATTGCACCCTCAGCATGTCGCCTTCCACCAGCGCGCCACGCTCGAGCTGCGCCGGCAGGCCGGCGGCCGGCACACGATCGATTTGCACATGATAAGTCTTCGGCGGTCCCGTCTCGGGATCGGTGATGCCGGCCGCCCACTTAGGGTCATTCGTGAACAGCAACAATCCCTCGCTGGCCTTGTCGAGCCGGCCGATCGGCGCCAACCACGGCAGCTTCGCATCCGCGAAGCAGCCGTACACCGTGGCGCGGCCGCGCTCGTCCTTGGCCGTGGTCACCAGGCCGCGCGGCTTGTTCAACATCAGCGCAATGCGCTCGCGCGCCGCCGGCGCGACGCCGTCGATGTCGACGCGGTCCAGCCCCTGCTGCACCGGATGCTCGGCGTCGCGAACCACGCGGCCGTTGACGCGCACCCGCCCCGCCCGCACCCACTCGCCGGCCTGGGTGCGCGAGCCCAAGCCCAGCTTTGAAATCACCCGCGCCACGCCATGGCGCGGCATCAGCGGCGTGAGGGACGAAAGCGCAGCAGCAGCCAGCCGCCGATGAGCAGAGAGGCGACCCAGCCCCAGGGCGTGATGAGCACCCCGCGCAGGTTCAGCAGCACCAGGATGACGGTGACCGCGGCCGCGAGTATCTGCCACCGCAGCCGCGGGCGACATGCGACTTGACCGTGCCCAGGGGCATCCGTTGCGGCGCTGATGTCGGCGTGGCTCATGCCCTCATTATACGCGAGCACCACGCACAATCTTTTGGCCGGCGGCAACTGCACGAGCGCAGCGTCCAGGTCCATGCGCTCCGCCACCGGTGAGGCCGCCGCCGGCGGCTCGAGCAGCATCTGCTCGTCGAGTTCCACTTCCGGTTTCTGGAGCCGCGCCTGTTGCAGCCAGCAGTCCGGCTCAGGCGCCGCAGCAGTTGCCGGATCGCACCCTGCCGGCGGCGCACCAATTCGCCGCAGGCCGCATCGTCACCGTTCATCGCCAAAGCCGGCACGGTTGCCTGGCTGACTCCGCCGAGCGCAACGCCCGGCGCGGACCGGGTCACGATGTCGTGTGGCGCGATGCATCGCGGGCGCGAGCTCCTCGTTCGGTGGTTCGATACCTATGAGATGCGTCAAGCCGGGGGGTTGGATGCAGCCGCGGCAGCCAATCAACGGCCATGTCCGTAGGCTCGGGTGAAGAATATGACCGTGATGCAGGCGGCGATCAGCAGGGTCCCGGCGCGAATGACTGGCGACGGGATGCGTTTCCCCACGACCGCGCCGCAATAGCCGCCGATGGTGGCGGCCGCCAGCAGTACCAGGGTCTCGCGCCAGCGCACGGCTTGGGCGCCGATGAATATCAGCACCGCCATGGCGTTCGCTGCGGTCACCAACAAGGTGCGCGGCGCATTCAGGCTCTTCACGTCGCGGCTGTCCAGCAGGCCCCACAGGGCCACCATCATGATGCCGATGGCTCCGCCGAAGTAGCCGCCGTAAATGCCCAGCGCGAATTGCACCGTCAGCACCACGGGCGCTCCGATGTGCCGGCCCCGCCGCAGCCAGTCGCCGAGCTGCCGCCCGAAGGTGAGTGTCAGGGTGGCGATCAGCAGCAGCCAGGGAAGCACGAAGTCGAACAGCCGCGACGGCGTCCACAGCAAGAGAAAGGCGCCGACGGCGCCGCCGGTCACCGTCACCAGCAACAGCGGCTTGAGCCGCACGGTGCCGATGGGCCCCAACCCCTCGCGGAAGGCCCAGGTGCTGGCCGCGGTTCCGGGAAACAGGCCGACGGTGCTCGAAGCGTTGGCCTGCACCGACGGGATGCCGGCCGAGATCAGCGCCGGCAAGGTGATGAAGGAGCCGCCGCCGGCCAGGGCGTTCATCGTGCCCGCCAATAGGCCTGCGCCGAAGATCAAGAGATAGGCATTCATGCGATGGACTTCGCCGCGGAGTTCGCCGCCGCCGCTCTCGCCATGCCCACCACGATCAGTGCCGCGATGGCATTGGCCGCAATGCTGCACACGATGGGCAGGGTGTAGCTGCGGTTCAAGTCGAAGGCATACCCCGCGGCGCTGGGGCCGATCAAGGTACCCGCCGCGACGCTCGTGTACAGCACGCCGATGATGCTGCTGACGTTGCGTCCACCGAAGTAGTCCATGACCAGTGCCGGCAGGATGGCCACGAATCCGCCGTAGAACACGCCATAGACCAGGGCGAAGGCGGCCAGGCTCCAGAAATGCACCGACAGCAGCCACAGGATCAATGCAAATGACATTCCCGCGAACATGAGCACGAGGCTGAACTGGCGGCCCAGCGTATCGGCCACGCCGCCGAGGACGAAGCGTCCGGCGGTGCTGCCCACCCCGACGGCGCCCAACAGCAGCACCGCCGAGGCGGGCGCCACGCCGTGGTCGAGCGCGTACGGAATGAGATGCACGAAGGGCACGAACAAGCCGAACGAGCACACCAGGCAGGCGGCATACAAGCCGGCGAAGCGGCGCGACTTCACCGCTTCCGCCAGGGAAAAACCGCTTGCTGCCGCGGCGCCGCCCGCCTGCAAGACATCGCCGTCGGGGGCGAGCCCGCGATCGCGGGGGTCATTCTCGATCAACAGCGCCATCCCGCCGCCCGCCACCGCCGCGAACACGCCAAGAACTTCATAGGAACCGCGCCAGCCGAGCGTGGTGATGAGCCATGCCGCCAGCGGCGGCATGATCAACGTGCCGACACCAATGCCGCTCACCGCGAGCCCCGAGGCAAAGCCGCGGCGCTGGATAAACCAGCGCTGCACCGTGCCGAGCGCCGGCACATAGGAGAAGCCCACGCCGAGTCCGACGCCGAGGCCGTAGGCCACATACACTTCGGTCAAGGTGCGCGCCAGCCCGGCCGCGCACAGGCCGAGGCCCACCAGCAGCATGCCGACGACGATGACCCGGCGCGCGCCCCAGCGGTCGGCCAGCGGGCCGCTGATCAATCCCAAACCGAAATACAGAAAGCCCGCCAGCGAAAACACCAGCGACACCGAGCCGCGCGACGCCGCGAAATCACGCTGCAGAGAATCAAGAAAGGCGCTGAACGTGTACGCGCTGCCGAAACCCACCCAGGTGACGGCAAAGGCGGCGGCCACCACGTACCAACCATAAAAGGGCCGTGCCATCAAGAGTATTGCGCGCGAGTCCTGATTCGCCCGGAACGCTAAGGCGCCCAGAACGCTCCCGCGGCGCCCGGGAACACCACCGGGCTCTCGAAACCATCCGCGGACACGCTGGCGACGCCGAAGGCGAAGTCATCGATGGCGACATTCGCGAGCGTCAGGCTGCCGCCGTTGCCGGCGTCTCGCGCGTGCGTCCAGGCAGGCTCCGTCGTGTCGCGCCAATAGACCCGGTAGCCCGCCGCCGGCGATCCGGGGGAGGCGGTCCACGACAGCACGGTGTCCGGCGTCACGGCGCCGGCAATCTTCACGTTCACCGGCGGCGGCGGCGCCGAGGCCATGGCGGCCGCGGTGAGTGCATTGGTGGCGGTGACTTTGGCGAGATAGGCGAAGTCGACGTTCGCGAGGGTGTCGCCGTACACCACGCCGCCCTCGGTGCGCAGGTCTTGATGCTGGTGCTGGTAGTTCTCGGCGTTCTCCGTGAAGCGCACGCCCGGAAAGCCGAGCGCGTTGAATGCCGAATGATCACCGCCGCGGCCGAAACGGTCGAGCCGATACACCAGCGCCACGGTCCAATTGGGCATGTATCGCTCCGCCATGGCCTTCGCATAGCGCGCGACGTTGCGTGAAGCGGAATCGTTCTCGCCGCCCTCGAAACGCCGCTGCTTCGCGTCGTCCGCGGTTTCGGTATCGCGCGTGCCTTCGGAGAACAGGCGCAGACGAGTGTTGTTCAGCACCCCGTTTTGCCCGCGGGTGCCGCCGACGATGTCGTTGTTCAAATCGGTTTCCACCCGCCAGCCCTGCGCCTTGGCATACTCGGCGAGTACCTGTCCGCCGTACAGCCCCTGCTCCTCCCCCGACAACACCCCATAAACGATGGTTGCGGGAAATTTGTAGCGGCTCAACACGCGTGCGGCCTCGATCACTACGGCGACCCCTGACGCATCATCGTCGGCGCCCGGCGCATCCGAGGTCACATTCAAAATATCGGTGACCCGCGAATCGATGTGCCCGGTCAAGATGATCACCCGATCAGGATCGGTGCTGCCCTTCTGAATCGCCACCACATCGACGATCGATGCCGATTTGGGCGCGCGCGGGCCGGTAAAGGTCTGCGCCGGCGTCACGATCGTCAGACAGCCGCCGCAGTCGCGCGCGATCTGTTCGAAGCGGGACTGTGCCCAGCGCCGCGCGGCCCCGATGCCCCGCTTCGTCGAGACCGTATCCGACAGACTATGACGGGTGCCGAAGCCCACCAAGGCCTGCACCGTCGCCTGCAGCTGCGCCGCATCGGGCGCCACCGCAATCTCGCGCAGGATAGGCT
Organism: uncultured Gammaproteobacteria bacterium; assembly: GCA_963800375.1. Classification (GTDB taxonomy): domain Bacteria; phylum Pseudomonadota; class Gammaproteobacteria; order Steroidobacterales; family Steroidobacteraceae; genus Bog-1198. The sequence continues at coordinate 378,452 of CAWDAT010000006.1, read as the reverse complement.
GCTCCGGCGCCGCGGCAGCCGCCGACATGACGAGCGGCGCGAGAACCAACAGCAGCGCGCTTCCGAGTGCATTCCTCATGATCGATACCTTGTCCTGGTCGGGCGGCGCCCGCTCTGGCAATGATGATAAACGCCCTGCCAGGTCTGTTGTTGGCCAATTGGCGCTCGCTTGAGCCAACAGTGGGCCTTGGACCACGACCCCGCGCCGCGCATGGCGGGTCACGACGGGTAATCCGGTTATCACATCCACTAGTCGGATCCATGACCACCGGCGTGACGGACGAGGAGCACTGCCATGAAGAGCTTATTACAGACCATTGCGATTCTGGGGGCAGCGACTGCTACCGCGGTCGCGGCGGAGCCGGGCCCCGCCTGCGCACCGATATTGCGCGCCATGGCGAAGACCTTGGAGGTGGATCATGCCACCCACACGCAAAGCGACGGACACGCGACCAATGGGATTACTGCGGCTGGCGTCAACTATTTGCAGATTGGCAACGTGTGGAAAGTAAGCCCGCTATCCCCGCGCGACAACCAGGCCCGTTCAGACGAGAACCTGCGCAATGCCAAGAGTTATGTGTGCCAGTCGTTGCCCGATAGCACCATCGATGGCGTTGCGGTGGCCAATTACCGAACGCGCACCGAGACCGAGGATGCGGTCGTCGAATCGACAATTTCCATATCGAAAATATCGGGATTGGCGATCGAGGTCGACAACGATCTTGCCGCCGGCGTAGGCAACAAGTCGCACTACAGCACTCGCTACACCTATACCGCGGTCCACGCGCCGTCCGTGCAGAAGTAACGCGCGACGTACGGTCGTCGCGATTTCCGGTATGGCACGTTAGTTGGACTTGCGGGGTTCGTCCTTGCGTTGATGCTCGGGGTCGCCAGCGCGGCAGCAGGCGGCCAAACCCAATCATTGAGCATCATAATATCGCTGCGCGGAAGCAGATTTTCCCGGATTGCGCTACGCTTGAGCAAAACTGGAGCACACCTGATCTAGATCGCGGTGTTCCTTCGGCAATTCACGATTAATGGAACAAGCGAATTGAGCAGACTGAGACTCGTCGCAGTCATCCTGCTGATTCTTGTGACCTCGCACAGCCTGGCTCAGGAGCATCGGCATGGGTCTGGTGAGAAGCTGGGAACGGTTCACTTCGCCACATCGTGCAATGGCGCCGCGCAGAAGGATATTGACGGCGCAGTGGCGTTGCTGCATTCCTTCGACTTCAGCCGCGCCATTGACGGCTTTAAGATGGCGCTGGGAAAGGACGCTGCGTGCACAATTGCGTACTGGGGAATCGCACTGAGCGATTGGGGAAATCCCTTCGCACCCGGAATCATCGACCAGCGGCTGTTGAAACTTGGGCGTGAGAACGTTAATCGCGGCGAAAGCCTGGGCGCCAAGACGGAGCGCGAGCGCGCCTATCTCGCGGCCGTGAGCAATCTGTACAGGGACTCCGAAAATACTCCGCAGCAAGCGCGTTGGTTCGCCTATCGCAATGCCATGGAAGATCTGGCGGCGAAATATCCCGAAGATCGCGAAGCGCGGATTTTCTATGCATTGGCACTCGCCGTCGCAGCCGATCCCGGGGATAAGACCTATGCAGACCAGATCAAGGCCGGAGCAATCCTCCAGAAATTGTTTGAGGAGGAGCCGACGCATCCCGGGCTGGCCCACTACATTATCCATGCGTACGACGTGCCGGCGCTGGCGGGACGAGCGCTGATCGCAGCGCAGCGATATTCGGATATTGCTCCCGATGCTCCTCATGCGCTGCACATGCCGTCACACACATTTACCCGCTTGGGCTATTGGCAAGAGTCCATTGATAGCAATGTGGCGGCTGCGGCGGCCGCTCGGCGCCAGGGTCAGACGGCAGAAGAGTTGCATGCCAGCGACTACGAGATCTACGCTTACTTGCAAACAGGGCAGGATGAGGCGGCGGACCGAATAGTAAGGTCTTTGCCTGAAATGGCATCCCGCTTTGATCCGAAGGCGATGCTGATCGGCGCAGGACCACCCGCGGCCGGATATTTTGCAATCGCCGCGATCCCTGCGCGATACGCATTGGAGCGGCGGGACTGGCAGCAGGCGGAACAACTTGAAGTGCGGCAAACCCCGTTCCCTTTTACCGATGCGATAACTTGGTTCGCCCGAGGACTGGGCGCGGCGCGACTCGGACACACGGCGGCCGCCAACGAGGCATCCACGGCGCTCGAGCTGATTCAGGAGCGCCTGTTGCAGGCCAAAGAGCCGTACTGGGCGCGGCAGGTGGAAATCCAGGCGCTTGCCGTCGCGGCTTGGTCGGCGCTAGCCACGGGTGCCAAGGGGCAAGCACTGCGGCAGATGCAGTCAGCAGCAGAAATGGAAGATAGGACGGAAAAGAGTGTAATAACACCGGGGCCCTTGTCACCGGCGCGGGAGCTGCACGGAGAGATGTTGCTGGCAATGAATGAGCCACTCAAGGCGTTAGAGCAATTTGAAGCGTCGCTTAAGAAAGAGCCGGGTCGCTTCAACTCACTCTATGGAGCGGCGCGTGCAGCCCAGCTCAGCGGGAGTCGCGATACGAGTCAAAAGTATTTTCGCGAACTGTTAAGGGTCTGCGCGCATGCCGACAGGCCTGCACGATCTGAACTCAAAGAGGCGGAACAGTCGATTTTGCAGTCCGATCTGAAGTCGCCAAGGCGGCACTGACCGCCGACAAGCTCGTGGTCGATACCGCAAATTGTCGGTTACCAGCGCTCCCCTCAAGCGGCGGACGCCAGCATCGGAAGCGGCCGGTCGCGCTCATAAAATCAACCTTTGACGCGTCCACCGCCACCGCGTTTGCGCCGCGAGAATTACCGCCAGCAGCAACAAGACATTGATCGACATCGATCCGCCGCCGCCCTTCGAGGCCGCTGGCGGCGGCACCGCCGTGACTGCGGTGCTGCTGGTCGCGCTGTTGTTCGACGTGCTCGAATCTTGGGTGGTGCTGCTCACGGTCGCGGTGGACTTTTGAGTTCCCGCGGTCGCTGCGGTGGCGTTGATCGTGACCGACACCGATTTGGCCGCCGCCAGGTCGCCGACCATGCAGGTGAACAGTCCCGATCCACTATTCGTACACGTGGCGCCCGAGGAGGTCGCACTGCCCGGAGTCAGCCCCGCCGCCAGTTGATAGGTGAGCTGCGTTGCCGCGGCAACGTTGGGGCCGGCATTCGCGACCACCACTGTGTAGGTCACGGCATCGCCCACCTGCGCTGACGCGCTGCCGCTCGCGGTGACCGACAAATCGGCAATGTTGGCGATGGTTTCCGAGCCTGCGACCGAATTGTTCGCGGGCTGCGGGTCGGGCTGGTCCCCCGCCACCGAGGCGGACAACTGAAACGGGCCCGCGGCGGGCGAGACGGCGCTCACGGTCACCGTATTGCTGGACCCTGCGCGCGCGATGGCGAACAGGCAGGTCGCGGCGTTGGCGGCGACCGTGCAGGTGGCACCGCCGCTGGCAACGGCGGAAATGCTTTGCGCGCTGGAGGGCAGCTGCACGCTGACCTGTGCGCCGGTGGCATCGAAGGGCCCTAGATTCGACACGGTAAAAACGTAGCTCGCTGCGACACCCACTGCGACCGGCGCCGGCGGCGCCGCCAGGGTCAACGACAAGTCCGGGGCGACCGTAAACTGCTGCGCGCCCGAGGCAATCGTCGTCACCAGCAGGTTTTCGGGACGATTCGGATCCGCGAGCATGGCGGCCGGCGCCCAAACGGGCAGGTCGCTCGGCGCGCGCAGAGTCTGCCAGGACGCGCCCCCGTCCACCGAGCGGGCGATCCGTCCCACCGTCGCCGCGTACACAATGGAAGGTTGCTTGGGATCGATGGCCACGCTCATCGGATAACCCAGGGAGGCAGTCGCATCCCACGCCATCGGGTTCCACGTCGCGCCCCCGTCCATGGTCTTCAGCAGCGCTGAGTCGGTCGAGGTATAGACGATGTTGGCGTTGCTGGGATCGATGGCCAGCGCATAGATGATGCTCGAGGCGATTCCGGTATTGGCCGGCGCGAAGCTCTGGCCCGCATCGGAGGATTGGTACACGCCAAAATAGGTGTCGGAACCTATCCCCGTCTGCGCGTAGATCGAGGCATAGAACTTCGTCGGGTCTGAGTCCGCGGCCAGAAGTTTGCCCACAATGGCGCCCGCCGGCAGGCCGGTTCCCGCCGGGACCCAGAGGTCGCCGCCGTCGGTGGATCGGTACAGCGCCGCTGCGGACGCCGCAAGAATCGTTTGCGGAGCCAGGAGTGGGCTGGCAAGAGCAAACATTTGATTGCTGACGCCCATTGGCGCCACCGGCACGACCGGCGACCACGTGGTGCCGCCATCGGCGCTGCGCGCCAGCCCATTGAACAGCGACGCGGTTAGTGTCCCCGGCTGCGCCAGCATGGCCGTCACATTCAAGGTGGGTTCGCCCGACAATGGCAGCAAGCCGCCACTGCCGAGGTTGTTCACCGCCACAGTCGAGGGGGCACCGCCCGCGGAGTAATAGAGCCCGCCCGACGACACATTCATGTAGATCCGGTCGGCTGCCTTATCGGCGGACAATCCGAGGATGGTGGTCGAGTTGAGCCCCGTCGTCTGAACCGACCACTGAGTTCCGGACGTTGTCGTGCCGCATATTCCGCCGAGTCCGCCTGCCAACAGCGTCGCGGACTGCGCGGGGTTGACGGCCAGCGTGGTGAGTTGGCCCGCGGTATTGTTGCCCGTCACGTCCGTCCACGTCACCCCGGCATCCGCCGTCCTGAACACCTTCCCATACGGCGAGCCCGCATAAACAATCGCCGGGGTGGACGGATCGATGGCAATCGTCGACGATCCCGTCGCAGAGACATTGGTCCAAGTGACCCCTTTGTCGTGGCTTATCCAGACGCCGCTGTCGTGTGCGGTCCAGATCTGGCTGGAGTTCGCCGGATTGATGGCGAAGTCCCTCGGGTAGCTCGTGGCTTCATCGCCAATGGTGAGCGGTTGCCAGGTCATTGCACCGTCGTGGGTGACGAAGCTGCTGGTGTTGGTCGCGGACGTGTAAGCGATGGCGTACAAAGTGTTCGCGTCGGTGGGATCGATGGCAAATCTCCACACCTCCCCGGGCGGATAGGTGCCGATCGCGGTTCTCTCGGTCCAGGTCGTCGCCCGATCGGTGCTGCGAAAAATTCGTAGACCGGAATTCACGTAGAGAGTCGTACCGTTTGCACTGACTGCGACTTGAACCGCAGCGGTGACCGCGGTCGGCAGGGTGGTCACGGGCGACAGGCTCGCGCCCCCATCCGTGCTCAGGTACAAGGCCGGATAATTGGGGGAGACGACATAGAGGCGTGTGGCATCGGAGGGATCGATCGCGAGATCCGGCGGATTGCCCAGAGAACCGGCCTTGATGAGCTGCCAAGACACGCCCGCGTCCTGCGAGCGGTAAAATCCGCCCGCTGCGATCGCGTACACCGTGCTCGGCGTCGACCGGTTGAAGACGATTTTGTTGACCGTGCCGCCGCTGGGTCCGATCGCCGTCCAGTCGTTGACTGCGCCCACCGCCTGTGTCGTGGCGCCAAGCGACAGGGTCGCCGCCGCGATCAATAGTCGGATATTCATTCTCTCTCCCTGAGGCTCACCGCCGGTGAGCGATTTTCTTGCTTGTTGTTCCTACGTCCCGCGACCAGGATACAGTGAGTTCCGGCGCCGCGTCGCTGCTTTGACTTAAGCACCGCCCGGCGTAGCATGACTGCAAATCGACGGTCACCAGGCAATTCAATCATCATGAAACACACTGACTCAGACTCGGGTCTGCAACTTCGTTCGCTCGTCAAAAGCACCGGCGAACTCAACGTTTCTCTGACTCGCGTCCCCATCCCGGCCCCGGGGCCCAATGAGGTGCTCATCCGCGTCGAGGCGGCGCCCATCAACCCCTCCGACTTGGGTCTTCTCTTCGCCGGCGCCGACATGACCGACGCCGTCGCGCGCGGCACCGCGGAGGATTCCGTCGTGACCGCGCGCGTGCCGGACGGCGCGCTCAAAGGCATGGCCGCGCGCGTCGAGGTGTCCATGCCGGTGGGCAATGAAGGCGCGGGAGTGGTCGTCGAGGCCGGCGCCTCCGCGGCGGCTCAAGCCTTGCTCGGCAAGACCGTCGCGGCCTTGGGCGGTGCCATGTATTCGCAATACCGCTGCGTCCCCGTCGACGCCTGCCTGGCGCTGGCCGCGGACGTCACCGCCGCCGAGGGCGCGTCCGCCTTCGTCAATCCGCTCACGGCACTCGGCATGGTCGAGACCATGCGCCGCGAAGGTCACACTGCCTTGGTGCACACCGCCGCCGCGTCAAATTTAGGGCAGATGCTCAACCGCATTTGCCTCCGGGAGCGCATTGCCCTGGTCAACATCGTCCGCAGCGACGCCCAGGTCGACCTGCTGCGCGCCATCGGCGCCGCACATGTCTGCAATTCCGGCTCGCCCACCTTCATCAAGGATCTGATCGCGGCCCTGACCGCGACCGGCGCCACGCTTGCCTTCGACGCCATCGGCGGCGGCAAGCTCGCCGGACAGATACTCATGTGCATGGAAGCGGCCTTGATCGCCAAGGCGACGCAATACAGCCGCTACGGTTCGCCGACTCACAAGCAGGTCTACGTCTACGGCGGTTTGGGGCAAGGCCCCATCGAACTCAACCGCAGCTTCGGCATGGCGTGGGGAGTCGGCGGCTGGCTGGTCACGCCCTTCCTGCAGAAGATCGGACCCGCCGCGACTTTACAGCTCAAGCAGCGCGTGGCCGCCGAGCTCAAGACCACTTTCGCCAGCCGCTACGCCGGCGTGATATCCCTCGCCGACGCCTTGAATCCTAAGATCATCGCCGTTTACAGTAAGGCCTCGACCGGGCACAAGTATTTGATCAACCCGAACCTGGGGCTGGCCGGGTCTTAAGTTCAATTCGCGCGCCGCCGCAAGGGAACCTCCGGCCACCCTAGGGTTCCAAGGATTCGCCACGCGCCGGCGGCGCCACTACAGAGGATTCAAAGTCTGATGAGTCAAAAACCTGCGGTCGTCCAGGAATCGCGTCCGATGCCGGTCGAGACCGATGCCGCAATGCGGGCCGCGCGCGAAACGGTGCTGGAGCATTCAACCTGGGTGGCGCCGCTGCAGCTCGAGATGGCGCGCGTCATCGTGGGCCAGAAGCATCTGTTGGACCGGTTGCTGGTCGCCCTGCTCACCAACGGCCATGTTCTATTGGAAGGCGTGCCCGGTCTCGCCAAGACTCTGGCGCTCAAGACCCTGGCCTCCGGTGTGGCGGTGCGCTTCAAGCGGCTGCAGTTCACGCCCGACATGTTGCCGGCGGACATCGTCGGCACCATGATCTACAACCCGCAGGATGGCGCCTTTCGCACCAAGCACGGTCCGATCTTCAGCAATCTGATCCTGGCGGACGAAATCAATCGCGCGCCGGCCAAGGTGCAAAGCGCGCTCCTGGAGGCCATGCAGGAACGGCAGGTCACCATCGGCGATGAGACTTATGCGCTGCCCAATCCCTTCCTGGTGCTCGCCACCCAGAATCCGCTGGAGCAGGAGGGCACGTACCCGCTTCCCGAAGCGCAAATCGATCGGTTCATGATGAAAGTCTTGGTTGGGTATCCGAATCGCACTGAGGAGCGCGCCATCCTCGACGCCATGGCCACCTCGGAGGCTCTGCCGACCGCGCGGCCCGTGGTCTCGGCGCAGCACATCCTGAGCGCGCGCCATGTCGTGAACAATTTGTATGTCGATGACAAGATCAGGAACTACATCGTCGACCTGGTGCTGGCCACCCGTCCGCCGATCGCGAAATCCCTGGACCTCGAGGGCTACATTCAAACCGGCGCCTCGCCGCGGGCCACGATCAACCTGACGCTGGCCGCGCGCGCCATTGCCTTTCTCAACGGGCGCCACTATGTGACGCCGCAGGACGTGAAATCCATCGCCATGGACGTGCTGCGTCATCGCGTCTCGGTCACTTATGAGGCCGAAGCGGAAAACGTCAGCTCCGAGGATGTGATACGGAAGATTCTCGACGCCCTGCCCGTGCCTTAAGCTCGACCATGCCGGCTGACACCAGCAAATCCACCAAAGCCATCATGAGCGGTATGCGGCAGCTGGAGATCCGCACCCGCCGCATGGTCAACGACAGTCTGGCCGGCGAATACCATTCGGTGTTCAAGGGCCGCGGCATGGACTTCGACGAAGTGCGCGAGTACAGCCCCGGCGATGAAGTGCGCACCATCGACTGGAATGTCACGGCACGGGCCGGCCGGCCCTTCGTCAAGAAGTTCACCGAGGAGCGCGAGCTCACGATCCTGCTGCTGGTGGACATCAGCGCCTCGGGAAATTTCGGCTCCGCGGCCTTGAGCAAGCGCGATCTGGCGGCGGAGCTGGCCAGCGTGCTGGCCTTTTCCGCCATCCGCAACAGCGACAAGGTCGGCCTCCTGCTCTACACCGACCGCGTCGAGCGCTACCTGCCGCCGAAGAAGGGCCGCCGGCATGTATTGCGGGTGGTGCGGGACATCCTCTACCACACGCCCGAGGGCCGGGGCACCGACACCGTGAAGGCGCTCGATGTGGCGAATCATGTTCTGCATCGGCGCGCCATCGTGTTCTTGATCTCCGATTTCCAGTCGCCCCGCGATACCGAGGCGACCCGCACCGAGCTGCGGCGCGCCATGCGTCAGACCAATCGGCGCCACGATCTCATCGCCGTGCAGGTCGCCGACCCGCGCGAGAAGGAGCTGCCCATTGTCGGGGTGCTGGCGCTGGAAGATGCGGAAAGCGGCGAGATCATCGAACTGGACACCGCCGACCCTGCGCTGCGCAAGCGCTTCAGCGAGCTGGCCGCGGAACGCGCCCGGCGGCTGGTGAATGACTTCCGCTCCGAAGGCGTCGACACCTTGGAGTTGAAAACCGATTCGCCGTACATGCCCGCACTGCAAAGATTCTTTAAAACTCGCGAGCGCCGGCGGGTATGAGCAGCAATGCGCTTTGGCGCGCCGCTCACCGCCGCGGCCCCGCGCGATCGACCGCCGTCACCCTGGCGGCGGTTACCCTGGCGGCGGTTACCCTGGCGGCGGTTACCGCAGTGGGCGCCATCGCCGCGGTGGCCGCCGAGACGCCCATCGATGACATTCGCGATATCCGCGGGCCCAAGAGCATCTTTCCCCTCTGGCTTTGGGTGGCATGGCTCGCGGGCGCCGCGCTTGTGGCCGCCGCGGTCTACGCCTGGTGGCGCTGGAAGCATCGCCCGCCGCCGCCGCGGCAACTGGAGTTGTTTGAAATCGCCTTGCAACGCCTCGAGGAGGCCCGCGCGCTCATGCAGCCCGCGAGCGTGCGCGAATATTCCATTGCAATTTCCGACGTGGTGCGCCAGTACATTGAAGGCGCCATGCAGGTCGTCGCCACCCACCGCACCACCGAGGAATTTCTGCGCGACCTGCTCGACTCGAAAAACTCCGCGCTCGCCGCCCACCGCGCGCTGCTGGAAGATTTTCTGCACCAATGCGATGTGGCGAAATTCGCCGGCGTGGGGCTTTCCATGCAGATCATGGAATCTCTGCATCGCAGCGCCCGCAGCTTCGTGATCGAAACCTCCAAACCCGCCCCCGCGGCGCAAGCCGCCGCCGCCGCATGATCCACTTCTTGCAACCCGAATGGCTCTGGCTCCTGGCGCTGCTGCCGGTGGTGATGCTGCTGCGCGGGCGGCGCGGTCCGGTGGCCGCCATCGAATTCTCGGATGTGGGTCTCGCCCGCGAAGTCGCCCGCACCGGCCGGTCGCGCGCCGGCGGTTGGCTGTGGCTGCTGCCCTTGCTCGCGGGCGCGCTCATGATCGTCGGTCTGGCGCGGCCGCAGCGCGCCCACAGCCGCACCGAGATCACCGCCAACGGCATCGATATCGTGCTCGCGCTCGATGTGTCCGGCTCCATGCAGGCGCTCGATTTTCGCATCGACGGTGAACGCGTGAACCGCATCGCGGTGGTCAAATCCGTGGTGTCCAAATTCATCGAAGAGCGACCGAGCGATCGCATCGGGCTCATCGCCTTTGCCGCCGCTCCCTACCTGGTGAGCCCGCTCACCCTGGATCATGACTGGCTGCAGCAGAATCTCGAGCGCGTCAACACCGCGGCCGGCAGCGACGACGGCACCGCCATTGGCTCGGCAATCGCCGCGGCCGTCAACCGTCTGCGCACCACCAACGCCAAATCGAAAATCGTCGTGCTGCTGACCGACGGCATGAACAACACCGGCAAGATTTCTCCCATCGCCGCCGCGGAGGCCTCCAAGGCCATGGGAGTCAAGATCTACACCATCGGCGTGGGCGTGCGCGGCATGGCGCCCATTCCGATGCACGATCAGGCCGGCAACGTGCGCCTCATCATGGACAAGGTGGACGTGGATGAGAAGACGCTGCAAACCGTCGCTGCCACCACCGGCGGCACCTTTTACCGCGCCACCGATACCGACTCCCTGGAGAAGATCTATGCGGAGATCAACCGTCTGGAGAAAACCGCGCACACCGTGCAGAAGTTCGAGCATCAGGAGGAACTCTATTCCTGGGCGCTGATGCCGTCGGTGGGCCTGCTCGGATTCGGTTTCCTGCTGCAGCACACGCGCTTCCGGAGACTGCCGTGAAGTTCAGCCATCCAGTATGGCTCGCAGCCGGCGTGTGCGCCTGCCTCTGGCTGCTCTGGCTGTGGCGCCGCTACGATGCCAGGCAGCATGCGGCGCTCGCCCGCTTCGTCTCCGCGCATCTGCGCGTCCAGCTCACCCAGTCGGTATCCATCGCGCGCCGCCGCACGCAACGCGCCTTGCTGCTCGCATCGCTCGCCCTGTTGTTTGCAGCACTTGCCGGGCCGCTGGCCGGCTATCGATGGGAACAAATCAGCCGCCGCGGCATCGAAATTATTTTTGCCGTGGACACTTCTCGCAGCATGTCGACTCCGGATCTGAGGCCCGACCGGCTCACGCGGGCCAAACTCGCGATTGACGATTTCACCGCGCGCTTGGATGGCGACGCCATCGGCCTGGTTGCCTTTGCGGGCGACGCCTTCTTGATGTGTCCCATCACCCTCGACTACGGCGCCTTTCACGAATCCTTGAGCGCGATCGACACCAACACCATTCCCCACGGCGGCACCAATATCGCGAGCGCCATTCGCGAAGCCCAGGCGGCGCTGCATCGCCGCCCGCTCAGCGACAAAATCCTGATCCTGGTCACCGACGGCGAGGATCTCGAAGGCGAAGCCTTGACCGCGGCCCAGGCGGCGCAAAAGGACGGGCTTAAGATCTACACCATCGGCGTGGGTACCGCGCAAGGTGATCTCATTCCGCTCTCCCCGAATTCGAATGCGGGATTCGTCAAGGACGAATCCGGCGGCTTCGTCAAATCGCGCCTCGATGAGCCTGCGCTGAAGGCCATCGCCGCCGCCACCGGCGGCCAGTACGCGCCGCTCGGCCCCGAGGGCCAGGGCCTCGAAGCCATCTATCAAAGCAGCCTCGCGCCGCTGCTCAAGCACGATCTCGCGTCGCGGCAGCAGCGCGTGTATATCGAGCGATATCAATGGCCGCTGAGCGCGTCGCTCGCGCTGCTGCTGCTGAGCCAGCTCATCGGGACCCGCCGCCGTCGCCGCGTGCGCCGTCCCGCCCCCGCACCCGCGCCTGCGCCCGCATCCCGGCGCCGCTGGATTGATCCGGCGGCGGCGTCCGTCTTGCTGATGCTGTCGCTGGCGCTGATGCCCGCCGCCCCGGCGCGCGCCTCCATCGCAAGCGCGCAAAGCGCTTACGACCACGGTGATTTCGCCACCGCGGCGCACGACTATGCCGCGGCCGCACAGCACGATCCACTAAGACCAGTGCTGCAATTCAATGCCGGCGCGGCCGCGTACCGCGCCGGACAATTTCCCCAGGCGGCCCAGGCCTTTCAAGCCTCCATCAGCCGCGCCGTGTCGGGAGACGCACGGCGCCTGGCGGATCAGCAGGACGCCTACTACAACCTCGGCAATACTCTGTACCGCACCGGACAAAGCACCGAAACCAGCGCTCCGCAGCAGACCCTGCAAACCTGGGAGCAGGCGGTGAAAGCCTACGACACCGCGCTCGAGTTGCGCGCCGATGACGCGGACAGCAAGTTCAATCGCGACTTCGTCAAGCGCAAGATCAACGAACTGAAGCAAAAGCAAAATCAGAATCCGCAACAGAATCCGCAGCAGAACCCGCAGCAGAATCCACAGAATCAGCCGCAGAACTCGCCGCCGCAGCCGAACTCAGGCAAGCCGCCGCCTGGTCAACAGCCTCCGCCCAATCAACCACCGCCGGGCCAGCAGCCCCCGAATCAGCCGCCCGGCCAGCCACCGCCGGGGCAACAAACTCCGCCCGGGCAACAGCCGCCGCCAGGCCAGCCGCCCTCTGCGCAACAACCGCCACCGGCTCAGCCGCCGCCTGGCCAACAGCCTCCGCCCAATCAGCAACCGCCAGGCCAGCAGCCGCCCGGCGGCCAACCCCCGCCGAGCGCCGGTCAACCGCCGCCGGACGATGCCGAACGAGTCCCGGGGCAGATGAGCCGCGAGGAAGCGCGCCAATTGCTCGACTCGCAGAAGGGTGAAGAGCGCCACGCACTGGGGGTGCCGCTCGCGCGTCGCTCGCCCGACGCGCCGCCGGACAAGCCCATCAGGGATTGGTGACGTGAACCGCTGCATTCCTAGAAGACGCGGCTGGGTTGCCGCCATCATGGTCGCCGGGTTCGCGGTGGTCGCCCACTCGGCCGCATCCTCCGTGGACGCGAGCATCGAGCCGCAGCAGATCTCAGTGGGTGAATCGGCGCGGCTCACGATCCTGCAATCCGGCACCGGCACGCTCTCGGTCCCTCTGCCGGTGGTGCCCGGCTTGGAGTTCCGGGTGGTCGGCCAATCGCATCGGCTGCAAATCATCAACGGCGTGACCCTCGAGTCCACCTCGACCATCGTCCGGGTGACGGCGGAGGAAGCCGGCGTATTCACCATCCCGGGACCCACGCCGAATTCACCGCCGCTGCTGCTGCGGGTCAATCCCGGCGGCGGCTCGCCCTTGCTCGGCGGCAACGCACCGCCCACTCCCCCGCCCCTGACGGGTTCCACCGGCGGCGTTCGCCTTACCCCGGATGGCTCGGCCTTCGTGCACGTCGAGATACCCAAGCGCGAAGTGTACGTGGGCGAAATCGTTCCCGTGGAAATCCAGGTGGGCATGCGCGACGGGTTCGTCGAGTCTTTGAATGGCCTGCCAAAACTCAACAGCAGCGACTTCACGCTCAACAATCTATCCCGCCAGCCCGAGCGCGCCGGTAGAACCATCGACGCCAAGCCCTTCACGGTGTACACCTGGCACACCCTGCTCGGGGCGGTCAAGCCCGGCACCTATTCGCTGGCCTTCGAGACGCCTCTCACGGTCCGCATCCGCACCCGGCCGCAGCGTGAATCGATGTTGGACGATCTGTTGGGCGATCCCTTCTTGCAGAATATTTTTGGTGCGTCCGTGCAAAAGAACGTGAACGTTTCGAGCCCGGACGTCTCGATCTCCGTGCTGCCCTTGCCGGCGCAGGGACGGCCGCCCGACTTCGGCGGGGCGGTCGGCTCATTCAAGATCAGCGCCGAGATCTCCTCGGCCAAGAGCACCGCGGGGGATCCGCTGACGCTGCGCATGCGCGTGGACGGCAGCGGCAACTTCGATCGGGTCGAGAGTTCCATGCTCGGCGGCGATGCCGACTGGAAGACCTATGAACCGAAGGCAAGCTTCAGCTCCACCGATCCCTTGGGGTACCGGGGGGTGAAGACCTTTGAGCAGCCCGTCATTGCCACTCAACCCGGCAGCCGCACCGTTCCCGCGTTGAGCTTCAGTTTCTTTGACCCCTCGACCCGGCGTTACGAAACGGCTCACAGCTCGCCCTTGAACGTCATGGTCGCCCCCGCCCCGCAGAGCGCCGAGGCGCCGCCCCCTGCAGCCGCGGCGCCCTCGGCCGACTCGCACGACGGCCTGCGGCCCGATCATGCCGTGACCGAGGCGCGCGTCGCCTCCTTGATGCCGCTGTATTTTCGGCCGGCATTTGCCGCCGGCACGTCCGTGCTCGCGCTGTTCTTCGCCGGCGGCTGGGTCGCGCTGCGCCGCCGCGAGCGTAATGCAAATGACTTACAAAGAGAACGCGAACGGCGGCGATTGCAAATCATCGAGGCCTCGCTGCAGCAGATGACGGCGGCGGCGGCCGGCGGCGACACCGCGTCGTATCTGCGTGGCGCGCGTTCCGTACTACAACAGACCTTGAGCGCGCGCTGGCAGATCGCGCCCGAACTTCTCAACATCGAGGACGTCGCGGCACGATTGCAGGGCGATGACCGCGAGCAGGTCCGGCAGATCCTTGCGCTGGCGGACGAGGCCGACTATTCAGGGGCCCCGCTCGAGGCTGCCGATTACGAGCACTGGACGCAAGTCGTGCGCCGCCAACTCAGCGAGCAACCCGCATGAGCCGTGCCGCCGCCTGCAGCGGAGTGATCGTCTGCCTCGCGCTGTTCGGCGTCGCCTGGGGTGCGGCACAACCACAGGGCGGATATTCCGCGGCGCAACTCTATAACCGGGCCAATGCCTACGCACGCGGCGGCAAGCCGGGGTTGGCCGTGCTCAATTACGAACGCGCGCGACTGCTCACACCGGACGATCCCGACATCGAGGCCAATCTGCGCCACGTGCGCCAAACCTCCGGGCTGCCGCCGGTGAACCGCAGCGGCGTTGACCGTGTGACGGGGTCCTTGAGTCCGGGCATTCTCGCCTGGGTGGGCGTGCTGGGATTGCTCATCAGCGGAATCAGCCTGTTGGCGCGCGTCGGACGGAAAACTCAACGGCGCACACTGCTGGCGGTGGCCGTGGCGGGCGCGCTCCTGATCGCCGTGTCCGCGGCCGATGCCCTCGCCCTCTGGCCCATCATTCACCAAGCCGTCGTGATCACGCCCTCGACTCCGGTGCGAGTCTCCCCGGTCACCACGCAAGAGCCGCTGTTCGTGCTGCCCGAAGCGGCCATGGTCACGGTGCGGGCGGAACACGAAGGCTTCGTCCTCGTGCAAACCGCCGAGGGACGTTCCGGTTGGGTGCCGCTCGCCAATCTCGCGCGCATCGTGCCGCAGCGCTGACGCTTGTAGGACAATCGACGAGAATCGTCGCGGCTGAATTTATGTTAATAACGCGCGGCCTGCGTCCGCGCCTTCCCACCACAACAGCACTGGCCGCGGCCGCCGAGAGAGACTAGTATTCCACGCGAAGGGAAACGCCGACCGGATCAACGCCGGCCGGCGTTCGCGTTTGCAAATCAAATCAACCAGATCAAAGGGATCAATCAAACCGATTCAAGGAGCTGATATGAGAATCCGTTCTGTGGCAACGGGCGCAGTGCTCGGCGCCCTTTCTGTGTTCAGCATGCTGCCCTCCGGCGCGTATGCCGCCACGCGTGAGGCGAAGGTGCTCGGCGCAGCCGATCAAAATGCGGTGGCGCATTTCAATGTGTACCTGCCGCTCACGCACACCGCCGATCTCGAGAAGCTTCTGCAGGCGCAGACCGACTCGACCTCTCCTAATTATCATCACTGGCTGACTCCGGCGCAGTTCAAGCGGCAGTTCGGACCCAATCCTTCGGATGTCGCGCGGGCCAGGGCATTGCTTGAGTCGGAAGGCTTCACCATCGTCAGTGAGAAGACGCAGAGCCTGGAAGTCGAGGGTTCCGTGGGGAATGCCGAGAAGTTATTCAGCACGCGCATCAACCAGGTGCAGATGCAACGCGGCAACATGCGCCTCGCGGCTGCCGCAGGCCATGTCAACGTTCCACAGGCGTTGGCCAGAATGGGAGCCGTCATTCCCGAATTCACGACGCATCTCGCGTCGCACGTACACTCGCGCATCGTCAGGCGTCTGAGCAGTGCCTCGCCGCTGTTTCGCCTGAGCAGCAACGACAGCTTCTTTTATCCGACCGATCTCAATGAGGCGTACCAGCTGCCCTCGTTCCAGACCCTGGTCCGATCGCCGTTCTCGCGTCATCCGCAGCAGATCGCCGGGGTCGGCGCCCATATCGGCATCGTCATTTCCTCGGTCATCGATCCGGCGGATCTTGCGAATACCTTCAACTCCGACCTCAATCTGGCTCCCGGCATAGATCTCATTCAGGCGTATTCGGCCAATTCCAATCTGCCGGTACCCAAGGTGAAGATCCGCAAGATCGGGCCGGGCAGCGGACCGTTCGATCCCACCACGGCTGACGGCGCCGAAGCGTCGCTCGATACGCAAATGTCCTTGGGCACCGCGCCGGGCGCGAAAGAAACGCTCTACGACATGCCGGATCTCAGCGACGACAACATCATGGCCGCGTATACGGCGGTGGACGAAGACAATGAAGTCGATGTGGTCAGCTCATCCTTCGGCGAATGCGAACTGGACTTCACCGCCGCCTACAACGGCGGCACCGACTTCACCAGCATCCTCAAGACCTTCCATGCGCTGTTCCAGCAGGGCAACGCGCAGGGCATCACCTTCCTGGCGAGCTCCGGCGACAACGGCGGCGTACCCTGCGTCTCCGCGGCTTTTGCCAACAATCCGACGGACGGCACGTCCTTCGTGCCCGGCGTCGAGAATCCCGCGTCCGATCCGAATGTCACCGGCGTGGGCGGCACCAATCTGCAGACGACGGCGACGCCCGGACCGGACGACGCCACGTATGCTTCTGAGAATGCCGACTTCGATCCGCGGCTGCCCGCGCAGTTTCAACTCGATGCCAACACCATTGTCAGCGTCGACAACAACACTTGGGGCTCGGGCGGCGGATTCAGCTCGGTGTTCGGCAAGCCGTTCTATCAAGCCCTGGTCAACACCGGCAGCAACAAGCACCGCGCGGTGCCCGACGTCTCGCTGATGATGGGCGGATGCCCGGGAGATGCGGACATCGCTGCCCAGGACTGCACCGTTCTGCCGCGCAGCGCGACCATCGTGTGGATCGGCGGCCAGGCGGATCTTCTGATCGGCACCAGTTCCTCATCGCCGGAGATGGCCGGTGTGCTGGCACTGGCGGTCGAGTTGAACGGCGGCCGGTTGGGCAACGTCAATCCGTTGATCTATGCCTTGTCGGCGACCCAGACCCTGTTTGGCGGCGCCAACGCGCCGAAGCCGCTGCAGATCTTCCATCGCAACATTGAGGGAAACAACAACGCCTTCACCGTGAAGCCCGGCCAGGCGTACAGCAAAGTTCTCGGCACCGGCACCTTGGACGTCAAGAACTTCCTCGGTCTGCAGGCGGCTGCGGCCGCGGGAACGCCCAACACGCCGAGCAATCCTTAAGTTCCGCGGCAGCTCTCAACCTAAGTCAGGCGAGCGGACGGCAGGGTGCACACCCTGCCGTCTTTTTTTGCGCGGTTCAGATCCCGGCCTCGCTGGTCAAATACACCGCGAACGTGCCGAGCCAATGGCCGCCCTCATAGTGCTCGCCGGTCACGGCGGGCAGCGCTGCGCCGGCGTGTCGCGCCGCGAGGATGCGCAGCGGAGCAATACGTCCGTCACCGCGGGCCAGTCCATGGGCGATGCCCTCCAACATCCACGCGCGGCTCAGATTGAGTCCATCGATATGGGCCAGCTTCGGATCGGCGCGATCGGTCACCACCGCCGGCGCCAACCAGGGGGATCCGGCCTTCAGCGCAATATCCGGCAGGAATGCCGACAGCCAGCGGCCGAATGCCGGCGGAGCCAGAACTCGGCGCATGAAGTCCGCCTCCGCCAGACAGGGCGACAGAAAATCCTCGCCGGACGGTTCATAGTCGATCGGACAACGGCGGTCGTTCGAATAGAACCGCTGCGCCGCGTCCTTGAGCACCTTGCGCATGCCCGGATCTTGCGCCACGCCCGCCCAGTCCCACATCAAACCGAACGAGAACGCGGTCTGATCGTGTTCGCCGATCCGGATGGGATAGTGCAGCTTCGGCACCCAACCCTTCAGGCGTGCCGCCGCTTCGGCTTCCAGCGGCTTGAGCACGGCCACCCACTCGCGCGCCTGCGGGTCGTTCCAAGCACGCAGTTCCGCTGACAGCTTCAACAGCCAAGCCAAACCATACGGCCTCTCGAAGGAGGCGCGGCTCGGCCGCTGCAGATAGTTGAGCTCGCCGGCAATGTTCGCCTGGGTGAAGCTGCGGGCCAGCTCCGCGCGCGCCTGCGGCGCGAAGGAGGCCTCCGGATACAGACGCGTCAGGCGCACCAACAACCAATGACCATGCACCGCCGAATGCCAGTCGGAGCAGCCATAGAAGGCGGGGAACAGCGCATGCGGCGGGCGCGCATCGGCATCGCCGTCCAGCGTGTGACTGAGGTGACTCGGATACTCGAGGTGCAGGCACTTGAGCGCAAGTGCGGCGAAGCGCTGCCCCGCGGCCGGATCCAGGGCCGCCGAGTCCGGCACCGACAGCCGCCGATCCGGGGCACGGGCCGCCAGGGCCGCGCCGCTCATGAGGATCAAACCCATCGCTACGTACGCCGCTCGTTGCATGGACATCCTTTGACGCTGTGACAGCAATGCGTCATCTTAATCGACATGGCTTCCCTCGGCAGTCCGCTCTGGCCGGAACTCAAATTTGGCGCGTGGGCCGACACCTGCGCCACCTTGCATCTGTGGACCCAGATCGTCGGCAAGATCCGGCTGATGCGCACCCCTTGGCTCAACCACAGCTGGCACGTGCCGCTGTATGTCAACGCCCGCGGCTTGACCACCTCGCCCATCGCGCACGGCGCGCGCACCTTTGAGATTCAATTCGATTTTCTGCGGCATGTCCTCGAGATCGGCTCGTGTGACGGCGCCTCGCGATGCCTGTCTCTGCGGCCGCAGAGCGTGGCGGACTTCTACAGTGCCGTGATGAAAGCGCTCGATGAACTCGGCGTCCCGGTTGCCATCAACCAGGCACCCTGCGAAATTGCCGGCGCGATCCCTTTCAGTCAGGATCGGATTCACACCGCCTATGATCCCGAGTATGCGCGGCGCTTCTGGCAGGTGCTGCTGCAGACCGAGCGCGTGCTGCAGCGGTTTCGCAGCGGCTTTCTCGGCAAATGCAGTCCTGTGCACTTCTTCTGGGGCAGCTTCGATCTCGCCGTGACGCGATTTTCCGGGCGGCGCGCCCCACCCTTCACCGGCAAGGCGCCGGGACTGGCCTCCGCCGTGATGCGTGAAGCCTATTCCCACGAAGTCAGCAGCGCGGGATTCTGGCCCGGCGGCAACGGCATCGACTACCCCGCCTTCTATTCATACGCCTATCCGGTGCCGGCCGGTTTCAAGGAGCGCGCGGTGGAGCCGGCGGCAGCCTTCTTCAGCGAGGCCCTGGGCGAGTTCCTGCTGCCCTACGACGCGGTGCGCACCGCCGCCGATCCCGACACGGCATTGCTCACCTTCCTACAAAGCACCTATGAGGCGGCCGCCGTGACCGCGGCCTGGGATCGCGCTGCGCTCGAATGCCCGCAAGGGCTCCTCGGAGTGCCGCGCGAACTGGCCGGCTAAGGTCATCGACTTCGCCGCGCAATAGGCTTATATAGCTCTCTCACCCGGGGGACATGTCATGCAGCCATTCAACGCCTATCGGCTTTCGTTTCTCTGCGCGGCCACGCTCTGTATCATCGCAGCGCACCACGGGGCGCGCGCCGCCGACGCCGCTCCCGCAGCGCAGCCGCAGTTCGGCGGCCAGTGCGCCGAGGCGCTGGCCGAGGGCCGCCACGTCGCGACCAACTGCTCGAGCACCTGGACCGACAAGGACGGCAAGACCTACTGCTTCAGCAACGACGGCGCCAAGAAAGCCTTCCTGGAAAATCCGGCCGAGAATCTCGAGCGCGCCCGCAGTTTCATCGCCGCCAGCAGCGTCGAGTCCACCGAGAAGGCCATGCAGGACTTCACCGGCAGCGACGCCGAAGCGCTGGTCAAGGCGGCCATCGCCGAGAAGACCAAGGCGAACAACGGGATCTTTCCCTTAGAAGATCCGCTCAACGGCGAGCATCTGAAATTGACCTATGACGATGTCGATTTCACCCGCACCATCGACGGCTACGGCTTCTTCCCGGATGTGAAGTTCCACGACTCGCAGGATGCCAAGAAAAAATACCTGATTGATTTCTGGGTCACGCCGGTGGGCGGCGCGCTGCAGATTCAGGAAATCCGCATTTACAAAGAACCCCTGAAATCCGACGGCAACTGGACCACCATGGCCCGCCAGCCCGTCCCCTGGTGGTGGATACCGGCCTCCGAACACCCCGGCCATCTCGCCACCAAGCGCGGTTGGGAAGTGATGTCGGCGGTCGAACAGGACGCGGTCAAGGAAAGCCTCAAGAACAACGGCGTGTTCAAGCTCAAGGATGACAAGACCGGTAAGGAGCTCGAGCTACAGTTCGTCGATACCCACCAGCCCGTGCGCCAGCTCGACAATGACGGCCACTATTTCGCCTGCACCGATTTTCGCGTCGTCGGCACCAAGGACCAGATCTACGACATCGATTTCTGGGTCAGCGACAAGGACGGTACCATGACCGTCGATCAAACCAAGGTGCACAAGGTGCCGGAGCTCAAAAGCGGCCAGTGGATCCAGGTGCCGCGCTACGAATGGAAGGATGTCGGCGCCTCGCACGTCGTGCCTTGACACGGCACCACCGCTGCGCAGCGGCGCCACTATCGGCGCGCGCGGCCGCTCACTTCTTCTGTCGGGATTTGGCGATCAGCCTCGTCAATGTGTCCGCGTCGGCGCTGCCTGCGACCAACTGCCGGCCGACCACGATGCCCGGCGTGCCCTGCAAGGTGAGCGCGTGCGCTTCCTCATCGTTGCGCTCGAGCAGCGCCGCGATCTGCGCCGCGTGCGCGGTGCGATCCTTTTTCAGCCTGTCCATGTTCAGGCCCGCCTTTTCCAGAACTCCGTCGACCTGATCGTTCTGCGCCAGCCGCGGACCGCTCATCAATGCGTCGTGAGCCACCAGATACTTGCCCTGATATCCCGCCGCCAGCGCCGACTGCGCCGCATACACCGACACCGGCCCTAAGATCGCCCAGTCTTTATAGATGACGGCGATCTTCGGATCCTTGGCCAGCACGGCGCGCAGTTCGGGAACCAGCTTCTTGCAGAACGGGCAGTTGTAGTCGAAGTACTCGACGATGGTCACATCCGGATCGCGGGCGCCCGCCGCCGCCGTACCGGGGTCCTTGAGCATTTGCTTCTGGCCTTCGCGGGAGACGATCTGCACATCATCTTGCGCAGCCGCCGCGGCAAGCAGCACGGCGTTGGCCATCACGGCGAAGAGGATGCCGCGGATTACCGGGGGCATGAACGGGGGTTGACCGGCGACATGTCGGTCATTCTATCCTAATCACCCCGCCATTATGGCACCCTCTTCGCCACATCCTTCAGGTTCATCTTGACCCCGGTGGCCGTCACCATGTCGCCCGGCTGCATGTCGGCCGGGCAGGCGCCGAGCCATGTCGAATCCTGGATCGTATCCACATCGGCCGGTCCGTACATCGGCGGATCGAAATGCGAATGGATTTCCATGTGAAAGCTGGTATCGCCCTTCGCGGTGATCACGGTATGCCCCGTCACCTGCGACTTGTCGACGGTGCAGACGCTCTCCACCACGAAGTGATCCCCCTCGGCGTGCGTCGCGTTCTTGCTGCAACTCTTGCGGCTCGCCCCGCCGGCGAAATCATCCAGCAGCGCTTCGGTCGCCGCGTCGATGCAGTAACGCGCGCTGCGTGGCGGTCGCTTGGCGTCCGGGGAGCTGAGGGTCATCTCCCACAGTCCGGGCTTGCGCTTGGGCAGTTCCGCGGCGAGCGCCAATCCGGCGGCAAGCACGAACAGCGTGGCAAGGATGGTCACTTGGCGGCGAGGCATGGCGGATCTCCTTCAGGCGCCCGAGTTGCTGTTGCGGTGAATGCGGTTAAACGCTTCGACTTCGCGCCGCCCCCCAAGTTCAGTCCGGCAAAGTTGACCCCGGGGTAATGCGCGCCGCCGGGCCCGGTGATTCCCGTGCCGGGGCCGGCCGCCTTGGGGGCTTGCGCCCGGGATGGAGCAAAGCGCCCCCGCATTGAAAATTGGTGCAAACCGGGGCAAGGTCGGGGTTGGCAACCAGACCCATGACCGACCCCCCGTTGACCGACGAGGCTCCCCATGACCGGCGTCACCATCTATCACAATCCCGCCTGCGGCACCTCGCGCACCACCCTGGCGCTCATTCGCAGCCGCGGCATCGAGCCCACCGTCGTCGAGTACCTGCGCACGCCGCCGAGCCGCGCGCAACTGGTCAAGCTGCTCGCCGCCATGAACGTGGGTGTGCGCAGCGTATTGCGGCAGAAGGGTACGCCCTACGAGGAACTCGGGTTGGGCGATCCGAAATGGACCGACGATGAATTGATCGACTGCATGCTCGCGCATCCCATTCTGATCAACCGCCCCATCGTCGCGACGCCCCGCGGCGCCGCCCTGTGCAGGCCGCCCGAGAAGGTACTCGATCTCTTGCCCCCGGCGTAAGACTGCCCCTCCACATGCAGCCGGCAGCCCGCGCTCAGCCGTCCGTGAACTTGAGCTCGGCGTCCTTGAGGGCGCGCGCGATGCGTCGTGCCCATTCGCTCTGTCCGGCCTCGTCGCCGACCAAGTCCTGGCGAATTTCGATTTCCACATGCGGCAGGCCGCGCGCCTCGCCGTGCTGCGGAATGGTGTAGTCGGTCTCATCGCTGACGAAGTACGGTGCATTGTCGGCGATGATCAAGCCGGCCTCACGGCGCAGCATGTCGAGCACCAGGCCGGCGAAGCGGCGGTCGCGGTTGTACAGCACCGCGGCGTGCATGTCCCGGCGCACGCCGTGGTAGACATCCGTCATGGTGTGCTGCGCCACCAGGATCGTAGGCTGCTTGACCGCCGCTCGTTCATCGAGCAGCCGGCGCAGCTGCCGGTGATAAGGCTCGAAGATCTCGGTGCGCCGCGCCGTGATCTCCGCCTCGCTCAACGCAAGATTGCCCGGGATTTCGACGGCTTCGCTCAATCGTGGAATCGATGCCGCGACCTTCGGGTCGCGATTGCAGTCGATCACCAGACGCGAATAGTTTTGCGCCAGCAGCGGCGCCTCCAGCGCCGCTGCGACCTGCCGCGCCACGCTCAAGGCGCCGATATCCCAGGCGATGTGCCGCTGCAGCTCCGCCGCGGGCAGCCCAAGATCGTTCAGCCGGCGCGGAATCCGGCGTCCGGCGTGATCGACGGCGATGACGAACGGGGATTGGCCCCGCCCCGGGACCTGCAGGCACGGTGGCGGTTCGTCGTCGGCCAGCAGTTTCAAACCATTCACCAACCCACCGCTTCGCCGTCCTTTCTAAAATCCGATCCTGAGCGGTAGGTGCCGTCGATGATCATGATCGCTTGCACGCCGCCGACGTCGGCGCCGTTCACGGACTTGACGGTGTGACCCATGGCGGCGAGCTGCGCGCCCACCAAATCATAGAGGGGCGTCTCGAGGTCCAACACATTGGTAATCTGGCCGTGCCTGAATCTCGCCATGTCGGCCGCGGCCTGCACGTTCGCGCCCAAGTCCAGGACGTCGATGAGCCATTGCGCATGACCCTGCGCCTGCATGTCGCCGCCCATCAGCGTAACGGTGGTCAGCGGTGCGCCTCCCTGCATCACGAATCCGGCCGCCAGCGTGTTGAACGGCCGCTTGTGCGGCGCGATGACATTCGGGCTCTTCGGATCGAGAGTGAACAACGTGCCGCGGTTGTGCAGGATGAAGCCGTAGCCCGGCACCGTGATCCCGGAACCAAATTCGGCGAAATTGCTGTTCACCCAGGACACCATGTTGCCCTCGGCGTCCGCCGTGGACAGCACCACGGTGTCGCCGGGCAGCGGGAAATTTCCCGGCGCCGCCGGCGTTGAGGCGTGCAGCGGGTCGACCTTGCGGCACAGCGAGGCCGCGTAGGCCTGGGACAGGAGCTTCTGCAGTGGCACCGGCGAAAAGTCGGGATCGGCATTGAATTGATAAAGATCCGCGTACGCCAACTTCTTCGCTTCCACCAACAAGTGCCAGTACTTGGGATTCTTCGGTCCCAGCGACGCCAGCGATGCGCCCGGCGCCCACTGCGGCAGGCAGACCTGCAGAATGTTCAGCATCTCCTCGGCCGCCCACGACTGCGAGGGCGGCGGCAATTCCAGGATGTCAAAGCCGTGATATTGAATATGCGCGGGTTCGACCCATTCGCCGTGGTATTGGGCCAGATCCTCGAGAGTCATGCTGCCGCCGAGAGCCCGCGACTTGGCGACGATGGCCTGCGCGATTTCACCCGTGTAGAACGCCTCGCCGCCCTTCGCCTGCAGCAGGCGGAATGTTTTCGCGAGCTCGGGGTTCTTGAACAGTTGTCCGGCCAGGGGCGGCCGCCCGTTCACGTACCAGGTCTTGATGGAGTCCGGGTCGGGCTCGGCGCAGCATTTTTCCAGCGGCAGCGCATTCGGCAGGCGCCAGTCGTGCGCGATGCGTTCCGATACCGGGAAGCCGTGTTCCGCATACTGCACCGCCGGCTCCAGCACCTCCTTGAAGGTGAGTTTGCCGAAACGCTTGAGCACGGCCTGCCAGCCCCAGGCGGCGCCGGGCACGGTCACCGGCAGTATGCCGCCCGGCGGCATGCCCGACGTGGGGCCCCAATTCCTGGGGTTCCAGTGATAGCCCAGAGCATTGAAGCGTGCGAGCGTGGCGCCGCTGGGGGCGGTGCCGCTGGCGTTCAACACATAGATCTTCTTGTCCTTGGCCACGTAGATGACGACAAAAAGGTCGCCGCCCACTCCCACCATCATGGGCTCGACCACATTCAGCACGCCCGCGGCGGCCACGGCCGCATCGATGGCATTGCCGCCGCGCATGAGAATTTGCAGCCCCGCTTGCGCCGCGAGCGGCTGGCTGGTTGCCACCATGCCGTGCCGCGCCATGACCTCGGAGCGGCTCTGCGCCGGCCAGCCTTCGGCGCGGGCGCCGCGGACGGCGCTGCAAAAGGCAGGCTGCGGCAGCGCGTCGCAAGAGCCGGGACTCAAGGATGCCTGCGCCGTCGCGTGAGCCGCGCCCCAGCATAGGATCAGTCCCACCGTCGATGACCATGCGCGGCAGCCACTCATGTCATGTCGCCCGCAGATCTTCAACCACGCGGCCGCACTGGTTGATTTCATCGTCGTGCGGCTGATCGCGCAGCGTTTCCTTGAGCGCGGCGGCATACCACTCGCGCAATGCGCGCGTCTCCAACAGCCGGGCCACATACGCCACCGCGGCGGGATCCAGCGTGAGGCCATAGGTCTGGATTCTGAACGCGACCGGAGCATAGAAGGCGTCGACCGCGGTAAATGCCTTGCCGGCGAGGAACGGGCCGCCGAAGCGGCGCAGCCCATCCGCCCACAGAACACCGAGCCGCGCGACCTCGCGCTCGAGTGCCGGCGGATATTCTTTGAGGCGTACGCGGATACCGCAGCTCATCGAACAGCGGTTGCGCAGTTCGCTGAATCCCGAGTGCATTTCCGCGGAGGCGCTGCGCGCCCAGGCCCGCGCAACGGCTGCCGCCGGCCACACAGCCTGGTGCTTCTCCGCCAGATATTCGGCGATGGCGAGCGAATCCCAAACCACGGTGCCGGCGTCGACCAGGCACGGCACCCGGCCGGTGGGAGAAATCTTGCGGTAGTCCTGCCATGCCGCTTCCTGCCCAAACGGCACCAAATGTTCCCGAAACGCAATATTGAGCTCGCGCATCAGTGCCCACGGCCGCAGTGACCAGGACGAGTAGTTCTTATTCGCTATGTATAAGTCGTACATTGATTCCCCTCGATCGCCGATATACATAGCCTACAACTAAACCATTATCTCCACCCCATCCACGTGTTGGACGGCATTGCAGAACCTGATTCCAACGCCTTGCGTCTTCCTGCACATCGAATTCGCCCACGACCGTCTTGATTCGCCATTTACTTTTCCGTACAAAGTGACTGCACGATGAACGGCAAGATTACCGATGTTTCCGATACCGCTCTTTGGATAGCGGCCATCAGGGCGAGGGAGGGTGAACGGAATGACGCGGCCTTCCGCGATACGTTGAGCTCGATCCTCGCCGGCGAGCGGGGCCGGAAGATTGCGCGATCGTTCTCTCGTTCGGCCATGATGGCCTGGGGCGTCGTGGCGCGGACCTCTGCAATCGACAGACTGGTGAATGAATCCGTGTCGAGCGGTGTCGATACCGTCCTGAATCTCGGCGCCGGAATGGATACCCGGCCCTACCGGATGAGCCTGCCGCCGCACATCCGCTGGATCGAGGTGGATTTTCCGAATATCGTCGCGGCAAAGACAGCAGCCCTGCAGGGCTACACGCCGGCATGCCGCCTCGAACGAGTCGGCATGGACCTGTTGGATCGCTCATCTCGAAGCGAGTTCCTGCTCCGCCATACGGCGCAGTCCCAGAGTACGTTGGTCATCACCGAAGGCGTCATTTCATATTTTTCGAACGACGACGCCGCGGCTCTCGCGCAAGACCTGCATGCGGCACCGCCCATTCGCCTCTGGATTCAGGATTTCGATAATGCCGGTCAGCGGCGCATGCCCAGGGGCTGGCAGAAGAAACTAAAGGCCGCGCCGTTCCTATTGCAGGTGAAGGACTGGTTCGAATTCTTCGAGACGGCTGGCTGGCGATCTCGCCGGATAATCACCAACATCGAAGAAGCCGAGCGCATCCATAGACCCTATCCCATGGATTTCCCATTCGGCCTTATCCTGCGCGCGCTGCCGCAGGACATGAGAACGAAGATTCTCGGCCTGAGCGGTGCGGTATTACTCGACAAAGAGACAAACGCCGCGGTGCCCGGCCCGCAGCGTCCCGCACGTCACGGTTGATGATGCACTTCGTACGCAGCCGCAGCCGCTTCTAGCGCGCGCCCGCGCGCCGCAGCGCCGCGGCAATGGCAGGCTGATTGCCGGCCAGGGCGGCCTGCAGCGGCGTCGTGCCGCCCGCATCCGCCGCATTGGGGTCGGCGCCGGATGCCAGCAACAGATTCACCGCCTCGGCTCGACCGCGCAGCGTCGCCAACATCAACGCGGTGCGCCCGTCCGCGTCGCGCGCATCGATCGCCGGCTGCTTGTCGAGCAGAGCCTGCAATACCGGCACGTCGCCCATTGCCGCGGCGCGCCGCAACTGCGCCGCCGGGTCCGTCAAGCCTGCTGCGCCCAACGTCACGGCCGGCGCCGCGACCGGTGATGCCGCCGACCGCGCCGATGCCGCAGACGGCGCTGATGCCGCAGACGGCGCCGCAGCCGAAGCCCTGCTTTGCTCCGCAAGCTTGTTCGGCTCGTTGAGGTTGTCCGCTGCACGGCGCTGATCTTGCGCGTCGCTCGGGGCCTGCTCCTGAAGTTCATCCTGAGCGGCCGGCTTGCCCGCGGCGTCGCGCATGCGCTGCCGGTCCGCGTATTGCTCGGCCTTGGCGGCACGCTGCTCAGTGTCGATGAATTCCTCGATCGGCGCGTTTTGCGCCGGCCGCGCGTTCTGCGCCCTGGATGGGCTCGACGCCGCGGGCGCGCTCTTCGCCTCACTCTGGACGGCCGCACCGCCGGCCCGGTCGGCCGCCGGTGCTTCGCTGCGCGTGGTGTCGGGAGCCGCCGGTGACGGTACGGAGGTAGTCGGCGTGTCGTGCGTCATGAACTGCGGTGTCACGAGCAGCCCGGCAAGAGCCGCCGCCGCGAGCGTGCCGAACGCCGCGGGCCGCCACCACGCCTGCCGCGCCGGCCGCCGCTTGGCCGCCTTCCTGCCGGCGTTATCTACCGCGCGGGCCGCGGCGAGTTCTGCGGCATGCTGCAGGATCGCGCGGCGCACCGGCTCGCTCGGACCGCCCGCGTCCAGCGCCGAGGCGCGCCGATAGAGCTCGTCGACGTCGTCGGACTCATCCTCGCCGGGTGGTACTTTGGTCATGCGTGCTCCTTGAGCAGCTCGCGCAGCTTCGTCCGCGCATAGCGCAGCCGGCTTTTGGTCGTCTCAAAACTGCTGTCGGTAATCGTCGCGATCTCCTCGACGCTCAGGTCACCCTCGATTTGCAGCAGGAAGGCTTCGCGCTGTTCCTCGGGCAGGCTCTCAAAGGCTCGGGCGAGCGACCCTGCCTGATCCCGCGCCACGGCCATCGCGAAGGGACCGGCGCTGGGGCTCGCGGTGAGCTGTTCGACAACCGCGTCCGCCTCGAACCCCATGACGTTTAGGCTGGTTTGGCGCCGCTTCGTTCGCACCGAATCGATCATGCGATTGTGCGCAATCGTGAACAGCCAGGTCGTGAAGCGCGCCGTCGGCGAGTAGCGGGCGGCGTCCCGGGCAACGGCGAACCAGACCTCCTGCATCAAATCATCCGCCGTCGCCCGGTTGCCCACATTGCGCTCGAGGTAGCGCCAAATGCGCATCTCGTGCCGCCGGTACAGCGACTCGAAGGCCGCGGCGTCGCCGCGGCCATAGCGAGCCATCAACTCCTCGTCACTCTCGTCGGTGACCGTCATTCATCGCATTATGGCAGTTCCCTTCGGTATTATCCCGGAGGATCCGGCACGTACTGCCGATCCGGCGAACCCGGAAACGGGTTGGTGGTCGGCGCCCACGGCCGCGGCCGCTTGATGATGCCCATCGCCAACAAATTGTCGACACTGTCGTAGCGGATGCGGATGATTTCGTTCGGCTGATTTTGCATTCTCGCAAACTCAGTGTGATTGACATACGAGTACTCGCGCTCGCCGTGGCCCGTGCCGAGCTTCGGTGCGGCGGCAAGATTGCCTCCGACAACGCCGTTCGGCGGCGACGGCTTCGCAGCCGGTTCTTGTGATGGCGCGGCCGGGGCCACCCGGGCATCCGCGGCTCCCGCCGAATTCGCCGCGCGCGACGCCGATTGTTCGGCCCTGTCCGAAGGGTAATTGATCGTCGGCGGTACGTACTGTGCGACCGCCGGGCGCTCGCGAAACAGCGCCACGCCGATCACGCCGACGTTCGCCGGCCGCCCGGTGCGCTCGGCATAGGAATTGGGCGACTCGGTGAAGGTGAACGCGGCGATTTCCGTATCCGACTTGCGCCAACCAGTGATCTGGTAGCTCTCGCCGGGGCTGAACACATAGCCCGTTTGATCCCAGGCCGCCGTTGCTCCCGAGACCACGTTGACGCCGTCGACCGACGTCACTGCCAGCACGCGCTCGCCGAGACGATTGCGGATCTCGATCGAATAGCGGGCCCCCGGCCGTCCGGCCACCCAGTACTCACCGTGATAGTAGTGCGGACTCAAAATTGCGCCGCTGTCCCGGTCGATGATGGCGACGTCGGCGACGCCGCCCATGGCTTGCGCCTTGCAGGCCGTTGCCAGCCCAAGAATGATCGCGAAATACGCTGTCCGGCTCATGTTGGCTCCAGTTGTTAAGCTCGCCTACTGAAGCGGCCCGGCAGCCAAAATGGGGTTAGCCGTTTCCGGCCTTGCGTGCCGGTTGACATAATAGAAACAGCCGATATGTCGTATCGGCCAGTTATCAAAAGGTTACGGGCGACTACGCGTGTTCTTCGTCCTCGGTGAGATTGAGCTCGGCGCGCAGCTGCTGCCGGATGAGATATTTCTGCACCTTGCCGCTGACCGTGAGCGGAAAGCTGTCGACGAATCGCACATGGTGCGGCACCTTGTAGTGCGCGATCTGCCCGCGGCAGAACTCGCGGATGTCCTCCTCCGTCGCGCTCATCCCCTCGCGCAGACGCACGCACGCGCAAACCACTTCGCCGAACTTGTGGTCCGGAATGCCGACGATCGCCACGTCGGCCACCGCCGGATGACGATAGAGAAATTCCTCGATCTCCCGCGGTGAGATATTTTCCCCGCCGCGGATGATCATGTCCTTGACGCGGCCGACGATGTTGCAATAGCCCTGCTCGTCGATGATCGCCAAGTCGCCGGTGTGCATCCAGCCGCCCGCATCGATGACCTCCCGCGTGCGCTCCTCATCGCCCCAGTAGCCGCGCATCACGCTGTAGCCGCGGGTCAGCAGTTCGCCCGCGGTGCCTCGAGGCGTGATACGCCCTTCCGTGTCGATGATCTTGACCTGCACATACGGATGCACGCGGCCGACGGTGCCGACCCGCCGCTCGAGGGTGTCGTCCGGCTGGCTTTGGAAGCTCACCGGGCTGGTCTCCGTCATGCCGTAGGCCGTGGTCAATTCCGGCATGTGCATCTGCGAAACGACGCGGCGCATCACGGCAATCGGGCATGGCGATCCGGACATGATGCCGGTGCGCAGCGATGTCAGATCGAATTCGGCGAAGCGGGGGTGCTCCAATTCCGCAATGAACATGGTCGGCACGCCATGCAGTACCGTACAGCGTTCGCCGGCAATGGCCTGTAGCACCGCGAGGGGCTCGAAGCCGTCGCAGGGAAGCACGCTGGCGGCCGCGTGCGTCATGGCGGCAAGCACGCCCAGTACCATCCCGAAACAGTGATACATGGGAACCGGGATGCAAATGCTGTCCTGGGCGGTGAGCCGCATGCCCTCCCCGACGAAGAACCCATTGTTCACCATATTGAAGTGCGTGAGCGTGGCGCCCTTGGGCGTGCCGGTCGTGCCGCTGGTGAACTGAATGTTGAACACCTGGTCCGCGTCGAGGTTCTCCTGCACCCTTGCCGCGGCGCCATCGTCAAGATCGCGGCCGGCGCCGATCAGCTCATCGAACGACAGGGTGCCGCGGCGGCGCTCGGCGCCCAATTGCACCAGCAAACGCAGTTCCGGGAACGCGGCACTCGCCAATTGTCCGGGTTCTGCGCCGTCGAGTTCGGGAATCAGAGAACTCAGCATGCCGGTGTAGTCGCTGCTCCTGAAGCGCGGCGCGAACACCAGGGCGCGGGCACCGACGACGCGCAGCACGAATTCAAGTTCGCTGCTGCGATAAGCGGGATTGATGTTCACCAGGATCAATCCGGCGCGGGCGGCGCCGAACATCGTCAAGATCCACTCGGCGCAGTTCGGCGCCCAGATGCCGATGCGCTCGCCCGGCTTCAGTCCGCAGGCGACCATGCCGCGCGCGACCCGTTCCACTTCGCGATCCAGCTCGGCGAAACTGAAGCGCATGTCTTGGAACGGCACCACCAGGGCGGTGTGCTGCGGATGCGTTGCGGCCGCCGCCTTCAGAACACCGTCGACGGTGCGGTACAGCAAGGGTTCGCTGCTGATGCCCGACACGAAGCTCGGCGCCGACGGCCTCATGAGGGCCGCCGCAAATCGGGGAAGTCTTCTTCCCAGTACTCGCCGGCGCGCCGCACGCCGTCCGCACGATCCTTCTCCGACAGGCGCAGCTCGACGCGCCGGATCTTCCCCGAAATGGTCTTCGGCAATTGCGCAAACTCGAGGCGCCTGATGCGCTTGAAGGGCGAGACCCGTCCTCGAACGTACTCCAGGATGGAGCGCGCGGTCGCCGCGTCCGCAGCCGCCTCGGCAATCAACACCACATAGGCCTTGGGAACGGCCAGGCGCAGCGGATCGGGGCTCGGCACCACCGCCGCTTCGGCGACCGCGGGATGCTCGATCAGCACGCTCTCCAGCTCGAAGGGACTGATCCGATAATCGGAGGACTTGAATACATCATCGAGCCGGCCCACGTAGGTCAGATAGCCGTCCGCATCGCGGCTGGCAACGTCTCCGGTGTGATAGTAGCCGTCGCGCATGACCTCGGCGGTTTTCTCCTCGTCGTCGAGATAGCCCTGCATCAGGCCGACCGGTCGTGGCTCGAGGTCGAGGCAAATCTCCCCCTCCTCGCGCAGCGAGCCGTCGGCCGCAACCAGCGCCACCGCGTAGCCCGGCAGCGGCCGCCCCATCGAACCCGGTTTCACCGGCTGCCCGGGGGGATTGCCGATCTGCGCCGTGGTCTCGGTCTGGCCGTAGCCATCGCGGATAGTGATGCCCCAGGCGGCTCGCACCTGCTCGATGACTTCCGGATTCAAGGGCTCACCCGCCCCGACCACCTCGCGCAGCGTGACCGGCCAGCGGCGCAGATCTTCCTGAATGAGCATGCGCCACACGGTGGGCGGCGCGCAGAAGGTGGTGACGCGGCAGCGTACCAACTGGTCGAGCAGCGCCGTGGCGCTGAAGCGCTCGAATTGATACGCCAGCACCGTGGCCTCGGCATTCCAGGGCGCAAAAAAGCACGACCACGCGTGCTTGGCCCAGCCTGGCGAGCTCAAGTTCAGATGCACGTCGCCGCGCCGCAGCCCAATCCAATAGGCCGTGGATAAATGCCCGACCGCGTACGACGTTTGCGAGTGCGCGACCAACTTCGGTTTGGCCGTGGTTCCCGAGGTGAAGTACAGCAGCATCAGGGCGTCGGCCGGCATGGGCCCCACCGGGCGAAACACCGTGCCCGCGGCATGGCTGTGCTCGTAGTCGCTCCACCCCGGCGACGCGCCGCCCACCGCGATGCGGATCGGCGCGCCTTCCAAACCGTCCAAGTGTTTGGCCAAGGTTCGATCTGCAATCACCGCGCGGACGCGCCCGCGCGTCAGCCGATCCTGCAGGTCCGCGCGCTGCAGCAGCGTGGAGGCCGGAATCATCACCGCGCCCAACTTGATGGTCGCCAGCATCACTTCCCACAGCGCCACCACATTGCCCAGCATGATGAGCACGCGATCTCCCTGCCCCACGCCGAGCGAGGCGAGAAAGTTGGCCGACTGATTGGATCGGCGCGCGAGGTCGGCAAAGCTCAGGCGGGTGTCGCGGCCCGCATCATCGACCACCCGCAATGCCGCGCCATCGTTGCCCGCCGCCATCCGGTCGAAGTAATCGCTGGCCCAATTGAAGTGACGGATCGCCGGCCAGTGAAAGGACTGGGCGGCCTGCGCGTGCGAGATGTCCTGGCGCAGAAGCCGATCGCGCAATTCGACGAATGCGTTGCCGCCGTCCAGAGAAGCACCCCGCTCGAGGCAGGATTGCCCCGTGATGGACCGGAAGCGTAGGCGTACCGCGCCGGCATGGCAACCAGCGGCGGCGGCCATATTTGGGATTTCACAGTAGACTGTGAG
Source organism: uncultured Gammaproteobacteria bacterium (assembly GCA_963800375.1). Taxonomy (GTDB): domain Bacteria; phylum Pseudomonadota; class Gammaproteobacteria; order Steroidobacterales; family Steroidobacteraceae; genus Bog-1198. The sequence goes on along the minus strand of CAWDAT010000006.1, from coordinate 345,347 downwards.
GCCGTCGCCATGGGATTGCAGGAGAAGTCATGCCGGCCGATGCGTCGAACGGCGCGCCCGCCATTCAACGGCTGCATGCCGTGACGGAGTCGCAGCTGCAGGGTCTTGCCGCTCTATTGATCGATTGCGTGGACGGCGGCGCCTCGGTCAGCTTCATGCACCCTTTGCCTCTGGCGACGGCGCTCGATTTCTGGCGCGGCGTGGCGGCCGCCGCAACGCAGGGCAAGCGTGCGCTGCTGGTGGCGGAGGATGCGAAGCTTGGCTGGCAGCGCTGCGGCGTGATCCCCGGCTACGCCCTGCTGCCGCGCGGCGGTCTGTGCGATACGACCTACTTCTACCGAACACTCGCGTAGCTCGCCGGCGCCGGGATATCCGGCGGCAGGGCATGGACCAACTCCTCATCGAGGCCGATCTCTTCGATCAGAAACCGCAAGCGATCCTCGCCCTGCAACGGGCGTTTCGCGATCCGGCCCATGTCCTCGAAACAAACGCGGTGTCCGAACGCCGCTCCAATGACCGTATCGCCGCGATTCAAACGCAGGTACAACTGGTTGTTGAAGGGACTCAAGCTACGCGACCGTTCGTGCTTCTGCTGAAAGGCGGCCGCCGCAGCGTCGAATTCCTCGAGCCGGCAGTCGAGCCCGTCCGGATTGTGCAAGGGCCGCCAAGCAATGATCCAATGACCGTCGCGCATGCTCAAGCTCACGGTCCAGGCGCGGCGCGCATCGGACGCCGGCACATCATCGAGCGGCAGCGGCTCACCGTGCAGAATCGAGGCATCGACGATGTACGCCCGGCCATCCAATCGGACCAGGGTGCTGCCATGATTCGGCGGCATGTCAGGCGCCGCCATCATGGTCGCGATGACGCGCTCAGCGCCGAACCCCAGTGAATCGAGCAAGTCGCACAAGGCGCCGTTGCCGGCCCAACACGTGCCGCCGCACCCATGGCGAAGCCAGCTCTGGAAAAAGTCGGCCGCCGTGTCGCCGGGCAGCGGGGCCGGGTCGCCGCGGCGCACGTGCGCCAGCTTGCGGATATTGTCGAACGGCACGCGGCGGCACCATGCGGAATAGACTGTGCCCAGCCCGATCAAGGTTGGTTCCGGCCGGCTGGACAGTCCCAACTTCGCCAGGACTGCGTCAATCTGTGCTTCGGGTAAACCATCGACCGTGTTCGGCATTGCCTCGAAATTCCGTATGGCCGGTGCGGCCCATGCCTTATTATCAATTGGATTGGCTGGCTGCGGGCAAACTTGTGCACCCACCCCAGGCGCAGATTCGGAGGTCCTCGATGAAAACAGTTCCTCTCGGCAAGACCGGGCCCCGCGTGTCCGCATTCGGCTTAGGATGCATGGGGATGTCCGGAATGTACGGTCCGGCCGATCGCGCGGAAAGTCTGGCGACGCTGCAGGCGGCCGTCGACGCGGGAATCACTCTGCTCGATACCGGTGATTTCTATGGGATGGGGCACAACGAACTGTTGATCGGCGAAGCGCTCAAGAGCATCGGCCGCAAGCGAGTGCTGCTCAGCGTAAAATTCGGCGCGCTGCGCGACCCGGCCGGCGGCTGGCTGGGCTATGATTTGCGGCCCAAGGCATTGAAGAGCTTCCTTGCCTACTCGTTGCAGCGGTTGGGGGTGGACTACATTGATATATATCGGCCCGCGCGCCTCGATCCGCAGGTGCCGATCGAGGACACGGTGGGCGCGATCGCCGACATGATCAAAGCCGGCTACGTGCGCCACATCGGCCTGTCTGAAGTCGGCGCCGACACGCTGCGGCGCGCGGCGGCGGTACATTCCATCTGCGATTTGCAAATCGAATATTCCTTGATCTCGCGCGGCATCGAGGAGCAGATCCTGCCGACCGCTCGCGAACTCGGCATCGGCATTACCGCCTACGGCGTGCTGTCGCGAGGACTCATCAGCGGCCACTGGCGCAAGGAGGCCATCACCGCCGGCGACTTTCGTGGGCACTCGCCGCGCTTTCAGGGGGCCAATGCCGACGCGAATCTCGCGCTCGTCGAGGCGCTGCGCAAGGTCGCCGAGGTCCGCAGCATCAGTGTCGCGCAGGCCGCCATTGCCTGGGTGGCGCGGCAGGGGGCCGACATCATTCCGCTGATCGGCGCCCGGCGCCGCGACCGCCTTGCGGAGGCGCTCGACGCCGCCGACATCACCCTGACGGCAGCCGACGCCGCGGCCATTGAACTCGCGGTGCCGAAGAACGCCGCCCTGGGCGAGCGCTACCCTGCCGCGGCCATGGCGCAACTGGACAGCGAACGCGTGATTCACGACGCCGGCACTGGTGCAAATTGTCGATAACGGTCATTGTGCGCGGGCATTTCGCATCATTGGGACAATAACGAATGACAACGGAAACGCGCGAACTGCATCGCGGCATCGGCACCCGGCAACTGAGCATGATCGCCATCGGCGGTGCGATCGGCACCGGTCTGTTCTTCGCCAGCGGTGCGGCGATCGCCCAGGCCGGACCCGGCGGCGCGCTCATGGCGTACGCGGTCATGGGTCTGGCGGTTTTTTGCATGATGCAGTCGCTGGGCGAAATGGCCACTCAACTGCCGATTCCGGGCTCATTCGAAGCCTACGCAGAGCGCTTCGTCGACCCATCGCTGGCGTTCGCCGTCGGCTGGAATTATTGGTTCAGTTGGGCCATCACCCTGGCGGCCGAATTGGTTGCCGGGGCCCTCATCGTGCAGTTTTGGTTTCCGCATTCCAACTCCACGTTGTGGGCCGTGGGGTTCTTCAGCGTGCTCCTGGCGCTCAACCTGTTGTCGGTCAGGGCCTATGCCGAGGCGGAGTACTGGTTTGCCGGCATCAAAGTCGTGACCGTGATCATTTTTGTGGCGGTGGGCGGCTTGATGATTGTCGGCATGCTCGGCGGTCACGCCGTCGGCTTCCAGAACTGGACCCTGAGCGACCCCAAGAACGGGACGCATGCGCCCTTCGTGGGCGGATTCACCACCGTGCTGACCGTGTTCCTGGTCGCGGGCTTCGCCTTTCAGGGAACGGAAAGCGTGGGACTCGCCGCGGCAGAAACCGCCGACCCCAGCAAGAACGTACCCAAGGCGATCCGTACCGTGTTCTGGCGCATCCTGCTGTTCTACATCGGTTCGATCTTCGTCGTGGGCACCCTGATCGCCTATACCAACCCAAATCTCTTGCATGCCGATGAAGGCCACATCGCTTACTCGCCCTTCACCATGGTGTTCCAGCAGCTGCCGCGGTTCGGCTACTACGCCGCCAACCTCATGAATGCGGTGATCCTCTCGTCGGTGTTGTCCTGCGGGAATTCCTCCATGTATGTGGCCTCGCGCATGCTGCATGCCATGGCGCACAGCCGCAAGGCGCCGCGGATCTTCGCCCAATTGAATCGGCGCGGCGTGCCGGTCGTGGCGCTGTGCGCCACCGGCTCGATCAGCGCCCTGGCCTTCTTCTGCAGCCTGGTGGGCGACCAGAAGATCTATCAGATCTTCTACAACGCCTCGAGTCTGAGCGGATTTCTGATCTGGCTCGGCATTGCCATTTGCCATCTGCGGTTCCGCAAAGCCTGGGTTGCCCAGGGCCGCAGCGTCGATGACCTGAAATTCAAATCCAAGTTCTACCCCTACGGCCCATGGCTCGCGTTGAGCCTGTTCCTGGTGGTGCTGTTCGGCGCCAACATCGGCGTGTTTCAGACGCCCGTGTTTTCCTGGTTCGACTTCATCACCGGCTACTTGATGATTCCGGCATTCATCTGCTTTTATCTGGGCCACAAGTATTGGAACAAGACGCGCATCGTGCCCCTCAAGGACTGCAATTTCGAATTGGATTGACGATCATGACGACAATGATCAGGACGACAACCCCGCACACGGTCTGCTGCATGCTGATGCTCGCGCTCATGCTCGCAATGCCCGGCAACCGCGCGCTCGCCGTTGCCGCGCCGGGCGGCCCGATCGTCCTGCACGCGGCGCGTTTGCTCGACATCGAATCCGGCCGCGTCATCGCCCCGGGCGAAATTCTGGTCGATGGTGAACGGATTGTGGCGGTGGGCTCCTCCGTGACGCATCCCGCCGGCGCCGCCCTCATCGACCTGGGCGATTCCATGCTGCTGCCCGGCCTCATCGACGCGCATGTGCATCTGTTTCTTCATCCCGGCGCGGAAGACCTGCAGACCGTCGAAGAATCCGTGCCGCAACGGACCATTCTTGCCCTGGCCGCGGCCAAGGACGATCTGCTGGCCGGATTCACCGCCGAACGCGATATGGGGACCGAGGGCGCCGGATCCGCCGACACCGCGGTTCGCGAGGCGATCAACTTAGGCAGGTTCCCGGGCCCGCGGCTGCGCATATCCGGCAATGCGATCGACATTCTCGGCGGCCACGAGGATGCCAATCGCTTCAATCCGGAGCAACACGTTCTGTCGAACGCCACCTATGCCAACACGGCGGATGAGTTGGTTGCCGTCATGCGGCAGCAGCACAAGGAAGGCGCGGACTTTGCGAAGATCTATCAGACCGGGCATGACAGTGTCGAGGATGGCGTGCTGCATACGCCCTTCCAATACACGCTGCCGCAGCTGAAGGCCGCGGTCGAGGAGGCCGCCCGCCTCGGCACCGGCGTCGCCGTCCACGCCACGGGCGAACCCGGAACGCTGTACGCGGCACAGGCCGGCGTGGCGTCCATCGATCACGCCACTCATCTCAGCGACGAAACCATGCGCATCATGAAGGAACGCAAGATCCCCGCGGTCCCGACCTTCAGCGTGTTCGAATATTTTGCCGGACTCCCGGGGCCCGGAGCGGCCGCCGAACGCCGGCAGCTCGACTACAAGATCCGGGAATTCAAGCAACAGATCGCCGCCGGCATTCCCTTTGCCGTCGGCTCCGACGTCGGACCGTTTGCCCACGGAACCCAGGCGCGGGAATTCGAATTGATGGTGAAGTACGGCATGAAGCCGCTCGCGGTGCTGCAGGCCGACCTGCTGAACGGCGCCAAGCTGCTCGGTTGGAGCGGCCAGATCGGCGCACTGAAGCCCGGCTATTACGCCGACATCGTCGCGGTCCCGGGTTCACCCCTGGACGACATCAGCACCCTCGAACGAGTATCGTTCGTCATGAAAGGCGGCACCGTCGTCAAGGGCGGCGGTGTCAAATGAGGGCTCCCACGTGAAGCAGAATGCCGAGATCCGTAATTTTCTGACCGAACGCGGCATCGAGCACGTCAAGATCGGCGTCTTCGATACCGACGGCATCCTGCGCGGCAAATATCTCAGCCGCGACAAGTTTCTGTCGGCGCTGGATAAGAACCTCGGATTCTGCGATGTGATTCTGGGCTGGGACTCGAACGACCAACTCTACGACAATACCAAGTTCACCGGCTGGCACACCGCCTATCCCGATGCCTCCGTGCGCGTCTTGCCGGAGACGCGGCGCGACATCCCGTTCGAACCGAAGACCGCGCTTTTCCTGGCTGAATTCGCCGGGCGCGCCGAAGCGGTTTGCCCGCGCGGCACGCTGCGGCGCGTGCTGGAGCGGGCCGCGGGCTTAGGGTATGCGGTCAGTGCGGCGGCGGAGTTCGAATTCTTCATGTTCGAGGAGACGCCGCAATCGGTGCGCGACAAAGGCTACCGCGGCCTCAAGCCCATGACTCCCGGAAACTTCGGCTACTCGGTGCTGCGCAGCTCCGTGCATGCTGATCTCTATCATGAGCTGCTCGATCTCGGGCAGACCATGCGATTTCCCATCGAAGGCTTGCACACCGAGACCGGTCCCGGAGTGCTCGAGGCCGCCTTGATCTACTGCGATGCGCTGGAGGCCGCCGACCGGGCGGCGCTCTTCAAGACCTTCGCCAAGGCTCTCGCGCAGCGCCACGGCTTGATGGCGACGTTCATGGCGAAGTGGTCCAACAGCGTTCCCGGCCAGAGCGGCCACCTGCACATCTCGCTGCGCAATGCCGCGGGCGAAAGCGTCTTCCATGATCCGTCGAAGCCGCAGGAGATGTCGGACGCCATGCGCTGGTTCGTCGGCGGGCAGCAGGCGCTGATGCCCGAGCTGCTCGCGATGGTGGCCGGTACGGTGAACAGCTATTCGCGTCTGGTGCCGGGCTACTGGGCACCGACGTCCGCGACCTGGGGAATCGAAAACCGCACCACGGCGCTGCGCGTCATCCGCGGCGGCCCCTCGAGCCAGCGCGTCGAATACCGGATTGCGGCCGCCGACATCAATCCCTACATCGCTCTGGCCGCGGCGATCGGCGCCGGCCTGTGGGGAATCGAGCAGCGCATCGAGCCGGACGCACCCATCGAGGGCAACGCCTACGACCGCGACCATCCGCCGCACCGGCGCCTGCCGTCGACGCTGTATGAAGCGGCCGAGCGTCTGGCCGCATCCAAACCGGCGCGCACCCTGTTCGGCGATGAGTTCGTAGAACACTATGCCGCCACCCGCCGCTGGGAAGAGCGCGAGTTCCGCAAGGCGATCACCGACTGGGAACTCGCGCGCTATTTCGAAATCATTTGAGCTCCAGGCATGACCCACACATTGAAAACCATGAGTCCGGTCGACGGCCGGATCTACGTCGAGCGGGTGCTGCACACGCCCGCCGACATCGATCGCACGCTCAATGCCGCCCGCACCGCGCAGCGTTCCTGGAGCCAGGTGCCGCTGACGGCACGTTGCCAGGTGTTGAGCAAGGCGGTCGACGCCTTCGTCGCCAAGGCAAACGATATTGCCGCCGAGATTACCTGGCAAATGGGGCGGCCGATCCGCCATGCGCCGGGTGAGGTTCGCGGCGTCGAGGAGCGCGCGCGGTACATGTTGGCGCTCGCGCCGGAAGCGCTGGCCGACCTCGACCCCGGCGAGAAGGCCGGATTCCGGCGCCGGATCAAGCGCGTGCCGCTCGGCGTGGTGGCGGTGATCGCGCCCTGGAATTATCCCTACCTGACGGCCGTCAACGCCGTGCTGCCGGCATTGATTGCCGGCAACACCGTGGTGCTCAAGCATTCGCATCAGACGCCGTTGTGCGCCGAGCGCTTCCTCGAGGCCTTTGCGAGCGCCGGCGTTCCCGCCGGCGTGTTTCAATACCTGCACCTGTCGCACGATGATACGGCGCGCCTGATGGGCGATGCGCGGATCGCGAACGTGTGCTTCACGGGCTCCGTGGCCGGCGGACGCGCCGTGGTCGCGGCGACCGCCGCCGGGTTTGCCACCGCGGGCCTCGAACTCGGCGGCAAGGACCCGGCCTATGTGTGTGCCGATGCCAACCTCGCGCACGCGATTGAAACTCTGACGGACGGCGCCTTTTACAACGCCGGCCAATCCTGCTGCGGCATCAAGCGCATCTATGTGGCCGAATCACGCTACGAGGAATTCGTCGCCGGCGTGGTGACCCTCGCCAAGCAGTATCGACTCGGCTCGCCCTTGGACCCCGAGACCACGCTCGGACCCGTGGTGCGCGCATCGGCCGCCGAGGCGATCCGCGCTCAGATACGCGACGCCGTCGGCCGCGGCGCACACGCGCTGATCGACGAAAGCTGGTTCGCGGCGTCCGCTCCCGGAACACCCTACCTCGCGCCCCAGGTGCTGGTCGGGGTCGATCACTCGATGGCGATCATGCGCGAGGAAACTTTCGGTCCGGCGGTCGGCATCATGAAGGTCGGATCCGACGAGCAGGCGTTGGGCTTGATGAACGACAGTGTTTTCGGCCTGACGGCCGCGATTTTCTCCCAGGATGCGGCCCGTGCCGAGGCGCTCGGCGATCAGTTGGAAACAGGCACGGTATTTCTCAATCGCTGCGACTACCTCGACCCGTCGCTGGCCTGGACCGGCGTCAAGAATTCCGGCCGCGGCTGCACGTTGTCGCGCGTCGGCTTCGAGCAGCTGACGCGGCCGAAGTCCTATCACTTCAAGGATTCGCCATGACTCTGAGTTTGCGCGGCAATTGGAACTACCCGACCACGATCTGGGCCGGCCCGGGGCGGATCACCGAGCTGGCCAAGGCCTGTTCGCAAGCCGGTATGAAGCGGCCGCTGATCGTCACCGATGAAGGGCTGGCCACCGCCCCCATGATCAAGAACGCTCAGGCCGCGCTCGGCAATTCCGCGCTGTTCAGCGCGGTACGGGGAAACCCGGCGTCAAGCCATGTCGAGGCAGGACTGCGCGCCTATCGCGCCGGCGGCCATGACGGCGTCGTCGCGTTCGGCGGCGGCTCGGCGCTCGATGCGGGCAAAGTCGTCGCCTTCATGTCGGGGCAGACACGCCCGTTGTGGGATTTCGAAGACATCGGCGACTGGTGGACCCGTGCAGACCCCGCCGGCATCGCGCCGGTGATCGCGGTTCCGACCACCGCCGGCACCGGCTCCGAGGTCGGACGCGCCGGCGTCATTCTCAATGAGGAGACGCATCAGAAGAAGATCATTTTTCATCCGCAAATGATGCCGCGCATCGTCATTTCGGATCCGGAGCTGACCGTCGGGCTGCCGCCCGGGGTGACCGCCGCCACCGGCATCGACGCCTTCGTCCATTGCTTCGAGGCGTTCTGCGCACCCGGATTTCACCCGCTGGCGGACGGCATCGCGCTCGAAGGCATGCGGCTCATCCATCGCTTCCTGCCGCGGGCCTATGCGGACGGTGGCGACATTGAAGCGCGCGCGCAGATGCTGGCGGCCGCATCCATGGGCGCGACGGCCTTTCAGAAAGGTCTCGGTGGCGTGCATGCGATCGCGCACCCCGTCGGGTCTTGGTTCAACACCCACCACGGGCTCACCAATGCCGTCATCCTTCCCTACGTCATGACATTCAACCGCCGCGCCATCGCCGACAAGACCGATGTCATCGCGCGGGTGCTCGACCTGCCCGCGCGCGGCTTCGACGGCTTCCTTGACTGGGTGCTCGAGCTGCGCCGCGGACTTGGGATACCGCATTCACTCGCGGAAATCGGCGTGAGCGCCGACCAGGCCGCCATCATCGGCCGCGAGGCGGCGATCGATCCCTCGGCCGGCGGCAATCCGATTCCGGTCGATGCCGCGCAGCTCGAAGGGATCTTTCGCGCGGCGGTACAAGGCAAGCTCGGCGCCGTGGACAGGGCCGCGTGAGCAGTGGGTCGAGCGGCGTGCACGGCGCGCGCATATTGGTCATCGACGGCAACGTCGCCGACATTCGCGCGCGGCAGCGGGCGGTGCTCGGTTATGACTCCGGCACCGGCTACTCGCAGGTGTTGCGCCGCATCGACGCATCGCTGAAGATCGACATCGTGTGCGCCGCGGACGGCGCGGTGCTGCCGGCGGGGACGTCTCTGGAGAGCTACCACGGCGTCACCATGACGGGATCGGCGCTGAACATCTACCACGGCGGCCCGCCGGTGGATCGTCAGATCGAACTCGTCAAGGCGGTCTTTGCGGCAGGCGTGCCCTTGTTCGGCAGTTGCTGGGGTCTGCAGGTGGCGGTGAGCGTCGCGGGCGGAGAAGTCCGCGCCAATCCGCGCGGCCGCGAATTTGGGTTTGCCCGGCGCGTGTGCCTCAGCGAGGCCGGCCGCGAACACCCGCTGTTCGCCGGCAAGCCGGCCGTGTTCGAGGCGCCCACCGTGCATCGCGACGAGATCGCCGCCCTGCCGTCCGGTGCCGCGACGCTCGCCGTCAATGATTTCGGGCTGCAAGCAGCGTCGTTTCAATGCGGACGCGGCACGTTCTGGGGCGTGCAGTACCACCCGGAATACGACTATGTCGACATTGCCGCCGCCGCGGAGCGCTACGGTGAGACCCTGGTCAAGGAAGGCATGTTCCGCGACTTAGGCAAGCTCGCCGAATTCGCCGCCGAGTTGCGCGCGCTGCAGAACTCCCCTGCCGATACGGCCCTTCTGTGGAAGCACGCTCTGGGTCCGGCCATGCGCAGCGAAGCGCTGCGCCTGCTCGAAATCGGCAATTGGCTGCAGGTCAAGGTGCAGCCTCGCGCCTGACGCCGCGGCGCCTTCTGCCGCAATGCCTCAGCGATCGAAATCGACCGCGGTGGTGTTCGCCCCGCAGATCACCACCCCGACCCGTTCCTGAGGTCCCGGCACGTAGCGGCGGGAAATCAAGGCCGCCAAAGCCGCGGCGCCGCCGGGTTCCACCACGATCCGCAGCGTCTTCCATAGCTGTCGCTGCGCGTCGCGGATCGCGTCCTCCGCGACCAGCACGGTCTTCTCGACGTAGCGCTGCACGATGGGGAACACCAATTCGCCGACCCGCCGCGGTGCCAGCGAGTCCGCCGCAATGCCGCCCGCCTCGGCGTCCACCGGACGGCCCGCCTCGAGCGCCCGCGCCATCGTGGGCGCCAGCTCCGGCTCGACGCCGATGATCTTGACGCGCCCCGTATACCACGCGCAAATGCCGGCAATCAGCCCGCCGCCCCCCACCGCCACCAGCAGCGTCGTCAGATCGCCGGCCTGCTCTTCCAGCTCCAGGCCGACCGTGCCCTGGCCGAGAACCGTCTCTAGTTGATCGAACGCATGGATCGGCAATGCGCCCGACTGTGTCGCCCACGCTTCGCTTGCGGCGAGGGCATCCGCATAACGCTCGCCGCCGACCACCAAATTCGCGCCGTACTCGGTGATCTGCCGGATCTTCGCGGGCGACGCCACGCTCGGCACGAAAATCTTCGCCGGCACGCTGCGTTTCATTGCCGCATAGGCCACCGCCGCGCCATGGTTGCCGCCGGAGGCGGCGACCACGCCCGCCGCCGGCAGCCGGCGCGTCAGAAGACTGGAGAAAGCGCCGCGCGCCTTGAACGAGCCGGCGTGCTGCAGCGACTCCAATTTCAGCGTCACTCGGGGCACCGCGATCCCGAGATCGCCGCCGTCGACGTCGATCACGGGCGTTCGCCTGATATACGGTGCAATGGCCGCGTAGGTCGAGCGAATGTGTGTGTCGGATATCATTTGTCACCCTGCGCCGTCAACCACAGTGCGGTTGACTAATATAGCCGAGGTTGATCGAGCACATGCGGCTGCTGAGCCGGGATTCGGGGCTAATCGGCGACGATGATCCGGTAGCCAAGGTCCAATTCGGGGAGGTCCATGACGCTGCCGTAACGTCGCCGCCACTCGCCCGTTTCAAGATCGAGCCGCAAGCGCTCGAGCGGCCCCGACAAGTCGCCGAGTTTGGAGAAGGTCGATATTGCCGCCCGTACGCCCTCATTCAGGTAGGCCTCCGGGCGGCGCCAATACGCGCCCAGCACGCCGTCGCTGCAATCATGCGGAATCGGCAGTTCGGCAACCGTCATCGGTCCGAGCACTTGGCCGATCTGCGGCAGTGACGGGAAAATCTGCCGGTCGCACGCCAGGGTGGCGGGGAAATAGTCGGTCAGCCAAAATCCGCTGTCGGTGGGATCCCAGGTCACGATCACGATGCGGCCGCACGCCACGCGCCGCAGTTCCTGAATGCCCCTCTGCCAATCGGGCCAATGATGCAGCGTGAGGATGGCCAGCGCCGCATCGAATGACGCATCTCGAAACGGCAAGGCAGTGGCCGACGCTTGAACCACCGGCGCCGCGTCACGCGCCCGTTGGCGGATCATCACAATGGAGGGCTCCACCGCGACCACCAGCCTGTCGGACGGTTCATAGGATCCGGCGCCCGCGCCCACGTTCACGACCGTGCGGGCCTCGGCAAGGCCACGCACCACCGCTGCGCCGATCCGCGGATCGGGCCGGCGATAGCGGCGATAATTCCGCCCGATGCTGTCGTACAGCGCAGGCACCGCCGGATCACGCCTCAGACACGCGTGAGATCCGTGCCCGACAAACGCATGCGCATCGCCTTCCCGTTGACGACATCGGAGAACCCCACCCACTCCGGGCTCCTCGGCTCGTTGCGCAAGTAGAAACGTCCGTCGGCCGCGGGGTCCAGCGGCACCACCCCGTTCAGCCACAGCTTGCCCTTGCGCAGCACGATGCGGGCGCTGCCGATCCAGGGATCCTCATTGCGGTAGTGGCCGGTATAGCGCTGCCACTCGGCGGGCGCCTTGAACTCACGCGCGCCGGAATAGCCGGCCCCCGCGTACCAATCCTCGCCCCAACCGGCGTCGATGACCGGTCCCTTGCCGTCGGTGCCGGCGCGGCCGAACAGAATCTCGTAGTGGGCAAATTGTGGATGCAGCACGGTGAAGGCGTCCTCGGGATCGAGCGAAGGCTCGAGCGGCACGCGCGCGCCTTCGTGCAAGAGGAATAGCCGGTCACCCTCGGCGCTGATGTCAAGCGCGCGGCCGCCGTTGCCGGCGTAATGGCCGGCATAGTCGGCCGCGGTCTGGATTCGCGACGCAGGATTTCGCGCCGGCAGCTCCGGCAGCGGCGCTCCTTCCCGGCAGGTGCGCATCAGGCGCAAGGCATACTCGGCCACGGGGCGCGGACGGTAGCCCTGCATCGCGTTGATCGAGGCAAACACGCCGACCCCGGCATCCAGATCGACCTCGAGAGCCGAAGCGAAGGACACCATCCCGCCGGTGTGCCGCAGGCGCGCATGTCCGTCCAGCCGATCGACCGCGATGCCATAGCCATAGGCGGCGCCGGGTCCGAATTCGTCTGCGGCGATGTGCGGATGCGTGAACAAGTCAAAGCCGGCTTGCGACACGATGCGGCCCTTGGGGGCGGCGCCGCGATTGATGAGCATGGTCAGGTACGCACCCATGTCCCGCGCCGTCGACGCGATGCAGCCGGAAGCCCCGGTCATGGCGATGGGCGGGCTCTGCGTCAGACGGCCCCGTCGGGGGTAAGGCCGATCATTGTAGGCGGCCTGATAACTCGCGGCGACGCGCTCGAACACATCGAGCGTGATCTCAGGCTCGGTCGCCGTCATCCCCAAGGGGTTGAGCACACGCGCACGGAAGCAGTCCGCCAGCGGCCGGCCATCCAATTGCGCGAGCAAGTAGCCGAGCGCCTCGTAGCCCATGTTGCAGTAGTGGAAAAACGTTCCTGGCGCGGCCGTCGCACGGTAGCGAAACGCCGGATCGGCGGGAAACAGCGCGCCATCGGGCAGCGCCGCCGAGTGGGTGAGAAGGTCATGGGCCGTGAGCGGCCGGGTTGCCGCGTCGAAGCGCAGCCACGGCAGGTACTCGTGGATGGGCCGGTGCAGGTCGAGTTTGCCCTCGTCGCGCAGCTGCAGCAGGCAAAGACCGAGAAACGACTTGGTGATCGATCCAATGTGGAACAGTTCCTCGGCAGCGAGCGGCACGCGCCGCGCAACATCGCCGAGACCGTACGCACAGACGCGCTGCACGCCGCCCGCGTCGGCCAGGCACAGCGTCAATCCAGGGGCATTCATATCTTGCAGGTACTGGTCGACGTAACGGTCGAGAAGGGTGAAGGCGGCGGCATAGCGGCTCGGCGTCTGCGCCCGCGTCTCGCTCCACAGCAGCGCGCCGGCGGATGCGCTGGCGGCAATATTGATGCCCAATCCCATCAGCTCGCGTCTGTTCACTTTGCCCCCTTCTTAGATCGCGTGCGCGACGCGACGGCTGATTATCCTTGAACGGCCGTATTATTGCTGTTTCCGGCGCCGTAGTGTCCACAAATTCCCGTTGTGCTGCGGAGGAAATCTACCTTACAGTGGCGCTCAAGGACGGCGAACCGCGCTCACCGCGGTAATCGCCGCGAAGGGGTATCCGTCATGTGTCGCTTGCGCGTCGCGCGTCCGTGAAAAGTCCCGCCGTGAAGCGGCTGTTGCTCGCCGCCGCGGCTCTGACGCTGCTGGGGTCGGCGTCGGCGCCCGAGTATTCCATTGAAGCGATACGCTATGCCGATTCGCCCGGCGATGCGCTCGCCGATCTGCTCATCGGCGCGCCCAAGGACGAGAAAATCGACACCGTATTCGCGGTCTGGCTGATCCGCGGCGGCGGGCGCAATATTCTTTTCGACAGCGGATTCCATCGGCCGCGCTGGTTCAAGGAATGGACCATCAAGAATTATCTGCGGCCGGATGAGGCCGTGCGCCTGGCGGGGGTCAAACCCGAGGAAGTGACCGACGTCGTGATCAGTCATGCCCACTGGGATCACATGGGCGGCATCGACCTTTTTCCCAAGGCCGACGTTTGGATTCAAAAGGACGAATTTCGCTATTACACCGGCGACGCGTGGCAGCCGGGCGGAGATCACGGCGGCATCGATCCCGAGGACGTGCGGCAGCTGGTGCGCCTGAACACCGAGGGGCGTCTGCGACTGGTGGACGGCGACAATGTCGAGATCTTTCCGGGAATCCGCGCCTACACCGGGGCACGGCACACCTTTGCGTCCCAGTACCTGCGCGTGGACGGCACGCCTGCGTTCGTCCTCGCATCGGACAACGTTTATCTGTACCGCAATCTCGCCGAGCACAAGCCGAGCGCAACGTTCAGCGCAGCGGACTATCCCGCGAATCTTCAGCACCAAGAACGCATGATTCAGCTGGCCGGCTCGCCCGATCGCGTCGTGCCCGGCCACGATGAGCTGCAATTCCACAAATTCGCCGCCCATGGCCGGGTGGCCAAAATCAAGTGAGACCGCAACTCCCCAGGGCGCCGCGCCGGTTCCGGTATCATCGGCTGACATGATCTTCGAAACTGTCGCCAGCGGCGGCTGCCGGTCCTATCTCCTCGGCTGCGAGGACACCTGCGCCGCGGCCCTCATCGACCCGGAACTCAGCCAGGTCGACCGCTACACCGTTCTCGCCGCCCGGGATGGCCTGCGCATCCGCTATCTCATCGACACGCATACACACGCCGATCATTTCTCAGCCACCCAGCAATTGGCGCGCCGCCTCGGTGTCCCGGTCGTGATGCATAGCGCAAGCCCCGCGCCCTTCGTCGACCTGCGCCTGCAGGACGGCGAACTCTTGGTGATCGGACGGCTGCGGCTGCAGGTCCTCTACACGCCCGGCCACACGCGCGATTCCATGTGTCTGTGCGTCGAGGATCGCGTGTTCACCGGCGACACGTTGCTCATGGGCGGAACCGGCCGCACCGATTTGCCCAGCGGCGACGCGGCGGCGCTCCACCGGAGCCTGTTCGAGGGCGTGCTGAAGCTCGACCCGTCGCTCAAGGTGTTCCCGGCGCACGAATACAAGGGCCGCACTCACTCGACCATCGCCCAGGAGCTGGCCGAGAACCCGCGGCTGCAAAACCGCGACCGCGCCGCCTTCATCGACATGATGCAGCAGCTCAATCTGTCCATGCCCACGCATCTCACCGAGGCGCTGCGGACCAATATGAGCGGCGGCAAGACGGTGACCCAAATGCTGTCCGAGGCGGCCGCCATCGTGCCGTTCATGTCGCTGGGCGAACTCAAGGCGCGGCTCGAGAGCGGCGCCGGCGATCTGATCGTGCTCGACGTACGCGAGCGCGACGCCTATGAAGAGGGCCACATCCGCGGAGCGCAGCTGCTGCCCCGAGGTCAGCTGGAGTTGCGCGTCAATCAGGAGTTGACCGATCCCACGCGCAGAATTCTCGTGTATTGTGAATTTGGCCGCGTCTCGACGCTCGCCACCGCAACGCTGCGTCAGATGGGGTTTCAGAGCGCGATCGCGCTGGATGGCGGATTGAAGGCCTGGCGCGAAGCAGGCTATCCGGTGAAAGCCGGGAGAGAGCCCTGAGCCGCCGCTGGACGATTTTTCGCCCGTGGTTTGCCGGCGCCCGCCTCATGACTCCCGCGCGGCCGCGTCACGGCTCCCGCGCGGCCGCGTCGCGCTTCAGCGCCTCGGGGATTGCCGCGAGCTGCTGCCGCACGGCATGCAGCTCCTGCTCCTCGACGATACGCGCGCCGCCACGCTGCTTCATCGCCCGCTCGAGCTGCGCCTGGCGCATGAAGAGCTTCAATAGTTCGTTGACAGATTGCATATGCTCACTCGGTTGCCCGGACGGATCCCACGGAGCGTATGGTGACTTGGCGCAAACCCACCGCAACGTGACCCATCTCCCGGTACCGATCGCATTCCCCCTTCTGTAAACTGCTGCCGGCAGCCGTTGTCGCTGCCAGCAGACTCGGGGTTACCACGCTGTGACGCGATCGTTCACCGGAGTGACAAATAGTGTCAATGCGCATGTGACGCGCTGCGGCGGCGCGTCGTCCGGGGCGTCGTGATGGCGGCTCTGAGGGAAGTCATTGCACCGCTCATCATGCTGGTTTGCGCATGGGCGAGCGTCGCGCCGCGCAATGCCGCTGCGCAGTCGCTTCAATGTGAAGCCCGCATCTTGCAGCGGGATGATGAACGACGCCTCCTGACGCGCGTCCGGTCGCTGATTCCCGCCGACGTGGAGGCGTTCGTCGCTCATCCCTGCCGCACCGCAGACGGCGCGGCCGCCTCGATAATAACCGCACACGTCAAAGCCGGCGCCGGTGTCCTGCAATGGTGGGAACTCGCCTGCCGCCGTAAGCCCGAAGACTGGACGTGCGATTCACCGGTGATCAAGCAATACATCAGCACGCAACTGCTCATCGGCGGCAAACCGCGGCATGTCGAGTTGACATTCGACAAGGACACGACTTTGCACCGCGCCCAGCAATTGTCCGCGCGCGCACTGACGCTGTTCGCCGATCCCGCCTCGCGCGTGCCGCAGTGCTCATCGGGCGCGATAGATCCTCATTGGGCGGCGGTTCGAGCACGGCACAGGCTGCCGGCGGTGAAAAGGTCGCTGCGCGTCAGCGTCCGCGTCGACGGGGAGGCGAACTCAGTCATGCTGGACGACATTGAAATCGAATTCCGCTTTCCGGCGGCCGGCGATGATGAGTCACAGGGCGCGGCCAAGTGCTGGAATGAATGGGTCGTCGTCACCCAGCGGCTCGCCACGGACGAGTCCCGTCGTGAAGGCCGCACTCGCGCTGTATTTTGATCCCGGCTTCACGCATCATTGGGGCGTCGGACATTCAGAGTGTCCCACATGCGATTGACACCTTACGTCGGCGGGGGAGGAGTTCTGAACAGGGCTACTGTATGCGTGTCGGCGATGTTCACGATGTTGAGCGCCCCCGGCTTCGCGGCGATGACCTTGAGCAGCGCCGACATTGCGTCGGGCAATGCCATTCCCAGTGCCCACATCTACCCTCGCTGCGGCGGGCGGAACATTTCCCCGCAGCTTTCCTGGAGCGGCGCGCCCGCCGCCACCATGAGTTTCGTGCTCACCATGATCGACGTTGACGTGAAGCCGTCGCAGTGGTCGCACTGGATCGTGGTCGGTTTGCCCGCCGGCGTGCATGCGCTGGCGCAGGGCGCTGCGCCGCTGCCGGGACCTGCGGCGGCGGTCGTGAGCAATTTCGGCGATGCCGCCTATGCCGGACCCTGTCCGCCCAAGGGGAGCGGCGTGCATCACTATCAGTTCACCATCTGGGCGATGCCGACCACGGCGATGTCGCTGGCTCCGGACCAGAAGGCGACCGACGTCACCGCCCTGCTATCCCGGCGGGCGCTCGATCGGGCGTCGTTCACCGCGTGGGTGCAGGCACCCTGACCCGGCCGCGCGATCCCGCACGTATCACGGCGCTTTTTTCAAGTAGCGGTCAAACCAGTCCACCGTGCGGCGCAGCGCGTCGATGCGATTTTCTCGTTTGGTGAATCCGTGACCTTCGTTGGGATAGTAGTGCGCCTCCACCGTCTTGCCGTCCTGCTTGAGCAGATTGACCACCTGGACTGCTTCTTCCTTCGGTACGCGCGGATCGTTGTCGCCCTGCAGGACCAGCAGCGGCGCGGTCGCGTGATGGATGTACGTGATGGGGGACGCCGCATCATACGCACGCCGGTCTTTGACCGGATCGCCCAGAAGACTCTTCTCATACTGCTGTAAATAGGCATCTTCATGTTCGAGCATGGTCATCCAATCGATGATGCCGTACAGCTCGACCCCGGCCGCCCACACGCCCGGGGTCTTGCCGATGGCCATGAGAGTCATGAAACCTCCGTAGGAACCTCCCGTGATGCCGATCTTCTTGGGGTCGGCGTAGCCGGTGGCCTGGAGAAATCGAGCGGCGTAAACCGCATCCTGCAGATCGCCGCCGCCGAGATCCTGATAATTGGCGTGCTGAAAATCCATGCCGTAGCCGGTCGAACCGCGGAAATTGGGGGCGATGCAGATGTAGCCGCGGGATACCAGCGCCGCCACGGTGGGATTCCAAGTGTCCTGGACTTGTCCGGTGGGGCCGCCGTGCGGCAATACCAGGGCGGGATTCGAGCCGTCGCGGCGTAGATTGAAGGGCACCCACAACAGCGCGCTGATCGTTTTCCCATCAAAGGACTGGTAGTGAACTATCCGCGACTCCGGCATCGGCGCGGAGGCCAGGCTCGCAATCGCGGACCGGCTGAGCTGCCGCACCGTCCGGGATGCCGTGTCGTAGATCCACATGTCTTGCGGCTCGACCGAGCTTTGGTGCGACAGCAGCAAGCGGTCGCCCGAAGGCGAGAAGGAGCTCGGATTTCCGGTGGGCGCGGTCAGACCCGCCGCGAAGGGGATTTTTTGCGTCTTCTTCGAGGGAATGTCGACCAGGTAGGCGTCCGTCTGCCCATCCGCGTTGATGGTGTAGGCAAACGAATTCCCGGAGGGCGAAAAATCTTCCGATTGCGCCTCCCATCGGGTGTTCGTCATCCAAGTCCGCTGTCTCGTGGAAATGTCCAGCAGCGCCACGTTCTTGTAGCCGCCCTGCTCCGTCGACGTGATCAGCAAGGTCTTGCCGTCGGGCGACAGGGACGATGCCAGATAGAGCACCTTGCCCCGATGCGCGGTGAGATTCGTCGCCTTGCGGCTGGCCACGTCCACGGCATACACGTCGGCATCCGCGAAACCGTTTTCGAATCGATTGGCGTACAGCGTCTTGCCGTCGCGACTCCAAGCCACGGAATTCCAGTTGAAATTCGGCAAAGCCTCGTCGGTCAGTTTGTTGACCTTGCGGCCTGCAAAGTCCAGCAGGGCGAGGTCGTAGTTCGACCCCTCCTTGGGTTTGTAGTTGAAGGCAATTGTCTTGCCGTCCGGCGACCAGCGGGGCGACTCTTCGCGCACGTTCGGGGTCTGCGTCAGATTGATGACCGCGCCTCCGTCACTCGGCACCGCGAAGAGGTTCCACAATTCGTTGCCGCCCGCGTCCTGCTGGAAAACGATCCACTTGCCGTCCGGTGACCAGGCACCATTGGCTTGACGCTCATCCGATTGCACCAGCTGCACCGGCCATCCTCCCGCGGCGCTCACTTTCCACAGGTTCGAACGGCCCGACGCATCCGTCGTAAAGACGATCTCCCTGCCGTCAGGCGACCAAGAGCGATTGGCCAACGACTGGGTGAAATACAAATCTTCGATCGGTATCGGGCGAGCCCCTTGATTTGGTATCGACACGACGCCGTGCGGGTCGGTCATCGCCCGCTCATCGGGCCCCGATGACCCGGCGGCGAGACAGGTGCCGCCCAAGATCCCCATACCAATGGCCAACGTGATTCCAGCGGCTTTTGTCATGCGCACTCCCGAGCTCCCATGGGTGCGCAATGATTGCACAGAAGCGAGCCAGCTTCCCGCCGTAGCCCACGTGTCGGTCGGCTGTGACATTTGCCCTACAGCGGTACGGCGACCTTGCCGGTTCCCGGTGTTGCACAGACCCCGGGGGTTTGAGTCGATGCCGCCTAATGTCCCGGAGCCGTAAATCGCCGCAAAAAAGTGGGGTCGGCAGCTCGCGCGGGCCGGCCCTTGTCGGACCGGCCGCTGACGACGTCGTATCGAGTGTGTAATAATTTAGCTACAAAGTATGGGAACACCCTCGCCCCCTGGGCGCCGGGTCAATGAACATAGGGAGAAATTCTTGAGCAACACCGATCTCGCAACCAAGGCCCTGTACCGATCGTTCACGGCGGCCGCCTTGGTCTTTGTCTTGAGCCTGCCCGCGCAGTCCCTGCCTGCTGCCGCCGCGGATGATGCAGCAACGGTCGATACGTCGGCGAACAAGAAGATCAAGAAAGCCGACGAACTGGAAGAAGTCGTGGTCACAGGATCCCTCATCCCCCAGGAGCGTGCGCAAACCGCCCAGCCGGTGACGGTGATCACCGCGGATGAGATCCAAATCAAAGGATTCTCCTCCGTTGCGGATGCCTTGCAACGCAGCTCCTTCGCCACCGGCCACGTACAGAATCCGCAGGAGTCGAATCAATTTACGCCGGGCGCCCAGACCTTAAGCTTCTTCGGTCTATCGCCGAGCTATACCAAGTACCTGATCGACGGCAGGCCCATCGCCGATTACCCGGCGCTCTACAACGGCAGCGACATCATCACCAGCCTGACTGGAATCCCCACCGTGCTGGTCGATAGCATCGACGTGCTGCCCGGCGGCCAATCCTCGATCTATGGGTCGGACGCCATTGCCGGCGTGGTGAACATTCACTTGAAAACCAAGATGGACGGGCCGGAAGCGGACGTTCGCTATGGCTGGACCAAGGATGGCGGCGGCACCGATCGGCGCATCGCACTGGCCGATGGCTTCAGCGTTGGCGGCGTGGACGTGGTCGTGGGCGGGCAGTACGAGAGAACCTCGCCCATCTGGGGCTACCAGCGCCGATTGACCGACCAATACTTTGCCCAGGGGTCGTCCCCGCAGACCGCGGAACGCGATTGGCTGGTCTTGGGATTGTTCGGTCAGCCCAACGGCGACTTGTACTACATGTTGGATCCGGCGCTGTGCGCCAACGTCACCGGCCAGGTCGGCGGCACCGTCGGCCTGCGCACGCGCGGCGGGCGCGGCCTGTATTGCGGAACCTATCAGACTGGTTACAGCACCATCAACAACGGCACCGAGTCGACGCAGGGGTTCCTGCACGCCTCGGATGACCTCAATGACCACATCCAGATTTTCACCGACATCTTGTTGGATCACGACGTCACTCGGACCAACCCCGGCGCCACTTTCTTTTCGACCTCGGATGACTCTGCCGGCCCTTATTACTACTACGCAGATCCGAACGTGCAGGGCGGCGGTGATCTTCTGAATCTCCAGCAGCTCTATACGCCTGAAGAGGTCGGCAACCTTGCCGGTCAGGACAACAAGAACACCATCAATTCCATCCGTGCGACGGCGGGCGTGCAGGGCGCTCTGTGGGCCGACTGGAAATACGTCGTGGACATGACCTACACGGAGAACAAGCTGACCGAAGCGACGCATCTCGCCTTTCAAAGCAAGATCGATGCCTTCTATGCCTCGATATTCGGCCCGAACCTGGGACCCGACCCGATCTTTGGACAGCCACAGTACGCGGTCGACTACGCGGCGTTCTACAAACCGATCACGCCGGCTCAATATGCCAGCTTCACCGGCTATGCCACCTCGTATTCGCGCACCGAAGACAGTCTGGCGCGCGCCGAACTGACCAACGGCTCCCTCTTCACGCTGCCCGGCGGCAAGGCCGGCCTCGCCGTGCTCTTCGAGGGCGGCGGTCAGGGCTGGGACTACGCACCCGATCCGCGCTTCCTGGACGGCGAGACCTACCTGTATACGGCGACCGCGGGCTCCGGACATCGATCGCGCTATGCCGGCACCGTAGAAATGCGGCTGCCGGTGGTCAGCATGCTGACCATCGACGTCTCCGATCGCTATGACGATTACAAGGTCGCGGGCGAGAATGTCTCCAAGAACACCTACAATCTCGGACTGGAGTTCCGCCCAATATCGACCTTGTTGATCCGCGGCAAGTACGGCACCGCCTTCAAGGCGCCGACGTTGGCGGATGAGTTCCAGGGGACCAGCGGCTTCTTCACCTCGAGCAGCACCGACTACTACACCTGCACCAAGGATGGCTTTACGGCGGCCAAGGGTAATCTCAACCAGTGCCCGTACGCCGCCACGTCCTTCTTCGGCACCACCTCCGGCACCCCCACGCTGCAGCCCATCAACGCCAAGGTTTCCGGCGCCGGTATCGCGTGGACGCCGCTCGAGACCCTGCAGTTAACCGTTGACTACTTTCATTGGAAGATTACCGATGAAGTGCAGGAGCAGGACTCCGATCAATTGTTGCGCACCGACTCGGCCTGTCTGCTGGGACAGTTGGACATCACCTCACCCACTTGCGTTGAAGCGATTGCCCAGGTGACCCGCGATGCGAATGGATTGATCGTGCAAATCTCCACGCCGAAAATCAACGTGTCCGAGGAAATCCTGAACGTGGCGCAGGTCGGTTTCAACTACATACTGAGAACGTCCGGCTTCGGCAGCTTCACCTTCGAGGGCCAGTACAGCAATGTGCTGAAGCACGAACAGACGCTGTTTGCCGGCGACACGCCGATCAATCTCTTGGAGAATCCGTTTTACAGCACGGAATTCAAGACCAAGGAAAACTTTGCCGTGACCTACGACTACGCCAAGTTCGGCACGACGGTTTATATCGAGCGCTACGGCAGAACGCCGAATTACCTGTCGCAACAGGACCCGGTCCTGTTATACGGAACACCGGGCGGTGGCCGCCTGCCGACTTGGACCATTGCCAATTTGAGCGCCAAGTACGAAGTGCTGCGCGGGCTTACGGTATCGGCCAACGTCAACAACGTGTTCGACAAGCTGCCGCCGATCGACTACAGCACCCCCGGGATCTATTCCGCGCCGTTCAATGTCGAGAACTACAACAACTACGGCCGCAGCTACTTCGTCGAGGCGAGCTACAAGTTCGGCCGCTGAACACGGCTCAACTGTGATAGCGAAGGGGGTCCTCCGGCCAGCCCCTCCGCTATTGTTGATGACCGTACGGGTTACTGAATGAGTCGGCCTCGCCAACCTAAGGATTGGCGGGGCCTTTTATTTGGGCCCCAGTTTTCCCTGCCGTGGAGATCCGGTGGCCGGAATTGATCAACCTCGCTCAAACGGTCGATCTAGCGCCCCTTAAAGGGGTCCTAGAGCAAGGATCCTTGACAGTGGCAGCCTCAGGCCAACGCAGGTCGCGGCGTTTCAGCCCGGCATTCGCCAGGGCGGCTTCAACTCGTTCGGCTCCGATCAATTTGCACTTGGGGTCTCGGCACCCTGGGTAGCCTCTGTCCGGGGCCGCCGGACCCTGCAAGGCGGCAATGAGCACTGCCGCGGTCACCGTCGGTCTCCGATGGGACTCAAGTATTGCGGCGGTCCGCCGATCTATGCAGTTGATGGCGCCCTGACGCAGGCGTCCGGCAGAGTCGTGTGCGGAGACCGCTCCGAGTGAGAAAAATCATGGAACTTCGATTTGGGTCAAAGCTCGGGCTCGCATTTGCGATGATCCTGACGTTTACCGCAGTGGTCGGCATATCCGCCGTGTCGAAACTGTCGACGATGGCTGCCTCGACCGACGAGATCGCGACCCGCGCCCTCGGCCGTGTCTACCGCGCCTCGGCGATCGGTGCCGGACTCTCGGCAAGCCGCTCCGCGGCGCTCGAGGTCTTGACCGGAATGCAGCTGCATCACGACGATGTTGCCGCCGAGGCGAAACGCACGCTTGCTCGCGCCGCGTCGCGCCTCAAGGTGCACACGGATGCCTATCAATCGATGATTGCCAGCCCTGATGAGCGCGCGCTCTGGGACAAGCTCACCGCACAATGGAAGGATTACGACAAACTGCAGGCGAACGCGATCTCGCTGGCCGAGGATGGGCTTGCGGGCGAAGCACAGTGGACCTTGATCAGTGCGGGCCGCGCCAAGTTCGAGGCTGCCGCCGCCATCGCCGAGGAATTGGTTGATCTGAACACGAAATACGCCGCACGACTGCGCGACGATGCCGAAAAGTCGGCGGCCGGCGGTCGTCGGCTCATCTGGGTGCTGCTCACGGCCGCGACCCTGCTGGGCGCACTGATTGCGATCACCATGACGCGCGCGATCACGCTGCCGCTGCGGCAAACCGTCGCGTTGCTGAAGCGCATCGGCGAGGGTAGGCTCGACAACCAGATCGACGCGTCGCGGCGCGACGAGGTGGGCGAGCTGATGGCCGGCCTGGCCGCGACGCAGTCCGAGCTGCGCGCGCGCGCCGATACCGAGCGGCGACACGCCGACGAGGAGCGGCAACGCGCCGAGGCGGACCGGCAGGCGCTCAAGGAAGTGCAGGGTATCGTCGCCGCGGTTGCCGGCGGCGATCTCGAGCGGCGCCTCCCCGTTACGGGCAGGGGAGGCTTCGCCGAGGAGCTTGCAGTCAGCATCAATACTCTGGTCGAGAACGTCGGCGGAGTGGTCACCGGCGTCGGCCGCATCGTCGACAGCGCAAATGTGGGCGACCTGACCCAGCGCATGACCGTCGAGAATCGCAGCGGGCTCGAACAGCGGATCGGCAACGGCATCAATCAGCTGGTCGCGGAAATGGCCGCTCTCGTGGCCAAGATCACACAGGCCGCCGCCGAAGTCTCGCGCGGTTCCGCGGAAATCTCGCAGGGCAACTCCAGCCTTTCCCAGCGCACCGAGGACCAAGCTGCCTCGCTGGAGGAGACCGCCGCTTCGATGGAGGAGATGACCAGTTCGGTCCGGCAGAACGCCGGTCATGCGCGGCAGGCCAACACGCTGGCCATCGATGCCCGCACCCGTGCCGAGCAGGGCGGCGCGGCTGTCAGCAAGGCAGTACAGGCGATGGACGGCATCAATGCCTCCTCGAAGAAGATTGCCGACATCATCGGCGTCATCGATGAGATCGCATTCCAGACCAATCTGCTGGCGCTCAATGCCGCAGTCGAGGCGGCGCGCGCCGGCGAGCAGGGCCGCGGCTTCGCGGTGGTCGCCAGCGAAGTTCGCAACCTGGCCTCGCGCAGCGCCGGCGCCGCCAAGGAAATCAAGGCCCTGATCAAGGATAGCGTGGAGCGCGTGGCGGATGGGGCGCGCCTCGTCGGCGAATCCGGCGCCACGCTCGAGCAGCTCATGCTCGCCGTCAAGAAGGTCAGCGACATCATCGCCGAGATTTCCTCGGCCAGCGATGAGCAGGCCTCTGGAATCGACCAGGTCGGTAAAGCCATCACGCAGATGGACGAGCTGACCCAACAGAATGCGGCGTTGGTCGAGGAGGCCGCCGCCGCGTCCAAGCTGCTCGCCGACCAGGCAGGTGAGCTGCACGAGACAATGAGTCGCTATCGCGTCGACGCAGGCTCCGGCCGGGCGGCGCTCGCGGCATGAGATTAATTTACAACTGGAGGTCCCATGATTAGCAATTGGAAATCGATTATTGCAGCGCTGATAATTTGCATCGTGCCGCTTGCGGCCGCCACCGCGGGCGCGCCGACGAAGGAAGAGGCGACAGCGCGCGTCAAGGGCGCGATTGCTTTCTACAAGGCCAATGGCCGGGTAAAGGCGCTCGCCGAACTCAACAACAAGGAAGGCCAATTCGCCTCCGGTGAGAACTACGTCGACGTCCACGATGTGAGTGGCGTGTGCGTCGCCCATCCCGTGACGCCCGCGTTGGTCGGGATGAATCGGCTCGAGCAGACGGATCCGAGCGGCAAGTTCGTCTATAAGGAGATGATCGAGGCATCGAAGACCAAGCCCTCGGGCTGGATCGAGTACCTGCGCAAGAATCCGATCGACGGCAAGATCGAGAAGAAAATCGCCTACTGGGAACTCTACGACGGGCTGATCTTCAAGGCCGGCACGTACGAAGCGGCCAAGTAGCCGGCCGCGGCTTCGCACCGGCGGATTACACCGGCAATCCTTCAGCACAGCACCATCTGGCCCGGCACCACCATGCGGGCCAGGTGATGCTGAAGGATCGCGGTGATCGCGGGGTCGACGGGCAGTTGAAATCCGGGCCAAAGCTGGTCATCCTGCAATCCCGATCAGATTTCACGGACTCGCGCATGTCCTTGACCCTCTACGCTCACCCCTTCGCTTCCTATTGCTGGAAGACATTGATCGCTCTCTACGAGAATGCAACGCCATTCACCTATCGTGTGATCGAGGATGCAGCCGGGTGGACCGAGCTCGAGTCTCTCTGGCCGATCAAGAAGTTTCCTCTTCTGCGAGACGGTGCAGCGGTGGTGGCCGAATCGAGCATCATCATTGAACATCTGATGCTGCATCACCCGGGTCGAACACGGTTGATACCCGAGAATCCCGATGCGGCGCTCAGCGTGCGCTTCCTGGACCGCTTTTTTGACAGCTACATCATGACGCCGATGCAAACACTGGTGGCGGATCGAATGCGAATCGACCGCGAGCGGGACGCCAAAGGTATCGGCGACGCCAGGAGCCTGCTCGATGTCGCCTATCGATGGCTGGACAAACACATTGCAGAAAAGAGGTGGGCGGCGGGCGGCGATTTCACGCTCGCCGACTGCGCCGCGGCACCTGCGCTTTTCTATGCAGACTGGGTGCATCCCATCGGCGATGAATTTCCCATGGCCCGCGCATTTCGCGGCAGACTGCTTGCCCGACCATCGATTGCCCGCACGGTTGATGAGGCGCGTCCCTACCGAAAGCTTTTTCCCGGCGGCGCGCCGGACCGGGATTGACGCCGAATCAGCGATACGGGTCCCGCCTCACAGCCGTCGGCAGACGTCCCACCACCCGCCGAAAGCTCCGATTCATATGGCTCTGATCACAAAATCCCGCGTCAAGCGCGACGCACGCATAGGATTGCCTGGTTTCACGCAACAGCCGCGACGCACGTTCGATGCGAAAGCGTGCCGCCGCGTCCGGCAAACCTTCTCCCGTGGCTTGTCTGTAGGCCGACCCCAGCCATGAAGGGTGTCGTCCCACCTTTCTCGCGAGCTCATACACTTTAAGAGAACTGTCTTCCCGAAGGTGTTGCGAGACGACATCGACCCACGGAGCGCGAGCCCGCTCGCAAGCGCCGTCAACCCTCCGCAGAAAATGGTCTATCGCAGCGTGAATACCAGCCGCGTTAATGGCGCCCGCGCAGTATTGGGCGAGGGATCGCGCCATGCAGCCCGCATGACCGCCGATCCAGTGAGAGACGGGTGTGCTTGGAACGGGAGTGCGTCCCAGCCACGCTGAATCGAACTCGATTTCGATCTGTTCGAACCCGACAGATAGCGCCGTATTGCGGTGGGCGGTGCCCGCTCGGTAAAGTACGGCAGAAGGACCGTCAATCAAGCGCCGTCCGATCTCGGTCTGATTCAGGTAGCTCCCGAGCACGAAAATAGACAGCACCGGCCAATCATGCGCATGCTCCGCTACACGAGCGTCGCTGAGATCGACAACTCTGCGGACGATGACCCCGTCAGACTCGTGCAGTGTGTTCATTGGCAACCATGGAGCTTGGGACGGCCGACCCCCATCGCAATATATCAGCACCTCGATTGCGCTTCGATCACCCACCTTGAAACCGTCCAATACAGGGCCTGCAGAAGGCCCTATAAAGGGACCCAGGCAACCACCCGTTCAAGTCACTTCTAATATGATCCACACTGACAAGAGTATTGCCGCCCTGTGCTCACTGGGGCTATGCCTGTTGTCGGCGCGCGGTGTCACAGCAGACGACGTTGCGCCGCACATAAACCCAAATGCGCCGATGACGCGCCCGCGTTCAGAATGCCGCGTCGGCGCCTATTTGTTGTCCGACGGCGGTATCGTCGATATCGCCCCCTCGTCCGAGAACACCTTGCGCTGGCGCCGCTTCGATGGAACGACGGGTGCGTTGCACGCAGCGGCCGGCGGGGGGTGGACGGGCACGTCGGGCTGGAGCGACCGCGCCGATGGCAAGTCGGTGTCTTTTGGCGACTGTGACCAGGGTTCAATCGACTTCGACGGCAGGCACGGCAAACGGATCGATTTCAGCGTCCGCGAAGCGACGTTTCACAGTCACGGCACCGCGTTGGCGGGTCGTCTCGTTCTGCCCTCGGGGAAGAACAAGGTGCCGGTCGTGGTGCTGGTGCACGGGTCGGAGCAAGACTCGGCATTGGATACTTTCCCGTTACAGCGTCTATTGCCCGCGTACGGCGTCGGCGCGTTTGTGTACGACAAACGGGGTACGGGGCGTTCTGCGGGAACCTATACCCAGGATTTCAGCCTCTTGGCGGACGACGCAGTCGCGGCGATGCGCCAGGCGCGGCACCTCGCCGGCCCGCGGCTCACTCGAATTGGCTATCACGGCGGCAGCCAGGGTGGCTGGGTGGCCCCGCTCGCTGCGAACCGGGCGCCGGTCGATTTCGTCATCGTCGCCTTTGGGTTGGCGGGTTCAGTGATCGACGAAGACCGGCAAGAAGTAGAAATCGAGATGCGCGAAAAGGGGCATTCCCCCGCCGAGATCGCTCAGGCGCTACAGGTCGCACGCGCCGCCGAAGTCGTGGCTGCAAGCCACTTCACTGAAGGCTTTGCAGAGCTGGATGCCATGCGTGCCAAGTATCGCAGTGCGCCTTGGTACAAGGATCTTCACGGCAACTACACCTATTTGCTGTTGCCGTATTCAGAGGCACAGCTTCGCGAACTGGGCGGCACGGAGCTGAGTTTCACCCGGGAGACTCCGTTCCATTACGATCCGATGCCGACGTTGCGCGCCGCAACGGTGCCGCAGCTGTGGATATTGGGGGGCGAAGACTATGAGGCACCGAGTGCCGAGACCACTCGTCGAATCAAGGCTCTCATCGCGAACGGCCACCCATTCACGTTGGCCTATTATCCCAAAGCAGAACACGGCATGACGTTATTCGACGTGAATGCAACAGGCGATCGCATCTCCACCAGGTATGCTCCGGGGTATTTCCAGTTGATCCGTGATTTCGCCCGTGACGGTCAGCTTGTCGGTGGCTACGGCGATGCGGAGTTGACGACGCACGACCGCAGCATTGTGCCCGTGACGCAGTAGGCCCGGAACACGACCCCCGGCGGCATGCGGCAAGAACGAATTCTCGTCGGATCCCCTGATCCTTCCATCCCAAGCCTACACACACGAGCGCGATGTCGTAGGCAGGCACAAAAACCAGGCAGGCCAGAAAGACTGGGGATGCAACTCACTGATCTTCCTGCATTGCTCGATAGCCTCTTCATATTGTGTAATTTCGGGTCAAAGCTTCAGAAATCTCACGTAATGCCGCTACAGCTGAGTGGAGTGATCGAAGGTGCGTGGCAACAATCCCATCTTAAGTTCTATCCGCCGCGGCGCTCAGGTTGCGGCGCGGGCGGTAAGGCAACTCAGGATGAGGCTTGCCGAATCTAAGCCGCAGGCGGTCATAAACTCCTCGACCGTCGGTGACTGGCTGGGAGACACCGTCCTCAACACGGGATACGGGGTGACGATCAGCGATCACGACCGCCGGCTGGTCTGGGTGAATGAAAGTTTCACCCGCCTTACCGGCTACGGGATCGATGAAGTAGTTGGAAGAAAGACCAGCGATCTCATCTATTTCGAAGGCACCGATGCCGACACCGTTGCCCGCGTTCGCAAGTCCTTCGGCGAGCTTCGAGGCGCCCGCTTCGAAATCCTGGTTCGCAGCAAGGACGGCCGCGAATGGTGGCTCGACACCGATGCGCAACCGCTGTTTGATGCCACCGGGGCCTGCTGCGGATGGGCCTGCATTCAAACCGATGTCACGGGCGCGGTGCTCGCGCGAGAGGCCGCCAAGCTCGCCAGCGAGCAACTTCGTGCTGCCAAGGAGGCGGCGGAGGCAGCCAATCGAGCCAAGAGCGAGTTCCTCGCGAATATGAGCCACGAAATCCGTACCCCGCTGAACGGCGTGATAGGAATGACGGGCTTGCTGCTTGACACCAATCTCGATGTCGAGCAGCGGGAATTCGCCGAAGTCGCCCGCTCCAGCGGGGAATCCCTACTGGCCGTGCTGAACGACGTGCTCGATTTCTCCAAGGTCGAAGCCGGCCAAATGACCCTGGAATGTATCGACTTCGACCTAAGGTCGCTCATCGAACAATCCGTCGACGCGGTTGCGCTTCGCGCCGGAGAGAAAGGGCTGGAACTCTTGGTCGACTGCGATCCAGCGATGCCGCGCGGGCTGCGTGGCGATCCTATTAGAATTCGGCAAGTCATCCTGAATCTCCTCAGCAACGCGCTCAAATTCACTGAAGTAGGCGAGGTCAAGCTCACCTTGCACTGTCGCCCGGAAGACGCCGAGCGCGTCGCTCTGCGAGTCGAAGTCTCCGACACCGGCATTGGTATCACCCATGAGCAACAGGCTCGACTGTTCATGCCCTTCATCCAAGCCGACACCTCCGTCACCCGCCGCTTCGGTGGAACCGGACTGGGATTGTCCATCTGCCGCAGGCTCATCGATCTCATGGGCGGGCAGATGGGCAGCTCCAGCACCCCCGGCTCAGGCTCTTGCTTCTGGTTCGAAGTCAGCCTATCGATCGGTCAGGCGCCGCTGACGGCCGCCGAACCGATCAGCCTCGCCGGCCTCGCTGTGCTGATCGTTGATGATCACCCGGTCAATCGCCGCATCATCGACGCTCAGCTGACCGCCGAGGGCTGCCACGTCACGTGCGCGGATACGGCGCGGACGGGCGAACAACTCTGGGCAGAGTTAGTAGCGCGAGGGCATGTTCCCGACGCTGTTCTATTGGACCATCAACTTCCCGATCAGCCCGGCACTTCCCTGGCCGAGCGCATCCGCCAGGATGCGGCCGGGGCGGCCATCCCCATCGTCATGATGACCTCGCTCGGCAATAACATCGAGATTCGGCTGCAGCGCGGCAAGATTGACCGGGTATTGACCAAGCCGTTGAAACAATCCGCTCTCTTGCAGTGCCTGCGAGAACTGGTCGGAACCGCGCGCATGAGGCGCCTTGCGGTGCCGCTCCACCCTGCCCCGACTGTCTCGAGCAACACACAGATTACGAACGCCAGCCCCATTGTCGGTATCAGCGTGCTGCTCGCCGAAGACAATCTCGTCAACCAGAAGCTCGCGTGCCGAATGCTCGAAAAACTAGGCGCAAGAGTAACCGTCGCCGAGAACGGCGCTGTCGCAATCAAACAGCTCCTGGCGAATCGCTACGACGTGATACTGATGGACTGCCAGATGCCCGAGGTCGACGGTTACGAAGCTTCCCGTCGCATCCGTGCCGGAGTCGCTGGAACCGTTGCGGCGTCGGTCCCCATCATTGCGCTCACCGCACACGCACTCAGCGGCGATCGCGACCGCTGCCTCGCGGCGGGGATGAACGACTACCTTACTAAACCAATCGACCCCGTCGCACTGCGCGCGGCGGTGGTCGGTCTGCTTCCAACTCCGCGGGCCCGTCAGATTTCATAGATCAGCCCTTGGGCCGCGACATCCGCAGATCGCCTCTTGCGCCACTCCCCACGCAATGACCGCAGGATGTCATCGATAAGCCCCCAATGGTCATCGGCACAATTGCCCTCTAGGCTGATGGCAGGAACCGAATCGGCGACTGCTCTTGGATGGTCTGCATCAGACGCTGGCGCACGGCATTCGTAGTCTCGGCCGAGGAGCACTGTTGCTCCTCGATCTGGATAATTTCAAGATGCTCAACGATTCCCTCGGACACGATAAGGGCGACCTGCTTTTGCAGGAGGTGGCGGCGCGCGTCTCTATGTGCGTACGCAACTCGGACACCGTGGCTCGCCTGGGCGGCGATGAGTTTGTCGTCATGCTGGAGAATCTCGGCCAAAGCTTCGGTGAAGCCGCCGCCAAGGCGGAGCATGTGGCTGCGAAGGTGCTCGCAGCCCTCAACAAGCCCTACGATCTGAAGGGTTATAAATATCACAGTGGTAGGTGCGGAGGTCCTGCTGCGTTGGCCGCATGCAAGGCCTGGGCTGGTGTTGCCGGACGCGTTCATGACTTTGGCCGAGGAGACTGGGGTGATAGTGCCACTGGGCCGCTGGGTGCTGGAATCCGCGTGCGCGCAACTGGCATCCTGGGCGGGCCGCCCGGAAACCGCACACCTCGTTCTCGCGGTAAACGTCAGTGTCCAGCAGATACGGCAGCCGGACTTCGTCGAGTTGGTGCAGTCAGTCTTGGTGGAGCTCACGGAGAGCCTGCTGATGGGCGACGTCGATGACACAATCCGCAAAATGACAGCTCTGAAAGCCAAAGGCCTGACGTTCGCGCTCGATGACTTCGGCACCGACAGAGTTCGAGTCCTTGGTCCATTCCATGTCGGACCCGGCGCCTACGTTCGAGGATGCATCATAAGTACTGCGATGCCCAGTTGCTTACCGGTTTGGCAATTGGCTTGATTCGGCCGGTCGAGAGGTTGCTTAGTCGCAGGTAAAGCGAATAGAATCAAAGCATCGCGGGCGTCGTATAATGGTAATACCCGAGCTTCCCAAGCTCGAGCCGTGGGTTCGATTCCCATCGCCCGCTCCACTCCCAGCCATCGCTGGCCAATGCCAGCCAAAGATGTGCGCCTGCATTGCCCGGCGATAAGTTGGCGGACGTTCGCTGGCATTGGCTCTGGTTTCACACGCAGTCTGGTCCGTATGACCGGGTGCAACCCTGTGGAGCCGCTCATGGCCGGCATCTTTACGGAAGACCAATTTCCGAAAGCGGAGCTAACTTCGCCGGCTGCCCGCAACAAAGTCGATCAAGAATCGATTCACCGCTTCAGGTTGTTCTTCCACAATCGAATGCCCGGCTCCGGGCACAAGGTGAACGCCCTTGAGCCGCGTGCAGTTCGTATGCATGCGTTCAAAAGAACCTGGGGATTGGTAGATGGCCCACTCGCTGGTGCCTCCGATGAAACAAGCCGGTACATCGATGGTCTTGCCGGAATAGGCATTGAGTCCCGACTCTGGACTGAAAACCCCATCGATGCGGTAGTAGTTGAGCCCACCTTGAAATCCCGTTCTCTGGAATTGCTTGCTATAGACTTCAAGATCGGCTTCCGTCATCCACTTGCAGGCCGCGACGTACGCTGACGGAGGCTGATATTCCGACACCGTCGCCGCAACTCCCTTGTCAAGATCCATGATGTAATAGGTGGGCATCTTCGCGAGCTCCGACGCTGTCCAACCCTTCAACGGAAACGGCCTGTTCCCCGCCCAGTCTGCGCTCTTGAAGTAGTAGTACTCGCGCAAGAGGTTGTGCACGCCTTGGGGCGCGTGCCACATGTCCTCGTTCACGCTGTTAGTGGCGTAGTACCAGGCGTAATGCTTGCGGGGCCGTGGCAGAGCCTCCAGATCTTTTTCTATATCAACTTCCGGGGATTGGCTGCCGCGACTCTCAGCCGT
This sequence comes from uncultured Gammaproteobacteria bacterium, assembly GCA_963800375.1. Taxonomy (GTDB): domain Bacteria; phylum Pseudomonadota; class Gammaproteobacteria; order Steroidobacterales; family Steroidobacteraceae; genus Bog-1198. The sequence continues at coordinate 312,301 of CAWDAT010000006.1, read as the reverse complement.
TCCCAGCGGCATAGCGGCATTCCCGAGAAAAGGCGTGCTCACCGAGACGACCGACAAAAAGACATCCGGGCGCAGGCGTGCACACCACTGAGCTGTCGGACCGCCCCAATCATGACCGATCACCGTAGCGACTCGCTCGTATCCAAGAGCACGTACCAAGCCGAGAACGTCGCCAACGCGGTTCAGCATCGAATACGGCAACAGATCATCGTCGAATGTTACCGGCCGGGAAGCACTCAGTCCGTAACCTCGCAAATCCGGCGCAACGACGTGAAAGCCTGCACGGGCCAACGGAAGCAACTGATTGCGCCAACAATAGGCAAGTTCCGGAAAGCCGTGCAGCAACACCACGCACGGTTTGCCGGGTCTCTCAAATCCTGCTTCAAGGATGTGCAGGACCACACCATTGTTCGTGTCCACGCGCCGAGAACGCACGCCCAGCGGCAACGTATTCTTTCCATACTCGACGCCATCATTTTGAGGCGCGCTCGCCTCACTGGCCCGCATGCCTTCACGGGACGCCATGACGGTATTCGTGGCAAGCAAGCTCAACGCCTGAAGGAAGTGCCGTCTCGAAAATGGACTGTGAGTCATTTCACTGGATTTCGCTGTGGCAGCCGATGCCGGAAAACCCAAGTTGTCGCCGCAAGTGAATCATACGTAATCTGACGAGTGGCAATGGCAGCTTTGCGCAGATGATTTTCAGACATGGAGCGGTCGGTCTCTAGTCGCTGACGCGGGCGTGACGATAGGGCGCGCTTGGCAACCAAAAGCCTCGGCTGAAGCGTCTGCCACGATAACGAACCTGACGGTCTAAACCCCGAGTTGCCGTTGCAGGACGGTGCCGTCAACGCACTTGCGCAAGCTCGTCGCGAACGATCTTCCTCACCTGCTCGGCCGTGATTGGCTTTTCCGCCGTACCCAGGTGTTGCCCGAGCGCCTCGTTGATGAGCGTCTGGTATCCGATACCCGTCCGCGCGGACTCCGCCTTGAATGCAGCGACGATGTGCTCGTCGATGTAGATGGTGATGCGGGTCTTTCCTTTGGTCGGCACGGCTTGCCCGCGCCGCCCTTTGGAAAAATCGTACTCAGCTTTCATAATCTTTCCGCTCCTTCGCGGTAGCGCGGCGCACCGAGATTAGGCGCTCGCCGTCGTCGCGCTCGGTCCAGACCACCACCAATAGTTCGCCGCCGGAGTTCATCCCGACCGTGATCCACCGAGACTCTCCCGCAGAGGAATCATCCTCCACGGTCAGAGCCAGCGGATCGTTCAACACACCTTCGCCCTCGACCAGGGACAGGCCGTGCTTGTCGATATTGGCCGCGTCCTTATCGGGATCGAACTCCGCACCCATCTGTGTATAATATATGCACTACATGCATCATACAACGGTGCTGTGCTCGTTCGTCGCCAACCCATCGGTGTTCGTTCCCATTGCCGCATTGGCCGGCGTTGGCTGGTGTGGCAGTCTTTTTCACACAAAAATCGCACGCAGCGCTCGGATGAGATCGCAACGTCATGATTCCAAAAGAGTGGTTGCGCCCGGGCGGTATTTTCGATTCCCATCGCCCGCTCCACTCCTAAGGCAACGCCAGACTACGCAACGCAACAAGATTCGGGTCAAGACATTGATCCGATGGGAAAGTCTTGGGAAATCGACGCTGAGGGGGCGCCGGCTCATGGCCTCACGTAGCCTCGCATTGCCCCGAGATTCACACGGACAGTCACACGCAGCAGTTCACAAAAATCAATTGTGTGATTCGCACGCTGTCCTATGCGTCCCAACTCCGGTCACTCACTTCGGAATTCTGAGGATGAAGAACAGGAGATTGGTGGCGGGGCCTCCAAGAAGCGAAATCCAGAGGGCAGGGCTGCGTCTTTGTGAGTCAATCCACCAATTATCAGGGTGGACGCGCGAAAGCGATTGCCTTACAATATTACCAATCGTAAGAATGGGTGAACATCAGTATGGCGTTCGCAACAATTACCAGTAAGGGTCAGACGACTATCCCCAAAGAAGTGCGGGCCGCTGCCAATCTCAAGTCGGGCGATCGAATTCATTTCACCGTTCTTGAGGACGGCACGATTATTGTGCGTGTGAAGAACAGAAGCATTCGAGACATTTCTTTTAAGCCCCCGGGCGGCAAGCGTGTATCAATCGCCCAGATGACGCGCTAGCCGTAGACAGATGCTCGGCATCGACACAAATGTGGTCATCCGACTGGTCATTTTGGACGATGCGGAACAAACGCGCCGTGCGCGCAAGCTAGTAGATCAAGCGCTCGGTCGTGATGAACCGGTGCTGGTGTCGCTGCTGGTGCTGCTCGAGTCGGAATGGGTCCTACGCAGCCGCTATGGATTCAATCGTGAAGCCCTCCTGAGCATATTCCGCGCACTGCTTGAGTCACGCGAGCTTTCATTTGAAGATGAGCCGGCTTTGGAAGAAGCGCTGTTTCGTTGGAAGGATAGTGCATGCGGTTTTTCAGATTGCCTCATTACAGCTCACAATCGGCAGATGGGATGCCGCGCGACGGCTACCTTCGATGGCAAAGCGGCCAGGCTGCCAGGTACCGTATCGCTCTAATGGCAGGGTGACGCATGTCGCCAAACTTCAGTTTCGCCGAACGGCCCAAAACCGGGCACCCAAGGCGCCAAAATAGCGCCCGTTCAGCGGCGTAGAGAGGTCAAATTGCTTAGAGAGCCAGATCTGCTTCTCTGCCGGAAACCCGAGCTGTGCGCGACAGGAGCACTACGTGCGTTAAGGACCTGCGGCACGAAGAGCGGCTAGCGGTAGTACCAATTCGCTAGGTCGTTTCGCATCGTGAAAAATCCTGATGTGCGCAATTTGCGCATCGTCAATGTTTTCATATCCGATCCTCCCACCGGTGTTGTAGTTCTTCTGGTAGTTCGGTGAGTTCAGAGGGGCGATCGTGAGTCGGAGACGCGAGCCGGCCGGAACGCGTCGGGCCAGCCAATTAAATTCGAACGGAATTTGAACCACCTGCCCTGGCTTGATAAGTTCCTCTTTGAACTGACTGTTGCGAAATCGAGCGCGGCGGACATCTTCGCCCAATCGAACGGTGGACCCATCGGCGCGCACCATTAACAGTTGGGCCCAGAGATCGAAATCCGGCGCATCCGCCGTGCACTCGAGTGTCAGCCGGATATGACCGGCGATTTCGGTATCCTGCGATAGTGGGTCTGAATGGAATGTGATTGCACGTCTCTGAAATGCGCGGAACTGACTGCTCAAATCCTCATTTGATGCATAATTTGCAACGTCAAGCTCCGGCCGCTCATGGGGATCGCCGACGACGATTGCCGGGGGTTCTGCATCACGCGCTTTCAGAACAAGCTGGCCGGAATGGAATAGATCCCGCGGCGTGCCCGCGGAATCGGCTAAGAAGAGTGTCAACTCTTTGCCCGACGACGCCGCTTCTAAGGAGTTGGCATAGCGCCATTCGTCGGCACCCAACATGAAGTAAGCGACATGATCGTGCAGCAGTGGCGGGATTGGCCCTCGGCCCAGTGCAAAGTCGTACCAATCGACATGCAGCTTCTGCATGTCAATGATTGCTGTTTCAGGGATTGATACGCCTTCGATCACCTTGGTGGGTTCCTGGGCGCCAAAATGGTCCCACGGTCCGATCACAAGACGGAGTTGCGCGACGGCTGCGGCGGGAGCGTGGGCTAGGTAGTTGCGGTAGTAATGCAATGCTCCGGGCTGATCATCATCGTAAAATCCGGTCACCGTCAATACAGGAAAATTCATCCGCTCATAGCTTGCCGCTTTGGGCTCTGCCGCGAGGTTGAACGCGGCATCGCCCACATGGTCCAGCCACACATCGAACATCGATTTCCTCTGCCCTTGGGCGTCGAGCATCCACCAGTCATCCGCGGCGAGACCCAGGGCATCGTCTAGCTCACTGAACGGGCGATACGCCGCATATTGTTCGAGCATTTTTTTTGCCCAATAATCGTCGTTGCGGAAAAACCCCGTATTGAGAGAGCGACCGGACACATACCCGACAACTAGGGCAGTAAAGGCCTGGGGAATTCCATTCGTATTGGGAATATCCCATCCCGGATAGATGGGCACATAAGGAGCGATTGCGGCAAGGTGAGGAGGTAATTGACTCGCGGTTTGCCACTGGGTCATGCCCACAAAGGAGCCACCGAACATCACAACCCGTCCGTCACTCCAAGGCTGCGCTGCAATCCATTCGACCAAGTCGTAGCCGTCGCGTCCGACCTGCGCGCCAAGGTTATCGCTCTTGACACCGCCAGAACGGCCACGACCGCGTACATAGGCTTGTACAAATGCATAACCGCGACGCGCATAGTATCCCGCGGAGTCACCATGACGTCCGCCGTCGATGTCGTATTGCGTCAGCGTCAGGACCGTCGGCACCCTCACCTTGAGATTCGATGGCTTGGTGATCCAGGCTTCGAGTTCAATGCTATCTCGAACGGGAATCATGCGGCTCATTTCGATGTCGTAGCCTGGCCCTGCCTCCGTGGCCCTCGCCAAAGTGCTCGCCATGATGGCGAGCGGCATGAACAGGACCAGCCACCTCGGGGGACAGCTTCTTCTCTTGTTCATAAACTTGACTCCCTCTATCGACAAGACAGGTCTTCGAGAATGAGCAAGATCACCTCGGCGCGAATCCGTCTGCCTTGGCACGTCAACCTAGTCTGCGCTCGAAAACGACACCGCGTCTCCCCGCGACGGCGATACCCGATCTGATCAGCGCTATCCCTCAAGAGCTGCCATCAACGAGACGATTCCTTTGCCCTCTTCATACGGCAATCGTGTCGATCGTCAATAGATTACCGCGAAAGCAGATAGATCCCGCCACGAGCCGCGGGCAGGCATGAATTGATTCCCATCGATTTCCTTGTCCGGAAGCTACCGGTCGCGATCGTTGCGTCCGGGTAGAGGACAGTCTGTCGTCTGTTCCTCCCATACCCGCAGGCGACTCCCGGGCCAGAATAGGTAATTCAATATCCCAGACTGCCTCTAGCCCGGGTGTTTGCAGTCCGATGTATCCTACGTAACCGTACGTTGCCCTACATACCGCGAAAATTCACACGCTAATGACACTTGGCATCCGCCATCGCACCAAACCGCATGTTTTCAGGGCCCGGATGCGCCTTCCCCGTGGGTTCGATTCCCATCGCCCGCTCCACTTCCCGGCTGGCTGCGCCTCAGGACACGTAGGGACACAAGATTGGGGTCAACTTGTTGACCCTGTGGGAAGGCGTTGAGAACGGACGTCGATTTGGCGGCGGTATCGTGTCTGAGGTGTCCCTACGAAGCCCCAGCATTCACACGTACAGTCACACGCAGCAGTTCACAAAAATAGATTGTATGATTCCCACGCTCTCCTCGGATCGCGAGAGCGCAGGTGGCTGGACTCGGACCTATTGCCGAATCCGGCGAACGCCCGGTAACGAGCGGTCCAATTCCGCCGCCTCGTTCGTTAGCCACTGTAATTGGCAACCACCCGAATGACCTTACCGTTCGAATCAATCTCCATGAATTCGCCATTTTTTTTGCCATTTTGGTTCACGTAGTAGAGGACAACGCTGGAAAGTCCCCACATCAGATCCAAAAGATCGAACTTGAGGTTTGGATAGGTCTCGAGTCCTTTCTCGAAATACGCCCGCAAAGCATGTTTGCCTTTCACCGTTCCCGATGGATTATTGAGAATCCTTGTTGCTACTGGCGACACGAGGACCACGGCTTCTGCGTAATGCGACATGATGTCGTCGAGGTCGTGGGAATTCCACGCTTGGATCCAATGAGCCGCTAGATTTCTTGCCTCATCTTCGGTGAGCATCTCTACCCCTTTTCTTGCATGACGTGATTGGGACTGCCGCAAGTGTAAGATCGTTATTCGAGAAATAGCGTATCCGGTCTCAGATCCAAACATCATGTCGCACTGTTCGCCGCAGTGGAGTTGCCCCTACCCAACCGGACAGGCCGCGGGTTGAGAACTGCGGATAAATTCACGGGGTGATTTCATCTGCAGGGCTTTGTGTGGGTGGCTTTCGTTGTAATCCTCGAACCACGCCGACAACTGGGAAAGGACGGTTTGAGCATCAGGTCGATCGTGAACATACACGTAATCTCGCTTGAAGGTTTTGACGAAGGATTCTGCCATCCCATTCGACTGCGGGCTGCGCACCGGCGTGAAGCAGGGCACCAGGCCGAGTCGCTCGGCAAAATCGATCGTCTCATGGGCACGATAGCAGCTGCCGTTATCGGAGAGCCACTGAACGGGGTGCGGAAGGCCGTCCGTTGCGAAGCGCCGCTCAACACTCTCGAGCATCAAGTCGCGGATCATCTCCCCGCTGATGCCGCCGGTGCTCGCGCACCAGGCCATCACTTCGCGGTCGCAGGTATCCAACGAGAAGGCCACACGGACCACCTGGCTATTCCAGCAGGCGATTTCAAAGCCATCCGAGGTCCAGCGCAGGTTCGGCCGGATCGTGATGATCTTGCCGTCATGAGCTCGCCCAGGTGGTTTGCCGGTATAGCGTTGCAAAAGCATGCCGTTCTGCGACATCAAGCGGTAGATCCGCTTGTGATTGAGTCGCGGGAGGCCTGTTTTAAGCCGTTCCCGGTTCATCAGCGCCGTAATGCGGCGATAGCCGTAAGTCGGCCGCTCATCGACCAGCGAGCGCAGCGGGGCCAGCAAATCAACGTCCCCAACCTTGCTGTACGTCGATCTTGGCTTCCCCGGGCGCCTCAGCCTCTCAGAGAGCTGCGAGCGGGACACATCCAATGCCTCGGCCACGCGCTTCACGGCAAATCCTCGTCCGGTAACGACGGCAACCGCGAGATCAGTTTTTTTTCGTGCGCGAGTTTGACGGCTTCCCGCAAAATCTCATTCTCCAAGGTCTTCTTGCCGAGGACCCTGTGCAACTCTCGGATCTGCTTCTGTAACGACAAAATCTCTGCCTTCGAGACCACCTCATCGTCCGCCCGGATCGCCTCTTTCCCGCCTTCGCTCATGCGCCGCCTCCAGCCAAAGATCAGACTGGGGGCTATACCATGACGGCGGGCCACATAGGAAATCGTCATTCCCGGCTGGGCCGCTTCCTGCACAAACGCCATCTTCTGGTCCGCTGTGTAGCGCCGGCGGCGTTGAATCCCGGCAAACACTTCGACTCGATCAGCATTGTTAGACATAGTCGTAAGACTAGGCGTACGCCTAGCTCCTATTTAATGCGACTGTGTCCGGCTCAAATGGGGGCTGCTCCACGCAGTCATTCTTGTTGTATTAGCGTTGACCGCTCATGGCCCGGATGGAGCCCGTGGCGGTGACACCGCGGGTCACCGACTCGTCACGACCCGAAGGCGACACCAGCGACGGTCTGCTACCGGGAATCGGTCAAGGAGGCAAAGACCGCGTAACCGTAAGTAGTTCCGGGAGGTTGAAAGCCGGAGCAATGGGCCAGTCCCAAAGCCGATACCAGCGCCTCCCTGCAAGAACATATACTGCTGCGTGATAAGAGGGCACGTAGTGAACTGTTCGTATTCAATAATAGCGGCCGTAGCGCTCAAGCCGCCCACCAGAAATTGTGCCGGACGGGTTTTTGATTTGGAAATGTCGAGGCCGTTATCGCTCAAAGCGGCTTTCAGATCTGCCGGAAACTGTTGAACCTCTCGTACCTCTGTCAAAGATGATGGCTCATACAATTTCGCGAGCGCGGCAGTTGATGGGGCATTCGATTGCCTAGTTGGCGCACCATTTTCTTGCGCTGGTTTAGTACACCCACCAACGTTGAGCAAGAGCAACGCTCCGGTGACGATTGCCGAAGAGGCAAAATTACGCCCCACGTTGTTGAGTGGCTGAATCATCGAGTCCTCCGTGGCTCCGAAGACAGTACCCACGTTACTGCACGCGCCGAATGGCTGCTTCGTGGCAACCGTTCGAACGTGCGGTAGTGCCCGCTTTTGGCCGCGCGTTGACCGATTCGCATCTCCAATCCTACCATTCAGCGCACTCAACCCGGGGCCGGTGGAATCCGGCAAGTCGCGACCCCAAGCGGTCATCGGTCAACGTCCGCTTGGGCAAAAGCTGTTGGGTCAGTTTTGCGTGCGGCTCTCGAGGGCCGCCAGGTTAGCGATGGATTTGCCGAAACCCTGTGCAGCGGCTTTCTGGTACCACTGTTTGGCCGCCTGCAGATCTTGTGGCACCCCCCGGCCGTGCTCGTACATGTAACCTAGGGAGTCCTCGGCATTCGGATAGCCTTGCGCCGCGGCGAGTTCAAAGTAGTGCACCGCCTGCTTATCATCGCGCGTCAGTCCCTGGCCAAGCGCATACATCCAGCCCAAGTTCGTCAGCGCACGCGGATAATTGCCGGCGCGCCGAAACGCGGCGGCCGCGGCCACGTAGTCCCGTGGCACACCTTGGCCCTTGAGCAGTCGCACCCCCCACTCCGTAGTGGGCTCGACTTGCTCAGCGGTGGCCGGCGCTTCCACGATGCCGTCCACCGGCGGCGCCTCGGCAGTCGGCGCGACTGCCTCGTGGACGCTCACGGTGGGCGAGTTACCTCGTGGGCTCTGGAGCGTTGCGATTGCACTGCTCGTCTTGTCCGATGCTAGGGATGGAGCCGGTTTGTTAAAATAGCGGTCGAAACACAGGTGCATCAGAAGCAGACCGCCCAAAAAAACCAAAATCATGGTCATCTCATTCATGTGCCAGGATTTGGGCGCTTCGATTTCACTGGACGCCTCACTGGGTGAGTGCTGGGGTCTATTTTCCCAAAAGGCCATCAAGCGCGCTACCCCGAATGGCAGTGCGATCAGCGCCGCCAAAGACAGTCCGATGCTGTGAGTCAGAAGATAGATGCCGTAGGCCGCCCCGCCATACAGTGCAAACGGCGCCAGCATGAGGCCAAAGACCCAGGCGCCGCCCACAAACGCCAAGTCCAGTACCGCGAAGAACCAAAATTCACCCGAATCGAAAGCGACTTTCGGGAATTCTTTCAGGCAATACAGAGCGGTGGCCAGCGCGGCGAGCCACGCCATCCAAATTCGCAGCGTGCGCGGCATGGGGAGCAAGTCGAGAAGCCACCCCAGCATCTCCTCGTTGCGCGCGTTGCGCTCGGAAATGATCCGGTCTCCGTCAACCCGGTAGTTGTTGTCCAAATGACTGTCGTAGCTCATGGGTCAATCCGGGTGAAGGGCTGAAAGAGTCTAGGGGCGTTGTGCCGACGGCACCGTGCGTCAAATCACGCCCCGCGGCCACTGTTGTGTGAGTCAGCGCACGCCACCGAGGCGCTGGGAGACTCCGCATATGGACGCAAGCCTCCCGCCATTGCGGCTATCTTCTTGACCTTCTCGGGATGTTAAATCGCGTGCTTGGCGCCGTCGCTCCAGTCCGACACGTTGACTGGCCCAGTAGCAAGATGGTCGAGCAACGCCGCAAGATCGTCGGCCATCAATCGCGTAAGTGATCGTAGCCTCAGGGCTCCGGCTACCGTCATTTTGAATTCACGTCCATGGTCTGTGGCGTACAGGGAATGGCAGCTAATTGGCTATCACTTCAAGAGTGCCATCGTCGGTTCATGGCCGAAGGCTGCCTGTCATGATTCTTGCGACGTTCGCTGAATCCTCCGAACCGAAATCTTTTCAGAAACCCCGGTGAGCGGGCAACTAGACCTTGACGACCTTTAGGATGCGCTTTAGAGCGGTGAAATCAGAGGGATTACGTGTATAGAGCGGCAATCCATTTGCCGCAGCCGTCGAGGCGATGAGCAAGTCCGCGAGGCGTGCCCTGCTAGATTGTCCGCCTGCCCGCGCGGCAGCAAAGACCCTACCATACATGCGTGCCGAATCCGCATCGAAAGGCAATGGATCCCAGGTGGCCGTCGCCCACTGCAAACGATCCTGGCGTCGAGCGCGCTCGTCTTTATTTTCGGTTGCATGTGGGCCGGCAGCGAGTTCGGCCAACGTTACTGCAGTAATTGCGGATTCATCAGGAAGCTGATCAGCAATGATCTGGTCGTGATCGATCAGCACCGACGTGTCCAGAACACCGCGACTCGCCTCAGTCATAAGGGCGAGGATCAACTACGGCATCGAGATCCGCACGAAATTGCGCGGCATCGATCCTAGCGGCCTTTCCTGCTCCATCCGCGATGGCCGCGCGAGGCACGAAGCGACGTCGTTTAATTGGTCGCAGTTCTCCGACCGGCGTGCCGTTTCGGCTCACGATGATCGTTCGCCCGGCCTCCACCTCACGGAGCACTGCGGCGGATTGATTTCGAAGCTCTCGCTGAGTGATGGTACGAATTTTCATGAATCGAACTGTAGCACACTGTAGCACACTGTAGCAATCACGCCGATCGATGCCTGGCCAGAGACCTAGGACAGAAACGCTTGAGCCGGGAATCTCTCGCATCGATATATCCCTACGTAGCCTTACGTTGCCCCACATACCGCGAAAATTCACACGCTAATCACACTTGGCATCGGCATTCGCACCAAACTGCTTGTTTTAGAGGCTCGAAAGCGCGCTCCCCGTGGGTTCGATTTCCATCGCCCGCTCCAATTCCGGCCAATCCTGGCCAAAGCCAGCCAGTACACCGGCCAGCCGCGTAGGCGCGTTGCGTTCGCATACGTTGGCTGGCAATGGCTCTGGTTTCGCAGGCAGTCGGGTGTAGCCGACGCCGATGCGCACCGAACTTCCGCTACCGGCAGGCTTAGTCTTGCCGTCAGTCGCCATTAGTCTCGCGACTCCCCCTGCGGCGACTGGGAATAGGACTATAGATGGCCATTTGAAGCTACGGCACTGCCTGAGACAATCCCAAGACGGTGCACGCTGCGGTCTGCGTCATAGGGCACAAAAGGGTTTCACCGGGCGCGTTTCGAGGCTCGATGCATCGGGAGGGACTGCAGCAGGGGAAAACTGCCGAATGCCAGTTGCGCCAATAAGCCAACAGCGCCCGCTGGCGCTTCGAGCCTCAGAATATATTCCAACGGCGATTGGCCAAAAGCCAACACCGACAGCCCGATCTCTTCTTCAGTTAAGGTGACCAAGGCTACCAGGCCCATCATTATACGGCGGCTGGGAGTTGCACTAACTTTGAAGCGAGCCACGCACTTTCGACACAGCCACCAACTTGCCACCAGCATGAAGGGCGCTTCGATCAATACTGCAATCGTTTCTCCGAACCGCGGGACCAACACCAACATACGTACGGTCCCGAACAGGAATCCAGTTGCAAAAACCAGTAGTGCGTACACCAATCCCGCTTGTACTGGAAATCCCCCGGCTTGCCTTTGAGATTGGTTTCGAGCTAGCAAGTGACAAGATCCGTGTGTCCGAATCCTTTGGAATAGTCCAACACCGATATGACCGTGGGTGTCAGACGAAAGATGCGGACGTCCGCAACATTGGGCATAGGAAGTGCAACATCCTGGGGCGGATAGCGCTGGATCATTAGTTTCAGCGCTTTTTCGGCTTCGTTCGGATCGGTTACGGCTTGCGCTCGGGCCGCCATCGACAATCCTTTGATTCCCATGACCTGACCCATGTCATCGTCGATGGTTAGCGAAACGCGATCGTCACGTGTCAGATTCGCCGCCTTTTGACTATTCGGGCTGCACAGAAAATAGATTGTTAACCCGTCGTTCCCATATCCCACTGTCGTGGCCTGAGGCCACCCGTCCGGCCGCAGCGTCGCAATCGTCAGCTTCCGATGGTGATCCAGAAGCTGGAGGATCTCGTTTTCGATTGCACAGTCCATTCGCGTATTAAAGGCCCCTAATGGCCTCATTGCCATCGTGACTTCTGCGTAGGGCAGGCGCCTTGAAGCCGCCCGCGACATTCAAAGGGATCTGCGAACAGCGAAGACACCGTTCACACGCAACAGTTCTCAAAAATAATTTGTGTGATTCCCTAGTGGTGGTGACGATCAGCCCTTCGCCACGGCGTCGCGCACGATCAGCCGCCCGCTTCCGCCCATTGCACCCAAACAAGAACCCTTATGTCTGATCTCGATCTTCATTGGTGTGAATGTCGCGGTTCTGGCCATCACCGCCTTTCTGGGCCGCCGCGAAGACGTCGCGTGCGGACGTCGTGCCCGCTACGTGCTCCGTACCCTCGACTCCGAGGTCCATCCATCCTGCATTCACGGCCTCAAACATTTCTTCGGCAGGTCCGGTGTGGCCCTTCGGGATGCCGAATTGCTCGAACGCTTTCGCCCACCCTGCACGCGGGACTGCAAAGGCCTTCACGTCGCGATTCAGGACTTCACCCAATTGCTCCGCGACTTCATCCGTGGTGACCATCGAACCAAGCTCGACGACGCGCTGCCCTGACCACGCCGGCCCGGACAAAAGGGTTGCGACCTCCGCGCCGATGTCGTTCGTCGCGACCATGGTCGATTTCCGGTTTGTCGGATCGTAGTAGACTGGCAGCGTTCCGCCCTGGGCGACCTGCAGGCCGTAGAGAAAGTTTTCGAAGAATCCACCTGCACGCACAAATGCGATTGGCGATATCAGGTCGCGAAAACTTTGCTCCAGAAGCGACAAGGCGGTGATCATCCCAAGCCCGCTGGTCCTGTTCGCACCCATCGACGAAAGCGCTACCACCCGCGGCGGCGCTGCCTTGGTGAGCGCCTCGACATAGTTCGCAATCACGTCCTTGGCTTCTTTGTAATCGGGCGAGGGGGCCCAGACAGCCGGCAACATGACAAACGCACCTTCAACGCCTTTGAGCGCGCGCTCGATGGCTGTCGAATCATTCCAATCACCGTCAATCAGCTCCACGCCCTGGTTCGCCCAGCTTGACGTCTTTTCGCGATTGCGGACTAGCGCGCGCACTTCCTTGCCGTGCGCCAACAGATGTTCTGCCGTCGCGCCGCCCACTTTTCCAGTGATTCCCATTACTAAAAACATGAGGTTTCTCCTGATTTTGAGGGACAGAGCACTGCCCCGGTTGGTTCAATGGATGAGCGGCAGAATGGCCCGGATGCGGGGATCGCGCGCGTAGAGGCCGACCCATGTCATCGCGCCCAGAACCAGGGAAATGATTTCCGGCGGCGACCCCAACTCACCAATGCGGACATGGGCACAGATGGCGCCTCCCAAAAAGCCCGTCACTAGGATCGCGCCGAGGACGGCGGTGGCCGGGATGGCGTAGAGGATGGCGCAGGCGAGTATGATCGGACCCAAGACACGGGTCAGGTCCATCGCGAACCCGGTTTCCTGCAACATGTTCGCGATCAGGGCCGGCGCGCAAAGCTGAATAGTGCCGTCTGCCACCAGAGCGATAACGACAAACGCGCTCATTAGCCGGCCGGCCCACAGGGCACCATGCGAGGTCGTGGCTTCAGGCACCCGATGCATTTTCCTGGTTTCGAACACTTGTCGATCTCCTATGGGGGAATCCCAATATTCAGAGCTTACTGTGTCTCTTGGGTATGATAATCACCGAGGAAATGAACTCACTGTTCTCTCTGCGGCGAACAATACCGAGGCACGAAATGCAGAATCTCGAACCCCTCCTCATTTTCATCACGGTGGCAGAAATGGGGAGCTTCACCCAGGCAGCCGATAGCTTAGGTATTCAGAAGGGAAGGGCTTCAACGGCGGTCCGGAAGCTGGAAGAAGATGTCGGTGTCAGGCTTCTACACCGGACGACGCGTAGCGTGCAGTTGACGGAAGACGGACGGGTATTTCATGCACGTGCCCGCGATCTGCTTGCTGACGTTGAAGATCTGCACTCAATGTTCGCAAGCGATCGACTGGCACTTCGCGGGCGACTACGGGTTGATCTGCCGAGTGAGTTGGCGCGCACTACTATCGTGCCGGCGTTGCCCGCCTTCATGGCGACTTATCCCGAGTTGGAGCTGGAGGTGTCTAGTACGGATCGCCAAGTTGATCTGGTTCAAGAGGGGTTTGACTGCGTATTGCGACTGGGTCCCATCGGGGACGAGACGCTGATTGCCCGCCCGCTGGGCAAGTTACGCATGGTCAACGCCGCCAGTCCTGCCTACTTGGCACGCTATGGCGTCCCTCGATCGCTCGAAGATCTGCAGCATCAGAAACATCGGGCAATTCATTTCGCACGGACGCTCGGTGCAAAACCCTATGGTTGGGAGTATCCGCACGGCGACAGCTACGCGAAGCTTCAGTTGCCAGGTGCTCTGCACGTCAACAGCGTGCAGACCTATGAAGCTGCTGGTGTCGCCGGTCTCGGCCTGATTCAGGCACCCCTGATGGCGATTGGCCGTTACTTGGAGAGTGGAGCGTTGCTAGAGCTTCTACCGGATCTTCAACACAAGCCGCTCGACGTCTCCCTGGTGGTAGCGCATCGGCGCAACCTGTCGCGCCGAGTCCGTGCATTCATGAAATGGATCGAAACTGTGCTCGCACCCTACCTAGAATAGCCAAACGAACCGCTTCGTGCTGCCCTCGAAATCAACATTCTGAATTTACGCGGTTGGGCGGAAGTCGCCCAACCGCGTTCTCGAAAAAGCGACCGTTCCACCATGCCGTCCAGAGCACGACAGCGTGGAACGATCTTGACTTTGATTGGCTTGGGTAGTACTTTGTGACTACCCAGGAGCACGCGGAGCGTTCTTAATGGCCGCCACAAGCCTCAAACTCCCCGAAGGCCTCAAGCGTCGAATCGAGCGACTTGCAGGTGCTGCCAATAAGACACCACACGCCTTTATGGTCGAGGCATTGAGTCAAGAGGCGGATCGGGCTGAGCTTCGCGAGCGATTCGCGAAGGATGCGGCGATTTCCGAGATCGAAACCATCGAGAGCGGAAAGGCTATACCATTAGCGAGTGCATTTGACTATCTTGAGGGTCGCGCTGCAGGAAAGTCGGTCCGTCGTCCTCGAGCGCGCACATGGCGCGCGTCCAAATAACCGTCCGAGCGCTCGCCGACCTTGAGCGATTATTCGACTACCTCGCGGAAGATAACCCAAAATTAGCGCGTGAGCGGATACTCAGTGTCCGACGAGCCTTCGAATTACTCGCGGATCATCCATTGCTGGGACGACAAGCCGAAGACGGACGCCGTGAACTGATACTGTCGCGCGGCCGCTTCTGCTACGTGGCCAAATATCGCTGGGTGCCCGCTGAGGACGTGATATTGATTCTGGCGGTTCGACATCAACTCGAGGCTGGCTACAAAGAAGAATAGCGACGCTGGTGGGTCCGGTTCCTATGTCCGCCGACATGAGAAGCGCCTTCCCCGTGGGTTCGATTCTCATCGCCCGCTCCACTTTTCGTTGTCTGGTGCGTCCCTGCGTTGTCCTAGGCCGCGGCTCAGCTCATCGTCCAGCTCCCACAGTCACGATGTGGCTACAACGCGGTGGTGACCGGCGGCTCCGGAGGAGCCAAAATCGCCGCAAGTGAGCATAATGCCCCCTCAATCGCTAATGATGCCAGCCGATCCTCAGGCGTGGTAATGCCAAGGCTTAAACGTAAGTTGGTAGCAATGATCAGATATGCGCGATATTGGGTGATTGCCGGTCTCCTTTTTCCGCTAACTTCATTTCCGCAGGCGTTGGAGCCGGCGAACGCGGCAAACATTTATGCGGCCGATTGCGCGAGCTGCCACGGCACGCAACTGCAGGGCGCGCAGGGACCATCACTCACTGCAGAAAAATACATGCATGGCATGGGTGACGATGACATTGCGCACAGTATCCGAGATGGATTTCCCGAAAAAGGAATGCCGGTGTGGCGAGAAGTTCTATCCGAGGATGACATTCGAAGCTTGGTCAAATTCATCCACGCAAAGCGTAGTGAGAATACTCTGCAGCGCTTTCGGGAGATGGACGAGGCGCAAATACGTGCGATTCCGTCGGGCTTGGTCGCGACAGAACTCGAAAAGCTTCGCATTGAAGTCATTGGCAGGACGGGCATGCCGTGGGGCCTGGCGGCCCTTCCCGACGGTCGTTTGCTGCTGACAGAACAACAAGGTATGTTGCGCGTCATTGAGCGAGGTCGCCTAGCGGCCGAGCCCATAAGTGGGACGCCGTTCGGTAATCCTCAGGACCGATTTCACCGGATCCTACTTGATGTTGCGGTTCATCCTCGTTTCAAGGAAGACGGCTGGATCTACCTCACGTGCGGCGACACCGTCCAAGTTGACGGAAAGCCGCTCACCGTAGTGTCGCTGGTGCGCGGACGAATAAACCACAATAGCTGGATCGATTCGAAGAACTTGGTTCGGGTGCCCACCGACAGCACCGTAACCGGACGCATTGCGTTTGACGGCACAGGTCACGTTTTTTTAACTACGGCCAGCGATGCCGGAGTTAGCCAAGCGACCGGAAAAGAACCGATTCCGCTAGAACAATTGTTGCGTTCGGCACCTCAGGATTTACGCGACCCCAATGGCAAGATCTTGCGTTACAACGATGACGGAACCATTCCCTCAGACAATCCTTTCATTTCATCCCCAGGCGCTTTCGCCGCGATTTGGAGTTACGGCCATCGAAATCCAGAGGGCCTGGCCTTCCATCCAAAGACTGGCCAGCTTTGGTCATCGGAACACGGTCCTCGCGGCGGCGATGAGCTTAACCTCATCTACAAAGGGCACAATTACGGCTGGCCTGTGATCAGTTACGGAACGCGCGATGATGGCATTTCAGTGGGTACGGAGGATCAGCATGAGGGCATGGATCAGCCAATAATAAATTGGACCCCAGAAGTGGCTGTCTCTGCGATCTCGTTCTATGAGGGGAGGCAATTCACACATTGGCGCGACAATTTATTGGTCGGCACGCTTGTACAACGAGATCTGTTCCGCGTTGTCTTGTCAAATGGGCGTGCTGTGCTGCAGGAAGTGATACTGAACAATCTAGGACGAATTCGAGCCATTGCGATTGGAGCGGATGGAGATATCTACCTGGCTCTTGAACTGAGGTCGCAGGGTTTGATTGTCCGGCTAGTGCGGCCCTGAATTGGCGAAAAAAATCGCCCGCGAACGACCGCAATCGGGCAGTCACGTTCAACTCCTGAGCTTCTGGTTTTGGGCCGGCAGCAGTCAGTCCACTTTAACGTTTGAACTCACTGGGCATTATGCGAAGTTGCGGTGCGGCACCAATATTTAGGGGACCGCTGTCGACTCGAAGGGCCCGGTTGTAGCGGACCTGATCGACGCCGTCTGCGACCCTAGGCCGCCCAACAGCCGGCGCGCGATCCGACTGTGGCATCCTTGCGTCGATGTTTATGTTTCGAACCCGCAGGCGACGGTGGTGGCTCGGAGCGATCGCCACGGCGCTGGTCGTAAGCCTGGCCGCGCTGTTGCTGAGATCCAGGCTCGAGCACGGGGTGCGAGCGCGGATCGAGTCCGCGGCCGTGCGCCATGGCGCGGTTGCCCGAATCGGTGTGGTACACGTCGGCGTCTGGCCGTTGCTGCGATTGGAGGGATTCGATCTCGACCTTAGGTATGGAGTGCGACTGCATGCCGACAAGATCGCGGCCACGTGGCCCGGGCGCCTGCGACTCGCAGTTCACGCCGCCACTCTCGCGGGGCCAGCAGGGATCAGGGTCAGCTCGCCGGCCACTGCCTGGGACATGGCGGGCATATTCGGCGAGGACCTCCGGCTCACGCTGGTGGAGCCACAGGCCGGCCTGTCAATCCGCAAGCTGGCGTATCCGGTGGGCAGCGCGTGGAACATCGAGGCACGTGGGCTCGACATCGGCCGTCTGATCGACGTGCGGCGCGACGCCCAGCCGCTGCTCGATGGTGGTATCGCGGACGGCCGCGTGGACCTTCAGGCCAGCACCGATGCGCTCCGTTTCCACGTAGGTCTGGGCGCGCGCGGCGCGCGCTTGGCAGCGCTGGCGGATAACGCCGCCGACGAGCCGCAGCTCGGCGATCCGACAGACGTGACCATACGATTCGATGGCGCCTGGCGCCGGGTCGGGGGCACACTCGAGATCCCAGAGGTCCACGCGACGGTGGCCGGTGCCGCCCTATCGGGCTCGATCGCACTGCGCGATCTCGACACCGATCCGGTGGTGGATCTCGCACTCGGCATGCAGCATCTGGACTTTGCGCAACTGCTGGGTGCATCCGGGCTCGCGGTGCCCGAAAGCTTGGGAATGGCGCCCGGCGCCGGCCGTGACCTTGGATCGGCCACGATCGACGTGCGTGTACGCGGACGCCTGGCGGACCCTGCCTCGCTCTCGGTGAGCCAGAAGATCAACTTCAAGCCGCCACGTCAGATGCCGCCGGCAATCGCGCGCCTGCGCGGCGATTTCATCTTCGGATCCGACGACGGCCCCGGGCCGCACCGCCCCATCGACGTCTCGCTCGCGTCCCCCGACTTCATCGCCCTGCGCGACGTTCCGCCGCTGTTCGTGCGCACTCTGCTGCTTGCCGAAGACGCAGGCTTTTACGGGCATCGCGGCATCGACCTGCGCGAACTACCCGCCGCGCTGCTCACCAACTGGTCGCGCGGCGGCGCCGCGCGCGGAGCGTCGACAATCACCCAGCAGCTGGCCAAGAACCTGTTCCTGTCGCGCGACAAGCAGCTCGGACGCAAGCTGCAGGAACTGGCGATCACGTTCCTGCTCGAGTCGGCGCTCGGCAAGGATCGTATCCTCGAGATCTACCTGAACATCATCGAATGGGGACCGGACCTGCGTGGCCTGCGGCCCGCGGCCCGCCGCTATTTCGGCTGCGAACCCCGAGAGCTGACGCCGGCCGAGATGGCCTTCCTGGTCGCGATCGTCCCCGGGCCGATCAAATACCAGAGTTCATTCGCGCACGGCACGCCGGGACCTGGGCTGCGTTCGCTGATCGACGAGCTACTGGCGAAGCTGCGGTCGGTGGATGCGATCGGCGAGGAGGAATATCGGCGAGCGCTCGGAGAACCCATCGTCGTTGCCGGCGGCAGGCCGCGCGGATGATCGGTGGCGAATGGAAACGGGCGGGAGGCATCGACAAAGTCCCCTTCTAGGTCGGTTCAGGCTGTATCGCGCTATCGCACTCCTGTTGGCGTCATATCGAGACTCGTATTGTTTCCTTTAGTAGCGTTTGGGGGACGGTCAGCGATGGGTTGGTCCGTCCCATTTTCGGGAGAGTTCTTGAATCGTGCTCTTGGGTGAGCGGCGTATGGGTAAATCGAGCTTGGTCGAGCATACGCTGACCCGACCAGATCGGGTCCTGGTGGCGGTTGATCTGCGAGGGCTCGACTCCGTTGAGGACTTCATCGACCGGCTGCTGCTGCGGCTCTCGACGACGCTCGAAGCACATCGGGCGCTCACCAAGCACTTGCCGGAATCCCTGAAAGCGGCGCTCGCCTTCATCGGCGAGGTGAATGTGAGCTTGCATGGAATCTTATCGGTGAGCGCTAGGACCAAGGCAAAGGCTTCTACCGTGATTCGCGCCTTGGACGCTATCGAGCGGGCGAGTCGCTGGCGGCCGCTGGTGGTGTTCTTCGATGAGTTCCAGGAGATTGTCGAGAACCTCGAAGAGCGAGAGTCGCGTCACCTGCTTGGTGTGCTGCGTGCGGAAATCCAGCGCCACACCCATGTGGCCTACCTCTTCGCCGGTAGTGCTAGGGGTTCGATGCTTGATATCTTTACCGCTGAACGCAGTCATTTTTACCAATCTGCGGCGATTCTCGATGTGGGGCCGATCCCACAAGCGGATATGGCAAAATTCTTCAAGGAACAATTCGCGCGCGGTAAACGCGAACCGTCCGCGGACACCCTGCAGGCGATTTTTGCCTTGGCCGGGGAATCGCCGAATGACCAGCAACAGCTCGCCTATCATTTGTGGACGCAATCGACGCCTGGACGCTTGGGGCAAGATGAACTAAAACGGGCGTTTTCGGCACTCCTCGCGGAGGTGAGCCGGCGGGGCGAACTGATCCTTGAATCGGCAACTCCCGCACAGCGCCGCGTGCTTTTTGCCACCGCTATCCGGGAAGACGAAGAGACCTCCACCGATTCTTTCATTCGCTTCACGGGCTTCAAGAACAACAGCTCGGTGGGCGCCGCGTTGCGTCCCTTTTTGAAAGGCAACAATGCAATTTTGGAAAAGCGCGGCAGCCGGGTGCGCTATCGTGAGCGTTTCATGCGGTTATGGGTGTTATTGCAGGTGGTCAATATTCCAAGCTTGTTTCCCGCCGGCCGCCCCTTCATTGCCAACAGCGAGCAGGGCTTGCTGCTGCCGTATCTGTCAAATGCCCTGAAATAAGGCATCCAGGTCGATCGGGATTACGCCCACCGATCTAGCCCTACGCAGTCCTACGTTGCCCCACAAATCGCGAAAATTCATACGCTAATCACACTTGGCATTCGCCGTCGCGTCAAACTGCTTGTTTTCAAGCCCCGGGGGCGTCGTCCCGCGGCTTCGACTCCCATCGCCCGCTCCACTTTTCGTTGCCTGGCGTGTCCCTGCGTTGTCGGTCGAGCGTTCTCGATTGTCTCATTCGGCCGTCATGGCCCCAGTACTGCCAGCTGAGGACGCCGCTTTCGGCAAGCGAGAAGTACAGGAGGCCAACAAGCGTCTATCGCAGCAATCTTGTACCCCACCACTGCGTCCAAAAGTCGTCCGTGATCCGGAGACTGATAAGCTCGGCTTGATTTCTATAAGATGTGGCTCGATGCCTAGCCGCCAGCTCTCAATGCCCGGGATCCGCGCTTCATTCGCAAGACCGTGGCTCAAGGGGACCGCGGCTTTATTGTTATGCTTGGGGATCTTGGCAGCTGCCGGATATGTGACGCGATGCATCCTGCTGTTAAATGTCGCGAGGATTGTTCTCACCCACGACTCTGCATTAGTGGCGCAAGAGCGAGCCGATGCGGTAGCGATTGTTTTTGCGAATCCACCGCCTGCGTGGATTACACCAATGAAGAATCAAATGAACGATATATGGGAGCCGATAAAGGCGAATGGCGTGAATTACTACATGTTTGCGAAGCCGCAAACCTGGTTCAGGAACTACAGCGAACGTTCGAATCCCATCTCGCCATACTATCAAGCCTGGGTCGGCGGATATGTGATCAAAGCAAGGGATGGCTCACTTCCTACAAATTTGGAGTCCCTGGCGTGGCAGGTCACCGCGCTCGATCAACGTTCGTGGCTATCGGCGATGGGTGACCCGAATCCGGTCGCCGATTCGTCTCCGGCGACTCACGCTGGAAGTATTACCATTGACGGTCGTAGCCTTCCGCTTTGGCACGGTACCATGCGAAGCCATAGCGACCTCAGTGCTCACCCGAGCGGTCCACTAGCGACTTTGCTCGGAATGCCGCCCCAGTCTTTATGGCCATCCGGAGTCGATCCATTTCACGATGTGATTTTGGACGGCTACTTTGCGTGCTGGGTTGACTCACAGCGAAAGGTGTCGGTTGTTGTTTACGCGGTTGCCGCCAACTATGCGTCGCAACATGAAGAACGCCGCAATTCCGTCCGGATAAAAGATGAAATGTTGGGATTGATGAAATCGGCCAAGCTCGAAGCGGTGCATTAGTCTGAATTGGGAGCGAAGTGTCCCAACGTGGCCCCACATGCCGCGAGAATTCACACGCTAATCACGCTTGGACTCAGCATTTGTACCACACCGCTTGTTTTAAAGGCTCGGAAGCGGAAGATTCAAACGCTGGCTGATTCACAAAATAGCAACCGCTGAGGCTCGCGGTAATACAGAAAGCAAGCGAGGTATTGATTCCGCACGCCCCCGCAGAAAACTCTAACGCTTAGAGTGGTACTTCACTCCCGGCAATCCATCGAAGCCCGAATCCTGCGTCGAAAGCGTCGCGCGATGTCGCTGCGCAGTTCCAAGCATGACGCTGTCCGCCATCGCTATCCCGTGCAGGATACGGCAATGGCTCGCAACGCATCATCCTCAGTGCGCTGCTGGCTAACCCGCTTGAACACCTCAGACAATGACAAGGACGGGACGAGAAGTGACCGCGTAGATTCGATTGGCTTTGCGAATACTGAAGCGTTAGGCCCGTCAGAGACGTACTCGAGCCAAGCTGCGGGATCGACGACGTTCATACCCGATCGGATTCCCTCGGTACGTTGGTGTCAATCCCCTTGAGTGATCCGCGCGCAGATTTGGTCGGTCGCACCGGTACCAATTCGATCCGCCCCCGATACTCAATGGCATGCAGCTTCTCGCCCGGCCTCCGATCGATCTCGATTATGTAAGACAACCTCTCCAGGCTATCATGCCTCTCATTCGGTGTGACCGCGATGCATCGCTGGGATGTGGAAAGTCGCCTTTCTGGAAGGCGATCCTCCGTTTCCACTCACCGCACCTAGCCCGGTCAGGGGCTTATTGTCGGTAGGCACAAGCCAGGGTCTCGCGCACCGATGTACCCCTGCCTGCCCTTACGGGGCCCCACATACCGCGAAGATTCACACGCCCATCACGCCCGGGATTAGTAATCGCGCCAAACTGCTTGTTTTCCTGATCCGGAACGACCTTCCGCGTGGGTTCTCCTGCGCCTGCTGCAGGGCCGCTACGCCGAGTCGTTGGCCGGGTGTCCGACGCGCGCCCGGGAGCGCTCAGCAGGAATCGGCTAGACTAGCGAGGGGCCGACGGTGATTTGGCAACATGGGAGATCGGCCGCGGGAGGGACATGTCAGCGGCGCTGGTGATTGTCTATGCCTGTCTCGCGACGGTCGAGGTTGCCGTCGTGGTCGCCTGGGTGCTTGCGACTCGCAGGCACCGCTGGCCGGTCCGCCCGTCCAGCGGCGACGTCGTGATCGGCGGCGTGACGAGCTTCCTCGACACGCTCGGCATCGGTAACTATGCGCAGATCACGGCGTTGTTCAAGCTGCGCGGGCACCCGCCGGACGAGTTGATCCCAGGCACTTTGAACGTGGGCAATGCCGTGGGGATCATCTTCAGCTCCGCGCTCTTCATCACGACGGTTCAGGTCGAGCCCACGCTCCTGATGGCGATGGTCATCAGTGCCGGGGCCGGTGCCTGGATCGGCGCCGGCATCGTCAGCCGAATGCCCCGCCGCGTGATTCAGGTGTTCATGGGCGTGGCCCTGCTGATCGCCGCCGGGTTCTTCACGATGACCAACCTCGGTGTCATCCCGCCGACGGGTTCGGCGATGGGGCTGGCGGGCTGGAGGTTCGCTTTCGCGGTCGTGGCAAATTTCATCCTCGGCGCGCTGATGTGCGTCGGCATCGGCAACTATGCGCCCTCAATGGCGCTGCTCGCATTCCTCGGAATGCACCCGATCGCTGCCTACCCCATCATGATTGCAAGCGATGGGGTGTTGATCCCGGTGGCGAGTCTCGGCTTCCTGCGCTCCGGTCGCTTTGCACCCGCAGTGGCGGTGGGGCTCACGCTCGGCGGAATCGTGGGCACGGTCGCCGCGTTTCCGCTCGTTAAGATGCTCGGCGATCACCTTACGCTGATGCGCTGGGTCGTCACGGGCGTCATCGCGTATGCGGCCATCGCCATGCTCCGCTCCGCCCGGTCATCCCAGCCCGATGCGCCGGTGCCGATCGCGGCCGAATAGCGTTCCGCCGGCTGCGGGTGACCGGCACTGCTCATTCAGACCCGCGCAACGTCCAGTTGCGCGCGGAGCACCCGCATGCGTCGATACTGTTCGTGCAAACCATCCTCGAGAGCCTTGAGCGTGGACGACAGCTGCGATTTCTCCCACCGATCGACCAGCGCACGCTTCGCTTCTGTAACCGATTGCTCGCGCAGCGCGGTCCAGGTTGCGACTGCCTTGCCGAAACTTTCGTACTCCTCCGCCACGCGCCGGCGCAATTCATCAAACCGGGGAGACCCAACCTTGCTCGCGAGTTGTTGTTTCGCCCGCAGAAACTGGGTCTCCAGCATCGCGCGTCGAATCTTGAACCAGGGCACCCGCTTGAGGTTCTTCGCGAGCCCCGCCCAATGCAGTGCGTTGATCAACCATTTGGAGGGGTCCCACTGCCACCAGCGCACACCGTTCCGGTAGTCGTGCGCGAACTGGTGATGAAAATTATGGTATCCCTCGCCGAACGTGAGCAATGCGACCACTCCATTGTCGCGCGCCGTGTTCTGCATCGTATACGGTCGGGTGCCGACGATGTGCGCCAGCGAATTGATGCAAAATGTCAGGTGGTGACTGACGACGAGCCGCAGGACCCCGGCGAGCAAGACCATGCCGGCGATGTTGCCGAACGCCCAGCCCAGCAGCAGCGGCACACCGACGTTCATGCCGACGGCAAGCGCCAGGTAATGCCGATGTTGAAATGCCACGAGCGGGTCCCTCTGCAGGTCGCGCACGTACTTGAAGTCGGGATCGCCGCTCGGATAGTTGCGCAGCATCCAGCCGATGTGCGAAAACCAGAAGCCACGCCGCGCGCAATATGGGTCCCGCTCGGGATCGTCGATGAACCGATGGTGGACACGATGGCCGGCGCTCCAGATCAACGCACTATTCTGGAGGGCCATGGCACCGAACAAAAGGAAGACCGCTTTCAACGCGGGATGCGCTTGGTAGGTGGCGTGCGAGAACAGGCGGTGATATCCGCAGGTGATCGACAGTTCGGTGACGCTCAAGAGCACCGCGAATGCAACCCAGGCGGCAAGGGCATAACCATGGACGATCCCATACCAGGGGACCACGGTAAGGGCAATGGCCAACGTCATTGCAAACATCAACAGCGACGGCCAATTGCGGGGCGGCCCGCCGGACGGATCAGTCATTCGCTTCTCCTGGGCGATCATGCTTGATCGCAATCTACCCCGACATGGGGCTATCGAAGCGTTTTACCATGTACAAGGCGCATTTTTTCCAGATCCTCGCCATGGGGCCAAGAACTCGGCCTAGGTGACGATTGCGCCGGCACGCGGCGCCGGTTCGCTCCCGCCCGACACCCGATTTCGTCCCCCTGCCTTGGCCCGGTACAGTGCTGCATCGCAATCTTGCACCAGCGCCGAGATGTCCGCGGTCAGGTCAGTCATTGCGGCAACGCCGACGCTGACAGTCATTCCGCGCCTGAAGAGCGTTGATCGCTCCACTTCCAATCGCGCACGCTCGGCGAGTATCTGCGCCCCCGCGAGATCAGTTTCCGGCAGGACGATTGCAAATTCCTCGCCGCCAATGCGCGCCGCCACATCGGTCACTCGTACCAGCGAGGAGAGAAGCATACCGACGGTCCTCAGCAAATCGTCCCCGGCAGGGTGCCCATAGGCATCGTTATAGGACTTGAATCGGTCCACATCGAACATGATGAGCGAAAGCGCGTGACCGTGACGTTTGGCCAGGTTGAAGTTTTCCAGCAGAAATGAGTCGAAAGCTCGGCGGTTGGCCAGCCCCGTCAGGGGGTCGTGGCGCGACAGCTCCATTGCGGCGCTGCGTTCAACATCGATGAGCGTAATACGGTGGGCCAGAAGCATGATGAGGAACACGGAACCCAGCGATGATGCCAGTGCGTAGAGCGCCCAGTCGACCTCGGCCGGGAATAAGTCCAGCGCACCCGGGCGGGTCAGGAGCCAGCCGAGAAACGGCGGTGCGAGAATGGCGGGGGGCAGCAGCCAGCGGGAAACGATTCCACCCGCGCCGCTCGCGAACACCATCCGAACGGGCGAGAACACCGGCTCTACCGCGAGTATCCCTATGCCCAGAACCAACATGACAGCTGCCGTGTGAATGGCTGTGGAGCTGAAGAAGGGAACCGTGCGCATCGCTTCTGCGCCGAACACAATGGAGTTCAGGTCTGCCCAGGCTATCAGCGTCGCCAAGAGTGCCGCGAACGTTCGTATCGGATGCAGCGCAGGTCGGTGGGCGCAAAGCAGAGCCGCCCCGAGCAGCGCGATCATCACTGCGGTTGCCGGCGCCGGCCTTCCTGGAAACGCCGCAGGAAGCGTCGCAACATCTTTGAAGAATACCTGATCGATGCCGGCATTCCAGCCGAGGGAATATTCAGCGAGCGTTGCCAGGCCGACGAAAACCGCGAGTACTGCAGCAGTCGCGCCGAAGGCGCGGGAGGCCCGGCCGCCGGCCGTCATCGCCAATCCCGCTCCAAGCATCACGATGGCGGCAGCGGTGTTCGGCTTCATGGTGCTGAACCCGGGCAGCACGCCTTTCAATGCGTCGTTGCCGAATGCCCATCCGCCAACCAGAACGGCACAACCCACGAGTACGGCAGCGAAGGCGGTAACGCTGCGGAGCAGGGCGAGCGAGCGTACGATTCTGGCATCGGCCGCTGCCATCCGGCGCGCCGCTTCAATAGTGCGCTCCCCCGAAGTGTGAGTGCCGAACAGAGTCGCCCCCCCGAAGCCAGAATAGGGTTACTGTGCCATGTGGATGGACGCATGAACACTAGGTATATGCCGCAAGGCGTCCGCAGGGTCGAACGAAGCTCAGGGTAGAAAAGCGGGAGCCCCATGGCTCCCGCTCTCTATGCCGATGCCGGCGCCCTAGAAGTGGTAGTTGGCCGATACCAGATACGTGCGGCCGATGATGCCGGAGAAGTACAGCGTCGTCGGCACGCTGAAGTTCGCTTGCACACCCGCCATCGATGGGAACGGCGGCTCCTTGTTGAACACATTGTCGACGATGAGCCGCGCCGTGAAGTTCTTGGTCGGGCTGTAGGAAATCGTCGAATTGATCAGCCACCAGCGACCCACGCCGAAGTAGTCCTGGGTGGTGGCGGTGTTCTGGTTGTTGAAATTGATGGAACCCAGAAACTGGGCCTGCCAATCCCATGAGAACCCGCCGTAGCGGTAATCCGCATCGATGCTCCCCTTGGTTTGCGGCACGCCCGGCGCATTCGCCAGTTCGCCGGACAGCTCGTTCGGACTCGCCGATCCCACCTGCGACAACAGCTCCTTGGTATCAAGGTAGTTGAAGCGCCACTGCATGCTGCCCAGCGAGGCCGGGAGGTCGAAGGTGTAATCCAGAGACGCGGTGATTCCCTTGAACTCCAGCAAGCCCGCGTTGACGTAGCCCACATGAAAACCCGTGATCTGCCCGGTGGGGCCGCGGGTAAACGCCGAGCACGCCGGCGGACTGGGATAAGCGGTCGAGTCATAGCAAGCGTCCAAGACCTGCACCAGCGTTAGGGTTTCGATCGCCTGCTGCAGCTTGATATCGATATAGTCCACCGTGATGTTGAGCCGGGATACCCAGCGCGGCTGCAGCACCACGCCGATCGTTCGTGAATCGGCGATTTCGCTCTGCAGGTTGGTGTTGCCCGATGTGGTGCCGATGGCCGTCGCATTGACGACGTTCGATACGAAGGTCGCGGGATTGATGCCGGCGGCCTGGCAATTCGCCTTGCGGGTGGCGGGCGCCGTGCCCTGGCCGACGAAGTTCTTGTCGCAGGGATCATTCGCGAAGGAGAACACCGTCGCCGACGGCAGGAACAATTCAGTGATCGCCGGGGCGCGGATCGACTTGGTGCGGTTGGCCCGGAACTGCAGGTCCTGCACCGGCGACCAGCGCATGCCTTCGGTCCAGGTGGTGGCAGAGCCTGCAATCGAGTTGTCGACACGCCGCGCGGCGCCTTCGAGTTCAACCCGGCGCAGGAACGGAATTTCCTGGGACGGCGCGAAAATCGGGATCAAGGTTTCGGCGTACGCCTCGTTGGTGTGGTACGCACCGGACACCGCCGTCACCTGTGCTTGACCCAGATCCTGCAGATAGAAGGCATCGGGACTAAAGTCCGCACTCTCGCGCCGGTTCTCGTAGCCGACCGCGAGTTTCACCATGCCGGCCGGCAGCTTGAACAGATCGCCGCCGAAGTTGGCGGTGAGGTCGCGTTGAGTATTGACCGACTGCGCCTCGGCGAGATGCGTGATGTACTGGCGCGCCGCGAGACTCGGCGAGCCGTTGCCGAAGATATTCAACGGCGCACAGGTGCTCGACACCGTCGAGATCGGCGCGTTCACCGGAGTGCCGGCGCAGACGATCTGACCGGCCGAATTCAAGGTCGAGTTGAGCGCATTTTGCACGTTTTGGAACACGTACGACGGGCTCACCTGCAGATCGTTGGAGGATCCGTAGTTGGCCGCCACTTCCCAGTTGAAGGCCCGCTCGCCGATGGTGAAATCACCGTTCAGACCCAGCACCCCGCGGGCGAGCACCTGAGTGGCCGTGGAGCGGCCGCTCTGCAGATCGGTGTTCGCCCGGGACACGTAGAACTGACTGTTGTTCCAGGCCGGATAGCCGCCCGCGCCGCCATACAGAGGCGCGCCGAACGGCGGATTCGCCGCGTAGGCGTTGAGCGCATTCTGGATCAGCTGCCGGTCGCCTGGCGACAGGAAGGGGTTGTTGATGTTGACCACGAAGTTGCCGTTGACGGTACCGCCCGTGCCGAAGATCGCCGCGTTGTAGGCCGGCTGCGTGATCAAATCGGTGGCGTGGGTTTCGGAAAACCAACCTTCGGCGAAGGCACTCACGTTGTCGTTGATCTTGAAGTTACCCAATAGGTCGGCGTTGATGCGCTCGGTCGGCGACAGCAAGTTGCTGACCTGTGAGAGTCGCAGGCCATCGCCGCCTTGGTTGAAAATGGGGTTGCCGGTCTGAGTGCCCGTGTCATACGGTTGCAGAGCGCTGCCGTTGTTCCCCCATGCCAGCAGCTGGCCCGTCGGGGAGGTGACTCCCAGCGTCGTGTTCGGGACGCCGAAAATCGGCGGTGAAAAGAATACGTCATCCACCAGCGGCACGCCGCCGAAGTTGACCTGCGGCACGGTGTTGGTCGGCGTCAGAACTGTGTCGTACTTTCCGGGCGTGGCCGGCGCCAAAAAGCCCAAATCCGCCGAATACACCGGACGCGAGAGTCCTGTGAGTCCGTCGGTCTTGGTGAATTCCGCCACCGCGGTGATATTGCCGCGGCCGTCGGCGAAGTTCTGTCCGGCGAGCACGCGCATGCGATAGTTCCAGGCGTCCTCTTGATTGGAGACGCCGGCCTGCGCGTCGATGTCGACACCCTGGAAGTCCTTCTTCAGGATGATATTGACCGTGCCCGCGATGGCATCGGCGCCGTAGATCGGCGCACCGCCGACCGAGACGGTCTCGACGCGGTCGATCAGTTTGGTGGGCACCACGTTCAAGTCCACTTGCTGACCTGGACCGCCGACCGGGTTGTTGGTGCCGGCACCGTTCAAGCTCGCGGTGCTCGAGGAGACGAAGCGGCGGCCGTTGACCAGCACCAATGTTCGCTGCGAGCCCAAGCCGTACAAGTCGACGAAGCTCTGCGCGATGCCGAAGCCCGCCTGAGTGTTGGCGGCGCTCGAGGGCATGACGCTGAAGGCCGGCAGCTCGGTGAGGGCCTGACCGACATCGAGGTAGCCGCGATCATCGAAGGTCGCCGAGCTCACAATCTGCGTCGGCTCCAGGCGATCGAGGTCCGGACGCGCGATGCGCGAGCCTGTCACCACGACTTCTTGAAGCTCTTCGCTCGCCGCGGCCGGGGCCTTGGGTTTTTCTTGCGCTTGCGCGCTGAGAGTCAAACCGAGAAGACACGGGGCGGCGATGAATGCTCGCTGCGCCGGATGCCGAAACAGTCTCCGGATGGTCATAGGTACGTCATCCCTCTGTGCAGTGTTTTGTTCTATATCGTCGAGGTTTTTTGGCAAACCTTCCTCTCAGCAACCCCGAGTATAAAAACAACTTCAAGTCAATGTGCAAGTTTTCTGCGGTTTCGTCCGCCCCTAGAACGTGGGGCCGGCGGCTGTAGGACTGATCCGACAAAACTCGGGCGCTCGTGGGCCGGCATCTGCGCTATCGTCCTGCCTCCTGAAGCCGCCGAACACCCACTCAAAGCAAAGGGGAATTCATGGACCGCAGAGTCTTCATCAAGTCCGCAGGCGCCCTGTCGCTGGCGGCGTCCGCCGGCAATTCGAGCATCGCCACCGAACACGCCTTTGACCCCACCGAACTGTCCATCGCAGCGTTGCAGAAGGCCTTAGGCTCAGGCGCGGTCACCTCCGAAGGCCTGGTTGCCGCCTACTTGAGCCGGATTGCACGCTACGATCGCCAGGGACCCGAGCACCGTTCGGTGCTGGCGTTGAACCCGAACGCCTTGGGTGACGCCAGAGCTCTGGACGCCGAACGCAAGGCGAACCGGCTGCGCGGACCCCTGCACGGCATCCCCATTCTCCTCAAAGACAACATCGAAACGCGGGATCCCGTGGCGACCACCGCCGGCTCTTTGAGCCTGGCCCGCTCGCTGCGGCCGGCCGATGCCCCCTTGGCCGGGCGTCTGCGCGCCGCGGGCGCGATCGTGCTCGGCAAGGCCAACTTGAGCGAGTGGGCGAACTTCCGCTCCACCCGATCTTCCAGCGGCTGGAGCGGCCTGGGAGGACAGGCGCGCAACGCCTATGCCCGCGACCGCAACCCTTCCGGTTCGAGCGCGGGCTCGGGAGTCGCGGCGGCCGCCAGCTTCTGTGCAGCGGCCGTCGGCACCGAGACCAACGGCTCGATCCTGTCCCCCGCCTCCCTGAACGGCCTGGTCGGCCTCAAACCCACGGTGGGCGTGGTCAGCGGCAAGGGGGTGGTGCCCATTTCACCCCGCCAGGACACGGCCGGCCCGATGTGCCGCACGGTCGCCGACGCCGCGCTGCTGGCGGCGGCCATGGCGGAGCGCCCGCTGGGATTTGGAGCCCACGGCACCGGTCTCGAGGCGTTTCGGCTGCGCGGTGTGCGCATCGGCGCCATGCCCATGCCCAAGGCGGCGCATCCCGACACCGCCCGCCTGTACGCCGACGCCCGCGCCGCGTTCGAGCGGGAAGGCGCGGTGGTGGTCGACCTCAAGGCGCCGGCGGCGTTCGATGAGTTGGATGAGCCCGAATTCGAGGCGCTGCTGTACGAGTTCAAGGCCGCCATCAACGACTACCTCGGGACGCTCGACCCGGCCCAGGTCGACGTCAAGACGCTGGCCGATCTGATCGCCTTCAACAACGCCCATGCCGATCAGGAATTGGTGATTTTCGGCCAGGAAATCTTTGACATGGCGCAGGCGCGCGGGCCGCTCACCGATGCCGTCTATCAGAAGGCCCTGGCAACCCTGCAGCGGGCCGCCGACGTCGAGGGCCTCGCGGCCCTGCTCGCCCAGCAAGGCGTTGAAGTGCTGCTCGCGCCCAGCAACGGACCGGCAGAACTGATCGACCACGTCTGGGGTGATCGTCGCGGCGGCGGTTGGTCGCAGATCGCGGGAGCCGCCGCCATCGCGGGTTATCCCAGCCTCACGGTACCCGCCGGCCTGGTCAGCGGCCTGCCCGTCGGCATGACCCTGGTCGGCCCGCGCAATCAGGACGGGTTGTTGCTGCAGGTCGCCTTGGGATTCGAACGCGCCACCAATGCCCGGGTACCGCCCCATTTGACGATCTGATCGGGAGATTCCGCATGCGGCCACGCTTCCTGCTTCCGAGCCTGGTGCTCGCCGGTTTGACCTGCGGCGCCGTCAGGCCGCTCCCGGCCGCCGACTATACGTTGGCGGCCACTCCCGCCACGGTCGCCTGGGGCTACTACTCCGGGTTGGCCAAACCCGTGTTGACGGTGCACTCCGGCGATACCGTGCGAATGCAGACCCTGTCCACCTGCGGCCCCCCGGAGCGCATGCAAGCCGGCGGCGTCAAGCCGGAACAGATCCCGGCCTACACGGCGCCGATCTATGCCGAAGTGAGGGATATCGGGCCGGGCGGGCATATTTTGACCGGGCCCGTCGCGATCGCCGAGGCGGAGCCCGGCGATGTGCTCGAGGTGCAGATCCTGAAAGTCGACCTCGACGTCGACTTCGCCTGCAATGGCTTTGCGCTCGGACGCGGCTTCCTGCCCATGGAGTATCCCTACAGCCGCTACAAGATCATTGCCCTGGACCGCAAGAAAATGATCGCCAGGTTTGCGCCCGGCATCGACCTTCCGCTGCACCCGTTCTTCGGCAGCATGGGAGTCGCGCCGGCGGGGGGCAAGATCGACAGCGC
This sequence comes from uncultured Gammaproteobacteria bacterium, assembly GCA_963800375.1. Lineage (GTDB taxonomy): Bacteria > Pseudomonadota > Gammaproteobacteria > Steroidobacterales > Steroidobacteraceae > Bog-1198. The sequence goes on along the minus strand of CAWDAT010000006.1, from coordinate 280,400 downwards.
ACCGCCGTTTGCCCATGCCGGCAACATGGACAACAAGGAACTGGTGGCGGGCACCACCTTGTACATACCGGTGGCCGCCAAGGGCGCGCTGTTCGAGGCCGGCGACGGGCACGCCGGCCAGGGCAACGGCGAGGTGGACATCACCGCCTTGGAGACCTACTTGTCAGGCACCTTCCGCTTCATCGTGCACAAGGACCGTCATCTCCTGTGGCCGCGCGCCGAGACGCCTGAGTACTTCATCTCCATGGGCTTCAGCAAGGACTTGAAGGAAGCTGCCGAACACGCGGTGCGCGACATGATCGATTTCCTGGTGCAGGAGAAGCATCTCGACCGCGATGACGCCTACATGTTGACCAGCGTCGCGGCGGATGTCGACATCACGCAGTTGGTCGACGGCAACGTCGGCGTGCACGCCATGCTGCCGAAGAAAATCTTCACGGGTGCCGTGAGCCGCTGATCCACGGCGCACCGCGCCGCGTCGCGCCGTGCCCTCGAGTGGGGCGCTTTGTTATATGCATATACCGCTTCGGTGTGGCGGATTTGCCGCAACGCGTTATTTGATTGCTTGACGGCCGTTCATTGTCTATTCTGCGTGACGCCACGCCAATTCACCTGATGTTGAAGTCGAGCGCACCTGCGCTGCAGTGGCCGTAATCATTCAAAAATATCGAGGGGATTCCATGAAGAACACACTTACCCGCGCTGCGCGCTTCTTGCTTGGTGCTGTTCTAGCGGCAACCGCCCTATCCGCCTACGCTCAAACGGTGTCCTCATCCGCCGGCACTCTCGAGGAAATCGTGGTGACCGCCCAGAAGCGCGAGCAAAACTCGCAGGACATCGGCATCTCCCTGTCGGCGGTCACCGGCGCCGACCTGAATTCGTATGGCGCCGTCGCCGCCACCGATATCACGAAATCCATGCCGGCCGTGGTGCTCACCCAGCCGAACGGACCGTCCTCCTTCAGCCTGGCGATCCGCGGCGTCACTCAGAACGACTTTGCCGATCATCAGGAGAGTCCGGCCGCCATCTACGTCGACGACGTCTATGTCAGCCAGATGGCCGGACTCGCGTTCTCCTTGTTCGACGTCGACCGTGTCGAGGTGCTGCGCGGCCCGCAGGGCACCCTGTTCGGCCGCAATGCCACCGGCGGCCTCGCGAACTTCGTCACCAACCGGCCCACCGATGAGCTGGGCGGATACGTCAACACCACCTTCGGCCAACGCAACCTGCTGCGGGTGGAAGGTGCCGTCAACATCCCGCTGTCCGACAGCATCGACAGTCGCCTGGCGTTCGAGTCCAATCATTATGATCCCTTGTTCACCAATGTGGCCGGGGGCGCCGCCAACGCCGAGAACGGCAATGATTACGCGGTGCGCGGCCAGTTGCTGTTCAAACTCCAGGACAACGCCCAGCTGCTGTTGAGCGCGCGCGCCAGCCGCGAGAACGTCAACGCCGGTTCCTGGGAAGAATACGCGGCCTATAACACCGGCAACGGCGTCGATAACTTCGTCGGCCCGAACCAAAACCCGTACGGCACCTGCAACGGCTGCAACGCCACGGGCCAGCCGAACAGCGGTCCGTTCACCACCCGCGACAACGTCAGCGGCTATGCCAAGCTCTCGACCAGCGGCTTCACCGCCAAATACACCCAGAATCTTGCCGGGGCCACACTCAACATCATCGGCGACTATTCGCACCTGCAGAAGGACTACCAGGAGGACTCGGACGCCTCGCCCTACACCCTGTTCGAATTCTTCAACGGCAGCAATGTGAATCAACAGTCGCTCGAGGCGCGCCTCAACGGCGGCGACGATAAATTCAATTGGACCGCCGGGGTCTACGGCTTGCGGATTTCCGGCAACTACTACGAGGGCTGGATTGGTCCGGCGTTCTTCACGGCCCAGGAATTCAACAACGGCGCCAACCCCAACGCCGGCTACGGCGTCCCGGGACCCTGGCCCTATGGTCAATTTCCCTACTGGACCAGCGGCGGTGTTCCGGGTCCTGACGGCGGTATTCCCGAAACCAAGTCGCCGTATGACCTCCTGACCAAGTCCTACGCGGTCTTCGGCCAGCTCGAATACCGCGCCACCGATTTGCTCGGCTTCACGGTGGGCGCACGCTTCACGGGCGACAAGAAGGACTACAATTTCACCTGGTATCCGTACGAATACTTCCCAACGGCCGTCACCAACCAGACCCTGTTGCTGACTCAGCCCGACGGCGCGACCTTGACCAGTTATTCGGCCAGCCGGTCGGACAACCTTTACAGCGGCAAGGCGCAGATGGATTTGCACCTCTCGAAGGATATGCTGGCCTATGTGAGCTACAACCGCGGCGTCAAGGGCGGCGGCTTCAACGCCCCCTTGTTTCCCATCTTCATCAACGATTTGAGCACGCTGTCCTTCAAGCCGGAAACGCTCACCTCCTACGAGGTGGGGTTCAAGTCCGAATTCCTCGACCACACCCTGCGGTTCAATGCGGCCGCCTACTACTACGACTACAAGGACTATCAAGCGCTGATTTACACCCTGGGCCTGGAACAATTGATCGTCAACGCGAATGCCACCCACAAGGGCGCAGAGGCGGAACTCGACTGGGCGCCGAGCTCCGCCTGGCGCTTCGGGGTCGGCGTGGCCTATGTGGATGCGGTCGTGAATGGCGTGGCCGCCCGATGCTGCGGCGACCCCGGCACGCCGTATGCCGGCGTGGCCATCCCCGGCAACTACACCCCCGGCAACGCGCCGCGCTGGACCGGCAATGCCATGGCGCGCTACACCCTGCCGGTGGGCAGCGGGCACCTGGCCCTGCAGGTCGACGGCAACTACCTGTCGAAGTTCTTCTTCAACCTCACCGATGTTCCGGACGTCGAACAGCCGGGATTCGGCATCGCCAACGCGCGCATCAACTACTCGTGGGCCGGCGACAAGATCGAGGCGGGCGCATCGGTGGAGAACCTCGCGAACAAGCACTATGGCGTGATGGGCTTCGACAATGTCTCCATCAACGGACTGGCGCAGGTGTACCCGGGCATGCCGCGCTGGTTCAAGATGCATCTGAACTATAAGTTTTGATCATGAAGACGCTGCTCGCATCGATTCTGCTGCTGTTGACGGCGCCGCTGTACGCATCGGTCGTGGCATTGCGTGCCGGGTCGGTCATCGACCCGGCGCATGGAACCGTGGTCAAGGACCAGATCATCCTGGTGGAGAACGGCAGGATCAAAGCCGTCGGCGCCGGCATCGCGATTCCCGCGGACGCCGAGGTCATCGATCTGTCGCACGAGTGGATCGCGCCCGGTCTCATCGACGCGCACACCCACATGACCTTGACCGAGATCGCGGGCGACGCGCCGTTCGAGTCGTTCTACTTGAATCAGAGTTCCACCCTGCGCGGCCTGCGCGGCCTGCACAACGCCATGCAGGTGCTGCAGGCGGGATTCACCACGCTGCGCGATGTCGGCAACAGCGCCGAGTGGGCGATGAGCGACGTGAACCGCGCCATCGAATCCGGCTGGTTCCTGGGACCGACCATCATCGATTCGGGCAAGATCATCGCGCCCTTCGGCGGCCAGTCGCGCAACATTCCGCCGCGCCAGGGACCGTTCTGGCAGTTCGAGTACATCGATGCGGACGGTCCGGCGGAAATACGCAAGGCGGTGCGCACCAACATCTATTACGGCGCCGGCGTGATCAAGCTGGTGGCGGACAACAATCCGTATCACTACTCGATCGAGGAATTCCGCGCCGCCGTGGACGAGGCGCACCGCGCCGGGATTCCGGTGGCGGTGCACGTGTATGCCGGCGATGCGCTGGAGAACGCCATCGAAGCCGGGGTCGACTCCATCGAGCACGGCTTCGATCTCACCGACGCGCAGCTCAAGCGCATGAAGGACAAGGGCATATTCCTCGTCGGCACCGACTTTCCGCGGGCGCACCTCGACATCGTCGGCACCTCCGGCGGCATCCTGCCGGAGCCCGCGGTGCTCGCGCCCAAGATCATCGACCGGCTCAAACGCGCCCATAAGGTGGGCGTGCGCATGGCTTTCGGCAGCGACACGGTGATCGACATGCCCGGGCGGACGCGGGCCGATCTGATGTTCGACTATCTGGCCGTGTGGCGCGCCGCAGAGATCCCGCCCGCCGATATCCTGCGCGCCATGACCACCGATGCCGCCGAGCTGCTGCGGGTGAACAAGACGCGCGGCAGCATCAGCCGGGGCTTGAGCGCGGACATCGTGGCGATGCCCGCGAATCCGCTCGATGACATCGAAGGACTGCGCAAGATCGACTTCGTCATGAAAGACGGCAAGATCGTGCGCAAGCCGGCGGGCCGCTAGCTCCCGGCCGGCCGCGCCGCCGGCGGACTCACACCGTCAGCGGTGCAACCTCGCGCGTCCAGCCGAACGGATCCGGCGCACGCCGCTCTTGGATGGCGAGCAGGGCCTCGCGCAACCGCGCCGCGACCGCGTCGATCTGCCGCGGAACGTACTCGCGGCGGTCGCGGTCGGTCAGCTGGCCGATGGGACTCAAGATGGCGGCCGTGCCGCAGGCAAAGACCTCGGTGCATTCTCCGCTGACGATCTGCGCCAGAAGTTCATCGATTGCCATGGTTCGTTCGTGCACGGTGTACCCCAGATGGCGGCCGAGGGTGATCAGCGAATCCCGCGTGATGCCCGGCAGGATGGCGCCGTCCAGCGCGGGCGTGTGCAATTCGCCGCCGATCACCGCAAACAGATTCATTCCCGAGAGTTCCTGAATGAAGCGCTGCTCCCGCGCATCCAGCCACAGAGCCACGGTGAGGCCGCGCGCCACCGCGGCATTCGACGCGCGCAGCGACGCCGCATAGTTTGCGGACGCCTTGGCGGTGCCGACGCCGCCGACGGCGGCGCGCACGTCGTCGCGCTCGATCGCCACCCGCATCGGCCCCGAAGAATAGATCTCCACCGGGTTCGCGATGACCATGAAGCGAAAGGTGGTCGAATTGCGCAGCTGATACCCCGCCTCGGTGCCGAACACGAACGGACGCAGGTACAAAGAACGCCCCGACTGGTGCGGAATGATTCGATGGCAGCTTCCCACCACCGCCTCGAGCGCCTCGAAGAACAGCGCCTCCGGCACCGGCGGCATCGACAGCCGTTCAGCAGAACGCTGCAAACGCAGCCAATTGTCGTGCGGGCGAAACAGATTGGGATTGCCTTTGCCGACCTTGTAGGCCTTCAATCCCTCGAACACCAGCTCGCCGTACTGCAGGACCCGCGCGCCGGGCAGAACCTCGATGGGTCCGTAGGGAATGAGTTCGCCGCGGCTCCAGCCGCCCTGCGACCAATCGGCGGAAAACATCACCGGCGCGGCCACCAGGCCGAAGCCCAGCTGGTCGGGAAGCACGAAGTTGTTCAACGCCGCGCTCACGCCCGGCGCGATTCGACAGCCCGACCCGGCTGCCGCCCCGGCCGCCCGCGAGGCCTCGGCCGCCTCAGCGACGCAGGTACGCATCGCTGCCATCGAGCCAGTCCTGGCGCGGCGGATTGAACACATCGACGTCGAGCGTGTCTTCCAGTGCCAGCGCGCGATGCGGCAGATAGGAGGGGATCACCAACACCTCGCCGGCGCGCACGGTCAATTCACGTTCGGCCTTGTCTCCCAGCCAAAAATGCAGGGCACCCTCGAGGATATAGGTCAGCTGTTCGTTCTCGTGCGAGTGTTGCGGCACCTCATCCCCCTTCTTGAGGAACACATGCGCAATCATCATGCGCTCGCTGGTGATCAGCTTGCGCGTGATGGTGCCCTTCATCGGCTCGGCGGGAATTTCCTTCCACCGATAATGCTTCGCGGCGGCCGCGTCGTTGACGTTCATTGCTTTGACCGTATTCATGGTGAATCCTCGAATTAGCGGAACTTGTCGTCGATTTGCAGATCCAGCGCCGCGGCATGCGCGTTCGTCTCGTTGGCGAGCCCGATGATGGCGACGAGTTCGGCGTGCTGCGCCGCCGTCATGCCTTTGTTGCGGGCGGCGGCGCCGTGCGAGGCGATGCAATAGTGGCAGGCGTTGGTCACGCTCACGGCCATGTAAATGAGCTCCTTGGTGAGCGGGTCGAGTGCGCCGGGACCCATGACCTCTTTGGCGTTGGCCCACATGCGCTTGAGGCTGGGCGGATGGTGCGCCAGCATCTTCCAATAATTGTTGACCCAATCCGACTTGCGCGTCGCCATGATGTCGTCATACACCGCGCGCACTTCGGGCGAGGCATCCGCGTACTCGATCGGCGCCTTCGTCGCGGGGCTGCCGGCGCTCATGGCACCACCGCAATCACACGCGCCGGAAATCCCGAGCCATTCTCCACCTTCGGAAAGGTGACCCACACCAGGGCTCCCGCCTCGGGAACTTGATCCAGGTTCGCGAGCAGTTCGATCTGGTAGTGATTGGTGCCGAGGATATAGGATTCGAGTGAATAGTCGTCCTTGGTGGTGGCAGCCCCGGGATCGGTGTCGGTGGTCTCGTGGCCGGAGGCGGTGATCCGGCGGTCCTCGTACAGCAGCTTCAGCACCGGCATGCTCCAGCCGGGATAGTGGAATACGCCGGCGGCATCCTTGTTGGCAAGCGCCGCGCCGTCCGGCCAGCGCTTGGACCAGTCGGTGCGCATGGCGACGAACGCGCCGCGCGGGATGCGCCCGTGGCGCTGCTCCCAGGCATGCACGTCATCCAGCGACAATACGTAGTCCGGATTCTTGGCCGCCTTCTCGTGCACGTCGATGACCACCAGCGGCATCAGCATGTCCTTCAGGTCGATTTGATCGACGGTATGCAGGGCGGCATGAAAGTGCGCCGGCGGATCGACATGAGTGCCCCACTGCCCGATGTGACAGTATTCGTTGATGCGAAAGCCGTCTTTGTCGACGGTGTACAGCGTCTTGACGCGCTCATCGGGCGCGCCCTTCCAATGCGGAATGCCGGGGGCGAAGGCATGCGTCAAATCGACGAAGCGATGCGACTGGATGACCGCCAACGCATCACCGAGCGAGCCAGGCGCTCCCTGTTCCGCGGCGCCGGCATGCACCGATAAACCCAATACAGCGGCGCCACAGGCGCCCCACACCCATGCTCGCATGAACTCCCCCATCTATGCCCAGGTATTCTTACAAGATTAGCACGCTCTGCGTGGCCCAGAGCGCCGCGACGCCCCGGATCACATTATCGCGGCGCGGCCGGCCGACTCGCCCGTCGCTTCGATCTCGACCAGCAGATCCTCGCGGCAGACATCCGCTTGCAAGTAGACGACGGGTGTTGCGTCGCGCAACGATCCCGCCAATGCCGCTTCGATGGCGCCGAGGTCCGACGGCTGGCGCACGTAGACTTTGAATTTGAGCGAGTCGAGGCTGTAACGCGCCGATCCCACCACGCGATTTGCCTCTTCCAACAGCGCATTGATATTGGCCATGGTTTCGCGGGTTTGCGCGGCCACATCGCCCGCATGAATGGTCTCGTGGCCGACGATGCTGGCGGTCCCGGAAACGAACAGATTGGTGCCCGCAGATTCGCTGAGGACGCAGGCTCGGGAGAACATCGGACTGTGCCGCCCGAACTTCGGCGGATAGTGATAGGCACTGGTCTGGCGGGGATTTTCGATCATCTTCGGCGGCTGACGCGCGGCCAGAAAATAAATCGAGATCGGACTGCCCGCGGGCGAACCCAAGGCGCTGGCCGCCGGCGCCGTGCTCAACGCGGCGCGTCCCGAGCTGCGAAAGGCCAGCTGGCGCGCCGAATTGAAATGCCGGTAGCGCTCGTCGCCGTCGGCTTCGCGGTTGATTTCGGGCAGATAATTCCAGATACGAATCAAATGCCGATGCTCGGTCTGCTGCAGTACCGCGAATATCTCCCGATAGGCGCTCATCGTCGCCCGCAGCAAGGCCCCGGAATTGCATTCGGCACCCCGCTCGAGTGCGGCCCGCTCCTCGATGGTGATGGAGCCGAACAGCAGTTCCTCGGAAAACCGGTAGTGCACGCTGCTCTGCGGCGCGGCACCGTTCGACAATTGAACCTCGGAACCGGCGACGCGCCAGACCTCGCACAGGTTGTCGCTCTCGCCCAGGGAGGGGGTCATGCTCGCGGTGATGGGAACCCGGGCCCCGCCGATGGCGGGCAACTTTTCAAAGCCGACAACCCCCAAGACGTTGCGCCACCAGGCCGCGGGCTGCGAAGCAATCGTGTCCGAGGATAGGTAGTCGAGTTGCAACGCCGCAGCGCCGCCCGTCCCCGCGGTGGCAATCTCCCTGGTGGTCATTATCCGGGCAGTTTAGCCTGCCTCCACCCCGACCGGTAGACCGGCTCAGAAGGCGATGTAGGGTCCCGTGCCCACCGAGGTGCTCTGCATTTCCAGGGCGGTCGCCACGCGCCGTCCATAGTAGAACGGCAGGCCGAAATCAAAGCTTCCTGCGATTGGATTGGTGCCGGCCAGTTCCGGCAACACCGCAAACGCCGTGTTACCGGCCAGCAGGGTTTGCGCATTGCCGACGATGAAGTCCACGGTCGCGGTCATTCCATTGGCTCCCTGCAGCGTGGTCATCAAACTTTGGCTGTTGACCGGGCAATAGAATGTCGACAAACCCGACCCGCTGCATTGGGCAAGGTTCGAATCATTGAAATAGGTGCCGTTCGAACCGCTGTCGATGAAGCTCTGGCTCAAGGTCTGACCATTGAAAATCGCCGTGAGGTAGCCGTAGTTCGGGTCGACGGTCAAGACCGTTTCATTGCCCGAGGCATTGTTCGACTGGGTATCGATGCCGAAGATCAGCGAACCGGTGATGCTCTGCGCCCCCTGCCCGGCAACGCTCGGCAAGTCGATGATGCTGCCGTTGTTGTCGGCGGCAAACAACATCACGGGATTCGTGACCTGGCTCGCGAGCGGCACCGTGGTCGCCTGGCAGGCGGTCGCCGTGCACGAGTAATAATCCGGCGCATTCGGGCTGGTCACGCAGGCCGGACCACAGTCCTGAGCAAAGACACCGATGCCCAAAATCCCGTTGGCGCCGAAGGCGGCGACGGTATTTTCTTCGGTCGGCCCCGCAGCGGAGCAGTCCGACGGGACGCTGGCGAAGCGCGGGTCGCCGATGACTTGAATGGGCAGCGAGGCGGCCGACTCGCCTGCGATCTGCAGGTCCGCCGACTCGATCGGGCCCCAACTATAGCCATCCGCGAATACCGTGCACTCCACCAACGAGTTTCCGTCGGTCGCGGTTTGCACCGGCAATTTCACGGTCAACACCGGCGCCAGGATGCGCAGCCCGAAGGAGGCCGTGTCCACTTGGATGTGATCGATGGTTTGGCAATTCGTCGTGCTGCCGGGAACGCAGACGGTGACCGTGGTGAACAAGGTGTTCACGGAGCTATTGTTCGGACCGGCGTCGACCACCACATCGGCGACGTTCGACGCCGCCGGGGGAGTCACCGGGCCCGGCGAATAGCCCCCGCCCCCGCCGCCGCCGCAAGACAGCGTCGCCGCACACAGCGCCGCCGCGGCACCTGCCCGCAGAATGCGCGGCCTCACCGCAAATCCTCGATGCCGACGCCGGCGGGAACGGCTTGCGGCAGGTACGCTCGCCCCGCGAATGCACGCATGTGTCCGCCCGACTCCACCACCAGATCGCCTTGCCGAATCTGCAATCGGCTGTGACTCGCCTGGGCGTGACTCGCCGCCCGGTCCTTGGCCGCGGACACGTAGGTGTCGAAGTAGCGGCCCAAGGTTTGCCGTAAATTCGGCATCGCCGGGCCGTTCCATGCGACCGCGAACACCGTGCCGTCGCCGGCAACGAACTCGCGCACCGAAGTACCCGAGGGCAGCTGCATTTCATGCAACCGGTATTGCGCATGCGCGGTCACTTTGAGCGTTGCCTGCAGCCGCGCCCTATCGGCTTGCACGGAAACTTCCGGCTCACCCAACGCAGCGGCTGCAATGCAGGGAACCAGCGCCGCGGCCAGCACGCCAACGGCGAGCACCCATTTTTTGACGTTGATCATCGATCCTCCAGGCGTCAAGCCTACTCCTTGAACGGCGGTTTGCCTCGATACTGTCCTTGAAACGCGAGCATCCAGCCCGGATATTCCGGCGGCAGCTGGCTCACGCCATCCAGCAACTCGATCTCATCCACGGTGAGTTGGACGCGCGTGGCGGCGACATTATCGCGCAGCTGCTCCATCGACCTCGCGCCGATGATCACGCTGCTGACGAAGGGCTTGGCGAGAAGCCACGCGAGCGCAATCTGCGCCACCGACACCCGGCGCTCGAGCGCCAGCGGACGCATGGCGTCGACGCACCGGAACGCGCGCTCCTTGTCGATGAGCGGAAAATCGAAAGTCGTGCGCCGCGCGCCGGCCGGCCCCTTGTCATCGGCGCCCTTGTATTTACCGCTCAACAGGCCGCCCGCCAACGGACTCCAAACCATCAGTCCCAGCTGTTGATCCTGCAGCAGCGGCACGACTTCCCGCTCGAGGTCGCGGCCCGCGATGGTGTAGTAAGCCTGCACGCTGACGAATTTCGCAAAGCCCTTCTGCTCCGATATCCCCAGGGCCTTCATGATTTGCCAGGCGGCCAGGTTGCATAAGCCGATGTATCGCACCCTGCCTGAGCGCACCACGTCGTTCAACGCGCCCAGCGACTCCTCGAACGGCGTCAATGGATCAAAGCCATGAATTTGGTACAGATCGATGTAATCGAGCTGCAGGCGCTTCAGGCTGGCATCGACCTGGTGGAAGATGTGATGCCGCGATTGGCCGCGGCCGTTCGGCGTCTCGTCCATGGAACCGGTGGACTTGGTGGCGACGATGAGCTGCTCGCGCGGCAGGCCCAGCGTCTTGAGCGCCTGGCCCAGCAGCATTTCCGACTTGCCGAGCGAATAGACATTCGCGGTGTCGATGAAGTTGATGCCGGCGTCGAAGGCGAAATGCACCTGCTCGTTCACCGCGTCCTGCTGCAGGCTGCCGATGTTTTCCCAAATGCCCTTGGCGCCGCCGTAAGTCATGGTGCCCAAACACAATTCCGAAACGTACAGGCCGGTTTGGCCGAGGAGGTGATAGCGCACGAGGCTCTCCGATCATCCGCGGGACGGGATGCAGAGGGGAAGTTTACAATGAATCGCCCGGAATGATTTCCCGCGGCCGCGGTCCCAATGCAAGACGTCGGACCCTTGGGAGGCAGCATGAAGACTCTCGTCTATATGGCCATCGCCGTGGCATTGGCGATCTCGGGCTGCAATATCGGCGCGAAATACACGGTCGGGGGCACAGTGACCGGGCTCATGGGCCACGGTTTGGTCCTCGAAGACAACTCGGGCAACGACTTGAGTCTGGAGTCGAACGGCGGATTCGCCTTCACCGACGGCATCAGGAACGGCAACGCCTATTCGGTCACGGTCAAGACACAGCCCTCCGATCCCGCAGAGACTTGCACGGTGCACGACGGCTCCGGCACCATCGACAAGGCGGATGTCACCGACGTCATCGTCTCGTGCGTCCAGGCCGGGCGCTTCGCCTATGTGGCGAACCAGCTCTCCAACGACTTGTCGGCGTATGCCATCGACGCCAACGGCGCCTTGACCCCCGTCGCCGGGTCGCCGTTTGCGGCAGCGGGAACGGCGCCAATCTCGCTCGCCGTCGATCCGAACGGCCGCTACCTGTACGTCGTTGACAGCGGCTCCAACGATGTCTCGGTGTATACGATCGACAATTCCACGGGTGCACTCGCCTCCGCCGCAATCCCAAGTCCCACGGGCAGCCGCCCCTACGCCGTCACCGTGGATCCCAGGGATGCCTATCTCTATGTGACGAACCTCGCCTCCAACAGCGTGTCGGCCTATGCCATCGACGGTTCCACCGGGCTGCTCACCGAGCTCGCGGATTCTCCCTTCACCGTCGGCGCGCAGCCCACCGCATTGAAGATTGATGCGAACGGCAACTACCTCTACGTCGCCAACTTCAGCGGCAGCGTGGCGGTGTTTGCCATCGATTCCGCCACCGGCGCCTTGAGCGCCATACCGGGGTCGCCCTTCGGCGCCGGTGCCGGCGCACAGTCGATGGCGATTGATCCTGCGGCTGAATTTGCCTATGTGGCCAATGAGACGGCGGCCACCATCTCCGAATATTCCATCAACCCGGCGACCGGCGCCCTGACCGCGGTTTCCGGCTCGCCGCTCAATACCGTCACCAGCCCCGAATTCTTGGCCATCGACCCGGCGGGCCGCCACCTCTATGCGGCGAATGTGACCGCCAACAACGAGATTACGGCGTTCTCGATCACCCCGAGCAGCGGTGTCCTTGCTGCGGCGGGCACACCGGCCGCCGCGGGCACGCTGCCCATCAGTCTCGCGATCGATCCCGCGGGGCAATTTGCCTACGCGGCCAACGCTGACTCCGGCGATATTTCCGCGTATGCCGTGGACGCCGCGACCGGCGCGCTGTCGTTCATCGGCAATGTCGCCGCTGGAAATGAGCCGCGGTCGATCGTCATCGACTGACGCGCCGCGCCGCCGACCTAAGGTACGGCGCTCCCCTTGGGGTTATGATGGACGCCGGCGCAACGCCCGCAAACCCTGAGGGATCGACTCTCGATGAGCATCAATGATGTGACCGCCGGCATTCACGTTCCGCACGAATTCAACGTGATCATCGAGATTCCCATGAACGCCGACCCGGTGAAGTACGAGGTCGACAAGCAATCCGGGGCGCTGTTCGTCGATCGCTTCATGATGACGGCGATGCACTATCCCGCCAACTATGGCTATGTGCCGCACACCGTGGCCGATGATGACGATCCCGTCGATGTGTTGGTGCACACGCCGTTTCCGCTGCTGTCCGGGGTGGTGGTGCGCTGCCGGGCGGTCGGAGTGCTGCGCATGGAAGATGAATCCGGCGGCGACGCCAAAGTCTTGGCCGTTCCGGCGGACAACATCTGTCCCTTGTTCGAACATTGGAAATCGATCGCCGACGTGCCGGAAATCCGCCTGCGGCAAATTCAGCATTTCTTCGAACACTACAAGGATCTGGAAGCGGGCAAATGGGTGAAGGTCATCGGCTGGGCCGGGGTCGACGTCGCGCATGCGGAGGTGATGAACGGCGTCAAGCGCTACGAGTCTGAGCAAGAGAGCGCGAGCCACTCCGCCCGCCCATGAGCGCCGCGCGCCATCGCGGGTGGGTCCTCGCCTTGGGTTTGATTGCGCTGCTGCAGGCGGCAACTCTGGCCGCCTACCGTCCCGTCGTGCCGCTGCCGGCCGAGGCGGCGCCCGACCTGTTCTCCGCGCGTCGTGCCGCGGCGATCCTGCAGGATCTGGTCGGCGGCGGCGTTCCACATCCCATCCGCAGCCCCGCTGCCGCGCGTTTGCGCCAAGCCATCATCGACCGACTGTCGGCACTGGGATACACCCCTGAATTGCAATCCGGTTTTGCGTGCAACGACGTCGGCGTCTGCGGCTATGCGGTCAACATCGTCGCCCGGCTCGAAGGCGGCGCCGGGCAGACGGATGCAGTGCTGCTGTCGGCGCACTACGACTCGGTGCCGGCGGGCCCCGGCGCGTCGGACGATGGGGCGGGAGTGGCCAGCATGCTCGAGATCGCGCGCATCCTCAAGGCGCGGCCGGCGCCGCGGCATCCCATCGTGCTCCTGTTCAGCGACGGCGAAGAAGCGGGACTGCTCGGAGCCTGGTTGTTCGTGCGCGAGCATCCTCTATCCGCGCACGTCAAGGCGGCGGTCAACCTGGACGCGCGCGGGACTTCCGGGCCGAGCCTCATGTTCGAGACCGGCGCGGCGAATTCCTGGCTGATGCAACGGTATGAGGCGGCGGTGGCCCGGCCGATGACCAATTCACTGTACTACGTTGTGTACAAGCGTCTGCGCAACGACACCGATTTCACCGCGTTCAAGGCCGCGGGCTACCAGGGATTCAATTTCGCCTTCATCGGCAACGTCGGCTTCTATCACACGCCGCTCGACAGTGCGGCGCATGCCGACGCCGGCAGCATTCAACACCAGGGCGACAATGCGCTCGCGGTCTTGAGCGCGCTCGCCAATGCCCGGGATCTGCGCGCCCCGCAAGGGGAATCGGTTTTCTTTGACGGCTTCGCCCGCGTCCTCGTTGCCTGGCCGGCGTCCCATACCCTGCCCGCTGCGCTATTGGCCTTGATTCTGTTGCTGGCCGAAGCGGCGGTTTTCTTGCGCAAGGCAACCGTCACGCGGCAGGAGATCTTGTCGGGATGGCTGGGGGGCGCCGGCGTTCTGCTGGGAGGAACCGCGTTGTGCGCCGTCTTCCTGGTCGCGCTCATGCTGCTGCGCGCGGTTCCGGCGCTCGACGGACCCTCTTGGATTGCGCATCCCCTGCCCATGCACCTGGCGGCGGCCGCGATGGCCGTGTTTGCCGCCGCCGTGGTCGGCCTGCGGATGGCGCAACGCGCCGGGTTCTGGGGATTCTGGCTTGCCGCGGCATTGCAGGCTGCGCTGCTGTCGGTCGTCTGCGCAGTCGCCGTTCCGGGCGCAAGCATTCTATTCCTGCCGGCGGCCATTGCCGCGGGGGTCGGTGCGCTGCCGTGCGCGGCGAGCTTGCTGAGGTCGACCCCGCCCAGGGCGTGGATGAGCGAGACCGCCGCGCTGCTTCCTGCGCTCGCGATCTTTGCCATGGTGCTGCCGCTGTTGCGCCTCCTGTATGCCTCGCTCGGCAGCATCGGGTGGCCGCTGTCGACGCTGTTGCTCGGTCTGGGAACCGTCGCGCTGCTGCCCCTGTTGGCCGTTGCAGGCGAGGACGTGTGCCGGCGGCTCACCGCCATCGCCGTATTGATCACCGCCGCCGGCGTGATTGTCACGGTGTGTACCCCGGTCTACTCGGCCGAGTGGCCGGAGCGCATCAACCTCGAGTACTGGCTCGATGCCGACACGGGCGAGTCGCACTATCTGGCGCGCTGCGATTCGATGCGTCTGCCGCACGCTCTGGCCGGTCAATTCGATTCCGCTCCGCGCTCCCGCTTTGCCGGCAGTGCGACTCGCGGCTTCTACGCCGCGGCGCCGGCATTGGATCTCGCGGCGCCGCAGCTGTCGCCGGTAGCGCAAACCGCGGCGGCCGCCGACACGGCCACGCACTTCACGCTGCACTTGCGCTCCGCGCGCGGCGCCCCCGAGGCGGTGGTGGTGTTTCCGGCCGGCGCACAGGTGGCGGACATAGCGCTGGTGGCGGCGGCGGGCTCGATACGCGCCAAGACCTATCCGCTGCAGGGCGGCGCCACGCTGCTGAACATCGTCGGCCTACCCGCCGAGGGCGTGGACTTCAGCTTCGATTCTCCCGCCGCGTTGCCTCTGCCGATTCAGGTATTCGACCAGAGCTACGAGTTTCCCGATCAACGCCTGTTGCGCAGCGCCAGGGGAGTCAACGCGACCAGCTCGCAGAATGGCGATCTGACGGTGGTGCATCGCACCGTATCGCTCAATCCTGCGGCTGATCGCTGAAGGGTTTGGGCTAGCCGTTCTTGGAGTGAGCGGCGTACAGCGCCGCCAACTGTGAATTGTCGATTTGCCGTACCGCCCTCGCCACGGCCTGATCACGGCATGCCTCGGCCTTCGCCTGGGCACTGAGGTTCTTCATCGACGTTTCCGGACAGACTTTCGCGGCCGCTCGAACGATGCGGCGATACAGCTCGTTCACGCCCTGATCGGTCGCGAGGCTCTGCTCACTGTACTTGACCACGATGCTGGGGACCTCACCGTTGGCGACTTGGGCATTGGCTGCCCCCAGGCACAGGGCGCCCGTGAGAGTGCCCAGCGCCAGCAACGCAAGTTTGGCGGGCGACCCTGTGAGCCTCGGGGCATTGATATGACTCATGACATTTCTCCTGAAAGGACGGTTTTGAATCACGCGTCCATAAGACACGGGAAGCGCCCTGCGCGTCTGCGGCGAGGCGTCGAGGTCGTCCCGTATAACGACGGTTTCGTCCCGGCGCCTGCTCCTGAGCTGCGCAATCAGCGTCAGTTGCGTTAGGCTTGCCCTCATGATGGGACTCGGATTGATGGAATCGCCGACCCGGCGCTTTGCAGGGGGCCTCTCCTTGCGGCAATTCCTGGCCATCACCTGCCTGTTCTGGGTGTACGTGGCCCTGTCCAACATCTTGTATGCCTACAGCATGCGCATCGGTATATCGCGCATGACCAACGTCTCACTGTTCGCCGCCTGGGATGCGCGGCTCCTGCAGCACCTGATGCTGCTGCCGGTGCTGCTGGTCTCCTATTGGGCGTCGTTGCGCATTCAATGGCGGCCGCTGTGGATCGCCCTGCCGCTGCAGGTGATTCTGGGCGCCGTGTTCTCCGCCATGGCTTATCCGGCCATGCTCGTCGCGCAAATGACCCTGGGGAGCGAGCATGAGTCCACGGTGAAGCACATCTCCGAACCCTGGGCGGATCCCTACTTTCTGTCGCTGTGGATGGCGAGCTTCGTGAACTTCCTGCCGACCTACGGCTTTGGATTGGCGCTGGTCACCGGACTCGCGCTGTACACGCGCTTTCGCAATTCCGAATTGCGGCTGGCGGCGCTCGAGCGCGAATGGAGCGCCGCCCGCTTGGCGGCGCTGCGCATGCAGCTGTCGCCGCACACGCTGTTCAATCTGCTGCACACCATTCGCGGCCATATCGAATGGGACCCGAAAGGCGCCCAATCCATGGTGGTGCAGCTGGCCGATCTGCTGCGCCGGCTGCTGAATGCCGGAGAACGCGATTTCACCAAGCTGAGCGACGAGTTGCAGTTCGTCCGATTGTATTTGGAACTGCAGCAGCGCCGCTTCGCGGATCGCCTGAGCGTGGTGCTGCCCGCCGCCGCGGACATTCCCGCCGTGTGGGTGCCGAGCTTGATTCTGCAGCCCCTGGTGGAAAACGCGGTGATTCACGGTTTGGCAGGCCATCAGCGGCCGGTGAAGGTCCACGTCGCCGTGCACCTGGCGCGCGACGTGGTCACGCTGCGTGTGCTCAATACGATTGCGCCGGAAAAGGCGGTCGGCGAGGAAGGCATCGGGCTCAACAACGTGCGCGAGCGGCTGGCGGTGCAATTCGAGGGGCGCGCGGGCCTCACGACCTCGGGGGTGGACGGAGAATGGTGCAGCGAGATCACGATGCCGGCGATACACCAGTCGCCGTCCCGGGCGCCGCGGTCGGCCCCTGCATTGGTTGATGCCTGATGGACGTCATCATCGTCGATGACGAACAGGCCGGTCGCCGCACCCTGCGGGAATTCTGTGAAGCGGAAGGCGATTTGCGCGTGGTCGGAGAATTTGGCGACGGCGCCGCGGCGCTCGCGGCGATCCGCTCCCAGCAGCCGCAGCTCGTATTCCTCGACATCCAGATGGATCCCCTCAACGGCATCGAAATTGCCCGCTCGCTGGAACCGTCGCGGCTGCCGTCGCTGGTCTTCGTGACGGCCTACGACACCTATGCCCTCGAGGCATTCGAGGTCAGCGCCGTGGACTACCTGCTGAAGCCCTTCGATCAAGAGCGCTTTCGCAAAACCCTGGCGCGCGTGCGGCCGCGGCATGCGAAGGCGGCAGTGGACGAGCGGCAGGCGTTGCTGGCCGGCCTGCTCGCCCAGCTCGAGCGCGCACGCGCCTCCGGCGAGGAGCGGCCGCGGCTGCTGGCGGAATTCGGCGGCCACCTGCACGTGCTCGAGGCCGCCCAGGTGGAAATGATCGAAGCCGACCGCAACTATGTCGCCATCCGGGTCGGCAAGGACAGCTTCCACGCGCGCAGCACTCTGCAGCAGGCCGAACAGGCACTACGCTCGCAACCCATGCTGCGGATCAGCCGCTCGTGCCTGGTCAATATGAATTATGTCAAAGAAGTGAATCGCACCCTGCGCGGCGATTTCATTCTGGTATTGGCCGGCGGCGCAACCGTGACCAGCAGCGAAGGATTTCGCGGCAAGGTGAAGGACTATCTGGGAACCATGCGGCTGTCCTAGGGCCTGCTGCGGTCCGTGATTTACAGCAATTCCTCGGGCGCGAACGGCGCCAGTATTTTCAACGTAAAGCGCTGCAGGCGGGTGGTCTCCGGATCAGTGAACCAATACCTTTCAGATCCCGGCTCGCCGCTCGACCATTCGATCTGATCGCTTTGATCGAGGAGGCGCAGCCGGTAGCTGCCGTCCGCGCTGATGTCGTCGAGCAGGCTGGTGACCTGGCGGGCAATTTCGCCGCTGCGGATCACCAACCCCAGTTCGCTGTTGGTGCGCGCGGAGCGCGCATCCATGTTCATCGAGCCGATGAACACGGTTCGCTGGTCGATCACCAGCGCCTTCGCATGCAAACTGGCATTGGAACCGCGGAACGGATGAAAGCGCACGCGTTTTTGCCCGAGCTTCGGCCTGACCTCGGACAGCTCGATGCCGAGACGGAGCAGCGCGACCCGGTAGCGCGAATATCCATTGTGCACCAAGGGCGAATCGGTCGACGCCAGGGAGTTGGTGAGGATCCGGATATGCACGCCCTCGCCCACCAGCTGGGCGAACAGCGCGACGCCATCCTGGCCCGGAACAAAGTACGGCGATATCACGATCAGCTCTTGCTTGGCCGAACGCATGAGTGCGGCGATGTTGTTGGCGATGGTCTCCTCCT
Source organism: uncultured Gammaproteobacteria bacterium (assembly GCA_963800375.1). Taxonomy (GTDB): domain Bacteria; phylum Pseudomonadota; class Gammaproteobacteria; order Steroidobacterales; family Steroidobacteraceae; genus Bog-1198. The sequence continues at coordinate 261,779 of CAWDAT010000006.1, read as the reverse complement.
CGCCGGGAGATGTGTCGCTGGCGATCTTGGCCGGCCGGTCCGCCAGCACCGTGGCAGGTACCCACGTCAACGCCACCATCCCCGATTCCAGTTCGCCCTCCAGCCAATTGGTGCTCGCCGTGGAGTCGTTGTCCGGAGGCGCCGGCGCGGCCGGTTCGGCATGCACCGGCGCCGCCACGGAGGCAATCGGATAGGCAAACCTGCTGTTCCAGAACGCATCGAACGATGCCGACAGTTCCGGCACGATGGCGCCCGCGGCCACCACGTCGAGGTCGATGAAATTGTTCTGCGGATCGCGGGTGAAGTATTGGTCGCCGATGTTGCGCCCGCCGGTGATGGCGAGGGCGTTGTCGGCGACGAACAGCTTGTTGTGCATGCGGTGATTGATGCGCCGGATGTCGCCCAGCGAGGCAAGCAGGCGCGTCCAGATCGCGGATCGTCCGCCGGGAAACGGGTTGAAGACCCGCACCTCGACATTGGCGTGTTCGCTCAAATGCATGAACCGCCGGTCCTCGCCGGAGGTATTGAGGTCATCGACGAGCACCCGCACGCGCACTCCGCGATCCGCCGCCAATCGCAGGTGATGCAGCAGGATCCGCGCGGAGTCATCTTGGTGGATGATGTAGTACTGAATGTCCAGAGTGCGTTCGGCGTGATCGGCGAGCGCGATCAGGTCGGCCAGCGCCTCATCGCCCGAGGTCAGCAAGCGGATGCCCGATAGATTTTTTCCGCCCTCCTCGGCGGCGATGATCCGGCCGAGCGAGGTGGTCTCAGGGTTGGCGAGTGCCTCGCTGGGGAGTTTCTGGACATGGCGCGGCAGGCTGGCGCAGCCGGCCATCAGGAGCAGGGCGGCCGCCAGCAGCGGAGCTCTGCAGCGGATGCGTCTTAAGGGCGTGCCGCACTTTGAATTGCGCATTGCCGCATGATATCAGGCACACTTTCCATCCATGCAGACGCGTCACATACGCAGCTTCGTGTTGCGGGCCGGGCGCATGACGCACGCCCAGGAGCGTGCGCTCAGCGAGCTATGGCCGGCCTATGGCCTGCCATTTCGCGGTGAACCCCTGGACCTGTGGGGAATCTTCGGGCGACCGGCGCCGCGCTGTCTGGAGATCGGTTTCGGCGCCGGGGAAGTGATCGGCAGCTTGGCGCAAAGCCATCCGCACATCGACTACCTCGGCATCGAGGTACATCGTCCGGGAGTCGGCCGCTTGCTGTTGCGGGCGCAGCAGGCGGGCTTACGCAATTTGCGCATCGTCTGCCACGATGCCGTCGAAGTGCTGCGGATGGGGATCGCGGACGGCTCCTTCGATGAAATCCTGGTGTTCTTTCCGGATCCTTGGCACAAGAAGCGCCATCACAAGCGGCGCTTGATCGAGCCCGCCTTTATCGCCTCGGCCGCGGCCAAGCTGCGCCCGGGGGGCGTGCTGCGTCTCGCGACGGACTGGCAGGAATACGCAGAGCAGATGTTGGCCGTGTGCAATGCCGAGCCGCAGCTGTTGAACTCGAGCGCGGACGGCGCTTACGTGGCTCGGCCGGATTTCAGGCCGCCGACGCGCTTCGAAAGGCGCGGCGCCCGCCTGGGTCACGGTGTGTGGGACTTGGCTTACACCCGGCTTGCGGCGCCGCCGCCGTCACAGGAAACTGCCGCGGATCCCATCCACGATGAACTGCACGGCGAGGGCGGCGAGAATCACTCCGGATAGGCGGCTCACGACATTGGCACCGGTCACGCCCAGCGCCTTCATCAGACGCGGCGTCGCCAGCATCAACACCCAGCAAGCGATCAACACCAGACCGACCACCCCCAGAAGACCCGCGAACAACAGCGGTCGGGACGCCGCCTCGCCGGCGCTCAGCAATATGGTCGCGAGCGCCCCGGGCCCCGCCATGAAGGGAAAGGCCAGCGGAAACACCGAGATATCCTCGCGCTTCTTGGTCTCTTCCTGCTCGGTGGTGGTCGAGCGGCTGCCGGAGGGGCGCGCAAACACCATGTCGAGCGCGATCAAGAACAGCAAGGTCCCGCCGGCGATACGGAACGAACTCAGGGAAATCCCCATGATGTCCAGGAACTTCGCGCCGGCCAGCGCGAACATGACGCTGATCACCAACGCGATCGCGGTCGCCTTGCCGGCCATTTTTCTCTTGTAGTGCGCGCTCGCGCCTTGAGTGAGTCCGGCAAACAAGGGGATCAACGAGATGGGGTCGACCACCACGAAAAAGACCACGAAGAATTTCACGAGCGGTTCAATCACTGGCGATGTTGCTGCGCGCAAAAATTACATATTGCGCGAACGACTCATTGGGAGTTGAATGCAGTTAGGACTGAATGGGAGTCGAGCATAGCAGACGGAGACGGCGATGAACGCAATCAGGCCGATCGTGGGTCAATGGTATCGGGGCGGGACCAACGAACTATTCGAAGTGGTCGCAATCGATGATCAAGACCAAACCATTGAAATTCAGTACTTCGATGGCACCGTCACGGAAATGGAATTCGATTCCTGGAACGAGCAGTTGCTGGACGAACTCATCGATGCGGCCGATGCCCCCGAGGATTGGTCGGGCGCCGTGGACGTGGAAGCGGAAGACCTGGACCGGGAGTTCGAGGACAACGCACGCAGCCTTTGGTCCACTCCGAACGATCGTTCATTGCGCCGCTGATTCGTGGCGCCGCCCAATGGCGCTAGACACCGGCGGCTTCGCGCGCCCCCAGTTCTTGCAGGGGCCGGCGCAATATCACCAGCAAAATCAATCCCGGCACCGCGACCAGGCAGGTGACCACGAAAAAATGCGCCCAGCCGATGACCGGGACGAGATGCCCCGCAATCCAGCCGGTGACGTTTCGCGGCAGGGTGGCCAGGGCCGACAGTAGTGCATATTGGGTGGCGCTGAAATCCGCCGAGCACAGCGACACCAAGAAAGCGACGAACGCCGCCTGGCCCATGCCGCCGACCATGGTGTCGAGCGAGGTGGCCAGCACCAGCAGCCATACCTTCTTGCCGGCCAGCGCCAGCCACATGTAGAGCAAATTGGTGAGCGACTGGCCGATGCCGAAAATCAGCAGCGACCGGAACACCCCCCAGCGGATGTACATGAATCCCCCGAAGGCCAGGCCGATCATGGTGGAGATGGTCATGTTCAACTTGCCGGCGATGGAGAGCTCCTCCAGGGAAAATCCGACGCCTTTGATCATGAACGTGCTGTACAGGCTGAGCGCCAGAGCATCGCCCACCTTGTAGAGCAGAACCAGCGCCAAAAAACCCCATACTCCCGGTTGCTTGAGCAAGGCACGCAACGGGTGCCAGACGGCATCGGCCAACGTGTGTGGCGCATGGCCCGGTGCGTCCGGCTCCGGCGCCCGCAACGTCGCCAGCATGGTGGCGGTCATGAAGCAGGCCACGAACAGAAAGGCGGACTGCCAATCGAGCCACGCGGCAATGAGCACCAACACCGACCCTGCCAGCATCGCCGCCGTACGGTAGCCGAAGGCGGCGGCCGCGGCCGCCACGCCGCGCTCGCTCACCGGGATCGTGTCCACGCGGTACGCGTCGATGACGATGTCCTGGGATGCGGAAAGAAAGGCCAGCAACAATGCCAGCACGCCCAGCACATAGAGCTCGCGGGTGGGGGAACAAAAACCCATCGCACCGATGCAAACCGCAAGACAGGCCTGAAAAATCAAGATCCAGCCGCGGCGCCGTCCGAGGATCGGCGGCAGATAGCGGTCCAGCAGCGGCGCCCAAAGGAATTTGAAATTGAGCGGCAGAGCGACCAAGGAGAAAAAGCCGATGGTCTGAATGCTGAGACCGGAGGAGGCCAGCCACGCCTGCAGGGTGAATCCGGTCAGGTTGAACGGCAACCCGGAGGCAAAGCTCAGGAGCAACACCGCCAGCAAGCGCTTGTCGCCGAGAGCCTGCAGCAGTGTGGGTTTTGCCGCGGCCTTCAAACGCGAAGACCGGAACTTAAGATCAACATGACGATGCGCATGGCGCGCGATAGTATCTTAGGTCCATGGCCCTGGCATATCAAAGTGAGTTCATCGAACTGTGTGTGCGCCAGGGTGTATTGCGCTTCGGCAGCTTCACGTTGAAGTCCGGCCGCGAGAGCCCGTATTTCTTTAACGCCGGATTGTTCAACACCGGCGCCGCCATCGCCGCCGTGGGCCGCGCCTATGCGGCGGCGATCGTGGGCTCCGACCTGAAATTCGACATGTTGTTCGGTCCAGCCTACAAAGGCATACCCCTGGTCACCGTCACGGCAGCGGCGCTCGCGGAACGTGCCGGCCGGGACCTACCGTTCGCCTTCAACCGCAAGGAGGCCAAGGATCACGGTGAAGGCGGCAACATCATCGGCAGCCCCCTGAGCGGGGCGGTGTTGATCGTGGACGACGTCATCACGGCCGGCACGGCCATCCGCGAATCCATCGACATCATCCGGGCGGCCGGAGCGCGGCCGGCCGGCGTGTTGCTCGCCTTGGATCGCCAGGAACGGGCCCCGCAAGGCCGCCTGTCCGCGGTCCAGGAAGTCAAGGAGCAGTTTGCAATACCTGTCCTCGCCGTCGTCAATCTGGGCGACCTCATGCAGCATATCTCCGCTCTGGGTCGTCGGGATGACCTCTCACGGATGCAGGCCTACCGGGAGCGCTACGGGCTTGCAGATTGAGGCACAGGCCCTAGAAAACGCGGGCCGCACCGCTCACAATGGCGTCCGATTCTCCTACAGAGGACATCCGCTTGAAGACAGTCGCTTGGGTTTTTTGTGCTGCCGCATTGCTGGCCGCGCCCTGTTTTGCGGCCCGAGGCGGCGGTTCGACCGGCCACACTCTCTATAAGTGGGTGGATGAAAAGGGGGTCACCCACTATGGCGATCGTATCCCCCCCGAATACGCGGGGCAGGAACAGCACGTCATCAATTCTCATGGGATCGAGATCAATCGTCTCGAGGCCCAGAAGAGCCCCGAGCAGCAGGCCATCGAGGACCAGAAGAAATTTGAGGCTCAGCAAAGCCAGAACCGGGACCGGAACCTGCTCAGCACCTACGCGTCGGTGCAGGAAATCGAGCGGCTCCGGGATCAGCGCGTCACGCTGCTGTCCGATCAGATCAAGGTGACGTCTCAGTTCCTCGAAGTCTTGAACGGCAAGCTGAAGAAGCTGCGCGTCAGCAGCATGCACTACAAGCCGTACAATTCAGATCCGGCCGCCTCGCCCATGCCCGATCAAATCGCCGAAGACCTGGTGCGCGTGGGCAATGACATTCGCACGCAGGATCAGAACCTGCGCGAGAAGCGCAGCGAAGAAGCGACCATGCGCCAGCAGTTCGAAAGCGACATCGCCCGGTTCAAAGAGCTGAAGGGCATCCATTGACGCCGAAGACTCGAATATTGCTGGGGGTCACGGGCGGCATTGCCGCCTACAAGAGTCTCGATCTGGTGCGGCGGCTGATCGAGCGCGGTGCCGACGTGCAGGTCGTCATGACGGATGCGGCACAAAGATTCGTCTCGCCCATGAGTTTTCAGGCGTTGTCGGGACGGCCCACCCGCGCCGATCTGTGGGACGGGGCGGCGGAAGCCGCCATGGGCCACATCGAGCTCGCGCGCTGGGCGCAGGTGGTGCTGATCGCGCCGGCAAGCGCCGACTTCATTGCGCGCCTCGCCCACGGTAGAGCGGATGATTTGTTGTCGACCCTATGTCTCGCCACCGAGGCGCCCATCGCTCTTGCGCCGGCGATGAATCGGGTGATGTGGGCCAACAAGGCCACCCAGGCCAATGTGGAAACGCTGGTGTCGCGCGGCATCCGCATCCTGGGGCCCGCCTCCGGCAATCAAGCCTGCGGAGAGGTGGGCGAAGGGCGCATGTGGGAGCCGGTGAAGCTCGCCGAGAGTCTGCTCGAGCCCCCGCCCAACGCCGGGCTGCTGGCAGGTCTCAATGTTCTGATCACGGCGGGGCCGACGCGCGAGCGTCTCGATCCGGTCCGCTATCTCACCAACCGCAGCTCCGGGAAAATGGGCTTCGCCGTCGCCGCGGCGGCGCGCGAAGCCGGCGCTCACGTGACCATCATCACCGGCCCGGTGCAGCTGCAGACGCCCGTCGGAATCACGCGCATCAATGTGGAAAGTGCGCGCGACATGTACGCCGCGGTTCACCGCCAAGTGGCCGATGCCGACGTGTTCATCGCGGCGGCCGCGGTGGCCGATTTTCAGCCCGTCGCCATCGCCAAACAGAAGATCAAGAAACAGGGGGTCGCGGTCCAACTCGATCTCGAACCTGCGCCCGACATCATCAAGTCGGTCGCGGACATGGCCAAGCGCCCGTTCGTGGTCGGTTTTGCCGCCGAGACCGACAATGTCGAAGACAATGCCCGCAGCAAGCTCAAGCGCAAGAAGCTCGACATGATCGCGGCGAATCAGGTCGGCGATGGCATCGCCTTCGATTGCGAGGACAATGCGCTCACCGTCATCTGGCCCGGCGGCAAGGTCGAGGTCGCACGCGGACCAAAGATCGATGTCGCACGCCAGCTCATTGCCTTGATCGCGAACCGCCTGCCGCCCCCGGACGGCAGTCCGCGCCGCGGCGCACGCAAGCGGCGCACCGGCGCCGCCCTGCCGCGCGATCGGGTGCGCGCTCGCCGCGCGCGCAGATAACCCGTGCAGCGCACCGTTCAGCTGCGGATCCTGGATCCGCGCATCGGCAAGGAATTTCCGCTGCCCCAGCACGCCACCGAAGGCTCCGCCGGCATGGACCTGCGCGCCTGCATCGGCGCGCCCCTTAAGCTTGCGCCCGGCGCCGCCGAGCTCGTCCCCACCGGCATTTCGATTTACATCGCCGACCCCACACTCGCCGCAGTGCTGCTGCCGCGCTCAGGGTTGGGGCACAAGAACGGCATCGTTCTCGGCAATCTGGTCGGTCTGATCGATTCCGACTATCAGGGACCGCTGATGGTATCGGTATGGAACCGCGGTGCCGCCGCCTTCACGGTCAATCCGGGCGACCGCATCGCGCAGATGGTGTTCGTGCCGGTGGCGCAGGTGGAATTCGAGGTGGTGGAAGAGTTCTTGAGCACCACCCGCGGCACCGGCGGCTTCGGCAGCTCCGGACACGGCTGAGCGCCGCCGCGGCACGCGCTGCTCGACTCCTTTACTGCTCGCTCGCGGACGAAATGCAGCTGGAGACTACGACCGGCCTTGGTCATGCTCGACGCCATGGCAATTCGGGATTGGCCGAGCGACGAACGACCCCGCGAAAAGCTGCTCGGCAAGGGCGCCGCAGCGCTGTCGGACGCGGAACTGTTGGCGATCTTGCTGCGCACGGGGACCCGCGGCCGCTCGGCGCTCGACCTGGCGCGCGACCTGCTCCGGAACTTTCACTCCCTGCGCAAGCTGATCGCCGCCGATCGACAGCGATTTTGCGCCGAGCACGGGCTGGGGCCGGCGCGGTTCGCGGAACTGCAGGCTGCGGTCGAGATTGCCAGGAGGCAACTGTCGGAGACCCTGCGCGCCGGCCCCTCGCTCGCGAGCCCGCGCGCCACCCGGGATTTTCTCTCCTCCCAGCTGCGCGATCTCGAGCATGAAGTGTTCTGCTGCCTGTACCTCGACAAGCGCCACCGCCTGATTCAATTCCAGGAATTGTTCCGCGGCACCATCGACGGCGCGAGCGTGCATCCGCGCGAAATCGTCAAGCTGGCCCTGCAACGCAACTCGGCCGCGGTGATCATCGCCCACAACCACCCTTCCGGCATCGCCGAACCGAGCCAGGCCGACGAATTGATCACCCAGCGTGTCAAAGAGGCGCTCGCCTTGGTCGACATACGCCTCCTGGACCACATCATCATCGGCGACGGCGCCACCGTGTCGCTCGCGGAACGTGGACTAATCTGAGAGCAAGCGACGGCTGGCCGGAATGTGCCAAAGCGGCCTGTTCGGCTGCCTCACCTGAGCGAGAGCGGCTTGGGAGAAGCGGTCATGGGCGGATGCGGCGAATTACAGTGCCTCGAAGCATGGGCCTGGGCGGTCAGTGAAATTTCTCGCCGCGCGCGAGCATGTCGACAATCAGCTTTATGCGCTTGATCTTTGTCTCTGGGCGCTTTGCAGTTTGCAGCCGATAGGCAATCGAATACAGATTGGCCTTGTTGAGTGTCGCGTAGAACTGCTTTGCCTTGGCGTTACGTGCGAGTTCCTTGACGAACTCCGGAGGCACCGTTGCGTTAGCGGAAGAATCGTACGCAGCGGCCCAGCGTCTGTCGGTCTTGGCCGCTTCCACCTCCTTGAGACCAGCAGGTGTCATTTGGCCTGCCTGGATAAGCCGATCCACATGCGCAACATTTATCTTGGACCAACCGCCTTTCGCCCTGCGTGGGGTAAATTTCTGCACCCAGGAGTTCGCGTCAAACGGCAGTTTTCGCCCATCTATCCAACCGAAACACAGCGCCTGGTCAAGCGCCTCGGCATACGTGATCGATGGAACACCAGAGTCCTTCTTGTAAATCCGCAGGAGTAGGTGTGGGGCTCGAGTGTGCTCCCTCGCCATCCATGCGCGAAGTTCTTTTGATGACCGAAAACTCCGCGGTCGCGGCATGGCACGGGAAAGTGATTTGCCCATGTGTGGTTCAGTTCATGGTTCATACGGTTGATCGTCGTACTGTATCAAGTCCCAGGCCGCTTGCGGCACAAACATATGACCGCTTTTGGGTGGCCTCCGCCGGAGGATGACGGTAGCGGCCGCTGTGAGAGGCCGCCGACCGACACCGGGCGTCAATTCGGCCGACCACGCGGTCGGCGCAGCCACGCTCCCCGCAAGGCAACGACGAATTGTCCTGGCGCCAGATGCCAGGCGCGCCGCGCATCCGTGCATCGTCAGTGAGCGCTCACCTCACCAAGGATCTCGTGACACATGGCGCGCACTTGCTTCGTCGTCATGGCAGCGAACACGCCATTCCAGGCCGAAGACTTGGTGTCATAGGTCCTCGTGGCCCATGTTTCTCCGGTCTTCAGGTCGCGAAATCCAACTTGCGCATTGATGAACGCATTTCCCGTCATTATTCCGAGCATGACCCGAGCTCCAATGGAGACATAGCGGTAATCCACGACATTGACTACGACCAAGACACCCTCTGAACCAGTGGGCTGGGGCGCCCCGTCCTGCATGGAAAACTGCGCCCCGGCTTCGTGAAATTCATCCGAGCACTCATCGTTCCAGATGCCTTTGAAGCCAGTCCAGTCTTTCGCGGACGTCGTCACGTCGCTTCCGGTCAGGTTGAGGACAACGTGCTTGCCCGGAGCCTTGGTGCCAACCGGCACCGGCGCGCCCCCGTCCCCCCGTTTGACTGTCGACGCACAGCCCGCAAGTAACAACACGAGACTCAACGGCCAGATCAACGTTTTGTGATACATGACCTCTCCCAAAAATTTCTGTTGGTTTGAGCCCCCACAATATCATTTCAAAGAAGATGACAGTCCTCGGGCGCCGGCCAGGGCGCCGAGCGACCCGATCGCGACCCAGAGCAGGTTGGTCGGCTGTGAAGCGGTTCTCGGTGTGATTTGCCGCGTGCGTTCTTGCGAAGCCATCGGGCTCGGCCGGCGGCGCTGACATCCGCAGCGATGCGGCGATTTCTCCGGATGCGATCAGGTTGACGTACGTTCCTTTGATTTATACTGGTCCGAGGGATGGGATGGGCATGGAGCCATGACAATGAATAGATGGGGTACGCTCGCGCTGGTACTCGGAGTTTTCAGCGCGTCCGCCGCCCGTTCGGCATCGCCGCCTTCGATCGAGGAGTTCGCGGCGCGACCAAAGGTAGAAGACGTCGCCATATCACCGGACGGGCGCTATTTGGCGCTGATTCAAACGCTTGACGGCAAGGCAATGGCTGTCATCGCCGATCGCACGGCCGGCGCGGATCAGACCATGCTACCCGTGCTCGCCGAGCCCGAGCATTTCAAGTTCCGCTGGTGCCATTGGGCGACCAATACGCGTCTGCTGTGCGCATTCATCGCCATGGTCAAGGACCGGATCGTGTACAGCACGACCCGGCTGGTGGCAGTGGACGCCGATGGCAAGAATACCCGCGTGCTGATTCAGAACTCCGGGGAGGCACAAGGGCAATTTCAGGATCGGATCATCAATTGGAATCCCGGGCCGCCCAATACCGTGCTGATTGAGGCCGATGAGGGATTGAACGCGGAGGAGTCGGCCGGGAACGTTCAGGTTATTGGCGACATAGGAACCCACGCTCTGCCGGCGGTGTTCGAACTCAACGTCGTGACCGGACAGCTGAGAATTCGTCAACGCGCCAGGGATCCCATCCGCCATTGGATTACCGACCGGCATGGAACGGTCAGACTCGGTTGGGGCTCTTCCGGAACGACCCTCTCCTACTGGGTGCATCTCGACGGCGAGGCGAATTGGCGGCGGCTTTCCAAGTTCGAGGTATTCAGCCGCGAGGCGCACTTCGAACCCATTGCGATCAGCGCGGATGATCCGAATACGGCCTACGCTTTCGGGCCATCCGATGAAGGCAGAGAAGCGATCTGGCTGATCGACCTGAAAGACAAGGAAGATCCGCGGCTGGTGTTCTCGCACCCCGTCGTCGATGTGACCAGCCCCATTCTCAGCCGCGACGGGCGGCTGCTCGGCGCCCGCTACGACAATGGGAACCCGATGTTTTATTACACGGATGATCGCATTGCCGCGTTGATGGGCGCCATCCAACGGAGGGAACCTTCGACATTCAATACCGTCTACGAATCCTCCGCAGACGACAAGACCTTGGTGATCCGCTTGTCGAGCGACATCGATGCGCCGAGATTCATGGTGCTGGACACCGTCGCCGCCTCGCTCTCGATGGCGGGCGCACCCTACCCCAACCGGGATCTGTCGACTCTTGCCCCCATGCGGGCCATTTCCTATCCGGCACGCGACGGCACCCGCATTCCCGGCTATCTATCGGCGCCGCGAGGCTTGAGCCCCGCGCACCTGCCTCTGATCGTGATGCCGCACGGCGGACCCATCGCGCGCGACACCTGGGGCTATTTCTTCCTGCGTGAATTTCTGCTCAGCCGCGGCTATGCGGTGTTGCAGATGAATTTTCGCGGCTCGGACGGTTACGGCGGTGATTGGTACTATGCGGCGCACCAGGACTGGGGCGGCCTTACCTACGATGACGTGGTTGACGGCGCCCGTTGGGCAATTGAGCAGAAGATCGCGGACCCGCAGCGGGTGTGCATCGTCGGTTGGAGCTTCGGCGGCTACATCGCGCTCTTGGGCGCGCAACGAAATCCGGAACTCTTTCACTGCGCGGTCGACATTGCCGGCGTGAGCGACCTGGGGCTTCTCATCGAGGAGGGATATGACTGGCTCGGTGGGAAGGTCGTCAAGAAGCAGATCGGATTCGATCGGGCGAAGTTGAAACGCGATTCTCCGCATTTGCACGCCGAGGAATTCAAGGTGCCTCTGCTCATGCTGCATGGGCAGATGGATGCGCAGGTGCCGTTCGCGCAATCCGAGGTCATGGACGCGGCGCTGAAGCGGGCTCACGTCACGCATCGGTTCGTCATCGTCCCCGGCGCCGATCACTCATTCAGTGACGTCAAGGACCGCGCCCTCCTCTTGAAGGAGACCGAGGACTTTTTGCGTGAGAATCTGCCCGCCCGCGGGACGGTTGCGGCCCGCGCCACCGCCGCGCCCGTGGCGACGGCTTCGCCGTAAGTGAGCGGGCGCCCGATGCGGGCCGGACTCTCCAAGGCAACTTATTGATTTACATAAATTTATATCCGGCCAAGTGGGGGTAGGTTGCCCCGTTTGGGCGACCCTGGTATAAAGCGCGGCTGTTCCACGTTTCCAAGTCCAAAGGTTACGCCATGTCGCGAGTCTGCCAAGTCACGGGCAAAGCCCCCAAAACGGGCAACACGGTTTCCCACGCGAATAATCGCAAGCGGCGCCGTTTTTTGCCGAATTTGCACACCCACCGCTTCTGGTCGGAAACCGAAAAGCGCTTCCTGAGCCTGCGCGTCTCCACCCGTGGCCTGCGCACCATCGAGAAGCGCGGCGTGGATGTGGTGGTGGCGGATCTGCGCGCCAAGGGCGTCAAGGTTTAAGGAGCGACTCATGCGCGACAAAATCAAATTGGTGTCTTCGGCCGGCACCGGTCACTACTACACGACCACCAAGAACAAGCGGCTGCATCCGGACAAGCTGGAAACCAAGAAATTCGACCCCGTCGTGCGCAAGCACGTCGCTTACAAAGAATCGAAGATCAAGTAACGCTTGATCGCCCGAGCCGCCACACGCCCGAGCTTCCCGAAGTAGAGACTACCCGGCGCGGCATCGCCCCTGCTCTCATGCAGCGGCGAGTGGTCGAGTTCGTGGTGCGCGAGCGACGCCTGCGCTGGCCGATCCCCGCCCACGTCGAGTCGGCCGTTTGCGAACAAACCGTGCGCGGCATCGAGCGGCGCGCCAAGTACCTTCTGATCCGTTTCGACGCCGGCACCCTGATACTGCATCTCGGCATGTCGGGAAGCCTGCGCCTGGTCAAGCGCGATGCTCCGCTCAAGACCCACGATCATTGGGACCTTCGCGTGGACAGCGGCTGGATTCTGCGATTTCACGACCCGCGGCGCTTCGGCAGCCTGCATTGGACCGACGCCGATCCCCTGCAGCACCCGCTGCTGGTCAAACTGGCACCCGAGCCCTTGAGCAAGGCATTCGACGGCGAATACCTGTTTCGCGCCACCCGCAAACGCGGCGTCGCGGTCAAGCAATTCATCATGAACTCTCAAGTGGTGGTGGGGGTGGGCAACATCTATGCGAGCGAGGCATTGTTTCGCGCGCGGATATCCCCGCGCCGCGCCGCACGCCGCCTCACTCGTGCCGAGGCGACGGCGCTCGCGCGCGCCATCAAAGACGTCCTGAGCGAGGCCATCAAGATCGGCGGCACCACCTTGCGCGACTACGTCAACGCCGACGGCGCGCCCGGATATTTCCGCCAGAAGCTATTCGTGTATGAGCGCGCGGGAGAGGCTTGCCGCGTATGCAAATCTGCCGTCAAGCAATTCGTCCAGGGCCAGCGCTCCACCTACTGGTGTTCGACCTGCCAACGCTGACCGGGCGCGCGCCTCGCCTCGTTAGTAGACCAGGCCGACGCCCTCGCCGCGCGGATCCGACGCCGCTTCCACTTTGCCGGTGGCGAAGTCCCAGGTGATGACCTGCATGTTGCCCCACTTGCGGCCCGACACCTTGAGCGTGTGCCCCATGGCGGTCAGCTCCTTGATTTCGGCATCGGTCAGCGCGCCCTGTTCGTAGTCGACTTCGTCGGGCAGGTACTGATGGTGGTAGTGCGGATACTTCACGATGTCGGCCGCACTCATTCCATCCATGTAGTTGAGCGTGCCCAGGAGCACCATGCTGATGATGAAGCTGCCGCCGGGCGAGCCCACGATCATCAGGCCCTTCGACGTCTCGACGAACGTGGGCGACATGCTGGAGAGGCTGCGCTTGTTCGGCGCGATCGCATTGGCGGTGGCGCCCACCAGCCCGAATTCATTCGGCCGGCCCGGCTTGGTCGAGAAATCGTCCATGGTATTGTTGAGCAGCACGCCGGTCTTCGGCGGCATGTACCCGGTGCCGAAGAACAGATTGACCGAGATCGTGGCGGCGACCCGGTTGCCTTCGGCATCCAGCACCGAGAAATGCGTGGTTTGCATTCCCACCGGTTCCGATTCGATGCCCGGCAGCAGGTTGGACGGCATGGCCTTGTCGGTGCGAATGCTGCTGCGCTGCCCCGCCGCGTAGTCCTTGCTCGCGAGCTGCGCCAGCGGCATGTTGACGAAGTCCGGATCACCCAGGTAGATCGCCCGGTCGCGATACGCGCGGCGCATGGCTTCGATCACCAGGTGTTTGGCGGTGGCGGAGTCGTATCGATGCAGATCGAAGCCGGATAAAATATTGAGCGCGTCGAGCACCGCGATACCGCCCGAGGAAGGCGGCGACGCCGACACGATGCGCGCTCCATGGTATTCGCCGACCAGCGGCTTGCGCTCCACCACCTTGTACGCCGCGAGATCCTGCAGCGTCCAAATGCCGCCGTCGGCGCGCACCCCATCCACGAGGTCGGCCGCCACGCGGCCCGCGTAGAACCCTCGAGCCCCTTGATTGGCGATGGCCTCGAGCGTGTTCGCGAGGTCCGGCTGCTTGATGACCGCTCCCACCTCCGGAACTGCGCCGTCTGCGGTCAGAAAGGCCTTGGCGGCGTCGGGAGAACGCATCAATACCTGGCGTTTGTAACGAATTCCCCCCTGCAGACGGGCATAGAGCGGAAAACCGTCGCGTGCCAGGCGAATCGCGGGCTTGAGGTCCTGCTTCAAAGGCAGTTTGCCGTACTTGCGCGCCAGGTATTCGAATGCCGCGGGTTCGCCCGGAATCCCCGAGGCCAATGATCCGGCAATCGACGCGTCCTCGATGGCATTGCCGGCCTTGTCCAGATACATGTCGCGCGATGCCGCGCCGGGCGCCTTCTCGCGCGCATCGATCATGGTCTCGTAGCCATCCGCCTGCCGGTGCAGCAAGTAGAAGCCGCCGCCGCCCAAGCCTGAGCTGCTGGGCTCCACCACCGCCAGTGCCGCCGACACCGCCACCGCCGCATCGAAGGCATTGCCGCCGGCCGCGAGAATTTCCTGCCCCGCCTGGCTCGCGAGCGGATAGGCGCTGGCGATTGCCGCTTGATGCGCGACCGCGGGGTGCGCAAGCGGTGCCGCGGCGTGCGCAAGCGGTGCCGCGGCGTGCGCGCCGGGCGCCGCGGCGATGACCGCGGCGATGACCGCGGCGATCGAGCACGCGAACCCGCCAAAAAAACGCGCGCGGCGCAATGCGAAAGCTTCGGTCAAAGCTTGCGGTGCCGCTTCAATTCGGCCTCGACGATGGGGTGCACGAACTCGGACACATTGCCGCCCATCACCGCGATTTCGCGTACCAGGGTCGAGGATATGAATGTGTACTGTTCTTGGGGGGTCATGAATACGGATTCTATCTCCGGCGTGAGATGCCGGCTCATGTTGGCCAATTGAAATTCGAATTCGAAGTCCGACACGGCGCGCAAACCCCGCACGATCACGGACAAGCCGTTTTGCCGCGCGAAATCCACGGTGAGCCCCGCGTAGCCCTTCACCTCGACATTCGGTACGTCGGCCAGCACCCGGCGGGCCAGGTCCACCCGTTCTTCGAGCGTGAACATGGGCGCCTTGTTCGGATTGGCCGCGATCGCCACCACCAGACGATCGAAAATGCTCGCCGCCCGCCGCACCAGGTCAGTGTGGCCGTTGGTGATCGGATCAAAAGTGCCGGGATAGACCGCTGTTCTTTTATGCATTCGTTTCAGCCCGCGCGAAGACGCGCGCCAAATGATACCCCACCTCGCCCGCCGACTTCGATTTGAGCAATGTCCAATGCGCCGGCAGGGGCGGCGCACCGGAGGCCTTTTCATTCTCCAGATACACCAGGCCCCCGACCTTGAGCCAGTTGCCCGAATCCAGCAGGGGAACGTATTCGGCCAGGGCATCCCGTCCGAACGGTGGATCCAGGAAGACGATGTCGAAGGGCGGCGCGGGCGTGCGCAGGAATCGCGCAGCGCCCATTTCCACCACGCGCCCCTTGCGACCGGCCCCTAAGCGGGTGAGCTGCTCCTGCAGGGAGCGGGACGCCGCGACCGCCTGCTCGACGAATACCGCTTCCGCCGCGCCTCGAGACAGTGCCTCGAGCCCGAGCGCGCCCGAACCCGCGAAAAGATCGAGACAGCGGGCGCCGATGACGTCCTGCTGCAGCCAGTTGAACAAGGTTTCGCGAACTCGGTCGGGGGTGGGCCGCAGGCCGGGGATGTCCGGAAAATTGATGCGCCGGCCGCGCCATCCGCCGCCGATGATGCGCACCGAATTGCGGCCGCCCGGGGCGTGCGATTCCGTCTTGGGGGTAGTCACTCCCGGTATCATACCTCCCCATGACGAATGACACCGATCCCTCCGCGGTGCGCGGATTCTTCAAGCGCCTGCGCGCCAAGTTGAACCAGGGCCCGGCCTGGCTCACCGCCGATCTCGGCGAACTGCTGCCC
Organism: uncultured Gammaproteobacteria bacterium; assembly: GCA_963800375.1. Classification (GTDB taxonomy): domain Bacteria; phylum Pseudomonadota; class Gammaproteobacteria; order Steroidobacterales; family Steroidobacteraceae; genus Bog-1198. The sequence continues at coordinate 245,687 of CAWDAT010000006.1, read as the reverse complement.
GGCCGCAAGATTGACGCGGAAATACTCGATGAACTCGAGACGCGGCTGATCACCGCCGATGTGGGGGTGGAGGCCACCGGCCGCATTCTCGAGGAGCTGCGCAGGCGCGTGGCGCGCAAAGAGTTGAACGATGTGGATGCGTTGCTCAAGGCCCTGCGCGACGCCATGCTCGATATCCTGCAACCCGTGGAAATGCCTTTGACCATCGCTGCCGGCATCAAACCCTATGTGATTCTGGTGGTGGGGATCAACGGCGCCGGCAAGACCACGACCATCGGCAAATTGGCGCGCCGGCTGCTCGCCGACGGACGCAGCGTCATGCTGGCCGCAGGCGATACTTTTCGCGCCGCGGCGCGCGAACAATTGGAGGTGTGGGCCGAGCGTAACCGCGTGCCCATCGTCGCGGGTCAGGCCGGCGCCGAACCCGCCGCCGTCATTTTCGACGGGCTGCAGGCCGCGCGCGCGCGCAAGATCGATGTCCTGATCGCCGACACCGCGGGCCGTCTGCACACTCAGACTCACCTGATGGAGGAGCTCAAGAAGGTGAAGCGCGTGCTTGCCCGCCTGGATGCCGGCGCGCCCCACGAGGTGCTGCTGGTGCTCGACGGCACGATCGGCCAGAACGCCGTCGCGCAGGCCGAGGAGTTCAACAAGGGGCTGGGGGTGACCGGACTCGTGATCACGAAGCTCGACGGCACGGCCAAGGGCGGCGTGGTGCTTGCCATTGCCCAAAAATTGAAAATCCCGATCCGCTTTGTCGGCGTCGGCGAGCAAAGCGAAGATTTCGGCGTGTTCAACGCCTCGGAATTCGTCTCGGCCCTGTTGAAATCCGGACCCGACGGCGCGGCAGCATGATCCTCTTCGACCAAGTCCACAAGCGTTATCCGAACGGCCGCGAGGCGCTGGCCGGCGTGTCGTTCAAGATCGACGCCGGTGAGATGGCGTTCCTCACCGGTCACTCCGGCGCGGGCAAGAGCAGCATCTTGAAATTGATCGCACTCATCGAGCGCCCCACCCGCGGCCAGGTGCTCATCAACAACCAGAACACCTCGAGAGTCAAACCGCGCGGCATCCCGCAGTTTCGGCGGCAGATCGGGGTGGTATTTCAAGATCACAAACTGCTGCACGACCGGCCGGTGGCGGACAATGTGGCGCTGCCGCTCATCATCGCCGGCGTGCCGAGGCGCGAGATCGACAAGCGCGTGCGTGCCTCGCTCGATCAAGTCGGGCTGCTCGGCAGGGAAAAAAGCCGGCCACTCGAACTCTCGACCGGCGAGCAGCAGCGCGTGGGAATCGCGCGCTCCATCGTGGCCAAGCCGTCCCTGCTCATTGCCGATGAGCCCACCGGCAACCTCGATCCGCAGCTTGCGCTCGAGATCATGAAGCTGTTCAAGCGCTTCAATGAAGTGGGCGTGACCGTCGTGATCGCCACGCATGACGTGCATCTGATCGAGCAATTCGCCGCGCGGCGCATTGTCCTGGACGACGGGCGGGTGACGGCGCAATGAGTGTTCAGGCTTATTTCGCGCGGCATGCGCAAACCCTGGTCGGCTCTTTGGGCCGCATCGTGCATCATCCATTCGCGACCCTGATGACCATGGGCGTGGTCGCCGTCGCGCTGGCCCTGCCGCTGTTCTTGAATCTGCTGCTGGCCAATGTGCGCACCGCCACCGGCAATTGGAACGACGCCTTTGATTTATCGGTCTACATGGACAGGAAAGCGAGCGCCGCGCGCAGCGCTGCGCTGGCGAAGCAGCTGCGCCTGCGCGGCGATGTGGCTCAAGTGCGCGTCATCACCGCGGATCAGGCGCTGGCGGAATTTCGCAGCGCTTCCGGGTTCGGCAATGCTCTCGATGCGCTCACCGACAATCCCTTGCCCGATACTCTGATCGTGACGCCCACCCTGGATCGGAGCACGCCTCAGGGTACGGAGGCGCTGCAAGGCGCGATCTCCGCCATGCCGGACGTGCAGGCCGTGCAGCTCGATACCGAATGGGTGAAGCGCCTGCATGGGATGTTGGACATATTGCGGCGGGTGGTGCTGCTCACCGGCGCCCTGCTGGGCGCGGGCGTGGTGCTCATCGTCGGCAATACCATTCGCCTCGATATATTGAACCGGCGCGCCGAAATCGAGGTCATGAAGTTGGTGGGCGCCAGTGACCGCTTTGCCCGCAGACCTTTTCTATATAGCGGAATTTGGTACGGTCTCGGCGGCGGGTTGCTGGCGCTGCTGTTGGTTGCCCTGGCCGCGGCGGTGCTTAGGCTGCCCGTCGAGAGTCTCGCCAAACTTTATGGCAGCCAGTTTCATCTGCAAGGCCTCGGGGTCTCGACCGGGGCGCTGGTGCTCGGCATCGCGGTCGGCTTGGCGTGGCTGGGATCCTGGCTTGCTGCGACGCGGCATATCCGCGGCATCGATCCGACCTAATTACTTATTTTTCAATCAGTTATATACGATGTGAACTATCAGTAACATTAGCAGTCGAAACCCGGGAGTGCTATTATTGTCATCGCGCTGATTGGGAGGTTTCCGCTGATGAGTACAGCCTTAGTTGCAAAGAATCCGAGTGGATTGGTGTTCGCAGGCCCGGTCGGGAGCCTGGACGCTTATATAGACCGCGTCTCCCAGATTCCGGTTCTGTCCAAGGAACACGAGGTCGCACTCGCCGTGCGTTTTCGTTCCGAGGCCGATCTGGATGCCGCTCGGCAGCTGGTGCTTTCGCACCTGCGCTTCGTGGTGCACATCGCGCGCGGCTACCTGGGTTACGGCCTGCCCATGGGCGACCTGGTCCAAGAGGGCAACGTCGGCCTGATGAAGGCGGTTAAGCGTTTCGATCCCACCGTGGGCGTGCGCCTGGTGTCCTTTGCCGTGCATTGGATCCGCGCAGAAATTCATGAATACGTGCTGCGCAATTGGCGCCTGGTGAAGGTCGCCACCACCAAATCGCAGCGCAAGTTGTTCTTCAATTTGCGCAAGATGAAGAAGAATCTGGCATGGCTGTCGGAGGCGGAAACCGCGGCCGTGGCCCGCGACTTGGGCGTCGATGTGGCCGACGTTCGCGAAATGGAGCAGCGCCTGTCCGCACGCGACATGTCGTTCGACCCGACGCCGGACAGCGACGAGGAGGAGACCTACTCCCCGGCCATGTACCTGCAGGCGAGCAACGCCGATCCTGCCATCGAGGTCGAGAGCGAAGAGTGGGAAGAAGATTCGACCGAGCGTTTGAGCATCGCGCTCGAAAAGCTCGATGAGCGCAGCCGCAGCATCTTGAAGCGGCGCTGGATGACCGATGACAAGGCCACCCTGCACGAATTGGCGGATGAATATGGAATCTCCGCGGAGCGCGTGCGCCAGGTCGAGTCGAATGCCATCAGCAAACTCAAGGGGCTGATGGCCGCCGCTTGATCTCACGCCACAGGAGCGTTCATGCGTCACCTGCTGGTCTTCGTGCTCATTGCCGCAACGGCCGCGGGGTGTTCAGCCCTGCGGCCGTCGTCGGACCCCTCGGCTCCCAATCGATGCTTCACGGAATCGGGGTACCTCGACTCCTCCAACGGCTGCTCCGCCCGGGCCGGGTATCCGGACTGCTACTTGGTGTGTCCGGACAACGGGACTCGACAGCACTTGTAAGGTAACGTTGGCACATGCGCACCGCCGCCGACTGGCTGGATGACTACGGCGACAGCCATCGCCACCGGACCAATAAGGTCCTGCATTGGATTTGTGTTCCGGTGATCGCCTGGTGTGTACTCGGTCTTTTGTGGTCCTTGCCCTTCCCCGGCGGCATTCGCGCCATGTATCCGGCCGTGAACTGGGCCGGCGTCGCGGTGCTCGCCGCCCTGCTGTACTACGCAGCCCTGTCGCCCCGCCTCGCCTTTGGCGCGGTGCCCTTCCTGCTCACCTTTCTATGGTCCATCGATGCCGTCGAACGCCGGGGTCCGGCGCCCTTGTGGAGCATCTGCATTATTTTGTTCGTCGCGGCTTGGATCGGCCAATTCATCGGCCACGCCATCGAGGGCAAGCGGCCCTCTTTCTTCAAGGACCTGCAATTTTTGATGATCGGCCCGCTATGGCTGCTCGCTGACGTATATCGGCGGCTGGGAATTCGCGTAACGCCGCGCTAACGTTGACTGGCCCCTCGCCACGGCACAATTCCGGCGAGCAGCTTGTCCTCGAGCGACTCCATCTGGGCCGCGATTCGCGCCTTCAGCCCTTTGATTCGATCCAGTCGATCGCGGGCCACGTCCAGTAGATGCGCGTCGGGCGCAGGGCTTTCCGCCAGCGTTGCATAAAAGGACCGCGCGACAATGCCGGCTTCGTACGCCTCACGCCATTCCGTCTGCAACTGATGCATTTGGGCATCGAGATCTAATTCGAGCGCGCTCACGGGTCTTCCTCCTGTGCACTGGAGGGATCTTGCCCCCTGAATGTGACAATTTGTGGAAAGCGAAGCGGTTTCTCCAAAGCAGCAAGAATTCCGCTCGGTGTTGGTGGCGATGCCACACGCGATAACTGTCACAAATCATTAATGGCCACGAGATGCGGCGTGTTTACAGTCGCCGCATGAAACGACCGTCAATCGCTTCCACCACCGCACCGTTGGCCGCCGCGCTGTTGGCCACCGCGCTGTTGGCCACCGCGGCGATGGCCTCGACGACGGCGCACGCGGACTCGATGACTTTCGTATGGCAACAGCTCAGTGGTACCACACCGGCCAGCGGCAGCCTGACCCTGACCTCCTCGCTGCTGACGCCCAGCGACGCGACGGGGGCGGCGCAGTTCAGCCTCATGCTGGCCCAGATCACCGCCGCCGGCGAGACCGTTTTGGGAGACGTCTCGGCGTTCTCATTTTCGTTCGGCGGAAGGTCTCTGGCGACGGCCGACATGACCGCCAATAGCACCGGCTGGGCCGACATGTTCCCGGGCGAACCGAACAATATTCTGGAGAGCACCTGGTCCGCCTCGCACACCTTCGGCGGCGGCGCGAGCGGCACGCTGAGGGCGGCCGACACGCAAGCGCACAAAGCCTGAGTCCGTGAACCCGTTGTCAACACATCCACGCGCCTTGGAAAGCTGTCAACGGTAAGTGTTGATTGTGACGCCCGCGTGAAAAGAGCAATGCGCCGGCGGTTACGCCGCCGTCAATATCACCGGGCGCTCGCCGCCGTGCGTCGAGTCCTCTCTTCTCTGCTCATCGAGTAGCGCCAGTTCGTCGCCCAATGCGTCGCGTATGTTCTTCAAGTCCTCGAGCCGCACCCGCGCCCGGCGCCAGTCGGCCTCGGCTTGCTCCATGACCTCGCGCAGCGTGTCGCATTCGGCTTGCATTGCCCTCGCCGCAGCCTGCGCGCCGAACCATCGACGCTCGAGCAGATTCAATGCCGCATCTCCATCCACGAAAGCATAGCGATTGATCATGGTGTCCTCCGCGGCTTCAGGTCCACTAGTCCTGGCCGAGAATGTTGTCTTCCAGGCGTTCTATCTTCGCCATGATCCGGGCCTTCAGGGCCTCGGTGCGCTCCAGCCGATCTCGGGCCAGACGGACCAGTTTGGCGTTCACTTTGGGAGCAGCCGCCAGCGACTGATAATCCGCCCGCGCCACGATGCTGGACTCGTAAGCCTGGCGCCACTCGGTTTCGAGGTTGTTCATATGGGCATCGAGATCGAGGTCGAGACTGCTCATGGGGTTTGCTCCGGAGTCTGTCTTGTCCGGATCCTGCCTCGCCAAGATGACGGTTAGCAGACAGTAATGCGGCAGTTCGTTGAAAGAAAAGGCCTCCGGGGAGGCCTTAAGGGGGGCGAAGAATCTCGACCGGCGATGGTGAGTGGCGCGAGCTACTGCCGCGCCGGGTGACGATCCCCCGCCGCTCGCGCCCGGCCCAGCCAGGAATTGGCGGCGACGCTCTTGCTCTGCACGTTGACGCCTCTGACCGAGCTTGGGGGAAGAGCATGCCCCTGTTCGCTCAGCCCTAAGGCAAGATCTCGCTGCAAGGCACGCCACGGGGAACTCCACATTTCGCACACATCATTCATGACGCACTCCTCAGGCGGCCTGGCCGATCGGCAAGGCAACGGGCGTTGCCGGAACCTGGGCACGCAGCTTCGGCCAGTCGATCAGCCGCAATTGTCCATTCATGTCTTCCACCAGCGAGCTGCAGCTCTCGACCCAGTCGCCGTCGTTGCAGTAGAGAATCCCATTGATTTCGCGCACTTCGGCGCGATGGATGTGCCCGCAGACGACGGTGTCGACGCCGCGCTTGCGCGCCGCCTGGGCGACCGCTTCCTCGAAGCTGCCGATGTATTGAACTGCGGTCTTGGCCTTGTTCTTCAGGTAGGACGACAGCGACCAGTGGGGCAGGCCGAACTTGCGCCGCACCCAGTTGATATGGGGATTCGCCGCCAGCAGCACGTCGTAAATGTCGCTGCCCAATTTGGCGAGCCAGGGGCTGCACTTCACCACGCTGTCGAATTCATCGCCGTGCAGCACCAGCATGCGCCGGCCGTCGGCGCCGCGATGGATGTATTCGCGGTGGATCTCCAGGTTGCCGAACACTGCGCCGTCGAATTCGCGGAACACTTCGTCGTGGTTGCCGGGGACGAAAATGACTTTGGTGCCGCGTTTGGCCTTGCCGAGAATGGTGCGCAGTACGTTATTGTGAGATTGCGGCCAGTACATGCTCTTTTGCATGCTCCACACGTCGATGATGTCGCCCACCAGGAAGAGGCAGTCCATTTCTACGTGGTGCAGGAAATCGAGCAGCAGATCGGCGCTGCAGCCTTTGAACCCCAGATGAATGTCTGAGATGAAGACTGTCCGCAATCGCAGCGGCGAGGGCGACGGGGCGTTACGTTCGAGCATGTCTCGTCCTCCAAAAGCTTCTCGTCGCCTGACACGATGGCGATTTGATGTGACGGAGGCGTTACTCGAGAAAGAAGATTTGTTTACAAAAAAAGCACTTAGGTGTGGAACATCGCGTGGAACAATAGAAATGAAACCGATCTCTCACTCCACCCGGTCCGTGCGCGGGACGGCAAACCGGTAGCCGAAGCCGCGCACGGTTTGGATGTAGGCCTCGTAGCCGGGTTCAGCGAGCATTCTGCGCAGCCTCTGCACATTGACGTCGACCGTGCGTTCGTCGACGTCGCTGTCGACTCCCCACACCTGGGCGAGCAGCTGGGTTCGGTTGAAGGTCCGCCCCGGATGCGACATCAGGAACTCGAGCAGCCGGTACTCCACGCCGCGAAGATTGAGCAGCCTCCCCTGAGCGGTGACCCGATTGGTCGACCCATCGAAGACCAGGTCGTCGCAGCTGAGCGCCGAGTGATGGTCCTCGAATGGGTGGGTGCGCAGCACCGAGCAGACCCGGGCAACCGCTTCGCGCAATGAGTAGGGCTTTGCGATGTAATCGTCCGCGCCCAGATTCAATCCGGTGACGACATCTTGCTCATCGGCCAGCGCCGACAGGATGATCAGCCTGATCACTTGCGGCGTGCGCGCGCGGCGCACACCCTGAATGACCTCGAGCGCCGCCAGACCGGGCATGTTCCAATCGATGATGACCAGATGCGGCGGCCGCTCCGCCACGGCCGCAATGGCCGCCGCGCCGTCGGTGATCGCGCACACGATGAAACCGGCCTCGCCAAGTTTTTGTCTGAGAGGCTCGACTGAAGCAACATCCCGATCGACGATCAGTATCTGTTGATTGGTTTCGGTGGCCAGCATGGGCCACGCCATTAGAGATACGGCGCGTTACAGTACGTTGACGCTTTTATGTCCTTCGTGCACCAAACGGCGCATGCAGTGTTGCCGCGCGCACCGACACGGCGGAGTAGCCGCGCAGGGCCGCCGGCCGGCGCGGCGCCGCCGGGCCGTCGTCGGAGGCGTTCCACGCCGCCAGCAGCAGGCCGAGCGCCAGCCAATTGAGTGTCGCTTCGCGCCGCTGGGACAACCACGTTCCCTTGCAGCTTGCAGCCCAGACAGTGTCCACGCTCCGCATCGGGCCGTGCGTCGTCTCATGGGGTGATCTCGACATGGGTTTGCTCCTCGTTTGACGTACGAGGCCAGTGTCAAATCCAAGCCGCGAGTTCTACGGGCGCAATATGGGCGAACTTGAGGCCAATCATGGCGAATCATGGCAGCCGGTCTGTGCGTTGCGCCTCTGTAAAATGCCCGCCATCGGCTATGATTCAGCGATGAAAAAGCAGATCGCGATAGTCGAGGACGAGCCGGCGTTGCGCGAGAATTATGCCGCGGCGCTGGCACGGCACGGCTACTCGGTCAAGACCTACGGCAACCGCAAGAATGCCATGCAGGCATTTCAGAGCCACCTGCCCGACCTTGCCATCATCGATATTTCGCTGGAGGACGAGGCGGAGGGCGGATTCGATCTGTGCCGCGACCTGCGGGCGCTGTCGGCCGAGCTGCCCATCATTTTTCTGACCGCGCGCGACAGCGAACTGGATGCGGTCTCGGGACTACGACTCGGCGCCGATGATTTCCTGACCAAGGATGTGAGCCTGCCGCATCTGGCGGCGCGGGTGGCGGCTCTGTTCCGGCGCATCGACGCGCTGCGCCGCCCCGACAATGCCGCGCAAATCGTGCGCCGCGGCGCCTTGTCGGTCGACGGTGAAAAGATGCAGACCACCTGGAAGGGCGTGGCCGTCACCCTGTCGTTGACCGAGTTCTGGATCGTGCACGCCCTGGCGCGCAACCCGGGACATGTGAAGAACCGGCAGCAATTGATGGATGCCGCCAATGTGGTGCTGGACGACAATACCATCACCTCGCACATCAAGCGCATGCGCCGCAAGTTTCAGCAAATCGATCCGGCGTTTGATGCCATCCAGACGGTGTACGGAATGGGCTACCGCTGGGTTGAGGAGCCTGTCTGAGTCAGAAAGGCTCCCGGTGAGCATCCGTCTGCAATTGCTGATCGTCGCGCTCACCACGCTCGTGCTGCCGTGGGCCGGCTGCCAATACGCCCGCGAACTGGAGACGGCGCTGCGCGATTCGCAGGAGAAATCCTTGCTGGCGAGCGCCGGCACCATCGCCAATGCCCTGTCCGCGCAGCCGCGGCGGGTATTTCGCGATTCGCAGGACCCTCGAAGCCTCGCCGCCAGCCGTGGGGATTTGTATGTCTACCCCCTGCGCAACCAGCCCCTGCTCGATGGCTATCGCGATGACTGGGGGGTCGCGGCGGATCTGACGGCCCTGCCCGCGTCGGGCGGCTACGGAGCCCGCGTCTTGGCGGGGTCCACCGAGCGCTACCTCTATCTCTATGTCGAGGTCGACGATTCGCACTTCGATCCGGAGCCAGGCAATCTGCATCCCGACCGGGACCGCTTCGATCGCGTGAATCTAACCCTGCAGGGACCGGACGGCGCGCAGCAAGCGTACTTCTTCGGCACCCACGCGCCCGGGTTGATCGCGGCGCAAAGCCTGGCTACAGGTGAGGATGGTCAGGTGCGCGTGGTCGAAGAGCCGCGCATCCAGGCCTTTTGGCTGCTCACCGCGTCGGGCTATCGCATCGAAGCGCGCATCCCCTTGAGCTTCGTCGGCGGACATCTGTGGATTGAAGCCCTCGACGGCCGCGGCGCCGGCCGTTCCGGCGTCTCCCCCGGCAGCGTCGCCGACGGCGGCCGCTTGTTTTTTACCGTGGCGGGACTGAGCGAGCTGTTGGGCACCTTCATCCGCGAGGGCATCCGCGCCACCGTCGTCGACGCCCATGCGCTGAAACTGGGAGCCGCCGGCAGCTTGGACGACAGCGCGCCGGGCGAGCCCGAGGCGGCCGAATCCTGGTACCGGTATTTCATGGCCGTCGACACCTCGAATCTTCCCGTGCTGGCCGCGGCGCCCGACCGCCTCGCCGGCCATAGCGTCGCCGCGGCGCTTGCCGGGAGGCCGCATGCGGAATGGGTGCGCGGCGGCCCGCGTCAGGAGCTGCTGCTGACCGCGGCGGCGCCGCTGCTGATCGACGGACAGACGCGCGGCGCCGTGTTCCTCGAGCAGGCCGGAGATCAATTGCTCACCCTGCGCGATCGCGCCGTGACGCGTCTGTTCAATCTCACGCTGCTCGCCACGGCGGCGGCCGTCGTGGTGATGTTCGGATTCGCGACCTGGATCAGTCTGCGCATCGGGCGCTTGCGCGATGCCGCCGATTCCGCGGTGAGCCACGACGGCAAAATCCGTCTCGACATGCCGGAGTCCGCCGCCGCCGATGAGATCGGTGCGCTGTCGCGCGGTTTCGAGCGCCTGCTGGGGCGCCTCAACGAGCACACACAATACCTGCGCACCTTGGGCGGCAAACTGTCGCACGAACTGCGAACGCCGCTGACCATCGTGCGCTCGTCCTTGGACAATCTCGAGTCCGAAGGCTTGCGCGAGGACCAGCAGCGCTATGTGACCCGGGCCCGGGAGGGCACGCAGCGCCTGCAATCCATCCTGAGCGCGCTCGGCGCCGCGGCGCGGGTCGAGGAAAGCATCAAGCAGGCCGAGCGGGTAAATTTCGACCTGCGTGAATTACTGGTCTCGGCCGTGGCGGCCTATCGCGATGGATTTCCCCAGGCGCGCATCGCCCTGGAGACTCCCGCGGATCCCTGCTTCATCCGCGGCGCGCCGGATCTCATCGTTCAGCTGCTCGACAAGCTGATCGAAAACGCGGTGGATTTTTGCCCCGCCGCCGGCACCATCACTGTGCGGCTGGAACGCACCCTCGGCGACTACGTGCTGCAGGTGCAAAATGACGGCCCGCCCATCCCGCAGGCGCTGCTGGGGCGCTTGTTCGAATCGCTGTTCGAGCAGCGCCAGGGTCGCGACGACAAGCCCCACTTCGGCCTCGGGTTGTACATCGTGCGGCTCATTGCCGAGTTCCATGGCGGGGCGGCCGTTGCGGCCGATCGGCCGGCCGGCGACGGAGCTCTTTTCACCGTCACTCTGCCGCTGATCTGACGTGCTCGGCTAAGGTCCCGGTATTCGGGTACTCGCCCTCACGTCAGTGCAGCCCCTCGTGGCACAGCAGCCAGCGTTTGCGATCCAAGCCGCCGCCGTATCCCGTCAATGAACCGTCGGCGCCGATCACCCGGTGACAGGGCACCAGAATCGAAATGGGATTGCGGCCATTGGCCAGTCCCACGGCGCGCGAGGCGCTGGGCTTGTTGATCCGCTTGGCCAGTTCGCCGTAGCTCCACGTTTCGCCGTAGGGAATTTCGGTGAGTTCACGCCACACCCGCTGTTGAAAGGCAGTGCCCTGCAGTCGCAGCGGCATATCGAACTCGCGCCGGGTGCCCGCGAAATATTCGGTCAGTTGCCGCACCGTATCGGCGAGCGGCGGCACGTTCACGTCCTGCACCCAACCGTCGGTGGATTGCGCCTTGCGGCTCGGCTCCATATAAAGACCCGTCAGGGCGCTGCCGTCGCAGGTGAGCAGCAGCCGCCCGATGGGGCTGTCGAGATAGGTGAATGCGTTCATGGATGAACTCCGAGTGACTGCCAGAGATAGTGAGTGGCGTACGCCCGCCACGGGCGCCAGCCTTCGGCCAGCTGTTTGAGCTGCTTTTGATTGGCGTTCGCCGCGCGCAGCAGCATGAGATCGCCGCTGGGGAAGGCGTCGGGCCAGTGCAGAGCCCGCATGGCAATGTATTGCGCCGTCCAAGGACCGATGCCGGGCAGGCGCATCAAGGCGTCGATCTGCTCCTCGACATTCGGCGCAAATGACAAGATGACTCGTTTGTCCAGGACGGCCGGTGCCAGCTGCACCAGGCAGCGGGCCCGCGCGCCGACGATGCCGAGCGCGGAAATTTCGTCCGCCGTCACCGCCGTCATTTGCCGTGCCGTCGGAGTCAGTCGATTCAGCATGGGATAGGGCGTCGCGATCGGCGTGCCGAAGGCCTGGGCCCAGCGCCCCGCCAGGGTGGTCGCACCCTTCACGGATACCTGCTGGCCCAAAATGGCGCGTACCGCGAGTTCGAAACCATCGAACGCTCCCGCGACCCGCAAGCCCGGAATCCTGCGCACGGTTTTGCCGAGCAGAGGGTCCCCCAACAACAGGGCGCTGACGGCATCCGGCACGGCCCCCAGATCGAACAGCCGCTTCACCCGCGCAATGACCGCGCCGATCACCGGCGCCAACGACGGCGACATCTCGACGTTGAGCGCGTTATCCTTCTTGCCCCGCGACACGGCAATCCAGCCTTCGGCGGAGTCGATGGCCACCGTGCGCCGATAATGCGTCGCATCCGCCATCTCGACCCCGGGGATGGCGCGCAGGCGCAGATAGTCGAGCAAGCTGTGCCAGGCAAGGGGCGGCCGAAATTCCAATTGGCAATGCAGCCCTTCCTTGGGGTGCGCGCCGCCGCGCAGCGCCCGCGGACTCATACCATAGCGTGATTTGAACAAGGCGTTGAAACGGCGCACGCTGCCAAAACCGCTGGCAAACGCGATCTCCGTCAGGCGCAGGCGCGTCTCGCCGAGCAGGCGTTTCGCCAACAGCAGCCGCTGCGTCTGCGCGAGCTCAATTGGCGACACCCCGAGCTGCGACTCCGTGACCCGCCGCAAGTGCCGGTCGCTGACTCCGAGCGACGCGGCGAGATCTTTCACCCGCGCGCTCGACAAGGCATGTTCTTCGATGCCGGCAATGGCGGCGCCCACCAAGCGGCTGACGGCGTCGACCGGAGCCAGACCGGGTGCCCGTTCCGGCCGACAGCGCAGGCAGGGGCGGTAGCCGGCGCCTTCGGCCGCCGCCGCGCTGACGTAAAAGTGCATGTTGCCGCGTTTGGCCGGCCGTGCCGGACAGATGGGGCGGCAATAAATATGCGTCGAGCTGATGGCGACGAAAAATCGCCCGTCGAAGCGCCGGTCGCGAGCCCGCACCGCACGAAAACATGAGTCCGCATCCAGTTCCATGGGCTTCAGAATAGCCAAAACAGGCACTCAATACTCGCCGTTTTCGGACCTCGATATTTGGCCGCGGCCGGGGGCGGCCGGCCGTTTCAAGGGCAGCTGTGCTTCACCCAGGCGACCACCTCGGCATGCGTGGCGCACCATACGTGGCCTTTGCTTTTTATGTGCTGCAGCAATTCTTCGAGAATCCAGATTCGCGACCGATAGCCGATGATGTGCGGATGGCAGGTCAGCTGGAACAGACCGCCTTCATCGAACGCTGTGTCGAATTCACGGCGGAATATCTCCAGCACGTCCGGCGGCGCCGTATAGGGGCGCAGGGCCTGCGGGCGGTTCATCATGAAATAAGCCGCGTCATCGCGTATCCACTCGACCGGCAGCTCGATCAGCCCCGACGGTTCTCCTTGCAGCAGCAGCTCGTAGCAGTCCTCGTCCGCCATGAGCGAAGAGTCATAGAGGAGTCCCAGTTCTCTGGCTATTTCCAGCGTCGCCGGGCTGAAATCCCAGGACGGGGTACGCATGCCCATCGGACGCGTGCCCGTGATCTCCTCCAGGGTGTCGGCGGCGCGCAGCATCAGATCGCGCTCCGCCTGCTTCGGCAGGATGGAATTGAGTTCGTGGATCCAGCCATGAAGGCCGATCTCGTGCCCGTCGGCAACCAGTTCCCGCTGCTCGTCCGGATGCAGCAGTGCGGCGACCGCGGGCACATAGAAAGAGGCCTTGACCTCGTGGGATCGGAGCAGCGCCGCGATCCGCGGCACGCCGACGCGGCTGCCGTACTCTCCCCAGGACATGCGCCCGATGGACCTGCCGCCGTCGCGCAGTTCGTTGGTCTCGTGATCGGAATCGAAGGACAGCGCGACCGCGCAACGCGCGCCGCCCGGCCAGGCATCGGGCCTGAGGCTGCGGCCCGCACGCACCTGGTTGACCAGGGCGCGCCAATGGTCTTCGGGCCACGCCCAGGGCTCGGAAACCTTTTCCGTCATGACGAACCCCCCGCGGCGTTGCTCGAGCACCGATTCGTGTTATCGTATTGACAGGCGATACGATCGTATTGAAGTCTAAGGGAAGGCTGAAGCCCGGTCAATTCGCGCCGGGTCATGGGGAGCACCAATGCCACGCAAAGCGCCGGACAAGAACGGCCGGACCACCAAGCCGCGGCCCGTCGGCCGCCGCGTTGAATCCGTGTCCCGGGCATTGCGCCTGCTGGAAGCCTTCGCGGTGTCGCCCAGGCCTCTGTCGTTGTCGCAGCTGGCCACCGCCGCCGGGATCGACAAGAGCGCTTCGCAGCGCCTCTCCAATACTCTGCTGCAGCTCGGCTATCTGCAGAAGTTCCAGGGCGGACTGGTGCCCGGATGCAAGCTGCTCGACCGGGCCTACGATTATCTGCGCTGCAACCCGCTCATCTCCCGGGCCTATCCCATTCTCGTCGAGTTGCGGCGCAATTCCGAAGAGCGCACGTCGTTCAGCATTTTCGACGATCTGACCATGGTGTACGCAATTCGTCTGGAGAGCAAACAAGACGCCTACTATGCACACCTGCCGGGCAGACGCATCCCGACCTATTGCACCTCCGCCGGGCGCGCGGTGCTGGCACGTCTGCCCGAGGGGCGGGTCTTGGACATCATCAACCGCTCCGATCGCAAGCCTCTGACTCCCAAGACCACCGTGGGCAAGGAAGAATCTCGCGCCCACGTCGAACGCGTGCGCCGCGCGGGCTTTTCGCTCGCGATCGAAGAGGTGCTGATCGGCGAACTCGTGGTGGCCGCCGCCGTGGTGGATGGCGGCGGCGCGCCCGTCGGCGCGGTGTCGCTCGCAGGATCGTTGAGCGAATGGACGCGCGACAAATTCGCGCGCCGCTTCGGACCGATGGTGGTCGCCGCCGCCCAGGCCATCGGCGGCAACTGAATGAGGTGCCGCTGCGGCCTGCGAAGTATCGGCACAGCGTATCGCTGGCCGATACGCTTGTATTGACATTGTGCGGCAAACATGTGAAAACGCGGCGCCGCTCCTCGAACACCCGGGAATCATCAATGCAAACATTTTGCTGTCGATTGTCAATCGTGGTTCTGGGCCTTGCCGCGGCCGCGGCGGGCACGGCCCCGGCCGGCGCTGCGGCATCCGCCGGGAGCCAAGCGCCGGCTGATCTGGTCATCACCGGCGCGAAGATCTACACCGTCGATCCGGCGCGCTCCGTCGCCGAGGCCATGGCGGTGCGCGGCGGCAAGATCGTCTTCGCCGGTTCCGCCGCCGACGCGAAGCGCTGGGTCGGTCCGCAAACCAAGGTCGAGCGACTGCAGGGCCGCCTGGTGCTTCCCGGCCTGTTCGACTCGCACATTCATCCCATCGGCATCATTCCCATCAAGGTGTGCGACCTCGACAGCGCGCCCAAGACCTTGCGCGAGCTGTCTGCCTTCGTGCAATCCTGTGTCGGTCGCTTTGCGGTGCCGGAGGACGGCTGGCTGAGCGTGCATCAATGGAATTTTGCCGACGGCAACCAGCCCGATGCCGAATACCCGACGCTACGGGCCGCCCTCGACAAGGCCTCCGGCAAGGTGGCGATCCAGCTCCTCGGCAACGACGGGCATCATGGAGCCTTCAACAGCGCGGGCCTGAAACGCGCCAAGAACCAGGCCGGTGCCGTGGTCGGTTTGTCGAAGCAGACGTTGGCGGGCGACTTTGCCGGGTTCACCAAATTCGTCGGCGTCGACGCCGACGGCAACCCCAACGGGGCGGTGAACGAAGATGCGCGCAATCTCATCGACGCGCCGAACATGCTGTTCGCGCAATTCCCTGAGCTCATGCAGGCACGGGCGCAGCTCCCGCATCTGCTGAACGCCGCCGGCATCACCGGCTTCATGGATGCGCTGGTGACCCCGCAGTCGTTGGAGCTGTACGACGCCCTGCAGCGGGACGGAGTGCTGACGGCGCGCGCCACGCTCGCCCAGTTCTACGACCCCGAGAGCATGAAGACCGCGGACGGCAAGGTTGACTATGACGGCATGATCAAGGCCGCGCAACGCGTGCGCGCGAAATATGCCGAGAATCCTCTGATCCGCGCCGACGTGGTCAAGCTGTTCGGCGACGGCGTGATGGAAGGCAACCCCTACGCCACGCCCCCCACCCTGCCCGACACTCTGGCGCTGCATCCCTACCGCCAGCCCATCTTCGGCAAGGACCGGGACGGCAAGCTCAGCGTCACGGGCTACGTCGATACCGACTCCCCGCTCTGCAAGAAGGTGCGCGCCAATCCGGCGCCATACGCTGCCGCGCCAGCGGTGGCGCAATTCACCGCGGAACACCATTTTCACCCCGGCCAATGCGCGGTTTCGTACGGCCAGCTGCAGCACGACCGCGCCGTCACCATGGAATTCGTGAGGCGCTTCCACCTGGCGGGATTCACTCTGCACATCCACGTCATCAGCGATGGCACGCTCAACACCGTGCTCGACGCGCTGGAAGCCGCCCGCGCCGCCGACGGCGTTTCCAACCAGCTCGACGGTCTGGCGCACGTGCAGCTGGCGCAGCCGGCCGACGTCGCGCGCATCGGCAAGGACCATCTGTTCGTGGCGTTCACCTACTCCTGGGCAAACGCCGATCCGGAGTACGACATGACGGTCGTGCCCTTCGTGGACAAAGTCATCGGCAACGGCTACGCCGCGCTGCATGCCGCCGGCAACTACTATGAGTCGAATGCCTATCCCTTCAAGGCGGTCAAGCAAGCCGGCGGTACGCTGGTGGCGGGTTCGGATGCGCCGGTCAACACGCGCGACCCGCAACCCTTCGTCAACATGGCGATCGGTGTGACGCGCCGGCTGCCCGGACAGCAACCCTTGAATCCGTCGCAGGCGGTCGGCATTCGCGACTTGATCGATGCCTACACCATCAACGGCGCCCGCTTTCTGCACCGCGACCCGGTGGCGGGCTCGCTCGAGGTCGGCAAGTCCGCGGACTTCATCGTCGTCGACCAGGATATCCTCAAGCTCGCGGATTCAGGACGCGCGGAGCAGATTGCGCGCACGCATGTGCTCAAGACCTGGTTTCAGGGCAAAGAGGTCTACTCGACGGCAGCGCACTGAGGGCGGCACCGAAGCGGCACTGAGGCGGCACCGAAGCGCCGCTGCCTCGGGGTCAGCCGCCCGCCCCTTCCGCTGCGTCACGCCAGCAGCAGCTCCGACACCGCGCGATTCGCCTGATCGATGGCCGAGTCGGTATAGGCAGCGCGGCCCGAATCGGAATTGGCAATGACGATGCGGCCGAAGCGCGCGCGGCCGACCACGTTCGGCCACTGCCCCGGGGGCAACTCCGGCTCGAACAGCGGGTTGTATTCGGGTGCATAGCCGTGCGGCCAACGGTTCACGGTGATGGCTTGGATGTCCGCGGCCGGATCGAAGCCTCCCGCCGACAGCGTGCGCGCCAGCTGCTCGCGAATATTGCGCTCGAAGGTCTCGAACGACGTCGCCAGCAGTTCCGCCCGCCCCGCCTTGTTCTGATCGTGCTCCGGCAGTCCCGGTTTGCAGGGGGTGCGCGTCATGTGAACCAGGATCGGCTCCGTAGGCGTAGCCGGACTGCGATAGGTTCCGATATCCACCTTGGGGTTGAGACTGATGTTGGTGTGGTAGCACCCCGGCGCATAAACACCGTGGATGCCGAGCTTTTGGAAAGATTGCCAGTTGCGCAGCGCGACGCTGGTGTACACCAAGGGCGTTTTCACCAGATCATGCAATGCCGCCTTCTGGGCAGCCGGCAATTCCGGACACAGATAGGGAATCATCATGTTCCAGCAGGCCAGCACGCAGCCGTTGGCGTGGGCGGTGAACGTCTTCCCGTCCCGGACGTAGGTGACGGCCACACGGCGCGCGGTCTTCGGATCCCCGGCATGGTTCGCCCGGATCACCGTGCTGTTGAGGCGCAGGCGCACCGCATTGTCCGGTCGATCCAACCGGCCGTAGTCGACGCGCGCGCTGACCACGTCTTCGACGCTGTTGCCGGGCACCGCCCGCGGAATCAGATTGCGCACCAACAGGCGCGCGACCGTGGCATTACCGTCGGGGAAATGCAGGGACTCCGAACCTCCGGTATCCGCAAAGCCCGCCGGCGTGTATCCCATCCGGGCAATCGATCCGGGCGTCAGATTCATGCCCTTGAATCCCGGCATGCCGATCCCCCAGCAATCGAGCGCCGATACGGCATCGATTCCGACCCCCCACCAGCCATGCGTTCTGGCCTGATAGAAGGCGATGCATGCCTCATCCGCATGCACCACATCCCGCAAGAAAACTTGATAGCTGATTTTCGACAGATACAGCTTTTTGTCGGCAGAGCTCTTGCCGGGAAGGAAATCGCTCACTGCCGCCTCGATTCGGGCAATGTCGCTGCGGGCCCGTTCGGGGAGCGGGCTGTCGGCCAGGAACTTCGCCAGCGTGTTCTTGCTGAATTCGGCGACCAATTTGTCGGTCCCGAAGGTCTCCCGGTCGAAGAACACGGCACGCTTCAACCCCAGGCCGTCGTAGAACTTCGGATGTTCCACTTTGCGGCTGAGCGCGGCCACGTCTATCCCCAGGTCTTTGATGAGCTTGCCTGCCACCGCGCTGTACGGTCGCGGACTCTCGATGGACAGGGTGCCGCCGTTCATCAGCTGCATGCGCCCTGCCGGCGAGAATTCGTTGCGTTTGGCGTGGCCGCCGAAATCATCATGATTGTCGAGGATGAGAATCCGGCCGGCGTCGACCGCCTGGGCGCGAAAGAAATGCGCCGCGGCGAGCCCGCTGATACCTGCGCCCACCACGATGAGATCATAGCTCTCGCCGGTGTCGGTGCCCTGATCCTGGCGGACTCCGTCGCGCAGCGCATGCGCCGCTTCGAACGACCCGGGATGACTGCCGCGCATGCCGGTCAGCAGCGGTGGGTAGTAGTCCGGCCGATCCTGCGCCGCGGCGGCGCCGGCCGCACCTGCCACGGCGAATGCGCGGCTCATGGGTCCGGTCAACGCCACGGCCGCGCCGGCCAGCGCCCCCTGAATGAAGTCGCGCCGCGGAATGCATCGATCCATCCCCAATTCGCGGTCGATCGACGTTCGTTTGCGCCTCATTGGTAGTGGTAGCTGATGGCAATGCCGACGGTGCGCGGCCGCAACGATACGTATCGAAGCGCGGTGTAGCCGTAGGTGCCGGGCACCGTTCCGGAATTCGCGGACAGGGGCGTCGAATTGTCCGTCAGGTTCTTGACGAATGCCGATGCATCCCAGGCTCCCGACTTGGACTTCAGACCGCCGCGCAGCTGCACCGTGGTGATGGACTGGCCGTCGCGGATCAAGGGGAGATAACCGTTGACCCCCGCTGAATAGGTGTTGAAATAGTTTCCGGTGTACTGGCCATCGGCGCGCGCATAGGCGTCGATTCCCTCGCGCGCCGGCCAGGTATAGCCGACACCCGCCGTACCCGCCCACTTCGGCGTGTACAGCAACGGATCGCCGTCCTTGACCAGCAGGGAGGTGGGATCGTTGGGCGCACTGACCGTCTCGGTGTAGTGCGCGTCCGTCATGGCGACCGTCCCCGAGAATTCGAGGCCCTTGACCGGTTCGTATTGCAGCTGCACGTCGAAGCCCCTGCTGACCGCCGTGCCGAAATTCCCGGTGTAGCTGTAGGCGCAGGAGTTCAAGGGAATGACGCCTTGAATATTGTTCCAGTTGATCCAGAACGCGCTGCTGCTGAGCAGCAGCCGGCCTTCGTCGAGAAGCTTCTTGAAGCCGATCTCATAGCTCATGACCTTGTCCGAGGTGTACGGCGGCGCGGCGCCGTTGATCCCGAGGCTGATGAGCTGCGCCTGGCAAATATTGGGCAGAATCTGGTTGGCGCCGCCGATGCGGTAGCCCTTCGAGACCGTCGCATAGATGATGCCGTCGGGCAGATCGTACGACGCACCAAACTTCGGAGTGACGGGATGGTCGGTAGACGAGCCGCTCGTGTTCAACGGCAGGAGGTCGGCGCCGACACCGAAGGGACCGTTCGAGTTCTCGGTGAAGCTGAACTTCGTCCTCGACAAGCGCACGCCGGCCGTCAATTTGAAATGCTCGGTGATCTTGAAGGAGGCGTCGGCAAACTCCGCAAGTTCCTGCTCGCGCGAGACCCGGTCGTCGGTGTAGGACACGTCGCCGGGGAGCTGCGGCACGCCGAAGAAATCCGCAATGTCGAAGCCGGTTTGCGCCAGCCACAGCGCATTGGCCTGAGGCTCGACCTCGGCCTCGTGATAGCCCTCGCGATTGTCCGTGAAATACACGCCCGCGACCCAGGTCAACCGTTGATTGGAGGCGGAAGTGAGGCGAAATTCCTGCGTGAAGTTATCCTGCGAACGATCCACGACGTCGCTCAACGAATAGGTGGGTACCGACGCGTAGAACAGCTGCTGCTTGGAGCTATGAAAGAACTCGTTGACCCCGGTCTGCCGGCGCGAATAATACGAGGTGATCGATTTTGCGGAGAAACCGTCGAACTGATAGTCGATCGACAACGAAGGCAGATAGAACTGCTCGTTGGTGGGTTGCGGGATGTTGTAGTACGACTGGTACACGCCCTTGGTGCTCCACCACACGTCGCTGTCCGCCTTGTCGACCCGCTGAAAGTAAATCGCCGGAGTAATGGACAGCCGCTCGGTCGGCTTCACCAGCAGCGACACCCGCCCGGTATAGGATTCGGTGGAATTGGTGTTCTCGGCGTCCACGACATTGGTGAAGAAATTGTAGCGGTCGATGTAGCCGCCGTCGTAGCGCGTCCAGATGCTGGCGCGCAAACCCACCTTGTCGTCGACGATGGGACCCCCCATGGCCGCTCCGATCTCGAAGCTCGGGGTCCCGCCAAGCGTGAACGCCGCCTCGGTGTGGGCGTAGGCGCTCATCGCGGTCAAGCTTGGGGGCGGCGTGATGAATCTCACCGTGCCTCCCTCGGATCCGGCGCCGAACAGGGTGCCCTGGGGCCCGCGCAGCACCTCGACCCGCTCGAGATCGAAGATCTGAGGATAAACGGTGCCGGACTCGCGTCCGGTGATCGGCGTGTCATCCAGGTAGATGCCCGTCGTTGCCGAGCCGGCGGTAGCAGCGATGCCGCGGATCACCACCGTGGTCTCGCCGGTGGACTGCGCGGCACCGGACGCACCGCCCCCTCCGGGCCCGCCCGGCAACAGACTCACGCCCGCGGCGATGCGTGAAATATCGGTGATGTCCTTGATGTCCAGCGCTTCGAGGGTGGCCTGGCTGACGGCGGTGATGCTGATCGGCACCGACAGAATGTTCTCGGTGCGCTTCTGCGCGGTGACGACCACTTCTTCGAGCACCGAGGGACCTTCGGCGGCGGTGTCCGCGGCGCGCGCAGTCCCCGCGCCGGCGATCCAGGGTGCTGCCGCGGTCGAGGCGTACAGCAAGGCACGAAAAACACCCGGTGAATTTTTCATCGATCTTCTCCCGTCATGCGTCCGGCATCCCGCGAGCATCGTATCGACTAGCGATACGGCAGTATCGTGTGCACCAAGTACTCTATGTCAGGTGTAAACGCGTCGTCAAATGCAACCGCCGAGTTCGAAAAGAGTGCGGCGCGCCCGCGGATATGCTCTCTTGTAGGGCGATCGATGTAGTATTTGCGGCCATTGACATGGGAGTTGCCCGATGCCGAATCCTCTCGCCGAATTTCGCGCCGTCGCCATCGTTGTTGCGGCGGGCGCCACCCTGCTCGCCGCCGCCGCGGCGTGCGCGGATCCGAGTGCCGCGGTCAAGGAGTTCGCCGCCGTGCGCGGCGACCGTACCAGCGGCTGGCTGGCGCAATCGCGCTCGGAGGTGCTGGCCCGCAACGGCATGGTTGCCACGAGCCAGCCGCTGGCCGCCCAGGCGGGGCTGCAAATTCTCAAAGCCGGCGGCAACGCCTTCGACGCGGCCGTCGCCGGTGCCGCCGTCTTGAACCTGGTCGAACCTGCCAGCGCGGGAGTCGGCGGCGATGTGTTCGTCATCGCCTGGGTGGCGAAGGAGAAGAAACTCATTGCCCTGAACGCGAGCGGTCGCGCGCCGGCCGGAGCCACGCCCGACCATCTGGCGGCGCGCGGCTTCAAGCAGCACATGCCCCTGCACGGCATCGATTCCGTCACGGTTCCCGGCGCCGTCGACGGCTGGGATGCGCTGCTGAAGCGCGCCGGCACGCTGTCGCTCAAAGAGACGCTCGAGCCGGCCGCGGTGCTGGCCGAACAGGGCTTCGGCATCACCGAGCGCATCCGCAATGACTGGATCTACGGCGCAACGGTTCTCGCCCAGGACCCGGACTCCGTCAAGACCTATCTCATCGGCGGCAAGCCGCCCCCCATCTATGAGGTGTTCCGCAATCCGGATCTCGCGCGGACCTTTCGCCTGTTGCAGGCGCAGGGCAGGGATGCTTTTTACAAGGGCGAAATCGCACAGGCGATCCTCGCCAAGTCGCGCGCGCTCGGTGGAACCATGACGCCGGAGGACCTCGCCAATACGCGGGCGACCTGGGAGACGCCGCTCAGCACCAACTATCACGGCTATGACGTCTACGAGATGCCGCCGAGCACGCAGGGTTTCGCAGTGCTCGAGATGATGAACATCCTCGAGGTGTGCGCGCCCAAGCTCGACATGAATCTGGCGGCCTTGGGTCCGCGCTCGCCCGCCTACTGGCATCTGCTGGTGGAGGCCAAGAAACTCGCCTACGCGGATCTGTATGCCTTCAATGCCGATCCCGGGTTCGCCAACGTGCCGGTATCGCGGCTCATTTCGAAATCCTACGCCGCCGGCCTGTGCGAGCGCATCGATCGACGGAAGGCGGCCGTGCCGGAGCGCCGCGGCGACCCGGTCGGCGGCACCGTGTATCTCGCCACCGCCGACCGCTGGGGCAACATGGTGTCCTTCATCTATAGCATCTACGACAGCTTCGGCTCCGGAATCACCGTACCCGGCTACGGCTTCGTGCTGAATGACCGCGGCGCGCTGTTCTCGCTGGAGCGCAACAGCCCGAATCTGATCGCCCCCGGCAAGCGGCCGTTCCACACACTGGTGCCGGGATTTCTCATGAAGGACGGGCAGCCGGTCATGGCCTTCGGCTTGATGGGCGGCAGTCAGCAAGCCCAGGGACATGCGCAGGTGCTCATCGACATGATCGATCTCGGCGCCAATCCGCAGGCCGCGAGCGATGCGGCGCGCTTCACTCACGCCCAGGCCTCCAATACGCTGGGACTGGAATCGAATCTGTTCGATCTGGTCGGCGCGCGCCTCAAGGCCATGGGACACAAGGTGGAATCGACGAATGGCGAGGACATGGGCGGTTTTCAGGCCATCTGGTACCTGCCGGCGGCGGCCTCCGCCGCAGCGCCGGGCGACGCTCCAGCGGCGGCGGAGCAGCCCGTCGCCGGGGTCTATCGGGCCGCGTCGGATCACCGCAAGGATGGCGAGGCCGTGGGCTGGTAGGCGCCGGCGAATCACAGCGGGTTCTGGTCAACAACAACAACCGAGGTTCGACATGAACAAGAGTCGTCTTTCAGCCTGCGCCGCGGGCATGCTCCTGTGTGCTGCGGCGCTATGCACAGCCGCCGACGAGAGCGCCCGTCCGGCGAAGATCAGCCGTGCGGATGTTGCCGGTGCCATATTCAAAAGCCCGAAGGTGCAGAAGATCACCGAAGGCGGCACGCAGGCGCTGGAAGTGGACACGCTGATGTCCACCGACAAAAAATTCACCAGCGGCATGTACAAGGCCGGACCCGAGCACCTGGACATCAAGGACGGCTATCCGGACTATGAATTCTTCTACGTGATTTCAGGGTCGATCACCTTGACCGATGCCGGCGGGGCGCAAACCATCCGGTCGGGCGAAGCCGTCACTATTCCCAAAGGATGGAAGGGCCGCTGGGACAGCGACGGCTATACCAAGATCTGGGTAACCTACGAAACGGCGCCGAAATGACCGGCACGGCCGGCGGTTGACGGGCGACCCGTGCCGGGTGCCCCCTGCCGGGCGCCCTACTTTAACGTGGCAAAGTATTCCTGCAGTGAGGATACGCCCAGCCGTTTCGCTTCGAACAAGCTTTCCAGATGTTCGCGTGAATTCACCAACCCCCGCGCGCGCAGGATCCCCGCCTCGTCGAGCAGGGCCGCAAACGGCAGGCGGCTCACTTGATAGGTCATTCCCAACGGCGCGGAGACAACATAGGGGACGCCGCCCAAGCCGTTGGCGCGAACGTATTCGCGATGCTCGTCGGGGTTGCCGTCGCTCGCGAGAATGATGTCGAGCCAGTCCCGTTCCTGTTTGCCGCTGGACTTGACGATGGGCAGCAGCGACTTGCACACCGGACAGGTCGGCGACACGAACAAGAGCAGCGTGCTCTTGCCGTCGGCGCGCGGTTCGCCGACGCGCATCGCGGCACCGTCCAGATCGGCGACATCCATGGGCGGCGCGCGCTCGCCCACCGTCAATCCGCGATTCAGCATCAGCGCTCCCACCGGCGCGATGCGTTCGTGCAGCACCCCCAGCTGCCGCGTCAGCGCCAGCACCACGGCCAGCAGCGCCAGCACCACGATCCACAGCACGATGACCGAGAGCGTGAGGGCGTTCACCGGGAACCCTTGAGCTGCGCGCTGCGCTGCGCATTGCCGAGCAGCTGATCGGCGCACAAGTAGGTCAGGGCGATGGTGAGCACGCCGAAGACGATCGTGAATCCGTCGGTCAGGGTGAGCGCGCGCGGGGTCCACGGGGCAAAGGCTGCCGCCAGCAGGAGCGCAATCAGAATATTGCGCCACACCATCCAGGCTGCAATCGGCCGGCGCTCATCCGGACCCCCGCATCCGCAGGCGAGATCGCGGCGCCCGCGCCGCAGGTTGACGGCGATGGCGGCCGCGTAGGTCGACAGCAGCAGCATGCCGAGCACGGCCGCGTAGGGCCTGCACACCTTGACGGCCAGACCCACGGCGACGGCGATTTCAAAGAATGGCACCAGCCAGGATATTCTGGTCCGCGGCAGCAGGCCGTAGGCCGCGAAGATTTCATCGAATCGCTTCAGGTCGCGCAGCTTATGCGCCGCGGCGCTCGCGAATAACAGAGCCAGGGATGCAAGCACCAACATGCCGACTGCGGGATCTAGAATCATGGGATCCATGATAGCGTGAAATCGTGAACCGCAACCCCCTGCCTTCGCATCTGCGCCGCGCCGGCCTCGCCTGCGCGCTTGCCGCCGCGGTGCTCCTGCTGCCGCTGCCTGCGTCCGCCGGTGCCTTGTGGAACATCGGCGCCGGCGTCGGCTACGCATCGCTGGTCTTCGCGGTGATCCTGTATCTGTTCCCCTTGCGCGCCGACGGGGTGGCGCATCGGCGGCTGTTCACGGTGTCGCAGCACCGCAGGCTCGGTTGGATCGCGCTGTTTCTCGCCGTGCTGCATGCGGTGATCTTGCTCATCGCACAGCCCCTGGTGGGGCACTATTTCCTGCCGTCAGCGCCGCTCTACATGCTTTGCGGGCTCGCCGCGCTGATCGCGCTGGCCGTGCTCGTGGCGACCGGCATTTCCGCAAGATCGGGCCTGCGGCATGCCGCGTCGTCCCGCGCTTCGCGTTTCAATGTTGCCGCCCACGCAGTGGTGGCCGCGTTGCTGCTCGGTCTGTTCGGCGCGCACATCTTCGGCAGCGGTCAGCTGGTCGATCGGCCGGCCAAGATCGTCACCGCCAGCGTGCTGCTCTCGCTCACGTTGCTCCGTTATGCGTGGCGGCCTGCCCCCTTGCGCCGTCGGCACCCCTGGGCGGTCTTCCTGTCCAGGGCCGCGATCGTCGCGCTGCTCGTCATGCCGTCGCCGCTCGGTAGTTCACGGCTGCTGCAGCCGCTGATGCCGCCGCCCATCGTGCACGTGTATTTCCCGCATGAGGATCATCGAACCGTCAACTGCGTCGCCTGCCACCACAATTTCGTGGACAAGACCGGCGCCGCCGGCTGCCTCGACTGTCATCGAAGCACGCGGCCGGACCTGCGCCAATCGGGGGAAGCGACATTTCATGAGTTCTGCCGCGATTGTCACCGCAAGCTTGCACTGCAGCGGCAGAAGCATGGACCGGTGCGGGAATGTTCCGTCTGCCACGCCGGATGACCCGCGGGCGCGTACTACCGGAGGCGCACGCAATATGCCAAACTTGCGGCTGCGCCATCCTCAACCATATTGTTTTGATGGCGGCCGGGCATGGGGATATAGATGAACACGATTATCATCCGGGCTGTACTGCTGTCTCTCGGAGTGTGCACTTGCTTGGCTGGCGCAGCGCCGGCGCAGGCGCCGCTGCCCGCCGAACATCTCACCGTCGCCACCATGCCGCCCGCCGGCCCGCATCGGCTGTACGTGCTGGATGAAGCCTTCTACAACGAAATCGATGCGCGCGTGCATCTCTTCGACGGCGACACCTACCGCCGCCTGGGTCAGATCGATGCAGGATTCACCCCGGGATTCAATCTCTCGCCCGACGGCAAGACCAGCGTCATCGCCACCACGTATTTTGCGCGCGGCAGCCGCGGCGCCCGCACCGACGTGGTCGAGTTCACCGACAACGCGACCCTGAAGGCGACGCACGAAATCGTTCTGCCGTCCAAGCGCGCGATGACCCAGCCGACTTATTTCAATTTGGCCTTCAGCCCGGACAGCCGCTTCTTGTACGTGTCGTACATCACGCCGGCCGCTTCGTTCGGCGTGCTCGATCCGGCCAAGTACAGTGTCATCGACGAGATCGATACCGCGGGTTGCGTGCTGGTGATTCCATCGGGCGCGAACCGCGTGTCGTCGATTTGCGAGAGTGGCGCCCTGCTCACCGTCACCTTGGATGCGCAGGGGCACGAAGCATCGCGCGCGTTCTCGGAAGTTTTCTTCGATCCGGACAAGGATCCGGTATTCGCGCAGGGCGTGCCGGAGACCCAGGGATACGCATTCATCTCCTTTCTCGGCGAGGTGCACGAAGTAGATTTCTCGGGAGCCCAGCCGGCCATCCATAAACCATGGTCGTTGCTCGGAGCGGCGGATAAATCGGCGCATTGGCGGCCCGGCGGCATGCAGATCGGCGCCATCCACAAGCGCCTGAATCGTTTGTATGTTCCCATGCACCAGGGCGGCGAAGGCTCCCACAAGGAGGGCGGCAGCGAGATCTGGGTGTTCGACCTGTCGACCCATCAGCGCGTGGCGCGCTGGCCGTTGGCGGCGCTCAAGCTGTCGGGCGTCGTTGCAATCCAGGTTTCGCAGGACGATGCGCCGCTGCTGTTTGCCGCAACCGATCACTCCGATCTCGGCGTGTTCGACGCCCTGACGGGAAAGCTGCGTCACGTCGAGAAGCAAATGGGACAGACTCCCTGGCTCCTCCTGAATAATTAGAGGCCACCGGCATGCGCTCGATCGACCGTCTGTTCGAAAAATCCTCGCGCGCTCTGGCGCAACGTACGTCGCGCCGCAGCCTGCTCGCCGTGTTGGGCCAGGTACTGACGGGCGCGGCGCTCATTCCGCTGCTGCCCATCGACCGCTCGGCGCGGGCCGGCGAAGCGCCGCCCGCTTCTGAGAAGCCGAAGACGAAGCCGCACACCGATGATCCGCAGAGCTGCGATTATTGGAAGTATTGCGCGGTGGACGGCTTCCTTTGCTCCTGCTGCGGCGGTTCCTCGAATTCCTGTCCGCCCGGCACCACGCCTTCGCCCATCACGTGGATCGGGACCTGCCACAACCCCAAGGACGAGCGCGACTACATCGTTTCCTACAACGACTGCTGCGGCAAGGTGAGCTGCGGCAATTGCGAATGCAACCGCAATGAGCGCGAGAAGCCGATGTACCGGCCGTCGCGCAACAACGACTTGAACTGGTGCATGGCCAACGCCGATTCGAACTATCATTGTTCGGTGTCCGTGATATTGGGCGTCGCGGAGAAATGAGGCGGTCCGGCGCCGCGCGGGCTGCCGCTGCCTCGGCGGCGATTCTGTCGGCCGCCGCCGCCGCCACCCTGTGTCTCGCGGCGGATCCGGCCGCGCCGCGCTATGCCGACGGCGCCGCGGTGTTTCAGGCGAATTGCGCCGTCTGTCACGGAGCCAAGGGCCTCGGGCAGCCTTCGCTGGCGCCGCCGCTCACCTCCTATCCCGCCCGCTACGCCGGCATTGCGGAGGGGCGCCGGCAGCTGGCGATGACCGTTCTCAACGGCATGTTCGGCGGCATCGACGTGGACTCCAAGCACTATGACTTCAAGATGCCGGAATTCACGCAGCTCGACGATGCGGCGCTCGCCGCGGCGTTGAACTTCGTGGTGTTCGATCTCGGCCACGCTCCCGACGCGACCAAACCCCTGACGCCGGAAGAAATTGCGGCCGAACGCGCCCACCCGCTGGAAGGGGCGGCGGTGCGCGAACATCGCGCGACCGTGCTGACCGCGCTCGGGCTGTAGTGATGGTCCGGCGATTCGTGCCACGACGCATTTGCGGGCCGCTGCTTGCGCTGCTGTCGGCGGGCGGCGCGGCGCACGCCAACCCCGCGCAGGACTACATGCTCTTTTGCATGGGCTGTCACGGCGCCCGGGCCGAAGGGGTGCCGGGCAAGGTGCCGCCCTTGGCGAATTCTCTCGGCCGGTTCATGCGCACCGCGGCGGGCCGCAATTATCTGTTGCGTGTGCCGGGCGCGGCGAACTCCGCCCTGTCGGATGCGCAATTGGCGGCCGTGCTCAATTGGCTCGCGCAGCAATACAACTCCGACGAGCTCGCCGCCGATGTGCCGATGTTCACCGCCGCCGAAGTCACCGCCTCGCGGCATACCCCGCTGGTTTCGGTGCTCGCGGTGCGGCGCGACGTGGTGCGCGATCTCGCCGCCACCGGTCCTGCGCCGCCGGTAATCTACTGAAGGTAGCGCAGGATTCCCTGCGCGGCTTCCCGCCCTTCGAACACCGCGGTCACCACCAGATCCGAGCCGCGCACCATGTCGCCGCCGGCAAATACTTTGGGGTTGGTGGTTTGAAACGGCATCGACGGCACGCCGGAGACGCGGACCCGGCCATTGGCATGCAGCGCGATTTGTTGTTGCACGAACCAGTCCGGCGGGCTGGGCAGGAACCCGAAGGCAATGATCACGGCATCGGCGTCGATGGTCTCCTCCGTGCCCGCCACCACTTCGGGAACGCGGCGGCCGCGCGGGCCGGGCGGCCCTAGGCGCGTTTCCACCAGCTTCACCCCCTGCACCCGGTCCGAGCCGACGATTTCAATCGGCTGCTTGTTGAACAGAAAAGTCACACCCTCTTCCTTGCTGTTCTTGTAGTCGCGGCGCGAGCCCGGCATGTTGGCCTCGTCGCGCCGGTAGGTGCAGGTGACGCTGCTCGCCCCTTGCCGGATCGCGGTTCGGTTGCAGTCCATGCCGGTGTCGCCGCCGCCGAGCACCACCACCCGCTTGCCCCGCATGTCGATGAAGCCGGCGGAGCCGTCTTCGATTCCAAGCTCGCGATTGATGTTGGAAACCAGGTATGGCAGCGCCTCGTGCACGCCGGGCAGGTCCTCGCCCGCGAAACCGCCCTTGACGTAGCTGTAGGTGCCCATGCCGAGAAACACCGCGTCAAATTCAGCGCTGATCGCCTCGAAGGCGATGTCGCGGCCGACATCGACGTTGAGGCGGAATTCGACTCCCATGTACTCCATGATTTCGCGGCGCTTTTCCACGACCTCCTTCTCCAGCTTGAATGGCGGAATGCCGAAGGTCAGCAGGCCGCCGATCTTCGAGTAGCGGTCGAACACCACGGGGGTCACGCCGTTGCGCGCCAGAACGTCGGCGCAGGCGAGCCCCGCGGGACCCGCCCCCACCACGGCGACCCGCTTGCCGGTGCGCACCACATGCGACATGTCGGGCTTCCAGCCCTGTTTGAACGCTTCATCGGTGATGTACTTTTCGATCGCACCGATGCTCACCGCGCCGAGCCCGTCGTTCAGGGTGCACGCGCCCTCGCACAGCCGATCCTGCGGGCAGATGCGTCCGCACATCTCCGGCAAAGAATTCGTCTGGTGCGAGAGTTCCGCCGCCTCGAACAGCTTGCCGTCGTTCACCAGCGCCAGCCAGTTCGGAATGTAGTTGTGCACCGGGCACTTCCACTCGCAGAAGGGATTGCCGCAGGCAATGCAGCGCCCCGCCTGAGCCGCAGCCGTCTCGGCGCTGTATTGCGAATAGATTTCGCGGAATTCCCTCGTGCGCACCTCGACGGCGCGCTTGTCGGGATCCTGGCGTGGAATTTCCAGAAATTGCAGGTGTTTGTTGGTCATGAGGATGCGCGGCGGCGCTATGCGGCGCGCCGCAGATTTTCCAGCAGGGAGTCGATCGCAGCGGCCTTGGGCTTCACCACCCAGAACCGGCCGATGTAGCTGCGGAAGTCGTTGAGCAGCTGCGCGCCCCAGGCGCTGTCCGTGGCCTCGACATGCTGTTCGATCAGGCCCCGCAAATGCTGCACGTGAATGCCCATGCCCTCGGGCGACACGCGGTGGATGTCGATCAGCTCATGGTTGTAGCGGTCGACGAAATCTCGCTCCATGTCGAGCACATAGGCGAAGCCGCCGGTGAATCCCGCGCCGAAATTGACGCCGGTGCGCCCAAGCACGCATACCACGCCGCCGGTCATGTATTCGCAGCAATGGTCCCCGGCGCCCTCGACCACGGCGAGCGCGCCGGAATTACGCACGGCAAACCGCTCTCCGGTGGTGCCGGCGGCGTACAGTTCCCCGCCCGTGGCGCCGTACAAACACGTGTTGCCCATGATCACCGTGTCGCGCGCGCTGAAGCTCGAGCGCGCGTGCGGCTTCAGCACGATCTTGCCACCCGCCATGCCCTTGCCCACGTAGTCGTTGGCCTCGCCCTCCAGATGCAGATGCAGGCCGCCCGCATTCCACACGCCGAAGCTCTGGCCGGCCGACCCCTTGAGGGTGACCACCAGCGGCGCCGCGCTCATGCCGTTGTTGCCCCAATGCTTGGCGATTTCTCCCGAGATCCGCGCGCCGATGGAGCGGTGAAAATTGTTCACCGTATAGGCGTATGCGCCGCCGGATTTCGCGGTGATCGCGCCCCGCATGTCGGTGAGCATCTTTTCAGCGAGCACGCCTTGGTCGAAGGGCTGGTTGTGCGGATCGATGCAGTACTGGGGCGTGCTCGACACCAGCGATGAATTGGCCAGCAGCGGCTTGAGATCCAGCTTGCGCTGCTTCGAGGTCTCGCCCGGCTGTATTTCCAACAGTTCGGTGTGTCCGATCAGTTCGGCGAGGCTGCGCACGCCGAGTGATGCCATGATCTCGCGGCATTCCTGCGCCACGAACTTGAAGTAGTTGATGACCATCTCGGGGAGCCCGATGAAGTACTTGCTGCGCAGCACATTGTGCTGGGTGGCCACGCCGGTGGCGCAATTGTTGAGATGGCAGATGCGCAGGTACTTGCAGCCCAGTGCCACCATGGGCGCGGTGCCGAAGCCGAAGCTTTCGGCGCCGATGATGGCCGCCTTGATCACATCCAAACCGGTCTTCAGGCCGCCGTCGGTCTGCAGCCGCACTCGATGCCGCAATTCGTTGGCGCGCAGAGTTTGATGGGTTTCGGCCAGACCCAACTCCCACGGCGTGCCCGCGTACTTGATCGAGGACAGGGGACTCGCGCCCGTGCCGCCGTCGTAGCCGCTGATGGTGATGAGATCCGCGTACGCCTTGGCGACGCCCGCCGCCACCGTGCCGACGCCGGGTTCCGCCACCAGCTTCACCGACACCAGGGCGCGCGGATTCACCTGCTTCAGATCGAATATCAGCTGCGCCAGATCCTCGATGGAGTAGATGTCGTGATGCGGCGGCGGCGAAATCAGCCCGACCCCGGGGCGCGCGAACCGCAAGCGCGCGATCATCTCGTTCACCTTGTGCCCCGGCAGCTGCCCGCCCTCGCCGGGCTTTGCGCCCTGCGCGATCTTGATCTGCAGCACCTCGGCGTTGATCAGATACTCCGGCGTGACGCCGAAGCGGCCCGAGGCCACTTGCTTGATCTTGGAATTCTTTTCCGTGCCGTAACGGGCCGGATCCTCGCCGCCCTCGCCTGAATTGGAGCGTGCGCCCAGGCGGTTCATGGCGATCGCCAGCGCCTCGTGCGCCTCGGGCGACAGCGCCCCCAAGGACATCCCCGCGCTGTCGAACCGCGCAATGATGGCCGAGATCGGTTCGACTTCCTCGATCGCAATGGCGGCGGCGGCGCTGCTCAATTTCAGCAGATCGCGCAGGCATGAGACCGGGCGCCGGTTCACCAGGGCGGCGAACTCGCGGTACTGCTCATGGTCGCCCGTCATCACCGCCGATTGCAGCGTCGCAATCACATCCGGGTTGTACATGTGGTATTCGCCGTTGTGCATGTACTTGAGCAGCCCGCCCTGTTCGACCTTCTCGCGCGGGTCCCAGGCGCGCCGCGCCAGATAGTCCGCGTCCGCCTTGAGGTCGTCGAAGTCCGCGCCCGCAATCCGGCTGTCGGAGCCCTCGAAGCACAGGCCGACCACCTCGTCGCTGAGGCCGACGATCTCGAACAGCTGCGCGCTGCGGTAGCTCGCAATGGTGGAAATGCCCATCTTGGACATGATCTTGAACAGGCCCTTGCGGATGCCGCGGCGGTAGCTGCGGCCGAGCTCCTGGCGCCTCGCCGCCTCCATTTTCAGCGCACCCGTGCGCATCAGATCGAACAGGGTCTGATAGGCGAGGTACGGATAGACGGCGGTGGCGCCGTAGCCGATCAGGCAGGCGAAATGATGTGCATCGCGCGCCGTGCCGGTCTCCACCAGGATATTGCACTTGCAGCGCAGTCCGGTTTTGACCAGCCGGTGATGCACGGCGCCGGTGGCGAGCAGCGCATGCACGGGCACCTTGCCCTTGACCAAGTACCGGTCGGACAACAGCAGCACGATCTTGCCGCCGCGTACCTCAGCCTCCGCCTGATCGCAGATCGTCGACAAGGCGGTCTTGAGATCCACGCGCTCGTCGTACTGTAGGTCGATGAACGCGTTCGGCACTCCGGAGTCCGCCAGCGCCACGATCTGCCGCAACTTGCGCTGCGAGAGCACCGGCGAGGAGAGCACGATCTGCTCGGCGTGCTGCTGCGCCGGCACGAAGATGTTGCACTCGGGGCCGATCTGCGTCTGCAGCGACATGACGATGCTCTCGCGCAGGCTGTCGATCGGTGGATTGGTGACCTGGGCGAATTGCTGGCGGAAATAATCGTAGAGCGAGCGCACCTTCTTCGACAGCACCGGCATCGGCGTGTCATCCCCCATCGAACCGACCGCTTCGCTCTCATCCTCGGCCAGTACCCGGATGATGTCGTCGCGCTCCTCGGCCGACACGTTGTACATCTTCTGGAACAGTGCCAGCGTGTCGCGATCGAAGGGCTCCGCCGCCAGCCGCGGATCGATGAGGTCGGTCTGCAGATAGCGCACCCCCTTCTTCAGCCAGGCCTTGTAGGGATGCCGGCTCTTCAGCAGATCGTCGACGCGCTTGGTGTCCAGAAGTTCGGACGTCTGCAGGTCGAGAGCCAGCATCTCCCCGGGTCCGAGCTTGCCCTTCTTGACCACGTCCTCCGGGTTGTAATCCCACACGCCCGCTTCGGAAGCGATGGTGATGTGCCGGTTCTGCGTGATCACCCAGCGCGCGGGGCGCAGCCCGTTGCGGTCCAGGGTGCAGCACACGTACCGGCCGTCGGTGAGCACGATGCCGGCCGGGCCGTCCCACGGCTCCATGTGGGTGGCGTAGTACTCGTAGAAGGCCTTGAGGTCCGGATCGATCATGTCGACCGACTGCCATGCAGGCGGCACCAGCATGCGCATGGCGTGCATGGGATCGAGACCGCCCATCAGCAAGAGCTCGAGCATGTTGTCGAGCGACTGTGAGTCCGAACCCTTCAGCGACACCACCGGCAGAATATCGGCAAGATCGGGCAGCACCGGCGAGCGGAACAAGGGACCGCGCGCCACCGCCCAGCTGCGATTGCCCTGCACGGTGTTGATCTCGCCGTTGTGCGCCAAGTATCGATAGGGATGAGCGAGGCGCCACTGCGGCAGAGTATTGGTGGAGAAGCGCTGGTGAAATACCACCACCGAGGCTTCCATCCGCGGATCCTTGAGGTCGGGATAGAACTGCTCCAGGAATTGCGGCATCACCATGCCCTTGTAGACGATGGTGCTGGCCGACAATGACGGCACGTAGAAAACCGGGTCGGCGTCTTCCAGCTGCTTTTCGGCGCGCCGCCGCGCCAGGTACAACTTGCGGTTGAAGGTGGCCTCGTCGAGGTCGCCGCCCGCGTTGACGAACACCTGCTCGATGGTGGGCAGCGTCTTGAGTGCCTCCGAACCGCAGGCATCGGGATTCACCGGCAGCCTGCGGAAGCCCGCCACTTTCAGTGTCTCGCGCTGCAGCTGCTCGGTGAGGATGTTGCGCGCATGCGCCGCCTTGGCGGCGTCCCGGTCGAGAAACACCAGGCCGGCGGCAAACAGGCTGCCGAGCGCGAATCCGGATTCTTGGGCCACGGCCTTGAGGAACGCGGTCGGCTGCTTGATCAAGAGACCGCAGCCGTCCCCGGTCTTGCCGTCGGCGGCGATTGCGCCGCGATGCGTCAGGCGGTTCAACGAACTGATGGCCGTCTGCAATACCCAATGGCTGGCCTTATCGTCGAGGCTCGCGATCAAACCGAAGCCGCAGGAATCCTTTTCGTAGGCGGTTCGGTACAGGCCCCAATCTGCAAGACGCGCATCCGCGCCGCTGCCGCTCGAGTAATGATCCACGCCACCCTGATTCGCCATATATTGCGCCCGTGCTGAAGCCTGCCCGGCAGTTCCGCTGCAGAGCCTTTCAAAAACAATAACTTAACTCGGTTCTACACTCGAAAATCGAGTGTTGGGGCGCACCGCGAAACGCGCCAATGTATGCGCCTCATAATACCGAGGTGGTGGTCACCGTCAATCACGGCGTCCTAAAGAGATCGGCGCTACCCGGCGATGTAGCGCTCGAGCTGCTCGATGTGCTCGCTCTGCTCCTGGATCACGGCCTTGACCAAGTCGCCGATCGACAGCATCCCTGCCACACGGCCGCCCTTCACCACCGGCAAATGCCGGAACCGCCCTTCCGTCATGAGCTTCATGCAGTGGTGCACCGTGTCCTCCGGGGTCACGCTGACCGGCGATGCCGTCATGATGTCGCCGACCGGAGTGTCGTGCGATGAGCGGTTCTTCAGTATCACCTTACGCGCATAGTCGCGCTCGGAAATGATGCCCACCAGCGACCCATGATTCATCACCAGCAGAGCGCCCACATGGCGGGTCGCCATCACCTCAATGGCGTGCAGCACCGAATCCTCGGGCGTGACGGAGAAAACTTCGGTGCCCTTGATCTGCAGCAATTGGCCCACGGTCTGCATAGTTCCCCCTCAGGGCTGACTATACTCCCGCCCAACCCGAGGACAAGTAGCCCAACACCATGAGCGAACCCGATGTCGACCCCCCCGTTGCCGCGCTGCGGCCGCATTCCGTGGCCTCGCCGCATGGCGTCAGGGCGGATCCCTACTATTGGCTGCGGGACGATGACCGGGCGAATTCCGAGGTGCTGGACTACCTCGCCGCAGAGAATGCGTATCGCGAGCGCCGCATGGCCGCCGGCAAGCCCTTCGAGAACGCGCTGTACGAGGAAATCGTGGCGCGGCTCAAACAAGACGACGCCAGTGTGCCCTACGCCAAGCGCGGCTACTGGTACTACTCACGCTTCGAACCCGGCAAGGAACACCCCATTTTTGCGCGCCGCAAGGGCAGCATCGAGGCGCCCGAAGAAATTCTGCTCGACGCCAATGCGCTCGCCGTCGGTCACGACTATTACCGGATCGATTCGCTCGAGGTATCGCCGGACGACGCATGGCTCGCGTTCTGCGAGGACACCGTCGGCCGGCGGCAGTACCGCCTGCGCTGCAAGAATCTGCAGAGCGGGGAGATTCTTGGGCTGGCCATCCCCGATGTCGAGGCCGACCTAGCCTGGGCCAACGACAGCCGCACCCTTCTCTACGTCGAAAAGGATCCGGCAACTCTGCTCGGTCTTTACGTCAAAAAACACGTGCTCGGCACGGACCCGCGGCACGACACTCTGGCGTTCGAGCAGACGGACTTGAGCTTCTACACCGGCGTATCCAAATCGAAATCCGAACGCTTCATTTTCATACACATGGAAAGCACGGTGTCGTCGGAATGGCGGTACGCGGACGCGGGCGACCCCGAACTTCGCTTCAAGACCTTCCGCGCGCACGAGCGTGATCACGAATACCAGTTGGAACATCTGGGGGGCGCCTTCATCATTCGGACCAATTGGCAGGCACGCAACTTTCGCCTGATGCAGGTGCCCATCGGCGCGGAGGCGGACCGGGCCGCGTGGAGCGACGTCGTCGCGCACCGGGAGGACACCTTCATCGAGGACTTCGACGTATTCAGCGAGTTTCTCGCTGTGTCGGTACGCAGCGGCGGCCTCGCGAAAATCAGCATCAAACCGTGGATCCCCCTCGGCGGCGGCGGCGCTTCACCGCTGGGCGGCGCGGAGTTTTTCATCGCCAGCGATGAAGCGGCCTACGCCACCTCGCTGTCGGTCAATCCCCAACTCGACACCGATCTGGTGCGCTACGCCTATTCCTCGCTCACCACGCCGACGACCGTGTATGACTACAATGTGCGGACGCGCGAAAAGGTCCTGCTGAAGCGCGACCCCGTCATCGGCAGCTTTGAGCCGGCGAATTACCGCACCGAGTTTTTGTTTGCGCCGGCCCGCGACGGCACCCGGATTCCCGTGTCGCTGGTGTACCGCGGCAATTTCATGCGCGACGGCACGGCGCCGCTGCTGCAGTACGCCTACGGCGCCTACGGGCTGTCCACCGACCCGATTTTCTCCTCGGCGCGCTTGAGCCTGCTCGACCGCGGCTTCGTCTTCGCCATCGCCCACGTGCGCGGCGGTCAGGAGATGGGGCGCGCCTGGTACGACGCCGGACGCAAACTGCACAAGATGAATTCGTTCCACGATTTCATCGACGTCACGCGGTACCTGGTGGCCGGGCGCTACGCGGCCGGGGACAAGGTGTTTGCCATGGGCGGCAGCGCCGGCGGTCTCATCGTGGGGGTGGTCGCGAACTTGAGTCCCGGCGATTACCGCGGCATCGTCGC
The DNA here is from genome assembly GCA_963800375.1 of uncultured Gammaproteobacteria bacterium. GTDB lineage: Bacteria > Pseudomonadota > Gammaproteobacteria > Steroidobacterales > Steroidobacteraceae > Bog-1198. The sequence continues at coordinate 208,593 of CAWDAT010000006.1, read as the reverse complement.
GCAGGTCCCCTTCGTCGATGTGGTCACCACCATGCTCGACGACAGCATCCCGCTGACCACCAACGAGTACGACGAATGGGGCGATCCGCGCCTGCGTGAAGACTATGAATACATGCTGTCATACTCGCCCTACGACAATGTCCGGCCGCAGCACTATCCGGCCATGCTCGTCACCACCGGACTGTGGGATAGCCAGGTCCAGTACTACGAGCCCGCCAAGTGGATCGCCAAGTTGCGCGCGCTCAAAGTCGACCACAATGCCCTGCTCTTGCACGTCGACATGGAAGCCGGCCACGGCGGCAAATCGGGGCGCTTTCAGCGCTACCGCGAGATCGCCATGGAGTACGCGTTTTTGTTGGGACTGGCGGGCATTCACGGGTAAAAAAAAGCGCCGCGAGTGGGGGAAGCTGGATCGCGGCGCCAAGATGGACCTAAAGGGGAGGAAAACTCGAGCTCTATGCCGCGGACACCTCGGTCACTTCGTAGCCGACCACCGCCGAGGTGACAGGATCCACGATCGCGGATCCCTGTCGAAACCAATTCGCGGCCACCCGCGTGGCCGATGCCACCCGGGCGTCGATTCCTTCGAGCGCGAATTGGCCGTCGCCACGGCGCACCAACAAGGTCGCCTTTTGGCTGCCCTGGGGGACCAACAATGCGATGATTTGCGATTGCACGTGACGTCCTCGTCGTGGCATTGAGCTCACAACAAAGACTGAAGCAAGCCTCGTGCCACAAAATAAGTGTAATGAAATCAGATAGTTGCACCCAAGGCGCGGCGGCGCTACCTGACAAGAATTGTCACTGTTGACGCGAGTTGACGGGCACCTTCGCGCTCGGACCGCCGTGCGCCGGCGAACCGTCGCGCCTAGTGGTGCGGGGGATGCAGCAGCACGCAGCCCTGCGACTTGGACTTCAGGGATTTGCAAAGGGCGCGCGCGTGCTGCTCGGTGAGACCCGTCACCTGCAGTCGGTACAAGGTTCCCGAGGCGCTTTTCTTCGGCGACACCGTCGGCGACAGACCGGAGAGGAGTTTGGGGTATGCCTTGGCCAAGTGAGTCCACCGTCGGTTGGCGGCATCCGCGCTCGACTTGAACGCGCCGAGTTGAATCCCATAGGACCCGGCCCTCGCGGCGGCCTTCATGGCATTGGCCGGCGCCGCGGGCGCTGCCGGAGGCGGCGCGGCGGCTTTCGCAGCGGCGGCCCCGGTGGCGGCCCCGGCGGTGGCGGCCCCGGCGGCGGGAGTCGCGCCGGCTGTGGGATTACCGGCATTTGCACTGGCTGCCGCGGCGGGCGTCGCGTTCGACGGTGCCTGCGCCAAGCTGAAATTCTCCACGCGGATGCGGGCTTCCTCGGCCCACTTGCCTTCCGGGTACTGCTTCAAGAACGCTTGGTAAGCCTCTTGGGTGTCGGTGTCGCGGGCCTTCTGCCAATCGCGTTCCTCGTACAGCTCTTTGACTCGGGCCTGAGCCTGCGCGGTGAATTCTCCGCTCGGGTATTTCTTCAAGAACACCTCGTAGGCATCCGCGGTGTTCGCCGCCCGGGTCTTTTCCCAGTCGCTTTGCTGGCGGCTGCAGGCCGAGACGGCGAGCAGCGACGCAAACACTAAGCCCAAGACCGCTTTTTTCGTGACCATTTTCATACTCGAGAGAAGTTTCCGGTGAACATTCATTCTACTTCGATTCGCGACGTCGTGGCGACGCCAAGCTCGTCACATCACGGGCCGCCCCGGATAGGATAATAAGGACCCATGAGCGCACAAAAACGGCGATTCTTGGAAGGCAGTTCGGCCACGCCGACATTCATCGGCGCCGAATCCGTGTTCGTCGGCAATATCCGCGGCGCCGGACATTTCGTGGTTTCCGGCGAAGTGCACGGCGACGGCGAGCTGCAGGGCGGTCTCAATCTGTCCTCCACCGGATCCTGGAATGGTTTCATCCAGGCAGAACAGGCAGTCGTCGCCGGCAAGATCACCGGCGGCCTCAATGTCCGGGACAAGCTCGAGATCGGCGTCACCGCTGTGATCCGCGGCAGGGTCAGCGCTCGAACGATTGCCATTGCCAAGGGCGCGATCGTCGACGGCGAAATCGAAGTCACCTCCGGCGCGCCCGTGCTGCGATTCGAGGAAAAGCGCGAAGACAAGCCATAGTGCCTCGGCGCTGTGCGCGAATGGCGACAGTGGCAAAAGTGGTGAGTTCGGTTTTATTCCCGCATCCTAGCGCAATTTCCAGACGCTCAAGGCAATGAAACAATACGATGTGGTCATCGTCGGCGGCGGCATCCATGGCGCCGGAGTATTGCAGGCGGCCGCGGCCGCCGGTCACAGCGCCCTGCTCATCGAGCGGTCAGGATTGGCCAGCGGCACCTCCAGCCGATCCAGCAAATTGATCCACGGCGGATTGCGCTACCTCGAGTCCGGCCAATTTGCGCTGGTTCGCGAGAGCCTGCGCGAGCGCGCCATCCACTTGAGAATCGCCAAGGAATTGGTCGAGCTCAAGCCGTTTTTCCTGCCGGTGTACCGCGACACGCGGCGCCGGCCCTGGCAGCTCAAACTGGGCCTGTCGATGTATGCGCTGCTCGGCGGCTTCGACGCGAGCACCCGCTTCGGCAGCGTACGCCGGCGCGAATGGTCGACGCTGGACGGTCTCGAGACCCGGGGCTTGGATGCCGTCATCCGTTACTACGATGCGCAGACCGATGATGCCCTGCTCACCCGCGCGGTGGTGCAGTCGGCGTTGACGCTGGGCGCGGAACTCGCGATGCCGGCGAGGTTCATTGGCGCGGTGCTGGACGGCGATGCCGTCACGGTGACCTACGATGAGCAGGGATCCGCGCGCGAATGCGCAGCCCGGGTGCTGGTGAATGCCGCAGGCCCCTGGGCTCCGCAGGTTGCCGGCGCCGTCCAGCCGGCCTTGGCAATTCCGGCCGTGGATCTGGTGCAGGGTGCGCACATTGTCCTGCCCTTTGCCGTGACCGCCGGAATCTACTATGTCGAGAGCCCCACGGACGGGCGCGCCGTCTTCGTCATGCCGTGGCACGGCGCGACGCTGATCGGCACCACTGAAACACCCTATCACGGCACGCCCGACAAGGTGCAGCCCTTGCCCGCGGAAGAGGATTATCTGCTGGCCGTGGCGCGCCACTACTTCCCCGCCTTCAGGCACCTCGGCCGCGAACACATCACGCAGCGCTTTGCCGGCCTGCGCGTACTGCCGGCCGCGAGCCAGGCGGCGTTCGACCGGTCGCGCGAGACCATATTCAGCACCGACCGCGAGCTCAAGCCGCGGGTGCTCGGCATCTACGGCGGCAAGCTCACCGGCTGGCGTGCGGCCGCGGCCCACGTCCTGGAGCGCATCAGTTCGTCATTGCCCGCCGCTGCGAGGCGGGCCGCGACGGACCAATTGATTTTGAGGAGACCGACATGATCAAGAACGGCATGACACTGCTGACCCTCGCGCCCGTGGCGAGTCTGATGCTCGCCGCGAATCCCGCATACGCCGACGACTATCTCAGCCCCACCAATGAGCGCGTTCGCCTGTCGCTCGGCGTGATGCGGGTGTCGAACACCACCGACCTGCGCTTGGACAGCAGCGCCGGATTGCCGGGCACGTCGGTCAGCGCGGAGAACGACCTCGGCCTCGACAGTTCCGACTTCGAGCCCAAATTTCAAGCCATGGTGCGGGTCGGCGAGCGGCATAGGCTGCGCTTCGATTACTTCACCTTGGACCGCACCGGACAGACCACGATCACGACTCCCATCGTGTTCCGCGACGTGGTGCTGCAGACCGGCGATCCGGCGCAGACCACCATGAGCCTGCGGTCGCTCGGCATCAGCTACGAATACTCGTTCATTCATCGCGAACGGTTCGAGCTCGCCGCGACCTTCGGCATCAATGACACGGACCTCTCGGCGCGCGCGCGCGTGGCCACCGAAACCCGGCACGTCAACCAGTTGGAGGATCAAGCCGGCCCGTTCCCGACCTTCGGATTGGACTCCACCTACGTGGTGAGCAAGCGGTTCTATTTCGACGCCCGGCTGCAATACTTCAAATTGGCGGTCGATCACATCGACGGGACGGTGAGCTTTTACGAACTGGCGGCGCTGTACCGGTTCCGCCCCAACGTGGCCTTTGCACTGGGCTACACCGGGGCCAAAGCGGACATCGCCTCGCGGCAGGCGACCAGCGGGGGATTCTTCGATCTCAGTTCCAAGGGTCCGGAATTCTTCGTCAGAATCGCCTTTTGATCACTGGCCGGGACTGCTTTCCGCCGCGAACTCGACGCGATTATTGGCGGCGGCCGCGCGATTCCACTCGCCCGCCGTGAGTGCCTCGGCGCGCGGGGGATAGGGCGTGCTCGGGTGGCCGCTGCCGGCGTTTTCGATCGCGACGGTGATCGCACCCGCCGTGCGCTGGCGCATCCCGGCGATCAAATTGGCGAAGGCCAGCGATTGCCGCTGCTGTCCCGACAAGGAATCCTCGAACGGATTGCCGATCAAATCGCACTTGCTGGCCAATAATGTCGCGCCGGCCGGGGTGAAGCCATCCGTCGCATTGCCGTTGAGACAGAACAGCCCCGCCAGACTCGTGATCTTCACCACTCCACGGAAGCCCTGGGTCTCGAGTTTCGCCAACAATTCACGCAGCACGTCGAGACGTCCGCGATCGAAAGGAATTTCTCCATAGGGAACCAGTTCCACCCGCGGTGCGAACGGCGCGGTACCGGCGCCGGCGGGCCCGGTGGATAGGCCCGCCGTGCCGGCGGATGCCGCCGCGAGTGCCGATGTGAGATCCTTCACCGTCCCCGACAGTTCGGCGCGGGCATGCTGCAATTCCGCATTCGCCGACGTCAATGCGGCGACTTCCGAGCGTGATTTGGCCAGATCGTCCCGCGTGCTCAGCCAGCCCGAGCCGCACACGGCCGCGGCGAGGGTGGCCGCTGCGATCGCCGCAACCCACGGCCCTGTCGGCCGCGCCGCGCGGGTCGGCGGCGGCGCAAACTCCACTGTGGGAGCAGGGATGGAGTCGCGCACGTCGCTCACGATGCGCGAGGCGAAGCTGTCCAGGGTGGCGACGATGAAGCGGCGCACGTCGACGGTCTGCTCTTTGAGCGCGGCCTCGACTCTGCGTCCCCAATCGACGCCTGCTCCCGCGCCCGCGGCCGGCGCGTGGGGTCTCACGATCGGCGTCGCTCCCTCGAGTTCCACCGGCGCGAGCGCAGGTTCCGTCATGTCGCGCCGATCCGGCAGCAAATGTAATTCGTACAATACTTTCGACACATCGACCGGCCGCACCTGCTTCGGCAGCACGCCCATGGCGCCGAGCGCGCGTGCCTGTCCCACGTACAGCTCGCCCTCCTGCGAGGTGTACATCATGATGGGGATCATGGCCGTCTGCGGATTGCCCTTGATCGCCTGCACCGCCTGCAAACCATCCATGCCGGGCATCAGATGGTCCATGAATATCGCATCCGGCCGGTTGGTCTTCAGATATTCAATGGCCTGCTCGGCGGATTCCGCCATATCGACTTCGATGTCGTACTTCTCGAGCATGCGGCTCAAGATGACGCGCGCCGACTTGGAGTCGTCGACGACCAGGGAGCGTTTTCGGGCCATGTTATTGGTAGTGTATCGCAGTCTTTTCTCTGCCGGTCGGCCCCCGGCCTGTCGTACATCGCAGACATTCCACGACGGCCCGTTCAGTGCGCCGCCGCAAATCCTCGGCCGAGCGCCGCCTGGCCGGCGGCATCACCGCGGTCGTCCGGCCGGCCTTAAGCTGCCGGCTCGTCGCTCTTCGATTCTTTGTTCTGGCCGATCCACGTCAATGCAGACTCGACATCGGCGAGTTCGCTGGCGGTAAACCCCTCGATCCTGACGCCGGTCGCCTCCGCCTTTTTCTTGGCGAGTTCGGCGCTTGCGACCGAGTGCACCCACACCAGACCGCGGCGTACTTTGGCGGTGAACTTCTGCTGCTTTTCATCGGTCATCGTTCGTCTCCTTAAATTTGTCCGGACTTTAACCTAGGCACGATACACGAAGGGCGTCCATAAGGAACCTCGCACGGCGGCTAGGGAGCTGAAATGGCGCGATCCAAACGCGCACTGTAAGCGTTGATCGCATGCGAGACCACCCCCATGTACCGATCTGCTTCATCCCAGCGGCGCTCTTCGATGGCCTCGCGAATGCCCGGCAGCGTCTTCACGCCGTATCCGGTATAGAGGCCCGGCGCATAAATCATGTGCTGGTACCATTCGCGGCCCGGCAGCCCGCGGGGATCCGTCAATGCTTGCTCGAGCGCCGTCAGCGCGGCGTTGATCCGCTCGCGGGCGGCATCGGCGCCGGCGTCGTCGGCCGCTTGCAGGCGCGCATATTCAGCGTCGAAGGCCCTGGCGCTGCGCTCGAGCTTGGCGACGGCATTGTCGAGTTCCGCAAAATTGAGGTACGGAACCTCCGCGGCCGCCGGCGGCGGCGCGCGCGGTTTGCCGGGATCCGCGGTTAATTTGTAGGAATCCTCCTCCAACAACTTGGCCAATTCGCGCGTCTTCACTCGCATGCCGTCGACGAGCTTGCGCAATTCCTCGTCGTACAGCGCGATCGAAGCGGCGAAATCGCGTTCGCGCGCCGGCAGCATTTGCCCCTGCGAGGCCCGCAGTACCAGTCGGCCGGCGACCTTGGCGAGTGCCACCCCGTACTCGAATGTGGGATCGACGAAATGCCGGAAGTGATCGAAGGAATCGTAGGCCGAGTGATAGACGCCGTAGTCGATTTCGCCCTCGAAGCCGAGGTTGAGTGAATTCACTCCCAGGTGCTGCAAGAACGGCGTGAAGTCCGAACCCGAGCCGAGCGCGCCGAGCGGCAGATCCGCGCTCGCGCCATCGTGGCCGCTCGCGCCGCCGCGGGCGGCCCCTTCATAGTTGGCGACGCGCTCTCTTGCCAGGGCGCGCGCCAGAACGCTCGCGCCGGTCTCGGGGTCCTTCACATCGCGCGCCGCTTCGCTGACATAGTGCTGTAGACCGTGGCTGCCGCCCACATCAAGATAGCCGCGGCCGTTGGTGTCGGAATTGATGTAGAGCGCCGCCTTGGCCTTGAGTTCGGCCGCATGTGTTTCCGCCCACTCGGTGGAACCCAGGAGGCCCGGCTCTTCGCCGTCCCAGCTCGCATACACCAGGGTACGGCGCGGCCGCCATCCCTCCTTCAGCAACTGGCCTATCGCCTTCGCCTCGGCCATGAGCGCCACTTGACCGGCAAGCGGATCCATGGCGCCGAACACCCAGCCGTCGTGATGATTGCCGCGAATCACCCAACGCTCCGGCTCTTCGGCGCCGCGGATCGTGGCGATGACGTCGTACAAAATTTTCTGATTCCAGTCCGACAGCACCTTGAGATGTACCTTCGCCGGGCCGGGACCCAGATGATAGGTGAGCGGCAATCCGCCGCGCCACGCGGCCGGCGCCACGCGGCCTTTGAGCGCGGCCAGCAGCGGTTCCGCCGCCGCGTAGGAAATCGGCAGCACCGGAATCTTCAATAACGTCTTGGCATCCTGAATCGCGAGTCTGCGGGCGTCCGCCGTGGCGCCGACGCCGGGCGTCAATGGGTCGCCGGCATACAGCACCAAATCCTGCACCGAGCCGCGCTGCACGGCATCGCGCGGCCGATAGCCGCCCTTCGGATACGTGTCGCCCGCGCCGTAGCCGTCATCGCGCGGATCCGAATAAATCAGGCAGCCGACGGCGCCGTGTTCGTAGGCAAGCTTCGGCTTCAGTCCCCGCCAGCCGCCGCCATAGCGCGTCAACACGATCCGGCCCTTGACGCTGACGCCCTGCCGTTCGAGCTCCCGGTAGTCGTCCGGCATTCCCTGGTTGACGTACACCAACTCCGCGGTGACATCGCCGTCGGCGCCGTAGACATTGTAAGCCGGCAGCTCATCCTTGGTCTTCGCCGAGGTGCTGTCGCCGGCAATGGGCGGCTCGGTCAAGCGGGCGGTGAAATGCGTCGGCGCAATGAGCTCCAGCGCGACTTCGCGCGGCGTGGGGTACAGCACCGAGAAGGTTTCGATGGCCGCGTCCCAGCCCCACTCGCGAAATTTCTTCAGCTCGAATTCGGCGTTCGCCTTGTCGTGCGCAGAGCCCACATGATTGGGCTCGGAGGACATCTGCTCCATCCAGGCGCGCAAATCCACGGCCGACAAACCGGAGTCGAAGCGCTGTTCGAGCTGCGTCTCGGCGGCGGCGCCGGCGGCGGAGAAGCCCTGCATCTCGGCCGCGCCCTGCGGCGCATCGGCCGCCGCGGCACACAGGCCCACGGTGCAGAACACGCCGGCGCACAGCGCCGTGAAATGGCGCGGTGACGCGGCCGATGTTGCTGTTGCGGCTGCCATACTGAACTTGCTCTCCTATTCGCGGATACCCGTGCCGCGGTTCAACAAGGTGACCGCGAGGGCGAACATGCCGGCGGCGGCGGCGACCATGATCCCATACGCCAGCCGCAAATCGACGTCCGAGGTGCCGAGAAATCCGAAGCGGAAGGCGCTGACCATGTAAAGGATGGGGTTGGCGTGCGAGATGATGCGTGCCCAAGCGGGCAGCATGGTGGTGGAATAGAACACGCCGCCGAGATAAGTGAGCGGCTGCAGCACGAAGGTGGGGAACCAGGAAATCTGGTCGAAATTCTTGGCGAACAGCGCGTTGATCAAGCCGCCCAGCGCGAACACCAGGCTGGTGAGCAGCGCGGCCGAGATCACCGCGAAGATGTGCGTGAGCTGCAGGCGCGTGAAAAACAACGACACGATGGTCACCACGGAGCCCACCAGCACGCCGCGCAGGATCCCGCCGCCCACGTAGCCCGATACGATCAGCCAATTGGGCAGCGGCGACACCAGCATTTCCTCGAGGTGCTTGCCGAACTTCGCGCCGAAGAACGACGACACGACGTTGCCGTAGGAATTGGTGATCACCGTCATCATGATGAGGCCGGGCGCGATGAACTGCATGTACTCGTAGCCGCCGATCTGCCCGACACGGCGGCCGATCAGGCTGCCGAAGATGATGAAGTACAGTGTGGCGGTGACCGCCGGCGGCACGATGGTTTGGCCCCAGATCCGCACGATGCGGCTGAACTCGCGGATGATGATGGTCTTGAATCCGACCCATTCCGTGGCGGCGCGCGAACTGGCCATGATCAGGAGACCAGAGCGGCGGCGGTCTTGGCGCTGCCGTCGACCAGCCGGATGAATAGTTCTTCGAGGCGGTTGACCTTGTTGCGCATGCTGTTGACCGAGATTCCCTGCGCCGACAGCTGCGCGAATATGTCATTGAGACTCTGGGTCTTCGACATTTCGATTTCCAGGGTGTGCTCGTCGGAGAGCACGGCGGTAAACCCCGACAGCTGCGGCGGCGCGCTGCGCGCGTCGCGCAAATTGAACACGAAAACCTCGGTCTGCAGCTTGCGCAGCACGTTCGCCATGCTGTCGCGCTCGATGATGTTGCCCCCTTCGATGATCGCGACATTGCGGCACAGATTCTCCGCCTCTTCCAGATAGTGCGTGGTCAGAATGATGGTCGTGCCGGCGTCGTTGATGTTGCGCAGGAATTCCCACATGGAACGGCGTATTTCGATGTCCACCCCGGCGGTGGGCTCATCCAGGATCAAGAGCTTCGGCTCGTGCATCAAGGCGCGCGCGATCATCAGGCGCCGCTTCATGCCGCCCGACAGCGCGCGTGCGATGGAATTGCGCCGCTCCCACAACTGCAATTGCTTCAGATATTTTTCCGCGCGCTGTTTGGCGAGCGGCCGTGGTATGCCGTAGAAGCCCGCTTGATTGACCACGATGGTGAAGCAGGTCTCGAACATGTTGAAATTGATTTCCTGCGGCACCAAGCCGATGCAGGACTTCGCCGTTTCGAGCTCCCGGTCGATGTCGTGGCCGAATACCTCGACCACTCCGCTGGTCTTGTTGACCAGCGAGGTGACGATGCCGATGGCGGTGGTCTTGCCGGCGCCGTTGGGCCCGAGCAGCGCGAAAAAATCGCCCTCATCGACTTCGAGGTCGATGGCCTTGAGCGCTTTGATGCCGTTCTTGTAGGTCTTGGTGAGCTGTCGCAGGACTAGGGCTTTCATAGGAGCCGCGTAGACTAAACCTCGCGAGGCCCCGGCTGCAACGCCAATCATTTCCGGACGGCCTTGTTCTAGGGCTGGGGCAGCCGCGCCGCGGCGGCGAGCTGTAATCCATGGAGCTGCACCCGCCGCAGGGCGGCCGGGTCGGTGCGCGCCGCCGCTGCCGTGAGGGCATTCCAAAAGGCGGTGCAATCCCTCCATCTTGCCGTCAGATGGGCGGCCTCCGTGACCGCCAGCGCGGGCAGTTGATTGACGGTGATGCGGCGGAACGCCGCGGCGGCGCCGCCGTTCATGCCCAGCAAGAGCTGCGCCTTGAGTCCGGCGCCCGAGGCCACGTGCCAGGCGTAGAACAGCGCGAGGCGCACGAAGCTTGCCGCGTCGCCATCGGCCATGGATTCGTCGGCGACTCGCCATGCGCGCGAATCCTGCAGGCGGCGGCGCCAATGCCCGTCGTCCTCGAAGCGCAAGTCGAACAACGCATAAGGGCAGCCGCCCGCAGCCTCGCGCTGCGCGGCGGACAGGAGCGCCACGCGGCCGGCCAGACCCGCCGGCAGACCGGGCCCGGCGGCGGCGGACCAGTCGCCGCTTCCCTCCGCCGCCAGATCCAAGAACCGATGATTCAGGTCGCGCAGCGATCCGAGATCCTCGGCCGACAATTGCGACTCCTGGGCCCATCCGCCGACAACTGCTTCCTGCATGGCTGACTCCCGACAATTTCCATATTAATCCGGGGTTTGAGCGATCTTGAGTGCATTTTTCCGTAAATACCGCGGTAAATGCCGGCCGCAATCACTTGGCAAGCACGCTAACTTTGTGATTAATTTCTGTCAAATTGTTTTTGAGGCCCAAATCACGCGAATCACCTGAAGGGGAGCCGACCATGAGAGTGTCCGATGACCGTTATACGAGGGACCGTCAGCGCCTGGATCTTGCGCTGCGGTTGATTCGACACGAAGCGCGCACGTTCACCATCCGCCAATGGACCGGCCTCAGTGACGATCGGATTCGCAAGCTGTACCGCAGCTACGTGATGAATCACGACGCGCGGCGGGTGTTCAGGCATCGCGGCAAGTCGCCGCGCCAGGCGGCCTTCTTCTTCAGGAACAGCGAGCTGTATTTTCAATCCGCGCAATTGGCCAGTCTGTATGTCATGTACGGACTGCTGTGCGGCACGGCTGCGGGACTCGAGTCGCGCTACCGCATCGGCTCCCTGGAATCCGGCACCCTGCTCTGCCAGGCCTACGAGGCGTACCTGGAGCTGCACGCGCCCGCCGGCATTTCTTTCGAGCATGCGTGGTTCCTCTTGCTCGCGCTGGCTCGCCACGATGAGGTCGGCATTTCCCGCTGCGGCGTATGCGGCGGAGTCAGGCTGCGCGACCTGTTGGCCAAGCACAAGGTGTCCTGCGGCGCCTGCGGTCCGATGGCCGCGGCGCCCTGTTAGAATCCGCGGATGCAGCAAAGGAATATTTTTGCGGGTCCCTATTTGGACCGCGCCGCTCATTTGCGGCAGGATCCCGCATGGTTCGCCGCGGCACTCGCCGATGCTCGCAGCCGCGCGATACCGGTGTGGAATTCGCGCAATCTCATCGCCGAGGGCGGGACGCCGCGGGCGGCGTACCTCGAACTGTCGCGGATTCCGGATGAGCGGCGCAACGATGCCGAGCTCATCCTCCTCGGCCGGTTCGGCGACATCAATTTTTTCGCCTACGAAATCGACTCGAGCGAGCCGCCGCCCCTGCCGGACGGAACCCGCTTCGAGGATTTACGCGTCGTGGCGGCGGTGCTGCCCATCGACGAGGCCGGCCTGTTGGGCTACGCGCGTGCCATCGTCTCCTGGAGGACGCGGCATCGATTCTGCGGCATCTGCGGCGCCAAGACATTGTCCGCCAGGAGCGGCCATGTGCTCGTGTGCAGCAATCCGAGCTGCCGCCACGAACAGTTTCCGCGAATCGATCCGGCCATCATCGTGTTGGTCAGCGACGGCGAACGGGCGCTGCTGGGACGTCAGGCGAGCTGGCCGCTCGGACGCTATTCCACCATCGCCGGCTTCGTCGAGCCGGGCGAATCCCTGGAGGATGCGGTGGCGCGCGAAGTGTTCGAGGAGACCGGCATCGGCGTCGACCGGATCGAATATCACTCCTCGCAGCCCTGGCCCTTTCCGGCGTCATTGATGCTTGGGTTCACTGCGCATGCCGTAACCACCGAGGTGCACCTGCGCGATCAGGAACTCGAGGATGCACGCTGGTTCACGCGCGCCGAGATTGCCGGCAACGGCATGCTGCTGCCGCCGCGGCAATCCATTTCATACCGTCTCATCGAGCATTGGTTCGATGCGGGCGGCGCTGCGCGTTTGCGCGACCTGCAAGGGGGCGCTCCCTGGCCACGATCGCGTTAGGCGGCAGTCTTGCCAGCTTGGGCTTCGTGCTGTGCGCCGCATTCTGCGCCGGATTCATCGACGCCATCGTCGGCGGCGGCGGCTTGATTCAGGTTCCGGCGCTGTTCGCGGCCTATCCCTCGAGCCCGCCGCCGGCTCTCCTCGGGACCAACAAGATGGGCAGCATCTGCGGCACCAGCGTAGCCGTGCTGCGCTACCTGCGGGTGGTGCGCCTTCCCTGGCGCACGCTGCTGCCGGCCGCCGCGGTCGCGCTTGTCGCATCGTTCGCCGGTGCCAGTCTCGTGAGCGCCGTATCGCCGGCGTTGTTCAGGCCGCTGGTGCCCGTGATGCTGGCGGCGGTGCTCACCTACGTCCTGTGGAACAAGGATTTGGGCGCGCGTCATGCACCCATCGTGTTTTCGCGCCGCCGTGGTCATTTCGCGCTGGCCGCCATCGTCGGCATCGGCCTGTATGACGGATTCTTTGGGCCCGGCACCGGCAGCTTTCTGATGTTGCTCTTCATCCGCGTCTATGGCTTTGATTTCCTGCATGCGTCGGCGGGTGCCCGCACCATCAATGCGGCGACCAACGCGGGAGCCTTGCTGTTGTTCGGCCTGCACGGCCAGGTTCACTGGGGATTGGGGCTCTCGCTCGGCGCCTGCAACGCCGTCGGCAGTGTGCTGGGCGCGCATACCGCCATCAGGCACGGCAGCAAGTTCGTCCGCCTGGCATTCATCGCCATCGTCATCGCACTCATCGTCAAGAACGCCGTGGACGCTTATTTCTGATCTGAGCGGGCGGCCTGCCGCTAGTCGCGCTGCCAGTGGCCGGGCTTCATCCGCCAACCGTCGCCCTGGCGTACCCATCGATGCGTGACCCAGTGGCGTCCGGGATGACGCGCTTCCCAGTGGCCCGGCGCCCATTCATACCGGTCGCCGACCCAGCTCCAATAGCCCCCGAGCCACACAAAACCCGGCGTCGGCGGTTCACCGACGACCTCGACCCGTGCGACAGGCGGCGCAACCATGACGACCCCGCCGGCATAGTGCCGTTGATCGGGCACCACGACGCAGCCTGCCAGCGTCATCGACAGCACCGGAGCCAGTATCCAACCCGCTTGCGACCACAGACGTCGATTCATGATGGCGACCACGTTATAAGTATTTAATGGGTAACCAAACGTTCATCGCTCCCCGCCGTTGACGGGAAGGCTGATCGCGAAGAATAACGCCGTCGCTTATAGATCTCCACCAGGGAAATCTTCGTCCAGGCGGCGATTGGACTTGTCGTAGCGGCGCCGGGAGAGCCGCGGCTGGGGCAGACTGCCCAAGCTCATCAGCGGGCTCGCCAGCCGCGCTTTCAAGCGGTACATCGCTTGGTCCGCCCGCTGCAGCAGTACATCCGCGCTCTCACCGTCGTTGGGATACATCGACTCGCCGATCGCCGCGGTCAAGTGCTGCTCGCTGCCGTCGATCCAATAAGGCAGCGCCACCCGCTCGCGAATGGTGTCGGCCACCCGCGTCACGGCGCCGGCGTCCGGCACCATGGGCAGCACCACCACGAACTCGTCGCCGCCGTAGCGACAAACGAAATCGCCGGTGCGTACCCGCGCGGCGATGCGGGTTGCCACGGTGGTCAGAATCTTGTCGCCGGCCGCGTGACCGTATTCGTCATTGATGGCCTTGAAGCCGTTCAGATCGATGAACAGCAGGCCGACGCACTGCCATTGCAGGGCGGCTTCGGTGATGGCCGAATCCAACAGCTCCAACATGCGCCGGCGATTGTACAAACCCGTGAGTCCGTCACGATCGGCGAGTCTTTGCGCCTGTGCTTCGCGCTCCTTGAGAGCGGCGAGCTCGCGCCTCAGGCGCGCGTTGGCGGAGCGCAACGACTGCAATTCGTCGTCCTCATCGGGAGCGCGTACCACGCTGTGCAACGGCGTCGCAGGTCTGGTCATCACAGCGCCGTTTAACAGCATTTTGTTTGGACCGTATGCCATGTTCGAGTTCCTGTTAAATTCGCATGAATTCTCGCGCACGGCCCCGGCGGTGACGATCGGCAGCCGGCGTATCCCCATGTAAGATTCGGCTGACCGAGAATAGTTCGCGGCACCACTGGATGGAGATGTTGCCAATGTCCTACACCGCAGACCCACGGGTGCTGTTCGCCGCCGAACGCACCCTGCTCGCCTGGCAACGCAGTGCGATCGCGTTGATGGGCTTCGGCTTCGTCGTCGAGCGCTTCGGGCTGTTTCTGCAGATGATTGCCCATCAGCCCCTGACGGGATCGCAGCGCAGCTTTTCGCTGGGGTTGGGCGTCGGCCTGCTGCTGCTGGGCGCAGCGGTTGCTCTGATATCCGCAAGACAATTCCGCCGAGTGGTCAAGGATTTAGACCCCACGGTCGTCCCCCCGGGATATTGGACCCAGATCGGCGTGGTCTTGAATGTCGTCATCGCGATCATCGCCGCGGCGCTTGCCGTGCACTTTCTTTGGCCGGTGTCCTGAGGGGAAATGATATGAACATTACCGGCGGCTGCCTGTGCCGCGCCGTTCGCTATGTGGTTAGCGCTCCGCCGATGATCACGCGGGTGTGCTGGTGCCGGCTATGCCAGTATCTGGGATCGGGCAACGGCACGGTCAATGTCTGCTTTCTGAGCGCGGCGCTCCGCGTCGAGGGTGAGCTGCGCGACTTCGCCAGCGTCGCCGACAGCGGCAATGCCATGCATCGGCGCTTCTGCCCCACCTGCGGCACTCAAGTTTTCAGCGCGGCCGAAGTCAGACCGCACCTCATTTTCGTGCGCGCCGGCACTCTCGACGATCCCGAGGTTGCCCGGCCGGCCGCCACCATATGGACCTCCCAAGCGCCCACCTGGGCTTGTATCGACGGCAACCTGCCCCGCCTCGCCGGACAGCCCCCGCCGGTGAGTTGATCGGCACTCTGAGGGTCAACCCCTCGCGAACTGCACCGTTCTTCAGCAGATGCAAGCCGAAATAGCCGTGCTGCGCTTTGGCCTCGGTGCCCGGCCGGGGGATCTCGGCGCCGCAGCGGGCGACCCGCGCGCCTGGCTGCTGTGGCAAATCAAAGGAGCGGTGCAACTCGCCGGCAGTACGCCGCTGGCGCCCTCGGAGCAAATCTTCCGCGAGGTGCTGGCGGCGCGCGAGGAGCGATTCGCCATGAAGCGGGACGCGGCCTCCGAATCCGCCGCCGCCCGGCCGGCCGGCACGCCGGCCAACAACCCGGTGCGCGATGCTTACCTGCCCCATTACCGCGCCCAGGTCCTGGCACGCGCCCAAAGCGCCGCCCTCACCGCACGGCCCTTTGCCGAGCGCCTCGTCCACTTTTGGAGCAATCACTTCGCGGTGTCGGCCGACAAGGGCGCCGTCACCGGCCTCGCCGGCACCCTGGAGAATGAGGCCATCCGGCCAAATGTCGACGGGCGTTTCGTCGATCTGTTGATCGCGGTGGAGCGCCATCCCGCCATGATCGCCTTTCTCGACAATCAATATTCGGTCGGCAAGGATTCCGATCTGGCCGAGGTCGCCGCGCGGCGCGCAGCGCGGCGGCCGGATGGCAGCCCCAGGCGAGAGTTCGGCATCAATGAAAATCTGGCGCGCGAAATCCTCGAACTGCACACCCTGGGCGTGAACGGCGGCTATACCCAAAAAGACGTCACCACCTTTGCCCAGATCATCACCGGATGGTCCATCGGCGGCGGCTTCGGAAGGCTTGCCGGAGGGACCCCCGGCCGCTTTTATTTTCGCGAGAACCTCCATGAACCGGGCGCCAAGACCTTTCTCGGCAGGACCTACCGCGAATCCGGGCAGCGCCAGGGCGAGGCAGTGCTCGAGGATCTGGCGCAACGCCCGGCCACCGCGCATTTCATCGCCACCAAACTGGTGCGGCATTTCATCGCCGATGATCCCCCGCCGGCTGCCGTCGAGCGCGTCGCCAAGGCCTTTCTCAAGACCGGCGGCGACCTGCCGCATACCTATGCGGCGCTGATCCAGTCGCCCGAGGCCTGGGATGCCGATGCGCGCAAGTTCAAGACCCCGGAAGACTTCGTGTTCTCGACGCTGCGATCGTTGAATATTTCGCCGCGCCAGCCCGAAGAAGTCGTACGCAGTTTCGATCTGCTGGGGCAGCGCCAGTACACCCCGGGGTCGCCCGCCGGCTGGCCGGACACTTCGAGGAGCTGGGATGGATCGGACGCGCTCATGCATCGCGTGCTGTGGGCGTCGCGGGTGGCCGCCCGCTACGAGCAAGGCCTGGACCCCGTGGAGCTGGCGGCATCGAGTCTTGGCGCCTATGCACGGCCCGAGACCTTGACGGCTCTGCGCCGCGCCGCCTCGGCCACCCAAGCCTTGGCATTGCTGCTGATGAGCCCCGAATTTCAACGGAGATAGCCATGCGCACTGTCCGCTCGAGTGAAGATCGGCGCCGCTTTCTCCTGGGCGCGGGCGCATTGGCGGTAAGCGCAGCCCTGCCCCGGCTCCTCATCGCCCATGGCGGCGGCCCTGCGCGCCTCGTGGTCGTGATCTTGCGCGGCGCCTTGGATGGTCTCGCCGCGGTACCGCCCTGCGCCGATCCTCACTATGCGGAGCTGCATCGTGAGCTGGCGATCGCGGCACCGGGCCTTGGCGATGGCGGCCTGGCGCTCGACGGCACTTTTGCCCTGCATCCGTCCTTCGCCTTTCTGCACGAGCGTTACCTCGCCGGTGAGTTGGTGGTCTTTCACGCCCTCGCCTCGCCCTACCGCGATCGCTCGCATTTCGATGGACAGAGCGTGCTCGAGAACGGACTGGCGGCGCCCTTGGGCTCGGCCGACGGCTGGCTCAACCGCGCGCTGGCCGCTTTGACGGACCGGCGCGCCGTGGCCATCAGCCAGAACGTGCCGCTGATTTTGCGCGGCGAGGTGCCGGTGATATCCAAATCACCGCAGGCGGCCGCGGAAGTCGACGAGGACCTCCTGGCGCGCCTGGCTGACCTTTATTCCAAGGACGATTGGCTGTCGGCGCGGCTGAGTGAGGCAGTGCAGACCGAGAAGCTGGGAGGCGACGCCACGCCGGGCGGCGCCGGGGATAAGGTGGGCGGCGCGGCGCGCATGGCGGGGGCGTTGATGCGCAGCGACGGCGGTCCGGGGGTGGCCGTGATCGAGGCCGGCGGCTGGGATACCCATGCCAATCAGGGCGGCGCCAAGGGCGCGCTGGCGCAGCGTCTGGCGGGGCTCGACCGGGCCTTGCGCGGCTTGGCGGAGGACTTGGGACCCTTGTGGCCGCAGACCGCTCTCCTGGTCGTGACCGAGTTCGGGCGTACCGCCGCGATGAACGGCACGCGCGGTACCGATCATGGTACCGGCGGCTGCGCCTTTCTGGCCGGCGGGGCCGTGCGCGGCGGACGTGTGATCGCCGACTGGCCGGGCCTCGCGCGCAAGGATTTACTCGACGGCCGCGATCTGCGGCCGACACTCGATTTGCGTAGCGTGTTCAAAGCCGTGCTCGACGAGCATATGCACGTCGACGCCCGGACCCTTTCCACCCGAATATTCCCCGACAGCAGCGGCGCGCGCCCCCTCAAGGGCCTGATACGCGCCTAATCCCTGCGGCGAATCCTTCAGAACGCCATTGGTTCGGTGCTGGGAGTCGTCGATGTCGGCGTTTCTGCAGCCGGCATCGCAGGCGGTGCTGCCATCGGCGCCGGAACGATCGGCGCGGCAGACCGCTTGGGTGCACTCTTCTTGGCCGGGGCCTTTGCCTTGGGCTTCGCCTTCCTCGGTGCAGCTTTGACGGCCTTCTTCGCAACCTTGCCGGCCTTCTTGACCTTGGCCTTCACCTTGACTTTCTTTTTCGCGACGCTTTTCTTGGCGGCGCGGCGCTTGGCCTTTGCCACTGGACGTTTCTTCGACTTGCTCTTCTTTGCCATGATCACTCTTCTCCTGGGAGATCGTACGAACTCGTTGTGAGAGTAGCCCCGAAAAAGTCTGCTGTCATCTGTGCGTGATGCTGGAGTCGGTCACATGGATTGCGTAGGCTGCGTTGGTGTCGCTCACCGAACCCATTCGCCCGCTGAAAGATGTGTGGCTGAGACCCCGCCGCGTGTTCCGCGAAATGGCTGCGCGCCCCGTCGGCATGCTTGATTGCGCGCTGGCGGCGGCTCAAGGCATCGGCAATTTCCTCACGCTATACCGCAACGAAGGCGGCGGCGCCCATCGCAGCGCGGACGAAATCCTCGGAATTTCCTTTGCCTACGGAGCGATTGCCGGCATCGCCAGCCTGTTCCTGATGGCCGTCATCTACCGGCGCTTAGGGAAGCGCGCCGGCGGGCAGTCGACTGTCCCTCAAGTCGTTCATGTCCTCGCCTACGGCAGTCTTCCCTTGGTGGCGTGGCTGGTCCTCTGGGTACTGATCGCCCTGATCACCGGCCAGCCGCTGTTCGCCCACACCTCGCGCCCCGATACCGGAGGCTTCGGCGTGTTGCTGACGTATCTGCAGGTTGCGGCGTTTGGACTGCTGTTGATTTGGAGCATCGTGCTGCAAGTCATGGGGTTCAGCGAAATTCAGGGCCTCGCCCTGCGCAAGGCGTTTGGGGTGTGGCTGCTGGGGCAGCTCATCGGCGTCTTGGTGTCGTTGTTTCTGGCCCTGCTGATCGAGATGCTGTTTCCCAGCGTGCTCGGGTTCATCCCGCAACACTGACCTCAAGGCGAGAGCGGTGCGCCTTCGCTTTGCGGTGCCGGGGTCTCCGGTGTCGGGGTGGGCCGCGGTGCCTCCACGGTCTTCGGCGGCGCGCGCCGCTTCGCCTGCTGCGGTGGCTTGGGTCGCGCGGCCTTGACCGGCACTGCCTCGGGGCGAAGTGCCTGGGGTTTGGCGGCTTTAGGTTTGGCGGCTTTAGGCTTGGCCGCCTGGGGTTTGGCCGCCTTGGAGGACTTGGGTTTGGCTGCCTTCGTGGCGGGCTTCGCGGCGCCTGCCGACTTGCGCGACGCCGCAGGTTTCGCTGTCCTGATTCGCACAGCAGCCTGCGCCGCCTTGGCCTTCTTCCTCGCCTGTTTGGCTGCCTTCTTGCCGGCCTTCGCCAATTTCCGTGCGCGCTTGAGCACGTTCTTGGCCGCGCGCACGGTTTGCCTGAGAGCGTCGACCCGCGCTGCTGCCTTCTGCGCTTCTGCACCCAGTCGTTGCGCCGCAGCAGCTAGCTTCGCGCGATTATCCGATGAGACTGATGTTGCCACGGTGCGCTCACTCGAAAACCCAGGTGGTCGGGTGAGCTTAGTCCCGGTAAGCCGGCGTGTCACCTGGTGCGGCGCTGGCCCCGGGTGCGGCGTGGCTGCGTTATGGCAAAACGCGGAACAAGAACTTGCGGATGTCGGCGACTTCTTCGGCGCAAACAGCGTGCGCCATGGGATAGTCGTGCCACTCGACCGCGTAGCCCTGGGCCTTCAGAAAATCGCGCGAGTGGAGACCGAGACTCATGGGCAGGACGGCATCTGCCTGACCGTGAGCCATGAATATCGGCGTCGCATCGTTCGCCGGCGCGCGCGCGGCGCTGAAGCCATCGGTGCCCGGCAAATAGCCGGAGAGGGCCATCACTCCGGCCAGCCCTTCGGCAAATCTCGTGGCGGTATACAGCGACACGGCGGCTCCCTGCGAAAAGCCGGCAAGCACGACCCGGCGGGCCGGGATGCCGCGCTCGGCTTCGCGGGCGATCAATTGGCGCACGTGCCGTTCGGCGTCGCGAAATCCCGCGACATCTTCGGCGGCCTTGCGGTCCAAACCCTTGAGGTCATACCAGGCGCGCATCGGCATGCCGCCGTTGATGGTGACCGGGCGCACCGGTGCGTTGGGAAAGACGAAGCGCCAGGCACGTTCGCCCCGGTGCACGATCTCCGGCACGATGGGCTCGAAATCATGGCCGTCGGCGCCGAGACCATGCAGCCATATCACGGCGGCGTTGGGCGTTGCGCCGGTTTCTACTTCGATGGTTTCCAGCATCGCCGACAATGTACAAGGAAATCCACCCAAATAGATTGGAATATCATTGCGGCATGCCCATCACCTTGGATCATCTGCGCCGCTATGCCGTCGCGCGCTCGTTGTTCAAGCCGACCACTCTGGGACGCGCCATCG
Organism: uncultured Gammaproteobacteria bacterium; assembly: GCA_963800375.1. Lineage (GTDB taxonomy): Bacteria > Pseudomonadota > Gammaproteobacteria > Steroidobacterales > Steroidobacteraceae > Bog-1198. The sequence continues at coordinate 187,993 of CAWDAT010000006.1, read as the reverse complement.
CCAAGCTGGGATTCGTGCAAGCCGACCCGATCCGCGCTCCGGCGCGCGCGCAGGATCTGACTTTGCGCCACCGCGTGGCGAACTATCGCGCCGGCGATCTCGAACGCTGTTATCCGCGGCTGCCGCTGGAGGAAGACTTTTTCGTGAACTATGGATATCTGCCGCGCGCGAACCATCAGCTGATGCATCCGCGCACGGCGCGTACGGCGTGGAGTCCGGCGCGTGCCGCCCAGGCGGCGGCCGTGCTGGCCTTCATCCGCGCCCGCGGCGCCGTGCATCCGCGCGAGGTGGATGCGCACTTCGCGCACGGCAAGGTGACCAATTGGTTCGGCGGCTCGTCGAACGCCAGCACCGAGCTGCTCGACGTGATGCATTATCGCGGCCTGCTGCGGGTGGCGCGCCGCGACGGCGGAACCCGGGTGTATGCGGCTCGCGATCCTGTGCCGCAGGCAGATGCGGCGGCGCCGGCGGACGACGCCATGGCGAGCGCGCGCATGGACGCGTTGGTGGACTTGATCGTGCACAAGTATGCGCCGCTGCCGGCCGTGACCTTGGGCCAGCTCGTAAGCCGCCTGCGCGGCGGCGCTCCGCAATGGGAGCGGCTGCGCGCAGCGGCGCTGAAGAGCGCCAAGCAGCGCCTGGGGCACGCGCGTGTCGAAGGCATCGACTGGTACTGGCCCGCTGCGGACCGGCCGGCTTCCCGCCGCTGGCAAACGGACGAGGAGGTGCGCCTGCTCACGCCCTTCGACCCCATCGTCTGGGACCGCCGCCGTTTCGAGATTTTCTGGGGCTGGGCCTACCGCTTCGAAGCCTACACACCGGCACCGAAGCGCAAGCTCGGCTACTACGCCCTGCCGCTGCTATGGCAGGAACGGGTGATCGGCTGGGGCAATGCCACGTCGACGGCGCGCGGTCTACAGTGCTCTGTCGGCTACGTCGGCGGCCGGGCGCCGCGCAGCGCCGCCTTCCGCGCCGGCCTCCAGGCCGAATTGGCACGGATGCGCGTCTTTCTCGGCGCGCCGGATTGAGCCGGCCGGGGGCGCGGCCGTCCGCCTAGTCGAGATTCTCGCGTATATCCGCAGCAATCTCGTACGACCGCAGCCGCGCGGCGTGGTCGAACATCTGACAGGTGATCATCAACTCGTCCGGCTGTGTGCGCGCGATGAATGCCGTCAAGGCGTTGCGCACCGTGTCGCGCGCGCCCACGGCGGAACAGGTCAGCACGTCAGCGAGCAGCGCCTTCGCGGCCGGCGGCAGCTGATTTTCATACCCTTCCAGGGGCGGCGGCAGCTGCATTGGACGGCCGCTGCGCAAATTCACGAAGGCCTGCTGCATCGACGTGGCGAGATAGCGCGCTTCGGCGTCGGTTCCGGCGGCAAAAACATTGAATCCCAGCATTACGTAGGGCCGATCGAGCTGCTCGGACGGCTGGAAGCGCGCGCGATAGATCTCCAGCGCCTGCATCATCATGGCAGGTGCGAAGTGCGAGGCGAAGGCAAAGGGCAGGCCCAGCGCCGCAGCGACCTGCGCGCCGAACAGGCTCGAACCCAAAATCCATAGGGGCACCTTCAAACCGGCGCCCGGAACGGCCATGACGCGCTGCTCGGCGGCCGGCGGCGCGAAGTACCCCATCAGCTCCAGGACATCCTGTGGAAACTGCTCGGGGTCCGACGCCAGCGTGCGCCGCAGGGCCCGCGCGGTGAGCTGATCCGATCCCGGCGCGCGGCCCAATCCCAAGTCGATGCGCCCTGGGAACAGGCTCTCCAGCGTGCCGAATTGCTCCGCTATCACCAGCGGCGCGTGATTCGGCAGCATGATGCCGCCGGCGCCCACGCGGATGCGCGTGGTCGCCTCCGCCACGTGGCAGATGACCACCGCGGTGGCGGCGCTCGCGATCCCGGGCATGCTGTGATGCTCGGCCAGCCAATAGCGCCGGTACCCCCAGTCTTCGGCATGCCGCGCCAGGTCCACCGTATTGCGCAGCGACTGTGCCGCGCTGCCGCCCATCGGCACCGGCGAAAGATCGAGAATGGAAAAGGGGATCATGGATTCACCGCACGTGAGGACCGGGTATTTGTTGGGAGCGAGCCGCTGATTATCAAGGTGCGGGCCGCCTCATTGACAGCCCTTGCATTTTTATGCAGGATGCGTGCAATTTTATGCAATGGGCCACGGCAATGCTCCGTTCCGACATCGACCCCACCAGCGCCCCGGCGCGCCGCACCATGCTGGCAAAGATCATCCGCGAGCAGGCGGTCGGCCGGCAAACCGAGCTGGTTGCGATGCTGCGCAAGCACGGCCATGTCGCGACCCAATCGAGCGTCAGCCGGGATCTGCGCGAGCTGGGCGTGGCCAAAATGGGCGATCGCTACGTGCTGCCGGAAACGACGGCTCCCTCGAAAAACGACTTCTCGAACCTGCGGCAATTCGTCAGTGCCCGCTTGACGGCCGGCACCAACTTGACGGTGTTGAAGACCACGGTGGGTGCGGCGCAAAGCGTGGCCGTCGCCATCGACACCGCCCGCTGGCCCGAGGTCATCGGCACCATCTCCGGCGATGACACCATATTCATTGCCACGGCCGGCGCACGCGCGCAGCGCAAGCTGGCCGACCGCCTTCTCGCCCTCTTCGGACGCTGAACCCAAATGACAACGACTTCAAGGCAGGGCGCCGAGCCCATACTCTTGGCCTTTTCCGGCGGCCTCGACACCTCGTTCTGTGTGCCCTGGCTCAAGGACACCTACCAGCGGCCGGTGATCACCGTCACCGTCGACACCGGCGGCATCGACGCGGCCGCGGCACGTTCGCTGGCCGAGCGCTCGGCGCAATTGGGCGCCATCGAACACCATCTCATCGATGCGCGCGCCGCCTATTTCGATCAGGTGCTCAAGTACCTGATCATGGGCAACGTGCGGCGCGGTGCCCTCTACCCCTTGTGCGTCGGCGCGGAGCGCGTGCTGCAGGCTCAGACCATTGCGCAAATGGCGCTGTCGTTGAAGACCACGCGGGTCGCGCATGGCTGCACGGCCGCAGGCAACGACCAGGTGCGCTTCGAAGTGGCGTTGCGGACCTTGGCGCCGGACCTCGAGATCATCGCGCCGGTGCGCGACCGCGCCTTCAAGCGGCCGGAGCAGCTCAAGTATCTCGAGGATCATGCACTGCCCATTCCGCCCTTTGGCGCGGCCTACTCGGTGAACCGCGGACTCTGGGGCGTCACCATCGGCGGCAAGGAGACGTTGACGTCCGAAGCCGGTATTCCCGAGACGGCCTGGGTGCTCTCCAAGGATGCCTTCTCCGCGCCGCGACCGGCGGAGCGCCACAGCATCGGCTTCAGCCGGGGAGTCCCGGTCAGCCTGGACGGCGTTGCGCAGTCCGCGGTCGCCATCATCGAGCAATTGGAATTGCTGGCCGGGCCCTTCGGCATCGGCCGCGGCATCCATTTGGGCGACACGGTCATCGGCACCAAGGGACGGGTTGCCTTCGAGGCGCCTGCGGCCGAGGTCCTGCTGACGGCGCATCGTGAATTGGAGAAGCTGGTGCTGACCGGCAAACAGGCGCGAATCAAGGAGTCGGTGGCGCAGCCCTACGGCGATCTCGTGCATGAAGGGCAACACTTGGATCCGGTCTGCCGCGACATCGAAGCGCTGCTGCTGTCCTCCCAGGCCCGCGTCAGCGGCGACGTGCGGCTGCTGTTCCGTCCGGGATCCGTGTTCATCGAAGGCGTTACATCGCCCTACTCTTTGATGGCGGCATCCAAGGGTGTGTACGGTGAATCGGCGGGGGAGTGGACCCCCGCCGACGCGCTGGGTTACTCGAAAATGCTTGCCCTGACCGGAGTGTTCTATCAGCGCGCGGGCGCGAGTGCCCGGGCGCGAGGGGAAGAATCGTGAGCGGCATGCGCACCGTGGTGGTGGACAAGATTGCCTCGGTCACACAGGCCTGCGGTCTGTCGCACGAGATTCGCATTTCCGCCGACATTCCCTGCGAGGAAGGGTTGGTGGTGGTGGTGGAGATCCTCAACAACAAGTCCACCTACAACACTCTGGAGCTGACCAGCGGCCGTATGGCCAAAGTGGCGCGCGGCGATGTCATCGTCGGCGCGTTGGGGCATCGCAAGGCCTTGTTCGGCTATTCAGGTCACATTCCGCCTTCGCTCAAACCGGGCGACGTCGTGCAGATGCTGAACATCGGCGGCGTGCTCGGCATCTGCGATTCCGCGACGCCGGACAAGGGCAAGCCCTTCGACTGCAAGGTCTTGGGCGCGGTGCTGACCTTCCCCTACCTGGGCGAACGCATTGGCGTGCCGGCCAAGGTGGGATACAAGGCGTTGAACTACGATGCCGCCCTCAATGTGCGCGGCGTGCCGGTGGTGGCGCTGGCCGGAACCTGCATGGAGGCGGGCAAGACCGCCGCCGCCTCGGCCATCATCGCGCGCATGCGGCATCGCGGGCTCACCGTGGACGCGTTCAAGGCCACGGGAGTATCGCTACGGCGCGACATTCTGGCATTCGAGGACTCCGGCGCACGGCGCACCATGATCTTTACCGACCTCGGCATCGTCACCACGACGGCGAAATGCGGTCCGGCGCTTACCCGGGCCATGCTCACGGAAATGGCGGCCGGCCAGCCGGACGTCATCGTGTTCGAATTGGGGGACGGGCTCCTGGGAACCTATGGAGTGGAATCCATCCTGCTGCAGCCGGACATCAAGACGGCGCTGACTGCGGTGGCGCTGTCGGCCAACGATCCGGTGGCCGCCTGGGGCGGCGTCAAGTTGTTGCGCGAGCGCTTCGGCATCGAGCCCGCCGTGGTGACCGGCCCTGCCACCGATAACCAGGTGGGCGTGGAAATCATTCGTGAGCAGATGATGGTGGAAGCGTTCAACGCCATCAGCAGTCCCGCCGATTTGGGCGATCACATCATCGCGCGGATGGGCTTGAGTCAGGCGCGCGCAGCCAAAGTCGCGGGCGAATGAGCGCCGCCACTCCCGCCATCGTGCTGGGCGGCACCGGCTATGTGGCCGGTGAGCTGCTGCGGCTGATCGCGGTGCATCCCCAACTCGAGTTGGCCGCCATTCTCTCGGACAGCCAGCCCGGCGCGCCGGTGGCCGGCGCCTTCGCGCATCTGCGCAGCGCCTATCCGGATTTGAAATTCTCGGCTCTCGATGAGATCGAGGCCTGGGTACGGCGCACGCCGCGTTGCGCCTTGTTTTCCGCGGCGCCCCACGGCGTCGCCGCCGCCATCATCGACCGACTGCTCGGCGCCGCCGAGGAGGCCGGTTCGCGCGTGCACTGCGTGGACATCTCGGCCGACTTTCGCTACTCGAGCGCCGCCGCCTATGAAGCGGTGTACAAGCACGCGCATGGCGCGCCGGCGAGAATTCGCGAATTCACCTGTGCCGTCCCTGAGCATTTGCAAAAGTCGCCGACCCCGCATGTCGCGCATCCCGGATGTTTTGCGACCGCCACTCTGCTCGCGGCCGTGCCCTTGTTGGCTCTTGGGCTGACGGATACTCGTCTTTTCGTGACCGGCATCACCGGCAGCACCGGCTCCGGCCGCAAGCCGGTGGAAGGCACGCACCATCCGCATCGGCACAGCGACTTATACACCTACGGCGCATTGAGTCATCGTCACGTCCCGGAAATCATCGCCTGCGCCAAGCTGGCGACCGGGGTCGAGACCGAACTCAATTTCGTGCCGCATTCCGGGCCTTTCGCGCGCGGCATTCATGTCACCGTGCAGGCCTGTCTCAAGAAGCCGATCGCCACGGCCCGGGCGCTGGAAGCGCTCAAGGACTACTACAAGGATTGTCCATTCGTGCGGGTCGGTGACGCGGCACCGCGGATCAAGGACGTGGCGACCAGCAATTATTCGCACTTGGGCGCGGTGACCAACGGCAGCTCCATCGCCGTCATGTCCGTGGTCGATAATCTCAATAAGGGCGCCGCCGGCGGCGCAGTTCAATGGATGAATCGCCTGTTGGGCCTCGAGGAGACGATGGGCCTCACGGCCGTCGCCCCCGGTTGGACTTGAAGCGCGGGGCGCAGGCGCGGCGATAAACTTAGGTTAGCAGCAACAATGGCGACACCGTTGACGACGATCACTCCACCGGCTTTGACCAGCCACCTGGCGCAGGTGTTTGCGCAATATCCCATCGAAGTCGCCCATGGCGACGGCGTCTGGCTGCACACGCGCGACGGCCGCAAGATTCTCGATTTTTACGGCGGGCATGCCGTTGCCGGCCTGGGCTACGGTCATCCGCGCTGGCTGGCCGCGCTTGAAAAGCAGGCCCGCCAAATGGCATTCCAAACCAATGCGCTGTCTATGCTCATCCGCGAACGCGCGGCCGCCCGCCTGGCCAAGTTCGCAGGGTTGGGACTTGACACGGTGTTCTGGATCAACAGCGGCGCCGAGGCCAATGAGAATGCACTGAAGCTCGCCTTCAAGTTGACCGGCCGCAGCAAGGTCGTGGCGCTCGAACAAAGCTTCCACGGCAGAACCGCCGCCGCCGGGGCCGTGACCTGGGGCGCGCTCGAGAAGTGGTACGGTTTTCCGCGCACGCCCTTCGATGTGAGCTTTGCACCGCGCGACAAGCCGGCGTCGATCGAACGTTTCGTGGACAAGGAGACCGCCGCGGTCATCGTCGAGCCCGTGCAGGGCGTGGGCGGAGCCTACGATGTGGGCAAGCCGATGCTCGAGGAATTGCGCCGCCGTTGCGATGAAGCGGGCGCCTTTTTGATATTCGATGAGGTGCAATGCGGAACCGGCCGCACCGGCGCGCCTTTCGCCGCCAACTTCCACGGCGTCGTCCCCGACATGATCACCGCCGCCAAGGCCTTGGGCAACGGCTTCCCCGTGTCCGCGCTGTTGCTGTCGCGCCGCGTCGCCGCGCAGCTCAGGCATGACGACATGGGAACGACTTTCGGCGGCGGCCCGATGGCGTGCGCGGTGGCCGAAGCGGTGATCGACACCATCGAATCAGAATCGCTGCTTGCAAATGTGCGCCAGGTGTCAGCCTACATCCGTTCGAGCTGCGTCATCGGGCCGGTAACCGGTGTGCAGGGGGTGGGATTCCTCCTCGGCCTCAAGACTTCGCGTCCGGCCAAGGAGGTGCAAACGGAGCTGCTCGCCAAGAACATCCTCACCGGCACCAGCGCGGACCCGCGTATTCTGCGATTGCTGCCCGCCTATATCTTGAATGAGGGACACGTGGACCGGCTGAGCGACGCCCTGGCGAAAATATCCGCATGAAGCGCTTTCTCGACCTGGCCGACTTCAGCCGTGAGCAGGTCCTCGATCTGCTGGCCCTCGCGCAAGCATTGCAGGATAAGCCGGATCCGCGGGCGCTGGCGGGCAAGGTTTTGGGACTGGTGTTCTTCAATCCGTCGCTGCGTACCTTGGCGTCCTTCCAATCGGGGATGGCGCGGCTCGGCGGCTCGTCCTTCGTGATCACTCCGGGACAGGGAACCTGGCAGCTGGAAACCAAGCTCCACGCCATCATGAAAGGCGCGGCCGCCGAACACATCCGCGAAGGGATTCCGGTGCTGGCCTCCTACTGCGATGCGCTCGGCGTGCGCGCCTTTGCCGAAGGCCGCGACCTTGCCGCCGACCTGCGCGAGACTCTGTTCGGGATGATCGATGAGCTCTGCGATAAGCCGCTGATCAACCTGGAGTCGGCGGTGAACCATCCCTGCCAGGCGCTGGCGGACTGGCGCACCCTGGACGAACTCGAGGTGCCGCAGCGGGCGAAATTCGTGCTCAGCTGGGTCTATCATCCGAAAGCCCTGCCCCTGGCGGTTCCGGCCGCCACGCTGCACATGGCCGCCATGCGCGGCATGGAAGTGGTCGTACTGCGGCCCGAAGGATTCGCCCTGCCGCCGCAGATCATGGACAAGGCCCGGCTGGCCGCCGCCGCCGCCGGCGGCTCGGTCAGCGAGACCTCCGATCGTGCCGCGGCTCTCGCCGGCGCGAGCGTGCTGTACGCCAAGGAGTGGGGCACCACCACGTACTATGGCGACACCGAGGCGGATTCGCGGCTGCGCGCCGATCTCTCCGATTGGTGCGTGCGCGAGCCTTGGTTCAAGGGGGCAGTCCCTGGCGCCAAGCTCATGCATTGTCTGCCGGTGCGCCGCAATGTCGCGGTCGCCGATGAAGTGCTGGACGGTCCGCGCGCGGTGGTCAAGCGCGAGGCCTTCAATCGATTGACGGTGCAGATGGCCGTTCTGCATCGCATGCTGGCATGAACGAGACCTTTGGGAGTATCTCCATGATCATGAGTCGCCCCGATCCTTCCGTCGCCGTGCGCGCGCTCAAGAGCGCGGCGCCCTACATCCGCATGTACAAGAACAAGGTGTTCGTCATCAAGGCGGGCGGCGCCGTGTTCAGCGATGAAGTGTCGACGCGCGCACTGATCGAACAAGTGGCGATCCTGCACCAGGTCGGCATCAAGACCGTGCTGGTGCACGGCGGCGGACCGCAATTGGACAGCCTGCAAGCCAGCCTGGGGCTCGACACCCGCATGGTCAACGGCCGGCGAGTCACGGACAAGGAGTCCATCGACGTGACGGCGATGGTGCTGAACGGGCTCATCAACACGCGCATCTTGGCGATCTGCCGGGAGCTCGACATTGAGGCCATCGGACTCTCCGGAGTGGACGCCGGTTTGATCCGCGCGCACAAGCGGCCGCCGGTACGGGTCGCGGAGGGATCGAACGAGATGGTGGATTACGGTTTCGTGGGCAACATTGATTCGGTCAATGCGGCGGTGATCGAGAAACTGCTCGAGGACGGTTTGATGCCGGTGGTGAGTCCCTTGTCGGCGGATTCGAACGGCGTCCTGCTCAATATCAATGCCGACACCGTGGCGGCGGCCATCGGCGGGGCGCTGTCGGCCGAAAAACTGGTGCTGTGCACCGGAGCGCAGGGAATCCTCGAGCGTGTCGAGGACGCAAGCTCGGTGGTGTCGTACACCGACATCAAGGGATTGAAGCGGCTGCGCGACCAAGGCTCGCTCAAGGACGGCATGCTGCCCAAGGCGGCCGCGATCGAAAATGCGATTCGCAAAGGTGTGCGCCGCGTGCACGTCATCAGTTACCGGTCCGCCGACAGCTTGCTTGCTGAAATCTTCACCAACGAAGGCACGGGCACCCTGGTGGTGGCGGATCTCACGGCCTTGAGCCCGGCGGAACAATTGGGCGCCGCCCAATGACGCGGCTCTGGGACAAGGGCGCGCCGCTGGATTCGCGCGTGCTGCGCTACACGGCGGGAGATGATTCTCAATTGGACGACCGGCTGGTGCGCTACGACATCCAGGCCTCGATCGCCCATGCGGAAATGCTCGGGGTTCAAGGACTGCTGGCGGCGCAGGACGTCGATGCCCTCCGCGGCGCCTTGACGGCGATCGGCGCAGAGCACGCGCAGGGACAGTGGCGGGTTACGCTGGATCAGGAAGACTGCCAGACCGCCATCGAGAATCTGCTCACCGCACGCATCGGCGCCGTCGGCGGGCGCCTGCATGCCGGCCGCTCCCGCAATGATCAGGTCCTCGCGGCATTGCGCCTGTATCTGCGCGATGCGGCGCAGGCATTGCGGGACGGAGCGGCGGCCGTGGCCGGATCGCTCGATGCGCTGAGCAGGCGGCATGGCGCCATGGCGCTGCCCGGCTACACCCACATGCAGCAGGCCATGCCGAGCACGGTCGGGCTCTGGGCTGAAGGCTACGCCGCGGAAATACGCGACGACGCCGAGGGTCTCGACCTCACGCAACGGCGCATCGGCAAGAACCCGCTGGGATCCGCGGCGGGCTACGGCGCGCCGAATCTCAACATCAGCCGCGAGGAAACCCGGCGGCGTCTGGGATTCGCGGTCATTCAGGAACCGGTGACGGCGGTGCAGCTGTCGCGCGGCAAGGCCGAGGCGCAGCTGCTGTTTGAAATCACCTTGCTCGCGCAGGACATGGGCCGCCTCGCGGCCGATCTGCTGCTCTTCTACACTCAGGAATTTGCTTTCGTGGCGCTGCCGGACGCCTTCACCACGGGTTCCTCCATCATGCCGCAAAAGCGCAATCCCGACGTGTTCGAGCTGGTGCGCGGCCGCAGCGCCGTCGCGCAGGCCGCGCTCCACGAGGTGCTGGCCATCACGCAAAAACTGACCTCCGGCTATCACCGGGATTTGCAGCTGATCAAACCGCCGTTGTTTCGCGCCATCGATTCTTGTCTGCAGACACTCGAGATTCTGCCGAGCGCTCTGGACGGAGTGCGTTTTCGGCCGGAGAACATCCGCCTCGACCCGGGCATCCATGCGGCGGCCGCAGCCAACGCCTTGGTGGCCGAAGAGGGCATTCCGTTTCGCGAGGCCTACCGCAGGGTGGCCGCCCGGATCAAGGACTCCAAATGACGATATGGCGGACGCCGCTGACTCTCGAGCAATTGAATTCCGGCCGCGCCGAAACGCTGGACGGACACCTTGGAATCAAGTTCACCGAGATCGGCGTCGATTTCGTTCGCGGCGTCATGCCGGTCAACGGACGCACCCGGCAGCCCTACGGCTTGCTTCACGGCGGCGCGTCGGTGGCGCTGGCCGAATCATTGGGCAGCACCGGCGCGACCATGTGCATCGACGTGCGCGAATTCCAATGCGTCGGCCAGGAGATCAACGCCAATCACTTGCGCCCCGCGCGCGAGGGCCAGGTCACCGGCACGGCGCGCCCGGTGCATCTCGGAGGACGCACCCAGGTTTGGATCATCGACATCGCGAATGAGGCCGGCAAATTGGTGTGCACCTCGCGCTTGACGGTGGCCGTGATCCGCCGCGGCTCCCTCGGCGCCTGAGCGCGCTGGCATTTGCAACCCTGATTGGCGTATGGTGCGCGCCATGAAGCAAATCACCGTCGAATTCGTGCTCCGCACTTGCATCGCATCGCTCATGATCGCCGCCGCGCCGCCGGCCGGCGCGCAAAATCCGGCCGAGCAGACTCCTGCCACGGCGCCCGCGGCCGCGCCGTCGCCGTCGCCGTCGCCGGATCAGATCAGCTACCTGTTCGGCCTGACCTTCGGCGAGCAGATGCATAGGGTGGGGATCACCGATCAGCTGGCACTGGATGCCGTGGCGCGGGGCATGAAGGACGGCCTGCAGGGCAAGAAGACCGTCCCCGCCGACCAACAACAGCTGGACGCCTACGTGCGCTCCGCCATGCAGTCCGCGGTCGTACGCAATCAATCGGCCGCGAAGGATTTTCTGGCGCGCAACGCCCACGAAAAAGGCGTGATCACCACATCCTCCGGACTGCAATATAAAATTCTCGCGCAAGGAGACCGCAAGGCCGCTGCCGCGGGCCCCACCGACGAAGTCGCGGTCAACTATCGCGGCAAGCTGCTCGACGGCAGCGAATTCGACAGCAGCTACTCGCGCGGCACGCCCGCGACGTTTGTAGTGAACGGCGTGATCCCGGGGTGGCAGGAGGCCTTGGTGCTGATGAAACCGGGCGCCAAGTGGCAATTGTTCGTGCCGGCCGAGCTGGCCTACGGCACGATCCCGCGGCCCGGGATCCCCGGCGGATCGCTGTTGATATTCGAGGTGGAGCTGCTGAGCGTCAAGCCCAACGGTCCGCCGGCGGCGCCTCCCGGGACGCCGAGCGTCAAGCCGGCGCCGCAGTCGAAGTAGGGCATTCAGCGGCTCAGATCGAGCGCCTGGGTCAGATCACCCATCGGCGCTGCGCCGTGTGCGGTGAGCGCAGCATCGCGCCGTGTAATGCCCGGCAGCACATCGAGATTGAAGCGGCGCGTGATCAAACGCAGGATGGATGCCGTATCGTAGGGGGTGTGATCGACCGTACCGTGCCTGGCATACGGCGAGACGATCAGAGCGGGAATTCGCGCGCCGGGCCCCAACAGGTCTCCCTGCGGGGGCGCCACGTGATCCCACGCACCGCCGAATTCATCATAGGTGATCACGATCACCATGTGCCGCCACTGCGGGCTTGCGCGCAGCTTCGCAACCACCTCGGCCAGATGCGCATCACCCTCCGCCACCGAGGCATAGCCGGCGTGCTGGTTCAAATTGCCTTGCGGCTTGTAGAACACCACCGGCGGCAGTCGGCCGGCGGCGGCATCATCGATCAATTCACGGTAGTCCTTTAGGTGGGCCGCGCGCTGCTCGGCATGGGATTTCGGATCAAACCGTTCGTAGTAATTGAAAGGTTGATGATGCGGCTGGAAATCAGGATTGCCGCCGGCAGTCGGCGGCGCATAGATGGCGGTGCGAACTTGCTGCGGCGGCCGGCGCCCGTCAGCCAGTGCCTGGTTCCAGGCGCCCGCATACCAGATCCAATGGATGCCCTTGGCATCCAGCGCATCGCCGATCGTCGCCTGGTGCTGCGGCGGCAGGGTCGTGGGGTTGTCGGGATCGGCGTAGAGGGTGTCGGCATCGGCGGCCGCCGGCTTGTTGCCGCTCGGCTGATACGCCGGCTGCATGGTGTTCACCGCGTAGAACTGACCATCGCCGAAATAATTGGCCGGCGTGATGTTGCCGCTCCTTGCAAACCGGGGAGGCTCATCCAAGGCGGACCGCCTGGCGTCAGGGGCCTGTTTCAGGCGCGGCAAGTAGTGCCCCTCGGCGTCTTGGTCGAGTATCGCAATGCTGGGTTTGGCGGCCGCGGTATCGGCGTGCGGATAGACGGGCGCGCAGGCGCAAATCAGGTATTGGTGATTGAGGAACGAGCCGCCGAAGGCGCCCTGGAAGAACTCATCGGCGAGCACGAATTCCTTGGCCAGTCCGTACAGCGCCGATTGACTGTAGTCATAGTGCCCGAGCGCGAGACCGCCCGCGTCGGACCACGCCGCATAGCCGTCGTTCCTGCCACCGTCGATTTGCATCTGATGCTCGAAAAACCGATGCCACAGGTCGCGTGTCACTGTCGCCGCCGACAGGACGGCATTGGATTGCGCGGTGAATGCGTGCTCGATCGAGAACGGTGCATTGGGCAAGCCCGCACTTTGCGCTTCCGTCACCACCGGCCGGATGCCCGCCGCCGTCACCCCGCCCCAGGTGCGCGGCAGGCTCGGCAGCACGGATCCATCCCGGTCGATCTGGGGCACGTAGGCCGGCAGCGGCCGGCCGGTCCCGTCCAGGACATCGTTCAAACCCCGTGCCCCTGGAAAGTTGCCGTACAGGTTGTCGAACGCGCGATTCTCGGCGTAGATCACCACGATGGTGTCGACTTTCGCGCGCAAGGCTAAAGTATCGGCCTCCGGGGTACCGGCAGGCGTCGACACATCTCCATGGACGCAGGAGCATAAGCCTGCGGCAATTCCGAGCAGCGCGAGTAATCTGGTGTTCTTCATGAACACCAGTATAAACGTCAAAAGGTCCAGGTCGCGCTCACCGTGAGCGCGTCAGGGTCCCCGAATTGCGAAGAGATGCGCTCATACTCGGCGCGAAATGAGACGCCCCACGCTTTGGACTGCACGCCCACACCGTAGGCAAATTTGCTGTCGGTCTCGTTGTGGCGGGTGTAGGTCGGTGGGTTTTGGCAACCCGGGCAAGGCAGGGTGATGGTGGTGACATCGGTTTGCAGCCGCGCCACCCCCACCTTGCCGAAGACATCGAAGAACGGCACGGGGATCGGCAGGTAGCCCACGCCGTACAACACGCCGGCGCGCGGATGGGAATCGAATCCATTGGTGTTGTAGCTATTGGAACCGTAGTAGTGGCGGCCCGGCTGCCCAAAGTCGATGTATTCCGCCTCGGCGCCGATGAACGGGATCGGGCGCACCCCGGCGATTGCCTTCCACGCCGTTTGGTGGTCGTTGTAATAGGCCGGAAGCCCATACGCGGGATCATCGCTACGGACGGTGGAATAGCCCACGCCTGCCCCGAGATAAAATCCCGCCGGATTGTCCGCCAAGGCCGCCGTCGACGCGGCGCACCCGACGATCGCGAGCATGACGGGCAGGGTTCTTGAAATCCGCTTCATCAACGTCTCCCAATGAGGTACTAGATCGTGGGACTGGGCGGCGGGAGTAGAAGTTCCGGCCAAAGCCGACGGCACCGCACGCGGTATACTTCTTGAATGACGAGCTCACGCCTTTGGGTATCACTGCTTCTCGCTGGGATGATCGCCGGCTGCGGTCAGAAAGGACCCCTGGTGCACCCCGATGCCCCAAAGCACAAGAGGGGCACGCACGCACCGGCGGCGCCTGCGCCTGCGCCTGCGACACCTGCCGCGCCTGCGACACCCGCGCCCGCTCCCGCTCCTGCCAGCCCGGCAACGACTCCCAACCCGTGATCGGGGCGTGAGCTTTTCATGAGCGCGGATAAACTCATTCTGGTCGATGGTTCTTCGTATTTGTATCGGGCCTTCCACGCTCTGCCGCCGCTCAGCAATTCCAGGGGCGAGCCGACCGGGGCGGTGTTGGGCGTGCTCAATATGCTTAACAAGATGATCAAGGAAGAAGCGCCGCAGCGCATTGCGGTCGTGTTCGACGCGCCCGGCCGCACGTTCAGAGACGATCTATTCGATCAGTACAAGGCGCACCGTGCGCCCATGCCGGATGATCTGCGGCCGCAGATTCAGCCCTTGCTGGACGTGGTGGCCGCCATGGGGTTGCCGCTGCTGCAGGTGTCCGGAGTGGAGGCGGACGATGTCATCGGAACTCTGGCGGTGCAGGGTGCCGCGTCCGGCTATGAGGTGCTGATCTCCACGGGCGACAAGGACATGGCGCAGTTGGTCGGACCGCAGATTGGATTGATCAATACCATGAGCAACACCCGGCTCGACCGCGCCGGCGTCAAGTCGAAGTTCGATGTGTTCCCCGAGCAGATCATCGGCTATCTCGCGCTGGTCGGCGACAGTTCGGACAATATCCCCGGAATCACCGGAGTCGGCGCCAAGACCGCAGCCAAATGGCTGAACCAATATCAAACGCTGGATGCGTTGATCGCCCATGCCGCCGAGGTCGGCGGCAAAGTCGGCGAGAATTTGCGCCAGGAACTCCCCATGCTCGAGCTGTCGCGCAAGCTCGCCACCATCGACACCGCGCTCCCGCTCGAGGTGACCGCCGAGACACTCGTCGCCGGCGCACCGAACGTGCCGCGGCTTCGAGAACTGTATACGCGGCTGGAATTGCGGGCGCTCCTCAAGGCATTGGGGTCGGACGTGCCGGGCGGCGCCGCGGGCGCTGCCGAGGGAATCGCCGCAGCGGCGGATACGCCGGCAGCAGTGGCCGCGGTCGGCGAAATCGGCACCGTGGGCGCGGCAGCAGCCGTCGTCGACGTCGCAGCAGCCGTCGCCGGCGTCCCGCGCGATTATCACAAGATCACTTCTCAGCCGGCACTGGATGAATGGCTTGCCAGACTCGCCGCTGCGCCGTTGATTTCCTTCGACATCAAAACCGACCGGCCCGACGACATGCGGGCAGCCATCGTGGGCTTGTCGTTCGCGGTCGCGCCGGGAGAAGCGGCCTATCTTCCCGTCGGCCATGATTACCCCGGAGCGCCCGAACAGTTGGATCGGGACAAGGTGCTAGCGGCATTCAAACCGCTGCTCGAAGACCCGGGCCGGCTCAAGCTCGGACATCACCTGAAGCACGACACTCATATCCTCGCGAACTACGGCATTGCGCTCAAGGGACAGCGCTTCGATTCCATGCTCGAGTCCTACGTGCTCAACAGCGTCGCAACCCGCCACGACATGGAGTCGACCGCCGCGAAATATCTCGGCGTCAAGACCATCCTCTTCGAAGATGTCGTCGGCAAGGGCGCAAAGCAAATCTCCTTCAACCAAGTCGAGGTGGATCGCGCCGCCGCCTATGCCGCGCAGGATGCGGACATGACGCTGCAGCTGCATCTGAAGCTGTGGCCGCAAATTGCCGCACTGCCGACTTTGAAGTCGGTGTATGAAACCATCGAGCAGCCGCTCATGCCGGTGCTGTTCCGCATGGAGCGCACGGGCGTTCTCGTCGACCGTGAACTGCTCAAGACTCAAAGCTCGGAGCTGGCGGCGCGGATGCTGGAACTGCAGACGCTGGCGCATGCCGAAGCGGGCTGCGCATTCAATGTGGACTCCCCCAAACAATTGCAGGAGATCTTGTTCGGCAAGCTGGGGATTCCGGTGTCGCGCAAGACTCCGACGGGACAGCCTTCGACCGCGGAAGATGTGCTCGAAGAACTCGCCGCGACCTATCCCCTGCCCAAACTGATCTTGGAGTACCGCGGGGTCGCCAAGCTCAAATCGACCTACACCGACAAGCTCCCGGAACAGATCGATCCCTCGACCGGGCGCATTCACACCTCGTATCACCAAGCAGTGGCCGCCACCGGCAGGTTGTCCTCCACCGATCCGAATCTGCAAAACATCCCCATTCGCACCCGTGAAGGGCGGCGCATACGGCAGGCGTTCATCGCACCGCCGGGATTTTCGCTGGTCGCCGCCGACTATTCACAAATCGAGTTGCGAATCATGGCGCATCTGTCGGGCGATGCCAGCCTGCTGCAGGCCTTCGCCGAAGATCGCGACGTGCATCAGGCGACCGCCGCGGAGGTGTTCTCCACCCCCTTGGGAGAGGTCAGCGCCGATCAGCGGCGTTCCGCCAAGGCCATCAATTTCGGCCTCATGTATGGGATGTCCGCATTCGGTCTTGCTCGGCAACTCGGGATTGGCCGGGGCGAGGCGCAGAAGTACATGGATTTGTACTTCGAGCGTTATCCGGGGGTGAAGCGCTACATGGAGGAGACCCGCCGCCAAGCCCGGGAGGCGGGTTTCGTGGAGACGGTGTTTGGGCGGCGGCTCTATTTGCCGGAGATTCAGTCGCGCAACGCGGCTCTGCGCCAATATGCCGAACGCAGCGCCATCAACGCTCCCATGCAAGGCACGGCGGCCGACATCATCAAGCGCGCCATGATCGAGGTGGATGCCTGGCTGCAGAATTCGCGGCTGCCCGCGCAACTCATCATGCAAGTCCACGATGAATTGGTCCTCGAAGTGGCGGATGCGGCCGTCGAATCCATCGTCACGCAATTGCGGGCGCACATGGCACGGGCGGCGAGCCTGGCGGTACCCCTCAAAGTGGACGTAGGGATCGGCCGCAACTGGGATGAGGCGCACTAGGCCTGTCGCATTTCAATTGAACCCAAGGGGCGGCGTGTAGGACAAACGCTGACGTGACGACCGCCCAGGGGTTGTACGCTGCAAAGCACACGCCTTAAGGGCTGCATTTTGCTGCGGTTTCGGGCAATATTCGCCCATATTCGGCCGATTTTTCTAATTCTTGGCGCTGCGGACGGATTAGAAAATATTGCTGCTGCGAGGGCTGGAACTTTCGGCAAGTGTCTCCATCTAACCTAATGAGCGTGTAAGACGCTCCCCGCTCTTCTCCCTGAGCGGGAATGACCCGGTTTGTCATCCCCATGCCGGGTTGGTCTGCCTCGGTGGCTGCTATTTAGTAACCACCGGGGCTTTTTTTTGTGGGATGTTCAGCCATCGGTCCATCACTCTGCGGGCCTCGTCGATTCCCGTCTTATCGTGCGCTGAAAACAATTGCGCGCTCACGGCGGTGTCCGAGCATGCCGCGGCGGTCTCGCGCAGCACCCGGTCGGCATCGCGCCGATTCAGCTTATCCGCCTTGGTGAGCAAGACATGCGCGAAGCGATCCCGAGCCAGAACCCATTCGAGCATTCCAGCATCCTGCGTGCCGAGACCCCGGCGGCTGTCGACGATGAGCATCAGTCCGACCAGTGATTCGCGCACGTTGAAATAGTGCTCCATCAATTGCAGCCACTGCAGCCGCACCCGGTCGGGGACCTTCGCAAAGCCGTACCCCGGCAGGTCCACCAGGCGGTAGTCGGGCGCCAACTCGAAGAAATTGATGAGTTGCGTGCGCCCCGGCGTGCGGCTAACCCGGGCAAGGCCCGCGCGTTGGATGATGGCATTGATGGCTGTGGATTTGCCGGAATTCGAGCGGCCGGCGAAGGCGACCTCCCTGCCGAGGTCCGGGGCAAGTTGGTGCGCTTCGGCGGCGCTGGTCAGGAATTTCACATGGGGGTAGGTGGACATGGCCGCCGCTTGGACGCAAATTATTGACTCTAGTGTACAATTTAGAGTCGGCAGCGGTTCACAATAGCATGGGGTGACAGGCGATCATGAAGCGGCTTTGGATTCTAGTAATAACAATTTCCGGCGCGATCGTCAGCAACTCTGCCCTGCCGGCCGGCAGCGTCGAAGCAGGCGCCACCAAGGCGGTGGTCTGCCAGGCCTGTCACGGCGCCAACGGCAATAGCGCCAATCCCGAGTGGCCGAGCCTCGCCGGTATCGGCGCCGACTACATCGTGGACCAGCTCAAGAACTTCAAAGACGGCAAACGCAACAACCCGGTAATGATGCCGAACGTGGCCAATTTGAGCCCAGCCGACATGGCCGATTTGGGCGCCTATTTCGACAGTCTGACCAATACTGGATTGGAAGCGGATCCCTCGTACTGGCAGGCAGGCGAGAAGCTGTACCGCGGGGGCGATTCGGCCCGGGGAATCCCGGCATGCATGGCCTGCCATGGCCCCACGGGCCGCGGCAATGAACCGGCAAAATTTCCCGCCCTGCGCGGCCAACAATCGGTGTACGTGGCGAAACAACTGAATGATTACGCCTCGGGCGCCCGCTCCACCGGCCCGAATGGGATCATGCAGACCATCGCCAAGCGCTTGTCGGCCGATGACATCCGCAATCTGGCGTCCTACCTGCAAGGCATTCGCTGACAATGCAGCTTCGATATCCGGCCTTGTGCCTTGTCCTGGCGCTCGCCGTGGCGGCGTGCGGCAAGCAGGAGTCGGCGAGTCAGTCGTCCGCGGGCGCGCCGGCTTCTGCCGTCGCTCCGCATGCCCCGGCGCCGGCCGCCGCTCAATCGAAGTCCGCTGAACAGGCTTCCGACCTGCCGTCGAAGATCACCCGCATGAACGAAGACGGCTCCGAGACCGTGGAGGATGTGCCGAGCGACAGCGGCGCGCACAATCCGCTGCTGGCGGCAGTCGCCTCGACCGTGGCGGCCGCAACGCCCAGCGCCGCCGCCACCACCCTCGCCCCCCCCGCGATGTGGCAGGAAGGGGTCAATTACACGCGGCTCGTGCCCGCCCAGCCCACCTCGGTGCCTGCCGGTCAGGTTGAGGTGCTGGAATTCTTCTGGTACGCCTGCCCGCACTGCTACGCACTCGACCCCAGTGTCGAATCATGGAGAAAGACCAAACCCGCGTATGTCACCTTCATTCGCGTGCACGTGTTGTGGAACGAGGGACACCGCGCGCTGGCGCGCCTGTTCTACACCTTGGAAAGCATGGGCAAGATCGATCAGCTGCACAGCGAAATCTTCAAAGAGATACACGTCAACGGCAATCCGCTGGTTGCGCCCGATCCGAGCAACGCGGTCGAAACCGAGCGCATTCAAACGGTATTCGTGAAAAAGTTCGGGATCACCGAAAACGACTTCAA
Organism: uncultured Gammaproteobacteria bacterium; assembly: GCA_963800375.1. Taxonomy (GTDB): domain Bacteria; phylum Pseudomonadota; class Gammaproteobacteria; order Steroidobacterales; family Steroidobacteraceae; genus Bog-1198. The sequence goes on along the minus strand of CAWDAT010000006.1, from coordinate 168,522 downwards.
GAAGGCCTATCATTCCATGCCGGTGGACCTTGCACTGCAGAGAGCCGATGAATTGGTGCAGCGCTATCGCATCGATGGCGTGCCGAGATTCGTCGTGAACGGCAAGTACATTGCCGACGTGGCCTCGGCCGGCTCTGCGGAGCGTCTGATGCCCTTGGTCGGCGATCTGGCGGCGATGGAACACAAACACTGATTGCCGCGCGAATGCCTACGCATACCGGCGGTTGTCACTGCGGTCGCGTGCGCTTCGAGGTGATCGCACCGGCGAAGCTCGAAGTCGCGGACTGCAACTGCTCCATCTGCAGTAAATTCGGGTATCTGCACTTGATCGTGCCGGCCGAGCGCTTCAAGCTGCTGAGCGGCCGCGATGCTCTGGCGACGTATTCGTTCAACACCCATATCGCCAAGCACCACTTCTGTGCAACCTGCGGCGTGAAATCATTCTACGTCCCGCGCTCCCATCCGGATGGAATCAGCGTCAACGTGCGCTGCATCGACAGCAATACCATCGAATCGCTGACGGTGACGCCGTTCGACGGCCGAGAATGGGAAAAGGGACGAGCGGAGTACCGCGACGCAGCGGATTCTTGAGCGCGCTGCACGACGAACATAATGAGCCCATCTCCAAGGATTATGGTGACATGGGCAAAGGTGGAACTCTTTATGGGCGAAAATCCATGACGTAGGTCGCCCAAAGCTCTGCGACCGTCGGTCGTGATGAAGTCTCCACCATGCAGGAATTTCGTCCTATCAATGATTCGCCGCCGCCCGCGGCGCGATGCGGCGGGGTCCAGGATCGGACTCTGCTGGGATTGCTGCTTTTTACCCTCGTCCGGACCAGCGAGGCGCTGGCGGGCGACCAGACCTCGATCGTCAACGCCGCCGCAAACCCGGCCGCTGCCGACTTCCATCAATCATCGCCTGCGCCGGCCGTGATGTTCACCGATCCGGATTTCTCCTCCGTGCCGAAGACCGCGGATGCACGCGCATTCTCGGCCACGGATTTTCGCCCGCGCAAGCCCACGGTATTCGACCAGGATCCCGTCATAACCGCATTCGGCGAGGCGCCGATGCTTCACGGCACTACCGTTTGGCAGCGCATGGCGGAGTACCGATCGCACGATCGAGTGCGGTTGTTGACCCTTTGGGAATCGAGCGGCAGCACCGTGTCTTTGCAGGCAGGCAAGCGCGGCGCCCCCTCGTTGCAATGGAGCAGCCGGCTCATGAATCACGACGGATCCACGCGGGGTCTGCTCGATCATTTGTTGTCGGTGTCCTTGGCCGGCGTCGGCAGCAGTTCGCACAACACTCCTCATGCCACGATCACGCCGGCGGCGCCCAAACAGGCCGCCAATTCCCCCAATTCGGCGGCTGCCGGTTTGAAGTGACGGTGCGCGTGGGCCCGGCGGGGTTACTCGGCGCTTCGCGCCTCGCCCCTGCGGGGTCGCCCTGAAGGGCGATCGCCGCCGCTGCGCGGCGTCGTCGAACCGCCTGTTATCTGTCGTGGGTTCGACCCATACGCGTTTAAAATAGGCTCCGCGTTTTTGGCAATTTGTAGTGTCCTACCGGGCACATAGGTAACACTTTCTGGCATTTGCGGGAGACGCGAAATGCCTTGGAAGGAGTTATCCAAGATGGACGAGAGGATGCGCTTTGTGGCTCGGTTGATGGAGGGAGAGAAGATGGCTGTGTTGTGCCGAGAGTTCGATATCTCGCGCAAGACCGGCTACAAAATCTACAGTCGGTACAAGGATGCGGGGATCGAAGGACTGACCGATCGCAGCCGCCGGCCATACCGGCACGCCAATCGGCTGCCATTTCAAATCGAGCAGTTGATTCTGCAACTCAAGGAGAAGCACGCCAGCTGGGGCGCGCAGAAGATCCGCGACAAGATCAAACTGTTGCACAGCTCGATCCATCTTCCGGCGATCAGCACCGTGCATGCAGTCTTGTACCGCTGCGGTCTGGTCAGGAATGGCGGCCGTCCTCGCTATAAGGCCCAGGGCACGCCGCTGTCACATGCGATCGACCCTAACGATCTGTGGTGCGCCGATTACAAGGGCGAGTTCATGCTCGCCGATAAACGCTACTGTTACCCGCTGACCGTCACAGACACCGTGAGCCGCTATCTGCTGTGCTGTGAGGCCCTGGGCACCACCCAGGAGATGTACGCATTTACCGTGTTTGAAAGGGCTTTTAAAGACTTTGGGCTGCCTTTGGCGATCCGCACCGACAACGGCATACCCTTCGCCAGCCGCTCCGCCTTCTTCGGCCTGAGCAAGCTCTCCGTGTGGTGGCTGCGTCTCGGGATCGGCATCGAGCGCATCAAACCGGGAAACCCGCAGCAAAACGGCCGGCATGAGCGCATGCATCTGACGCTGAAAAAGGAGGCCACCAAGCCGGCCGCCAAAAACCTACTTCAGCAGCAAGCCAAGTTCGATCACTTCATCGATTATTACAACCGGGAACGCCCTCATCAGGCCTTGCTTGGGCAGTGCCCCGCTCAGTTGTATCGAACCTCTCGGCGTCCCTATGTCGGCTTATCCGACTTGGAGTACCCGTTTCACGATCGCACCGTCACGGTCACCACCTGTGGGCGGATTTGCATCGGACGGCGTAAGATCAATTTGAGCCAGGTTTTTGCCGGTCAGAACGTAGGTATCAAAGAGGTCGCCGACAAAATCTGGCTGGTCAGCTTCATGCACTACGATTTGGGGTTTTTTGATCACGAGGCAGGTCGCGTCGAGTGTGCCCCAAACCCGTTCGGGGCCAAAGTGTTACCCATGTCTCCGGAATGAAATGGATACCATGTGCCCGGTTAGGACCTTAGGAAAAATGCGCGCCCGGCGGGATTCGAACCCACGACCCTCGGCTTCGGAGGCCGATACTCTATCCAGCTGAGCTACGGGCGCATCGTACGGGGTGGCGATACTACCCGCCGCCGGCAAGCCGCGTCCAGCGCTGCGAGGTGCCGCCGCGGTTGAACCGCCCGTTTTCGAGCGCTTTTTTACGTGACCCCGCAGCGGACGCCGGCTATGCCGCTGCGCTCGAGGCTGCCAGCAATTTGAGAACCGTTGCCCAATTGCGCGTGGTAATGCGGTCTCCGGCCCGGCGTGTAAATTCCTGAGACAGCCTGCTGTCGAGCACACCGTCCACGCACCACAGATACGCGGCCTGCGGTCCGAAGGCCAGCACATCGGGTGCCCAGGTCTCCTGCGTCAAGTGGCGCAGGGCAGCGAGCGAATGCTGGTGCGCGACGAACGCAATCAAATGTCTCGCGGGATCCGCAGCGACCTTCAACAGCGGGTTGTCGCGGACGATGGCTGCCAGGGTCTTCGCGGTGATCACGGTGGCCGGTGCATTGAATCCGGCGCGTTTCGCGATGGCGCTCTGAATGGCAAGCGCAAGCTTGGCGGTGTTGGGACGGGCGCAGCGAAACAGCACATTGCCGCTGTTCATCAGCGTGCGCACGTTCTGATGTCCGAGATCGACGAAGATATTGCGCAATTCGGCCATGGCAATACGCTTGGCACGGCCGACATTGATGCCGCGAAGGAGAGCAATGCACTCTGTCATGCCCCCTCCTCTATTTGGCGTACAGGATCAACTGCGTGCAGCGAAACAGCGCGATGGTCTTGCCCGAGTCTTTGTGGCTCACGACCGCGTCCCACACCTGCGTGGTCTTGCCGAGATGCACGGGTTTCGCGCTCACGGCGATGGTGCCTTCGACGGCGGTGCCCAAATGGTTGGACTTGAGTTCGAGAGTCGTGAAGCCGGTGGCGCCCGGCGGCAGATTCGCGATGCACCCGTAGCCGGCGCAGGTGTCCGCTAGTGTGACGACGGTGCCCGCATGCAGATAGCCATTGGGCGCCATGAGCGACGGTGTGATCGGAAGCTCCGCCCGCGTTTCTGACTTGTCCACGTGGGTGATGAGGATGCCGAGGTGGCCCGGCAACTTGCCCACACCGAATTTGTTCAAACTGTCCACAGTGACCATTGGAACCTCATGGCGCTGCGGCGCGCGCACCTTGACGCGCCCGCCGCAGCGCCACGAACGACAGCCTTGGAGCGATGATCATGGGCGCCAATAGCCGCTGCTTATGGCGGGTCGTTCTCCGTGACTCCATCGAAGAAATCGACCACCCCGGTTTCCAGCGAATATTCGGCGCCGACCACCAACAGGCCGGCCTTCTGAATGAGATGTTCAATGATCTCCGATCCGTGTCGCAGATGCTTCACCGAGGCGCGAATGTTGGCGCGCACGGCCGCGCGAGCCAGCGCAGGCAGATCGTGCTTGAGTTCAGTCTCCAGCAATCCTGCCACCGAGGGCCGTATCAGATCGACGATGGAATGCAGATTTCGCGACTGATTCTCGATCGGACGCTGCAATTGCTGCAGCGTCGTTTCGATGGCGCCGCACTTCGTGTGGCCCAACACCACGACCAAGCGCGTGCCGAACATCTCCGCGGCGAACTCGACGCTGCCGATGAGCGAAGGTGCCACGATGTTGCCGGCGACACGAATGACGAATAGGTCTCCCAAGCCCTGATCGAAGACGATCTCGACCGGCACCCGGGAATCTGAACAACCGAGTATGGCGGCGAACGGTTCCTGCCTCGCGGCCAATTCGAGCCGGCGCGCCCGGCTCGCAATGGCATCGCGATTGCTGATGTCCGAGACGAAGCGGCGATTTCCCTCCTGCAATAGCGCGAGGGCTTCCCGGGCGTCGATCATCGATGATTCACTTTGGGACCGCTGATGGAGGTTGGGCATGGCACGCGGCCGCAGCGGGCGCGCATCGCCGCAGCAGCCGGAATTCGCTGATTACGACGGCCGGCTCGCCGAACCGCCGCGGTATCCGAGCACGCGGGCCGGCAGAAACAAAATGGCCCGCAGCAACGCGAACAGTGCTTCGAATGTAATGCCGATGAGGCGAAACGGCAGCGATAAAATCCACACCAGCGGCCAGAGCACGATGGCGAGGATGGCCAATGGCCAACACAACACCAGCAGAAGGCACCAGCCGACGATTACGAGCAACGCTTTCACAGGGGTCTCTCCTCATCCTGGGCGCAACATTAGCATACCCCGCCGGTTTGCCGAGGTCATTGCCACGAGGCGCGACCGTCCGGCAATTTCGCGCTGCACCTTCAAATTGAGTCTCTGGAATATCGAAGTCACAGGCATTTCACTACCTTCTCGTCCAATTGCCCCAGCACGAACGGCCATGCCTGCCGATGACGGTCGCAGGCGGCTGCGCCGGCGAATCCTGCGTGACTGAGGACAAGACGGGCGATGGAACCCACCGGCCGTAGCTCGACGGTGACGATGGTTTTGGCGCCCTCGGTACCTCCGGCACCGGCTGCGTTAGCGGTCATGCGCGAGCACCAGTACGCTAGCGCTGCCGCGGGAACCTCGTCTGCAGCGCGGCGCGGCGCTGCAAACTGTCTGCGGGCCAGCGCTCGGAAGCTCGATAATATTCCGCTTCGGCTGGAACGCCGGGCGGCAACGCCAGCCACGGCTGCTTCGACGCCGTAAAAATGTGAATGTCGGGCGGCAGCCGCCATGGTTCGTCGAGTGTGCCCACGCGAACGAAGCGAATGGTTTCGCCCGCGCCGGCGTAGTTGCTCCACACCGCGATGTCGCACGTCGGGCAGCGTGAAATCTTCTGGCCCTTGCCGCTTTGGGTCGGCGTGTCGACGGCTTTCACCTCACCCGCCAGCGTTTGCACGCGATCCGCTTCGATCAGAGCGTTTAGGACGAAAGCGGATCCCGTCTCCCGCTGGCACCAATAGCAGTGGCAGCAGTGGACGAACAGCGGCTTGGTGACGAGCCGGTAGCGCAGCTGGCGGCAGGTACAGCCGCCATCGTAGATGTCGTCGGGTGCTGGTGTACTGTTCATCGGGCGCGCTTGCGTGCGGTGACTTGGATTTCGATCTGCATTCGAGGGTCTGCCAGGCCGGCGGAAATCATCATTGCCGCCGGCCGAACCTCGCCCAGATATCGGCGCAGGATGGGCCAGCATTCAGGAAAACGAGCCCCGTCGGGCAGAACATAAATGACGCGCACCACGTCCGCCAACTCAGCGCCGGCTTGCTGCAGCGCGGACTCGATGTTTTTCAAACATTGCTCGGTCTGGTCCGGCAGGCTGTCGGAAATGGTCATGGTGGCGTAGTCGAATCCCGTGGTTCCGGACACGAATATCCACTCCCCGTCCACCACCGCCCGCGAATAGCCGATCTCGTGCTCGAATGACGAGCCGGAGCTGATCAATTGCCGTGTCACGGCGAGCCCCGGAGATAGTGCGCTCGAGCCGCATCCGCGGCTTGCCACAACAGGCGGTGTTCCAGCCATACCTCCATGGTGGGTGGAAACAGATTGGGGTTGTCCATCGATGCCGTGGTGATGTCGATCGTGGTTGGACGGTCCGCCTGTTCGTATGAAAGCTGGCTGCCGCAGGTGCCGCAGAACTGGCGCACCACGCCCAGCGAGGATCGATAGACGCGCGGCTGGCCCGAGAGAATTTCTATTTGGCCGCGGTCGAAGGTCAACCACGCAACCGTCGGCGCGGCGCTTGCCCTGCGGCACGTGGCGCAATGACAAATGCTCGAATAGATAGGTTCGCCGGACACGCGAAAGCGAATCGCCGAACAGAGGCAGCCGCCCTGATTGATTTGCATGGTTTCCCGCCCCGTGGACGCTGGGACTGCTTACTATGGCGCCTGTGATCTTACCAAGACGGCGCTGTTGCGAACACCACCGGCGGCGGACCATGGCTTGCCGGGCCGGCCACGTATATTGGCCGGCCTATGGCTAACACGCTGCAAGTTCAGTGCTGTATCGCAGGAGGCGGCCCTGCCGGCATGCTGCTGGGTTACTTGCTGGGACGAGCGGGAGTGAATACCGCCGTTCTGGAAGAGCATGCGGACTTTCTCCGCGATTTTCGCGGCGACACGGTGCATCCTTCGACTCTCATGATCATCCAGGAGCTGGGGCTGCTGGAGGATTTCTTGAAGTTGCCGCATTCCGAAATCCCGGCGCTCGCCGTGGAGATCGGCGGCAGGCCGCTCAAGATTGCCGATTTCGCGCGCGTTCCCACAGCATGCCGCTTTCGTGGCTTGAGTATCACGATGTCGTCGCAGGTAACGGATCTGATCGAGGCCCCGGGACGAATCGTCGGGGTCAAGGCAACCACGGCGCAAGGTCTGGTCGAAATCCATGCCGACTTGGTCGTCGGCTGCGACGGGCGCACTTCGAAAGGTGCGCGCGGCATCGGGTCTGGTGGTGCAAACTTTGGGCTCCCCTATCGACGTGCTGTGGTTCCGCCTGTCGAAGAAGGCCGGCGATCCGACCCAAGTATTGGGACGCCTCGGCGCCAACACCATGATCGTAACCATCGACCGCACCGACTATTGGCAGTGCGCCATTGTGATCGGCAAGGGAGGCATCGGGCGTGCACATGCCGATGGGGTCGACGCGTTCAAGGCAGCGGTTGCGGACGGAGCGCGCTTTTTGGCCGACCGGGTGGACGAACTCAAGTCTTTCGACGATATCAAGCTCCTGAGCGTGTCCGTCGATCGGCTGACCAAGTGGTCCAAGCCAGGGTTGCTCTGTATCGGCGATGCGGCGCACGCCATGTCCCCCGTCGGTGGAGCGGGTATCAATCTCGCCATTCAGGATGCGGTAGCCACCGCCAATTTGCTGACGGCGAAATTGAAAGCCGGCACTTTGCAGGATGATGATCTGGATCTCGTACGCCGGCGCCGGCTGTTTCCCGTGAAGGTGATCCAGGGTCTGCAGGTGGCGGTCCACAATCGGGTATTGAAGCCCACGGTGTCGGCGGCGGCGGCCGAACCTTGACGGTGCCCTGGCTGCTGAAAATCCTGGACGCCAGTGCGTGCCTGCGGCGTTGGCCCGCTCAATTCTTGGGGCTCGGCGCGCGCCCCGAGCATGTGCGCTCGCCCGACAATCCCTGAAGGGGACCCTGGTCGCGGAACCAGAGGCCGCCGGAAAACGCGTACCACCAGGCCGCGGCCGGCAACCACCGGCCGGGAAAATGCACATTCGCCAGCATGAGGAAAGCAGCAATGGTCGCGAAGACGCAGCCGGCCCCGATCATGGCCAGCGCCCCTAGGTTCAATCTGTAGAATCCGAACAGGCGGATCGATATTCCGTAGGTCACGGCGCCAGCCGCTGCCGACAATCCGAGTGCCTCATACAGACCGCTATTCCCCGAGCGACCTCCCAGCCAAAGCATTGCCAGCATGCCGATGTGCAGCGACAGTACGCAAAGGCATGCAGCAACCACGATGAACAGGCAGCGCAGCGCCATCGGCGCGGCGGTGCGCAGGCTCAGGACCAGGGCCGACGCGTGAAATGCGCCGTACACCGCACACGACGCATCGAGATTGCTGAGCAGATGCAGCCGTGTGATGACCATTAGCCAGACGCCAAGACCGGTCAGCAACAGGAAATGCCGCGGGTACTTGAGCAGCGGTGCCGGGCGAGTCGAGTTTTCCGGCCCCCGCCTCATGACGTGTCGCCTCTAGATGCGTTGTTTGCCGTTCAGGATGTCCCACCACAGACGCCAGTCGCCCATGAAACTGAACAGCGGATACTTGAACGTCGCCGGTTTATTGTGCTCGAAAAAGAAATGGCCGATCCACGCGAACGCGTAGCCCTGCACAAGCGCCGCCGCAACCAGCCACCATACCTGCGTCACTGCCGCCGCAACCAGCAATGCAACCGCTATGCTCGTACCAGCGAAGTGCAGCCGGCGGCAGGTGCGGTTCGCATGCTCGCCGAGGTAGAAGGGATAGAATTCGCCGAAACTGCGAAACCCGGTGTCTGCGCTCATAGAAAATCTCCCGGCCCCTTCTAAATAATACCGCCAATGCACATGATCATGAAATCGAGAGCGCTGGGTGTGGCGCGGCAACCGCCGCGCTTGAGCGGCCGGCCACAGACCCATCATTCTGCGGATCGTCGCCGCGCGAATTACCCACGTTTGTGCAGGAAGATGTGGGTCGCGCGTTCGCCCGCGACATACCTCGCGCATTCGTAGCCCAACGCAACGGCATCTAGGTCGCGCCAGAGATGCGCTCCGGATCCCATCAGGATGGGCCTGACTGCAAGATGCAGCTCGTCAATCAACGCCGCTCGCAGATACTGACGAACGGCGGCTACGCCGCCGCCCAGGCGCACGTCGAGGCCGCCCGCCGCGGCGGTCGCCTGCGCCAATGCCGCATGAATGCCCCCGGTGACGAATTGGAAGGTCGTGCCTCCGAGCATCGTCAGGGGCGGCCGCGGATGATGCGTCAGCACGAAGACAGGAGTGTGATACGGCGGCTCGTCGCCCCACCAGCCGTTCCAGCTTTCGTCCGGCCACGGGCCTCGGACTGGACCAAACATGTTGCGCCCCAGAATCCATGCGCCGATTCCCTCAAATCCTTGCTCGGCAATCCGGTTGTCGACACCCGTCTCCCCACCGGCATCGCCCTGCATCTTGCGCCATAGCCGGGTCGGAAAGAACCACTCCATCAACTCAGGTCCGCGAATGCCGAGCGGATTTGAGAGATCTTGACCCGGCCCGGCACCGTAGCCGTCGATGGAGATCGCGAAGCTTTGGACTCGTAGTTTTGACACATATTCCCCGCATTTGCTGGGCCGCCAAAATCTTCTTGAGCATCATTGGGGAAGCCCCTGTGCTCGGACATCGAGGGATTGCGCAGCCGGCGAAGGAAAATGACTCGTGCACGCCATCCACCGCCCTGCGCCCGGTCGGCCGTTAGGACCGAACATCCCGTTGGATTCTCTTCAGAGCAAGAACAAGCAATACAAAGGCGGCGCACAGAGCAAGCGATAGGTACAACTCCAACGGCCGCGACGGCAAGATCAGAATATACCCTTGACCTTTGATGAGGGCGGAAAAGCTTGAAACGCAAAATGGCATCAAGAATAGTCGAAACGTCTGCCATCCGTCCGACGACATCCGGGCCTCGCTTCGAATGCTCAGTAGTAAGGCAACCCCGATGATGGCACTGATGCCCAGTGAGCTGAGCCAGATTCGCGGCGAAGTATCGAAGTGGCTCACAACCGTCACCAGATACCAGATGAGGTAACACCACAACGCAACTTTGCCAGGCGTGAGTTCTGAGAGGTATTTGAAAGGAAACGGTAGTCGGGCCATACAATCGAGCTTTCACCTAGCTTAACCGATTCTTCTGGATCCGCCCGACAGTGGTTCTCCCTTGATGTAGCACACCGCCACCAGTACTAACATCATGGCCCCCAGTACAAGGGCGAATATCAATGGGCGCCGGGGCATCAATACGATAGTCAGCATCAAGAGCGCAGCCAACCAGGCAAGGAAAAATACCCATCCTTGCCATGAACACGGCAGTCCCCATCCCAGCCCGTACCGCTTCGCTCGAAACCAATACTGCTTGTCTGTGTTCATGGGGCATTCTCACCGCCGGCGGTCACCCAATCGGTAGTCAGGACGAGCCGAGCGCGCTGCCGCATGGCGTCAAAATAGGCAGTGGTCTTCACTACCGCAACGTAACCAATTGCGTCGCGGCTAGCAAACCGACGCCTAACGATGAGGTTGAGCGACGCGGGGCTTCGCCAATGTCGAACGGAGACACTATATTTCAATCATCGACCCCCTCCTTGGCTCAACGAGGACGCGCCCCCGCGATCGCTCGAACCGATTGTTAGGCGATTCCAGGTGACGCGACATCATTCACTTTTTAGCAGGCGTGGTTCAAGGCCCCCAAATGCGGCCAGAAGTAACCCATACCGAGACCGACCGGAATGCCCAAGATCGCGCCAAAAATCGCTCCTGCGATAGCACACAGGGGTCGGTCCTCATTCGATGTTGCCAGTACTGTCACCCCTAAGTATGCGGTGCAAGCGATGATCGTTACCGCGGTGCACGCGCCAACGCCTCGAACGCCGTAGTTATAGACGAGGCGACTCCATTTCGTATTCCCGCGTCTCCAGAGCGTACGAATCGTTCTGTAATTCCACCAGCACAGCGCGAGCGCGGTGACTAGGATGATTAGGCCAATGACTGGGACGAGCATCGAACGCATTGCCAATTATCGCCTAACGTTTGACATGAGGGGCGGCCGGAGGCATGCGAAGCCTGCTGGAGGACGTCCCCTCGATGGAAGGGTTAGGCATCGGCGTTGCTCGATGGACGGTGACGGTAGAATAGCCAACCATAGATTGCGACATTGATGACGACGACCACAGCGGCCAGCACGAACTGGGCTTCCCTGGTGAGACCGGCAGGATAGATGATTGCAGGAAGATAGTGCTCAATGAAGCTCTCCTTGTAGCCCGAATCGCCTGACTTGACGCGAAGGTAATTCTCCGCATACGTGAGTGGACAAACACGACCAGTGAGCTCGATGAAGACACCCCATATGGCCGCCGGAACGTGAACAAAGACAAGCCAATGCCAACGCGCCGCGACTGCTGCACCCAAGATGACAAACACGATGAACGCCAAGTGGAGCAGTAGGACACTTTCGGCGGCCAGGCGGTAGAGCATGGGTGCGGCCGCATGCATTGCGGACGCCTAACGATGAGGCTGAGCGACGCGGGAATGCGTTGCCGACCAACGAAGCTGATCTATCTCAAACATCGATCTTCTCCTTCGCTCAACGAAGCTGCGGCCCGCGATCGCTCCAGCCGATTGCTAGACGAGTAAAGCTACTGCGCTCACGACGTGCCAACCCTCACTAGTTTATTTCTGCCCGAGCCGCCTGATTTGATCACCACTGAAGCCTTGCTACATTGAAAGTGTTCAGCAACCAGAGCGACCAGCTCGGCATTTGCCTTGCCGTCAACCGGCGGTGCCTTTAGTTGTGCCCGCCACGATCCGTCTGCTTCCTGTGTCAGCGACGAGCTACGGGAATTCGGCTTTACTCTGACGCGGAGAATCACTGCGGCACTATGGCGGTCGTCTAACGATGAGGTTGAGCGACGCGGGGCTGCGCTGCCGACAAACGAAGGCAGTTTATCTCAATCATCGACCCCCTCCTTGGCTCTCCGAAGACGAGGCCCGCGATCGCTCGAACCGATTGTTAGCGGACCAGCTTGTCGTAGTCGGCATGCGTACCGATCCCGAACCAAAGCACGCCGCCTTCAACGTCCTTCCCAAGCACCCGATATTGGTCCCCAACGCGCGCTGACCATAATGGACCGACTTTCTTAAGGTGAAGAGACGGATGGTGCAGATTGTCCTTGAGGAGCGTGTAATTCTTATCCGCAGTTGCTCGAACCTCTGCGGGCAATGCCGCGTAGAGCGCCCAGAATTTAGCCGATGCCACATGCTTCAAAGCGGGCGCGTCCGTCCTGCCTTATAGTCAGCTTCTGCCTCAGCAATGACCTGGTCGAGCTTGCCGGAACGGGCGTCGGCCTGGATCTGCGCATCCCAAGCTTTCCAATCCTGATCAAGCACCCAATCACGCAGCTCCGAGAACTCGCCTGCGGTGAGTTCCCGAATCTGTTGCTCAATTTGTTCGACTTTGCGCATAGGGTTCAATTATACCCCGGACCTCAGGGCAGGCGAAAACGTCTGATGCTGGAGGTCCGCTAACGATGAGGTTGAGCGACGCGGGGTTGCGCTCGACGTCCAACGAAGCTGATTTATCCCAGATCATCGACCACCCACTCCTTCGCCCATCGAAGCTGCGACCCCGCGATCGCTCCAGCCGATTGTTAGATTGCGCTACGGGCCCGGACCTTCGCAATTGCCCAGAGCCCACACCCCCAAAGGACAGCATTGGCCGCGACCGCTGCCAGCAACGACAAGACGTAGATGGATCTTAGCCCAAGCCCGCCACTCCACAGCGCGTGCTGGACCAACGGGCCCACAAGTAGAGTGCCTGGCAGCGTAAGAATGAATCCAGTCCCCCAAAGAAACGGCCCGACAGAGTTCTGGAATGCGCCCGACGTCGCAGCGGCCAGCACCCCGACAGCCTCGACGGTCAGGAAAACGCGCCACGCCAGAGGGGGTTGAGGCATGCGCGATCTAACGATGAGGTTGAGCGACGCGGGGCTGCGCTGCCGACCAACGAAGCTGCTTCATCCCAATCATCGAACCCCTCCTTGGCTCACCGAAGACGCGCCCCGCGATCACTCCAACCGATTGTTAGGTCGCTTGCCGAGCCAAACTAACAGCAGCAAATGAACGAGCGGGATCCACGAAACGCACGCCAGAGTCATTACATCAAAAATGGGTAGCTCGCTGGGCGCTTGCGGTCGAAATAAATTGTACAGCGCAAAGGTGGCCGCAAGCGGCGGGCCGACGAGCGCAAGTTTCCAAGAAATGTCGCCCAAATCGAGCTCCTGAACCGTGCCAGTCCAAATATATGAAAGGGCAAATTTCAATATTGCTATCGCCGCCAACGCTACGAGGATCACAGGGAAAATCGCAATACTGAAAAGGGAAAAGAAAGAAGCAGGAATCATGATAATTGCGACGGCGGCCAACGCAACTGATTCGATGGCGAGCAAAGTTCGAGATAGTGCGTGAAACACGGCGACCTAACGATGAGGTTGAGCGACGCGGGGCTTCACAAGCGTCAAACGAAGGCACTTTATCCAGATCATCAACCCTCCTTGGCTCACCGAAGATATGGCCCGCGATCGCTCGAACCGATTGTTAGGTTCCCTTACCGCGACTTAGCGAGACGCTCGGCCATGCGTGTCTGCCAGCCAGGCCCGGTTGCTTTCCAACGCTCAATGACATCCGCGGGCAATCGAAGCGTCAACAACCTGCGGGGATTTGGCGTGACAGGTCGGCCACGTTTCTTAACGACCATGCGGCTTAACATCTCGTCGGTAAGCTCTGGCGCGTCATCATATTCGTGACGTTTAATAACATGCGCGTCGACGCGCTTGAGGTCAGAGCCCAAGGAGCGACGCGAGGCGCGCTTTTTCGCGGTCATTGGCTTTTCTCATACTAATGATGTGGCGATCCGCGCCACGCGGCGTGTAAACGACCTGGACTAGGCGGCCGCGCAATAAGCCAAAGCAGACAATGCGTGTCTCACCATAATCTTCACGAGTATCTTCAGCTTCTGCGGTAGTCCCTGCGAATACCTCAGCTGCGTCCGCAAAGTCCAACCCTCGTTCTGCCAGAGTACGCGCTCTTTTGGCAGGATCGAAGCTGATACCCATGCTTTATTGTAACTACAACAATACTGCGCGTCAACCTCAATGCTGAGGCCGCGCTGAAGGGAACCTAACGACGAGGTTGAGCGACGCGGGGCTTCACCGGCGTCGAACGAAGGCACTTTATCCCAATCATCCACTCCCTCCTTGGGTCACCGAAGACAAGACCCGCGATCGCTCCAACCGATCGTTAGGCATTTGGAACCACCCAGCACTACCAATTCCAAGTACCGGTTGGGGTTTCACGAACAGCCCATTCACCCCGAGGCACGGCAGCAATCGCGCGCAGCGTTGGATCCCTGACTAGCATACAGGCCCAGGCAAATCAGAACGGGATCCGGATCGATATGAATTTCGCCACAGAGAAATTGCCAATCACCGTCGTCGTCGTGCTCTACGCTCATAACAGGTCTTATTCGATCGAAGACGCAACGGCACACAAAGGAAGCCGTGTTTTCGCCGTCTGCGAATGGCCAACCCAGGCCGTAAAGATCGTGGTTGTGTCGGTCCATGATGCCTAACGATGAGGTTGAGCGACGCGGGGTTGCGCCAACGATAAACGAAGCTGATTTATCCCAATCATCGACCCTCTCCTTGGCTCGCCGAAGATGCGACCCCGCGATCGCTCGAACCGATTGTTAGACAACACGCTCGGATTACCTTTCGCCATCGTACTTCTTCACCAGAGTTTTTGGGGCGACCAGACGCCACGCGCGCTCAAGCAGATCCGGTAACGCCCGCTTTTCGATCGCAGCGAAGCGCACGAGAATCCAGGGGTAGTTCCGGTAGTGGTCAGTGATAAAGAAAACCTCCGGAGCAGACTGCATCAGAATCTCGCGGTCCAGTAAGTCAGCCCGAAGAACGAGGCAGTCTATGTTTTGATGTAACCGCGCAAAGAGCTTGCCGCCGACCTTGAGTGCGCGAGTGCCGTATGAGGTGCCGTCTTCTACTCCCGGCAGAGCGTGCGCAATTTCGCGAACGTCGTCGAAGGTTGTCAGGGCAGGCGCCCCGGCTGCGCCCCGTAGCATGCCCACCGAAGCAGTACGAGAACGCTGGCGCCGGGTTGTCACGTGTTGTCTAACGATGCGGTTGAGCGACGCGGGGTTTCACCGGCGTCAAACGAAGGCACTTTATCCCAATCATCGACTCCCTCCCTGGCTCACCGAAGACGTGGCCCCGCGATCGCTCGAACCAATTGTTAGGTGCCAGGGCCTGTGCGCTCCCATGGCTCAATCAACCCTGGTACTGGCCTGAACAGCGGATGGCACAATGGCACACCAACGGTGCGCCACTTTCGGTGCAACACCCGACTACGGACGGATAGTTTCCATAGTAAATGCTGCCACTCATATGATACCTGTCCAGTGGTGGCCGAAATCGAGCGGACCGAACGCAGTGGGCCAATCTTGCGTTTGTCGAAGGCGTAGCCGCGGGCTGTTGCTTCGGAATGTATTGCCCAAAGATATGCGTTGATTGCGTATCGAGGCAATGCGTGCGCCCGAAAGCGCTCCAGTTGCGGATGGTGCCGATAGCCTCGTGTTTTCCCGCGCAATACCGCGCGAGCCAGTAGCGCTTCGCGCCACAACGCAACCAGGCCCTGCGGATCAAGGTACTTCGGGTGAATTGTCCAGAGTCGCATGTTACCCGGTGGTGCCTAACGACTAATTAGTTGTCGAATGAGGCACATATTGTGCTGGACGGTTTGGCATTGTCCTGGTTTCCTTAGCGTCAAATTGCGCGGTGTCGCGTAACACTCTAAGGACAATTATATGCCCGAGGGGCGCGGCTTATTCGTGGTGGCGCGCGAAAAGATTCGCACTCAGCATTTGGCGCTTCGAACCGAGCAGGCGTACCTGCATTGGATGCAACGGTATGTCAAATTTCATGGCCGTAAGCATCCGCGTGAACTGGGGTCGGCTGCGGTGGAGACGTTTCTGACCCATTTGGCCTTGGAGGTCAAGGTGGCGGCATCCACCCAGAATCAAGCGCTTCAGGCCCTGCTGTTTCTTTACCGACAAGTGCTCGACATCGAGCTGCCTTGGCTTGGCAACGTGACGAGGGCTTCCAGGCCCAAGCGGCTCCCCGTGGTGTTGAGCATGAATGAAGTGCGCGCGGTGTTGGCTCAGCTCGACGGAACATCCTGGTTGATGGCGAATCTGCTTTACGGCAGTGGGTTGCGCTTGATGGAAGCGCATCGGCTTCGCGTCAAGGATGTGATCGCCGAGCGCGGGGTTCTCATTGTGCGCGACGCCAAGGGTGGCAAGGACCGGGTGACGGTGCTGGCGGCGGCGATCAAAGGTCCGCTGCGCGAGCAACTTGCCAAGTTGCACGCTCGCTTTCAGCGCCAGCGCCGGCTAAGTGAACCGGGTGTCTGGCTGCCGACGGCGGTTGCGCGCAAGTATCCGCACGCGGCAACGCAATGGGCCTGGCAATGGGTCTTTCCCGCGAACTCGCTTTGCCTGGATGCGTATTCTGGTCTTCCGATCCGCCACCATCGGCATCAAAAGGCCTTGCAGCGCGCAGTCCAGGCGGCCGTTCGCAAAGCGGGGATCTTGCAGCCGGCGAGCTGTCATACCTTTCGGCATTGCTTTGCGACGCACCTGCTCGAGGCCGGGCAGGACATCCGGACGGTGCAGGAATTGTTGGGCCATGCCGACCTGCGGACCACCATGATCTACACTCATGTCCTGGGAAAAGGGGCGATGGGCGTAATAAGTCCGTTGGACCGGCAGCGGACTATTCCGTGATCCCCCGGCAATCGCTATACTAGCGCCGCCTCAGGGATGTTTTTTCACCGAATTTCAGCGAGTTACCGTGTCCAAATCCGAATCTTCAGATACGCACTTCTTCAATTCCTTCAGTTTGGTGCTGGGCATCCTCATTCTCTTCGCGATCATCCTGTTTGGGGTGGCGCGCTCCATCGGTGCGGACACTCAAGCGCAAAACGTATTGCTGGACCCCATGCATCTCAAGGACGTGCGGGAGAACATCGCGCCGTTCGCGCGTGTCGCCATCGCGGGCAAGGATAATACCGCGCTGGCCGTGGTGAGTGCGCCGGCGGGCGGGGCGCCTGCGGCGGACGTGCCGACCACCGGCGAGCAAGCATTCAACAAAGTGTGTTCGGCCTGCCATTCCACCGGCGTCAATGGCGCGCCGAAGATCGGCGATCATGCGGCCTGGGGTCCGCGCATCGCTCAGGGTAAGGAAACGCTCTATAAGACCGCGATCGCGGGCAAGGGCAATATGCCGCCCAAGGGCGGTACCAGCTGGCCGGATGCAACCATTCGCATGACGGTCGACTACATGGTGTCGCTCAACAAGTAAGCTTGTCGAGCGCGCGTAGCTGTACGGCCTCGGCGACGTCCATCCGCCGAATCTCGGCTTCTCCCGCAAGGTCGGCGCAGGTGCGCGCGAGCTTCAGCACGCGATGGCAGGCTCTGGCCGACAACCCCAAACGCGCGATCGCGGTGCCGAGCAGCACCCGCGAGTCGCGCGTCAAGCCGCATACGGTCGACACTTCGGTCGGCGTCAGCCGGGCATTGAGTTTGCCCTGACGTCGCATCTGCACATCGCGCGCGGCGGCGACGCGCAGCGCGATGGCGGCCGAATTTTCCGTCTCCGCCGGCACATGGCCAAGCAGGTGCTCGACGGGGAGTGCCCTCAGTTCGACATGGATGTCGATGCGGTCGATCAAGGGTCCTGAGATTCGGTGACGATAGCGGGCGACCTGTTCGGCGGTGCAATGGCAGCGGCCGCGCGGATCGCCGGCGTATCCGCAGGGACAGGGATTCATCGCCGCCACCAATTGAAAGCGCGCCGGAAACTCGCAGCTGCGCTTGAGCCGGGTAAGATGCACCACGCCGCTCTCCAGCGGTTCGCGCAGTGCCTCCAGTGCATTGCGCGCGAATTCGGGCAGCTCGTCGAGAAACAATACCCCCAGATGCGCCAGCGAGAGTTCGCCGGGACGCAGGGCGCCGCCGCCGATCAACGCCGCGACCGAGGCGGTGTGCTGCGGGCTGCGAAACGGCCGCAGACCGCCGAGGCTCGGTCTGCGTCCGGCGGCCGATTCGAGGCTCGCGACTTCCAGGGATTCGCGCGGCGCCAGCGGCGGCAGCAATCCGGGCAGCCGTTGCGCGAGCAGGGTCTTGCCGGCGCCTGGCGGGCCAATCATCAGCAGTCCATGTTCGCCGGCCGCCGCAATTTCGAGGGCCCGCTTGGCGGCAAATTGCCCGCGCACCTCGGCTAAGTCCGGAACCTCTCTTGGCGCGGCGGCGGCGCCGGGGATTGCGCGGTCTGCGGCAGCGGCCGGCGGCCATCCTGCATGGCCCTTGAGGGCGTTGCATACCTGCCGCAGATGATCGGCCAGTCTCAACCTCGCCGGACGGACCAGTCCTGCCTCGAGCGCGTTGGCCTGCGGCAAGATCAATTCTCGGCCGGTGTGCGATCCTTCGATCAGCGCCGGCAGCAACTTCGGGGTCTGGCGCAGCTCGCCGCCCAGCGATAGTTCGCCGTAGAACTCGCGGCCTCGCAGACTGCCGGGGGGAATTGCTCGGCTGGCCGCCAGAATGCCGACGGCGATGGGCAGGTCAAATCGTCCTCCTTCCTTGGGTAGCTCGGCGGGCGACAGGTTGACGGTGATGCGCCCGACGGGAAACTCGAATCCGGTGGTCAACAGCGCCGAGCGGACTCTCTCGCGGCTTTCGCGCACCACTGCCTCGGGCAGACCGACCAGGGCAAAGGCCGGCAGCCCGGGCCCCAAATGGACTTCCACGCGAACTTGCGGAGCCTCGAGCCCCAGCGGGGCCCTGCTCAACGCCGTGCTCACCTCCGTGTGAGTCAACGCCCCAGACCTTTGAATGCGGGACCTTGGAGGCCGGCTGCCGCCGCCTATTGCGGGGTGAGCTTGGCTTCGATCTCTTTCAACCGTGCTTCCATGGCCGCGAGGTTCGCTTGAGTGCGTTCCAGCATGGCGGCTTGCACGTCGAATTCTTGCCGGCTGACCAGGTCGAGTTTGCTCAGCTGGGCCTGCAGCACGGCTTTGAAGTTGCCCTCCAGATCGCGGCCGAAGGCGCGCACCGATTCAGGCACCGAATCCGCCAACCGCCGCGCCAGGTCATCCAATCCGCTCGAGTTGAGAAAGCTCATGAGGTACTCCAAATGTTGCCCTGCTTTCGCACTTCCATAACGCACCAGGCGCCGCGAATCGCGCCAACTCGGTGCAGCGTGCCGGCCGAAGGACGCGCAACCCGTTGATTCAACCACTCATTCGCGCTGGCACGGAAGCTGCAATTCACACCAGCATAGTACGCGCAGGCAGGCTCGGAGGCTCAGGGTTTAACGGGTGAAAGCGGGGATAAATGCATGAAGCTGATCACCGCGATCGTCAAGCCCTTCAAATTGGACGAAGTCCGCCAGGCCGTGGCGGATATCGGAATACAGGGGGTCACCGTGACCGAGGTCCATGGCTATGGACGGCAGCATGGGCACACGGAGATCTACCGGGGCGCTGAATACAGTGTCGACTTTTTGCCCAAGGCGAAGATCGAATTGGCGGTGGACGATTCGATCGCGGAGCAGGTGATGGAGGCGGTTTGCAACGTGGCGAGGACCGGCAAAACAGGAGACGGCAAGGTATGGGTACTCGAGCTGGAGCAGGCGTTGCGGATTCGCACGGGAGAAACGGGTCCGGACGCCATTTGATCACTGTGAGCGGCCCCACCCGACATCGAGCGAGGCCCGGATACTAACGTTTTAGGAGCATCTCGCGCCGGCAAGCCAGCCAACTCCCCCGTCGGTGCGATATTCCGGCGGCATGGGGCCCTCGAGGGTCCTGTGCCGTTTTTTTAATTCACCCGGTGCATCGCCCGGGTTTATACAATGGGTAATGGCAACCTTATGCTGTAGCGCAGCATTATCCTGTTAATTCCGCTGCTAGACTGCGTCTTTACTCGAATTGAGGGAGCTTTTTGCATGAAAATGGTCATCGCCATCATCAAACCATTCAAACTTGACGATGTCCGCGCAGCCCTGGCCGATGTTGGGGTGCAAGGCATTACCGTGACAGAGGTCAAAGGCTTTGGCCGGCAAAAAGGCCACACTGAGCTGTATCGAGGAGCTGAATACGTCGTCGACTTTTTGCCGAAAGTGAAGCTTGAGTTGGCGGTGGATGACGAGCAAGTGGATCGGGTGGAGGAAGCCATTATTAAGGCCGCACGCACGGGTAAGATCGGCGACGGCAAGATATTCGTGGCGGAGCTGGGTCAGGCGGTGCGAATTCGCACCGGTGAATCCGGATCGCGCGCGCTGTAGCTCGAGGGTGTCGGATTAATGCAGAGCAGTCGTCAAACGAGGATCGGACAATGAAGCGTCTTCTGTTGTTCGTGACCTTGGTTGCCTGGTCGGGAATGGCCGGCGCCGTCGTCTACAAGTGGGTCGACGCGCAGGGCAAGCTGCAATACGGCGACCGCCCGCCCGACGGCGTGAAAGCGGAAGTTGTCGAACTGCTCGGCACGCATGTGACGCGGGCCGCGGCGTCGAGGTCGTCGGACTCACCGCAGGCTTCGCGCGGCGGACGCGACACGGCGGCGCAGGACGATGCCAGCGTCAAGAAGGCGGTGGAAAGCGACGTGGAACAAACCCGCGCCAAGCAATGCGCCGATGCGCAGGAGCGCTACAAGAAGTTGATCGAGGGACGCCGCCTGTACAAGACCGGCCCCGACGGGGAACGGCAGTATCTGACCTCCGAGGAAATCGACGCCGATCGCCTCAATGCAAAGCGCGAACTCGACGCAGTCTGCAATAGCTCCAACTGAGCTCCGGCGCGGGCGCTCGAGCCTGCGAATCCCCCGTTAAGATTTGCGCGTGCTTTACCGCGCGCTCCACAAAGCCGCAGAATACGCGACTGATGCCACCTCGGTCGGGAAGCGCTTATGCAAACAGGTTTTGTCGGATTGGGCGCCATGGGCGCGCACATGGCGCGCAACCTCAAGCGGGCCGGTTTCTTGACCGGGGTCTGGAATCGCACTGCTGCGAAGGCGGCGGCGCTCGCCCAGGAACTGCACTGTATCGCCTTCGCAAATCTCGCGGAATTGGCGGGGAATTGCGAGGCCGTGGTGATCTGCGTGTCGGCCGACGAGGATTTACGCGCGGTGATCGCGGGGCTCGAGCCTGGATTGACTCCCAACATGATCGTGATGGACTGCTCGACGGTGGGCGCAGGGACGGCGCGCGCGATCCATGCCCAACTCGAGGCGCTCGGCGTGGGCTTTCTCGACTGCCCGGTGAGCGGCGGCGTCGAGGGAGCGCGCACCGCGGCGCTGGCCATCATGGTGGGCGGGGACGAGCCGGTATTCACCCGCGCGCAGCCCATCCTCGCGGCGATGGGCAAGAACATCGCCTATCTCGGCCCGAGCGGCGCCGGTCAGGCGGCGAAGGCCACCAATCAAATCATGTGCGCCGGCATCATCCAGGCCGTCGGCGAAGCCATGGCTTTCGCGCACGCCGAAGGCTTGCCCCTCGATCAATTGATCGACCTCTTGGGCAAGGGCGCGGGCTCGAGCTGGTACTTCGTCAATCGCGCGCCCTTCATGGCGCATCAATCCTACCCGGCGGGATTTCGCGTGCGCCTGCACGCCAAGGATCTGCGGATTTGCCGCGACATGGCGGCACAGCACGGCGCCCAACTGCCGGTGGTGGAATCCACTCTGGCACAATATGCGCAGCTCATCATCCAGGGTTTCGGCGATGAAGACATCTCGTCCATCTATCGGCTGAAGTCCGCGCTGTTTCCCGCCAAGCCCGATTCGGCCGCCAAGCCCGGTTCCGCGTGAACATGCCGGCCCTGGCGCCGCTGCGCATCGCCACCCGCAAGAGCCAGCTGGCTCTGTGGCAGGCCCAGCACGTGGCGATGCTGCTGCGGCAGGCGCACTCCGGACTCGAGGTTGAGCTCGTGCCCATGGTGACTCAGGGTGATCGCATTCAAGATCGCAGCCTCGCCGCCATCGGCGGGAAGGGCCTGTTCATCAAGGAACTCGAGGTGGCCCTCGAGGAGCAGCGCGCTGACATGGCCGTGCATTCCATGAAAGATTTGCCCGGCGATCTGCCCGCCGGGCTCATCATCGCCGCCGTGCTCGCGCGAGCCGATGCGCGCGATGCATTGGTGAGCGCCAAGGCGTCCGATCTTGAGGGCTTGCCGCGCGGCGCCCGCGTCGGCACCTCGAGCCTGCGCCGGCAGGCGCAGTTGTTGGCCGCCCGTCCGGACCTGCGCATCGAAGCCCTGCGCGGCAATGTCGATACGCGGCTGCGCCGCCACGATGCGGGGGAGATGGACGCCATCGTTCTGGCCTGCGCCGGCCTGACCCGGCTGGGTTTGGAATCGCGCATCACCGCGCGTCTCGATCCGAAGCTCTGCCTGCCGGCCGTCGCCCAAGGGGTGATCGGCATCGAATGCCGGGCCGCTGATGAGCGCACACTCGGGCTCGTGTCGGTGCTCAATCATCATGACACGCGTGTTGCCATGGAGGCGGAGCGCGCCTTTGCGCATCGGCTCGGCGGCAGCTGTCAATCACCCATCGCCGCGCATGCCACTCTCGAAGGGCGGCGCTTGACGCTCGAAGGGCTGGTGGCCGAACCCGACGGCTCACGGCTGCTGCGCGACCGGGCCTGCGGCGGCGCCGCGGATCCGGCCGGGCTCGGCCTGCTGCTGGCGGAGCGCATACTGGCCGCCGGCGCGGACGCGCTGCTCGAGCGCCTGCGCGCTTAAAGGCCCCATGCCTGCCTTGCATGGTGTCGGCGTCCTGGTCACTCGGCCCGAACAACAGGCGATGCCGCTGTGCCGCCTGCTCGAAGCCGAAGGCGCGCACACTCTGCGTCTGCCGGCCATTGACATCAAGCCGGTCGGCAACCGGCGCGAGACCGCCGCACAACTCGGCTCGCTCACGGAATTCGACGTCATCATCTTCACCAGCGCCAACGCCGTGCGCTTCGGCGCCCCGCTGCTCGATCAGCGGCGCGATCTATGCTTGGCCGCCATCGGGCCCGCGACGGCGCGGGCTCTGAACCAGGCAGGCTATCGGGTGGCGGTGCAGCCCGATGAATCCTTCGACTCCGAAAGCCTGCTGCGACATCCGCGGTTCGAACATCCGGCCGGCCGCCGCATTCTCATCATCAAGGGCAGCAACGGCCGGCCCTACCTCGAGCAGGAGCTCGCGCGGCGCGGTGCCGAGGTGGTCGCGGCCGATGTCTACACACGCGTGCCGTCGGTTCCGAGTCAGGCGACGCTCGCCGCCCTGCTCGAGAGCTTCAGCGCAGGCGCCGTGCAGGTGATCACCGCGACCAGTCTCGAGATCGCCGCCAATTTGTTGCAGCTCGCGGCGCCGGCGTTGCGCGGCGAATTCGAACGCGTGTACTGGCTGGTGCCGGGCGCCCGGGTGGCGGCCGGCGTGCGCGAGCTTGGATTGGCGGCGCCGCTGCTGCAGTCCGAGTCGGCGGACGATCAAGACTTGGTCGCCGCGCTCATCCGCTGGCGGTCGAGCGCATCCGGCGCGTAATCGAAGGAATCGAAGTACAGGCGCTTGGAGTCCGCTCCGCGCCGCACGAATTCGCGCCGCACCGCCGCGATCATCGCGGGCGGTCCGGCCGTGTACACATCGTACTTCCCCAGATCGGCGAAATCCTCGAGCACGGCCTCATGCACCAAGCCACGGCGGCCCTGCCATTGCGGCTCGGCGTCGGAGAGTACCGGCACGTAGCTCGACGTCGCGCGCTCGAGCGCGGCGCGGGCATACAGGTCGCGCTCGCCGCGCACGCCCCAGTACACCGTAAGCTCGCGGTTGCGCCCGATCTCTGCCGCATGCCGCAGGATGCTGAGCAACGGCGCGATGCCGGTCCCGCCGCCGACCAGCAGCATCGGCACCCCCGGCCGGTCCCGGTACACGAACTGTCCCAGCGGCCCTTCGATCGTCAGCAGCGAGCCCTGCCGGTCGCCGTCGAACAGCGGCGCCGAGAATTCGCCGCCGTCGACCCGCCGCACGTGCAGTTCCAGCAGGCGCGAGTCGTGCGGCGGCGAGGCGATGGAGAAGCTGCGGCGCCGCCCGCCGCTCAGCATGACGTCGAGGTACTGTCCCGCCTCGAAGCTGAAGGACTCCGCGGCGGGCAGCCGCAGGAAAATGCCCATCACGTCGTGCGACAGGGGCGCGGCGCGCTCGATGCGCGCCGGCAGCCGCTTGATCAGCGCTTGCTCGGGCGTCGTGATGTCAAAGGTTTCGATGCGCACATCGCCGCGGGCCCGCGCCTGGCACAGCAGCACGTAGCCTTCGGCGGCTTCGGCCTCGGACAGTCCCAGCGGTGCTCCGTTGGGATAGTAGATCTCGCCTTCCAGCAGCCGGGCGCGGCACGAGCCGCAATTGCCGCCCTTGCAGCTATGCGGCAAATTCAAGGATGCGGCGAGCGCGGCGTCGAGCAGCGACTGCCCGGGCGCCGCGCTGAAACTCAACGTTGATCTGGACAGACTGACGCGCACGCTAAGACTCCGGTCGCGGCGCCCCGCGCAGCCCCATTCTAACCTGTGGGTTGGCTGCGCTTGCTGTCCAACCACTCGCCGATCGGTTCCCACTGCTTCCAGTCAGGCCAGGCCAGGTACTCGGGCAGTTCCAGCACGCCCATGCCGCGTGCATAGGCACGTACGTAATTCTGCGCCTCGCGTAGGGAGCCGAGATAGGGCACTTTGAGCTTGGTCAAATATTGGTCCAGTTCCTCGTAGATCAGGGTGTATTCGCGCACGCGGTTGGCGATCACCGCCAAGCGCGCCTGTTTGCGCGACACCTTGCCGACTTCGAGCAGTTCCGCCATGAAGTGACCGCAGGCTTTCATGTCGATGCTCGACGGCAGCACCGGGACGATGATGGTTTCGGCGCGGCGCACCAGTTCGTTGAGCTCGGTGCCGTGCACCCGGGCCGGCGCATCGATCACCAAAATCTCGGTGCTGCGCGCCACGTTGCGCAAACCCTCGTCATAGGCGGCGACGCCGCTGATGCCCGGCAAATCGGCCGGGCGCTGCGCCAGCCAGTCGAGACTGGAACGCTGCGGATCGTAGTCCGCGATGCACACCTGATGGCCGTCGCGGGCGAAGAACACGGCGATATTGGTGGCCAGAGTGCTCTTGCCGCATCCGCCCTTGGAATTCAAAACCATTACATGACGCATGATTCCCTTGATCTTGTTGTTTTCTTGAACGTTGTTTTCTGTAAGGTAAAACCCTTTGGATCGATTGCGCAACCCCTGCTCGCGACAAATTGGCGCATGGGCTATGCTGCCGCGGTATGCGCATCGAGTTCTTGAAGATGCAGGGGCTGGGCAACGATTTCTTGGTCTTCGACGCTCCGGCCGCCGCGGCTGACTCTCACTTGGATGGCGGCAAGCTGCGCGCGCTGGCCGACCGGCGCACCGGCGTCGGCTTCGATCAGGCGCTGATGCTCGAATCGCCGCGCAACGGCGCAAGCCGCGTCTTCTATCGCGTATTCAACGCCGACGGTACCGAAGTCGAACAATGCGGCAACGGCGCACGCTGTATCGCCGCGCTCATGTACGCCCGCGCACCGCAATTGGGCCGCAGCTTCGCGATGGAGAGCCGTGGCGGCGTGGTGCATGCCCGCGTCGGCGAGGACGGCATGGTGTCGGTGGACATGGGAGAACCCAATTTCGATCCGCGCGCGCTGCCCATGACCGGCGCCGACGGCGCGGAGCTCGCCGAGGCGCCCCGCTACTCGCTGCGCGTCGAGGGCACGGAGGTTGAGATCGGCGCGGTATCGATGGGCAATCCGCACGCCGTCCTGCAGGTGTCCGATGTGAAAACCGCGCCCTTGGCGCGGTTTGGGCCTAGTATCGAGAATCACCCGTGCTTTCCGAAGCGCGTCAATGTGGGATTCATGCAGATCGTGGATCGCGGCCATATTAAATTGCGGGTATTCGAGCGCGGGGTGGGCGAGACTCTGGCCTGCGGCACCGGAGCCTGCGCCGCGGCGGCCGTCGGGCGGCAGCGCGGACTCTTGGATGCCGACGTGCGCGTCGACCTGCCCGGCGGTACGGCACGGGTATCTTGGAACGGCGCGGGGACGAGCTCCTGGCTCACCGGCCCCGCGACCACGGTGTTTACGGGATCGATCGATATAACGTGATGTTAGGGGAGTGAGAATAATGACCAGTCAGGCGCGCGGAATGAAGCACGAGGGTCTCAATGACGCCAGTGTGGCGGAATATCTGCAGACTTATCCGGATTTCTTCGAGCGCAATTCTCCGCTGCTGACCAAACTGCGGCTGCCGCATCTGCGCGACGTCGGCGCCACGGTGAGCCTGGTGGAACGCCAGGTCGAAGTGCTGCGCGAACGCAACCAGTCCCTCGAGCGCAAGTTGAAGGAGCTGGTCGATGTGGCCCGCGCCAATGACGCGCTGGCCGTACGCATTCACCGCTTGAGCCAGCGGTTGATTCGCGCGCACACGCTGCCCGAGACCATCGCCGCGGTCGAGACATCGCTGCGTGAGGACTTCGACGCCATGCATTCGGTGCTGGTGCTGTTCCTCGACGCGGCGAAGAGCCTGGCACCCGAGGCGGGCCGCTTCTTGCGCACCGCCGCCCCGGCGGATGCCGACATCAAGACCTTCGAGACGTTGCTGCAGTCGGGCAAGCCGCGCTGCGGACAAGTCCGCGACGCGCAGCGCGATTACCTGTTCGGCAAGGACTCGGTCGAAATCGGCTCGGTGGCCCTCACGCCGCTGGGGCCCAAGGGCGAACTCGGGATCCTGGCCATCGGGGCCAGCGATGCCGAACGCTTCCACCCGGCCATGAGCACGGAATTCTTGTCGCGCATCGGCGAGCTCGTGACTTACGCGCTGATGCGCTGAATTCAGGGACGTCATGCAGCCGGGCGAGCGCGTGTGGATCGATCGATTTTTATCGCACCTCGCCGTGGAACGGCGTCTGAGCGGCCACACCATTGCCGCCTATCGGCACGACCTCACGACGCTCGCGCAGTTCGGCGAGCGGCGTCAACTGCAGGCCTGGAACCGGCTCGACCATGCGCAACTGCGGGCCTTTGCCGCCGCTTTGCACGGCGCGGGACTCGGCCCTCGAAGTATTCAACGACGATTGTCGGCGGCGCGCACTTTCTACCAATTCCTCATGCGCGAAGGGGCGAGCACCCGCAATCCCGCGCTCGACGTGCGCGCACCCAAACTCAAGAAGCGCCTGCCGGCGACCCTGGATGCCGATCAAATGGGACGGTTGCTGGCGTTTCGGGTCGACGATTCTCTGTCCGCGCGCGACAAAGCCATCATGGAGTTGTTCTACTCATCGGGACTGCGGCTGGCCGAACTGGCGAGCCTGCGGATCGGCGCCGTGGACCTCGCGGATCGGACCGTGACGGTGCTCGGCAAGGGCAACAAGGCGCGGATCGTGCCCGTCGGTCGTCAGGCAGTCGCCGCCCTGAAACACTGGCTCAAGGAACGCGCCGGGGTGGTCAAGGGCGAGACCGATGCGCTGTTCTTGGGGCAGGGCGGCCGCCCTTTGTCGGTTCGTGCGGTGCAGCTGCGCGTCGCTGCCTGGGGCCGGCGCATGGGGCTCGGCGTGCACGTGCATCCGCACATGTTCCGCCACTCCTTTGCCACCCACCTGCTCGAATCCAGCGGCGATTTGCGGGGCGTGCAGGAACTGCTCGGACACGCCGATATCGGCACCACCCAGATCTATACCCACCTGGATTTTCAGCATCTGGCGACGGTCTACGAGGCGGCGCATCCGCGCGCCCGCCGCCGGCGCAGTGCTTGAAAGGGCCGCCGATGGCCCCACCCTTGAGTTCATGAATCACGACCCCCAGCGCATCTACGGCACGACCATTCTTGCCGTGCGGCGTCACGGCCGCGTGGCGGTGGGCGGCGACGGCCAGGTGACCCTGGGCCAAAGCGTGATGAAGGGCAATGCCCGCAAGGTTCGCCGCCTGTACGGCGGCAAAGTGCTTGCCGGATTTGCGGGCGGCACCGCCGATGCCTTTACCCTGTTTGAACGCTTCGAGGGAAAATTGGAGCAATTCGGCAATCTGACCCGCGCCGCCATCGAATTGGCCAAGGATTGGCGCACCGACCGCAGCCTGCGGCGGCTCGAGGCGCTGCTGTGCGTCGCGGACTTGGGCTCGACCTATGTCATCTCAGGCAACGGCGATGTCATCGAGCCTGAACATGACTTGATCGCCATCGGTTCGGGCGGCAGTTTCGCGCAGGCCGCGGCCACCGCCTTCAGCCAGACCACCGACCTGTCCGCCCGCGACATTGTCGAGCGCTCGCTCAATATCGCTGCGGATATCTGTATTTATACCAACCGCAATCTGACCATCGAGGAGCTGTAGCGCCTCATGTCGCAAATGACGCCGCGTGAAATCGTCGAAGAGCTGGACAAGCACATCGTCGGCCAGAAGGCCGCCAAACGCGCCGTCGCCATTGCGCTGCGCAATCGCTGGCGCCGCGGCCAGGTCGCGCCGGCGCTGCGTGCCGAGATCACGCCGAAGAACATTCTCATGATCGGCCCCACCGGGGTGGGCAAAACCGAGATCGCCCGGCGTCTGGCGCGCCTCGCCAAGGCGCCCTTTCTCAAGGTGGAGGCGACCAAGTTCACCGAAGTCGGTTATGTTGGACGGGAAGTGGACTCGATCGTACGCGATCTGGTGGAGATCTCCGTCAAAATGACCCGCGAAGAAGAAATCGCGAAGGTCCGCCACCGAGCCGCCGACAGCGCCGAAGAACGGGTGCTGGATGTGCTGTTGCCGCGGCCGACCGCCGGCTTCACCGGCGATACCGTGCCCCGGGACAATGAAACCCGGCAGCGCTTCCGCAAGATGCTGCGCGAAGGCCATCTGGAAGACCGCGAAATCGACATCGAAGTGCGCTCGAATCCGGTGGGAGTCGAGATCATGGCGCCCCCGGGCATGGAGGAAATGACCCAGCAATTGCAGGGCATGTTTCAAAACCTGGGGAGCAGCCGCCCGCGCCAGCGCAAGCTCAAGATCAAGGAGGCGCTGAAGCTGCTGATCGACGAAGAAGCGTCGAAAATGATCAACGAGGAAGAACTGAAGCTGCGCGCGGTCGAGAACGCCGAGCAGAACGGTATCGTGTTCATCGATGAAATCGACAAGATCGCCCGCCGCCAGGAAACCTCGGGCGCCGACGTGTCGCGCGAAGGCGTGCAGCGCGACCTGCTGCCCCTGGTCGAGGGCTGCACCGTGAATACCAAGTACGGCGTCGTGAAAACCGACCATGTGCTGTTCATTGCGTCCGGCGCCTTCCACATGTCCAAGCCTTCCGACCTGATCCCGGAGCTGCAGGGCCGCCTGCCCATCCGGGTCGAGCTCGAGCCCCTGGTGGTCGAGGATTTCGTGCGCATTCTGACCGAACCCGATGCCTCGCTGTGCCGCCAGTACAAGGCGCTGCTCGCCACCGAGGGAGTGGATTTGGAATTCGCGCCCTGCGGCGTGCAGCGGCTTGCCGAAGTGGCCTTCGAGGTCAATGAGCGCACCGAAAACATCGGCGCGCGGCGGCTGCACACCGTCATGGAACGGCTGCTGGAGAGCGTCTCCTTCGACGCCGCCGACCGCAACGGCACGTTGATTCGCGTCAATCGCGCGTACGTCGAGGGAAATCTCGGCGAGCTGGTCAAGGACCAGGACCTGTCGCGCTACATTCTGTAGCGTCGGCCTGCCTTTAAGTTCGCGCCATGCCCCAGCCCACCGATATCAAATTGCGCACCCAGTCGCGGCTGCTCGAAGTGCGTTTCGATGATGGGTCGCACTTCGAGCTGCCTTTCGAGTACCTGCGCGTGTTTTCCCCGTCCGCCGAGGTCAAGGGCCACGGCGGCGGCGAGGGGGTGCTGCAATTGGGGAAGCAGAACGTGGGCATCACCGGCGTCGAGCCGGTGGGAAACTATGCCCTGCGCCTGCTGTTCGACGACGGCCACAACACCGGGCTTTACACCTGGACTCTGCTGCACGAACTGGGTCGCGATCGGGCCGCCAATTGGGCACGCTATCGGCAGCGCTGCGCCGAAGCCGCCAAGGCCCCGGCGCCGCTCCCGAAACCCAGGCCTTTGGGATAGGAGCCTGTCGGCTACAATGCCTCACTTCAGTTGAGGGCTCCATGGATAACTCCGAGCATAAGGCGGATTTCGGTTTCGAGAAGGTTGCCTGGGGCGACAAGGCCGGGCGCGTCCGCTCCGTATTCGCGTCGGTCGCGGGAAAATACGATGTCATGAACGATTTGATGTCGTTCGGAGTGCATCGTCTGTGGAAGCACTTCACCCTATCGCTCACCGGGCTCAAGCAGGGTCAGCGCGCGCTCGACGTCGCGGGCGGCACCGGCGACCTCGCGGCGGGCCTGGCACGCCAGGTGGGCAAAACCGGGCGCGTGGTGCTGTCGGACGTGAATCCGGCGATGCTGGAAATCGGCCGCGACCGGCTGCTCGACCGCGGCTTGGTGGGCAACATCGAGTGCATCGTCGCCGACGCCGAGCGCCTGCCCTTCGAGGACAACTGCTTCGATTGCCTCACCATCGGCTTCGGGCTGCGCAATGTGACCGACAAGGCGGCTGCCCTCGCCTCCATGCACCGGGTGCTGAGGCCCGGCGGTCAATTGCTGGTGCTGGAGTTCTCGACCCCGGTCGCGCCTGGTCTGAAGCCGATTTACGACGCCTATTCGTTCAAGGTGCTGCCGCTGCTGGGCCGGCTGGTGGCCGATGACGCGGCCAGCTACCGCTATCTGGCGGAATCGATTCGCATGCACCCGGATCAGGAAACCCTGCTCGAGATGCTGCGCACGGCCGGATTCGCGCAGACGCGCTACCACAATCTGACCGGCGGCATCGTCGCCGTGCACCGCGGCTACAAGCTTTAGCATGCCTGCGACTCCCGCATGGCTGGCGTCGGCCGAAGCCTTGCTCAATCGATGCATCGGCGACTCCGCGCAGGCCGGAGCCCTGGCGCGACGTCTCGAGGGCACGGCGGTGCAGGTCGAGGTGGAGGGCGTCGCCCGCATCCGCGCCAGCGTGCATCGCGGCGGCCTGGCGCTGCTCGCCGGCGATGATTCCCCGGCCGATGCCACGCTTTCCGGCTCGCTGCCGGCGCTGCTGCAGCTGCTGAAGGGCGGGGCGGCACGCGCGCCCGGCAAGCCCGGCGCAGAGATTCGCGGCGATGCCGACATTGCCGAGCGCTACCGGGAGCTGTTCATGCTGGCGCGGCCCGATCCCGAGGAAGAACTGGCCCGCTGGATCGGCGACTTTCCCGCGCGCCGCGTGGCTGAATTCGGGCGCCGCGCCGTGGAATTTGCCGGCCGCATGCGCCGCACGGTCGGCGAGAACATCGCTGAATATTTGCAGGAAGAGGGCCGCGACCTGGTGAACAAGACCGAACTCGACGAGTTCCTGCGCGGCGTCGATGCGCTGCGCGAGACCGCCGATCGCGTCGAGGCGCGCCTGGCGCGCCTCGAGGCCCGCCTCGGTGGAGGCGCTTGATGCGGCCGCGCGTACTGGCCCGGCTGCTGCAGATTCAGCGCGCCCTGGTGAGACACGGGCTGGATGATTTCGTGCGCGCCACCCATCTGTACCGCCCGTTCCGCTTCCTGGTCTACTTGTCGCCCTGGACCTGGTTTCAGCGCAGCATCGGTGTGACCCGCGGCGAGCGGCTGCGCCTCGCGCTGGAGGAACTGGGGCCGATCTTCGTCAAGTTCGGCCAGGCCGTGTCGACCCGGCGCGATTTGCTGTCGGCCGACATCGCCGATGAATTGGCGAAACTGCAGGACCGCGTTCCGCCCTTCGACAGCGCCGTGGCAATCGCGTCCATCGAAAAGGCGTTTGGGCTCGCCCTCGGCGACATCTTCGGCAGCTTCGATTCCAAGCCGCTGGCGGCGGCCTCGATCGCCCAGGTCCACGTCGCCACGCTCAAGAGCGGCCGCGAGGTGGTGGTCAAGATACTGCGGCCCGGCATGCGCGAGAGCATCGATCTTGATCTGGAAGTGCTGGACACCCTGGCAAAACTCGCCGACGAGTATTGGGGCGAGTCGCGCCGGCTGCGCCCGGTCGAGCTGGTGCGTGAATACCGCAAGACCATTCTCGATGAACTCGACCTGTTGCGCGAAGCCGGCAACGCGGCGCAGCTGAAGCGTAATTTTGCCGGCTCATCGCTCCTGTATGTGCCCGAGGTGTACTGGGACTACTGCCGCGTCAACGTCATGGTCATGGAAAGGATCCACGGGGTCATCGTCAACGACGTCGCCGAACTGCGTGCGCGCGGCACGAACATCCGCAAGCTTGCGGAAAACGGCGTGGAGATTTTCTTCACGCAGGTGTTCCGCGACAATTTTTTCCACGCAGACATGCACCCCGGCAACATCTTCGTGCAACTCGACGATCCCGAGAACCCGCGCTACGCCGCCGTGGATTTCGGCATCGTCGGTACCCTGCAGGCGCGCGACCAGCATTACCTGGCCGAGAATTTCATGGCCTTCTTCGACCGCGACTATGCCCGGGTGGCGGCTTTGCACGTCGAGTCGGGCTGGGTGCCGCGCGGCACCCGGCTCGATGAGCTCGAGTCGGCGGTGCGCACCGTCTGCGAGCCCATTTTCAACAAACCCTTGAAGGAGATTTCCTTCGCGCAGGTGCTGCTGCGGCTGTTCGAGACCGCGCGCCGCTTCGACATGCAGGTGCAGCCGCAGCTCATCCTGCTGCAGAAGACTCTCTTCAACATCGAAGGCCTCGGGCGCCAGCTGTACCCTGAGCTCGATCTCTGGCAGACCGCGCAGCCGTACTTGCGCCGCTGGATGCGCGAGCGCATGAGTCCGCGCGCGGTTCTGCGCCGGGTTCGCTCGCAGCTACCCGACGTGCTGGTGGCGCTGCAAGCCGTGCCGCAGATATTTCAAACCGCCGTGCGCGACGCCACCGAGGGGCGGCTGCGCGTTCCGGTTGACATCATCGGCGCGGCGCAGCAGCACGAGCAGCAGCGGCGCAGCGATTTGCGGCGCGACGCGACCTTTGCCGCGGCCGTGCTCTGGGTGTCGGGCCTGGTGTGGCTGGCCTTCTCGGCGCAGATCCCCTGGCTGGGATGGGTGCAGATGTGCGCCGCCATCCTGCTCTTCGTCTGGTCGCGGACCGCGAGGCCCCGCGGCGCGTGAGAATTCCCATCGACAGCGCGACCAGCTATCGCGGCCGTAATTCCCGGCCGAATTGGCTCATTCTCGCGGCCTTTGTCGGTGCGGCGCTGGCCGCAGGCGCGCTCGGTGCAGCCGTCTCGCCCGCCATGTCGGCGGCGGCCCGCCACTGGTACGCGGCGCTGGCGAAGCCTGACTGGGCGCCGCCGAATGCTTGGATCGGCCCGGTGTGGCTGGCGTTGTACGTGCTCATGGGCACCTCCGCCTGGACCATCTGGCGCGAGCGCTATCACCGCGGCCGCAATGCGGCCTTGGCCGCCTATGTCGTCCAGCTCCTGCTCAATGCAGCCTGGGCGCCGATGTTCTTCGGCGCCGCGAATATCGGCGCCGGTTTGTTCGTGATCGTCGCGCTGTGGCTGGCCGTCGTCTGGACGGTGCGCGAGTTCGCCGCGGTGAAGCCGGCTGCCGCCTGGCTGCTGGCGCCCTATCTCGTCTGGGTGAGCGTCGAGAGCTGGCTGAATCTTTCGGTCTGGAAGATGAACCAGTGAGCCCCACGCTCGCGGCGCCGTAGGCGAAGGATTACGCGCATGCGCGTCCGGCACCGATCGACCAGGGTGTCCACATCTGCCAGCGTACACACGCTGCGCCGAGTGCGTCACCGCGAGAATCAGGGACTAAAGTACATTCTGCCAATCCTGCCCAGCGCGGAATATTCGTGGGCCGGAATTCGCAACTACCCCCGTGAGACTTCACGCGCGATGCACTCGGTCGCAGCAACCCAACGTCCTCGGTAAGACTTACAAGGCCTGCGTCACGCGGCGGATTGCGGTATCCTCGACGCTCCGCCTGCTCGGGCGCCGCAACGGCAGCGCCTGGCCTCCACATAACAAAGAGATGCCATTGAAATATTTCCGCTGGCGCGGCCGTGGGCGTGCGCTATTGGATGGCCGATCGAAGATCGACGAGCCAATTTCCGCTGAGATCTTCAGCGTCGAGCGGCTCGAACACCACGCCGAGAGTCTGGCCAAGGCGCAGGAGGTGTTGCCGACGCAGTCCGCGGGCATCTCCTTGCGCGGCCGATTGCGCTCCAACGCGTACGGTCTCGACGCCGCCTTCCACACCCTCGCCGCCGGAATTCGCAAGGGACACGCGGTAACACCGGCGGCTGAATGGCTGGTGGACAATTACTATATCGTCGACGAGCACATCCGCGCCGTGCGGCGTGATTTGCCGGCCGGATATTACAAACAGCTGCCGAAGCTCTCCAACGGCCCGTTGCGCGGCTATCCACGCGTGTACGGTCTGGTGTGGGCCATCGTCGCACACTCGGACAATTGCTTCGAACCCGATACGCTGATGCGGTTCTGCCGCGCCTATCAGCGCGTGCAGCCGCTGACGATCGGCGAGTTGTGGGCCATTGCCATCACGTTGCGGGTGTTGTTGATCGAAAACCTGAGCCGTATGGCGGCCGGCATCGTTTCACGTCTGCTGCAGCGCGAATGGGCGGACAGCCTCGCTGATGAGTGGCTGTCGGATGAGCCGGGGCGGGCGACACCCGACATCGCGGTCTTGCGGAGTTTCGAGGGTCAACCTCTTCCCAACGCCTTCTGCGTGCAGCTCTTTCAGCGGCTGCGCGACCGCGACCCCGAGACCATGCCGCCTCTGGCGTGGCTGCACCGGGCTTTTGCCGCCCAAGGCACCACGGCGGATGACGTCGTTCACGGCGAGCATCAGCGCCAGGGCGCGGTCAACGTGAGCGTGCGCAACGTCATCACTAGTTTGCGGCTGATATCCTCGGTCGATTGGGCCAAGTTCTTCGAGAGCGTCAGCCTCGTCGATGCATTGCTGCGCGACAATAGCAGCTACGGAACTTTCGACTTTTCGACCCGCGATCTTTATCGGCACGCCATCGAAGATCTGTCGCGCCGCTCGCAGCACACGGAAATGGAGGTGGCGCACCGCGCCCTGGCGAAAGCGCGGCACGCCGCCGAACTGGGAAGCGCGGGCCCGCCCCGGTCCGAGCCTCAGCATGCCTTCGAACCCGGCTACTACCTGGTATCCGCCGGGCGCACGGAGCTGGAGCGGGAATTGGCGTATCGCATTCCTTGGAATCAGCGCCTCGCCCGCGGGACGCGCGCGGCCGGCATTTCCGGCTATGCCGGCGCGATTGCGGGTTTGTCCGTCGCCATGACCGCCGCATTGATTGTTGCCGCCGGGGCACCCGGTCGCGGCGCAGCCACCGCCCTCGTGATCGTCGTGCTGGCTTTGGTGGCGGCATCCGATATCGCAATCACCGTCGTCAATCTGTGGGTCAACCATTTTTGCAATGCCAGCGTGCTGCCCGGCCTTGAACTCACGGACGGAGTGCCGACGGAATTGCGCACGGTCATTGCCGTGCCCGTTCTATTGACCACCCCGGAGGACATCCATGAGCACCTGCGCGGCCTCGAAGTGCACTCCCTGGCTGCACAAGACGGCGATATTCGCTTCGCGCTGTTGACCGATTGGGTCGACTCAACGGCTGAGACCGCCCCGGAGGACGGACCGTTGCTCGAGCTCGCGGCCGCGGGAGTCGCGCGCCTGAATCGAACGCACGGCAGCGTCCATGGGGATGATCGGTTCTTGCTGTTGCATCGCCGGCGCCTGTGGAACCGCACCCAGGGGCTCTGGATGGGTTGGGAGCGCAAGCGCGGCAAGCTGCACGAATTCAATCTCTTGCTGCGCGGATCGACCGACACGAGCTTCATTCCGGTCGGCGGGCGGGCGCCCCAGCGGCCCGCCGGCGTGCGCTACGTCATCAGTCTGGACGCGGATACCCGACTGCCGCGCGGCGCGGCGCTGGCGCTCATCGGCAAGATGGCGCATCCGCTGAACCGGCCGGTGATTGATGAAGCCCGGCGGGTGGTGACGGCAGGGTACGGAATACTGCAACCGCGGGTCACGCCGTCGCTGCCCGTCGGCGGTGAAGGATCGATATTCCAACGCGTCTTTTCCGGTTCCAGCGGCATCGATCCCTACGCGTTCGCCGTCTCGGACGTCTATCAAGACATGTTCGGCGAGGGTTCATACAGCGGCAAGGGAATTTATGACGTCGCCGCTTTTGAGACGACTCTGGCGAATCGCGCCGGCGATGATCGGATGCTCAGTCATGATCTGTTCGAGGGCGTGCATGCCCGCTGCGGCCTTGCCTCTGATGTCGAGGTGGTCGAAGAATATCCCTCTCGCTATGACGTCGCCACGGCGCGGCAGCACCGGTGGGCGCGCGGTGACTGGCAGCTGCTCCCCTGGGTGCTGAGCACGAGTCATCCGCTGGCGCCGCTCGGACGCTGGAAGATGTTCGACAATCTGCGCAGGTCGCTGCTGGTGCCCGCGGTGCTCTTGGGGTTCGCCCTGTGCTGGGCCGTATCAGCCCCGCCGGGCTGGAGCCTGTTCTTTCTCGGCACCATCATTCTGCCCGCGCTGCTGCCCTTCCTGCTCAACCTGCGTGCCGCGCGCCGCGAGGCGCGGCAGACCACATCCCTGATTTCATTGCGGCTCATCTTCTGGGCGGACCAGGCCTGGTCTCTGGCGGATGCCATCCTGCGTACGCTGTACCGGTTGGTGATCTCGCGGCGCAATCTTCTGGAATGGACCACGGCGGCGCAATCGAAGTTGCGAACCTCGTCCACCGTCGGCGGCTACTACCGGCGCATGTCCGGCGGTGTTCTCCTGGTGTCGGGTCTGACCTTGTTCCTCGTGCTCGGGACGCGCGGCATCCCTTGGATTGCCGTTCCGCTGCTGCTGGGGTGGCTGTGCGCGCCCATCGTTGCCCGGGCCGTCAGCCTGCCCGCTCGCCCGGCGCGCCGCGAAGCATTGACCGCGGACGATGAGCGGCGGCTGCGCATCATGGCGCGCCAGACCTGGAGTTTTTTCGACACCTATGTGACGGCGCAACACAACATGCTCCCGCCGGACAATTTCCAGGAAATTCCCCATCCCGTGGTGGCGAATCGCACTTCGCCGACGAATATCGGCCTGTACCTTTTGTCGATCGCGGCGGCCCGTGAATTTGGCTGGATCGGCACCACCGACGCCGTGGAGCGGCTGGAGGCGACGTTCTCCACGCTCGACAAGCTCGAGAGGTTTCGCGGGCATTTCTACAACTGGTACGACACGCGCGATTTGCGCCCTCTCGACCCGAAATACATCTCGACGGTGGACAGTGGCAACTTGGCCGGCCACCTGCTGACGCTCGAAGGCGTGTGCCGCCGGTGGCTGAGCGAGCCGTTGCCGGCTCGGCTCGACCTCAGCGGGATTCTCGACACGCTCGAACAATTGCAGGACGTCGCTCGCATACTCGAAAGTGGCCGGCGCAACTACGGCGTGTCGCCGCGCCAACTCGATGACGCCGTGGAGGCGCTGCGCGCCTCGCTCCAATCGGTCGACTCCGCCGATCAGGCATCGGCGCTGACGGCGGTTCTGCGGCAAGTCGACAGTGTTTGCGACATCGCGCAGGCATTGACCGATGAACGGCCCAAGGGCGGCAACATGCCGCTGTTGCACTGGTCCGACATGCTGCGCGCCAACGTGCTGAGCCGGTTGCGCGACATTCAAGCGCCTCCCGCCGCGACGCCCCTCGCCGAACCGCTTGCCGTAACGCTGGCCGCGAGGCTGACGGGGCTTGCGCGCCGCGCCCGATCCTTTGCCATGGACACGCAGTTTGGGTTTCTGGTCGACCCGGCGCGTCAGCTGCTGTGCATCGGTTATCGGCCGGTGGAGCGCGCGCAGGATCCGAGTTGCTATGATCTTCTGGCATCGGAGGCGCGTCTCGCCAGCTTCGTGGCGATTGCCAAGGGCGATCTGCCGGTTCGTCACTGGTTCCGATTGGGCCGCTTGCTGACCCCTGTCGATCGAGGCTCGGCGCTGGTCTCGTGGACAGGTTCCATGTTCGAGTATCTGATGCCCGTACTCGTCATGCGGGAACCGGAGGGCAGCCTGCTCGGCGATACCTCGCGGCTGATCGTCAAGCGTCAGATCGAGTACGGCAGTGAACGGAAGCTGCCGTGGGGAGTGTCCGAGTCGGCCTTCAACGCCCGCGACCGGGAATTCACCTACCAGTACTCGAGCTTCGGTGTGCCCGGATTGGGCCTGAAACGCGGCCTGGGCGAAGAGGCGGTGATCGCGCCCTACGCCACCGGGCTTGCCCTGATGATGGATCCCAAGGCCGCGCTGCGCAATTTCGACCGCTTGCAGAAACTCGGCGCGCGCGGCTTTTTTGGCTGGTACGACGCGCTGGATTTTTCGCCCGCGAGGCTGCCCGAGGGGGTGGCCATGATGCCGGTGCGCGCCTTCATGGCGCATCACCAAGGGATGATCTTGGCGGCTATTGCCAACATTTTGAAAGACGGTATGTTTCGCACATGCTTTCATTCCAATTCCATCGTTCAAGCCACTGAGCTGCTCTTGCAGGAACGCACGCCGCGCGATTCGGACCGGACCGCCCCCAGTGCGGACGAGGTACAGGCATCGGCGGTGCCGGAGCTGTCGGGCGCCGTTGCACGCCGCTTCACCTCGCCGCATCACGCCGCGCCGCGCACCCATCTCCTGTCGAACGGCAGCTATTCCGTGATGTTGACGGCCGCCGGCTCCGGCTATAGCCGTTGGCGGGATATTGCGGTGACACGCTGGCGCGAGGATTCGACCTGTGATCCTTGGGGGTGCTATGTATTCTTGCGGGACGTGGCGAATGGTGAAGTTTGGTCCGCGGGCTATCAGCCGGTGGGACGCGAGCCCGACAGCTACGAGGTAGCCTTTTTCGAGGACCGGGCGCAAATCTCCCGGCGCGATGGACCCATTCTCACGTCGACCGAGATTCTCGTGTCGAGCGAAGACGATGCCGAGGTCCGCCGCGTTTCGCTGACCAACGAGGGCAACCGCGTCAGTGAGATCGAACTGACCACCTACACCGAAGTGGTGCTGGCGACGGCGGATTCCGATTCCACGCACCCCGCGTTCTCCAAACTCTTCGTTCAGACTGAATTCGTCGCGGAGAGCGGCGCGCTGCTGGCCACGCGCCGGACCCGGGATCCGGCGGATCCCAGCCTTTGGGTCGCTCACGTCAGCGTCTTGGAGGGAGAAGGCATCGGCGGCTTGCAGTACGAAACCGATCGAGCGCGCTTTCTCGGCCGCGGGCACGATTTGCGCAATGCCGTCTCGATCGTGGACGCCCACCCGCTCTCCAACACGACGGGGACGGTTCTGGATCCCGTATTGGCGCTGCGGCGGCGCGTGCGCATCGCACCCGGCGCAACCGCGCGCATTGCATTTTGGACGGGCGTCGGTGCCAGCCGGGAGCAGGCGCTCGCACTGGTGGACAAGCATCGCGACATGGCGGCATTCG
The DNA here is from genome assembly GCA_963800375.1 of uncultured Gammaproteobacteria bacterium. Taxonomy (GTDB): domain Bacteria; phylum Pseudomonadota; class Gammaproteobacteria; order Steroidobacterales; family Steroidobacteraceae; genus Bog-1198. The sequence goes on along the minus strand of CAWDAT010000006.1, from coordinate 128,780 downwards.
ATCGCGCGAAAACCCTGGCGTGGACTCAGGCGCAGGTGCAGCTCCGCTATCTGGGCGTCGACTTCGATGAGGCTAAAGGCTTCCAGCGCATTGCCAACCGGGTGCTGTACTGCGACTCCTCGCTGCGGGCGGCGCGCGACATTCTCGAGAAGAACCAGCTGGGGCAATCCGCGTTGTGGCCCCATGGCATCTCCGGCGACCTGCCCCTTGTGTTGGTTAGAATCGACGACGAAAACGATCTTGAAATCGTCAAGCAGTTGCTGCGTGCGCACGAGTACTGGCGGCTCAAGCGGTTGGCGGTGGATCTGGTCATTTTGAACGAGCGCCCGCCGTCTTATGCGTCGGAACTGCAGCTACACCTGGATGCGGCGATCAGGACCTCGCAAACCCGCAGCGACGAGGATGGCACGCGGCGGGGGGCGGTGTTTTCACTGCGCGCGGACTTGCTGCCCCCGGCCATCTGCGATCTGCTGCAAGCGGCGGCGCGTGCGTTGTTCGTCGCGCGCCGCGGCACCTTGAGCGATCAGCTGGCGCGGTTGCGGGAACCGGAGCCGGTGCCGCGCCGGCGGTCGCAGAACTCAGTTGATAAACCGCGGGACGCGGCGGCGCACGCCCTGCCGCCGCTCGAGTTCTTCAACGGACTCGGCGGCTTTGCCGCGGAGGCCCGCGAGTATGTCGTCGTGCTCGACGCGGGCCAATGGACGCCGGCGCCCTGGGTGAACGTGATCGCCAATCCGCAATTCGGGTTTTTGGCCTCGGCCGAAGGCTCCGGCAGCACCTGGTCGCTGAACGCGCAGCAGAATCCGCTGACGCCCTGGTCCAACGATCCGGTCAGCAATGCCCCCGCGGAAGCCCTTTACATTTGTGACGAGGGCAACGGCGAGCTGTGGAGCGCAACCCCTCTGCCCATTCGTGTGCCCTTTCATACCTATGTCATCCGGCATGGCTTCGGCTACAGCTCTTACGAACACACCTCGCATGGCATAGGCCTCGAGCTTCTGCAATTCGTTCCGCTCGAGGATTCGCTCAAGATATCGCGACTGAAGATCGTCAACCTGTCCGATGAAACCCGGCAACTCTCCGTCACCCACTACCTGGATTGGGTGCTTGGCAATCAACGCGCCAGGACGGCGCCGTTCATCGTGACCCAGATCGAACCCAAGACCGGGGCATTGCTGGCGCGCAGCCCATGGAGCAATGGGTTTTCATCGCGAGTCGCCTTCATGGACATGGCCGGGCGGCAGCAAGCCTACACCGCCGATCGCGCCGAGTTCATCGGCCGGCACGGATCCCTGGCCGAGCCGGCCGCGCTGCTCGGTGCGCCCGGTCTTTCGAATCGTGTCGGCGGGGGGTTGGATCCCTGCGGTGCGATGCAAACCAAGATCACCCTGCGGCCGGGCGAAGCGGCGGAGCTTAGGTTCCTGCTCGGTCAGGAGGCAACGGCCGCGGCCGCCGTCGACCTGATCGAACGCTACCGCTCTGCCGATCTCGATGCGGTGCTCAAACAAGTGACGGACTTTTGGGATGAGACCTTGGGCGCGGTGCAGGTGAAGACGCCGGACCGCTCCATGGACATTCTGCTCAACGGCTGGTTGCTATATCAGACCCTGGGATGCCGGGTGTGGGCGCGCAGCGGATTCTATCAGTCGAGCGGCGCCTACGGCTTTCGCGATCAGCTGCAGGATGTCATGGCGCTGGTGGTCGCGCGGCCGCAGATTGCGCGCGAACAAATTCTGCGCGCCGCGGCGCGTCAGTTCGAGGAAGGCGACGTCCAGCACTGGTGGCTGCCGAGCTCCGGCCAGGGAGTGAGAACGCGCATTTCGGACAACCGCATCTGGCTGCCGTTCGTGGCGGCTCACTATCTGGACGTGACCGAAGACTTCGCCTTGCTGGATGAGCAGCTGCCGTTCCTGACGGGACCCCCGCTGGCGGCGGGCCAGCTGGAGAGTTTCTCTGCTCCGGAATCAACCAGCGCCACAGCCGACCTGTTCGAACACTGTGTCCGCGCCCTCAACGTGAGTCTGGCGATCGGTTCGCACGGCCTGCCGCTGTTCGGCACGGGTGATTGGAACGACGGCATGAACCGGGTCGGCGTGGCCGGCCGCGGCGAAAGCGTGTGGCTCGGGTGGTTTCTGCACGCCGCGCTGCTGCGCTTCGCGCCCATCGCCGAGCGGCGCGGCGCGGCGGATACGGCCGCCGTGTGGCGCAAGCACGCCTTCGCCCTGCAGCAGGCCATCGAGCGCGAAGCCTGGGACGGGGACTGGTATCGGCGCGGCTATTTCGACGACGGCACCCCCTTGGGCTCGGTCCTGAGCGATGAATGCCGGATCGATGCCATCGCCCAATCCTGGGGCGTGATCTCCGGCGCCGCGGACCCGGAACGTGCTGCGCGCGCGATGGCCGCCGTCAACGCACAATTGGTCAGCCGCAGCGACGGCCTGGTGAAATTATTCACCCCGGCGTTCGACCGTACCCCGCACGATCCGGGCTACATCAAGGCGTATCCGCCGGGGCTGCGGGAGAACGGCGGCCAGTACACGCATGCGGCCATGTGGTCGGTGCTCGCGTTCGCGCAACTCGGCGACGGCGACCGGGCCGCGGAGTTGTTCTCCATCATCAACCCCATCAATCACGCCAGCACACGCGCCGGCATTCATCGCTACAAGGTCGAGCCCTATGTGGTCTGTGCGGACGTCTACTCGGCCGCCCAGCACATCGGCCGGGGCGGCTGGACCTGGTACACGGGGTCGGCCGGTTGGATGTATCGCACCGCCATGGAAGGGATACTGGGCATCCAGCTGCGCGGCCGCCTGCTCGCCATTGATCCCTGCGTGCCGCGCGCCTGGAGCGGATTCGAGATCACCTACAAGTACGGCGCATCGCGATACCGCATTGCAGTAGAGAATCCCAACGGGGTCAATCGCGGCGTCATCCGCGCGTCGCTCGACGGCCGCGAAATATCAGGATCGCCGTGCGAAATCGCCTTGGTCGACGACGGCTCGTACCATTATGGGTTGGTCACCTTGGGTTGATGCTTGGCCCGCAGCTGGGCCAGGATACGCAACAGAAAGAACCGCGCCGCCGCGCCGGCCGGCAGCATGCGCAGCAGCCGCAACGCCAGCGACGGGCGCGCGATGAACAGACCGGCGGCGGCCGCGCCCAATATTCCTGCTCCGCGTCCGCTCAGAAGCATTTGCATGGTACGGCTGCGGGGAAACCCCTCGTGCGGGCCGCCGGCAGTCGAGCCGTCCGCCGCGTTGCCGGGCGGCTCGAGCAGGCGGCGCAGTTGCTCCCGCGACTCGGCCAGTCTCGCCAGAATGAGTATTCGTGCGGCTTCATCCGGGTCCGTCATGGACTACCCTCCTGATCCGAGGATAACAAATGCTCGAGCAGGACCCGATCCTCCCCCCATTCCCGGCGCACCGAGGCGAGAAATTGCGAATTCGATCGGGCTGCACGCGCCCGGTATATGGCCGCGGCAATGGCTGCGCCCAGGAATCCGCCGCCCATCCAGGCGATGGCACTCATCCGATGCGGAGTATCCCAGGTATAGGCCACCACGGCGAGACAACCCATGACCAGCGCGAACAGGGCGCAGATGATGATGATGGCGACGCTGAGGACTTGGGCGGCGATCTCCCGCTGCGCACGTGCAAGATCCAAACTCGCGAGGTCGACATACGCTGCAAAATGACGCAGCAGCGCGGGCGCCGCTTTTGGCAGTAACCACAGCAGGCGCACTGTAACCCTTAGGAACGACGGGTCACTAGGATACCTACGATCGCGCCCACCAAGGCGGCAATGCCCACCGCTTGCCATGGACTCTCTCGGACATAGTCGTCGGCGGTGCTCGCCGCTCGTTGCGCCTGCTCCCGGATGGCGTCGGCACCGTCCGCCAGACTTTGCTTCGTTGCATCAACCGCGCGCTGCACCTTGCCGCGCACTCGCACGACGTCCGCATCTTTCAAGTCCGCGATCCGCGCCATCAGCTCCTCGACGTCCGCGATCAAGTTCTTGATCTCCCCGGATGCGGCGGCCTTGACGTCGCTGATCCCGGCGCTGAGATCCTCCTTGAGGCGGCGCCCGCTGTTGCGCACTTGCTCAGCGGTTCCGTCGAATGTGCTTTCCATTGTCGTCTCCTTAGAACACCAGGAACTGTATCAGGTCTATTTTGACAGCGGGGCGGGAACCGTACCAGGGGTTGCGACCAGCCGTCCCTGTAGGAATTACCCCACATGTTAGACTTTACCGGCATTGGCGCGGATCATCACATGAAAATCTTAGGCGAGGAATTGGGCGATATCGGCCGATGGTACATCGCCTTGCCGCCGCTGTTGTTGATCGGCTTTCTGATCGGTCTGTTCTTCCTCGCCGCCGCCGGCCAGTCCCGGCTCAATGAAGACGACCAGCGCGTGCACGACTCGCAGCTGCGCCAGCAGGCCCTGAGCGAGTTCGTTGCGCTCGTGACCGATGCCGAATCGGGCCAGCGCGGCTATCTTCTGACCGGTGAAAGTTCCTATTTGCAGCCCTATACCGAAGCGGTGGCGCAGGTTGAGATGGCTCTCAATCGTCTGCACGAAGCCTACGGCGGCAAGGACGACAGTCCGGAGTTCCGCGGGCTTCGGATTCTGACGGGCAAGAAACTCGGCGAGCTCGAGGACACCCTGGCGCTGTTCAAGAAAAGAGGCGCGACTCCGGCGGTGAACATCGTGCGCACCGACGTGGGCAGGCGCACCATGGATGAGATCTCGCGGATCGTCGGCAGCATGCGGGGCACGGAGGCCAGGGAGCTGGCGGCCGCCACGGCGCAATGGCAATCGGATTTCCGCATGTCCCGTTGGGTGTCCTCCGCCGGCGTGATATTCAATATCGGTCTGGTGCTGCTCGCGAGCCGTCTGGTCTGGGGCGACATGCGCCGGCGCGCGCGTCAAGCCACCGATCTGCGCGACCAGAAGCTCGAATTGGAACACCAGGTCAAGGAGCGGACCCGGGAGTTGACCGCGCTGTCGACCCATTTGCAGGGCGTGTCGGAGCTGGAAAAATCCGCGCTCTCGCGCGAATTGCACGATGAGCTCGGCGGCCTGCTGGTGGCGGCCCGCATGGACTTGTCCTGGCTGCAGCAGCGGCTGCCCACCAACGATCCCAACATCGAACAGCGCTTCAAGCGCATCCATGAATCCTTGAGCGCAGGCGTCGATCTGAAGCGCCGGGTGGTCGAGGAGCTGCGGCCCACCCTGCTGGACAACATGGGGTTGTTCGCGGCGCTGCGCTGGCAGTTCAAGGAGACCTGCCGCCGCGCCGGGCTCAAATGCACCGAATCGATCCCGGAGTTCGAACTCAAGTTCAACCCGGATGCCGCCATCGGGGTATTCCGTATCGCTCAGGAAGCCCTGACCAACATCCTCAAGCACGCGGAGGCCAAATCGGCGGATCTGGCCATCGAGATTCAAGGCGACACCTTTGTCCTGCGGGTCTCGGATGACGGCAAGGGCATTCCGCCGAGCCGGCTCCAGATCGCCACCTCTCACGGCCTCGCCTCCATGCGCCATCGCATCGCCGCGCTCGGCGGCAGTTGGGACGTGCGCAGCCCCGACGGCAGGGGCACGGTCGTGACGGCGTTGATCCCCCTGTCCCGAATGCTGATGCCCGAAGTCGACTGATGGGGCCCTTTAACTGCGAGGCGCGATCGCCCGGCCGTCGTCCGCGCCGATGACGACTTCGACCCGCCGGTTCATCTGCCGGCCGCCCGAGTCGTCGTTGCTGGCAACAGGATATGCCTTGCCGTAACCTTGGGTACTGATTCTCGAGGCCTCGATGCCGCGCGACAACAGCGCGGACTTGACCGCAGCGGCGCGCCGCTGCGACAACTGCTCGTTGTACGAATCGGTGCCGACACTGTCGGTGAAGCCGTCGATTTGCACGCGGCGGTCCGGATGCTCGGTCAAGAATTGCACCAGCTGGTCCAATTTGCGGCCGGCGCCGGGCTTCAAATCCGCTTTGCCGGTGTCGAACAACACATCGCCGAGAGTCAATACCAGTCCGCGCGAGGTGGCCGTGCCCTTCAGTTGATCGACCTCCGCTTGCAGGCGCGCCGCCTCGCCCGTCGCCTGATCCCTCTGATCCTCGGCGGCATTCACTTCGCGATTGCGCGCGGCCAGCATGATGCGGTCGCGTTCCGCCTGACCCGCCGCCACTCTGGCGTCATCCGCCTTGGCAGCGCCGTGAGCCTGCGCCAGTCTTGCGCTTTGCGTGGCGAGGTAGGCGTGCTGCGCAATGGCCCGATCATTGTGACGCGCAGCCGCCTCATCCGCTGCGGCGAGGTCTCTTTTTGCGGCTTCCAGATCCAAGGCTGCATATTTCGCGACGTTCGGATCCGATTCGGCCGCTTGCACGGCCGCATGGGCGTCCTGCAGCGCGGCGTTGGGCTGCGGCGTGCTGACGCAGGCATCCAGCGCCAGCATCAAACCAAGTGCGGTGAAAAGTCTTGCGCTCATGTCATCACCTCATTGGGTCGGTTGGGTGGGCTGGCTGCTGCGCTGAGATTCGTTGCGCAGGGCCTGCAGGCTGGCGTCCAGTTCCGCGGCGGCCTTGGCGGAGTGCTTCTCCTGCGCGGTCGCCTCGGCCAGCTGCGCATCCGCATTGGCCTGATCAGCCAGCTGCGCGGCGCTGTCGCCGTCGCGGTCGGCGGCGGCCTTTTCGGCGCGCGACAACTTGTCCCGGGCCGCGGCCATTTCCACCGCTGCGAATTCCGGCGCGCCCGATTGCTCCGCGCGCTGCAGCGAAGCCTTGGCCACGGCGATTTTCTCGTTCGGCACGGGAGTGCTGGCGCACGCCGCGCAGCCCAGGGCAAGCACGGCGCCGGCGATCGCCCCCCGGGTAAGTCTTGGTACGCGATCCCAATTCATGGGCTGTCCTCCAAATTGTTTGCGGTTCGATCAGACCGCAGCATAGGCGGACGGCATCGGCGCCAATGTCGGACCGCCCCGCGTCGGGCGCGCGGAATCAGCCGAAGGAGGTGTAGGTAACCTGCGGAGAGGCTGTCTGAGTGTCAGTGCTTGGCGAGATGCGCTTCGCGGATGTCGTGCAGCACTTCCGGGAGCCGGCCATAGTCGCGGGCCTTGTCCAGAAAATGCGTGGCGCCAAGGGCGATCGCCGCATTCTTGTATTCGGGCAGGTCGTAGTTGGTCAGCACGATGATTCGCGGCTTCAGCTGGGCCGTGGCCAGCGCGCGCATGACGCCGAAACCCGTCCCCTGCTTCAAGTGCAGGTCGAGGATGATCACGTCGACCGAATCGCGCTTGGCGGACGCCACCGCCGCCGCCTCAGTGTCCGCGGTGCCTATCAGTTCCACTTGAGGGATCTGTCGTATCGCCTCCGTCAATCGCTCCGTTAGAACTTTGGAGTCTTCGACCAATAGGACCCTCAAGCACTGCGCCATCGACATCGCGTCCATAGTAATAGTGTGCACGGCCGTCGCAGTCTAGCGTCAATCTCGCCATGCCGGCCACGACTGGTACGCAGGTTGTGGTGTAGGACCTTTCTCACGTGGTTTCACTTATTGGATGAGGCCATTGCGCAGCGCATAGGAAGTGATGTCGGCATTCGCGGTGAAGCTCATCTTCTCCAAGATCCGGCTTCGATAGGTGCTCACGGTCTTTACGCTGAGGCTGAGCTCATTGGCGATGTCCGAGACTCCCCTGCCGGCGGCCAATTTACAGAATATTTGGAATTCGCGGGTCGACAACCGTGCATGCATGGGCTTGTCGGGATCGCCGTCCAGATCGGCCACCAAGATCTCCGCCAGCGCCGCGCTCACATAGCGGCGGCCCGACAGCACCGTGCGAACCGCCTTCATCAATTCCTCGGGCGCGCTGTCCTTCGACAAATAGCCGCTGGCGCCGGCGCGCAGCACGTTGACCGCATATTGCTGTTCCGGCAGCCCGCTCATCACCAGCACCCGCACACCGGGATGGCCGGTTTGAATGTGGCGCAGGATGTCCAGGCCGCTGCGATCGGGCATGTGAATGTCGAGTAACACCAGATCCCAGTCCTGCTCGCGCAGCTGATCGAGAGTTTCATTGCCGCTCGCCGCTTCCCCCACGGCATTGATGTTCGGATCCGCTTCGAGGAATTGTTTGAATCCCGCGCGGACAACCGCATGATCGTCCGCGATCAGTACTCTTGACACGATGTATTCTCCGTTGCCTGAACGCTCACGTATTCGCGCACTCGTGGCTCTGCGAGTATCCGTTCAGTTTGTTATACAGCGTCTTCAGGCTGCAGCCCAGCGCGTCGGCCGCCCGCCGCTTGTTGCCCTTGAAGTAGTCGAGAGTCGCTTCGATGAGGGAGCGTTCCATGTCGTGGATCCGCGATCCGACCCGGATATTCAGCCGCTCGCTGTCGAACACCGGTTCGCCATGGACGGCCCCGCCCTGAATCAGGGGCGCCAATTCGAGCACCGTGTCCCCCAGAATGAAGGCACGCTCGATACAGTTCTTCAGCTCGCGGACATTGCCGGGCCAGGGGTGCTGCTTCAGCGTCATGCGCGCCAGCGCCGACAGGCGCTTCTGCGTCCGCGACTGAGCGTTCAATTCCGCCAGGAAGTGTTCGGCCAGCAGCTCCACATCGGCGCCGCGGCTGCGCAGGGGCGGCATGCGGACCGGAAATACAGCGAGCCGGTACAGCAGATCCTCGCGCAGCTGGCCTTTCTGCACGGCTTGCAGGGGACAGCGGTTGGTGGCGGCGATGACCCGGACATCGGAGGTGTACTCGGTGCTCGCGCCGACGCGGTAGTAGCGCCGCGTCTCCAGCACGCGCAGCAGCCGGGTTTGCATGTCGAGCGGCATTTCGGTCACTTCATCGAGCAGCAGGGTGCCGCCCTGGGCGCGCTCGAACACACCGGCGTGCGCGCGCACCGCACCGGTGAAGCTGCCCTTTTCATAGCCGAACAACTCAGCTTCGATGAGGCCGGCCGGTATTGCGCCGCAGTTAATGGCAACGAAGGGACGGCCGCGGCGCGGACTGCATTCGTGAATCGACTGGGCAGCCAACTCCTTACCGGAGCCGCTTTCGCCGGTCAGCAGCACGCTGGCCTCGGTGGGTCCCACACGCTCAATGAGGCGAAACACCTCTTGCATGGCCGGCGAGGCGCCCAGGAGGGAACCCACCGCCGTCAAGGGCGGCTGTTGCTCGGAAAAAACGGGGTTGCTGACACTGTTCATTGACAAACCTCCTGTCCTACGCGCCCGTGTAATCGTTACATCGAACGCGGATAGATTTGTAACCTGTGCAGACCCCGGCTCGCCAGGGGCAGGCGCTGAACCTCGGCTCAGAATTCACGTGATCTTTTGTCAGTGTTTGTCCGACACCGCACCGCAGCGCCAACAGCTCGTGAACTGTGGCTCGAGCGCCTCACCGCAATGTTCGCAGATCCAGGACGGGCCGGTCGGCGCCGCCTCCGCGCGCGCCAGGGCACGCAACGCGGCTTGTTCATCCGCGTCGTCGACGAACAGTTGCGGCCAGGTTTCCAGCATCGGCAGATCGCCGAGCGCGCCCGCCAGATACTGATTGCGCAGCTCACTCTCGATTCCGGCAGTCAGCAGCACATTACGGGCATGCGCCACCTGGATCAGCGAAGCGGCACGAAACACTCGCTTCATGGCAACTCCCTCCTAACGCAGCGACCTCAAGAAGGCGCCGACGTCGCCGCCTCTCTCCAAGACCTCCACCAAGGCGGAGCCCACCACCACACCGTCGACGTGGCCCGTGAAGCGCGCCACCTGTTCGCGGGAACGGATGCCGAAGCCCGCGCAAACCGGAACGCTGGCGCAGCGTTTGACTCGATCCATGTAATCCAGAACCTCCGCCGGCACCTCCGCGGATCCCTTGCCCGCTCCGGTGGTGCCGGTCATGGTGACCGCGTACACGAAGCCTTTGGCTTCCCGGCACAGCATCTCCAGGCGCTCCGGCGGGGTCACCGGACTCACCATCTGCACCAGCGCCAGGCCTTCGCGATCGAGCGCGCGCTTCAGATCGGCGCTTTCCTCGAACGGCAAATCCGGAACGATGAATCCGGCGACCCCCGCCGCCGCCGCCTCCCGCGGCAGCGCCTCGAGCCCAAGGCTCAACAGCGGATTCAAATAGCTCATCAAGAGGATCGGGGCCGCGTGACGCGGCCGCAGCGACCGCAACTCCTCCAATATCCACGGCAGAGTGACGCCGTCGGCGAGGGCCGCGAAACTCGCGCGCTGAACGGTGGTTCCATCGGCCATGGGATCGGTGAAAGGCACCCCGATTTCAACCACATCGCAGACTTGCGCCACGGCGGCCAGATTGCCCTTGAAGCTCGCCCGCGTGGGAAATCCCGCGGTGAGAAATCCCACCAGCGCCGGCCGCCCGCCCGCCGCCGCCGCGTGAATCGCCGCTGCAATGGTGTCGCGCGGCGCCCCATTCCGCGCCGCCGTCATCCGCCGAGATCCTTGAGCAGCGTGCGCTGCAGAATGGGCATGTCCTTGTCGCCGCGCCCGGAGCAGCCGATGAGGATTCGCGCGCCCGGGTGCTTCTCTGCGTAGCGCCGCGCGCCGAAGAAGGCGTGGGCGCTTTCGATGGCCGGCAGGATCCCTTCGAACTTGGCGCATTCAGCGAGCGCATCCAAGGCTTCGTCATCCATCGCCGACTCGTAAGCGACCCGCCCGGATTTCATCAAGTAGGCATGTTCGGGACCCACCCCGGAGTAGTCCAGACCCGCCGACACTGAATGAGTCTCCCGCACCTGGCCGAAGGCATCCTGCAATATCAGGGTGTAGCTTCCCTGCAGCACGCCGGGAGTTCCGAACGTCAGCGAGGCGGCATTATCCCCAAGCCCGGCGCCGCGGCCGCCGGCTTCCACGCCGATCAATTTCACGCCGGCATCACCCAGGAAGGGATGGAACAAGCCGATCGCATTCGAACCGCCGCCCACGCAGGCCACCGCCACGTCCGGCAAACCGCCGGCCATTTCGAGCATCTGCGCGCGCGCCTCGCGACCGATCACCGCCTGCAGCTCGCGCACCAGGTAGGGATAGGGATGCGGGCCGACGGCTGAGCCCAGGCAGTAGTACGTGCCGTTGGGGTCGGACACCCAGTCGCGCAGGGCCTCATCGATGGCCGCGCGCAACGTCTGGTCTCCTCCCGTGACCGGCATCACCTTGGCGCCCATCAATTGCATGCGCCCCACGTTGGGAGCCTGCCGTTCCACATCCACCGCGCCCATGTAGACCACGCAGGGCATCCCTAACCGTGCCGCGGCCGCGGCGGTCGCGACGCCGTGCTGGCCCGCGCCCGTTTCGGCGATGATGCGCCTGGCGCCCAGGCGTTTCGCCAGCAGCGTTTGCCCCACGGCATTGTTGATCTTGTGCGCGCCGGTATGAGCCAGGTCCTCGCGCTTCAGCCAGACATCCGCGCCCCAGCGCTTGCTCAGGGTGGTCGCGCGGGATAGGGCGGTGGGGCGCCCCACCCAGGTCTTCAGTTCGTGCGCGAACTCCGCTTGGAATTCGGCGTCGTGCAAGTACCGCCCGACTCCGGCTTGCAGCCGATCGAGCGCCGGCACCAAGGTTTCCGGAACATAGCGCCCGCCGAAGGCGCCGAAGCGTCCGCGCGCGTCCGGGACATTCGGCTGTACCTCATCGCTGCGCAGCCGGGAATTCATGCATCAGTCTCCAGGCCCGCCGCCGCGGCGCGCGCCGCCCGCACGAACTCATGAATTTTTGCCGGGTCCTTGACTCCGGGCACTTCCTCGACGCCGCTGCTCACGTCCACGCCGTAGGGGCGCACCGCCTGGATGGCCTCGGCCACGTTTTGCGCGGACAGCCCGCCGGCGAGAATCACCTCGGTTTGCCGTGCCAGCTCCGCCGCCCGTCCCCAGTCGGCGAGTTCGCCGATGCCGCTCGAGGGACCCTCGAACAGCATGCGCGCCGGCAAAGGACTCGGAGTCTTGCGGCCGAACCGCACCACCGGCAGCACCTTGATGTGCGCCGGAATTTTCAATTCGCGCAGATCCTCGACATCCGTTTGAAAATAATCCGGCTTCAATATCCGGCAGATTTCATCGACCTTCATTTGCAGCGGGTGCTGCGCAACGGCGATGCGCAGAATTCCCGGCGGTGCCAGCGCCGCCAGTTGCGCAGCCTGGCCGGGCGTCACCTGCCGCGGGCTCGGTGCGAAGACGAAGCCGATGGCGTCGACATTGGCTTCCGCCGCTGCCGCCACCGCATCCGCACTGGTGATGCCGCAAATCTTGATCCACATGGCGCCGAGTGTAGCCATTTAAGGTTGTACTGTGCGGGTCGCGGCGAATATTTCGCGCAGCAGCCGCGACGGGTCTGCTTCCGCCATCAAGGCGGTGCCGACCAGCGCCACGCCGTAGCCGAGCTGCTGCATCTGCCGCGCGTCGGCGGCCGTTGCCACGCCGCTTTCGGCCACCGCCGGCAATCCCCGCGGCAGCCTCGGGGCGAGCCCGGCGAAGCGCTCCGGCCGCACCTTCAATGTCTGCAAATCCCGACTGTTCACTCCGATCAAGATGAGCTCCTCATGGTTCGTCTGCGCCGCCCGTGTCTGCCACAACTCCTGCGCCAATTCCAAATCGACCTCGTCGAATGCCTCGAGCAGCACGAACAACCTCTGTGCGGCCGCCACCTGCAGCAGTTCCTCGATCCGCGCACGCGGCAGCATTCGCAGGATGATCAAGACACCGCCGGCCCCGGCGGCCCGGGCCTCCAATACCTGGTAGGGATCGACCAGAAAATCCTTGCGCATGGCGGGCACGCCGAGCGGTGCCAGCACCTGCGCGGCCCGGCGCAGATGCTCGAGCGCACCGTCGAATCGCGAGGGTTCTGTGAGCACCGATACCGCCGCGGCGCCGCCGCGGGCATAGGCAGCGACACGTCCCGGCCAATCCTGCGCTGCATCGCCGAGAACGCCGACGGCGGGCGACCGCAGCTTGAGTTCCGCGATGACGTCGAACCCTGAGCCCGATAGGCGCAGCGGCGCGCCGGCCGGTTGCGCCCGCGCACGGCGCTCCAACGCCTGCAATGACTCGTGCCGCATCGCCTCCGCCACCCGCGCCGCGCTCGAGCGCGCCATCTCGTCGAGGAAGCCGCTCATGCGCCGTCCGCCGCGAATTGCTGCAAGCGGCGCAGCCATTGCTGCGCCCGGCCGCTGTCGAGAGCGGCGCGCGCCACCTCGATTCCCATTTCAATGGACGCGGCGCGGCCGGCGATGAACAGCGCGAGCCCGCATTGCAATGTCAATGCCGTGCAATGCGGGCCGCGATCGCGGCCCGCGAATACCTCGAGCAATGCCGCAAGATTCGCGGCGGCGTCGCCGCCGGCCAGATCGCTGGAGCGGCATGACGCGACGGCCAGCTCGCTCGGATCGATCTCGATGCGCCGAATGACATCCGGTGTGACGTCGAACGCCAGGAAGGGCCCGATCGGCGTCGCCTCGTCCCAACCCGCCGCGCCGTGCACCACCCAGGCACGCTCGATATCCATGCCCGCCAAAGTGCCGGCCATCAACTCCGCGGTGGGTGCATCGTAGGCGCCGATCAGGCGAAAGCGCGGCGCCGCGGGATTGGTCAAGGGGCCGAGCAGATTGAAGACCGTGCGGATGCCGAGCGCGGCGCGAATCGGTGCCAGCGCCTTCATGGCCGGATGATAGTAGGGGGCGAACAGAAAGGTGAAGCCGGTGGCCGCAAAGCACCGCGCGGCGCGGGCCTCGTCCAGCGGCAGAGTAAACCCCAGCTGCTCGATCAGGTCGGCGCTGCCGCTGCGGCTGGAAATCGAGCGGTTGCCGTGCTTGACGACCGGCAGTCCGCAGGCGGCGGCGAGCAAGGCGGCGCCCGTCGATAGGTTCAGGCTGCCGGAGGCATCGCCGCCGGTGCCGACGATGTCGATGGCATCGAGCCCCTCCGGCAATTCTGGTTTGCGGGCCAGGGTGCGCATCGCGCCGGCAAAACCGCGCACCTCCGCGGCGGTGACGCCCTTGGTGCGCAAGGCCGCCAACAGCGCGCCGGCCATGGCCGGCGCAACATCGGGCGTCGTCAGCCAGGTCATGAGCGTCGCCGCTTCGTCTTCGGTGAGGTCGCGGCCTTGCACCAGGTGGTCGAGAGTGTGGCGCGGGCTGGTCACGGGCTTAAGTTTTCAGGAAATTGCCCATGAGAATCGGGCCATCCGGCGTGAGCACGCTTTCCGGATGAAACTGCACCCCTTCGATGGGCAGCGAGCGGTGCCGGACTCCCATGATTTCGCCTTCGGCGGTGCGGGCCGTGACCTCGAGGGCGGAGGGAATGCTGTCTTCCGCCGCGATCAAGGAATGATAGCGGCCGGCGTCGAATTTGCCGGGCATGCCGGCATATACGCCCTTGCCGTCGTGCATCACCGGGGACACCTTCCCGTGCATCAGCCGCGCGGCGCGCACCACCTTGCCGCCGAACGCTTCCACCAAGGATTGATGGCCCAGGCAGACGCCGAAGATGGGTATGCGTCCGGCGAACGCCTCGATCATCCGCATCGAGACCCCGGCGTCCTGCGGGGTCCCGGGACCGGGTGAGATGACCAGATGGGTGTGATCCAGACCCAATGCCTCATCGACGCTTATCGCATCATTGCGATGCACGTCGACTTGCGCTCCCAGCACCAGGAATGCCTGAACCAGGTTGTAGGTAAAGGAGTCGTAGTTGTCGATCAACAAGATCTTGGGCCGCATTGTTACAGACCCCCCGCCGCGAGCTCGAGTGCACGCCGCAACACGGCGCTCTTGGCCATCAATTCTTCGTATTCCGCTTTGGGCGAGCTGTCGGCCACGATGCCGCCGCCCGCCTGATAGCTGTACGTATCGCCGCGAAATACCAAGGTGCGAATGGTGATGGCCTGATCCATGTCGCCGCGCCGGCCGAAATATCCCACCGTTCCGCCGTAGAGCTGCCGGCCCACCGGCTCGAGTTCGTCGATGATTTCCATGGCGCGCACCTTCGGTGCACCCACCAGAGTGCCGGCGGGGAAAGTCGCGGCGAACAGGTCGAATGCATCATGGCCGTCGGCCAACCGCCCGTTGACGCCGCTGACGATGTGCATGATGTGGCTGTAGCGCTCGATCACCCGGTACGGGTCGACCACCACCGAGCCCGCGGTCGCAACCCTGCCCAAGTCGTTGCGCGCCAGGTCCACCAGCATCACGTGCTCGGCATTTTCCTTCGGATCCTTGAGCAGCTCCGCTTCCAAGGCGGCGTCCTGCGCCGCGTCGGCGCCGCGCGGGCGCGAGCCGGCGATGGGGCGCAATTGCGCGAAACCGCCATGACACTTGACCAGCGCTTCGGGCGAGGAGCCCACCACGGTGATGTCGCCGAGTTCGCAGAAAAACATATAGGGCGAGGGGTTGAGCAGCCGCAGGGCGCGGTACACCTCGAAGGGCACGAGTGCATGACGTCCCTCGAAGCGCGACGCCAGCACCAGCTGATAAACGTCGCCGGAGGCGATGTATTCCTGCGCCCGACGCACGCGCTCCGCATGCTGAGGTTCAGTCAGCGAGGGGCTCGCCGGCGAAAACCGCCCGGGGGCGAGAATGGCGGGTATCGCGCCGCGCAGTGCCTTGATCACCTCGCCGCGCAGGCTCTGCCGCTCGGCCTCGCTGCCGTCGTGCAGCAGCGCCACCGTGCGGGTCAGGTGATCGAACACCAGCAAGGAACGCGGCGCAACGTAGTGCGCGTGCGGCCTATCGGTGGCATCGAGACTGCGCCCGGGCAAGCGCTCGAAGTAGCGGACCGCATCGTAGGCCGTGTACCCGACCAAGCCGCCGAGGAGGGGTACCCCCGGCACCTCCGGCAGCGGCTTCGGTGCCTGGGCCAATGCGCCCCGCAAGGCATTCAGAAACTCGACTTTGTTCTTCGGCCGGGGCGAATGCGTGCCGCCCACGGTGAGCCCCGCGGCATCCAATCTCACCTCCAGGCACTCGCCGAAGCCGATGAAGGAATAGCGTGCGAGCCGCTCCCCGCCCTCGACGCTTTCCAGCAAGAATCTCGGCCGAAACGACGCCAGCTTCAGATACGCCGATACCGGGGTATCGAGATCGGCTGCGATGTCAAAAGGTGGCTTCATGCGCAAACCTGCGAATCCTGCGGACAATAAAAAACCCACCACCGGCTTTGAGGCGGAGATGGGTTCTGGATACCGACGAACTAGACGAAAAAGACCGACCAGCGCCCACGCCTCAACAGCGGGTGCGCCACCACCAAACATTGCGGAGAAGGCGTGCGGTCGTCATGAGAGGAGTATCGCCTTCCGGGGCGAGCAGCGTCAAGCGGGGGCCCGCGGGGCGGATTTCCTTCAGCCTGCGGCCTTGAGGCTCTTTTTGAAGCGGCGGGTGAGTTCTGCGAACCGCGGGGTGAGGCCGATGTCCTCGTAAACGGGATCGCCTTGATCGTCGCGCGAGATGACTTTGGGACCGCGCTCGTACGGGATGGCAGCCTCGATTTCCTCGATCGCGGCATGCAGCAGGTCGGTCACGATGACTTCGATGGGCTGGCCCGGAAACAACTCGGCCAGGGCATGCAGCCGCGCGGCATCGTCCAACTCCAGACGAATTGCATATTCCTTGGCGGTGCGCGGCGGCGCGGGATCTTTCTTCCAACGATCGAGTAAGGGCTTGAATTTCACGACTGCTCCGCCATACCAGAGAATTGCCCATTATAGACTGCAGGCAGGAACCTGCCGGTGACCGATGTCTGAGTCTTGGGAGGCAGCATGAGTGAGGCGGCCAATAACGATGAGCGGGGCTGGGCGATGGCGGCCCATCTGTGCGGATTGCTGTGGCTGCTCGGCAGCGGCGGCCTGATTTTTCCTCCCTTCGGCGGCCTGGCGCTGTTCACCATCGTGGGCCCCCTGATCATCTTGTCCGCGAAAGGTCAATCCATGCCCTTTGCGGCTTCCCAAGCCAAGGAATCGCTGAATTTCCAGATCACGGTCTGGCTGCTGGGGCTGGTGTTCGCCCTGTTGACCGTGGTGCTCATCGGCTTCTTGTTCCTATGGATTCTGGGAGTCGTGAACCTGGTGTTGGTCATCATCGCCGCGATCCGGGTCAGCGACGGCACGCCCTACCGCTATCCCTTCTGCCTGCGATTGGTGAAGTAGCGTAGATCTTGGCGGCCCACCCCCCAAACCATCACGCGGGCTCGCCGCAGGCCGGCCGGACGCCGGCGGCCGCCGATTCGGGCAGCCCGCCGCGCAGCTGGTTTGGTGTGTTCGCCTACGGCGGCCGCGCCCTCGACCTCGTCTGGACCACCAACAAGGCGCTCAGCATTGCGCTCGGCCTGCTGACTCTGATCGCCGGCGTGCTGCCCGCGGCCATCGCCTTCATCGGCGCGCAGATCGTCGATGCCGTCATCCATGCAGCCGAGCTGCACCGCCACGCGGGCGGGACACAGCTCACCCCCGTGCTCAGGTACGTGGGGCTCGAGGCGCTGTTGGTCGCCGCCGCCTCCATGGCTCAGCGCGGCATCTCTCTGTCGCAATCCCTGTTGCGCGCGCAACTCGGGCAGCGCGTCAACGTCATGATATTGGAAAAGGCGTTGACGCTGGACTTGACTCAATTCGAGGATTCCGAGTTCTACGACAAGCTGACGCGTGCGCGCCGCGAAGCCTCGAGCCGGCCCTTGAGTCTGGTGATGCGCACGTTCGGCCTGTTGCAGAATGCGATCTCGCTGGTGTCCTTCGGCGGCTTGCTGATCCGTTTTTCCCCGTGGGCCGTCGCGCTGCTGATACTGGCAGGATTGCCCGCCTTCCTGGCGGAGGCGAAATTCTCCGGGGAGGCGTTTCGCCTGTTCCGCTGGCGCGCTCCGGAATCCCGCATGCAGATTTATTTGGAATCGGTGCTGGCGCGCGAAGACAGCGCCAAGGAGGTCAAACTCTTCGAGCTGGGACCGCGCTTGCTGGATCGTTACCGCGACATTTTCACGCGCCTGTACCGCGAGGACCGCGACCTTACGTTGCGCCGCGACTCCTGGGGCTTTGGCTTGGGGCTGGTGGGCACCGCGGCGCTCTACGGCGGCTACGCATGGATCGCCGCGGAAACGGTGTTGGGCGCCATGACGGTGGGCCAGATGACCATGTATCTCATGCTGTTTCGCCAGGGACAGACGGCCGTGAGCGCCGCTCTGTCCGCGGTCAGCGGCCTGTACGAAGACAACCTCTATCTGTCGAATCTCTTCGAGTACCTCGAACAGCCCGTCGGCCGCAGCAGCGGGGAGGCCAGGCGCGGTCCGGCCCCCGGGGACGGCATCCGCTTCGAAGACGTCGAATTCGTCTATCCCGGCGCCGCCACCCTGGCGCTGTCAGGCATCAATTTACATGTGCGGCCGGGAGAGAGTCTGGCGCTGGTCGGGCAGAACGGCTCGGGCAAGACCACGCTGATCAAATTGCTCACCCGGCTCTACCAACCCACCCGAGGCCGGATCCTCCTGGACGGGCTCGACCTCGAGGATTGGGACGAATCCACGCTGCGGCAGCGAATCGGCGTCATTTTCCAGGACTTCGCGCGCTACCAAATGCTGGTGGGGGAGAACATCGGTGCGGGCGACGTGCGCGCCTTCGAGGACGAGGCGCGCTGGCGCAGCGCCGCCGCTCAAGGCCTGGCCGCGGATTTCGTCGAGACTCTGCCGGCCGGTTATCACACGCAATTGGGCAAATGGTTCAAGGACGGCCGCGAATTGTCGGGCGGCCAATGGCAGAAAATTGCCCTGGCGCGGGCGTTCATGCGCAATGAAGCCGATATCCTGGTGCTCGACGAGCCGACCGCCGCCATCGATGCGGGCGCCGAGGCGGAAGTTTTCGAGCATTTCCGTGAACTCACCCGCAACCGCATTGCCATCGTCATTTCGCACCGCTTCTCGACCGTTCGCATGACGGATCAAATATTGGTGCTCGAGGAAGGCCGGATTGTCGAGCGCGGCAGCCATGAGTCGCTGATGGCGGCGGACGGCCGGTATGCGAAACTATTCACCCTGCAGGCACGCGGGTATCGTTAAGCATGCTCAAGAGTTCCTCGGCTCACGGCGGCCGCCCATGGCTGGGTGCGGTAGTTGTCGGCGTGTTGGCGTTGACCGCCTGTCACCGTGGCACGCCGCAGGCCGTCGCCGCGGCGGCGGCCGGCGACGTGCCGGCGGTGCCCCTGGGGCTGTACCGCGCCGTGCTGACCTTGCCGGGGGGCGAATTGCCGGTGGGGCTCGATCTTGAACGCGACGGCGCGGCGGCCGTCGGCTACCTGATCAACGGCCCGGAGCGGGTCAAGCTGGATGAGGTCACCGTGGCCGGCGCGCATCTGCAGATTCGCATGCCCGGTTATGAGAACCGTCTCATCGCCGATGCCAGGGGCGAGGAATTGCAGGGCGAGGTGGTGCTGGTCAAGCTCGGCGGCATTGAGCAGCACATCCCGCTGCACGCCCGCCGCGGTCAGACCTTCCGCTTTTTCGATAAAGTCGCGACCGGCAATGCAGACGTGTCGGGCCGCTGGCGGATCACCTTCACCGATGACGACGGCAAGCCAGAGGCGGCCGTCGGAGAATTCACGCAGTCCCACGACCGCGTCACCGGCACCTTCCTGGCCGAAACCGGCGATCACCGCTACCTGGCGGGTCAGGTCAGGGGCGAGGAGCTGTACCTATCCACCTTCGACGGCGCCCATGCATTCTTGTACAAGGCAACGCTGGCCGCCGATGGCGGGATCGCCGGCGATTTCTGGGCGGGATTGGCGCATCACGAGCGCTGGAGCGGCCGGCGCGACCCGAAGGCGGCGCTGCCCGACGCGTACCTGCTCACCAAGATGCGCGGCGGCTCCAAGCATTTCGACTTCGCATTCCCCGATCTCGCCGGCAACACGGTGACCTCCCGGGATCCGGCCTTTCAGGGCAAAGTGCTGATCGTCGCGCTGGCGGGCAGCTGGTGTCCCAACTGCCATGACGAGGCGGCGTTTCTCGAGCCGCTGTACCACGAATATCGGGGCAAGGGCGTGGAAGTCGTGTCCTTGATGTTCGAGCACTTCGGCGACTTTCCGCAGGCGGTGGAGGCGACGCAGCGCTTCCGCCGGCATTACGGCATCGAATACACCACCCTGATCGCCGGCATTTCAAACAAGGATGAGGCCGCGAAGAAGCTGCCGATGCTGGATCGCGTTTACGCATTTCCCACGACGATCTTCCTCGACCGCAGGGGCAACGTGCGCAAGATTCACACGGGTTTTTCCGGTCCCGCCACCGGCGAACACTACACCGGGTTCGTGGACGAGGTGCAAGCCACCCTGGACCAGCTGCTCGCGGAGTCGTGATGCCGTCCTTCGATGTCGTATCCGAAATCGATACTCATGAATTGACCAACGCCGTCGATCAGGCGATCCGCGAGCTCGGGCAGCGCTTCGATTTCAAGGGCACCAACGCGGCATTCGAACTGGAAGAGACCACCGTGACCATGATTGCGCCGGCGGATTTTCAGCTCAAACAGATGCTGGAAATCCTCAAGCTGCGGATCGCCAAGCGCGGCATCGACATTGCCTGTCTCGAGGTGAAGGACCCGGAGGTCAATCTCGCCAGGGCCAAACAGCTCGTCATATTGAAACACGGAATCGACGCCGACGCGGGCCGGAAGGTGTCGCGGCTGATCAAGGATTCGAAGCTCAAGGTCCAGGCGCAGATCCAAGGCGACAAGGTGCGGATCACCGGCAAGAAGCGCGACGACTTGCAGGAAGCGATCGCCTTTCTGCGCAAGGCCGACGTCGGAGTCCCCCTGCAGTTCAACAATTTCCGCGACTGAACTGCCGATCGGCGCTCACTGCACCACGATCGTTCCGACCATGCGCGGATGAATCGAGCAGGTGAAATGATAGGTGCCGGGCTTGTCGAACTTGAACGAGAAGCTCTCGTTGGTGTCCATGGCGCCCGAGCGGAACAATCCGGCGTCGCTCACCACGGAGTGCGGCTCGTCGTCCAGGTTGGCCCAGGTCACCGAGGTCCCGGCTTTGACCGTCAATGTGTTCGGCGTGAACATGAAGTCCCTGACCACGATCCGATTCGGATCAGGCGTTTCCGCGGTCGCCGGTGCCCCCAGCAGCATTCCCCACAGCATCATGGCGCCGGCGGCGGTGAACCATGATCGGCGCGGCACCATGTTCATGCGCGTGCCCCCAGTGTCGTGTCGGTGAGCGCCAATGAGCGCGGGTGCTGCACCACCGACACGCGAGTGACCCCGAGCATCTGCGCCAACTGCTCCGCCGGGACTTTCAGGGGGCCGGGCCCGGACCCGACGCCGGCGGCGGGTTGCGGATAGGCGGTCGATCGGGCGGTATGAAAGGTGATGTTGCCCTCGACCTTTTGCACGATTTGGTGAATGTGTCCGTTCAGCACCGTGACGGAGCCGAAGCGCCGCAGAGGTTCAATCAGCTGCTCCGCATCGCCGGTACCCCAGCCCCAGGGCTCATAAACCGTCCACAGCGGCATGTGCGCAAAGACCACGATGGGGGTGCTGGCGGTGCGCGCCTTCAGGTCGGCGGTCACCCATTGAAGCTGCTCGGCGCCGAGCGTGCCGAGTCCGCCCGGTTTGAATTGCAGGACGTTGATGAGCCCGATGAAATGCACGCCGGCGTGATCGAAGCTGTAGTACCCCTTGTTGCCGGAGGCCTTGCCGAAGCGATTGAAGTATTCCGTCACGGTCGCGTCGGTGGTGTCGTGTTCGCCCGGCACCGTGTGCATCTCGGTCGCGCGCAATCGGGAGAACAGCTGCTGCGCCAGGTCGAATTCCACCGGCTTGGACAGGTGCGTGATGTCGCCGGTGTGGATGATGAGGGCGGGCTGCTCGGGCAGAGCGTTCACCAGGCCGATGGTTTGAGTGAGCGTGCCGTTGACGTCCGGATTCGCGTCCTTGTTGAAGCCGATGTGGGTGTCGCTGATCTGCACGAACAGCGGTTTCCCCAGTCCGGCCGCGCCCTGTTTGTCGGCGGCGGCCATGGCCAGATCGATCGGCGTGAACACACCGCCCGACAGGGCGAACAGAGTTCCGGCCCCGCCGTAGGCCAGGCATTTCAAAGCATTGCGGCGCGATTGCAGCGGCTTGTCTTCCACGGGAATCTCCTGTTGGGCGTTTCAGGAGAGAAGACTTCGCTGCGGGCGAATTTATTCCCTGAGCAAGCGCACGAGTCCCGACAGCTCGTCCCAGCCCGTGTCCGACACGGCACAGTAAGCGAGATCCCCCGCTCTCCAAAAGGCCAGGTGATAGCCGGCGCGGGTCATGTTGTTCGGCAGCGCGCCGCGATTGTCGGCCCAGCTGAAGACATTGATCACGTGGGCGCCGTGCTGGTAGACCACGACCGCCGAACGCTGATGATCCAGATAGTCCACGCGCCCGCCGATGAGCCGATATCCCTGCGCCTCGAAGTCGGCAACCACCGGAGACACATCGGCGTGCCCGGCGAACCACGGCTTGACCGTGTGCTTGTCCGTGGACACGACGTCGATGAGATGCGCCGGCATCAGCGAACGCACGTGGGCGTTCACCAATTGGTCGGGCAGCGGATTGGTGAGCCGCGGCACCACGAGGAACAGCGCCAGCGCCGCAGCGATCGCCATGCCGCCCGCTCCGCCGAGCGCACCCGCCCAAAACGGCCGCAGCCGCCGGGTTGTTGCGGCGGCCACGCGCCGCCGCCAACCCTCTCGCGGCCGCGAATCCTCTTGGGGCCGAGTATCCACCCCATCCAGCGCATGCATGACTTGCGCCCGCAGTGGCGGCGGCGCCTGCACGTAGCCCGCCTCCCGGCGCAGCACGGTGCGCACGGTTTCCAGGTCCTTGAGCAGGGCACGGCATTCGGCGCAATGCTCGACGTGGCGTTCGATATCGGCGGCCGAGACTGCGTCCACCTCGCCGTCGAAGAACGCCTGCACCCGCAAGGACTCAGCGCACTGCACGGGGTTCCCCTTCGGCTTCCTGCAGCCATAGCGCCTTCAGCGCCGCCCGCGAGCGCGCCAGCCGCGACATGACCGTGCCGATGGGCACGTTCGTGACTTGCGCGATCTGGCGGTAGTCCATTTCCTCGATCTCACGCAGCATCAGCACGGTGCGGTGCTCTTCCGGCAATGCCGCGATCAGCCGGTCGAGAGTCCGCTGCTCGTCGCGGCGGATGGACGCATCTTCCGGATCGGGCGTGGTCGCGGTCATGGCGTAGCCGTCCTGCGCATCGTTTTCCTCGGGTAGCGGCACAAAGGCGCGGCGATGCCGCTGTTGCAATGCCGTCGAATGACAATTCCTCACGATTGTCAGCAGCCATGCCTTCACATCGGAGCCGCGCAACGTGTCGAAGGCGCGAAAGGCGCGCAGCACCGCATCCTGTACGACGTCGTCCGCGTCGCCGGGTGCATGCGACAACCATCGTGCAAACCTGTACGCGGCGTCCAGGTGCGGCAAGACCTGCACCTCGAATCGGGCGCGCTTCTCATCCATGAATGCTAAGACTCATAGGGATCGCATTTTATTCCCTAAACGGAGGGTCGCGGGTCACCGGCGCAGGAAGTAGGGTACGGCGACGAGCAAAACCCCGATGCCCACCAGCAACGCTGCATTGGGCACGAAGTAGGGGTAGACCATCAGCGCGATTCCGCAGACCAACGGCACCACCGCTCGTTGCCTCCTGCCATAGATGGCAAATCCCAGCCCGATGGAGCTGAACAGCAATCCCCAGAGAAGCGTGGCTTGCATGGCCACAGTATAAGATCAGGCGGTGAGAACCGCTGCACCTGCACAGCGCTTGATCCGGTGCCGCTACTTTGGCGGCGGCGGCTTTGCCGGTTCCAGGCCCTTGGAGTAGATCACGGTGCCGTCCAGCTTGACGATGATGGCATCGATGTCGTCGATCCGATTGTAGATCTCCATGGCCTTCTCCGGACCCAGCACGAATGCGGTCTTGGACAATCCGTCGGTGCGGGTGGCATACGGTCCGATCACCGTGGCGCTGCGCACCTTGCTCGCCGAATGGCCGGTGCGCGGATCGATGATGTGGTGATAGCGCACACCGTCTTCTTCGAAGAATCGCTCATAGTCGCCCGAGGTGGAAATCGCCGCGTCGACCAGGGGAATCCGTGTGATCACCTCACCCTCGCCCTTGCGCGGATCACGAATTCCAACCATCCACGGTTTGCCGAATCGATCACCGATGATGCGGCTGTCGCCGCCGGCGGAAACATATGCTCGGGTGTAGCCGAACGACTTCAGGACATCGATGCCCCGGTCGACCGAATAGCCCTTGGCGATGCCGCCCAGATCGATGCGCACCCCCTTCTGTGAGAACTGCACCGTCTGCTTCTTCGCATCGAGCAGCACATGGCGAAAATTGACCGCCGGCAGGGCCTTGTCGATTTGTGCTTCGTCCGGATGCACGTGTTTGCGGAAGTCATACAGGTAGCCGACGCTGGCGTAAGTGATGTCGAAGGCCCCGTCGGTGATGACCGAATACTCCTTGGCCGTGGTCAGCAAATCGAACAATTCCTTGCTGATCCGCATGGGACCGTCCGCCGCCTTGGCGTTGACCTGCGACACCTCGCTGGTGGGTTTGTAGGTGCTCATCGAGTCGTCGATGTGCCGCATCTCGTCGAGCACCGCGTCGATCGCCTTTTCCGCCTTGTCCTTGTCGTCGGCCCACAGCTCCACGGTGATCCGCGTCCCCATGATGCCGTCGGCGATCCGCCGCACCCACTCCGCGTGAGCAGGCGCGGCCATGCACGCGCACACCAGGATGAATGCGGTCAAGAAAGCTTTGGACGTCGGCGGTTGTGGCTTCGTCTGCATCGCTTGGAGGCTCCTAACGGATTCCTGGCCGGCGCCGCCATTGCAGGATCACCAGGGCGCTGCCCACCATGCCGCCCAGATGGGCGAAATGTGCAATCCCCGATTGACTGCCGGTAACGCCTTGAAACAGTTCCAGGGCGGCATACAGCGTGGCGAACAGCCAGGTCGGCATCGGGATCAGAAAGTACACGGCGACCTTGCTCTTTGGAAACAGGACGGCATAGGCCAGGATCAGGCCGAAGACTCCGCCGGATGCGCCGATGGTCGGGCCCGGCGGCTCGCCGAACAGCAAAGGCACGGACAACTGTGCGAGCGCGGCGGTGACCACCGAGGCGAAATAGCAGGCCAGCAAGCGCCGCGGCCCTGCGTATCGTTCGATGCCCTCGCCGAACATCCACAGGCCGAACATGTTGAACAGCAGATGCCAGTAGTTATCGGTACTATGCAGGAACGCGTACGTAACGATCTGCCAGAAATGAAAATTCGATCGGCCGTCGACGGCTTGCAGCGGCCACAGCGCGAACTCGAGGTCGAGCGCACCGTTCGATTGGAACTGCAGTACGTACACCAGGACATTCGCGGCGATCAAACTCTTGACGGCGGAAATTTTCATTTATGGCAGGGGATTCTACCCGTGATGGCGGCCGCCCTGTCGTGAAAGCGGTATTTCTGGATTACGACACTGTGTCCGGCGGCGACCTTGATCTGTCGGGCCTGCGCGCCGCCGCCGGCGAGCTTGTTCTGTGTGATTCGGACGATGCCAGGACCGCCGAACGCATTCACGGCGCCGACATCGTCTTGCTGAACAAGGTCGAGTTGTCGCGCGACCTGCTGCAAAGCGCGTCCAGACTCAAATTGATCGCCGTCGCCGGCACCGGCACCAACAACATCGACGTCGCCGCGGCGCGCGAGCTGGGCATAGCCGTATGCAATGTGCGCGGCTACTGCACCTCGTCGGTGGTACAGCATGTCTGGGCGCTGATCTTGAGCCTCACTCAGCATGTGTCCGACTACGCGCAAACCGCGCGCAGCGGCTGGATTCAAAACGAAGCGCTGATGGTGCAGGCCCATCCGATCCGCGAACTCGCAGGGCGGATTTTCGGCGTGGTCGGCTGGGGCGAATTGGGCCGCGGCGCGGCGCGCATCGCCCAAGGATTCGGCATGCAGGTCGCGGTGGCGAACCGGCGCGGCGCGACCCCGCGGCCGGACCGCGTCGAGCTTGAGCAATTGCTGGGCATGGCGGACATCGTCTCGCTGCACTGCTCGCTCAACGATTCCACCCGCGGCCTGATCGGTGCCCCGGAACTTGCGCTGATGAAACCCGATGCGTTGTTGATCAACACGGCGCGAGGCGGGTTGGTGGACGGCCGCGCGTTGGCTGCCGCGCTCAAGGCCGGCAGGCTGGGCGGCGCGGGCATCGACGTGCTGCCGCAGGAGCCGCCGCCCGCGGGCGAGCCCTTGCTCGATCCCGGCATACCGAATTTGATCGTGACGCCGCACGTGGCCTGGGCGGCGCAAGAGGCCCGTCAGCGCTGCGTCGACGAGATGGCCGCCAATATCAGGGAATTTCTGGGCGGCGGCCGCCGCTCACGGGTCGATTGACGGCGACCGGAGCGGCGCCGCGCGCCATCAGCCTCTGGCGGCCTTCTTTTCCCGCTTCGCAGCGCGCTTTTCTTCCAATGTCTTGGCCGGCTTCTTCTTTTCCTCTTTCTTTCGTTCCATGCCTTTGCCCATGACTCACTCCTCTGTTGGTCGACCTAGGGAAAAAATCAATTCTTCGGCTTGCGGCGGCTCAACATCTTGCGCTCGGCATGCCGGCCGGCCGCAGCTCGCGGCGGCTTGGGCGGCTTTTCGCTCACCCGGCTGATGCGCAGTTCGCGGCCCGCCACCCGCACCTTCTGCAAGTCCTTGAATATCTGCTTCGGCATGCCTTCCGGCAAGTCGACGAAGCTGTGATCTTCGCGAATGTCCACCCGGCCGATGTGCACGCCCTCGATGCCGGCCTCGTTGGCAATGGCGCCGACGATGTTGCCGGGCTTGATTCCATGTACCGACCCCACCTCGATGCGATAAGTTTCCATCAGGCCGGCAGCGGATTTGGTTCCCGGTTTGCGGGTACCCTCGGCAGCCGCTGCGTCGCGTGTGTGGGGCCGTTCGGGCGGCCGCGACGTCGGCGCTTCTGCGAGGCGCTCCGGCTTTCCTGCGAGCAACAGCGGCGTCGCGCCCTGCGACAGGCTTGCCAGCGCCGCCGCGATGTCGATGAGCGGCAGACCGGTCTCGGCTTCCAATTGCTCCAAGATGGGCCGAAAAGCGCGCGCGGCGCCTGAGGGCAGTGTCTCGATGACCCGCTGTTTGAATTTCGCGATTCGCAGCGTATTGACCGCATCCACGCTGGGCAGGTTCATCTGTTCGATGACTTGCCGGGTGGCGCGTTCGATGGCGCGTAGCATATTTCGTTCGCGCGGCGCGATGAACAGGATGGCCTCGCCCTTGCGGCCGGCCCTGCCCGTGCGCCCGATGCGATGCACATAGGATTCCGTGTCGTAGGGCACGTCGTAGTTCAGAACATGGCTGATGCGCTCGACGTCGAGGCCGCGTGCCGCGACATCGGTGGCGACCACGATGTCGATCTGGCCCGCCTTCAGTCGAGCAACCGTCCGCTCGCGTTGTGGCTGAGGAATGTCGCCATTGAGGGGCGCGGCGGCAAATCCGCGCGCTTCGAGTTTCTCGGCCAGTTCGACCGTCGCCTGCTTGGTGCGGGTGAATACCAGCATACCGTCGAAGGTCTCCGCCTCGAGAATCCGGGTCAACGCGTCCAGCTTGTGCATGCCGCTGACCATCCAGTAGCGCTGGCGGATATTGGTGGCCGTGGTGGTCTTGCTCTTGATGGTGATTTCAGCGGGCGAATGCAGATGCTTGGCCGCGATGCGGCGGATCGGGGCCGGGATGGTGGCCGAGAACAGGGCCACCTGCCGCTGCGGCGGCGTTTGTTCGAGGATGCTTTCCACGGCATCGATGAATCCCATCCGCAGCATTTCATCGGCCTCGTCCAGCACCAACAGCGTCAAACCAGACAGCTTCAAGGTACCGCGGTTCATGTGATCGATGACCCGGCCCGGGGTGCCCACGACCACGTGCACACCGCGCCGCAGGGCATTGAGCTGCGGCTGATAGCTTTGGCCGCCGTAGATGGGCAGCACATGAAAACCGTGCAAATGCGCGGCGTATTTCAAGAACGCCTCGGCCACCTGCAGGGCCAGTTCGCGGGTGGGTACCAACACCAGAACCTGCGGTTCGTGCTTGGACAGGTCGATGCGCGTCAATGCCGGCAGCGCAAACGCCGCGGTCTTGCCGGTGCCGGTCTGAGCCTGACCCAGCATGTCGACTCCGGAGAGCAGCACCGGAATCGTCGCCGCTTGAATCGGCGATGGCGACTCGTAGCCCACGTCGGTCAACGCCTTGAGCACCGGCTCCGATAGTGCGAGGTCGCGGAAGCTCGGCGGGCTGGGGATTTCGTCCGCGGGAACTGCACTCATAGGAATCGCCGTAGAAGTAACAAGCGGCAAGTCTAGCGGTTTGACCGGGTATTGCTACCATGGGCGCATGGGACGCATATTCGAAGTCAGAAAACACGCGATGTTTGCCCGTTGGAACCGGATGGCGAAGCAGTTCACCCGCGTCGCCAAAGATATTGCTATTGCAGTGCACGCGGGCGGCCCCGATCCGGCGTCGAACCCAACCCTGCGCCGGGTTCTGCAAAATGCCCGCGCCGTCAATATGCCCAAGGACAAGACCGACGCGGCGATTCGCCGCGCCTCCGGCAAGGAGGCGACCAATTATCAGGAAATAATCTACGAAGGGTATGCGCCGCACGGCGTCGCATTGCTGGTGGAAACCGCGACCGACAATCCCACTCGCACCGTGGGCAGCGTGCGCAATATCTTTGCCAAGGGCGGCGGCAATCTCGGCACCACGGGCAGCGTCAGCTTTTTGTTCAAGAAAATGGGCGTGTTTCGCTTGGATCCTGGCAGCGTGAAGGATCACGATGAACTGGAGCTGGACTTGATCGACTATGGTCTCGAAGAGATGGGCGAGAGCACGGGGGAAAAGGGCGAACCGCAGCTGGTGATTCGCGGCGCCTTCAATGATTTCGGCAGGCTGCAGGAGGCTCTCGAGAAGCGCGGCATTACGCCGCTGTCGGCGGAGCATGAATTTATTTGCGCCGTGCCCATCGAGCTTCCCGAGACCCAGGCGGCCGAGGTCCTGGGGTTGATCGACAAGCTCGAACAGGACGATGACGTGCAAAAAGTCTTTCATTCCCTGGCATGAAGGATTGTTCATCCTGTCATCCCCCTTGAGGGGGTCGCGTTGTACTTCTTGAGCATGCAAAACTTAAGGAGTTCAGGTCATGAGCAGTCTACTTAAGACATTGATTTCTTGGAGTATTTTGACAGCCGCCATGACCGGTTGCGTAGTCGTCCCGGCGGGCTACTATCACCGTGGATATTACGGCCCGCGCGTGGCGGTGGTGGCGCCGGCACCCGTCCTGGTGGTGCGGCCGGCACGCTGATCCGCGTTGGCTCCATGGCGGAGCGGGATCGGTAAGCTCGTGCAATACTCGAACTGATTATGGCAAGTCACCCGTTTCGCCTGGTCAATGTCTTCACCCACCAAGGCGGCGCTCTCACCGGCAACCCGCTCTGCGTATTTGAGAACGGCGCAGAATTCGACACGGAGCTCATGCAGGCCCTGGCGCGGCAATTCAATTTGTCCGAGACGACCTTTATTTTGCCCGCCGCCGGCGCCGACGCCCGGGTCCGAATCTTCACCCCGAGCTACGAAATGCCGTTCGCGGGACATCCCACGCTGGGGACGGCGCATGTTTGCCGGGCCCTCGGCTTGGGGGGCGATTCGCTGCGCTTGGAAATGCAGGCCGGCCTGATTGCCGTGCGCGCCTGCGGCGACCGCTGGACCTTGACCGCCCCGACGCCCGGCTGGCGAGAGTTCGATGATTCGCGTCTCGTGCTGGCGCAGGCGCTGGGTATCGGGCCGAAGGACATCGGCGAACGGCCCCTGTGGATCAAGGCGGGCAAGGAACAATTGGTGGTGCCGCTCACCTCCATCGAGGCCGTGCGGCGAGTCGCGCCGCAGGCGGCGGCCATGCGGCAGATTCGCAGTGAAGACGGCATCAGCATGGCCTATGTGTTCGCGCAGGGCGGCGCCGGCACGGCGCTGGCGCGCTTTTTCTTCCCGCAGGGGTCGGCGATCCTCGAGGATCCGGCCACCGGCTCCGCGACCGCCAACTTCGGCGGATGGTGTTTGGCGATGCAGCGGCCGCTGCCGGTGAACCTGCATATCTCGCAGGGCGAGTTCGTGGGCCGCCCGTCATCCCTCTATTTGCAGGTCGATGAGCAGCGCAACATCTTCGTCGGCGGCGACGTCTTGGAAATCGGCAGGGGAACCGTCGAGCTCGGCTAGGCTCTGCGGGCCGGCTCGTGATTGATGACGGTATGCGCCCAGTGGACCACCGGCTGCACGCGCGGCGACACCAGGGTCAGCGCCGTCGGGTAATCGACCCAGCGCGCCTCATGGTGTTCCGGTCTTCCCAGTTCCGGGTTGACCGGCAACAGCACCTGCGACTGCTTGCTGCGCGCGATGTAGTAGCGGGAGATCTTTCCCTTGTTGTAGGGACCTGTGTCCATGTACTCCAGACCCCAGTCGAAGGAGAGGTCGTCGAGGGTCGTTTCTTCGCGAACCTCGCGCAAGGCGGCGTCAATCGGCTCCTCTCCCGCCTCGACCAGGCCTTTGGGGAAGTCCCAGTTGCGGTAGGCGCGCAGCAGCAGGTATTTCAGTTTTCGCTGCACCAGGGTGACCACCACGACCCCGCAGGACAGTCGCTGGGGGGATGCAGCTGCAGACATTCGAACTCCTCGAGGCCGTGCCGCCGCCGGCCGCCGGAATACATTTAGGCGGCTGCCGGCAGCCGCGAGCGAATCAGGTGGTCGAAGGCGCCGAGCGATGCCTTGGCGCCCTCGCCCACCGCGATGACGATTTGCTTATAGGGTACTACGGTGCAATCCCCCGCCGCGAATATGCCCGGCACCGAGGTTTGGCCGCGCGCGTCCACCTCGATTTCGCCCCGCGGCGACAGCTTCACCACGCCCTTCAGCCAGTCGGTATTGGGTACGAGTCCGATCTGCACGAACACCCCCGCGAGTTGCAGCACGTGCGCGGCACCGCTGTCCCGATCCCTGTAGAGGAGCCCGGTCACGCGTTCCCCGTCGCCGGTGATCTCCGTGGTTTGAGCGCCGCTGAGGACGGTCACGTTGGGCAGGCTTCGCAGCCGGTTTTGCAGGACGGCGTCCGCGCGCAACTGCGCGTCGAACTCGATCAAGGTGACGTGAGCGACGAGCCCGGCAAGATCGATGGCCGCCTCGACCCCGGAATTGCCGCCGCCGATCACGGCCACCCGCTTGCCCTTGAACAGCGGTCCGTCACAGTGCGGACAGTAGGCGACGCCGCGATTGCGGTATTCGCGCTCGCCCGGCACGTTGATTTCGCGCCAGCGCGCCCCGGTCGCAATGACCACGGACCGCGCCCGCAAAGCGCCTCCGTCCGCGAATTTCACCTCGGTCAGATCGCCGGGAGCGAGCGCCCGCGCGCGCTGCAGATTCATCACGTCAACGTCGTAGTTGGCGACATGCTGCTCCAGGCTCGTGGCCAGGGTGTGCCCGTTGGTTTCTGTCACTGAAATGAAATTCTCGATGCCGACGGTGTCGAGCAGCTGGCCGCCGATGCGCTCGGCGGCAATGCCGGTGCGAATACCCTTGCGCGCCGCGTAGATCGCCGCCGCCGCGCCGGCGGGGCCGCCGCCGACCACCAATACATCGAAGGGCGCCTTGGCACTCAACACGGCGGCTTGGCGCGCCGCTGCACTCGAGTCCAGTTTGGCGACGATTTCCTTGAGTTCCATGCGGCCCTGGGCAAAGGGTTGACCGTTGAGATAAACCGCCGGCACGGCCATGACCCGGCGCTTCCCCACTTCCTCCGGAAACGACGCTCCGTCGATCGTGGTGTGGCGCACCTTGGGATTGAGCACCGCCATCAGGTTCAGCGCCTGAACCACATCGGGGCAGCTTTGACAGCTGAGCGATACGAAGGTCTCGAAGTGATGCTCGCCCTGCAGGGCGCAGATTTGCTCGATCACCTCGGGATCGACCTTGGGCGGATGGCCGCCGGTCTGCAGCAAAGCCAGCACCAGGGAGGTGAATTCATGGCCCATCGGCAGCCCGGCAAAATGCACCCGCGGGTCGGATCCCGGCCGGCGCAGCGCGAACGACGGCGTGAACCGCGCGCCGCCGCGCCGCATCTCGATCGAGATCAATCCGCACGCCGCTCGAATGTCGGTCAGTAGCTCGAGCATCTCGTGCGATCGATCGCTTTCATCGGCCCAGGCAATCAGCTCCACCGGCTGCGAGATGTGCGCGAGGTAGCTCTGCAATTGCGCCTTCAAGTTGCTGTCCAGCATGACGTGCTCCCAAGGGCCCAATCAGATCTTGCCGACCAAATCCAAAGAGGGCGACAAAGTGCCCGCGCCGGGGGTCCACTTCGCGGGGCAGACTTCGCCCGGATGCGAAGCCACGTACTGCGCCGCGGTCACCTTGCGCAGCAGTTCCTTGGCGTCGCGGCCGATGCCGTTGTCGTGCACTTCCATGATCTTGATCAGCCCCTTCGGGTCGATGACGAAGGTGCCGCGCAGCGCCAGGCCTTGCTCCTCGATCAACACCTCGAAGTTGCGCGCGAGCGTCGCGGTCGGATCGCCGATCAACGGGTACTGCACCTTCTTGATGGTGTCGGAAGTGTCGTGCCAGGCTTTGTGGGCGAAATGCGTATCGGTTGAGACGCCGTAGACTTCGACACCGAGCTTCTTGAACTCCGCATAGTTGTCGGCGAGATCGCCGAGTTCGGTCGGGCAGACGAACGTGAAATCCGCAGGGTAGAACACCAGCACCGACCATTTTCCCATGAAACTGTCCTGCGTCACGGGCACGAAGTTGCCGTTGTGATAGGCGGTGGCTTTGAAGGGCTTGATTTGAGTATTGATGAGAGACATGGCTGACCTCGAATGAATTTTGAACCTGGGAGGCAACATAGCAGCCGCGCACTCATAACAGAAGTTGATAAAAACAATGATTTTGATAGGCTATGTCTATGGTGAATCTGAAGGATCTCAAGTACCTGGTGGCGCTCGCCGACACGGGCCATTTCGGCAAGGCGGCGGCGCGCACTTTCGTGAGCCAGCCCACGCTGTCGGCCCAGCTCAAAAAGCTCGAGGAGTATTTGGGCGTCAAGCTGGTCGAGCGGCGGCCCAAGAACGTGCAGCTCACTGAGGTGGGCAGGCAAGTGGTGGCGCGGGCGCGCCGCATGCTCAATGAGGGCGACGAGATCATCGCGGTCGCGCGCAACAACGCCGATCCGTTCAGCGGCAAGCTCAAAGTGGCCTTGATTCCGACCATCGGGCCGTATCTGCTGCCGCGGGTCATGCCGAAGCTGCGCAAGGCGCTGCCCAACTTGAGTCTGATGCTGTACGAGTACCAGACCGAATCACTGCTCGCGCGTTTGCGCGACGGCGAAATCGATCTCGGCATCATGGCGCTCCCCACCTCGGAGGAGGGCATCGAATCGCGCGTGCTCTACCAGGAGGATTTCACGGTGGCGCTGCCGAACCACCACGCGCTCGGCGCGAAGTCCACCATCAGGCTGCAGGACCTGAAAGGACAGACTCTGCTGCTGCTGGAGGACGGCCACTGCCTGCGCGATCAGGCGCTGGAGGTGTGCAGCCGGGTCGACGTGCGTGAACCGGAAGATTTTCGCGCGACCAGTCTCGAAACCCTGCGCCAGATGGTGGTCGCAGGCCTCGGCATCACCTTGCTGCCCGAACTGGCGGTGGAATCGCCGTTCGGCTCGCAGCGCGGCCTCACGGTCCGCCGCTTCGCCAAGCCCGCACCGCACCGCACCGTCGGCGCCGTGTGGCGCAAGTCCAGCACCCGCATTCCGGCCATCACCGCCGTAGGGGACGTCGTGGATCGCGTTGCGCAGCGGTCAGCCGCAACGCGCAAACCGTGACGGCCGTCTCGTCCTCTTCCGTATCCTCGGAGTCCGGGCTGATCATTTGCCGATCATTTCACATATTCCTCGCGTCGGACGCGTCATGATACGGCTTCTAGAGGAATGCCCGACCATGAACGCCCGTACTATTCCACAAGGAAATCAGCAGACTGCAGCGGCGCGCTTCGACCGAAAATTCATCGAAGACCACAAGCTCGTGGAGCGCTATCTGGAGAACAAGCTGCCGTTCAAGGGCGCGCGTGATCTGGAAAATTGGTGCCGGGCGAATCCCGACTATCTCAATGAGCTGAAGCTGGCCGAGCGCGCCCAGACCAGCCTCAAGCTGCTGGAGGCGAGCGGCCAGCCGCAGGACTTGGGCGAGGCGAAGCCGCCGTGGTGGAAGACCATTTATGTGCCGATAGGTCTTGGCGTGATTGCATTCCTGAGTTTGGTGGCGTTCTGGGCGCTGCTGGGAAAATACGTGATGTTGCGCGGCGAACTCGCCGACACCCGCACCTTGATGAATCAGGGTTCCCTGGTGCAGCCGGCCACGCTGCGCGAGGTGCACATCACCCCTGACCGTGCGCCGGGCATCGACCGCGCGAAGATTACGCTGAGCCGCAGTGCGCCGCTGCTGATGGACGTGCACATCGACCTCGGCTACACCAACAAACTGGGCTACACCAACAAACTGATGCAATTCCGTATGTTCGTCGACAAGCAGGATCAGGGTCGCGCGCTGGTATTGAACGACTTGCTCATAGACTCCAACGACGAGTTGCGCATGACCGTCAACTCCACGGGGTTGGCCGCCGGCATCTACACCGTGCGCATCGAAGCGCTCCCGTACAAGAGCGTTCCCGTTCCCATCGGCTGGCTGCTGCTCGACGTCCGCTGACGCGGCTAGTCGTCGCGCAAGGTGTGAATGGGCGGAGTATTGACCACGCGGCGCGTCGCCAGCGTGCCGCTCACGCCGACCAGAAGCGTGCCGCAGACCAGGCCGACCACCCACACCCAAGGATCGAGAGTGTAGTGCAGTGAAAACAGCCGCCGCGCCAATGCCCAACCCACGGCCGTGGCGCCGAAAGCCGCCAGGGTGCCGGCGAGAAAGCCCAGCGCCGAGAATTCCGCGGCGACTCCCTGCAGCACGGTGCCGCGGCTCGCGCCCAGGGTGCGCAGGATGGCGCTCTCATAGCGCCGTTCATCGCGCGTCGATTGCACGGCCGCGAGCAGCACCACGATTCCCGCGGCCAGGGTGAACAGAAACACGTACTGCACCGCCAGGGATGCCCGATCCATGATGTCGCGGATCTGCTTGAGAATGGCATCGACGTCGATCACCGAAATTGTCGGAAAGCGGCGCACCAGATCGGTCAGCGACGGCCGCAGCTCCGAGGTTAGGTAAACGCTGGTCATGTAGGTGCCGGCTGCGCCGTCCAGCAGACCGGGCGGGAACACCAGGAAGAAATTCGGCCGGAAGCTGTCCCAGCGGATCTTGCGGATGCTGGCCACTTGCACGGTGAGCGCTTCTCCCGCGACGTCGAAGCTGATCTTGTCGCCGAGCTTCAGGTGCAGCGCCTCCTGATACTCGGTCGATATGGATACCAGCGGTTTGCCGGCGTCATTGGGCGTCCACCAAGACCCCGCGGTCAATTGATTGTCTTCCATCAAGCCGGCGGACCAGGTCAGGTTCTGCTCCCGCTCCAGGAAGCCCCGGCCGGCCTCGTCCGGAAATTTCAGCGACTCGGCCGGGCGCGAATTGATCGCAGTGATTCGCGCCCGCACCATGGGAAACATCTGCGGCTGCCCCATGCCGTGCGATTGCAGGAATTCCTGCAGGGGCGCGCGTTCCTCCGGACGGATATTGATCAGGAAGTTATTGGGCACGTCGTTCGGCAGACTGTGCCGCCAGTCGGCCAGCAGATCACCGCGCACCACCGCCAGCAGCAGCAGTACCATCAGCCCCAGACCAAACGCGACGATCTGTACCACGCTGTCCCCGCCGCGCCGCGAGACATTGGCGAGCCCGTAGCGCCATGCCACCCCCACGCCGCCGCGCAGCCGCCCCGTGAGCCGCACCAGGCCGAATCCAGCCAGCGTCAGCACCGCGCCCACGCCCAGCACGCCGGCGAGCAGCGAGAACACCAGCTCGGCATCGCGCACCAGGCTCCACAGAATCGCGAACAGAGCCGCGAGGGCCAGCAGGTAGCTCAACCCGTAGCGCAGCGGCGGCGCACTCACGGTCTTGCGCAGCACCCGGGCCGGCGGGGTGCTCTTCAATTGCAGCAGCGGCGGCAGGGCAAACCCGATGAGCATGGCCAGTACGGTGACCAGCGCGATGGGCAGCGGCGCCAGAGAGGCCGCGGGCAGATCATTGCGGATGAGATCGCGCAGCAGCAACGCCAAACCCGACTGCGCGAGGTACCCCAGCATCGCGCCGATGGCGACGGCGAACACCGCCAACAGCGACAATTCGATGAGGGAGATTGCCAGCACGAAGCCCTGCGATGCGCCCATGCACTTCATCAAGGCCACCGTATCGATGTGCCGCGTGGCGTAGCGCCGCGCGCCCATGGCCACGGCCACCGCCGCCAGCAGGACGGAAGCGAGGCTCGCCAGGTTGAGGAACCGGCTGGCGCGGTCGATGGCGGAGTTGAGCTGACGGCTCGATTCATCGATCTCGCGCAGGCGTTCGCCCGGCGCCTTGGTCGACACCACGTACTCGCGAAACGAGGCGACCGGTTCGGGGGCGCCGGCGAACAGAGCCTCGTAAGTCGCGCGGCTGCCCGGCTGAATCAGTTGAGTGGCTGCGACATCGTCGTAATTCAGCAGGGCGGCGGGTGCGAGGTTCACGAACCCGGTTCCTTGGTCCGGACGGTAATCGAGCACCTGGGTGACCCGAAACGCCGCGGCGCCGATTTTCAAGCTCGAGCCCAGCGCGATCTTCAATCGCGCAATGATGCGCGCGTCGATCCAGACTTCGCCGCGGCCGGGGATGCGGTCGGTGGCGCGCGCGACGCCGAACGGCGCGTCCGCGATGCGTACGCGCCCGCGCAGCGGGTAGTTGGCGGTCACCGCGTTGAGGGCCGCCAATTGACTCACATCGCCGCTGAATATCGCGGTGGGGAAAGTCACCATGTGCGCGCTCTTCAACCCCCGTGCCTGCGCCTCGTTGAAGTATCGCGCCGCAATGGGATGCGGGGATTCCAGCCGCAGATCGGCCGCCAACACCTCGGCCGCCTGTGCGCGCACACCTTGCGAGATGCGGCTGGTGAAAAAGCCGACGGCCGTCAGCGACAGCACGGCCACCGTCAATGCCAGCAACAGAACCGACAGCTCGCCGGATTTGAAGTCGCGCCAGAGATTGCGCAAGGCGAAGCGCAGGATCTGCATCAATTCACCGTGCGACCGGCATCGAGTTCCAGGATTCGGCTGCAGCGGCCCGCCAGTGCGCGATCGTGGGTGACCAGCACCAGGGTGCTGCCCGTGCCTCGATTGAGGTCGAACAACAGATCGGTGATCCGCTGACCCGTTGCCGTGTCGAGATTTCCGGTGGGCTCATCCGCGAACAACACGGCCGGATGCGTCACGAAGGCGCGCGCGATCGCCACGCGCTGCTGCTCGCCGCCCGACAATTGCTTCGGGTAGTGCGCCAGCCGCGGCGTCAGTCCCACCTGCGCCAGCGCGGCGACCGCCGTCTGCCGCGCATCGCGCCTCTGCCCAAGTTCCAGCGGCAACATGACGTTTTCGACGGCGGTGAGCGACGGTATCAGGTGGAAGGACTGAAACACGAATCCAACATGCCGGCCGCGAATGGCGGCGCGGCCGTCCTCGCTCAGTTGAGTCAGGTCGGTGCCGGCGATCGAAACGCGGCCGGTGCTTGGGCTATCGAGGCCCGCGAGCAGGGCCAATAGAGTGGATTTGCCCGCGCCGGACGCTCCGACGATCGCCAGCGTTTCACCGGTTCGCACACTGAGGCTCACATCGGCGAGAATGGTGAGCGGACCTTCGGGACTGTCGACGGTCTTGGAGACATTCTTCGCCTCGAGAACTATTTCGTCTTGCATTGAGGAGCGCCCGTGAAGCGGCTTTTGGTCCTTGTCGTGCTGTTGGTTGCTTCCGTTTCGGCCAGGGCCGAAACGCCGGTGATACTCGTGTTCGGCGATAGCATCAGCGCGGGCTACGGGCTGGCGCGCGTAGAGCAGGGCTGGGTGGCGTTGCTGCAGACGAGGCTCAATACTCTAGGGTACGGTTACCAAGTCATCAATGCCAGTGTCAGCGGCGAGACCACCGCGGGCGGGCTCGCGCGCCTGCCGCGGGCATTGGCGCTGCACCAGCCGAAGATCGTCATTCTGGAACTGGGCGGCAACGACGGTTTGCGCGCGCTGCCCGTCGCGGAGATTCGCGCCAACCTCAAACGCATGGCCGACCTCGCGGCGGCGGCGGGCGCCAAAGTGCTGCTGCTCGGCATGCAGATGCCGCCGAATTATGGGCCCGACTACACGGAACAATTTCGCCGCTGCTACGGCGAGGTGGCGCGCGACAAGAAATTGCCTCTGCTGCCCTTTCTGCTGAAGGATATCGCCCTCGCGCCCGCTCTCATGCAGGCCGACGGGATTCATCCCAATTCGCCCGGTCAGCCCAGATTGCTCGACAATGTCTGGCCGGCGCTGCAGCCGCTGCTGAAGTCCAGGGGATAGGCGGCGAGGCTTCGCCGCCTATCCGTGCCGGCTTCGCCCGGCAACTACTCAGCCTTCAGCCATTCAGCGACGCCGCCATGATGGGAACACGTCCCGCTGTGGTGCTGCGACTTCGAGTAGGTGCCATCCTTGCACTTCGCCGTCGCTCCCGTCGGATCGGTATTGCCGGCGGTCGCGGTGGGCGCCGACTTCGAGGCGGTCGCTGATTTGGCCTGGGCCGGGGCGGGTGCAGCCGCAGCAGGCGCCGATGCAGCCGCAGCCGGGGCAGCGGCGGCAGCCGAGGCTGCTGGTTTGCTCTTCGAGGCCTTCTGAACTCCGCCATGGCCGCTGCAGGTGCCCTTGCCGGTGGAGGTGGAGGTCGTGCCGTCCTTGCAAGTGGTGACGGCACCCGACGACGCCGGGGCGGCCGGAGCCGCTTCGGCGGGTGCCGCGGCAGCAGGAGCCGCCGTGGCCCCGCCCTTCTGAACTCCGCCGTGGCCGCTGCAGGTGCCCTTGCCGGTGGAGGTGGAGGTCGTGCCGTCCTTACAGGTGGTGGCTGCGGTCGAATCCGCCGCCCACCCGGGTACCGACCAGGCAAACACCATCAAGGGCGCCGCAATGATTCCTACGAGATTTGTGCTTTTCATGAACGTTCACTCCCTGGTTTGATTCGAGCTCACCGGCGAATTCTAATCCCATTCGCCTCGAATCCCACGTCGGACCTCAGCCCTAGTGCGATTCAGGCAGGGGCAATATAGTCCTCACGTTCATCAGAAACGGCGTGTGCTGGTGGC
The DNA here is from genome assembly GCA_963800375.1 of uncultured Gammaproteobacteria bacterium. GTDB lineage: Bacteria > Pseudomonadota > Gammaproteobacteria > Steroidobacterales > Steroidobacteraceae > Bog-1198. The sequence goes on along the minus strand of CAWDAT010000006.1, from coordinate 89,351 downwards.
CCGAGCTGGCCTGAAACAGCACCCCATCCACGCTCACGTGGGAATTCTCGATCACATTCTGCGGAAATTCCGCGATTCCGATCAGCTGCACGTCGTTCGCCGACAGGCACAGATGGCTTTGCGCCGGAGCGTACACATAGGCGGTCTTGTCCAGCGACAACACCGGCACGTTGTCCAGTCCCTCCGGGGTCGGGTAGTTGCGAAAATGCACATGTCCGGTCAGCGTGTTCTTGACCGGCTGCTGGACTAGGCAGGGGCCGTAGCCGAGGACGCATCCGCACAGCGCCAAGTGAGCGCTGATGAACGACCATCGCCAGATTCCCATCAGCGGTTTCCCGCGCTCGTTGTATTCATCCTGCCTAGTTTACTCCTGCCGACTTAAGACGTTGCTGGCATTGCGGGTGGATGCTATACACCCGGAACCAAAAAACGAGGATTGCCGGCGTGGATCGACCTTGGTTGCAGCAATACCCCCCGGGGGTGCCGGCGGACATCGATCCCGATCGCTACGCCTCGCTGCGCGATATCCTCGAGGAGGCGTGCGCGGCACACGGGCACTCGCCCGCCTTCACCAACATGGGCGCGACCTTGACCTACGCCCAGCTCGATGCGCTCAGCCGCGCATTCGCCGCCTGGCTGCAGAAGAAATCCGGCCTCGCGGCCGGCGATCGCGTGGCCCTCATGATGCCGAATATCCTGCAGTATCCCATTGCGCTGTTCGGCGTGCTGCGCGCCGGCATGGTGGTGGTCAACACCAATCCGCTGTATACCGCCCGCGAACTCGAGCACCAGCTGCAGGACTCCGGCGCAAAGGCCATCGTCATCGTCGAGAACTTCGTCCATGTGCTGGCCCAGGTGCTGCCGCACACGGACCTGAAGAGGGTGCTGGTCACCGGCATCGGGGACTTGTTGGGCGTGCCGCGCGGCTTCATCGTGAATTTCGTGCTGAAGCACGTCCGCAAGCAGATTCCGCCCTGGCGCATGCCGGGCACCACCGCCTTCAAGGGCGCCCTGGGCAGCGGTCTCGGGCTCAAGCTCGACCCCGTCGCTCTCGGACCGTCCGACATTGCCTTCCTGCAGTACACCGGCGGCACCACCGGCGTCGCCAAAGCCGCGGTACTCACCCACCGCAACATGGTGGCCAATGTGCTGCAGGCCTCGGCCTGGGTGAATCCTTCGCTCAAGGCCCATGAAGCCACCGTGGTCGTTACCGCGCTGCCGCTGTATCACATCTTCGCCCTCACGAGTAATTGCCTGGCATTCCTTTCTCTGGGCGCCCGCAATGTACTGATCACCAATCCGCGCGATTTCAAGTCCTTCGTCGCCGAGCTCAAGAAATACAAATTCCACTTCATCAGCGGCGTCAACACCTTGTTCAACGCTCTGCTGCATACCGAGGGCTTCGAGACCGTGGATTTCAGTGCGCTGCGCGTCACCTTCGCCGGCGGCATGGCCTTGCAAGCCGTGGTGGCCGCCCGCTGGAAACAAGTGACCGGCTGCATCGTTACCCAAGGGTGGGGGCTGACGGAGACTGCGCCGATCGCGACCGCAAACCCCGCGGGCCTTGATTTCAACGGCTCCATCGGCCTGCCGGTGCCCTCGACCGATATATCGATCCGCGACGACGCGGGCAAGGAACTGCCGGTGAACGGGATCGGCGAAATCTGTGTGTTCGGGCCCCAGGTCATGCGCGGCTATTGGAATCGGCGCGACGAGACCGAGCAGGTGATGTTCGGCGACTGGCTGCGCACCGGCGACATCGGCCGCATGGATTCCAAGGGCTTCGTCTTCATCGAGGACCGCAAGAAGGACATGATTCTGGTGTCCGGCTTCAATGTGTATCCCAATGAGGTCGAAAGCGTCGTCGCCACCCACCCGGGCGTGCTGGAAGTCGCCGCGGTCGCGCAGCCGGACGAGAATTCCGGCGAGGTGGTTGCGCTGTTCGTGGTGAAGAAGGACCCGAACCTCACCGCGGAAGCCTTGATCGCGTTTTGCCGCACCGAATTGACGGGATACAAGGTGCCGCGGCATGTCTACTTTCGCAGCGAGCTGCCCAAGTCGAATGTGGGCAAGATCCTGCGCCGCGCGCTGCGCGACGAACTGCGCAACCCTGCGCACGCCCCGCCGACTTAATCAATCGGACGGGGCCCGCTTCGGCCCGTTAATAGTCGCGCGAAGCGCATGGGAAATTCTGCACCGTCTCCACCAGCAGCGCGACGCGTTCTGGATCGACATCCGGCGTGATGCCGTGGCCCAGATTGAACACGTGGCCGGCGCCCTCGCCGTAGCTTGCCAGCACTTTCAGGGTCTCGGCACGCAGGACCTCCGGCGCCGCGAACAAGGCCGCAGGATCCAGATTGCCTTGCAGGGCCACGCGGCCGTCGACGGCCTCGCGCGCTTGGCGCAGGTCAGTGGTCCAATCGATGCCTACCGCGTCGCAGCCGATGCCGGAAATCCGCTTGACCCAGGCGCCGCCGCCCTTGGTGAAGACGATATTGGGAACGCGGCGGCCGTCGGCCTTGCGCGTCAGCGCGTCCACCACCTCCGCCATGTAGCGCAGGGAGAACTCCTCGTATTGCGCCGGCGTGAGCACGCCGCCCCAGGTGTCGAACAACATGACGGCTTGGGCGCCGGCGGCAATCTGCGCGTTCAAATAGAGAATCGTCGCCTTGGCGAGGATTTCGAGCAGCCGATGCAGATCCCGCGGCGATTCATACATCATGCGCTTGATCTGGCCGAAGGTTTTGCTGCCGCCCCCTTCCACCATGTACGTCGACACCGTCCACGGACTGCCGGCGAAGCCGATCAGCGGCACCCGGCCGCCCAGTTCGCGCCGCACCAGCGCCACCGCGTCGATGACGTACCTGAGTTCCCGGCCCGGATCCGGCACGCCGAGCCTGGCGATGTCGGCGGCATTGCGCACGGGCCGTTCGAACTTCGGTCCCTCGCCGGCCTCGAACTCCAGCCCGAGGTTCATGGCATGCGGAATGGTGAGGATGTCGGAGAACAAGATCGCGGCATCGAGAGGGTAGCGATCGACCGGCTGCAGCGTGATCTCGCAGGCGATCTGCGGATTGGTGCACATGGCGAGAAAGCCGCCCGCGCGCGCGCGCGTTGCACGGTACTCCGGCAGATAGCGCCCCGCCTGGCGCATCAGCCAAATCGGCCGGCGCGGCGTCGGTTCACGCAGCAGGGCGCGCAGCAGCAGGTCGTTCTTCAGTGTGGCGGTCATGTCGGGGCGCTCAGGTTCGTTCACCGGGATCGAACAATCGGCGATGCTCGAGAATGGCATAGCGATCGGTCATGCCTGCGATGTAGTCCGCCACGGCGCGCGCGCGGCCCGCCGCGCCCTGCACCGACTCCAGCCGCGCGCCCGTCGCCTGGTGCTCATCGGGCATCAGCGTCGGATCGGCGAAGAAGGCGTCGAATAGTTCACGGATCACCCGCCGCGCCTTGGCGGTCATGCGCCGCACCTTGTAGTGCTTGTACACGCGTTCACGCAGGAAAGTCTTCAGCCCATGGTTGAGCTCGCGCGTGTTCTCGCTGAAACCGATCAACGGACCCGGCTGCGCCCTGACCTCGGCGATGGAGCGCACTCCGGTCGCCTCGAGCCGCGCCGCAGAGGAGTCGATCAAATCCGTGACCAGGTGGTTGATCATCCGCCGCAGGATCTCATACACCTGCCGGCGTCCGGTCAGGGCCGGGTATTTCGCCAGGACTTCCGCGTGGTATCGGCGGAACAACGGCACGGTCAACAGCTCGTCCACGGTGATGAGGCCGGCGCGGATGCCGTCCTCCACGTCGTGATTGTTGTAGGCGATCTCGTCGGCGAAATTGGCGAGCTGCGCCTCCAGGCCGGGCTGCTGGCGGTTGATGAAGCGTTCGCCCAATTCGCCGAGCTTGATCGCATTGTTGTAGGAACAGTGCTTGAGAATTCCTTCGCGGCACTCGAAGCTCAGGTTGAGCCCGTCGAACTCCGCGTAGTGTTCCTCCAGCTCGTCGACCACGCGCAGCGATTGCAGATTGTGCTCGAAGCCGCCGAAATCCAGCATGCATTCGTTCAAGGCGTCCTGTCCGGCATGCCCGAACGGCGTGTGCCCGAGGTCATGCGCCAGGCAGATCGCCTCCGATAACACCTCGTTGAGCTTGAGCGCCCGGGCGATGGTGCGCGCGATCTGCGCCACTTCGAGCGAATGCGTCAGCCGGGTGCGGTACAAATCACCCTCGTGATTCACGAACACCTGAGTCTTGTAAACCAGCCTGCGGAAAGCGGTCGAGTGCACGATGCGGTCGCGATCCCGCTGGTATTCCGAGCGGTAGGCGGGCTTGGGCTCGGCGTGGCGGCGCCCGCGCGAATTCTCATCGAGCGCGGCGTAGGCGGCCAGCGGGCTCATGCGAAGGACTCCGCCAGGGCGGCATCGAGCGCCCCTTTGGGGTATTCCGACGTCACGATGGCACGCCCCAATTTTTCGAGCAGGACCAGGCGCATGGCCCCGCCGTGCACCTTCTTGTCCATTTGCATCAGTTCCAGCATCCTCGCGGCGCCGATACGCGGCGCTTCGGTGGGCAGGCCTGCTTTCGCCAGGGTGCTGCGCACTCGGTCCCTGATGCCGCCGTCGATCAGCCCCAGGCGGTGCGACAAATTCGCGGCGACCACCATCCCGAGGGCCACCGCCTCGCCGTGCAGATAGGTCTCGTAGGCGGTGGCCGCCTCGATGGCGTGGCCGAAGGTGTGACCGAAGTTCAGGATGGCCCGCAAGTTGTGCTCGCGCTCGTCCTTGGCGACCACCGTGGCCTTGATCTCGCAGGATCTCGCGATCGCATAGGTCAGCGCGTCCACATCGCGTGCCAGCAGCTTGGGGAGGTTGTGATCCAGCCAGTCGAACAACAGCGGGTCCCAGACGCAGCCGTACTTGATCACTTCAGCAAGGCCGGCGCGCAGCTCCCGGTCCGGCAGGGTGGCGAGCGTGTCGGTGTCCGCGATCACGCCGAGCGGCTGATAGAATGCCCCGATCAGATTCTTGCCGCCCGGATGATTCACTCCGGTCTTGCCGCCCACCGAGGAGTCGACCTGGGCGAGCAGCGTGGTCGGAATCTGCACATAGCCGATCCCGCGCTGATAACAGGCCGCTGCGAATCCCGCAATGTCGCCGATCACGCCGCCCCCCAGCGCCAGCACCGCCGCATCCCGGTTCATTTTCTTGGCCACCAGCGCATCGAATACCCAGCCCACGGTCTGCAGGGTCTTGTGTTGCTCGCCGTCCGGCAAAATGCATTCGGCGATCCGCTTGCCGGTGAGCCCCTCCGTCAATTTTCCCAGGTACAGGCGCGCCACGGTGGCATTGGTCACGATCAGCAGGTCCCGGGCGCGAACCCGGGCATCCAGCAGCTCGCGATGAGTCAACAATCCCGGGCCGATCGCGATGGGATAGCGTGAATGCCCGACGTCTACCTGAAGCGTTTGCACGGTGTGATTATACGAACCTTATGAAGGCTGCGCCCGCCGAAGCTCGTGGTGAATCTCCTCGGCCACCAGCTGCACCCGCCGGCCGTCCGTCGACACGGTGAAATCGGCGATTTCCGCGTACAAGAGCGCCCGCCGTTTCATCAGTTCATGCAGCTTCTGTTCCGGGTCAGTGTCGTTCAGCAGGGGCCGGTGCCGGGCGTGGCGGGTGCGCTCGAGCTGCTGATCGATCGAGGTCGCGAGATAAACGACCACGCCGCGCTCCGCAAGAACGCGGCGGTTGTCCGCGTCGATCACGGCTCCGCCTCCCGTCGCCAGCACGATCGATTCCAGGCGCGTGAGCCGCTCGATGGATTCCTTTTCGCGGATCCTGAATCCCGACTCGCCTTCCTTCTCGAAGATGAAGGCGATATCCACCCCGGTCTTCGCCTCGATATCCGCATCACTGTCATGGAAGGTGAAGCGCAGCATGCGCGCGAGATGGCGCCCCACGGCGGTCTTGCCCGACCCCATGGGGCCGATGAGGAAGATGTTTCCCTTGCCTAACATCGCTGCATTTTGTACGGTTTGGCGCGCCGAAAGCAGGGATTTCGCGTGCACTTGCGCATAATTACGCGCAGACGCGGTACTTATGCATGAAAAAACCGCCCCGGGGGCGGTTTTTTCGGGTTGCTTGGCTGCAGCCGGCGATCAGTACAGGTTCGATCCCTCGCGCAGGATCTTCGGCGTGATGAATATCAGCAACTCGGTCTTGTTGTTGATCTTCGTCGTGCTCTTGAAGAGATTGCCGAGCAGCGGGAGGTCGCCGAAGAACGGCACCTTGTTGGCCGACGTGGACTTCGTGGTGTCGAGAATGCCGCCGAGCACCACGGTCTGGCCGTCGTTGACCAGCACCTGGGTGATGATCTGCCGGGTATCGATCGAGGGCACGCTGCCGCCGGTGGCGCTGGTCACCTGCTGGCCGACCGAGTCGTCGGATACATCGAGGTCCAGAATCACGCGATTGTCGGGCGTGATCAGCGGAGTCACCTTGAGAGACAGAACCGCGTTCTTGAACTGAGTCGTGGTGGCGCCGCTCGAGGCCGATTCCTGATAGGGGATTTCCACACCCTGCATGATGGTGGCTTGCTTCTGGTTGGCCGTGATGACGCGGGGCGAGGAGATGGTTTCGCTCTTGCCTTCGTTTTGCGCGGCCGACAGTTCCAGATCGATGATGTGGCTGCCGCCCAGGATCGACAGACCGATGCTGCCGTTGGTATTCGCCGCCGGCAGATTCACCTGGTAGCGGTTGTCGAGAATCGGCGTCTGCACCGGGGTGACCCGGCCGCCGGACGCCAGATTGGTGATCCCCGATTGGGTCATGGTATCGGCACCGACGCCGTTGCCGGTGACCGAGATCAAGCTGCCGGGGCCGGCGGTGGTATAGCCGGTGATGCCGAGCTTGACGCCCAAGTCGCGCTCGAACGTGTCACTCACTATCACGATGCGCGCTTCGATCAACACCTGCTTGACCGGGACGTCGAGGGTTTGCACCAGACGGCGGATGTCCGACAGCTTGTCGGCCGTGTCCTGCACCAGCAGGGTGTTGGTGCGCTCATCGACCGACAGGCTGCCGCGCGGCGACAGCATGGAATCCTTGGCGTTCGTGCTCTTGATCAGCTTCGCGAGGTCCGTGACTTTGGCGTAGTTGACCTGCATGAATTCCGTGCGCGTCGGCGACAGTTCCTGCACTTCCTTGCGCGCCGCAAGTTCGGCCTTTTCCCGGGTCGCGAGTTCCGCGGTCGGTCCGATGATGATGACGTTGTCCTGGCGGCGCTTATCCAACCCCTTGGTGCGCAATACGATGTCGAGCGCCTGGTCCCAGGGAACGTTCTGCAGGCGCAGGGTCAGATTGCCGGTGACCGAATCACTGACCACGATATTCTGGCCGCTGGTGTCGGCCAGCAACTGCAATACCGAGCGCACGTCGATGTCCTGGAAATTCAAGGTCAGCCGTTCGCCGGTGTATTCCTTCTTCTCATCGGCGTTGGCGCGCTTCAGCGACGGCTTGATCTCGATGGTGTACTGATTGTCGGATTGATAGGCCAGCTGCTCGAAGTCGCCCTGCGCACTGATCACCAGGCGTGAACTGCCTTCCACCCGCAGCGCATCGACGGTCTGCACCGGCGTCGCAAAATCCATGACGTCGTAGCGGCGCATCAGGTTCTTCGGCATCAAGGTGCCCGCAAAGTCGACCACGATTTGGTTGCCTTCCTGACGCACGTTGACCGGGGTGCGCGGGTCCGTCAGCTGCACGATCACACGGCCGGTGCCGTCGGCGCCGCGCCGGAAATCAATGGTGCGGATCGCGCGTTCGGCCGCGGCCGCGCCTTGACCGGAACTTGCCCGGGCCGGGGCCGCCTGCGCCGCCGCCGCGCCCGGCTGATTGCCGAGCGTGACGATGATGGTGTTGCCGTCCACCTTGGTGGTGTACGGCATCAAGGTGTCCACATTGACCACCACGCGCGTGCGCCCGTTGGCTTCGGCGGCCAGCACGGTATCGACTCCGCCGGAGCGCACGTCGAAGCGGCGCGTCGCCAGCGCCAGGGTGGTATTCGGCAGGTCGAACGCGATGCGCGCCGGCTTGTCGATGGTGAAAGGCAGCGGCTCGGGAGCCGGGCCGCTCAGGTGCAGTTTCAGCTGCACTTGCTGACCCGACAAGGTTTGAACGTCGACGGACTCGAGTTTGAGCGGGTCCTGGGCTCGCGCCGTCAGACTGATTGCGCCCAATGCGAGCAGCGCCATCGCGCCGAACATCGCCGTTCTGGTCTTGAATCTAATCATGCTTTCTTCTCCCTGGGGGCCTCAATCGGACAATGCCAATGAGGCCGGTCGCTCGATATAGCCGCCGAGACCATCCGGAATGATTTCGACCAGGCTAATTTTTCCACCGGTAATTTCAGTCACTTTGCCGTCGTTCTGCCCGAGATAATTGCCGGGCTGAACCTTGTGCACGAGACCGTCCTTCGATTGGACGAGTCCGTAGAAGCTGCCGCCCACCTTGAAAGTACCGACCATTTTCAGAGTGTCGAGCGAAAAACCTTCCAGGAATTCGCGGTTGCGCCGCGAACTTGGTCGCAAGTTCTGGCCGTTGATCGAGCCCGCGCCCTGCGGTTGGAACGGCGAGCGCAGCTTGGCGGCGCTGTACACGTAGGTCTCGTACGGCTTCACTTCCGGCAGCGCCTGGATGCGTCCGCCGGGCTTTTTCTTCGTGTCGGCGATCCATTTCTGCAGATCCGATTGCCCGCCGGAGCAGCCGGCCAGGGTCAACCCTGCGAGGGCGGCGCAGATGACGCCCGCGTTGCGTGCGTTGCTCACGTCGCTCCTCCCGTCTTTTTCTTCGCCGGTTTCGCGCCGCCTTCATCCTCGATGTAGCGGTAGGTTTTCGCCGTCACGTCCATGGTCAAATTGTCGTAGCCGCTCTTGGCGTCCACCGGCGTGATCTGGATGTCGTGCAGCGTGACGATGCGCGGCAGCGCGGCAATGCCGCTGACGAAATTGCCGAAGTCATGATACGTGCCCACCAATTTGATCTTGATGGGAAGTTCCGCATAGAAGCCGTTGCCCTTCTCGCTGCCGGGCTGAAACAGTTTTTCCTGCAAGCCGGCGGCGAGGCCGGTTTGCGAAATATCGACCAGAAGGTTCGGCACTTCGGTCTTGCCCGGCAATTGCCGCAGCATGGCGCCGAAGCTGCGCTCCATTTCCGCGAGTTGCGCCCGGTAGGCATCGAGATTGGCGGCGCGCTGCTGCTTGCTTTCGAATTGCGCACGCAAGTCCAGTTCGTCCGCCTCGGCCTTCAGCAGCAGGGGGCGATCGTCGTTCCAGACGAAGGTGTACCAGGCAAATGCCGCGACCAGGCCGAATATCAATGCGATGAAGAAGCCGCGCACCGGCAGCGGCCAGCGGCCGACGTCGCGCGGATCGAGAGTCCGGAGTTGATCGAAAAACTTCATTTCGCAGCAACCTTCTTGACCGTTGTTTCGCCGCCATTCTCGAGATCCACGCCCACCACATCGCTGGTCAGGGTGAAATTCGAGCCGCCGCTCGCAGAGTCCTTGCTGGACTCGACCACCATCAGCACCGGGTTATCCATCCAGACCGATGAGTCGATATTGCGCATGAACGTCGACACACGCGTGCTGGATTGGGCGACCCCTCGAATCTCGAGCCTGTTGCCGGTCTGCTTGATCTGCGTGAGGTATACGCCTTCCGGCACCGTTTTCACTATTTCGTCGAACAGATGCACGATCTCGGGCCGCTTGCGCTGCAGCTTCTCGATGATTTCCATGCGCGCAACCAAGCGTTGCTTGCGATTCTCGAGATCCTGAATGTCTGCGATTTGGGCATCCAGCTTTTTGATTTCGTTCCTCAGCAGGGTGTTCTTGCCGTTCTGAGCGTCGATCCAGCTCGTGTACAGAAGTTTTCCGCCGAGGACGAAGACGGCGGCGGCGAATACCGCGCCGCCCGCGGCGACCATGAATTCGCGGCGTCGGACTTTGCGTTCTTGTTCGCGCCAGGGAAGTAGATTGATACGCGGCATGGCAGCTCTTTAGTCGAAGCTTCGCAGCGCGAGGCCGCAGGCTGTGAGTAACGCGGTGGCATCCCGGCTCACGGCTTGCGCCTTGGCCTTCGACGACACCTTCATGTTGCCGAGCGGATCGCCCTTGTCAGCGGGCACGCCGACTCGGCTCGAGATGACGTCCGCGACGCCGGGTATGTTGGCACAGCCGCCGCAGATCAGGATTTGGTCGGGCTGCGAGCGGCCGCTGCCGGACGCCAGATAGAACTGCAGCGAACGGCTGACCTGCTGAGTCATGTCGTCGATGAAGGGATCGAGCACTTCCGGCTGATAGTTGCTCGGCAGCCCGCCTTCTTTCTTCGCGCGGCCGGCCTCTTCCATGGACAGCCCGTAAGTGCGCATGATTTCTTCGGTGAGTTGCTGGCCGCCGAAGGCGAAGTCGCGCGTGTAGACCACGCGCATGTCGCGCAGCACGCTGAAAGTGGTGCTGCTGGCGCCGAAATCCACCACCGCGACCGTACGGTCGAGTCCGCCGTCCGGCATCTGATGGCGCATCAGCGCGCAGGCATTCTCCAGAGCGAACGCTTCGACGTCGACCAGATGCGCGGTCAACCCGGAAGCCTGCACCGCCGCCTGCCGTTGCTCGACGTTCTCGGTGCGCGTCGCGACCAAGAGCACGTCCATCATTTCCGGATCCTTCTCCGACGGACCCACGACCTGATAGTCGTAGCTGACTTCTTCCATCGGGAACGGAATGTATTGGTCGGCCTGCATCTCGACCTGACCTTCGAGTTCGTTCTCGCCGAGGTTCTTCGGCATCTGAATCACTTTGGTGATCGCGGCATCGCCCGAGATCGCGATCGCCGCGAGACGGCTCTTGGCACCCGAGCGTTTCACCGCGCGCCGGATCGCCTCGCCGACCGCCTCTGCGTCGACGATCGCCTTCTCGTTGATGGCGTTGTGCGGGGTGGGTTCCGCCGCATACGACTCAACGCGGTACTGACCGCCCGACATGGTGAGCTCGATGAGCTTCACCGACGAGGTGGTTATGTCAAGTCCCAGAAGCGGACGATATCTTTTGCCGAACGACCACACAGCTTTTTTCCTTTTTCACTCAGTATCTTGGAGGTCGAAACTGGTGCATGAGATTAACTATGCCAAGCAAACTTAGCAAGAAACTGTTAAATAGAACGTGAAGCCACTCACGGTAATGAGCGCTGAACAGCGCCGGCTGCGTAAAGTGGGAACTACGGCAAATCCGCAGCATTGACGAAGGCGTCGAGTCATCCGATCAGACCTCTTCGCCCAGTCTCTAGGCGGTTGGTTTAGCTTGGTCTGGCAACCCCGCTTTCCTTTAGGATCGAATCCCCAAGGACCGGTGGCTTTGCGTCCTCATCTTTCGATGAGTATGCCCATGTGTCCGGCGGTAATATGCATCTGCAATTTCGCCGGTGCAATAAGTTAGAACGGTTTTCTGTGGCCAAACGTTACCCAGTTCTCATCTCGCGCATTTGTGTGGTCTTGGTTGGCGCAATAGCGTTAATTGCGTTCGCTAACGTCTGTGCTTATGTCTATTTGAGGCCCGCCCTTCCCGATGTGGACAGCCTGCGGGACGTGCAATTGCAGGTCCCGCTACGGGTTTACACGCGGGACGGCAAGCTGATCGCCGCCATCGGCGAACAGCGGCGCATTCCGGTGCGCTATGACCAGCTGCCCAAACGCCTTATCCAAGCCTTTCTGGCCACCGAGGACGATCGCTTTTTCCGGCACCATGGTGTTGATTGGCAAGGGATTTTACGCGCCGCAGTGGCCAATCTCAAAGCCGGCGGCATTCGCCAGGGAGCGAGCACCATCACCATGCAAGTGGCCCGCGACATGTTCCTTACGCCGCGGCGCGACATGAAACGCAAAATGAGCGAGATCTACATCTCCCTGCTCATGGAAGCCGAATTCACCAAGGAGGAAATCTTCTCCCTGTACGTCAACAAGATCTTCTTGGGGCAGCGTGCGTACGGAGTCGGCGCGGCGGCGGAAGTGTATTTCGGCAAGACATTGGACCAGTTGACCGTGGCCGAGATGGCCACCCTGGCGGGGATTCCCACCGCTCCTTCCGTGGTCAATCCCGTGGCCAGCGCGGAGGCGGCCCGGGTCAGGCGCGCCCATGTGCTCGGGCGGATGCTGGAGCTCAACTACATCACGCAGGCCGAATACGACGAGGCCAAGTCGAGCCCCATGGAATCGCGGCTGCACGGCTCTTCGGTCGAAGCCGAAGCCCCTTACGTGGCCGAGATGGTGCGCAATGAAATGCAGTCCAAGTACGGTGACGGGGTCTACACGGCCGGCTACAAGGTTTTCACCACCATCGATTCGCGCCTGCAGGCCGCAGCCACGGTGGCGCTGCGCACCGGCCTGTTGGAGTATGACCGCCGCCATGGCTTTCGCGGGGCCACCGCCAAGGTCGACATGTCCAAGCTGACGAACCCCCGAGATTTCGACGGCCAACTCGAGGAGTTCCCGATCATCGGCGGCCTGCGGCCCGCCATCGTGATGAAGGTCGAGGCGAAGAGCGCCAAGATCTACGTCAAGGATATCGGCGAAGTGAGCCTTCCCTGGGAGAAGCTGTCCTGGGCCAGGCGTGAATTGCCCGATGAAAAGGTCGACCGGGCGCCCCTGTCGGCCGCCGAAATCTTGAACCGCGGCGATGTCATCTACACCGTGGGGCGAACGGCGGATTCGCTGCTGTTCGTGCAGGTGCCGGAGGCACAAAGCGCCTTGGTATCGGTGGATCCTCGCGACGGCGCGGTGGTCGCCCTGGTCGGCGGCTTCGATTACTTTCAGAGCAATTTCAATCGCGTGACCCAGGCCCGGCGACAGCCGGGTTCGGGTTTCAAGCCCTTCGTTTACGCGGCCGCCTTCGACAAGGGCTACACCCCCGCCAGCGTCATCTTGGACGCGCCCGTGGTCATCGACGAAACCGGCACTGAGCAGGCCTGGCGCCCGAAGGAAATGGAAGGCAGTTTCGCGGGCCCGATGCGCTTGCGTGAAGCCATGGTGCATTCGCGAAATTTGGTGTCGGTGCGCCTGATGCGGGCCATCGGCGGCGACTACACCTGGAACTACGTGACCCGCTTCGGTTTCGACAAGTCACAATTGCCGAATGATCTGACTCTGGCGCTGGGCACGGCTGAATTGAGCCCCCTGCAAGTGGCCATCGGCTATTCCACCTTTGCGAACGGCGGCTACAAGGTGACCGCCTACACCATCGACCGGATCGAGGATGCGGGCGGTAGAGTACTGCAGCAGGCAAATCCCGCGATCGCCTGCGCGGCATGTGATCGTCCGACCGATCCGGCGGCCGTCGGGGCTCGCGCCTCGCAGCTCGACCAGTCCCCGCACGACGGCCGGACCGTGATCCCGGCCAAGAATCTCGCGCCGCAGATCATCCGGCCGCAAATCGCCTACCTGTTGGCCGATATGATGAAAGACGTCATTCGCCGCGGCACGGGCGTGCGCGCCCGCTCCCTCAATCGCGAGGATATTGCAGGCAAAACCGGCACCACCAATGATTCCCACGACACCTGGTTCAACGGCTTCAACGGCGACTTGATGACGACCGTGTGGGTGGGCTTCGACCAAGAACGCTCGCTGGGCGAGGGCGAGCAAGGCGGCCGCACAGCCATCCCCGCATGGACCTACTTCATGCACGAAGCACTGGCCGGCACCGCCCGGCGTGGAGTACCGGTGCCGGACGGGATCGTGGCGGCGCGCATTTCGCCCGAAACGGGCTTGCTGGCGAGTTCGGACAATCCCAACGGCATCATGGAGAAATTCATCGAGGGCAACCTGCCCAAGTCCGAGCTCTATGAGGGATCCGACAAATCGAACCCGAACGACGGCGATAAACCGTTATTCTAGCGATCTGACCATGGCCAAGAAGTTTTCGCAGCGTGCCGAAGATTTGCGCAGCGCTCTCGCTCAGGAAGCGGCGCGGATCATGGCCGAACACGGGATTGGGGATTTTCTGCAGGCGAAGCGCAAGGCCGCGGATCGGCTGGGTGTCAACGATGTCGCCGTGTTGCCGAAAAACATCGAAATCGAAGCGGCACTGCGGGCGCATCAGCGGCTGTTCGGACGCGAGTCCCACGACCATACCCTGAAAGAGCAGCGCCGCATCGCCTTGGACACCATGCGCATGCTGCAGGAGTTTCAGCCGCGGCTGGTGGGATCGGTGCTTACCGGCACCGCCACGAACCACAGCGACATCAATTTGCACCTGTTCGCCGACGCCGCCGAATCGGTGGCCATCCGCCTGCTCGACATCGGCGTGCCACACGAATTCTACGAGCGGCGCGTCAAGATGGATGCGGAGCGCAGCATCAATTATCCCGCGCTGCGTTTTGCGGCCAATGGACGCACCGTCGACGCCACCGTGTTCCCCATCGATGGGATCCGCCAGTCCCCCTACTCGCCGGTCGACGGCAAGCCCATGAAGCGCGCGGATGCCCGCGAAGTGTCGGAGCTGGTCGGGCCCGGTTGAGCCACGACCCGGCGAGAGCAAGGCCGCGTGCCCCTTCCTGCGGCAGCCACTCCTTTAGGTGTCTTCGGCCCTTTATCGGCGGTTAATAATGTTGAACGGCCGTTAAGAGAAGTATTAAGCTCCGGGGGCGGACCGGCTTCTTTGCGCAACGGATAGCCAAGAAATCACAATAATAGTTGGTCGCGAGTGTGGGGAAAAGGCAACAATTGAAGGGGTGCGCTATGCGTTGGGATGCGATTAAACAATGCTTCTGGCCGGTGGCCGTGGCGGGCCAACTGGTATGGCCCGCGGCAACGATGGCCGCCGCGGCCGATACCGAGACGGCATCGAGCGGCGCATTGGAAGAAGTTGTGGTCACCGCCACCCGTCGCAGCGAACGTCTGCAGGACGTGCCGATCAGCGTGACCGCGTTCAGCCAGGAGAAACTCGACGAGCAGGGTCTGCGCAGCATCGACGACCTGACGCGTTTGAGCCCCGGCGTCATGTTCCAGCGCAACGGCAATGGTTCGTCGGCCAATTACAATGACGAAAACTCCGACATCAGCATCCGCGGCATCGATTCCCAGGCCGGCACCTCCACCACGGGCATTTACGTCGACGACACACCGGTGCAGAGCCGGCATATCGGTTTCGGCGCCGTCAATGTATTTCCCGCGCTGTTCGATCTGGATCGGGTCGAGGTTCTGCGCGGACCACAGGGAACCTTGTTCGGCGCCGGTGCCGAAGGCGGTGTGGTGCGATTCATCACCCCGCAGCCGGACGTCAACAAGAACTCCGGTTATTTGCGCGCCGAACTTGCATCGACCAAGGCCGGCGACGCCAGCTACGAAATGGGCGCCGCGGCGGGCGGTCCGATCATCAACGACGTGCTCGGCTTTCGCATCAGTGCCTCCTACCGCCGCGACGGCGGCTGGGTGGATCGCACCAACTACAATCTGGTCCCGAATCCCGACAACCCGGTGCTTCCGACTCCGGTTCTGGGACGAGTCACCGAGAAAGACGCCAACTGGCAGGAAACCATGACTTTCCGCGCGGCCCTCAAGTGGGTGGTGAACGACGCCGTCTCGGTCACGCCGTCGTTTTACTACCAACAGCTGCACATCAATGACACGGCGTCCTACTGGGTGGGGCTCTCGGATCCCGGTGCGGATTCGTTTTATAACGGCAACCAGCTGACCAACCCGAGCCGGGATCCCTTCTCACTGTCGGCGGTCAAAGTGGAGTGGAATCTCGGCTTCGCGCAGCTCACGTCGAACACCTCGTATTTCTCCCGCAGCCAACATTCAACCTCGGACTATTCGCAGTATCTGCGGGCGACGTACGCGTACTTCGGCCTGCTGCCGACCATCTATCCGCAGGCGAACGACGCCGGCTACGCAAGCTTCGAGGACGACCAGAAGAATTTCTACCAGGAGATACGCCTGGCCTCGTCGGACACGTCCTCAAGATTCGTCTGGAACACCGGAGTGTTCTACTCGCACTTGAATGAGAACATCCCTGAGAATATTTACGATCAAAACCTGCGCGGCGAAATCCTCAACTACTCGCTCGCCGCCTACGGTCCGCCCGCGGTCGACATTTGCGCACCGCCGCTGGATTGCCCCAACGGCGAGATATTCTACGGACCCGTCGATCGCGTGATCGACAAGCAGATCGCCGCCTTCGGCGAAGCCACCTTTAAATTCACCGACACCCTCAAGGCCACCGTCGGTCTGCGGGTCTCCAAAGTCGATTTCACGGGATCTACGTATGCCGGCGGATCGTTCTTGGGGGCGCCCAACTCAGGCACCCAGGCCAGTTCTTCGGAAAAGCCGATTACTCCCAAGGCGGTGCTCTCATGGCAGCCCGATCGTGAGAATCTTTTTTACCTGAGCGCTTCCAAGGGTTACCGCGTGGGCGGCGTCAACGTCGGCGTGGGCAACATTTGCGGTGGCGATCTGGAAACTTTGGGCCTGCCCCTGGGTTCCGATGGCCTGCGGCACGTTCCGACGGGCTTTTCCTCCGACAGTCTCTGGAGCTATGAAATCGGCGGCAAGAACACTTTCCTTGATCACCGGCTGCAAATCGACTCGAGCCTGTTCCTGATCAACTGGAAGAACATCCAGCAGAATGTGTACCTGCCGAGCTGCGGTGAACAGTTCACCGCCAACTTGGGACAGGTACAGAGCCGCGGCGGCGACATCGACGTGCAATTCCGACCCATCGATACCTTGATCGTGGGACTCACGGTCGCCTACACCGACGCGCGCTTCACCAAGAGCTCCTGCGCCGGCGTGCTGCAGTACGACGGTACCGCCGGTGCGTGCGCGGGTGTCGTCAACGGTGTTGCGGAAACCGCTCCGCCGGTGGTCAGCGAAGGCAATCGGCTGGTGGGGGCGCCTTGGACCATCATGGCCTCCGCCGAAAAGACCTTTGGCGAATGGAATGGTCACACCCCCTATGCTCGCGCCGATTATCAATTCACCAATGCGCAATCCGCGCTGTTGCCGGGACAGGATAGCCGCAACGCCTTGTACGACACGACCATCCCGGGGCTCCCGCAGACCAAGAATCTCCAGCTGCGCGCCGGCTTCCGCTGGAGCGGTTATGACGTGTCTCTGTTCGCCGATAATGTCCTCGACCAGAGTCCGGTGTTGTTCAAGTCGCGCGACATTGCCTACGACCCCACCGACAATCTGTATTTCGGGCGCGGCGTTCGGCCGCGAACCGTCGGGGTCACCGCGACATATCGGTACTGATCGGCGTCCGGAGGCGGCTGCCCGCCGGTTTCCGGTGGCAGATCTACTTGAAGCCCCGGGTGCCGCCCGGGGCGCTTCCTCGCAGAGCTCGGCCGCCGCGGCAGCAGGTCACGCCGCCCACGGCGGCAGCGGCATCACTTCGCCGCCGGCTTCGCCTGCCAGACCTCCATCATGTTCGGCGAGCCCTGGGCCCGCACGCCGTTGTCGGTCAGGATGTCATCGGTGGCGGCGAGCATCGCCGTACGCGAGAACACCAGCGCCTCATTGCCCTTTTGATCGAATTCGATCCTGACGAACGGGTCCGTGAGATCGCGCAGCAGCGCAACCAGGTGCTTGAGGCTTCGAACACGCATGCCGTTGACCGAGTACACCACCGAGCCCGCGGGATTCGAGTAGCCGTTGGAGAGTTTGTGCGGAAAGAAGGGCGAAGAAATGACCACGAGTTCTTCGGTGTCGGCATCCGGCGCATCCAAGGCGCGCGTGATCAACGGGCTCTTCACCGCACCCAGGATCCGCAATAGGCCGGCGTTGTTCTCGAAGCTCGAGAGCAATTGCCAGGTGGCGGTCGAGAACACCAGCGGGCCGTAAATGAAGTACGACGGGTAGCCGCCGTGCAAATCGGTGACCAGGGTGGGGTGCTCCGCCGACACGGGCAGTTGAATCTGCATGGGCTTGCCGGCTCTGACGATGCTCATCGGCACCTTGCCGTTGTTCGCCGCCCGCTGAATCATGTACGCGAAGCTGACGCGCAACTCCTTGTCCAGCTTGACCATCCCCTGATTGTCGATGGGGGTGTCGCCGATCCGGGTCAGGACATCCCACTCCTTCAGCGGGTAACCGGCATCGCTCTTGTAGGGTCTGTGGACCACCATTCCCTCGACGCTCTTGTCGAGCTTGAGAAACTCGCGCAATGCCGGATTTTCCAGCGTTTGCAGCTCATCGTACATGGCGGGCTTGCCGTCGTAGCGGCCGTCCGCAACATCCTTCAGGAACAGATCGACTTCCTCGTTCGGAATGATGTAGCCGATGTTCTGGGTGTCGCCGCCCAATTTGCTGAATGCCAGGCCGATCATCTTGTCGCCCGCGATGGCCGGGCCGCCGCTGTTGCCGGGATTGATGGCCGCATCCACTTGGATGCGCAACCCCGACACCGGGTAGTTGTAAGCCACGAACTCGATGCGCGAGACGATTCCCTTGGTGATGGACAGAGAGTTGCCGCCGGCGGGAAATCCATAGGCCAACACCGCATCCTTGATCTGCGGCAGCTTGCTGGCGCGCGCCACCGGCGGATGTGTGTCGAAGAATGATGCATCGTCGAGTTGCAGGACGGCCAGGTCGATGCCCGGCGCGACCGCCACCACGTTGGCCGGCAGCTTGTCGCCCGCGGCGTTCGCCTGAATCTGCACCTGGCTGGCGTAGAGGACCACGTGCGCATTGGTGAGAATGCGCCTGCCTTCGATCACCACCCCGGAGGCGGTCACCTCGCTCGGCGCCTGTTTGGTCCAGGGCTTGAAGGGATCCGGGTAGCGCATGGTGGCGAAGACCTTCACCACGGAATTCTCGATGGCCGGCGCGCGGCCCGCATCGGCGGAGCGCCCCCAAGCGTTCGGAGCCGCGAGGGGAATGAAGCTATAGAGCAAACACAGGCTGACGCAGGTGAGCCGATTGAGAAGTGTCATGGGTAGCGTTCGATTCCTTATTTTCCGTCCACCGAAAAGGCCAGCAGCGCATTGCCGGAATTGACATAGACGATGCCGTTCACGATGGTCGCTCCGCCGTGATCCAGGGGACCGCCGGCCGCCTTGATGCCGTTCCTGGTTTGAAAATCCTTGGCCGTGTCGAAATCCCAGAGAATCTTGCCGTCGATGGTCGAATAGGCGCGCAAATGACCGTCCATGGATCCTGAGAAAGCGCTGCCCGGTATGACCGTGACTGCCTGCGCCTGGCCGTGGGTGCAACTCTGACCGCTCCAGCTGCAGGCCGGCTGCGGCGAGGGGGCATGCCAGCGGGCCGCGCCGGTCTTCAAGTCCAATGCCGTCAAGCTTCCCGAGGCGTTCGCAGGCTGCGCCATCCCGCCGGTGATCGCGACATAGAGATTGCGATGATCGGCTGCGCTGCCCCACGCGACCCCGCCGGGGGCTCCGGCGACGCCCGGCGGTCCCACTGAGCTGCCCGGGCCGGCGGCACCGCTGTCGCCGATCTTCGTCTGCCATAGCGTGTCGCCGCCATGATCGGGATCCAACCCGTAGACCATGCCCGACTTCTGTCCCGCCAACAGGACTTGATTGCCGGTCGCCAGCGTCCGCAAGATCGGCGGACTCACAAAACCGCTGCCGAACGCTCCGACATCCGAGCGGCTCAATTGTTTGACCCAGCGTAGCTTGCCGTTGTCCAGATCCAGGGCCACGACGGCATCGGTCAGCGACTGTTCAATGCCGGTCGGCGAGCCCCCGGTCGCGACGTACAGCACGTTGCGCTTGGTATCCAGGGTGGGCGTCGACGCGATGGCGGCACCCGCCGGGCCGAACTCCTGAATGCCCGCTGTGTTCTTGCGCGTCGGCACCGGCTCCTCGAGGACGGTATAGCTCTTCCACGCCAATCTGCCGCCGCTGATGTCGAGGGCGGCCACGCTGCCGCGAAAGGTGCAGCAGCTGTAGCTCGGATTGGCGGCCGCGCTGTCTTCGGTCGAGGTCATCGCCACGTACAGCCGATCGTTGTAGAGCGTGGGCGCACTCATGATGCGCGCCAACGGATGGGTTTCAACCTGGGTTTTCCACAGCAGTGTTCCCTTCTGGGCATCCAGTGCATAGACGGTGCCGGTATCGTCGCCGAAGAACGCGGCGCTCGGCGCCTTGATGACGTCAAGATGCGCCAAGGTGCGCTTCAGTCTGCGCGGCAGAGGCGCCACCCTCGAGCGCGCCAGTTCGCCGATGATCACGGCCGTGCGGCTGCCCGCCGCGGCGTCATAGGTCCAATAAGTGCACCCGGTCTTGGCATCGAGCGAATAGATGCGCCCCGAGGAGCTGGTGACGAACAGCCGGCCGTCGACCACCGTGGGTTGGCCGAATTCGCTGCCGTTGGCATAGCCGAAGGCCCATTTCAACGCCAGCTTCGCCACGTCGCTGGCACGGATCGCGGGCTCGGGCTGGTAGCGCGTGTTGTCGAGACCGCGTCCCCAGCCGTTCCATTGGGCGCTGCCGAGGGCGACCGGTCCCGCCGGATTGGGGCAGACATCCGCAAGGGCGGCATTCGCGGCGCCGCCGAGCAGCAGCGCCAGCGCGCTCAACTTCGCGTGGGTTAGCAGCGCCATCGGTCAGCGCTTGTCTAGGGGCTGGTAGTCTCGCTGGGTAGGACCGGTGTACAGCTGGCGCGGCCGGCCGATTCTCATATGCGGATCGGACACCATTTCCTGCCACTGCGCCACCCAGCCGGCGGTGCGGGCGATCGCGAACATCACCGTAAACATGGAGCGTGGAATTCCCAGTGCGCTGTAGATGATGCCGGAGTAAAAATCCACGTTCGGATACAGTTTGCGCGACACGAAGTACTCGTCCTTGAGCGCGATTTCCTCCAATTTGAGCGCGAGTTCGAACAACGGATTGTTGGTCTTGCCGAGTTTTTCCAGGACTCTGTAGCACATGCTGCGGATGATCTTGGCGCGCGGATCGAAGTTCTTGTAGACGCGGTGCCCGAATCCCATCAGGCGCACGTGGTCGCTCTTGTCCTTGACGCGCGCCAGGAACTTATCGATGTTGCCGACCGAGCCGATGCCGTCCAGCATGTCGAGCACGGCTTCATTGGCGCCGCCGTGCGCCGGTCCCCACAGCGCGGAGACGCCCGCCGAAATCGCCGCATACGGGTTCGCGCCGGTGCTGCCCGCCAGGCGCACGGTCGAGGTACTGGCGTTTTGTTCGTGGTCGGCGTGCAGAATGAACAGCAAATCCAGGGCTTCGGCGGCCACCGGATCGATGGCATACGGTTCGCACGGCACCGCGAAAAACATATTGAGCATGTTCGCGCAGTAGCGCAGATCATTGCGCGGGTAGATGAACGGCTGGCCGAGCGTGTGCTTGTAGGCCGCGGCGGCAATGGTCGGCAGCTTCGCGATGATCCGATGCGAGAATATTTCGCGGTGGCGCGGATCCTCGATGTCGGTGGTGTCGTGATAGAACGCGGCCATCGATGCCACCACCGCCGAGACCATGGCCATGGGATGGGCGTCGTGGTGAAAACCCTGGAAAAAGCGCAGCAGCTGCTCGTTGACCATGGTGTGCCGGGTGATCGAATTCTGGAAGGCGCACAGTTCCTGCTTGGTGGGCAGCGTGCCGTTGATCAACAGATTCGCCACCTCGAGAAAGCTCGATTGCTCCGCGAGCTGCTCAACCGGATAACCCCGGTACAGGAGCTTCCCCGCGTCGCCGTCGATGTAGGTGATCTTGCTTTCGGTGCTGGCGGTGGCCATGAAGCCGGGGTCGAAAGTGAAGACCCCCTGCTCCTTGGTAAGGCTGGAGATGTCGAGCGCTTCGGGTCCGATTGTTCCCGAGACCGCTTTCAGTGCGGTCGTCTTGCCGGTCGCGAGATTCTTGAGTTCGTATTTGGTGCTCATGCGCCTTTCCGACGAGGATGATGGGGATCTTTGGGACCCCGCAGCCTTGCACGGCCGTACCTTGGAATCAAGGGAGCGCATCTTATGCGCGCGCACCCGCCGGTCGGAAGATCTACCGACCGCGCGCGCACGTTCTCTGCAGATGAAGAATCGCGAGGCTAGGCTTTCGCCGCTGCCGCATATTTCTTGCGGAATTTATCGACGCGGCCGCCGGTATCCACAATTTTCTGCTTGCCGGTGTAGAACGGATGGCAGTTGGAGCACACTTCGACCTGCAAATCCTGGCCGATGGTCGAGCGTGTCTCGAACTGGTTGCCGCAGGTGCAGGTGACTGCGATGACTTTGTATTCGGGATGGATGCCGGCTTTCATGGGAACCTCGAGTATCGGTGGCGGCAGAATCGACGAGCATTGATGCACATCGCCACGCCTTGAGTTTTCCGCGGCTATAGAATGGCGGCCGTTGCCATCACCTAAGACCCGGCCGATCATTCTAGCTTAAAGGGGTCTGGTACCTCAAGATGTTTGACATAAACGCTTGTAGGACAGCCTCTTGCGGGTTTGTCCACAATATCTGTGGATAAGTCTGTGGACGGCATTCAAGTCGCCCGATGCAGACGGCGGAATTTCGAGTAATTGTTAACTTGGTCAAAAAATAGACAAGTGAGTTTCTTTTTATATTTCAATTGATTACGAGACGCATCTGACCTACTGCAGGTGCAATGTGCTGTAGGTACCCCTTTGTGCGAGTCCTAAGCCCCTATGTGCATAAACTTAGGCGAGAAAACTCCCTTGCAGATCATTTAAGAAGCGCCGGCCCAATTCGGTGGGGCGCCAGCCAGCCTCCCGGCTCTCGAGCAGCCCCCGTCCCCGCGCCTGGTCCAATTTCACCTGCACGGAGTCCATTCCCAGCCCGGTTCGCTGCCGATAATCAGCCTCGGTGAAGCCCTCATTGAGCCGCAGGGCATTCAGCATGAACTCGAACGGCAGGTCCGTCTCGGCGATGAATGCACTCTCGCCAATCGCGGCTGCTGATCCGGCGCCTTCCGCAGCGAGGCGCATCCGTTCCTGATAGTCGCGCGGCTGTTTGGGTTTCGTGGTGCGCAGGATTCGCTGCGGGAGCGCGAGACTGAGTTTGCCGTGCGCGCCGGCGCCGAGTCCCACATAGTCGCCGAACCGCCAGTAATTCATGTTGTGCCGGCAGCGAGCGTCACCGCGCGCATAAGCCGAGACTTCGTACTGCAGATAGCCCGCCTCGGCCAGCAGCCGCTGACCCGCGGTTTGCATCCGCCACGCCGAGTCCTCGTCAGGCAGCGGCGGCGGCCGTGTATGGAACACCGTCCCGGGCTCGAGCGTGAGCTGGTAATAGGAAATGTGTGCAGGCTCGAGCCCGCATGCGATGCGCACGTCCTCGAGCGCTTCCTCGGGCGACTGCTGCGGCAGGGCATACATCAAATCGAGATTGAAATTGTCGAGTTTGGCCGCGCGCAGTTCGGCCACCGCGCGATGCGTGTCGTCGGCCGAATGAATCCGGCCCAAACGCTCCAATGCGCGCTGCCCGAATGTCTGTGCTCCCAAGGACACACGATTGACCCCCGCGTCCCGGTAGCCCGCGAATCGCCCGCGTTCGATGGTCCCGGGATTGGCCTCCAGGGTAATCTCCACGTCGCCGGCGAACGCGATGCGCTGCCGCAACGCGCCGAGCAGCCGGGAGAAATCCTCAGGCTGAAACAAGCTCGGCGTGCCGCCGCCGAAGAAAACCGTCTCGATCCGCCGGCCTCCCAGACGCGGCAATTCGCCGTCGAAATCGCGGATCAACGCATCGATGTAGGCGCCGTCGGGGGCCGCCGACTTCAATTGGTGCGAGTTGAAATCGCAGTACGGACATTTGCGCACGCACCAGGGCATGTGCACGTACAGGGACAGCGGCAGCTCGCTCATGGCCGCGCCGCCCGCTCCGTCAATTGATCGCGCAGCGAGCGCAGTGCGATGCCGCGGTGACTGAGGCGATTCTTGTCCTTCGAGATCGAGCTGTGCGGCGGTGAGCCCAAGTTCCGGCAGATAGAAATATGGATCGTAGCCGAAGCCGCCCGCGCCCTGCGGCGCCTCGAGAATCAAGCCTTCCCACACACCCTCCGCGACCGACGGGGCCGGATCCGCGGCGTCGCGCACGAACACCAAGGCGCATCGATAGCGCGCCGCACGCGCCTCACGCGGTACGCCTGCAAGAGCGCGCAGGAGCTTGGCGTTGTTGTCCGCATCGCTCGCGCCTGCGCCTGCGTATCGCGCCGAATGGATTCCCGGTGCGCCGCGCAGTGCGTCGACTTCGAGCCCGGAATCATCCGCAATGGCGGCGGCGTTGCCTGCCGCGGCCGCGGCATGCCTGGCCTTCAGCATGGCGTTGTCGAGAAAACTCGCGCCGGTTTCCTCGGGCGCGGCCACTCCCAACTCGCCGAGGCCGTGCAGCTCATAAGGCAGGTCCGCCAGCAACGCGCGAAACTCCCGCAGCTTGCCTTGATTGCCGGTGGCGACAATGAGCCGCCTACTGATCAGAGCGGTTCCCGGCACGGGCGCTCAGCTGGGCGGCGTGCAGGCGGGCTATGCCTGTGGAGGCGAGGTCCAGCAATTGATCGAGCTCGTGGCGGCGGAACGCGTGACCCTCGGCGGTGCCTTGCACCTCGACAAAGCCGCCGCCGCTGTTCATGACCACATTCATGTCGGTTTCCGCGTTCGAATCCTCGGCGTAGTCCAGGTCCAAG
Source organism: uncultured Gammaproteobacteria bacterium (assembly GCA_963800375.1). Lineage (GTDB taxonomy): Bacteria > Pseudomonadota > Gammaproteobacteria > Steroidobacterales > Steroidobacteraceae > Bog-1198. Next base: position 64,690 of record CAWDAT010000006.1, on the reverse strand, counting down.
ACCGGCGTGCCGCGGTAGATGCCGACGGACACCGCGGCCACCTGGCCGTGCAGCGGGTTGGCGCTGATGGCTCGTCTCTTGAGCAAGGTGTCGATCGCGTCCGCCAACGCCACGAAGCCGCCCGTGATGGCCGCCGTGCGCGTGCCACCGTCGGCCTGCAGCACATCGCAATCGATGGTCACGGTACGCTCCCCCAAACCCTTGAGATCGACGACCGCGCGCAACGCCCGGCCAATGAGGCGCTGAATCTCCTGCGTACGCCCGGTCTGCTTGCCGCGGGCCGCTTCGCGCGCCGACCGTGTATGGGTCGCGCGCGGCAGCATGCCGTACTCGGCGGTCACCCAACCCTGGGCCTGGCCGCGCAGAAATGACGGCACGCTGTCTTCGATGCTGGCCGTGCACAGTACCCGGGTCGCACCGAACGCCACCAATACCGAACCTTCCGCGTGCTTGGTGAACCCCCGCTCGAAGCTCAATGCGCGCAACTCGTCGGCGGCGCGGCCGCTCGGCCGGATGCTCACGCTGCCCGCCAGCGCAGCGCCGCCGCACTGGTGTTGTCGCTATAGGGTGCGGAGGCTTCGACCGCCTGGGTGCCGAGATCGGTCAGGGATTCCCGCAGGGGCTTGGTGACGTTCTGCGCGAAGCGCACCAAATCTTGGTCCCGCAGATTCGCCCACAAGCCGTCCGTGCACAACAGCAGCACGTCGCCGGACTTGAGCTTGCGCCGCGTCGATATGCTCATCTCCGGCAGGGCCGCATCGCCCCCGAGACAACACTCGACATAATTGCGCATGGGATGGCCGTGGACTTCCGCCTCGGTGATCAAGCCCTCGCGCAGCAGCACTTCGACATGGCTGTGATCGCGCGTGCGCTCCAGAACCTGGGATTGGCGCAGCTGATAGACACGGCTGTCGCCGACATGCGCCCAATAGGCCGCGGAATCCTGCACCAGGCACAGTGCGCAGGTCGCGCGCGGGCGCGCCTCGACGCTCAAGCCCTGTCCGAGTTTCACCACCTCTTCGTGGGCGCGCCCCAACGACAGATGCAGGAAGCCAAGCGGATCAAAAATGGGATGCGGCGTTTGCCAGAACGCTTCGAGCAGCGTGGCGAGCGCGGTTTCGGCGGCGCGCGCGCCTTCGGCATGGCCGCCCATGCCGTCGATCACGACCAGCAGCACGGCGTTGTCGGCTGCGGCCACCGCGACCCGGTCTTGATTTTCCTCGCGGTGGCCGATGAGGCTGACATCCGCGGTCTCGATCTGCAATGTCTGCTCCCCGGCTTCTGATAAACTTCAATTCAAGATTATGGCCGATTTTAGCTTTAGACCCCTATGATTCGTAGCATGACCGGCTTTGCGCGACGCGAGCGCCAGTTCCCCTGGGGGTTGTTGGCTTGGGAACTGAAGACGGTCAATCATCGTTTTCTGGAAATGGGCTTTCGCCTGCCCGAGGAATTTCGGGTCGGCGAGGCGGATTTCCGCCAAGGCGTGGCCGCCGCGGTTCGCCGCGGCAAAGTCGAATGTTCCCTGCATTTTCGCCCGGCCGTGGCCTCAGGCGCGCTCGAAGTCGACTCCGAGTTGCTGGCCTCGCTCACCCGCCGGGCGCAGGCGATTGCGGCGGACGCGGGTTCTGCGGCACGCATCGATGTCCTCGATTTGCTGCGCTGGCCCGGGGTGATACGCGATGCAACCCGTGATCAGGCGCCGATGCTGGCCGCCGCCCACGCGCTGCTCGCCGATGCGCTGGCTGAGCTTGGCCGCTTTCGCGACAGCGAGGGGGGCCGGCTGCGCGACGCCTTGGAGCAGCGCTGCTCGGGCTTGATCGAGTTCGCGGCACGGGTCACGGATCGGCTGCCGGAGGTGCGCGCGCGCATGCGCGCGCGGCTGCTCGAACGCATCGCGCAGCTGGTCAGCGACGTGGACCACGAAAGGCTGGAACAGGAACTCGCCATTCTGGCGCAGCGTCTCGACGTGGACGAGGAAATCGACCGGCTGCGGGGCCATGTGACCGAGGTTCGCAAGACCTTCGACGGACAGGAGCCTGCCGGGAGGCGCCTGGACTTCTTGATGCAGGAGTTGAACCGCGAAGCCAACACCCTCTCGTCGAAGTCCCAGGACATCGAAACCACCCGGGCGGGGGTCGATATGAAGGTATTGATCGAGCAAATGCGCGAGCAGGTGCAGAACGTCGAGTAGCTTCCAAGGCTGTGTGGGCTCGCCGGACCTAGCCCTGTATTTCTCTATAAATCAAGCAATTATTAGCAACTGTCGTCCATGGACTTCCAGGCGTTGCCGCGCTAGCATCTCTGTTGCTGGGCGCGCTGTCGACCCCAATCATGTGTCTCTGATCGACCCGAAACGGAAGTTCGTCATCGTCAGCTTCCCGGCGGGTCAATATCAACGACGTCGGGCCGTCATGGAACGAACGTATCGTGTGCCAATTCAGAATAAGCAGCGCTCGGCCCGTGGGTGGGAACGAGTACTGGGACCAGGGATCTCTTCCCCTGAGATCAAAGCATGAGCCGCCGGATGTAGCCGCATACGGAAAGCAGCTGCGGCCGGTCCATGCGCTCGATGATGTTACGTATGACGGTCCCCACCACCTGCTCCGCCCCTGCCAAGCCGAGGTTCGCCGACTGCTGCAAAATGAAGCCAGCCTTAGCGAGTTTTAAGGGCTTCATGAAGTAATAGTCCATGCCGCTATTCGTCAGCTCCACGACGATGTCGGCAAGGGCGGCTCGGTGGTCAGTAGCATCCTGCGCCTGTTCAACAGTCCTGAGTACCGACAGGGTCTTCTTGCGTAGCCCCTCGGAATGATAGAAGCGAAGGAACGGTTTAGCCGATGACGCCGACTCTCCTGAGGAAGGTCTGCCGGACCGTCTGCCCTTGCCGAGAGATGTGCGCTTCGTGGGAGACCGCGTGACCATCATGATGCGCCGTCTGATGTTATGGCGAAGCTCGGCGCTTTCCGAGACTTCCGGGCCGGCTTTAGCGGCGAGATGGCGCTACAGTTGTTGCATTGGTCGACCACAATTGCCCAAGCGGGATTTTGCTCCGTCTTTCTAGGTCTGCCCACGACTCGCGATCTCGGAATTGCTCAAGCTCGGCGCGAACAATGTTCAATTGCATCTCGCGATAGTAATTGGGGTCAACGTAGTGCAGAAGGTCCTTCATAGGTGGCGAATCTTGCCATTGCTACAGGCGTATTCCATCCGGAGTTTGCGACGCCACGTACGGGAAATACTTAAGGCTGCAGGCGCGGCTCGGTCGGCCCGGACGCTGAGAAGAGTCGCCGACCGCTGGCCGAACGTCAGCTATCCGGCTGGTATCTTCGCTGGCTGAACTTCAGGTATTGGCCGGGTGGCGTCTATCGCCTCACCCATTGGGTGACACGGGGATAGGGATCCATTCTACGAGCCAAACATCGGAAAGATTGACGTCGGGACATTGCGCTGCGACTCGTTTGCGCGTCCTTGCGAGATCATCTTCCGGCATGTCTGCATCCTTCCTTTCCATCATCGAAAGTCTATCGCGATCTTGCATGCAACTTGGCGATCGCGCGAGGTGCAAATGCTCCGCCTCAGACTCCTCGCGCTGCCGATGTTTGGGGCCCGCGCTGCACGATCCGGCGACGATTGCCTTTAGACGAGCTATCTCTGCCGGACGGTCCGCGTCAGCTAGATATTGACGTCCCTGGCTTCTCATAAGCTTGTATACGGGAGCGATCGTCCTGAGCGCTTCCAACGGTTCAAGCGCATCCACGCATACAGATACAGGCGCTTGATCGGCCGGAACGGCATGCGGGAGCAACGCCAGTCCCAACAACAGCAACAGCACCGTGCGTTTCATTTTGTATGCCCGACCCTGATAGGCGTGACCGAAGCCAACTTCTTCTCGGGTCACATGTGGCCCAAAAGTAAGCCGCGGGCTATCCTGCCATCACTCTAAAACGCGACAAAGATTTGCGAATGCACGATCACTCCTCAGGCACAGGCGCCCAACAACTTGTAGCTAACTACGTAGCTGAATGCTGCTGTCCACTTGGCGTATCATGTTAAATCAATCTCTTAGTTGCACTTCGCGCGAGCAAGTGCAGAACGTCGAGTAGCGGCCCATGGAACGCGGTCGACTGTACGTGGTTTCTGCGCCCTCCGGCGCGGGCAAGACCAGCCTGGTCAAGGCGTTGATGGAACGCGAGCCGCGCATCCGCTTTTCCGTGTCCTACACCACGCGCAAGCCCCGGCCCAAGGAGATTCCCGGACGCGACTATCACTTCGTGACCGCGGAGCGTTTCGCGGAGATGGCCGCGCGCGGCGAGTTTCTTGAGCACGCGCGGGTTTTCGACAATTGCTACGGCACGGCGGTGCATACCGTCGAGGAGGCGCTGGCGAACGGCGAGCAGCTGTTGTTGGAAATCGACTGGCAGGGAGCGCGGCAGGTGCGCGCCCGCCTGCCGGAGGCGCGCAGCATTTTCATCCTGCCGCCCTCGCGCAGCGCGCTCGAACAGCGGCTCAAGGACCGCAGCACCGATTCGGACGCGGTCATCCAGCGGCGGCTGCGGGACGCCGCCCAGGAGATCGCGCATTGGACCGAATTCGATTACGTGGCGATCAACGATCGTTTCGAGCAGGCGCTTGACGATTTGCAGGCCATCGTGGAGGACCGCGGCGGGTACTTGGTCGCGCAGCGGCCCGACGTGGCGCGATTGGCCTCTGAATTGCTGCAACGGGCCTAAGGTTGCCCCTGACGCCCTGCCGGCCGAATTGGCCGATCTGCGGGGTTTTCTGCTATCCTTGCAATCCCTCTAATGGAACCCTAGATCATGGCGCGTATTACAGTCGAAGACTGCCTGCAAAACGAACCCAACCTGTTCAACCTGGTGCTGTTGGCCGCGAAGCGTGCCCGGCGCCTGGCCAACGGTGCCGAAGCCACCGTGGAATGGGAGAACGACAAACCGACCGTGGTGGCGCTGCGCGAGATTGCTGCCGGAAACATTACGCTCGAGATGCTCGAAGAGCCCGAAGAGCCGGCTCAGCCGCCGGTGAGCGAGCTGGACATGCCCTCAGATTTCCGCGCCCCGCAACTCGGCCTAGGGGACTAGTTAAGACCGGCCAAACTCAAGAGCGCCGATGGACTATGCGTCTTCCATACTTGGTTTCCTACCCGGTGGAAGACGCTCCACCGGGATCAGTCAGCTCTTGGACAAACTCGAGGCGTACCTGTCGCCCGCTCAGGTCGAGCGGGTGCGCGAAGCCTATGAATTCGGCGCGGAAAAGCACCGCGGCCAGAAGCGCGTCTCGGGTGAGCCGTATATCACCCACCCGGTGGCGGTCGCGGACATCCTGGCCGATTTGCGCCTGGATGCCGACACCCTGGTCGCGGCCATCCTGCACGATGTCATCGAAGACACGCCGACCGCCAAGGCCGAGATAGCGTCGATCTTCGGACAGGTGGTGGCCGAACTGGTCGACGGCGTCAGCAAGCTGGACCAGATTCAATTCAAGAACCGCCAGGAAGCGCAGGCCGAAAGCTTCCGCAAAATGCTGCTGGCGATGGTGCGCGACATCCGCGTGATCATGGTCAAGCTCGCCGACCGCATGCACAACATGCGCACCTTGGGCGTGATGCCGCCGGTCAAGCGCCGCCGCAGCGCCCGCGAAACGCTGGAGATCTACGCGCCGATTGCCGAGCGCCTGGGCCTTTACGCGGTCAAGCTCGAGCTCGAAGACCTGGGCTTCCGAGCCCTGTATCCCTACCGCTACAAGGTTCTCGAACGCGAATTGAAGCGGGCGCGCGGCAATCAAAAGGAATTCATCGGCAAGATCGCCGAGACCTTCAAGGCCACGCTGAAGAAGTCGCAGATCACCGGAGCGGTGGAAGGCCGGGAAAAACATCTGTACAGCATCTATAAGAAGATGCAGAACAAGAAGATCTCGCTCAACGAAATGGTCGATGTATACGGCTTTCGCATCATCGTCGACAGCGCCGACACCTGCTACCGGACCCTGGGGTTGGTGCACAGCGTCTACAAGCCCATGCCCGGGCGCTTCAAGGACTACATCGCCATACCGCGCGTCAACGGCTACCAGTCGCTGCATACCACCTTGTTCGGACCCAACGGCGTGCCCATCGAAGTGCAGATCCGCTCCGAGCAGATGCATCGCGTCGCCGAGTCCGGAATTGCCGCGCACTGGAAGTACAAATCGGGCGGCGACACGTTCGGCGGCATCGAGCACGACCGCGCGCGCGAATGGCTGGCGAGTCTGGTGCAGATTCAAGAGGGCGGCAGCTCCGAGGAATTCCTCGAGAGCGTCAAAGTCGATTTGTTCCCGGACAAGGTCTACGTGTTCACCCCGAAGGGCAAGATCCTGCGGCTGCCGAGCGGCGCCACCGCGGTGGACTTTGCGTATGCCATCCACACCGACGTCGGCAACCGCTGCGTCGCCGCCAAGGTCGACCGGCGGCTGGTTCCTTTGCGTACGCCGCTGCGCAACGGCCAAACAGTCGAGATCATCACCGCGAAGGGCGCCACTCCGAATCCCTCCTGGTCCACCTTCCTGGTGACGGCGAAGGCGCGCGCCGCCATCAGGACTTACCTCAAGAATCTCAAGCGCGGTGAAGCGCTGGAACTCGGCCGGCGGCTGCTCGGCCTCGCGCTCGAGGAGTTTTCACTCAACTTGAAGAAGATTCCCGCCGCGGACATCGACGCCGTGGTCAAGGAGCTCAACTTGAAGGACGCCGCCGAACTGTACGAGAAGATCGGCCTGGGCGAGCGCCTGGCTCCGCTGGTGGCGCGGCGCCTGCAGCCCGCGCGTGACGGCGGGGATCATGTCGGGACCAACAGCGGGCCGCTGATGATCGCGGGTACCGAAGGGTTGCTGGTCACGTACGCGCGCTGCTGCTTCCCCATCCCGAACGACCCCATCATGGCGTACCTGAGCGCCGGCCGCGGCGTGATGATTCACCGCCAGAATTGCGGTAATCTCGCGGAGTATCGCAAACAGCCGGAAAAGTGGCTGTCGGTGGCTTGGGAAGCGACGCAAGGCCGCACGTTCAGCTGCGAGATCCAGCTGGAAATCAACAACCGGGTGGGCGTGCTCGCGGCGGTCGCCTCGAGCATCGCGGGAACCGAAACCAATATCGATCAGGTGTCGTTGGAAGAACGCGACGTGAGTAGTTCATCCCTCAAGTTTCAGCTGCAGGTGCGCGACCGGCGGCATCTGGCGCGGGTCATCAAGACCATCAGACGCATGCCCGACGTGCAGCGCGTCTTCCGCACCCTGGCTTAAGTTCCACGACCAATCACTGCAGGGCTTATGAGCAAACAAATCATCTCCACCAGCGATGCGCCCGCCGCGATCGGCATCTATTCACAGGCCGTGCGCGTGGGCAATACCATCTGGGTGTCCGGACAGATCCCGCTGGATCCTGCGACCAAGGAAATGGTCAAGGGCGATATCGAAGCGCAGATACGCCGGGTGTTCGACAACCTGAAGGCAATCGTCGTGGCCGCCGGCGCCGGCCTCGATGACGTCGTCAAAGCGACGGTATTCCTGACCGATCTTGCGAACTTCGGATTGGTCAACAAGGTCATGGCCGAATACTTTCGCGAGCCCTATCCTGCGCGGGCGGCTGTCGGCGTCGCCTCGCTGCCGCGCGGTGCGCAGGTTGAAGTGGAGTGCATTGTCGCGCTGTGATCGGAGCTCCGTGACCTCTCTTAAGCCGGTCACGGTGCTGCGCGGCGTCGGCGACTCGCTGGCGCTGCGGCTGCGCGCCCTGGGGGTCGAGACCACCCAGGATCTTCTGTTCCTGCTGCCGCTGCGTTACGAAGATCGCACCCGCATCGTGCCTCTCGGAGAACTGCGCCCCGGACAGCGGGCGGCGGTCGAAGGCGAGGTGCAGCTCACGGAGGTGGTATTTCGCGGGCGGCGGCAAATGCTGTGCAGGATCGCCGACGGTTCCGGTTCTCTGACCCTGCGTTTCTTCTATTTCACCGCACAACAGCAGAACGGCCTGGCGCGCGGCACACGCATTCGCTGCTTCGGCGAAGCACGGCGCGGTCCCATGGGCCTGGAGATGGTACATCCGGAATATCGGCGCATCGACGCCAATGCCCCCGCCGCCCCCGAGGATCATCTCACGCCGATCTATCCCTTGACCGAGGGCGTGACCCAGGGGCGGTTGCGCATGCTGGTCGGCATGGCGCTCGATGCGACCGGTGCCGGCGACATCGAGGATTGGCTGCCCGCGTCGCTGCTGGCCGATGCGCACCTGCCATCGCTGCGCCAGGCCCTGCTGTACGTGCATCGCCCGCCGGCGGATGCGCCGGTGGAATTGTTGCTGAGCGGCCGGCACCCGGCGCAGCGCCGCCTGGCCTTCGAGGAGTTGCTCGCGCATCAACTGTCGCTCAAGGTGCTGCGGCAGCGCATTCAGAGCGATCCCGGTTGGCCGCTGGCATCGAACGGCGATCTCAAGGCGAACCTGTTGGCCGCCCTGCCGTTTCGCCTGACCAGGGCGCAGCAGCGGGCGCTGCTCGAGATCGAGCGCGACCTGGAGCTGAACAAACCCATGCTGCGGCTGGTGCAGGGGGATGTGGGATGCGGCAAGACCTTGGTGGCGGCGCTGGCGGCAACGCGAGCCGTGGCGGCCGGCCGGCAGGCGGCGCTGATGGCACCCACCGAACTGTTGGCCGACCAACACGCCCAGAATTTTCGCCGCTGGTTCGAGCCCCTGGGCGTGGCCGTGGCCCTGCTGACGGGCCGGCAGAGCGCCAAGGCGCGCAGCGCGGCGCTCGATGGCATCCGAGCCGGACACGCTCCCATTGTCGTCGGCACTCATGCGCTGTTTCAGGAGAGCGTCGAATTCTCCGCGCTCGCCCTGGTCATCGTCGACGAACAGCACCGTTTCGGCGTGCATCAACGCCTGAGTCTGCGCGAGAAAGGCGCGCTGGGAGGTCATCAACCGCATCAACTGATCATGACCGCGACCCCCATTCCGCGCACGCTGGCGATGACTGCGTACGCCGACCTCGATGTGTCCGTGATCGACGAACTGCCGCCGGGTCGCGCGCCGGTGAAGACCGTGGTGCTGGCCGATGCGCGCCGCGACGAGGTGGTGCAGCGAATCCGCACCGCCTGCCTCGAAGGACGGCAGGCGTACTGGGTCTGTCCGCTGATCGATGAATCCGACGAGATGCCCTACCAGGCCGCGGAGGAAACGGCCGCGGCACTGGCCGCGGCGCTGCCGGACCTGCGCGTCGGGCTGGTCCACGGCCGCATGCCGCCGCGCGCGAAGGAAGGCACGATGCGGCGCTTCAAGGAGGGCAGTATTCAGGTCTTGGTGGCGACCACGGTGATCGAAGTCGGCGTCGACGTGGCGAATGCCACGCTCATGGTCATCGAAAACGCCGAGCGCCTGGGTTTGGCGCAGCTGCATCAGTTGCGCGGGCGCGTGGGGCGCGGCCAGCACGCGAGTTCCTGCCTGCTGCTGTACCGGGCACCCCTGTCGCCGCTGGCACGCGAGCGGCTCGCCGTGATGCGCGGCACCAACGATGGGTTCGAGGTCGCCCGGCGCGATCTCGAATTGCGCGGACCCGGCGAATTGCTCGGAACGCGCCAGACCGGCCTTGCGCAAATGCGCGTGGCCGATTTATTGCGCGACTCCGACCTGCTGCCCCGGGTACAGATCGCCGCGGAATCTCTGCTGCGTGATTGGCCGCTGCACGTGGCGCCGCTCATCCGCCGTTGGGTGGGTCATGCGGAGCAATACGGCCGCGTCGGGTAGAATGCCGCATGACCATCGGCAACCCGCTTCTCAATTCCGTCCAGTGGCTTCCCGCGGAACGCCTGGGACAGCTTTGCATGGATGCGCAGGTGCGCCCGTGGCTGATCGGCAAGGGCCTGCTGACTCTGCGCCTGAAGGCGGTATGCCACGAGCGCTTCGCGCTCAGGCTGGTGGATCAGTGGACCGGCCTGCTGAGTGCCGCGCATCGAGCGGCGCTGCGCGTCGCGGACAATGCCGGCTTGTTCAGGGATGTCGAAATGTGCTGCGGCGAGAAGGTGTGGGTGTTCGCCCAGACCGTCATACCCGACTCGACTCTGTGCGCCCATCCGTGGCTCGCCGAGTTGGGAGATTCCGCACTGGGCGAAACACTGAGCGAGCTGTCGGGAGTGGAGCGCAGTGCCTATGAATATGCCTGGCTGCCGGTGCAGGAAGCGGTGACGGCGCGCGCGCTGCGCGAAGCCGAGATCAAACCGGCCGGGCTTTGGGCCCGGCGTTCGCGAGTGTCGCTGCGCAGCGCGCCGCTGCTCATGCAGGAGCTGTTTCTGCCTGCCGCGGGCCGCGTTTAGGGCCGCCTCGCCGTGCCGCTGCCGCGCTCAGGCGACGAGTTGATCCAGAGGATAGCCGAGCGCTGGCGCTGGATGGCTTATCGCGTTCGCTTCCATCCGTGGACCACGCACGAACTGCCGAGAATCCTGGGCGGCCTCCTGGATTACGCGCGCCTCATGCGCCTCGACCGTCCGATCGGCATCTGGCTGCTCCTCTGGCCCACATTGTGGGCGCTGTGGATCAGCGGGCGCGGCAACCCGGACCCGCATGTCTTCGCCATCTTCGTGATCGGCACCGTGCTGATGCGCTCGGCCGGCTGCGCCATCAACGACTATGCCGACCGCAGCTTCGATCCGCACGTGGCCCGCACCAGCGGCCGGCCGCTGGCGGCGGGGCGCATTTCGACGCTCGAGGCCCTGGTGCTGTTCGCGGGGCTGTCGTTGGCGGCGTTGATGCTGGCGCTGCAGCTCAACCGCTCCACCCTGCTGCTGGCGGTGGCGGGCGGTTTTCTCGCGGTCACCTATCCCTTCATCAAGCGCTTTTTGTCGGTGCCGCAGATGTACCTCGGCGTGACCTTCGGCTGGGGCATACCCATGGCCTTCGAGGCGCAGCGCGAGAGTGTGCCGCGTGTGGCGTGGCTCTTGTTGCTGGCCAACGTGCTCTGGGTCACCGTCTATGACACGATGTACGCCATGGTGGACCGCGACGAAGACATCAAGATCGGCGTCAAGTCGACCGCCATTCTGTTCGGCGACTCCGACCGTCACATCATCGCCTTGCTGCAGGTGATGACGCTGCTGTCCCTGTTGCTCGTCGGGCGCATGCTCTACATGACCTATTGGTACTACCTGGGGCTGCTGGCGGGCGCGTTCTTCTTCGTCTACCAACTCTGGCTGATTCGGGCGCGCGACCGCGAATCCTGCTTTCGCGCCTTTCTCAACAACAATTATTTCGGGATGGCGGTCTTCGTGGGCGTTTTGTTGGCGTACCAATTTGCGGGCCTCTAGATCACCCTGCGCCGGATCACCCTGCGCCGGCCGCATCGCGGCTCTGTCGTTGGCGGGCACGTTCGCATCGCTGTTGCTCGGCTGTGGCAGCCCCAAACCGCCGCCGCCTGAACCGAAGGGCATTCACAGCCCGCCGCTGGCGCAAATGACCTCCCAGCAGTTGCGGGCGCTGTCCATGCAGTGTGAGAAATACCCGCGTGACCAATCCATGCGCGGTCCCTACGATGCTGACTATTGCGAAAAAGCCATGGCCGCCTGGTCGGACGCGCCTTTGCAAATGATTCAGATCGAGAAAACCAACGCGGGCGCGCCTGCTTCCAGCCCTTGAGGCTCGTCAACCCATTCGCCTGCCTTTGGTTGACTAACCTTAAGGGCCGCCGAATACTGCTGCAGCGCCGGCCGGGCGCATGCTTCGAGAGGAATTCGTGACCGTACGCAATGACTGGACGCTGGCGGAGGTGCAAGCGCTGTTCGCATTGCCCTTCATGGATTTGGTGTTCCAGGCGCAGTCCGTGCACCGCCGCCATCAGACCCCGAACACGGTGCAGATCAGCACCTTGCTCAGCATCAAGACCGGTGCCTGTCCCGAGGATTGCGCCTATTGCCCGCAGAGCGTGCGTTTCGACACGGGCCTCGCGGCCGAGGAACTGCTGGAGCTCGAGGAGGTAGCCGAGCGTGCGCGTGCCGCCAGGGACTCCGGTGCCACCCGATTCTGCATGGGCGCGGCATATCGATCGCCCAAACCCAGGGATCTGCGCAAGGTGATCGCCATGATCCGGGAGGTGAAGTCACTCGGGATGGAGACTTGCGCGACGCTCGGCATGCTCACGCCCGAACAGGCACTCGATCTCAAAGCGGCCGGTCTTGACTACTACAATCATAATCTGGACACCTCGCCGCAGTACTACGAAAAGATCATCAGCACGCGCACCTATCAGGATCGGCTCGACACGCTGCAGGCGGTGCGCGAGGCGGGCATGAATGTCTGCTGCGGCGGAATCGTCGGCATGGGTGAGGAAGCGCAGGACAGGGCGGAGCTGCTGCACATCCTCGCCACTCTGCCCACGCACCCGCAAAGCGTGCCCATCAATCAATTGGTCAGAGTCGCCGGCACGCCGCTGGCCGGCGCGGCGCCCCTGGATCCCTTTGATTTCGTGCGCACCATCGCGGTCGCGCGCATCGTGATGCCGCGCTGTCACGTGCGCCTGTCGGCGGGCCGCAGCGGCATGAGCGATGAACTGCAGGCACTGTGCTTCTTGGCCGGGGCCAATTCCATATTTTACGGCGAAAAGCTGCTCACCACGGGCAATCCCGATACTGAGCACGATCAAAACCTGTTCCGGCGGCTGAAGATCGCCGCCGAACCCGGCCGCCCGCCGGTGTGAACACGCCCGATGAGTACGCGCTCGACGCCGCGCGGGTGCGGCGCTCCTTCGACCGCGCCGCCCCGACGTTCGATGCCGCGGCCGTGCTGCACGCCGAAGTGCGCGACAATCTGTTGGCGCGCCTCGACCTGATGGCCGTGGCGCCGCGCGTCGTGATGGATGCCGGCGCGGGCACGGGCCATGCCGCCCGCGCGCTGACGCGCCGCTATCCCAAGGCCTTGGTGATCGCCCTGGATTCCTCGCAGGGCATGTTGCGCGCCGCCGGCCGCCGGCAACCGTGGCTGCGGCGCTTTGCCCGGGTGCAGGCGGATGCCGGGCGGCTGCCCGTGGCGGATGGCAGCGTCGACCTCATTCTCAGCAGTCTCATGCTGCAATGGTGCGATCCCGACTCGGTGTTCGCGGAGTTCCGCCGCGTGCTCGCGCCGCAGGGACTGCTGTGCTTCGCCACGCTGGGTCCCGACACCCTGCGGGAGCTGCGCGCTGCCTGGAGGCAGGTGGACGCGCACACCCACGTCAATCAATTCATCGATATGCACGACATCGGCGATGCGCTGGTGCGCGGCGGCTTCGCCTCGCCGGTGCTGGATGTGGAACGCTACACGTTGACCTATCTGGATGTGCGCAAGGTGGCCGCGGATCTCAAAGCCACCGGCGCGCACAACGCCACGGCGGGCCGGGCCCGGGGCCTCACCGGGCGGCGGCAATTTGCGGCGTTGCAGGCCGCCTACGAGGCCTTTCGCCGGGACGGCCGCTTGCCCGCGACCTATGAAGTGGTTTTCGGCCATGCCTGGACCCCCGTGACGGCTGCGCGGCGCGGCGGGCACGACGGCAGCAGCGTATCGCTCGATGAGATCAAGCAGCAACTTCGCCTGCGGCGCCGGCCGTGACGCGGCACCCAGAGACACAGTTGCTGTTCGTCACCGGCACCGATACCGGCGTCGGGAAGACCCGGGTGGCGGCGGCCCTGTGCCATGCCATGGCGGCGCGCGGCCTGCGCGTGGCCGCCATGAAGCCGGTCGCCTCGGGCTGCGCCCTCACTGCGGAGGGTCTGCGCAATGAAGATGCCGTTGCGCTGCTCGGCGCGATGAACGTGCGCGCCGGCTATTCGGAAGTGAATCCTTACGCCTTCGCACCCGCCATTGCGCCGCATATTGCGGCCCGGGAGGCGGGAATCGACATCGATTTCGCCGTGTTGGATCGGGCCTATGAACGTTTGCGGCTGGGTGCCGAGGTGCTGATCGTCGAGGGGGCCGGCGGCTGGCTCGCGCCCCTGGATGAAACCCGCAGCTTCGCGGAGCTGGCGGTGCACTGGCAGATGGACGTCGTTCTGGTCGTCGGCATGCGCTTGGGCTGCCTGAATCATGCCCTGCTCACCGTGGAATCCATCGAGCGTCGCGGCTTGCGCCTGCGCGGCTGGATCGCCAATGCGGTTGACCCCGGTGTCGAGCGCCTGCAGGAGAACATCGCAAGCCTCGAAACCCGGATCGCGGCGCCCAACCTCGGCAAATTTTCATTTCAGCCCGGCGCCGACATCGGGTCGCTGGCGCGGGGCCTCAAGGTCGATGCATTGACGGGGCCGCTTAAGTTATCCTAAGGGCATGGAACAGCGCATCGAGCTGCAGCCGAATTGTTCGCTGAAACCCTCCGGCGCCCTGCTTTTCTTTGTCTCTACCTGCCTGTTTTCCTTGGCTTTTGCCTTGTTTTTCGTGTTCCAGGGTTTTTGGCCGGTACTGCCGTTTTGGGCGCTCGAAATGCTGGCGTTAGGGTTGGCCCTGAATGCCAGCATGCGGAGCGGGAAATACACGCAAACGGTGCTCATTACGGAAACGCAAGTCAGTCTCGTGACGCGTTCGCGGCACGGCGCGCAAAAACAGGAGTTTGCGCGGCATTGGACCAAGGTTAGACTTCGCAGTCCGCCGAGGCGCCATGGTCTGTCCAGGCTGACCATCGAAAGCCGGGGACGGTCTTGCGAGGTCGGCAGTTTTCTGACCGAGGAAGATCGTTGCCGACTGGCGGAACGTTTACGTTACTTGGTGGGCGGCATGAACGAATCGCCGCCGCTTGAAATCGCGAACATAGGGGATCGGAATTAGATGAGCGTTACCAGAGGCGACAATGACCACAGCACATCTCGGCCAAGCGGCTTTGCCTGGGCCAGAGCGCTCTGCCTGGCCGCCCTCGGGTGGGGCCCCCTGGCCGAGGCCAACACCTCGAATGGCTACAACCTGCCTCCCGGCGTCACCTCGCTGAGCAAGGAAATCTACGTCCTGCACATGGAAGTCTTCTGGGTCTGCGTCGGCATCGCCGTGGTGGTGTTCGGGGTGATGATCTATGCCCTGATGAAATTCCGGCATTCGCAGGGCGCCGTTGCCGACACCACGCTGGTTCACAGCACCAAGGTGGAGATCATCTGGACCATCATTCCGGTCATGATCCTGGTGGCGATGGCGATTCCGGCCGCGAAGGTCATTCTATTCATGGAGGACACGCGCGACTCGGAACTCTCCATCCGGGTCACTGCCTATCAATGGAAATGGCAGTATCAATACATGAATGCGGGCGAGGGGGTTAACTTCTTCTCGACCTTGGCGCGGGACTCGAATTTCGCGCGCCAGCTGCACTCGGGCATCGACCCGAACACGGTGCCCAACTATCTCCTGGAAGTGGACAAGCCCATGGTCATCCCGAGCGGCACCAAGGTGCGCTTGCTGCTGACCTCCCAGGACGTGATTCACGCTTGGTGGGTGCCGGATTTCGGCGCCAAGCGCTCCGCGATTCCGGGATTTGTGAATGAGTTGTGGTTCAAGGTCGACTCGGGCAAGGAAGGCATCTACCGCGGTCAATGCGCCGCACTGTGCGGCCGCGACCATGGCTTCATGCCCATCGTCGTGGATGTGCGCACTCCCGATGATTTCAAGAAATGGGTCGATGAACAGAAGGCGGCGGTGAAGCAGGCGGCGGCGCCGGGTGCAGCGGCGCCCGACGCGGCACCGCCGGCAACCGCGCAAGTACTGACCAAAGCAGCGAATTGAGCAATATTTTCACCAGAGAGCTTTAGCACCATGGCCCATGCCCACTCGAGCGACGCCGCTCACCACGACGACCATCACGATCAGCCCGCGACAGGCATCAAACGATGGCTGTTCGCGACCAACCATAAAGACATCGGCACCATGTACCTGGTGTTCAGTCTGATCATGTTCTTCATCGGCGGCGCGATGGCCATGATCATTCGGGCCGAATTGTTTCAACCCGGCCTGCAGCTGGTGCAGCCCGAGTTCTTCAATCAGATGACCACCAACCATGCGCTGATCATGATTTTCGGCGCCGTCATGCCGGCCTTCGTCGGTCTCGCGAACTGGATGGTCCCCCTGCAGATCGGCGCGCCCGACATGGCGCTGCCGCGCATGAACAACTTCAGCTTTTGGATTCTGCCGTTTGCCTTCACGCTGCTGCTGTCCACGATTTTCGTGCCGGGCGGCATGGTCGCCGGCGGCTGGACCCTGTACCCGCCCCTGTCCCTGCAGACCGGCGACAGCTTTCCCATGCTGATCTTCGCCATTCACATGATGGGCGCGTCCTCCATCATGGGCGCGATCAACGTCATCGTGACCATCATGAACATGCGCGCTCCCGGCATGACCCTGTTGAAAATGCCGCTGTTCGCCTGGTCCTGGCTGATCACCGCCTACCTGCTGATCGCCGTCATGCCGGTGCTCGCCGGCGCCGTGACCATGCTGCTGACCGACCATTTCTTCAAGACCAGTTTCTTCAATGCGGCGGGCGGCGGCGATCCGGTGATGTTCGAGCACATCTTCTGGTTCTTCGGACATCCCGAGGTGTACATCATGGTGCTGCCGGCCTTCGGCATCATCTCGGAAATCCTGCCGACCTTCTCCCGCAAACCCCTGTTCGGCGCAACCTCGATGATTTACGCCATCGCGTCCATCGCCTTCCTGTCGTTCATCGTCTGGGGCCACCACATGTTCGTGGACGGCATGCCCGTCGCCGCGCAGTTGTTCTACATGATGGCAACCATGCTGATCGCGGTGCCGACCGGCGTGAAGGTCTTCAATTGGACCGCGACCATGTGGCGCGGCTCGTTGTCCTTCGAGCCGCCCATGCTGTTCGCCATCGCCTTCCTGTTCCTGTTCTCGATCGGCGGCTTCTCCGGTCTGATGCTCGCGATCGTTCCGGTGGACTTCCAATACAATCAAACCTACTTCGTGGTGGCGCACTTTCACTATGTGTTGGTGCCGGGCGCCATTTTCGGAATCATGGCGGGGGTGTACTACTGGTTGCCGAAGTGGACCGGCCACATGTACAGCATGACCTTGGCGAAGTGGCATTTCTGGCTGTCGGCGATCTTCGTCAACGTGTTGTTCTTCCCGCAGCACTTCCTGGGATTGGCGGGCATGCCGCGGCGCATTCCGGACTATGCGGTGCAGTTCACCGACTGGAACATGGTGTCCTCCATCGGCGGTTTTGCCTTCGGCCTGTCGCAAATTCTGTTCGCCATCGTGGTGATCCAGTGCGTACGCGGCGGCAAGCAAGCCACTTCCGCGGTTTGGGACGGAGCGCGTCCCACGGGGCTCGAGTGGACGCTGCCCTCGCCCCCGCCGTATCACAGCTTCACCACGGCGCCTGAGATTCCATGAACACCTCCATGAGACGCCGCGTCCGCAACGGCGCCTTGGGGCTGGCGACCGTGGCGCTGGCGTTCTATTTTGGGATCATTGCGCTGCTGGTGTACCGCAGTCATCACTGATGGAGCCGCTCGACCCGAGGAAGAGCGGCGCCAACCGCAAGCTTGTCAGGGCGCTGCTGATCATGACCGCCGGCAGCTTCGTTTTCGGCTGGGCGCTGGTGCCCCTGTACGATGTGCTGTGCAAAGCCGCCGGTATCGGCAACGCCGAGGCCAAGGCCGGCAAATCGACGGTGCAGGAGGCGGTCGATCCCAACCGCGAAGTGACCATCGAGTTCGTTGCCGTGCCCGCGACGGTGGGCAGTTTCGATTTCCGGCCGGATGTCGCCTCGATGAAGATTCATCCCGGCAAGCTGTACGACGCGCTCTTCTACGCCAAGAATCTGACCCGCGTGGCCTCGGTGGCGCAGGCCGTCCCCAGCATTTCACCGACGGGGTCGGCGAAGTACTTTCACAAGACCGAGTGTTTCTGCTTCAGCCCCCAGAAATTCGGCGCCGGCGAGGGGCGGGAACTGCCGGTGCGATTCATCGTCGATCCGGCACTGCCGGTCACGGTGGACAAGCTCACCCTGGCCTATACCATCTACGACACGACGCAATCGGCAACACGGCCCTAGCCAAACGTTTTAAACTACTGTTTTCATTCACCGTTTAGAGATCGAATCATGGCGCAAGCGCACACGGATGCAGAAAAATACTATATCCCTCACGGCAGCCCGTGGCCCATCTTCGGCTCGGTAACGCTCTTCACCGTCATGGCGGGCGCCATCGCCACTCTGGATGACTGGCTGCCGGCGTATGCCTTGATTCCAGGTTTCGTCATGTTGGCGCTGCTGTTCATTTTCTGGTTCCACACCGTCATCGGCGAGAATCAGAAAGGCATGTACAACATGGCGGTGGACCGATCGTTCCGCATGGGGATGATGTGGTTCATCTTCTCCGAAGTGATGTTCTTCGGCGCCTTCTTCGGCGCGCTGTTCTATGCGCGCAATTTCTCAGTTCCCTGGCTGTCCGGCGACGGCGTGAAAATCTTCACCAAGCTGCTGCTGTGGAACGACTACGGCGGCGTGTGGCCGACCAATGGTCCGGCCGCGGTGGGCCCGCGCGCCAACGGCACCTTTGAAACCATCCCGGCCTTGGGTCTGCCGGCCCTGAATACCGCCATCCTGCTCAGCAGCAGCGTCACGGTCACGATCGCACACCATGCCCTCATCACCGGTCATCGGACGCGCCTGAAAATATTCCTGGCCATGACTTTCCTGCTGGGCTTCACCTTCGTCGGCCTGCAGGCCACCGAGTACCACGAGGCCTACACCGAACTCGGCCTGCAATTGGGCACCGGCATCTACGGGTCCACGTTCTTCATGCTGACCGGGTTTCACGGCTTGCACGTCACCGTCGGCGCCATCATGCTGACGGTCATCTGGTTCCGGGTCATGAACGGCCATTTCACGCCGCAGCGGCACTTTGGCTTCGAGGCCGTCGCGTGGTACTGGCACTTCGTCGACGTGGTTTGGCTCGGCCTGTTTACCTTCGTCTATTGGTTGTAGCCCGGCACCACCTGTTGCGGAGTGATCCAGCCGCTGTAATAGGCGACGATCAGCAGCACGAACAGCAGCACTGACAGGCCGATGCGCCAGGCCAATGCCTTGACCATCTTGGCGCCGTCGTCAGGATTGCGGCTGGTCAGATGGAACAATGCCTTGCCCAGGCTGATCAAAATCAACGCCAGCATCGCGATTACGAGATATTTGAATACCACAGCCGCACATCGATGTTGAATAGGTCGCAAGCAGTATATCGTGTCAATCAAGATCGGTTCCCGCATCTTCTCGCCCACGGCATTCACCACGCTGCTCACGCTGGTCTTGATGGCGCTGCTGATATCGCTCGGCCGCTGGCAGTTGCGGCGCGCCGATGAGAAGCGCGTGCTCTACGAGTCATTTGCCGCGGGCGCGGACGCCACGCTCCCCATCGATCTTGCGACGCCGCACCTGCGCCGCTACCAACACGTCGAGGCAAGCGGGCACTACGATCAGAGCCGGCAAATTCTGATCGACAACATGATGAACGGCGAGCGCGCCGGCTACTACGTGATCACCCCCTTCGCGCTGACCGGCGGCGGCTGGCTGCTGGTGAATCGCGGCTGGGTGCCGTTGGGGGCGAGCCGCGCCGAGCGGCCGGCCATCCCGGTGGCCCCCGTCGCGCGTCTACTTCGTGGCCGGGCCGATAACCTGCCGAGTCCCGGCATTCAAATGGGCAGCAAAGCGCCGCTCGCGCCGCCGTATCCCGTGGTTGCCGGCTTTCCCAGCCACGCAGAGATCGCGCGGCTGCTCGGCGAATCCTCGTGGGCTTCTGCGGCGGACCTGGTACTGCTCGATCCCGGGCAGCCCGACGGCTATGTGCGCAACTGGTCGGCGCCCGGATTTCCGCCGATACGCCACATCGCCTACGCCGTGCAATGGTTTGCCCTGGCGCTGACGCTGTTCGTCATCTACATCGTCACCAATCTGCGCCGGGCTGACGCATGACGCCGCGCAGCCCACATGATCGCCGCCAGCGGCGGGTGCTGATCGGCTTGGCACTGCTGTTTTTCACGCCGCTGGGTCTTGCCTTCTACTTGTACTACGGCCATGGCGCCTGGCATCCGGGCGGCCGCGTGAACGCCGGTGAGTTGGTCCAGCCGCCGCGCCCGCTGCCCGCGCTGCCGCTGCCGCTGTGGGGCGCGGGCAACACCGCTGCGAATTTCCTCCAGGGCAAATGGACCTTTCTTTACGTGTCGCACGGTCGCTGCGCGCAAGTCTGCCGCAACAGCCTCTACGAGACTCGCCAGGTGCGCGTGGCCTTGGACCGCGATATGAACCGGGTGCAGCGCCTTTTCATCGCCGCCGAGGACTGCTGCGATCTTACGGCTCTGCGCGAACAGCACCCCGACCTCACGACGGTGCGCTTGGGATCGGAAGTCGCGCCGCT
Source organism: uncultured Gammaproteobacteria bacterium (assembly GCA_963800375.1). Classification (GTDB taxonomy): domain Bacteria; phylum Pseudomonadota; class Gammaproteobacteria; order Steroidobacterales; family Steroidobacteraceae; genus Bog-1198. Next base: position 44,293 of record CAWDAT010000006.1, on the reverse strand, counting down.
GCTGGCAATCGTTGATCAGGGCGGCGGCGCGAACATGCAGGATCGCATTTACATCGTCGATCCGCTGGGCAATCTCATGATGTCTTACGCTCCCAACGCCAGGCCCAAGGGGATGCTCGAAGACATGAAGCGCCTGTTGCGCCTTTCCTCCATCGGCTAGCCCATGTCTCCGCAACGACGACTGTTCTGGTTCAGGCGGCTGGCGCTCGCAGGCGCATTGTTCGCAGCGGCGGTGGTCGTGCTCGGTGCCTGGGTGCGCCTCACTGACGCCGGTTTGGGATGCCCCGACTGGCCCGGCTGCTACGGTCACCTGTACCCGAACACCGGTAGCGTCGAAACCTCGGCGTTTCGATTCGCGAAAGCGCTGCACGAGATGATTCACCGGTACTTTGCGTCGACTTTGGGAATCATCATCGCCGTTCTGCTGCTATGGGCCGTGCGCTTCCGCAAGGACCGCGGTCAACCGCTGATCCCCGTCGCTCTCCTGTTCATTCTCGTGTGCCTGCAAGGTGCGCTGGGCGCGTTGACGGTGACCTTGCTGCTCAAGCCGCTGATCGTCACTGCGCACCTCCTGGGCGGGCTCACCACCCTGGGATTGTTGTGGTGGCTGTCGCTGACGCCGGAGACTCGGGCGTTGAGCGAGCGGGAAACGGCGCTGCGAGCCTATGCCTGCGTGGCACTCGCGGCGTTGATTCTGCAAATCGCTCTCGGGGGTTGGACCAGCACCAACTATGCCGCGGTGGCCTGTCCGGATTTTCCGACCTGCCAGCACTCGTGGTGGCCGCCCATGGATTATCGCGACGCCTTCGTGTTGTGGCGCGGCCTGGGCATCGACTACGAGGGCGGCGTGCTGGCGAATCCCGCGCGCGTGGCCATTCACTTCACCCACCGCCTGGGCGCGCTGGTGGCCGGCTCGATCTTGATCAGTGTGGGATTGTTGGCAGCCGTCCGTGGGGGCAACGCGTCGCACCGGCAGCTGCGGCTGGCAGGCTGCTTGTTGATGTTCGCTGTTGCACTGCAGATTTCCATCGGCGTGGCGACCGTACACTGGGGCGTGCCGTTGACCTTGGCGACGCTGCACAATGCGGGCGCCGCTTTTTTGGTGGTCAGCATGATCACCCTGCTGCGTGCCCTTTGGCCGGCGTCCGCAATCGGCGTGGTACCCTTACATCGTGCCGACTCTTCCCGATAACGCGCCCATTGCCCTGTTAGGCTTCAGCCGCTGGCGGGACTTCCTGGAGCTCACCAAGCCCAAGGTGAGCCTGCTGATCGTGTTCACGGCCATCGTCGGCATGGTGCTCGCATCGCCCGGCATGGTGCCCGTGTCCGCGCTGCTGTTCGGCACCCTCGGCATTGCACTGGCATCCGGATCCGCCGCGGCCTTCAATCACGTGCTGGACCGCCGCATCGATGAGCAAATGGCGCGCACCCGCCGCAGGCCGCTGCCGACCGGGCACCTGCAGATGCGCCACGCCGTCGTATTCGCCGTGCTGCTCGGGGCCGCCTCCATGCTGATCCTCTGGCTGCTCGTGAATGCGCTCACCGCCGCGCTGACTTTCTGTTCGCTGATCGGCTATGCCATGGTCTATACGATGTGGCTGAAGCGCGCCACACCGCAGAACATCGTGATCGGGGGCGCCGCCGGCGCCGCGCCGCCGGTGCTCGGCTGGGCCGCGGTCACCAACTCAGTCGACCCGCAGGCGCTGCTGTTGTTCCTGATCATTTTCACCTGGACCCCGCCGCACTTCTGGGCCCTGGCCATCGCGCGCCGCGACGACTACGCCAAGGTCGGCATTCCCATGCTGCCCGTGACCCACGGCATTCCCTACACCCGGCTGCAAATCGTGCTCTATACCATTCTCTTGGTCCTGACCACGCTGCTGCCTTATCTCACCGGCATGAGCGGATTCATTTACTTAGGGTGTGCCGTGGCGCTCAACGCCCGTTTCCTCTATTACGTGCTGGCGCTGCAACGTGGGTTGCGGCCCGAGCTGCCCATCCGCACCTTCAGATTTTCCATCACCTACTTGATGCTGCTGTTCGCCGCGCTGATTCTCGACCACTACTTCTTGTTCAAGGCCTGACCGGCGTTTCGATAGCCTGCGCCTTGCAGAATGGCATCGATCTTGGTCATCTCGGCACGATCGACGCCCGGACCGCCCTGCAGATCGTAGATCGCTGCCTTCGGTAATCGAAGCTCGTCTCTGACGAACGCCGCGACATCGTCGCAGGGGACGGCGCTGCCTTGCGCTTCGGTGTAGAGAGCCACCCCGCAGGTGTGCTGCGTGGCGTCCACGGTAATGATCACATCGGGCTTCGCGGCGGGCGGAGGCAGGGCCGGCTCGTTTGCGGACGGCCCGCAGCCGCCGAGAAATACACAAGCCAGTGCCGGGAGGAGCGCTGACCGGTCTTTCCGGAGCACGGTGTTCGATCCCCGGCTGGCTAGGTTTGCAGCAGTTTCTGCGTGCCGATCGGCAATTCCCTCAACCGCTTGCCGGTCGCGGCGAATATCGCGTTGCAGACGGCGGGCGCCACCAAGGGCACGGCGGCTTCACCGATGCCGCCCGGTGTTTCGTCGCTCTCGACCAGATGCACATCGAGTTCGGGCAGCTCGTTGCCGCGCAGCACGCGGTAATTATTGAAGTTGGTCTGCTGCACCTTGCCGCCGACCAGAGTCACCTCGCCCCACAGGGCGGCGGACAGTCCGAAGACGATGCCGCTTTCCATCTGTGATTCGACGATCCGCGGATTGACCATTTGGCCGCAGTCCACCACACAGGTGATTTTATGCACCTTGAGCTCGCCGCGGACGATGGAGATTTCCGCCACCTGCGCCAGGTGAGAGGTGTAGCCCTCCATCAGTGCGATTCCCTGGTGGCGGCCCGCGGGCGGTCTACCCCACCCGGCGCGCTCGGCGGCCAGCTGCAACACCCGGCGCTGGCGAGGCTTCTTGCCCAGATGCTGCAGGCGAAAATCGTAGGGGTTCTTGCCGGCGGCGGCGGCGAGCTCATCCATGAAGCTTTCGATCACGAAGCAATTGGGCGCATGGCTCACTGAGCGCATGTAGCCCACATCGATGCCGATTTCCTGGCGCGAATAGCTCACCGCCAGATTCGGCACGTCATACAGATTGTTCACGGCCGCCTCGATCACGGAGTCGTCCACTCCCTTCACCGGCGGAAACATGCGCGCGGTGATCGAGGGGCTGGTGATGTGCAGCTTCCAGGCGACGATCTTGCCCGAGGCATCGAGGCCGCCGCTGACCTGTTCATAGGCGGGCGGGCGATAGGTGTCGTGGGTCATGTCGTCTTCGCGCGTCCAAATGAGCTTGACCGGCGCCCCGACCTCCTTCGATGCCTCGACGGCCGCCGGAATGAAGTCGATGTCCAGGCGCCGGCCGAAGCCCCCGCCGAGCAACGTGGTGTAGACGCGCACCTGCTCCGGCTTGAGTCCGGCGGCCGTCGCCGCCGTCGTTTGCGCGATCTGTTGAACCTGCGTGCCCACGTACAGATCGCAACCGTCGGCCTTGACGTCGGCGGTGCAATTCATCGGTTCCATGGTGGCGTGCGCCAGCAGCGGCAAATAGTACGCGGCGCTCAACTGCTGTTTCGCCGAGCGGAGGGCGGCCGCTGCGTTGCCGTCCGCGCGCGCCGACAGGCCGTCGCCGGCGGCCGCGGTCCGCTGCAGCTGGGCGCGAATGCCCGAATTGTCGAGCCGGTCGTTCAGGCCGGAGTCCCAGGTGATGCCCAAGGCATTGCGGGCCTTCAATGCCTGCCAGAAATGGTCGGCGACGACCACGACGCCGCTGGTGGTGATCATCACCTTGCGCACGCCGGGCATTTTCTCGGCCGCGGCGGAATCCAGTGCCAGCACCTTGCCGCCCAACACCGGACTCTGCGCGAGCGCGGCATGCAGCATGCCGGGCAACTTCACGTCGATGCCGAACTCGGCGCTGCCATCGGTCTTGCCGGGGGTATCGGTGCGCAGCCGGGGCTTGCCGATCACTTGAAAATTGATCTTGGGCTTCAACTTCACGTCTTTAGGGACGGGCAGCTTCGCGGCCGCGTCGGCCAGCTCGCCGTAGGTCAGCACCGCGCCTCGAGCATTGACGACCGTCCCATTCCTGACCTGACATTGCGCCGGCTCGACTCGCCAGCGCTGCGCCGCGACCGCGACCAACAGGGTGCGGGCGGTCGCTCCGGCCATGCGCAGCTTGTCCCATGACTCCTGCACGCTGTTGCTGGTGCCGGTGATCTGTCCGCCGTTTCCGGGACTGATGTAGGCATCGCCCACCGGGGCGGCAACGATCTGAATCAGACCGATATCGATGTTCAGTTCCTCGGCCAGCAGCATCGGCAGGGCGGTGTACACCCCCTGGCCCATCTCGGAACGATCGACGATCACGGTGATGGAATTGTCGCGGGCGATTTTCAGCCACGCGTTCAACTGGCTGACCGATTGACGGGCGCCGGCCTTGGCGCCGGCCGCGGCCGGAAGCGTCAGCGCAATGATCAATCCGCCGCCGGCGGTGGCCGCGGCGTTCAGGAACTCGCGCCGGCTCAGATCGGAACCCGGCCTCACTTCGCGGCGCTCGCGGCGAGCAATTCAGCGGCGCGGTGAATCGCCTTGCGAATTCTCGGGTAGGTGCCGCAGCGGCAGATATTCCCGGACATCGCCGCGTCGATATCGGCGTCGCTGGGCTTGGAATTTCTTTTGAGCAGTGCCGCCGCCGACATGATCTGTCCGGACTGACAATAGCCGCATTGCGGCACGTCGATCTCGAGCCAGGCCTTTTGCACTGCGTGGCTGCGATCCCGGGAAAGGCCTTCGATGGTGGTGATGGATTTTCCTGCCACGGCGCTCAACGGCAACACGCACGAACGGGTCGCGTTGCCGTCGATGTGCACGGTACATGCCCCGCACAGAGCCATGCCGCAGCCGAACTTGGTGCCCGTCATCCCCAGGTGGTCGCGCAGCACCCAAAGCAAGGGGGTGTCGTGCTCCGCATCGACGTTAAGCATTTGATTGTTGACGGTTATTGTAATCATTGAGCGCCCGCTGCCGTATCCTCTTGAGCCTCTGATAATACGCGTAACCAGCCATTTTTAGGAGCCGGCCTCGAGGCGCGCCGCCGCGGCTCTCGACCTCGAGGTTTCGAGTGTTAGGATGTGGCCATGATGACGCCGTCGAGCTTTTATCCGCGTATTTTCGCGCTCATCGTGGCGGCCATCTTGGGATATGCGCTGATTCTGATTTTCGTGCCGTTCATCCGGCCGATGACCTGGGCGGCGTTTCTCGCCTTCCTGCTGTATCCGACCAACCGCAGACTGCGGCGCAGACTTCCGGGGCGCGGGCTGGCGGCCGGCGTGCTGACCTTGCTGGCACCCATCGTCATCCTCTTGCCCCTGAGTGCCCTGTCCCTCGAATTCGTGACGCAGATTTCGGCGCTGATGCAGAGGCTGCAGAAATCCGCGGCCACGCTCGACATTAAATCGCTGTCGGATCTGCAGCAGTTCCCATGGATAGCCCGGATCAACGTTTGGTTGGAGGGGCATGCGGGGATTTCGGCGGAACAAGTTCAATCGTGGCTGGTTTCCGGGACGCGCGAGGTGCTGAAAAGCGCGGCCAGCGTGAGCGGCGGGTTTTTCCTCGGCGCCTTGGGCTCCCTGCTTGGATTTGCGATCATGTTGTTTCTGCTGTTCTTTTTCCTGCGTGACGGCGATTCCATGCTGATCCGCGCGCGCCGCCTGATTCCCCTGGATGAAGTGCGCAAGGAACGGCTGTTCCGGCAATTGAGCGGCGTGACTCGCGCCATTGTGGTGGGCACCAGCGTCACGGCGATACTGCAGGGCGTATTGATCGGCATCGGTTTCACGATTTGCAGTCTGCCCTCGCCGGTGGTGTTCGGCGTGCTGGCTGCGCTGCTCTCGATGCTGCCGGTGGGCGGATCAGCGTTCGTCTGGGGCCCTGCTGCGATCTGGTTGTTCATCGATGGCCGCTGGGGCTTCGGCATTTTCATGCTGGCCTGGGGATTCATGCTGAGCGGACTGGATAACGTGCTGCGCCCCCTGCTGATCTCCGGCCGGGCCAGGATTTCGGCGCTGGCGGTGTTCATCGGCGTGCTCGGCGGAATTCCGGCCTTCGGAGCGATCGGCATCATTGCGGGGCCCGTGGTGCTTTCCTTGGTGCTTGCCCTGATTGAATTTGCCGAGGAAACCCGCCCGCAGACGACCTGACGGCGGGGGAGCCGCGCAGATCTGCTACGGACCCCATCGGCTCCAGTACAATCCGCGCCCTTATGGACGTATCTCATCTTCTCGACGGGCTCAATGACGATCAGCGCCAGGCGGTGGCCTCGCCCCTGGGCGCGGCCCTGGTATTGGCCGGCGCCGGCAGCGGCAAGACCCGCGTCTTGGTGCACCGGGTCGCCTGGCTGATCCAGGTCGAGGGCGCTTCACCGAACAGCATTCTCGCGGTCACCTTCACCAACAAGGCCGCCGCCGAAATGCGCAGCCGCATCGAGACCCTGCTGGGACTACCGAGCGGGGCGATGTGGTTGGGGACCTTCCACGGCCTGGCCCACCGGCTGCTGCGCATCCATTGGCGCGAAGCAGGCCTGCCGCAAAGCTTTCAGATTCTGGACTCCGAGGATCAGGCGCGGGTCATGCGCAAGGTCTTGAAGTCGCTCGATCTGGATGAAACCCGCTGGGTGCCGCGCGAGATCCTCTGGTTCATCAACGCGCAGAAGGATGAGGGCCACCGGCCCAAGCACATCAAGGACGACGGCGATCCGACTCGGCGGCAATTGATCAAGATCTACCAGGCCTACGAGGAGGCGTGTCAGCGGGCCGGAGTGGTGGATTTTGCCGAGCTGTTGCTGCGGGCCCATGAACTCTGGCGTGACAATCCTTCGCTGCTGCAGCACTACCGCACGCGATTCCGTCATGTACTGGTGGATGAATTTCAAGATACCAATGCCATTCAATACAAGTGGCTGATGTTGCTGGCCGGATCGGATGGCCTGCCGTTCGTGGTCGGCGACGACGATCAGTCCATCTACCGCTGGCGCGGCGCGCGGGTGGAGAACCTGCAGCACTTTCGCCGCGATTTCCCGCAGGCGGTGCTGTACAAGCTGGAGCAGAACTATCGCTCCACCGGCACCATCTTGAAGGCGGCGAACGCGTTGATCTCCCACAACGCCGGCCGGCTCGGCAAGACCTTGTGGACCAGCGGCGGGGACGGCGAGCACGTCAAGCTGTACGCGGCGTTCAATGAGCGCGACGAAGCCGATTTCGTGGTGAATCGGATCCGTGAATGGGTGGCTCATGGCGGGGCGCGGCGCGAAGCGGCCGTGCTGTACCGTTCCAATGCGCAGTCGCGGGTTTTCGAAGAGGCTTTTCTCAATGCCCGCATGCCGTATCGGGTGTATGGAGGACTGCGCTTCTTTGAGCGCGCGGAAATCAAGGATGCGCTCGCCTACCTTCGCCTCATCGCCAGCCGGGCGGACGACACCTCCTTCGAGCGGGTGGTGAACATGCCGGTGCGCGGCGTCGGCGCCAAGACCATGGACACGGTGCGCGATTTTGCACGAAGCAATGCAATCTCGCTTTGGAGCGCGGCGCTCCAAAGCGTGCAGGGTGTTCTGCCGCAACGGGCGGCGCTCGCCTTGCAGGCTTTCATGGCGCTGATCGACAAGCTGGCGCGCGAGGTGCAGGGCATGGACCTGCGCGACCAAGTCGATCACGTCATTCAGATGAGCGGACTCATCGAGCACTTCAAAAAAGAGAAGGGCGAGCGGGGCGAGGGGCGGGTCGAGAACCTGCTGGAACTGGTCAGCGCAGCACAGGGATTTTCACCGGAGACGGAGGCGGAAGCCGAGCTGTCGCCGCTCGAGTCCTTTCTGGCGCATGCGGTCTTGGAATCGGGCGAGGGTCAAGCGGACCCCTATGACGACTGCGTGCAGATGATGACCCTGCATTCGGCCAAGGGACTGGAATTCCCGGTGGTGTTCCTCGCGGGCATGGAAGACGGCCTGTTCCCGCATCAGCGCTCGGTCGCCGATTTGGCGGGTCTCGAGGAGGAGCGGCGCTTGTGCTACGTCGGCATGACCCGGGCCATGCGCCAGCTCTATATCACCTACGCCGAACAGCGCCGGCTCTACGGGGTGGACACCTATGGTCAGCCGTCCCGTTTCATCAGCGAGCTCCCCGCCGAGCTGGTCGAGGAAATCCGGCCGCGCCTGCAGGTGTCCCGGCCGGTGTTCGTCAAGCGCAGCGCCACCTTGGAAGAATCGCCGGCCCCGAACATGCGCATGGGCAGCCGGGTGCGGCATTCGAAGTTCGGCGACGGGGTGGTGCTCAATTTCGAGGGCAACGGACCGCACGCCCGAATCCAGGTCAATTTCGAGAGACAGGGCACGAAGTGGCTGATGCTGTCTTACGCCAATCTCGTTCGTGTAGAGTAATCTTACGCTGTGAAAATCATCATTTTAGGCGCAGGGCAAGTCGGCCGCACCGCGGCGTATCACCTCTCTCGCGAGGAAGCGAATGATGTGACCGTCATCGACGTCAACGAGGAAATCCTGCGGGACCTGCAGGATCGTCTCGATATTCGCACGGTGAACGGCAATGCGGCGAGTCCGCGGATTTTGGAGGCGGCGGGAATCGCCTCCACCGACATTCTCGTTGCGCTGACCAACAGCGATGAGGTCAACATGCTGGCGTGCCAGATCGCCTGGACGCTGTACCGCACGCCGAAAAAGATTGCACGTGTGCGGTCCGCGGATTTCACCGAGCGGGACAAGCTGTTCGGTGAGAACGCCGTGGCGGTGGATGTGTGGATCAGCCCCGAACAATTGGTGACCGAGTACGTTGCGCGCCTCATCCGCTATCCCGGCGCGCTGCAGGTGCTGGATTTCGCCGACGGGCGGGTGCGGCTGGTGGGCATTCGCGCCCTGCAGGGCGGCCCCTTGGTCGGCCAGGCGCTGCGCACCCTGCGCGAACACATTCCCACGGCCGACGCCCGGGTCGCCGCGATCTACCGGGCCGGCAAGAGCATCAAGCCCGAGGGCGATACCGTGGTCGAAGACGGCGACGAGATGTTCTTCCTGGCGGCGCGCAAGGACATTCGCGTGGTCATGAAGGAGATGCGCCGCGAAGAGGCCCCTGCGCGGCGGGTGGTCATTGCCGGCGGCGGTAATATCGGCGTGCGTCTGGCGGGCGAGCTGGAGGACAAGAATCAGGTCAAGCTCATCGAACGCGACGGCAAGCGGGCCCGCAAGGTGTCCGAGCAATTGAAGAGCACCACCGTGCTGCACGGCGATGCGGCGGACGAGGAGCTGCTGCTCGAGGAAAACATCGACAGCGCGGATGTGTTCGCGGCACTGACCAATTCTGAGGAAGCGAACATTCTCTCGGCCATGCTGGCGAAGCGCCTCGGTGCCCGCAAAGTGATGGCGCTGATCAACAAACCCTCGTATGCGGAGTTGATCGAAAGCGGCTCCATCGATGTCGCCATATCGCCGCAAACCGTGACCATCGGCTCGCTGCTGGCGCACGTGCGGCGCGGCGACGTGGTGCGCGTGCACTCGCTGCGGCGCGGCGCGGCCGAGGCGCTCGAAGTGGTGGTGCACGGCGACGCCGACAGTTCCAAGGTCATCGGGCGCCGCATCGAGGATATTTCGCTGCCGGAAGGCACGACTTTGGGAGCCGTGGTCCGCGGCGAGGACGTCATCATCGCGCATCACGACACCACCGTGCAGCCCGACGATCATTTGATCCTGTTCCTCACGGATCGCCGCCACATCGAAGCCGTCGAGAAACTCTTCCAAGGCTCAGCTTCCTTCTTGTGAAAGACATTTTACTGCCGGTCGCCCACGTCTTCGCCCTCGTCATGATGGTGTTTGCCGCGACCATGCTCGCGCCGCTGATCATGGCCGTATGGGAGCTCGATCCCGCGCTGCCGTCGTTCATCATTTCCGCACTGGCAACCTTCGTGATCGGCGCTCTGCTGTGGCTCGCCACCCGGCGTTTCAAGCGTGAACTCAAGACTCGCGACGGCCTGATGTTGGTGGCGCTGACCTGGGTGGCTCTGCCCGCGGTGGCCGGATTTCCGTTGTGGCATTTCCTGCCCATCGATTTCACCGACGCCTATTTCGAGGCGGCGTCGGGCTTGACCACCACCGGCGGCACCGTGCTCTCGGGACTGGAATTCCTGCCGCGCTCGATCAATCTCTGGCGGCACTTGCTGAGCTGGCTGGGCGGCATGGGCATCATCGTGCTGGCGGTGGCCATCCTCCCCATGCTCGGGGTCGGCGGCATGCAGATCTATCGGGCTGAAATGCCGGGTCCCATGAAGGACAGCAAGCTCACGCCGCGCATCGGTCAAACCGCCAAGCTGCTGTGGGCGGTGTACGCGGGCCTCACCGCCGCCTGCATCGGCTGCTTGAGATTTGCCGGGATGAATTGGTTCGACGCGGTGTGCCATGGATTTTCGGCGCTCGCGCTCGGCGGCTTTTCCACCTACGACGCCAGCATCGGGCACTTCAATTCGCTGCCCATTGAAATGGTGCTGACGGTGTTTCAGATCTTGGCGGCCCTGAATTTCGCCACTCACTATCTCGCTTGGAGCCAGCGCGGGGTGCTGGCCTATTTTCGCGACGCCGAGGCGAAGGCAATCTTGGGCACGCTTGCCGCGAGCTGCATCGGCATCTCCCTGTTCTTGTACTTCAAGGGCAGCTACCCCGACTTCCCCACCGCGCTGCGCCATGCCACCTTCAATCTGGTGTCGATTGCGACGGACAGTGGTTTGCACACCCAGGATTATTCGCGCTGGCCGATATTCGCGCCCATGTGGATGATGTTCTTGAGCTGCATTGTCGCAAGCTCCGGATCGACCGGCGGCGGCATCAAGATGATTCGCACCCTGGTGCTCGCCAAACAGGCGCATCGCGAATTGAACCAGCTGGTTCATCCGAACATGGTGCGTCCGCTCAAAGTGGGCGGAACGGTGATCGCCAATCGCGTGGTATTCGCCGTGCTCGCCTTTGTGTTCTTGTACTTCATGAGCACCGTGACGCTGATTTTCGTGCAGCTCGCCAGCGGGTTGGATTTCATGACCTCTCTGTCCTCCATCGTGGCCTGCATCAACAACGCGGGACCGGGGTTGGGGCTGGTGGGGCCGGGAAGCAACTACGGGGTGCTGAGCGACTTTCAGACCTGGGTCTGTTCGGCGGCCATGCTGCTGGGCCGCCTGGAGGTCTTCACCATTTTGGTGCTATTCACGCCGACGTTGTGGCGCAAATAGCCTTTCGCAATCCCCTTCTCGTGAGCCCGGCGCACTATTCGTCTCGTAATTCCCACTATTTGAGAAATTCTCGTTCAGTGGGACCCGTACGCTCGAAAAGCGCGCTCACGAGGCAAGAAGTGGTGAAAGATCATAAAACTTGCCGCTTTTAGGTGCTTCCAACCCAGTCCTTGCTCAACGTCGTCCCCGCCACGAACAACAGGGCCGCGGCCATCAGATAAAATCCGGTGCCTCCAAGGATGGCGTAACGCAATGATTCCGCGCCGAATCGCAGGCGCATCGTATCCGACACCAGCCCGATCAGTGTGGTGCCGAGTCCAATCCCCAGCAGATTATTGATGAACAGAAACAACGCGGAAGCAGTGGCCCGCATATGTCCTGGAACCAGGTGCTGGACCGCGGCGAGCACCGGGCCGAGCCACGCCAGCCCGAGCGCCGTCGGCACCAGCAGCACGGCGAAGCTGACCCACAGCGTCGTCGACAGCACGCCGGCGACATAGAAGGGTAGCGTTGCGAGGAAGGCGGCGGCGGGGATGAACGCGTACATTCCGCGCCGCCGGCCACCATGCCTGTCGGCCAACACCCCGCCCATCCAGATGCCGGACAGACCACCCACCAACACCAGCGCGCCGTAGAGCAGAGACGCGTGCAGCAGGCTCAAGTGAAAGCTTCGCACCAGGAAGGACGGCGCCCAGAAGAAGAGCCCGTATCCCATCATCGAGGCGCAGGCCGCACCCAAGGACAGTCCCCAGAAGCTCGGCTTGCACGCGAGCACGCCGATCACGGTGAACAGGGAGGGACTCTGAGCGGCGGCGACACTGGCGACGGCGCCGCGCGGGATGTCGAGAGCTCCGCGCTCGGGTTCGCGGACGGTGAATTTCAGCAGCGGTGTGATCAACAGGCCGGCAAGGCCCACGATGAGAAACGCTACACGCCAGCTCATGAGGCTGGTGATGAAGCCGCCGAGCACGATGCCGACGGCGCTGCCGATGGGGATGCCGAAGGAGTACACGCTCAAGGCGCGCGCCCGCTCCGCGGCCGGGAAGTAATCGCATATCAGCGAGTAAGCGGGTGTGACGCCGCCCGCCTCGCCCACGCCCACGCCCACCCGGGCCATGAACAGCTGCGTGAAATTCTGCGTCAATCCGCAGATCGCCGTCATCACGCTCCACAGTGCGAGCGCAGCGGTCATGATTCCGGTGCGGCTGACCCGGTCGGCGAGACGCGCAATCGGTATCCCGAGGAGGGTATAGAACAAGGCGAATGCGAGGCCGCCCATGAGCCCCAGTTGCGAATCGCTCAGCTGCAATTCGGCCTTGATCGGCACCGCTAGAATGCCGACGATCTGCCGGTCGATGAAGTTGAAGGTGTAGACCAGGACCAATACCACCAGCACATAGGAGCGGTAGGCGAGAGGCGCCATGCCCGCGCCGGTGCGGCTCATAGCACTTGCGACAGCAAGGCGTCCACGGCCCTCACGCACTCGGGTTCATCAAGCAGCGGCACATGGCCTCGATCGGCCACTTCGAGTTGCTGCAACTCGGGATTCTCCCGCTTCATGCGGGCGAAGGTTGCGGCACTCAAGATATCCGAGCGGGCGCCGCGAATGGCGAGCGTTGGAATGCCGCGCAGCGCCTTCCACAGCGGCCATAGATCGGGCGCTGCCGCAGGCGCCGCGCGCAGGGCTGCGCCGATATTGGGATCGGCATCGAGTTCGACCACCCCCGCAGCGTCCTCGCGGTAGCCGCGCCGTGCCAGCGCCTCCCAGCGTTGCGGCGGCAGACCCGGCCACGCATCGCCGTACACGGCCACGGTCTGAGCGACGGCGATGCGCCACGTGCGGGCCGGCGGCAACCGCCCCGCGTACTGCTTGATGCGCTCGATTCCCGCCGGGTCGATCTCGGGCCCGACATCGTTCAACACCATGCCGGCGATGCGGGCGGGCTGACCGTAGCCCAGCATCATGGCAAGCATGCCGCCGAGCGAGGTGCCGATGACGGCGACACGCTGCACGGCGAGGGCATCCAGCAGCCCGACAACGTCCCCGGCGTAGATCGCCGGCTGGTAGTTCCTGAAATTGGGATCGCGCGCCGAGCAGCCGCGGCCGCGCAGGTCGGGAACAATGACGCGATAGCGCAGGGCCAGGTGCGGCGCGAGATCCTCGAAATCGCGGCTGTTGCGGGTCAGGCCGTGCAGGCACAGCACGGCAGGGACGTCCCCGTTCGGCCCTGGATAGATCCGTGAGTACAGGCGCAGGCCATCGTGGCTCTGCCAGTAGTGTTCCGCGTGGTCGTTAGTAGACAAGGTCGGCGAGCTCCCGGCGCAATTCGCGCTTCAGCACTTTGCCATTGGCATTGCGCGGCAGTATTGACCGGCAGATGACGGCGCGGATCCGCTGCTGCTTGCCGACTCTCGCGTTGGTCCATTCGATGAGTGCTTGCGTCTCGAGCTCCAAGTTTGGCACGGGCACCACCACGGCGATCGGAGTTTCACCCCATTGCAGGCTGCGCACGCCGATGACCGCCACGTCGGCGACGTGCGGATGAGTGCGTATCACGGCTTCGATATCGGCCGGATAGACGTTTTGCGCACCCGATAGGATCATGTCCTTCTTCCGATCGACGATGTAGAGAAAGCCGTCGGCGTCGAGCCGGCCCAAATCCCCGGTGCGCAGCCATCGCCTGCCTTCCTCATCCACCCAGGTCGCCTCGCTGCTGGCGGCATCATTGCCGTGATAGCCCGACATGACGAGCGCGCTCAAGCCGACGATCTCGCCCATGTCGCCCCGCGGCACTTCGCGGTCGTCCTCGCCGATGATGCGCAGGTCGGTGCCGAGGAACGGCTTGCCCACCGATTCGATCTTGCGCTCGAAGTCCTCGGGCGCAAGCAGGGTGCACAATCCTTCGGTCAGGCCGTACAGCTCGATGAGGCGGCAGCCGAAGCGCCGCGGAAACTCCCGCTTGACGTCGACAGCGAGCGGCGAGCCGCAGCACATGAACGTGTCGAGGCTGGCGAGGTCGTTTTGGCCGGACCTTTGGGCCGCCAGCATCCGCTGCAATTGCAGCGGCACGAAAGTTCCGTGGGAAACACGCTCGCGCGCCATCAATTGCAGGCAGGCTTCGGCATCGAAGGCAGGCATCACGACGAGCGTTCCGCCCACCAAGACGGTGCAGAGCATGGCGACCCAGGTGATGTTCGAAAACAATCCCAGCGAGCACAGGGTCACGCAGTCGCTGCGGTAGCGCAGCGCCAAGGCCAGATCAACGGCCCAATGCATGCGGCAGGCATGGGTATGCACGATACCCTTGGGTGAACCGGTGGTGCCGGAACTGTAAATGATGTTGCATTCCTGTGAGGGCTCGACCGCTCCATGCCAGCGGGGCGGTTGTGCGCTCATCCAGGCAGCGAAATCGATCCACCCGGCGGCGGCAGCGTCGCCCAGCGCCACTCTCCCGGCGCGGGCGACGGTGTCGGATTGCCGGCGCAGGGCATCGATGCGCGGGCAGTGCCGCCCTGACGCAAATATGGCGCGGGCATCCGCATCCTCGATCATGCGCGCCACCGCACTGTCGGCGATCGAGACGTTCAACGGAACCGCGACCGCGCCGTAGCGCAGTATCCCGAACAACAGCACGGCCATCTCCAGACTGTTGTCCATGAGCACTGCAACGCGATCGCCGGGGGCGAGCCCGAGACTCTTCAGCCCGTTCGCCGCGCGCGCGGTCTCTCGCTCGAATTGCGCCCAGGTGAGCCGCCGCTCCCCCTCGATCAACGCAGTGCGCTCGCCTCGCCATTGTCCGTGCAGCGCAACCAGGTGGGGCAGCGTGACTCCCGGCGCCTGGAACCAAGTCATTGGTGAGACCAGGCGCCCTAGTAGTGGTACTGCGCCGTGACCTGGTAGGTGCGCGGCGGACCATAGAATCCAATTTGACTGACGTTGGCGAGCAGTCCCGTGCCGGTGCCGCCGAAATCATAGCCGGCCACCCGGTACCAGCGGTCGAGTAGATTCTTGCCGTCGAGGGAGAATCGCCAGGCGCCGCCATGGGTGGTGAAGGCGAGCCCTGCGTTGACGAGGCCGTAGGCCGGCTGATCGGTGACACTGGCGGTGGTGTTGGCGACCTTGGTGAAGCTGCGCCAATCCCATCCGGCGCGCGCCAGCAGGGCGCCCGCCGGCAGCTGCCAGGTGTAGGTGGCGTCGGTGGCCACGGTCCAGGTCGGGGCATTGATGGGGCGATTCAAGTCCGCGATGTTCTGCGGCGGCGAATTGACGGTGCATCCCGGCGTCAGCGCCGTGCAGCCGATCAGAAAATCCTGATAGTACGAGTCCAAGTAACCGATGTTGAGTCCAACAGTCAGTGCCTTGATCGGCCGCCAGGCCGCCTCGATTTCCGCGCCCTGGTTGATCTGCTTGCCGGCGTTCAATACCGCCGTCACGTTCTGCGGCACGCCGCCGGTGTCGACGAATTGCTGCACGCCGATTTGAGCGTTCTTGTAGGGATCGTAGAACAGCGTGAGGTTCAGCTGCAGAGTGTCACCGAGCAGGGTCGATTTGACGCCGGCCTCGAAATTGTCCGCCGTCTCCGAGTCGTAGCCGTTTTCGGTTTGCGGATAAACGGTGGCGTTGCCGCGCATGTCGAAGCCGCCGCTCTTGAACCCCTTGCTGTAGGAGAAATACGTCATGACCTGCGGCGTCCAATGGTAGTCGAAGCCGAGCCGCGGCGAGACATTGGAGAAGGTGCGGCTGTTGGTGTAGTCGGTCAGGATGCCCGCCGCAGGGGTCGGAAAAAGAAAGAATCCGGGCGGTGGTTTCGAAGGATCGAAGAATTGCTGGTTGCCGAGCAGTTGCGCGGGTCCGATGCTGGCGTACTGCGCCTGGTACACCGAAGCGGTTTTGCGATCCTGGTTCCAGCGCACTCCCGCATCGAGATTCAGCTGGTCCGTGAGCTTCCATGCGGTGTCCGCGTACGCGGCGGTGCTCTTGGTCTGCACGCAGCCGTCGACGATGGACGTCAGGTACAAATCGAGCGCGGCCGCCAGTACCCCGACCGATGCGTTGTAGGTGCCGCATGCGGTGCTGTTCATGTAGAACACGCCGCCCACCGCCTTGACGATGTCGTTGGTGAAGGTCAGCTGACCCTCGCCCGAGGCCTGACGCTCACTGTATTGCGCCGGCACCTGGAACAGATTCTGGTCCAATTCCTCAAAATCGATGAACTGTTGGCCGTGCCCTTCACGGTAGGCACCGACCAGTTTGAGATCGAGTCCCGGCGCGACCCCCTGTGTGTAGGTCGCGGCCAGCCCGTTGCGGAAGAAGCGGTCCTGGTTCACCGGCATGTCGGTGCGCGTGTCGTAGCGGTTGTCGGTCGGGGGCGCGAGAGCGCCGTTGAGGCGTTCGCCGCCCGAGGCGTTGGAATGATCCTGCGTGGTATCGGCCACCAGTTTTAGCTTGGAACTCTCGCCCCAAAGCACCGTGAGGTTGGCGCGTCCGGCCAGCACGTCGCGGTTGGAAACATCTTCGCCGAGGTGGTTGTAGGGGCTCGGCGCGGCGCCGGGCTGGGCCACTACGTGGCCGTAGCCGTCATGATGCAGGTCGGCCACGGCGATGCCGAAGTACACATGATCCGCAAGCAGGGGCGTCGAGGCCGACAGCTTTATGTCCCGTTCGCCGTAGTCCCCGCCGGTCACCGACGCGGTGACTGAGGCGGGACCCACGATGTCGCGGGTCACGTACTTGATGGCGCCCGCGATGGTGTTCTTGCCGTAGAGAGTGCCCTGCGGGCCGCGCAAGATCTCCAGCCGGTCGACGTCATAGACATCGAGCAGCGCCGCCTGCGGCCGCGCCATGTAGACATCGTCGATATACACTCCGACGCCGGGCTCGAAGCCCCACAAGGGATCGCTCTGACCGACGCCGCGGATATACACATTGATGGTGCTGCTGGTCGCGCGGTCGCTGGAGATCTTCATGTTGGGCACGAAGCCGCTCAGATCGCTGAGCGACGTCACCGCCTGCTGCTGCAGCGTGTCGGCGCTGAGCGCGGTCACCGCGAGCGGCACGTCCTGGAGATTTTCCGCGCGGCGCCGCGCCGTGACCACGATTTCCGCGAGCCCGTCCGGGGCGGTGGCTGATGCGGTTTCAGCGTGCGCCGGCGGCGTCAGCAGCGAGGCCGCGGCGAGAATGGCGGCGGCCGCCTTGGCAGAATTCGTCATTGCATTGCTCATGTTGTCTCCCCCGAAGATGGAACGGTGTCGAACCGTTCTTGTAGTTATCCTCAACAATCGTTGAGTCAGTATTCAACGATCGTTGAGGATTAGTCAAGAGGCTCGAGCTGCCGGGCCGGCGAGCGTTGCAGTGCACGAGCCAACACGGGAGAATGAAGCCGATGGTCGTTGTGCGCCGCAAGAAATCCGACAAGAAACCCGCGACGAGGCCCGGCAAGGAGCGGATTCTGGACGCGGCCGAACGCTTGTTCGCGCGCCACGGTTTCTATGGCGTATCAGTCCGCGATATTACCGAGGAAGCGGGAGTCGACGTCGCTCTGGTCAGTTATCACTTCGGCAGCAAGCGCGAGCTCTTCGCCGCCGTGTTTCAGCGGCGCGCCGAGCTGTTGAATCCCGAAAGGCTGGCCATGCTCGAGGAGGTGCGCCGGGCCGCGCTGCCCGGGGTTGCGGCGCTGGAGGACATCGTCAATGCCTTCACCTATCCCTTGCTCGAACGTTCTGCCCGAGGCGGCGCCGGATGGAAGAGCTATTTCGCCCTGGTCGCACAGGTCAATAATTCCCCCGAGTGGGCGCCGGTACTCATGACCCAGCATTTCGATCCACTGGTGGAAAAATTCATCGCGGGGCTGCGCGAAGCGCTGCCGGGCTGTTCGGCCCGTGAAGTGTATTGGGGCTATCAATTTCTGACGGGCGCGCTGACCCTGACCTTTGCGGAGACCGGGCGCATCGATACCCTGTCGGGGGGCCTGTGCAAGTCATCAGACCTCGACAGCGTTCACGAGCGTCTCGCCCCCTACGTGGCCGCCGGCTTTCGCGCCCTGTGCGCACGCTCATCCGCTGCCAAACGGCGCTGACGTGGGGGACATCGGCCTATTTCACCCGCTTTGTTGACGGAAAAGGGATCGGAGCAGCATCTTGATTGGATTGTTGCAGCGCGTAGTGGAAGCCGCCGTTGACATCGACGCGAAGCGGGTCGCGCGCATAGGCCCCGGGTTGTTGGTCTTGGTGGGGGTGCGGCCGAGCGACGATGAGCCCTCCGCGCTGCGGCTGCTCAACCGGCTGCTTCAGTACCGCCTCTTCGCGGACCCTGCCGGAAAGATGAATTTGAGCCTCGGCCAAATCCAGGGGGATTTGCTGCTGGTGCCGCAATTCACCCTGGCCGCAGAAACCCACAAGGGCCTGCGGCCCGGTTTCTCGACCGCAGCTCCCCCCGACCAGGGGCGGCGTTTGTTCGATTACTTGGTGCAGACGGCCCGCGAGCAGCACGGGCGCGTCGAAACCGGCGTTTTCGGGGCCCACATGCGGGTGTCGCTGACCAACGACGGGCCGGTGACTTTCTGGCTCGAGAGTTAGGCGCACTAAATCTCAAATGCGACCGAACACGCATCGATGCCGCGAGGTCCAATGTCATAATCTCATTGGCGTATTATCAGCGGCTACGTAGGGTTCCCTAAAGGTTCGGAGAAGCGACATGTTCGATACGAGAATGCTCATAGTCATTTTGCTCATCCTCTTGGTGGTGTTCGGCACCAAGAAGTTGCGCAGCATCGGTACGGACTTGGGCGCAGCCGTGAAGGGCTTCAAACAGGCCATGAACGACGGCGAAGCGGAAGAAAGCGTCAAGCAGCTCAAGCAGGACAAGGACGCAGATTTCGGCACCGGCGCCACGGCGCGCGAAGCCGACAAGGCGCCCCCCAAAACCAACGCCTGATGCCGCATGCTTGATGTCGGGTTCTCGGAGATTCTGCTCACTTCGGCCATAGCACTCATCGTGTTGGGCCCGGAGCGGCTGCCCAAGGTTGCCCGCCAGGTCGGCAACTGGGTGGGCCGTGCCCGCGTCATGGCGCGGCAGCTGAGCGAACAACTGGAACGCGAAGTCAACGCCGAAGATCTCCTGAAGGCCCAGAGCAAACCGAACTCCGCAGCCACGACCACGTCTCCCGGCCTCACCCCGGCAAGCAACGGCTCCGCCTTCGATCCTTCCTATACGCCGACCATTGCCCCGCCGACCGCCCCGACACCGCCGCCGGCCGCGGCTCCAGCGTCCGCGGCCGCGCCGCCGGCCGCGGATGGACCGCCTGCCGCCGAGGCGCCGCCTCCGGCCGACACGCCGCCGCCTGCGAGCGCGCCGCATCCCGTCTATGGACTGGCGGCTTCCGCCACCACCGCCGCGGCCATGCACGCCTCCGATCCGGTGAACCCGCCGCCGCCCCATGAGTGAGCCGGGTGAATCGGGCGAGCTCGCTGAAGGCACCCTGATTTCGCATTTGCTGGAGCTGCGCGATCGGCTGCTGAAGGCCATGTTGGCGGTCGGAATATGCTTCATTCCCTGCGCCCTCTACATGAACCAGCTGTTCACGTTCGTGGCGGATCCTCTGATCCACAAATTGCCCGCGGGCGCGACCATCATCGCGACCAGCGTGGTGGCACCCTTCACCGTGCCGTTCAAGCTGGCGCTGGTGCTGGCGATCGGTCTCGCCATTCCTTTCGTGCTGTATCAAGCGTGGGCGTTCGTCGCGCCGGGACTGTACAAGCATGAGAAGAAGCTGGCCGTGCCGCTGCTGATCTCCAGCGTACTGCTCTTTTATCTGGGCGCCGCCTTTGCCTACTACGCGGTCTTCCCCGTGATGCTGAGCTTTTTCGTCGCCACCACGCCGCACGGCGTGCAGATGATGACCGACATGAGCAGCTATCTCGACTTCGTCATGGTCCTGCTGCTGTGCTTCGGTTTGGCCTTCGAAGTGCCGGTGGCTACTGTATTATTGGTGTGGACGGGTTTTGTACGACTGTCGACCCTGAAGAAGAATCGCGGTTTCGTGTTATTGGGGATATTCATCTTCGCCGCCTTCGTGACGCCGCCCGACGCGGTGTCGCAGAGCGCAATGGCGGTGCCGATGTACTTGCTGTACGAAATAGGGATCATCATGGCCGGACTATTACTCAAAGATAAAATAGCGGCACGCGCCAAAGAGGAAGCAGAGCAGGCAGAGCGCGAAGCCGGGGCTTAGCAGTTGAGCGCGACTTTTTTCGGACATCCGCGTGGCCTCGCCACGCTGTTCTTCACGGAAATGTGGGAGCGGTTCACCTACTACGGCATGCGCGCCGTGCTGGTCCTGTTCCTGGTCTCCGCCGTGTCCGCGGGCGGCTTTGGCATCGACGACAGGACAGCCGCGGCGATTTACGGCATGTACACGGCCGGCACCTATCTGGTAGCGCTTCCCGGCGGCTGGATTGCCGACCGGCTGATCGGGGCGCGCCGCGCCGTACTGATCGGCGGCTTGTTCATCACCCTCGGCAATGCTTTATTGGCGGCCTCCAGCGCCCCCCGCGGCTTCTATCTGGGCCTGGTGGTGATCGTGCTCGGCGTGGGGTTGTTGAAGCCCAATGTCAGCGCGATGGTCGCGGATCTGTATCCGGAGGGCGGTGCGCGCCTCGACGCCGGATTCACCGTCTTTTATATGGGGATCAATCTGGGTGCGACGCTGGGGCCCTTCGTCACGGGTGAAGCGATAGCGCTTTACGGCCCGCGCGCCGGCTTCGCCGCGGCTGCGGTGTGCATGGCGCTCGGCGTGGTGCAGTACCATCTCACTCAGCGCCATCTGGGCAACGCCGGCAAATTCAATGGGCCGGCAGCGGGCGCGGCGCAGGCGCCGGGCACGGCCGCGCAATCCACGGCCAAAACTCCGCCATGGCTTGCGTTGTGGATCGGCGCCGGACTGCTCGCGGCCGTCCTGGCCGCCTGCAGTGTCGGTTTGATCGCCCTGGATCCTGTGACCTTGGCGCAGGCCACGACCGCGTTGATCGTCGCCATGACCGTGCTGTACTTCGGCTACCTCTTCAGCGTCGCGGGCCTGTCGCGCGATGAGCGGCGCCGCGGCGTCGTCATCCTGGTGCTGTTCTGCGGCAGCGCCTTGTTCTGGTCCGGCTACGAGCAGGCCGGCTCATCGCTCAATCTGTTCGCCGAGCGGTATACGGACCGCAGCCTCGGAGGGCTGCACTTCATCGTTCCCACCGGCTGGTTCCAGTCGCTGAATCCGGCGTACATCATCATCTTCGCGCCGGCCTTTGCCTGGGCGTGGGTGGCGCTCGCCAAGCGCAATCTGAATCCGTCGGCACCGGCGAAGTTCGCCATCGGCGTCATCCTGATGGGTTCGGGATTTCTGATCATGGCGGCCGCGGCGACGATCGTCGCCGGCGGCTCCAAGGTGCTGCCCACCTGGCTGATCCTGACCTATCTGCTGCACACCTTCGGCGAACTGTGCTTGAGCCCCGTGGGCTTGAGTTTCGTGACCAAGCTCGCGCCCAAACGCTTCGTCGGACAGCTCATGGGGATGTGGTTCCTGTCGCTCTCGCTCGGCAATTTGATTGCCGGCCTGATCGCGGGACAATTCGATGCCAATAACGTGGCGGCAATGCCGGGGCAATACATGCACATCGTTTATTTCTCCGTGGGCTTGGGCGCGGTGCTCCTGGTCCTGAGCCGTCCCGTGAAAAGACTGATGGGTGACGTGCAATGAACACCCGTATGGCTCCGGCGCCGCAGCTCACCTTCAAGGCCATCCTGCTTTCCATCATCCTCACCGTGATTCTCGCCTCCGCGAATGCCTATGTCGGCCTGTTCGCCGGCATCACGGTGGCCACCGCGATTCCGGCCGCGGTCATCTCCATGGCGGTGCTGCCGCTGTTCGGGCGCTCCAATATTCTCGAGAACAACATCGTCGCCACCGGCGCTTCCGCGGGAACGTCGATTTCGGCGGGCGCAATCTTCACCCTGCCGGCCCTCATCCTGCTGCATCACTGGAACAGCTTCGACTATTGGTGGACCCTCGCCATCGTCGGCTTGGGCGGCCTGCTCGGCGTGCTGTTCTCGGTGCCGCTGCGCCGCACCCTGATCATCGAGCAGAAACTGCGTTTCCCGGAAGGCATCGCGGCGGCCGAAGTACTCAAGGTGGGCGCGAATCCCGGCGTGGGCGCCAAGGTGCTCGGACTCGCAACCGTCGTCGGCGGAGTGTTCAAATTCATCACCTCCGGATTTCGGTCGCTGCCCGAAGCGTTCACGCTCAAGAGCTTCATCGGCGAGCGCGGCATCGCGTTTTTCGGCTACGGATTTTCGCCGGCGCTGCTGGGCGTCGGCTACATCGTCGGGCTGAATGTCGCCATTCTCATTGCGGCGGGGGGCCTGTTCTCCTGGTGGCTGGCCATTCCGCTCTACAACAGCTTCTTCTTCGAGCACGACCCGGTGCTGCTGCACCAGTTGATCGGCCTCGATGCGGAAGATGCAGCGTTCGCCATCTGGCGGGCCCAGGTGCGTTACATCGGCGTCGGCTGCATGTTGACCGGCGCGCTCTGGGCGCTGTGGTCGCTGCGCAATTCCCTGTGGTCGGCGGTACGCAGCGGTCTTAAAGTCGGCGCACGCGGCGCCGCCGATGTGCCGCACACCGAGCGCGATCTGCCCATGGCCGCGGTGCTGGTATGCATCGCCCTGTTCGTGGTGCCGCTGTTCGTCCTGTACTACCTGGTGGTCGGCAGCTTGGGGGTGGCGCTCGCCATGGCGGTGATCATGATCATCGCGGGATTTCTATTTTCCTCAGTCAGCGGCTACATGGCCGGGCTGGTGGGCTCCTCGAACAATCCGGTTTCCGGCATCACCATTTGCACCATCTTGTTCGCCTCGCTGGTGCTCATGTGGATGGTGGGCGGTAAATCAGCGGTCGGCGCCGTGGCGGTGGTGTTCATCGGCGCCGTGGTTTGCAATGCCGCGGCGGTGGCCGGCGACAATCTGCAGGATCTCAAAGCGGGGCAGCTGGTCGGAGCCACCCCATGGCGCCAGCAGGTGATGCTCTGCGTGGGCGTCATCGTGAGCGCGGCCGTCATGGCGCCCGTCATGAACGTGCTGCTGTTTGCGTACGGCATCGGCGAACCTTCGCATCCCGGGGTCAAGGCGCTCCCCGCCCCGCAAGCCAATCTGGTCCGGTCGGTGGCCGAAGGCATGTTCGGCGGCACGCTGCCGGTGGGCATGATCGCCATCGGCGCCGCCATCGGCGCCTTGATCATCATGTTTGACCTGTACCTGAAGCGCCGCAAATCACGCTGGAGCGCGCCGGTGCTGGCCGTGGCCGTGGGCATTTATCTGCCTTTGGATGTGTCGACCCCGATTCTCGCCGGCGGTATCGTGGCGGAAATGGTGGCGCGCTGGCACCACCGGCGCAGCCCCGGCGGCGATCCTGAAAAACTCGGACAAAACGGCATGCTGTTCGCCGCGGGGCTGATCACGGGCGAGGCGCTGGTGGGTATTTTCATCGCCATGTGCATCTGGATCAGCAAGAACCCGGACTTTCTGGCGGTGGGTAGGGAATTGCCCGGCGGGAAGTGGTGGGCGGCCTTGCTGCTGCTGGGAGTTTGCTACTGGATTTTCCGCGCCGGTACGCCGCGGCAAGCCAGGTAGCCTCAGGGCTGATTGCGCGACTCACGTCATTCCGCAAAGGTGATGCTGGCCTTGGGCACCATTTATCTGGTGTGGGGCTCGAGCTTTTTGTTCACCAAGCTCGCGGTCAGCAATCTGCCGCCGGCGTTGTTTTCAGGGGTGCGCTTCGTGACGGCGGGCATCCTGTTGGCGCTCATCTCCAGAATTTGGTACGGCAGCCCCTACCCGAAACACGGGATCGAGTGGCGCCACGTCATCATCGCCGGATTCTTCATGGTGTTCGTCAGCAATGGCTTGAACACCTGGGCCATGCGCTATCTCGCCTCCAATCAATCAGCCCTGCTCAATGGCACGTCGGCTTTTTGGATCGCCGGCCTCGGCGTGTTCGGGCGGCGCGGCCACCCTCTGACTCGTTGGGCGGTGTTGGGAATGGTCATCGGCTTTTTGGGCGCGGCGTTGATGTTGATCCCGAAGGAACCCTTGAGCACCAAGAGCCTGCTGGCGCAAGCGGGGGTGCTGACCGCCTGCTTCTCCTGGTCGCTCGGCACCCTGTACTACCGCAGCATCGACACGAACTTGAGCTCGCTCATGTTCATGGGTCTGCAAATGCTGATGGGCGGATTGATGCTGCTGACCGTCGGCATTCTCCACGGCGACGTGGCGCACTGGGCGCCGAACACCTCCGGATTGACGGCACTGTTCTATTTGACCTTTTTCAGTTCCTGCCTGGCGTACACGGCCTACGGCTGGCTGAGTCTGAACAGCACTCCCGCCTTGATCGGCACCTATGGCTATGTGAATCCCGCCATTGCCGCGTTTCTCGGCTGGCGATTTTTGCACGAGCATTTGTCCGCGACTCAACTGGTCGGCATGGTGATCATCATCGTCGGCGTGAGCATATTGACGCTGCCGGGCGGCAGCCTCACTGATCCGAAAACTCTGGCCGAACCCAAGACTCAGTGAATCAGCGGCGTTTGACGATCACTTCGAACTTGCCCTTGCCGCCGACGAACCAGGAGCCCACGAAACTGACCAGGCTCACCAGCAACGCCGTCCAGAATGCGGACCAGAAGCCCGCCACGTGCATGCCGGGCAGCATCCACGCCACCAGGGCCACCATGCCGGCGTTGATCACCAGCAGAAATAGTCCCAGGGTGACGATGGTCATCGGCAAGGTAAGCAGGATGGCGATGGGCCGCACGATGGAATTGACGATCCCCAGCAGCACTCCCGCCAGAATCAACGTCCCCGGAGTATCGATGGAGACGCCGCTCACCCAGGCGGTCGCAAGCCACAGACCCAGCGCCACGATGGCGGCGCGTATCAGAAACCCGACCATGCTCGTCTCCTGCAGGCGCGTTGTCCGCGCACGAGCATAGCAAGAGGCCTCGAACCTTTACATCAATAATCCAGACCCGGCAGCGGCGGATCCTTGACCGGCACCGGTTTCGCGATCTTGGGAACCGGCGGACTTTCGAGACACACTTTGATGCGCGCCAACAGGCGTTCCCAGCCCATGCGGATGCGCACGTAGCTTTTGTCCCAGGCGGGGGCCTCCGGTACGCCCGACCCTAAGAGCCGCAGCGAGGTCTTGCCCTCGCCCTTGCGCACATCCAGGATGAAATCGTCCACCACGGCACTGTTGCCCGGCGGCCAATCGCTGCCCTTGAGATAAATCAGCCGCAGGCGCCGATTCACGTCGAAGATATCGATGTGCGCTTCGCGGCTGTTGTCTTGGCTTGTGCCCAACCGATACACGCCTCCCTGGCGAGGATCGATTTCGGCGTCCTGACCAGACCAGATGCGGATCAGGCCGGGGTCCGTGAGCGCGCGCCAAACCCGGCCGACGGGCACCTCAACCTCGACCAAGTGGGCATAACCACGGGTACCGGTGCGGGTGGATCTACGGGGTGAGCTCATTGCGGACTTCGTCTCATATCAAAGGTTGGCCTAGCCTGCCGGAAAGCCGCCGGCGGCGCAGTGCTAGAATCCCTCAACCCGGGAGGAACATCCATGGCTTATGTTGACATTGTGACTGCGCTCGCACTTCTGCAGTACCTCGTGTTTGGATTCAAGGTCGGCCGGGCGCGCGGCCGCTATTCCGTCAAGGCCCCGGCGGTCGCCGGCAACGAGATTTTTGAGCGCCATTTTCGCGTCCAGCAGAACACCCTGGAACAGTTGATCGTCTTTCTGCCGGGATTGTTCCTGTTCAGCCACTATTTCGACCCCCGCGTCGCCGCGGCGTTGGGGGTGATCTACCTGGTCGGCCGGGAGTTGTTCGCCTTCAATTATGTGAAAGAGCCGTCGAAGCGCGAGGTGGGGTTTACACTCACCTTCCTGCCCTCCATCATTTTGGTCTTGGGCGGGCTGTTCGGGGCGGTTCGGAGCCTGCTCTAGCAGAGACCGATAGAGTCGACACAATTTAGCTGGGGTGGCCTTTAGGGCCTGAGACGCTGGCCGCGTGGTTGCACGCACACCTGCGAACCCATTGAACCTGATCCGGTTAGTACCGGCGGAGGGAGCATGGGTAAGAATTCTGCCTTGGGTCTTTTGCTGGTTGTGGCGGCCGCCTCGGCGGCCGCGGCAACGGACCCCGCCGGCGACCAGCTGGAAGAAATCATCGTCACCGCCGCCCTGAGGCCCATGCCGGCCGAGGAATTGCCGGGAAGCGTGTCGGTGCTGAGCAATGCGACGCTGCGCGACGCCGGTCAGCAGCACCTCGAGGACGTGCTCGCGCTGGTGCCCAATCTCAATTGGGCCGGCGATACCTCGCGCCCGCGGTATTTCCAGGTTCGCGGCATCGGCGAGCTGCAGCAGTACCAGGGCGCTCCCAATCCTTCCGTCGGCTTTCTCATCGACGACATCGACTTCAGCGGCCTGGGCACCGCGGCGACGTTGTTCGACCTTGACCACGTCGAGGTGCTGCGGGGCCCGCAGGGAACCCTGTACGGCGCCAACGCGCTCGCCGGTCTCATCGTGGTCAAGAGCGCGGCGCCCGCCGATTCCTTCGGCGGCCGGGTGGAGTTGGATGCCGGCGACTATGGCGAGCGCTCCTATGGCGCCGTGGTCACGGGCCCGGTGAGCGCCCTGGATTCTGCGTTCAGGCTGGCGGTGCAGCGCTATACCAGCGACGGCTTCTATCACAACGCTTACCTCGGCCGCAGCGACACCAACAACCGCGATGAGCGCACCTTGCGCGCCCGGTGGCGCTACGACCCGAACGACCACTTACGCGTCGATCTGACTCTCTTGCGGGTGGAGATCGACAACGGCTACGACGCCTGGTCCATCGACAACACACGCACGACCGAGTCAGATCACCCGAGTGTCGACCGGCAGTACTCCACGGGGATTTCCGCGCGCGCGGCCTATACTGGTCTCGAGGCGGCCACCCTTACCGCCATTGCGACCTACGCCGACACCACGGTCAACTACGGCTTCGACGGCGACTGGGGCAACCCGATTCTTTGGGCGCCGTACACCTACGATTTCACCGAGTACCAGATTCGTCACCGCTCCACCCGCAGCCTGGAGCTGCGAGCCGGGAATGCGCCCGAGCACGGACTGTCATGGCTGGTCGGGGTCTATGCCTTTGAGCTGCGCGAGGGCTTGAACGATACCAGCGCCGGGGTGTACGCGGACCCGTTCGACGCCACCCAGGATTCGACTTCGTTGAGCGTGATTTCGAGCCAGTATCGTTCACGCAGCGGCGCGTTGTACGGCCAACTCGACGGCGATTGGGGTGCCCGGACGCGCTGGTCCCTCGGGGTGCGCGGCGAGCGGCGCACCAGCCGCTATGACGACACCACCACCAACCTCGACGCCCCGACCACCGCAAATGATTTCGGTCCGGCGAACGACCTCTGGGGCGCTCATGCCTCGCTGGACACCCGGATCACCGACGGCCAGCATGTGTATGCCCTTATCTCGCGTGGCTACAAGGCGAGCGGCTTCAACTTGAGTCCCGGACTGCCGGCAAACCAGGTGCAGTTCGATCCTGAGTCCGACGTCAACTTCGAGGCCGGACACAAGGCGCAACTGGACGGCGGCAGGCTGCGCATCGACACGTCCGTGTTCTACATGATTCGCCGTTCCGAACAGGTGTTGACCAGCGATCAGCTGGATCCGACCAATCCGGATACGTTTACGTTCTACACCGGGAACGCGAAATCCGGCTACAACTATGGCTTGGAAAGCACGCTCGCATGGGCCGCGGCCCCCGACCTCGAATTGGGCGGCTCGCTGGGGCTGCTGCGAACCTTGTACCGCGGATTCGTGCAAAACGGCATCGAGCTTCCTGATCGCGCGCTGCCTCATGCCCCGGACTGGCAGGCGGCGGTGAATGCCACCTGGCGCGATCCTCGAGGGCCGTATGCGCGGCTCGATGTGACCGGCATGGGAGCGTTCTATTACGATCTGCCGCCGAACGAAACACGTTCCAGGCCCTATGGCCTGGTCAACGCAAAGTTGGGCTGGCAGAACCGCCGCTATGAAGTGTATCTCTGGGGCCGAAACCTGCTGAACAAGGATTACACCGTGCGCGGCTTTTATTTCGGCGATGAACCGCCGGATTTTCCCAACAAGCTGTACACGCAATTGGGCGAACCGCGCAATGTCGGCCTGCACGTCACGGCCCGCTACTGACGAGCGAAGACTTCGGGGCGGCGCAGTTGGAGCGGCTGGATCAGGCCGCCGGCGGCACCGGCCGGCATCACCGCGATTGCAAGGTGTCGCGGGTATTCTGCGTCTGATAATGCACCGTCACGGTACCATTTCCAGGGACGGTCAGCCGAAATAGGGGGCGCCCATTTTTGGTACCCAACGGATGGTCGGCGCGAATGACGCGCTCGCCTTCGGCCAGTGTGAGCCGCAGTTCGAATGGAATCGGCGCCGGGCGCGCATTGCTGATGACCACTTTGTTGACGTCTTCGACTCGTACCGAGCGCAGCTTCAGCCCCGGCACCAGGGGCAGTAATTTGGTGTGTGCCGGATCGATGGTGGTCTTTTCCTTCTCTGCCGTGATCTGGACATCTGCACTGTCGCCCACGTTGATTTCCACCTCTTCATCGACGGCCAAGTCGCGCAGGTCCGCCTCGCGCAGTAACAGCTTTTCGCCGTTTCCAACGGCAAATGCGGCGACACGTCCCGAGGGCAGCGGCAGTCCGAGATGATTCGCCTTGTTGTTCACGGTTCGCAGCAGCAAGTACGCTGCATCGGGCCCGTCGGCCAAATCGGGGCCGAGCTCGGCGCCATACACCCGGGAAACCGGAATGTTCGACCGGTCCAGCAGCCGCACTTGCTTCGATTGCCGGCTGGCCACGGTGGTGCGATCGGGCACGCGGTAGAGTTTCAGATCGCCCAATTGCTCCAGCTGCGCGCGCCGCGCACCGGTCACGGCCGCTTCTTCCAGCGCCGCCGACGGCGCGGCCGCAGCCTTCATGAACATCCGATCCCGTGCGGCATTCGCGCGGGTGTACAGCAAGGACTCCGGGATGTCGCTGGTTGAACCCTGCGGCCAGCATTGCGCGATGATCGGTTGTCCGGCATCCAGGGGCTCCACACCGCCGTCCTCGCGGTTGACCCTCCCGGCGACCACCTGGGTGCGCGCTGCGGGAAATCCCACGCCGTTGCCATTGGCGAGCGTCAGCCAGGCTCCCAGGTCCATGGTCTTGCCGTCGGCCGACAGGGTTGCGGTGTACTCTGCCGCCCAATCGAAGCTGTGCGCCAGATAGGACAGGGTTACCGTCCGGATGATTGCTTGCAGACTATGCACCCGTACGGACAGCGTCGGCGTCGCGGCGAGATCGGTCACGCTCGAAAAGCTGAAAGTTTCCGGCAGCCCCGAGCAGCGCAGCGCTTCGATCCCTTCGGCAGATTCGAACACCACGCCGCCCTGTGCGTCGCTCAGCAATTTGCCGTTCAACCGCTGCCGCTTGCCGGTCTTGCGATGGGTTCGCAGCAGCGTCACGGTTTTGCCGACCGTCGCGGCGAGCAACGCCGACGGACTGAACAATTTCCCCTCGCGGTTCTTCTCGATGACGCCGTCCGGCAGACCCGTGAGGATGGCGCTGGCGGGTTCGATGCCATCGGCGACGCCTTCGAACCGCAGCCGGGTAACCCCGGCCGGCAGATGCACGGTGCGGGTCTCGCTGATCAAGGCAAAGCCCTGCAGCTGGTCGAGATCGATCGAGCCCGCGTCGCGGTCAGGAGCACGGTACACAGTCACCGACAGATCGGATGGCTTCGACGCCAACGTATCGGCCGCCACGGCCGGCATGGCTGCCAACATCCAGGCCAATGACGCCCATCGCATGGGTCCGCGCCTAGTAACGGGTGTCGAAGCTGGCCGTGACGCTGGCCTTGCCGTTGGCGGGCACCGTCACCGCCCATTCCGCAGTGTCGGCGCTGCGCCGGGTACTCTTCTGGCTCTCGGCGGTGATGCGCGAATCGCCCCACAATCCCTCCTGCAGCAGCTTGACCGTGACCGGGCGTGGCAGCGCATTGCTGAATTCGTAGCGCATGTCGGACTGCCAATCGAAGGCATTGATGCGCGTGCGCTTGTCGACCACGGCGCGAACCTTCACGTCGAAGGCGTCGCCGGTCGCGAGCGACAAGGTCGACCCCATGGGCGTGTGGTCGATGCGGCTTTCGCCGATGAACTGCGGCTCGCCGTGCTTGTCGTGCATGTAGAAGCGCAGTACCCCCGCCGGCAGCTGATCGCCCAGGCCGGCGCGCGCGCCGGTCGAAAAGCTGTAGATGGTCTGCGCGCTCTGCGGGGTCTCCGAAGTCCCCAGCCATCGATTGCGGAATTCATAGCCATGTTCGGCGGGTACGCCGTGAACGTCGAGAAAGCTCACCTGCTTGGTCTGTAAATTGGCGATGGTGGTGCGCTCCGCCAGCGGATAAAGGTAGTAGTCCCCCAGGCGTTCGCGGTTGCCGCTTTCGGTGCCGGGTTGCTTCAAGGTCGCGCGCTGTTGTTGGGCGCGATAATAATTCGGCGGCCTCGCGCCGCCGTCGATGCGGGTGGGTGAGCCCGCGACCAGCAGCGTTTGTGCATTGTCATAGGTCGCGCCGCTCGAGTTGGTCAGGGTGACCCAGCCCTGGACGTCGATTTTGCTGTCCGCCTCGTTGTACAGCGCCACGTAGTCCGCATGCCAGCCGAGACCGGGCGTAAGGTAGCTCAAGGTGGCCTGGCGGGTTCCCGCATGACCGCCCATGACGGTCACCGACAGAGTCGGGCGCGCGCGCAGGTTGTCCGGCACCTTGTCGAAGATGACGCGAACCGGCAGGCCGTCGTCGCGCAGCACCTCGATGTGCTCGCCGATCTTCAGAACCACGCCGCCGTTGGTGGCAAGCACCTGGGCCTGCTCGCGAGTCTCGGCGCCGGTGGCCGGATTGACGCGCACGATGGTGACGACCTGACCGACCGCCTTTTCCATCAGCTTGGCAGGGGTCAGGAGATCGAAGTCGAAATTCTGCTCGACGATGCTGATGTCGGCGGCGGTCAGCGATACCGTTTCCGGCCGGATTTGCGCCGAAACGTCCTGGAATTCCAGGCGTTGCCGCCCGGCCTTGAGCTCGACGTCGCGGCGGTCCTGAACCAGCGCCAGGTCATCGGCATAGATGGTGACCGACAGGGTGCGGTCCGCAGCGCTCGCCGGCGTCCCGGCCAGAAGGTACAGCAGCCACCCGATGACGACGATGCGAAGACCCATAGATCACCTCCGTGGCGACAATCCCGCAATGATCTACATTAAGCGATGTCATGGGCGAAAGGGGGTTAAGGCCGCCACCTGATCTGGTGGCAGGAGACTGCATCGACGGGAACCGCTGCGTCCGCGGGCGACGAACCCGCGCGGCTAGCGCATCGACACCTGGAGACGCTGACTGCCGGCGGTTTCCATCCAGGTCTTGATGCGCTTGGCATCGGCGACGCGCGTGTACTTACCCAGGGAATCCAGCAGCACGATGACCACCGAGCGGCCCTCGATGACCGCCGCCATCACCAGGCATTTGCCGGCCTCGGCAATGTAGCCGGTCTTTTGCACGATGATGTTCCAGGTCGGATTCGCCACCAGGTTGTCGGTATTGCGGAATTCGACCATGTGTCGGTGGACTTTCACGGCATAGCGCGTGTCAGTCGAGTACTCGCGAATCGTGGCGTTGTGGGAGGCGGCGATCACCAGCTTCGACAGGTCCTCGGGGCTTGCCACGTTTTGGCTCGACAAGCCCGTGGGATCGACGAAATGCGAATTGGTCATGCCGAGCGCCGCTGCTTTGACGTTCATGGCGGCAACCATCGCCGACATTCCGCCCGGGTAGTTGCCTCCCAAGGCGTGGGCGGCGCGGTTTTCGGAGGCCATCAGGGCCAGGTGCATCAAATCGCCCCGCGATAGGACGGTCCCGACGGTGAGGCGCGAAAAGGACGCCTTCGGCAGGTCGCGATCGGCTTCTGTGATGACAATCGGCTCATCCAGGGGCTGCTTGGCGTCGAGCACCACGAGGGCGGTCATCAGCTTGGTAATGGAGGCGATGGGCATCGCCACATCGGAATGGCGCGAATACAGCACCGAGGAATCGCTCTGGTCGATGATGAGCACCGAACTCGACTTGAGTTTTGGATCGTGGCTGGTGGTGGTTGCGCCGGCGTGCAAGGCCAAAAAGGTCAACAATGAGCCGGCCAGCGTGCGCAGGAGCAGGGACGGCTCTCGAAATTTCAACGCCATTAGCGATCTCTCAAGGTGCGGGTACTTAACTAAAGTCGGCAAAGTGACATATGTCTTTCACGCCGCGGCGTGATGGAGCGCTAACTTTGCCATTAATTTCTAGAAAGTCCAGCACATTCAGATCGTTGCTTGGACAACTTCAGGCATTAGCCTCGTTTCCGGGGGCTCGGCGCAGTTCTTTGTCCCGGTACATGTTGCGATCGGCCATGCTCAAGAGTTCGCGCATATCCCGCCCATCCTTGGGGTAATTGATCACCCCGATGCTGACGCTGCAGCGGATCATGCGCGAGCGCAGGTCGAGCGTGGTCTTGTAGACATTGTGCCGCACCCGCTTGACCACGGCGTCCGCCACTTCGGGCGACGCGCCGGGCAGCAGCACCGCGAATTCATCTCCGCCGAAGCGCGCGGCGTAGTCGGTATTGCGAATGCTTCTCTGCAGACACTGCGCCACCAGAGTCAGGGCGCTGTTCCCCGCGTCGTGGCCGAAGGCATCATTGATGTCCTTGAGCCTGTCGATGTCGATCATCAGCAACGCATAGACGCCGCGGTTGGCTTCGCCGGCCGCGTGTTCCCGCTGCCACACCTCGTTGAACATTCGCAGATTGTAGAGGCCCGTCAAGGAGTCGGTTTGCGCCAGATTCTCGATCCGTTCCCGCGCTTCGGTGATGTCCGCCGACAGCGTCGTCGTCAGATAGGCCACCACGAAGAACGGCGCGAGCTGGCCCACCGCCAGACTGGCGTAGGCCAGCGACATGACGTCGAGGCTGGGCGTGGCGGCCGCCAGCAGCAGATGACAGACGGCGATCACCGCCACCTGCAGCAGCGTCACGAGCCGTCCAAGCGTGAGCGCGCTCAAGATGATGGGCAGCAGATAGAGGTTCAACAGCGGACTTTCGCTCTTGCCCGTGAACCACAGCACTCCGGTGATGAAGAGCACCATGGACCAGGATTCGATCTCCAGCCGGGTCCGGGTGCGCCGCGGAAAGAAGCGGCGCGCGCGAAACGCCACGATGGCGAGGACGAACGCGCTCACCAGGCCGAGTACCGGCCACAATTGCGTGACCAGGGCCCGGGACCAGACCAGCACCAGGGCCGCCAGTGCCAGACAAAGTATTTCTATGGATCGGGTGCTGCGCACGATTTATTGCAACCGCGCAGCTGCGGAGACCGAACCCAAGCCGCCCACCGTCGGCACTTTCAATTCCTGCACCGCCCGCCGCACGTCGGCATCGCGCTGAAGCAGCGGTGCGTCGGCGGCGACCGGCGGGCTCGGCGGCTTCGAATCGCGCGGGAGCTCGATGTCCGGGGCGATGCCCCGGTGGTTGATGGAAATTCCGGACGGCGTGTAATAGAGCGAAGTGGTGAGCTTCACGGCACGGTCGCCGGGCAGCGGAATGACGGTCTGCACGGAGCCCTTGCCGAAGGTGGTACGCCCCATGAGCTTCGCCCGGTGGTTGTCCTTGAGGGCGCCGGCGACGATTTCGGCGGCCGAGGCTGATCCACCGTTGACCAACACCACGATGGGCGCGCCGTTGAGCGCATCCCCGGGGGTCGCGTCCATTTGAAATTTGGACTCCGGCGTGCGGCCCTTGGCGCTGACGATGATGCCGGAGTCGAGAAAGATGTCGGACACCGAAACCGCCGCCTCGAGCACTCCGCCCGGATTGTTGCGCAGGTCGAGCACCAAACCCTTGAGGGCCGCTCCGCCGTTGCGCTTGCGCAGATCCTTCAGGGCGGCTTCCAAGTCATCGCCGGTGGTTTCGCTGAACTGCGAAATCCGCACGTACCCGATGCCGGGTTCGAGCAGCTCCGGCTTGACGCTGCGCAGTTCGACCCGCGAGCGCTTCAGCGTGAATTGCACCGGCTCGGCGCTGCCTTCGCGCAAGACGCCTATCTTGACCGTCGTGCCTTCCTTGCCGCGCATGCGTCCGATCGTGTCCGCCAGGGTGTTGGTGTTTACCGGAATGCCGTCGATGCTGGCGATGACGTCGCCGGATCGGATGCCCGCCAGGGCCGCAGGCGAGCCCTCGAAGGGTGATACCACGACCACCTCTTCGTCCTCCATCGACACCTCGATGCCGACCCCGGAATATTGTCCCGAGCTCGAGATCTTGACCTCATCGTACTCGTCCCCGTCGAGGTAGGCCGAATAGGGGTCCAGCGAGGAAACCATGCCGCGAATCGCTGCCTGCAGCAGCTGATGATCGTCCACCGGATTCACGTAGTCATGCTTCACCCGTTCCAGCACCTCCGCCAGGGTACGGGCGTCTTGCCACGGCAGTTCGTCCTTGGGCGCCGCTTTGTCGGCGAGAACGCCGCCCGCCAGGCCCAGCGAAACGCCCACGGACATTCCGATGCCCAACCACCACATCGCGCGAGATTTCTTGCTCATCAGGCCGCAGCATACGTGCGGCGACGTTTCGCCGCTAGACGCCGAGCGCCGCGGCTTTCCCTAAGGAGGAATCGAAAAGGCCTGTGGATGTGGCAAAACATGAATACAGCGGCAGGTCGTGGATGACATCGTCCAGGGCCAGCGGTTTGCCGATGAAAAAGCCCTGGCCGTAGTCCACGCCCAATTGTGCGGCGCGTGCCCGGATGGCGTCGGTTTCCACGTGCCCGGCCACGGTTTCCATCCCCAGCGTGCCGGCGAGCTTGGCGATGGCGACCACCATGGATTGCGACTTGGGATTGTCGAGCAGATCTCGGCTGAAGCTGCCGTCGATTTTGATGCATGACACCGGCAGGGAGTTCAAATGTGACAACGATCCGATCCCGCGGCCGAAGTTGTCGAGGGCGAAGGAAATTCCCTGTTCGCGCAGCCGGCACATGAAGGGCGCCAGCGTGCCGATGTGCGCGCTCGCCGCCTCTTCAGGAAATTCAAACGCCAGGGTGCCCGGCTCGATGCGGCTCTTGCGCACCAGCGCTTCCAGCATTCGCCAGAACTCCCCGTCGGCCAGCGATGCCGCCGACAGGTTCAGGGAGAATTTCGCCGGATGCTGGCGCAGCAGAGTGCGGCAGGCGGCAAGTCGATCGATGGCCTGCTCGATGACCCACCGGTCGATGCGGCGCGAGAGATCCTGATCCGCCGCGGCGCCGGTCAATTTTTCCAGCCCGAGGCGGGTGCCGTCGGCCATGCGCATGCGCAGCAGGATTTCGAAGCGCGGATCGGCCGGGGCCGAACTCAAAGGCAGGATGGGTTGCGCCAGCAGTTCGATGGAATCGGATGCGAGTGCGGCATTCACCTGCTGGGTCAGGCCCGACGACGCGGGGTCCCTGCCGCTGTCTTGTTCGTTTCCATAGAACACCTCGACCCGGTTGCGGCCGCGCTCCTTGGCGGTCCGGCAGGCGAGTTCCGCCGCCGCCATCGCATGATCCAGGCGAAGATCGCGGTCGCAGAGCCTCGCGACGCCGATGCTCAAGGACACGAGCAGCGGCTTGTCATCGCGCGCGCAGCTCAAACGGATGGCGGCGGCCCGCAGCTCCTCGGCAATGCGCGCGGCCGGCTCGATGCCGCAGCCGGGCAGAAACATGCTGAACCGGTCCCCGCCGACCCGCGCGATCAGCGTGCCCTCGCGGCCGCGGCGCGATAACAATTGCGCGATGCTCTGAATGATCTCATCGCCGACGTGCATGCCGTGATTTTCGTTGACGAGATTCAGCTGATCGATGTCCACATACAGCAACCCGTGCGAGCCCGCGCCGCGCGGTACCGCGGCCAGCTTGGCGGCCGTTTGCGCGTTGAACGCAGCCGCCGTCAGCAGCCCGGTGACCGGATCGAAACTCGTGCGGATGATCTGTGTGGCTTTGCGCGACAGTAGTTCCAGCGCCTCGGCGTCGCGCAGCTGAAAGTCGCCGTCGGTGTCGGTGCGAAACACCGCCAGCACGCCCATGACGCGGCGTGCCTCATCGCAGATGGGAGTTGAAATCGCCTTGTACGGCACTGCAGCATTCGAGCCGTCGAGCGCAAGGCGATTGGCGACCAGGGTGCAGCCGTGCAGCTGCGCGCGCGTCAGCAGGTGTCGATGCATTTGCGCCAGGACGTCGCTTTCGATGCCCTGCGGCTGTCCCGCCCGCGCGCGGCAAATGGTCAGATTGCGGTACGGCAGGAGGATTGCCGCCACCACGCCCGACAGATGTTCGTTGGCAAGCGTGGGAATCAGGCCTAAGGATTCCAATCCGTCCGCGGCGCATGCCGAGGACAGGCGTTGAAACAGATCGAGTTCGCGGTTGTTGTCCTCGAGGTCTTCGTGCAATTCGCCGATCGCGGCGCGCGCCGACAGTTCGCTTTGCAGACAATCGAGCGCGGGCTTGATCAATGAGTGGACCGCCGCCAAATCGAGGCGTGCCTCGGGATGGGGCAGCGCGATGACGATGAGGCCCAGCACTTCGCCGAGCGCGCCGCGGATGCGGAAGCCAAATCGCGATTCGCCGCCGTCCTGTGTTTCGACCAGGCCATCGATGTCGCTGCGGCGGACAGGATGCGAGCTTTGCAGCAAGGCGAGGGCGTATTGCACCCGCGAGGCGTTGGCCGGATCGCTCGACCACACAGAAGTGCCGTTGGCGCTCGCGAATTCGACGTGGCTGATGCTTGGACTCAAACGCGCGAGCAATTGCGCATACGACTTCCAAGTTTCCGTCGAGCGGGTCATTGGCGGTGAGGATCCGGCAAAGACCGCGGCGAATCCAGGACGTGTTCGGCACTTCGTGCGACTTCCGTCGAGGCGCCGCGCGTCATTCGACATAACGCGGGCGCGTTGCGGGGCGGCGGCCGCTCAAGGCTTCGGCCTCAGCCACGCCGCGGGGTCCACCGTCTTGCGGCCTTCGCGAATTTCGAAGTACAGCTGTGGCTCGGCGCCGGCGGCATCGCTCAAGGCCGCGATGACATCGCCCGGCGCCACCCAATCTCCGACCGATTTATAGAGCACTTCTGCATGACCGTACAAGGTCATGTAGCCGCCGCTGTGGCCGATGATGAGCAGCAGTCCGAGCCCCTGCAGCCAGTCGGCATACACCACGCGGCCGAAGTAGGGCGAGCGCACTTTTGAGCCGCGCGCCGCTTCGATCATTTCGCCGTTCCAGCGCATGCCGGGAGCGGAATTGGCGTGCTGCTCTTGATAGCGCGCCGTCACCCGGCCCGGCACCGGCCACGGCAGTTTGCCGCGCATGTGTTCGAAACTCTGCGTCGAATCGATGGGAAAATCCTGCAGCACCCGCGACAGATCCGCGACCAGGGACTCGACTGCCTGCTCCTCGCGGCGCAGCTTGGCGAGTTCCTGATTGCCGCTGGCCACTTGCTTGGTGAGCGCCGCCAGCGTGTCGGCGCGCGTCGTACGGGCACGCTGCAGGCCGGCCATTTCGCGTGCCGCGTCGCTTTCGAGAGTGGCCAGCCGCGCGCTTTGCTCGTCGATGTCCGCGACCAATTGCTCGAGGCGGCTCACCTGCCCCTGGATGAGGTCGATCTTCTCGCTGCGCTCCTTCGCGAAATATCCGTAGTAGGTGAGCGTGCGGCCGAGGCCGGCCGGGTTGCTCTGGTTCAACAACAGCTTGAGCTGTTCCTGCCGCCCTATCATATACGCGGCGCGCACTTGCTGGCCCAAGGCGGCGCGTTGCGCCAGCAGCGCGTCCTGATCGCGCGCCTGTTCGCTGCGCAATTCGGCCCGGTGGCGCTCCACCGCGGCCTGTTCGGCGCGCAGCGCATCCAGCCGCTGACGCTGCGCGGTGATGACGAGTTCGGTCTCCCGCAGACGCGCGCTCAGTGCGTCGCGTTGCTTCAGTTCGTCGCCGAGGCGCACCGTCAGCGCGGCGATGCGCGCGCGCACCATGCTGAGTTTGGCTTTGGCCTGCGCGGAATCGGCGGACTCGGGCGCGGCGGCCGCGGCTCCCGCGCAGCAAAGGGCGGCCGCCACGATGGCTGCGCAGGAGTGCCGGAGGCGGCGATTGCGGGTGAGGCTCATTCTTGGGCTAAGCATACAAGCCTTATGCCCGCTGCTATACTTGGCGGCCGAAAAATCCATATGTGCGACGCATGCAGCGACTGTTCGAGTTCATTGGCAATCACCTCTATTTAGCAAGCGCGACCCTGTTGGCCGCCGTGGCCGTGGTTTTTTATGAGGTTCGCGAGCGCGTGCAGGCGTTTGCCGCATTGAACACCATGCAGGCCGTGCGCCTCATGAACCAAGGCGCCCTGGTCCTCGACCTGCGCGGCAAGGAACTGTATGACGCGGGGCATATCGGCGATGCGCGCAACGTGCCCGCGGCGGAACTCCCCTCGCAGGCCGACAGCTTGAAGAAATGGCGCGACAAGGCCGTGATCACGTATTGCGACAGCGGCGCCGCCGGCGCGAGCGGCGCACGCACCCTGACGAAGCTCGGTTTCACCAAAGTGTTCAGTCTACAGGGGGGCTTGAACGCCTGGGTCAGGGACAACCTGCCGTTGGCGAAGACTTTGCCTGGAGGCAAGGGCTCCAAATGACCCAGCCGGCGGTGACCGTGTACCTGTCGGACTGGTGTCCGTATTGCCGGCGAACCAAGGATCTCTTGGCCCGCAAACAGGTGAGTTTCAGCGAAATCAATGTCGAGGATGACCTCAAGTTCCGCGAGGAAATGATTGCGCGCAGCAATCGACGCACGGTTCCGCAGATCTTTATCGGTGACAAGCATGTCGGCGGCTGCGACGATCTTTTCGAACTCGATCGCAGCGGCGAACTCGATCGACTACTTCAGGGGGCTTGATGAACGAAGTCACGACTGCGGGACCGGAAGCGACCATCGCGGGCGTCCAGGTGAGCCTGCAAAGCGTTTATTTGAAGGATTCTTCCTACGAATCGCCGAACGGGCCGCGGCTGCCCAACAATCAGGCGTGGGAGCCAAAATTTCAGCTCAACATGAATACCTCGACCGAGGAGCTCGCTGCGGATGTCCGCGAGGTGCTGCTGACCATCACTCTCGAGGCGAAGCAGGGTGAGGCGACGCTGTACCTGGTCGAGGTCAAGCAGGCGGGAGTGTTCTCGATCGTCGGCGCCTCCACGGACGATTTGAAGCGCCTCGTCGGCAGCTTCTGTCCCAGCGTGCTGTTCCCCTACGCCCGCGAAGTCATTTCGGATTTGATCGTCAAAGGCGGCTTTCCGAATTTTCTGCTCCCCCTCGTGAACTTCGAGGCCCTGTTCGCGCAGGCGTCCGACTCCCCGCCTCAGCAGGGTCTGGTCAACTAGGCCGGATCCTCCGAAGGCAACCATGCAGCACCGGCGCGCAGAACCGATGACTGTCGTCGGCGCCGGTTCCTGGGGCACGGCCCTCGCCGTTCACCTGGCTCGAGAAGGCCATCCCACCCGGCTGTGGGGGCGGGACGGCGCGCAGCTCGCCGAGATGCAGCGGTCGCGGCACAACGAACGCTATTTGCCCGACGCCGGATTCCCCGACGGCTTGCAGGTCACGCAGCACTTGGAGCAGGCGCTCGCGGGTGCGCGCGATGTCTTGATCGCCGTGCCGTCGCACGCGTTTCGCGCGACCCTGCACAGCATCCGGCCGCACTTGAACGCGGACACCCGCATCGCTTGGGCCACCAAGGGATTCGAGATTGCGACCGGAATGTTGCCGCACCAGGTCGCCCGCGAGGTTTTGGGTCACCGGCCGGGAGCGGTCCTGTCCGGTCCCACCTTTGCGAGGGAAGTCGGCGCGGGACTGCCGACCGCCATGACGGTCGCCTCCGCGGACGAAGGCTTCGCCAAAGAGCTGGCAATGCGCCTCACGGGGCCGAGTTTCCGAGCCTACACTCAAGCGGACATCATGGGCGTCGAAGTCGGCGGCGCCGTCAAGAATGTGATCGCGATCGGCTCTGGCATCGCCGATGGTATGGGATACGGAGCCAACACCCGGGTGGCCTTGATCACCCGCGGCCTCGCGGAGATGATGCGGCTCGGCGTCAAGCTCGGCGCGGCGCGCGACACCTTCATGGGCCTTGCCGGACTCGGCGATCTGGTGCTCACCTGCACCGACGATCAATCCCGCAATCGCCGCTTCGGCATGGCATTGGGCCGGGGTCAGTCCGTGAGCGACGCGCAGGACGGCATTCATCAAGTGGTCGAGGGACTGCCTGCGGCACGCGCCGTCCACGATGTGGCCCTGCGTCTTTCGGTGGACATGCCCATCTGCCGGGAAGTTTACCGGGTCATGTATGAGGCAAAACCGGTGCGTGCCGTGGTGCAGTCCCTGATGGGACGCGAAGTGCGATCGGAGACCGAATGAAACGACGCTATGTCACCGTTGATGTGTTCACCGACCGGATGTTCGGCGGCAATCCACTGGCCGTGGTATTGGACGCCGCCGGCCTCACGAGTCCGCAAATGCAGGCCATCGCTCTGGAATTCAGCTATTCAGAGACCACCTTCGTGCTGCCGCCGGACGATGCCGCGAACACCGCCAAGGTGAGAATCTTCACGCCCCGCACCGAAGTGCCGTTCGCCGGACATCCGAATGTCGGGACGGCTTTCGTACTGGCGCGGGAAAGTCCGTTTGCCGCGCAAGCCGCTGCGTCGGCCGGCGGAATATTTCTGTTCGAGGAACTCGCCGGGGTCGTGCCGCTGAAGCTGAAGCGCGAACATGGCCGCACCGTCGGCGCGGAACTGCGTGCGCCGCAGGCTCTGTCGCGCCGGACCATCGTGCCGCGGGAGGTGGCCGCCGCCTGCCTGTCGCTGGAGGCGCCCGATATCGCCGTGCACGCGCACCCGCCGCAGATCATTTCGGTGGGCCTGCCCTTTCTCGCGGTCGAACTCGCGAGCCGGGATGCGCTGCGGCGGTCCAAGCCGGATTTCGCGGCGCACGCCGCGCTGCTGCCACTCGACGGCTCGGACGCGGTCTTCGCCTACTTCCGGGCGCGCGATGAATCCTCGGCGGACCAGGCGGTGCTGCATGCGCGCACGTTCTCGCCGCTGGACGGGATCATCGAAGATCCGGCCACCGGCAGCGCCTGCGCCGCGGCCATCGCGCTGCTGGCGACGCTTGATCCGCGCGACCGCGCCGAGCTCAAGTGGCGTATTCATCAGGGCGTCGACATGGGCCGCCCCAGTCTGCTCGAGGGTCGCACCCCCAAGAATCAGGGGACCGTGATCGGAACCTACATCGGCGGCAATTGTGTGGCCGTCTTCGAAGGCACCCTGGACCTGTAGGGGTGCGCTAGCTACTTTCCGGCGCAAAAATGACGCCCCTCTGCCGGGAGATTTTCTCGACTGAGCGGGCGTTTCCTGCATGATCGTACCTGATTTTGCTGCCTGAACTCAGGCAGGCGCGGCGGCGCGAATGCCCTCTTGACGAAGGCGTTTTGAGTTTGCTACCTTAAGACATAATGAGTAGTAAGGATAAGCTCATCCACGAGCTCGAAGGAGCCGCCCAGTCGATGGTGCAGGGCTCGCTGTCCGAGTCGAGTCGCCAGTGCGGAGATCCGTCCTGCGCTTGCGCACACGATCCGGCAAGCCGCCATGGACCACATCTTTATTTCCGGTACAACGTCGAGGGCAAAGTGCATTCGGTGTATGTACCCGCCGGGCAAAGCGAGGCGATCAAGGACGCGCAGAGCGCCTGGCGGCGCTTCCAGGAGATCGGCGCTGAGATCTCAGCGGATAACCGCGCACAGTTGTTGCGGTCACTTGAGCGCGAGAAGCAACTGGCCCGAGGCAAGCGGCCGCGCCGCGCAGGTGGCGCCAAGTGATCGAGCTGTCGCGTGCACAACTGTCCTTCGCCGAGGGCCTCATCCAGGAGGAAGTCGGCCCACTCTGGGAAGACTGGATGCGCCAAGTCGATGAGGTACTGCTCGACCCGGAACTGCTTTCGATTGTCTACGAGGCGCTCGCTCGACGCTGGCCGAGGAGCCGGACGCGCGGACGGCCCGGTACGCCAGCGGACGTGGTGCTGCGATTGTTGCTCCTGAAGCACATTCGCAACTGGAGTTACCAGGCGCTCGAGCGCGAAGTGCGCGCGAACTTGGTGTATCGGCAGTTCACGCGGGTGGGCGCCGAGAAAGTACCCGATGCCAAGACCCTGGGTAAGCTCGCCTTGGCTTTAGGCCCGGAGATCATCGAGCAGATCCATCGGCGTGTGGTGGAGATTGCACGCGAGAGGCGGATTATCCGCGGCCGGCGGCTGCGGATGGACACCACGGTGGTCGAGACCGACATTCACTATCCGACCGACAGCTCGCTCTTGGGCGACGGCGTACGGGTGTTGACCCGCACGATGCAGCGCATCGTGAAGCTCGCGGGCGGCACCGGGACGGTGCTGCGCGATCGCAGCCGTACCGTGCGCTATCGAGTGATGGAGATCGGCCGCGCGAGCCGTAGCCGTATCGCGCAAGGCCAGGAGCGGCTGAAGTCGTGCTACGCCAAGCTCCTGCACAGCACGGCGCGCGTGGTCGGGCAAGCCAAACGCTTTGCCCACGAGGTGGCGACGGGCATCAAGCGCGCCGATCGGATCATCCAACAGATCCGTCTAGAGGCCGCGCAAGCGTATCTGGAGAAGATGATCCCGCTCGTGCGGCAAGTCATGCATCAGACCCGCGAGCGTCTCTTCAAAGGCAATACGCATGTGAGCGGGAAGCTCGTGAGTTTGTTCGAGCCGCACACCGAGATCATTCGCAAAGGCAAAGCCGCCAAGCCGACCGAGTTTGGCAAGATGGTGAAGATTCAGGAAGCCGAGCGACAGATCGTCACCCACTACGAAGTCTATGACGAGCGCCCCAATGACAGCGATCTGTTGCTCCCGGGACTCGCCGTGCATGAGGATCTGCTGGGTCGGGTGCCGCACCTACTCACCGCCGATGCGGCATTCTTCTCCCATCGCAATGAAGCCGGCGCTCATTCACAGGGCGTTCGGCGAGTGGCCATTCCGAACCGCTCAACCAAGAGTTCTGATCGAAAGAAACTCGAGAAGCAGCGCTGGTTCCACAACGCCCAAAAATGGCGCACCGGTAGTGAAGGCCGCATCAGCCTCTTGAAGCGGCGCCACGGACTCAACCGTTGCCGCTACAAAGGCCAAGACGGCATGAAACGCTGGGTCGGCTTCGGCGTCATCGCCGATAACCTGATCAACATCGGCCGCGCGCTCGCCGTCCCCTCAGCCGAGCGCTGATTTCTACACTCCCGCTCCCTTCATACCCGGCCGGTCGTAAGGCCGCGACCGATTTGCTATCGTTGCGCGCGGGCGGCGTTTCCGCCGCAACTTCGAAAACGTCATTTTTGCGCCGGAAAGTAGCTAGCCCAGAGCGACTCGCAAACTTTCCGCTCCCGTGAACTGTCTGGAGTTGACCCGGCTTTAGTG
The DNA here is from genome assembly GCA_963800375.1 of uncultured Gammaproteobacteria bacterium. GTDB lineage: Bacteria > Pseudomonadota > Gammaproteobacteria > Steroidobacterales > Steroidobacteraceae > Bog-1198. Next base: position 310 of record CAWDAT010000006.1, on the reverse strand, counting down.
GACACCTCATGGTTAGCAATGGAGGTGTTCGAGATGGCATCCAAGAGTACCCGGTATACACCGGAGTTTAAACGGCAGATGGTGGCATTGGCGCACAGCGGCAGAACGGCGAGATCCTTAGCGAAGGAGTACGGACCAACCCCCTGGACGCTGCACGAGCTGCAGTCTCGCTTTCACTTCGTGACCTTCATCGGCATTCCGCGCACGGGCGGCTCCTTGGTCGAAGCGCATAAAGTGGGCGCCGATCTGATCGTCGCGGGCGCCTTCGGGCACCCGAGGCTGTGGGACAAGATGATGGGAGGCGTGACTC